>NC_017067.1:0-3989480 GCF_000284615.1 Marinobacter nauticus ATCC 49840 | reverse complement strand
GATCTTGACGGATACTTGCATAACTCGGTTCACCATCACCCATCCCACTTGTGCACAATCCGTGATGACGAAATCCACAGGGCTCACCGGTATCTGTCACAAGCTTTGTCATGGCGTTAATTTCATGATTATTCGCATGAATTTTCCCTTATCCACAGAAATCAAGGTGCCTAACAACAGTAATAAATATCTTTGAAAGAATTTTAAAAAGACCTTACAGATTCTATTACTCGCCATGTCGGTTAGTACCCATGCCAGAATCTTGCCTGACCAAACCATAACCATTGAACTTGCACCGGTATTTGACTAGAATGCCGCTCCTGTTTTGGCTGTCTATTTTCCAGCCACTGATCAATGTCCATCGACGATTTGTGAGAACATCACCATGAAAAGAACATTCCAACCGAGCGTCCTGAAGCGCAAGCGCGTTCACGGTTTCCGTGCCCGTATGGCGACAGCCAATGGTCGCAAGGTACTGTCTCGTCGCCGTGCCAAGGGCCGTGCACGCCTGTCTGCGTAATCTGAAGCCTGCCTCATGAAGGCCTTGACGTTTCCGAAGTCTCACAGACTGTTGAAACCTTCGGATTACAGCAGGGTCTTCAATGACGTAACGCTGAAAGTTCCGCACAGGAATTTTCTGATCCTGGCCTCTGCCAATTCATTCGGACACGCCAGGGTCGGATTGATCTTCTCCAAGAAGAATCTTCGGCTCGCCGTTCAGAGAAACCGGATCAAGCGTCAGGTAAGGGAAACCTTCCGGCTCCAACCAGATCTGCCAGGCCTTGATATCATTGTGCTCGGCCGCCAGGGGCTGGATCGGCTGGATAACGATACGGTCCGTTCCTCACTGAATGATCTTTGGCATCGGGTAAAGAAAAAATACCGGCAGTCCACGCCTGATCAATCCGTCGGCAATCCCAGAGGTACGGAGTAATGCGTCAACTCCTGCTCTTGCCCATCCGGTTCTACCAGTATGCCATCAGTCCGATGATGGCCAGCCATTGCCGTCATTACCCTACCTGTTCACAATACGCCGTCGAGGCCATCCAACATCACGGACCTCTTAAAGGCGGTTACCTGGCAACAGCCCGGCTACTCAGGTGTCATCCCTGGGCAGAAGGCGGTTATGATCCGGTACCGGGAACGGAACTGAATACGGCGCCTCGCTCCGGCCAGGCCTGCAATCCGACAGAAAGCACTCATTCCACTACTCAGACCAGACACTAAGTTTATGGATATTCAACGCATTGTTTTGTTTGCCGGCCTCGCCATTGTCAGTTACCTGATGGTACTTGCCTGGAACGAGGATTATCACCAGCCTCAAACAGAACAGGTTGCCGAGGCGCAATCTTCCTCAGACAGCAGTGCTACCAACAGCACCGATGACATGATCCTGCCTGAAGATAACAACGCAGGCGGCGAAGAGTTTGCAACACCGGAGACCGGCTCACTGGCGTCAACCTCCGCCAACAGCGATCAGGATCTGGCAGATCGTTTTATTACCGTGACCACGGATGTTTACGAACTGAAGATCGACCGCGTAGGCGGTAATGTGGTTGACAGTTCCCTGTTGCAATACGACGAGTCTCTCGACAGCGAACAGCCACTGAAACTGCTGACCAATACCCGCACCCGCACCTATCTTCTGGAAAGCGGCCTGATCGGTCGCGATGGCCCGGATGGCAGCCAGGCCGGTGAAGCTCCGGTATTTCAGGCAGAAACCGGCAGTTACCAGCTCGCGGAAGGGGAAGATGAACTGACCATCGACCTGGTGTACACCACTGACAGCGGTGTAGCCATCACCAAACGCTATCATCTGGCCCGCAACAGCTATCAGATTGATGTCAGCTACCTGATCGACAACCGTTCAGAAAGCCCATGGCAAGGTAACTTCACCGGCAAGATCGTGCGTGATCAGGCGCCGGATCCGACCTCCCAGGCCAGCATGGGAATCCGGGCTTATCTGGGCATGGTGATCAGTACCCCGGAAGATCCGTATGAGAAGTACGATTTCGAGGATCTGTCAGAGAAGCGCGTCAATCAGTCGGTCACTAATGGCTGGCTGGCCTTCCTGCAGCATTACTTCCTGACCGCATGGGTACCCGAGCGGGACCAGAAAGCCCAGTTCCAGACCACCCGACGGGGCGATCTCCATGTTATGGGCTTTGTTTATCCTGCCACGACGGTAGCACCGGGTGAGACCGCAGAAGTGGGCGCCACTGCTTATGTCGGTCCCAAGATCATTGATCGGCTGGAAGCTCTGGCTCCGAACCTGGATCGCACCGTTGATTTCGGCTGGCTGTTCTTCATTTCCCTGCCGCTGTTCTACATCCTTGAATGGTTCTATGGCCTGGTCGGTAACTGGGGTGTCGCTATCATCCTGCTGACGGTGTTGGTAAAAGCGGTGTTCTTCCACCTCTCCGCCACCAGCTATCGCTCCATGGCGAAAATGCGCGCGGTCGCTCCGCAACTGACCCGGCTGAAAGAGCTCTATGGCGACGATCGCCAGCGCATGTCCCAGGAAATGATGGCGCTGTACAAGCGCGAGAAAATCAATCCGCTCGGGGGCTGTCTGCCAATACTGGTGCAGATGCCGGTGTTCATCTCGCTTTACTGGGTACTGTTTGAAAGTGTCCAGTTGCGTCATGCGCCGTTCATGCTGTGGATTCAGGATCTGTCCCAGATGGACCCGTACTTCATCCTGCCAATCCTGATGGGCGCCAGCATGTTCATCCAGATGAGCCTGAACCCGACGCCCCCGGACCCCATGCAGGCCAAGATCATGAAGCTGATGCCGCTGATCTTCACCGTGTTCTTCCTGTGGTTCCCGGCCGGTCTGGTTCTGTACTGGCTGGTGAACAACATTCTTTCGATCTCCCAGCAGTGGTACATTACCCGCAAGATCGAAGCGGAAACGGCAGGCAAGAAGTACTGATTCAACAGTGCTTCTGACCTGACAAAGGCTCCCTTGTGGAGCCTTTGTCATTTCTATTTCAGGAAAATCAAGATGCAGCCAGCGACTGACACCATTGCCGCCATCGCCACTGCCCCGGGCCAGGCCGGGGTGGGGATTGTCCGGGTGTCCGGACCCAGAGCCATGGCCATTGCCCGCACCATGCTGGGCTTTGAGCCAAAACCCCGGTACGCCCATTACGGCCCGTTCCGGGATCGGCAGGGAGAGCTCATTGATGAGGGCATCGGTCTGTACTTTCCCAACCCGCATTCCTTTACCGGCGAAGATGTGTTCGAGCTTCAGGGCCATGGGGGTACGGTGATCCTGGATATCCTGTTGCGGGAAGTCTGCAGCCTGGGCGCCCGGCTGGCCCGGCCCGGTGAATTTTCCGAAAGAGCGTTTCTCAATGACAAGCTGGACCTGGCTCAGGCTGAGGCCATTGCAGATCTGATTGAAAGCAGCTCGGAACAGGCGGCCCGCTGCGCCGTGCGTTCCATGCAGGGGGTGTTCTCCAAACGTGTGGATAACCTGGTGGAGGCCATCACCCATCTGCGCATCTACGTGGAAGCGGCCATCGATTTTCCGGAGGAAGAGATCGATTTCCTGGCCGATGGCAAGGTTGCTTCTGACTTGCAGGGTCTGCTGGAGCAGGTGCAGCAGATTCTCGGTGAAGCCCAGCAAGGCACCATTCTGCGGGACGGCATGAAAGTGGTTATTGCCGGCCGGCCCAATGCCGGCAAATCCAGCCTGCTGAACGCCCTCGCGGGTCGGGAAGCGGCGATTGTCACCGCCATCGAGGGCACGACCCGGGATGTGTTGCGGGAACATATCCACATCGATGGTATGCCGCTGCACATTATTGATACCGCCGGGCTGCGGGACAGCCCTGACGAAGTGGAACAGATTGGTATTGCCCGGGCCTGGGAAGAAATCCGACAGGCTGATCGTATTTTGCTGATGGTGGATGCCACCACCACCGACAAAACCGAGCCCCATGAAATCTGGCCGGATTTTATTGATCAACTGCCCAGGAGCGCGCCGGTGACGGTGATTCGTAACAAGGTGGATCTGTCTGGTGAACCGGTCGGCATCAGCGCAGAGCCCCATCAGACCGCTCCGGTGATTCGTCTGGCAGCAAAAGCCGCGGAGGGCCTGGAGGTCCTGCGGGAGCACCTGAAAGAATGCATCGGCTTTGCCAGCACTACCGAAGGTGGCTTCCTGGCCCGGCGCCGGCACCTGGATGCCCTGGAACGTGCCCGGGATTCCCTGCTGCAAGGCCAGACCCAGCTGGAAGGTTACGGCGCCGGTGAATTGCTGGCCGAAGACCTGCGGGCCGCTCAGGATGCCCTGGGGGAAATCACCGGGCATCTGACCCCGGATGAGCTTCTGGGTAAGATATTCAGCAGTTTCTGTATCGGGAAATAATTCAGGAAGAAGCCCTCAGCCCGCTCTGGCTCTCGGGTGTTCCCTTACGAAAACAAACAGTTTATCTGTAAAACAACGTTAAAAGCTCGGGTAAACTCCACTACTGTCTCATCGTGCCGCTGCCTGTGCAGCGGACCAAGTCATTCGTGGTAAAGGAGATAACCCGTGCGCAAGTTGGCCTCTCTGTTAGCTGCCACGCTGGTGTTTGCCGGCGTTTCTGTGCCCGCCCTGGGCTCAGACAAACTCTACATCTACACCGAGAACTTTCCTCCGTACAACATGAGTTCCACCGGCCGTGCCTTCGAGCATAACGGCGATGGCATTGATGGACTGTGCACCGAGATGGTGAAAGCGGTGCTGCAGGCGTCCGGGCTGGACTATGTCATCAAGCTCCGGAACTGGGATTACGGCTACAACCGGGCCCTGAACAAAAAGAACCATGGGATCTTCTGCACCACCTATACCGAAAGCCGGGCACCGCAGTTCAAGTGGGTAGGGCCATTGGCGAACAACCTGTGGACCATCTTTGCCCCGGCCGGCACCAACCTGCAGATCGACGATCTGGAAGATACCCGGGGTTTGCTGTATGCCGGCTATCGCGGTGACGTCATGACCGAATACCTGCTGGAGCGCGGCTATAAGGTCTCGGAGATGGAAAGCGACGATCTGAACCCGAAGCGCCTGGAACTGGGGCAGGTTGACCTCTGGATTGCGGACCAGCTGGCCGGGCCCTATTTTGCCTCCCAGCAGGATGTGGAAGGGCTGGTTCCGGTGTATTCGTTCAACAAGACCGAACTGTACCTGGCCATGAACATGGAAACGCCGGACGAGGTGATCCAGAAACTGAATCAGGGCCTGGAAACCATCAAGAACAACGGAATCTACGAGGCTATTGAGACCAAGTACGGCCTCTGATCAGAGCTTTGTTCCATTGCAAAAGGGGAAGCCACTGGCTTCCCCTTTTTCGTTATTGGGCCATCGCTTAACCGGTGCGGCGCAGATCCGGTGAACGAACCGGGCGCAGGGCCTCGGTATGGCTGCGATTGCCCAGAAAGTCGGGCCGCGGTTTGTTGCCGCAGAATGGCTGTTCCAGACGGTTTTCCACACTGTTGTAGACGAAGAACAGATTGCTGCGGGGCCAGGGTGACATATTGGCATTGGAGGCATGCAACGTGTTGCACTCGAATATGATCAGAGAGCCCGCTGGCCCGGTAGGCGCCTGGATGCCGTACTGATCGGCCATCTTCTGCAGGTCCTGCTCGTTGGGGACCCCCAGCTCCTGCTTTTTCAGTGAGGACTGGTAGTTGTCCTCGGGCGTGCGGCCGACACAGGGCACAAACGTTTTGTGGGTGCCGGGAATCAGCATCAATGGGCCGTTGAATGGTGTGTTGTCGGTGAGGGCGATGGAAAAGCTGACGGCCCGCATGCGCGGCATACCGTCCTCGGCGTGCCAGGTCTCGAAATCCGAATGCCAGTCAAAGCCCTTGCCGTGGAAACCGGGTTTGAAATTGATGCGTGACTGGTGGATGTAGGCATCACTGCCCAGTAGCTGGTGCACCATATCCAGCAGGCGGGACTCCCGGGTCAGTCGGTCAAAGCGATCAGACAGTTCGTGGATCCCGAAAATAGAGCGGATTTCCTGCTTGCCCGGCTCAGTAATAGTGCCTTCGGAACGCAGGATGCTGTCGTCATTCTCATAGGCTCGCAGGTCGTCCCGGAAACGTTTGACCGTTTCCTGATCCAGAAAGTTGTTGAATACCAGAAAGCCGTCCCGTTCATACCGGGCCAGTTCAGTTTCGCTCAACGGCCCATTGTGGCGGTCGGTTCCCTGGCTGTGGATAACCGGGTCCTTGCGCTCGAAACTCTCTGCCGGGCGCTCGAGGCGGGTGGGATAAAAGTCGTCAGTACGATTGTCCATTTTCGAACCTCCTTCTTTTATACGCGAGAATGGTGATGTCTCTAAAAGTCGTTAAACCTCAGTGCATTGTGAGAAAAGTGGTAAGGCAGGGGGAAAGTTGAGGTCGTATCAACGGGATTTCAACCCCGGTTTCCGGATGGTCATGAACAGGCAAAAATGTCCCGGGCAGAGCCCGGGACGGGAAAATACCGGAGGTTAACCGGTAAAGGCCATCTCTTCTGGTGCCACCTGCATGAGGTTGCGGGTCGGGCTCAGCATGCTGGTGGCGTGGGCCTGGGCCCGGGGCAGCAAGCGCTCATAATAGAACTCGGCGGTCGCCAGCTTGGTGCGATAAAAGGCGTCAGATTCATCGCCGCCGTTTTCCAGTTTATCGCTGGCCACCGCCGCCTGGCGTAGCCACATGTACGCCATGGTCACGTAGCCGCTGTACATCAGGAAGTCGTTGGCGGCGGCGCTGACCACGTCGCGATCCTTGCGTGCTGCCAGCATCACGCGCACGGTCAGCAGGTTCCACTGGGCGGTCAGTTTCAGCAGCTCCACCGCCATCGGCCGCAGTTGTTTGTTGGTCAGGTGCTTGCGGGCAAAATTGGCCACCTTGAGGGTGAATTCCCGCACTGCTCCGCCCTGGGTCATCAGTAAGACCTTGCGCCCGAGCAGGTCCAGGGCCTGGATGCCGGTTGTACCTTCGTACAGGGTGGCAATACGGGTATCCCGGACAATCTGCTCCATACCGTGTTCGCGGATGTAGCCATGACCGCCGAACACCTGCATGCCCAGATTGGTGGCCTCACAGCCCAGCTCGGTCAGGAATCCCTTCAGGATTGGCGTCAGGAAGCCGAGTTTGTCGTCATATTTCTCAACCTTGGCGGTATCGCCTGCGGTATGCGCTTCCACCATATGGTCCGCGATCTTGGCGGCGTAATAGAGCATGGAGCGGCCGCCTTCCGCGATGGCTTTCTGGGTCAGCAGCATACGCCGGACATCGGCATGGTGAATCAGGCTGTCTGCAACTTCATCCGGCTCTTTCTTGCCGGACAGCGCCCGCATGGATCGGCGCTCCCTGGCGTAATCCAGAGCCCACTGATAGGACAGCTCGGCGGGGCCAACCCCCTGAATTGCCGTACCGATGCGGGCTGTGTTCATAAAGGTGAACATGCACTCCAGGCCCTGATTCTCCGGGCCGATCAGATAGCCGGTGGCGCCATCGAAATTCATCACACAGGTGGCCGAAGCCTTGATGCCCATCTTCTTCTCCAGCGCGCCGCAACTGACGGCGTTGCGCTCACCGACACCGCCCTGGGCATCGGGCAGGAACTTGGGCACGATAAACAGGCTGATGCCTTTGGTGCCTTTCGGGGCATCCGGCAGACGGGCCAGCACGATGTGAACGATGTTTTCGGTCAGATCGTGCTCTCCTGAGGAAATGAAGATCTTGGTGCCTGTGAGTTTGTAGCTGCCGTCGGCCTGGGGTTCGGCCCGGGTTTTGACCTGGCCCAGGTCGGTACCGCACTGGGGCTCGGTCAGGCACATGGTGCCGCCCCAGCGGCCTTCAGTCAGCGGCGCCAGATAAGTCTGTTGCTGCTGCTCATCGCCGTGCAGATAGATGGTGTTCATGGCCCCCAGGGACAGGCCAGGGTACATGGAAAAGGACCAGTTGGCGGTGCCCATCATTTCCTGCTTCAGCAGGCCCATGGAGGCTGGCAGGCCCTGGCCCCCGAATTCCTCCGGTGCCGACAGGCCCTGCCAGCCGCCCATCACATATTGCTCGTAGGCTTCTTTATAGCCCTTAGGGGTGATCACTTCACCGTTTTCCAGGTGGCACCCTTCTTCGTCGCCGGACTGATACAGCGGGCTCAGCACCTCTTCGCAGAAACGGCCGCATTCGCTCAGAATGGCGTCGACAATGTCGGGCGTGGCGTTCTCACCGGAGGCCAGTGTCTGGTAGTGCCGCGGGTAATCGAATACGTCATTGAGCAGGAATTTCATGTCCCTCAGGGGCGCTTTATACACAGGCATAGCCAGTCCTCACATGCATTGATCATCCGGAATTGGTTGGGCCAGAAAGGCCACTGTGTGTGCAGTTGTACGGTATTCCCGGCGGGCTGCCATTGACGGAAAGCGCTGGTGCTGATGTCAGAATGGACAATTGGCTGAAATGACGGTTGGGCCCGGGGACTGATCGGGCACGGCCATGGGTCCGTAATGCTGTAAACGTTCTGTTGCTATCCGGTAGTCGCCAAGGAGTGTAAAAGTCATGCAAACGCAGCCTTTCCCCGGTCTTTTCCATGGTCTTCGAAGCGGTGGTCTTATACTGTTAATGACCCTGATGCTGGCAGGGTGTGCCGGGCCGAATCTGGAGGATTATCAGGGCCAGGCACCGGAGCTGGTGCCCTCGGAGTTTTTCCGGGGCGAACTTTCGGCCCGGGGGGTGGTCAAGGACTACGCCGGCCAGGTTATCCGTACCTTCGACGCAGACATTGTGGCCAGTTGGGATGAAAACGGTGTCGGTACGCTGGATGAGGTGTTCCGTTTCAACGACGGCGAGGTCCAGACCCGGATCTGGACGCTGACACCGGACAACGGCAGCTATCACGCCAGCGCCGGCGACGTGGTGGAAGCCGGCACCATGCGCTGGCAGGGCAACGCCATACACATGAATTATGTCCTGCGGGTGGCATACGGCGATGGCACGATCGATGTCCGGATGGACGACTGGATGTACCTGGTTACTCCCGACACCCTGATCAACCAGACCACCATGAGCAAGTGGGGTGTCGATGTGGGTGAAGTGGTGTTGGTGATTCAGAAACGTGAAAGCGGGGCTGTCCCGCAGAACTGAACTCGGAAAGGTTTGCGATACCCATGTGGAAGCAATGGCTGATTGCGGTGGTACTGGTTGCAGCGGGTACCGGAAGTGCGGTGTTCTTTCTGGCGATGGATTCATCGTCCACAGAACAGGCCGGTGAGGAGCCGAGGGCCAGCAAAGTCAGTGCAGTGGCGCCCAGATTGCAGCAGGTCAGGGATGAGATTCGTTCGGTGGCCAACCTCAAGGCACTGAATGCCGTGGAATTGACCACTGAAGTCACTGGCCGGGTGGTGCAGATCAACCTCGAACCCGGACAGAAAGTATCTCAGGGCGATGTCCTGTTACGTCTGGACGATCGTCAGGCCCGTGCCGATCTCCAGGTGATTGAAGCCCAGCTGGCCGATGCCAGGCGGCAACTGGAGCGGGCCCAGCGTTTGCGCTCCAACAATAGCGTGTCCCAGTCCCAGGTGGATGAACTGATCACCGCTGTGAGTGTGGCTGAAGCCCAGCGACAGGCTGCCCGGGTGCGGCTGGAAAACCATCGCATTGAAGCGCCGTTCTCCGGTGTGGTGGGCCTGAGCGACATCAGCGTGGGGGCATATCTGCAAGCGGGCACCACCATTACCACGCTGGACACCACCGATCGTATGGAAATGGGTTTTGCGGTTCCGGAACGTTTTGTCGGCCAGGTTCGGGTAGGCCAATCGGTGATTGCCTCCTCGCCGGCATTCCCAGACGAGGTCTTCCGGGGAGAGCTGGTGGAACTGGCCACCCGTATCAGCGAATTGAGCCGAACCCTGTCGGTGCGAGCCATTATCGATAATCCGGACGGTCGTCTGCGGCCGGGCCAGTTCATGTCGGCGTCACTGACCCTGCAGGAACGGGAAGGGCTGGTGATTCCGGAGCAGGCAGTGATGATTCGTGGCGACGACAAGTATGTGTTTGTTGCCGAAGACGGCGTGGCACGCCGGGTATCGGTGGCGACCGGTTCGCGCATGCCCGGTCTGGTGGAGATTACCTCCGGCCTGACCCTCGACGATGCCGTCGTGATAACCGGGCAGGATCGCCTGAGCACCGGCGACCGCATTGAAGTACAGAGTAACGCCCAGGCGATTCCGGAAAACCGGTTTGCCCGGACCGTGGAGTCCTGATCCATGGTGTTGTCCGATGTCTCCATCAAACGCCCGGTGTTTGCCACCGTTCTGAGTCTGCTGATTGTCGTATTCGGCGTGGCCGCCTTGCTGGGCTTGCCGGTTCGGGAATATCCGGATATTGATCCGCCGGTGGTTTCGGTGTCCACCGATTACACCGGCGCTGCGGCGGAAGTGGTCGACACCCAGATTACCCAGGTGATTGAAGGGGCCATCAGTGGCATTGAAGGCATTCGCTCCATCGAATCCTCAACTGAACAGGGTGAATCCCGAACCTCAATAGAATTTGATACCTCCCGGGATGTAGACATTGCCGCCAACGACGTGCGCGATGCGGTGTCCCGGGTTCTGAACCAGTTGCCGGATGAGGCCGATCCCCCGGTGGTTCAAAAAGCCGATTCCGATGCCCGGCCAATGATGTGGATAACTCTGATCAGTGACGTCTGGGACAGTGCCGAACTCAGTGACTTCGCCGATCGGGTACTGGCAGACCGGTTATCGGTTCTGGACGGTGTTGCCGATGTCCGGATTGGCGGTGAACGCCGTTACGCCATCCGGGTCTGGCTCGACCGCACCCGCCTGGCGGCCCGCAACATTACCGTTGCCGAGGTAGAGCAGGCACTGCGGCAGAACAACGTGGAGTTACCGGCCGGTTCAGTGGACTCCTCCACCCGTAACTTTACCGTGCGCGCAGAAGGGCGGTTGTCCAATGTGGAAGATTTCCGCAATCTGGTGATCCGCCGGGATGGCAACGACCTGTTGCGCCTGGGCGAGGTTGCCAATGTTCAGGTCGGGGTGGAATCGGATGTTGGTCGTTTGCGGGCCAATGGCGAAACCGCTATCGGGATGGGGGTAATCCGCCAGTCCAAGGCCAACACGGTAGCGGTGTCGGATGCGGTGAAGGCGGAGCTGGTGAAGATTCGCGAGACCTTGCCGCCGGAAGTGCGTATTGCCGAGAGCTATGACGAATCGGTGTTTATCCGGGCTTCGATCAAAGAGGTTCTGACCACGCTGGCGATTGCGGTATCGCTGGTAATACTGGTTATCTTTCTGTTCCTGCGCTCCTGGCGCGCGACCCTGATTCCGGCGGTCACCATTCCGGTGGCGGTGATCGGTGCGTTTATCGGCCTGGGTTTCCTGGGCTTTTCCATCAACGTGCTTACCCTGCTGGCCATCATTCTGGCCATCGGCCTGGTGGTGGACGATGCCATTGTCATGCTGGAGAACATCCAGCGCCGCATCGATGAAGGCGAACCACCTCTGCTGGCGGCTTACCGGGGCGCCAAGCAGGTAGCTTTCGCGGTGATCGCCACCACGCTGACACTGGTGGCGGTGTTTGTGCCCATCTCGTTCATGGGCGGGAACGTGGGCCGGTTGTTTGCGGAATTCGGCTTCACCCTGGCCGCCGCCGTGGTGGTTTCCAGCCTGGTTGCTCTGACCCTGGCGCCGATGCTCTGCTCCAAGTGGCTCCGGCACAGTCCCGACAGTGCCGAGGGGCATCGGCTCTGGGCCTTCAGTGAACGCATCCTGAATGGCCTGACGAATGGCTATCAGAGAATGCTTCGCTTCTCTCTGAACCAGCCGGGCCTGTTGCTCGGGCTTGGTATTGTCGGGCTGATCATCGCTGTGGTGATTTTCCCCCGGTTGCCCCAGGAACTGGCCCCGACCGAAGACCGCGGCGTGATAATCATGCCCGTTAGCGCGCCCCGGGGTTCGACGGTTGAATTCACCGATCACTTTGTCAAACAGGCCGAAGAGCGGCTGTTGCCCTACCTGGATGACGGTATCGCTGAGCGATTCCTGTCCATCGTCGGATTCCGGGATGAAGAAGACAATGCCTTCATGATCATGGGGCTGGTGCCCTGGGAACAGCGGGATATCAAGCAGCAGCAGGTCACCACCGAGATCCGCGACAAGCTGTCTGACATTTCCGGGGTGCGGATCAGTGTCATCAATCCGCCGGGGCTGGGCCAGCGCGGCTTCAATCAGCCGGTGGAGTTTGTCATTGCCGGCCCTGACTACGAGTCGGTGCAGGCCTGGAGTGAGGAGATCGTTGAACGGGCAAAGGAAAATCCGAATCTGCTGAATGTCGACACCGATTTTGAGCTGACCCGGCCGGAACTGAAGGTCAATATTGACCGCGACCGGGCAGCGGATCTGGATATCACCATCGAAGACGTAGGCCTCACCCTGCAGACCATGCTGGCCTCCCGGCAGGTAACCACCTATCTCGATCGGGGCCGGGAATACGACGTCATTATCCAGGCGGACGATGCCGACCGGGCCACGCCCGGTGATATGGAACAGATCTTCCTGCGGCCTCGGGCAGGTGGGGAACTGATTCCACTCAAGGCCCTGGTATCTGTGGAAGAGATCGGGGCCAATCCGGATTTGCGCCGGATTGACCGGCTGCCGGCGGTGGTGGTGAGTGCGTCCCTGGCCGAGGGCTATGACCTGGGTTCAGCGCTGACCTACCTGAATAACCTGGCTGTGGATAACCTGCCTCCGGAGGCCCGGCTCAGTTACAAGGGCCTGTCCCAGGAATTCCAGGATTCCTCGGCGGCCATCTACCTGACCTTCGGGCTGGCGTTTATCATCGTGTTCCTGGTGCTGGCGGCCCAGTTCGAGAGCTGGATCCACCCGCTGATTATCATGCTGTCGGTACCGCTGGCGGTGACCGGTGCGCTGATCGCACTGGCTTGGTCCGGCATCAGTCTGAACATCTACAGCCAGATCGGCATCATCATGCTGCTGGGGCTGATGGCCAAGAACGGCATTTTGATCGTGGAATTTGCCAACCAGCTTCGGGACAAGGGTTACGAGGTGAAAGAAGCCATTCTGGAAGGTGCCAGCCTGCGCTTCCGCCCGGTACTGATGACCACCATATCTACGGTGTTCGGGGCGGTTCCGCTGGTGATTGCTACTGGTGCCGGGGCCGAGAGCCGGGCGGCCATCGGCATGGTGATCCTGGGTGGCCTGATTTTCGCCACCACCCTGACCCTGTTCATTATCCCGGTGTTGTACAACCTTTTAGCCCGCTTTGCGAAATCCTCGAACGCGGTGGAGCAGGAGCTGGAACGCCTGGCAGCGGGCCCATCCGGTGGTAGCAGCTCGGCGGCGGTGCCACAGCGCAAGGCGGACGATTTCTGAACCCTACCGGCTGAATCCCGGCATCAAAGGGTGTCCGGGAACAGAACCTGACCGTCCAGGACCTCATCCGGGTGGATATCCACGCAGAAGATCCGGTGGCCCTGGGCCAGTGAGGTGCCGGTGGACAGGGTAACGGTTCGTCGGGCGTCCGGAAGGGCCACGTAGGGGCGACTGCAGCTGATGTGTTGCGGTCGCTCCAGGGCGTTGCGGAAATATTCCCGATGGCTCCAGCAGGCGCCAGCGGACTGATACAGCGGGTTGAATGCGGCATTCCGGGAAGCCCCGGATTGGGCCAGACTGCCTTGCTGGACCCCTTTTTGATCAAGCAGGAAGCATCGCCGTACGCCCTCCATTTGCAGCAGAGGCCGGCATACCCGATCAAATTCTTCGCCCCGGGCCAGGGCATGGCAGGCATCCATGATTTCGAATCTCAGCAGCTTGAGATAGGTCTCGCGGGTCCTGAAATCGTTCTGGCACCAGCGTTCGGATTCCGACATGACCTGTCGCAACGCGGTTTCGGCGGTCTGCGTCAGTTCTTCGGACCCTTGCCCCGGTCGGGCAAACAGAAAGCCCTGCAGCAGATCCGCTTCGGTGGCCAGCGCAATGTGGGCCTGGGCATTGTTCTCGATGCCTTCAATCAGCACCAGGCTGCCACTCTCGCGAATCATCCGGACCAGGCTGTTCAACAGCAATCGCGCGCGGTTGTGATCCTGGGCGTTCATCAACAGAGACCGGTCAATCTTCACGATCAGCGGGTTGATTCGCCACAGGCGCTCAAAATTGGAATCACCCATGCCAAAGTCGTCGATGGCGATCTGGAATCCCCGGGCCTTGGCTTCCTGGACGAACTCCAGCAGCGTGGCGCTGTCCCGGGAGGCGGTCTCCACCAGCTCCAGCACGATCTTCTCCGGATGCACGCCCAGTTGATGGCAATGGTCAGCCAGTACAGACAGGTAGTCGTTATGGTGGAACAGAGTGTCCGGGTTGATATTGATAAACAGCCAGATAGGTAGGTTGGTCTGGGTGAAATTCTCCAGATGCAGGTTCAGCAGGTGCCGGTCCAGTTCCGAGGTGACGCCCTGAATGCTGGCCTGCTCGAAAAGCGAAGGCGGCGGTACTGGCTGATTACCACGACGAACCCGTACCAGTGCCTCGTAGCCGACCATCTTCTGATGGGTGGGGCTGAGAATGGGTTGATAGACCGACCGGAAATCGTGATGTTCGATAAAGCTGGCGGTTTTGCCAGAGGGGCGGTGCCGGTGCTCGGCAAGTCTGAGAACGCGCTTCATGGTCAGGAACCCTTGTACTGCCTGTTCGAGCCTTCCTGGCCATGGTTGAGAAACTGCATTCCAGGCTCAAGCGAGTTCTGTGCCAAAACCTCTGGTTGGGCGCCTGGCACCGGGGCCAGACGACCGCGCTGGCGAGCCTGCGTGGAAACTGGCCCTTTGTTGGTGCACTTGCGTTCAGGGGTACCGGTTTTTGCACCGTATATAGGCATTTGCTAAAAACGCTGTGGATAATTACTGGGATAATTTGCGAATAATGCCAGAGTAATTTAATAAAATTTTTATTTAACAAATAGTTATCGACGTTTTTGGCTGTAAGTGAAGGCATCAATTGTGTGGATAACTTTTTGAAAACTTTTTTGAACAATGTATGACAAGGCTATGAAATCCTGAAACTTTCGGAATTTCCTTATCCTGTACGAACCCTGTCAGAGAGCGGCGTCGCACTGATCATCGGCCAAGGCCAGCCGCCAGGGTTTTTATTCACCTCGTTGCTGGTTAAAATTTGCACATTCTGACTGCAATTTCCCGGGCGAGGCGTTATACTCGCCGCCCTGTTTTTTTCCCCGATTTCCGAGGTGTAGTGTGGAGTTTCCGACCCGTTTCGATGTCATTGTCATTGGTGGTGGCCATGCCGGTACTGAAGCCGCCCTGGCGGCAGCGCGTATGGGTTCGCAAACCCTGCTGCTGACCCACAACATTGAGACTCTGGGGCAGATGTCCTGTAACCCGGCCATCGGTGGCATTGGCAAGAGCCATCTGGTGAAGGAAATCGATGCCCTGGGCGGCGCCATGGCCCGGGCCACCGATCAGGCAGGCATCCAGTTCCGGGTCCTGAACAGCCGAAAGGGTCCGGCGGTGCGTGCCACCCGTGCTCAGGCGGACCGGATTCTGTACAAAGCCGCCATTCGTCATATGCTGGAAAATCAGCCCAATCTGACCCTGTTCCAGCAGGCGGCCGATGACCTGATTGTGGAAAACGACCAGGTGGTGGGTGTGGTGACTCAGACTGGCATCCGCTTCAACGCCAAAACCGTGGTTTTGACCACCGGTACCTTCCTCGGTGGCGTTATCCACATCGGTATGCAGAATCACGCCGGTGGTCGCGCTGGTGATGCGCCGGCGAATGCCCTGGCCAAACGCCTGCGGGAGCTACCGTTCAACGTTGGCCGCCTAAAAACAGGAACACCGCCGCGCATTGATGCCCGCACCGTGGATTTCTCCGCGATGCAGCAGCAGTGGGGAGACGATCCGACACCTGTGATGTCGTTTATTGGCAGCCGTGACGAACATCCGGAGCAGATCTGCTGTTACGTGACCCGCACCACCGAAGAAACCCACGACATTATCCGCAGTGGGTTTGACCGCTCGCCCATGTTCGCTGGCAACATCGAGGGCGTGGGCCCGCGTTATTGCCCGTCCATCGAGGACAAGGTCAACCGCTTTGCCGACAAGGATTCGCACCAGATTTTCGTCGAGCCCGAAGGCCTGACCACCAACGAGCTGTACCCGAATGGTATTTCCACCAGCCTGCCGTTTGATATCCAGCTCAAGGCAGTGCGCTCGATTCCCGGTTTCGAGAACGCCCACATCCTGCGCCCGGGCTATGCCATCGAGTATGACTACCTGAACCCGCAGGACCTGCGCCACACCCTGGAAACCAAGTTTATCCAGGGCCTGTACTTTGCCGGCCAGATCAACGGCACCACCGGTTACGAAGAAGCCGGTGCCCAGGGCTTGCTGGCGGGCATCAACGCCTCGCTGCGGGCCCAGGATAAAGAAGAGTGGTACCCGCGCCGGGATGAGGCCTATCTGGGCGTACTGGTGGACGACCTGATCACCATGGGCACCCAGGAGCCCTACCGTATGTTTACCAGCCGTGCCGAATACCGGCTGATCCTGCGGGAGGACAACGCCGACCTGCGCCTGACCGAAACCGGCCGCAAGCTGGGCCTGGTGGACGACGAGCGCTGGCAGAAGTTCAGCGAGAAGTGCGAAGGCATTGCCAAAGAGCGTAGCCGCCTGGAAAGCACCCGTATCCATCCGAACACCGAGGCGGGTGAGCGAGCCAATGGCTACCTGAAACAGCCGATGACCCGTGACCAGTCTCTGGCGGAGCTGCTGCGCCGTCCGGAGATTGTCTACGATCACATCGCCGAGATCGGGGCCGAACGGGCGGAGGACCCGAACGTAGCCGATCAGGTGGAAATCGAGATCAAATACGAAGGCTACATCTCCCGCCAGGCGGATGAGATCGAGCGCCTGCGCAAGAACGAGAACACCGCATTGCCGCTGGATCTGGATTACGACGTCATCGGTGGCCTGTCCAACGAAATCAAGCAGAAGCTCAAGGACGTGCGCCCGGAAACGGTGGCTCAGGCGTCCCGTATCCAGGGTGTGACCCCGGCGGCGGTCAGCCAGATTCTGGTGCATCTGAAAAAGCGCGACCTGTTGAAAAAGCAGAGCGCCTGAGATGAGTTATCCACAGTGGCCCGGCCAGCTTCGGGACGGCCTCGCGGCCATGAACCTGTCTTTGTCCGACAGCCAGCAGCAACAGTTGCTGGCTTTTCTGGCTCTGCTGAACAAGTGGAACAAGGCCTACAACCTGACCGCCGTGCGGGATGAGCGGGTCATGGTCTCCCGCCAGTTGCTGGACAGTCTGAGCATCTTGCCCTGGGTGACCACAAACCATTTGCTGGATGTGGGCGCCGGCGGCGGCCTGCCTGGTATTCCGCTGGCCATTGTGTTCCCGGAAAAACGCTTTACCCTGCTGGACAGCAACGGCAAGAAAACCCGATTCCTGAATCAGTGTGTGCTTGAGCTCGGGCTGGACAACGTTGAAGTTATCCACGGCCGGGCGGAAGACTGCCAGCCCGATCAGCCCTTCTCCCAGATCAGCAGCCGGGCCTTTACCGCGCTGGAAAACCTGGTGACCTGGTGTGGCGGTCTGCTCGCGAATGACGGCGAGTTCCTTGCCATGAAAGGCCAGTATCCGGATGATGAAGTAGCTGCCCTTCCGGCGGACTGGCAGGTAGAATCCAGCCATTCCCTGACCGTCCCCGGAGCCGACGGTGAACGGCATTTACTGATCGTCGCCCGGGCTGAACGACACCGGTAACCCTCAACAGCAGGAGGCAAAGCATGGCGCGCGTGATTGCAGTGACCAATCAGAAAGGCGGTGTGGGCAAAACCACCACCTGCGTCAATCTTGCCGCGTCTCTGGCGGCCACCAAGCGCCGGGTGCTGCTGGTAGATATGGATCCCCAGGGGAATGCCACCATGGGCAGCGGTGTGGATAAAAATTCCCTGGAGCTGTCCGGATACGATGTGCTGACCAAACGGGCTACGCCGGCGGACGTGATCGTCCACGCTGAAGCCTCCGGTTTTGATCTGCTGCCCGCCAACGGTGACCTGACCGCCGCCGAAGTGGAGCTGATGAACGAGATTGGCCGGGAACACCGGTTACGGCTCACCCTCAACACCGTTCGGGAAAACTACGACTACATCCTGATTGATTGCCCGCCTTCGCTCAGTCTGCTGACCGTGAATGCCCTGTCCGCCGCGGATTCGGTACTGATCCCGATGCAGTGTGAATATTATGCCCTGGAAGGGCTGGCGGCACTGATGAACACCGTCCAGCAGATTCAGGAAACGGTCAATCCCAATCTGGAGATTGAGGGTATCCTGCGCACCATGTACGACCCCCGCAACAGTCTGACTCTGGATGTCTCCGGTCAGCTCAGTGAATATTTCGGTGACAAGGTTTACCGGGCGGTGATTCCCCGTAATGTCCGGCTGGCAGAAGCGCCCAGTTACGGCATGCCGGCACTCAAGTATGATCGGGTGTCCAAAGGTGCGGTGGCTTATCTGGCGCTGGCTGGCGAGATGGTACGCCGGCACGGATCGAAAAAGACATCGCCCGCGGTTGCGGTGTAACATAGATCGCCGTCAGGCAACCATGCACCCACTATTTCAACAGGAAGAATGACAACTACCATGGCGGCGAAGAAGCGAGGCTTGGGCGAACGGGGACTGGGGGCACTGCTCCAGGGCTCGAAGGTGAATCTCAATCAGGAGACCAGTGATCACGATGGTGAACTGCGTGAGATCCCGGTCGACCTGATCCAGCGTGGTCGTTATCAGCCGCGCCGGGATATGGACCCCGCCGCTCTGCAGGAACTGGCAGACTCCATTCGTCAGCAGGGCGTGATGCAGCCGGTCGTGGTGCGTCCGGTTTCGGAAGGCCGTTATGAACTGATTGCCGGTGAGCGCCGCTGGCGTGCCACCCAGCTGGCAGAACTGGACCGTATTCCTGCCATTATCCGCGATGTCCCGGATGAAGCCGCCATTGCGATGGCGCTGATCGAGAACATCCAGCGCGAAAACCTGAACCCTATTGAAGAAGCCTTCGCCCTGCAGCGCCTGCAGGACGAGTTCGGCCTGACCCAGGCTCAGGTGGCCGAGGCGGTGGGCAAGTCCCGAACGACGATCACCAACCTGTTGCGGTTGATCGGCCTGACCGAAGACGTAAGGGTAATGCTGGAGCATGGTGATCTGGAAATGGGTCACGGTCGTGCCATGCTCACCCTGCCACCGGAGCAGCAGATGCAGGTGGCCCGTCAGGTGGTCGCCAAATCGCTGTCGGTACGCCAGACTGAAGCCCTGGTGCGCCGGGTTCAGCAGGAAAAACCGGAAGACAAAGACAACACCAAGCCGGCTCTTGATCCGAACATCCGGGCCCTGCAGGACGATCTGTCTGACCGGCTCGGTGCCCGGGTGGCGATCAATCATGGTAAACGGGGCAAAGGCAAGCTGGTGATTGAGTACAGTTCACTGGACGAGCTTGACGGCATTCTGGGCCACATCCGCTAGTCGGCCCGATAAAACCTGAAAATCATCCTAAAGTCCCGTCTGGTGCCGGAAACACCACATGTGGTTGTGGTGATCGATGAGCAACACAACCTGTGTAAAACTTCAGGTTTCCGTGGCAAAATCTGCTCACTTTTTCGCCAATTTTTCCGTGCGGTTATGTTGAACACCTATCGGTTAACACATATAATTCCGCGCGCTTGGAATGACAGCTGGTGATATGAACCGTTCTTCGAGAGCCATCACGTACGTACCACTTGGCAAGTGGTTGATTATAGAGATGGCGGTTCTGCTGATTCTGAGCCTGTTATGGTTGTTGGAAAGTCGTTTGGCCGGGTATTCCGCCCTCATTGGCGGTCTTATTTTTGTCATACCAAACGCGTACTTTGCTCACCGCGCTTATCGTTATCAGGGTGCCCGACAGATGCACCTGGCAGTGAGCAACATATTCAGGGCAGAGAGCATCAAGCTGGCCCTTACCGCAGTGTTTTTTGCGGCCGTTTTCACTTTAATGGAGCCAGTCCACGTACCGGCTCTGTTATTCACTTTTGCTGTGATGGTTGTGTTGGGTACGGCATTGCGCTGGCTCATCCGGCCGCGACCACAGCGATGACTGGACGAGAGCAGTATGGCAGCTGATACCCCAGTAGAGTACATAAAACACCACCTCACCAACCTTACCTATGGCAAGCTCCCGGAAGGCTATGAGCGCGCGGATGGCAGTGTCGTGCAGGAGGCCACCTGGACCTTCGCACGAACTGGTCAGGAAGCCACAGACATGGGCTTCATGGCAATCCACGTCGATACCCTCGGCTGGTCAATCGCCATGGGTATTCTGTTCCTGGGCCTGTTCCGCTTTGTGGCCAACCGGGTCACCGAAGGCACGCCGAGCGGCTTGCAGAACCTGATCGAGATGACCTTTGAATTTGTTCAGGGCATCGTGCGCGACGTTTTCCACGGCAAGAATCCGCTGATTGCGCCCCTGGCGTTGACGATTTTCGTCTGGATTCTGCTGATGAACATCCTGAAGCTGATCCCCATCGACTATATTCCGTCGATCGCTCACGCGCTGGGGCTTGAGTACTTCAAGATTGTTCCGACCACCGATCCGAATGCTACCTTCGGCATGTCGATTGGTGTGTTCCTGCTGATTCTGTTCTACAGCTTCAAGGTGAAAGGCGTTAGTGGCTTCAGCAAAGAGCTGGCCTTTAACCCGTTCAATCATTGGATCATGATCCCGTTCAACCTGCTGCTGGAAATCCTGGCACTGATCATCAAGCCAATCAGTCTGGCGCTGCGTCTGTTCGGTAACATGTACGCTGGTGAAGTTGTGTTTATCCTGATTGCGCTGTTGCCACTGTGGATTCAGTGGACGTTGAACGTTCCCTGGGCGATCTTCCACATTCTGGTTATTCCGCTTCAGGCCTTTATTTTTACGGTGCTTACTGTGGTTTACCTCAGCGCGGCACACGAAGATCACTGATTAACCCTTAAATAAACAAACCCTTAACTATCTGAAAAAAACTGAGGAGTCTTCAATGGAAATGGTATTTATCGCAGCTGCGTTGATCATCGGTCTGGGCGCTCTGGGCGCTGGTATCGGTTTCGGTCTGCTGGGCGGCAAACTGCTTGAGTCCACTGCCCGTCAGCCGGAAATGGCCAACCAACTGCAAACCAAAGCCTTCATCATGGCTGGTCTGCTTGACGCGGTTCCCATGATCGGTGTTGGTATCGCGATGTACCTGATCTTCGTTGTTGCTGGTTAATTAAACCGAGAGCTGTGGGCGCCGGCTAAGGCCGCGCCCCTCCTTCCGGAAACCAGGACGCAACGAATAGCAAGAGGTATATCGCCGTGAATATAAACCTTACGTTGATAGGGCAATCGATTGCCTTCGCTATTTTCGTCTGGTTCTGCGTCAAATATGTATGGCCGCCGATTACGGCTGCCATGGAAGCGCGCCAGAAGAAAATTGCAGATGGCCTATCCGCGGCCGATCGGGCATCACTCGATCTCGAATTGGCCCAGGAAAAAGCCACCAAAGAACTGCAAAAGGCGAAAGAAGAAGCTGCAGCCCTGATTGACCAGGCCAACAAGCGTGCCGCCCAGATTGTGGAAGCCTCCAAAGAGGATGCCCGCAAAGAAGGCGAAAAGCTTATTGAGCAGGCCAGGGCGGAAATTCAACAGGAGCGTGTTCAGGCTCGCGACGCACTCAGAGCAGAAGTGGCCACCCTGGCCGTTGCCGGTGCCGAGAAGATTCTGGAAACCTCTGTAGACGCCAAAGCTCACAGCGAGATGCTGGAAAAGCTGGCCGCAGAACTCTAAACGAGGGTCATCATGGCAGAACTTACAACGTTAGCCCGACCCTACGCGAAGGCCGTTTTTGATGCCGCGCAGGACCAGAACGCCGTTGATCAATGGGATCAGGCTCTGGCTTTTGCCGCTCAGGTTGCGGCTGACCAAGAGGTAAAGAACATCCTGGCCAACCCCGGCCTGTCTGAGCAACGCAAGGCGGAACTCTTCGCAGAGTGTTTTGAAGAGCCGCTGCCTGAAGCACTCAGAAACTTCCTGTTGATTCTTGCTGAAAACAAGCGTCTGGCCCTGCTGCCGGAGATTTCTGCTTTGTTCCGTTTGTACCGTGCAGACCTTGAGAAGTCTGTGCACCTTACAATCGATACCGCATTCGACTTGTCTGCAGACGAGCAGCAGAAACTGATCGACGCACTGTCCAAAAAGCTGGAGCGCAAGGTCGAACTCGAGACCACCGTGGATCAGTCCCTGATCGGTGGCGTGATCGTACGAACAGGCGACCTGGTTATCGACGCTTCAGTCCGTGGCAAACTGGCCAGAATGGCCAGGGCTCTGGGCTCCTGATTTCAGCACAAGGTTTGAGGACAAAGGCATGCAGCAACTGAATCCATCCGAGATCAGTGACATCATCAAGAAGAGAATCGAGAAACTCGACATCTCTTCCGAAGCAAAAAACGAAGGTACGATCCTGTCTGTATCTGACGGTATCGTGCTGATCCACGGTCTGGCCGACGTTATGTACGGCGAGATGATTGAATTTGCCAACGGCACATACGGCATGGCGCTGAACCTGGAGCGTGATTCTGTTGGTGCGGTTGTTCTGGGTGACTACGAAGGTCTGGCCGAAGGCCAGAAGGTACGTTGTACTGGTCGTATCCTGGAAGTACCCGTTGGTAACGAACTGCTGGGCCGTGTGGTTGACTCCCTGGGTAACCCCATCGACGGTAAGGGCGAGCTGGGCAACAGCCTGACCTCCCCGGTCGAGAAGGTTGCACCTGGCGTTATCGCCCGTCAGTCCGTTGACGAGCCGGTACAGACTGGTCTGAAAGCCATCGATACCATGGTTCCCATCGGCCGCGGCCAGCGTGAGCTGATCATCGGCGACCGTCAGATCGGTAAGACCGCGGTTGCCATCGACGCGATCATCAACCAGAAGCACACCGGCATCAAGTGTATCTACGTTGCCGTTGGCCAGAAGCAGTCTTCCATTGCCGCCGTTGTGCGCAAGCTGGAAGAGCACGGTGCCATGGACCACACCATCGTGGTTGCTGCTGGTGCCGCCGATCCGGCCGCCATGCAGTTCCTGGCTCCGTACGCCGGTACTTCCATGGGTGAGTTCTTCCGCGACCGCGGTGAAGACGCCCTGATCGTATACGATGACCTGTCCAAACAGGCCGTTGCCTACCGTCAGATCTCCCTGCTGCTGCGTCGTCCGCCAGGACGTGAAGCATTCCCGGGTGACGTTTTCTACCTGCACTCCCGTCTGCTGGAGCGTGCGTCCCGTGTAAATGCTGACTACGTTGAGCAGTTCACCAACGGCGAAGTGAAAGGCAAGACCGGTTCCCTGACCGCGCTGCCGATCATCGAGACTCAGGCTGGTGACGTGTCTGCGTTCGTACCGACCAACGTAATTTCCATTACCGATGGTCAGATCTTCCTGGAAACCAACCTGTTCAACTCCGGTATCCGTCCGGCCATGAACGCCGGTATCTCTGTATCCCGGGTAGGTGGTGCAGCCCAGACCAAGATCATGAAGAAGCTCGGCGGTAACATCCGTCTGGCCCTGGCCCAGTACCGGGAACTGGCGGCGTTTGCCCAGTTCGCTTCTGACCTCGACGAAGCAACCCGTAAGCAGCTGGAGCATGGTCAGCGCGTCACCGAGCTGATGAAGCAGAACCAGTACAGCCCGATGACCGTTGCGGAAATGGGTACCGTACTGTTCGCAGCGAACGAAGGCTTCCTGGACGATGTGGATGTCAACAAGGTTGTGAAGTTCGAAGCCCAACTGCTGGACTGGATGCGGTCCGAGCAGAAGGAACTTCTGGACAAGATCGGCCCTGAAGGTAACTTCAACGACGACATCACTGCCGGCCTCAAAGCTGCTCTGGAGAAATTCAAGACCACTCAGAGCTGGTAAATCCAAAAGGCCCGCCGTTGTGCGGGCCTGCTGGTCCATTTGAGTGTCTAACTTGAAAAGGCAGTGACATATGGCCGTCGGAAAAGAAATACGTAACCAGATCGGAAGCATCAAGAGCACGCAGAAGATCACGTCTGCCATGGAAATGGTAGCCGCGAGCAAGATGCGTAAGGCTCAGGAGCGTATGCAGGCAACCCGCCCGTACGCTGAAAAGATGCGCCAGGTAATCGGACACATTGCGAAGTCCAACAAGGATTACCGCCATCCGTTCATGCAGGAGCGCGAGGTCAAGCGGGTAGGCTACATTGTGGTCTCCTCTGATCGCGGTCTTTGCGGTGGTCTGAACACCAACGCGTTCAAGCTGCTCGTCAGAGAAATGCGTGAATGGAAACAACAAGGTATTGAGACCGATATCTGCGCTATTGGCCAGAAGGGTGCCTCCTTCTTCCGCAACTACGGCGGGAACGTGGTGGCAGCCGTGACGCACCTGGGCGATAGCCCGAGTGCAGATCAGCTGATCGGTAGCGTCAAGGTGATGCTGGATTCGTTCGTGGAAGGCAAGATCGACCGCCTGTTCCTGATCAGCAACGAATTCGTCAACACCATGACCCAGAGCCCGAAGGCGCTGCAGTTGCTGCCGCTGCCGGAAGGCGATGATGAAGAAATCGGTCACCAGTGGGATTACATCTACGAGCCGGATTCCCGTCCGATCCTTGACGGGCTGATGCCACGTTATATCGAATCCCAGGTGTATCAGGGTGTGGTAGAAAATCTGGCCTGTGAGCAGGCTGCCCGGATGATTGCCATGAAGAGCGCGACAGATAACGCTGGCAGCATCATTGACGAGCTTCAACTGGCCTACAACAAGGCCCGTCAGGCAGCGATCACACAAGAGATTTCGGAGATTGTGAGCGGCGCGGCATCTGTTGGTTAACGCTCACAGACCTACTGGTTTTATTGACTATCAAGATAACGAGGAACCGAGCATGAGTAGCGGACACATCGTTCAGATCATTGGCGCGGTTATCGACGTGGAATTTCCACGTGACTCCGTTCCAAGCGTTTACGACGCACTGCTGCTTGAAGGTGGCGAAACAACTCTGGAAGTCCAGCAGCAGCTGGGTGACGGCATTGTTCGTACCATCGCCATGGGCAGCACTGAGGGCCTGAAGCGTGGCCTGAAAGCAGAAAACACCGGCAAGCCGATCTCTGTACCTGTTGGTACACAGACTCTGGGCCGGATCATGGACGTTCTGGGTCGTCCCATCGACGAACAGGGCGACATCGGCGAAGAAGAGCGCTGGGCTATCCACCGCAAAGCACCGGGCTATGCCGATCAGGCAGCGTCTGCCGACCTGCTGGAAACCGGCATCAAGGTTATCGACCTGATCTGCCCGTTCGCCAAGGGTGGTAAGGTTGGTCTGTTCGGTGGTGCCGGCGTAGGCAAGACCGTAAACATGATGGAACTGATCAACAACATCGCGAAAGAGCACTCCGGTCTCTCCGTATTCGCAGGTGTTGGTGAGCGGACCCGGGAAGGTAACGACTTCTACTACGAAATGAAGGAGTCCAACGTTCTCGATAAGGTTGCCATGGTTTACGGCCAGATGAACGAGCCCCCTGGAAACCGTCTGCGTGTGGCCCTGACCGGTCTCACCATGGCTGAGAAGTTCCGTGACGAAGGCCGTGACGTACTGCTGTTCGTTGACAACATCTACCGTTACACCCTGGCCGGTACTGAGGTATCTGCACTGCTGGGCCGTATGCCTTCTGCGGTAGGTTACCAGCCGACCCTGGCGGAAGAGATGGGTCAGCTGCAGGAGCGGATCACCTCTACCAAGACCGGTTCCATCACTTCTATCCAGGCGGTCTACGTACCGGCGGATGACTTGACTGACCCGTCTCCGGCCACCACCTTCTCGCACCTTGACGCGACCGTGGTACTGAGCCGTGACATCGCTTCCAAGGGTATCTACCCGGCGATCGATCCGCTCGACTCCACCTCCCGTCAGCTGGATCCGCTGGTAATTGGTGAGCAGCACTACAACGTTGCCCGTGGTGTTCAGAACGTTCTGCAGCGCTACAAGGAACTGAAAGACATCATCGCGATCCTGGGTATGGACGAGCTGTCTGAAGACGACAAGCTGATCGTATCCCGCGCCCGTAAGATTGAGCGTTTCCTGTCGCAGCCGTTCCACGTTGCTGAAGTATTTACCGGTTCTCCGGGTAAGTACGTGTCTCTGAAAGAGACCATCGCCAGCTTCGAAGGCATTCTCAACGGTGACTACGACGACATGCCGGAGCAGGCGTTCTACATGTGCGGCGGCATCGAAGAAGCGATTGAGAAAGCTAAGGCAATGAAAGAGAAGGAAGGTAAGTAAGACACCTTTTTTCCTTTCTGACCCAAGAGGCGTATGAAATGGCTATGACCGTACATTGTGACGTCGTAAGTGCCGAGGAAAAAATCTATTCGGGCCTGGTGGAGATGCTGATCGCCACCGGTACCGAAGGTGAGCTTGGCATCCAGTATGGCCATGCTCCGCTACTGACCGAGCTGAAGCCCGGCGCAGTGCGGATCATCAAGCAGGGTGGCAGTGAGGAGATTCTGTACGTATCCGGTGGTTATCTGGAAGTACAGCCCAATCTGGTTACCCTGATGGCCGACACCGCCGTTCGTGCAAAGGATGTGGACGAAGCAGCGGCCCTGGAAGCCCAGAAGCAAGCCGAGAAGGCACTGGCGAACAAGACAGGCGAGTTCGAGTACTCGCGTGCTGCCGCCGAGCTGGCCGAAGCTGCCGCTCAGCTGCGCACCATCCAGAAGCTGCGCAAGCACCTGCGTTAAGCAGAGCCTGTGTCAGCGCCCGGACTGGCCTGACAGTGAACCGCATCCTCAGGTGGAGGGCCCGGTATTCCGGAAACGGAGTGTCGGCGATTCCACCGGGACGCGGTTTTTTCATTTATGGACGTTTTGAATACCGGAGCTGATTGCCCCATGAGCCCGTTACACGTTGTGATCCTGGCCGCAGGCCAGGGCTCCCGCATGAAATCCTCCCTGCCCAAGGTGCTGCACCCGGTGGCGGGTAAAGCCATGCTGCACCATGTGGTTGATACCGCAAAACAACTGGGCGCGGAGAAAATTCACACGGTGATTGGTCACGGAGCCGATCAGGTTCGGGCGTCTCTGGAAGACGACTCGGTGAACTGGGTGTTGCAGACCGAACAGCTGGGCACCGGCCATGCCGTGGCCCAGGCGCTGCCGGCACTGCCGGATGACGCCCGGGTGCTGGTGTTGTACGGTGACGTCCCTCTGACTCGCAAAGATACCCTGGAAACCATGGTCGCGGACCTGGACGAACGGAATCTGGCTTTGCTGACGGTGGATATGGACAACCCCCACGGTTATGGCCGGATCGTTCGCAACGAACAAGGCCTGGTTCAGGCCATCGTTGAGCAGAAAGACGCGACCGCTGAACAGCAGCAGATTCAGGAAGTGAACACCGGCATTCTCGCGGTATCCGCCCGTCATCTGAAGCAATGGCTGCCCGCTCTGTCCAACAGTAATGCCCAGGGCGAGTATTATCTGACTGACATTATCGCGATGGCGGTCGACCACGGCTTGTCAGTGACGGTTTCCCAGCCGCTGAATCCGTTTGAGGTTCAGGGCGTGAACAACCGCCTGCAACTGGCGGAACTGGAGCGCTGGTACCAGCGTCAGCAAGCCGAGCGTTTGATGACCGAGGGTGCATCCCTGGCGGACCCGGCCCGCATTGAGGTGCGCGGTGAGCTCACCATTGGCAACGACCTGTGGATAGACGTAAACGCGGTCTTTGAAGGCCGGGTGAGCCTCGGCAACAACGTTGTGATCGGACCCAACTGTGTGATCAAAGACGCCACCATCGCCGACGGTGCCGAGATCAAGGCCAACAGCGTGATTGAAGGTGCTGTAGTGGGTGCCAACGCCCAGATCGGGCCATTCGCACGTCTGCGCCCGGGAACTGAACTGGCCGCCAACACCAAGGTTGGCAATTTTGTCGAAACCAAGAAGGCCGTGGTGGGTGAGGGCAGCAAGATAAATCACCTCAGTTACGTTGGTGATGCCTCACTGGGCCGTAATGTGAATGTGGGTGCAGGTACCATCACCTGCAATTATGATGGTGTGAACAAACACCAGACGGTATTGGGTGACGGGGTATTTGTCGGCTCCAATACCTCACTGGTCGCTCCGGTGAACGTAGCGGAACAGGCCACCATTGGTGCCGGCTCCACCATTACCCGCGATATCAGCGAAGGGGAACTGGCGGTGGCCCGTGGCAAGCAGCGCAACATCGCCGGCTGGGAACGGCCGAAAAAAGCGTAACCAACGATTAACGAACAGGTGATAACAGCATGTGTGGGATTGTAGGAGCGGTATCTGAACGGGATGTCCAGGGTATTCTGCTGGAGGGCCTGCGCCGCCTGGAATACCGGGGGTACGACTCCGCCGGCATGGCCGTCATCAATGGCCAGCACCTGGTGCAGCGAGCCCGGGAAGTTGGCAAGGTTGCGGCCCTGGCTGATGCCATTGAAGCAAACCCCCTGGCTGGTCACCTGGGTATCGCCCACACTCGCTGGGCCACCCACGGCGAGCCCTCGCAGGTCAATGCCCATCCCCATATGTCCGGCGAGCGGCTGGCCATCGTCCATAACGGCATCATCGAGAACTACCAGGAACTCCGGGATGAACTCAGGGCCGAGGGTTTTGAGTTCACCTCCCAGACCGATACCGAGGTGGTCGCGCACCTGATCGAGAAATACTTCCGTGAACAGGGCAAACTCTATGAAGCGGTAAAGGCGGCCATTCAGCGTCTGCGCGGTGCCTACGCCCTGGCCGTTGTTCATGCCGATGAGCCGGATCACCTGGTGGTCTGTCGCGAGGGCAGCCCTCTGGTAGTTGGCGTCGGTATTGGCGAGAACTTTATCGCGTCTGACCAGCTGGCCCTGTTGCCGGTGACCGACCGATTCATGTTCTTGGAAGAGGGCGATATCGCCGATATCCGCAAGGACAGCATCCGCATCCACGATCGCAGTGGTCAGCCGGTGGAGCGGACCATTACCCGTTTTGAGCACGGTGCTGACTCTGCAGACAAAGGTGAATACCGCCACTTCATGCTCAAGGAAATCTACGAGCAGCCGAAAGTGATCAAGGCCACCATGGAAGGCCGAATTACCGACAGCCGGGTCCTGGAGCAGGCGCTCGGAACCGACGCGGCCAATCTGTTGGATAACGTCCGTCACGTCCAGATCATCGCCTGTGGTACTTCGTACCATGCCGGCATGGTAGCCCGCTACTGGATTGAGGAACTGGCCGGCGTGCCTTGTTCGGTGGAAGTCGCTTCCGAGTTCCGCTACCGCAAACACGTGATTCAGCCCGACACCCTGTTCCTGTGCATTTCCCAGTCCGGTGAAACCGCCGACACTCTGGCGGCATTGCGTCAGGCCAAACAGGCGGGCTTCCGCGCGGCTTTGGCCATCTGCAACGTGCCGGGCAGTTCCCTGGTGCGGGAATCCGATCTGGTCATCATGACCCAGGCCGGTCCGGAAATTGGTGTGGCGTCGACCAAGGCGTTCACCACCCAGCTGACCGCCTTGCTGATCTTCACCCTGGCCCTGGCGCGCCATAATGGCCTGAGTGAAGAGAAAGAAGCAGACATCGTTGCCGCCATTCATCAGTTGCCCAAGCAGGTGAGTGATGTCCTCGCCCTGGATGCCGACATTGAAGAGATGTCCAAGGCGTTTATGGACAAGAACCATAGCCTGTTCCTGGGCCGTGGCTCCCAGTTCCCGGTGGCGATGGAAGGGGCCCTCAAGCTCAAGGAAATCTCTTACATCCACGCCGAGGCCTATCCCGCCGGCGAGCTCAAACACGGTCCGCTGGCCTTGGTGGACAGTGAAATGCCGGTAGTCACGGTGGCACCGAACAACGACCTGGTGGAAAAGCTGAAATCCAATCTGGAGGAAGTTCGCGCCCGTGGCGGTGAGCTGTTCGTGTTTGCCGACAAGGCGGCGGATGTGAAGCCGGAAGAAGGCATCCACGTAATGCAACTGCCGTCCGTGCACGAGATCACCGCGCCCATCGTGTACACCGTACCGCTGCAGTTGCTGTCTTATCACGTGGCGGTGTTGAAGGGTACGGATGTGGACCAGCCGCGGAACCTGGCCAAGAGTGTGACGGTGGAATAACCGGTCTTTCCCTTCCAGGTGTTTGAAAAGCCCGTTGCGCGCATCAGCCAGCGGGCTTTTTTCGTTCTCTCGGTGTTTTAAACGATTTCACAAACTAGATGCATTGTGTAACCAAGTGGTACTGGCTGAAAATCGCGCCCGCCACTATGATGCCTGTCCAAATTATGATCAATAGGATGGGTGTTTCCGATGAATGATCGTCTCCGATCAATGTTAGGCCTGGCCATTCTCCTCCTCATTACCTTCGGCTCGGCCTCTGCCCAGACGCTCGAAATTACCGATGGAAAGGAGACTCTGGTGCTGGATCGGGCACTGTTGGAGAGTTTTCCACAGTCAGTTATCGAGACCACCAGTCCTTACTACGACGGCACCGCCGAGTTCTCCGGCCCAACGCTGGCAAGGGTCATTGAGCATTTTGGCAGCACCGGGGCCAGCGAGGTCACCCTGGTGGCTCTGAATGGTTACAAGGTGTCAGGGTCGATGAAGGAACTGATGAGCCTGGACGCCATTGTGTCCACCCGCCAGAACGGCGAGCCGATGAGCATCCGCCAGCGTGGTCCCTACTGGATCATGTTGCCGTTATCGGAGCGGCCTGAGCTGGACAGTGAGGATTTCCACCGTTACATGGTCTGGCAGCTCAACCGGATTGAACTCACGCAGGAATGAACAGCCAATCTGTTCTGGCGGGACTCTTCTCCCGCATCACCGTGGTCCTGTTGTTCTCCGTGGTGGGTGTCTTGCTGTCCGCCAGTTTTTACACCTATCTCCAGGATCGCAAACTGCAGAGTGTCTCGCTCAGTGCCCTGAGAATGGCGTCGTGGAACCTGGTTCGTCTCGGCAGCGAAGCAAGCGCCCTGGATAGGGAGTTGTCGCTGCTTGATCGCGGTGTCGGCGAGCCTGCTCAGGTTACCCTGAGGTACGACGTTCTCTGGAGCCGCTACGATTACCTCCTGACCAGCAAGGAGTCTGCGCCCACCCGAGAACACGACAACAATGCGGCTCGCCTGCAGGATCTGTTCACCCGTTTGCAGGCGCTGGAGGACCCTCTTACCCGACGCCTCGCCGGAGACCCTACCGGCTGGTCTGACGCCATGGCGGCATGGCATCGGCAGTGGCAGGACGTTATGCAGCTGGTTACCGATAACTTTGTGGGCGATGAAACCAGTCGGTTGATGAGCAGCGTGGAAGCCTCCCGGGACAGGCTGGCCAAGCTCAGGATACTGACACTGGTCGCCTTGGCGGTAGTTTTCGGCTATCTGGCGCTGGGAATGGCATTCCTGCGTAAGCAGTCAAAGACCGATCCGGTCACCGGGTTGCCCAACAGCCATTATTTGCATTCCCTCGGAGGCGTGGACCCTCGCGTCAGCATCATTACCTGCGCCATTCAGAAATACACGCTGGTGCTCAGTGAATATGGCCAGGAGGGCGCAACTTCGCTTACCCAGGCATTTGCTCGTAAACTCCAGCGCGAATTGTCGTCTGATGATCAGCTCATCCAGGTGTCGGCCAGTGAGTTTGTGATTCTACTGGCGCCCCTGGAGCCCGAGTTCGTTGAGTCTTCGGTCTACCAGCTGGTGTCTGCGACCCGCTTTGACTGGCGGATTGGCGATTCCGTCTGGCATGCCTCAGCCGTTTTCGGCGTGGCGCCGCCCTGCGCCGGAAAAGCAGGTGACTGGCAGATCCGCTATCAGCAGGCGCATCGTGCATTGGTCCAGGCCTCGGAGGAAAACCAGTCCTATTTCATTGACGGAGAAGCTCTGCGTCGGCGGATACTGGAAGAACGCCAGATTCACGCAGGTCTGCTCAGCCTGTTTAATGAGGAACCTGGTGCGTTGATACTCCGGCTGGTCTATCAGCCCATCGTCAGTGCGTCCGACGTGAACCTTGTAACCGGGGCCGAAGTCCTGTTGCGCTGCGAACACGAGAGCCTGGGATTCATCCCGCCCAATCGCGTGGTAGAGCTCTGCGAGCGCTATGGTCTGGGGGAACAGCTGGGTTGTTGGCTGTTCAGCAGGGTTGCCGCGGAAACCCGGCAGCTGTATTCCGGGCTCCGGTATACCGGCAACCTCTCGATCAACCTCAACCCCGCCATGTTGTCCATGAAGCTGATCGGTAACGTTGAGCGGCTACTGCTCGAGCCCGGTATCCCAGCGGCGGCCCTCTGTATGGAGATTACCGAGGACAACGCGGCTCTGGAGTTTGGCAACATCAATGATGTGATTGAAGCGTTGCATGGTCTCGGCATTACCTTTGCCCTGGACGATTTCGGCACCGGCCACTCGTCCCTGGAATACGTCCGGGAGCTCAAGGTCGACAGGCTGAAGATCGACCGTTGCTTCGTTGAGGGCATTGAGCTGGATGCCAACAAAGCCAGGTTCCTGGCATCCATTGTGTCGATGGCCAACCAGGCGTTTATGAAGAGCGTGATTGAGGGGGTGGAGAACGAGCCGCAATGGCAGCAGGTGCAGTCATTCGGGGATGTTCTGGTGCAGGGCTACTACGCCCACAAGCCGATGTTATTCAACGACTATCTGGCTTTGCTTCTGGATGCCAAAACGCGCTGGCCCGGCCCGGATTCCGTCCGGGGAATTGCGGAGGTCCGGGTATGAAGCTGTCACTGCGAGTCCAGGCGGTCATTGGTATCGGCACCATTGAAGTAGCGATACTGGTGGTTCTGTTGTACTCGGTATTCCACTTCATGGATGACTCTATCCACCGGGAGGTGGACCGCCGTGCCCAATCCATCGCCCGGGTCTTGGCAGCCAATGCCGTTGATAACCTGCTGCTTGGCAATCGAGTGGGACTGCAGGACCTGGTCAGCGCCACTGCGCGTGCTGATGGCATCGAATTCGCCCGTATTCTGGATTACGAGGGCCGGCTGTTGGTGGAAGCGGGCTCTCCCGAGAGCTTGAAGCAGCCGTTCGAGCGTTCCCGCAGAGCCGAAGCACTTCCGGACCTTTACATGGCGAAGGCGGTGATTACCCAGGCGGGACTGGGTTATGGGTCGGTGGAAATCGGACTGGATTTATCCGGCCAGAAACGGGCCATGGCCGGAGCTAAGCGGAACAGCGTGATGATCGCCGGGCTTGAGGTGCTGACGGCCGCGCTGTTCTCCATGCTTGCCGGTCATTACCTGGTCCGGCGCCTACGCCGGATTCGTCGTTTTCTGAAGTCCGTGAACCAGGGGGATTACCTGCAACGCCTGGATGACCACGGAACCGATGAGGTATCCGACATTGCTGCCGAGATTGATCAGCTTGCGGATCGGTTGGTCTGGGAGAAAAGTACGCGGGACGCGCGCATTCATGAGCTTGAAGTACAGAACGAGCTGCTGCAGACCAAGCTGGCAGAACAGCTCCGAAAAGGTTGAAGGCAGAGCTATTCCTGATCTCCGGCCGGCACAGCTTTGGTGTCGTCTGTGTGGTCCAGACCGTTGAAGAACCGCACCTGATTCTTGCCTCTTTGTTTGGCCTGGTACATGGCGATGTCGGCTTGCCTTAGCAGTACTTCGGCATCAATATCCGGCACCTGTGGATAAAAACTGACGCCAAGGCTGGCAGAGACCTGAACGGTTCGTTCGAGCAGTTCGACCGGCTCCGACAATGCCGACAGCAGTCGGGACAGGATGGTTTTGCAGTCAGGCCCGGACGAAAGCTCCGGCAGCAATACCACAAACTCATCCCCACCCAGTCGTGCAACGGTGTCGCATTCCCTCAGGATGCCTTTCATTCGCCTGGCCAGCGTGACCAGGAGTTCGTCGCCGGTGGCATGGCCATAGGTGTCATTAACGGCCTTGAAGCCATCCAGATCCAGGAACACCACAGCCAGTACATCCCCGTGCCGTCGGGTAGAGGCGACTGCGTGCTGAAGCCGCTCGCCCAGCAGCAGCCGGTTGGGAAGGCCGGTCAGGGGATCGTAGTGGGCAATATGACGAAGCTGTTCTTCGGTCTGTTTGAGGTGGGAAATATCCGCGAACAGCGTGACATAATGCTCCACCTCTCCCTCCCGGCTGCGCACCGCCGCGATGGTCATCAGTGAGGGCAGCAACGAGCCATTCTGGCAACGTATCCAGTACTCACCACTCCATACTCCCTTGGCATCAAGCGATGCCAGCACCTGATGCCGAAAATCCCGGGAGTACTGGTCAGAGGCCAGGATATCCTCGTAATACTGCTCCAGAACGTGTTCCCGGGCGTATCCTGTCAGCGCGCTGAAGGCGGCGTTTACGTCCAGAATTCGTCCCTGTGCACTGGTCAGTACAATGCCTTCCCGGGCATGGCGAAACACACCCGCTGCCATCGACAGGCTGGCCTCCGCCCGCTTGCGTTCCGTAATGTCCTGATGGGTGCCGTACATAAGCAAGGGCTGGCCCTGGTCATCCCAGGATTGCACCTGGCCGCGGTCGAGAACCCAGACCCAGTGACCGTCCTTGTGTCGCATCCGGGCCTCACATTCGTAATAGGCCAGCTCGCCGCGGAAATGCCGCTCCAGCAGATCGGCGCTGCGCTGCAGATCATCCGGATGCGCCAGGTTCATCCAGGTGTCGATCGATACCGGCGCCAGTTCCTCCAGGGTATAGCCTGCGATCTCGGCCCAGCGTTTGTTGTAGACGGTTTCTCCCGTCTGGACATTCCACGCCCAGGTACCCGACCGGGTCCCGCTGATAATGTTCTCCAGCCGACTTCGTTCCAGCTTCAGTTGCTCCCGTGAAGCTTTGATGGACTCGAGCATGGTGTTGATGCCATCACTCAGCACGGCCAGCTCCCGATACTGGAACGGAGGCACGGGCTGGAGCGGAATACCCTCGGCATCCTTGTTCCTGAGCGCGTCATCGATGGCGACAATCGAACGGAAAACCGAGCGGTGGAGCACCGTGCCGAGTAAAGCCGACAGGGTGAGCGCAAGGGCCAGTACCGTCAGCAGTTCCTCAAGCACTACCCGCTCCAACTTTGCCACCAGCAGGTCATCGGTGGCGTAGATCCGGATTGTACCCAGTACTTCATCGTTGCCGCCCACTATGGGCGCACTGGCTTGGTAAAACGCCTGGGCAAGCTCATGCTGAACCGGTTGGGTGCGTTCCTGGAACAATCTGTATTGGCCGTTCTGTTGCCGCAGTTGGCCATACAGGTAGTAGGGCTGGCCGAGAATCCGGCCCATCTCATAGTCTTCGAGTATCACCCCGAAGTGTTGTTTCAGGGCCATCTCGGTGGCAATCAGGCTTTCGTATTCGTGCACCGAGTAGGATTCGATAAATGGGGCAATGCTCCGGCTCAGACGTTCAAGACTCTCGTGGACATCCTGTTCGATGCCCGCCGTAATCTCTGCCCGGGCGGTGCTGTAAACATACACCGCATGCAACAGAAATACGCCCGCGATAACGGCCACTACCAGAGACGTAGTGCGGCCCAGTAACGAGGGGTAACCAGAGGTGTTTGCGGCCACTTGTTTCATCATGGTTGCGACCGGTTACCCAGAACGGTGCGCTGGATGGTCGGCAGGAGTTGCTCCAGATTACCTCGGTGTACCGGTAACACCGGCAGCCGCTGGACCTTTTCAACCGGTGCACCCGACAGGTGCCGATGCATTGCCTCCACGGCGGTTTCGCCCATCAGGAATGGCTGCTGCATCCCGGCCGCCACGAGGTCGCCAGAACGGATCATGGCCAGAAACTCGGGTTCGGCGTCAAAGCAGATCAGCAGGATCTGGCCGGTTTTGCCGGATTCCCAAATGGCATCCAGCGCGCCCCGGTATCGATTGGAGCCCTGTAACCAGATGGCTCGGAGCTGTGGATTGTCCTGAATCAGACGTCGACTGAATTCATAGGTCTCGCGGTAGGAAAAGTCCGCTTGCTGGTAGATACCGGCGGTGCTGACACCATGCTCCTCCAGGGCCCGCATAAAACCTTCGGTCCGGGCCTTGCCGTTGGCTCGTTTCTGGGGAATGGCGACAATCCCCACCGTCCCGTCCATCCAGCCTTTCTCGTCCAGAGCGGCAACCAGCAGTTCGCCCAGATTGTAGGCGCCCTGGTCATTGTCGGATTCGATATAGCTCACATAGTTGTCCGACTTGGCGCCAATATCTGAAATCACCACCGGAATACCGGCTTGTTCTGCAAGCTTGAGAACCGTGACGGCGGCCGAAGATTGGGTCGGGGAGAGGATGATGCCGTCAACGCCGGAGTCAATCGCGGCAACGGTCGCTTCCAGTTCTCGTCGGGCCAGGTTGTCGGCGCTGTGCACCGATAGCTCATAGCCCAGTTCAGTAGCCTTCTGGTGAATGCCCCGGGCCATGATGTCCCAGAACGGGATACGAATGTCGGGAACCAGATAGGCCAGCGTGCGTTCCTGAGCCGCAGCGTCGGATGCCGGGTTGAGCATCAGGATCAGAACAACGGGAAGTGCCCGGAATACTCGGACCAGAGAGTGTTTCATGCCGACATCGTATTGCTGGAAAGCGGCCTATTTTACTGTGTGTAACTTGGCGACATATAGTTCTTTGGGATGATCTTTATCAAATTGTTGGTGAATACTTGCTTCCCGCAAGGTCGCTGGCAAAGGCGGAGGGCCGCCGCTGGATAACTCGCGTCGTTGACCAATTCCCGGTAAACTAGGCGCCCTGCCAGGGGTACGCCCCGCCTACACCTGAATGTGGGCCTTTCTACCACCTTCGGGCCATTACCCCGGGCACAAATATCAAGGAAGATAACGGCTTCATGCCGCATACTTCTCCGGCAGTCATCTTCAGAAGAATTGTGTAATGCCCAACACCGTAATTGCTGGCTTCACCCATAATTTTCTTGGCAAGGCACCCGTCTGGTACAAGCAGGTTATTCTGCTATTCCTGATTGCCAATCCCGTCGTGATGTACGTGCTTGGACCGGGCGTTGCAGGCTGGCTGCTGATCGGCGAGTTCATTTTTACCCTGGCAATGGCGCTGAAATGCTACCCACTGCTCCCGGGGGGCTTGCTGGCGGTGGAGGCCCTGCTGATCGGGCTGACGTCCGCGGATGCGGTGTACCATGAGGTTCTGACCAATTTTCCGGTCATCCTGCTGCTGATGTTCATGGTGGCGGGTATTTACTTCATGAAAGAGCTGCTGCTGGTGACCTTTACCCAGATTCTTGTGGGGGTACGGTCCAAGTCGGCGTTGTCGCTGCTGTTCTGTAGCGCTGCGGCAGTGCTGTCTGCGTTCCTCGACGCCCTGACCGTCACCGCGGTCATTATCAGCGTCGCGGTAGGGTTCTTCTCGGTCTATCACAAGGTGGCATCCGGCAAGGGCTACCAGCAGAAAGACCACAACACCAACAGCGACGATGAAGTGATTGAGCTGCACCGGGAAGATCTGGAAAACTTCCGGGCCTTTCTTCGCAGCTTGCTGATGCACGGTGCCATTGGTACTGCCCTGGGCGGCGTGGCCACCATGGTGGGTGAGCCCCAGAACCTGTTGATTGCCAAGGTGGTTGGCTGGGATTTTGCCGGCTTTTTCCTGCACATGGCGCCGGTCAGCGTCCCGGTATTGTTTGCGGGCCTGGCCACGTGCTGGGCGCTGGAGAAACTGCGCTGGTTTGGATATGGCGGTCGACTGCCCAAGCCGGTGCGCCGGGTTCTGGAAGAGTTTGCCGACAACGAAAAAGCGCGGCGAACCAAGTCCGATCAGGCGGCGCTCTGGATTCAGGCGGTGGCCGCGGTCATTCTGGTGTTTGGCCTGGCGTTCCACATTGCCGAGGTCGGGCTGATTGGTCTGCTGGTGATTATCCTGATTACCTCCTTTACCGGCGTGACGGATGAACACCAGATTGGCAAGGCGTTCCAGGAATCCCTGCCTTTTACCTCGTTGCTGGTGGTGTTCTTCGCCGTGGTAGCCGTGATTCACGAACAGCACCTGTTCAAACCGATCATTGATTACGTACTGGCGCTGCCTGAAGGCCAGCAGCCGGGCATGTTCTTCATTGCCAACGGGCTGTTGTCGATGATTAGCGACAACGTGTTTGTGGCGACCGTCTACATCAGCGAAGTGAAACAGGCGCTGGACGCCGGCAGCATCAGCTACGAGCACTTCCAGACCCTGGCCGTAGCCATCAATACCGGTACCAACCTGCCGAGCGTAGCTACACCCAATGGCCAGGCGGCATTCCTGTTCCTGCTGACCTCAGCCATTGCACCTCTGGTGCGTTTGTCCTACGGGCGCATGGTGATCATGGCGTTGCCTTACACCATCGTGATGGGGGGCGTCGGTCTTTACATGGTCACCCACGCGTTCTGAGTCAAGGTTTTGCATATTTCACCGCACAGTTTTCATAGGATCTGTTAACCTTCAGGTAAACAGATAAAAGAAAAGCGGTATACATGCGCAGTTGCCAACAACCCCAATCGATCCTTTCGCGCGCCTGTCTGATGGCGCTTTTTCTTGTTCTGGTTTTCTCCTATTTGTTCTATCCCACCGCTGTCCGTGCCTCAGATTCGGAGGCTATTGTCGATAAAACCATACGGGTTGCTTATGTTGAGTTTCCGCCGGTCACTTATCGGGATGACAGGGGCGAGCCTGCCGGAGAGTTTGTGGACATCACCCGCAAGGTGGCGGCAGAGGCGGGTTACCAACTGGAATTTATCTACCTGCCGGTGGCACGCACCTACCTCTATCTGAAAAACGGCACGATCGATTTGTGGATGGGGCTAACCGACATTCCCGCTTTAAAAGACGACATTTTCGAAAGCTGGATCAGCCCGATTCCGGTGGAACTGAGCGCGTGGTATCTGGAAGGCCTGCCGCCAGTGGATCATATGGATCGCCTGCGCAACAAAACCGTGATTCTGATCGGCGGCTATACCTACGCCGGCCTCAGAGACTGGCTGACCTCCCAGCCCGATATCCAGATTACCGAAGCACCGAACCATCGGTCCGGCCTCAACATGCTCAAGCGTCATCGCGGCGATTACCTGCTGGACTACCGGCAACCGGTGCAGGAAACCCTGAGCCGGACGACAGATGCCGAGATTCGCGAATCGGAAATGCGCAGCCGCAATGGCGCCTGGCTGTTTTCACTGGCCAATCCGCGTGCGGCCATTCTGCGTGAGGCCTTTGACGACGCTTACCTGCGCCTGGCCGAAAAGGGCGAAGTACCGCCGGTGCGACGGTTTCAGAAAACCTACGTGGTGCCAGGATTCCCGGAGCAGTACCGGTAACACCGGCAGGCTTTAAAGCGTTGCCAGCACCCGAATGGCATTGGCCGCTGCCGCCGTCCGGTTTTCCACATTCATCTTCCGGAACACCTGCTCCAGGTGTTTGTTCACGGTGCGGGGGCTCATCTCCAGAATCTGTCCGATTTCCCGGTTGGTCTTGCCATTGGCGATCCACAGCAGGACATCCGACTCCCGCAGGGTAAGATCAAAACGTTCCCGCAGCGCCGCTGAGGCGCTGTTCTGGTTCTGGGGTGTTTTCAGACGCAACAGGTATTCCTGGCCATCCACCAGGGCCAGATATTCAATGGAGCGGGGCGTGTCCAGTAACCGGATGGGCAGACTGTGGCCGGGATCTGGCCGGTGGCCCAGCCAGTCCTCAAGTTGTTCCCGTACTCCCTGGAAGTCCTCGTGATCCGGCGGCGGCAGGCAACGGCATACTTGCGGGGTACCCCACAGCAGGTTGCCCTCGCGGTCGACCGCAAACAGGTTCTGACCGGCGGTATCGAGCGCGCAACGGGCGCTGCGGGTCATTCTGGCGTTGGCCAGGTGCACCGCCATGCGGGCCAGTAACTCGGTGGTGTCGATGGGCTTGGTAACATAGTCCACGCCGCCGGCATTCAGGCCCATAACCACGTGTTCGGTATCGCTCAGGCCGGTCATGAAAATGATCGGAATGTCCGCGAAGGCGGGGTTTTCCTTGAGGCGCCGACACGTCTCGAAGCCATCCATATTCGGCATCAGCGCATCCATCAACACCACGTCGGGGGTGATGTTCTGGCTGATGGTCAGGGCCTGATTACCTTCCAGCGCCACCAGCACGGTCATGCCTGCTTCTTCCAGTGCATCATTGATCATGCGGATGGAATCGATGGCGTCGTCGACGACCAGTACCACGGTTTTGCGGTCATCAGGATGCTTCATGTTCGGCTACCTCAAGAAGTTCGAGAATCTTCTCGAACTGGAAATCGTTGGTGAATTTGGTGATCTCCTGAACGAAGGCGTCACTGGCGTCTCCGGCATACTGCAAGCTGTGCAGTGCCTCCAGCAGGCCCTTGCGATGGCCGATTCTGGCCAGGTCTGCCAACGCCTCGCAGTGCTCCCGGGCGGGCAGTTCAAGCGCGCCGCTGGCTGGCAGCGGTAGCGCGGCCAGGGGCTCCGGGCTTTTCTCGAAGCGCCAGTCCAGGCCCATGACCCGGCCAATGGTGTCCAGCAGCAGGTTCAGTCGCACCGGTTTGATGATGTAACCGTCGTGCAGGCGCGGTGCCTCGGCGCTATGGTGGCCCTCGTTGGCGTCGGCCGAGACCATCACCACGGGCAGGTTGTATTTCATTTCCCTGAGCTCGGCCAGCGCCTCCCAGCCGCTTTTCCCGGGCATCGACACGTCGAGCAGAATCAGGTTGGGGCGCTCCTGTTCCACCCGTTCCGGAACGGTCATGGCATTGCCGGTGTCGCTGATTTCAAAGCCAAGTGGCGACAGCATGGCCCGGATCACCTGACGATGGGAGTCGTCGTCATCCACCAGCAGGATTTTCCGGCGGGCGCCATGGTAGCCGTAGATCCGGCGGGCCGGCGTCGAGATCGAGCGTGGGCTGGCGGAATGCAGGCTCGACAGCATCAGGCTGACCTTGAACACGCTGCCCTCGCCAGGTTCGCTCTCCACCGAGATGTCACCGCCCATGATTTCCGTCAGCAGCCGGGTGATGGTCAGGCCCAGGCCGGTTCCGGTGCGGCTCTGGCCGGGATTGCGGATACGCTCAAACGGCCGGAAGATGCGTTCGATGTTTTCTGCGGCAATGCCCTCGCCGGTATCACGCACGGTGAATTCCGCCACCTGGCTGCGGTAGCGGAGGGTCAGGGACACGCTGCCCTGGTCGGTGTATTTGATGGCGTTCGACAACAGATTGATCAGGATCTGGCGCAGGCGTTTTTCATCGGTGGTCACCAGCTCCGGCAGAGGGTGAGGGCAGTGGTAGTCGAACGCCAGGCCCTTTTCTTCGGCCTGAAGCCGGAACATGGTGACCAACTGCTCCATCAGCAACCCGATGCGTACCTGGTCCCGGTGCAGGTCCAGCCGGCCCGCCTCAATTTTTGAGATATCCAGCAACCCTTCAATCAGATCCGCCAGGTATTCGCCGCTGCGGCGAATGACCCCCAGGGCTTCCTTGCGATGAGGCGGTACCGAGTCGTCGTTCTCCATGAGCTGGGCGTAACCGAGGATGGCGTTCAGGGGCGAGCGTAACTCGTGGCTGATTCCGGTCAGATACCGGCTCTTGGCGCCGTTGGCGGCCTCGGCCTGCTCTTTGGCCTGCTGCAGGGCTTGGTCGGTGCGTTCGTGGGCGACAATTTCCTCGGTCAGCAGGCGGGTCTGGCGCCGGGATTCCTCCTCTGCCACTACCCGGCTTTCATGGGCCAGTACAAACAGCCAGCAGATCACTCCGGTGACAATCACCAGAATGAAGAACACTTTCCACAGGGTGACAGACAGCAGCATAGCCTCGGCAAGCGAAGCCACCGGAGTTTTGAAGTAGATCAGCGACAGCAGCAGTGCGGAAAACCCGTTGATGACCACCAGCAGCGACAGGAAATGCCCGAGCCGGGAGCGCAGTGCCGACAGCAGTGGCGCCGGAAGAAACCGCCCGAGAAACTGCTGCATCTGCTCCTGGTAGCCGGCGCCCGGCTTGCAGGCGTCCTCACAGCGGGCATCCAGCGAACAGCACAGCGAGCAGATGGCGCCATCGTAGGCGGGGCAGTGGGTAACATCTTCCGGCTCGAAGCGGTGTTCGCAGATGCTGCACCCCACCAGTTGGTGATCGGTGGCGAGGGGCACAAACGGGCGGGCGGTGTAGAAACGTCCACCGGTCTTCCAGGCAATCAGGGGCGCGGTGACCAGTGCCACCGCCAGGGCAATGAAATGGGACAGGGCCTGGGCGTAGTCACCCAGTACCCCGGTGTGGCAGGTGATTCCCACCACCGAGGCGGTGATCATGGCGCCCACGCCCACCGGATTGATGTCGTACAGGTGCGCCCGTTTGAATTCGATATGGGCCGGGCTCAGGCCCAGGGGTTTGTTGATCACCAGGTCTGCCACCAGGGCACCCACCCAGGCAATGGCGACAATGCCGTAGAACCCCAGGGTCTCTTCCAGTGCCCGATACACTCCAAGTTCCATTACCAGCAGGGCAATGGCGACATTGAACACCAGCCAGACCACCCGGCCAGGGTGGCTGTGGGTCAACCGGGAGAAGAAATTGGACCAGGCAATGGAGCCGGCGTAGGCATTGGTCACATTGATCTTGATCTGACACAGGATCACGAAGATGCCGGCCATCGCCAGCGAGAGCTCGGGGGAATGGGTGATGTAGTTGAACGCCACCAGATACATCTGGGTTGGGTCGGCCGCTTCTGTCGCGGAAATGCCCTGATTCAGTGCAAGCACGGCCAGAAAGGAGCCGGCCAGAATTTTTACCATGCCGATGACAATCCAGCCGGGGCCGCCGGCCATTACCGCCACCCACCAACGGCGCCGTTCCGGAGCATTGGTGGGCTCGGGAATGAAGCGCAGAAAGTCCACCTGTTCGCCAATCTGGGCAATCAGGGAGAACACCACCGCGGCGGCGGCCCCGAACAGCAGCAGGTCAAAGCCATTGTCGGCGGGCAGGCCCACGCCCTGGAACTGCGTCCAGTCGGTGATGGAAGAGGCATCTGCGTAGATGATGAACACGAAAGGCGCCAGCTGCAGCAGGATAAACAGGGGTTGGGTCCACACCTGAAAACGGCTGATGGTGGTGATGCCGTGGGTGACCAGAGGAATGATCACCACGGCGCAGATCAGGTAACCCAGTACCAGGGGAATGGCAAACAGCATTTCCAGCGCCATCGCCATGATGGCGGCCTCAATGGCGAAGAAGATGAAGGTAAAGGAGGCGTAGATCAGCGAGGTGATGGTCGAGCCGATGTAGCCGAAGCCGGCGCCCCGGGTCAGCAGGTCGATGTCCACCCCGTAGCGGGCGGCGTAGTAGCTGATCGGGATCGCGGTCAGGAAAATCACCAGGCTGACCGCGAGGATCGCCGCGACGGCGTTGTCGAAACCATAGTGCAGGGTAATGGAGCCGCCGATGGCCTCCATGGCCAGGAACGAGATGGCCCCCAGCGCAGTATGGCTGACCCGCGCAGCCGACCACCGGCGTGCACTTTTGGCGGTAAAGCGCAGGGCGTAGTCTTCCAGGGTCTGGTTGGCCACCCATTGGTTATAGCTGCGCCGGACCCGAAAAATATTCTGTTTTACTGCCATTCCCGCCCTGCTCCTGGCCCGCCGGGCCGCCCTGAATTGGTGCGCGTTTGCTGCCGTCACGCACCGGATCAGAAAGCTGGAACAAGAACCGTGCCATAAACCGGTGCAACGGATGTGCGCCTTGGGGTTGCCTGCGGTTGTAACCTGTCTGACCTGGCACGGGTATGCGTCAAATGACGTACCACGCTGGGGTGAATGCCGAATGGGCACCCATGACAGCCCTGAGCAGAATGATTGACGTGGGCACTGTGCTTCCGGAGCGGAGCACGGTACCGGCTTTCAACCACTGCGAGGAATGACCATGGGAACGACAACCATTGCCGCCGGAGGGCGGAGTCACAAGAGCAAAGGGCTGCGAAAGAGCCTGGCCACCCTGGCCGCATCCATCATGCTGGCCACGTCGGCCCAGGCGGCCACGCCGGCAACCGACGAGGTAAACACCACCGGACTGGCGGTCACTGACGACACCGTCAAGGTCGGTATCCTGCACTCCATCACCGGCACCATGGCCATCAGTGAGATTGGGTCGGTGCAGGCCGAGAAGCTCGCCATTGAGCAGATCAACGAGTCCGGCGGTGTCCTTGGCCGGCAGATCGAGTTTGTCCAGGAAGACGGCGCCAGTGACTGGCCCACCTTCGCGGAGAAATCCCGCAAGCTGCTCCGCCAGGACAACGTCGCGGCCATCTTCGGTGCCTGGACCTCGGCTTCCCGTAAAGCCATTCTGCCGGTCATCGAGCAGTACAACGGTATGCTGTACTACCCGACCTTCTACGAGGGTCTGGAGCAGTCACCCAACGTGATCTACACCGGCCAGGAAGCCACCCAGCAGATTCTCGCGGGTATCGACTGGGCGGTGAAAGAGAAAGGCGCCAAAACCTTCTACCTGCTGGGCTCGGATTATATCTGGCCCCGTACCTCAAACAAGATTGCCCGCAAGCACATCGACAAACTGGGCCTGAAAGTGGTGGGCGAGGAGTACTACCCGCTGGGCCACACCCAGTTCAACTCCGTGATCAACAAGATCAAGCTCAAGAAGCCGGACGTGATCTTTGCGTCGGTGGTGGGTGGTTCCAACGTGGCCTTCTACAAGCAGATGAAAGCCGCCGGTGTCGATTTCACCGACGAGAAGCCGCTGCTGCTGACCATCTCCGTCACCGAGGATGAAATCCGCGGTATCGGCGGCGAGAACGTGGAAGGTATCTACGCCTCCATGAAGTATTTCCAGAGCCTGGAGAACCCCAACAACGAAGAATTCGTGGCCGCCTTCAAGGAAGCCTGGGGTGACGACATGGTGATTGGCGATGTTACCCAGGCGGCCTACCTCGGCCCGTGGCTGTGGAAGATGGCGGTGGAAAAAGCCGGCTCCTTCGACATCGACAAGATCCGTGAGGCCTCACCCGGTATCGAATTCACCAAGGCACCGGAAGGCTATGTCCGCATCCACGAAAACCATCACCTCTGGTCCAAGACCCGCATCGGCCGCGCCAAAACCGATGGCCAGTATGAAGTGGTTTATGAAACCGACGAGCTGATGGAACCCGATCCGTTCCCGGAAGGTTACCAGTAAGCAGCCGTGGCCGGTGCCTTCGGGCACCGGCGTCCGGCTCGGACGCAAGCACGTGTTCTTAAGCGACGGGAGTAAGGGTCATGTTTGACGGATACACCACCAGCGAATTGATGTCGATTTTTGCCATGCAGGGCTTTGCCGGGCTGTCCCTGTTCTCGGTATTCGTACTGATGGCACTGGGCCTGGCGATCATTTTTGGTCAGATGGGGGTGATCAATATGGCCCACGGGGAATTCATGATCCTCGGCGCCTACACCACCTACCTTGTCTCCGGGTTTTTCCAGTCGGTCCTGCCCGGTCTGTTTGGCGGATACTTCTTCGTCGCCATCATCATTGCGTTTCTCATCTGTGCGGCCCTCGGGGCCTTTATCGAATGGGCCATGATCCGGCACCTTTACCGGCGGCCGCTCGACACCCTGCTGGCCACCTGGGGCCTGAGCCTGATCATGCAGCAAACCTACCGCTCCATCTTCGGGGCCCGGGAAGTGGGTGTGGAACTGCCGGAGTGGATGATGGGCGCCATCCAGGTTACCGATCTGGTGGAACTGCCCATCAACGGCCTGTTCGTGATGATCATTGCCCTGTCCATCGCCCTGGGGGTTTACCTGCTGATGTACCGCTCAGGCTGGGGCAAGAAGGTTCGTGCCGTGGTACAGAACCGCCCGATGGCCGAAGCCGTGGGCATCAACAGTGCCGGGGTTGACCGTATGACCTTCGCCCTGGGCTGTGGCATTGCCGGTATCGCCGGTGCGGCCTTCACCATGATCGGCTCCACGGGCCCGTCCTCCGGCCAGGCCTACATTGTCGATACCTTCCTGGTGGTGGTGTTCGGCGGTGCCCAGAGTCTGATTGGCACCATTGTCTCTGCCTTCGGTATTTCCCAGGCCCAGTCCACGATGGAGTTCTTCCTCAGTGGTTCCATGGCCAAAGTCCTCACCCTGCTGGTGGTCGTTGGCATCCTGATGCTGCGCCCGGAAGGCCTGATGGCGCTCAAGGTCCGTCGCTAGGAGACTGTCATGAAAAACACTTCCCCTTTGAAATGGTTTACCTCCCGAGAGGGACTCTACTATCTGGCACTGGCGTTGCTGCTGGTTGTCATCCTGCCGCTGGCGCTGGACCCGTTCCGCCTGAACATGGTGGGTAAATACCTCACCTACGCCTTCGTGGCCATCGGCCTGGTGATGTGCTGGGGCAAAGCCGGCATCCTCAGCCTGGGCCAGGGCGTGTTCTTCGGCCTGGGTGGCTACTGCATGGCCATGTTCCTGAAGCTGGAGGCTTCCACGCCGGAGGCCACGGCCATCCAGTCCACCCCGGGTATCCCGGACTTCATGGACTGGAACCAGCTGACCGAGCTGCCGTGGTTCTGGGAACCGTTCCACAGCTTCTCGTTCACCCTGCTGGCGATCGTCGGTGTGCCAGTGCTGCTGGCATTCATCATCGGTTTTGCGATGTTTACCCGCCGGGTGGGGGGCGTCTACTTCGCCATCATCACCCAGGCCATCGCCGCCATCCTGACCATTCTGATCATTGGTCAGCAGGGCTACACCGGGGGTGTCAACGGCATTACCGATCTGCAGACCCTGATGGGCTGGGACATCCGCACCGACGAGGCCAAAACCATCCTGTACTTCGTGTGCGTGGGCCTGCTGTTTGTGTGCCTGTTCGTGGCCCGGTTTGTTCAGAACCGCAAGCTCGGTCGCATCCTGGTGGCCATGAACGCCCAGGAAAACCGGGTGCGTTTCTCAGGCTATGACGTGGCCGCGTTCAAGATCTTCGTGTTCTGCCTGGCCGCCGCCTTTGCGGGCATTGGCGGCGCGCTGTTCACCCTGATTGTCGGCTTCATGTCGCCCTCGTTCATCGGCATCGTTGCCTCCATTGAAATGGTCATCTTCTGTGCCCTCGGGGGTCGCCTGTCGATTCTGGGCGCAGTCTACGGCGCGTTGCTGGTGAACGCCGCCAAGAGCGGCTTCTCCGAATCCTTCCCGGAATTGTGGCCGTTCGCCATGGGCGCGTTGTTCATCGGTGTGGTGCTGGCTTTCCCGAACGGGCTGGCCGGCCTGTACCAGACCTACGTGATGCCCCTGGAAGACCGTCTGTTCAAGCGCAAGCCGAAAGCAGCGGCGAGCGCTCCGGCGAAGCCAGCGCCTGCTGCCCGCCAAGATGAGGGCCGTGATTACGACCCGATGCTGGATCAATACAGCCCGGAGAAATCCTGATGAACGCAGCCAAAGTACAGAGCAAGGACTTCCTGCTCGCAGTGGAGGGCCTGACCGTCTCATTCGATGGCTTCAAGGCGGTGGATGATCTCTCGTTCTACCTGGACCCGAAAGAGATCCGGGTCATCATCGGCCCCAACGGGGCCGGCAAAACCACGGTACTGGACCTGATTTGCGGCAAGACCAAGGCGACCTCGGGTTCCATCAAGTTTGATGGCAAGGAGCTGACCAGACTCAAGGAGCACCAGATTGTGCATTCCGGTGTTGGCCGCAAGTTCCAGACGCCGTCGGTGTTCGAGGACCTGACGGTATTCGAGAACCTGGAGGTGTCTTATCCACAGGGCCACAGCGTGATGGGGGCTCTGGCCTTCAAACGCTCGGCTGAGGTGGTGGCTGCGGTGGAAGAAGTGGCCGAGACCATCTTCCTGAAAGATGCCCTGGACCAGCCGGCGTCCCTGCTCAGTCACGGCCAGAAGCAGTGGCTGGAGATTGGCATGCTGCTGATCCAGAAGCCGGACCTGTTGATGCTGGATGAACCGGTGGCCGGTATGTCGGTAGCCGAGCGCAAGAAAACCGCTGAACTGCTGCGGCGCATTACCAAAGACCACACGGTGCTGGTGATCGAGCACGACATGCAGTTTGTCGGGGATATCGCAGACCGGGTCACGGTGATGCACCAGGGCAAGGTTCTGTCTGAGGGGTCCATCGAGCACGTGAAGTCGGATCCGAAAGTCATCGAAGTCTACCTGGGGCATTAATCATGCTGAGCGTCAAACAACATTCGGTGGCCTATGGCCAGAGCAGCATTATCCAGGACCTGAACCTGGAGGTGGGCAAGCAGGAAATCGTGGCGGTGGTTGGCCGCAACGGTATGGGTAAAACCACCCTGATGAAATCCCTGGTGGGTATGACCCCGAGCCGCGGTGGCCAGGTCACGCTGGATGGCACGGACCTGTCGAACCTGAAGAGCTTCCAGCGGGTGAGGGCCGGCATCGGGTTTGTGCCCCAGGGGCGGATGATTTTCCCGACCCTGACGGTGAAGGAAAACATCGAGACAGGTCTGGCTGCGGTGGGCGAGAAGAAAATTCCGGAAGACCTTTATGAGCTGTTTCCGGTGCTGAAGGAAATGCAGCACCGCCGGGGCGGCAACCTTTCCGGCGGGCAGCAGCAACAGCTGGCCATCGCCCGGGCCCTGGCGACCCGGCCCAAGGTGCTTCTGCTCGATGAGCCGACCGAGGGCATCCAGCCCAACATCATCAAGGAGATTGCCAAAACCCTTCGGCGGATTCGCGACGAGCGGGGGTTGTCGATTGTGGTGTCGGAGCAGGTGCTGAGCTTTGTGATGGATGCGGCGGATCGGATTCTGGTGATCGAGAAGGGGGAGATTGTGCACGAGGAGCTTCGGGAAGAGGCGGATCAGGACAAGATTGCCAGTTATCTGGCCGTTTAGCTTTGTTGAGGGGGAATTAATATGAGACACGGTGATATTTCCAGCAGTAACGATACCGTCGGCGTGGCGGTGGTGAACTACAAGATGCCCCGGCTGCATACCAAAGCCGAGGTGCTGGACAACGCCCGCAAGATTGCGGACATGATCAAGGGGATGAAGGTGGGGCTGCCGGGGATGGATCTGGTGGTGTTTCCGGAATACAGCACCATGGGGATCATGTACGACAACGACGAGATGATGGAGACCGCCGCCACCATTCCCGGAGATGAGACAGCGATTTTCTCGGCGGCCTGCCGGGAGGCGAATACCTGGGGGGTGTTTTCGCTCACCGGCGAGCGCCATGAAGATCATCCCAACAAGGCGCCCTACAACACCCTGGTGCTGATCAACAACGAGGGTGAGATTGTCCAGAAATACCGCAAGTGCATTCCCTGGTGCCCGATTGAGGGCTGGTACCCCGGCGATACCACCTATGTGACCGAGGGGCCGAAGGGGATGAAGATCAGTCTGATCATCTGTGACGACGGCAACTACCCGGAGATCTGGCGCGACTGCGCCATGAAGGGGGCGGAGCTGATTGTGCGGTGCCAGGGTTACATGTATCCGGCCAAGGAACAGCAGATCATGATGGCCAAGAGCATGGCCTGGGCCAACAACTGTTACGTGGCGGTGGCTAATGCCTCCGGCTTCGACGGGGTGTATTCGTACTTCGGGCACTCCGCCATCATCGGCTTTGATGGTCGTACCCTGGGTGAATGTGGCGAGGAGGACATGGGGGTTCAGTACGCCCAGTTGTCGGTTAGCCAGATCCGTGACGCCCGCGCCAACGACCAGTCCCAGAACCACCTGTTCAAACTGCTGCACCGGGGCTACACCGGCGTCCACAACTCCGGTGACGGCGACAAGGGCGTGGCCGATTGCCCGTTCGAGTTCTATCGCACCTGGGTGATGGACGCCCAGAAAGCCCAGGAAAATGTCGAGGCCATGACCCGCAAAACCGTGGGCACGGCGGAGTGCCCGGTGGGTGAACTGCCGTTCGATGGCAAGGAAAAAACTGCAGGGGCCTGAGCCCGGGAGACCGCGATGCCGTTTATCAATGAGCGGCTGGAAGCCAACCGGGAAACGCTGGCAAGGAACCGGGCCGATTCAGGCCCGGTTCGTGTTTCCCGGTTCCGCTTTGAGCCGGACGCCGTAATGGCGAGCCTGCGGGCCAATATCGTCGGCCAGCAGCACGCCCTGGAGGCGATGGAATCCATGCTGGTTCGGGTCAAGGCCGACATCGGTGAAGAGAACCGCCCGCTGGCGGTTCACTTGTTTCTGGGGCCGACCGGGGTGGGCAAGACTGAAACCGTACGGTTGATTGCCGAGGCCATTCATGGCAGCCGCGATGCCCTGTGCCGCATCGACATGAACACCCTGGCCCAGGAGCACTACGCGGCGGCGCTGACCGGCGCGCCGCCCGGTTATGTGGGCAGCAAGGAAGGCCACAGCCTGTTTGATCTTGAGAAGGTTCAGGGATCGTTCAGCAAACCGGGGATTGTCCTGTTCGACGAGCTTGAAAAGGCCAGCAAGGAGGTCACCCGGACCCTGCTTAATGTGCTCGATACCGGCCGGCTGGTGTTCCCCTCCGGCAACCGGGAAATCGACTTCCGCAACACCCTGATCTTTATGACCAGCAACGCCGGAGCCCTGGAAGCGGAAGCGCACCATCATCGCTATCAGCGAGGCTGGCGCCGCTGGCTGGGGCTGGAGCCGGGCCCGCAGGAGAACCTTCGGGACAGGGCCCTGCGCCGGCATTTCGATCCGGAGTTCCTGAACCGGATTGACCAGATTCTTACGTTCAACCCCCTGACAGACCAGTGGCTGTATGCCCTTCTGGAGATCGAACTGGCCGGGTTGAACAAGCGCCTGGCCCGCAAACAGGCCTCGCTGGATTTGTCGGTGGAGCTGCGCAGTGTGTTGTGTCGCGATTACGACAGCCGCTATGGCGCCCGCGAGATGCTACGGGCGTTCCGCCAGAAACTGGAGCCGGCGCTGGCCCGTGCGTTGCTGGCGCATCCCGAGCATTCCTCATTTCTGGCCGAGCTTAAGGGGCAGGAGATAGTGGTGCGCCAATACGTCGAATGACGTAGGTGCCGGGGGCAATTCGCGAATACCGCGCCGGTGGCGTATCGCGGATAGTGAAACGGTCAGCGCAGGCGCCGTCGGGCACTGCGTTCCCAAGCTTAGACGCCGAACGCCAAGAACCAAGGAGCGACCGCTATGGCCGAAACACTCATCAAGATCGATTTGAGCAAATCCGCGTACGAGAACGAGAATATCCACAACCGCTGGCATCCGGACATTCCCATGGCGGCGACGGTCAAGCCCGGGGACGATTTCATCCTCGAGTGTTACGACTGGACCGGTGGCCAGATCAAGAACAACGACAGCGCCGACGACGTGCGCGACGTGGATCTGACCCAGGTTCACTTCCTGTCTGGCCCGGTGGGCGTGGAGGGCGCAGAACCCGGCGACCTGCTGGAAGTGGACATCCTCGACATCGGTGCCTTCAAGGACAGCCAGTGGGGCTTCAACGGTTTCTTCTCCAAGAAGAACGGCGGCGGCTTTCTGACCGAGCACTTTCCGGAAGCCCAGAAATCCATCTGGGATTTCAACGGCATGTTCACCAAATCCCGCCACATCCCCAACGTTGAATTCGCCGGCATGATCCACCCGGGCCTGATCGGCTGCCTGCCGTCCAAGGAAATGCTGGCGGAGTGGAACAAGCGCGAGAAAGAACTGTACGACACCGAGCCGGATCGGGTGCCGGGCCTGGCAAACCTGCCCTACGCCGACACTGCCCACCTGGGCAAGCTGGCGGGTGATGCCGCCAAAGAGGCGGCGCTGGAAGCCGCCCGCACCGTACCGCCCCGGGAACACGGTGGTAACTGTGACATCAAGGACTTGTCCCGTGGTTCCAAGGTGTATTTCCCGGTCTATGTGAAGGGGGCAGGCCTGTCGGTGGGCGACCTGCACTTCAGCCAGGGCGACGGCGAGATCACCTTCTGCGGCGCCATCGAAATGGCCGGCTGGATTCATCTGCGGGTGAACCTGATCAAGGACGGTATGGCCAAATACGGCATCAAGAACCCGGTCTTCAAACCCAGCAGCATCAAGCCGCGCTACGAGGACTATGTGATCTTCGAGGGCATCTCGGTGGATGAAGAGGGCCAGCAGCACTACCTGGACGTGCACGTGGCCTACCGCCAGGCCTGCCTCAACGCCATCAACTACTTGACCAAGTTCGGTTACACCCCGGCTCAGGGTTACGCGTTGCTTGGTTGTGCGCCGGTGGAAGGCCACATCAGTGGCGTGGTGGATGTGCCCAACGCCTGCGCCACCCTGTGGTTGCCGACCGAAATCTTCGACTTCGACATCAACCCCACGGCGGAAGGACCGACCAGGAAGGTCACGCCGGGCACCGACGTACCCCTTTCACCGGACAAGGAGTAAGCCATGCCACTGTACGACTACAAATGCCGGGAACACGGGCTGTTCCAGGAACTGGGCGCCATGGCCGAAGCCGGTAATCCGGCCCATTGCCCCACCTGCAAGGCGCTGTCACCCCGGGTGATTGTGCTGCCGCCGGAGCTCCTGGCCATGGACCCGGCCCGCCGCAACGCGGAGGCGCGGAATGAGAAGGCGAGCCATGAGCCCATCATCTCCACCGCCGACCAGCGGGTCCGGGACGCCGAGCACCGCAAGAGTTGTGGCTGCAAGAAAAAGTCGGACGGTAAACACATGCTGTTCTACACCGCCGACGGCAAGAAGATGTTCCCGTCCATGCGGCCCTGGATGATCAGCCACTGACCATTGCTTTCACGTGTTTGGCCCCCTTGAGGGGCCTTTTTTTATGGCCGATCAGCGGTTTTGCTCCAGGGTGAGGTCGCCATACCAGGCCGTGGCCTGCTCGCCGGTGTTGTCGGCGTCGGTCATGATGGCCACGCCCACAATGGCGGGCGGTTCTTCGCCGAAGGCCTGCCGGTAATCTGCCACCAGGTCCCGGGTAACGGTCACCCATTCGCCCACCCGCGACGGCCCGGAGTTGACAGCAATCATCATGGTTTTGTCGGTGTAGGCGTTGGCGACCATGCTCTGCTCTGGTAGCTGATTGGCCCAGATGTAGTTCAGGGCGTTGCCGGGCAGGGTCTCGCCGAACAGCACTTCCACGGTCTTGCGCTTGGCCCGTTCAAAAAAGCCGGCCTTGTCCGGCTGAAACTCAAAGGCGACGTAGATGCGGGCAGGGTAGTCATCACCGGACTTTTCGCGGGCGTTGCCGGCTTCGTAGATGTTCGACACCTTCCAGCGCCATGACAGCGTGAGCGAGTCGCCGGGCACCAGCTCAACACGGGCAATCAGCCCGGAAGCGCTGGCGTCTGCGTCGGCACGGACCACCTGCTGGCCGTCGTCCGTGTCCAGGGTGTAGCGGGTGTGTGTCTCGATGTTCGGAAAGGTCAGGGGCTCCCAGCCGTCCTCCAGTGAGGTCATGGTGGAGAACCGGGTTAGCCGGTCTGTGTCTGCCCACACCGGGCTGGCGGCGAGACCGAGCATCAGGGTACTGGCCAAAAGCAGTGAAATTCTCACATTCATTCCTCAAATCCGGTGGTCTGGAGATGGACAGGCTCTGTTGCAAAAAGTGCCTTGTCTTGGCGTATTCGGCCCTATATAGTGATCGGGTCCTTGGTTAACTACCATATATTGTGATCAAACTCTGATCATCTTGATCACAGGGTAGTCGGGAATCCGGTGAGAATCCGGAACTGACGCGCAGCGGTATTGGGGAACGAGCGTGGCAAGATGACACTGGCGCAAGCCGGGAAGTCGCCACGTTAGGCAGAGCTGAAAGGTTCACGCCCCTGAGTCCGAAGACCTGCCAGGGATCAGAAGCCCCCCATGGGTTTCTGGACTGCACCTTCGCGATTCAAGGGTGAGCAGATTGGTCAGGCCTGCCCGTATTCGGGGCAAGGTGTGCCACTGCGTTCGCGAGGGTGAAACGGAACCAACGCGAATTCAGGAGAGCACCATGACAGCCACTGTCATTGCCGAACCCCCGGCCCCCGCGACCGATACCCAATCCCTGCAAGTTATCAAACGAAACGGCACCCTGGTGAGTTTCAACCCGGCCAAGATCAGTGTGGCGGTAACCAAAGCCTTCCTGGCGGTGGAAGGGGACCAGGCAGCCGGTTCCGCCCGCATCAACGACGCCGTGCACCGGGTTACCGAACAGGTAGTGCAGGCCATCAGCCGCCGCCTCAAAGCCGGTGGCAAGGTGCACATCGAAGACATCCAGGACCAGGTGGAACTGGCCCTGATGCGGGCCGAAGAGCAGAAAGTGGCCCGGGCCTACGTGCTGTACCGTGAAGAACACGCCCGCCAGCGCGCCGTGGACGAGCCGGTGGAAGCGCACCCGCACCTGACCGTGAAAAAAACCGATGGCAGCATCGCCCCGCTGGATCTGGGCCTGATGAAGCAGCAGGTGGAACAGGCGGCCACCGGCCTGGACGGTATTGACGGCGATTCGCTGGTGGAAGATGCCCTGCGCAACCTTTACGACGGCATTGAAGAGACTGAAGTCCTGTCTGCCCTGATCATGACCGCCCGGGGCCGCATTGAACGGGAACCCGACTACAGCGCCGTAACCGCCCGCCTGCTGCTGGAACAGCTCCGCCTGGAAACAGCGGAAGCCCTGGACCTGCCCCGCAGTCTTCCGCTGGCAGAGATTTATCCACAGGCCCTGAGCGCCTTTGTTCACGCCGGTATCCGCTACGAACTGCTGGACGAAGCCCTGGCGGCCTTTGATCTGGAACGCCTTGGCAACGCCCTGAAACCGCAGCGCGATCTCCAGTTCGGCTTCCTGGGCCTGCAAACCCTGTACGACCGTTACTTCCTGCACTGGAACAAGGCCCGCCTGGAACTGCCCCAGGTCTTCTTTATGCGGGTGGCCATGGGCCTGGCGCTGCGTGAGGACGACCCCAACGCCCGCGCCATCGAATTCTATGAGCTGCTGTCCAGTTTCGATTACATGGCCAGCACGCCCACCCTGTTCAACAGCGGCACCCGGCATTCCCAGCTGTCGTCCTGCTACCTGACCACGGTGGGCGACGACCTGGAGGGCATTTACGGGGCCATTCGCGATAACGCCCTGCTGTCCAAATGGGCCGGTGGTCTGGGCAACGACTGGACGCCGGTGCGGGCCCTGGGCTCCCACATCAAGGGCACCAACGGCCAGAGCCAGGGCGTGGTGCCGTTCCTGAAAGTGGTCAACGACACCGCCGTGGCGGTGAACCAGGGCGGCAAGCGCAAGGGCGCGGTCTGTGCCTATCTGGAAAGCTGGCACCTGGATATCGAAGAGTTCCTGGAACTGCGCAAGAACACCGGCGATGAGCGCCGCCGTACCCACGACATGAACACCGCCAACTGGGTGCCGGATCTGCTGATCGAACGCATGCGCGAAGACCGCGACTGGACCCTGTTCTCCCCCAGCGATGTGCCAGACCTGCACGACCTGTACGGCAACGCCTTCCGTGAGCGCTACCAGCACTACGAAGCCCTGGCCGAGCAAGGCAAGATCAAGCTGTTCAAGAAAATTCCGGCCAAACAGCTGTGGCGCAAGATGCTCACCGTGCTGTTCGAGACCGGTCACCCCTGGATCACCTTCAAGGACCCGTGCAACCTGCGCTCCCCGCAGCAGCATCAGGGCGTGGTGCACAGCTCCAACCTGTGTACCGAAATCACCCTGAACACCAGTGCCGATGAGATTGCGGTGTGCAACCTGGGTTCGGTGAACCTGGCTGCCCACATCAAGGACGGCGAGCTGGACGTTACGCGCCTGGAGCGCACCGTGAACACCGCCGTGCGCATGCTCGATAACGTCATCGACATTAACTTCTACGCCGTGCCGCAGGCGCGCAATTCCAACCTGAAGCATCGCCCGGTGGGCCTGGGCCTGATGGGCTTCCAGGACGCCCTGTACCAGCTGGGCCTGCCGTACTCCAGCCCGGAAGCGGTGGAATTTGCCGACGTTGCCATGGAGCAACTCAGCTACTTCGCGTTGCGTGCCTCCGCCACGCTGGCGGGTGAGCGGGGCGCCTACGACACCTACGAAGGCTCGCTGTGGAGCCAGGGCATCCTGCCGATGGATTCGGTGGGCCTGCTGAAGGACAACCGCCGGGACGGCGACCTGTCGCTCAATACCCACAGCCGCCTCGACTGGACCCCGGTGCGGGAGCTGATTGCCAAAAACGGCATGCGCAACAGCAACGTGATGGCCATTGCCCCGACCGCGACCATTTCCAACATCGTGGGCGTGTCCCAGTCCATCGAACCGGCGTACCAGAACCTGTTCGTGAAATCGAACCTGTCCGGCGAGTTCACCGTGGTGAATCCCTCGCTGGTGCGTGATCTCAAGGCCGAAGGCCTGTGGGACAACGTGATGGTGAACGACCTGAAATACTTCGATGGCAGCGTGCAGCAGATCGACCGCATCCCCGCCGAGCTCAAGGCCCGCTACGCCACCGCATTCGAGATTGACCCGCGCTGGCTGGTGGAAGCGGCGGCCCGGCGCCAGAAATGGCTGGACCAGGCCCAGAGCCTGAACCTGTACATGGCCGAGCCCAGCGGCAAGAAGCTGGATGCCCTGTATCAGCTGGCCTGGGAGCGTGGCCTCAAAACCACCTACTACCTGCGCTCCCTGGGGGCCACTGGCGCCGAGAAGACAGCGCCGGTGTCGGCGCCACAGCCACAGGTGTGCAGCATCGACAATCCCGACTGCGAAGCTTGTCAGTAACCATTTACTTATTTGGGAGGCACCCACATGCTGGACTGGGACGACGAACCAAAAGCGCAAACCACTGCCGCCGCCACCGGCGGCCCGGCGCCCGTGAATGTCGACGACAAGCGGGTGATTAACGGCGAGACCGACATCAACCAGTTGGCTCCGTTCAAGTACCCCTGGGCCTGGGAGTATTTCATGAACGCCAACAAGAACCACTGGACGCCGCTGGACGTGAACATGGCGCAGGACGTTCACGACTACCACCACCGGCTGACGCCGGCGGAAAAACACGTGTACGAGAACGTGCTGGCGTACCTGACCACCTCCGACATCCTTGCCATGCGCAACATCGGCCTGGCGGTGATGGAGAAGATGAGTGCGCCGGAACTGCAGATCTACCAGGCCCGCCAGGTGTACGAGGAAGCGCTGCACACCTGGACCTACCAGCACTGCATCGAAACCCTGAACCTGGACCAGAGCGAGATCTACAACCGCTACCGCGTGGTGCCGGAGATCAACGGCAAAATCCAGCTGGCCAACCGCCGGCTGGACGCCGCCATGCGCTCCGACATGAACCTGCGCAACCCGGAAGAGCTGCAGGACTTCGTGATGTCCTACCTGTTCTTCGCCGCCGTGTTTGAGGGCTGCTGGTTCTACAACGGCTTCAGCCCCATCTTCGCCCTGCAGCGCCGGGGCCTGATGCGGGGTACGGGCGAACAGTTGCAGTACATCCTGCGGGACGAAGCCATGCACTTCTCCTTCGGCCTGAAAGTGGTGAACCAGATTCTCGAGGAAGAGAAAATCACCCTGGACCCGAAAGCGGTGCGCGAGATGTGGGACGAATCCGAAGCCGCGGAAATGGCCTACGCCAACTACGTGCTGCGGGACCCGATCCTGGGTTACTCGGCGGAATACCACAGCGAACAGTTCCGCTTTGTGGCTAACCGCCGGGCCCGCACCGTGGGCCTGGAAGAACCGTTCCCGGGGGCGAAGAACGTGTCGCCCTGGCTGGATGAGCAGGCCACCCTGCGCAAGGAGAAGAACTTCTTTGAAACCCGGGTGATTGAGTATCAGACCGGTGCGCAGCTGGAGTGGTAATTGAGCATTCAGATACCTGCTCTGAGAAGTGGGTATCTGTCAGAGTTCTTTACAAAACAGAATAGAAACAGCATTGGTCTGTATATTAAGTGACCAGATAAAGCGTGTTTTTTTACAATAGGCCTGATTGTTGCCTGAGTAAGCACTCATAACTTGCTCGCTTCCGCAGTGCGGGCAGCGTGGGATTGCATCCCCGTGCGGAGGCCAGAGTGCAGACGTTACATGCAGGCACATCGCTAGCCGGAATGATTCGCCGCCACTGGGCGCTCCTGGTGGTGGGCTATTTTCTTGTTTTTGCCGATCCTTTTGGCATCAGCTCAAGAAGCACCCAAGCGATCAGTGACGGATTTGATCGGCTGTTTTCACCGTTCTATGACCAGGCGGTGACGACCAGCGGTGCCGACCTGGTCGATGTCATTCTGATTGATGACGCCTCCATCCGTCGGCTCTCCCACGAAGAAAATGGTTACCTGAGCGCCAATGACTGGCCTCTGGCCTACAGCGACCACCTGGTTCTGATCGACGCCCTTCGCCGCCTGGGGTATGGCACGATTATTCTCGACATCACCTTCTATCGTGCGCGCCAGCTGGATGACAGCTTTCCGCTACTTGTGGCCCGATTGCAGTACTTTCGGGAGCACACGGGTTTGGCCCTGGTCATGAGTGCTGGTGAACATCCGGGCCACCTTGAACCCTCAATTCAGCCACTCATTGCAGCGGCTTCTGATATCGGGTTGGTTGGCTGGTCCGGCTATGGCTCACACTATCCGATAAGGCGAGCACTGCCTGAATACGGTGAGGTTCCAACGCTGGCTGTTGCCGGATATGAGATCTATTGCCAGCAACCGCGGTCCAGGCCTTGCGGTGATCTATCGAAGGCAGCGGAGGCCTGGATGGTACCCCAGCCTCCCGGTATGCATCTCAGTTGGGGAATGCCGGCGCAGCGTATCACCTCAACGCTGGATTGCCGTGCAACGCCCGAAAACAATGGCGGATTTAGCTCACTCTGGCACTGGGCCAAGAATATCCTTCGCGCAGAATCCGTCAGTAACAACGGTGCCAAGCCATGCCCGCCGGTGCCGACTGCCACCCTTCGGGATGTCTTTTGCCTGGCGCCAAACTGCGATGATTTCTTCACCGAGATGCCCCTGCATAATCGGATTGCGATTGTGGGTGTGTCTTTACCCTCGGCCAGAGATCTGTTTAACCCACCAATTGCGGGGCAGTTGCCTGGCGTTTATCTGCATGCCGAAGCACTTCGCAACCTACTGCATTACGGCGCGGACTATCTGAAACCGATCGGGGTGGAATGGAATCTCGCCGGGATTGGTCTGCCAGGGTGGACCATTCCGGTCGATCTGTTGCTGTCCTGGCCGCTGATCCTTTTTCTCATCCTCATGCTCGCGCGCTGGGTTCTGGCATGGCGCTGGCGCGACGAGCGTCGAGCGGAATGGCCAGAGTTGGCGGTGGAGCTGGCTGAGTTGATCATCATCGTCTTCAGCCTTTGTGTGCTCTACAGCGTTTTACTGTTGTTTCACCGCACCCCTGGCTTCCTGGCAGAGCTGATCGGTTTGACACCGTTACTGTTGATCGCAGTCAGAAAAGAAAGAAAGGAGATGGAAAATGAACGGAAAGCGATGGCTTTGGCTGCTTGCACTGCTGTGCAGTTCGGCCTTGGCAGAGGCTCAGTCCATTGAGGGTTTTCATGACCCGGAGAATGCCTTCGTCAGCAAACCGGATGGCTCGCTTGTACCGGCACGTGAGCTCGGTTTGCAATTGCCCGTCACGATCAGTGGTAAGGAGCGGGGCCAGTACCTGTTTGAAGGGCCGGGGGGCACCTATCGGGTGTTTGTTCCGGAGGTGATTACCAGCGATTCGAAACAGCCGGTTATTTACTGCGATAAATCACAGGTGGTGTTTGCGGATGACCACCAGGTGGCTAGTGCCCGTGGCGTAGGGGAGGACTGCCCATGAACTGTCATAACAAAACAGCGCTTGTTTTAGTCGCCGTGTGTTTCGGCTTGATCGGCTGCAGCTCATCGCCTTACCAGTCGAAAGACTGGAGCACCAACAAAGAGATGCGGCAGCAGGAAATCAATGAGCTTGTTGTCCAGGCCGGTCAGTATCAGGCAGTAGGTCAGGATCCTTCCGAGGATGCGGTTCGTTTGCGCAGTGACAGCGTGGCGCCATTGAATGCCCGTGATGTCACCCCGGCATTGCAGGCCATTGCCGAGGAACTGGCAGAAAGCTGGTACGGCGGACCCTGCCATTGTCAGGTTCGGGTGGGCCCGAGCTACAGTTTCGGCGGGTTTACCTACCCTGAGGGTACCGTCGTGATTCAGGCAGGAACCCTGGAATATCTGGATACCCGAGATGAGGTGGCCGCACTGCTGGCCCATGAACTCTCTCATCTATGGCTGAATCATCACCAGAAGAACGAACTGCAAAGCACAACAAAAGGCATAACTGATCTGGCCCAGGCCATTTCCCTGTTCGGTAATGACGACAAAGCCCGTGAGACCACCCTGCGCATGGGCGGATCGACCGATGCCCTGGTGGCGGCGGCAGGATTCACCCAATGGAACCGGCAGCAGGAAACCGAAGCGGATTTGTTGGCCGTGAAGATTCTGGAAAAATCCCGATACAGCCCAATGGCCATGATTGCGCTTTTAACCAAGCTCAAGAATGACAAAGAGGGAATACCCGTAGCCGGCAGTGCCTACGAAGAGATGATGACCGTAGCTGCCTTGAAAGCCAGAAAGCAGGAGGCGGAAGTCAGCGACAACCAGCTCCAGAAATGGCTGTCTTCTGTTGCCAGCGATATGGGCGGTCGCGAGTATCTGTCATCGGAAGAGCGTCGGACTATTGTCCGGATGGCGATCTACGATCTGGATGGCGCAATACTGGCACGCTCGTTTACGGACCTTCAGATCGATGTCGATGCCCTGGCGCCTGTGACGTCCCTGAAAACCATCCACACCTACCCGCCCGCCAGTAAAGACTACGCGCAACTGGTTGACCGTGCCCTGGCAAGCGAGCCCGACAATCTCCATCTGCAACTGTTGAAGTTTCGTGCTGTGCTGGCCCGGGGTGAGCAACAAAAAGCCCGGGAAATGGCGGAAGCCTTCATCGCAAGACCCGATGCCAGTTTCAGTGTGCTCAGTGAGGCCACCCGGTTTCTGGACCAGCAATCTGGCCTCTCGGATACCGACAAAAAACGGCTCATGCACGACGCAGTGTCCAGGCTCGCGGATCTCGACCTGCCAGATGCCTACGTGGCCGATGAATACTACTTGTCCAAACGGTATCAGGTTCCTGGCGTGAGTGCGCTGAAGGAAAAGCTTTGTGAAGCCGGAGCCGGTAAGGTGGCGGTAAGAGAGAGATGCGACCTTGCCAGGCAGGCACTGGAACGCAACGTGAGTTTTTATGAGTTGCTTGCCAGGGCAGAAAGCCAATAAAGGGTTACCGGTTGCGGTTGATTGGATGAGCTTCTGCTAGGCTAGTGCCATACGCACTGGCCTGGCCGATTCGCTTTGAGGCAACCACCATGACCGATCCTCGCACACCCATCTTCTGGCGCGACGCCCGCATGCCCCTTGTGGAACTGCGCAAAGTCGAGGATGGGCGCGAGGTCTGTTATGCCCTGCACACCCACCGGCACTGGTCGATCGGCGCCATAACCGGCGGTGAAAGCACGTTCCTGTACCGCACCGACCAGTACCACGTTAGTGCCGGCACGCTGGTGTTGATGAACCCGGAATGGCCCCACGCCTGTAATCCCATTGATAACCAGCCCTGGGCGTATCTGATGCTGTATGTGGATACCGCCTGGCTGACCCGGCTCAGATTTGAAGCGGGCCTGTTGCCCAGCGAAGACTGGCAGGACCTGGACACGGCAGTGATCACCGACCCCCGCCAGTACCAGGACTACTGCACCATGGCCGATTGCCTGCTGGACCCGGGCCGGGACCTGCTGGAAAAGCAGAGCCGGGTTGCCGAATATCTGCTGGACCTGATGCAGAGCCTGGCGGAAGCGCCGGCCCGGGGCATTCCGCGCCCCTCGGGCACCCTGGCCGCGGTGGCTGAGCACCTGGACAGCCACTGTACCGACGAGGTATCGCTGGACGACCTGTGCCAGCTCAGTGGCTACAGCCCGGGGCATCTGGTGCGGGCGTTTCGGCAAAGCTACGGGTTAACGCCCCACGCTTACCTGATCAACCGCCGCATACAGCACGGCCAGAGCGAACTGAAACGTGGCGTGAGTATTGCCGACGCGGCCCTCAACGCCGGCTTTGCCGACCAGGCGCATTTCCAGAGAACCTTCAAACGCGTGGTGGCGGCCACCCCGAACCAGTATCGCCAGCCCTCAGTCCAGCAGCAGGAACACGCAACTTCCGGCAAGTAACAGCGCCAGAACCCGATTGAACCCGCGCAGGATTCGCGGTTGCTGCACCAGCCGGCGAAGCCCGGCCCCGACATACACCCAACTGGCCAGCGAGAGCCAGCAAATGGGCAGATACAGCCCCGCAAACAGCCAGAGCAGGGTGGTATTGCCGCGCTCGGTAAACGCGCTGATACCCGCCACCGAAGCAAGCCAGGCCTTGGGGTTCAACCATTGCATCAGGGCGCCGGTGACAAAGCCGGGGGCAGGGCGTGCCTCATCCTCACTGAGATGGCCATCGGCGGTGGCCAGCTGGTAGCTCAAGTACAGCAGGAAGGCCACGCCAGCCCAGCTCAACCAGCGCTCGAACCCGGGCGCGTGTTCCAACAGCGAATTCAGGCCCAGGCCCACCGCCATAAACAGGGCGATAAACCCCAGAGTGGCCCCGGTGACAAACACCAGGCCCTGAGACACCGGATAGCGCGTGCCACTGCTCAGGCACACCAGATTGACCGGCCCCGGCGACACCGAAGCCACCAGGGCGAAGGCCGACATCGGCAGGATAATAGACAGACTCATAGCATCAGCACTCTGTAAACCAACGGAGGCGCCCAGTGTGCACGGAGCCTCGTAACCGGTATTGAACAAAATTGCGGTGGCTCGCCGCCGGGCATTTGATTTATGTTTGAAAGACCCCGTACCCACCCAGACCGGATGAGGCCAATCCCATGAAAGTGGCGGTTTTCAGCACCAAGCCCTACGACGAACAGTTCCTGGCACAGGCGAACCAGGCCAGCCACCAGCATGAACTGGTCTTCCTGGAACCACGCCTGAATGCGGCCACTGCGGCACTGGCCAAAGGCTTCGACGCGGTATGCGTGTTCGTGAACGACCAGGTGGACGCCAACGTTCTGGAACAGCTGGCCGCCGGCGGCACCCGGGCCGTGGCCCTGCGCTGCGCCGGCTTCAACAACGTCGACCTGAAAGCTGCCGAACGCCTGGGCATCGCCGTGGTGCGGGTACCGGCGTATTCCCCCTACGCGGTGGCCGAACACACCGCCGCCCTGGTCCTGACCCTGAACCGGCAGATCCACCGGGCCTACCACCGCATTCGTGATGGCAACTTTGCGCTCGACGGCCTGCTGGGGTTCGATCTGCGGGGTCGCACCGTGGGTGTGGTGGGTACCGGCCAGATTGGCGTGGAAGTGGTGCGCATCATGCGCGGGTTCGGCTGCCGCGTGCTGTGTTTCGACCTGCACGCCAACCCGGAGGCGCAAACGCTGGGCGCGGAATATGTGAGCCTGGACGAACTGTTCCGGGAAGCAGACATTGTGACCCTGCATTGCCCGCTCACCCCGGACACCCATCACCTGATTGATGCCGCGGCCGTGGCCAAAATGAAAAAAGGCGTGATGCTGATCAACACCAGCCGGGGCGCCATGGTGGACACCGCCGCCATCATCGAAGGCCTGAAATCCGGCCAGGTGGGCTACCTGGGGCTGGATGTATATGAGGAAGAAAGCGACCTGTTCTTCGAAGATCTCTCCAATATCGTGCTGAAAGACGACGTGTTCGCCCGTTTGCTCACATTCCCGAATGTGGTCATCACCGGCCACCAGGCGTTTTTCACCCGCAACGCCCTGGAAAGCATTGCCCACACAACACTCAGCAACCTGACGGACCTGGAAACCGGCGGCGAGTGCGCCAACCGGGTGCTGGCCGCCAACGGCAGCACCTGAACTGAGACAAGCCGCCCGCGCCTTCGTACAATGCCGCCATGCCCAGACCCTTCTACAGAACCGGCCCCGACCACCGCGCCGGGGCACCGGTCAGCTTTCTAGACGTGCGCCGGCGGTTCCAGTTTCGATCCGTCGAGATTGGCCGCTGGGTAACCGAACCTGAAAAACAGCACAGTGCCGCCCTGTTCTACGACGCCCTGTGCGACCTGATGACCATCCTCGGCGGCACCGAAAGCCTGATCTCCCTGCGTGGCACTTTGGCCCTGCAATACGGCATTGGTGGCCGCCCCGGGGTGTCTGCCCATTACACCCCCGCCACCCGCAGCTTCGCCCTGGCCAAAAACGCCGGCCCCGGCAGCATCGCCCACGAATGGTTTCATGCCTTCGACCACTACATCGGCGACAAACTGTTCCCCAACATACCCCGGGGCCAGTTCGCCTCCCGCCAATGGCTCACCCGCCAGGACGCCATCCAGCACCCGCTGAACCAGCGCCTGCAAGCCTGTTACCAGGCCATCCTGCTGGACGACAGCGGCCAAAACCCCAGCCCCCTGTTCCGGAACTCCGCAAAAGCCGACAAAGCCGCCGGCGTGCACTACTACAGCCAGCCAGAAGAACTCTGCGCCCGAGCCTTCGAAGCCTTCATCCAGGACGCTGCAGTGAAGAACGCCTTTCTGGTGAAGGGCACCAAAGAGAGTGAAGAAGCCCGCCTGGGGCTTTACCCACAGGGCGAACAGCGCGACCGGATAAACGCCGCCTTCCGAACCTACTTCCATTCTCTGGGCCGCGCACTACAGCTAAAACCGGCCTAAAAACCGGAGTTATACGAACGCGTTCGCAAAACCCCGGGCAGGCTCCGGAAATTGTTGCTAACCTTCTGATAAGTTTGAAAAGGAAAAACAGGGCGGGCGGAGTTATACGCCCCCAACATGGAGCAGGGGTGGCTCGAACACGGGCGTATAACTCCGGCGGTAGCCGTGGTGGGTTCAGGTAATCTGCTGATTTTATTGGCGAAGCTTGGGTTTGCGAGCACCGCGAGTTTTGGAGTTATACGAATGCGTGTTATACGAACGGGTTCGTATAATTAGCTGTTGAACTAAACCGCTCCGCGGTAGCGGTGATACTGAGAATCTCCCCGGAATGGAGGTGATTGGAGGATACTTTTGAATGGCCCAAGTGGGCTTTTCAAAGAGGAGATGCCGCCATGACCCCCTTACGTCAGGCTATGATCCAGACCATGCGTCAGCATGGTTCTTCCCCGCAGACCCAAAAAAGTTATCTCTATATAGTCGCGGATCTGGCTCGATATTATCGTCGATCCCCGGACCAGTTGGAGGTCGGGGATCTGCAGACCTACTTTAATTACCTCGTCCAGGAACGTTCCCTGGCGCCGGCCAGTTGTCGGCTTTACCTGCATGGCATTCGGTTTTTGTATCTGCAGGTGCTGCATTGGGCAGACTTCGACGTGAACCTGGTGCTGCCCAAGCGACCACAGCGCATTCCTGAGTTACTGACTCGTCAGGACGTTGCAAGGATAGTGGGAGCCACCAAGAACCCCAAGCATCGGGCCTTGCTGTTGATCACGTATGGCTGCGGCTTGCGAGTGAGTGAAGTCGTGTCATTGCAAGTGAAGAACATCGACGGGGAGCGCCACCTGCTTCACATCCATCAGGGCAAGGGCGGTAAGGATCGCATGGTGCCCCTGACTGACGTGCTACTCGATGTATTGCGAGCGTATTGGTGCCTTGGCCGCCCCGTACTCTGGCTGTTTCCGAGTGAAGTACTGGTTGGTCAGCACCTGACCGCCACCACGGCCCAGAAGGTTTATCGTCACGCCAAGCGACTCAGCGGCGTGCAAAGACGCGGAGGGATACACGCACTGCGCCACGCCTATGCGACCCATCAGCTGGAACATGGTGTACCGCTCAACGAGTTACAGAAATATCTTGGGCACAGTGATCTGCGCACCACGGAGCGCTACCTGCACTGGTTGCCGGGAATATCCTCACAAAACCGTTCGCCTGCGGACTTGATCGCGGATCTGGGAGGTGCGTGATGGCCGGTTCAGTTACGGTCCAGTCGGCACTGACCCAGTTCCTCTCGACCGACTCATTGGACCGCCACCGTCGCAAGGTGTGCAGCCGACTGATGGATTGCCGCACAGCCCGGATGGGCGGTATGGAAATGCGTTGTGATCACTGCAAAGCACGAACCGTGCATTACTACGGTTGCCGGGACCGGCATTGTCCGCAATGCCAGAGTCGGGCTAGCCAACAGTGGTGTGAGCGCCAGCGTCGATCGCTACTGCCGGTACCCTACTTCCACCTGGTGTTCACCGTGCCCCACGCCCTGAATGGCTGGGTTCAGGTGCACCCGGAAGTGGTTTACCGTCGCCTGTTTGAGTCAGTTTGGAATACGCTCAGTCAGTTTGGCCATAAAACCAAACACTTGCAGGGTGAGTTGGGCATGACAGCCGTGCTCCATACCTGGGGGCAGAATCTGAGTCGCCACGTTCACGTGCATTGCCTGATTCCGGGCGGGGTGCTCACAGAGGCCGGAGAATGGCATGAGGCTAAACATCAATATCTGTTCCCCGTCAGGGCCTTGTCCCGCCGCTTTCGCGGCCGCATGGTATCGTCCCTCAGACGATCGGTCAGAACCGGCGAATTGCACAGACTCACGGAGCCTCAAGCCATCGACGACGTACTCAAAAAAGTGATGCAGCAGGATTGGGTGGTTTACGCCCGCCCTTGTCTGAATCAGGCGGAGACGGTGGTGGATTACCTGGCTCGCTACACCCACCGCATTGCTATCAGTAACGGTCGTTTGTTGTCACAGGACGGCGGCCGAATCATGATCCGCTATGTGGACTACCGGGAAGGAGGACGCCAGAAGAGCCTGCAACTGGAAGGGGCGGAATTTGTTCGACGGTTCCTCATGCATATCCTGCCCAAGGGCTTTATGCGGATTCGTCACTTTGGTTATCTGAGTAACCGAACCCGACGTCGCAAGCTGACGGCCATTCGTCAGGCCCTTCAAAAGCCACCCGAGGTCGATGTTGAAGTCAAGAATGGCTCGGAGTCCCAACGCAGCTGGCCGTGCCCTCGATGCGAGGATGGTGTGGTTTATATGGTTCGGCAGATTCCCCGGTTTAAAACCGTGGGTAGAGTGACGGGTTAGCCGCTTTCCCTGGCGGCTTCCTGTGAGCGCTACAGTTCCTGAGGAGCTGGGCTTCGACTCGGGCTGAGGCTGGCAATGAAAGAGACAGGGGGGTAGGCTGATCCAAACCACCCAGGGATGAGGCATTTTATGGGGACCATCAGGACGATAAGCACTTCTGCAGAGTACCTTTGCGGGCCTGAACCGCCATCCCGGTATCCGTTCAAAATTTACTTTACCCTTATACATTGTGTGCTGGCATTGGTGGCAGCGGCTTAGTCCAACCCACATTTAAAGGCCATGCTGCGCACGACCATTAAATGCTTCAGTGTTATGTGTCAAAAAGGTGAGTTGTGAAGTTACCTACCTACGAAGAGGATCATTACGTCTTGGATGACGGCGAAGTCATTCATGAACAGCATCCGGACACATTTTGGATCCCCGAAAAGTCCACCCGTGAGTCGTTAAGGGTAGGAGATTTAGTCAAATTGATTTTCAGTATGGAAGAAACGACGGGCTCAGAAGCAACCTCCGTCGAGAGAATGTGGGTCGAGGTAACTCAGGTTTATGAGGGGTATTATTTGGGAAGGCTGGACAATGAACCCTACGGCAGCGATTGCTTGAAATGTGACCAAGACGTGTTCTTTCAGTCTCGCCACGTCATCGATATTTACCAAGATGCCACATAACCAGCGGCAGCACGGCGACCGCTTTTCCGCCGCTTCGCGGCTCCAAACCGGCGCATGTGCCGGGCGTTAGGCCATACACCTTGGAGAGCACATGAATATTGAGGTCTGGGTCACGTTCGTTTTGGTGGCTGTCGTAGCTACGGCTATTCCGGGGCCCGCGATGTTACTCGTAGCGTCACATAGCATCAGTTGCGGTGTTGCAAAAACCGTTTTCACAATTTTGGGCAATATCACCGGGCTTACCATCCTATCCACGCTCTCCGTGCTTGGGCTCGGTTCACTACTTATTCACTCACCAATGGCGTTCACTGCCGTGAAAATTATGGGTGCCATTTATCTAATCTACTTGGGTATGAGTATGTGGAGAAAGGGCTTATCGCCTGTGAGCGCAAAGGCTAATGCTCACCGTAAAAATGTGACTTCATTGTATGCCCAGGGGGTCGCCGTCGCTCTCTCTAATCCGAAGGCAATATTATTTACAACAGCACTATTCCCCCAATTTATTGATCCTAATGCAAATTTATTGCCGCAATTTCTGTTACTTGTCATGACATTCATGTTTCTTTCGTTTTCATGCTTGATAGTTTGTGCAATTACAGTGGGTCGCACGTTCACGGCAATCAGCAGCGCCAAGCTATACAAATTTACAGGTAAACTATTTGGTGGCACATTCATAGGCGTGGGCGCTCTACTTGCAACCCTAAAAAATGGCTCAGCCTAACAAATGCAGGCACGGCGACGCCTACTACATTGCGCCTTCGGCTACATTCTGTAGGCGCGCATGCTGCAGGCGTTATATGCACAAGGAAGGTTAGGTGATAGACACGTATCTTTTCGACTGGGGGGGCACCTTAATGGTGGATTTCCCCGGAACTCCCGGAAAAATGTGTGATTGGAAGGTGGTCCAGGCCGTTGATGGTGCGCCGGAAGCATTAGAATTTTTGTCCCAGTCTGCAAAGATCTATGTCGCTACGGGAGCGGAGGAATCGTCCGAGTCCGAGATTAAAGGGGCGTTCAGTCGAGTCGGGCTAGATAAGTTTGTATCGGGCTATTTCTGTAAATCTAACGTTGGGCTTCCCAAAGGAAGTCCGGAATTTCTGGAAGCTATCTTGAACCGCTTGGGTTTGCCTGCCTCTCGAGCGGCAGTGGTAGGCGATAGCTTCGTTAAAGATATTAAGCCCGCAATGCGATTAGGCATTAAGCCCATCTGGTTGACCCAAGAAAATGCACCTCGGGGAACTGAGGTTCGGGTCATCAGGAGCTTGCGAGAATTGTGCATATAACCCATATGAGCCTTCTCTGAATCAATAGGCAATAGTGGTTTTTTGGCCGCGGCAGCGGCCAACCTAAACCCATGAGCGAGAACGCCTGCTTCGTCAGTCTCGTAGGGCTGTCAGGCACTCACAGCAAACACATATAGGGGCTCTCTTACGTGGCTTTAGACCACAGCCTAACCGGTCGTTCCATCGGTGGGTTAGGGGCACCAGACATTCATCGGTTAACCGATCACTGGCACTATTCAAGGATCTGGCTGCATAGCTCCAGTTAGGGTCAGGCTCAGGATCGGTGTAAGCGCACTGGCTCATGGTATTAAGGCACGCCCACGGGGTGGCTAATCAAAGCGACTGGCTTCAACGGCGGTGATAGAAGGCTGGTTTGGTATCGAGTACCAGTCAGCGGACACCCGGCTTTCGGTCATCATCCTGTTTGATCCAGTTAGACGTCATGCTCACCCCGTGGCGTGACTAACCCTTCAGGAATTGTTGTTCATCGAACACCCTCTGATGCTTGAGCATGAAGTAGGCAGCTCGGCCCAGCTTGTGGGCCAGCGCGGACAGCGCCTTGGGTTTGTTCATGCGTTTCTGGAGTTTCTGTAGATAGCGCTGGGCCTTGTCATTGCCCCGCAGGTACAACACCGCTGCTTCCGAGAAGGCCCACTTCAGGTGGGCATTGCCGATCTTGTTGCCCTGGGTTCCGTAAACCTTGCCGGCAGACTCGGCTTTGCATTTGATGAGTCGGGCGTAAGAAGCGAACTTCTGGACTGATTCAAAGCGCTGGATGTCGCCGATTTCGTAGAGAATGGTCAGCGCCAAGATGCGCCCCACACCGGGAATAGTCTTCAGCACACTCAGGGAAGTGGGATCGTGTTGTTTGGCCTGCTGTTCCAGGTGATCTTCCAGTTTGCTGAGTTCCCGGTGATAGCACTCGATGATCGCCAGGTCGAGATCGATGTTGTGTTGGACATCCCGGTTGGCAAACGTCGCCCGAACCTGTTCCCGGGCGCCGATATTCTTCAGGTTGGCCTTGTTGGGCGGCAGGTTGTATTGGCTCGTGGTATTCACCACATGGGCTTTGAGCATGGCCCCGTGTTGGACGATGCGGGTGCGTCGGCGTAACAAGTCGCGTGTGGCCCGCATCTCCTTGGGATAAACGTAGGCCAGGGGGAAATTGCCGCCCTTCATGAGCATGGCGATCTTGAAGGAATCGATGCGGTCGTTCTTGGTTTTACCGCCATGAATGGCTTTCATATACAAGGCATGGCCCAGGATAAAGTGAATGCTGTGTTCTTCACACAGATCCGAGATCCAGTACCAGCAGTGCATGCATTCGACACCGATCACCAGGTCATCACGAAACGGTTCAAGCAGGGCCAGAAGCGGTTCCGGGCGAGCTTTGATTTCTTTGTGCAGAAGTACCTCGCCCTGTTGGTCGATGATGCAGACATACAGGCTGCGGGCATGCAGATCGATTCCACAATAATGGCGGTGGGTGCTATGGTAAAAGTTCATGAGTCTTCTCCCTTGTAGTGCTTCGTCGCCTTCCAGCTTAGCGGGCAACCGCTGGGCTGGGGAGAAGGCTCAATCAGTATCAAGGTGGTCAACGGGACGCCAACTACGCGTTGCTCCGTTGGCGCCCATTACCACAGCGTGTGTGCCGGGCATGGCACTAGACTCGTCGGGTGAAAGTCCCGATACCAGGTATTCGCGGAGCCGAAGGTTAGCGGAAGGGCAAGGGCGTCATCGCGAGGTGGGGTCTGGAGGAAGCCCAACGCAAATTGGCGGGGCGACGAACAGGAACTGGATATGAGGTGTGACGTACTCGGGGCGAGCTGGCACGTGACAGCGAAGCCCTCCATCCGCAATGGGGTGCGTTTTATAAATCCAGCGTCTACGCTATGAAAGTCTAGTGTCTTACCCCGGGAGGTCTGTAGCGTGTTGAGGGATCAACTGAAGGGCGAGCGATCGTTCTTGATCGCGTTACAGAAGTCAGCAGAGGGCATAGTACTGTGGCCTACTCGGCGCGATGTTGACATCGCGAAGTGAATCGCGGCAGGAAGGCCTGAACGGTTGAGAGGAGGACAGGTTGTCTTGGTACAGAGGTATTGCACCAGACCTGGTGAAACCGCAGTAGGCTCGACAACATATAGGAATCCGGTTGGTGCTCTGTCGATTCATCAGACCAGAAAGGAATGTTTTGGCTGTGAGTCATGAAGACAGGTCACCAAAGTAATTAACCGAACCGCCGTGGTACGTGATCCGTATGCCCGGTGGTGTGGGAGGAGGGGTGCCGTGAGGCACCTCCCTATCCCGATTAAATAAGGACGCAAATGAGGATTGAGACAGTTTCTGACATTCTTCTTTGGGAAGACAAAGAAAGGGAGGCTGGCGGTGCTCAAATGTATCGCGGGCAATCTGATGCTGATTGGCCGCTCCTACCAGGAATATCTAGGTATTCTAAAACAACGCAGGATGGCTACGAGCGGCTGTGCGATATCGAACTAGATCTAATTGAAGATTTTGAGAAGTACTCTGTTCCTTATGAGGATCTCCGGTCACTGAGCTATGTACAGAAACTTGTTCATGCTCAACATCATGGCCTTCCTACCAGATTGCTAGACTGGTCTACAAATCCTTTAAAGGCGCTGTTTTATGCAGTTCAGGATGCCTCGTTTGATCACTGTGATGGCATCGTTTACGGATTCAGCCCGACCGCATGGTGTGATGCCACCAAAAGTGTGAAATTGGATCATTCACTGACTGTATTCTTTCCCGAACTTATGAATCAGCGTTTGGCGGCACAAGAGGGATGCTTCACTTCTTTTCCCCTAGAAGAGGCTGACAATTTTCAAGTTCCTGAACTCACCAAGGACAACTACTGCGGTGACGTTGATGTGTTAGTGTCTGCTCTTGTGCCCTCCGCTTGTAAACGGAAAATAAGAATTGAACTCTCTAAACTGGGTATTACTCACCGAACACTTTTCCCCGGGCTAGATGGATTGGCACGATGGCTCAAATCTGATCATGCTATCTACAGTATTTAACCATACGCTCCAGCCGACAGGTTTTTCGCTGTCACTTCAATCCTGCGGCTGACCTTCGCGTTATAAAGCTATAGTGGAGTCTCATGAAAATTGGCCGAAATGAGCCATGCTGGTGCGGATCTGGCGTGAAGTACAAGAAGTGCCATCTAGGCCGAGCCAAACAATCAGCAATTGGTAAAGAGCAAATACATAAGACCTTGAATTCATTTAATTCAAAAAAATGCTGTAGCGCCCCTTCCTCATTACATGGTGAGTGCACTACCAAAATCATCAAAGCTCACTCTGTATCTAAGAGTTCTTCTCTTAAAGAAATTGCGGTTAACGGTCATGTATTAACAACCTTCAGGGCTAAATATGATTTTAGTAAGTCCAGCAAAATTACGCCGAAGTCCGTAGGCATAAATCAGGCGTCCACCTTCACTGGATTCTGCTCTCGCCACGATAACGAGCTATTTTCTGCTATTGAAGATGAGCCTTTTGACAGCTCGGAATACCATTGTTTTTTGGTAGCTTACAGAGCAGTTGCTAGAGAGCTTTTTACCAAAGAGGCTGCCTCGAATGTATTTGGTTTGCTCAAAGATTTAGATAAAGGTAAATCTTTAGCTCATCAAGTAAAGATCCAAGAAATATCAAAACACTTTAGCGGAAACAATGACTTAACAATGGGGGATTTGTCTTATATTAAGGCTAAGCTCGATAACATGTTGCTCTCCAAAAACTATGATGGGCTAGAGCATATTGTATTTGAGTTAAATTACGCGCCAAGCGTAATGGCAAGTGCTGTTCTTGGATCAGAGATTGACTTTAATGGTGGTGTTCTTCAAACACCATCCAGCGATCAAAATGATATTCCAGATTATTTGTCTATAAACTCTTTCGCGAGTCAAGGGCATGGTTACATAGTTATATCTTGGCTTTCCGAACATTCTACATGCAGCAAGAAATTAATCACCCAGCTACTAAAGAAAGAGTCAATATCCAATTCTCTAGCTATGTTTATGTTCGCTTTGATAGAGAATATTTACATGTGTCCTGCTTGGTGGGAAAGGTTAGGTGAAGAATTACAAAACTACGTTTGTGATGTTTATTCACAAGGTGTAAGCAAGCATACTGACGTTGATGTTCTTGTTTCAGTTCCAGATATAAAAATTGCACCAGTATCAAAGTGGATTACTGTTAACTGTGAAAGTTTCGCTTTATAACAAGGCCGTCAACCATCGCCCACTTCGTGGGCTGGACCTCCAAACCACTGCGTGGTTTTCCGGCCGGTTACGGCGGCGTTAAATTTGAGGGAGCCTGTGCAAGAAAATAGTTCGGGATTCGTAAGCACGCTGGAGTCACTTGCCCAAGCTTTTGTTGTTGCTTCGGTGCTGTGGATACTCTTTCTGGTCGTGGCTTGGCCCTTCATTCAAGTGTCGAGACTTGTTTTTTACGTAGTTTCCCTTGGAGCTATCAAACCGACGTATCGACAATCTCTGGAGCATCAGGGGATCGTGGGTTTGGCGATTCTGATTTTTGTGCCGCTTCTTTTCTATGTGCACATCGTTTACGGGGCAAGGCTCTATGGCAATCAGTCAGGCTGAATTTAACCAGTCAATTAAGTACGTTCCGGCCTGAGGCCTCCACCGGACGCCCCTGTCGGGCCGCCGCTTATTTCAGCTACATGGACTCCCCCTGCGGTCAAGCAACGCCATTTGATTCCGAAGCGGTTTGAGACTGCAGCTCTACATTCGGCCTCTGTGTGGGCGCTTTTGCCCGGGCCAGGATGATGATGCGTGTGAGTGATGACCTCATTCGTTAGTCGGCTTTTATCAGCCACAGAACTAAACAGGTTCAATCACTCTCGGTCTGACCGTTCCGTCATCGCTTGCCGTTGCAAGACTCGGCTGGCAGGCGTGTTCTGCCTGTCGTTGTTGCCCGTTATCAGCCCTCTGCAGGCTGTGTTTTAAACTCGGTTTGGTTCATCAACAGCGCCCAGATAATCCGGGCATTCTTGGCGGCCAATGCCACGGCGGCTCGTTTGTAGCCGCGGCGTTCCACCAATCCTTTGGCCCACTCGCTGAGTTGATCGTGTTTGTCAGCGAGTTTGGCAATCACCGCTCGGGTGCCATGGATTAATAATGTTCGCAGGTACTTGTCCCCCCGTTTAGTGATTCTACCCAGCCGGGGCTTGCCTCCGGTCGAGTATTGCCTGGGTACGAGCCCGAGCCAGGCGGCAAAGTGTCGCCCGCTTTTGAACTGTCTGGGATCCGGCGCACTGGCCAATATCGCGGTGGCTGTTTGGGGGCCGATGCCCGGAATGGCCATTAACCGTTTGGCCTGTTCGTCGCGCCGGGCCGTGGCTTCGATTTCCCGGTCATAGGCCAGGATCTCCTCATCGAGCTGGAGAATGCGCTGGTTGATGTTGTTGAGTAAACGCCGGGCCAGCATGGGCAAGCCGTTTTCGGCATCTTCCAGGATTTCCGGAATCCGATGGCGAGCGTGATAACGGCCCTGAGGAATGATCAGTCCGAACTCGGCCAGCAGCCCGCGAATCTGATTGATCTGTGCGGTGCGTTCTTTGGTCAGCCCACGGCGGATGCGGTGCAGGCACAGCGCGGCTTGTTGATCTTCGGTCTTGATCGGGACAAAGCGCATGTTGGGCCGACTGACGGCTTCGCAAATGGCCTCGGCATCGTTGTCGTCATTCTTGCTGCTCTTGCGATACGGAGCGACAAAGCGGGGCGCAATGATCCGGGCATCGTGGCCGAGTTTGGTTAACTCCCGAGCCCAGTAATGGGCACCGGAACAGGCCTCCATGCCGATCAGGCACGGAGGCAGTTGTGCGAAGAACGCCAGCAGTTTGGGACGATTGAGCCGTTTGCGAACCACGACCTTGCCGTGTTGATTGGTGCCAGGAATACTGAACACAGTTTTCGCCAGATCGATGCCGATGGTTGTAACATTCATGATGACTCCTCCTGCTTTCGCTTGAAGACTTTGACACCTTCAATGTGGCACATCGATGCCGAGGGAGCATGGGGAGTCCATATCATTCGTTATGCAATCGCTACAAGGGTTCAGTAAGTGCAAATCGAGACAAATATAAGCCAAAAAGATTTTGAGGCCTATCAGCATTATGTTGTGGCGGCTCTTTCATCGGGAACGGCCCCAGGAAAACAAAAATTTTCTTATCTCAACTTTTGTTTTCTGGTCATTTATGCAGCATATTTCGTGTTTTTGCTTGAGTTCTACGGCGGCGAACATCAGAGTTTTGACTGGGTAACGGGGGGTACTGCAGCTTTCCCGTTCCTGGTTTTGATAATCTATTTTCTGGTTGTTAGCGCCAGGCAGATGCGTAGTTATATGCCGTTGGAAAACGGCGTGGTGCTTGGATCGCATATATATGAAGTAGGAGAGAGTGGAATAGGTGAGCAGGCCAAGAGCTATAGCTCGTTTACAGAGTGGGGCGCCGTTAAATCATTAGCAGTCAACCAGGACCACATCTATCTGTTTTTGGATACTATGGTCGCACACATAATTCCCAAAAGGTCATTTGCAGATCAAACTGAAGAAAATGAATTCGTCAGTTTTGCGAACCGAAAGATCGAGGGTCACCATGCATAACCAATGGGTGAAGTCCACCGGTACTACGCTGCGCTCCGCACCGGCGGCTTAGCCCAGGCGTTATGAGTAAATTGAGGAAAGTTGGGTGCCTTTGATTCTTGTATTTGCTCTATTGTTGTTGGTATTCGTCCTATTCAGGTTCGACATCATCGTGCTTGACCGGCAGGTGTTCGGGTTTCAGGTCAATCCAATCTTGCGACGTGGAAGGATTCGCAATATTCGGGAGTACAAGATCATGCACAACTACATCGAAATGCTCTTCGAGCGAGATCCAGACCTCTTTAACGAAAGCCCCGATACAGCAAGACTAAATACTTTGATGAATGCATACGACAGTGAAAGCTCATAACAAGGCCAGGCACGCGACGCCTACTGCATTGCGGCTTCGCCTCCATTCCGTAGCCGCGCATGCTGGCTGGCGTTAGAAACAAGGCAGAATTTACCGTGATTGATGCACTCATCAGAAACCTGCAAGCAGATATCGCGCTGCTTCAAACCTACATTGTCCAACGCCAAAAGGCTGGCTTCTATGACATGGAGCGGATGCTTGAGGCATTATCCATTCATATGTTTCGCGCACTCAATATCGGGGAGTTAGTTAACAAGAATCAGCTAACGGTTAATTTTCCTGCAATTGACTTGGCGGACGACAAAAAAAAGATTGCCGTTCAAGTTACGTCGAATGCGAGTCCGGCAAAGATTGACAAGACAATCAAAGCCTTCGAGACAAAAAACGATGCTGGCGTTAGCCTGAAAGACAGCTACTCAACGCTTTATATTTTCGGGTTCTGTAGGTCATCAAAACACACCGTCCCAACCTACTGCAAAGTGATTAATCCGAGCTATTTCATTGGGGAACTTTGCGACAAGGCGGATGAAGATCAAATACAAAACATGCTAAACGCTGTACGGCGGCATCAAGATTATTCGTCATTGCATCCTTGGAATGATAAGGACTCTCTTGAAATTATTCTGAATACTATTAATCGCAACGCAATCAAGCACATGATGTCATGTGAAGGCAATATTACCGACATGACCCAAGGACTTCGAGAAATATCCGAGTTGATTGCTAAGGGGGCCATTCGAGGAAAAGAGCGGGCAAAGTCAATATCTGACTTCGATGATCAATCCATGATTAAATTTCTCCGAGATGTAATGGACGCCGTCTCTGATATTCAAGCGATAGTGAATAAGTCAAAAGTTGGCCAGGGAGATTTCGTGGCAATTGATTACGACGGAATGATGAAGATTGATGAATTAAAAGTAGAGATTTCCAAAAAATCATCCAAGATAGCCAAATTGCACCAGATCGACATCGAGATCAATCCAAAAGGTTTCTAACATGGCGCTCAACCTCGCTCTGGACTTCCCCTGATGTAGTGGACACGCATCGCTAACCCCGAATATACCCACAAACAGGAAACACCTTATATAGCTAGGGAAACCCCTAACATGAGGGTGCTCCATAAACCACGGAGGGATTGTATGGAAATCAAGTGTATTTCAGGTTTTGCGTCCATAACCAAAGACCCTGCGGCCAGTGCCTCTCTGTATGAGGATGCGCTGGGCCTGCCGCTGGAGAAGATGGACGACTATCGCTTCATGGATAAATTCCCCGGAGCGAACCATTTCGGAGTATGGCCCCTTTCGATGGCAGCGAACTCTTGTTTTGGCCAGGAGGAATGGCCCGGCCATATTCCTGAGCCGACGGCGACCATTGAATTCGAGTTGGCGGATGCGGCGGCTGTAGAGGCGGCAGTGCAAGAGATGAAGGAAAGGGGGCAGGAATTCGTTCATGAAACCCGCACTGAACCCTGGGGGCAGACAGTGGCAAGGTTTATGAGCCCCGAGGGTGTGTTGGTTGGCCTGAGTTATGCGCCATGGCTTCATGAATAGGCGGCGAACTGTAGCGTCAAAGCGGATGAGGTTTTCCGCTGATGCTCCAACGCCAACCGGCTACGCCGGGTGTTATAAATGGTAGGGAAACTCGCATGATCAATAAGGCAGTTTTAGTTCTTTTGTTTCTACTATCAGGACCAGCTCTCGCTGAGGAAAAACCGCCTGAGCTTTGGTCATGGTTTAAAGATCTGAACAAATCCAAAGAGGCTTGTGAGATACAGAGCTCGTATGCCCTGCAAGTCCTGGGTCTGGAGAATCAGGTTGAGAATGAATATGGAATATACGGGAACGTAAAGTCGAACCGTGTTGTGGTTAAATGTATAGAAATATCGCCTAATCAAAGCAAGCTCATGGTTGCGGTTGCCGGCTACAACAGGGATTCGGTTGAGCTTGTGAGAAATAAAATTATTGATTCAATTCAGTAGGATATAGCCTTTTCAGGGCTAGGTATCGCGACGCCTGTGGCATTGAGGCTTCGCCTTCATTCCTTGGGCGTGCATGCTTTCGGCGGGTTATGACCTGTGTTGCCCATGAGGATGGTGAGCTGTGAAAGAGCAATATCTTTGTGTCTCCTGTGAACGTTCCTTCCCTACAGGAGAGGCTGTTGACGGCGGTGATCAGGGTTTTCGGAATGGTTTTCTCTGTCCTTTTTGCCGCGCCAATTTGAGTGAGGCAGTTGAGTCAGACGACATCCTTCATCTACGGTTCGGCCCCGTCTATTATCTGGCCATGATTTTGGTGTTTTTGGTGGTCATTGGAGAGGTGGTTCAGATTCCGGTCAGTTCAAACTCATACATCAACGATTTTTGCACTTTCATACTCCTGTCTGCGATCCCCACTGTCCCGTTTCTAATCGTGAACCGGAAATCCGTTTTTGGAACCAGGACAATCTACACTCGTAAAATTGATAGCCAGTAGCGGAAACGCGGTGCCACTGTCGCTGGCGACCCACTGCGCCGTCCCCAAGCAGGCATAGGGCGGCATCCACGAAACGTCCTTTGTGCCCCGCCGTATGCCGCCCCGAATGGTTTCAGCCTCTATCAGTAGGCGCCTTCACTGTATATCAGCTCGTAGCTGTGGCTGTAGATCTCTACGATATTCCCAAACGGGTCTTCCATGTAGATCATGCGGTAGGGCTTCTCGCCCGGGTAATAGTAGCGAGGTTTTTCCATGCGCTTTTTACCACCCGCAGCCACAATCCGCTCTGCCAGTTCCTCGACGTTCGGGTCTTGAACACAGAAGTGAAAGACCCCGGTTTTCCAATACTCGAAATTGTCTTCCGGGTTGGTCTGGTTCTTGAACTGAAAAAGCTCCACGCCGATCCGATCGCCTGTCGACAGGTGGGCGATACGGAAGCTGCCCCAGCCCGCGCCGAAGACATCGGTGCACATTTCTCCGATGGCGCTGTCGTCCTCTTCGATCTCGGTTGGTTCCATGATCAGGTACCAGCCCATCACCTCTGTGTAGAACTTTACGGCTTGCTCAAGGTCGGGCACGGAGATGCCGATGTGTGAGAAATTTCTTGGGTAAACGTTGTTCATTTCCTGTCCTCCTTTGTTAAGGCTGAGAGCAGGTTACACACGATCATTGATCAGATAAAATTATCATTTATTCTTTAAAAGATTACGCAATGTAATGATAAATACGACATGGTTGCGCACCTTTTGCACTCTGGTGGAAGTTGGTCATTTCACCCGTACGGCGGAACGCCTGCATATGACACAGTCGGGCGTCAGTCAGCATATACGTAAGCTTGAGGAGCAACTGGGTGCCGAATTGCTGGTGCGGCAGGGTAAACAGTTTTCTCTATCCGGTGCCGGCGAGAGGCTTTATGCAGAGGCGCAGGGCATCCTCTTTGCGTTGTCGAATCTGGAACAGACAATCGCAGAGGACCCGCCTTTCGAAGGCAGTGTGCGGATCATGTCTCCGGGCAGTGTCGGGCTGAAACTTTACCCACATCTGTTGGCGCTACAGCGCAAGCACCCGAAGCTGATCATTGATTACCGGTTTGCGCCGAATCCCGATGTGGAAAAGGCGATTGCCGGGTCGAGTGTGGATCTTGGGTTCATGACGTCGAGATCGACGTTGGCGGACGTAAGCTGCACGCCTGTGGCGCACGAAGCGCTGTTGCTGGTAACACCTGCATCCATCGAAGAACCGGACTGGGACACGTTGATGAACCTGGGGTTTATCGACCACCCGGATGGGAGTCATCACGCGAGTTTGCTTCTCGGTGCCAATTACCCTCAGTTCCAGCACAGTAACCTGTTTCCGAAGAAAGGGTTCTCAAACCAGATTGGTCTGATTCTGGAGCCAGTGAGCATGGGCTTGGGTTTTACCGTTCTGCCCGCGCATGCGGTAGAGGCCTTTGAGAAGCCCGGTCAGATCAGAGTTCATCCCCTCGCCAACCCGGTGAGCGAAACGCTGTATCTCTGCGTTCCCCGGCATCGGGCCCTGGCGGCGAGAATGAAGACGGTTATTGCTGAGGCAAAACGGTGGATTTAGTCCGGCTACGGGCCCCTACTTTTCGGGCCTATGGCTGCGCACTCAGCATCTGCCCCGGTTGAACGTTCTGGCCTTCCGTTACCAGATCGACAACGCGGTTACGCCCCTGTTTTTTGGCGGCGTACAGCGCGTTGTCCGCACGGTGCAGCACGGCACTCCACTCGCGGTCACTGGAATCGTAGTGAGCCACTCCGAAACTGGCCGAGAGCGTTAAACAGACATCATCACCAATCGTGATCTGGGTGTCTGCCGTTTTGGCTCTGAGTTTCTCCGCCACCTCTAATCCCTGCTCGGTGTCTTTACCAGGCAACAACAGAACAAATTCTTCGCCCCCGAAACGCGCCACCACGTCATGCTTTCGTATGTGCTCTTTGAGCGTATTGGCAAAGCGTCTCAATACCTCATCGCCTACATGATGGCCGTACTCGTCGTTCACGTTTTTGAAGTGATCCAGGTCGCACATGATAATGGCGAAAGGTGCACCTGAACGCTGCGCTCGGCTGAACTCAATGTCACAACATTCGTCGAATGCCCGCCTGTTGTAGAGCCCCGTTAAAGGATCAATTCTGGCGATTTCGGAGAGTTCATCCTGCAATTCATCGGAAGCCATCCATATCGTGCAGAAGGACGATAAAATAACCAAAAACTCTCCCGCAACAATCGCCAATGCACTAAGCCACCCGGCGTTCATGAAGTCTTCAGGCGGTACTTCGTAAAACGACCGAAAAAACCGGAAAATAAAGAATGCGCTCACCAGCAAAAACATGACGATAAGCATTTTGCCGGCCATACGGTTATGGCTTTCGCGATGTCGTAAAAATCCGGTGGCACCAATCAGGCAGGCAGCTGCAAAAACAATAGAGAAGGCCTGAATGCGCAGGTTTACATCTGGAATATGAAAGGTATAAACGTACATTAAAACCGCCAGCACCAGCACCAGTGTGGTGCTCAGCCAGCGTTCATGGCGCAGAGAGATACCGCGAAAACGAAACAGCCCTCTGTATATCAACACTACTCCTATAATGATTGCGGTATTGGCAAGCACTATGGAAACAAAATCGTAAATAAAATGGCGCAGGCCAAGCAGCACACAGCCACCACCAATCAGAAGATAACCTGCGCCCATGGTCCGGATTCCAGAGAACTTGGCATGCTCTCTTGAGTAGGCAAACATACCAAGACCGAACACCAGGCTGAACAACATCAATGTCAGGCTCAGGGTGCGAAAATCAAGCTGAATAGCCATGGGCTTTCCTGTAAAAAATGGCAGCAGCGCCTGCGCTCCACTGAGGCCCATTGTAGCCGTTAAGCCTGCGCCATGCAGCCTGTTGGTGGTGCCTTTGCCGAAGCTTTGCATGCACGCGAACACAGGTTGATACCTTGAATACTGAAGGGAGGGAATGCGATGACGGATTATGTTGGCTCTTGCCTGTGTGGCGCCGTGAAGTTCGAGGTGCACGGAGACTTCGACAGCTTTTACCTGTGTCATTGCCGGTATTGCCAGAAGGACACCGGGTCTGCCCATGCGGCAAACCTGTTCTCCCAGTCGGCCCGGCTGGTCTGGCTGGCGGGTGAGGAGGCCGTGGCCTCTTTCACGCTCCCGGGTACCCGGCACCAAAAGTGCTTTTGCCAAACCTGTGGTTCGGCTGTGCCCAATACTCATATTCCGGGTTTGCTGGTGGTGCCCGCCGGGTGTTTGGATACGGAGCTCTCCCGGGAGCCGACGGCGCATCTGTTTACGTCGAGCCGGGCAGCCTGGGATCGCGCGCTGGGCAATGTGCCTGAGTTCCCGGGTTTGCCGAAGGCGACATGACGCGGGCTATCGGTTGGAAGGACGGCGGATGATGATCACGGTTTTGCTGAAGGGGTTGGTGGTCTGGGGCGGTATTCTGGTGCTGGCCATCGCCAATGGCGTTCTGCGGGAAGCGGTTTTGGAACCGGTATTCGGCAGGTCGGTTGCGCTGGTGCTGAGCGGTATTCTGCTTTCACTGCTGATTATTGGTATGGCCTACGTTGCCTTGCCCTGGCTGAATGTCCGTCACCTGGCGGGGCTCTTTGGCCTGGGCGTGGCCTGGTTGGTGCTTACGTTGGTGTTCGAGTTCTCCTTCGGGCTCTGGCAGGGGAAATCCCGGGCAGAGTTGCTGGAGGCCTACACCTTCAGGGGCGGTAACCTCTGGCCCATGGTTCTTGCGGTGACCGCGCTTGCTCCCTACCTTGCTGCCAGGCTTCGCCTGGTTGCTGCTTCAGACAGACCTGCGTTTTCTGTATTCGTCCGGAGTTACCCCGAACCATCGCTTGAACGCGCGCCGGAAATTGGCGCTGTCGTGGTAGTTCATCAATTCCGCAATGGCCTCTACCGCCAACGGGCTGTCACGCAGGTAGCCTGCCGCCTGCTGTGCAAGCACCTGATCCCTCAGTGCCCGAAAACTCGTTCCTTCTGCGTTCAGTCTCCGTGCCAGTGTTCGTTTGCTGAGGAACAACTGCGCGGCGATCTCGTCTTCACACAGGGCCCCGGGCGGGGTCGACAACATCGCTTTCTGTACTTGGGCACGGTATCCGCTGTCGTTAGCCTTCAGCTGATCCAGCATGGCCTGGCATTGTTTCAGCGCCAGCTGGTAGTTCTCGTGATTGGCCGAGGCATTCGGCACTTTGCACACCGGGAGGGGCAGCTCCAGAGCAATCACGGGTGACCGGAACTGCACGGTGCAGGGCAGATAACGGCCGTAGAGTTCGCTGTAAGCGGGCTCAGCGTGGCCAAAGGCCAGCACGGCCTCATGCAGGGGGCGGCCGATGATGAACTCGGCGGTGTCGAAGAAAATCACGGCGAACGCTTCACTGAGCAGACGTTGCAGGGAAGCGGTCAACGCCAGGTTGAAGGAACAGGTCACCGTCAAACGCTGATTGCGAATGCTCAGGTCCAGTTTTGCCAGGTTCAGTCGGGTGGGTAGAAAGGTCTGGAAGGCCTTGAGGGCGGTGAGCAGATCCGGGCTGCTGTTCACCAGAAACCCCATCGCTCCGTGGCTGGGCGAGGTCATTCGCTGGCCCAGCCGTAGCCCCAGGGCCTCGTCGCCGGCCAGGGTGAGGCTGTTCTGCAGTACCTGGACCTGCTGAATCGGGGTCAGCAGGGTGTCTTCCTGTAACAACTGATTCACGGTCAGGCCGGTGCCATGCAGCAGTTTGCGCAACTCCCGAGGCTGAAGGCCCAGTTCCCGCGCGATCAACCGGCTGTAATTTGAGGGAATACACGCCCTGTCCGGGTTGGTGGTCAGCATGGCGTTAACGGCCTCCGTCTGGGCTCAGGAAGGAGAGGTCGCGGCGCAGGGTCACGACAATCAGAGTGTCTTGAAATGACTCCCCTGTGTCAATTGATGACCTGCTGCACCTGTCGGTTCGGCCGTATTCTGGCCTCATTGTCCGATATCAATAACAACAGAGGGTGAGTGATGGGCCGTATTACGTTCATTGAACACGATGGCACCGAGCATGTGGTCGACATTGAGGCGGGAAAGTCGCTGATGGAAGCCGCCACCGAGAATGGAGTGCCGGGTATTGATGCTGACTGTGGCGGTGCCTGCGCCTGTGGTACCTGTCATGTGATGGTGGAGGCCAACTGGTTGCCGGCCACCGGCGACATGCTGGCCAGTGAGGCGGGCATGCTGTCGATGACGCCGGAGAAAACCGACACTTCAAGGCTGGCGTGTCAGGTGACCGTGTCGGAGGCCATGGACGGCATGGTGGTGCGTTTGCCGGAATTCCAGATGTAGTCAAACCCTGCAGCCTACCCGCAAGGAGTCACGTTATGCGCCCGCTTTTATCCCAGCTTGAAGCCGCTGTTCAACCCTTGGTCGCGAAAGCCAGTTCCCGCGTTCCCCTGCATTGGCAGATCCGGGGCTCGCACGCACTGCAGGTGGCCCGGCAACGGGCCGGCCTCAGCCGGCCGGTGCCGGAGTTCCGGGAAACCCCGTTGCCGCCGGCGTCTGAGCTGGCGCTGGAACAGATCGATGTCAGCAATCCCTTCCTGTATCGGCAGGGGCTGTGGGAGTCCTATTTCAAACGGTTAAGGGATGAGTGCCCGGTGCACTACCAGGCCAGCAGTCCGTTTGGTCCGTTCTGGTCGATTACCCGTTACGAGGACATTCTTTTTGTCGACAAACACCACGAACTGTTCTCCGCCGAGCCCATTATTTCCATCGGCCCTCAGCCAGAGGGGCTGGAAATCGAGACTTTTATCGCCATGGACCCGCCCCGGCACGATGTCCAGCGTCAGGCGGTGCAGGGGGTGGTGGCACCGAAAAACCTGGCGCAGATGGAGTCGCTGATTCGCCAGCGTACTGCCGGGGTGCTGGATCAGCTGCCGGTGGATGAGCCTTTTGACTGGGTGCAGCGGGTGTCGATCGACCTGACTTCCCGGATGCTGGCCACGCTGTTTGATTTTCCGTTCGACCAGCGGCACAAGCTCGCCTACTGGTCTGACCTGGCCACCGCTGCGCCAGAGACCACCGGTGGCCAGGTTGATCGCGATGAGGGCTTCCGGGCGGCTGCGGATATGGCGCGACATATGTCGTTGCTGTGGCGCGAGAAAGAGGCCCGTAAAGCCGCCGGCAAACCGATGGGGTTTGATCTGATCAGTCTGCTGCTGGAGAACGAACACACCCGGGATATGATCAACCGGCCCATGGAGTTCATTGGCAACATGGTGCTGTTGATTGTGGGCGGCAACGACACGACCCGCAATTCCATGACCGGTGGGGTGCTGGCCCTGAATCGGTTCCCTCAGGAATTCGATCGTCTGAAGCAGGACCCCTCGCTGATCCCGTCCATGGTGTCGGAAATCATCCGCTGGCAAACCCCGTTGGCCTATATGCGCCGGGTTGCGACCCAGGACGTTGAGCTCCGGGGCCAGACCATCCGCAAGGGCGACAAAGTGGTGATGTGGTACGCCTCCGGCAACCGGGATGAGCGGGCCATCGAAGACCCGGACCAGTTCCGCATTGACCGGAAAGACGCCCGCAAGCATCTGGCCTTCGGCTTCGGGGTGCACCGCTGCATGGGCAACCGGCTGGCGGAGATGCAGCTGCGGATTCTCTGGGAGGAACTGCTCGCCCGGTTTGACCGGATTGAGGTGGTGGATGAGCCGGAATACGTGCAGTCCAATTTTGTGCGCGGCTATACCCGTATGAACGTCCGGCTGGGTAAGCGGGACGCGGCTGGTTAATCCGACCAGCTCGCGTTGCGACTTTCTTCAGGCTGCCGTTGTTTTTCCAGCCAGTCGACGGTGTCTGTCAGCGATTGCGGGCGGCACAGGCAGAAGCCCTGCAACAGGTCTGCGCCCATGGCTTTCAGGCGGGCGGCGTCCTGGCCGCTCTCCACGCCTTCGGCCACTACCTGATAGCCCAGGGTGTGGCCCATGGTGATGGCGGTCTCGACAATCACCCGGGCGCTGTCACTGGCCTGGATGTCGTGTACCAGGGTGCGGTCGAGCTTGAGTTCCGAGGCGGGGATCTGCTTCAGGTACGACAATGACGAATAGCCGGCCCCGAAATCGTCGATGGAGATACGCAGGCCCAGGGCGGACAGTCTGCCCAGTGCCTCCAGCCCCTTCTCAGGGTCGTCCATGGCGGCCGTCTCGGTGAGTTCCACGGTGACATGGCCGGCCTCCAGTTGATGCCGCGCCAGGCTCTGGGCGAACTGTTCTTCCAGTCCCGCCGAGAGCAGATCCCGCGCCGAGACATTGATGGCCATCCCCAGGCCTGGCTGTATCTTCTGCAGGGTACGGAGATCGCTCAGGGCCTGGTCGATGACCCAGTGAGTGAGCTGCGTGATCACCCCGGTTTTCTCTGCCAGCGGAATGAAATCAATCGGAGGTACCCAGCCACGCTCCGGGTGCTGCCAGCGGATAAGGGCTTCAAAGCCGATGATCTGCCCGCTGCGGAGATCCATTTTGGGTTGATAGTGAAGTTCGGTGGTGCCGCTGGTCAGGGCTTCCTTGAGGTCCGACATCAGGGTAAGCCTGCGCTCATCGTAGATATCGTTGCTGCGTGAGTAAAAGCCGGTTTCAAAGGGGCCGTGGGGCGCCATTTCCATACCGACATGGGCATTGCGGATCAGTTCACTGGCTTTGCGGCCGTGCTCGGGATAACTGGCGGCCCCAAATCGTGGGTGCGGTTCGATGGCCAGGTGGTCCAGCAGTACCGGCTCGGCCAGTTGTTTGAGGGCCTGGTCCAGGGGCAGGAAATTGTCGCCCGCCCGTTCCACGTCGACCAACAGGCCAAAGCTGTCGCCGGAGAGCTGGTAGACCCGTTCCACACGGCCCTGTTGGTCGACACTGGTGTGCAGCAAGGGGAGCTGTTCGGCCAGTGCGGACATATGCTCGGCGATGGATCGTAACAGCCGCTCACTGCGCTCCAGGCCCAGGGTGCGGTTGATGTCTTTCAGGCGGGTAATACGGGCGACGCCGACCATGTAGCGGCGCTCCGGGTGGGCCCGAAGCTCTTCATCGATCATCCATTCAAACCGGTTCCGGTTGGGCAGGCCGGTAACCGGATCGTGGCTCATGACGTCGTTCAGGCGGTCCTGGGCTTCGCTGTGGGCTTTTTCCTGTCGCAGGCTGTCGGCCTGGGCCCGTATTTTCTGTTCCCGCTCCCGGTACAGTCGGTCGGCCAGGGCCAGCGTGAGAATGAACGCTTCCAGCCCGGAGCCAATCTGCATGGCGTATTCGGTAAAAAAGGTTTCCGGAAACAGGCCCAGCGCACGCCCGGAGGTGGCGAGCACACCGATGGTTAATGGGGTCCAGGCGAGGGTAAAGAATATGCCGGCGCGTACGCCGGCGGCCCAGGCAATCGGGCCGGCGACCAGCAGCAGGGAAAAGAACACCAGCGCAGACACCGAGGCGAGCTGGATCCCGGTGTTGTAACTCATGAAAGGAACCGACACAAAATAGCTGATTTCAAACACCAGCATGGCAATGAGCGCCTTCCGTAACCGGGGGCTGTGCTGTCGCACCTTCAGGAATTCCATGCAGAACAGAATGGAAAACATGGCCAGGAATGGCATGGACAACATCAGTACATGGGCATGAAGGTCGGGCGCGTTGGGATAAAGGTGCTGGAATGAAAACCCGCGGATGGACGCAAAAAACGCCAGGTAGCCGAAAATGGCGAGCGCATAGAACAGGTAGAGCTTTTCCCGGAGCGTCAGGAAGACCGCCAGGTTGATCAGAATGATGACGGACAGGCAGCCGTAGTAGAAAAAATGCAGCTTCTGTTCATCAGCGACCGACTCGAAAAACTCGTGTTCGCGCCAGATGGTCAGGGGCAGCACCATGGTCCCCTGGGTGGCCACCCGAATCATCAGCGTGGTGGTCTCTCCGGGTTCCAGCGCAAACCGCAACAGGTTGTTGGGGTGGTTTACATCCCTGGGGTAAAAGGGCCGGGTATCCCCGGTTTCCAGTGTCCGTGTGACGGTGCGGCCATCCAGCAGATAAAACCGGACATCGTCCAGCTGCGAGTAGCCGAGTTCTGCCACCAGATTGAGCCGGGTGTCGGCCGCATTTTCGACAGGGATTCGGAGCCAGTATACGGAGGAGGTAATGCCCAGGGTGGCTTTGCCATCCGGCTGGCGGCTCCAGCGGGCGTCTGGCAGTGCCAGCACGTCCTGGAGGGAGGCGGAGGCATCAGGATCTTCCCAGTACTGGAACTGGCTGGCAATGGGTTGTTCGGCGCTGATGACAACGGTTGGCGAATTGGCATAGGCGGCTTGGCTGCACAGAACGAGCAGTACAACCAGGACCGTGCGACATGCGTGTTGCAGGTTCACCAAAAGCCGACCTCGCTAGCCAACTCTGACATTGTTTATTGTTATGTCTACCCCGTCAGTCTAGCAATGCTGGGCCGCGAGGGAAGCGCCACGTGCGGTTTTTAATGTAGCAAAATGTGTCATATTGCTAAGTAATTGATGCGTCTTGCGGTTTTACTGCTTCTTCCGGCTGAGCGCCTCCATCATGCGGTTGACGGCTTCCAGGTGTTCCGGTTCGTTGTGGCTCATGCCCTGGAAGCAGGCGCAGATATCCAGGAAATCCCGCAGTTCCGTGCGCTGGGCCATTTTCATCAGGCGCTTGGTCAGCCGGGTGGCCTTGGCGGGCTGCTGGGCGATACTTCTGGCAAGTGTCATGGCCGCGTCCATTAGCTGATCGGCAGGCACCACGTCCATCACGATACCAAGCTGTCTGGCTTCGTTGGCGTCGATCACGCGGCCGGTCAGGGTCAGCTCAAACGCTTTCTGATAGCCGATCAGGCGTTGAAGGAACCAGGCCCCGCCGTCACCGGGAATGATGCCCAGATTCAGGAAGGTTTCGCCAAACTTCGCGTTGTCTGCGGCCAGGCGAAGATCCGCCATGTTGGCCAGATCAAATCCTGCGCCGATGGCGGGGCCGTTCACCGCCGCAATCACCGGCACTTCCACGGCGTCCAGTGCCAGGGGAATGCGCTGGATACCCTTTCGGTAGCGCTCGGCGCATTCCGCCGGGTCGCCTGCGAAGTCCCCGCCCCGTTCGGCCATATCGCGAATATTACCCCCGGCACTGAAGGCCGAGCCTGCACCGGTGATCACCAGTACGGATACCTCCTCGCAGCGGTTCACCCACTCGGCTGTGACAACTATATCGTCGATCAGATGGGAGCCGGTGAGCGCGTTGCGCAGGTCGTGGCGGTTCATGGTGAGCGTGGCCACTCGGTTTTCCAGAGTCAGCAGGGCATCGGTGAGTTGGGGCAGGGTACTCATAGTGGCTCCTTGTTGTTCGCGGTTGCCCCGATTGTGTCCTGACTGGCCGGCGGTTGCCAGCAACCTTTGGTGGAAGACGCATCCAGTGTAATGAGGAGATGTGGTGGTTTTCTGATCAAATTTGAAATCCCTGTCACGTTTCTGTAGCCTTTAATTTAATTGAACGTTCAATTAATAAAGATTGGATGGAAAGCCCATGCCGAAAGTCGGAATGAAAGACACCCGCCGCCAGCAACTGATCGACGCCACCATGGAGTCCATCGCTGAACTGGGGATGCAGAACACCACGATCGTGAGCATCAGCAAGCGGGCGGGAATGTCGTCCGGCATCATCAGCCACTATTTCGGGGGCAAGCAGGGGCTGATTGAGGCCGCCTTGCGCTACCTGCTGGACCAGTTAGGCAAGGAGCTGCGGGAGCGCATGGCGAAAACCGATCGCTCCCCGGCTCAGCGGCTGGACTGCATCATCGAGTCCAACTTTTCCGAGTTCCAGCGTTCGGCGCTGGCGGCGAAAACCTGGCTCAGCTTCTGGGCCCGCTCAATGCACGAGCCGGGGCTGAAGCGTTTGCAGCAGATCAACAACGCCCGGCTGTACAGCAACCTGCGTTATTCCTTCGCGCAGGTGCTGCCGCAGGCCGAGGCGACAGCGGCGGCCCGGCAAACGGCGGCGATGATCGACGGGTTCTGGTTGCGCAGTGCCCTGAGCCTGGACCCGGCCGAGAGCTTTGAAGCCGGCGAGCGGCTGTGCAAGCAGTTTGTCCACGAGACACTGGCCCGGGCTGGCGCCTGAGCCAATTTGAATTCCACGGCCCACAAGGCCTGAAGACACCGAACAGAGGTTACCAACGCGCTATGTCTGCATCTCTTCCTGTGGTTCAGAACTTTGTCCACGGCCGGTTTCTGGCCAACAGCACCGGCGAGACCTTCCCGGTGATGAATCCGGCCACGGGCCAGGTGATCTATGAAGTGGAAGTGGCGGATGAGTCTGTGCAACAGGCCGCCATCGAGAGCGCCCGCGCCGGTTTTGCCCAGTGGGCCGCCACACCCGCCATTGAGCGCAGCCGCATTCTGCTGAACGCGGTGGCCTTGCTCCGCGAGCGAAATGACGAGCTGGCGGCAGTGGAAGTGCGTGACACCGGTAAACCCTGGCAGGAAGCGGAAGCTGTGGATGTGGTGACCGGCGCCGATGCCATTGAGTTCTTTGCCGGCCTGGCACCGTCCATCGAAGGTAACCAGCAGGATCTGGGTGGCGATTTCTACTACACCCGCCGGGAGCCGCTGGGCATCTGTGCGGGCATTGGTGCCTGGAACTATCCGATCCAGATCGCCTGCTGGAAGTCGGCCCCGGCCCTGGCCTGCGGCAACGCCATGATCTTCAAGCCATCCGAAGAAACGCCCATGGGCGCGGTGAAGCTGGCGGAAATCTTTATCGAAGCCGGTGTGCCGGCGGGCGTGTTCAACGTGGTGCAGGGCGCTGCCGAAGTGGGCCAGTGGCTGACCCATCACCCGGAGATTGCCAAGGTGTCGTTCACCGGCGAGGTGGGCACCGGCAAGAAGGTGATGGCCGCCGCCGCGTCGTCGCTGAAAGACGTGACCATGGAACTGGGTGGCAAGTCGCCGCTGATCATTTTCGACGACGCGGACCTGGAGAACGCCATCTCCGCCGCCATGGTGGGTAACTTCTACACCCAGGGCGAGATCTGCACCAACGGTACCCGGGTGTTTGTGCACGAGGATCTCTACCCGCGCTTTATCGAGCGCCTGCTGGAGCGCACCCGCAAGAACATCAAGGCCGGTGACCCGATGAACCTGGACACCAACTTCGGCGCGCTGATCTCCAAAAAGCATCAGGAACTGGTGTTGGGTTACATCAGCAAAGGGCTGGCCGAAGGCGCCACGCTCAGCCACGGCGGTCGGGCCTTTGAGCCGGAGGATTCTCAGGGCGGCTATTTCGTGGAACCGACCATTTTCACCGACTGCACCGACGACATGACCATCGTGAAGGAAGAGATCTTCGGGCCGGTGATGTCTGTGCTCACCTTCCGCGACGAAGACGAGGTGATTGCCCGTGCCAACAATACCGATACCGGACTTGCCGCGGGTGTGTTCACCAATGATATCCGCCGGGCACACCGGGTGATTCACCAGATCCAGGCCGGCATCTGCTGGATCAACAGCTACGGTGCCTCCCCGGCGGAAATGCCGGTGGGTGGCTACAAACTCTCCGGTATCGGTCGTGAGAACGGGCGCGAGACCATTGCGCACTACACCCGGATCAAGTCGGTGTATGTGGGCATGGAAGACATCGACGCCCCGTTTTAACCCCGCAGGCCACAGAGGAGAACGCGTATGAAAGAAAACCAATACGACTACATCATTGTGGGTGCGGGCTCAGCCGGTTGTGTGCTGGCTAACCGTCTGACCGAGGACAGTGAAAACCGGGTGCTGCTGCTGGAAACCGGTGGCAGTGACAAGAGCATCTTCATCCAGATGCCCACCGCGCTGTCCATTCCCATGAACACCAAGAAGTACGCCTGGCAGTTCGAGACCGAGCCGGAGCCGTATCTGGACAATCGCCGCATGCATTGCCCCCGGGGCAAGGTGCTGGGTGGTTCGTCATCCATCAATGGCATGGTGTATGTCCGTGGCCATGCCCGGGATTTCGACGAGTGGCAGTCTGAAGGTGCCGACGGCTGGAACTACCGTAACGTGCTGCCCTATTTCAAGAAGGCGGAAACCTGGGCCTTCGGCGGCGATGCCTACCGGGGGAATTCCGGCCCCCTGGGTGTGAACAACGGCAATAACATGCGCAACCCGCTGTATACAGCGTTCATCCGGGCCGGCGTCGATGCCGGTTATCTGGAGACCGATGATTACAACGGTGCCCGCCAGGAAGGTTTTGGCGCCATGCACATGACCGTGAAGAACGGTCGCCGCTGGTCCACCGCCAACGCCTACCTTCGCCCGGCCATGGCGCGGCCGAATCTGACGGTGGTCACCCATGCCCTGGTGCATAAGGTCCTTCTGGAGGGCAAAACCGCCACCGGCGTGCGCTATGAGCAGGGCGGCCAGGTGCATGAGGCCAAAGCCGCCAAGGAAGTGATTCTGTCGGCCGGTTCTATTGGCTCGCCACATTTGTTGCAGCTTTCGGGTATTGGCAAGCGCGAAGTGCTGGAGCAGGCCGGTATTGAGGTGAAGCATGAGCTGCCGGGCGTGGGTGAGAACCTGCAGGATCACCTGGAGTTCTACTTCCAGTTCCGCTGCCAGAAGCCGGTCTCCCTGAATGGCAAACTGGACTGGTGGAACAAGCTCAAGATCGGGGTGCGCTGGATTCTGCGCAAGGATGGCCTGGGGGCCACCAACCATTTCGAGTCCTGTGGTTTTATCCGCTCCAAGGCCGGCGTTGAATGGCCGGACCTGCAATACCATTTCCTGCCGGCGGCCATGCGCTACGACGGCCGCGAAGCCTTTGATGGCGACGGTTTCCAGCTCCACATTGGTCATAACAAGCCGAAGAGCCGGGGTTTTGTGCATGTGCAGTCTGCCGACCCCAAACAGGCCCCGCGCATCCGTTTCAACTACCTGGAACACGAGGCCGACCGCGAAGGCTTCCGCGACTGCGTGCGCCTGACCCGGGAGATCATCAACCAGCCGGCCATGGACGAGTACCGCGGTGCAGAAATCCAGCCCGGTGTGGATGTGCAGAGCGATGAGCAGATCGATGCCTTCGTGCGCCAGGCGGTGGAGAGCGCTTATCACCCGTCCTGTTCCTGCAAGATGGGCACTGATGCGCTGGCGGTGGTAGACCCGGAAACCCGCGTGCGCGGTATCCAGAATCTGCGGGTGGTGGATTCGTCCATCTTCCCGACCATACCCAATGGCAACCTGAACGCGCCCACCATCATGGTGGCCGAGCGGGCAGCCGACCTTATCCGGGGCAGGGAGCCCCTGCAACCTTCGGACGCGCCGGTCTTCATGGATGACCAATGGCAGGCGCGCCAACGTCCGGGACAAGCGAAACGGTCGCTGGCCTAGCGACCGCAGTCCCGGCCCGGGTACGCAAGGTGCCCGGGTAGCAAGCCCTCAGGATTTCCCTATCAGCGCGACGGCATCCCGCCGTTTTCGGGCGACTGATAGGCAAGTCCTGGGTTTGTGTCCGATTCGAAAGAAGCAGCGCTTACAAAGTAGAGGAGGAACACCCATGCTGTGCACTACAATGACAAGGAACAACCGGAGGGAGATCGCATGACACTCTGGTTATCCACAGGCCTGATCTTTACCTTCGCCGCCATCGCCCTGATTTTGTATCGGTGGTGGGATATGCAGTGCATCGGCGTTACGCCGGTTCGCACGCTGACCTTCATTGCCATCCTGTTCACCTCCGGTCTGGATGTGGGGCTGATCATGTTCCCGCTTACCGAGTTCGGTGGTTACGGCAATGTCTCTGAAAACCCGGAATACGCCTTTGCCAACCCGCTGGCCATTGAGTTCGGGTTCTGGGCCTTCCTGATCTGGGGCTTCTATTTCCTGACCTGCTTCTACTTTGCCATCATTGAGCCGCGGGTGAAGTTCTTCGAGATTCCGATGGTGAAGCTGGTCAACAACGTGGTGATTATCGGCACCTGCGCGTTCACCGCTTACCTGCTGCTGGTGAATCTGCCCTGGTATCTGCCGCAACTGGGCGATGGTGAATCGGTGGTGCCGGCGTTCTACCTCATCGTGTTCCTGTCCATTGCGCTGGCTGTGTATTCCAGCTCCAAGGTCAAATACATCCGTATTCTGAGTGTTGGTTCCAGTGTGCTGTTCATTACCCTGATTGCGGGTATGTGGTTCCGGGCATTTGTTATGGGTAAAGGCTCGCCGGCAGATTTCTTTGGCACCGCCGGCATGCTCGGTGAGTACTTTGCCAACATCCATCACTTTGTCCTGCCCATCAACGACTACCACGAGTTTTATCTGTTCTGGTGGTTTGCCTGGAGCATCATGATTGGTCAGTTCACCGCGCGTTTCGTGAGTGGTATCAAAACCTGGCAGCTGCTGATTGCCATGCTGGTTGTGCCGTCCGTTGCCATTGGCGTGTGGTTCAGCGTGCTCTATTACTATCACGCGGAGGGGCTGAAGATTGCCGCCTTCACCAACATCGCCATGATCTCGGTGGGCGTGTTGATGGTCATCAATTCCCTGGATTCCCTGATCCGGCTCTACACCGATAACCTGAACCTCACGGCGCAACGCCTGGGGCGGGTGAATTATGTGCTCTTCAACCTGGTGGCCATGGTCGGGCTGACCATGTTGTTCAAGCTGGATTTCCTGCGGATTCAGTGGGTGGGTGCGCTGGTGATTGCACTCTACTTTGGTTGCTTTGGTTATATACTGCTCAGGAAACGTTCAGAGGTGGCTGCCATCCAAACGTCACCAAAAGAAAATATTCTGGACTTCCGCAAGATTGAACTTGCAGGTTAAGGCCCCATATCAATGGCAGGTGGCTGAAGGCCCGGAAGGCTTTTGGCCGCCATGTTTAGCCGAAGTTGATGGCTGTATATAGGCTATGCCTATGCTGAGATTGGAAATAATCAATTTTCACTCAGATGGTCAAACCCGTATCTTGTGCATCGTTTCCAAACCATCAGTTAAATGAACCGACAGGAGTTATTCTGAGATGGGTATCGTTAACAGCGAAATCAAACCGTTCAACGCCACCGCATTCAAGCAGGGCGAGTTCGTAGAAATTTCTGAAGCCGACGTTAAAGGCAAGTGGGCCATCTTCTTCTTCTACCCGGCCGACTTCACCTTCGTGTGCCCGACCGAGCTGGGCGACGTGGCTGACAAGTACGAAGAGCTGCAGAAGCTGGGCGTAGAAGTGTTCTCTGTATCTACTGATACTCACTTCACCCACAAAGCATGGCACGACACTTCCGAGACCATCGGTAAGATCAACTACTACATGGTTGGCGACCAGACTGGCACCATCACCAACAACTTCGGTGTTATGCGTGAAGGCCAGGGCCTGGCAGACCGCGCTACCTTCCTGATCGATCCGGACGGTATCATCCAGGCTGTTGAAATCACTGCCGAAGGCATCGGCCGTGACGCCGACGACCTGCTGCGCAAGGTTAAAGCCGCCCAGTACGTTCGCAACCATCCTGGCGAAGTTTGCCCGGCCAAGTGGAAAGAAGGCGAAGAAACTCTGGCTCCGTCTCTGGACCTGGTTGGCAAGATCTAAGTTTCCCCGATTCGGTGAAACTTACAGAAAGGCCCGCACTGCGGGCCTTTTTTGTATCTATCAATCGTTACGACTGAATTTTATAGGTATGGCCTATCAGAAGGTTTGGGTCAATCAATTTGAGCAACGAACCGTCTGGCCGTATCTTAATCATAACTTCAGATAACGATTCATTATTGAATTCAGAAACTTAGTTTCACGACATAAAGGGGAATACCAAACATGTTGGATGCCAATATCAAAGGACAGTTGAAGGCCTATATGGAAAAGCTGCAGCAGCCGATTGAGCTGGTGGCAGCCTATGACGACAGCAAGAAGTCCGAGGAGCTCAAGCAGCTGCTGGAAGTAATCGAGCCGATGTCCGAGAAGATCAGCCTGCGGACCGAGGAATCGACTGAGGTGCGTCGTCCGTCCTTCGCCATCAATCGTGTAGGCACCGACATTGGCGTTCGCTTTGCCGGTATTCCCATGGGCCACGAATTTACTTCGCTGGTGCTGGCCCTGCTGCAGGTGGGTGGCCATCCATCCAAGGCGTCTCAGGAAGTGATCCAGCAGGTTCAGGAGCTGGAAGGTGAGTTCGAGTTTGAAACCTACTTCTCGCTGTCCTGCCAGAACTGCCCGGACGTGGTTCAGGCCCTGAACCTGATGAGCGTGCTGAACCCGAACATCAAGCACACCTCCATTGACGGTGCCCTGTTCCAGGACGAAGTTGAGCAGCGTGAAGTGATGGCGGTACCCAGTGTTTACCTGAATGGCCAGCCCTGGGGCCAGGGCCGGATGACGCTGGAAGAGATTGCGGCCAAGCTGGACACCAACTCGGCTGAAAAAGAAGCTCGTAAGATCAACCAGAAAGATGCGTTTGACGTTCTGGTGATCGGTGGTGGCCCGGCAGGTTCTGCTGCGGCTATCTATGCCGCACGAAAGGGCATTGCGACCGGTATCGCGGCTGAGCGTTTTGGTGGCCAGGTGGCCGACACCATGGGCATCGAAAACCTGATTTCCGTGCCTTACACCGAAGGCCCGAAACTGGTGGCGGCCATGGAGCAGCACGTCAACGAATACGAAGTCGACATCATGAACATGCAGCGTGCCGAGAAGCTGATTCCGGCCGAGCAGACCGGAGGCCTGCACGAGGTACGCCTGGCCAACGGCGGCTCTCTGAAAGCTCGCACGGTGATTCTGTCCACCGGTGCCCGCTGGCGCCAGATGGGTGTGCCGGGTGAGGAAGAGTACCGCAACAAGGGCGTGGCCTACTGCCCGCATTGCGACGGCCCGCTGTTCAAAGGCAAGCGCGTAGCGGTGATTGGCGGTGGTAACTCCGGCGTGGAAGCGGCCATCGACCTGGCAGGTATTGTCGGCCACGTGACGCTGATCGAGTTTGGCGAGCAGATGCGTGCCGATGAAGTGCTGCAGAAGAAACTGCGTAGCCTGAACAACGTGAAGATCATTACGTCTGGCCAGACCACGGAAGTGGTGGGTACCGATGGCAAGGTCAGCGGCCTGAACTACACCGACCGTACCACCGGTGAGTCGCATCACGTTGAGCTGGAAGGCGTGTTTGTTCAGATCGGCCTGGTGCCGAACACCGAGTGGCTGAAAGGCGACATCGAACTGAGCCAGCACGGCGAGATCATCGTAAATGATCGTAACGAGACTTCGATCCCGGGTGTGTTCGCGGCAGGCGATGCCACCACCGTGCCCTACAAGCAGATCGTGATCTCTATGGGTGAAGGTTCCAAGGCTGCCCTGAGCGCCTTCGACTTCCTGATCCGTAACTCTGCTGAGTAAGCTGTTCTCACAAGCCTGAATTCAGGCTGACCCCTGAAACCGGCGCCCACGGGAAGTGGGCTGCCGGTTTTTTTTATGGCTTCAGGAACGGTCCGAGATGTCCTGTTCCAGGCTGCCCGTCTTGGTTTGGGGCTGGCCATCCGCTTCAAACAAGTGGCCATAGGCCCGGCGAACGCCGTCAACGATGAAGTCGAAGGGCACATCGTCGAACACGCCGTGATCGTTGATGTATTCCATATGCGCCTGGCCGTCTTCCGTGAATTCCTGGAAGACCGAGTCGTTCACCCCATCAAACGGCAGGGGCTCTACCTTCATCAGCTCGCATAACTGTCGGTTGAAGGCCGGTGTGGCCTTCACCCAGCGACCATTGAGATACAGCTCGATAAAGCCGTGCATACGGAAAATGTCGGAACGCAGCCACTCAATCAGCTTCGGGCTGGAAAGATGGTTACGTACATCCGCCAGGCCCAGCCGGCTGGGAATGCCGATGGAGCGGGCTGCAGCACCCAGCAGCACGGCTTTGGGAATGCAGTAGGTTTCGCCCGATTCCAGCGCGTAACTGGCCGAGAGCGTGCGTGGCTCGGTTCTGAACACGTAGGGGTTGTACTGGATGCTGTCGCGCACCGCCAGATACAGCGCCTTGATCTGTGCCACCGGCTCGTCCGATACGCCGGCCAGGTGCTGCTGGACCCAGGCCTCGACGGCGGGATGGTCGTAGTCGAAGAAGGGGGTGGCTCTCAGGTAGTTTTCCATTCCGGGCATCCAGAGTTTGCGCATGGTTGGCTGATGATCTCCCGATTAGCAAGCTACAGGCAATGACATTTTCCACCAATCCGGGTGACCAGAGGCACCGGGTTCGATCATCTGGGCAGAGGTCGATGCGGATACCGTATTGTTCGTTATACTGACCGGCAAGATTTGCCGACGGCTAAGGAGCTGCATGGTTTTACGTGTTGTACTGATGATCAGCCTGTTTCTGGGCACCGTTGGTCGGGTGGCGGATGCGGATACGCTCCCAAACCCGAGTGCGTCGGACACGCTCCCGAATGTCGTGTTCCTGTCACCGGATACCTCCCGTTTCTGGCACATGGTTGCAGGATTCATGGAGCAGGTGGCTGCGGACCTGGAGGTTGAGTTTGACGTCCTGTTCGATGAGGAGCGGCATCGGCTCAGTTATCTGAAGCTGGTCCAGCAAGTTCTCAGTCGGGAGGAGAAACCCGATTACCTGATCATCATGTGGAAGGAGCAGGTAACTGCTCAGATCCTGGATTATGCGCGCCGGCAAAGCGTTAAGGTGTTCTCGTTTAACACTGCGGTGCCAGAGGCCGCGCGAGAGAAGGTGGGTTCCGCGCCCAGAGAAAAACTGGAGAACTGGATTGGCCATCTGGGGGTCGATAATGTCTCCGGTGGTCAAATACTGGCCAGGATGCTCGACCAGCGCGCACGGGCGCTCAACCTGGTCAGGTCTGATGAGCCGGTGCCTGTTGTTGCACTGACTGGCACCCTGGATTCCTCTGCGGCTCGTGATCGCAGTCTCGGGCTGCTTGAAGCGACGGATGGTGCAGGCTCTGAACTGTTGCAGTCCGTTCGTGCCGACTGGAGCGAGCAGGAGGCGAGAGACAAAACATCGGTGCTGTTGCGGCGGTATCCGAATACGGCTGCAATCTGGAGCGCCAGCGACGGCATGGCGTTCGGGGCCATGGATGCTGCCCGGCGCGCGGGCTTACGCCCTGGCAATGACTTGGTAGTGGGTGGCATTGACTGGGAGCCGGAAGCGCTTGCGGCGATTCGCGCGGGCGATCTGTATGTCAGTCTTGGCCGGCATTTCATGGGTGGAGGGCTGGCGTTGTTGCTGGTGCACGACTATCACCGGGGATACGATTTTGCAGATAGCGGACAATCGGCCTCGATGCACTACCAGTTTCAGGCAGCGACTGCCGACAACGTGGACGACATCGCCCACATGCTTGCGCCGGAAAACTGGAAAGCTGTGGATTTCCGGGCGTTCAGTCGGGTGTTCAATTCGCAGCTCCGCGAGGTGCCTGTGAGTGCCGAGCGATTAATGGACGGCTTTTCGGCGGCGTTGATGAAGCAGGGTGGCAGGTAGCGCGCCGGAGGAAGGGGCTCCCTCCGGTCGCCAGTATTACTCAGGATTTTCCCTCAAAGCCCTGCATGACATTCACCGCATTCACGCCAATGGCGTCCACATCGTAGCCGCCTTCCATGGTAAACACGGTGGGCAAACCCAGCTGCGCCAGGCGCTGCCCCAGGCTGAGGTAGTCGCCCGAGGCCAGCTTGAAGAACGAGATGGGGTCGTGCTCGAAGGTGTCCACGCCCAGCGCCACCACCAGGGCATCGGGCTTGAACACTTCAATGCGTTCGCAAGCGGTTTCCAGGCCCTGGCTCCAGGTGCTGTAGGGTGTTCCTGGCGGATAGACGATGTTCAGGTTGTAGCCTTCGCCGGTACCTTCTCCGAGCTCGTCTTCAAACCCGAGAAAGTGCGGGAACACCAGATCCGGGTCGCCGTGCAGGCTGATGGTGAGGACATCGGCCCGGTCATAGAAAATGGCCTGGGTGCCATTGCCGTGATGGAAGTCCACATCCAGGATAGCAACCTTGCCGTAGCCCTGGTCCCGGAACGCCTGAGCCACGATAGCTGCGTTGTTGAAGAAGCAGTAGCCACCGAACAGGTCGGCGTGGGCGTGGTGCCCGGGTGGTCGGCACAGGGCAAAGGCAGCGCGCTCACCATCGGCCACCAGTTTCTGGGCGGTCAGGGCCACGTTGGCGGAAGCACGGGCGGCTTCCCAGGTGCCCTCCGAGATCGAGGTTTCGGCGGCAAAGCTGTAATAGCCCAGGCGGCCATCAATGTCCTTGGGAACCCGGTGGCGCATGCCCCGGCCAGCCCATACTGCGGGAATGGCTTCGCCGGGCTTACCCGCAGCCAGCCAGTCCTGCCAGCAGGTCTCCAGAAACGCCACGTAATCCGTTGTGTGCACGCGCTGGATCGGTGCCAGCCCGAATTCTTCCGGCTCCAGAATCTCGCCCAGGGCCTGGTCTTTCACCCTGGCCAGGATGGTCTCGGCCCTTGAGGGTTTTTCATGGGGTTCGATCAGCAGGCCGCCATCAAGTTCGGTGCGCACATGGCGCCGGCTGTGCAACGGGGAGAAGACGGTTTTCATAGGGCGCGAATCCTTGATATCAACGTGGAAGCACTCTGGCACAGGTTTGTGCATGGCTCAAACCCCGTAAGTGTGGCAGGCTGGGGCGCAGCATCGGGAGAGGGGATTACCGCTATGACAGAACTGGTTGCCGGACTTACGCTCAGCCAGGGGTTGGGGCAGCTGTGTGGGTTGGTGGCCCTGGGGTTCTGTATTGCCGGTTTTGCCAACAAGAACGACGACCGCCTGCTGGTCCTGCTGATTTCGGCCAATGTGGCCTTCGCCCTGATGTTCGCGTTCTTTCAGAGCTGGACGGCGGCGGCCCTGACGGTACTGGTGATCCTGCGCATTGCCCTGGCACGCCGGTACCAGGGCAACGGGTTGATCATGGCGGCCATGCTGGTGGTCAATCTGCTGGTGGCCTGGGCAACCTGGACGTCTGCTACCGATGTGTTCCCCCTCACCGCCGCCGTTCTCGGCACAGTGGGCATGTTCATGCTCCGGGGTATTCCCCTTCGTATTGTTCTGGGGCTGGCGGCGCTGGCCTGGATGCTCAATAACCTGGTGATCGGATCCGTCGGCGGTACCCTGGCTGAGGGTATGGTGCTGGTTACCAACATCATTACCATCATCCGGCTGTACCGGTTGCAGAAACAATATCCCGGGCTTGATCTGCAGGCGCCACGGTCGGGAGAAGAGCGCGGGTAAGTTTGTCGTCGTCGCTGGCTTTGGCTATGGTCTAAGGGTGCCAACGGGCACCTAGTAACCGCCAATCAGGAGTGATGCATGGCAAACGACAGTTATCATGAGCCGGTGGGTGAACTGACAGACGACACCCGTGATATGCACCGGGCCGTCAGTTCGCTGATGGAAGAGTTTGAAGCCGTTGACTGGTACAACCAGCGGGTGGATGCCTGCAAGGATCCGGAACTCAAAGCGATTCTTGAACACAATCGCGACGAGGAGAAAGAACACGCGGCCATGGTGCTTGAGTGGATTCGGCGGAAGGATCCGACCATGGACAAGTACCTTCGGGAATTCCTGTTCAAAGAGGGGCCAATCGGTCACCACGACTGACTCAAACAGCCATATCCTGAGCGCAGATTGGCCAATTCCCGGAGCTGTCGGCCTGCGCTATCGTGATTCTCTACACGTGATTACAAGAAACGGATCGGATTCCGAGAGGGCAGGATATGGCTAAACAGCATTATGATGTATTGATCATTGGCGCCGGAGTATCCGGCATTGGCATGGCCTGTCACCTGAAACGGGAATGCCCCGGCAAGCGTTTCGCCATACTGGAGCGCCGCCAGTCCCTTGGTGGCACCTGGGATCTGTTCCGTTACCCGGGTATCCGCTCGGATTCCGACATGTTCACCTTTGGTTATAACTTCCGGCCCTGGACGGGCGGCAAGGTGCTGGCCGATGGCGCGTCGATCAAAAACTACGTCGCGGAAACCGCGAAAGAGAACGATGTCGAGCGCCACATTCGTTACGGCGTGGCCGTGAAGACTGCGGACTGGTCCAGCACCGACAAATGCTGGACCCTGACCGCTGAGAACGAGCAGACCGGCGATCAGGAAACCTACACCGCCAGCTTTTTGGTGGGCTGTACCGGTTACTACAATTATGATCAGGGCTACAAACCGGATTTCCTGGGCGAAGCTGACTTCAAAGGGCAGATTGTCCATCCCCAGCACTGGCCGGAGAATCTGGATTACTCGGGCAAGAAGGTGGTGGTGATTGGCAGCGGTGCCACGGCAATTACCCTGGTGCCCACCATGGCAGAGAAGGCCGCACACGTTACCATGCTGCAGCGTTCGCCCACCTATCTGATGCCGTTGCCATCAACCGATAAAGTCACCCTGGCGCTGCAGAAAGTCCTGCCGGAAAAGACGGCCTACCGGTTAACCCGCGCCCGCAACATTTCGATTTCCCGGCTGCTCTATGAGCGTTCGCGCAAGAGCCCGAAAGCCATGCGCCGGCTCTTTCTGTCGGTGATCAAACGGCAGCTCAAGGGCAAGGCCGACATGCGCCACTTCAGCCCGGACTATAACCCCTGGGACCAGCGCCTGTGCGTGGTGAAAGATGGTGACCTGTTCGAGGCAATCAAGGCCGGTACCGCCTCCATCAAGACCGATCATATCGAGCGCTTCACCAAAACCGGTATTCGCCTGAAGTCGGGTGAGGAGCTGGAAGCCGACATCATCATTCCGGCTACCGGCCTGGACATCCAGATGCTGGGCGGCATCACGCCCCGTGTGGATGGCCAGGAGGTGGCGCTCAAGGACAAGGTGATCTACAAGAATGTGATGGTGGAAGGCGTACCCAACGCGGGCATGATCTTTGGCTACACCAACATTTCCTGGACCCTGAAAGCCGATATTGCCAGTGAGTACCTGTGCCGGCTGATCAACCACATGGATCGTAACGGCCATCAGGTGGCCGTGGCACGAGACACCGAGAACAGTAAGGGAGACGATACCATTCTCGGTTCCCTCGACGCGGGTTATATCAAGCGGGCAGAAGACCGGTTGCCGCGTCAGGGCACCCACGGCCCGTGGAAAGCCTCCCAGAACTATCTGCAGGATGTGAAGATCCTGCGCTTCGATCCCATCGAAGACGGCTATCTTGAGTTTGATGGCCAACCCAGTCGCGCGAGCGAAGGCCGTTCATCCGGTTTCCTTCGCCCGCTGCGTTCGGCTCTGTTCGGGGCCTGAGTCAGGCCCCGATCGTTACCGGTCCTCCGCCGACACCGAGACGTTGGCAGTAGTGTCGGCAGCTTGCCTCCAGGTACTGAGCGAACGGCGGTAAATGCACGTTCTGCTGCGCCAGAAACTGCTCTGTACGGGATGTGTCGAAACGGCAGGTCTGAATAAACGCCAGGGACTCCGGGGCCACCTTCAGCAGCCCGGGCAAGCCAGGTATGGCCAGCAGAGCTTTCATCACGCCGATAGGAAGATGCCTGCGCGGACCAGGCTTGCCCAGGAGTTGCGCCGCGGCCTGTAACAGCCCCGCCAGATTGGGTGTGTTCTGGTCCAGCGCCAACAGCGTATCGGGTACGTGAGTGGCCGTGCAGGCCGCTGCAATTAGTTGGGCCAGGCTATCCACCGGAATCAATGGCAACCAGTGCTCTGGCGACCCCGGAATCACGGCCAGTCGCCCGTGGTAGAGGTTGTCGAGCAAGCTGTACAGCGGTTGGGCCGGGTCCAGGTCCCCCGTTGATCCGTGGCCCGCCACCGTCGCTGGCTGTACTTCGACCGCATTCAGCCCGTGCCTTGCCACGAATTCCCGCAAGCGGAATGCGGATTCCAGTTTGCTCGCCTCATAGCCACCGGCCCGCCGGTACACCTGGCTCCAGTCGGTCTGCTCCGGGTGACTCAGTTGAATGCCCTGGCGTGACAGGTGTGCCTCGTTGGCGAGCATGAACCCCGTAATAAACACCAGCCGGCAGTTCAGGTGGCGGGCCAGTTCCGCCACCCGAAGACTGCCGGTAACGTTGGTGTGACGGGCCTCGTGCTCGGGCAGGTTCCAGGCGAACCGGGCGGCCAGATGCACGATGCATTCGATGCCGTTCGGTAAGGTGACCAGCCCCAGATCCGGCTTTTCCAGATCGCCTTCCAGGGCGGAAAACCGCTCCATGGCGACGCCCTGCTGTTCGAGAAAGTCGGTGAGCTGGGTCAGGCTGGACTTGGAGCGGGTCAGTGCCTTCACGTCATGCCCCTGCTGCAACAGGGTGAGGCAAAGATATTTACCAATAAAACCGGTGGCGCCGGTGATCATGATGGTCATGGTGCGTTCCTTGTTCATTGAGTCGAACGCAGCCTAAAGTATGGAGTATGCTCGAAGGTCAACAGGGAGAGTGCTTGGCATGAGGATATCGGAACTGGAACGGCGCACCGGGATAACCCGGGATACCCTGCGCTACTACGAAAAACAGGGGCTGATCCGGGAGGTGGGCCGCAGCGGAAACAACTATCGGGACTACCCGGAGCAGGCCGTCGCGCGTGTTGCGATGGTGCGGCAACTCAAGAGCCTGGGTTTTTCGCTGAACGAAATCCGTGAGTTGCTGGATGCGGTTCGCTCGGACCGGATTGATTGCCTGCAGGGTGCGGCGGTGATGGCCCGTAAGAGGACCCTGGTGGATGCCCGGATTCGTGAGCTGAAGGCCGTCAGTAAGTTGTTGAAGCAGGAGCAGGCCCGCCTGGAAGCCAGTGCCAGGGAGCACGGGCTGGTTTGATGGCTATCCTCATATTTGCTGATGGCGCGGTAAAAGTAGCTTCCTTAACATAGACGATCTATTCGGGTTCCTTTGATCTGTCCGGGAAACGGTCTTGCTGCCACTTCGCTCCGCGTTAGCCTACGTTGCCTTACTCTCTGCCATTCTGGCGAGCCTGCCGGGTATGACCTATCTGGGGGCCGCCGCCGCGGGTGCGACCGTCTTGCTGGGCTGGCAGGACATGCGCAACGTGCCCCGGGTGGTGTTTGTCGTGGCGCTGGTTATGCTGGTTTTTGCCCTGGGCTATGACCCGGAGCTGATTGAGACCGCATCCGGCAACATGACCCGGCTGGCCGGCCTGATGCTGGCGGTGATGCTGCTGTCGAATGTGCTGGCCCGCACCGAGGACCTGCAACAGATTTCCGTCAGTCTGTTTGGTGGTAAGCCGCTGGCCCGATACCTCAGCCTCGCGTTCGGCACTTCGCTGGTGTCTGTTCCCCTGAACTTTGGTTCGGTGGCGGTGGTGGGCAGCTTGGTGGGCGAGCGTATCCGTCGCAATGGCGATTCCGAATCTACCCGCAATGCCACCCGGGCTGTTTTGCGAGGGTTTGGTGTCGCCCCCATGTTTTCGCCCCTGTCCATTTCGGTGGTGCTGACCCTGACGCTGTTGCCGCAGGTGAGTCTGCTTTCGCTGTTGTTACTGGCGGTACCGTTTTCCGTGCTGATGGTGCTGGCGGGGCTGCACTGGCGAGAACCGGAACCGTTGCAAAGCACAGAACGGAGCGTTAACCGTGCTGGCGCGGGTAGCTGGTTGCGGTTTGGTGGGTTGATTCTGGCGATCTGCGTGGGTGTACTCTGGCTCAGCCACCGGTTCGGGTTGAGTTATGCCCATGCGGTGGCCTTGAGCTGTCTGGCAGCGGTACTCTTGTACCGGATTCTGGGTTGGTTAAAGCGGGAAAATCCGCCCCTGGCCAGCATGGCCAATGTCAGCAATGAGCTGGCCATTGTTGGTGGCTCGGCGTTTATCGGGGCGGTGCTCAGTGGCGTGGTACTGGGCCAGATCAGCGGTCAGCCGGAATTGCCTGTGTGGCTCTGGGCGCTGCTGGCGGCCGGTGTACCCTGGGTGTTTTTTGCTGCCGGACTGGCGGGTATGAACCCGATTATTATTGCTACCCTCATTGGCGGTATTCTGGGTTCGCTGTGGCCGGGCGCAGCTCAGCTCGGCCTGGCCATCGCCATGGTTACTGGCTGGGGTATTACCGCCTTCGGCACGCCCTTTGCGGCCAATGCTTTGATTATGGAACGGCTGACCGGATACCGGACAAGGGATGCCTCGTTTCGCTGGAGCCTGGCGTTGTCGCTGTCGGGGCTTTGCGCAGCCAGTCTTCTGGGCTTCAGTCTGACCCTGTGGCTGGCTTGAGGTAAGCCGGGTCGAAGCGCTCGAGGCTTCGGGCCAGGCTGGCGCGGGACAGTTCGCCCATATGGGTATCCACGAGGTGGCCCTCGACGTTGTAGAACAGGGTGGTGGGCAGGCCGTGGCTGCCGACTACCCGGCCAAACCGGTTCTGCCTGTCGCTCAGTACGTGGCTCAGGTTCAGGTTCTGTGCCATCAGGAACTTGCGGATGGTTTCCGGGTGTTCGCCCTGATTGGCGAACACAAAGTTCACGTTCGGGTAGCGTTGCTGGGCGTCTTCCAGCACCGGCATCTCGCGGATACATGGCGGGCACCAGGTGGCCCAGAGATTGACCACCGTGGGCTTGTCACCGGCCAGGCTGGCCAGGTCTACCGGGCGTTCGTTCAGATCGGTCAGTGCCACTTCCGGCAGGCCCCGGGTTTGCTGGTTGATCAGCGCAATAATGCCAGACATACCGCCCCAGATGATGAGGCCAGCCGCGACCGCCGAGCCCAGCGCCCGGCGTATGGCCGCCCGTTTCCACATCAGGTAACCGGTGAAGGCCAACGCAGCAATCAGGCCGGTCACCAGGTCGAACCCGCCGTCGCGGATGTCGATCATGCCCAGCCAGTCGCCCTGATACTCGCTGAAGTAGCGCACCACAAAACCGATGCGGGCACTGACCATGGCCACCAGAAAGATATCGGCCAGGGTACCGGCCACCGGCGTTTTCTCTTTCCGGCCGATCAGGGCGCCAACCACCAGGGCAACCACGAAGGCCAGAACGAGAAGCAGGTGTCCGATGGACAGGCTGAGGGGGCCGATGCCTACGCTGAGCATGGAATCTCCGGAAATCGGTGAGTTTTTAGTAGCATACGGCGGCTAATGACCGCCGGGCCCTGTCAGAGTTCCATTTATCACCCTGAAAATGAAGGCCGGCCAATAAAACCACCTATAGCTATTTGCCGGGTGCTCTGTTACCGTGCCTGCATCCTGCCTCTAGGGATTCCGCAGTTTCCGGCTTAAAGCCGCCTTGCGAACCATTTCATACGACCTGTCAGAGGACGTCACCCCGAACCCGGCGAGTGACCGTAGTCGTCTTTTATTCCATGACTTTCATGGCATCTGCCCGCATTCGCCGACGACGGTGTTCGTGGAGGCAGAATCAATCAAGAGTACATCGTATATGAGTTTTTCTTCTCTCGGTTTGTCCGAGCAGCTGGTCCGTGCCACCGCCGATCAGGGTTATGAAACCCCGTCTCCCATCCAGCAGCAGGCGATTCCTGCGGTGCTGTCTGGCAAAGATGTAATGGCCGCGGCCCAGACCGGCACCGGTAAAACCGCTGGTTTTACCCTGCCTTTGTTGCAGCGCCTGGCGGAAAATCCCCGCACTGGCAAAGGCCCCCGCGCCCTGATTCTCACACCTACCCGTGAGCTGGCCGCCCAGGTACACGATAGCGTGAACCTTTACAGCAAATACGTACCCACCAAGGCCGCTGTGGTTTTTGGTGGTGTAAAGATCAACCCGCAGATGATGAAGCTGCGCAAGGGCCTGGACGTACTGGTGGCCACACCGGGCCGTTTGATGGACCTGTACCAGCAGAACGCGGTGCGCTTCAACGAAGTGGAAATCCTGGTGCTGGACGAAGCCGACCGCATGCTCGACATGGGCTTTATCCGCGATATTCGCAAGATCCTGGCGTTGCTGCCGGCCAAGCGCCAGAACCTGCTGTTCTCCGCCACCTTCTGCAACGAAATCCGTACCCTGGCCCAGGGCCTGCTGGATAACCCGGTGCAGGTGGAAGTGGCGGCCCGTAACACCACCGCCGAGAAAGTGAAGCAGTCCGTTTACCCGGTTGACCAGAGCCAGAAGACAGCCTTGCTGAGCAAGCTGGTGCGTGACAACGACTGGGATCAGGTACTGGTTTTCACCCGTACCAAGCACGGCGCCAACCGCCTGACCCAGAAGCTGGAGAAAGACGGTATCACGGCTGCCGCCATTCACGGCAATAAGTCCCAGGGTGCCCGTACCCGTGCCCTGGCGGATTTCAAAGCCGGTGAAGTGCGCGTACTGGTCGCCACCGACATTGCTGCCCGTGGCCTGGATATCAAACAGCTGCCGCAAGTGGTGAACTTTGAACTGCCGAACGTGCCGGAAGATTACGTGCACCGCATTGGTCGTACCGGCCGTGCCGGTGAAAGTGGCCATGCCCTGTCACTGGTCAGTGCTGACGAAGGCAAGCTGCTGGCGGGTATCGAGAAGCTGATCAAGAAGCAGCTTCCGCGCAAGGAAGTGGAAGGCTTCGAGCCGAAAAACAACCTGCCGCTGAAGCCCAAGGCCAAAGCAGACCCGAGCAAGGCGCGGAATCGTCGCCCTCAGGGTGGCAATGGTAAGAGCTTTGGCCCGAAGCCGACTGGTCGTAGCGGCGGTCGTGGCCGTGGTGGTCAGGGCGAAGGACAGGGCCGTGGCCAGGGGCAGGGTAGAAGTGGTCGCCCGGCTCAACGCCAGAGCGCCTGAAAACCGTTTCTCCTGACATAAAAAAGGCGGGGCCGAAGCCCCGCGCAGGAGAACGCACCATCCGGTAGCCGACAGACCGTGGGAGCTACCGGGAGTGCGGATCAGAACTTGTAGGTGAAACCTACCATGTAGACCATGGGGTCGATTTCGACTTCGAATTCGTCGGTTTCTGCCAGTTTGGTTCCGTTGGCATCAAACACATCGACTCTGGCGTCGGTGTTGATGTCGGCCCACCAGATCGCGGCGTTCAGACCGAAGTTCTCGCTCAGCATGTAATCCATGCCTACTTCAACGGCGACGCCAACGCTGTCGTCCAGTTCCAGTTCGCTGGATGCCACACCCAACGCGTTATCCAGATTGCTGCTGGTTTTCTCTTCGAAGAACACGGTGTAGTTCACACCCACGCCTGCGTACGGCTGGAAAGCGGAAGAGCTCGCCATCGGGAAATACTGCAGCGTGAGGGTAGGTGGCAGATGCTTGGTCTCACCAAGCTTGAGGTCGCCGGGCAGGTCGCCGCCACCGTTAATGTTGTGTTTGAACGGGGTTGCACCCAGTACGCCCAGGCCCAGGTGATTGGTCACCATGTATGTTGCACGCAGGCCCAGCTGGGTGTTGGTGTCAACGCTGACCTTGGAATCCACGCCAGCTCCCAGCAGCGGTGCGCCGCCTACGGTGATGGAATCACTGGAGTCATCCGGCGCGACATGAACCGCACCCGCACGCAGAACAAAATCACCCGCTTCAAAAGCCTGAGCTGCAGGAGCCACTGCCATTACGGCCGCAGCCAGAACACTGAGTTTAAAACCACGAGACATAGCCATCTCCTTATCCATGAAAGATCGATGGCTTAAATGTAATGACATCCGGACAGGCAATCTTGATTTAGCGCAAGAAATGGCGGAAGGCAGCGCGACTGGCCAATAAGTCTTGATTCAACTCAAGAAAAGGTGGGAATGCGGCTATTGCGGATGGTCAGCCCTGGGCTTCGTCGAGGGGCTTGTCTTCATCGCTGGGCACAAATACGTCCCGAATGGACAGGGGCTGACCCTGGGTATTCTGCACGGTGACCGGCTGTATTGGCTGGCCGCTATCGCGGTCCCGGAGGTCCAGGGGCTGGCCGTCCGGAGACGGGTTCCACTTGTCGCCCCACTGGCGCAGAGCCACCACCACCGGAAACAGGTCGCGGCCTTTCTCTGTAAGCCGGTACTCAAAGCGTGAGCCATGCTCGCCCACGTCCACTTTGCGCAAGACCTCGTTGTCGACCAGTTTGGCCAGTCGGTCGCACAGAATGTTCTTGGCAATCCCCAGTTGCTGCTGAAAATCCACAAATCGGCGGGTGCCGTACATGGCGTGCAGCACAATCAGCAGCGACCACCAGTCCCCCACTTCATTCAGTGCGCGGGCGACGGAGCAGTTGGAGTCATCAAAACGTTTTCTGGCCATGTAGGGGAGTGTACCGAATAGGGTTGCATTTTGAAACCGGATTTAATAGGGTTGCTTTACGAAACCAAATTGATGAGGTTGCACATCACATGAGTATGAATCTTGGTCCTTTGTTCGAGCCGTTTGAACTTCATAACCTCAAGCTGCGCAACCGCGTAGCCATGGCGCCGATGACCCGCAATTTCTCGCCTAAGGGTGTACCCGGTCAGGATGTGGTGGACTACTATCGCCGCCGCGCCGAGGCCGGTGTTGGCCTGATCATTACCGAAGGCACTGTCGTGAACCACGCGGCTGCCAACGGTTACCCGAACGTACCGGCCTTCTATGGCGACGAAGCCCTGGCGGGCTGGAAGAAAGTGGTGGATGCCGTGCACGAAGCCGGCGGCGCCATTTTCCCGCAACTTTGGCACGTGGGAGCGGTACGCAAGGAAGGTATCGAGCCGGATCCCTCTGTTCCCGGTTACAGCCCTTCAGGCCTGTTTGCGCCTGGCAAGCCCAACGGCAAGGCCATGACCAGAGAAGACATTCAGGACGTTATCAAGGCCTTCGGTGATGCCGCCCAGGATGCCAAGGCTCTGGGCTTCGACGGTGTGGAAATCCACGGCGCCCACGGCTATCTGCTGGATCAATTCCTGTGGGAAGGCACCAACCAGCGCGACGATGAGTACGGCGGCAGCCTGGAAAACCGCCTGCGCTTTGTGGTGGAAATCGTCGAGGAAGTGCGCCACCGCGTGGGCCCGGATTACCCGATCATGCTGCGCTTCTCTCAGTGGAAGCAGCAGGACTACGAAGCAAAACTGGTGAATAGCCCCGAGGAACTGGAGCGCTTCCTGAAGCCTCTGGCGGAGGCCGGTGTCGACATCTTCCACGCTTCCACCCGCCGCTTCTGGGAACCGGAGTTCGAAGGTTCCAATCTGAACCTGGCCGGCTGGACCCAGAAGATCACCGGTAAACCGACCATGTCGGTTGGCAGTGTGGGCCTGACCGAAGACTTCATCAGCGGCACCTTCGCCAGCAAGAAAGAGTCAGTCGAGCAGTCTGGCATCGATGAGCTGGTTGAACGCATGAACAACGGTGAATTCGATCTGATCGCGGTTGGCCGTGCCCTGCTGCAAGACCCAGAGTGGCTGGTGAAAGTGAAAGAAGGCCGCCTGAACGAAGTGGAAGCCTTCGCCAGGAAATCTCTGGCAAAACTCTACTGATCGATCCTACCCCTTCGATCGTGCCTGCCGCGCGCCCTCGGGCCCGCGGCTTTTTTGTGTCTGAAATCTGTCCGGTTCGTAATCGCAGCAATCGCCAGAAACGCTATGCTGTAGGCAGATTGTTGCTATTCACCAGACAAGGAGTGGGATATGGCTTTGATGCGTCATCTTAAACTGGCTGGGCTGGCTGCGGTATTGGTCACCCTGGTGGGTTGCGCCAGCGTTGGCCGGGATTTTGCGACTCATAATGTCGACCAGATAACGATCGGTGAGACGACCCGCGCCGAGATACAGGAGATGTTTGGTGAGCCCTGGCGCACCGGTATTGAAGACGGCAAGCGCACCTGGACTTACGGCAAGTATCGTTGGTCCGCCTTTGGTGACGATGAAACCACGGATCTGGTGGTCCGTTTCAATAACGACGGCACGGTATCCTCTTACGTATACAACACCACCGAATAAAAGCTCCCGGGCGCCGGCCTGACCTCAATTAGCGGCCGGCGCCTGTTTCAGCGCCAGAATCTGCCCGGAATCCAGTTCCTCGATTAATGCCCCCCGGAACTGCCGGTTGATGAACCGCTCCGTTTCCACCTGAATCCGCTCCCGCTGCTCGGGCTTCTCGATATAGTCCATGGCCCGGAACAGGATGTAGCGGATGGTCATGTTGGAAATCTCCTGTACCACCACCTCATCGACACCGGGCACCAGCCCGCGTTCCAGAATATCCTCGGCCATTTCCCGGGCGCTGGCGTCCAGCTGTGCTTCGAGAGCCCGGCGTAACACGGGCGACGGGCCGTGCAGTTCCCTGACCGCCACCGTGGTTGCCGCCGGGTTGGCCAGAAAGTAGTGGTACACAAAGGTGACGGTGTCGTGGGAGGCCTGTTCCGAGGAATCCGCCATCTGCCGCAACTGCCGCACGCCGGCTTTCATGTCCTCGGCGATATACCCCAGCACCTGCAAACCGAATTCGTCCAGATTGCGGAAGTGCCGGTAAAAGGTGTTCGGATTTAACCCCGCCTCCCGGGCCAGTTCCCGCAGGCCCAGAGAGGTCAGGCTGCGGCTTTGGGTAATCAGCCTTAGTGCGGCCTGGACCAGTTTCAGTTTTCCGCCGGCAAGTCGTTGCATCGAGTCGTGTTTCCTTTGGGCGTTGGGCCAACAACCTGTCACTCAGGGCCATTCCTGTGCGAGTGGGTATACAGGTGTCTACTTTGACCGGTATACATGTGTCTACTGGTCATGATGACCACACCGACAACAACAGGCAAGGCCCTTCAGGCCACACAGGAGTGCAGCAATGAAACAAACCGCCAAGATCGCCATTATCGGCACCGGATTTTCCGGCCTGGGCATGGCCATCAAGTTGAAAGAGGCCGGCTTTGACGACTTCGTGATTCTGGAGCAGAGCGGCAACGTCGGGGGCACCTGGCACGATAACCACTACCCGGGTTGCGCCTGCGATGTCCAATCTGCGCTGTATTCCTTCTCTTTCGAGCAGAATCCGAACTGGACCCGCATGTTTGCTCCCCAGCCGGAGATTCAGGCGTACCTGCGGCATTGCGCCGAGAAATACGGCCTGATGGATCACATTCGTTTCAATTCCCACGTGGCGGGTGCCCGTTGGGATGAGGCCACCTCGGGCTGGGTTGTGGAAACCTGCAACAGTGCAAAACTCTGGGACTACATGGAAAAGAAAGGTTTGAAGCCCGGGGATGAGCTGGATCGCAGCGACAAGGCCCTGCCGCCAATCCGCAAGCTGCGAAGTGAGATTCTGGTGTCCGGCATGGGCGGCCTGAGCACCCCCGCGTATCCGGAGATCAAGGGCATAGACACGTTCACGGGGGCCAGTTTCCACTCCCAGAACTGGGACCATGACTACGATTTTCGTGGCAAGCGGGTGGCGGTTATCGGCACCGGTGCTTCGGCCATCCAGTTCGTGCCGGAAATTGCCAAAGAGGCCGCCCATCTGGACCTTTACCAGCGCACGCCGCCCTGGATCATGCCCAAGCCTGACCGGGAAATCCGGCCATTGGAGCGGGCCATGTTCCGCAGGTTCCCGCAAACCCTGAATGCGTTCCGCCAGAGCATTTACTGGATGCTGGAAGCCCGGGTGCTTGGCTTCGTGGGTAACCCGCGCATTCTGAAAGTCGGTGAGTTGCAGGCCCGTCGACACATCCGCAACCAGATCAAGGACAAGGAACTGCGCAAGAAAGTGACGCCGGATTTCCACTTCGGCTGCAAGCGGGTGCTGATCTCCAACAACTACTACCCGGCCCTGGACCAGGAGCACGTAGACGTACTGACGGACGGCGTTCGCGAAGTGAAAGGTAACACCATCATTGACAACAATGGCAACGAGCGCCCGGTGGATTGCATTGTCTATGGCACCGGCTTCAAGGCCCAGGAACCCATCCCCCGGGGCATGATCTTCGGCCGTGGTGGCCAGGATCTGCTCGACGCCTGGCGCGAGGGTGCGGAAGCCTACAAAGGCACCACCGTGGCCGGCTTTCCAAACTTCTTCATGCTGATGGGCCCCAACACCGGGCTGGGCCACAGCTCCATGGTGTACATGATCGAGTCCCAGGTGCAGTACGTGCTGGATGCCATCAAGAAGATGGACCACCGAGGCTGGAAGAGCGTGGAAGTAAAAGAGGATGCCTACAGCCAGTACAACGCCTCTATACACGCCAAACTCGGCGACTCCGTGTGGCAGACCGGTTGCAAGAGCTGGTATGTGAACGAGAACGGCAAGAACACCACCTTGTGGCCGGGCTTCACCTGGCAGTTCCGGCAGCAGACCCGGCGGTTTGATGCCGAGCAGTATGTGTGTGAATCGGCGGAGGTGATGGAGCAGGGTGCGGAGCCGGCGTTGGCTGGTTAAAACGGTAGATAATGATGCGCCCGAGGCAGGATGCTTCGGGCGCTATGAATATGATGTAAGCCACACCACCCCAACGAGTGGTTGGTAGTTTTCGCGTTCCTGAAATACCATAAGCACCCCGATCCACTGGAACACGGATCATGAACTGGCGCCCTTGGTTATTCGGCGCTTGTTGCTAAGCCTGAAATTTCAGCAGGGAACGCATGAATACGGAACAGGATACCGATTACCAGTACCGCGAGCGGGTGGTAGTGCCCCGCCCGGAAAAAGAACTTCGCTTTCGGAATGGACGAATCCCCGGGTATTTTTCGATATTTCTCGGTGGCTTGAGCCTGGCGGCGGTGCTCGCCTACCTGTTCCCTTCCTATCTGACCACCACTGATCTTCGTGCCGCGTATGATGCCGAGGCGCTTCAGGATGTCCTGAAGTACGGTATGTGGTTCTCCCTGTTTTTCGGCATTACCACCTTCATTCTTGATCGGCGCAAACGGCTTGGCGCTGCAGGTATTGCCATGACGCTGATCGCGTTTGCCCTGGGTGGCTACAACGTCCCGGTCGGGCCGGTGGAGCCGAAACCATTGTCGCTCGGCGTGGACTGGCTGATTCTGGCCTTTCTGGGTTCCACCATTGTCTTTACCAGCCTGGAGAAGCTCTTTCCGAAGTATCGGGAGCAGGTCATCTTGCGGGATCAGTGGGGGCTGGATTTCTTTTACTTCTGCCTGAATCACCTGCTGATCTCAGCGGTTCTGCTGTTTGGCAACTTCCTGGTAACGCGCTTTGAATGGGTGGCCAGCGACAGTCTTCAGGCGGCTATCCAGAGCACGCCGCTATGGCTGCAGGTGGTTCTGCTGATTCTGGTGGCCGACTTCGTGCTGTATTGGGAGCATCGGGTATTCCATGAAGTCCGGCGGCTGTGGCTGTTCCATGCCGTCCACCATTCGGTGGAAACCATGGACTGGCTGGCCGGTTCCCGTGCGCATGTGGTTCAGATATTTATTGAGCGTGGGTTGGTTATGCTGGCCCTGTATCTGCTCGGGGCCAGCAAGGAAGCGCTGGATATCTACGTCACGTTTGCCGCGCTGCAGGCCATCATCATCCACAGCAATCTCAATGTGCCCTGGGGGCCGCTCAAGTACCTGTTGGTAACGCCGCAGTTCCACCACTGGCACCACAGCTCAGAGAAGCCGGCCATCGATACCAATTACTCGGCACACACGGTGCTCTTTGACCGGCTGTTCGGCACCTATCATTTCCCGAAAGCGCACTGGCCAGCGGAGTATGGCACAACCCAGAAACTGCCGGGTTCCTATCTGGGGCAGCTGTTCTACCCGTTCCGCAGGCGGTGACCGGCAGTTGCCGTCACGGTGATGCAATGGGATGATGCGCGGGTTGCGTGCTGCCCGGCTCGCATTCACCCATCATCTGAAACCGGCAGGATGTCATGGCCAACCGAACCTCAACCCGACTGAACAAATACATCAGCGAGAGCGGTATGTGCTCCCGTCGGGATGCCGACCGGTTCATCGAGCAGGGCAACGTGCACATCAACGGCCGCCGGGCCCAGGTGGGCGATCAGGTGTTGCCCGGAGATGTGGTGAAGGTCAACGGCCAGGTAGTGGAGCCGAGAGACGAAGAAGATCTGGTGTTCATTGCTCTGAATAAACCGGTGGGTATTGTCAGCACCACCGACAGCGCGGAGAAAGACAACATCCAGCGTTTTGTCGGCCACAGTGAACGGATTTTTCCCATTGGCCGGCTCGACAAGGATTCCCAGGGGCTGATTTTCCTGACCAGCAATGGCGATCTGGTGAACAAGATCCTGCGCGCCGGCAATAATCACGAGAAGGAATACCTGGTCACGGTCGACAAGCCGGTCACCCGGGAATTCGTAGAGGGAATGAGTAACGGTGTGCCGATTCTGGGGACCATGACCAAGCGCTGCAAGGTCGAAAAGGTGTCCCGGTTTGTGTTCCGCATTACCCTGGTTCAGGGCCTGAATCGCCAGATTCGCCGTATGGCGGAGTACTTTGGCTACGAGGTGACCAGGCTGGAGCGAGTGCGCATCATGAACGTCAGTCTGCAGGGGTTGCCGGTGGGTGCCTGGCGGGATCTGACGGAGAAGGAACTGGCGGTACTGTTCGATGCCATCCGGGATTCCTCGTCCGAGGCCACGGAGCCAGCTGGCAGCAAGCCCCGGAAGAAGCCGGCGGGTGCGAGGGGCGCTCGCCCGGGGCCCGGTGGCAAACCGGCGCGGGCTGGCGCAAAAGCTGGCGGGAAGTCACCGGCTGGTAAAGGGAGAAAAGGCCCCGGTTCCGGGCCCGGTAGACGGCCCTCTGGTAAACCCGGTGGCGGCCCAAAGCCGGGTGGTCGTGGTCCGGGGTCCAAGGGTAAGCCATCGAAACCGGGCAAGCCCCGCAAGCCGTCCATCAAGAAACGTTGAGTACCCATAGGTTCTCTTCCTTACGGCAAAAAAGCCTTTCTGGCGCTATGCTTACCGGCTTTAACCCTGTGCCGGATTTGCCCGAATGTTTGAAACGTTTTTCTCTACCTATCTCAGCAGCACCATCCGATTCCTGTTCCTGCTGGCGCCATTTTTCGTGGTCACCATGTTCCTGGCCCTCACTCGGGGGCTCTCGATGGCGGAGAAAACCTCCATTATTCGTCGGGCCTGTGTCTCGGCCTTTATTCTGGGTGTGATCCTGTTCTTCGCCGGCCCGCTGTTGTTCAACGCCATTGGCATCACCCTGAACTCCTTCCGCATCGGTGCCGGTAGTCTGCTGTTCCTCACCGCCATCAGTCTGGTGAACAGTGGCACCCGTAACCACGCCACCGGGTTGCCCGAAGAGGATCGGGATGACATCGCGGTGGTGCCCCTGGCCATTCCTGTCATGATTGGCCCGGCGACCATTGGTGCCATCATGGTTTACGGCGCCGAGCTTAAAGCGGTGCCAGAAGTGGCCGGTGGTCTGCTGGGCCTGGTGTCGGGCTTGCTGATTCTGGCGGGATTGCTTCGCTTGTCCGGTTATCTGGAGAAAGCGTTGGGCAAGACCGGCCTGAACATTATGTCGAAGATCAGCGGCCTGATTCTTTCCGCGATGGCGGCAGAAATCGTGCTGACCGGTATTGCCGGCTTCATTGCCAGTACCTCGGGCGCCTGAGACAATCCGGTCGTTATTTCTGGATGGGATGAGTCATGCCCGCGAACACCATTGAGCTTAATCGCAGCCGGTTCAATTTTGATGGCATCGAGGCCATCTGGCTCTTCGGCTATGGCTCGCTGATCTACAAAGTGGATTTCCCGTTCCTGGAGCAGCGCCCGGCAGCCATTCGCGGTTGGGCTCGTCGGTTCTGGCAGGGTTCTCATGATCACCGTGGCACCCCCGAAGCGCCCGGGCGGGTGGTCACGCTGATTGAGCAGCCCGATGCCGTATGCAAGGGCGTAGCCTATCGGGTGTCACCCAACGTCTTCGAGTATCTGGATGTGCGGGAAAAGAACGGCTATCTGCGCTTCAGCACCACCATGACCTTTGACGATGGCAGTCATGCCGAGGGGCTGGTGTACATCGCTACGGTAGACAATGAGGCCTTTCTGGGCGAGGCACCGGAAGCGGACATTGCGCGGCAGATTGCCCTCGCCACGGGGCCTAGCGGCCCCAATTCGGAGTATTTGCTCAGGCTGGCGGATTCGCTGCGTCAGCTGGGTGATGATTGTTCACACACCTTTGCCATCGAGGCCTGTCTTCGGGCGGAAGAACGGCTACCCCGTTGATTTGTCTCCCCGGCGGTCTCCCGCTCCGCCGGGTTGAATCCCCGGGCGGGTGACCGCTTCCGGTGCCGCAGGCCAATCAGTACCAGCGGCACCACAATCATCAGGCTGCCCGCCAGGAACCACAGGTCTGGCACCTCACCAAACCAGATCCAGCCAATGGCGACCGCCCAGATCAGCCCGGTGTATTCGGCGCTGGTGACCTGGTTGGCATCTACCTGCCGGTAGGCCAGCAACACGGTGATGTTGTAGCCCAGGATGAACAGGGCGGAGCCGGCAGCGCTGATCAGGATCTGCGGGTTCCAGGCCGCGCCTTCCCAGAGTGCCAGGGCAGCGGCCGCCGGGACGATCAGCAGGTAGTTCAGAAACAGTTTGTGGACGGTGGTTTGTTCCTTGGGCAACTGGCGCACCATGACGGCGTTGATGGCCAGGGCGAAGGCAGAGCCGAGGGCGGCGATGACGGCCCAGTTGAAGTCCACCGGTCGCAGGATGACGATGATGCCGGCAAAGCCGCTGAACACAGCAGTCACACTGAGCGGAGTCAGTTTTTCGCTGAAGAATACGGCGGACAGTACCATCACCAGGATGGGCGCGGCGTAGAACAGGGCGTTGGCGGTGGCCAGTGGCAGGTTGGTCAGTGCCACCACCATGCAGACGATGCCGACCAGATGGATGTGCGCGCGGATGGCGTGGATTTTCAGGCCGCCGAAGAGGTTGTTGCGGTCGAGTTTGCGGGCGAGCGGGAGCAGGAACGCCAGGGTGAGGACGCAACGCAGGAAGGCGAACTGGAAGACGGGGGCGCCGGGGTCCAGGAGTTTGATGAAGACGTCTGAGAGTATGGCCATGGCGTTGCCGATGACCAGCAGCAGAATGGCGCTGTTGACGGTTTTGCCTGACACTGTGGTGCTCCTTTTCCTGAAATCCGCTAACTTGAGTGCACGGGTGTGTCGGCGGACTTGCTTCCGAAAACCGCTGCTAGTACATCCCTGTACGCTTGTCTCCGTCATCCATGGCTACGAACATTTTCGGAAGCAAGTCCGCCGACACACCCCCTGACCTTGGATGTGGATTCTAGGCGTGCTTAACTATCCGATAAAATGATCAATATTCCCCATCCATTAGAAAATTAGATAACAAGCAACGATGAGACTCCCACCTCTAAAAGCTCTCCCAGTATTTGAAGCTGCCGCCCGGCTGAACAGTTTTTCAGCGGCCTCGGAAGAACTGGCCATCACCCAGAGCGCGGTCAGCCACCAGATCAAACAGCTGGAAACCTATCTGGGCGAGCGGTTGTTCTGGCGCTCCGGTCGTCGCGTGACGTTGACCGATGAGGGGCGGCAGTATTTCGATGCCATTGGTTCGGCTCTGCTTCAGATTGAGCGGGCCAGTGAGCAGTTGCTGGGGCATGAGGAGAGTCGATTGCGGTTGTCGGTGTTCAGTTCGTTCGCCGTGCGCTGGCTGGTGCCCCGGTTGCCGGATTTGCAGCGGCTGCATCCGCAGATTGATCTGGCGCTGGAGATGAGTAGCGAGAACCCGGTGTTGTCGGATCGGGTGGCGGATTGTTTCATCACCATTCACCGGGATTCCCGGGCCTACAGTTACGATTTGCTGTACGAGGAGCGGCTGTTTCCGGTCTGTAGTCAGGATTACTGGCAACGTATGCGCCGGGAGCTGGGCCGGGATGTGGAGCCGGAGCGGCGGGATGAGCAACCGGTGTCGCCGGGTGAGATGGCGGGGTTTCCGCTGCTATCCACTCACAGCATTTTCGACCGACCGGCCGGAGACTGGGAGGCCTGGTACAGCGCGGTAAGTGAATTGATGCCCACGGGCACTCGCGTTCAGCACTTCAGCCATATGCTGTTGGCACTTGAGGCGGCGCGGTTTCATCAGGGCATTGCCCTGACCAATGACTACATGCTGAGTACCCGGAAGGATTCCGAAGATTTCGTGCGGTTGCCGACGCATTCGGTGGTAACCGGCGACAAATTCTACTTTGCCTGGAAGACCAGCCGCCGGCGGGAACGCGGGATTCAGACGCTGCGCCGGTGGTTGGTGGATGAGGCAATTCGGGGTGGCTTGAGGGGCGAGTGACCGCCCCTCAATGAGAGGGTGGCGAAGCTCAGCCTTTGGACGGCCGCTCCACCACTTTGCGCTTGCCTTTGGCGCTTTTGGCGAGGGATTTCAATCCGTCGGCATCAAAGGCGTCTACGCGGATGACGTCATAGAGTGCCGTCAGGGCTTCTTCCAGTTTCGGGCACTCCTCTGCTTTGACAATGCCCTGGGCACAGGCCCAGTCCACCAGTTCCTTGCGTTGGTGGCCCATCAGCAGGGCGATGCCATCCACTTCGTCTTCGTCCCGGCTGCGGATCGCTTCGTGCAGTTTGTGACGGGATTCCTCGGTTTCGTTCGCCAATCGATAGGCGTTGAGTACACGTCCGAGCGGGTCGCTGGGATCGGCATTGATGAAGGTTCCCCGGCTGATGCGCTGGCGCACAGGCGTGTCTTTCACGATGGTAGCCGCCACTTTGGCACCGAGCTTGTCATCCGGGCCGTTCAGGCCGGTGGCGCCGAGCGGGAAGACCATCAGCCGCAGCGGCCAGCGCAGGGCGGGCACCGGGAAGTTTATGATGGCTTCACGCATGGAGTCCTGCAGGTCGTGCAGACAGGTTTGCAGGCACCATTCCACCAGATCCCGTTGGTCGTCCGGATAGCCTTCTTCATGCCATTGCTTGATCACGGCGGTGGCGTAGTAAAGCTGTACGAGACAGTCGGCCATGCGGCCAGACAGCCGCTGGCGGGCTTTCAGGCCGCCACCGACGGTGAGCAGGGTCACGTCGGTCATCAGGGCAAAGGCGGCCGAGAAACGGCCCAACTGGCGGTAGTATTTCTGGATGTCACCCTGGCGGGGTGCGCTTTCCAGCCAGCCTTTACTCAGGCCCAGAACGAATGCACGCAGGGCATTGCGGGTGGTGTGGGCCAGGTGGCGGTAGAAGATGCCGTCGAACTTCTTCGCGGCTTGATCCTGGTTTTCCATGCCCGCCGCTTCGATTTCCTCAACAATGAAGGGGTGGCAGCGGATGGCGCCCTGGCCGAAGACCATCAGGCTGCGGGTCAGGATGTTGGCGCCTTCCACGGTAATGCCGATAGGCACGGCCTGGTAGGCCCGTGCCAGGAAGTTGCGGGGGCCGGTGATAACGCCCCGGCCGGCGACCACGTCCATGGCGTGGTTGATCACTTCCCGCATCAGGTCTGTGTTGCGGTATTTCAGCACCGCTGAAGGTACCGACGGGCGAACGCCCCGGTCCAGCATACCGGCGGTCAGCAGGCGGGCTGCGTCCATCATGTAGGTGTAGCCGGCAATGGGTTCCAGGGCTTCCTGTACGCCTTCAAACTGGCTGATGGAGCGGCCGAACTGCTCCCGGGTGTAGGCGTAGGAACCGGTCGCCAGGCTGGCCAGCTTGCCGGCGCCGGTGCCCAGAGCGGGCAGGGAGATGGAGCGGCCGATGGACAGGCATTCCAGCAACATTTTCCAGCCCTTGCCGAGCATGTCCTGGCCGCCAATTACCTGTTCCATGGGGATGAAGACTTCGGTGCCCCAGGTTGGGCCGTTCATGAAGACCGTGTTCATGGGCAGGTGGCGGGCACCGGCATTCACGCCGTCGGTATCCCGCGGCACCATCACACAGGTGACACCGATTTCGTCCTGCTCACCAAGCAGGTGCTCGGGGTCGTAAACCTTGATGGCGAGGCCGATCAGTGTAGCGACCGGCGCCAGGGTGATGTAGCGCTTGTTCCAGGTCACTTTCAGGCCCAGCACTTCCTTGCCGTTCCATTCGCCCTTGCAGACGATGCCTTTGTCCGGAATCGCGCCAGCATCGGAGCCGGCGACCGGAGAGGTCAGGGCAAAGCAGGGGATTTCTTCACCCCCGGCCAGGCGAGGCAGGTAGTGCTGTTTCTGCTTGTCGGTACCATAGTGCATCAGCAGCTCGCCGGGACCGAGGGAGTTGGGCACCATCACGGTCACCGCCGCAGACACGCTGCGGGTGGAGATCTTCATGACGATTTCGGAATGGGCGGTGTTGGAAAAACCCAGGCCGCCGTCTTCTTTGGGAATCACCAGACCAAAGAAGCCCTTGCTGCGAATGAACTTCCACACTTTGTCTGGCAGATCGTAGTGTTCGTGGGTGATCTGCCAGTCGTCCAGCATCTTGCACAGTTCTTCCACCGGGCCATCAAGAAACGCCTGTTCTTCACTGGTCAGGTGAGCGGGCGCGGCATCCAGCAGCTTGTTCCACTCAGGTTGGCCGGAAAACAGTTCGCCGTCCCAGTCAACGGAGCCGGAGTTGAGGGCTTCCTGTTCGGTGGGAGACAGTTTTGGTAAGCGACTGCGAACCCAGCCCAGCAGTGGCCGGCTGAGTTTATCCAGGCGCAGGTCGCCAGGGAGGGTTACGAGCAGTGCCAAAGCCAGCAGGATGCCGCCGATCAGAAAACTCAGAATGTGCCAGTCGTCCTGAGCGACACCAATCAGGGTAGCGACGGACATGATGAGGGCGGCAGTTTTGCCACCGATACTGAAGTAAATCAGTACCAGGGCACTGAGAACGAGGAGCAGAACGCTCATGGGCAGACCTCCATATCATGAATGAAATCAGACAGATTTGATTCTTACCATCGGTCAAAGTTCAGTCAGTTGCAAGCGGTTAGCGAGGTAAAAGCCCGTGGGAGAATCGAATTCTTGATTTACAGATTCTTTACGGAGCCCCAGCGGTTCAGGCTCAAAGGCTGAGCCCGGTTACCAGCAGCGCCAGTGTGGACAGCAGTACCGCCACGTTGGCGCCCAGCACGTGGTTGAGCTGGTCTGGCATCGCCAGTACACGAGGCAGTCGAAGACTGATCCAGATTGCTGCCGGTAGCGGTGCCAGGGCGATAAGGCTGGTCATTGCCAGATAGCCACTGACCACACCGGCAACGATGACACCATAGCTGGCAAGCAACAGGCCAGCCACCAGATGGGCGGCTTTTTCGGGGCCAAGGGTAATCACCAGATGGCGCCGGCCAATCGCTCGATCGGCCTCTGCATCCGGTATCTGGTTGATCAGCAACAGCTCACTGACCATCAAGAGCGCCACCAGAGACACCAGCAGGGCGGTGGTATCGATGTTTGCCCCAAGCGCGATAACGGTGCCCAGCACCATGATGGGACCAAACCCCATGCCCGGTGCCAGCAGGCACAGCAGTGGGGAGCGGGTAATCCAGCGGGTATAGGTGAGCACCAGCACCACACCGGCCGCTCCGAGCACCAGCAGAGGCAGACCCCGCAGCCAGAGAAAATACAGACCGATGGTAACCACCACCGCGAGTGTGCCCAGACCTGCCCAGAGCACGCGCCGGGCTGCAGACGGCACCTCGGGCAGGGCGCCGCTGCCACCGGAGAACGGGGTGCGCTCGGTGATCATGTCGAGGCCGGAGCGAAAATCGTCGTATTCGTTCAGCAGATTCACCGCCGCATGGGCAAGTACGGCGCCAAGGAAAACCAGAAAGGTGTGTAAAAGTTCGGGCGCCTGGCCCTGTTGCCAGGCGACGGCCAGGCCCAGGCCGGCACACAATGGGGCGAGCAGTAAAAAGTTCGGGCGGGACGCGCGGACCACCGCAAGGGTTTCTGACATTGATCAACTCTCCGGATTGCGGAGAAGCTTACACGTAGCCCGCCGCAAATACCAAGCCCAGCACAATGGGCATCACCACCAGACTGCCCAGGTTGCTCAGCAGCACCAGGGAGGCCACAGCGTGGGGTTCCTGCTGATACTGTTCGGCCACCATGTAATTCAGTACGGCCGGTGGCAGGGCGGCAAAGACCCAAAGGCTGGCGACCTGCAGCCCCGGCAGATCCAGCAGTGCAATCATTGGCCAGGCCAGAATGAGTCCGGAGAGCGGGCAGGCGATGGCGCCGATCAGCCCCAGTTTCCAGTCACTGAAATCGACATCCAGCATGCGGACGCCCAGGGCAAACAGCATCAGTGGAATGCACACGCCGCCAAGCATGTTCAGGGTTTCCAGCAGCCAACCCGGCAGCGGGATACCACTGAGATTCACCGCCAGGCCGGCGATGCTGGCGAATACGATGGGCAACCGTAGCCGGCGGATAATGGAGGTGTGGGGGTCCAGCATGTACAGGCCTACCGAGAAGTGCAGCAGCATTTCCACGATGAACAGCACAATGGCCGCAGGCAGCGCCGCATCCCCGAATGCCAGCACCAGAATCGGAATCCCCATGTTGCCGGAGTTGTTGAACATCATCGGTGGCAGGAAGGTTTTCAGGTTCAGCTTCAGCAGCCTGGCCACCGGATACAGAATCACACCGGACCCCAGAACCACCACCGTGGCGGCCAGCGCCAGCCAACCGTATTCCTGCAAGGGCGCCTGCTGGTCTGCCAGTACCGCAAACACCAGCATGGGCACGAACAGTTCCATGTTGAGCACATTCAGGCCCTGAATATCCGGTGTCCGGTAACGCCCGTACAAGGCGCCGCAGCCGGCAATCAGGAATACCGGCAGCATGGTGGAAAGAATCTGGCCAATCATGGAAGGGCTCCGATTATTGTTTTTGGTCAACGCAGGTGACTAATCCGTTAGGTTCGCAAGCATCGGGTGGATTGGGCAAGCGAAATTCATGGCTCTTCGACCAAAGCCGGAGCCAAAGCGTCGGTTGCGACGGCGGCACCGGGCCACCACAATAGCGTTTTCACGGAGACAGCAAGCGGAGCCCCCATGAATGGCAGCGTTTTCGATCAGCCCATCGCCAGAGAGCACACCTGTTCGGTAAAGTTTGATGCCCGCAAGGCGGTATTCGGCCGTGACGATGTGATACCGGCGTGGGTCGCCGATATGGACTTCCCGGCCCCGGAAGCGGTCACCCGTGCGCTGACCGAGCGGGCGCAGCATCCGGTATATGGCTATACCCTGTTCCCGGACAGCCTTTATGAGGCCATGATCCAGTGGTTTGAAAGCCGTCATGGCTGGAGCATCCAGCGAGACTGGATTGTCATGGCGCCCGGGGTGGTGCCGTCCCTCAACGCGGCCTGCCTGGCCTTTGCCCAACCCGGAGAGGGCGTGATTATCCAGCCGCCGGTGTACCCGCCGTTTTTCAGCTCGGTCAGGGATACCGGCCGGACCGTGATCGAAAACCCTTTGATGGCAGACGAAACCGGTGACTACCGCATGGATCTGGAGCATTTGGAGCAATGCGCCGCCCGGCCGGATGCCAAGGTATTGCTGCTGTGTTCACCCCATAATCCGGTGGGACGGGTCTGGCGCGAGGCGGAACTGGTTCAGGTGCTGGACATCGCGCGCCGTCATGGCCTGGTGGTGCTGTCGGACGAGATTCACTGCGATCTTACCTATCCAGACAAGCCCGCTCATAGGGTGTTGGCGACCCTGGCCGAAGGGGATGATGCGCTGATAACCGCGGTTGCGCCGAGCAAGACCTTCAATATGCCCGGGCTGGGCCTGTCGGCCCTGGTGATTCCGGATCCGGAGCGCCGCAAGGCCATGAAAACGGTGTTCGAACGGCTGCACCTGCCGCAGTGTAACCCGTTCAGCATCGCCGGGTTCGAGGCAGGCTATCGCCATGGTGGTTCCTGGCGGGATGATCTGATGGCCTATCTGAAGGGCAATCGCGATTTCGTGGTGCAGGAGGTTGACCGCCGACTCACGGGTATCCGCACCTCGGCGCCGGAAGGCACCTACCTGATCTGGCTCGATTGCCGGGGCCTGAAGCTGGACGACACCGCCCTGAAACGCTTTTTCGTGCAACAGGCGGGGATTGGCCTCAATCCGGGGCTCAGTTTCGGCAGCCAAGGCAGCGGTTTCATGCGGCTGAACATCGGCTGCCCGAGAGCGGTACTGGCGAAGATTCTCGACCGTATTGAGGTCGCCCTTCAGGGCAGCTGATTTTCCAGAGAGCAGTGATCTTCAACCAATTGCCAGCGCGGCGGCGTATTCATCCCGGGCATATCGCCGCTGGTCGGGCGGATCGCCTTCCAGATCTTGCCACCATGGCTGGCTTCGCTGCCCACGGTGTAGCTCTCTGAGAACAGCCACTGGTCGGGCTGCTCGCACAGTTCGTTGTCACTGGACGATTCCGAGGCTGGTGAATCCGGACTTCCGGTGACTGTGTCTGTCTGCGCTGTTTGCCCGGTTTCTACATCGGACTTGTCGATCGGGGCCGGGGGCGCAGCCTCGCCGGAGCATTCGGGGGCAGAATCGAGCTGTTTCCAGTCGAAGGTAATGCCCGGTTCCAGACCCTGGTGTAGCTCCCTGGACTGGTACCACTTGCCGTCATGGTGCACCACCGCTCCGGCCGGGTAGTAGCGGGATGGCGCCCATTTGGACTCATTCGGGTCGCAGGGTGCTGCTGCGACGTTCAGGGAAAGAGCGGCCAGCATCAGGGTAATGATGGCCGGCCAGGAATATGCAGAGGCGGCTTGCCTAGTCATTCGGCTCTCCTTTATCCAGTGCAGTGACAGGCGGGCGGGACAGACGCCGGCCGGTTCGGGTCGCCAGTATCAGGCCTCCGAGTATCAGCAGTCCACCCACCAGATGAAACAGGCTGAGGTTTTCCCCGAGGAAAACCACTGCCAGCACAGAGGCATAAACCGGCGTAAGGTACATGAAAATGGCAGCCCGGGCAGGGCCAATGCTGTGTACGCCATGATTCCAGAAGGCGTAGGCGAGAATGCCCGGAAAAATCGCAAAATAGATCAGAGGAAGGGCGGTACTTTGTGACAGGGCAAAGCCGCCGCTGAAGAACAGAAAGTCCAGCAGGTAGACCGGCGCGAGAATCAGGGTGCCCAGCAGGATCTGCGTGGTGAGGAAGGTCAGTGCCGGCAGTGGCACCGCCTGCCGGCGCAACAGCACCGAGAACAGGCCCCAGCTGAACACCGCAGCCACCATCACCAGATCGCCGGGCTGGGCCTGCAGGCCGGTCAGCACCGACACATCGCCGCGGGCAATCACGCACAGAATGCCGGCCAGGGCCATGGCAATGCCCAGTATCTGAATCGGACGGGTCCGGTCACCCAACAACAGCCAGGCCAGCAGTGCGACAAAAATCGGGATAGTGGCGTTGATCAGCGCGATGTTGGTGGCTGTCGTGGTCATGGCCGCGACATAGAGGAGGGAATTGAAAGCGGCAACGCTGAAGGTGGCCAGTGCAATCATGGACCCGAGGCGCTGACGAATCACCTGCCGGTGGCGCCAGATACCGGGTAAGCCGAACGGCAGGATAATGGCCAGGGCCAGTACCCAGCGCCAGAACGACATGGACAATGGCGGAATGTGCTCGACCGTGCCGCGGGCCACCACGGCGTTGCCGGCCCAGAACAGCGGTGTCAGCACCAGACCGATGTAGGCCAGGGTTTGCCCGGAGTTTTGCGTTGTGGCGTTCAGGTCAGACACTCCGTCTCCTGCTGGTTCCGTGCCCATGGAAAACGCCTAGCATACTATTCTCCGGGTACTTGTGCCTCCGTACCTATGTGGTAGGCGGCAAACCCTGCCATCACCACCTGATCCACCGCCATGCCGATGACCCGGCCGTCCGAGGAGGCGCGAATCGGATGCTGTTCGTTGGTGATTGGATCGGCGACATAACCCAGTACCTCGCCCTCGGATACCGTCGCTCCAAGCTTGATTTCGCTGAACAGGATGCCGCCATGCTGGGCCCGGATCCAGGTAGAGTCGTAATACACCGGCTCCGGATCGCCCCAGACAAACATGCGGGAAATCATGCCGTGCTTTTCCATCAGACTATTGAGGCTGTTTACCCCCGCTTCGATCTGGTGTTCCTGGATGCGCAGGGATTCCCCGGCCTCCAGTGTCACGGTGCGGATTCCTGCTTCGGTAGCCGCGGTACGCAACATGCCGGGTGAACCGGAACTGTGAACCACGGCCATCCGGTCAAAGCCCCGGGTGAATTCGGCGACATCCGGATTGTTCATGTCGGCCCGGAGTTGCGGCAGGTTGGTGCGCTTGAGTGACCCGGTGTGAATATCCACCAGCATGTCGCAGTGCCGGATAACGTTGGTAAACAGGGAATGGGCAACGCGGTCGGCCAGTGTGCCGTCCTGGGTGCCGGGGAAATGCCGGTTCAGGTCGCGACGATCCGGCAGATAGCGGCTGCCCTGCTGAAAGCCGGTGAGGTTCACGATGGGCACGCCGATAACCCGGCCACTGAGTTTTTCCGGGTTCAGGTCGTACATGCTACGACGGACAATCTCGATGCCGTTGAGCTCGTCACCATGAACCGCGCCGGTCAGGCACAGGGTCGGGCCCTGGTTAACGCCATTGACCACCAGTACCGGGGTAATCTGGGACAACCCGGCAATCTGAATGCCTGGCGACCAGGCCAGTCGTGTCGCAGTACCGGGTAGAATTTCCTTGCCCAGCAGTGTGAAACTCTCTGCGGGCACGGGTGCTGCGGGCTCCGGTTCCTTCTCGGCAACATCGTCCGGGGACACCGGGGTGTTGCTCCCGGCCGCGTCGGTTGTCCCGGATTGTGTTTCGGCCTGAGGTTCCGGCTGCGCGGCAGAATCCCCGGAATCGCTTGCCTCGGGCTCCGGCTCCGGCAGCGGGGCCACTTCTTTCAGGTCGATATTGGGTGCAATTTCACGGGGCTTGTTGGCTGCCTCCGGTGCCTCCACCGGGGGTTCCTGCGGGCTGCTCTGTTCGCTGGTTGTCTCAGCCTGGGCGCGTGCCTGCGCAGAGCCCCGGCGGGGTTCCGAGTGCTCAACATCCTCAACGTTTTCATCTTCCGCCAGATCGGCCACCAACAGGGCAGTGGCGTCTGCCTTGGAACTCATTGCCTCAGCCAGCACGGCGGGCGTCGCCAAAACCAGGAGTGATGATGTGAGTGCGCTAGTGATGGAATATCTGAGCCTTGCTCGCAGCATAAGTCCTCAATTACCTGACGATGTGGCCCCAAGGATAGGGATGAGCCTCAATCATGAATACGGCTGTGACAGAGGTTTAATGCCACTTTCATGAAACCGGGCCGAATTTACCCGGTTCGATATGGTGAAATGTCATACCACTGCTATCTTGCAGTGATATGACTGTTTTACGCCCGTCAAGGAGAGAACTGAATGGATCTTTTGCGAATTCTGGTAGCAATTCTGTTACCGCCGTTAGGCGTCTTTTTACAGGTTGGTATCGGTAAGCATTTCTGGATCAACATCCTGCTGACCATCCTGGGTTACATTCCGGGCATCGTGCACGCGGTATGGGTGATCGCCAAGAAGTAGCCTCAGTCTGGCGCGACCACGTGCCAGAGCCCGTCGTCGGCAAACGCCCGGTGCTCGGCTTCCAGCTTCAGCAGGTGCGCCAGCGCTGAGCGGGCGGCCAGACCGTGAATGGCGGCCGGGACATCGTCATAGGCCCTGGCGGTCAGGTCTTTGAGACTGACCGGTGCCAGAGCCTCCAGAGCCCGCCACACTTTGTGTTCCCGGGACAGCCGGTGGGTGATCAGGTAATCCATCACCGCCGCAGGCTGGCCCATCAGAAAACCATGGGCCGGTGCGATAAAGCGCACAGGCTCGGCCAGCAAATCGTACATGGAATCAATGTAGGCTTTCATATCGCCGTCCGGCGGGTTAATCACCACCGTTGATCCCTGCATGATGTGATCCCCGGAAAACAGTAATTCCTGATCCAGCAACAGATAACACAGGTGGTTCGACGCATGGCCCGGGGTATGCAAAACCTTCAGGACGCCCGCTTCGGTCACAATCAGGTCTTCATGCCCGGGTTGATCATCCGCTGTAAAGCCTTGATCCTGCCCCGCTCCCTCGGGTGCTGGCCAGCCAAATACCCGGCAACCGGTACGTGCCTTGAGTTGGGCCACCGCCGGGGAGTGGTCCATGTGGGTGTGGGTAACCACCACCTGATCCACCACACCACCGGTGAGCTCCAGAATCCGTTCGACATGCACGTCGTTCGCCGGGCCGGGGTCCAGCACCGTAAAACGTTCATGGCCAAGGATATAGGTGTTGGTGCCCGGGCCGGTCATCATCCCGGGGTTCGGCGCGGTCAGCCGGATAACCCCGGCGGCCACCTCCACCGGTTCCCCGGGAACAATCTCCGCACGGGTTGACCCTTCACCTTCCGGATCCAGCTTGACGGCCTCGTCATAGGCCGGAGCGTTGGGTTCCAGCATCACCGGCTTGCCCTTGCGCGCTGCCGGCCAGGGCTGATCCGGAAACGCCTCCGGGGGATTGGCGTGGGCATAACGCATCAGCTCGCCGGTCGTGCCGAACTCACTCAGTACCCGCAAGGTCCGGATCGTCGGTAACCCCAGCAACCGGGCACCGGCCCGATGTTCCTCAAGCGCCTGAGCCGGCGCAATCCAGACGTGATCAATGGTTTCGGTACCATCATGGCTCGCCACCTGGCCTTCCGGCGCCACCGCTACAAAAAACCGGGTATCAAAACGGCGCGGCGGCCCCGGTGGCGTCACCCAGTGGCTCAGATATGCCAACCGGTCCAGCGGTACCGTCAAACCATGCTTCGCACACAACTGCGCCAGCGAAATCTCCTCCTGAAACAACGCCATTCGCTCACTGTGAACCCCGTGATCGGCGCCAATCAACTGACCGGACGCATCCTGAGCCAGCAGGATCCCCGCCTCTTCAAAACACTCCCGAACCGCCGCCAGCATGTAATCCGCCCCGCCTTCATCCAGACTCATGGTCTGACTGATGTCGGCGTCCTCCACACCCACCACATGAGCCCGCCCCTCCGGCTCCTGTGCATTCACCGCACCCCCCGGGAACACGTAATAACCCGGCAGAAACACCGCCTCCCAGGTGCGTTGCAGAAGCAGGACTTCAATACCGTTATCGGTATCACGGGTCAGAACCAGGGTGGCGGCGGGGCGGATGTTCATAGGCTTCTCAGAGTCTTGTTAGTGTTTTTGGTGCGCGCAGAACGTCAGCGTGGGGATTGGGGATGAGCTTTCCAAAAATTTGCGGAGCCAGGGATGGCGGAGCAGAAGCGCCACATGGATGTGCCGAAGGAGCGGTTTTTGGAAAGCTCATCCCCAAGCGCCACAAACGCCAGCTTAAGTGCGCATAGTTGTTAGCAAGATACCCGAACAACCCACAGGATGAGAAGCGACAAAGGTCGGAGTATGATGCACCCCCATTACTCAATCGCACCAAGCGCACCCCAGGGGACCCCAAGTGGCCAGAATCAAACTCGACTTTCCCGACACCGCCTTCACCTTCGAAACCCGCCTGCCGGTGCGCATCACCGACATCAACGGCGCCAACCACCTGGGCAACGACGCGCTGATCTCCATGCTGTCTGAAGCGCGCGCCCAATTCCTGGTGGAGCACGGCATTGAAGAGGCGGGCCACGATGGTGTGGGCATCATCGTCACGGATCTCGCTACCATGTACCAAGGAGAGTCCTTCTACCCGGACCTGCTGCGCTTTGAAGTGGGGCTGATGGATTTCAACAAATACGGCGGTGATTTCGTGTTCCGGGTGACCAAGGCCGACAGCGGGCAACCAGTGGCGCTGGCCAAGTACGGTTTCGTGTTCTTTAACTACCAGAGCCGGGAAGTAACCCCCATGCCCGAGAGCTTCCGCGCCCGGTTTGCCTGAGTATTACCCCTGCTGGCGCAACCGGCTCATACCCTGGCGATACAGGCTATAGGCCATGGTGCCGGCCAGCAGGTTGCCCACCAGAGCGCCGGACATCAGCCCGGTCAGCCCGGCCAGTTGTCCGCCAACCCAGAGCAGGGGCAGATAGCAGGCGAATAGCCGCAGGGTGGAAATCAACAGTGCGCGCATGGGCATGCCCAGCGCGTTGTTGACTGACACCATCAGAATACACACGCCAAGCCCGCTGTAGCTCAGTGGCACTCGCAGCAGATAGCTCACCAGAATGTCCTGCACTCCGGCATCGCGGCTGAACAGGCCAGAGACGAAGCCGGAGGCGGCCAGCCAGATCAGCCCGATGGCAAGCTGCCAGATCACGATAAAGCGCACCGCAATGCGAACCAGCTTGCGGATCTTCTCGACTTCTCCTGCCCCCAGCATGCGGCCGATCATTGGCGGCATGGACATGGTCAGGGCCAGCACCACCACAATGGAGAAGAACTCCAGGCGGGTGCCCAGGCCCCAGGCGGCCACCGCGGCAGAGCCGAACCCTGCCACCAGTGCCGTGGCCAGCATAGCTGAGATAGGTGGCATCAGCTGGCTGACCATGGCCGGCGCCATGATGCCGCCAAGCTGGCGTACAGCCTGAGCCAGTTGCAGTTGGAGCAGGTCGAATCTTAGCCACTGGCGTTTGAGCAGGGTCGGGTAGACGATCAGCGCGCCAATGCCGAAGGCGGTGATGGTGGCCCAGGCGGCGCCGGGCAGACCCCAGCCGAACACGAAGATGTACAGCGGGTCCAGGGCGATGTTGAGCAGGCTGGTGATGATCATCATGTAGCCCGGCAGGCGGGTGTCGCCATTGGCGCGGCACACAGCGTAGCTGAAGTAGACCATGGCGCCGGTCCAGGCGGAGAGTAGCCAGGGTGCCCAGTATTCCCTGATGACTGGCCGCAGGGCCTGTTCGGCGCCGAGCAGGTCCAGGATCAGGTTTTGCAGGAGCCAGACCGACAGGCATAGAAGGAAAGCCAGGCCGGCCCCAATGGCGACCACCAGGCCGCCCAGGCGTTGGGCGCGCATGTCATCGCCCTGGCCCAGTGTGCGGGAGATGATGGCGGTGGTGGCAATGCCCAGCCCTACGTACATGCCGCTGACCAGTTGTTGCATGGGCACGGAAAAGCCCAGCGCTGCCAGCGGGTCGCGGCCGAGTTGGCCGACGAAGGCGCTGTCGGTGAGCTGGAAGGTCATCAGCGAGAGCACGCCGAAGAGCATGGGCCAGGTCATGTGGTAGAGCTGGCGGCCCAGGGAGGCGTTTTGCAGGTGGTTTTGCACGTTAGCTTGAGGGCCTTGGTATTGAGTGTGGCGGGGATTCTAGCAGTTTGTATATTGAGTGCATGCACCCGGGTGGGGATGTCCTTCCAAAAACCGCTCCTGCGGCACATCCGTGTGGCGCTTCTGCTCCGCCATCCCTGGCTCCGCAAATTTTTGGAAGGACATCCCCACCCGGCTGCCTCAACCCCGGAGGTTTACCAGTGCCGAAGGAGTAAGTTTGGCACTGGCTTGAGAGGGGGGTTGACTCAGAGCACACTCAAAGCCGCATCGTAATCCGGCTCGTTCTTGATCTCGTTGACCAGTTCGCTGTGGATTACCTTGTTGTTCTCGTCCAGCACCACCACCGCGCGGGCGCAGAGGCCGGCGAGGGGGCCGTTCTGGATGGCGACGCCGTAGTCCTGCTGGAAGCTGTAGTTGCGGAAAGTGGACAGGGTTTCCACGTTTTTCAGGCCTTCGGCGCCACAGAAACGGGAAGCGGCGAAGGGCAGGTCCGCGGAGATAACGAGTACTACGGTGTTGTCGAGGCTGCCGGCCTTTTCGTTGAACTTGCGGGTGCTGGCGGCGCATACACCGGTGTCGATGCTGGGGATGATGTTGAGGATTTTGCGTTTACCGGCCCAGTTGTCGAGTTTGACTTCTTCCAGCCCGCTGCTGGTCAGAGTGAAGGGCGGTACGTTGTCGCCCGGCTGGGGAAATTTCCCGCTCAGTTCAATGGGGTTGCCGTCGAGGGTGACGTTGCTCATATGCTGCTCCTGAGTTTGTTGAGAGTTCCTTGGCTTTATGTTCTGCAACTTACTCTGTGTAGCTTACTTTGGATGACTTTTCATCCCCGACTTTAGCTGGATCATGCTCGTGCGAGCCTCTCAGGCGCTGGCTTTTCCGGTTTCGAAGGCTTTCGCCGGGTAGCGCTGTACCAGCAGCAGGTAGCCGATCATGGCCAGGCCGGCGCAGGTGGCGATGACGGTGGCCATCACCAGAGGGGTGCCATTGTGCAGGGCTCCGACGATGGCGCCGGCTATGGCGGCGGCGCTCATCTGGATAAAGCCAAAAAGCGCGGAGGCGGAGCCGGCCATGGTGGGGAAGTTGGCCAGGGCGCCGGCCATGCACTGGGGCAGTACCAGGCCGGTACCGGCCATGAAGATGGCCTGGGGAATCATTACCGCCCATGGGCTGTAAACCTGTTGGTAGGCCAGAAGGGCCATGATGGCGCCGCCGGCAAGGGCGGTGATCAGACCGTAGAACAGGATCTGATCCGGCCCCAGGAAGCGCGCCAGTCGGATGGAGCCCAGATTACCAGCGATGTAGCCCACGACGATGGCGGCAAAGTAGAAGCCGAAGCGCTCGGGCTGAACCCCCAGTACGTCAATCAGCACGAAGGACGCGCCAGACAGGAAGGCAAACAGCCCTCCGTAGATGGCGGCGTTGGTCAGGGTGTAGCCAATGAAACTGGCGTCGGTGCTGATGCGCCGGTAGTTGGCGAACAGGTGGCACAGGCGCAGGGGCTGGCGATACTCCGGTTTCAGTGGCTCGGGGATGCCAAAAGCGGTGACCGCCGCCATGACCAGGGCGTAGCCGCCCATGGCGATGAAGATCCAGTGCCAGCTGAGACCGCCGACCATCAAGCCGCCCAGGGTAGGGGCCACCGCCGGTGCCAGGGCCATGATGCTGGCCAGCAGGGCGAGGATTTTGGCGGCTTCCCGGGGGGTATAGATGTCGCGGATGATGGCGCGACCCAACACAGGGCCAGCGGAGCCGCCCAGGGCTTGCAGGAACCGGAACAGCTGCAGGGTTTCGATATTGTTGGCCAGGGCGCAGCCGATGCTCGCAACAGTAAATAGCAGGAAGCCACCGATCATGATGGGTTTGCGGCCGAAGCGGTCGGCCAGCGGCCCGCAGATGAGTTGTGCTATGGCGAAGCCGGCCAGGTAGACGCTCAGAGTCAGCTGGACCTGATCGGTGCCGGCATCGAAGTCGGCGCCGATCTGGGGCAATGCTGGCAGGTACATGTCCACGGCCAGTGGCCCGAGGGCGACGGCGGCGGCCAGCAGTATGGTTGTCCAGATACTTGTGAGTGCTAACACTATTTGTCCTGACTTTAGAGTTGCGCTAGGTCGACGATTGACGTGAAGTCTAGGGTTTATGGTGCGTTTGGATAACGGCTTGTAGCCTCATGCAATACATGAACAAAATTGATTGATTAATCGTTCAGCCCGTTCATGGTCGCTGCAACCGAATTCACCTGGTTGCGCACCCAGCGGTGGGCCGGGTCATTCTGGTGCCTTCGGTGCCATAGCATCAGCAGGGTAAAGGGCTTGTAGTCGAAGGGAAGTGGAACCCAGGCGAAGTCCCGCATGAGTTGTGCGCTCATGCGTTCCGGGGCGGTGGCCAGCATGTCGGTGCCGCGGAGGAATTCGGGCAGGCCGGAGAAGTTGGAGACGGTGACCACGTTGCGGCGGTCCAGGCCCTTGGCGTGCAGGGTGTTTTCAAAGCCGGGTCGTTCGCCGGTGGCGAACATCAGGGCGATGTGATCGGCTTTCAGGTATTCGGCCAGATCTGTCGGCGCGTTGCGTTGGTTTGGGTCATAGAACACTACCATGCGGTCCGCCATCAGGCCCCGTTGCATGATGTCCGTGGTTTCCGGTGCGTGCGGGCTGATGATCAGGTCGCAGGCTTCTTTGCGCAGCATGTCAGCGTTGGGGATGCCGGAGGGAATCACCTGTAGCCGGATGCCCGGGGCCTGCTGCCGCAGGATTCGGAGCAGCCCGGGCAGAAGCAGATCCCGCTGGTAATCGTTGGCGGCAATGGTGAAGGTGAATTCCGCCGACGCCGGTTCGAAGGGCGGCCCGGAGGGCAGGGTGCGCAGATCATCCAGCAGCTGGCGGATGTGGGGGCCGGTGCGCAGGGCGTAGTCGGTGGGCACAATGCCGCGCCCGGATTTCACAAACAGGGGGTCGCCGAAGGCCTGTCTCAGGCGCTCGAGGGTGTGGCTCACCGCCGATTGGGTAACGCCCAGACGAATCGCAGCCCGGGACACGCTGCCCTCATCCAGAACCGCCACAAACGTTGCCAGGGATCGCAGATCCAGGCTCAACATATCAACAGGTTTCATGGGTGGCAGTTTAAAGCAGTAAGCTTATGTAGGTAAGTGGTTCGGAAGACCTTTCCAAAAATTTGCGGAGCCAGGGATGGCGGAGCAGAAGCGCCACAGGGATGTGCCGAAGGAGCGTTTTTTGGAAAGGTCTTCCGAGCCACTTGCCGGTCGGCCAACGCCTTAGTCAGACCTTGCGGCCAACCAGTCGGCCAGCTCAAGCCAGGACGCCCGGGGCGCTTTGCTTCCGGCCAGTATCCCCATGTGCCCGCCGGGGGCCACCCGGAAGGTCTTATCCGTGGAGCTGACGTGGTCCATCACTCGCTTGGCGGCACCGGGTGTAGCGAGGGTGTCTTCCTGGCCTGCGATGGCCAGTAAGTTGGCGTTTACGTTTTCCAGTCGCGCGAAGTCGTCGCCAATCTGGATCTGGCCTTTGGCCAACTGGTTATCAATCCAGACCCGGACCACGGTGTCCTGGATGACGCCGCCGGGGTAGGCTACCATCCGGTCCAGAAAGGCCGAGGTGGTGGCATGGTTGGTGACGAATTCGCGGTCGCCCAGGCGCACGATCAACTCCCAGTAACCCATCACACTGCCAACCGGGTTGGTTAACTTGAAGCCGATGGTGTTGGCCCAGCCCGGCGTGTGGAACCAGTGCGGTTTCATGTCGTGGAGCCGGAAGCCGGTTCGCTTGCGCACCAGTTCGGCGACATCGGCAATCCGTTGATACATCCAGCCAATCAGGCCGGAAGCATGGCTGTCGATGGGCAGGCCCAGGACGATGGCGTTGCGGATGTGCTGGTCCTTGCTGAGGGCAGAGTAGAACAGCGTGAACATGCCGCCCATGCTCCAGCCATGCAGTGACAGTTCCTGTTCCCCGCTGTGTTCCCGGACCCGATTCAGATACTCCGGCAGGAATTCGGCAACATAGGTATGCATGTTGTAGTGAGTATGTTCCCGGCCCGGCATACCCCAGTCGATCAGATAGACCTCAAATCCTCTGGCTCGAAGGAAGCGCACCAGACTTCGCTGGGGAAACAGATCATAGATCAGCATATTCACGGCCAGAGGAGGAATGATGACGATCGGCGTGCGGTGGGTCTTGCGTTCTACCGGGATCACCATGCCATCCAGTTCGATGAAATCCTCCTCCAGCGGCGGATAGTATCGCAGGCTCACCAGCCCATTGCTGTGCAGGGTTTCGAACGGGGTCTGGCCTGCCTGTACCAGGCTGGCCGCCCGGAAAATCCGGTCGAAGGCATTGCCAGCGTAGAGTGCGCTCTGGCGGGCGAGGCCGGAGGAGGTCTTGATGGCGGATTTCAGGGGGTTGCGCATAGGGTGTCCAGTGTAGCTGCGGTGCGTGTGGAGTCAGATAATAGAGTGGATTCATTCCCCCAGCCATGGCAAGACTGTCACATCCGGTCGGCGTTTTGGTCACTTCGGGCCACTGCCCAAGCGGCTGCCAGGTTGCTATGATTGCGGGCTTCGGAAACAACAACCACAACAGGATGCCCATGCTCAGTTTCCTGCCTGCCCCCGTTATTGGCGTGCTTAATTCCCTGCTACTCGGCCTGAACACCGTGTTCTGGTGCCTGCTGCTCTATATCCCCGCGGTGTTCAAGCTGGTGATTCCGCACAAGGGTTTCCGGGTGTTGTGCACCCGCGTGATCATCTGGATTTCGGAGTCGTGGGTGGCCTGCAATACAGGCTGGATGAAGCTCACCCACAATACCCGCTGGCACGTGGAAGGCGCCGACAAGCTCAAGCGCGAGAGCTGGTATCTGGTGCTCAGCAATCATCAGAGCTGGGTGGATATCCTCGCCATGCAGCGGGTGTTCAATCGCCAGGCGCCGTTTCTGAAGTTCTTCCTGAAACAGCAGCTGATCTGGGTGCCGGTGATCGGCCTGGCCTGGTGGGGGCTGGATTTCCCGTTTATGAAACGCTACACCCGGGAATACCTGATCAAGCACCCGGAAAAACGGGGCGATGACCTGAAGGCGACCCGCAAGGCCTGTGAGAAATTCCGCTACACGCCGGTGAGCGTGATGAACTTTGTGGAAGGCACCCGTTTTACCCCGGCCAAGCACGACCGGCAGAAGTCACCGTACCAGCATTTGCTGGTGCCCAAGGCCGGTGGAGTGGCCTTTGTGCTGGATGCCATGGGTGATTCCATTGATACCCTGGTGGATGTCACGATTGCCTATCCCGATGGCGCTCCAACGTTCTGGGACTTCATTTGTGGGCGGGTGCCGGAGATCCGGATGACCATTGATACCCAGGCCATTCCGGAACACCTCAAGGGCAGGGATTACTCTGAGGACGCCGAGCACCGCCGCAACGTCAAGGGCTGGTTGGGCGATCTGTGGCGTGCCAAAGACGAGCGGCTAGGGCGAATGCTGGCCCGGCAGGACCAGAACCCTAGCTGATGCCGTCCCGGGTCAGTCGTCGTCTTCGACCTGATCCGGGTGTTCCTTCTTGAACCTTTCCCACTCTTCCCAGTCATGGGGAGTGCCGGCATGGGGGCGTTTCAAATGCCTGGCATGCTCCATGGCATTGTGGCGCAGGCTGTGGTCGGGCTCTTCTTCTTCCTTGTCGAAGCCGTACTTTCGCAGAAATTCCTGAGGACTGATGGGCATAACACACCTCCTGAAAACAGAAGACCTCTGAACAGATACGGTGTGTCTGCCCGGCTGGTTTTCAACCCTTGTCGTCGGTTCCGGGATTAATGTCCTCGGCCTCGAGCAGTTTGAAGTTGATCTGCCGACGCTCTTCGTCCACACCGGAAAAACTCACGGTTACCCGCTGGTCCAGCTGGAAGATCCGTCCGTTCTTGTTGTGAACCAGGCGCAGCGTAACCGGATCAAAGCTGAACTTGCCCTCCAGATCCTTGCAACTGACAAAGCCTTCCAGGCCGTTGCAATCCAGGCGGACGAAAAACCCCGACGGCATGGTGCGGGTAATGGTGCCTTCCATAGGATCTGCCGGCAGGCCTTTGGCGTAATCGCTCTTGAGCCAGGCCTCCAGGGTGTTGGCAGCCATGCGGGCGCGGAACTGGGTGGTTTGAAGACTCTCCAGCTGCTGCGGGTTCAGGGCCTTGATGGGTTGATCCCAGAGTGCGGCCTTGATCAGACGGTGCACGTAGAAGTCCGAGAACTTGCGCAGCGGTGAAGTAAAGGTGGTGTAGGCCGCCAGTCCCATACCCTGATGCGGAGCAGGCTCGAAGCCCAGTTCGGCCCGGGCCAGTTGGCGCGAGAGAATGGACTTGACCGGCACATCGGCCTGCAGGCCATCGGTGTGTTTCATCAACGCCTTGAAGCCTTCGGCACTGGTGGCATCCAGTTCGGCCAGATGTGGGGCGTAACCTTCCAGCAGTTTACGGATATTGTCGGCGCGGTCGTCCCGCAGCCCCGGATGCTGGATGAACAGGCCTTGCCCCTGCTTTTGCAGGAAATCGGCCGCACAACGATTGGCCGCAACCATGCATTCTTCCACCAGCCGGTGGGCTTCGTTCTGCACTGCCGGTTCAATCACCCGGATCCGCTTGTTTTCGTCCAGACGCAACCGGAATTCGGGGCGATCATTGCTCAGTAACGCGTGCTCCGAGCGCCATTTGCGCAGGGCAGTGGCGGCCTGATGCAGCTGGTCCAGGCTGTTGGCGACGGCTTCGGGCAAGGCCTTGATGTCATCGTCTTCCCGACCTTCAATCAGGTGTGACACCAGCTCATAGCTCAGCTTGCCCTGGGAGCGGATGACGGCCTGGCGAAAACTGTAGTCGCCCAGGCTGCCATCGTTGTTCACCTGCAGGTCGCACACCAGGGCCAACCGGGGTACCTCTGGCATCAGCGAGCACAGGCGGGTGCTGATGGCGTCCGGTAACATCGGCAGAGGCTCACCCGGGAAATAGATGGCGGTGGCGCGGTTAAAGGCTTCTTCTTCGGCCGGGCTGCCCGGCTCGATCATTGCGGTCGGGTCGGCGATGGCGATGGACAGGGTCCAGCCAGTGGCATTCGGGGTGGCCATCAGGGCATCGTCCATATCCTGGGTGCCGGGACTGTCGATGGTCACGTAGGGCTGTTCGGTACGGTCTTCCCGGCCCTCGCGGTGTGAGGTAACGGATTCCTCAGTAAGGGTGTCGGCCTGCTTCTGCACTTCTTCCGGCCAGGCATCGGCCAAATCGAAGTTGGCCAGGGTGAAGGCCCGTTCGATGCCCGGCTCACCGGCCTTGCCGATCACCCGCAGCACCTTCGCCTGGCCCTTGCCGTCCTTGATCGGATGGCGGTGAATCTGGCAGTAGATGAAGTCGTCGGGCTGGGCGTCCTTGCGTTCTTTCGGCGGAATAAAAATCCAGCGGTTAATGCCCGGGGTTTCCGGTGCCACGAAGTGGCCTTTGCCCTTGATCAGATAGCGACCCACGAAGGTGGTCAGGTGCGATTCCAGCAGCTCGTCGACAACGCCCTGGGTCTTGCCTTTTTCCACTTCGTGTTCGGTGACATTGACCCGATCACCGGGCAGGACTTTCTGCATTTCCTCGGGAGGCAGAAACACATCCCGCCCTTCATCCAGGGCCACAAAGCCGAAACGACCGTTGGTGGACTTGACGGTACCGGGGAAGACCACCTTGTTCTGTTTGATGTCGGTTTTCAGCTGGCGCAACTGATTGAGAGCGTCGGCGTTGAGCATGAAGAGATAACCTGAATAAAAAAGTGTGTTGCAGCGGAGTATAACGGTTCTGCCAGTGCGAGTCAGATCTGTCAGGCCGGATGAATGGCCTCGCCGGCACCCGTGCGGATACAGACCCGATTCCGGCCGTTTCGCTTGGCCTCGTAAAGAGCCTGGTCGGCGTTGCGCAGCAGGACATCGAGATCTTCACCGGGCTGGCAAAAATAGCCGCCAACACTGATGGTTACTGGTGTTCCGGTGCGCTGGCTTTCCTGCTCGACGCTGGCGCGAATACGACAGGCAATCTGCTCCAGCGTGGCGGCATCGCAGGGTGAGAGCAGGACTACAAACTCGTCGCCGCCCCAGCGACCGGGGTGGTCGTAGGGCCGAACCGCCGCTTTCAGCCAGAGCGCAACCCGGCACAGAATCTCGTCTCCGGCCTGATGGCCCTGGCTGTCGTTGATGGCTTTGAAGTGGTCTATGTCCAGCCACAGAAGCCCGAAGCCCTTCTGCTCCCTTTCCGCGCGCTGAATTTCCTCATTCATCACCTCGTCCAGGCCCCGCCGGTTCTTCAGGCCGGTCAGGGCATCGACCCGGGCCAGACGCTGCAGTTCTTCGGTGCGGTGGGCCACCTTCTGTTCCAGCTCGCGGGTGGTATCTTGCAGGGAGTGGGACATTTTTTCGAAATGATCCACCAGGCGGCCGATCTCGTTTTCCGGTTTTGGCAGGTAGGGAAGATCAAAGCGACCGTCCCGTAACCGGTGCACGGCTTCCTCGAGGCTGATGACCGGCCGCAGAATGCGGGACTGTATGATCTGGTGGAACAGCACCAGGGTGACCAGCAGGCTGACCAGAAACACCGCTACCAGAGGCCAGAGATAGCTCCGGGGGATCAGTGTGTTCAGGTCCAGCAGGGTAATCTCAAACCAGCCAATGGCGGGCAGAAAGGCCACGCCGGCCAGATGCTTGCGGCCATCCACCGACACAAACCCGCTTTCCACCGCGCCATCTTCGCCATTACGCTGTTTGAGCATCTGCAGCATGCCCAGAATCTGCTGTTTGTCCTGGGGATCGTCGAACAGCAGATCCACGGTGTTTTTCTGGCCTTCGGGTTTGATGATGGTGGCAAAATCGATGTAGTTGCGATCGCGGTACAGCTGGATGGCGCCGTTATAGTCCACAAACAGGGTGGTAATGCCATCCTGGCCGATGTCGACAATGTCCTGCAGAAAGTCGTCCAGATTCAGGCCGGTACCCACCATGCCGACGATGTTGTTGTCGGCATCGCGCATGAGCACGTCTATCCACAGCTTGGTAACGCCCAGTTCGGTATCGGGATTGACGTTCAGGTGAAAGTCGCGGCCTTCGTCAATGAGCTGGAAGAACCAGGCATCGTCGGGTTTGTCCGGGCTCAGCACATAGCGGAACTGGTCGCCGGCGTAATCGTTGGAGGCGTTGTTGTAGTAGTAATGACCATTGGAGCGGAGGGCCACAAAATAGCTGTTATCCCGGAAGTTGCTGCGGAAACTCTCCATCTGGCGGATGGCCTGGTTTTCCAGCGCGGGGTCTTCCGGTGACTGGGCCCACTGAATCAGTGTGGAGGAGCGGGCCATTTGCCGGGCCAGCCCGATTTCCCGCTCCAGGGACTGCAACAGTCGGGCGCTGTCATAGCGTACCTGGATCTCGGCGACCTGCTGGCCCCAGCGTTCAATAATATCTTCCGATAATGCCCGATAGGCCAGCCAGGAAGCGGTTCCTGCCGCTATGATCAACAGCGCGGCCAGCCCGAGAATGCGGGTTTTGAGGCTCAAAATGTGTCCTTGCCAATCGTGTTCTGAATCTATACTCCATCATAGAACAGAGCGGGGCTATCGTGTAGAAAAAATAGGCAGACTTTGGGCGCAGACTTGCAATCTGCGCCCCAGCCCAGCCTCGCAGGCACAACCATCAGTTGTGTTGGTTGAACACCCGCGTCTGGCCCTGGTCGTTGAACAGAATAACCTTGTAGTGATCTTTCCGGTCGCCCATCTCCATACCCGGAGAGCCCGCCGGCATACCCGGTACGCTCAGGCCGGTGGCCTTGGGGGCTTCCGCCAGCAGGCGCTTGATGTCGTCTGCCGGCACATGGCCTTCAATCACATAACCGTCGACAAAGGCGGTATGGCAACTGCCCAGACCCGGAATCAGCCCGGCTTCGGCTTTGATCCTGCCCATGTCGTCGCTGTTGGTGGCGGTGACATCAAAACCATTTTCTTCCAGATGGTCGATCCAGTCGCCGCAGCAGCCGCACGTGGGGGATTTGTACACATGAATGCTTTGGGCCGCACCGCCGGCAAGGGCGGTGGTGCTGAATCCCAGGGCAGCCATCAGGCCGAGGGCAAGGGTGTGTTTTCTCATGGTGATTACCTCAGTGATGTTGATCGGAGTTGTCCGAGTTAGAGCCGGAGAGCCAGAACCACCAGACAATGGCAGCCATCAGGGCGAGACCACCGGCATTGACCAGAAATGTTGTCATCAGTTCCGCTCCTCTGCTGATACCTGGGGTTGGCTGGTCTTAAACAGCCGCAGCCGGTTGGCGTTGGAAACCACCGTCACTGAAGACAGCGACATGGCGGCGCCGGCCAGGATCGGACTCATCAGGATGCCCCACACAGGGTAGAGCAGGCCGGCGGCCACCGGAATACCCAAGGAGTTATAGATAAAGGCCCCGAACAGGTTCTGGTGAATGTTCTTCACCGTTGCCCGGGAGATCTCGATGGCGTCTGGCACCCCGTGCAGGGAACCGCGCATCAGGGTGATGGACGCACTTTCAATGGCCACGTCGGTGCCGGTTCCGATGGCAAAGCCGACGTCCGCAGCTGCCAGCGCCGGGGCATCGTTGATGCCATCACCCACCATGGCCACGGTGTAGCCTTTACCGCGCATTTCGCTGACCACTTCGGCTTTGTCCTCCGGCAACACCTCGGCCCGGTAGTCATCGATGCCGGCTTTGGCCGCAATGGCCTTGGCGGTGGCATCGACATCGCCGGTGACCATCATCACCTTGATGCCAGCGTCGTGCAGGCGCCGGATGGCAGCCTCGGAATCCGGTTTGATCGCATCTGCCACGCCGATGACACCCAATACTTGCTGGCCCACCGCCAGGAACAGCGGCGTGCCGGCTTCCTGGGTAATGGTTTTGGCTGCATCATCCAGAGCCTCGACAGACAGCCCTTCGGTTTCCAGCCAGCGCCGATTGCCCAGGCGTACCGGTTCGCTATCAAGCTTGCCTTGCACACCTTTGCCATTGAGCGCTTCAAAGCCGGAGACCGGTTCTGGCTCAATATCGTTCTCGCGGGCCCGGTCCAGAATGGCTTCTGCCAGCGGATGCTCGGAATGCTGCTCCAGCCCGGCGGCTAATGCCAGCAGGCGTGTCTCATCGCCGTTTGTCGCGTGCACCCGGGTTACCGCGGGATGGCCCTCGGTAATGGTGCCGGTTTTATCCAGAATCACCAGATCGATTTTTCCGGCAGTCTGCAAGGCATCGCCCTGGCGAATCAGCGCACCGTACTCTGCTGCCTTGCCGACACCCACCATCACCGACATGGGCGTGGCCAGCCCCAACGCGCAGGGGCAGGCAATGATCAGTACCGTGGTGGCGGCCACCATCATGTGCACCACCGCCGGCTCCGGCCCGACGTTGTACCAGACCAGCGCCGACACCACGGCAATCAGCATCACCGTGGGCACGAACACCGAAGAGATCTTGTCTGCGAGCCGGCCAATGGCGGGTTTCGAGCCCTGGGCCTTTTTCACCAGCTTGATGATCTGGGCCAGCGCGGTCTCGCTGCCCACCCGGGTAGCTTCATAAATAATCGAGCCGTGGGTGTTCAGAGTACCGGCCGAGACCTCATCGCCTTCGCCCTTGCCCACCGGCATGGGCTCACCGGTCAGCATGCTTTCATCGATGCGGGTGGTGCCTTCGGCAATCACCCCGTCCACCGGCAGCTTCTCGCCCGGGCGCACCCGGATGCGGTCGCCTTTCTGAACCTCTTCAACGGGAATATCCTGCTCCTGGCCGTCGCGGATCACCCGGGCCGTTTTCGCCCGTAAATCCAGCAGCCGGCGCACCGCTTCCGAGGTCTTGCCCTTGGCCCGCAACTCCAGGGCCTGGCCCAGATTGATCAGGCCAATGATCATCGCCGAAGCCTCGAAATACACATGGCGCGCCATCTCCGGCAGCGCCTCCGGCGCACTGGCCACCACGATCGAATACAGCCAGGCGGTGCCTGTCCCCAGGGCAATCAGTGTGTCCATATTGGCGTTATGATGTTTGAATGCCTTCCAGGCACCGGTGTAGAAATGCCCGCCGGTGGCAATCATCACCCCCAGAGTGAAAATGCCCAGATTGATCCAGGTAAGCTGATTGGCCTCGGTCACCATCATCGACCCGAAGCCCATGCCCCAGATCATCAACCCAAGGCCTAGCCCCAGACTGATGGCCATCTTCACCAGCAGTACCTTGTACTGCTTCTTGTCCTCTTCCTGCTTGCGGTCGTCGGCGGCATCCGCGTCTTCAATCACCCGGGCACCATAACCCGCACTCTTCACCGCCTGCACCAGCGCCTGCGGATCGGCATCACCGCTGGCGGTCGCGGTGCTGTCCGCCAGATTCATATGAGCGTGAGTGACACCGGGGACCGACATCAGCGCCTTCTCAATGGTATTCACACAGGATGCACAGGTGGCCCCGCTGACCGCCAGCGCGATCTGCCCGTCGCCGGCATCCGATGGCTCGACGTCGGCCGAGGGAGCTGGTGTATCCAAGTCCGGCGCCTTATCAGCGGCAGAATTATCCTTTTTGGATGCGCAACAACTGCCGATGGGTTCGTTATGAACCAACGGCTCCGCCGGGTAGCCAGCCTCCGTTACTATCCGTGCCGCCTCGGCGCTATCCACGTCCTCGGGCAGGGCCACGGTCTGCTCGTCGAGATTCACCTCCACCCGCTCGATGCTACCGGTCAGCGGCTCCAGAGCATGACGAATCTTCTTTGCACAACCCTGACAAGAGGCGCCGGAAATACTCAGCGCTGTTTTCAGAACCGATGCTTCACTCATTACTCAAGACTCCTCACAGCAGGATGATGACGAAGGATCATCCCAATGTTCGATTAACCGACAAATCGTATGTCCATCCGGCGTACCATCGGGCATGTCCTGCCAGGTGGACAATGCCGACACCATCCGCGCCCGCAACTTCTGCAACTCCGAAATCTCCCGCTCAACCTCCGCCAGCCGCTGCTGGAACACATCCCGAACCATCGGGCAGGGCGAATGATGATCGTCCGCCTGCTCCAGAATCTGCCGTATCTCCGGCAGAGAAAACCCCAGCTGCCGTGCCTTGCGGGCAAACCGCAACCGTCGCAGATCCTCGGCATCGTATTGCTGATAGTTGTTGTCCGGGTTCCGTGTCGGGCGCAACAAGCCCTCCCGGGTGTAGAACCGGACGGTATCCGGGTTAACCCCGGCGGCGGTGGCGATTTCTTTGACTTTCATGGCAATCCCCGTGGATTGATAAAAAGTGCTGCCCGGAAACCACGAATTAAGTCAGCGGAGTGCTGTGGCTGGATAAGCTTCCGAAAATGCTCGGAGCCATGGACGGCGGAGAGCAAGCGTACAGGGACGTATTCACAGCGGTTTTCGGAAGCTTATCCAGCCACGGCGCGGCCTGCACCAACGTGGCTGCCTTCAAGCCCAAAGGTAGACTAAAACCTGTGACCAACTCACAGGTCAAAGGTTTTCGGAGAGAAACTCAGGAAGAAGCGTGTCAGTCCAATTCGAGACTGATATCCGATCTCATGATGTCTGGGACTTTTAGCTTTTTGATTTGCGGCGATTTTTATCCAGTTTGGGGAGCGGCTTAAACTCGACTTCACCAAACTAAGGTGAGATTTAAAACCACTCGTCCATGATTTCAACGAGAGAAGGTTCGGCAGTTTCTTTAGAAGAACCAGCCCAAGCCGACTGTATCCAGAAAATCATAGAAGTCAAATGCTTTTATGGCAGTTTAGTGTGTGTTTAGCTAAGCTACTGTTTTGTCGAATCGTTTGCAGATAATAGTTTCAATGATTTTCCGTAATCACGAGGCGGTCAAGTTACTGTCATGCCGGAGACTGCTCCCCACTACCTGTTAGGCAAAGAAGTTTCTCAAGAGGTTGTGTTTTGGAAGAAAATTCGATCAGTGGTATTCAAGAGATACTATCGAAAATCGTATCCATAGTGGTGTGGATTGTCGCGGTTCCACTCCTGTTACTCAGTTTGCTCGGCTTCGGATATCTTTTGGCTCTTTGGGGGCTATTTGACTCATCACCCAATGCGGCAAATGAATTGTCGGCGTTGATCTCCACGATTTGGGGAAAGGTTATTCCACTTGGTGAGTCAGCGCTGAGGTTATTGGCACCGATTCTGGTGCTGCTCATTGTGGTGGTAGGTATAAAGATGTTTATCCCTGCGTCAGATGAAAGCGGACAAAAGATTCAGGTATTGTCTGATTTACCCTCAGTTTTGGCATTAATAATTATTGGTAGTATTTGTGTTCTGCCATTTGCGGGCTATGGAGTTCCGGACGTTCTGCAGAATGTCGCGCTAGTTGTGGTTGGGTTCTATTTTGGCAGGCGGGATCGCAATGATGCCTAATCAAGCGCTCCAGCCGACCGGTTTTTCGCTGCGCTCCATCCCGGCTACGGAGCCTAGGCGTTACATTTCAAAAGGCACCAATGGACACTGAAACCTTAGTAAAACGAACGCTGGAAGAGCACTTTAAGCTCCATGTCGAGAAAATACCTGAGTCGGACAAAAGGACGCCAGATTTCCTTGTGCGCGACGGCACAAACGAATACTTGGTAGAGGTTAAAGAGAAAGAGGCAAATCCAGCTTTCGGTGAAGCGAGAGAAGAAGCATTTTCCAGAGGCGAAATTTTTGAAGTATCCGAATCGCTTGCTACGAAAAGTGTACTCCAAAATGTAGTGCGAGACGGCCGCAGACAAATCAAAGCACACGTCACTGACGAATCAACGTTCAGGATAGTTTGGGTTCATTGTACTGGCCTGGCTTATGACGCAACACTAGAGCGCATAATTGCAGGGCTTTATGGTAGTGAAACCATTGTAGACTTTAGCTCCGATGATGCTTTTGCTGGAACCTGCTATTACTTCGGCTTTAGTCAATTCTTTAAGTATCGGGATTCAATAGATGCTGTAATGGTCACTGGTCGAAAAGGAGAAGCGACTCTCTGCATAAACAATCATTCGCCTCGTTATGAACAATTAAACGCATCTGTATTAGTCCAATCTATGCCAGTTGGTGTTAGAGATCCGATACGTGAAGAAAAGGAAGGCTGTGCATTTGTAGTCGATGGCGAAGTGGATCGTAGCAAACCGAATGAAGTGTTGAGCTATCTCCGGGAAAAGTACAAAACAGAGAAACTCAACGTAATGACAATGCGCCATATGGAGCTGCATATGGCCGTCCCAATTAAAAAAGTGTAACAGGCGCAGGGACTTGGAAAAATTCACGCTGCGCTTCAATTTTGCCCGTGGTACGGGCGCTGGGTAGCAAATGGAGTGGGGCTGTCGAATTGAGAGAAGCCTACCGTGAGGTTGCGCATAACATTATCGGAAGCGAAAGCATCGATCTCCAGTACGGAGTATGCCCGGATCAATGCGTAGGCAGGATTGGCGATTTCGATGGCAACGCGGACGACTTTCCCCTGCGCGAACCTGCGACACGACTTGTTAACCACCCGTGTGTCGTGCTTATCATGGAATCACCGCATATAGACGAATTTATTGGAGACTGGGGTCCAGCCAAAGGGAAAACCGGAGTCCAAATTCGTAAACACATCGCTGCGATTGTTGCAGATCTTGAAGGCCCATTGTCAGACTTGATCTTGGTTAACGCGATTCAATACCAGTGTTCGTTGGGAATGCCGACGCATCGATACAGAAACAGAGTTTTTCGCGGTTTTTGGGAGAATGGTGGAGCGGAAAACTTCGCAAATAGACTGAAGAGATTATACCGTCCGGGAGATATGCTGATTAATGGTTGTACAGGAGGCGATGCGCATTCAGGGCTTAGGCAGTTGGTTACGAAAGCCATACGCAGTTCATTGGAAGCGGTACCGCTGCATTCAGGACCACATCCAGTTAGTTGGTTTTCTAAGCAGAATCGTCGGGCAATACACTTAATCGACGCCCAATAACGCGCTGGAGCCGACGTCACTTCTCGATGCGGCTGAGCCCGGCTGTATGAACGATATGACTCAAAAATTTGTGTCCAAGTCTTTTGAATTGCATGACTGGATCGAAGCGCGTTTAGACGGGCTTCAGTTGCCTAGAACATCGCGCGCATCCTTATCTATATCATGCCATGACCTGGTTATAGAGCATCACCTTGGTGTTGCGGTTCTGACCCGTGCCAAAATTTATGGCTCCGCTTTCGCGTTGGTTCGTTCACTATTCGAAACTTTTGTCAGAGGCGTGTGGCTGAGGCACTGTGCTACGGATTCGGAAATTCAGAAATACCAAGCCGATAAGCTGAGTCTGAGCTTTGGTCAATTAGTAAGCGCCGTTGAGACAGTTCCAGGATTTGACGATGGGATTCTTTCTGGGCTCAAGGAAAATTCTTGGAGCGCAATGAACAGCTATACGCACGGCGGTGCGCTTCAGTCAGGCCGTAGATTTTCGGGAGAGTGCGTGGAGCCAAATTATGACGTTGAGGAAGTAGCGGAGGTCATACGTCTCACAGGCACTTTTGCAATCATGGCTTTCCAGCAAATTGCAATTGAGGCCGGGCGACTAGATTTGGTCAATGAAGCTATCGAGCGAATTTCGCCTGTTAAGTCACAATGGGTATCGAAGTTCTAAAAAATTGCTCCAATTCGCTCCGGGCCTTGAGGCCCCTCCGCCTGATGCCCTTTTCGCTTCGCCACGAGGGCATCGATGGAAAAGCAATATTTATCAAGGAAACACTCGTGGATACCAAACAACTTCGCGTCAAATATCACAACGATTGGCCTGCAAAATTTCCCTTCCCAGTTGAGGAGAAGTTCGCTAGCAAGATGCAGTCTGCTGGTCTGTCTCAGGGACTAGTCGCGGTTCCGTTGGAGTTCACGAGCGATCACCAATTTCAGTTTTATTTAGGCTATTTGATCGACGCCTTAGATATGCTTCCCATGAGGCCGGACCTTGCCTTCGAGCATATCTGGAAGGCAGTTGATGCCGAATTCTTTATCGTGCAGGCGGAAATTGGTAACCAAAAGGCTTCTCGTTTCGATGGATTCGTCGATAAGGTCTTAGGTGACTCAAATACGGCAGGAGCGTTTGTCGACTACATTCGGATCATTCCGCATCAAACGTGCGAATATGCAGCAAAACGGGTAATACAAGCATCTGCGGCAACTGACCAAAATTCGGGTATTTTGCTCAATCGCGCCAAGCAATCGCTAGGCGAGCAATTTATTACAAGCCTTGTTGAGAAATACCCTGCTGGACCAAGTGGGAAGCCCTCGCCTGGAGATCAGCGCAAGGCTGGCCGGTTACTGAAGATTGTTTTTAGTGGAACTGAAGTTGAACTCCGAGGTTCTAGCTTCACCTTCTCTCAAGAAAACTTGATGAAGTTCTTGGTGAAGGTTGTTCTAGCAAATTCTCGCAATGAAAGATTTCATGGTAGCGTGTTTCCTCCTTTTCGAAGCAGTTCAGCAAAGCTCTCGACTTACGCTCACGCCTACTTTCTTTTACACCTCTCGTACTCTCTGCTCTTGGAAGTTTTTCTATATCGAGAGCATGGCGTTGTTACAACTAATGCGGTCAAGAGCGCGATTCAGCACAACGCGAATCTGTTCAAATTGTTGTTCGAAGGAGTTGAGTAAGTTTAGATATAACAATCAGGCGCAGCGGAGCAATTTCCGCTGCGCCTGATTGCACGCTGAACTGGGCGTTAAGCTAGAAAGGTAAGGTCTGGGCAGCCGCCCCCGCAGCGTCTTTACTCATACCAATTGCCAGCAATGCCTCCCTGAGCATACGTTTTTTCTGCCGATTTGGAGAGTTTGTCATTACCCAATAGTCGGTGCCTGGGATTTGCTTGGGTTGAGTACTGTTTCCCGATTTCTCAATTTCCTCTTTGCTTTGTGAAAAGTATTTCCGCTCCCGTCCCTGGATCGCCAGTATGTGATCAAATGTATCCGGTTTGATTTTATATGCTTCGCCTAAAATGAAGAGAAACTGATCTACGGCAGTCTTAAATTCCAAACTTGGGTGCTCTAGGACTTGAGCAAGCTCATGGTGTCGAGGGGCTAAAGCGTCTTCTGCATCATTGGATAGACCGAGGATGCGCCGAAGTATACTGTTTGCAGACTCCCCGATTTCCAGGGTTTGGCTGGCAATATGGGTGTACAGATCATCATCAATTTCGATCGTACGCATGGCTTTTCTCCTCAGCAAGGCCTTTAAGTACGTTAAAGCGCTTTAATCGCTTTATCAAGCGTTTTTGTGCTGGGCTAGACTAACCTAATCAATAGTTGCAGTTCGTCACAGGCTTGGCTGGACTCCATCTGACGCCCTTTTCTCTGCTTCACTGCGAAGAGGTCGCCGTTGAACAAAAGCGTCAGACAAGGGTTCTACTCCGTTTCCACGGACGGTTTTAAAGTGGCCAATAACTCTTGGTTCTGAGCAGAAACTCTACGTCACATCTTGGGATTGTGGACCCGCTCAATGTTGTCGATTAAGGCAACCCGTGTTTCATCCAGAGTGGGCTAAAGTGTAATTTCTTTTATCGATTTGGAGCCCTCAATCCACTTAGTCAGGCTTTCTATAACCTCGTGAACATCTTCTGTTGTTCGTTTTCGTATCGAACACTCCCAAACTATGCAAACTCGCCATCCCTTATCAGTGAGGAGTCTGATGTTTTGCTGGTCGCGCTTTTTGTTCGACAGAATTTTTTCTCTCCAAAACTCTTCCCGCGTTTTAGGCCATTTGAAGAGCGAGCAAAAATGCCCGTGCCAGAAACAGCCGTTTACAAATAGCACCGCTCGATGTTTTGGCAGGACAATGTCTGGCTTACCCGGCAGGTCCTTTCTGTGTAATCGAAAGCGGTAACCCATCCGGTGCAATGCAGAGCGGATGGCCATCTCGGGCTTAGTATTCTTGCCTTTGATGTTGGCCATCATCCTTGAGCGTGTTTTTGGATCTACAATATCGCTCACGTATTCCATGGCTCCTGGTTTTGTGTCTCGTTGATGGTATCCTGTCTGTCTTTTTAAGGACAAACGCCTCTCAAATGAGTAATAAGACTCTCATAGTTGATTTATTCGCTGGCCCTGGAGGCCTCGGCGAAGGGTTCTCGCGCTTCACTTATGGTGGGGAGAGGCCGTTCAAGCTTGCGGCTTCAGTAGAGCAGGATCCGAAGGCACATCGTACTCTAACGCTGAGAGCTTTCTTCAGACAATTCGACCGGGTGCCTGAAGAGTACTATGAGTATGTGAGAGCAGGCGACCCGAGCCTCCGCGAAGAGCTTTTTCGTCAATTTCGGCCGGAGCGTGACGCGGCTATTGAAGAGACATTGGGAGAGCCCAGAACGCTTGGCAAAAAGGATGATGATCAACAGATCTTCAGCCGTATCCGAGCGGCATTAAAAAACCACCAGGGACCAAAGGTAGTCATAGGTGGGCCTCCGTGCCAGGCCTATTCAGTAGTGGGCAGAGCCCGGAACAAAGGGATAGAAGGTTACGCACTTGAGAATGATGGGCGGGCCCTCCTTTACAGGGAATATCTTGAGGTTCTGAACGAGGTAGAACCTGAAGTTTTCGTTATGGAGAACGTGAGAGGGATTCTTAGCGCCAAAGTGAACGGTCAGCTAATCTTCGACCAAATTCTCAAGGATCTGAAAAATCCTTCCAAAAGCGTTGGTCAAAGCAATGGTTCGGAGTACGAGATTTTCTCCTTGGTCAGCCCGCTTCCGGCGGCTGAGTTGTTCGAGCATCGCGCTTATGCCCGTAGTTCTGACTTTCTGATTAAAGCTGAGAAATACGGAATACCGCAGACAAGGCATCGGGTTATCCTGCTTGGAGTAAAACGGGGGCTTCTTAACCGCGATCCGGAAATCCTTGATCCTAGTCCCAATATTGGCCTTACTACAGCGGATGTAATTGGGGACTTGCCACGGCTTCGCAGCGGCCTCACCAAGATTGCCAACACTCCCGAGAACTGGCATCAGAACCTGCGTGAAGCTGCCAATGCAGTCAAAAAAATGCTGGAAGAACTGACCGAAGGGTTAAGTCTTCCGGATGGTTTTCCGTTAAACGGATCGGGTGCATCGCCAGTCTCTCAAGGTGGAAATTTTGTTCCGTTTAATGCAGAAATCGCCGGAATTACTCTCTCTGACGAGAGTCTTCGCAAATGGTTTCTGGACGATAGAATAGGCGGGTTTCTCAACCATAGCGCTCGAGGCCACATGCCTCCGGATATATACCGCTATCTGTTCGCGTCTTCCTTTGCGCTCTTGAATGATGGCGCTTCCCCCACATCCCGTGACTATCACCCAGACCTTGAACCAAAGCACAAAAACTGGACCTCAGGGAAGTTTGTAGATCGGTTCAAGGTCCAGGCGAGAAACAGAACCCCAAGCACGATTACGAGCCATATAGCGAAGGACGGTCATTACTTCATCCACTATGACCCTGCGCAGTGTCGAAGCCTGACGGTCAGAGAGGCAGCTCGGATACAGACCTTCCCGGACAACTACTTTTTCGAGGGAAATCGTTCAGAGCAGTATGTGCAGGTAGGCAACGCTGTGCCTCCGATGTTGGCGAACAAGATTGCGGAAATCGTTCACGGAATATTGAGTCAGCCACTGAAAGCGAAAAGAGGCTTTCGTCACGATTCTGAATATGCTGTGTAAGATTCAGAGACTCGGGTCCGGCTTTCCTTAATCCGTAACGAAGTTGCAGAAAAACAGGGTTGTTACCCCCCCCCCTCCTCTTTAAAGGGTTTATAGCTTATGGAGAATTCTACTTCTGAGCACTGCTATTGTTCGGGGGGATTACCCATCTACCAATTGCCCACTGGCCAAGAATTTCAGAACGCTCTGCTATCTTAACCTCATTCCATTCATCGTACTCTTTACCGAAATTTCGTGCAGTTAGGTACATGGATTCGTTTTCAATATAGGGGCGTTTTTCAACATAAGGAGCTTGGTCAACGTGTTCATTCATAGTCTGTGATAGGGGTATAAGGTTTGCCCAAAGATCTTTCATTTTTGAATGGCTTTCCTTAGAAATAGAATGCACCCAAGTATCACAGTATTTTCTGGGCATAACATGTTCAATGGTCAGTTCATCCAATGCTGGCTTTTCGACTCCTTGTGACCTTTCGTGCTCAAGTATTAAAAACCTAGCAACGGATGATCCGTACAAAGGCCGCCCAGAAACGGCCTTTAAAACCCTATCGTCTGATGGCCACTCAATGGTTAATCTCTTGTTTATTATTTCGGCAACTTTTTCACGAGTTGGGTGGCCTTCACACAATGACCACATAGTTCGAAATAAGCCTAGCAAACCAGTCGGCTCTATACCGCAGATGGCTCTTCGCACCAAAAACGACTCAAGGACATCTAAGCAACCAAGAACGTCGGATTTTGAAATGGTTGAATTTTCATACTCTTTTAACAAACGCATTAAAAATGGATGGGTGGAAGATGGGTGTTTAAGTTCAACAAGTCTGTTTATACTTTGCCCCACTTCTTTTCCATATTTTTCTTGAGCGCCGAAAACCCCAGTGATAGACAAATATGGAGTTGAAAACTGGTCGAGGTTAGCAATTATTTCCTTTGAACTTAAACCCTCCCATACTTTTCTTAACTCCCCGAACATCTCCGTTCTACTTGCATTAGATTTATATATAACGCAAAAAGGAAAGAAAAAATCATCGAACTTATTGCCAAACTTTTTCCTGAACGGAATCCATGAATGTTCATGGAGAATTTTGGCTTCCTTTTCGTTGTAACCCACCCTCGCAAAAACTTCATTTTTCACAAGGTCGCCAACTGAAATAGGAACACCGGGATCATTGAGCCCTTCAAAGACAGTAGTTGCAGAACCAGGATCCTTAAGGAGAATAAATACGAAGGTTAATCTATTTCTCACCACTTCGACTATTTTTGATAGCTCCTCAAAACCGTGGGATTCAACTTTTTTCAATAAGTATTTGTGAATGCGGTCGAACTGCTTCAACAAGGGACCATTATCGTCACCTTCACTATATGGCAATCTAGCCTTAACAGGCAACCAATCTGCTAGATCACCTGCGTTCGACACTTTCTTAAATATTTCGGAAAACTGCTTTCTATCACCAATTGAAGGCTGGAGTTTTGTGTTTGAGGGCAACTCTTGTGCCCAGTCAACAATAAGATTTGTACTGATCAAGCCTCGAGCGTAATCTGCTTGCCCTTCTCTTGCTGCGACTTGAGATGCGGCCATTAGGAAAAGGTACATTGTGATAAGACGTTGCTGGCCATCTACAATTTCATGCGGCGTGGGCTGAGACGGATTCGTAGGCCTCGTAACGGCAATTACTGCGCCAAGAAATCGGCTATCATCCTCTTTCTCGGCAATAGCTTCGATTTCATGTATCATTCTGTCGAGCTGTTTCTTGGTCCAGACATATGGCCTTTGAAACAAAGGAATTAACAGCATTGAGCTAGTGCTCGTTAGCTGATGAAAGCTCAACTCATTACTATTATCTGTAATCTTCGACATCAATGACTTCCTTAATTCCTGCGTCAGGGATAAACCATTCATCTTAGAATAAGAGCATCACCTACCAACAATCCCTATAGATTATTATGATGCCCGTTTTCTATAACATCTGATCTTGGCACCTTGGTTATCGCTTATGACCTTGGAGTAGGCGGGCACGATGATCTTCAGCAGGATCCCCGTATCGTAGGCCAAGCGGACCGTGTTGTCGTTGTGGTACTTGGGGTGGAACACCGACCGATTCAGCTTGGGCGCGATCACGTAGTGCACCGTGTATTCAAAGGTGCCTGGCTGGACCTGTTCCAGGTATTTGATCACGACCATCGCATCTTGGTCATAGTTATAGTGCTTGAAGCGAGGCATGCTGACCACTCCTTGTCCGATTGCCTGATCCTACCAAACCGAAGGAGGATTTCGGGGTTTTTCGACGCTCTATGCGGTCTCGTCGTTAGCCAAGGCGTCCAGAACTCCTTGCTCCTCGAGATCGAGGACAATTCTGGCTGAGTGCTTTGCCTGTTTGACGGAAGGAACCTTGACCCAGCCCCCTGCGGCATAGCCAGCCATCGTTGTCGCAAGACTGCACTGGAAATCAGAAAGCTCGCCCTTTTCCTGTCCCCACTTCGTGATCTTCCACCAAGTATCAGCCTCTAGTCCCATGGTAACCGCAATATTTTTGCGATCCTCGGAGGTCATTGTGACTTTGCCCTTTCTTGCGTCCGCACCAACTGTTGGCAGGTGATCACCCTCGGCGAGTTCGGCCTCCAGTTCCTCTGGTACAACAAGTTCCATTTCTTTGATGACTTTCCAGCACTGCTCGTTCTTTGCCCATTCAGTGACGTTCCTACCTTCAGCCGTTTCTACGATCCGGTCCAGAACATCCGGCATCCAGTCGTAAAGCACCTTGTTGATTGACGGAGTTACTTCCTGGCGGTCCCAGATATCCTTCAGGACAATCCGACCGTATGTTTTATGGGATAGCAGGGCGACTGTATAGGCCACGGCGTTTGCACGATAGGCGGAGAAAGCGTGCTGACGCGCAATCGATTCGGCTTTCTTGAAAATAATGGCTTTGGCAATGAGATCCTTGTAGAAATAGATATCTGGAATTTCGTTCTTTCTTTCCTGCTTCAGTTTGGACATGTAATGAACGAAGTTCTTTTGTGCACCCCTCGACACAATGTATGGCAGTTGCGCCCACGCATTCTGGTATCTGGCGAGATCCGTTTTGACAAACTTTCTATTAGACGGATTGATGGACTCGAATTGCCTACGCTTGGCTGGCGTGGTTGAAGCCCGGCTTTTCGCAACCTGGTATTGGCCACGAGCACGCTCATAGAACCACTTGAACTGTTGGCCTGGAGCCCAGACCGTCTGGGAAAGGCGCTCAATCTCAACGTGAAAGCTGTCATTCGCCGCGAAGTCTGCTTCGTTAACCTTGTTCTGGGTATTCGAGTATCGGCTGATCTGGGGAACCAGCTCATCGAGGCTCTCCGGATTAACCTTGGTGATTTTTGCCTGAACGGCTACTCGATTCAGGTGGGGGCACTTGTCAGCTTTCTTTGCTCGGTGAATTGAAGCCACCGTTTGGCCGCCGTTAACGATCTGGAGTCCGCGCATGAAAGTGATGACTTCCTGACCAGAATCGTTCTTCTCTACATTGAGAGATTCAACCGTCGCCGATATGCCGTTGTTGTATGCCAGAAACCGACTGGGCTCTTTGAGAATGGTATCTCTGATGCCCTTATTCACCTTACCTTTCTGCTGAAGAAAAGAGCGGACATTCAACTCCATCAGCCTTCCAGCGTACTCCTCATACAGATCCGCTAGCCACTCACCGGGCAGGATTGCGAGGTAACCGCTGTACTCGTCGCTATTCCCCGGCATGGATAGACAGGGCAGGCCTCGACCAAAGCGGTCAACCAGATCTATCTCTATGCCTTCCTGGTTTGTCTCTGAGGCCTGTGCCCTGCTAAGCCGGACGATATCCCACTTGTGAATCTGAAGATCGATACCGGCGGGCCCCTCGATTTCCGGCTCCTCCCTGAGAGAAATCTCGGAGTCAGTCAGATAGTGAAGTCGGATCTGGCCTATGGAGCCGAGTGATTCCTTGATTAAAGAAACGCAGTCGTAAGTCTTGGATGATGGTTCGATCTCCGACAGTTGCGTTTTTTTGCAGAAATCCAGTAGCCGAAGAGCACGTTTCAAGGAGGACTCGAGGTCGGACTTGTTGATGGATTCGGGGTTATCAACCCCAAAATAATCTGACACCACCAGATCTAACCTTCCTTCTGCAAGGTCAGCGCCCCAGGCATCACAGCGAACACTGCCAGCGCCGAATTGCCGCTCGATATGTCCGATAGAAAGATCGAATGATGCACCTGATTCCGAGAGCATCGCAGTTACATACTCGGTAAACCTTTCCACAGGATACTCTTCAGACAGATTGCCATTATCAGGGTCAGAGATGTCTGACAGGAGCTGATACCGGAAATTCTGAACGCTTGAATCAATCATTTTGGTTACTCGATACCGCTCGCATTAAGTCATCGAAAGTGAGGGCTTGCAGGGCCACGGTGCCCAGATTGATCTGGTAAGTGGCCTCCACGATTCCTTCAGGGATTGAGTCATGAGTTAGCTTCGGAAAGTTTTCATCGACGCTGAAAGCGCGAACTTTCCTTACTTGAAAGGATTGCTGAGCGTAATTGGACTCATCCTTGTCTCGGTAGCCGGATTCAAGGAGTTTTTCCTCGAACTCGAGCCTATAAGCCGGAAATGATGAGAGGCGTTGGCGAATCTCCTTTACCAAGTGAGGCAGGGTCTGGTCTCCATGATCATGGGAGTCCATTGCCACCTGAGCAAGGAACAGCTTCAGGGTTCCCGTAGGATCGAGTTGACGCAAGCTGCTGATGGAAACAGTTTCAATGTTGTGTGCGATAGTGGCTTTTATCTCGACAGAAGCGAGAGGAAGCTGGAAGTCATGATGGCTTCTCTCACTGCCCTTCCACGCCCGGACAACAGTGGCTACTTCAATGCCGTTATCCATAAACATGCTTGCCAGGATAAGCTCCCCTGCCAGGCCTGTTTGCTCGGAACCTGAAAGGATTTTCTTCTCAGAAGAAAAGAAAGCTCTCCAGACGACCAAGACTTTTCTGATGATGTTGTACCCGGTAATCGGGTAATCCACTCCTGATAGCTCATCAGTGAGGCGGGCAGCCAACGTCAGAAAAATGTCGATTGAGGCGGTTTGCTTGAGAGTAAGCGATAGAAACAGTTCCTGGTTGTGATACAAAAGACCCGAGTCAACTCCCTTGATTGACGGCAGGGGAGCATCCTTCAAGAGATCGGGAGTAATCGGTCCAAATTCGAGTACCGGGGCTCTATCATCAAAACGAATCGCGAGGTAAGCGCCGAATCTGGGCGAACCACAGATTCGATACCTCGCAGTTTGCGATGGCTCGCCGGACTCATCAAACAGGCTTTCCCAAGCCTGCGCTATCTGATCAATACTACTAGCCATCAGTTTGTTGTCCTACTGAGTTTACGATGTACTCAACGGGAATATCCTGGCTACCATCGATTCCGGGAAAACTGATTGCGAAACCAATGAAAGGTTTATCGCTGGCTGATTCGCTTTCCGGGTGCGATGAAGGGTCTATCGGATAGATGATTAACAATCCTTCCGAGCTGGGTCGATACTTGCGGAGTTGTGGTCCCCTTGGGTGGGTGACCTTTTCAGCCTCCTCAGAACCTTTCTGGAGTTCAACAATTTTCCTCGTTTCTCTAAGTGCTTGTTGAAAGTCGTCTTTTGTAAGAGAAATGACTCGTTCGTCATTTGGACTGCTGATTACTCCCGGACGAAAGTAATCAGCCTCATGGTCCTTGTCAGTTCGAGTTACAAGGCCTACGTCGAAGCCAGCTAGCTTTTCGCTTTTCTTGGGGTCAGTAAAAGATTTGCCCGAAACCAGAACTGTCCAGTTGATCAGGTTGCCCTTGTCTATTTGAGCATTGACATACTTAGCGATGAGATTCGTATCAACTCGACGGACGCCATTCTCGCTGCCGGCTTTGTACGACTCAAGAAATGTTATTATTAACTTTGCCGGCACTCCTTGCCATATCAGGCGAGAATCGGTGCTTCTCATTCTGGAATATCTTTTCTCCCCAGCTTCGTTTAGCAGTGAGTTTGTAGCACTAATATTCTGGAACCTTTCGTCATCACCGACATGGAAAACAATAGTCTGAACCAAATCGCCGCTGTAACTGCATTTCTCTTTTTGGCCATGCCTCATTTTAACTGGTGAAGTGACTTGAAGAAGTGGATGGGTGCGAACTCGATGTCCAAAATTCTCCGGAGTGGCACCAGCCAACCACATCGTTTGAAAATCTTTGCGAAGCTCACTATCTGCATCGGAAATGTGACGGAACCAGTTAATTAGTTCCTCAGGAGCAAAGAGACGGGTGAGGTCTATAAAGCCATCTCTGTAGCCAAACCATCGCCCCATTTGCATCAGAGTGTCATAAGTTTTGCTAGGCCGAGTAAAATAACTTACCAAAAGCCCCTCAAGTGTCAGTCCCCGAGAAAGTTTGTCGCCACCGATCGCAATCACATTTAAACCTGTATTTCGATGGCGCTCGTAATCCAACACATCGCCAGCACTTCCGTTGATCTCACGTATTTTTATAGTTTGAACTACCTTTGGAAGAACCTTTCTGATTTCGTTCCAACTATGAACAGGGCAACGCTCTGCATTTATGGCAGAAGTGGTCTTTACGTAGTCTTGCTCCCAGAGTGCTTCTAAATCATGCCATACCGAGGAATGAGGGTCGTCCGATCCGTAAACTAGGCTTTGTCGGATGCTGGCCAAAGATTCTTTAACTTGAGACGTCACTCGGCCCTGTACATCATTTAAGCGAGTTACGTGAACGAGCATTGAAGAGTGTTTGTTGCCTTGGCCTCTCAGAACCCTTGCACTGCATGAGAGCAAGTATGATAACAGCGCACGGTAAAGGCTTGGAGGCACTCTAGCCTCGCCCTGATACATGGGTTTATGGCCATTTTTGTGAAGCGGAGGCATCCAGCCGTTCTTCTCCTTCAGATGTAGGCTGTCCGCGTAATCATAAATTTTTCTTGTAAGAGGCAGCCCATCAGTTTCCTCCCCGGTTTCCGTATCGGTATAGCCAAACATTTTCTGAGGACCCACGTAGTTCGTAGGTGCTTCTATGCAGGTAATAAAGCTTCTAGGAAAAAGATCCTCTCCGAATTTCTTGGAAGTGGACTCTTTGTGGATCATTATGTTGGCAAATGGGGTGGCGGTGTAAGCGACATAAGCGGACTGTTCGAACGTGTTCAATATTGTTCGAATAAGGCCATTAATGACAGTTGGATCTATCTCCGGATCGTATTGTTCATCTTCGTCGGGTGTTGTAGAACGTAGGTTGGCTTTATTGGTATTGATTGAACCTTGATCAGATTCATCATCTATGAGGAGCAAAGGAATTTCTGAAATTGGAGCCGGTTGTTTTGGGTCAGTAATTCCCTTCTGAGCCATGCCTTGGCCCTTCAAATATCTGATCAGATTCTCCAGCACCGATTTGTTTTTCTTCACTACAAAGACAAGGGGGCGATCTATGCTGTTTGCAAAGTTTTTTGATTCACCAGCACCGAAATCTCCATTATCTGCTCGTGTTGTGGCGGAGTCTGGCCAAAGCTTTTTATGGTCGTGAGCAATGTCTCCAACTCCAACCAGTTTTGGACTACCTGGTTCGCTTTTATCGTAGCCGAGAAACCCCTCTTCAATTCGAATTTGAGTCTGAGAGCGAAGATTCTTATGAAAACCAGCCAAAACTATTATGACTTTGTAGCCCGCGTCGGCAGCTTTGCAAATTAAACCGGTGTAGTTTGCTGTCTTTCCAGACTGGACTGAGCCAACAACCATGCCTCTTCGATCCCAGCTTCCCTCTTGTTTTGGATTTGTTAGTTGTCCCAACGTTTGATCAATTGTTTCGTCTAGGGTTTCTATGACCGTTGCGGGCCATCCCTGATTCCGAAGCAGCTGCTCGTAGCGTTTCCAATACAACCAAGATATATCTGGCTTTGCCTTGGTGAGCCATGGAGACCAATTCCTATCTTCTGACGCCATGGTGTGTGCTGAGTCCATCCATGTCTTGTTGTTGAACTCAGCATTTTCGATAAGCTTGTCTCTGACCTCCTTGTCATCCTTGTAGGGGGTCATTATCAAAACTGCGTTTACAGCTTCACACAGTTGCTCTCGCGTAATTTTGCCGCCATTCATTTTTTTCTTAAGCTGGATGGTGCTTGAGACCATCGCACCGATTTCATCAAGAAATTCCATGTTTATCTGGCTCCAAAATGTGCGTAGATAATCTCTTTGTGGTCTGAAAAGCACTCCAGATCGCAGATTTCACTGATCAGTTCGTCGGTCGGCGCGGAGTTGCCACCTTGCAGCAAGTTCAGGTAAGCAGTTGCAGCCTCGATGACTTCATTTTCTGATGCTGCACCGAACGGCGATGACCTCATTTCTGGCGACTCTGCGGAATCGAGCCAAATCTGCTCTACCGGAACTGTTTCCTCTATCAATCTGAAGATAGCTTCGGCTTCGCTTTTGCGGCCTCCAAGACGGTCAAGAAAGCTCTTTATAACGGGATGGTTGCGATCAAGACGATAGGTGTTCTGCCCACGAGTCTGTCTGGCCATCCATACCTTGCCAACTTTTTCTCTGCGTTCTCGTTTACCGTACTTACCTCGGTGGGCAAAGATTTCCCGAGCTTCTTTTCTCACTTGAGAGGCATACTGGACTAAGGCAAGTGCCACAGTCTGTGGGGGATTTGCCAGGGATTTTTTGACATCGATTTTCCAGTCGCTGTCCATTTCGTTGGTGATATCGACACGAATGCGGGCCAGCTTGTAGTGTTCTTCTGCACGCCATTTTGAAACACCTTCCCGCAGTCCCAGCCAAGAGCCGCTGACCAACAGTCTGTCCCCTCGATAAACATAGAAACCTTGATGGGCATTCCAGCCAAGCGGGCCGCCTGCCTCCTCATATTCATCCTGAGTGAGCATGTCTTTGTGGGGGAGGATAAAGCCCTGAACGGTAGTGGTGGTCTTCCCAAATGGAATTTTGAAAACCGGTTTGGGTTCTGTTGCCTTGTGCTTTGCGAAGAACGGATCCCACGGCTTCACGAGCTGGGCTTCCGTGTCACCATTGATATAAACCTTCAACTTGGATGGAGAGGCCAGAAAACGATGGAAGATCATTCCAAGATGGTCACGCAAGGAGTCAATTTGGTGATAGAACTCATCTCTGTGCGATGGGCTAGTAGCTATAGTGCCTGAACATAGTTTATCGAGGTTTTCCAAAAGCACTACCGTGCCGGATATCTGATTCTCGATACCTGCCATTTTTTCCCCGGATTCTTCTCTTCCGCTTTTCAACAGCCGCCACTCATTTGTTTGTTGTTCCGCTATGTAGTCAAGATCCCATCTTCTGAGCGCTAAAGGGGTACTTCCGGTTTTTGAGGCGACTGTAAGTGAGCGTGCAAGTGAGAGGGAGGCTGTTTTGAGGCCGAGTCCGAAGCGACCCAGATCATGTTCTTCTCGCTGGTCAAGTGGGCTCTGGCTACCCGCAACCATGGCTTTGGATAGCTTTTCTTCGCTCATTCCAGTCCCATCATCCCGGATGGTGATCCATGAATTCTCACCATCCCAACGAAGGGTAATCCAGATATTTTTTGCCTTGGCCGTGATGGAGTTGTCTATCAGATCTGCGATAGCGGAATTGAGCGAATAGCCATAGGCCCTGAGCGACTCGAGCATGGCAGCAGCGCTGGGAGGGGAAATCTCAAAATCCATTTACAGTCCTTCATGAAACTGCACCGCTCCGAAAACTGCTGGAGAGGAGGGTCCTTTGTTCAACCCGCCTGAAACGCAAGGTTGCGAAACGGATTCATTTTTATGTTGACGCTAATCTTTAACAGAATTGGTGGTGGAAAAAAACTCCGTTTTACAAGTAATAACTGTTTGGGAAGGTGGGGCGAATACTTGCTTTAAAGGCTCCAAAATCTTGAGATTGATCCTGTCCGTGAAAGGAAACCAGACGGTACTGGCGCAACTGGGTGGCCCAAGGGCCACCCAGTCCGTTCTCCCTATTTTCTCGACGAGAGGATCTTTAGAAACTCCCCAAGTCTGGTGAAGTCGTCGCCAATACTGACAAGCCATGCGTGCCCGAAATGTTCGTTCTTTGAACCTTTTGCGTCCTTTTTATTGTTAAAGGCCCTAAAACTACTGCTGTAGGCCTCCCTCTGCTCTCCTTTCAAAATGATTGGCGTGGCGCAGCCGGATCTGAGAATTTCCTCTGAGACGCTCTCACTCAAGCCTGGGCGCAAAGTAATCTTCAGCTGGTCCTTTCGCCAATAAGATTTACGGTTGATGTAAAGGCTTTCCTCTCTTCCAACGCCCTTGAACCGCACCTCCAGTTCATGCCTTTCTGGAGAACCATCCAGTGCGACCATGTTGCTCTTTCGGACAGAATCGATAATTCTGCTCTCTATCTGTGTTGGCATTACCTTGTCTGTCGACTGTTTGCCATCGACTGCTTGTTTCGTGAGCGACGAGACCTGCTGGGAGTCTTTGTTGTTAACGGTTTCTGCTCTACTTCGATCCATGACGCTGTCCTTACGTAGGTGTTCCATGAGCTTGAGTTTGGCCTGGTCGAGGGCATCCGGGTTGGTTTTCCCTGTGAGTGACGCCCTTTCTTTTCGTCCCAAGAAATAGGCGATCCTCTCTGCGTTCGCACCTGACGGATGCGGCAATCCATCCAGAATCCTCGCTTCGGGGATCACGCCCTTTGCTGAGAGGAAACCAAGAGCTTGTGCAGATTCTCGTCCTAGAGGGATGTACCAGGCTTCCCCGTCGATCAGCTCCAGTTCTTTGGCAAGATGATCATCGACCATCTTTCTCAACAACGGATGCGTAAGTATCGACGGACTTCCGCTGTAGTTTTTATTATCCACAAATACTGGATATCGCAGCGCGGACGTGAAGTGACAGAGATCGCTGTGCTCACCGAAAAGCTGGCTGGTGGATTGAATGCCCGCCTTTTCCGGAAGGCCAATACTGTCAAGTAGCGCCTCAAGCAGAAGTTGGTGATTTCAGATTGTGACTACGGTCGGGCCGGGCTGTACATTTCGATTGATGAAATCGGTGGTGATGGCGAGAATCTAGTCGATATTGATGAGATCGTTGAGCAGTGGCGTGAGGCTGAAGGCTAGAACTTTTGCTTTCGTTTCTATGCCATGCAGAAATGAATCGGGAGCAGGGTGCTCCCGATTCGCGTTGCTACAGAGTAAAACTCTAGTTTTTGATAGGTGAGAACCTATTCTTCAGTCGTCATCGTCCCAGTCATCGTCTTCACATCCACAATCACCGTCGGAGATCCAGTTATAGCTGTCATCTCCATCATCGTATTCCTCTATGTGAGTGGTTGCGCAGCAATGTATGCACTGGTGATTAAGTGTCGACATGAGTGTTTTCTCCGTCGTTATCAAATTGGAATGTTGCTCTGTCTTATTTGCACGCACCAGGCACGCGGCACGCGCAAGAGGTGGGCACGTGGCAGGCATGGTCAGCGCAACGCATGGCCTCCGTCCCGCTCCCCGTCGGAAACTTCCCGAAGTGGCGTTCGTAGAGTGCAACGGTGCGCGCAAAGGCGTCTTGTAGATCCCGGTAGTCGTCGTCACCATAAATCCCGAAATACGGGTAGTGATCAATGAACTGACCGAACACCTTCTGGCAGTCTTCCCGGTATGCGCGTGTATCAAGTATGTGTGCGTGCCAGATCTCATCGACGATCTTGGTCGGCACCAGAGAGAAGGTCGGATAGAAAGACTTCAGTGACAGGAAGCGGCGATATTCCTTTTCGCCGAGATCCCATGCTTCAACTGTCATTTCCGCTTCACTGGACTCCGTGTATTTGTGCTTCAGCCGCGCAAAGTCGAGCTTGGCCACGTTCAGGTCCAGGCCGTCTGTGGTAATCGCCATCTGATTGATTTGAATACAAGCGTTCATGGTTAAATCTCCATTTGGTTGAATTCAGGCCCCTGATTTCAGGCCCGTCTTCGTTTGATTTCCCTTTCAAAGGCCTCGCGAGTCACCAGGGCGACGGCGGAATAGCCATCCTCTGTCTTTTGATAAATCAGGCGCAGTGCCGGGCTGAGCTTGAAGCGGATGAGGTCACTGCGACAACGAATGCGCTTGCCGCCAAGGGTGGGATAGGACTGGCCATTTTTCAGACCATCTTCAATTTCCAGGGCTCGCTGGGTATGCGATTCACAAAGGTTTTGGCGGCAGTGGTGTAGCAGGGAATTGAGTGTAGACATGTTTGGCTCCTTTGATTGCTTCGGAGCCAGTTTCGATTTGTGGATTACACAAAAAAGACTTTATTTGCGCCATTCGTCCAGAAGGTCATCGAACTCCGCAGCTTCCCGAAACTCGGACAGGATCATCGTCTTGTAGCGACTGAGAAGGGGTTCAGTCGTAGATAGTTCTCTGGCGGCTTTTGCTGCTCCTTCAAGATCTCCGTCAAGAAAACGAACCATCATTGAATCGCCCAGAGACAGCACAGCTGTCTGTGCGGCCAGAACTTTGAGAAGGTTTCCGTGTGGACCAAAGCCCATCTGAGGTAATGCATTGTCGAAAGGATTCGTCAGACGGTTCTGGTGCAGATCAGATTGGGAGTCGAGTTGGTCCAGGAACTGTGTAAGTTGATGACGAATCAATCCAACGGAAGCTACGGATTGTCTGTTTATCAGGATATCCCGAGCCCATTCTGCCAGCTCTTTACGCTCATCTACGTTCTGAAAAATTTTGATAACAACTTTCGGCTCGGAATATATGCCATGTAGGATCACGGCATTATGGAAGGCAACGAGATCTTTCCTGAGCACATACCAGTGTTCGCTTTCACTCGACGTGAATTCAATTGGTACGTTGGCCTCATCCAGGATGTGCCCCTTCTTAAGAGCCCTGAAGAGGCTATTAATGGAGTTCCTTAGTTTTGGAATCCGTGAATAGCTCTCGATACCGAACAGTTGTCGCAGAGCTTCTTTGACAGCGACATGGCTGTCACCCCCCACAGGAGCGCTCCAGGAGATCCTCAACATCCAACCTGTCGGTTGGCATGGTCACGTGTTGTGCGATGTACTTTGCCTGCTGTAACCAATTGACAGATCGACAATCATAGTAGCCTTCACTACGGCGATATTCGTCAATAACGCCACGGCAGTATCCTCCCCTCAGTGCCTCGCTCAACGATGTCATCTGCGCGGCTAGAAGACGCTTTTCGTCCTGGTTCTTGTATATGCCGGTTAACTCGCTGCAACCCTGAATCAGTCTTTCCAGGCTCGTCTCCGCCTGGGCCGGAGATATCGAGAAGAGAAATACTAAAAGAAGGCCAGACAACGTTTTCAAAACTGCTCCTTACTTTGATTGCCCGTGGTTGAAGCTTCGGCGTGGACTACCGGAATTTCGTCTTCATCCGTCTGGTCTTGTTCTACTTCCGAGGGAGATGCCAGGTACAGGACCAGACAAACCCCCACCCAGGAGAACACTTCACCCCAGAAATTGGTGTCGGCGTTATTGAGTGCTTGATCGTAGCTCAGACCAGCGTTCAAACCCCCGATTACCGATGCAATATAGAAAGCGATCTCAATAAAAAGAAACCCACCCATAAACAGGAAAATGCGGGATATTCGTGTCCAGAAGGTGGCGTTGAAGTGTGAACAGTGAATCCAGTATCGCCATAAAAGAAGTGCAATCAGAGCCAGGAAAAACCACTCGTGGGCAGAAACGTCGTATAACCCTTCGCCGTACTCGAAAACTGCGAATGGAATCGTGGCAAAACTCGCGAGCCCTGCTATGAAGAGCAGGGCCATACTCAGCCAGTAGAGAGTTGTTCTGGAAAAATGCGCAATCGAGGAATCTATTCGCACCCCGAGCGGAACGTCCGTGTCATGTTGCATGTAAAGCTTCTGTTCTTGATTTGATGGATCGGTTCTGCGTGCCTAGAGTTATGATTTTTCGATAGTAGCCGCAGGATACTCTCTTCACAATACCAACATGCGATGCTATTTGAGCAGTTTAACATCGATACCTGCCCCTTCCAGAGCGCGACTAATCCGCCTACGGGATTTGTTAGGTGTGCCTCCAAACTCTCCTGCCCAATCCAAAAAGCTTCAGCCTTCCGGCTTTCGCCTGATCAACACAATGTCTTCTGATGATACGTCATGATCGAAAAGCATTGCTTCTACGCGCTCCCGATCTACGTAGTCCAGATTATCTTCATGACTCAGATGCTGGTTCCAGAAATCTGCATCGTCTGAATAATTGGAGTCAATGTAGTAGCGGACGCGAGGAGAAGCGGATTGATCTACTGTCGTTGGGCGCAACGCAGCTTAAGGCTCCTTGCCGGCTATTTTCAGAGTTGCTCTTGAGGACTTGGATGGCCCAGAAGGGGGGGGCGATCTCGCTAGACTAGGTCGTCAGTGTTGAGGCGTTTCCCGAGAACACTCGATGTATTTCACGTGGGCGTCGGGACAGGCGTTTCGACGCTGAAGGTGGTTCTGAATACAGGTATCAACATCAGATTTACTCGGTGGCGAGAGTAACAGGCTGGGGTAGGGTCAAGGAGGCCGTTCACCATCTATTTAGTGGAGGGGGTTTTCTCACCCACAAAAACATCACTCAGCCTCAAAAGCGCCGATTCGACGGGCGGGCCAAGATCAACATTCTTCAGGAATTGTTTGAATCAGAGAGAGACAATAGCGTCGAGGTAAAAACTGGCTTTGCAGTTTTTCGTAGGAATCTGACCAACCCTGGCCGTCTTGTAAATGCTGTTCTGACAAAAGTAATTCCAGGTGGGTTCAAGCAGACAGATTTACTCTAACGCATTTACGTGGATAGGTCGAAGTTTGAAACATGCTTCTTAATGAAAGAGGCTTGGCAACACGCCGTTCTGTAAATCTGGCAGATGTCACGGCGGCACTTGGATGCAACGAATCGGAAGTCCGCCTTCTTGTAAGTATGGGAAAACCCAAGTGGGCTACACACCGTGATTGGCAGAAATGGATTGACGGGCGATCACTGTTTGAATTTATGCTTCAGAAGCAATGATTCATTTGGAACAGGATTTCTTTGCCTTGGTTTTCCCAACTTTTTCCTATGACTCCGCCCTAACGACTACCTCCTGAAACCCAGCTTGTTGCTTCACTTGCTATAAATCTCCACGACCAAATTTATTCAGTTCCTTCATTCAGTTTCGGAAAGCCGGACACATTGGCTTTGCCTGGCTCCAGCTTTTGAGCTATGTGTACAAGAATGAGGATAGCAATTTCGATTTGTCCTTCGTCTCTGCCGAAAACCTCACCTTAGCGGTGAAAACGTATGAAAAATCTCTTATTAGACCGGTCGTCCCAGGCTATACAAAATCGCAAGCACCTCTGAAGCGCCCTAATCTACCAGGTATTGGATCTCACCTTATCTTTGGATCGACAGAAGAGTTTTTCGAACGCAGAAACACACCGCATGATTTGCACTGATCCGGCGCCATCAGCTTCGCCTGCCAGCCAATTTTCACGCCACAGGCAGGGCACCTCAGCCGCAACTGCAGAACCACAATCGGCGACACCAGCAACGCCAGCAACACCCCCAGCGACCCCCAGTCATCGCCGGACGACAGCCCCAACTGACTGCTGAACACCAGCACTACAATCAACGCCACAAACGCAAACACAAAATAATTTCGGTTCCACCGCTCCCAGCGGCGAAGCTGTGCATCCTGCTCCGAAGTCAGATATCTGGCCGACATAATGCTCTCGTGACAAACCGTTGAAAGTGAAGTGTGGAGTTCTGGCCCGGTAATTACAAACCGGAACCGACGGGCAGGCCCGGAATCAGAATGCCTTCCGCAAGCGCCCGCTCAAGATCGGCCGCCGGAATCGGCCGGCTGATCAGATAGCCCTGGGCCAGATTGCATCGGTGCGCTTTCAGGAAGTTCAGTTGCTCCTCCGTCTCGACGCCTTCAGCCACTACCTGAATGCCCAGGTTGTGGGCCAGATTGATCACCGCCCGGGTAATCACCGCATCATCGTGGCGCTCAGTGACGTCGGTAATGAACGACCGGTCAATCTTCAGCAGGTCGACCGGGAAATCTCTCAGATAGCCCAGCGACGAGTAACCAACCCCGAAGTCATCAATCGCCAGATGCACACCTAACTGGTGCAGCTGGGATAACTGATTGAGGTTGTGCTCGATGTTCTGGATAAAGATTTCCTCAGTCAGTTCCACCTCCAGCCGGGACGGATCCACCGCCTCCGATGCCAGGGTTGAACGGATATGGTCAATCAGGGAATCGTCATCCAGTTCGCGGCCAGACAGATTCACCGCGACTCTCAGGTGCTCACAGGGCGTACCTTTCCAGCGCGCCAGTTGACGGCAGGCGGCCAGTACCACCCAGCGGCCGATCTCGGTAATCCGGCCGCTTTCCTCAGCCAGCGGAATAAACTCCACCGGAGGCAGGAGCCCGCGAACCGGGTGTTGCCAGCGAATCAGCGCCTCGACACTGTTGATCTGGCCGGTGTCGAGATTGAGCTGGGGCTGGAAATAAAGCACAAATTCATCGTTGGCCAGCGCCTGGCTCAGGTCACGGTCCAGCTCAAGACGCAGCACTTCGCGGTCCTGCATGCCCTCGGTATAGAACTGGTACGTATTACGGCCCTGCTCCTTGGCCCGGTACAGGGCAATATCGGCATTGCGTAACAGCGTATCCGCGTCCAGACCACTCTGGGGGTAAACCGCCACACCCATGGTCGCGGTAATACTGTGAGCCTCGCCCTGCACCTCGAACGGCGCGGCGAAACACTGCTTGATCTGGCCCAGCAGGTGAATCACATCGTCAATGTCATCGACCTGCTGCTGACACACCATAAACTCGTCACCACCGGAGTAGGCGACCAGTACCCGCTCATTGCTCAACCCGTTCAGGCGTTCAGACACCTTGATCAGAAGCTCATCCCCGAACTGATGCCCGAGGGAATCGTTAAGCATCTGAAAGCGGTCAAGATCCAGCATCACCAGGGCGATCTGGCGCAGCTGTCGATCGGCAATGTTGATGGTATGCGCGAGGTCTTCCATGAAGAAGCGGCGATTGGCCAGACCCGTGAGGGTGTCGGTCGACTCCAGCCGTTCCAGGTCCACCTGCATGGCTACTCGCTGATCGATTTCCTGTTCCAGTTCTTTACGGGTTTTGAGCAGAGCCTGGTTGCGTTTCAGGATGAGTTGCACCAGCAGGGTAGTAAGGCTGGTGAGCAGGCCCATCAGAAGCAGGCTGGTAAAGGTCATGGTAGGCCAGCTGCTGCGCTGGCCTTCGACCCACTGTCTCGAAGGCGTGAGTGTCAGTGACCAGTCCAGGGACGGCAGGTTGATCGGTACGGTGTGGTTCAGCGAGTTATCAAGGTCCGACGAGGTGTTCAGCAGATAACTGGTCTGGTCACTCTGGGTGATGGTGACTTGGAACTGTTCAAGGACCCGCCGGGTCAACATTTGCTCTGCCAGCGTATTCATTCTGAAAACGCCAGCCATGAAACCGTTATTGGCATCACCCCGCCCGACAGGATGATAGATCACCAGACCCTCTCCGCCCTGTCGGAGGTCAATGATGCCGGAAATATCGTACTGTCCGGAGGCTGCAGCCCGCGATAGCGCCGCTCGCCGCTGTTCATTGAAGGCGACATTGAAACCGATGACATCGTTGTTGCCGCTCAGGGGTTCCAGCCAGCGGATGATGTAGTTGCGGTCAATCCATTCAATGGCCTGGTAAACCCCGAAGTCTCTCAGATAATTGCGCGCATCCTCACGCCAGAGCGCCTCGGTCTGGGATGGATTGGCCTGCATGCGCATGGCCATACGACCGATGGCATCGAGGTGCACCATGAATTCGCGCTCAAGGTTGTTGGCGAGCGCTCTGGCTTCATTGCTGAGATTGGTCTGGATCTGGTGGGTATTCTGCTGGATCAGGCCAACCCGGAGCCCGGAGGCAATACCCAGAAACACCAGGAAGATCAGAACCGGGAAAACCGGGCTCATCAGCGCACGAACGACCAGTCTGATGGATGTCTCGGGTTTCTCCACATCATGCTCCGGAGTGAGTGGGTTCGGGATACCTGGGTTAACGGCAGGCTCGCGCTGATTATGAATGATTTGCAACGCTCTTTGCCATTAGCTGTTCGATCCGCCCCCTAAGGGATATCCCGAAAGCGCCGTCAGGTAAAGCCCTGGTGATTTCCCGAGTGGTGTGCTCAAGCCCCATCTGCTCACCGAGGTCCACGACTCGCGGCGTGACCGGCTTTTTCGAGGGATCCAGCAGTATCTCAACCCTCGGTTTGAGTTTGCGCCCGGGGTGCGTACTTACTACCAACGCGATTTCTCCTGTGCTCAGTTCGACCAGGCTGCCCGGGGGATAGATACCCATCATTTTGATAAAGGCCTCGACCATATCGGCGTCGAATTGCTGCCCCCGGTTCTTGAACAGAATCCTTACGGCGTCGGCCGGTGACATGCCATCGCGGTAACACCGGTCGCTGGTCATGGCATCGTAGGCGTCGACGATTGCAATCAGGCGGGCAAACCGGCTGATCTGCCACTCCGGCAATTGTTGTGGATAGCCCCGGCCGTCGATGCGTTCATGGTGATGCAGGGTCACATCGCTGATGATCGGGTCCAGGCTTGGATCCTGCTTCAGGAGCTCATGGCCCAGGGTGGTGTGTTTCCGCATTAACTCATATTCCCGGGGGGACAACGGCCCGGGTTTGTTGAGGATCTCGTCCGGTACCCTTAACTTGCCGATATCGTGCAGCAGCCCGCACATGCCGGCCACTTCCAGATCGTCCTCCGGCAGCCCGAGGAAACGGGCGAAGGCTACGGTAAAAATGGCGACGCGCAGGCAGTGTTCGGCGGTGTAGGCATCGCGGTTCTTGATTCGTGCCATCCAGAACATGGCACTGGCGTTGGCTCTGATACTGTCCACGCAGGAGCGGATCAGCGGTCGGGCAGACGCCAGTTCCAGATCGTTATGCTGTTCGATGTCGCGAATCACCTTTTCCACGAACTGCTGGGTTCGGCCCCAGGCATCGGCAGCCCTGGGCAGTTCCTGTTCGAGGGTACGGGTTTCCTCAAGGGGCTCGGTGGTGCGTTGCTTCAGGTGGGGGATCTGATCCAGAACCGGAGCCAGCCTCTCGGCCTCGTCCTCGACCACGACCCAGGCGCAATACTGGCGCAGTATTCGGGCTTCGACGTCGGATTGCAGAGTGAATCCCTGGAACAGAACCGGGACCTCGGTCCAGGGCCGGTCAAGCTTGACCACTTTCATGCCGGGCTGAAGCAGGTCCACGGGCAGACGCACCCGTTCCAGTACAACGTCTGTAGACGCTTTGGGAGTGCTCTGAACATCGCGGCCTTTAGCGGCGGCTCTGGACTTGCCTGGTTTACTTCGGAACCACATGGGCCTGCCAGTCTTCGAATTATTGTTCAGAGAGTATGTCAGACTGTCGCAATTGGTAACAGTTACGATCTGAAACTGTGATCTGGCTCTTGATCCAGCTCAGCTTCGGCAGCCGGTTTTCATGCCGGCTACCGATATCAGTCATGCACCAGGGACAGTAAGAGAGGTCAGCGTTTGGCCGGGGTGCGCAGGCCGTGCCGCGGTATTTCCTGCTTGGGGCAGCGATCCATCACCACCGTCAGGCCGGCGGCTTCGGCACGCTGGGCGCCGGTTTCATTGATCACACCAATCTGCAGCCAGAGCACCGGAACCTTCTGCTCAATGGCCTGATCGATCACGGCATCGGTACGCTCAGGAGCCAGGAAAAGTTCCACCATATCCACTGGCTCTGGAAGTGTGGCGAGGTCTGCATAGACGGTTTCGCCCAGAACCTGCTGACCGGCCAGGCGCGGGTTAACCGGAATCACCCGATAGCCCTGGTGCTGCAGGTATTCCATCACTTCATGGGAGGGCCGGTTGGTCTTCTCGCTGGCACCCACCAGGGCGATGGTATTAACCGATTCCAGAATCTCCCGGATCTGTTCGGGGCTGTTGCTGGGCATAATGCAGATTCTCCTAGTCGCGACTGGCTTCCAGAGTCACGGAAACCGATTCTGCATAACGTAGCGCATGGGGCTTGTCGATTTCTACCTCGGCCCAACGCACGGCGCCATGTTCCATGACGATGGTCAATACTTCGTGGGTCAGGCGCTCCAGCAAGGCGAACCGCTGGCCGTCCACATGGGCGATAATCTGCTTGGTAATGGTCCGGTAGTTGAGCGCAGCAGAGATTTCATTGCGCTCGATAGCCTCGGAGGCATCGTAGGTCAGGCAAACGTTAATCACCACATCCTGCTGGTTGTTGATCTCTTCTTCCTTGATGCCGATATAGGCACGCAGCAGAAGATTCTTGATCTGGACACGGGCCAGTGGTTTCTGGGCGTTTGCCATAACAACTCCCTGGAGTCAGTCGGATATCAGCGGTTACTGGAAATCAGGTTCAGGAACTCGGTCCGGGTTGCCTGGGATTTGCGGAACTGCCCGAGCATCATGGAGGTTTTCATACGCGAGTTCTGCTTCTCTACGCCGCGCATCATCATGCACATGTGCTGGGCTTCAATGACCACCGCGACGCCCTTGGCCTGGGTAACGCTCTCGATGGCTTCGGCGATCTGACGGGTGAGGTTTTCCTGGATCTGTAACCGGCGGGCATACATGTCGACGATGCGGGCAAACTTGGACAAGCCCAGCACCTTGCCCTGGGGCAAATAGGCGATGTGGCACTTGCCGATGAAGGGCAGCATATGATGCTCACACATGCTGTACAGTTCGATGTCCTGAATCACCACCATTTCGTCCATGGCGGATTCAAACACGGCGTTATTGACCAGCTCTTCAAGGTCCTGCTGGTAGCCGCGTGTGAGGAACTGCATGGCCTTGGCGGCACGCATGGGCGTGTTCTGGAGGCCTTCTCGATCCGGGTCTTCGCCCAGGCCCTGGATAATAGTGCGGTAGTGATCGGCCAGATCATCAAGGGGTAGAGACATAATCGATTCCGGTTTGGGGTGTCTGAAAAAGGCCAAAGCTTAAGGCAATTCGCCGGGTATCTCCATGGTTTACGTCTGTGGCATAGAAAAGGACCACCGCACAGGCCGCCTAAGGCGATATGGCCCCGGCCGCAGCTATGCACTAAAGTATGAGGAGTTGCGGGTACGGTCATGGATTGCACATGGAACAGGTGATACCGGGTTCAGAAGTGGCGGCATCTGGTCGCCAGGAGACATTTACGCTGGAAGCCTGGCAACAGGCTGGCAAATGGTTCAGTTACGAGGGGCATGCCATCTTCAGCCGCATGGGTGGGCAGGGTGAGCCGCTCGTTCTGCTGCACGGTTTCCCGACCGCGAGCTGGGACTGGAGCCGGATCTGGCCCATGCTGGTGCGCGAGCATAACCTGCTGACTCTGGACATGCTCGGTTTCGGTTTTTCCGATAAACCGCTGCATTATTCCTACAGCATCGAAGATCAGGCGGATTTGATTCAGGGCTGGATAGAGGGGCTGGGTCTGGAGCGGGTGCACCTGTTTGGACATGATTACGGCACCACCGTCGTCCAGGAACTGCTGGCCCGGGAGCAGGAGGGCGAGCTGTCGTTTGCCATCAGCAGTGTCTGCCTGCTAAACGGTGGCCTGTTTCCGGAAGTTCACCATCCTCTGTTTATCCAGAAGATTCTGCGCAGTCCCCTGGGAGGCCTCATTGGCCGGGGGCTCAGCCGATCGCTCTTCGAACGCAACTTCCGACGTCTGTTCGGGTCACGTAATCCGCCGGGCAGGCAGGACATGGACGACTTCTGGCATTTGCTGAACTACAACAACGGCCGGGGCGTGTTGCACCGCCTGATCCAGTTCATGGAGGAGCGTCGTTGTCACCGCAACCGCTGGGTCGGAGCGTTGCAAAAGGCGGAGCAGCCCATGCGACTGATTTCCGGCGGTGCCGACCCGGTGTCCGGCGCCGCCATGGCCCGGCGCTATCGGGAGCTGATCCCTCAGGCCGATGTGGTGATGTTGCGCAATGTCGGGCATTACCCCCACTTTGAGCAACCCTGGGATGTCTACAGCGCCTACAGGGAGTTTCGCAAGGCGCGCTAGCCAGCTCAGGCCGGTGTGGTGCCGCCGGTGGCCGGGTCTGCCATTGGCGCCCGATCCAGGATGTCCTCCTGGCTCGCGAGCCTGGGAGCGTTCACCACCTGATTCCGGCCACGGGATTTCGCTTCGTACAGAGCCTGGTCTGCCCGGTTGAGCCATACGGACCAGGTCTCGCCCTGGGTGACTTCCGCCACGCTGGCACTCGCGGTAACCCGGATGTCATCCAGAAACGGCCGGGCGCTGATGCTGGTCAGCAACTGATGCGCCAGGGTGTCGGCGTCTTTCTGGCGGGTTTCCGGGAGCACGACCATGAATTCTTCGCCGCCGATACGGAACAGCTGATCGCTCTCCCGCAACCGCTTGCGTACCCGCAGCGCCATTTCCTTGAGCACCTTGTCACCGGCCAGGTGGCCCCAGCGGTCATTGATGGTCTTGAAATAATCCAGATCAATCAGTACCAGGCTGGACACCCGTTCATAGCGTTCCCGCATCTGAATCTGGCTGTTCAGGATGTCGGCCAGTTGGGAGCGATTCAGGCAGCCGGTCAGTGGATCGGTTGTCGCCAGGCGGGTAAGCTCGGCCTGCAGGCGCCCCACCAGCCAGGCAAAGATCATGGCAAACAGGCAACTGAGACCGAGTGAAAAGGTGATGCGCCAGAAGTCTGCCTCTGGAAATTTGAGGAAAGACACCACCGCCATGACCGAGACAAACACGACATTGCAGAAAATGGCTTCACGCAGGGGAAGCAGAAAAAACAGGGCAATGGCCGCAGGATAAGCCCAGTAGAGCCCGGCATGGCCATTGATGAGAGTGGAATAGGCGGCGCACACCACGGCCAGTATGGGGAACAGGCGGCCTTTGAAGAAATAGGTGCTGCGAAAACGCAGGAATGCGATCACCAGGGCCGCGTTGGCGCAGAACAGAATCAACAGGGATGACAGCAGCACGTTGCCATGCTGCCACTGCACCATGACCAGGGGGGCGACCGCAATAAAGGCCCAGATGTGCAGATGGTAGACCAGCTGCCGCTTGAACCCGAGAACAGCCAGGGTCGGGTTGGTTGCCAGGGTATTTGGCGAGGCAAAAAGATTCACAGCCTACTCCCGCTGTTCATAACCGGCATGTTTCCGTTTGTAATCGATGGCTCCAGTCTAGCACGGAGTGTGATGGGCGAAAGCAAAAACCACGGATCGACGTTATTCGTAAAAACTATGCCGGAGACACCTGTTATTCAGAATATACATAGCTGTCATGAATTCTGTTCAGTTGGCCGTCTCCAGCCGGTCGGATACACTCGCCGGACACTTCAGGGGAGAAAGGAATGACTGCCATTCACAGCCGGATGCCGGCACTGACCATCCGAGCAGGACGCCGGGCTTTGCAGCGCCTGCAGCAAAAACCGCTGGGGCCCGAAGATGTTCACGTGATTCCGGGGGCAGCCGGTGGCCCGAAGGCGCTGGGAATCAGTGGCCTGGACAAGGCCATTTTTGGTGACTGGTTGCCGCAGGCTCCCCAGGAAAGGGCCCTGATCGGATCTTCCATCGGCAGCTGGCGGTTTGCCGCCATTGCCTCTTCAGATGATCCCAAGGCCCAGTTGGCCCGCCTGGCCGAGCTGTACACCAGTCAGCGATTTGCCAAAGGCGTCAGCGCTGCGGAAATCTCCCGCAAAAGCATACTGTTTCTGGAGGAGCTGCTGGGGGGCCGGGAAGACTTTCTGCTCAGCCATCCCTGGTACCGGTTGAGCATTGTAGTAGTGCGCAGTCTTGGCCTGTTGCAACACGATACCCGTGGCAGGCTGAGCCTCGGGTTGATGCGGGCTATCAGCGCCAACATGGTCAGCCGCCGGCACCTGGGTCGTTTTATGGAACGTGGCATTGTGCACGATGCCCGGAGCCGCGCGCCGGTCTCAAGCCTGGTGGATTTCCCCAGTCATGAAGTGCCCCTGAGCCGGGATAACCTGTTGCCGGCCCTGCTGGCGTCCGCTTCCATTCCTCTGGTGATGTCCGGAGTCCGCAATATTCCGGGCGCGCCAGAGGGTGTATACCGGGATGGCGGACTGCTCGATTATCACCTTGACCTGCCTTACCAGCAGCCTGGCATTATCCTCTATCCGCATTTTACGGATCGTGTGGTTCCCGGCTGGTTCGATAAAACCTTGCCATGGCGTCGGGGCGATGCCAGTCGACTGCAGGATGTCGTGCTGGTATCGCCGTCACCGGATTACCTGGCAACCCTGCCGGATCGCAAACTGCCGGATCGAAAGGACTTCGAGAAGTACGTCGGCGATGATGCCGGTCGCGAGCGAGCCTGGCGTCGAGCGATCTCGGAGAGTGACAGGTTGGGTGATGAGTTTCTTGAGCTGGTTGAGAATGGGCGGCTGCTGGACCGGATTCAGCCCTTGTGAGTCGCTGGTAGATCGCGCTGGCCGTCTATGCGGGCCCTAGTCCGGTGTAGCACTGAGCCGAAAGCCGGTAATGCCGTGGACGGGATCCTTGATGGGTTTCAGGCGCAGACAGACCCGCACTGGCCGGGTATCCTCGGCCCCGATCAGTACCAGGTCGGTTCGGGTCAGGTCTTCCTCGCTGCGGGCGCTGTCCAGGCTTTCCCGGAACCGGCTGCGGTCTTGTTCGGATACCAGTTGTTCAAACGGCTGATCGGTCAGGTCGGAGGGCGCGCGACCGAGCACGTCGGCAATCTGGGCGGACACAAATCCGATGCGCCCCTGGTGATCCAGTTCGGCGATTACCGCTCCGCCCAGCCGGACCAGATCCCGGCTTCTTGCTTCGCTGTCGTTCAGCGCATGCCGGAGCACAGACTTCTCCACCTGCAGATTGGTAATCTGTTGTTGATCGCGATCGAGTTGTGCCTGTTGCTGCCGGATTCTGGCATTGCGGATGGCCAGTCGACGGCAGGCGACCAGCATCAGTAAGGCTGCGAGTACCGAGATACCGGCACCTGCAGTAAGAATCTGCCAGCGCGCCGGGTTCGAGGCCCGGTCTATCCACCCTGCGCTGGGCGTGGTGGTGACCATCCAGTGCCTGCCGGGCAGTGTCAGCTCGGTCCGCAGGGCCTCGGAATCCCGGGGCTCGTCTACGTTGCCGAGCTCCAGCACAGCCTGTTTGGTGTGTCTGGCGAGCGTATCGATTCGAAGCTGCAGGCCCTCGGGCAGATCTGTCGCCAAAGCTGAGGTCAGCGATGCAGGCAATTGCTGCCCCGGCGTGTGTTGTAGACGGGCTGCGATCGTCGCAACCAGAGCCTGATGCCTGGCATGGTAGGCCTCAAGGCCAAGGTCAGCGATAGTTCGCGCCAGGGTGTTGGCCAGTGCCACTGACACCAGTATGCCGATACCCAGGATAACCCCGGGCATCCAGAGACCCGGCCAGAGCCGGAATCGGGTGCCGGGTGTGTTACGAAGGTCGCTGTCCATGCTGGTGTGCTCCCGCGAGGCCTTTGCTGCTCGGATACCGCCTAACTTTAGACCAGCAATACCGGCCCGGCAATTCGGGCGCCGCCCTGTGCTGACTGGTGGCGCGGACGGTCAGTGCCGGCTCTGGCGGGCACCTGCATACACCATCAGGAACACCAGAAATGCAGTGACCACCACCGATGGTCCGGCCGGCGTGTCCAGGTACCAGGACAGGGTCAGTCCGCCGGACACCGCCACCACCCCGAAGACCACTGCCAGGGCGGTCATGTGTTCGGGATTGTGGGCCAGTCGGCGTGCGGTTGCGGCCGGAATAATCAGCAGGGCGGTAATCAGCAGGACGCCGACAATCTTCATGGCCACCGCAATCACCAGCGAAAACATCAGCATCAACGCCAGCCGCAGGCGTTCCACCGGAATCCCTTCTACCCGTGCCAGTTCCTCATGAATGGTGCTCATCAGCAGGCCGCGCCAGAGCAGCGCCAGCAAAGACAGGACAAAGGCGGCGCCACCGTAGATCCAGACCAGATCCTGTCGGGTCATGGCCAGCAGATCGCCAAACAGCAGGCCGGTCAGGTCCACCCTGACATCCGGCATGAAGCTCAGGGTGACCAGGCCAATGGCCAGCGCGCTGTGCGCCAGGATGCCGAGCAGGGTATCGGTAGCCAGGGTGCGGGTCCGGGATAGCAGCACCAAGGCCAGCGCAATGAGCACACAGGTGATCACCACACCCAGATTCAAAGGCACGCTGATCAGAAAACTAAGCGCGATGCCCAGCAGGGCCGAATGGGCCAGCGTATCTCCAAAATAGGCCATGCGACGCCAGACTACGAAGCAGCCAAGGGGACCGGCCACCAAAGCCACGCCCAGGCCGCCGAGCAGCGCCCGCCAGAAGAAGTCGCCCAGCACCGCATCAATGATGGTCATGGCTGCAACCTTCGTGGGCGTCCGTGGAAGAGACCACATCGCCATGGAGGTTATGGCGATGGTTGTGATGGTGGTGATAGACCGCCAGAGACTCGGCAACCTGATGACCGAAGGTTTCCACAAAAGCCGGGTCCTGGGAAATATCCTCCGGATATCCGCTGCAACATACGTGCTGATTAAGGCAGATAACCCGGTCTGTGGCCGCCATCACCAGATGCAGATCATGGGAGATCATGATGATACCGCAGTGCAGCTCATCCCGAAGCTGGCGAATCAGATCGTAGAGTGTGGCCTGGCCATTGATATCGACCCCCTGGGCGGGTTCGTCCAGCACCAGCAGATCGGGTTTCCGGGCCAGTGCCCGGGCGAGCAGCAGTCGTTGTTTTTCGCCGCCGGACAGGTGGTGGACAGACGCATCCAGTAGATGCGCGACCCCGGTCCTTTCCAGCGCTGCCTTGCAGTCTGACAGTGCACGTCCGCTGAGCAGCATGAAGCGCCGGACACTCAGTGGCAGAGTGGGCTCCAGAGTCAGGTGTTGGGGTACGTAACCGATCACCAGGCCGGGCGCCACCGATAATTGACCGCTGGTCGCCCGCTGAATCCCCAGAACGGTTTTGATCAGCGTGGTTTTGCCGGCACCGTTCGGGCCGATGATGGTGACGATATCGCCCCGGCTCACGGTCAGGTTGACCCGATCAACCACCGGCCGGTCGTCAAATGCCACCGTAACCTGTTCTAGCCGGACCAGAGGGTCAGTCATTCGTTTGCTCCCCCTGACAGCGGGGGCAGAGGCCAGCCACTTCGAGGGTAACGTCGTCAGGAAGGAAGGCTTCCGCGCGCGCCGCGGATTCGATGGCCTGATTGAGCTCCGGCATGGCCAGTTCCAGCACCGTGCCGCACTGTCGGCAGATCAGAAAAGTACCGCGATGATGTTCACCGGCATGGGCACAGCCGACGAAGGCGTTGAGCGAGGCAATCCGGTGAACCAGTCCATGTTGAAGCAGAAAGTCCAGGGCCCGGTAGACCGTGGGGGGGGCGGCGTTATGTCCATCCGAGGACAGTTTGGCCAGAATATCGTAGGCGCCCAGCGGCTTGTGGGATTGCCAGATCAACTCCAGTACCCGTTCACGGATCGGAGTCAGGCGGGCGTTATCATCGCGGCAGATGGCATGGGCATCGGATAATGCCTGGGCGACACAGGCCTGATGGTTATGGGGACGGTAGGGAAGTGCGCGTTCCGGCATGGCGTGGATCCTGCAAAATTTGCAACATTATAACATTTGCAGGCGGCCACGCCATGCCGACCGGAGGCTCAGTGATGTGCGTCGACGGCCAGGGATTCCAGGTATTCCAGATTTGGGATCCAGGCTGGCTCGCCGTCTACTTCCACCTGCATCAGATCCGCAGGGCCGGGGTCGCCGTCCAGTTGTCGGATCTGGTCTTCCATCAGGCGCGCCTGGCTGGGAATGCCCTGGGTGACCAGGGCCATGAACGGGGTGCTCTGGTGATTCGGGCCGATGGTATTGAGGATAATGATGCGGCCACGGTTGTCACCAGGGATGGTGAGCTTGTTGCCGTTGGCGGCGTCGTAGGAAATGACCGGCAGTGTGAGCCCGCGCCAGTCCAGGAATCCGGCCAGCCAGTCCGGTGTATTAGCCCCGGCATCGTTGCTGGTGAAATCCACCACCTCGGCAATAGAGACGTTGGGCAGCAGAAGCTGGCGGTCCGAGACCGGTATCATGACGCAGGACAGGGATTGGCTGTTTTCACTCATTGCTTGTTACCTCAGGCGGAATCCCGTTTTTGCCGGCCCTTGAGCAGGCAGTTGTTCTCAATGACTTTTACCAGTTCCCTGGCCAGTTGCTCCGGAGTGCCACAGAAGCTGGCGCAACCGGTGGCGGCCACCGAATCGGGCATGGAGCTGTTTCCACAACTGGTGCTTTCCTGAACCCAGATGCGGCTGCCATAGGCCTTCAGCATGGGTGCAGCGATAGCGCCGTCGTTGCCCATGCCGGAAAACAGGATGGCATGGCAGTGTTTGCCATAGTGATCCGCCACGTTCAGCAACACCTGATCTATCGATGGGCCATAAGGGCCCGGCCAGGGATGATTCAGTTCCGTCAGCTGGCCCTGGCGATCAAAGGACCACTCTCTTTCTACGGGCATCAGCACCACATCGCCATTGCGTACCCGATAGCCCTCCTCGGCCCGCTTCAGCGAATAGTGGGCGTGCCGGCCCAGAACCCGGGTGAGGACTTCGGTAAAATTGCCATCAATATGTTGGGCGTAGATAAACCCGACCGGTAGCCTTGGCGGCAGGTGATCGAGAAAGGTCTTCACCGCTGCAGGACCGCCCAGCGAGGCTCCGAGAATCCAGACTTCCTCAGCCACCGAACCCGGCGCCGCCGGAGTTATCCAGTGTGGCAGCGTAGGCGCGTCCACCGCATCTGGCGTGGTCTCGGCCAGCTCTTCAATGTCGTTGGCGGTATCCAGCTGCTCCAGATGCCCGAGCTGTTTTTCCAGCTTGTCGAGCAGCCGGCGTTCCCAGCGGAAGTATTCCGTGGTGCCGGGCTTGGGAGCCTGGTCCAGGCCGAATAAGACCGGTGCTTCTGTATTTTCCAGCAGATGCTCGAACAGTGCCGGGTGGTCCGCTTCGTCTTCCAGGGTCACCAGCCAGAGCGCCGCGTCCGGAAACGCCGGGTAGTCCATCAGCCGCTCGGGATCTCCCGAGAAGCTGACGTCCAGGCCAAATTTTCCGGTCGCCGCCTGCAGCCGATGCCGTTGCAGCACCACATCGGACACAATCCCGACGCCAGGCCGGCCGTGAGGGCCGGCCATCACCGGTTCCCGGTCAGCCGCTTGATGGTGTCAAGCAGCTCGGTTTCCTGGAACGGCTTGCCAAGGTACTCGTTGACCCCGATGGCCAGAGCACGTTCCCGGTGCTTCTCGCCCGTCCGCGAGGTGATCATGCAGATCGGCGTATCTTTCAGGTTGTCGTCGTGGCGCACAAAGCTGGCCACTTCGAAACCATCCATACGGGGCATTTCGATATCGAGCAGGATGATGTCCGGCCGGTGGTCCTGAAGCTGGGCAACGGCGTCGAGACCATCTTTGGCGGTCACCACTTCCATGCCATTGCGCTCCAGCAGACGGGAGGTCACCTTGCGCACCGTAACGGAGTCGTCCACCACCATAACCGTCGTGGCTTTTTCCTCGTAGCGGGCGCTGTCCCGTGCCTTTTCCAGGTTCGCCAGGCGCTGACGTTCGGACAGGATGTCGGAGCGGATCATCGCCGGCAAGTCGAGGATCACAACCACGTTGCCGTCACCGAGAATGGTGGCACCGGAAACGCCCCTGACGGAACTGAACTGCGGCCCGAGGGATTTAACCACGATTTCACGGCTGCCCATCAACTGGTCCACCTGCAGAGCCATGGGCTGCTCGGCGCCGCGCACCAGAATGACCGGCAGCGGCAGGGCCTGGCCCTGAAGCTTGGGCTGGTGGTCACTGTTGAGCAGGCTGCCCAGGTACTGCAGGCGATACTGCTGGCCGGCATACTCGTACATGGGGGCGTCTGGCTTGTAGTACTCTTCCAGCTCGTAGGTGCTGACCCGGACAATACCTTCGATGGTGTTGAGCGGGATGGCGTAGAAGTCTTCCCCGGTGGACACCATCAAGGCCCGGTTGACCGACACGGTGAACGGCAGGCGGACGGTGAAGGTGGTGCCACGGCCCAGGGCGGAATCGATGTCTAGGCTGCCGCCGAGCTGTTTGATTTCGCTGGCAACCACGTCCATGCCCACACCACGACCGGAAATCTGGGTAACCTGCTGGGCGGTGGAGAATCCCGGCTGCAGAATGAACTGCAGGATTTCCCTTTCCGAGAGGTCTTCGTCGGCGCGCATCAGGCCCTGGCGAACGGCCTTGTCGCGGATAACGTCGGACGGAATGCCTTTACCGTCGTCCATCATCCGCAACACCACATCACCGCCTTCCCGGGTCAGGGACAGAACCACTTCACCTGTGGCCGGTTTGCCTGCCTTGGTGCGGTCTTCCGGCGTTTCGATGCCGTGGTCCAGCGCGTTGCGGAGCATGTGCTCCAGCGGCGCGACCATCCGCTCCAGAATGTTCCGGTCCATTTCCCCTTCAGCATTGCGTACGTCGAAATCGACTTTCTTGCCGAGTTCGCCACTGATCTGGCGCACGATGCGGCGCAGACGGGGCACCATGGAGGAGAACGGAATCATCCGGGTCTTCATCAGACCTTCCTGGAGTTCCGTATTGATCCGTGATTGCTGAACCAGCAGGGTTTCGGTGTCCCGAACCCGCTCGGACAGGGTTTCACGCAAATCAGCAAGGTCCGAAGTGGATTCGCTCAGGGCCCGTGACAGCTGCTGGATAGAGGAGTAGCGGTCCATTTCCAGCGGATCGAAATCGTCGCCGTAATCCGGCCCATGCTCCTGCTCGGCCCGGAACAGGATCTGCGCTTCGGTTTCGATATCCATGCGCCGCAGCTGTTCCCGCAGACGTTCGATGGTGGCGGCCATTTCGTCCAGGGTGTAACTGAAATCACTGCTCTGTTGCTCCAGGCGACCCCGGGTAATACTGGTTTCACCGGCCAGGTTAACCAGCTCATCCAGCAGCGGTGCCGATACCCGAATGGTTTCCTGGGCGGCTCTTTGCGCATCGACCGCTTTCTTGCGTGCCTGGGCCGCGGACTTCTCCGGTTTAGCAGGTGCCGGAACCGGTTTGGTCGGGGCTGGCTCCGTAGTGGTGGCCTTTGGCACCGGCGCGGGCTCTTCGCGAACCGGTTCGGGTGCTTTCTCTGGCTGCGGGGCAGGTGCCGGTGCGCCGGATTCAAAGCGTTTGCGGATATCCGCGACCAGCGCGATGATGGCATCGTGATCGCCGGTGATGGCCTGCCATTGCTCCTCGGTTGGCGCGTTACCGCCCAGATCGATCAGGCGGGTCTCGAAAGCATGAGCCTTGTCGCCAAGCTCGGAGAGCTGGGACAGACGGGCGCCGCCTTTGAGGGTATGCAATGCTCGTTGTGCTTCCCGGTTGAAGTGCTCATTAACCGGCTCACGACGCCAGTCATCCAGTAGCTGCTCCAGCTGGTCCATGATTTCGCCAGCTTCTTCCAGGAAGATCTCGAGCACTTCAGGGTCTACGGAGTCCGCTTCCGCCGTTTCAGCCTGCGGTGATTCGGTTCCGGACGTATCTTCTGCTGGCGCGGCAGTACGCAACGCGTTGATCAGGGCCGCGTCGGCGTCGGGCTTGCGACTGTCTTCCAGCGCATCAAGCATGGATTTCAGGCTGGCCGCGGCGCGGTCACTCAGGCCAAGCATGGCCGACTGGTCCCGGTCGCCGGCAATCAGCTGGTCCAGGGCGTCGGCCCAGGCTTCGGCCAGATCCGCAATCGGGTCGACATCCGACAGTCGCGCGCCGCCCTTCAGGGTGTGCAGTTCCTGTTGCAGGCGGGTAATGCCAGCCAGCTCCTCCGGCTCCTCGCGCCACTGGTCGAGGCATTCGGTAATGGCCTCGTGGATTTCCAGGCCTTCGTCCAGGAAGATGCCAACCAGATCGTCGTCGGTGGCGTCCTCCAGGCTCTCGCTGAGGCTGGACGCGGATTCTTCGGATTCCGTCGCCGGCTGTTCACTGATTTCCAGTTCTTCCAGTTCGCTAACGTCGGGCTCACCCGGCTCTGACTGTGGCGGTGCCTCCGAAGGCAGGGATTCGCCGCGCAGAATGGCCTGAACCTGATGCACCAGTTCTTCGGCTGGCGGGCACGGCTTCTGGGTCGCCACCTGCTCTACCATCTGGGCCAGGCGGTCGTGGCAGGCAAACAGCAAGTCGGTCATCTGACCGCTGGCTTCAAGCTGGCCTTCGGCCACTTTTTCGAACAGATCCTCAAGCACGTGAGTGAGATCGCCGATGGCCTCGACTCCGGCCATGCGGGCGCCACCCTTGAGGGTATGCACATCACGCTGCAGTTCGGCAGCAACCTCCCGGTTCGAGGGGTCTTCGCTCCAGGTATGCAGGGCACTGCCGGTTGAGTTGATCAGGTCGTAGGCTTCTTCCAGGAAAATGCCCACCAGTTCCGGGTCCAGATGGGACAGATCGGTGGCCTGGAGCTCTTCCTCCTCTGCACCTGCAGTTTCTTCGGTGCTTTCCTCGAGCTCCGGCTCCGGCAGGGTCAGCTCTTCGTCTTCCGGTTCTGTCGAGTCGTCGGTGTGTACATCGGTTACCGGGCGAGTGCCACGGGCGCCATCGATGTAGGCATGAATCTCGGTGATCAGATCCGGCGCGGGCCTCGGCGGCTCACCGGCTTCAAGTGCCTCGACCATGCCGGCAAGCCGGTCATGGCAGCGGAACAACAGGTCAGACAGAGTGTCATTGATCGAGAATTTCTGCTCGGTCAGTCCTTCAAACAGGTTTTCCAGTTCGTGGGACAGATCACCCACGGCCGGAATGTCGGCCAGTCGGGCGCCACCCTTGAGGGTGTGCAGGTCACGCTGGAGCAACCGCAGGAGGTCCAGGTTTGATGTGTCCTCGCTCCAGCTGTGCAGGGCTTCCGCGGTGCTGTCAATCAGGTCGCGGGCTTCCTCCAGGAAGATTGCTGCCAGCTCGTCGTCCATGGCCTGATCGTCTTCAGACGTTTCCGGCAGTGGCGGCGTTTCTGTCAGCTCAGGTTCTTCTGTTGCCTGCTCCAGTTCATCCATCTCCAGGCTGAGGTCGATCTCTTCCAGGTCGTCGGTGAACTGCTGCTCGAACTCATCCGGTTCTGCGGGCTCGGCTGCGGTTGCCTGTGCCAGCGCCTCGAGTTCCTGAATCAGTTCCTGGCTGGGTTCAGTAGCCAGCCCGGCCGCCACCTGATCCATCATGTTAATCAACTGCTCATGGCCGGCGCGCAGGGTCTGGAATACATTATCGCCCGGCGGCAGGCCCTGCTCTGAAATCGCGGTGTAGGTGCGGGTCAAAGCGGCGGTCAGTTCGGCAACATCGGGCAGATTGGCGTCCGTCGCACCCTGGGTCAGTTGCTCCAGTTCGGCACGGAGGGTTGCCAGTGCCTCGTCCTGCTGCGGGTTTTCAGACCAGCGATCGAGAATGCTTTCGGCATCCAGAACGATATCCAGGCCTTCACCCAGGAACAGCTGTACCAGCTGTGACGACGATTTCCTGGCGGGTTGTTCGTCGTCTGCCTGGGCATGGCTGGTGAGTGTCTGCTCACACACCTGGTGCAGGCGCTCAAGGTACTCGTCGGTGCCTGCCAGCGGTGCCTGGGGATTCTCCCGAATCTGGGCAAGCCCTTGGGTCAGGAAGCCCGCCGCATCACTGATCAGCGCCAGTACGTCGCGGTCTGCCCGTTTGTTCTGAGCCCGGGATTCTTTGATAAAGCGCTCAAGCGGCGTAATGACTTCCGCAATCGGCGCGATACCGGCGGTGTTGGCACTGCCTTTCAGGGTATGCAACGCCCGAGAGAGATCGTCCGTGTAGGCGGCGGTGGCTTTGTCGCCCGCAGCCTCCAGGTATTCCTTGATGGTCTGCAGATGGGTTTCGGTTTCGTTCTCGAAGATATCCAGCAGCACCGGATCCACTTCGTCTTCTCCGGGCAGGGCATCATACTCAATGCTGTCTTCCGGAGTGACGGTACCGGCCGTTGTTTCCTCTGCAGACTCTGTGTCGGTGTCCACCAGCGGCATGGCGGTGGCATCGGGAATTTCGCCATTGGCCAGGGCATTGGCCCGCGCCTCCATGGCAGATGTGTTCAGGCTCGGCGCCTGGCGTTTCTCAAAATCGGTGACCAGCGCCGGCACCGAATCGGTGACATCCTGAAGCAGCTGGGCAATATCATCATTCATGAACACGCTGCCGTCGATCACCCGGTTCAGCATGTTCTCGACCGACCACGCTAGCTCCCCGATCACGGTAGCGCCAACCATCCGGCCACTGCCTTTCAGGGTATGGAAGGCCCGCCGAACTTCTGCCAGGGCACTGCGGTCATCGTGCTGACGTAGCAGCATAGGCAGGTATTCGCGAATGGTGTCGAGTACCTCGCCAGCTTCCTCAATAAAGATCTCGAGGATTTCGTCATCAATCAGATCGTCACTGTCGTCCGCTTCCTCAACTTCGCTCGTTGGTGCGGTAGCGGGTGTTTCGGGAATTTCGATTTCGTGCTCGGCGGCGGCCTCGTCTGCAGTTTCTGCTTCGCCTGTGGTCTCTTCGGCAGCCGGTCCGGTTTCTGCGCGTCGGGTCGTTGCCAGCGCTTCAGCCTGTTCAATCAGCTCGTTGACGTCGCCACTGGTCTCGCCGTTCCGGAAGTCCTCAATCAGGGAAGGAATACGGGCGTTGACCTGGTCCACCAGGGTGAACATGTCATCGGTCGGTTTGATGGTCTGATCGATGACCCGATTGAGCAGATTTTCCACCGACCACGCCAGTTCGCCAATGCTGGTGGCGCCGACCAGGCGGCCACTGCCTTTGAGGGTATGGAAAGCCCGGCGAACTTCCGTCAGAGCTTCGCGATCGTCGTGATCCTGGCGCAACCTCGGATAGAACTCGTGGATGGTCTGCAGAACTTCTTCCGCTTCCTCAACAAAAATGCCGAGGATCTCATCATCCAGCAGCTCGGCATCAGAGGTTTTGGCCTCTGGTGCGGTGGTCTCTTCGGCGCTTGCCTCAGGTTCTTCAGCAACGGGTACTTCAGCCGGGGCCTCTTCAGCTTCTTCCGTCAGGCTCCAGGTGGGCTCCTGTCCGACCGGGAAGCCGAGACTGGCGAGGCTGTCTTCGGCCACGCGCAGGATTGCGTCGTTATCGCTGATGCCATCTGCCAGTCTCTCAAGGTAATACTCGATACTGGTAACGGCATCGGCCAGGGTGTCGAGCTGTTTCCAGTCCGGAACCTGTTTGTTGCTGAGCAATACGTCGGTGACGTAACGCTCGGCTGAGGCGAGCATATCGGCAACGCGATCCAGTGGCACCAGGCTCAGACCGCCACGGATACTGTGCAGGAGTCCGGGTACGTGTTCGATTTCACGGGCATCCCACTGGGAGGCAATGAAATTAACGATGGCGGATTTAACCTGCTCAAGGGTATTCCGGGATTCGCGGATCAGCGCTTCGCTGGCCTCTCCGAGTTCACGGGAGCCCATGTTGATGGCGGAGGCTTCCTCGGCCGAGCCGGACGACTGCTCCGGGCGTCGCTCGCTGTCGAGACCAGCCAGACTGGCCTCCACGTAAAGCAGGGCACCGGCAATGTCCATCAGGGTGCCGTCGTCGACCACTTCGGCCTGCTGGCAGAGTTTTTCTACCAGTTCAATCTGTTCGGTGACGACCTTCCGGGGAATGCCAAGACCAAGAACGGCCAGGGTGTTGGCAACCTGACGCAGGCCGGGCAGTAACTCGTCCAGTTCGCTGTTCTGACGAAATTCGGCCCGCACAAACAGGTCAAGCTGATCTTTCAGTCGAGCCAGTTCTTCGTTGAGGGCACTGACCACGGAGTGGATGGCGTCCCGGCCTGGACCGGATACCCGGTTGCGGGCCGCATCCACGTCGTCTTCCGAGGGCAGGGCGCTGTCCAACTGATAGGCCTGACGCAGCGCCTGAACCTGAGGGCGATCGAGATCCCGGGCGCGGGCGACGTAATACAACAGGTGTTTGAACAGCGCTTCCGGAACCGGCTGCTGAAGGATGTCTGTATGTTCGTCGGTGAGCCGGCGGATCTCGGAATCCAGTTCTCTGAGCAGGGATTTGACGGCGGTGTTCACCGGGTTGACCCGGGCCTGCAGAGTGTCGACAAAGGCACTGGCCGCTTTCCAGAGTTCGCCCCGGGGCGTTTTCTGGCACAGGCGCACCAACCGCTGGATTACCTTCTGCATGTAATCGAAATGGGCGTCGAGGTCCGCCTCGCGAACCACGCCAGCAAGGGCAAACTGGTACATCTGGCGCAGCTTGCGCAGGTGGCCCAGGACTTTTGGATCGTGCAGGCGTTCAGACACCTTGCCGCTGACCTTCATCTGTGAAGCAGAGAGATCCGGCTTGAACAGGGAGGTGTCGGACAACAGGGATTCGCCCCGGGCGGCCCGGAGATCGTTGAGCAGCGGCAGCAGAACCATGGGAAAGTCATCGCTGCTGCTGCCAATGTGCTCCAGATACTGTGGCAGCTGCAGAATGGCCTGCATCAGCACGTTGACGGCATCGTCAACGCTGGTCACGCTTTCGTTGAGAATGGCCTGGGTCAGTTTTTCCATCTCTTCGGTGAGCAATGCTGCACCGTAGAGTTCCACCATTTGCAGGGTACCGTGTACCTGGTGAAGGTAATTCAGGCAGAAGCGCAGGCGCGCAGTGTCGTCGCGATTCTCGACATACGCTTCAAGTGCATGCTGGCCCTGGGTCAGCGTGTCCTGTATCTCTCCCCGAACCCAGTCGAGGGCGATGCTGTCATGGTGATTGCCCATAACCACTCCGGTTATTCTTCGTCGGACTGGCGCTTGATCCACGCCAGTACATGTTCCGAGGGAACCCTCTGCAGGCCCGGTGGCTGCCAGTCGGTCAGTTCACCCTGGCCAAGCACCAGTAACCCCCCCGGTGCCAGACGCTCTGCGAGCCGTTTGACGATCTCCCGTCGGCGCCAGCGACGGAAGTAGATCAGCAGGTTCTGGCAGAAGATAATGTTCATCCCGTGCATGGGGGCTTTATCCAGATCCAGAACATTGAGCCTGGTAAAGCACACCCGGTCACGGATGCTGTTCACAATTTCTACGGTATTCCGCTCCGAGGGCCGGAAATACCTGGCTTTCAGGTCTTCTTCCATTCCCAGCAACTTGCGGGCATTAAACCGGCCCTGGCGCGCTTTTTCGATGGCCGGCTGACTGATGTCCGAGCCGGTTACGCCGAAGAGCGGTTGCACGCCCAACTGAGCCATGCCCTCGTTCAGGATCATCGCGAGCGTGTAAGGCTCCTCGCCGGTGGAGCAGCCAACACTCCAGGCCTCCAGGGCCCGCTTCCTGAACTGTTCCCGGGGACGGGTAAGCACATAATCCGCCACCAGCCGGAAGGCGTCCGGGTCCCGGAAAAACCGGGTTTCCTGAACAGTGAGCCGGTCTACCAGTGTGGCCCACTCCCTGACAGCATCCGGGCCGGATACGATTTTCTCGTAATAGGCCTGGTAGCTGCTGCAACCGATTTCGCGCATCCGTATGCCAAGATTGGTTTCCAGAAATGAGCGCCGTTCGGTGGTCAGGGTTATGCCGGTGCGGTGCTCCAGCAAGGTCTGCCACTGGCTGAACTGCGCGTCGTCCATATCCGGAAGACGGCGCAGTGACCAGATGCCTTCGGCGGGTGACAGTTGGTTATGCGTATGCGCCATAGACCGTCATCTGCCCCGGGCCGGTGATCAGCTGACCACCGGTACGTCGCTGTTTTCCTCTTCTTCCTGATTGGCCATTTCCTCATCCGGCAGGGTGAAGCCGGCAACGGAGGACCGCAGCTCGGAGGCCATTTCTGCCAGGTTACCGATAGACTTCGCGGTAGCGTTGGTACCGGAGGAAGTCTGGGAGGTGATTTCCTGGATAACGTTCATGGTGTTGGAAATGTGCGCCGCAGAGGATGACTGCTGACGGGCGGCGTTGGAGATGTTCTGGATCAACTCCGCCAGGGACATGGATACGTTCTCGATTTCCTCGAGGGCGATACCCGCGTCCTGGGCCAGTCGGGCACCACGGACCACCTCGGCGGTGGTGTGTTCCATGGAGATAACCGCTTCGTTGGTATCCGACTGGATCGTCTTAACCAGAGCTTCGATCTGCTTGGTTGCTGCAGAGGAACGTTCCGCCAGGCGCTGAACTTCGTCCGCAACCACCGCGAAGCCCCGGCCCGCGTCACCGGCCATGGAGGCCTGGATTGCCGCGTTCAGGGACAGGATGTTGGTCTGGTCGGCAATGTCGTTGATCAGGGATACGATGTCACCGATTTCCTGGGAGGATTCACCCAGACGCTTGATCCGCTTGGACGTTTCCTGGATCTGCTCCCGGATGTTGTCCATGCCGCGAATGGTGTTCTGTACCACTTCCGCGCCTTTCTTCGCGATCGCAACCGACCGCTCCGCAACCGCGGAGGATTCGGCGGCGTTCGAGGATACCTGGTCGATGGAGACAGCCATCTCGTTAACCGCGGCGGAGGCGCCGGCAATTTCCTGGGCCTGGTGCTCGGATGCATCGGCCAGGTGCATGGCCGTGGCCTGTGTTTCCTGGGCGGCGGAAGCTACTCGTACCGCAGTACCACGAATCGCCTGTACCAGGCCGCGCATCTGGTCGATCGCGTAGTTGATGGAGTCGGCGATGGCACCGGTGAAGTCCTCGGTTACCGTGGCCTCTGTGGTCAGGTCACCATCGGCCAGGTCGGCCAGTTCGTCCAGCAGTCGCAGGATCGCGTTCTGGTTCTGTTCGTTCTGCTCCTGGGTGGTGGCCAGACGCTCCTGGGCGTCGCGGTATAGGGCAAGACCGATAAAGACAACAATCGCAACCATGGCGGCCAGGATGGCGAAGGCCAGGGTCGGGCTGATCAGACGGGAACTGGACTGGGTAGCGAAGTTGTCGGCCAGAGTCGACAGTTCGGCCAGCAGGTTCTCGGAGTTCTGGAAGATGTCACTTGCGGCGGTACGAACCTTGAAGAGGTCGGGAGAGGCTTCAAGGATCGCGTCTACGTTCTGGGAAACGAACTGGAACAGCTCGTCAACCGCTTCCAGACCATAGATGGCGTCTTCGTCCGCTACGCGGGAGATGCCCATGGCGGGATTGCCGTTGAGCTGGCCGTCAAGAACCCGGCCGAACAGGCTGGCGTCCCGGCCGAAACGGTCGGCCGCGATAACGGCGTCTTCGTCACCGGACAGTACGTTGTTAACGGAGCGGACAATACGCTCTGCCAGCAGCGACTGACGCTGGGCCAGAGAGATCTGTTCGGCAGGTGCACCGTTATCCAGCAGAATCTGAACGATGTCGTCGTATTCCACCTGCAGCTGGGGAATGGTTTCGTTCAGGGTCCGGGCTACTTCGTGCAGGCCGAGTACTGCATCACGGGTAGAGAGGATGCTGTCGGCGTTTTCACGAACGGTGTTCCAGTGTTCCTGTACGCCACTTTGCTGGGCCAGTTCACTGGGCGGGAGGCCGGTTTCCGGGTTGCCCTCGGTCACGTTGGTCCAGAGCTGCTGGAACTCATCCCGCGAACGACGGAGTTGGTCGAAGGCCTCGGCGGTACCACCTGCGGCCTCGGTCGCGTTCTTCGCGATCTCCTGGGAGAGTACCCGCATTTCCGCGGTGTTGGCGATGTACTGCTGGTCGTGCTGACTGTCCTGGTTAATGATGAACAGTACCACAACGAGCAGGACGGTAAGTGCAATCAGCGCTGCGATCAGGCCGGCAACCAGTTTGTTGCCTCCCTGTCCCATACTGAGTCTTCCGGCTCTGTTTTTCATTTTCTGGCTCCCGGCCTCTTTCTTCTGGAAATGGCAAGTATGTGTAGCGGGTTTCAGACGGTCAGGGTGATGTTCCTGCCAGTACCATCACCCTTACCACTGTGCAACATCAAGAAAACGTTCGTCTTCCACCAGATCGGTGGCTGAGAACACTTTCCAGACCTCCTCATTGCGCTCGTAACCGCCGCTCACAAACGGACGAACGCTGTCGGGCACCCCGTCGGGGGTGGCCCTGAAACTGTCTTTGGCGAAGTACTGCATGCCCAGTACGCTGTCGACGACCAGGCCACTGAATACGTCGCCCTGCTCAACCACCAGAACCCGCCGTTCACGCAGGCTGCGGGAAGAGCGGGGCACATCGAAAAAGGTGGCGAGATCGACCAGGGGTAGCAGGCGGCCGCGAACATTAGCCGCTCCCATCAGGAACGACCGAACCCCCGGAACATGGGTGAACCGGGGCACATGCAGGATTTCGGTAACTTCGCCCATGGGGGCAACATAGCGCTCGCCCGAGAGAATAAAACCGATGCCGTTCCAGAGTTCAACGGCTTCCTGTTGTTCCGGCAGACCGGCGGCCATGGACCGGCTGCGCTGGGCGATATCCGTCAGAACGGCAAAAGGGGCGGCCTGGGCGGACATGCGTACTCCAAGGTTGGGGATCAGGCAATCAGGCTGTTGATTGTTTTGATCAGGTCGTCTTCGTTAACTGGCTTGACCAGATAACCCTTGGCACCCTGGCGGGTTCCCCACACCCGGTCAGTTTCCTGATCCTTGGTGGTTACGATCACAACCGGGATGGAAGCGGTTTCCGGCGCACGGGTCAGCTGGCGGGTCGCCTGAAAGCCGTTCAGGCCGGGCATGACAACATCCATCAGCACCAGATCCGGAGTTTCCGCGCGGGCCTTGGCCACACCATCGGCGCCATTATCTGCGGTCAGCACTTCGTGCTTGTGTTTTTCCAGAATGGTGGAAATCTTCTTAACTTCAGTTGGCGAGTCGTCAACAATCAGAATGCGGGCCATGGTTTCCTCGATGGTTCTGTGTGTCAGCAGGGGTTACTGTTCCGCCTGAGGCATGTATTGGCGGATGGTGTTAAGCAGCTCATCCTTGCTGAACGGTTTGGTCAGATACTGGTCCGAGCCTACGATTCGGCCTTTTGCCTTGTCGAACAGGCCGTCCTTGCTCGAAAGCATGATAACCGGCGTCTTTTTAAAAGAGGAATTGTTCTTGATCAGTGCGCAGGTCTGGTAGCCGTCCAGGCGGGGCATCATGATATCGACAAAAATGATGTCCGGCTGGGAGTCGGCAATCTTGGCCAGAGCGTCAAAGCCGTCTGTGGCAGTGATAACCTCACAGCCAACCTTTTTAAGAAGGGTTTCCGCGGTGCGACGAATGGTCTTGCTGTCGTCAATCACCATGATCTTCAGGTTCTCGAAGTTGTCATCCATTGTCCAACTGCCTTGCGCTCTAGCGACTGTCGTTATTTTCGAACGGGGGTTTTAACACAAACGTTAAGGTTGTTCTATAAACCCCGCTCATTTATAGAGTATCCATGGCTGGATAAAAAGTATTAGTTTGTGACCAAATGTACTTCTGCCGCTGCCATCACGGATTTATCTGCGGATTTCTCCGGATGCATTCGCGGCTCGGGTACAATACCATCTGACCTCTCAGCATAGCACTTAATAACCGGTTCGCTCTGCTGACCGGTTCGTGTTTTCTTACCGACAGTTCCAGGAGACGCTATGACAATCCGGCTGGGGATCGTGATGGATCCCATTCAGGATATTCACTTCAAGAAAGACAGTTCTCTGGCCATGCTGCATGCCGCCCAGAAACGCGGCTGGGAAATCGAGTACATGGAACTGCCGGATCTTTATCTTGCGGGCGGCCAGGCTCGGGCTCACACCCGTGGGCTGACTGTGCACATGGATCCGGACAACTGGTACAGCTTCGGCGCCAGTCAGGATCGTGCGCTGGGTGACCTCGACGTCATTCTGATGCGGCAGGACCCACCGGTGGATCGGGAGTTCCTGATGGCCACCTATATACTGGAATCGGCGGAGCAGCAGGGCGCTCTGGTGGTCAATCCGGCGGCCACCCTGAGGGACTGCAACGAAAAACTGTTTGCCACCCAGTTTGAAGACCTGACACCTCCGCTGATCGTGACCCGCTCTGCCCAGCGTTTCCGGGAATTCTATGCCGAGCATGGTGACATCATCATGAAGCCGGTGGACGGCATGGGTGGCCGCTCGATATTCCGGGTCAAGCAAAACGACGCCAATCTCGGGGTCATCATCGAAACCCTCACCAATTACGGCAGCCATCAGGCCATGGCCCAGAAGTTCATCCCCGAAATCACCGAAGGTGACAAGCGTATTCTGCTGATTGAGGGCGAGCCGGTACCCTATGCCCTTGCACGCATTCCGTCACACGGTGAGAATCGCGGCAACCTGGCCGCCGGAGGTCGTGGTGAGGGCCGGGAGCTGACCGAGCGTGACCGTCAGATCTGTGCCCGGGTAGCGCCGGTGATCAAGGAAAAGGGCCTGATGTTCGTGGGGCTTGATGTCATTGGTGACTATCTCACGGAAATCAACGTCACCAGCCCCACCTGCATTCGTGAGCTGGATGCGGCGTTTGGCATCGACATTGCCGGCATGCTGATGGACGCCATCGAGCGACGTCTGGCCAGAGACTGAAGACCGATCACAGCTTTTGAGCGCACAAGGAGACTCAGGAACCGTCATGGCAACCCAGGTTAGCGATTTCGATCGGTTTTCCTTCACCCTGTTTATGGCATTGGCCGTTCATGCCATGTTGGTGTTGGGGATTACCTTTGCCCCGGAATCGCCCCGGTCTTCGGCTCAGACCATGGAAATTACCCTGTCCCAGTTCGACGATGAGCAGGCGCCGGAGAAAGCCGATTTTCTGGCCCAGACCAGTCAACAGGGCAGTGGCTCGGAAGAGCAGGCCATGGAAATGACCTCGCCCAATCCCTCCGAGATCAGTCAGCCGGAGCTGGCTCAGGTGCAACCCGAGCCACAGACCACCACCCGGCCTCAGCCGCAACAGGAGCGGGCGGTCGTCCAGACCGAGACTCACACCGAGCGCCAGGCGTCAAGGCCCGAGGAGCGAAGCGAGCCCCAGGAAGAGCCCTTGCCTCAGAGCGAGAAAAAGAGCCTGATGGAGCGCAGCCTGGAGATTGCCAGCCTGGAGGCGAGGTTTGACGCACAGCAGCGGGCCTATGCCCGCAAACCCCGGGTAATGCGGGTAACGGCAGCCTCGACCCTGAAGTCCAGCAACGCCTGGTATGTGCAGAACTGGGTGAGCAAGGTGACCCGGGTGGGTAACATCAACTATCCCACCGAAGCCAGGCAGGCAGGCATCTACGGCACCCTGCGCATGCTGGTTTCGCTGAAGAAAGATGGCACAATCAAGGAAGTGGCAATCCTCCAGTCCTCCGGCAGTACGGTGCTGGATGATGCCGCAATCCGAATTGTGCGTATGGCCGCTCCGTTTGCGCCTTTCCCGGAGGAAATGCGTCAGGACGTGGACGAACTGGAAATCATACGCACCTGGTCATTTCAGAGACGGGGGCTTACATCAGGATGACGGCCGAACACGACACCACAGGCAGTCTCAGGCACCACTTCCTGGTGGCTTCGCCCTGGTTGGCTGATCCCCGCTTTCACGGTGGGGTGATCTACCTTTGCGAACACTCGGAAGAGGGCGCGCTGGGGCTGATGATCAATCAGCCGCTGGATATCCACCTGGGTGAGATCCTCGAGCAGCTCGACATGCACGGCGGGGAGCTGGACTTGCCGGTATACACCGGCGGGCCGGTTCAGCCCGAGCGCGGCTTTGTTCTGCACTCGCCGGGCCGGCAGTGGCAGAATACCGCGCGAGTCACCGACGAAGTGTTGTTGACCACCTCCCGGGATATTCTGGAAAGCATTGGCCGGGATGAGGGGCCGGAGTCGTTTCTGGTGGCACTGGGTTACTCTGGCTGGGGCGAAGGTCAGCTGGAGGAAGAGCTGGGCAGCAATGCCTGGTTGACCTGCCCTGCCAGCACCGACATTCTGTTCCGCACGCCGGCAGACCAACGTTACCAGGCGGTACTCCGCCTGATGGGCATTGATCTGAACCAGCTCAGTGATTCGGTGGGTCATGCCTGATCCCGGTAACCGTCGACTACTGGCCTTTGATTTCGGCACCCGGCGTATCGGGGTGGCGTCAGGACAGGAAATGCTCGGAACCGGCCAGCCCCTGGCCATGCTTCCGGCCAGGGACGGGATTCCCGACTGGCAGCAGATCGAGGCGCTGCTGGCGGAATGGCAGCCGGATATTGTCCTGGTTGGCCTGCCTCTGAATATGGATGACACCGAAAATGACATGTGCGCGCGGGCCCGCAAGTTCGGCAAGCGTTTGCACGGCCGCTACCATGTCACGGTCGAAATGGTGGATGAACGACTCACCAGCTACGAAGCCAAGGGCGAGGTGATGGCCGGTGGTGGCAGTCGCGATTTCGGCCGCCACGGCGTCGATGACCGTGCCGCCGTGCTGATACTGGAAACCTGGTGCCGGGAGCAGGCCGGCTGATCTGATAAACGAGGCTGTAATGACCGCATTGCTTGATATAGACCAGCTGCTCGACACTTTGGAATCCGGCCTGCGTCAGATTCTCCAGGCGCGTGGCGTAGATGACCCGGTGCTGATCGGAATCCGGACCGGCGGTGTCTGGCTGGCGGATGTGTTGGGGAAGCGCCTGGGTATTGCCCAGCCTTTCGGAGAGCTGGACATCTCGTTCTACCGGGATGACTTCAGCCGCATTGGTCTGAACCCCCGGGTGATGCCGTCCAGTCTGCCGTTTGATACCGAAGGCCGGGACATCATCCTGATCGACGACGTGATCATGAGTGGCCGGACGATCCGGGCTGCCATGAACGAAATATTCGACTACGGCCGTCCGGCCAGTATCATACTGGCCACGCTGATCGATATGGGCGCCAGGGAACTACCAATCCAGCCGGATGTGGTGGGACGGGCCCTGACGCTGGAAGCCCATCAACGAGTGAAACTGCGTGGCCCCGAGCCACTGCGCATTGAAGTACAGGAATCCGGGCAGTAAACCTTCCCAACTGATAACAGGCGAGCCATGACCGCGAACGACCCTTCCCCGAACCACTTGCAGCTGACCCGGGATGGTCAGTTGCGGCATTTCCTGACGCTGGATGGCCTGGGCCAGCCACTGCTCACGGATATTCTCGACACCGCCGACTCCTTTATTGAGGTGGGAGAGAGAAGTATCAAGAAAGTGCCCCTTCTCAGAGGCCGCACCGTAGTCAACCTGTTCTTTGAATCCAGTACCCGGACCAGGAGTACGTTCGAACTCGCGGCCAAGCGCCTTTCTGCCGACGTCCTGAACCTGGATATTTCTACCTCAGCTACCTCCAAGGGTGAATCCCTGTCCGATACCCTGCTTAATCTGGAGGCCATGGCTTCGGATATGTTCGTAGTGCGTCATTCCCAGAGCGGCGCGCCGCATTTCATAGCCGAGAGTGTGACCCCGGGCGTTGCCATCATCAATGCCGGTGACGGCCGCCACGCCCATCCCACCCAGGCGATGCTGGACATGCTGACCATCCGTCAGCACAAGGGCCGATTCGAAGGCCTGAAAGTTGCCATTGTCGGGGATGTGCTGCACTCCCGGGTGGCGCGCTCGCAGATTCGTGCTTTGAATGTGCTGGGCGCGGAAGAGGTGCGGGTGATTGCTCCCGGCACGCTGCTGCCCAGAGATGTCGAGGATCTTGGCTGTACCGTGGAATACGATATGGCCCGGGGCATGAAAGACCTGGATGTGGTGATCATGCTGAGGCTTCAGAAGGAGCGCATGGAAGGTGCCCTGCTACCCAGTGAACGTGAGTTTTACCGTCTGTACGGGCTGAATCAGGAAAAGCTGGGGCTGGCAAAGCCCGATTGCATCGTTATGCATCCGGGCCCGATCAACCGCGGGGTCGAGATTGAGTCGGCAGTGGCCGATGGGCCCCAGTCGGTCATTCTTAACCAGGTCACCAATGGTATTGCTATCCGGATGGCGGTGATGTCCATGGCCATGGGTGGTCAGATGGCGGAGCGTCAGCAAAGACAGCAGGAACAGCAGGAGGGCCGGGCATGACAGCGTCAGCGAACTGGAATGAGGGCGGCCTGAAACTGACCGGCGGGCAGTTGTTTGAGCCGGGCAAGGGGTTGATCAGTAACCCGGGCTTGTTGGTGCGCAATGGTCGCATAGAGGCGGTTGGAGAGCAGGCCCAGGCAGCCGAGAGCGCCGCAACACTGGACGCCGCCGGGCAGGTGATCGCGCCCGGTTTTATCGACCTGTGCTGTAATCTCCGGGAGCCGGGCAATGGCCAGAAGGGCAATATTGCCTCGGAAACACGAGCCGCCGCCCATGGTGGTTTCACCACGGTCTGTGCCTCGCCGGAAACCTCGCCGGTCAATGATTCCGGTGCCGTGACCAATCTGATTCTCGACAGCGTGGCCTCCCGAGGTGTGGTTCGGGTGCTGCCGATCGGTGCCATCACCCGTGGCCTTGATGGCGATATGCTCAGTGATATGGCCGGCCTGAAAGCAGCCGGTTGCGTGGCGGTCGGCAATGGTTCCCGGGGCGTGCGCAATGCCCGCATTCTGCGCCGGTGTATGGCCTATGCCCAGACCTTCGGACTGACCGTGATGTTCAGTCCGGAAAATACGGCACTGGCGGCCGATGGCTACGCCCATGATGGCCAGGTCACCACGCGTCTGGGGCTACTGGGTATTCCCGAGGTGGCCGAAACGGCCGCGGTTATGGAAATGCTACTGCTGGCAGAAGAGACCGGGGTGCGCCTGCACCTGAGCCAGCTGTCCTGCGCCCGCAGCGTCGAGATGCTGGCCCAGGCCCGGGATCGCGGCGTGAAGGTTACCGCCGATGTTGCCATGCACCAGTTGGTCTTCACCGAGTCGGCCCTGGCCGGCTTCGACAGTCGTTTTCATGTCCGGCCTCCCCTGCGCGGGGAAGCCGACCGTCAGGCGCTGGTGGCCGGTGTGCGGGACGGCGTTATCGATGCAATTGTGAGTCAGCATCAGCCCCATGATTCCGCGGCCAAGCAGGCCCCGCTGCCCGCGACCGAGCCCGGGCTGTCAAGCATCGAGAGCGTGCTGTCCCTGGGTCTGGAGCTGGTACAGAATCATGAGTTGGAGCTGCCGGATTTGCTGCGGGCACTGACCGCCGGGCCGGCGGCTGTGCTGGGCCGGGAAGTGGCTCTGACGGCCGGCTCTGCCGCTGATCTTTGCCTGTTTGACCCGGATGGCCACTGGCAGCCTTCCGCAGCAACGCTGCTGTCGGCTGGGCGGCACGCTCCGGTTCTGGAACGAGCCCTGCCAGGGGAGGTGAAACTCACCCTGGTGGCAGGTCGCACCGCCTGGCAGGCTCCCGGTACCCCACTTTGAAAAATGAGGCAGAGGTGGCTCCGCCTCTGTCGACATCATCACAGAACTCGCCGGTTTTGCTGAAAAACCCTTGATGGCAGGCACCTGAGCCAACGTATTCTATGACCTGACCCTCTACGGTCAGGTCATAGAATACGAGAGCCAGTCACCCGGATGTGACCGGCCCGACAATAAAAACTCAGGAGTCATCCCGTGAAATCAATCCGCTTTTCCCGCCGGCTCGCCATGGCGGCCGTCCTGTGTGCCAGCGTGGTGGCACCCTCCCTGGTTCAGGCCCAGGATGAAATCCTTGAGCGCAGTTTCTGTGTGTTTGACCCGGTTGGTGCCAATGGCCCGCTGTTTGCCATTACCAAGGAGTTCCAGCCGGTGGCCCTCAAGCGAGGCATCAAGCTGGAACTGCGTGCCTACACCGATGAAAAAGTAGCGGCCGAAGACTTCAAGGCCGGTCAGTGCGATGCCGTGTTGCTGACCGGCACCCGTGCCCGGGAATTCAACAAGTTTACCGGCAGTCTCGAAGCCATGGGGGCCGTGCCGGGTGAAGAAGAAATGCGCCTGTTGTACAACACCCTGAGCCAGCCCAAGGCCCGGCCGTTCCTGGTTGACGGTCCCTATGAGGTTGCCGGTGTCTTTCCTGCCGGGGCCATTTACCTGTATACCCGCGACCGGGCCATTGATTCGGTCGAGAAACTCCAGGGCAAACGCATCGCAACGCTGGATTACGACTCGGCCTCCGTGCGCATGGTCCGTCATGTCGGAGCATCGGTGGTTGGCTCCAACTCCGCCAACTTTGCCGGCAAGTTCAATAATGGCAGTGTCGACCTGGCCTATGCACCAGCCGTGGCCTATCAGCCTCTGGAACTCTATAAGGGCGTTAATTCCAAGGGTGGGGTGTTCAAGTATGCCCTGGCGTACATGAACTTCCAGGTCATTATTCATCGGGATCGTTTCCCGGAAGACGCCGGCCAGATGGTTCGGGATGAGTCCATCAAGCGGATTGATCAGGCCTACGAGATCATTGCAGAAGCGGAGTCCGGGATTCCTGCCGACGTCTGGATGCACCCGCCCCGGGAAGACGTGGCCGAGTACGACAAGATGCTGCGCCAGGTTCGTCTCTCACTGTTGGAGGACGGGGTCTACGACGAGCGCGCCATCAAGTTGATGAAGGCGATTCGCTGTCGGGTGGATGGCTCCCGTTCGGAGTGCGCCTCCTGAGGCACTGAGCGGCCCGCATACAGCGGGCCGCAGGTGATCAGCGGATGGCGTCTTTCAGGGCCTTGCCGGCCTTGAAACCCACGGTCTTGCTGGCAGGGATCTGGATGCTTGCGCCGGTTTGCGGATTGCGTCCGCTGCGGGCTTCCCGGCTGCGGATGTTGAAGGTACCGAAACCGATCAGTGTCACGTCTTCTCCCCGCGCGGCAGCCGCCGATACCTGGTCGGTAAAGGCGTTGATTACCTCTCCGGCCTTTTCCCGGGTAAGCCCGGTTTTGTCGGCAATGGCAGCAGCAAGTTCAGGTTTGCGCATCGGATACTCCTGATTATTCGTTCTGATTGTTGTTGGTTATTGCCTCGGCCAGGCCGGAGGCTGAAGCAATCTATAGTGGCTTTGGGCTGAATCTGCAAACCTTCTTCGGTAACGATATGTTCCCGGAGGCGTCATTTGCGGGATCGGTCTCATAAACCCGGGGCGGAGTTCGTCATAATGAACGCCGGTTACAGACTGTAACAAACGGTGCAGTCCGCCCCCATCTTCTGGACAAAACACAAGAACAAAAGGTTGAAAGGTATGAAGGGTTTCCGGAGATCCCCGACAACATCATCTGGGCTTCGCGGCATGATGGCGGCATTGACTGCCGGTCTCCTGCTGAGCGGCTGCGGGGCGGTCAATAACATGATCTACAAGACCACGGGGGATGTCATGAAGGGCTTCTCCCGCAACCATACCGTCCCCTACCTCATGGAGTCGGACGATCTGGCCATGGGCTGTTCCATGAGCGAGGCTACCGCGCCGCTGTTGATGTCGTTTGGTCGGGTAACCAGTGAGCCGGATCAACTGGCAGTCATGCTCTACCTGTCTTCGGGCAGCTGTGCGGAAGAGCAGGCCAGGGAGCATGAGCTGGCAGGGTTGGCCGCCATGTACGCCATGGACGCGACCGCCGCGGAAGACGCCTTTATTCGCCAGAAGCGTGCTCATACCCTGGCCGCTCGCCGCTATCTGAAAAGCTGGCAGCATCACAATAGCCACTATGGCAACCCGGATGAAACCGAGTGCCCGGATTTCGACGATGACATGGACGAGTTCATGTACATGGCCGGTTTGCTGTCCGGGCTGCAGGCGCTTAACGCCCAGATCCAGGCCACTTCCTCGGTGGGCGTTCCGTTCAATACCGGCTCCGTGGTGGGCCGTGCTACCCAGTGTCTGGATAACAAGAAATGGTGGGGCGCCCCCATGGGCCTGCGTGCCACGGTCTGGGCCATGATCCCGGGAACCCAGCCCCAGGGTGAAGATGCCTTCGAGCGCCTGGCCATTGCCGCGGAGCAGGGCGAGGAAGCTGGCGTCCGACTGGGCCATGTGTTCCAGGCCATTGCGGCTATGAACAAGAATGATGAAGCCCTGGTGAAGTCGGTTATCCGGGACCATGCTGAATCCCTTGAGGCCAATCCGGCCAGCGAAGAGTGGCGGTTTGTGGATGCCATGGCGACCAACATGCTGGTGGCGATTTCGGATCGGTTGTGGGTGGAAAACACCGGCCACCGAACCCCCATCGGGCAGTTCGGTGCCTTCTGGGACGACCAGCGTGAACCGGTCGAGACCATGGATCTGGATGACCTGTTGTAACCATCATTAAGCCGAGTAAGCCGTTATGCCCCAGGGTGGTTTTCGTCGTAGTGGTCTGGAGTGGTTTTCATCGCTGCCGGCCTGTCTGTTGTTGCTGGCTGTGGTTCTGTTCTCCACCAGCAGTGATATTCATAATCAGATGTTGCGCGCTGGTGAGCAGCTCTGGAGCGGTTATTACAAGCTGCGCATGGACCCGGTACAACCGGAGTGCGACCTCAACCGGGATATTGAGGCAGAGGTCGCTCGGGAGCTGGCTGAGCAAGCGCCGGCAGACGACCCGATGGCAGCACTGCTTGGCACCCATGAAAAAGACCCCCGGGAAGTCCGTCTTGCCATAGAGCGCTCGGTGGCGGATTGCCGGGCCGCTCACGCCAGTTACGAAGACCTGCAGGACAAACTGACTCCCGGTGTGAAAGCCTATCGGGCGGTAGAGCTTTTTGTAGCCGACCTGATCGCGTTCGGGCTCACAGCCCAACGCTATGTTCTGGTGATTCTGGTGATGCTGTGTGCGGTGACCGCCACACTCACCCGCCATCACATTGCCATGCGAGCCATGGAGACCCGGTTGGACTACACCGTCTCCTATACCCTGCAAACCATTGCCAACGCCATGTTGCTGGGCTCGTCGGTGATCTTCCGGCAATCCAGCCTGGCCAGCAGCACCACAGTATCTGGTGAGGAGCTGCTGCTGCACAATTTCTGGATTGTCGGCTTTGCCTGCCTGACACTGGCGAGCCTCTATCGCCTGTTCCGCGTGCCCGACAATCTGGCGCCGGGGGGCAATCTGAACCAGGCGTTTCTGTCGGTTCCGCTCTATACCGTGATGTGTCTGATTTCAGGTACTTACTTCGCGCTGATCGGTCATTCCTCCGGTATCGGGATCTATCTGGGCAAGATGATGGAGCTGGCCGACATGTTCCTGAATGTCGGGCTGTACGTGTGGGTGGGCATGATGCTGAAGCAGACGCGCCTGGCGACACTGGTTTTCAATATTTTCCGGCCCTGGCGTATGCCGCCGGAGATGCTGGCGGTGGTGGCTGTTCTGGTGGCGGCGGTGCCTACCGCCTATACCGGTGCTTCCGGTATTTTTGTGATTGCTGCCGGTGCTGTTATCTACAGTGAGCTCCGAGCGGCGGGCGCGCGCAGACATCTGGCCCTGGCGGCCACGGCCATGTCGGGCTCCCTGGGTGTGGTATTGCGGCCGTGTCTGCTGGTGGTGGTGATTGCCTACCTGAACCGCGAAGTGACGACCGATGAGTTGTTTGGCTGGGGCATCTGGGTATTCGTACTGACCGCCACCATGTTTGCGATGGTGGCTCTCACGGTGAACCGGCAGAGCCAGTTTGACCTTGCCCCGGCGGCCGATGCCTTTCCGGCGTCCATTCAGGCTTTGCGGCCATTGATTCCCTATGTGATCGTGATCGCTGCCGTAGTGCTGTTCTACCGGCTTGCCCTGGATGTGAAGATGGACGAATTTTCGGCGCCCCGGTTGCTGCCGGTGATCATGCTGGCCATTCTGGTATATGAGCATATCAGCCTGAAAAATGGCCGGGGCCGGGCGTCCGGTGAGATCAATCACCAGGGGCTGGAGCGCAGCGTTCGTGGCGCGACCAACGATACCACCGCTGAGATTGGCGCCCTTTTGTTGCTGCTGGGGCTGTCGGTGAGCATTGGTGGTGTGATCGAGCGCTCCCACATCATGGAAACTTTCCCTCAGGCGTTCGACAGTCCCTGGTCTGCCATGCTGCTGATGGTAGTGATCCTGGTGATCCTGGGGATGATCATGGACGCCTTCGGGGCGGTGATTCTGGTAACCGCAACCGTGGCAACCATAGCCTACTCCAGCGGTATTCACCCGGTGCATTTCTGGATGGTGACGCTGGTGGCCTTCGAGCTCGGCTACCTGAGCCCGCCTGTGGCCCTGAACCATCTGCTCACCCGCCAGGTGGTGGGCGAGGCTGAGGTGCTGGCGGCCCAGCAGGAAGGTGGAACCTTCTACCAGCGCCATGAACGCATCATCATGCCACTGATTGCCATGGGTATTTCCCTGGTACTGGTGGCCTTTGTGCCGTTGCTGTTCTACGCCAACTGATCGCTCTGCCGGCGGCCTGTCTGGTTTGTGTTCTCAAACCAAAGGCACAAAAAAAGCGCCGAGCTTTCGCAAGGCGCTTTTTTTATGGCAGTGGGAAAGCGGCTTTAGCCGGCTTTCGGGCCCGCCTCAACAATGGCGTCGGCCACGTCGAACTTCTTGAAGTTCTCCACGAACTGGGCAATCAGCTCCTGGGCCTTGCCATCGTAGTAGTCCGGGCTGACCCAGGTGGTGCGCGGGTTCAGCAGCTCGGTGTCTACGCCCGGAACATGCTTGGGCACGTCCAGGTTCAGGGCATCCAGGTGCTCAGTTTCGACGTCGTCCAGATCACCGTTCTGGATGGCGGCAATGATGGCGCGGGTGGTCGGAATGCTGAAGCGCTTGCCTTCACCGTAGGGGCCGCCGGTCCAGCCGGTGTTGACCAGAAATACCTTGCTGCCGAATTCGTCGATACGCTTCATCAGCAGCTCGGCATAGACGCCGGCCGGGCGCGGGAAGAACGGCGCACCAAAGCAGGTGGAGAAGGTGGACTTCAGCTTGGAGGATGAGCCCATTTCGGTGGAGCCCACCAGCGCGGTGTAGCCACTCAGGAAGTGGTAAGCGGCAGCTTCACGACTCAGGATGGATACCGGAGGCAGAACGCCGGTCATGTCGCAGGTCAGGAAGATGATGTGCGAGGGCTCACCGGCACGGTTCTCGATCACGCGCTTTTCGACGTGCTCGAGCGGATAGGCGCAGCGGGAGTTTTCGGTCAGTGAAACGTCGTTGTAGTCCGGCTCGCGGGTCTCCGGATCAATCATCACGTTCTCAACGATGGCGCCGAAACGGATGGCGTCCCAGATGATCGGTTCGTTCTTCTGGCTCAGGTCGATGCACTTGGCGTAGCAACCGCCTTCAATATTGAATACGGTGCCCGGGCCCCAGCCGTGCTCATCGTCACCGATCAGGAACCGGTGCGGGTCTGCAGACAGGGTGGTTTTGCCGGTGCCGGACAGGCCGAAGAACAGGCATGTCTCGCCGGTTTCACTGACGTTGGCTGAGCAGTGCATGGGCAACACGTCTTTCTCGGGCAGAAGGAAGTTCTGAACCGAGAACATGGCTTTTTTCATTTCGCCTGCGTAGTGCATGCCGGCCAGCAACACCTTGCGCTTGGCGAAGTTGATGATGACGCAGCCGTTGGAGTTGGTGCCATCACGCTCCGGTACACACTCGAAATTAGCGGCGTTGAGAATCTGCCATTCTTGCTTGTCGGCCGGATTGAAGCTATCCGGGCGAATGAACAGGTTGCGGCCGAACAGGTTCTGCCACGCGGTTTCCGTGGTCATTTTTACCGGCAGGTAGTGTTCCGGGTCGGAACCAACGTGAACGTGAGAGACGAAGCGGTCTTTTTCAGCGATGTAGGCTTCAACGCGATCCCACAGGGCATCGAACTTTTCAGCATCGAACGGGCGGTTGATCGGACCCCAGTGAATGTCGTCGGCGGTGCTGGGCTCCTCGACGATAAAGCGGTCCATAGGAGACCGGCCGGTACGCTCACCGGTGGTGACCACCAGAGAACCGTTGGATGCCAGCTGGCCTTCGTTCCTTGCTAATGCCAGCTCGACCAGTCGTGCTGTACTCAGATCATTATAAGTGTTGCTCACTTCGACCTCGCCCTCGGGATGTCTTCGTGATTGCCCAGGCCGTCCCCCCGAAAATTGACGGAAAACTGAACAATCGGGTCAATTCAGGCGCGCTATTATGCCAGAGACGCCTGCAAAAAACGACTGCCCTGAAAGCCGCGCCAGAGGCGGCTTCCGGGCAAGTTCAGTGACTGCTTAGTGTAACGTATGGCCGGTGAAAAGGTGATCAATGTCATTTCTATTAAAGCGATAGTTTGCGTGACAGAACTGGCAGTCCATGTTGATGCTGCCCTGTTCGTCGAGGATGCTGTAGCACTCGTCCTTGCCGATGGCCTCCAGAGCGGCCAGGGTGCGCTCCCGGGAGCAGCTGCATCGGAAGGCAACCGGATCCGGCTCGAACAGACGCACGGTTTCTTCGTGGAACAGCCGGTGCAGAAGAGTTTCACTGTCCAGAGTAAGTAGCTCCTCGGCTTCGATCGTCGCGGCAAGGTGGTTCACCCGGTTCCACAGGTCATCGTCGTCATCGGTATGGCCGGGCAGGCGCTGGAGTAACAGGCCTGCAGCGGTATCCTCGTTGGCAAACAGGAACAGGCTGGTGGCGATCTGCTCGGAGCGCTCGAAGTACTCTTCCAGGCAGCCGGCCAGGGTTTCTGATTCCCGTGGCACCACGCCTTGGTAGCGCTGGCCCTGCTCCGGGGTGATGGTGATGGCCATGCGGCTTTGTCCGAGCAACTCGTGCAGGGTTTCGCCGCTGACCGCATTGGCATCAAAGCGGGCCAGGCCGCGGATGTGGCGGTCATGGCTGCATTCGGCCATCAGCGTGCTCAGGGCACCTTCACCCGCTGCCTGCAGCGAGAGAGTGCCTTTGAACTTCAGGGTGCTGCTCATCAGCACGCTGGCTACCAGGGATTCTCCCAGTAGCTCGCGGACTGAATCAGGGTAGGGGGCCTGGCCGGTGATTTCCTTGAAACTCTCGCCCAGCTGTACCCAGGCACCCCGCACCTGGCTGTGTTCAAAGAGAAAGCGTTGGAACTGGTCGCGGGATGCCATGGTGTCTCCTGGAGCTGATGTATGGATTTACTGGGAGTTACTGAAACGGGGTTGTATACGGGTTGTCAGATACGTGGGATTAAATGATTAGAGACCATTCTGTTCCCGGAAGCGCTGGATATCCCGGCGATCTTTCTTGCTCGGCCTTCGAGCCGGGGGCAGCTGTGCAGCCTGCATGGTCTTGCGTTGCCAGGCCAGGTCTTCCCGCCGTTTCACGCTGTCGTCGGTTTCGTGATAGAGCTTCTGGGCTTCAGGGGCGCCCCGGCGTCGGTCGCTGATGTCGTCGACGATCACGATCTTTTCCTGCCAGCCCAGGCGCAGGGTCACTTTGGCGCCGGTCTCAACGATCTTACCGGGCTTGGTGCGCTGGCTGTTGTAGTGCACCTTGCCGCCTTCAATCGCCTCTTTGGCGAGCGAGCGGGTTTTATAGAATCGCGCTGCCCACAGCCATTTATCGAGCCGGACTTTCTGATCGTCTGCGTTCGCCGCCGTCATATCTCCTCACCTGTCGGGCACATGCCGCAATAACCCATTATAACCCCCTCATGGGGTGGATGGCACTGCTGTATGTGAGCGTAAGGCAGGCAGCACTTCATCGAAGTGATGAATGCCGGGAATGTCCGGGTGGTGGTCTTTGGCTGGCTGCTGGCTATCGGGGGCCAGAATCGCCAGGCACTGGCCAATACCGGCGGCCCGGGCACTCTCAAGCACCGGGAAACTGTCGTCGACCATCAGGGTAGATTGGTGGCGATAGGGGGAGCGGCTGGCAAGGTCCTGCCAGAACACCGGGTCCTCTTTGGGCTTGCCCAGTTCGTGGCTGGAGACGATGCCATCAACATGCTGATCCAGCCCGGTCCGTTGAAGTTTCAGGGCCAGAGGATCCGGATGGCAGTTGGTGACGATGACCGAGCGCAGTCCGGCCTGGCGCAGTGCGGCCAGGAAGTCGGTTACATGGGGGCGGTAGCCAATGCGGTCGCCAACTTCCGCCTTAAGGCCGGTTATGTCCAGGGCAAGGCGTTCGCTCCAGTAATCGGTGCAGTACCAGTTCAGTGAGCCCCGCTCGGCCATAATCATCGGAATCAGGTAGTCCCGGGCCTCGGTTGGGTGCAGGTCAAAGTGTTCGGCATAGCGCCTTGGCAGGTGCTCCAGCCAGAAGTGGTTGTCGAAATGCAGATCCAGCAGTGTCCCGTCCATATCGAGGAACACGGTATCGAGGGTTGACCAGTCCACCATAAACAAAACAGCCTGAAGAATTTTCTTCAGGCTGCCTCAGATCCCGGCCAGTGGCAAGCCGGGATTTTACGGATCGGTAAGCCAAATCAGTTGTCGGACTGCTCCACCGTTTCTGACTTGCGACCGGTGCGGGTGCAGCCCAGGCAGCGCACGAAGGTGGCCTTAGCCGGGCCAACCACCAGCACTTCACCGGCTTCACCGGCATTGCCGCCAAGCGCCGAGAATGGCAGGGATACCAGATACACAGCACTACCAATAATGGTTGTGGCCAGCAGCGCCGGGCGCAGCAACACCGCATCGGCGGTCATGGCCAGCGCAGACGGGCTTTCGTCCACGGCACGGGCATGGCCGAGCGATGAGAATGCCAGCAGGCAGGCTGCGACGGTGGCTACCAGGGTGCGGGAAATCTTGCGGGTCATGTCATTCTCTCCTGAACGTATCAGCCCGGTTGGTCAGGGCTCGCCTGTCTCTGTATTGCGAGCCAGCATGTTCGCGCTGCGTGCGGCGACCGGGTACTAGCACTCCATTAACTATGAATCATATTGCCTCAATTTCAAACGGTTTTTCGTTGAAAAGTGTGAGCCGTTGCGGAATCTCAGCGCTGGCATCGGGGGCAGTAAACCGTCGATCGGTTGTTCATGCGGATCTCTTTCAGCGGGGTGTTGCATTCGGTGCAGGGCGCTCCCGCCTTGCCATAAACCAGTAGTGACTGGGCGAAATACCCCGGTTTGCCGTCGCTGTTGACGAAGTCCCGCAGAGTGGTGCCGCCCATCAGTATGGCGGCGCTGAGGGTTTCCCGGATGGCCTCGGCCAGCTTGTGATAGCGGTCCAGGCTGATGCGGCCGGCTTTCCGTTTCGGGTGAATGCCGGCCTTGAACAGGGCTTCGTTGGCGTAGATATTGCCCACGCCCACCACCACATGATTGTCCATAATGAAGGATTTGACCGGCGTCTGTTTCTGCCGGGACAGGCGAAAAAGCCAGGCGCCGTTGAAATCTTCGGATAAGGGTTCCGGCCCGAGCGCGCTGATCAGTGGATGCCGGTTCCAGTCGGTAGTCCACAGCCAACAGCCGAAGCGTCGCGGGTCATTGAAGCGCAGGCGGCGATGATTGCCGAGGACAAGCTCGACGTGATCGTGAGTCATGGCGGGGCTGTCGTCGGTGATCACTCTGAGACTGCCCGACATGCCCAGATGGACAATCACGGAACCAGTCTCCAGGTGCAGGAACAGGTATTTCGCCCTGCGCTCCACGGCACGGATGGTCTTGCCCTCCAGGTGCTCGGCCAGATCCGCCGGCACCGGCCAGCGCAGGCTGGGGTTGCGGACAATTACCCGCTGGATGGTCTGGCCTTCGCAGTGAGGCGCGATGCCCTGACGGGTGGTTTCAACTTCAGGTAATTCCGGCACAGAGCCTCCACCAACAGACAGATTTTGAGACGAAACAGTGTAATCGGTAACAAAAAAGCCGCCAAACCTGGTTGTCCAGGCTTACACCTGTACGCTAGAGTGGGCCTAACGATCACCCCCTTCGAGTGCCAGCGACATCCCTCAGCAGTATCGCCTTTCGAAGTTAATCGAGTTTCGAGGATTATCTATGTGGTTTAACGGTCTTCTGGACCTTTCTGTGTGGCAGCTGATCGCGGTCACTCTGGTGATGACACACATCACCATCGTCAGCGTTACCCTTTATCTGCATCGTCATTCGGCCCATAACGCGCTGGATCTGCATCCCGTCCTCAAGCACTTTTTCCGCTTCTGGCTCTGGCTGACCACGGCCCAGAACACCAAAGAGTGGACGGCCATCCACCGTAAACACCATGCCAAGTGCGAAACCGAGGAAGATCCTCACAGCCCGGTGGTGCTGGGTATTCGCAAGGTGCTGTTTGAGGGCGCTGAGTTATACGCAGCTTCTGCCACCCCTGAAACCCTTGAGCGCTATGGCCAGCGCACCCCGGAAGACTGGGTCGAGCGCAACCTCTACAGCCGGTACAAGACCCTGGGTATTGCCTTGATGGCAGTGATCAACCTGGCGCTGTTCGGGGTGCACGGTATCTGGATCTGGGCGGTCCAGATGATGTGGATTCCGGTATGGGCTGCCGGCGTGGTCAATGGTATCGGCCATTACCTGGGCTATCGGAATTTCGAATGCGCCGATAACGCCCGCAACATCTCGCCGCTGGGTATCCTGATTGGTGGTGAGGAGCTGCACAATAATCACCACACCTATCCTAATTCGGCCAAGCTGTCTCGTCGCTGGTACGAAGTGGACATCGGTTGGGGTTACATTCGTCTGTTCCAGCTGTTTGGTCTGGCGACGCCGAAAGGCTATCGGCCTATTGCTCATTATGTTCCGGGCAAGCAGGCGGTGGACGTGGAAACCGTTCAGGCTATCGCCAATAACCGCTTTGTGATCATGCGCCAGTATCGCAAGCGAGTAATGGAGCCGGTGCTGCGACAGCAGAAAGCGTTGATGGACGACGAAATTCGTCCCCGTTATCGCAAGCTCAAGCAATTGCTGTCTCGCGAAATCAGCCTGATCAAGCCTCGGGAAAAAGAACATCTCGACACGGTGCTGGAGCGCAACGAAGTGCTCAGGCTGATCTACGAGAAGAGTCATGAACTCCAAGCACTCTGGCGCCAGCGCGGGCTCAAGCCCCAGGACAAGCTGCAGGCGTTGATGGAGTGGTGTCGTGACGCCGAAGCCAGTGGTGTTCGTTACCTGGAAGAGTTTGCCGCGCACCTGCGAGCGTATTCCTTGCGCCCCGCTTCCTGAGACAGGCCTGCCTGTAGGATACGCCGGAAGCCCCCCGTTACTGGGCTTCCGGTTCCTCACCCCGTTCAACCCGGAAAAGACAGTAGCTGACCTGGCCTGCTGATTTCTGTCGGTGCAGATGCCAGCTGGCCGGTACCGCCGGCAAGGCTCTTTCACTCTCGTGTTCGACATAGATCCAGCCACCCGGCTTCACCCATTGCTGGGTGTCCAGCAGCGGTATCAACCGTTCAAGCCAGCCTTGCCGGAATGGCGGGTCCATAAACACGATGTCGTAGCCCCGGCCGTCACCCTTTGCCAGAAACTGTTCCACATCCTGGCAGGCGACATCCCCTTTGTTGGTTCCCAGCAGCCGGAGGTTGTCCCGGAGCGCTTTGGCCAGGGCGGGGGTGTGGTCCACCAGCGTTGCCTGTGCTGCTCCACGGGACAGTGCTTCCAGTCCCAGAGCCCCGGAACCGGCGAACAGATCCAGGCACCGGCTGCCTGCCAGGTGGAAGTTCAGCCAGTTGAACAGGGTTTCCCGGGTGCGGGCCGGGCTGGGCCGCACGCCGCCGGCGTCCGGAAAGCGCAGTTTCCGGCTGCGCCAGTCGCCGCCGATGATTCTCAGTTCGCCGGTTCCGGAGCCTTTGCCTGGTGAGACGACGGGTTTTTTGCGGGCTGGGGGACGTCGTGCCATAGGGGCGAGGCTCCGGGGAAATCATGGATGGCTGATGTTTGCGGCTATGGTACCGGAATCCACGAGACCGGTTAATCCTGCCCCATCACTTGTGCCGGCCAGTCTGTTAGAATGCTTCACTTATTTTGGCGAGCTGAGGTTCTTGTGTCCTCTTCGCGAACCTGCGGCCTGTGCCCGCCCTTTTTTCAGACAGATGGATAGATTATGACGGCAGAGTGGATTTCAGTCGGCCTGTTGGCCCTTCTTGTTCTGTTTTTTGTGCTGGATATCGCCGGCAACCGCAAGCGTGCGCCCCGGCCCAAGCCGGTACCTCAGCGTAAGCCGGAGGTGGTCAGGGGGCCGGCTCCTGTGCCAGCGGAACCGGAGGCCGAAACTGAAGTGCCGCCTGAACCCGCGGCAGAAGCCGCTGAGCCGGAAGCGGCTCAACCGGCTGTTGAGCCGGCTCCCGCGCCGGAACCCGTTCCGGCGGCGGAGCCTGAGGTTGAGCGCGAACCGGAAACCCGAGTCAGTGTCTTCGAACGCATCAAGCAGGGTCTGGGGAAAACCCGGGCCAGCCTGACCGGTGGTCTGGCCGACCTGTTCTCGGTGGGCAAGAAGATTGACGAAGATCTGCTGGAAGAAATCGAAACCACGTTGCTGATGGCCGATGTGGGTGTGACCGCCACCTCTGAGATCATCGACGCCCTGACCGAGAAACTCGAACGCAATCAGCTGAAAGATGGCGAAGCCCTGCGCAAGGCGCTACGGGATGAGTTGCATGGCCTTCTCAAGGACGTGACCCGGCCGCTGGAGATCGATGCTGGTAAACAGCCATACGTTATCCTGATGGTTGGCGTGAACGGTGTCGGCAAAACCACTACCATCGGCAAGCTCACCAAGAAATTCCAGAGCGAGGGTAAGTCGGTCATGCTGGCCGCTGGTGACACCTTCCGGGCGGCGGCGGTTGAGCAATTGCAGGTCTGGGGCGAGCGCAACAACGTTCCGGTGGTGGCCCAGCATACCGGCGCAGACAGTGCATCGGTAATTTTCGACGCCATCCAGTCTGCTCAATCCCGGGGTGTGGATGTGGTGATTGCAGACACCGCCGGTCGCCTGCAGAACAAGGACAACCTGATGAACGAGTTGTCCAAGGTCGTTCGGGTGATGAAGAAGCTGGATGAATCTGCGCCTCATGAGGTGATGTTGGTGCTGGATGCCGGCACCGGTCAGAATGCCCTGAGCCAGGCCCAGGTATTCCAGCAGGCAGTGGGTGTCTCCGGCATTACGCTCACGAAACTGGACGGCACGGCCAAAGGCGGTATTGTGTTTGCGATCGCCCGTCAGCTGCAGTTGCCAATCCGCTATATCGGGGTGGGAGAACAGGCCGAAGACCTGCGCAGCTTCGATGCCGAAACTTTTGTGGATGCGTTGTTCGAAGACTGACGCCGTAAAGACGGAGTAGCTGCCCCGATGATCGAGTTCCGCCAGGTAACCAAACGCTACGACAGTGATCACACCGCACTCAGGGCTGTGAACTTTCACCTGGACCGTGGTGAGCTGGCGTTTCTGACCGGGCATTCCGGCGCGGGCAAGAGTACCCTTCTGAAACTGATCATGGTGATGGAGCGCCCGACAGCGGGTGAGGTGATCGTGGGTGGCCAGAAACTGAATAGCCTGCCCCGCCGACAGATTCCTTACATCCGGCGTCATATCGGTGTGGTGTTCCAGAATCACCAGCTGTTGTTTGACCGCACGGTGTTCGACAACGTGGCCATGCCATTGGAGGTGATGGGGGCCTCGCCGGAAGATACCGGCCGGCGCGTGCGGGCGGCACTGGACAAGGTTGGTTTGCTGAAAAAGGAAAAGATGAACCCCATGCAGTTATCGGGGGGTGAGCAGCAGCGGGTCGGTATTGCCCGTGCGGTGGTAAACAAACCACCCGTACTGCTGGCGGACGAGCCGACCGGTAACCTGGATCCCGAATTGTCTGCAGACATCATGCGGTTGTTTACCCAGTTCAGTCAGGTTGGGGTAACGGTGCTTGTGGCAACCCACGATATTGCTCTGATTAATGAAATGAATCGACGTACGCTGACTCTGAATCAGGGCCAGCTGGTTGCTGGCGGAGGTGTGAGTGGCCACTGACTCTCGCCAGAAGCCGGATAATCGCCGGGGCGCTAACCGTTCGCGATCACTGTTGAGTGATCAGGCCCGGAGTTATCTGGGCCACCACCGGAAAGTAGCCCGGGATTCTATCCAGAGAATGTGGAAAACCCCGGTAGCCAGCGCCATGACCTGGACAGTGATGGGGGTAGCTCTGGCCTTGCCGGTTGCCCTGCTGTTGCTGTTGACCAGCCTGCAGGGTGTGAGTGCAGGCTGGGAGAGCACGGCCAGGATTACCGCCTATCTGGCGATGGAACTGCCGGCGGAGGAAGCCCGGGGTATGGCCGCGGACATTGAAAGCGATGGGCGAGTGGTATCGGTTCAGCTGGTCGAGCGTGATCAGGCCCTGGCCGACTTTCGAGCCAGTTCCGGGCTGGACGAGGCGCTGGATTTCCTGGAAGAGAATCCTTTGCCGCATACGCTGCTGATTACACCCGAAGACAGCGCTCGCTCGGCAGAGGGCGTTCAGGCACTGGTGACGTTTGTCGAGAATATGAACGGTATCGATCAGGTCCAGGTCGACCTGGGCTGGCTGCAACGCCTGAACGCAATGACCGACATCCTTGCCCGCGCCGTCTGGGCGCTGGCTTTGTTGCTGGGGGCTGCGGTTATCCTGGTGATTGGTAACACGGTACGTCTGGCCATCGAGAACCGGCGGGATGAAATCCTCGTGGCAAAACTGGTGGGCGGAACCGATGCTTTCGTTCGTCGCCCGTTTCTTTACACCGGCGCCTGGTTCGGGCTCGGGGGTGGCCTGGTGGCGTGGTTACTGATTCAGGTGTCGCTCTGGTGGTTAAGCGGCCCGATCGAGCGTCTTGCCGGGCTGTATCGCAGTGAGTTTACCTTGCAGGGGCCGGGGTTCGATGGCGCGTTGGCATTGATAATCGTAGCGATGCTGTTAGGCTGGCTGGGCGCCTGGGTTGCGGTGAGGCGTCATCTGGATGACATAGAGCCGGGCGATATTGCTGGAGGCTGATCCGGATCGCGGGAAAACCGTATTGAAAAAAGAGTCTTTTCTGACGTAGTTTGATTTGTAGAAAAGCAAAGGCGATCTTTCCAGATGTATGATTTTTAACGTTTTACTGGGAAGTTCGGGAACTAATTGAGTTCTTGGCGGTCTCATATTGAGTTGCTATATTTAAAGGCTGTCAGGTTCGGAGGTTAATGCATGGGTACGAGTTTACAGCTGGTTGACAGACTGGTTCCGGGTGCGAATCTCGAGTCGTATATCCAGGCGGCGAGTCGCATTCCTGTTCTCTCCGTTGATGAAGAGCGGGAACTGGCAGAACGGCTGCACTACCATGGCGATGTTGAGGCCGCGCGTCAGTTGGTGCTGTCGCACCTGCGCTTTGTGATTCACATTGCTCGCAGCTATTCCGGCTACGGCCTGGCCCAGGCCGACCTGATCCAGGAAGGCAACGTTGGCCTGATGAAGGCCGTCAAGCGGTTTAATCCTGAGTATGGCGTGCGTCTGGTGTCGTTTGCCGTGCACTGGATCAAGGCGGAGATTCACGAATTCATTCTGCGTAACTGGCGCATTGTGAAAGTGGCCACCACCAAGGCCCAGCGCAAGCTGTTCTTCAATCTGCGCAGCCAGAAGAAGAAGCTGGCATGGCTGAATCACGATGAGCTGAAAGCGGTCGCCAATGATCTGGGTGTCGAGCCCCACGTGGTGCGGGAAATGGAAGGTCGCCTGGCTTCCCAGGACACCGCTTTTGACGGCCCGATGGATGATGACGAAGACAACGCCTACCAGGCGCCGGCTTACTACTTGGAAGATCGCCGTAGCGATCCGGCGGTTCAGCTGGAAAACGCTGACTGGTCTGAGGACTCCAACGGCCGGCTGATGCAGGCGCTGGAGCAGCTGGACGAGCGAAGTCAGGATATTCTGCGTGAACGCTGGTTGTCGGAGAGCAAGTCGACGTTGCATGAGCTGGCCGACAAGTACGGGGTGTCCGCTGAGCGGATCCGCCAGCTTGAGAAAAACGCCATGAAGAAGATCCGGGTGCAGATGGCTGAGGTCGCCTGAGGTTTTATTGCCAGCCCGGAAGCTGAAAACGCCACCACCGTTCGCGGTTGGTGGCGTTTTTGTTTGTATAATCCTCGCACGACTTAATTTCTAACATTGGTGAGGAAGCAAGTGGGTAGGGCTTTCCAAAACACGCTGTAAATACATTCCTGTACGCTCCGCTCCGCCATCCATGGCTCCGCAGGGTTTTGGAAAGCCCTACCCACTTGCTTCTGCAAACGTTGTACGTGAAGGCCAAACCATGACATCTAATAATCTCAAGATTGCTTTTCTCGGCATCGGCCTGATGGGCGCGCCGATGACCCGTAACCTGCTGGACGCCGGTTTTTCCATGACGCTCTGGAATCGCACCGCCTGCAAGTGCGAGCCCTTTGCCAGCGAAGCGACGATCGCCGGGACGCCCGCCGAGGCGGTGGCGGAGGCCGATATCGTGATCACCATGCTGGAGAATGGTCAGGTGGTGGGTGATGTGCTGGTGAAGCAGGGTGCTATGGCTGCGGTGAAGCCGGGTGCGCTGGTGATCGATATGAGTTCGGTGCAGCCTTCGCTGGCGCGGGAACATGCCGAGCTGGCCGCAGAGCAGGGGGCCGGTTATGTCGATGCACCGGTATCTGGCGGCACGGTGGGTGCGGCCGAGGCTCGTTTGAGTATCATGGCGGGCGGCTCGGAAGCCGATATCGAGCGGGCTTTGCCGGTGTTCAATGCGCTGGGCAAATGCACCCGCATCGGGCCGGTGGGGGCCGGTCAGCTGGCAAAGCTGGCCAATCAGGCGATTGTGGGGATCACCATCGGGGCTGTGTCGGAGGCGCTGTTGCTGGCAGCCAAAGGTGGCGCGGATCCGGCCGCCGTGCGGGAAGCGCTGATGGGCGGGTTTGCCGGCAGCCGGATTCTGGAACTGCATGGCCAGCGGATGATTGACCGGGACTTCGCGCCGGGCGCTCCGGCCCGCATCCAACTCAAGGATATGCGTATGATTCTGGATGAGGCCCGCGCGGAAAATCTGACCCTGCCGCTGGCCCAGCAGGTGCATAATGAATACCTCGCCCTGGTCGCCAATGGCCACAGTGATGTCGATCACAGCGGCCTGTTGCTGGAGCTGGAGCATCTGAACGGTTCCTTGATGGGTTCACTGGGCCGAGGCCCCAAGCACTGAATTAACCGGAGAAATCTGCCATGCCCCGTTTTGCTGCCAACCTGAGCATGCTGTTTACCGAAGTGCCGTTTCTGGAACGTTTCGCCCGGGCCCGAAGTGCCGGGTTTCATGGTGTGGAGTATCTGTTTCCCTATGAGTGGCCGGCAGAACAACTGGCGGAGCGGCTTCAGAGCAACGGGCTGGAACAGGTACTGTTCAACCTGCCGCCCGGCGACTGGGCAGCAGGGGAGCGAGGCATTGCCTGTCTGCCGGATCGCATTGAGGAGTTTCGCGCCGGTGTCGAGCAGGGCATTCACTACGCCCGGATGCTGGACTGCAAGCAGCTCAATTGCCTGGCAGGTTTGAAGCCCGAATCCGTTGCCGAGGAAGAAGCCTGGCAGACCCTGGTGGCGAATGTGCAGTACGCAGCCGACCGCTTCGCCGAAGCCGGCCTGACCCTGTGCCTGGAAGCCATCAATTCGCGGGTGGATATGCCGGGCTTCATGCTCGATACCAGTGGCAAGGTGATGGCGCTGATTGAGGCGCTGGAGGCAGACAACGTGCGCCTGCAGTACGATCTCTATCACATGCAGATCATGGAAGGGGATCTGATTCGTGGCATCGAATGCCTGCTGCCCTGGATTGGCCACATCCAGTTCGCCGACAACCCGGGCCGGCATCAGCCGGGAACCGGGGAGATTAACTTTTCGAATGTTTTCTCGGCGATAGACAGACTGGGTTATGGCGGCTGGGTGAGCGCAGAGTACAGGCCCACCGGGGCGACAGAGCCGTCTCTGGGCTGGTTTTCGGAGGCAAACTGACCGTCGCCATAGGCGACACCCTCTTACAAGATCGTAACTGGCCGGTTCCCGGAGTTCTTCGTACCCTTGTTGTTAATGTTTTCCGCTATCAGGAGGAGCACCGGTGAAAGCGCTGGTAATCGAAGACGATCGGGATGTAGCAAATTATCTGCTAAAGGGACTGAGGGAATCCGACTTCGTGGTGGATCATGCGGCCGACGGCAAGGAAGGCATGATGATGGCGGCCAGTGAAGAATACGACATCATGATTGTCGACCGGATGTTGCCGGGTATGGATGGCCTTTCCATTATCAAGACGGTACGGGCCACGGGCAACCAGACGCCGGTGCTGATTCTCAGTGCTCTGGGCGATGTCGATGACCGTGTCGAAGGGCTGCGTGGCGGTGGCGATGACTACCTGACCAAGCCGTTTTCTTTCACCGAGCTGTTGGCGCGCATCGAGTCACTGATTCGGCGTAACCGTCAGGCGGCCGAGACCGAGACCGTACTGAAAGTGGCGGATCTGGAGATGGACCTGCTGGCCCGCACCGTAAAACGAGCCGGCCAGAATATTGATGTCCAGCCCCGGGAGTTCAGGCTGCTGGAATACCTGATGCGTAATGCCGGGCAGGTGGTTACCCGTACCATGCTGCTGGAGAAAGTGTGGGATTATCACTTTGACCCCCAGACCAACGTGATCGACGTGCATATCAGCCGTCTGCGCGCCAAGATCGACAAGGAATTCGATACACCCCTGCTGCAGACAGTGCGGGGGGCGGGATACATGTTACGTGAAACTGCTTAGTCAGCTCAGAACATCGTCTTTCCAGCTTGCCCTGCTGTATATGGTGGTGTTTGCCACCTCGGTGTTTCTGCTGTTGGCATTTATCTACTGGCGTACAGCCGGGTTCATGACTGCCCAGACCGACGAGACCATTGAAGCGGAAATCGCCGGCCTGGCGGAGCAGTATCGCAGTCGTGGTGTAAATGGTCTGATCACCATCATCCGGGAACGGGTGGCCAGGGATCCGAATGCCAAGTCCATTTACCTGTTGACCACAGACGACTTTCTGAAACTGGCCGGGAATATTGAAACCTGGCCAGAGGGCAGCCGCTCGTCTGACAGCGGCTGGATCAATTTTACCCTGAATCCCTCCGTTGGCTGGCAGGGCCCCGAGCGCCTGGCCCGGGCCCGGATCTTTGAGGTCCAGGGTGGTTTGCGCTTGCTGGTGGGGCGCGATGTGGATGACCTCACCAACCTCAAGCGGGTGATTGAAACTGCCATCAACTGGGGTATGGGCATCACCCTTGCCCTGGCGCTCCTGGGTGGCTTCCTGATGAGCCGAAGCACCACTCGCCGCATTGAAGTGATCAACAACACCTCTCGCCGGATCATGAATGGGCACCTGTCCCTCCGGATTCCGACCCGTGGGACCGACGACGATTTTGATCAACTGGCCGAAAACCTGAACCAGATGCTGGACCGGATCGTGTATCTGATGGAAGGCATACGCCATGTTTCCGACAGCATCGCCCATGATCTTCGCACTCCACTGACGCGACTGCGTAACCAGCTCGAAAACACGCTGATTACGGTCGACAATGACGAGGCGCGCGAGCATGTCGGGCAGGCTGTGGCGGAGGCTGACCAGCTGCTGGCCACCTTCAATGCCTTGCTGCGCATCGCCCGGCTGGAGACCCGGGGCAACTCGGCCGACATGAAAGTGGTGGCGCTGGATGAACTGGTCAGCGATGCCTGTGAACTCTACGAGGCCCTGTCTGAGGACAAGGATCAGAGTTTCTCTCAGGAACTTGAGCAAAATGTCCGGATTGAGGGAGACCGGGATCTCCTGTTCCAGATGATCAGTAACCTGATCGACAACGCCATCAAATACACGCCGGAGCATGGTGCCATCAAGGTGGTCGTTCGCCGGGACGGCGGCGGAGCGGTGTTTGAGGTTCAGGATTCCGGTATCGGTATTCCGGATGATGAGAAAGACCAGGTTTTCCAGCGCTTCTACCGGGTTGGCAAGAGCCGCTCGTTACCCGGCAATGGTCTGGGGCTCAGCCTGGTGTCGGCGGTGGCGGAGATTCATCAGGGCCAGATTCTGCTGAGTGATACCCATCCTGGGGAAGACATGCCGGGCTTGACCGTCACGGTCCGGATGCCAGCGTACACCGCCGTAAAAAAGCGGATCAAGGCCACACAGTCTGAGAATGGTGGTTCAACGGAGGAGGGTCGCTCCTCCGCAGAACCCGGCACGGCCTGAGATTACTGGCTGGCGCGAAAGCGGTTGATACGGCTCAGGACAGGGCCAAGTACCGCGTCGGCCCGTGACTCGACCTGCTGGCTGATATGATCAAACTGCGAGCGACGGCGATCCACCTTGGCCTGAATACTGTCCCACTCGCCTTCCAGATGCTTCTGTTCGGCCATCAGAAAGGCCGCAATATTGTGGCGATTGACGCGGCTGGTGATGCCCAGCTGGTCCAGCCGGAAACCCAGGCTATCCACCCCTTCAAGTGCCAGATTCATCAGTTTCTTGGTATCCATTAGCATATCTCCATGCAGAAAAGATCAGGTGTCATTGTCGGCCACGCTAATCCTTGGCGCTAGAGTGTTCAACCTAGATTGCGGAACGGATGCCTTGCCAAAAGGTAATCGCATGGCCACAGGCAGGTAATGGTCAATGTGCAGAATAGAGGGTGTAGATGCGGAAGCGGGCGGATGATCTGCTTGCTTCCCCCTCCAGCACAGCGCTAGCCTTATACCCCGTGATTCACGGGGTTTTTTTTGCCCTTCCGAAATGCATTGTTTCTTGAACCAGGACACCCATGGCCAACCAGACGCCTTCAGGCAACAACCGGCCGCGCTATATCACCCCCGAAGGTGAGCAGGCGCTCCGGGATGAGCTGCAATTCCTATGGAAAGTAAAGAGACCAGAGGTTACCCAGGCAGTACGTGAAGCGGCTGCCCTGGGAGACCGGTCCGAGAATGCCGAGTACATCTATGGCAAGAAGCAGCTTCGGGAAATCGACCGCCGCGTACGCTTCCTCAGCAAGCGGCTGGATGAGGTCTCGGTGGTGGATCGCCTGCCAGAAGACCGGAGCCGGGTATTCTTTGGTGCCTGGGTGACCATCGAGGATGAGGACGGCAGTGAGCAGGAGTATCGAATCGTGGGTGCCGATGAATTCGATCTCGAAAAAGGCTATCTCAGTATCAATTCTCCGCTGGCCCGCGCGCTCATTGGCAAGCATCTGGATGACGAGGTATCGGTGAGAACCCCTGAGGGCTGGAAGCAGGTGGTGATTACCGATATCCGCTACCAAATGGCCTCGAACGACAAGTGAGTGCTGTCACAAAACTGGCTTTTGCCTGGGCAAAGGGTCATTTTTGGCGATAGACTGATCAAATATTGTCACCCGTCAGGGCAAATGGATGATCGGCTAGGGTTGGGATGAGCACCATGAATGTCAGGAAACAGACAGAGGAAAAACGAGCCGGGGCAGCGTTGCTGGCGTTGCCGTTGATGCTGCTGACGACCTTGCCTGCCTATGCCCAGAGTGACGATGACGCCGCGTTTGAGTACGAAGAGCGCTCCACTATCGACACCATTCCGTTTCGCTCGGTCGCGGAAGAGGAGCTGGCTAATACCGTAATTGAGGGCGGGCTGGCAGCGCCGGCGGCCGGGGTACCGGTGCAGCAGGCAACGGATGACGATTTCTATCTGGACCCGCTGGCCCTGCAGCCGAGAGACCCGCGAACCGATCTGGGCCGTTCCGAGATTCCCGTCGAGATCCGTTTCAGTAACCCCAAAGTGATACCGGGCCAGAGCCACGGCAACAATTACGTGATCCGGCCACCGGAGAACCGCACCTACGATACCCTGAATACCAATCTCACCGGTCGTTAAACATCGGCCCCGCTACTCGGCCTCAGGCAGCGGCTGAATCCGCTGCAGCAGCGGGCCTGCCGAGCACATCTTCGTAGAAAAAGCTCAGAGCCTGACTGGCCTGATTCAGTCGGGCCCGGGATACCCGGATCTTTTCACTCAGATAGGTCAGGAACAGCTTCTGATCTTCTTCGGCCAGATTGTCCGGATCCTTCAGGTCATGAAACAGCACAAATCGGCTGATCCAGTGCAGATAGGTTTGCTCGGCGCGTTGATTCAGTTCGCGTTTGCGGATGGCGGCCTGTACCTGGCCAATCATGCCTGGGCGCGATTGCTCCAGGGCCTCAGTAATGTCCATGGTGTTTACTCGTTCAAAAGCTTGTTTTTGTTATGTTGCGCGCATCATATGACAAACGTTTGAACGGCGCAAAATTCTGGCGGGTGCGGTGCCCCGCCGTCGGTGTGGCGGCGGGGCAGGAGCGTTACTTCAGGGATTCAAGTTTGTCGATGTACTGCTGCATGGCGTCATCGCTGGACATGCCCTTGAGTTTCTCCCAGGCGTCGTACTTGGCCCGGCCAACAAAATCCATCATGCCCGGACGCTTGCCGCTGACATCGCCTTCGGTGGCCTGCTTGTAAAGGGCGTAGAATTCCAGTTTCAACTCGTTGGAAGGTTTGAAATCGCCTTCCGCCGTCTGGATGTAGTTTACCGCTTCTTCGAATTTTGCTTTCAGGTCACTCATGTTGTGTCTCCGTGGTGTTGGTGGTTTTTTTCCATTCAAGCATGCCGGCAGTATAGCGACGGGGCTGGATGGCGTCATTGACCGAAATAGCGGTTTTCTGGTCGCCCTGGCAATCTGGCAAAAGTTTGCCCAAGCACACATTTTGAGCCATCGCTGGCCAATTTTTGCTTGAGAACCCTGGGTGACCTGTGTACAGTTTTACGCGTTGTCTGCCAGGAGGGCAGACACCAAGGATCGATACAATTGCAAATGACTTGCACAGGGAGCACGCCATGTCTGCCAAAGACGGTTCCGTTGCGCCGAAAGAGCGCATCAATATCAAGTATGTCCCCGCCACAGGCGATCAGCAGGCCGAAACCGAACTACCACTGAAGATGTTCGTGGTTGGTGATTTCAAGGGTCACGCTGAAGAAACCCCCATTGAAGACCGTAAGGCCATTTCCGTCGACAAGAACAACTTCCGTTCTGTCATGAAGGAAGCGGGTCTGACGCTTTCCACCAGTGTTTCCAACAAGCTCGAAGACGGTGCCGACGACCTCCCCGTGAATCTCGAATTCCAGGGGCTCGAAGACTTCTCTCCGGACAGCATTGCCCGCCAGGTCCCTGAGCTCAAGAAGCTGATTGAGCTGCGTGAAGCCCTGGTTGCCCTCAAGGGCCCGCTGGGCAACGTGCCTTCGTTCCGTTCCAAGCTGCAGGAGCTGCTGGACAACGACGACGCCCGGGAAAAGCTGCTGGCTGAACTTGAGCTGGCCACCGACGGCGGCGAGTAATCGCAACACCGGAACCCGGTAACCTACACCGATTATCAATCACGTACTGAAGGGATGTGGTATGTCTGATACTGCTGTGCAGCAATCTGCTGCCTCCGAATCCGTAGCAGAAGGCTCTCTGCTTGACCAGGTCATGGCCAACAGCCGTATGGCGCCGGCCGATGAAGGCTACGATGTTGCCCGTAAAGGGGTGGCCACGTTTATTGCCAACCTGCTGAAGAGCGATGAAAAAGGCCAGCCAGTCAACAAGGCGCTGGTCGACCAGATGGTGGTCGAGCTGGATCGTAAAATCAGCGCCCAGATGGATGAGATTCTGCACGCGCCCAAGCTGCAGGAGCTGGAATCGTCCTGGCGCGGACTGAAACTGATGGTGGATCGCACCGATTTCCGCGAGAACATCAAGGTGGATATCCTCCATGCCACCAAGACCGAGCTGCTGGAAGATTTCGAATTTGCTCCGGACGTGACCCAGACCGGCTTCTACAAGCACATTTATGCCGCCGAGTATGGTCAGTTCGGTGGTGAGCCGGTGGGCGCGATTGTCGGCAACTACGCCTTCAGCCCATCAACGCCGGACATGAAGCTGCTGCAGTACGTGTCGTCGGTTGGCGCCATGTCCCACGCGCCCTTCCTGTCCTCGGTTGCACCGTCGTTCTTCGGCGTCGACAGCTACCAGGAACTGCCGGCTATCAAAGAGCTGAGCGCCGTTTTCGAAGGGCCGAAATACGCCAAGTGGCGTTCCCTGCGGGAATCTGAGGATGCCCGTTACCTGGGCCTGACCGCACCGCGCTTCCTGCTGCGGGTGCCTTACGATCCGACTGAAAACCCGGTGCGCAGCTTCAACTATAAGGAAGATGTCTCCGGTGACCACGAGCATTACCTGTGGGGCAATACCTCCTACCTGCTGGCCACACGCCTGACCGAGAGCTTCGCCAAGTACCGTTGGTGCCCGAACATCATTGGCCCACAAAGTGGCGGTGCGGTGGAAGATCTGCCGGTGCACACCTTCGAGTCCTTCGGTCAGCTGGAAGCCAAGATTCCGACTGAGGTGCTGATTACCGACCGTCGCGAATACGAGCTGGCGGAAGAAGGTTTCATCGCCCTGACCATGCGCAAGGGCAGCGATAACGCCGCGTTCTTCTCCGCCAACTCGGTGCAGAAGCCCAAGCAGTTCCCGAACACCAAGGAAGGCAAGGAAGCGGAAACCAACTACAAGTTGGGTACCCAGTTGCCGTACATGATGATCGTTAACCGCCTGGCCCACTACATCAAGGTGCTTCAGCGTGAGCAGATCGGCTCCTGGAAAGAGCGTCAGGATCTGGAGCGGGAACTGAACACCTGGATTCGCCAGTACGTGGCCGACCAGGAAAACCCGCCTGCAGACGTCCGCAGTCGCCGCCCCTTGCGTGCCGCGAAAGTGGAAGTCTCCGATGTAGAAGGCGATCCGGGCTGGTACCAGGTCTCCCTGGCAGTGCGTCCGCACTTCAAATACATGGGCGCCAACTTCGAACTCTCGCTGGTTGGCCGACTGGACAAGGATTAATCCGTGTTCGGCGGCACCGGCACTGACGGCGTTCGCAACACCGGCAGCCTGTTTGAACGGCTTGAACAGGCTGCCGCTCCTGCGGGCCAGAGCATGGGGGAGTTCACCCATGTGGTGGAGTCCATCAAGCGCCACCTGGTGCGACTGCTGAACGCCCACCCGGGCAACAGCAGCAGCGCACCGGATCTTGGCTTGCTGGATTTCAACGACGCCACTCTGGGCACTCATGACCTGAGCATCCAGATCCGTGGGGCCATCCGTCAGTGCATCGAGAAGTTTGAGCCGCGGGTTAAGCGGGTGGATGTGGTGGCTATGCCACCGGGCCCGGATCCGTTGCAGTTGAAGTTCCAGGTGACGGTCTACCTGAACGTTGCAGGAAGCGATGATCGGACGACGATAGACCTGGTTTTGGATGATAAGCGGTACTGCCGGGTTGTTTAGACTTGGTGGCTGGAGGAGATGGGGACACTTTTCTTCTGGGAAAAAATAACTCGCTTTGCTCAGACATCTTTTTTCCCGCCAGAAAAGTGTCCCCATCCCCTCCGGCAAACCTGAGTGGAATGCGGCCGAAGTTTTTGAAGGCAGGTATGAGAGTCAGGGTGTGGGTAGTCTTTCCAAAAGTGTGCGGAGCCATGGATGGCGGAGCCCAAGCGTCCCATGGACGGGCTAGAAGCGTCTTTTGGAAAGACTACCCACATCCTGGCTCGGAGCCAGACCGAGCAGTCAAGGTGCAGTAAACATGAAGTTAAACAGGTTCTACAGGGATGAGTTGAGCTTTCTGCGGTTGCAAGGCAGGGAATTTGCCGAAGCCCACCCGCAGCTCACCCGCTTTCTATCCGAACAGAGCACCGACCCGGACGTAGAACGGCTGCTGGAAGGCTTCGCCTTCCTGACCGGCAAACTGCGGGAAAAAGTTGAGGACGAGTTTCCGGAGCTGACTCATTCGCTGCTGAACATGCTCTGGCCCAATTATCTGCGGCCAGTGCCCAGCTGCACCATCATGCGCTTTGATCCACAACTGCATGCCATCAGTGAACGTCAGGTTGTTGATCGTCATACCGAGATCAAGAGCCGCCCCCTGGGCGACGCCAGCCGCCAGACCCAATGCCGGTTCCGCACCTGCCGGGCGGTGGATATTTTTCCGATCAGTGTGGCCGAGGCCAATGCCGAGCACTCACGGGAAGTTTCCTCTGTGACCGTAGACCTGGCGCTGCATACGGACCAGCCACTGAATGGCATTGGCCTGGAAAATCTGCGCTTTTACCTGGGGGGCGACAACCACACGGCAGAGACTCTGTATCTGTGGCTGAACCATTACCTCAGCCGTATGGAACTGGTGGTGGGCGACCGTGTGTTCAGCCTGCCTTCATCCCTGTTGCAGCCGGTTGGCTTTGCGGCAGACGAGGCGATCCTGCCTTACCCCAAGAATGCTTATGCCGGCTACCGGATTATCCAGGAGTACCTGAGTTTTCCGGAGGCCTTCCGGTTTGTTGATATCACCGGCCTGAAATCCCGATTGCCAGCGGTGCAGGCTGATGAGATCAGTCTGCGTTTCCACTTCAGCCGCATTTTGCCCCCGGACACCCGGGTAACCCGCGACTCCATGCAGTTGTACTGCACCCCCGCGGTAAATCTGTTCAGCCACGAAGGCGAGCCCGTAGACCTGAACGGTCGCCAGACTGAATACCGTATTTCACCCTCCAGCCGCTGCCCGGAACACTACGAGGTGTTCAGTATCGAGCAGGTTGAGGGCTGGCTTGAAGGCCGTTCCGGCCGGGGTGAACCGCGCATTTACACGGCGTTCGAGAGTTTCCAGCATGAAGTGGAGCGGGATCGCGGCCGCACCGCCCTGTATTACCGGGTTCGTACCCGGGAGAGCGTGCGTGGTGATGGTTTTGATCACTACATTTCCTTTGTTCGTGGTGATGAAACCGAATGTCTGAATCGTCAGGAAGCGGTCTCGCTGACTCTCACGTGCACCAATCGCCAGTTGCCACAACAACTGGCCGTCGGGGAAGTGTGCATGGCCACCGAGAGTACACCGGCCTTTGCCGCATTCAGCAATATCACGCGCCCGACGGCGACCCTGCGGCCTACCCTGGATGGCAGCCTGTTGTGGACGCTGATATCCAACCTGTCATTGAACTACCTGTCGATGCTGGATGTGGATGCCCTGCGCACCGTGCTGCGAGTGTATGACTTCCGGGCCCTCGTCGACCGACAGGCTGAGCGGGTGTCCCAGAAGCGGCTGGCGGGTATCACGGGCATCACCACCAAGCCGGTTGACCGCATGATTCGCGGGCTGCCGGTGCGCGGTATCCGCTCAGAGCTGAAGCTGGATCAGCATGGGTTTGCCAGTGAAGGTGACCTCTACCTGTTCGGCACGGTGTTGAGTCAGTTTTTTGCGCTTTACGCGAGTATCAATGCGTTTCACCAACTGGAAGTGGTGAATACAGACAATCAGGAACGGTACACATGGACGTTACAGCAAGGTCAGCAGCCGCTGATGTAGCCGGGCTGGAACCCGTTCTCGGCAACGCGCGGCGCTACAGTTTTTTTCAGCTGGTGGATCTGATTCACCGGCACCATGGAGACGACCTGGAGCGTGGCGGTCACGATGAGCCCCGCCAGGAACGCATCCGGTTCTCGGCCTCGGCCGGCCTGGGGTTTCCCGGCAGTGACGTGGTGTCGGCGCTGTCGCCGGAGCATGAGCACGCCCCCTATCAGATGGAAGTCAGCTTTCTGGGGCTTCACGGCTCCCAGTCGCCACTGCCCGGTTATTACCTGGAAGATCTAGCCTGGGAAGCGGGGCAGAATCTCGGTGTTCGTCGGCATTTTCTGGATTTCTTTAATCACCGGCTGGTGACCCTGTTTCATCGGGCCTGGCGCAAATACCGGTACTACATCCGATTCCAGCCCGGGGCCAGCGACGGTTTTTCGGAGCTGGTGTTTGCCCTGACCGGTTTGGGCGACAGTCGGCTGCGGGAAGCGACACCGGTGAACTGGTCCAAGATGCTGGCCTATGCCGGCTTGATGGCGGGCCGGAGCCGGTCACCGGAAGTGGTCAGCGGCATCATCGGCCACTGTTTTGACCTGGACGACGTCAGCATCGAACAGTGGGTACTGCGCAAAGTGGACATCGCTCGGGATCAGCAAACCGCGCTGGGCAGGGCCAACGCCACCCTGGGCGAAGACACGCTGGTGGGTTCGCGCATCCGGGATCGCAGCGGCAAGTTCATTCTCCGGCTGCGCAATCTGACCCGGCAGCGGTTTGCGGATTTTCTGCCCAATGGCCGGGATCACCAGCGCCTGGTCAAACTGGTGGAGTTCGCTACCCGGGAGCAACTGGCCTATGACCTGGAGCTGCAAATGCGGCCCAAGGATATTCGCCCCATGCAATTGGGCGAGGATGTTCGCCTGGGCTGGAATTCCTTCGTAACACCGGACCGGGCCCGTGAGCGTCCGGCGGTGCGGATACAGATCAGACGTTAGGGCAGGGAGCCGGAGACGTGGCACAACAAGCAGCAGAACTGACATTAGTGATCACCAACCCGACGGAAATCGGTGGTGGCGCCAGCATTGAACATAGCTTCGGAACCCGTGGCGGTTCCATCGGCACCGCGGCCAGCGACAGCTGGCAGCTTTCGCCTCACCGTACCGGCGCTGTCGCCGGCCATGCCGAGGTGCGTTACCTGGACGGTGGCTTCTGCCTGATTGATCGCAGTGGCCGGACCTACATCAACAGCAGCAGTCAGCCTGTGGGGCGGGGCCGTCGTGCCCGACTGAGCCACGGCGACACCGTGACCATAGGCCGCTACCAGATACGGGCCGAACTCTCCGGCGTCCCGGCGGCTGTCGGTGAAACCGACCACGACGCACGCGAAGATCATGGTCTGGTGGATGCGCCAGAGAATGGTTTACGGCATGCCGCTAACGAACAGAACCGGCCTGAAGGTCGCGAGCCTCTGGAGGGTTTGCAGCCGGCAGCCGGCGATCCGGTCAGCTGTGATCCGCTGGCGCCCTGGCAGCAAAAACCGACGCGCCCGGACGAGGAGGCTCCCGAGCTGCTGGCCAGCGACCAAGCCTGGTTTGCCCGTTCGGCTGAGGTTAGCGATGAGTACCGGGAGAACCGGGATGTGGCCATGGGTCTGCCGGTCACCCCACAACGCGAGCATAAGGAACGACAGGGAATGTCCGAAACGACACGAAACATGCGGGAGGTCAGCCGCCAGCACATCAGTGGTGCACCACTGCTCCGGGGGCTGGATGCGGATATTGATTTTGCCGACAGCGACGAAATGCGGCTGTTTCTGGAGGAAGCCGGCCAGACCCTGAAGGCAACGGTGGAAGGATTACTGGCGCTGCATCAGGGCGAAGACAGCCGTCACCAGGCGCTGCGCACCCGCTTGCAGCCCATCGAGGACAACCCGCTGCGGCTGGCCAACGACTATTCGGACACCATTCAGACTCTGTTTGCCGCCCAGCGCAGCCCGGTGCATCTGTCGGCCCCCGCCGCTGTCCGTGAGAGTCTGGAAAGCCTGAATCACCACCAGCAGGCCACCCGGGAAGCCATTCGCGAGGCGCTGGAAGCCATTCTGCACGCCTTCTCGCCGGAAGCCCTGTTGCGCCGGTTTCACGGCTATCGCCGTGGTTTGCAGGACAACGAAGACGAGGGCCGCTGGGCCTGGGATATGTACCAACACTATTACCGTGAACTGAAATCCAGTCGTCAGCAGGGTTTTGAACGCCTGTTCCAGGAAGTGTTCGACCAGGCTTATGACCAACACTTGCGCCAATTACAGAGGGAGAAACTGTTGTGAAGTACTGCAAATGGAGCTTGCTGGTTGTTGCTTTGATTCTCGCGGGGTGTAGCACCCCTTACAACGCGGTGACCAAGACCGCCAAGGTGCTCTGGGATCCTGATATTCCTGTTGGCTACCCGGAAGATTTGCCCAGCCGGGTGGATCTCACCATGCTGGCGGAACCGAACGTGAACCCGAATGAATCCCTGGCACCCACCCCCATTGCGTTTCAGGTGATTGAACTGCGGGACAGCTCGCTGCTGATGGCCGGCGATTTCGACCAGCTGTTGAACGACCTGGAGGACTCTCTGGGCCAGAACTACGTGGACCATAGCGATTACAGCCTCGTGCCCGGCCAGTTCAAATTTGTCGAGCCCTTTGAGGTCAGCACCGACACCCGCTACATCGCCGTGATCGCCTTCTACGCCTACCCGAACCTGTCCCAGTGGAAAAAAGTGGTGAAGGTCGACCCGATTGGCGGACGGTATCACCTGCTGGTGAACCTGCGCGAACGTGAAGTGCAACTCAGACGGTCGGATGAAAGCTAATGGCAGTCACGAATCGAGTGGTCTGGAGTGATGGGTTGTTCATCAAACCCCAGCACTTCCAGCAACAGCAACGCTATCTGGAACACCAGATCAACGAACGGGCTCTGGCCGTCTCGGACTATCTGTTCGGGTTCAGTGATCTGGAGCTCAATGCCGAATACCTGAGCTTTGGTCGGGTCGGACTGGTGCGGGCCTCTGGACTGTTTCCGGACGGAACCCGGTTCAACCTGCCCCAGGACGATGTGATGCCGGAGCCGCTGGAGATCACCGATGCCTCGGTGGCCAACCAGGTGGTCTATCTGGCTTTACCTCTGGGCAGCGATAGCCTGGCCGAAGTCGAATGGCCGGAAGCACCCGTGGCCGGCCGGTTCCAGGCGCAGCCGGTGGAAGTGCGGGATCTGCATTCCATTGACGGCGATGCTCACACCATCGATGTGGGGCGGGTGGCTCCGCGCCTGATGCTGGAGCGGGAAGACCGCAGTGCCTATGCAGCACTGGCCATTGGCCGGATTCTGGAAAAGCGCCCCGATGGCAGCCTGGTAATGGACCCGAACTTCCTGCCGACCATGCTCAGCGTGCGCTCGGCGCCAAGGCTTCAGCGCTTTGTCGGTGAGATGGCGGGTTTGATGCAGGAACGGGCCCGTAACATTGCCGAACGGGTGGGCGCGCCCGGGCAGGGTGGTGTCGCCGATGTCTCGGATTTCATGCTGCTGCAAATGCTGAACCGGGCGCATCCGCGTTTCATGCACCTGGCACGGCTGCGTCAGCTGCACCCGGAGCGTCTGTACGAAGCGCTTCTGGAGCTGTGTGGCGAGCTGGTCACCTTTACCGATGAAAGCCGTTTGCCGAGGGAATTCACCCCTTACGATCACGATCTGCCGGAAGGCTGTTTCAGCCCGCTGATGCAGATTCTGCGGCAGGCGTTGAGCACGGTCCTGGAACCCCGGGCGCTGTCGATTGCCCTGCAGCAGCGCCAGTATGGACTCACCGTCGCACCGGTTCAGGATGGCCAGTTGATGAACGACGCCGAGTTCATTCTGGCGGTCAAAGCCGATATGCCACTGGACGACCTGCGCAAACAGTTTGTTCAACAGTGCAAGGTGGCCTCTGTGGAGAAGATTCGGGATCTCATCAGCCTCCAGCTGCCGGGCATCCCACTGTCGGCACTTCCGGTGGCCCCGCGTCAGTTGCCCTACCACGCCGGCTTTGTGTATTTCCGATTGGACGATCAAAGCCAGGCCTGGCAGATGCTGGACAACGCCAGTGGATTTGCCTTCCACGTGGCGGGCAGCTTCCCGGGGCTGGAGATGCAATTCTGGGCAATCAGGAGCTAAATCATGGCAGATGCACCGGTAATGGACAGACCAGACAACACCAGGGATTCAGGTGATCGTGCATTCAGCGACCTTTTGTTTGCCGATAGCGGCGCCGGCCAGTCGCCGGTTGAATCCGATGACAGCAGCTTCCAGCTTCGTGGCCTGGAAGATAACCGGCTGATTGACGCCGCCACCCCGCTGCTGGGACTGGTTATTCGGGTGCGGCGACTGGCGGATTTCCGCGAGGTGGAAACTCTGTACCGGCAGGTAGTGGACGAAGTCGCCGCCGTTGACCGGGAACTGGTGGAGCAGGGCTATGAGCGCCCCACGGTGGTGGCCTACCGCTACGTGCTTTGCGCCTTCATCGACGAGGCTGTGCTGGGCACCGACTGGGGCGCCCACAGCGTCTGGTCTCAGCATTCGCTGCTCAGCCGATTCCATAACGAAACCTGGGGTGGCGAAAAGGTGTTTGCCATCCTGGCCCGCATGGAAAAAGAGCCGACTCGTTACCGGGACATGCTCGAGTTCATCTATCTGTGCCTGTGTCTGGGTTTTGAGGGTCGCTACAAGGTCATGGAAAACGGTCGGGACGAATACGAACAGGTGGTTCGTGGCCTCTATGACCAGCTTCGCGAACTGCGTGGCGACCGCGACAGCCGGCCGCTGGCCGATGCCACGGAAAACCTGATGCCGGCCCGCAACCGCCTGCGCAGCGGCCTGCCCTTGTGGGGTATTGGAGGCCTGTTCGTGGCGGCCATGGCCGGGATCTATTCGCTCTATAACATGGCGCTGAACGAACGCATCAGGGATGTGCTCAGCGTTCTGGAACAACTACCGAAATAAGGACATCATTGTGATTCGGGTAGAACTGCCGGCGCTGATCGGGCGCCTTAACGACATTTCACGCCAGGCTCTGGAAGCCTCCGCGGCCCTGTGCATCAGCCGTCAGGGCGCCGAGATTACCCCGGCGCACCTGCTGTTCAAACTGCTGGAAACGCCGTTCTCGGATGTGCGCCAGATTCTGGAACACACCGGCATCAACCACCAGCAACTGCAACCCGTGGTGGGTGACAGCCTGAACGGCGAACCTCAGACCGCCGAACCGTATCCGTCGTTCTCGCCGCTGCTGGTAGAACTGATGCAGGACGCCTGGCTGCTGGCCTCCACCGAACTCGGCCATACCGAACTGCGTTCCGGCGCGGTGTTCCTGGCCCTGCTGATGAACGCCGATCGCTACTTGATGCCCCGGGTGGCGCAGGCGCTGGTGGACATCAACCGGGAACAGCTGCGCAAGCAGTTTGATCGGGTAACCGAGGGTTCTGTGGAGCGTCCGCAGCTGACGGAAAGCGGTGGTGCCAGGCCAGCGGTTGAATCCGATATGGACCCGCTCAAACGTTATGCCACTGACTTCACCAAGCTGGCCCGGGAAGACAAACTGGACCCCGTGGTGTGTCGCGATGCCGAGATCGATCAGATGATCGATATCCTATGCCGTCGCCGCAAGAACAACCCCATCGTGGTGGGCGACGCTGGCGTGGGCAAAAGCGCCGTGGTGGAGGGCCTGGCCCTGCGCATCGTCAACGGCGACGTGCCGGACCGCCTGAAGAACGTCGAACTCTGGACCCTGGACATGGGTGCCCTGCAGGCCGGTGCCTCGGTGAAGGGCGAGTTTGAAAAACGCCTGAAGGGCGTGATCGAAGCCGTGAAAGGTTCGGCGACCCCGATCATCCTGTTCATCGACGAAGCTCACACCCTGATCGGTGCGGGTAACAGCGAAGGTGGCTCCGACGCTGCCAACCTGCTGAAGCCAGCCCTGGCCCGTGGCGAACTGCGCACCATTGCTGCCACCACCTGGCGCGAGTACAAGAAATACTTCGAAAAAGACCCGGCTCTCAGCCGCCGGTTCCAACCGGTGGCCCTGGACGAGCCAACGCCGGGCGAAGCAGTCCACATCCTCCGTGGCCTGCGCACGGTCTACGAAAAAGCCCATCAGGTACTGATCGCCGACAGCGCCCTTAAAGCCGCCGCAGAAATGTCCGCCCGTTACCTGGCCGGTCGCCAGCTGCCGGACAAGGCCATCGATGTTCTCGATACCGCCTGCGCCCGGGTCAGCCTGAACCTGAGTACACCGCCACGCCGTCTCAGTCATGTGCGCAGTGAACTGCACCAACTGGCCATGGAACAGGAGCTTCTGAGCCGGGAACACACGCTTGGCCAGAACGTGGATGCCGAGCGCGAACAGGCCCTGGAGCAGAAGATTGCTGACCTGACCGCCGAATCCGGAGCGCTGGAACAAAGCTGGAATGACCAGAGGGAGCTTGTTGCCCGGCTGGTCGAGATCCGTGAACAGCTGTTGGTGGGGGATGTCGAGCGCGAAACCGCCGATGATGTTGCTGTTGAGTTGGCCGAGAGCGATCACGAAGAACGCCCGGACCTGAAAAGCGAAGCCGCCGCCATCGAACAGGAACTGGCTGAACTCCAGGCCGACGAACCGTTGGTACACGCCCGGGTGGACGCCCGCCAGGTAGCCGAAGTCATCGCTGACTGGACCGGCATCCCGGTCAACCGCATGACCACCGACGAGCTGGAAAAAATCACCCACCTGCCGGCGTACCTGCAGGCCCATATCAAAGGCCAGGACACGGCCATCGACTGCCTGCACCAGCACCTGCTCACCGCCCGCGCCGACTTGCGCCGGCCGGGTCGCCCCATGGGCGCCTTCCTGCTGGTGGGCCCCAGTGGTGTGGGTAAAACCGAAACCGTGGTACAACTGGCTGAACTGCTCTACGGCGGCCGCCAGTTCCTCACCACCATCAACATGTCCGAATATCAGGAGAAACACACTGTCTCCCGTCTGATCGGCTCGCCCCCAGGCTACGTCGGATTCGGAGAAGGGGGCATCCTCACCGAAGCCATCCGCCAGAAGCCTTATTCCGTGGTGCTGCTCGACGAAGTCGAAAAAGCCCACCCGGAAGTGCTTAACCTTTTCTACCAGGCTTTCGACAAAGGCGAACTGGCTGACGGAGAAGGCCGGTTGATCGACTGCAAAAACGTGGTCTTTTTCCTGACCTCCAACCTCGGCTTCCAGACCATCGTCAACCACGCCGAAGAGCCGGAGAAAATCGAAGAAGCCCTGTACCCGGAACTGGCCAACTTCTTCAAGCCGGCATTGCTGGCGCGGATGGAAGTGGTGCCCTACCTGCCGCTGGGTGAAGACACTCTCAACCGCATCGTTGAGGACAAACTCCAGCGCCTGGCGGATCAGATTCAAGCTCGCTACCACACCGAGGTGGAACTGGAAGACGGCCTGGTCGAAGCCATCCGCAGCCGCGCCACCAGAAGTGAAAACGGCGCGCGGATGCTGGAGTCGATCATCGAAGGCGAACTGCTGCCACCGGTGTCGCTGGCGTTGCTGGAAAAACTGGCGGCCAGGGAGCCGGTGACGAAGGTGAAACTGGGTGTGGAAGAAAACAGATTTACAGGAACCGTCGCTTAGCCTGGAGGCCTCCTGAATCGTAGTGCACCGTGGGGTTGAGCTTTCCAAAACCCTGCGGAGCCATGGGTGAAGGGCGAAAGCCCTTCACGGGTTGGCCAGGGATGGCCAAGACAGGATCCTCACTGCGACGCAGGAGCAGAAAGCAGTGAGGGGCGGAGCGGAGCCTACAGGGATGTATTCACGGCGTGTTTTGGAAAGCTCAACCCCACGGTGTGCGGGCGGCGAGCGATGAGGGAGCGTACAAGGATGTATTCACAGCGTGTTTTGGAAAGCCACCCCGCAGGATGCGCGGGCGACGATCTCCTAAGTAATTATTCTGGGAATGAAAGCATGGGAAGGATGCAGAAGGAACTGCACACCGGCATCGATCTGGCGGTGGCACTGATCAAACAGGACACATTGCCAGCGCTGTTGAACACCGCCACCCGCCAACTCGAAAGCGCCTTCGGGCTCAGCAAGTGCTGGGCGCTGGAACTCGACCTCAGCGGCCGGACCCTGCACTGCAGCAAACTGGACGAAGCGGGCGAGTTTGATTGTAACGACTTCAGCCACCCCTTTGCCCACGTGCTGCAGACAGGCCAGCCGCGGGAACTCACCCGTGCTGCCAGCTATCGCCTGGATCATGCCGGCTTCCAGACGCTCCTGGAACTCAGTGGCCGCCCAAGAAGCTTCTGGCTGGAGCCACTAAAAGGCGAAGATGGCCGCACCCTCGGCATGCTCGTGTTGTGCGGCGACCATCCTGACTGGCAGGGCATCGTTACGCAGCCACTGTACAGCGGCCTGAAGCAACTGCTGGTGCATCAATGGATCAGCCAGCTGCAAACCCGTGACCAGGTGTGGCAACGGCGGCTGCTCAAGCGCTCCCTGGACCACCTGCACGATGCCGAAAGCCTGCGCCAGCGCTGCAGCCAGTTAGCCTATACCCTGGTTGGCAATTCCGAAGCCATGACCCACCTCCGGGCCCAGGTGGTGCGAGCGGCTGGCAGCCAGCTGTCTGTGCTGATTCAGGGCGAAACCGGTTGTGGCAAAGATGTGGTGGCCCGGGGCATCCACGATATGTCCGACCGTGCCAGTGGGCCTCTGGTGGTGGTCAACTGTGCCGCCATCCCGGACACCTTGCTGGAGAGTGAACTGTTTGGTCACACCAAGGGTGCCTTCTCCGGTGCCGACCAGGCCAAAGAAGGTCTGCTGGCCCAGGCCAACGGCGGCACCCTGTTTCTGGATGAGATTGGCGATATGCCCATGGCACTGCAATCCAAATTGTTGCGGGTGCTGGAAAGCCGACAGTTCCGGCCATTGGGTGCCCGGGAAGAGCAACATTCGGATTTCCGCCTGGTGGCGGCCACCCATCAGCCGCTTCAGGAGGGCATTGAGGATGGCGGGTTCAGGCGGGACCTGTTCTACCGCCTCAGCCAGTTTCCCCTGCGCGTTCTGCCACTGCGGGAACGCAGTGAAGATCTGGAAGCGCTCAGCCGTCACTTCATCCGGCTCTACACCGAGCGCGAGGGCAGTGGCCCGCTGGGCATCAGCAGCCATGCCCTGAGCGCGCTGGCCGACTACCACTTCCCGGGCAATGTCCGGGAACTGCGCAACATCATCGAACTGGCCTGTCTGCAGACCCCGGCCGGTGACGACATTCAGCCGGAAGTCCTGCGCCTGGACGATCTGTTTGCAGACTCCCCGGAGTCGACCATGGCCTTCGTGGAAGCCAAAACCATCCCGGGCGTTCCTCCGGCCGATGATATCCGAGACCTGAAAGCCGCCGCCCAGGCCTTTGAGGCCGCCATCATCCGCGAACGTCTGCGCCAGTATGGCGGCAATCGCGCCCAGGCCGCGGAAAGCCTGGGCCTGCCAAAACGCACACTGGCCCATAAATGTCTGAAGTATCAGGTAACCGACGTATGACCCTGAAAGACCTGCACCGATTGCCCTTGATGGTCCTGTTGCTGGTGAGTACCAGTAGTTGGGCCGATACCCGCCTGGCGGAAGCCCGGGCCTGCACTGAACAACCGAACCGGCTGGAACGTCTGGCCTGTTTTGATGAGGTGTTCGGTACGCCGTTGGCGCAGTACGAGGCCGGCCAGCATCCGGCATTGGTGAACCAGTCGGAGCGCTGGCGCCGAGTGTTTGCACAGGCCAGCGGGAACGATGCCGGCGGGGTGGTCTATCGCGACACCGGCAGCGCGGCGGGTCATCTGGTGACGGTGACCGCGCTCGGGGTAAAACCTCCACGCCCGGTGCTGTCGCTGCAGTGCCACAACAACATCACCGAACTGGCCATCATGCTGCCGGAGCCACTGGATCGCGAGCGAGTGGACGTAACTCTGGGGCCCCATCGGGCACATTGGCGGGTTCGCGATGAAGGTTTGGTCGTCAGCGCGGGTCGCGGCCTGCCCGCTATCCGCACCGTACTGGATGTGGTCAACCAGCCGGATGTGCGCCTGCAGGCGGGGGTTCGGGAGCTTGATGGCCTGCTGTTTGACCTCAACGGCTTTGCTGAGGCGATCAAGCCTTTGCGCCAGACCTGTGGCTGGTAAGGAGTGATGGCATGCAGGTGATTGAACAGCATCCTTACGTGGATCAGGTACTGAACGCGATTCCGGGAGACACCGGGGTAGGCGAAAGCCTGGCTGAAGACAGCACGCTGGAGTTTCTCGAAGACGAGATCATGAAAGTGGGCTCGCTGGCCCACAACGACATCGACTGGCACAAGGTTGAAAGTGAAGCACTGAAACTGCTGGCGGATCGCAGCAAGGACATCAAGGTGCTGGGTTTTGTCATGCTCAGCCTGCAACGCGGCGGCGATGGTGAACGGTTTGCCCTGTCGCTGTACCTGCTGCATCGGGTGCTGGACGACTGGTGGGAGAACGCCTGGCCCTATCCCGGTGCCAAGGGGCAGCGGGCCCGCAAGATGCTGTTTACCCAGATGCTGCAGCGGGCCCTTAAAGCGGTTGAGAGCCTGAACTTTGATGCCAGCGTAGGAGATGGTCGTCAGTTCTGTCTGGACCTGGTTGAGAAACTGGACACCCAGGCGAAAGACCGGGATTTGCCTGACGACGCCCTGTTCGACCTGAAGCGGGCCGTGGAAAAGTTGCCCAAGCCGGACCAGGCCACCGCGCCCCGGACGGCGTCTGAAAGCTCCCCGACAAACAAACAGGAGAGCACGGCCAGCTCATCGCCCTCCAGCTCGGCCAGTTCCAACACTACGGCCGCGTCGCTGGGCAATCTGACACTGGACCCGAGTAATGAGCGTGCGACCCGGCAGAGTCTGCTCAAGGTCGCCGAGCTGCTGACCAGCAGCGAACCGGACAACGCCCTGGGCTACCGGATGCGTCGGTATGCCATCTGGCAGAGTATCACCAGCCTGCCGCCAACCCGGGATGGCAAGCGCACAGATCTGGCAGCCGTCAGCGCAGACCGGGTGGCCGAGTACAGGGAAGCTCTGGAGAAAACACCGGACCTGGAACTTTGGCAGCGCATTGAACAAAGCCTGTCGGTCAGCCCGTTCTGGCTCGATGGCCACTGGCTCAGCGCCCGGGCGGCCATGGCCCTTGGCAATACCGATTGCGCGGAGGCCATCCGGGAAGCCCTGAAAGCGTTTGTCGACCGCCTGCCGCAACTGGCCGAGCTCACCTTCAACGATGGCACACCGTTTCTCAGTGACGATGGTGCAGATTGGTTGCACACAGCCCCGGCAGCTGGCAAAGGAACGGGCGCAGGTGCCAATCCCTGGGAGCAGGCATTCGACGGTGCGCTTGAGCTGGTGCGGCAGAACAAACTGGCGCCGGCCATGGAACTGCTGGAACAGGGTCTGGCCGATGCCCGGGAGCCGCGCGAGCGCTTCTACTGGCGCCTGGCTACGGCCCGGCTACTCAAGGAAACCGGCCTGAAAGCCCTGGCCGCCGAACAGATTCAGGATCTGAAAAACCAGATCCAGGGGCGGGTTCTCGAAGACTGGGAACCGGCTCTTGTAAAACAACTGGAACGACTGGCGTAACGCCCGCAAGACGCAACGAACGCAGGAATGGATACCATGTGGAGAAAAGCATTACTCATTGGTCGTTGGCTTCTGCCCTACATCCGCAGCGCCGCCCCCGTCACCCTGGCTCTGGGGGTGATCGCCCTGCTGGTAGCCACCTGGTGGCTGGGGCCACGCCTGGAAATCAACGGCGACTACCCGTTGATGGCCTGGCAGATGCGTGCTCTGGTCACCCTCGGGGTGGTCCTGCTGGTTGTGATGGTCTGGGGCACCGTGCTGGCCCGTCGCCTGGGTAAAGTGAACAAGGCCAAGGCCGAGGAGCAGCGGGAGCAGGAAGACCCGATTCTGCCCATGGAGCGTCGCCAACAGCGGCTGCTGGACCGCCAGCTGCAGGCGTTGAAAAGCAATCTGCCGGGTCGCAAGGGCCTGTACCGTCTGCCCTGGTATCTGGTGATGGGCCTGGAAGATGCCGGTAAGACCAGCCTGATTCAGCGTGCCGGGCAAACCTATACCCTGACCAACGTCACCCGTAACAACCGGGGCGACCGTAACCCGTTCAGTTTTGACTGGTGGATTGGCGACAACGGTGTCCTGATCGACCCCGATGGCGAACTGCTGAGCCAGAACCAGGGCGAGGGTGCCACCGGGGAAATTCAGAGCCGGCTATGGAACCACTTTATCGCTTGGCTGGAACGCAGCCGGCCCCAGCGGCCGCTCAATGGCGTTATCCTGGCTGTGGATCTTGCGCGCCTGAGCGCCGCCAACGAACAACAGCGTGAAGCCCACGCCATTCTGCTGCGCACCCGCCTGCGGGAGCTGATGGAACAGCTTGGGTCCCGGCTGCCGGTGTATGTAACCTTCACCAAGATGGACCTGATGTACGGTTTTGCGCCGTTTGTCCGTACTCTCAGCAAAGCTGAGAAGGATAAGGCCCTGGGGTTCACCTTCAGGCTGGACGGCCAGCAGGATCAGGACCAGTGGCTGGAACAGTTTGCCGAGCGTTACGCCGATATGGTGGATGAGCTCACCGAACGCCTGCCGGACGTGCTGGCCAACACCCGTGATAACGAAGAACGGGCGGCCGCTTATTCGTTCACCCGCCAGTTGGCGGGCCTGAAGCCGGCCCTGGAGCAGTTCCTGACGGATTTGCTGTCGGCGGATGCCTTCTCCACACCGGCACTGGTACGCGGCACCTACTTCACCTCGGTGTTGCAGGAAGGTGTGCCCGAGGACGCCTTTGTCTCCGCTGCTGCCCGGAACTACCAGATGTCGGACCCGATTCAGCCGGCCCAGCGTGGTGGCCAGTCTGCGAGCCTGTTCACCAAGGGGCTGTTCCCCGAAATCATCTATCCGGAGGCGGGCCTGGCCGGGGATAACCGGCGGGTGGTGCGCCAGCGTCATCGTCGGGTGGCCGTTGCCGCCGTGGTGGCCCTGGCCGCTGGTGCGGGCATGACGGCGGGCTGGCAGCATTATTTTCTCCAGAATGCTGAAGCCGCCGCCCAGGTGGAAAATCGGGTGAAAAGCTATCTGAACGACTGGCAGCCGGTTGGCTACGAGCCGGACACCACCGGCCGTAATCTGCTGCAACCGCTGGATGAGCTGCGGGATGCCACTCTGGCCTTCGGCGATTACCGCAAGGAGTGGCCGCTGGTGACCGATATGGGGCTGTACCAGGGCCACAAGGTGGGCCCGGAAGTGGATAAGGCCTACCTGAACATGTTGGCCTATCAATACCTGCCTGCGCTGATGTTTGGTGTGATGGAGGAAATGGGCCAGGCCCCGGATAACAGCACTGAGCGGCTCGAACACCTGCGCGTGCTGCGGATGCTTTACGATGCCAGCGGCCGCCGTACCGACATCGTGTCCGGTTACATGCGTGAATACTGGCAGGCCCGTTTCCCCGGCCAGCGCGATGTGCAGAATCGCCTGTATGGGCACCTGCAATACGCCATGGCCCACACCGACCTGTCGGACCTGGCTGCCAACGGCGACCCAACCGCCACTATGGCTCTGGCGCCCTTCCGCAGCAGTGTTGAATGGGCACAGCACGAACTTGGTCGTATCAGCACCTCAGACCGCGTATACCGCGAGCTGGAGAACGAGGCCAGCCGTGATTTCCCGACCCCTCTGGAACTGGCCCGCAGCTCCGGCCCGGCGTTCTCGACCGTGTTCACTCGCCTGGACAGTTACGGCGAGCCGCTTGCCGAGGATGTGCCGTCTGCTGAGGATCCACTCTCGATCCCGGCGTTGTTGACCCGGGAGGGCCTTGAAAAATGGTTCCTGCGGGAATCCGGATCGGTCACTGAACTGGCCTTGATTGACGCCTGGGTGCTGGGCCGAAGGGATGATGTCGATTTCAGCAAGGCCGATGAAGCCGAACTGCTGGCCAGCCTGCAAACGCTGTACGCCGAGCACTATGCCGAGGCCTGGCGCACAGCGCTGAGCCGGCTGGATATCCATCGGTTTGAGGATCTCAACCACGGCGTTCGTATTCTCGACAGCCTGACCAGCGGCCATCAGCCACTGGCCCGATTGCTGGCGCAGGTGCGGGAAAACACTCGCCTGATTCCGGTAGGTGAAGGCGAAGCGGAAGCCGCACGCAAGTTGCTTGAGCAATCTCCCCATTACCGCATGCTGCAGGACATAGAGCGCCAGTTCAGCGATCTGAACCAGCTTACCCGCAAGCAGGGTGAGGAGCAGTCTGGGCTGGAGGAAGTCATGCTGGTGGTGGCGGAGCTGCATGAATACATGCGAAACATCCAGGAATCCCCGGATACCGGCAAAGCCGCCCTCAGTGCCGCTCGTGCCCGCATGGGCCTGCAGGGCGCCGACCCTATCTTCACCCTGCAGCGCATGGCCGGCCATCAGCCGGAACCCCTGAACCGGATACTGAACCGCCTGGCCACCGAAAGCTGGCGGGTGGTTCTGGACAGTGCGGTGGCCCAGTTGGAGCGTGACTGGTATCGCGAGGTTTACCAGCCTTTCCAGCAGAACCTGGCCCGGCATTATCCGTTTACCCAGGGGGCAGGGCGTGATGCCGCGCTGCAGGACTTCGAGCGCTTCTTCGCGCCGGACGGTATTCTGGAGACTTTCTACAACGACAACCTGAAGCTGTTCCTGGAAGACCATCCGGAACATGTGGGTGATGCCCGCCGGGCCAGCCTGGTGCGCCGGGACGTGGTTGCTGCGCTGGACCGTGCCCGGCAGATTCGCCAGGCGTTCTTTACCCGCAGCGGTACGCTGGATGTGGAATTCGCGCTGGAACCCCTGAACCTCAGCAACAACAAACGTCGCTCGGTGGTGAACATCGATGGCCAGCTGGTGGAGTTCTCCCATGGTCCCAGCCAGAGCATTCCGCTGGTATGGCCGAACACCCTGCGGGACACCGTGGAGAGTCGGGTAACGCTGGTGCCGATCCAGGTTAACCGCTCGCCCCGGAGCATTTCCGAGAGCGGTCCCTGGGCACTGTTCCGGTTGTTGGGTAAGGCGGACATCACCGGTGTCAGCAGCAATGCGGTGGACGTGAAGTTCACGGTGGATGACGGGGAAATGCGTTATCGCCTGCACGCGGCCAGCAATACCAACCCGTTCACAGAGCAATTGCTCTCAGGGTACCGCATACCCCGCAGCTTGTATTAAACTGTGTTCCGTCGCCCGGGTATGTGTGCCCGGGTTGGCGGGAGCCGGCACCCGGATGGCGCAGGCTGAAAACGGATACATTCAATCTTCAGGGATCGAAGTCATGCCCCAGGCAAGCGGATTGCAGTTCACCGCCCGTGTAGGCGAATTCCCCTCGGACCACTTTGTCGTTGTCGGCTTCGCGCTGACCGAACGGCTGTCTGATCTGTTCCATGGCCGGTTGCAACTGGCCAGCACCGACCCGGATGTGGCCGCCGCCGATGTACTGGAACAACCGGTAGACCTGGTGGTGTGGCAGGACGGCCAGCCCCTGCGCCGGTTCACCGGCGTGGTGAACGAATTTATGCGGGGTGACACCGGCCACCGCCGCACCCGCTACGAAGTGGTCATCCAGCCGCCCCTGTGGCGCCTGGGCCTGATGCACAACAGCCGCATCTTCCAGACCCAGACCACCGACGCCATCGTGCGCACCCTGCTCGAAGAGCGGGGCATTGTGGATTCCATCTTCGACTTCAAACGCCCACCGGAAGAACGGGAATACTGCGTCCAGCACCGGGAAACCGACCTGCAGTTCCTGGAACGCCTGGCCGCCGAAGAAGGCTGGCACTACCGCTACCAGCACGGCAGCGTGGATGGCGAAGAACAACCGGCACTGATTCTTGCCGACCACCACGGCGACGCCCCGAAACTGAACCCGGTTACCTGCAACACCAAAGCCGGTGGCAGCACAAAGCAGGCCTGCGTGTTCCAGTTCGCCTACGAAGAACGGGTCAAAGCCGCCTCCGTGGCCATGAAAGACTACACCTTCAAGAACCCCGCCTACGCCCTGATGCACGAACAAAGTGCCGGCGGTGTTAACCACCGGGAAGACTACCAGCACTACGACTACCCCGGCCGTTACAAAGCCGACGCCAGCGGCCAGCCGTTCACCCAGAACAAACTGGATGCGCTTAGAAACGACGCATCCATGGCCAACGGCAAAAGCAACCGCCCGGATTTCACCCCCGGCGCCAAAGTGGAACTGCAGGACCACGACAGCCAGACCCTGAACCGGGAATGGCTGCTCACCGCTATTACCCACACCGGCAAACAGCCCCAGGCCCTGGAAGAAGAGGGTGGCAGTGAGCCCACCAGCTACCACAACACCTTCAGCGCCATCCCGGCCGACAAAACCTGGCGCCCGCTGTGCAACCACAAACCCGTGATGGACGGCCCCCAGATGGCCCTCGTCACCGGCCCGGAGGGGGAAGAAATCCACTGCGACCAGTACGGCCGGGTAAAAGTAAGATTCCCTTGGGACCGCTATTCCAAGAACGACGAACACTCAAGCGCCTGGCTGCGCGTGGCCCAGGGCTGGGCCGGCGGCCAGTACGGCTTCATGGCCTTGCCCAGAATCGGCCATGAAGTGATTGTCTCCTTCCTGGACGGCGACCCGGACCAGCCCATCATCACCGGAAGAACCTACCACGCCACCAACACACCGCCGTACGCGCTGCCGGAACACAAAACCCGGACCACCCTGAAGACCAAAACCCACAAGGGGGAGGGCAGCAACGAACTGCGGTTTGAAGATGAAGCCGGCGAAGAACAGGTCTACGTGCACGCCCAGAAAGACCTGGACCTGCTGACGAAAAACAACCGTACCGAAGTCATCAGGAACGACAGCCACCTGACGGTGGAAAACAACCGCTTCAGCCACACCAAAGGCAACAGCCATCACACCGTGGACGGCGAAAAGCGCGAGCAAACCGGCAAAGACCACAGCTTCAATGTCACCGGTACTCTGCACCTGAAAGCCGGCACCGCCTGGCTCAGCAATTCCGGCACCGAACTGCACATCAAAGCCGGCCAGAAAGCCGTGATCGAAGCCGGCGCTGAGATCACCCTGAAAGCCGGCGGCAGCTTCGTAAAGATCGATCCCAGTGGCGTGGCCATGGGGGGCGCGAGTATCAAGATGAATGCCGGTGGGGCTGCAGGTAAAGGCAGTGGGCAGAAGGTGCAGGTGCCGGAGATGCCGGGGTTGGTGACGGCTGCTGGCGGGGCAGTGGCGCCGGAGGCGTTGGCGGAGGTTAGCCAGAGAGCGAATGCTCAGCCAAAAGCCATCGTTGCCCACCGACTGAAACAGGCTCGGATGAATCGAACGGCTATTGTTGAGCAGTGCCAGCAGAAACCCGATGGCACTTGTCCGCTTGGGAACTGTCCTTGCGGTAAGAATCAGACAGCGTGATACGTGAAGGAGCCCATTGTGGTATTTGCACAACCTTCGACTGACAAGGTGCGTTTTTTAGTGCTGGAGGCGCAGCAGAAACCATCAGTTGTGCGGTCTTTGTATGAACAGACAGACGCTCCGAAGTGGCTTTATCTGTTTGCTGAGACTGACTGGCAACAGTACCTGGCCGAAAGCCCCGTTGTTCTGGAGGCTAAACAGCAGAGCCCGGAGTATCAGTGGGCTTTGAAGGGCTTGAAAGAAGGGCGGCTTATCGGGCTGATTCTGGAGTCCTCTGAGAGCCTTGAGTCCGTGACGAGTTGGCTAAGGGCTCGCTTGACAGTGCGCTTTGACGGGGAACGACAGGGCCTGCTGCGACTTTACGACCCTGAGGTATGGCAACGCTTATCTCCGGGTACTCAAGACCAGGCGGATGTGATTGAACGGGTTATTTATTGGTACGGAGAAAGCGGTCAGGAACGTTGGCAAACCACCGACAGACCAAGTCTGTTCACTATGTTGCCCGTACCAACGCTTTCAGAAACTCAGTGGCAGGCATTGAACACGCCTGAGGCCTGAGTCCGAATTGATACGTTTAGAATGCAAGGAATGACAGGGATGTCTGAGAATAGTGCAAAGCAGTCTACAACTGGTTGTAGCCCGACTTGCGAGGACGAATCGCTGATTATTGAGGTTATCGGCAAAGAGCACCCGGATGGGCATGCTTTTCGAATCTTTGATGAATCCAACTACGAGCAGCAAGAGTGGTTGGAGAAACAGGTTGAAATAGAACCTCTGGAAAATTCCATTCTGCATGTCTGGCCCTGGAAGGGGCAGCCCTCAAGGAATGTCTGGATAGAAATCAAGTCTGAAGATGGCCCGATTCGGGTGCCATTTCTGGATGATGCGACCAGCACCGAAAGGGAAGTTGAGCATCAACGCCACGTCGTACTACCGGTCGTGCCGGCGACCCTGTTGTCTGGCATAGAGCTACATGGGCAGAAGCCTGCCCGCCAGGTTCTGGCCCGTGCAGGGTTCCTGTATATCTTTTACAAGGAAAAGCTATGGCGTGAAATTGAAATCCGCATAGATGAAGAAGGGCAAACTTCGTATCACGACGTGGCGCTTACCAAACATCGTTCGCGCAGTGGTCAGCTAGAGCCTGGATACCGGAAAGTCACTGGGTCGGCAATGAGTGAAATCTGGATACCGGCCCGGATTAACAGTGATTGGCTGACATTGGAGATGGCCTTCAGCGAATCGCAGTGGCCGGGAGAGCGCGTGATGCATTTGGAGCGCTCTGCTACAGACCGGGAAAATCGTTGCGTTAGCATCGATATGCGTTTTGGATCAGAAACGAAGGTAAGTGTAGAGAATTCCAATGCTTCCAGCGGTAACAGTGTTGCATTTCTTGCGGAGTATCTTTCACCGCAACGCTCCCGGGTGCCCGCATTGGAGTGGCAGTTTGACCGCCCCGATGACTATCTGTTGGATTTAGAGGGAACCTATCCGGATCGGGCTATGCAAAAAGCAAAGTCCATTCACCAGAGGCAGGAAAGTCCGGATCCCGAAGACCCGATCGCCGAAGACGAAAGACCGGAGATGACTGCTCTCAGCAATTGCCTGCATCGATCATTGCACCAGGCAGAGGAGGCATTGATACAGCAGTGTCGGCCAGAGGACCCAGAGCCCTTCACTTGGCCTGGCTCTGGAACTGCTGAGACGGATGCTACGATCAATGCAAAAAAACGTGGCATTGGCGTTATTCTGCTGGACGATCCGATCTACCAGCTTCGATACAACCAGCGTCGTCGACAGGTGGCGGCCTGGTATTTGAATGCCGCTGTGCGGCGCGCCAAGGCAAGACCATACTTTGACTCTGCCTTGCTGGTTCATTCTGTGATCGAGCCAGAACACATCGCGTCGGAGCCTAATCAGCTTCACAAGCACATGGCGGAAATAAATAATCAGGGCAGAGCAGAGCTTGAACGCTCGCTTGCGGTTTCTGAGCGTCAGATGGGGCGAGCTTATCTCGAGAAGGTGCATTCTGAGCTATTGGAATTGCTATCAAACGAACGCACCCATCATGTTCTGACGGATTTGTTCACTCATGACAGCTATGATTACGCTGGTGCATTCAATTTCGTAACATCTCTGGTTATGAACCTTGTCACCGAACCGGCGGAATGTGATGCCCTTGACATTGACGTTGAGGGTGCGGTCGATGGTGAAGGAAAACACTGGTTACAGGGGCTGTGTGAGGGCCGGCACAGTCGAGTTCTCTACTCTCTGCTGTTCCCCCGCTTCAGCCCGGAAGATCAGAAAAAACCGTATCAACCTCCGGCAGAGCCTCAGGTCAATCATGGCAACGGGCAGTTCCGCGAAACGGAACTCGCTGCCATGTCTATTACCGATCTTCCCGATATTGATGAACTAAAAACGATCGATGGGCTTGAATTAGCAGTCGAAGCTGCCGCAGGGTCCTACGAAACACTTCTGACGGCGAACATGAGGCTCGGTAGTCAGGTTTTGATGAGTGTCCACGGCAATATGTGGGCTGCGATTCATCATGCCAGCCAAGCTATTGAGGCGAGAAATGCAAAGCTGGCGGCTATAAAGAAGCAGTTGGCAGAGCTTCGAATAGAAATCTCCAATCTTGAAAACCAACGCTGGAACATCGAACGGAGAATTAACAACCTCAGAGGGAAAGAAGCTGAGCTTGAGGCGATCCGGAACAAACTGATCGAGCTCGACGTACGCTTCAAAGAACTGAGCCGGCAGAAACAATCAATCATGAAAACGGCGGTTGCAGGCAGAATGAAGCTTTATTCTGTTTCGTTGGAGCAATTACGTCGGTCCCTACCAGAGCTTCTAGGGAAAGTAGAGTTGATGCGACTCTCGAAAGCGCGTCAGAAAGATTATTTCATCTTCGAGTTTAGTGAGGCTGAGCTCAAGTCTGGAACTGGAAAGCGGGCTGTAGAGCTTTTTGGGGACTTGATACAGGCAGGCGAAGAACCTGACGTTCGCGCGTCAACAAGTAGAAGACGCAGCAAGGCTGCGGGTATCGCATCCGAGGTTGCTGAGGATGTATACGTGCTGGCAGTCCCTAAAACAGAAACGGTTGTGATGTTAATTGAGGATATCCGGAAAGCTGAGTCTGACTTCCGGCAAGCAGTGCGTGCGTTAGCTGAACTCGACGAGCTCGTTGGGCCGAGTCCCGGCACCCCCGCCGCGGCAATGGCTGCCGCTGCGCAAAGAATCGAGGCGGCAAAAGCTGAAGTTGCCCGAGCGGAACGGGAACTCAAAGCATTCGAGCAAGAGATTGATAGCCGGAGAAGCCGTGTTGCGAAGAAAGAACAGTATATCCGTGACCTGGAGGCCGCGAACGATGCGGCGAACAAGATTGATCAGGCAGAAATTAACAGTAACAGATCCAGTCGTTTATATCGGGTGTTGAATAAGCCAGCTTTTCCGGTATTTGTTGGTTTGATTGAGGTATTTAACTCAGCGAGCGTTTGGTCGGCGTCAGCTCATGATGGCAGGGTAAAAGGCCAGCTGCGTGCGGATTTTCGGAAGTTTAGTGCTGGTTTTGATTTGTTTGTTGCAGGCACGGCAATTAGTGAACGGTGGGTACTGGGGCCATCCAAGATCTTGGCGCTCGAACTGCCAGAAGACATTGGAAGAGTTTTCGTTAAATCGCTTGGTGCTCCACTAACAGTAAGAAGCGGTCTTGGCGCCGCAGCCGGTTTTTTTATGGCCTTGGATGCCGGGTGGGACGCCTATTACGAGTATCGGATGGGTAATCACAAAGCGGCGTTCGGCTATGGATTGCTGGCGGGTAGCGGGATCGCTTTCGGATTCGCAAGTGTTGTAGGTAAATCAGGACTTCTTTTGGTGTTAGGACCGAAAGGTTGGCTAGCGGTAGGTGTTATCCTGGCCGTAGCGGGCCTGGCGACGGTTTTCGCATTCAGCGACGAACCGCTCGACATCTGGATGCGGCATGGGCCTTTCGGGCCATTGGCGGAGAAACCCTTCTTGAAAAAGCCAGACGAAGCCTACTATCGCTTGATCAGCCAGTTAATGGGCGTCACGGTCAGACTTGAATACAATCCCTTGCGACGAATGGCGCGAGACGGCGTTCTGGAAGGCTATAGCGATGATCAGATAGCCGCTTTGTCGATGGCTGGTGAACGTCTTGTGATTGAGAGCGCCATTCCTGAATTGTTCAGTTCTGGAGGGGGTGTCACTGTTTTGCCGAAGCTTCAGCTCAACGAAATGATCGCCGTCGCTAAAGGTAGATCGGGTCACGTTCAGAATAACCGAATAGAAGGGGCTGATGTGGAGCCTTATGTGCTAATGACAGAGGAGTCTGGTACGGGTTTGCATATTTATCTGAATGCACCTGAGAGCGCGAGACGCAGATTGGATACTGCAGTCTGGCAGAGCGAAGCGTGGGAAACGCGAACGTATAGATGGAAGGCCAAAGTCCAGATTCAGGCGAGGCAATCGCTCGAATCCATGTTGATGGTCTTCCCGGCGCCTCCACCGCAAGATCCTCTCGTTTTTAGTAAATCGGACGAGCGTCATACCCAACCTGACTTTAGCAGTGAAGACCAACCATTTTGGTACAGCCAAAGAGTTCAAGAAAATGCTGATTGATGTTTCCCCGCACGGTAGCTCGAGTGATTATTATGGATCGCATAGCTACCGTTCTGACTCGATTCCCGAGCAAAGCAATCAAACTCAGGAATTGAACCGAACCGGATTAGATCGCTCAGCCAGCTTACGTTTACCGTGGGGTAATACTCGTGAAGTGATGCCACCCACCTTCATGTCAAGAAACCCGCCCAAGAAGTTGCGGCGCCTGGAGAAAAAAGAGGATCTGGCAGAGAAGTACGGACTTCACGTTGAGAGTAATCATGAATGCTTCCGGCATGCACCATTGGCTCTCCAGGCTCGATTAGTGAGTATAATTAGTGTTACAGGTGCGTTATGGGCCTATATTGTTTCTCCATTCGCTTTTTTTATGTTGGTCTTAATAACCTTGTTTGGTGAACGTGAAAGGAACTGGTTAGACTACTCTCTGGACCAAGCGTTGCCCTATTTGATTTTCCTTGGAGGCGGCTGGATTCTCATTTTGATGGCCAAACTGGCGTTACGCCTTTTCCCGAAATGGCTTTTACGGAATGGCCGAGGCCCCGAATGGGAATTCAACCGTCGCACCGGCATGATCAAGGTCTGGCAATACCCGAAAAAGCTTCCTTTTCTCCCCAGAAAGCCGCCGGTAGTGGTTGAAAAGCCCTTCTACGAATTCGATGCCTGGTGCTGTGCGAGGGTGGACCGTTTCGGTAGTTTGTTTGATCTGGTGCTCTCTCACCGATACAGCAAGCTGGACGTTACCGTTGGCGATCTTCTCGGCGCCCATGGCAGTCCAACCATGTGTTACGCCTACTGGGATTTCATCCAGAATTACATGGATATCACCAGACCGCTGCCGGAACTGCCCATGCTGGAGCAGTATCGACATCTTGACCCGACCACCGCAAAGCACGACCAGGCGACGGGCCGTCCGGCGCGTTACTGGCGGGATATGGATGATAAAACCTTCAAGCAGAAAGTGGACGACATGTTTACCGATGTCTCCATCATCGATACCACACGCAGGCCAGACCTGATGGCGGAAAAGCTGAATTATGCGTCCTGACTTGTGAACCGGGGGCTTCCATTGCCAATCAGGTAGGACGGCTCTTGTGACTACCCGGTCAATGTTCCCAAACACATCATCGGGTAGACTACTCCTTCGAAAGTTGTCCAAAGCATTATTCGAAAAGGAATTCAGTTATGACACGCAAGCTTCTCATCTCTTTATTTCTGCTATCCCTTGGTCCGTTTTCTCACGCTGCCGTCTACCAGTGGACAGATGCCAACGGTCAGACCCATTTCGGCGATCGCCCCCCGGCGAAGGCCAGTTCCAAGGAAGTGCGCGTCAATGCAGCGCCGGCCCAGGCTGATGCCACAGCCCGTGACCGGCAGCAGAAAATGACGGAGTTCCTGGATCAGCAACAGAAGGAGCGGGAGGAGCGTCAGGCCAAAGAAGCGAAAGCCCGGCAACAGGCCGAAAAGCAGGAGGAGCTATGCAGGAATCTCCAGGCCCGTCTCAAGCATCTGGAGAGTGTTTCGACCTTCTACGATATCAATGAGAAGGGTGAGCGGGAGTACGTGTCTGAGGAAGAAAATCAGCAGATTCGGGACCGTTTCCGCGCCAAGGTTAAAGAAACCTGCGGCGAGTAGGTACCTATTGCGATTAACCGGCAAGGCTACCGGTTAATCGCAGCCTCCGGCTGATTCAGCATCGCAATAAGCGGATTCTTCCGCAGCACATAATCCCGCAACAGGTAGCCCAGCAGTAACCCCAAGCCAAAGCCACCCAGATGCGCGGCCCACGCCACACCGCCCTGGGCGGTGAACATCCCGAACAGGTTTATCAGGCTCCAGATCAGGAAGTACCAGTGAGGTGCGAGTTTCTTCTGGTAAACAATGATCATGAAGGTAAGACTGGCGTGCCGGAACCACATCAGGTAGAGACCGAACAGGGCAGCGATGGAGCCACTGGCCCCGACCAGCAGCAGGGGCCCCTGGCTGGCATCGAACAACAGCAGTTCCACAAGGGCCGCCATAATGCCGGCAAACAGGTAGAGTGCCAGGAAGGCACCATGCCCCAGCGCATCTTCCAGGTTGTCGCCGATGATCCACAGAAAGTACATGTTCCCGACCAGGTGCATCAGGCCACCGTGCACAAACTGATAGCTCAGCAACTGAAGCACAAAATGTGACGGGCTTTGGGTGTCGGAGTTCAGTCCCAGGTTTACGAAGATCCACTCATTAGCCTCAGCGGACAGCGCTCCAACACCAAACACCAGGGCACAGAGGAACACCAGGGTTCGGGTAACCCAGGGGGTGCGGTGGGGTTTTACGTTGTATTCCACCGGCATGGCGGTCAGGAACTGGAACAGCCAGGATTTCCAGCTCACCTTCTGGTTCAGGTCTTTAAGGGCCTGCTTCAGTTGCGGCGACTGCATTACCTGATCGACTTCGTGTTTGTCGAGCCAGACACCGTCACAGCCGGGGCAGCAGTCAATTTCCGTAGTGTAGTGAGCCAGCAATTGGTAGTGGGTCATGGGCACGCGACACCGCCGGCAAAGCCGGTCGCTGGTGCGAAGCGCGGGGCCGAGGTGCTGCTCGTGATCGTACTGGTCTACGCCGTCATGATGCTCGGCAATCGCCTGATTTAATGCGCCATCTTCAAACCATAGCCCGTGGCACAGGCGGCAGTCGAATATGGAGGGATGGCTGGAGGAGTCCAGGCTTGCGGTATTGCAGGCCGGGCACTGTCGATAGCGGTTTCTGGGCATGACGTCCTTTTCCTGGTATAGCGGTTTTTGAAGCGCCTGGCGATTACTGATCCGAGGCAGTCAGATACTGCCTGGCAAATCCCTGCAACTCCTCCGCCACGCGCTGGCGAATAGCGGCACGATCCTGCGGATCCAGTTCGTACTTGCTTGCCAGCAGTTCGAAGTCCTCGTCTTTGAGGGTTACCGTCAGCCGCGGGCGGGCACGGCCTTTACGGTAGGGCAGGTGGAGCACCTTGCGCACCATGTCGGCGGTCGTCATATCCTGCATGGCCGCCGACACGCGAAACGCGCGCTGGATATCGTTGGACAGGTCGAAGGCCATCTGTACCGCCTGAACGGCCTGTTCTTCTCGGGACCAGTCCTGTTTCTTCGCCATGGGGTTGCCTGTGAGAGCGCCTTCGAGGTGCTTGAGTGAGCGCCCCGATTTCGGGGCGCTCAGGGTTTACGGGTTTGCGTTGCCGCCCTTGAGGCGTGCCAACACATCGTTGACGGCATCCTGTTCGCCGTCAATGCCGGCGGCTTTCAGTTTTTCGTCCAGATCTGCGCCGGTCAGCTCTTTTTCCAGGGTGGCGCTGGCGGTCTGGCGGTCTTCTTCCCGGGCCTGGCGCTCGCGAATCCGTTCCAATGTCTCTTTCGCGGTGCTCAGGGAGGACTGCTGGCTGTTGATGTTGGTGTCAATCTGCGCGGTGGTGCGTAGCACCCGCTCGTTGGTCTTCACCACTTGCAGTTCCCGGCGGTAGTCGGCCAGCTGTTTCTCGGCTTTCTGAACCCGGTCTTTCAGGCCCACAATGCGCTGTTGCAGCAATTCCCGGGTTTGGGTCAGCTCCGAAGCGCGGCGCTCATGGCCAACAATTCGCTCGGCCACTTCCCGGGCCAGGTCTTCCTGGCCAGCCGCGATGGCTTTGCGGGCATCGTCTTCACGCTTGGCGGCGCTGTCCTGCTCGGTACGGATCTGTCGGGCCAGGGAGGCCGCTTCGGCCATCAGTGACGCCAGCTCCTGCTTGGCCTGTTTCAGCTCATGCTCGGAATCGCGCAGTTCCTGTTCCAGAATCCGGTTGCCCTGGCCGTCGACAACGGCTTCACCCAGTTCGTTCACACCCCCGCGCATGGCGGTCAGGATTTTTTTAAGTACGGTTCTCATGTCTCAGCCCTCACTCAAGCCAGGTAGTCTTCAAAAGTCTGTAACAGGTCGATGGCATTCTCGGCGAGGGTTACCAGTTCCTGCATGATCTCGCTGGTGCCGGACGTGGGGCTCAGTGCGCCATAGACCACATAGTGCTGGCCGGTTTTGCCAAGAGAGCTTAAGGGCATGGGAACACTGATGCGCAACATGTTTTCATGCAGCTCGTTCAGACGTTCCGGGGCCAGTTCCTGTTCGTCGAAAAGGTACGCAAGGCACAGAATCTGGGTGTCGGTTACGGTAATATACACCGGTGTTTCTTCGGCGCCGGACACGATTACTTGCAGCACCGGTTCTTCGCCGGCAATGGGCATGACATCGAAGGTTCGGCCAGCATGGGTGGCGTCACCCAGGGCCAGGGTGAGAGATTGGGTATCCACGAATAGCTCCTTCCTGTGGCGTTGAATCGGTTCGGCCGATCCGGACGAACCTTGTCCTGTCGCTTGACATTTTATGTCAATAATCCGAGTCTATACCTCGCAATTAAACATTTGCAAGAAATAGTTTGTTTACGTTATAAACAACTCGTCAGTCTGACACGGACTGTCGCCCAGTGGATTTACCAGAACGGATGTCTGGTCGCGTATGGATACATTCTTTGCAATTGCCTTCTCCTTCCCCACGGTCATTTTTTCCGTATTGCTGTGCGTGGCCATCGTTTACTGGCTGATTTCCCTTGTGGGTCTGGGCGATATCGAGGCCGAGGGCGATATTGATGCCTCCGGCGACTTCTCCGGCCTGATGGTAACCCTGGGGCTCCAGGGTGTCCCGCTGCCACTCGTGCTTACCCTGTTGTTCCTGATTGCCTGGTTGGCGAGCTATTTTGCGGAGCTGTTGCTCGGTGCATTGGTGCCTGGTGGCTTGTTGCATGCCCTGTTCGGCCTGGCAGTCATTGCCGGGGCTCTGGTGGTGAGTGTTCTGGTGACCGCGGTTGTTATCCGCCCACTGCGGCCACTGTTCCGGCGGGCGTATTTACCCCCGCTTCAGAAACGTATTATCGGTACCGCTTGCGTGATTACCTCAGCAACGGTTACGGAAACCAAAGGCCGGGCAGAAGCGATTCTGGACGGTGCCCATCTGGTGCTGCAGGTCCGCAGCCATACGCCTTTGGCGCATCGCGAGCGCGCGGTGCTGATCGAACATATTCCGGACAAGAACGCCTGGTGGGTGGTTCCGGAAGCTGAATTCCTTGCCGGCGAATCGGCCGGTTAATCCCCGCACCTACTCCCTTCAATCAGCGCAGGAGAATGACTAAATGGACTTATCTTGGATGATGCCAGCAATCATGACCGTCGGGGTCCTGGTTCTGCTGATACTGGGCATACTGGCCCTGTTCAAGGCGTTTTACCGCAAGGTGGACCAGGGCCAGGCCCTGATCGTGAACGACCTGTCGCCCACGCCCAAGGTGTATTTCACCGGGGCCATGGTGCTGCCGGTTATCCACCGCGCCGAGACCATGAAAATCTCGGTCATTACCCTGGAGCTTAACCGTACCGGCAAGGAAGGTCTGATCTGTAAGGACAACCTGCGGGCCGACATTACTGTCGCCTTCTACCTGCGGGTGAATGAAACCCAGGAAGACGTGCTGCGCGTGGCCAAATCGGTGGGTGTGGGCCGTGCCTCAGACCGCGATGCCGTGAACGAGCTGTTCAATGCCAAGTTCAGTGAAGCGTTGAAGACCGTTGGTAAGAAGCTCGAGTTCATGCAGCTGTTTGAGGAGCGTCAGCGCTTCCGCGATTCCATCGTCGAGACCATCGGGGAGGACCTGAACGGTTACGTGCTGGAAGACGTGGCCATCGACTACCTGGAGCAGACGCCGAAGACCTCGCTGGATCCGAACAACATCCTGGATTCCGAGGGCATCAAGCGGATTACCGAAATTACTGCCCTCCACAACGTGGAAACCAACCGTCTGGAGCGGGACCAGGAGCTGGAAATCCAGCGCAAGAATGTGTCGGCCCGGGAAGCGTCGCTGGAACTGGAACGCAGCCAGGCCGAAGCCGAAGCGCGCCAGCGCCGGGAAATTGAAACCCTGCAGGCCCGTGAGACTTCGGAAACCGAGCAGGTGCGTGAGCAGGAGCGGGCCCGTGCCGAAGCCGCTCGCATCAAGACGGATGAAGAACTGGCGATTGCGGACGAAAACAAGCAACGCCAGATTGAAATGGCCATGAAAGCCCGAGAGCGTGCGGTGCAGATTGAAGAAGTGCGTATTCGCCAGGCCCGGGAGCTCGAGGATGTTAACCGTGAGCGGGCGGTGGAAATCGAGCGCATTGGCATGGAAAAGGCGCTGGAAGAAGAACGCAAGGAAATTGCCGATATCACCAGCCAGCGTATTGCCGTTGAGCGCAACGTGGCGGAAGAGGAAGAGAACATCAAGGATGTTCGCAACCGTTCTGAAGCCGACCGCCTGAAGGTGAAGAAAGTGGTGGCGGCCGAAGCCGAAGCCGAGGAACTGAAGCTGAAAGATGTGAAAGCGGCGGAAGCGGCATTTGAGCGCTCCAAGCTGGAAGCCGAGCAGGTTCGGGTTACCGCCCAGGCGGAAATGGATGCAGCTGAGAAGAAATCGGTGGCTGATGAGAAACTGGCCCGTGGTCGCCAGGCTATGGCGGCGGCCGATGGCCTTGCCGAAGCGCAGGTCAAGGAAGCTCAGGCGTCTGCTATCCGGGCCGACGGTCTGGCCCGCGCCGAGGTCAAATCGGTGACCGCCAAGGCCGATGAAGAAGCCGGCATGGCCGAGGTTCGGGTGCTTGAGCAGCGTCTGGAAACCGAAGCCATGGGTGAAGAGAAACTGGGTGTTGCCAAGGCCGATGCCCGCAAGGCCATGGTTCTGGCCGAAGCCGAAGGTGAGCAGCGCATGGGCCACGCCAAAGCCGAAGCCCGCGAAGCCATGGCCAAGGCCGAAGCGGCTGGTCTGGTTGAGAAACTCAAGGCCTACGATGGCATGTCTGAGGAATCCCGTCACTTTGAAGAATTCCGCATGAACCTGGAAGTTCATGAGAAGGAAGTGATGGCCCAGATCGACGCCCAGAAGGCTGGCATGCTGGAAAATGGCCGGGTTATGGCTGCTGCCCTGAAAGACGCCAAGTTCGAAATGATCGGCGGCGACGGCGGCATTTTCGAGAAGTTTGCCCAGGGCCTTGGCTACGGCAAGAGTGTTCAGGGCGTGCTGGACAAGTCCCCCTCGCTGCAGGCGGCGCTCTCGAACATTGCCGGCCGGGTGGCAGGTGAAAAGCCTAACCGCAGTTCCGAGACGGCCTGATAAGGCCGATGGCTCCCGGTACCGGACCCAAGGTGCTGGGAGTGCTTTCCCCTAACCGCATTCCCCTCTTTGGTTCAGGATGATTTGGTATGTCGACGGATCGCACCGAGCTCGAAAGCATTGTTCAGGAAGGTTCAGCCTTTGAAACCATCAAGCGCCGGCTGAAAGAGCAGGGCGGGCAACTGCGTGAGCAGGTGTCCGGGCTGAACCAGGCCCGCGAAGAGATCTTTGGCAGTGCCGGCATGAACGTGCTGGGCCGGGCCCGGGTGCGAACCGAAAACAACGCCATCGCCCGGGATGTGGTGCGTCTGGGCGACAAGCTGTTGTTCGGTTTCAATCTACAGCTGGGCTTGCGCAAGACGCTGGTGATTGAGGACGTGTTCCGGCTGTACCACCTGAACGACGGCGACAGCGGCTTCGAGATGACCGAAGCGGCCATTGAGGGCTCGTTTCTCAAGGATGAACGCTTCGCCACCGACTTCCGGGAACTCCAGCAGTACTACAACACCGCCACGCTGTCGCAACTGGTGATTCTCAAAGGCATGTTGCTGATGGCGTTTCGCATCGGTGACAAACTCGATGATCTTCGGGTGTTTCGCTGGGAGCTGAAGCCCGATGGTGAGGTCAGCCGCTACATTGATAATCGCGGCGAGCGCGATCTGTCTTTCCCGGAACGTTTCAGTTTTCCCTGGAAAACCGTGGGCCGCGACAGCCAGGTTCAGGGCCGCTCTCCGCACCTGAACATCGCCGACACCCTGTTTGTGGATAACCTGCGGGGCAACATTACTTTCAAGGTGGAGAACAACACCTCCACCGGCGAAGGCATCTACTCGGACCCGGTGGAGTCCGATTCCCAGTCACTGGACGACGCCAGCTTCGATTTTGCCGATCTGGGCGAGATTCTGCTGGTACGGATTCTGCCGTTTAACGAAGAACACTGGCGCTATTACCTGTTCAATCGCACCGAGCGCAAGATCGAGCGCGTTGACGCCATGGCCGGTTCCGTCGCGTCGCTGCCGGACAATCACGGCCTGATTTTTCCGTCGGGTTATTACCTGAGTACCGGCGAGCTGAAAACCTTCCAGATTCCCGACGGGGATTTCCGGCTCAAGCGTACCTTGCGGGCCCCCAACGGCGAAGACATGCTGTATGTCTTCTTCGAACAGCGCACCGGTCAGGTGATCCTGTTCCGCTACAACCTGATTCGCAAACAGGCGGATGTGCCACTGATTGGCCACGGTTACGCCCTGTTCGAAAACGGGCATCTGGTGATTTTCAATGCCGACAAGGAACCTACGCTGGTGCACCCGTTGCAGGTGTGGGAAACGCCGTTCAATTCTGAAAGTTTCCACGCTGCGGCGAACGTCGCCAACGATTCCGAGCTGGCGCGCATTGGCAATCCCGAGCTGGTGCGGGGAATTGCCGAGCTGAATACGGTGGTTACCCTGGTGGAGGGCGCCAGCGCCAGTGAGCGGCATTTCACCAACCTGATTCGCACCGTGGACCGTATTCTGGATCAGTTTTTCTGGCTGTCAGCGCGCCAGGAAGAAGCCCTGTTTGCCGGGTTAAACCAACAGCTCAGCACCATCCGAAGCACCGCAGAGCTGGTGCTGGATGAGTATGAGAAAGTCCAGAGCATTCGCGCCCAGACTGAAGCTGCCATTACCGAGGTCGCTCAGGACCAGGGCGCGTTGATGCGGGACCTGAAACCGGATAGCTGGAAAGCACCGGATCAGTTTGTCAGTTACCTGGCACGTTTGCGCGATCATCGCGGCAGGGTGCGAACCCTCAATGATCGGCGTTACGCCGACAAAGCCCGTATCGACACTCTTGAAGAGGAGCTGGCCGAGGCTGAGGACCGGCTGACCGAGCGCACCTTCCGTTTCCTGGCGTCGCCGGAGGCGCTGGATGGCTACCGCCAGACCCTGACCGAGTTGCAGACTGCGCTAGCCGAGGCCGACAGCCGGGATGCCCTGAAGAAGATTGTCGATCGCTATCGGGAACTGACTGAAGGCCTGGACATGATCCAGGGCATGCTGGCGTCCATGGGCGGTGACGATGCCGCGCTGGAAACGGCGATCACCGATAACATCTCGGGCATCTACGCCACCATCAACCAGCAGCGTTCCGAAGCGGAAATCCGGCTGAAAGAGCAGGGCAGTGCGGAAGCCCGGGCCCAGTTTGCGGCTCGTATCCGGCTGTTTGAGCAGAGCCTGGCGAACGGCGTCAGCGCGCTGTCGGATGTGCGCGAATGCGATGGTCTGATGACCCGTATGCTGGATCAGCTGCAGGAGCTGGAAAGCCAGTTTGGCGAATATGACGAGTTCCTGGCGGCTATTCTGGAGCAGCGTGAGAACGCCCATGAGAGCATCGAGGCACGGCGCCAGCAGCTCCAGGATCAGCAACAGCGCCGGGTAACCACGCTCACCGATGCCGCTGCCCGTATTCTCAAGAATCTGGGCCGCCGTACCGAACGTTTCAGCAGCCCGGAAGAGCTGCATGCCTTCTTCGCCTCTGATGCCATGGTTAGCCGGTTGCGCAGCATGGCCGGTGAGTTGCGGGAGCTGGGTGCCGCCATGGAGGCGGATGATTGCCTGGGCCAGCTTAAAGCGGCTCAGGACACGGCCCTGCGCAGTGTTCGGGACAAGGCCGATATCTTTGAGGATGGCGGTGCCGTTATCCGGCTGGGCAAGCACAAGTTCAGCGTTAACCAGCGGGAGCTGGATCTGACCCTGATTCCCCGGGAGGATCATGTCCTGCTGCACCTGACCGGAACCCAGTATTACGAGCGCCTGGAGGAGCCCGAGCTGGACCGCCTCCGGGGCTACTGGAACATGAGCCAACCTTCGGAATCCGACCGGGTGTACCGGGCGGAGTATCTGTCGGCACTGGTAATCGATGAGTTCCGCAAGGCCGGAGACCTTCCGGTTAACGTCGCGGATCTGGATGAACTGACCGGTTACATCCGCAAGTTCGCCTCGCCTCGATACCGGGAGGGCTACGAAAAAGGCATCCATGATCACGACGCAGCGCTGATTGTCAGTACGCTGTGGCCGGCGATTCAGAACGCCGGGTTGCTCCGTTTCAGCCCCAGGGCGCGGGCACTGGCCATGCTGTTCTGGGCCGGGTTAAGCCAGCAACAGAGCGCGGGCCAGCAACTGCGTTCCCGGTGCCTGTCTGCCGGCATCCTCAGCCGCATGATGCAGTCCGATGAGCTGCTGGAATCCCTGCAACAGGAACTGGAACCGCAGCTCGCAAACTTTGTGGAAGAACAGCAATTGAGCCTGGCCGGGCCGGGCAGCGATGGCCGCAGCCTGGTGCATTCCGCAGCCCAGTACCTGGTACGGCAGCTGGCGGAAGAATCCGAAGCCTTCGATATCACTCGCTATGCCGGGGATCTGGCAACCGGCTTTGTCGAGGCACTGAAACGGGATAACCAGTTTGCCCAGTATCAGCAGGCACTGGAGGTCGTGGCCGATCAGCCGGCTGCTCGCTGGAGCATCACCAGCCACTGGTTGAAAGCCTGGATGGCCAAGACGGATCAGCAGCATCTGCTGCACTATCTTCCGGAGGCCGTGGTCGTGCTGAACGTGGGCGAAACGGTGAAAACCTCGGTCCGCAGTGTGGAACTGGCGTTCCAGATTGAGGGTCTGCTGGGCCAACACCCTCGCATTGAAGAGCGCACGCTCAGCCTGCAACTGGATGAATTTGACGAGCGTCTGCGATATCACCAGCAGGAGATCATTCCTGGTTGGCAGCAGTTGCAGGAGGTGCGGCAGCAGGTACTGGAGAAATGGCGTGGCCAGTTACGGCTGGACGAGTTCCGGCCCCGCCCATTGTCGTCGTTCGTACGTAACAAGCTGATCAGCGAGAGTTACCTGCCGATCATTGGCGATAACCTGGCCAAGCAGATGGGCACGGCGGGTGAAGACCGCCGCACCGACCAGTCCGGGCTGCTGATGATGATCTCGCCGCCGGGCTACGGTAAAACCACGCTGATGGAATACGTGGCCAACCGCCTGGGTCTGATCTTCATGAAGATCAACTGCCCGAGCCTGGGTCACGACGTGATGTCGCTGGATCCCGAAAAGGCACCGCATTCCACCGCCGAAGCAGAGCTGATCAAGCTTAACCTGGCGTTGGAAATGGGTAACAACGTGATGTTGTATCTGGACGATATCCAGCACACTCACCCCGAATTCCTGCAGAAGTTTATCTCCCTGTGTGACGGCACGCGCCGCATTGAAGGGGTGTGGCGCGGCAAGACCAGCACCTACGACATGCGTGGCAAACGTTTCTGTGTGGTGATGGCCGGGAACCCATATACCGAGAGCGGCGAAGTCTTCAAGGTCCCCGACATGCTCGCCAACCGGGCCGACATCTACAACCTGGGTGACGTGCTCTCGGGCATGGAGCATGCCTTTGCGTTGTCCTACATCGAGAACAGCCTGAGCTCCAACCGGGTGCTGGCACCGCTGGCCACCCGGGGCATGGCGGACTTTTACCGGTTCGCCGATCTGGCCGAAGGCAAAACGGTGGCGGATTCGGACTTTGAACACGACTACAGCGCCGCCGAGCGCGATGAAATCGTTGCCCTGTTGAAGAAAATGATCCGGGTGCGGGAAACCGTGTTGCGCGTCAATCAGGCTTACATTGCCTCCAGCGCCCAGGCAGAAGCTTACCGCACCGAGCCCACCTTCAAGCTGCAGGGCAGCTACCGGAACATGAACAAGCTGGCGGAAAAGCTGTCTCCGGTGATGAGTGACCAGGAACTGGAAGCCCTGATTGATGACCACTATCAGGGCGAGGCTCAGCTGCTGACCTACGGCGCCGAAGAAAACCTGCTCAAGCTCAAGCAGATGCGCGGCACCATGACCGACGAAGAAGCGCTACGCTGGCAGACCATCTGTGAGGAATACCGCCGCCGTCAGCAAGCAGGTGGCGACGAGGAAACCGGGGTGAAAGTGGTTCGCCAACTGGGCCTGATCTCGGAACATTTGCAGCAACTGGGGCAACAACTGGTTGCCGGACTGGACAGCGGAAAACACCCGGAACCCGATCTGGATAAAGCCCTGAGCCAGCTGTCCCGTTCCCTCGAAACCGGCCTCACCGAAGGCCTGCAATCGGTACAGCTGAATCCCGCTGTCACCGTCAACCTGGACAGCCCGCCCCAGGTGGGCGACGCGCTGATGGCCTTCGCCCGGATCTTTGAAGAATCCATTGTGCCGCTGGTGAAAACCATGGATGGCAAGCTGGACCTGGATCTGAAAACCCAGAGTGACATGAGCCGTGTGTTGCGAGTGATCCGGGAGCTGCAGGAGCGTTTGCTGGCCGGTTGACCACGTTGATACCGGGGGCGAATGTCTGGATCGCCCACCCCGGTATCAATGCGTTGGCTTTACTGAGGGATGGTCTGTCCTGAAGACCGGCGCAACTGCTCCATAGCGCCAAGACTGGTAAATACTTCCAGGCTACTGACCGGGCTGGCGCCTGCGTCGGCCCCGACATAGTAGTCCGGCATATCGATGGTTACGTCCTTCAGGGCCGGGTACATTACCTGAGCGATATCGCGCTGGATTTCGGCCATGTAGATATCCCGGGCGGCCTGTTTGGCCAGCAGGTGTGCCTTGGCGACTTCGGCTTCCGCCAGGCCTTGCTCCCGAATGGCTTTTGCAGCGTAGGTGGCGGCTTCGGCATTGGCTTTTTGGATGTCTCTCTCAGCAACCGAGATTTCCAGCTGCTTCTGTTTCTCCAGCACGGCTACGGCCTTTTCTTTCTCTTTGCGGACGGTTTCCAGTTCTGCCTGCTGACGCTCCATTTCCACTTCTTTCTGCTTGGAAATAATGGCCAGTTCTTTGCTGCGCTGGGCGTCCTGGATGGCCCGGGCCTTCTCGATCTCTTTTTCCAGCTGCGCGGTTTTGGCTTCGGCGCGGGCGGTTTCCTGGGCCTGGATCGCGGTAATCCGCTTGGCGACCAGGTCCTTCTTTTTCACCAGCAGCTCATCCAGTCGCTTCTCGGGCAGCGGACGACCAATGGTCACCTGGCGTACCTGAATGCCATAAGCATCCAGCGGGTTGGCAATGCGCTTGGCTTGGCCGGCGCTGTCCTGCAGGATGATGTTCTTCCAGACCAGCTGCACTTTCCGCTCCAGCCGGTCGCCGTCGTCGTTGGTTGAAGATACGGCAGCCAGGTCGGTCTGCTCCACTTCCACCTGCTGTCGCTCGGTTTCGTAAAGGCCATTCTGCAACTGGTCTTCCAGTTGAACCTTGAACTTGTTCAGACCACCCTGGAAGAACTCTTCGCCGGTGTACTGGGTGGCGGTCACTACGGTCACGTTCTTGGCGTTCTTGATCAGCAGGGAATCGATCAGGTTGTCGTAGCTGCGGAACTCACGATGCATAGCCACAATTTTTGCGGGATCTGCTGACAGTCGGAACCGGAAAGTAGCCGGAATCCGGGCGGTGTAGGTGTCAGCGAATTGCACTTCCACTTCGCCGAGCTGGCGGGTGGATTTGATCTTTTCACCGCTCTCCTGGTTACCGAAACTCAGGGTCATGGCCTGATTGTAGGTATAAACGTTTGAGAAGAACGGTACCTTGAAGTGCAGGCCGGGCTCGGTGAACACGCGGATGGTGCCAAACAGGGTGTCCTGAACCACATAGGTGTAGCCCAGCTCCGTGGTAAAAAAGGATGACATGGCCAGGAAGACCGCGAACAGCGAGCTTGCGATGGCCAACAGATATTTTTTCAGATTATTCAGAACAGCAGAGAGCAGTTTCTCTGTCCGTGAGGTTACCGGGGCGTCCATTCGATACTCCAGATGGGTTCTTGGGGCGGCCGAATGTACCGGAATGTCGTAAATAGTGTGTAGGAAGATCAGTCAGATCCTTGTAGGAAAAGTCTGCATATGAAGAGAAGTTGATCGGCTGGTCAAAAAAACGTCATGCGGTGGTCATGGCTCTTGTGAACACTGACGCTGCAGTATCATTCATTTCACAAGGAGCAGGTTATGAAGTTACGCGTTATCGCAAGTGTGGTGTTGAGTACTCTGATGGCCGGAGCCGCCAATGCCACACCAGGCTGGCATGATGAACGTCAGTGGATGCCGCCTGGGCTGGAAAAGGCATGGCACGATCACCGGGGGCATAAGGGTTGGCACAAGTATCAGGGCAAGCCATCGGTTCAGGTGGGCGCGAGGCCGTACTGGTTGGTTGAGGATATGGATGACGGCCCGCTCAAGGAACGTCTCAAGAGCTGTGACGTGCGCAACTTCCAGGCTACGGACTTCTCGATTGGCCACCGGGGAGCGCCCCTGCAGTTCCCGGAACATACCCGGGAGTCCTACATCGCCGCCGCCAGGATGGGCGCTGGCATTCTGGAGTGTGATGTTGCTTTCACCAAGGATCGCGAGCTGGTGTGTCGCCACGCCCAGAATGATCTGCACACCACCACCAACATTGTCACCATTCCGGAATTGAACGCGAAGTGTACCCAGCCGTTCGTCCCTGCTGATCCGGCGTCCGGCACTCCGGCCAAGGCTGAATGCCGGACCAGTGACATCACCCTGGCGGAGTTCAAGACCCTCGAGGGTAAGATGGACGCCTACGATCCGATGGCGACCACACCGGAAGAGTATGTCGGCGGCACTGCTGACTGGCGTACCGATCTGTATGCCAGCCGGGGCACCTTGATGACCCACCGCGAGAGTATAGAGCTGTTCAAGTCACTTGGCGCCAAGTTCACTCCGGAGCTTAAAACGCCAGTGGTCGATATGCCGTTTGAAGGCGAGTACAGCCAGCGGGACTACGCCCGTCAGATGATTCAGGATTACATCGACGCTGGCATTAACCCGAAAGATGTGTGGCCGCAATCGTTTAATCTGGACGACGTACTCTTCTGGGTGAATGAAATGCCGCGCTTTGGTGAACAGGCAGTGTTTCTGGATCAGTCGCCGATCACGCCGGATACAGAGTCTCTGGCGCACATGGAAAGCCTGAAGTCCCGGGGCGTGAACATTCTGGCGCCAGCGCTCTGGAAAATGCTGGCGCTGGATAGTTATGGCGAGATTGAACCGTCTGAGTATGCCCGCAATGCCCGCATGGCTGGTCTTGATCTGATCGCCTGGACCGTGGAGCGTAGTGGTCCCCTGGCAAATGGCGGTGGCTGGTATTACCAGACAGTTTCGGATGCCATCAATAACGACGGCGATGTCATGAATGTGATTGATGTGCTGGCTCGGGAGGTGGGCGTCATTGGTGTATTCTCGGACTGGCCGGCCACGACCACCTATTACGCCAACTGCATGATGAACCCGAAAGGGCGCCGTTAGCGGGAGCTGTAACACCTGTCTGATGCCTACATTAAAGCCGGCCTGTAGGTTAGACTGGCCGGCTTTAAACTGGCGTAAGGAGCCCAACATGATCTGGACCGTATACCTTTCTGGCGAAATTCACACCGACTGGCGCGAGCAGATTGCTGCGGGTGCCGAGGCGGCCGGCCTGCCGGTAGAGTTCACGTCTGCCAATACCGATCACGAATCCAGTGATGCCGCAGGTGACTTCCTGGGCAAGCCGGAGAACAATTTCTGGCGTGACCACCAGTCGTCCAAGGTAAACGCCATCCGCACCAAAACCCTGCTTGAGCAGTGTGATCTGGCGGTCATCCGCTTTGGCGACAAGTACAAGCAGTGGAACGCGGCCTTCGACGCCGGTTATTGTGCGGCCATGGGCACGCCATACATTACCCTGCATGACGAAGACATTGTGCATCCGCTCAAAGAAGTGGACGCCGCCGCCATGGCATGGGCTCAAACGCCGGAACAGGTGGTAGAGCTGCTGAAGTATGTAACGGCTTAAGAGCCGAAATATCGGAATTCTGTAAACAGGGACGTAACAGGGCAAAGGACTATGCCACTCTGCAATACCACCCGTGTCAGGGCGATGCCTCTGGCATTCAGTTTTATTGTTGTATCAATCTTCCTTTCAGCGTTTGGGCACGCCAGTGGCCGGCCGCCGGCTCTTCCGCTCGCCAATGTCTACCATCCCGGGGTCAATCTGGAAGAGTACTGGGTCAGTGAAAAGCTGGACGGTGTCCGGGTATTCTGGGATGGCGAGACGCTCTGGTCTCGGGGCGGGTACAGGTATAGCGCACCGGCCTGGTTTACCCGTCAGTTTCCCGCTCAACCGCTGGATGGCGAACTCTGGAGCGGTCGTGGCCGTTTTGCGGAACTATCTGGCGTAGTCCGCAAAGTTCAGCCAGTAGGCCAGGAATGGCGTCAGGTGCGCTTCTACGTCTTTGATTTGCCCGAGCCAGATCGGCCTTTTGAGCAACGCTATAGACGCTTGCAACAGCTGGTGACCGCAGCAGATTCGCGTTATCTGGTACTGGTGGAACAGCGGGTAGTTGCCAGCCACGATGAGCTGATGGCCCGGCTTGAGCAAACGGTCGCGGCCGGTGGTGAGGGACTGATGCTGAAACGCCGCAAAAGTTGGTATCAGGCGGGCCGTTCAGATGACCTGCTCAAGGTGAAAAAACATCAGGATGCGGAAGCCACAGTGGTTGCTCATCTTCCCGGCAAGGGCAAGTATGAGGGATTATTGGGGGCACTGGAGGTAGAGCTGGAAAGTGGTCGCCGGTTCCGGCTTGGCACCGGGTTTACCGATGAGGAGCGGCACAATCCGCCTGCTATTGGCGCCCGGGTTACTTTTCGCTATCGCGGCCTCACGGCTACAGGCTTACCCCGGTTCGCCAGCTTTCTAAGAATTCGTAATGACGAACCGGAGATTATCGAATAGTTCAGCCTGCCAGAGCCTTCTTACTCTCGGCGAGTTCCTCGAGGGTGCTGTATTCACACTCGTTTTCAACGATAAAGCTGCGGCCTGAGTCGATCAGGATGTTGTCATCGCGCATGAAGCGACGGCCCAGCAGCACCGGATAAGAGAACTTGCCCCGATCCGTCAGTGAAAACTGGGTTTCATGGGTTTTGCCGCCAATACAGAAGTCCATTTTTATCACGTATCGGCGTTGTGACGGCGCGCCCTTGCGCTTGATCAGAACGGTCCGGTATACCGGCCGTTCGAATTCGAGAATCACTTCTTCGTGATCAATATCCCCTTCACTGGGCTGGTCTTTGTGGTCGCCCAGTGGAAGTTGGAACCGGACCCACTCTTCATTGTCCTTCTCGAACGGTTCAACATTGACCGCATGCAGAGAGGAGGTCTTGGCACCGGTGTCGAGACGGGCTTTCAGGCGTATGCCGGTTTCGCCCATTACCACCCATTCCACAAACCCCATAACCTCGGGTTCCGGTGTGGCCTCTTCTGTGCTTTCGGCCGATGCCGGAAGCGCGGAAAAAATCAGGCTTGTCAGAGTGAGTAAGAGAACAGCAGATCGCATTAGATGCTTCCTTGTATTTTCCCGGTTAAACGACAAATACGGTTCGAAAGCGTATCAGGATTCCCTCTCTGTCGCCCTTGCCGGCAGATTAAACTTCCTTGAGCCGAAGCGTTGGCAGCCATTCGCCCGTGAGCCGTATTCTGGCCCGATTATCGCCATAGCCATTGTCCCTGGCAGGCGTACACTGGAGTTATCAACAGGAGAATGATGATGGCACCTCAGGTCTCAACCGGGCGAATCCAGCAACAGGTAGCGGCCATCGCCAGTGGTTTTCTTGGCGACTGGCTGGAGCATCGTGGCAATGGTCTTGCCGTTCCTATGTCCGTATTTGCCGGAGATACAGAGCTGCAGGTAGAGAAACCGGAACCCGAGGTGCCCGGCCGTACCCTGTGCCTGTCGATCCACGGCCTCATGGAACTGGAGTCGGTATGGGATTTTCCCTCGCGACCGGGTTACCACTATGGCAGCTACCTTGCGGAACAGCTTGGCGATGCCAGCGCCCTGAAACTGCGTTTCAACACCGGTCGGCCGATTTATCGTAACGGTCAGGAGCTGGCGGCCCTGCTTGAATCCCTGGTCAGTAACTGGCCCGTTCCGGTGCAGCGGTTGATCCTGATCGGGCACAGCATGGGCGGATTGCTGATTCGAAGTGCCTGCCACTATGGTCTGGTGAATGGGCACTCCTGGGTCACACGGAACCCGGATTGCGTGTACATCGGTTCGCCACACGATGGCTCCTGGCTGGCGGTTGGTGCCCACCGGGCGGCCGGCTGGTTAAACCGGAGATCCCGGGACTATCTAAGGGTGATTGGTGAAGTGATCGACCTGCGTAGCGAGGGTATCCGTAACCTGTCCCGGGGCGATGTCCTGGAACCCGGTGTGGAGCCTCAGCCACTGTTACCGGAGGCCCGGCATTATGTGATCAGTGGCTTGCTCCTGCGCGGTCAACAACACCCTGTGAACCTGCTCTTTGGTGACGCCTTGGTGCAGCAGGCCAGTGCTGAAGGCGCTGGCCAATCCGGCTGGCAGCTGGCGGGCTGTGCGAATTTTCCGGGTGTGGATCATATCCGCCTGGCTCACCATACATCGGTGTGCCAGCAACTGGAGGACTGGTTGGTATGAACAAGGGTAATGGCGACATGCACTGGTGGCTGGACCTGGTAGATCTGCTCGCTCACGGGGTGCAACACGGCGCGGTGAAACTGCAGCGGGTTCATTTGTCGGTGGCCGAAGAAAGCTTTCGGATACTGGAAGCTGTGCCGGTTACCCGGCCCGGAGCGAGAGTGGTTCGGGTATGGCACCACGGCATTTCCCGGCTGAGTTATGGCAGTGTGGCGATGGCGGGAGCGGCCGTGACGCGGATTACCGACGGTTATCTGCGGGAACGAGATGACAGGAATGTGAAGAAATCTTAGTCCGGTTTTAACCCGGTACCCCTGAATTCTTCTGTAGGCTGGTTTTACGCAATCGGGAAACAGGATTTCCGATTGATCGTTTCGACGAATGGAAAACCCAACCACAGAGGAAAACGCGTTATGAGCTACAAAGCTGGATTTGCGTGTGCAACTGTTCTGACTGCTGCCGTCTTCACTGCCCCTGCTGTCTGGGCTCAGGATAATGTCAGCCGCGACAAGTCAGGACCGTACATCAGTGGTAGTTACGGGGGATACAAGGCCCACGGTGGCGAATTCGAGGACGAGAACGATCTGCTTGGCGCGGCTCTGGGCTATCAGTTCAACGAATTCTTTGCCCTTGAAGCCGAATACATCGATTTTGGCAATTTCGGCGATGATGACGTGGAAGGTAAGCTTAAAGGCGCGGGCCTGAGTGCCATCGGTCGCCTGCCACTGACCGACAGCTTTGGCGTTTATGCCAAGGCCGGTGCGTTTGCTTCCGCGTTTGATGTTGAAGCCTTCGATGAGGACGAAACCTACGATGAGGTGAATCCTTTTGTCGGTGCCGGTGTCGACTTCCGGGTAACCGAACAGCTGACGGCGTTTGCTGAGTACAACCGCTACAATGTGGACATCGATGAAGACGACTTCAACGGCCAGGTAACCAACGACGGTCCGGATTTCGATACCGGTCGGGTTGGTCTGAAATTCCAGTTCTGACACTGACGTCAGTCGTTAAAAAAAGCGCAGCCCGTAGAGGCTGCGCTTTTTTGTATTCAGGCACGGTGAGAATTACTGCTGATTCTCAAGCTCGCCAAAGGTATCGGCAAACAGGGCCGACGAGAGGTAACGCTCGGCCGAATCCGGCAATACCACCACAATGTTCTTGCCCTGGTGTTCCGGCTGTTTGCTGACCCGAATCGCGGCCACCACCGCAGCCCCGCAGGAAATACCGCACAGAATGCCTTCTTCCCGCATCAGGCGATGGGCCATGGCCATGGCGTCCTCGTTGGACACGGCCTCTACCTGATCGACCAGGTCAAGGTCGAGGTTCTTGGGTACAAAGCCGGCCCCGAGACCCTGAATCTTGTGGGGGGAGGGTTTGATCTCGTCGCCCCGCAGTGTCTGGGCAATGACCGGTGAATCCGCCGGCTCCACCGCCACGCTGGTAATCGCTTTGCCCCGGGTTTGCTTGATGTATCGGGATACGCCGGTCAGCGTGCCGCCGGTACCAACGCCGGCAACAAAGATATCCACTTCACCGTCGGTATCGTCCCAGATTTCCGGGCCGGTGGTGTCCTCGTGAATCTTCGGGTTAGCGGGATTCTGGAACTGCTGCGGCAGGAAGTGGTTGTCCGGGTCGGAGGCAAAAATCTCCTCGGCCTTGGCGATGGCGCCCGGCATACCCTTGGCGGGTTCGGTGAGTACCAGTTCGGCTCCCAGGGCCTTGAGAACCTTACGCCGCTCCAGGCTCATGGAGGCCGGCATGGTAAGAATCAGCTTGTAACCGCGGGCAGCGGCAACATAGGCCAGGGCAATGCCAGTGTTACCACTGGTGGGCTCGACAATAGTCATGCCGGGTTTCAGGGTACCGCGTTTTTCGGCATCCCAGATCATGGCGGAACCAATCCGGCATTTGACCGAGTAGGCCGGGTTCCGGCCTTCGATCTTGGCCCAGATCGTTGCGCCATCGTTTACCCGGTTCAGCTTCACCAGCGGTGTGTTGCCGATGGAAAGGGAATTGTCGTTATAGATACGTGCCATGTTCTGCTCCTGTTCCTTATGTCTTGCGTCCGGTCTGTCTTGCTTCCAGGCGGTTTCGACCATTGCCCTTGGCGGCGTAGAGCGCCTGATCGGCCTGCCTCAGATACTCTGCCGGTGAGCCGGTCGGCTCGGGCACGCCATAGGCGAGGCCAATACTGACCGTCAGCTCGATCGGGCTACCCTGGCAGGTATCGCACTGCCGGTTGGCAACCGCTGTCCGGAAACGTTCCAGTCGGTCCATGATATCGGATGCGTCTTCGTAACTGGTGAAAATTATGAATTCCTCACCACCAAAACGCGACAACCGGTCGGTTTCCCGGCGGAAGTGCTCCCGCATCACATCAGCCAGTGCCTGAAGGCACTGGTCACCGGCTTCATGGCCCCAGGTGTCGTTGATTTTCTTGAAGTGGTCGGCATCCACCATGGCCACCGCGAAGCCGGCTTTATGGCGCTGGCACCACTGGAAGCTGCGGGGAAACTCGCGGTCGAAATAGCTGCGATTACCCAGTTGAGTGAGATTGTCGGTTACGCTCAGCCGTGATAATGCTTCGTTGGCCTCGGCCAGCTCCCGGTTCAGGCGGCCGAGCTTGCGATTCCAGTACACCAGCAGAGCCGTTATCACAAGGCCGGCAATCAGAATCTGCCAGAAACGGGTGTAATCAACCCGTTCCTCAATCCGGAGATTACGCCAGGTACTCTCCAGGTTTTCCCTCTCCTCTCGAGTGAGGCTGGAAACCAGCCGCTGCATGATGTTGTGCAGTATAGGCTCGTCATTTCGAGTAGCAATGGCCAGAGACCAGTCGGCAGGAACCCGGCCGATCACTTTCAGGTCGGCCAGGCCGAGTGACTGCATGTAATAACTGGCGGTCGCCAGCGTGGTGATGTAGCCGGCCAGTTTGCCGTTTTGCAGCTGCCGTAATCCTTCTTGCTCGGAGGCAACCGGAACGAGCCGCAGCGAGGGGTAACGTTGCTTGAGGAGCTCGGCAAACGCGTAGCCGTCGACCACGCCAACGGGCCTGTCGCCCATGTCACTCAGCCGTTCGATAAATGGTGCCTCAATACGCCCCATGATGACATTAGGCACTTCAAGGTAGGGTGTGGTGAAGTTCATGTAGCTGGTGCGTTCCGGGGTTTCCATAGCCATAGGGAACATGTCACAGTGGCGGTCGCGGGCGGTGTCAATGGACTCCCGCCAGCTGTCGGTTGGCACCAGCTCGAAATTGAGGTCACCCCGTTCCCGGAATAGCTCCAGTACCTGGGATGAGAGTCCAACATGCTGGCCATTCTCGACGGCTTCCAGCGGGCTCCAGTCTGGATCGACACAAATACGGACTCTGCGATTATGCTGTTGCAGCCAGTCGGCTTCCGTTTCATTCCACTCAATTCGGCCACCTGACTGGTCAGCCCGGCGGGCCGTGGCGCCGAGCCAGCGGGTTTCGATGGTTCTCTGCTCGGTGGGTGAGATCGACGCCAGAGCCTGGTTCAGGATATCCGCCAGGGGCGACAGGGTCGGTCGGATGCCGAAGCGCAGATCCTCTCCGGTAAAACCGGGAAGTACCAGTTCGCCGGCAATACGCACGCCGCTGATGCCAAGTTCATGTATCCAGTAATTGCCCGAATGCAGAGCATTGATCACTACATCCACGTCGCCCTTCGCCAAGGCGTGGAACATAGGCTCCTGGGTGCTGAAGGTGAGCAGATTTTTTGTGCCCAGAATCTCTTTGACGGCCTCTTCGTAATAGATGCCGGCACCGATGGCCAGGCGGTAATTTCTCAGGTCTTCCAGCCGGGTGTAGTTCAGGCTGTCACTGCGGGTAAATATGACATTGGGGATAGTGTGATAGGGCTCGGTGAAACGGGCAAAGGCTTCCCGTTCCGGGCGATAGGACATGTTTGCCATGATATCGATATCGCCGTTCTGCAGCATTGGAATCAGCTCGTCCCACTGGCCGCGTACCGGAATGATCTGCAGGCCGGTAAGGTCGGCCAGACGATCCATAACGTCCACGCTCAGTCCCAGGGTTCGGCCGCCATCGGTAAAGCTGAACGGAGCATAATCGTCCATGAAACCAACTCGAACCGGCCCGAGGCTGGCCAGGAACCGTAGTTGTTCGGAACTTAAAGGCAGCCTGGCGGATTGTTCTGAAGAATAGCCACCGAACTCCTGCCAGCGTTCGCGCAGATTACTCAGGCGGTTTGTCGGAATGGCATCCAGCCCGGCCTGTAAGCGGTCGAGGAGTAGCCGGTCGCCAACTCTGACGCCAATTCGAAAGTCTTCCCGCGATAACTGGTCCAGAGGTGCGGGCCCGGCCATCTCCAGAAAACGGAAGCCGGCCTGGTTGGCCAGGTACTCCATGGTCAGGCGTGGGCCAACGGCTACATCCACCCAGCCAAAGGCCAGGGCCCGCACCAGGCTGGGCAGGGTGTCGTAGGTCTCTATGGTGAGGTCTTCTTCCTGCAGCCGATCCAGGTAGTATATGTTCTCCACCACTCCGATTTTCAGGCCTGCCAGGTCCTTCAGTTTCTGGATTGGGGGCAGGTAACGAGCGCTGTCGCGCATCAGGTAGACTTCGCGAAAATGGTAGGGTTCGGTAAACAGGATCTTTTCAGCCCGCTCCGGGCGCCAGGAAATACCATCAATGGCGTCCAGATCGCCCCGCAGGAATGCCGCGTAAATGTCTGGCCAGCTGCCGGCCCGGAAATCGAAGGTCAGGTTGGCGTTACGAGCGACTTCTCGCAGGACGTCAATGGAAAATCCCGTTGGAGTGCGCCCTTCGAAAAAAGTGTATGGCTCGTTGTCGGCGACTACGCCGATGGTAATCACCGGAGGCCTGTCCTCAGGGGACTCTGCCCGGGCGAGCCCGGCAACAACCAACGACAATAGCAGAGCCATGAAAGATAGCCGGGAGACGACTAAGATCGGGCGCTGTAGCGTTGAAAACGTGGGGAATGTCAAAATGAACCTTCTATGTTGCTTACCGCTACAGTGTAGTTGCAAATCGTAACCTCTGACAGCCATAGCTGGCCAGAATTCATACAGACTTTGTGAAATCTTCAACGAGGAACCGCAGCCCATGGCAGAACAGGCGTTTGATTGGCAACACACACCAGCCGCCGTCTGGCGGAGGCATCGTTCAGGCTTGCGGGCCATTCGCCGGCTGGACCCGGTGCAGTGGCCGGCGCTGACCGGCATCGACCACCAGAAGCAGGCGTTGGCAAGGAACACCGAACGTTTTCTGGCGGGTGAGCCCTCCAATAATGCGCTGCTCTGGGGATCGCGGGGGACGGGCAAATCTTCGCTGATCAAGGCCCTTCTGAACCGCTATTGCGATCAGGGCTTGCGCATGATCGAGGTGGACAAGGACGACCTGGTCAATCTGCCTGAAATTGTCGACGACATCTGCGATCTGCCGTTCCGGTTTGTGATCTATTGCGATGACCTGTCGTTCGATGTGGGGGAATCCGGGTACAAGGCACTGAAAAGCGTGCTGGAAGGCTCACTGGAGCTGCCGCCGGAGAATGTGCGGGTGTATGCCACGTCTAATCGGCGCCACTTGATGCCGGAATTCATGAGCGACAACCTCAAAAGCGAAGTCCGGGATGGCGAACTGCATCCGGCCGAGGCTATTGAGGAGCAGGTGTCGCTGGCCGACAGGTTCGGTCTTCAGTTGTCGTTCTACCCGTTTTCGCAGGATGTCTATCTGCAGGCGGTGGATCTGCTGTTTCCCCAGGTACAGGACCGTGAAGCTCTGCACCTGGAGGCGGTGCGCTTTGCCACCGGCAAGGGCGTGCGCAATGGCCGCACTGCCCAGCAGTTCTATCGCCAGTTCGCCGGGGATCCGCGCTTCTGCTGAACCGCTACTGCCGGCGTGCCATGCGGATGAAACGATGGTGGATGATGCGGATGCCGATGAACACCAGCACCATCACTACCGGTATGGCCAGGGCTGTCACCAGTGATTCGTTGATCGGTAGCCCGGTACCCTTCAGGGCGTCCAGCCCAAGTTTCAACAGGCCAATCAGGTAATAGGAGATGGCCACCACAGAGAAGCCTTCCACGGTATGCTGCATCATCAGCTGGATGCGGGAACGGCGGTCCATGGAACTGAGCAGTTGCTGGTTCTGGCTCTGGATGGCCAGCTCAACCCGGGTGCGCATCATTTCAGAGGCCCGGTCGACCCGGCGTGACAGATCTTCCAGGCGTTCGTTGACGGCTTCGCAGGTTTTTACCGCCGGGGTCAGGCGCCGGGTCATGAATTCAGTGATGGTCAGGTGGCCGGAGACTTCGTCTTCCCGTAGTTCCTCCAGCCGGGTCAGCACCAGCCGGTGATAGGCCCGGGTCGCCGAGAACCGGAAGGTGGTATGGGCACGGTAGGCTTCGATTCGGGCTGCGATGTTGGTCAGTTCGGCCAGAATCTGCTGTTCATCCAGGCTCTCGTTGTCCGCCAGAGACTGGGTAATGCGGGCAAGCTGCTGGTCCATGTCGTTCAGGGAAGGGGTGATTTCCCGGGCCACGGGTAAGGCCAGCAACGACATCAGGCGATAGGTCTCGATTTCCATCAAACGCTGAACCAGTCGACCAAGCTGGCTGTTGGACATATGGTGGTTCAGCACCATGAACCGCCCGAAATTGTCGCTGTGCAACTGGAATGAGCCGAGTACCCGGGCTGCCCCTTCCTGCGGGCTGCTACCCACCAGGCGCATACCTTCAAAATGTTTGCGCATAAAGGCCAGCTCGCTGCGTGCGTCCTCTGAGGAGGCGCGCACCTCAACGTGAAAGGCCCCCACCACGGTACCCTCCAGCTGCGCCAGCCAGCCGTCCGGCAACAGGCTCAAGCCGGTTTCCGCAAACGGATCCGCGTCTGAATCGGCCAGATTGATGAAGGTGTAGGAGGTAAACTCCATATGCACTTCACGCCGGATCCGAAGCTTGCCGAAGCTCTGTTCGTAGCAGCTTACCTCGTGTTCCGGCCAGGGTTCACCCAGCAGCCGGTGCAGTTTCTGGAGATGTTCAAACTGCCGGGTTCGCTGTTCCGGTGTGGTGATCACCGCAATCTGAGTGACCCGGGCATGGGGCGGAATAATCTGGAACGGTCGGGAATGCAGTTCCTGGTACAGATCCGCCCGGAGCGGGTGAAAATCCAGACTGCTGGTGTCGGCACTCACGGTAATGTCCTTGCTTTGGCCTCGGTAGCGGGGATGATAACCCGGAAGCAGACCCCGTCAATGCCACTCTGGTGCTGGTTTCTGGCCTCTACCCGGCCACCATGGTAGTCGGCAATCAGTCGCACGATCAGCAAGCCCTGGCCAAGATGCCCGTCGTGGGCGCCGCTGCGTTGCGAGACGAACGCACCGAAAATATCGACGCCGTCATGGTCAGGCAGTCGGGAGCCTTCGTTAAACACCTCGATCAGGTAATGGCCATCGTGAATGTGCAGGCAAACATCAATGCCGCCGCCTTCTGGCGTGAAATCCCGGGCGTTGTCCACCAGCTTGTCGAGCATCTGCACCAGCATTTCCGGCGAGCCGTTCATCACACAATCAGAAGTAGGGCCTGAATAAACGATTCGATGCCCGGTATCCAACTGTTGGTACGCGGAGGTGGCTTCGGCCAGCACCCGGGCCAGATCGAACGGCTCTTTTTCGGTGTCCTCAAAGCTCTGCTCCAGCCGGGCGGCTTCGCTCATGCTGTGCAGGATACGTCGCAGGCGCTCGGTGGCGGTAGCTGCACGCTCCAGGTATTGCTGCCGTTCGTTCTCGGCGACTCCCTGGGCCAGGTTCTCAAGGGAAGAACGCACCACCGCGACCGGGGTTTTCAGCTCGTGGGAGAGGCGTCTGGAAAAGCTCTCCAGATACTGATTGTAGTTTTGCAGGCGGGCTACCATCTGGGAAAAGTGCTGCTGCAGTTGCCCGAGTTCGTCCCGGCTTCGGGGTGAGGGAATGGCGGCCAGAATGCGACCATCGTCATCGACACTGGCCTCAACCAGTGCCTGCAGCCGCGTAATGCGCCAGGAGAGCCAGCTGGCATAACCCAGCAGCACCAGCATCAATGCCAGAATGATCAACAGGCTCCGGGCCAGAACGCTCCCCAGGGTTGAACCGGACAGGGTCAGTAACTGATCCAGGGACTGCTCCAGTAACAGGATTCGGCCGCCGAACAACTCATGCCGCGTGGCCAGCCAGACCGAGCCATCGTCGTGTCGAACCAGACCGTTGTCGGGCAACCGCGTCATCTCAAGCCGATTGTTTTCCTTCGGCAAGTGCATCGGTTCCGGCTGATACAAGCGAATCAGCCCACTCAGTGCGTTGAGGCTGATCTGTTCCAGAATCTGCCCGGGGGACAAGTCATCAAACACCGAGGCTGGGGCTGGCGCAGCGACCCGACTGTGGGCCAGTATCCAGGACCCCGGTTCCAGTACTGTGGCCTGCTGTCCGGGGCTGATCTGACTCTTCAGCAGGTGCTCCAGACGGTTGTCCTGTTGCACCAGCAGCGGTGGTGGCGCCAGTGTTGTGCCCGTGTTGTTGTTTGGCTGACCTTCCCTGGTGGCCTGAAAGCCAAGCCGGCTGCCTGGTGATGGCAAGGGGAGTTTAAGTTCAAGTTCCCAGCTTGCGCCTTTGTCCTGCCAACTGGCCTGTAGCCGGTGATCTCTGGCTTGTGCCGGCTCAGCCCGGTACACCGGTACGTCACCAGGGGCCACCGCACGGATAAACCAGCGTTGCCCCTGGTTGTGGGTGCCCAGTTCCCGGGCCGGGGCTTGAAGCCATAATTCGAGGCGTTCATGGGCCTGGTCTGGTCGGGCGGGATTATAGAGCGCCAGGCCCTGATCCAGTCGCTGGATCAGCAAATACAGGAACTGGTCATCGTGACTGGCCTGCCAGCGTAACGGGGACGTTGTGCCGGCGGTTTGCCAGGGGGCAGGCTGGTCACCCTCGTCGAATCCGGGCCACTCATGGCCGTAGCCATCAATGGTGATGGCCTGGTCGGTGCTGCCTGCGTAGATGGCGCCCTGGTCGGTGGCGACCGGGGTATCCAGCAGCCGGTCGCCGGCCACGTCTGCCAGACGGGCGCCCTGGGCCTGAAGCTGCTGCAGGGCCTGTTGGCGCAGGGCACTGTCCAGTTCCAGCACAAAGCGTAGCCCTGCCCAGGGAACCAGCAGCATCAGCAAACTGGCCAGCAGCAACTGCCGTTTCAGGCTCAAGACTCAGACCTCACGGGCATTCCAGCGGTAGCCCATGCCATAGGCGGTCTGAATGCCGTCGAACCGGTCATCGAGCTGGCTGAATTTGCGACGGATGCGCTTGATGTGGGACGTCACGGTATTGTCATCGAGCACGGTGCTGGCGGCTTCCATCAGCTGCTCGCGGCTGCGTACATGGCCCGGGTGCTGAACCAGGGCATGCAACATCCAGAATTCAGTTACGGTCAGGTCCACAGGCTGGCCCTGCCAGGCCACGGTCATCCGGTCCACATTCAGGGTCAGCTTGCCCCGCGTGAGGATGTCATCGGGTTTCTGCAGCGCTTCGGCCCAGGCTTCCGCGCGCCGAAGCAGGGCGGTGATGCGCGCCAGCAGGTGTTCCAGACTCATGTCTTTGGTGACGTAATCGTCGGCGCCCAGCCTAAGGCCGTGTACGGAGTCGATGTCGCTGTCGCGTGCCGTCAGGAAAATAATCGGCAGGGTGGCAGACAGGCTGCGCAGATCCTGACACAAGGTAAAGCCCCCCTCGGCTTCCTCGCCCAGCCCGACATCGATAATTGCCAGATCTGGCAGGCTCTGGCGCAGCACCTGCCAGGCCGCCGGCCGGTCGCCATAGGTGGATACCCGGTAACCCCGGCGTTCGAAGGCCGCGCGATAGTTGTCGCGGATGCCGGCTTCATCCTCAATCAGGACGATGTGCTTCTTCATGGTCGGTTCAGTCTGCCTTGTTGACGAAATCGCAGTGCCATTAAATCACGCTGACCATGGCACACAAGCGATGTAGAAGCCATTGCCATAATTCATCATTTTTCATCGTCAGCCTGCCTGTTTCTGCCATCGGGTTGCCCCGTGGTTGAGCTGAAATAGTGGCATCACCATCAAGACAAGGAAAATCCAATGATGCTGCTATCGCTGCTTGCTAACCCGGTCGTTCGGCCGGAATGTCACCATCCCTCCTTAAAACCGTTGCTGTCGACCCGCGCCAGACGAAACATGATCCGCTGCGCCGAGGGCATCAGCCTCTGGCTGGCTATGGTGCTGATGTTGTTTGTGCATCCGTTGTATGCCGAGGCCCGCGCCATGGAATCCGAGCAGCCCGGGCAGCTGTATCTGGTTGATCGCAAAAGTGCATGGCAGGAACCGGCCCTGGTTCTGGACAGCCGGTTTGAAGTGCAGGTGACCGGGTTGCTGGCGCAGACGCACCTGACCCGTACCTTTCGCAACACCAGCGATGTCTGGCAGGAAGGCCTGTTTGTATTCCCGTTACCGGAGCAGGCCAGTGTCTATGGCCTCACCATGACCGTTGGCGAGCGGCGGATTGTGGGCCAGCTACAACCCCGGGCCCAGGCCCGCAAGAACTATGAAAAGGCAAAGCAGGCTGGCCAGAAAGCGGCGACCGTGGAGCAGAACCGGCCTAACCTGTTCACCAGCCGGATTGCCAACATCGCACCGGGCGAGGAAGTGACCGTGGAAGTGCAATATCAGCAACCGGTAAATTATCGTCATGGCGAATTCGAGTTGCGTTTGCCTACCACGCTTACCCCCCGATACATGCCTGGCGCACCTGTTTCTGCGCCCGCCAGTGCCTGGCAATCCGGCTGGTCATTACCCACCACGCAAGTTGCCGATGCCGATGAAATCAGTCCGTTTACGGTGCTTCCTGACGATGTAAACGCCGGCAGTCACCGCGCCACCATTGCCCTGGAGATCGAAGCCGGGTTACCAGTAGATGAGGTGACCAGCCCCAGCCATCCCTTGCAGGTAGAGCTGGAGGGTAGTCGCGCAAAAGTGGCGCCGGAACAGGGGCCGGTATTGATGGACCGGGATGTGATCGTGCGCTGGCGGCCCGCCGGCAGCCAGGCGCCGACGGCGGCGTTGTTCCATCAGCAATGGCGAGGCGAGGATTTTCTGATGGCCATGGTCATGCCGCCGGCGACCACCGGCCAGGTTCTTCGCCGGGAGCTGCTGTTTGTTATTGATACCTCTGGCTCCATGGCCGGGGAGTCTATCCGGCAGGCTCGTTCGGCTTTGTTGCGCGGGCTCGATACTCTGCGCCCCGGAGACCGGTTCAATGTTATCCAGTTCAACAGTCAGGCCCACGCCCTTTATCCGCAACCGGTGCCCGCCAATGGCCACTATCTGGCCCGGGCGCGTCGTTATGTGCAGGATCTGGACGCCGATGGCGGCACGGAAATGGCCGGTGCGCTGTCACTGGCGATGGGAATGGACGGCTCGGAGTCGTCCGGCCATGTGCAGCAGATGGTGTTCATGACGGACGGGGCCGTCGGAAATGAATCGGCCCTGTTCGATCAGATCCGCACCGGGCTTGGAAACCGTCGGCTGTTTACCGTCGCCATTGGTTCTGCTCCAAATATGCATTTTCTCCGGGAAGCCGCGCGCTGGGGCCGGGGCCAGTACACCGCGGTACACAGCGCAGCGGAAGTGGATAAAGCCCTGGGCAAACTGTTTGCCGCCATGGAAGCGCCGGTGATGACCGATGTCGAAGTGCAATGGCCGGGCAACGCCGCGCAACCTGTGCCGGCCAAGCCGGGGGATCTCTTCCATGGCCAGCCTCTGCTGCAGGTGGTTCGTGGCGCACCGGCTGAAGGGGAGCTCACGGTCTCTGGCCGTTTACCCGGTGGCCGGTCGTGGCGCACCAGCCTGGATCTTGCCAGTGCTGCGCCGGGCAAGGGCCTGGACCGACAGTGGGCCCGGGGGCGCATCGATGCAGTGATGGACAGCGCGCGCCTGGCGGGCACTGAGCCCGATGAAGCGGCCATCGTCGAGTTATCACTGAGCCACGGTGTGATGTCGCCGTTCACCAGCTTCGTCGCCATTGAGGAGCGTGTATCCCGACCAGAGGGGGAATCCCTCAATCAGGAGGCCGTGCCCACCTTGCTGCCGGCAGGCAGCCAGCCCGGAATGCTGCGTTACCCGCAAACTGCCACCTTCGGTCCGTTGCTGACCGCCCTGGGGCTGGTGGGGCTGATGTTCTCGCTGGCCATTGTCATGCTCAGCCGGAGGCAGACGCTATGAGCCGGGCGTTGCTATTGTTGGTGGGTTGTTCCGCCACCCTGCTGGTCTTTGGTTTGTGGATTCCGTTCAAGGCACTGGTGGCCCAGGAAATGCTGGAGCTGGCCTGGGCCGAGAGCCAGGCCCGACAGAGCGAGGCAAGGCCCTGGCCCTGGGCCGATACCTGGCCAGTGGCGAAGCTGGATATACCGGAACAAGGCGTGTCCATGATCGTGCTGGAGGGCGTTCATGGTGAAAGCCTTGCGTTTGGTCCGGGGCGGGTGCCCGGTAGTGAAGGCCCCGGTGCGCCGGTGGTGCTCGCGGGCCACCGTGACACCCACTTTCGGCATCTACAGCATCTGGAACCGGGCGATGCGGTCAGGCTGCAGGGCATGGATCGGCAGTGGCGACGTTATCAGGTGACAGCCACCCGGGTGGTGGACAGTTCCCGTGAGTCTCTGGATACCCGGTCTCTGGCCCGGGATACCCTGGTATTGATCACCTGTTACCCGTTTGACAGCCTGGACGCTTCCGGCCCGTTGCGTTATGTGGTGGAGGCAAAGCCGGCTTACGGTATGGAACAAATTGATACTGTCGCCGCTCTGTGATGTTGGCGTACACTTGTGCGCCAAAATGCAGTGAATCGGATCAAACAGAATGTCACAAGTTCGAAAAATCCTGGCCTGGCTCAGCGTTCCTGTCGTATGCCTGGTTATGATGTTGCTCTACCTCTTTCGGCCTTTCAATCCTGACAACAACCGCATCCTGGGCTGGGTTGTGGCCAGAATCGGCCGATGTATTCTGGGAATGAAGCGCCCCCTCTACGGCGCTGAAAACATGCCCAAGGATCGGCCGACCGTGATTATCGCCAATCATCAGCAGAACGATGATCTGTTTGTAATGGGTGATTTGTTACCGCCACGTGGGGTGGCGGTTGGTAAATCTTCACTGGTTTGGGTGCCATTCTTCGGGCAGGTATTCTGGCTGGGAGGCAACATCATCCTGAATCGCGGCCGTGCGGCGAAAGCTGTGGCCACCATGCAGGCCACCAGCGACGCCATTAACCGGGAACGCAAGAGCATCTGGGTGTTTCCGGAGGGAACCCGCAGCCGTGGCCGTGGCCTGGGTAGCTTCAAGAAAGGGGCATTTCACATGGCCGTTGCCGCTGGCGCACCCATCACCATGGTGTGTGCGGGCGAATACCATGGCAAATCCAGAGGCTGGACCGGACGACGGGAGCCTGTGCCTTTGCGGATTCTCCCGCCAGTCGAAACACAGGGCATGACCAGCGAGGACATTCCCGAATTGATGCACCGTTGTCGCCAACAGATGGAAGAGGCCATTGCTGACCTCGCACTTACCCACGGAACTGCTTGAACAGCCAGTGAAAACAGGGCAGTCTTTCGGACGAAACTGACGCTGATTCTGGACATCTGGGGAGTGACATAATGAACCTGATCTGGTTTCTGATCATTGGCGGTCTGGCCGGCTGGCTGGCCGGACTGATCATGAAGGGCAAGGGCTTTGGCGTGTTGGCCAACATTGGTATCGGGATTGTCGGCTCGTTTATTGGCGGCTTCCTGTTTGGCCTGTTGCAGCTGTCGGCCCACGGTGCCATTGGTCGCCTGGTCACCGCAACAGTCGGGGCCGTGCTGCTGCTGGCCATCGTCAACAAGATCAAGAAGGGCTGACATGATCGTACCTGTCACTGCTGTTTTTGCGGCCGTCACCGGCCTGCTGTTGCTGTTGTTGTCGGCTCAGGTGGTCAAGTACCGGCTGAAATACCGCAAGGGCCTGGGCGTCAATGAGGATCCGGAGTTCGAAGCTGCCGTCCGGGCCCACGCCAATCTTGTGGAATACGCACCGCTGGGTTTGATCATGCTCGCCATTGCGGAGCTCAATGGCGTTTCCGGTTCGCTGATCTACTGGACCGGGATGGCGCTGGTGGTGGGCCGCATTCTGCATGCCTGGGGAATGATCAACGGCAAGGGCGGGCCACATTGGGCACGCATGATTGGTATCCTGCTAACCTGGCTGGCGATTCTGGTTGCGGCACTGTTGCTGTTCTGGAACGTCTGGCAGGTTTATGGCTGAAACGGTGTCCAGCCATTGAAGAACGGGGCCTTGGGGCCCCGTTTGTGTTTCTGTCGATTACAGCGCCCGGGCGACGTCCAGGCTCAGGTATTCCAGTTCCACACGCCGGTTGGCGGCGTGGTCCTCCGGCCGGGTCAGCGGGCGATCCGAGCCCCAGGTGGCAAGCAGGATGGACGATTGCGACACGCCTTCCTGAATCAGTAGCCGGGCCACGGCGTTGGCCCTGAGCCGGGCCAGAAACCGGTTGTATTCGGCAGAGCCAAAGTTGTCGGCGTGGCCGTGGATGCGAACCTGCATGCCGGGGTGCCCTTTGATATAGGCCGCGTGCCGCTTGAGCATATCGATATCCGGGGCATCCAGAGTGTGTTTGTTGAAACCGTAGTGGAATCGGGTACGGTGGGGACGGTCGGCGTCAGCCGCCAGTTGCCCGTTAGTGCCCGCGAAGGCCAGGGCGGCCTTGGCCAGCATATCGGGGTTGTCCAGAACAAGTACGGTCATTTGCTGCTTCCTCGAGTCGAGTGCCCGGCGTTTTTTGTTATGTCCCCTTCACTATTGATGTCAGAGGCCATAACGGCAATTGGCGAATGGTCGATAGCCACCCGGGTTCTGTAGCTACCGATTGAATGGCATTTGTGTGACTGTGTGATTACACCGGGAAAAGAAGGCCCCGCTGTGGTAAAAAGCAGCTTTTCAGGGACAGATTATGATGAATTGTGACCGCCCATGCTGATTATTCCTGCCGAGAATGCCGTTAACTGGAAACGCCCGCCCTGGGTAACCCTGGGCCTGATCATGGCCTGTTTGCTGGTGTTTCTGTTCTACCAGGGCGGAGACGACCGCAAGCTCGAAGCCGCACTGGAAGACTATCTGGAGAGCGATCTGCTGGCCCTGGAGGCCCCCGCCTACGAGGACTACCTGCAGCGGGAAATCCAGTTCGAAGGCAACCAGCAACGGGTTCTGGAGTTGCAGGAGTTCCAGCAGCTTCAGGAAAATGAGGAAGAACTCTGGCAGGCGGTGACGCTGCTGCTGGATCGTGAGTTTTACCAGTATCTGCAGCAGAACCGGGATCTGATCTGGGCCCCGGCCGAGCGTAACCTGTGGCTGGAGCAGCGCTCGGCGATCGAGCAACAGTGGATCAGCCGGATGAGCGCCTATCAGCTGGGACTGGTGCCGGCAGAGCTCTCGCTGTACACGCTCATTACCTACCAGTTCCTGCACGGCGGCTGGGGCCACATTATTGGTAACCTGCTGTTCCTGTTCCTGCTGGGTTTTACCGTGGAAAAAGCGCTGGGCCCGGGGCGCTTTCTGGTGGCTTATCTTGTCTGCGGTGCCTTGTCCGGCCTGGTATTCACCGCCTTTTCCATGGGTAGTCAGGTACCTCTGGTGGGCGCCTCCGGCTCCATTTCCGGGTTGATGGGCATGTATGTGGCTATTTACGGGCTGCAGCGCATTCGCTTCTTCTACTTCCTGGGCGTTTATTTCAACTATTTCCGGGCACCGGCGATCGCCATGCTGCCGGTCTGGCTGGGTAAGGAAATCTATGACTACTGGTTTGCCGGTGCCACCGGTATTGCCTATATGGCCCATGCCGGTGGCCTGGCGGCCGGTGCAGGGTTGGTGTGGCTGCTGGGTCAGAGCTGGCTGCAGGTGAAAGAAGAGTTCTTCGAACCGGAGCAGGAAGAACAGGACGAACAGTTCACCAAGGCCTATGGCCAGGCCATGGCCAGCCTTGGCCGCATGGAGTTCGATCTGGCCCGGCGCCAGTTCGAGGCGTTGCGGGAGCGTTATCCGGAACGGCCCGTGCTGCTCGAGCACCTGTATCAACTGGCTAAATTAAGGCCGGACCTGGACAGCTACCGGCTGCGTGCCGAAGAAATGATGGACGATGCCATCGCCCGGCGGCAGCCGGAACAGATGGTGGATGTCTGGCAAGAGTATCTGAGCAAGGGCGAGGCCTATCATCCGTTGGCACCGGAGGCGCACAATCGTGTGCTGTTCGCCAGCCTGAAACGCCATGATTTCAAAGCCGCAGAGAAGGCGTTTGAACGCCTGCGAGCCAAGGCCGAACCGGACATGGTGAACGAAGCCTGCCGGCTTCTGGTGGCGGAGTTCGAGAAACTGCAGATGGAGCCGAAAGCACGCCATTACCGGCAGTTGTTGGAGGTTCACGGCTGAGGCGTGGCAGGCACGCCCTCAGTCTGAAACCTGAAAGCTCGCTTTTGGGCCTTTCAAGGGTTGCTGGTTCGCCGCCTGCTCCAGCCAGACATCAATGTGCTCGTGGGCCGGATGGTTCACGCAGCGCTTCTTGATGAACGACAGGAAAGCACCGGCTTTTTCCCATTGCTGCAGGCCATTGGCGAGGGCCTGGGCCACAATCAGATAGGCCGGTGCCAGCTGATCGCTGTCCGGGAAGCGTTTGTGGAAATCCTGCAGCAAACGGATGGCCGCTTTATGGTGGCCGCGATGGTACAGGATGCCGGCGCATTGCACCGCCAGTTCCGGGTCGTCCAGCTGGAACTTCGGCTCCACCATCTGCAGGGTCTGTAACAGTTGATTCAGCCCGTCTCCATCATGTCGTTGGGCCAGCCAGGCCATAATCCTGGGGTGGTAGCGGTACAGCTCTTCGGCATCATTGCGGGCGGTCAGCAACTGGTAGAGCTGGCCGATGCGGGTAGGGTTGGTCCGGTCCCGTTTGAGGGCTTCCTTGAGCATGCTCTGCACGCGGTCGTAGTTGCCGTCTTTCAGGTTCATGTCCAGATCGGCATCAAACCGGCTGCTGCGATCCCGCTGGTGTTGGTCGGTTTCCGAAATCTCGTCCTGAATGTCCGAGGCAAAACCGAGTTCTTCCTGATACTGGAACAGCAGGTAACCCAGCATGTGAAACAGGATCAGGGTAAAGGTGCTGTTCAGGAAACCGGCCAGGGGTTGGGCCACCCACATGGGAAAATGGTTCACGGCAAAATCCTGCGCCGCGCCGGAAGCCAGGGTGAGCAAAATCAGGTATCCGTAAAGCAGGAAGTAGGGCGTGCCGATGCGCGAGATCAGCACCGCCAGGTTCATGGGGTTTACAGCTGCGCCCACCGAGCGTTCCATGGCCAGCACCATGATGCTGGCCGGCAGTGCCAGCACTACAAACGCCACCGCAAGCATCATCAGTATCGGCCCGCCCAGCATGGCGGCGGCGCCTACCAGGCCGCCCATCAGCACAAACACCAGCAGTTGCAGCACCACAATGTCAAAGCCGCTGCCGGTAAACGCCACCGACACCGCTGGCGGTTTCAGATGGCCTTCAGCGGTGTGATTGATCACCGCATAGGTGTACTTGAACAGCGCCAGCGCCAGTACCAGCCAGATGATCAGGCCAATAATATTGGCTGGCGCCACCACAGGAACCAACGTGCAGATGGCGATGACAATCAGCGGATCGGTGTGGAAGGGGTAACGGAAAAAGGCCCCGACCCGCTGCCAGAAGGGCACCACCTCAGTGGCGGCGCCCAGATAACGCATGGCTTTACTGCAGCGGGGACAAAGCCCCCGACGCTGGCGGGTATCGGCATCCGGCATACAACGGCTGCAGTAGTGCATCTGGCATTCGCCACAATGCCACTTGGCAGGGTCGCCCGGATGGTAATGACAATCGTGCTTCACGTGAGACAGTTCCTGATCCGTCAGAAATCAGCCGCCAATCATGACAGAACTCGTCCCGAGCCGCACCTTTCGGGTTCAAAGTTGGTGGATGGGAAGTGTGCCTCGGGGGCGTATGTATAACTACTGAGGGCAGCAAAAGCCAGCGATCTGACGAGGGCGACAGGCGTATGTAACAAAAGTCCGTGATTTTCGGAATAACCCTATCAATCGCCAACCTGATTGGCCGTTAGTATTTTGTCTGCCCGCCCATTTCTTTTTCGCTTTGAGGAAAAATCACATGGCCAACCTTATCCGTATCCAGGACCTGTCCCGGCAACAGGCGGTATCCACGGATCGGCAACTGCTCTTCATTCTGTTGGCCCATGTTCCTGTCGTAGGTCTGCTGGTGCCTTTGGGTTATGACACCCATGGTTTTGCTCTGGTTTCGTCAAGCCTGATTGGTGCGCTGGCGGTGATGGGTTACCGCTTTCTGCGAGGCACCAGGACCTGCTCAACTCTATTCGCTGTGTGTCTGATGCTCTTCTCTGCGGTGATGATTCAGGCTCAGCTTGGGCGCATTGAAATGCATTTCCACATATTCGCAGCGTTGGCGTTGGTCATTATCTATCGTGACTGGTTGCCCGTGGTCGCGGCGGCACTGACGATTGCTGTACACCATCTCGTATTCAATGGGCTGCAAATGGCCGGAGCTCATATTGGTTCCTTACCTGTGATGGTCTTCAGTCACGGTAGTAGCTGGGGGGTGGTGTTCCTTCATGCTGGCTTTGTGGTATTTGAGGCATGCGTATTGGTGTTTTTTGCCTTGTTGATGAACAAAGAACGTAATCAGGCTTTCCAGATGATGTCGATTGTTCAGGATTTTGACCGTGACCACGATGTGTCGGGTCGCCTTCCTGTTGATGATCGAACTGCCAGTGGTGCATCGTTCAACGAGATGATGGAAAAAGTCAGCGAGTTGATCCAACAGATGCGGGATTTTTCCGGTGCACTGGGGAGCAACTCCAGGCAGTTGCTCCAGGCAAGTCAGCGCACACGACAATACGTTGATGACCAACAGCAACAGGCTGATCAGGTAGCGACAGCCACCAATCAGATGTCGGCCAGCGTGCAGGAAGTGGCCCACAATGCGCAACTGGCATCGGAAGCCGCCAAAGATGCCGCCGATTCTGCCTCTGCGGGCAGCCAGGCTATGGCCAGTGCCCGAACAATGACTGATGCAACCAATAAGGCACTGGAAGACAGCGCTCGGATGGTGGCTCAATTGGCTGACAAAGTGGAATCTATCGCCAGAGTTACAGGTTCAATTCACGATATCTCTGATCAGACCAATCTCCTGGCTTTGAATGCGGCTATTGAGGCAGCCAGGGCCGGCGAACATGGCCGCGGTTTCGCAGTAGTGGCGGATGAAGTCCGATCCTTGTCGCGTCGGACCCAGGAGTTCACTGAGGAAATCCGTACGACAGTAGACGAACTGAAAAACCTGTCGGAGGCCACCAGCGCCGCCATGGAAATGGGACAGACCCGCTCCACAGAATCCAACCGGGCGATTCAGCAGGCAGCTGAGGCTATCAGCCGCATCGAGCAGGCCATTGATTCTGTGAGCAGTATGAACAACCAGATCGCTGCAGCCTGTGAGCAACAGGCTGCCACGTCATTACAGATCAACGAGAACATTCATGCAGTGGCCACCCGTAACAGTGAGGTGGCCAACGAGGCCGACAGTGTGCAGGGGTTGGCAGGTGAATTGGAGAACAGCGTCATCCGGGTTGATGAGTTGATCAGCCGTTACCGGTTGCTCTAGTCAGGATTCCTGCCAACGCTGGCGCACCTCAAGTATCGCAGGCAGGCAGCGGAAGAAGGCTCCGACCAGTTCCGGGTCGAAATGCTTGCCGCTTTGCTCGCGAATCAAATCCGTTGCCTGTTCTATCGGCCATGCTTTCTTGTAAGGGCGCTCGCTGGTGAGAGCGTCGAAGACATCAGCCAGGGCCACGATCCGGGCAGAGATGGGAATGGTGCTTCCTTTCAGGCCTTTCGGGTAGCCGCTGCCGTCCCATTTCTCGTGGTGATTCATGGCCACTTCCCGCGCCATGTTGAGCAGATCTGAGCCGTCTTCACCGATGATCTCCGCCCCGATTTCCGCGTGGCGTTGCATGATGACCCACTCATCCGGCTCCAGCTTGCCAGGTTTCTGGAGAATGGCGTCCGGAATGCCGATCTTGCCGATATCGTGCATCGGGGCGGCATTGAGCAGAGTGTCGGACCAGGCTTCGCCGAGGCCGGCCTCCAGGGCGATCAACCGCGAGAAATGGCTCATGCGGATAACGTGCAGGCCGGTTTCGTTGTCCTTGTATTCCGCCGCGCGCCCCAGCCGCTGAACGACGGCCAACCGAGTCTCTATCAGCTCGTCCATACGCACCAGCGACAGATGGTTTTTCACCCTGGCCCGGACAATCGCCGCATTCACGGGTTTCGTAAGGTAGTCCACAGCACCCAGCTCAAAGCCCCTGGCTTCGTCATCGGCATCAGACAATGCGGTGACGAAGATTACCGGGATAGCGCGGGTCTCCTGGCCGGCCTTCAGGGTTTTGCACACCTCGTAACCGGACATGCCCGGCATCATCACATCCAGCAGAACAAGATCCGGTTTTTCGCTGCGTGCCAGTTCCAGCGCCCGTTCACCATCTTTGGCGAACAGCAGCCGGTAGTGGTCGGAAAGTACGTTGCGCAGTACCTGAAGGTTGGCTGGCTCGTCGTCCACCAGCAGCAGGGTCTTGGTGTCGGTCAGCATTGCGAGGCCTCCAGGGTATCGCGAAAAGTGATCAGAAGTTCGGCCGCTTTCTCTGGTTCGAAGTCGTCGAGAGCCTCGTTCATCGCATCGGCGATCTCCGTGGGCAGTCCTGGCTTCAGCAGGTCGATAGCGCGTTCCGGAATTTCGCCCTGGCTCAGGCGTTCGATCACTTGTGCCAGCGTTTTCGGGTCTATGGCATCCGGTTCAGTCCAGCTTGCGGGGCGCGTTTCAGAGTCCGCTGCTTGTTCGGTCAGCCACTGGCGTGCCCGATCAAAATCGTTCTGGAGCTCCTGCCACAGGGCCTCCGGCACCGGTTTTTCCGATTTCAGCCGGGTCTCCAGGTTTGCCAGCGTTGCCGCTAAACGCCGGAAACCCAGATTACCGGCAATGCCGCGAACCCGGTGGGCTTCGGCTGTCGGGTTATCGGGGCAGAGCCGGATTGCTTCGGGTTGATTCTCTGGCGCTTGCAACAGGCGTCCTGCCGCCCGTAGGTGTTTTTGGGTGTCCGGCCAGAGCTGCCTGAGCGTGACGGTATCTATCGTGCTGTCGTCGACATCATCGCCTGCATTGCTCGGAGCCGAAGCCTCTATGCCCAGGACTCTGGCCATCTCGGCAGTGAGTTCCGGCAGATTGAGTGGCTTGATGGCGAAACCGTCCATCCCTGCCTCCGAAGCCTGCCTCCGATCGTCTTCCAGCACGCTGGCGGTAAGAGCAATTACGGGCGTGTATCGTCGCTGGGCGGCTGCTTCATGTCGACGTATCGCCCGGGTGGCTTCGTGGCCGTTTATTCCGGGCATTTGCACATCCATCAGAATCAGATCGAAAACCTGGTTACTATAGAGGTCTATCGCTTCTTGTCCGTTCCCGGCCGTGGTGACCTCATGTTTGCGGTGAAGCAGCAGGGTTTTCAGCAGTTCGAGATTTTGTGGCACGTCATCAGCCACCAGAATGCGCAAAGGGGGAAGAGCGACTTCCTGGTCTGCCAGCGTATCCTCGTCCACGGCCAGGCCGCTAGGCAGAGGCAGTTCTACCTGGAAAACCGAGCCCTCACCCGGGCTGCTGGTCACGCTGATGGTGCCACCCATCAGTTCCACCAGTTGTCGGGCAATGGTCGTGCCCAGGCCAGTGCCACCAAAGCGACGGGTCATGCTGGAATCGGCCTGGGTAAACGGTTCGAAAATCCTGTCGATGCGATCGGCAGAAATGCCAATGCCGGTATCCTCAACCCGGATAACGACATTGTGCACAGAGGGCTCCTGCACCTTCAGGGTGACGCCGCCTGTCTGGGTGAATTTTACGGCATTGCTTAACAGATTCAGCACCACTTGCTGAATGCGCAAGGGATCGCCCTGGTAGTATTCTCCGGCCTGGTAATCCAGTGTCAGATACAGCCCTTTGCGCGCGGCATTCAGGGATTGCGTGGCAATCACCTGGTCACAGAGGCGGCGCAGGTTAAAATCGTGCAGTTCGAGTTCGGTATGACCACCGTCCAGTTTGGCGGTGTCCAGTATATCGTTGAGCAGGTTAAGCAGAGACCGGGCCGAGGTTTTCACCACGCCAAGATGCCGTGCCTGGGTTTCATCCAGCGGTGTGTCCAGTACCAGGTCTGTGAAGCCGATAATGGCGTTCATCGGGGTGCGGATTTCATGGCTCATGTTGGCCAGAAACGCACTTTTGGCGGCGGCAGCCTGCTCAGCTTCCTCTTTCGCCCGGCGCAGATCGGTTTCCATTCGATGGCGTTCGGAAATGTCAGTGATGAAGCCTACGAAAGTGCTGATGCCGCCCAGCCGGGATTCCCCGATGCCGAGCCGAACCGGAATCTGATGGCCATCTTTATGAAGAGCCCATACTTCGCGGCCAGAGCCTATGATTTTACGTTCTCCGGTGCGCAAATAGTTTTTCAGATAACCGTCATGGGCATCACGATGGGGGTTCGGCATCAGCATGCTGACATTCTTGCCCACGACTTCATCAGCGCGGTAACCGAAGATGCGTTCAGCGGATTCGTTAAAGGAGAGCACAATGCCCCGATCGGAAATTTTGATAATGCCATCTACGGCGGCATCGACAATGGTGCGCAGTTCGCTGGCGGTTTCCTGACTGCGCCTCATCAGGGCGCGATAACGGGCTACCGCGTTGACCCCGGAGGCGAGCAGGCTGAGCGTTACCGTTACGAATGCAATGGTCAGTGCCAGAATGGTGTGGCTGTTGCTCCCGGGCAGAAAATCCGGGGCGGGCTGGCCGATAAACCGGGCGGCTTCCATCGCAGTGTAATGCATGCCGGCGATGGCCAGCCCCATCACGGTACCGGCGAGTAAACGGCGCTTGTACCCGCGCAGGCGCGTTCTGTGGCGCAGTCCGAAGCTGATCCACAGCGCCAGGGTGCCTAGCATCACCGCCACCACAATCGACAGTGCGAATAACGTTGGGTCGTAGCGAAGTGCCGGCCCGATCTCCATAGCGGCCATGCCCAGATAGTGCATGGCACCGATGCCGGCCCCGACCACCACGCCACCACCGATCAGTCGCTGCCCGGTCAGGTCGTGCCGGGCCAGGAGGCTGAGCGCTACCCAGGAGGCAAACAGGCTCGGAGCGGCGGAAAGCGCGGTAATCCAGGGGTGATAGTGCACATGGGTGGGCATTTCAAAGGCCAGCATGCCGATAAAATGCATGGACCAGATGCCAAAGCCCAGAGAGGCAGAACCGCTGAACAGGTGCAGGCGCTGCATGTAAAGGGTGTTGCTGCGGCGCGCAGCGGCAGCCAGGGTTAGCCCCATGTAGGAGGCGCCTATAGCAATCAGCAACGACAACACCACCAGGCCATAGTCGTATTGGCCTGACACCAGCTTGTCGGTCTCTGGATTCAGAACAAAGAAGTGATCAAGCGCCAGCAAGCGAGATTCCTGTAAAAGCTGAAGAGATTTGAGGTATGTACGGTATCAGTACGGGATTGGCTTAAGTATCGTCTTTTTGTGTAACTTGTATACGCCAGGTCACGGATGATACTGACAGTATTCACCGGGGTAATGCGGAACATTCACGGGACTGCAGTTGAACTCTCGCCATTCGATGCAATAGTTAAAGGAGATTTCCGAAGAGGAGGCATCGCATGTCGAGTTCATCCCTGAGTAAAGACAGCCTGAATACCCTCTCCACCCTGAACGCGGGTGGCCAGACCTACCACTACTACAGTTTGCCGAAGGCAGCGGACACCCTGGGCGACCTCAACCGCCTGCCGTTCTCGTTGAAAGTGTTGATGGAGAACCTGCTGCGCAACGAAGATGACACGACGGTCGACCGCTCCCACATTGATGCCATGGTGCAATGGTTGAAAGACCGCGGCTCGGATACCGAAATCCAGTTCCGTCCGGCCCGGGTGTTGATGCAGGACTTTACCGGGGTACCCGGGGTCGTGGACCTGGCGGCCATGCGCGAGGCCGTGAAGAACGCTGGTAAAGATCCCGCCCTGATCAATCCTTTATCGCCGGTGGATCTGGTGATCGACCACTCGGTGATGGTGGACAAGTATGGTAACCCGTCGGCCTTCAAGGAAAACGTCGCCATAGAGATGAAGCGCAACCAGGAGCGTTATGAGTTCCTGCGTTGGGGCCAGCAGGCCTTTGACAACTTCCGGGTGGTACCGCCGGGCACCGGCATCTGCCATCAGGTGAATCTGGAATATCTGGGCAAAACGGTGTGGCAGAAGGAGGTGGACGGTAAAACCATCGCCTACCCGGACACGCTGGTGGGCACCGATTCCCACACCACCATGATCAACGGTCTGGGCATACTCGGCTGGGGCGTGGGCGGTATCGAAGCGGAAGCCGCCATGCTTGGCCAGCCGGTCTCCATGCTGATTCCGGAGGTGATCGGTTTCAAGATCACCGGCAAGCTGAGGGAGGGCATCACGGCGACCGACCTGGTGCTGACCGTCACGGAAATGCTGCGCAAGAAAGGCGTAGTGGGCAAGTTTGTGGAGTTCTATGGGGACGGCCTGAAAGACATGCCCGTGGCCGACCGTGCCACCATTGCCAATATGGCGCCGGAATACGGTGCTACCTGTGGTTTCTTCCCGGTGGATGAACAAACCATCAACTACATGCGCCTGACCGGGCGGGATGAAGCACTGCTGGAACTGGTTGAAAACTACGCCAAAGCCCAGGGATTGTGGCGGGAACCCGGTCATGAGCCGGTATACACCGACACCCTGGAGCTGGACATGGGTGAAGTGGAAGCCAGCCTTGCCGGCCCGAAGCGGCCCCAGGACCGGGTCGCCCTCACCAACATGAAAGCGTCGTTTGAATTGCTGATGGAAACGTCGGAAGGCCCGGCAGAAAGCCGTGAGGCCAAGCTGGAATCGGAAGGGGGTGGAACCGCGGTCGGTGCTCAGAGCGCCTATTTCGAACACCCCGCCAGTCAGCCACTTCACATGAATGGTGAATCTACCCGGCTGGACCCAGGCGCGGTGGTGATTGCGGCGATTACCTCCTGTACCAATACATCCAACCCCAGCGTGATGATGGCGGCTGGCCTGATTGCCAAAAAGGCCGTGGCCAAGGGTCTGAAAACCAAACCCTGGGTCAAAACCTCACTGGCGCCGGGCTCCAAGGTGGTGACCGACTACCTCAAAGTGGCCGGCCTTCAGGATGACATGAACCAACTGGGTTTCAACCTGGTGGGTTATGGCTGCACCACCTGTATCGGTAACTCCGGCCCGCTGCCGGATGAAGTCGAGAAAGCCATTACTGATGGGGATCTCACCGTGGCTTCGGTGTTGTCCGGTAACCGCAATTTCGAGGGCCGGGTGCATCCGCTGGTGAAAACCAACTGGCTGGCGTCGCCCCCACTGGTCGTTGCCTATGCTTTGGCTGGCAACGTACGGGTGGACCTTACCAAGGATCCTCTGGGCGCAGACCAGGATGGCAACCCGGTGTACCTGAAAGACCTGTGGCCAAGCCAGGCCGAGATCGCGGAAGCGGTCGAGAAGGTCAAGACCGACATGTTCCGCAAGGAATACGGCGAGGTCTTCGAGGGTGATGACATCTGGAAATCCATCAAGGTGCCGGAAAGCAAGGTGTATGAGTGGAGTGACAAATCCACCTACATCCAGCATCCGCCCTTCTTCGAAGGCATGGGTGAGCAGCCCGAGGCCATCGATGACATAACGGATGCCAACATCCTGGCCCTGTTGGGAGACTCGGTGACCACCGACCATATTTCGCCGGCCGGTTCCTTCAAGCCGGATACGCCGGCGGGCAAATACCTGCAGGAACATGGTGTAAAACCAAAAGACTTCAACTCCTACGGCTCCCGCCGGGGCAACCACGAGGTGATGATGCGCGGCACCTTTGCCAACGTGCGCATACGCAATGAAATGCTCGACGGCGTGGAAGGCGGCTTCACCAAATTTGTGCCCACCGGGGAACAAATGGCCATCTACGATGCCGCCATGAAATACCAGGAGCAGGGCACGCCGCTGGTTGTGATTGCCGGCAAGGAATACGGCACCGGCTCCAGTCGGGATTGGGCCGCCAAGGGCACCCGGTTGCTGGGCGTAAAAGCCGTGGTAGCGGAATCCTATGAGCGCATCCATCGCTCCAACCTGATTGGCATGGGCGTGATGCCGCTGCAATTCCCGGAGGGGACTGATCGCAAGAGCCTGAAACTCACCGGGGAGGAAACGATCAGCATTCAGGGACTGTCTGGCGAGATCAAACCGGGCCAGACCCTGACCATGACGGTGAAATACAAGGATGGCTCTACCGAAACCTGCGAGCTGAAGTCACGGATTGATACTGCCAACGAGGCAGTGTATTTCCAGCATGGTGGTATCCTGCATTACGTGGTGCGGGAGATGCTGAAAAACGCCTAGGCGGCCGGGACTTCTAGCCAGAAGGTGGCTCCCTGCCCAGCTTCTGACGTGAAGTCGACGTCGCCCTCCATCCTGGCCATCAGCTCTTTGGTGATGGCCAGGCCCAGGCCAGTGCCACCCTTGCTGCGTCGATCCGAACTGTCGGCCTGGGAGAACTTCTGGAACATGCGCTCTCTGAATTCCGGAGCGATACCAGGTCCCTCGTCCTGCACGTAGATTCGGAGCCCTTGACCATGCAGTTTTGTCCAGATACGAATCTGGCCGTTGACCGGTGAGAACTTGATCGCGTTTGACAGGATGTTGTTGAGTGCCTGTGCCAACCTTTGCTTGTCCGCCTTAACCGTGGTTGTTGAAAGTTCTTGTGCGTTCAGAGTGATGTTTTTTTCGGTGGCGTAGTTCTGGATGTTTTCCAGGCTTTCGGTGATCGCCTCAGACACAGGAAATTCGATCACATTGAAATCCATCTTGCCCGCAATCAGTTTCTCGATGTCCAGCAGGTCATTGATCAGAAAACCCAGCTGATCGCTGTTTCTTTGGGCGATTTTCAGCAATTGTTGTGCTTTTCCTGAAAGCTCTCCGACAGCATTGGTCGTTAACAGCGACAGCGCCCCGGAAATGGAGGTGAGAGGGGTTCTGAGTTCATGACTGACGGTCGAGATAAACTCGCTCTTTAATCGTTCCGCCTCTTTTCGTTGGGAGATGTCCTCGACGATGATCCAGATGACGGATTCTTTTCCCTGAAGGTCCAGGCGAAAACCGTGGAGCATAATAGGGATAAAGGCGTTGTTTCTGATAGGAAAAAAGCCTTCAAGGCCACTGAAACGGAAGTGGGTTGCCAGTGTTGAAGATACGCCGTGCTGCGAGTTTTTTGGTTTGCCAGATGAATCGTAGATGGCGTCGAAGTAGGAGAGCGCTACCCCCTTTGATCCAAGAATTCGTGTGAAACTGGGGTTTGCCTGCAATAGCTCACCGTCAATGGCGTCGTAGAGAGCAATGCCGAAAGGCGCCAGGTCAAACAGTCCCCAGAACCTGCGCTGCATTTTACGATCATGGATGATGAGGGCTGTAATCCACAGGGTACCAGCGATAATGGTCAGAGTAGTCAGGGCAAGAATGCTGCGCAGCAACCATGGAGAGGCTGGATAATTCGGCCAGCCATCATCAGGTTTGAGCGTACAGGTGCCAGGAAAACCCGGGCATGCTCATGGTCGACGAAACGGGCGATTGCCAATTGATGTTCTGCGGACCAAAGAATATGCCTTGATTAATGCTGCTGATTCCTGTGGTGGACAGGACGAACTGAAATTCAGGGGGCATCGTGTTGAGGCCGATTGAGGCATAAAGGCGCTCCAAATCCAGAATAGCGGAGATGACCCCCCAAGGTTTATCGGATTGGTTCTCGAAAATGGGGATACGCGCAGCTATACCTTGTCCACCCTGAACCAGGTTTATGGGGCCGTTGAAAACGGCGCGCCGGGTTTCCAGAAGCAGAGCCATTTGCTCGCGAGAAAGACTCTGGGTTCGAAGATCCAGGCCGAGAGCGGCCTGATTGCCTTGGAGTGGGTAGATGTGCTTGATGACGAAGTCTGGCGCTAGCCCGATGTTCAATAGTTCTGGTGCCAGCTTGAAAATAACAGAAGCGAGTCGTTTGAACTGTGTCTCGTTGATGTCAGGCTGCACGGAAACGTTGGCGGCTAGTCCCCAAACGGTCTGAGTATTCTGCAGTATGCTGGCTCTGAGTTGCAGGTTAAGGTCATCGACCTGCTCCTGCCATTTCGCTCGGATGTCAGCTCGATGCCTTTCTGTCGCAGTTGAATCGATTGCCAAAGCCAGTCCTATGGTGAGCAAACAAACGATTATCCGGGCCAGCCACACCAGGCTGAAGAAAATCTGTTCTTGTTTGTCGTTGCTCATTTTAAAGCCTTAAGTCAGGGGTAACTCGAGCCAGAAGGTGGCGCCGTGCCCCTCTTGGGATTCGAATCCTACATCACCTTCCATTTGCATCATGATTTCCTGAGTGATAGCCAGCCCAAGACCGGTACCGCCTTTACCCCGGGTATCGGAGCTGTCAGCTTGGGCAAATTTCTGGAAGACCCGAGGTTTGAAACTATCGGGAACTCCCGGTCCTTCATCCTGCACAACAATACGAAGATGATCCTTCAGATGGCTGGTTTTCACAGATACGGTGCTGCCTTCAGGCGAGAATTTTATGGCATTGGATAGCAGGTTGGTCAGGGCTTGGGTTAGTCGTTGCCTATCCACGTTGGCGTACACGTGAGGAATGTTTTCATCCAGTGTCACGCATACTCTGTTATCGCTTGCGTAAGATCTTAAACGGTCTACGATTTCATGAAGCAAAGGGGGCAAAAATTCACTGGAGATATGCATGCGCATTTTGCCGGAGACGAGCTTCTCGATGTCCAGAAGGTCATCTACGAGCTGCCTGAGGTGATTACTGTTTCGATGAGCAATGGTAAGTACGCGTTCTAAGGGTTCGGGAAGGCCGCCCAATGCTCCGCCTGTGACCAGCCCCAGAGAGCCGCTGATAGCGGTTAAAGGTGTTCGGAGCTCATGACTGACGGTAGAGATAAACTCATTTTTCATTTTCTCTACTTTTTTTCGTTCGGATATATCTTCAACCAGAGTCCAGACCAGAGAACGACCTGTTACGCTCGTGATGCGCATGCCCCGGATAACGACAGGATATCGAGTATTGTTCTCGCCAATGAATTCCAGTTCGCAAGGGCCGAATCGGCCGGCTTCGCGAAGCTCTTTGATGATTTCTTTTGCTTTTTGTTTCCTGTCATCAGGAATCAGTTCAAGCACGGACATATCACCAAGCCGTTCTCGTTTGAGCCCCGTGGGCACCAGGAAGGCTTCATTGACGTCCAGGAATCGTCCGCTGCTGTAATCGTTTAACGAGATTCCGATTGGCGATAACTCATAGAGCCTTCGGAGCTCGTCTTCGCTTTCCTTCAGCGCCAGTTCGATTCTTTTTTTCTCATCAATATCTGCTATATATCCGTGCCAGACGATGCTGTTGTCGGCCAAAAGTTCGGGAGAGGCTTTGCCCTCAACCCACCTCCAGCCGACATCACGATGCCGAACTCGGTATTGGGAATGCCATTCGGAGAGTGTCCTGGCAGATTCTTCAATGCTCTTGGCGATATTATCGAGATCGTCTGGATGAATTCTTTCAAAAACAACGGATGCGTCTTTCTGAACCTGCTCTGCCTTAACTCCGTAGATGTCTTGAATACGATCACTCGAGAATGGAAAGGATGCGTGACCGTCTGGCCATAGCCGGTATTGATAAAGCATGCCCGGCGTGTTGGCTACGAGTTTCTCAAGGGTTTCGGCCTGGCGGGACCTCTGAACACTATCCCCTATCCATCGAGCCAACAGATTAACGAACATTTTTTCGGTTTCACTGAAAGGAGCGGTACGCGGTTTTGGGGAGGAAAAATTCAGCGTTCCGAATAACTCGTCGTCAATCCAGATAGGGGCCGCCAGGTAGCTTTCCAGTTTGAATGCCTGGTAACACGCGTGGTCCCGGTATCTGGACTTTGCCATATGGTTGATTCCCAGGACTTCTCCTTTTTCGAGAAGAATAGAGCAATAAGTCTTGTCGAGCGGCATAGTAAAGCCGTTATCAAGTGTCTGATCTCGCCTCTGATGGTGCCACAGCACCGTGTATGCATCGCCGGTTACTTCGCTGACAATACCTGTTTCGGTTCCAAGGTATCGGTTGGCTTTCTCCAGGGCGTCGGCAATCGCCTGCTCCAGATCAGCGGTTGATTCCAGTGCGATGTCGTTGAGAATATTCAGTGCTTTGGTGCGCTCGCTGAAATAGCTGCCCAGCTCCTGAAACTGGAATTCGCGCTCGATGATGTCGGCAAGATCTCGGAGGTTTTGACGGGCATCTGGTTCCAGACAGCGGGGCTTTTTGTCAATAATGCACAAAGTCCCAATGTGGTAACCGGAGCGATCTCTGAGCAGGGCTCCCGCGTAAAAACGGATGTGGGGTTCTCCGGTTACCAGCGGGTTGTCTGCAAACCGGTCATCTCCCAGGGCATCTTCAACGACGAACGTTTCTTTGCCGAGGATGGCATGGCCACAAAATGAAATGTCTCGACCGGTTTCGCGAACCCCTAAGCCGAAGCAGGATTTGAACCATTGTCGGTCTCTGTCGACCAGAGACACCAAGGCGATAGGTACATCAAACATGCTTGCTGCAAGACGGGTGATTCTGTCGAATCGTTCCTCTGGGGCCGTATCAAGAAGCTCGGTGGCTTCGAGTGCAGAGAGGCGTTCTGCTTCGTTTGCCGGTGAGTCAGGTGTTTTCATGTAGCACCTCTGTGTTGCTGCTGGGGCATGGAAGTTCAATCCAGAAATGGGCTCCGGCTCGATAGTAGTAACCAACCTCTCCTTCCATTAGTTCAGCCAGCTCTCGGCAAATGGCAAGGCCAAGGCCTGTGCCTGACCTGGAATGCCTTGAAACGGAGTCAGCTTGTGAAAAACGATCAAAAAGTCTTGGCAGGAATGACTCCGGAACTCCGTTGCCCTGGTCGGATACGGTAATCCTGATCATGTCATAATCCGTTGCCTCGCCGACTACGTTCACGGTGCTGCCTTCGGGGGAGAACTTGATTGCGTTGCTCAGGAAATTGTCGAGTACCTGGCGAAGACGCTGTTCGTCAGCCCAGACCTTCGCGGCATGAGGTGTTACGTTGTATGAGCATTCAACCCCATAACTGTGAGCCATGCCACGATTACCGTCCACGGCTTGGCTCAGGGCCTCATGCATATCTATCGTGCATGGGTAGACTGATAGCTTTCCGACAAGAGCTTTATTGAAATCCAGCAAGTCAGAAATCAAGTGTTGCAGTTGATCACTGTTGCGTAGCGCAATGGTAAGCATCTCCCGGGCTTTTTCCGGTAACGTGCCGGCGGCCCCCGCGCTTAGCAGTTTCAGTGATCCGCTAATGGAGGTCAGTGGGGTTCGCAATTCATGGCTCACGGTCGAGACAAACTGGTCTTTCATCTCGTCGAGGGATTCTCTTTCTTCCATGAGCTGATTGAAAGCCAGTGCCAGATTCCGTGTTTCTGGTGGGCCTTTGGGAGGCAAGCGCCTATGCCCTGAAGTCTTCTGGATCATGTCGCGAATGCGTAAGGACATGGTTTCAAGGGACGCCGTTGCAGTTTTTGCCGCTATCCAAGCCAGAACGCTGATTACGAGAATCACCAGTACACTGAGCTGCAAAAAACTGCTGAATGAAGCTCGCGCCGGACCGGTTACACGATCATAGGGTTCTGCCCTGAGGAAGAGCCATCCAACGCGATCAAGATGCTTTGTTGCGTAGACCCAGCGTTTACCAGTGGCATCCTCAGCAATGCCTGTGGATACACCAGAGAGCGCTGCGTCAATGATCGCATCCTCGCCCGGCGGCGGGAGATCGGGCATAGGTGTGCCGGGTCGAAGAGAGTCGACCTGTGTGAAGTGGCTGGTATCCAGTATTTTGAAGATGACGTCTTCCTCTTCCTCCAGGGTTTCGGGGATAACCCCAGAGGCGGCCAGATTGATAACGCCACCAGCAAGACCAAGCAGATCTCCTTCGTCGGATTCTATGGGCGCCAGAAAAGACAGCAGAGGCAGTCCGGTTGTCCGCCCGATAATTGGGCGACTGACTACGGGGCGTCTGCTGCCGATGGCTTTACGAAAATGCGGGCGATCGGCATAGGATGTGCCTATCCGATTCGGTACGAATAGGTTCTCTGCAATAGCAACACCATTTTCGTCGAACACTAGTAGTCCGGCTCGAAAATACGCGTTGAGACGGTCCTGGCGTCCCAGGAGCTCAGAAATTCGAAGCGTCGGGAGAAGCCTGTCGCCGTCGGTAAGAAATTCCGAAAAAGCATGAAGTGCGTCCAGTCGAATCTGAAGCTCCTGATCAACCATGCGTGCTGCAGATTCGGTTTCCAGAAGTTGTCTCTGGGTCAGGACGTTCTCAAAGTCTTGCACTACCCCGTTGTAAGCTATTAGCAGCACTGCGGTTACTGCCGTAATACTGGTTGTTATGGTGAGTAACGTTACGCGAAGACCAAGGGATAAGGTTTTCAAAAGTATTCCTTAATGGCGTGGTCGACAACTGGAAAACATGCTTTGATAGAGCTTAGAGTATTTCCATAGCCGACAAAACCGAAGCTTGGGGTGTTTTTTTGGATAGCCGACAGCAGAAGCACATAGCGAATCGACTGAAAGTTCTCAAAAGCCGATTTATTGAGCGTCTAGAAGGTGAATTGGTCGATCTGGAAAAGCTTGCAAGGCGGCTTGATGATGGAACGGCCAGTGCTGAAGAACTTCTCAGTTGCAGCCAGCGTTTACATCAACTAGCAGGATCTGCAGGAACCTTCGGTTTTCCAGAGCTTGGACAATGTGCCCGGGATATCGAGAAGCGTTTCAAAGGGTTTTTGGGACGTGATCCGGAGCAAGGCAGCACGCAAGAGCCTGACGTGCTGGAATTGTCTTCAGGTCTGTGGGCGTTGATTTCGATGGCCAATGCTCAAGGTCCTGAGTTGGCGGGAATTGCTAATGTTAGCTCGCCTGAGATGCCTGATCCGGATTCTCATGGTATGCAGGTTCGTCTGCTGATGATCACGGATGGCGATCGGTATGACCAGTTGGAAACGTTATCGTCAGATCTCAAGCGATATGGGTTTGACGTTTTGGTGAGTGAACTCGCCGAATTTGGTGGCACTGCGGGAAAACTGCCAGATACTGTGTCGGACTATTCCGCAATCATCTGCCACTATCTCGAGGTAGACAAAGTTGCCGACGTGGTAACGGGGATAGATGTTGATCCGTATCGTTCTTTCCCGCCCATTTTATGTGTCGGTCACGAAGATGGATTCCAGAGCCGTTACCGTGTTGCGGATTATGGCGGTCGGGCTTTCTTCCCTGAGCCCATCGACTTGCCAGAACTGGTCGAGCGCATTGAGTCCCTTGTCGAAGAGCGAGTCGCGGGACTTCAAGCCCGTGTCATGATTGTAGATGATGATCAGGAACTGGCTGAGCATTATTGCCTGGTTCTGGAATCTGTGGGCGTTAAGGCGCGAGCTGTGTCCGATCCGTTGGTGTTAATGGAGGAGCTGCACAGCTTTGAGCCCGAGTTACTGCTTATGGACATCGAACTCGGCGAATATTCGGGAGTGGCGCTGGCACGAATGGTCCGCTTTCAGGCTCGTTGGCTCAGCCTGCCTATCATTTATCTCTCGTCAGAGGACGATCCCGAGCGTCAGCTCAAGGCGTTATCCGGAGGTGCTGATGAGTTTCTGGTAAAACCGGTCTCTGACGATTATCTGATTCGCTCGGTCAAAATGCGCTGTCACCGGGCGCGTCAGCTCTCGGATTTGATGAATCGAGACAGCCTGACTCGACTCCTCAAGCACTCATTGATCAAGCAGGAGGTTGAACGGGAAAGAGTTCGCTGTCGGCGCGGTGGCTATCAGGCCGCTACCGTTCTGCTAGACATTGATCATTTCAAGCGAGTCAACGATACCTGGGGGCACGGTCAGGGCGATGTTGTCATTCGAACGCTTGCTAACTTACTTCGCAACCGTTTGCGTGAGTCAGATGCCATAGGTCGGTATGGCGGCGAGGAGTTTCTGGTTGTACTTCCCCAGTGTGACGCACGGGCAGCCTGTGCGTTAGTGCAACGGATTCTGGAGAGCTTCAGAGAGTTGGAGTTTGCTGTGGCAGACACTGTGTTCAAGGTTACCTTTAGTGCCGGTATCGCACAGCTCAATGATTTTGATGACGGAGATCAGGCTATCGAAGCCGCCGATCGGGCACTCTATGCCCAGAAACGTGGTGGCCGGAATGGCGTCACAGTCTATCACCCCGGACTCTAGTATGAGGTAAATCTTGAGAGCATTAGTGCTTGAAGACGATGACTTGTTTGGCGAGCTGTTGGAAACGGTTCTTGCCGGATCTGGCCGAAGTGTCGATGTAACGGTGTGTAGTTCTCTTACTGAGGCGTATATGGCGCTAGGAGGAGGGTTCGACCTTGTTGTCACAGATTGGAATCTGCCTGATGGTTCAGGCCTGGATTTCGTTAAGAAGATCCGGAGCCAGGATAAGCAGGTCCCGGTGGTTGTTGTTTCAGCAAGGGCCGACCGCGAGTCTGTGTTGAAAGCAGCACACTATGGCATCAATGGATACATTACAAAGCCGGTAGATATCAACCTCCTTCATTCGCGATTGGCTCAGTTCTTTCCTGTTAAGGGACAGGAACAGGCCAGTGTTTCTGAGTATCTGGAAGCGTCTCTTGGGCGGGTGGTTCAGCTCTCCTCCGGGATGGATCTTGTGGAGCTTCTTAAGCTAATTGATCGAGAGAGCGAGCTCTCCCCTGCTCAATTGGCTGAACGTTGGAGAGACGAGCCAGCATTGACCGCAAGATTGCTCGATGTTGCCAACAGTACGTCGTTCCGCCGTACCGGGCAGCCAGTTGAGAGTCTCCGCGATGCGATTAGCTCCATCGGGGTGGCCATGTCGCTGAATCAGGCCCTGGCTCTATCGTTGGATGTGTCCGGATCGGTAAGGCTCGAACCCTTGAAAGAGATCGCTGAGGCGGTAAATCAGAATATTCTGAGAGTATCGCAGTCGGCACGCGAACTGGCGATTAAGCTTGGCTTGCAGCCGGCAATTTTCCAACAAGCGGCTTTGCTCAGTCGTCTTGGAGAGTTGGCGGTGATTAAGGTGCTCGACGTTTTTCATGCCTCTGGTGGGCAGGTCGAGGAAGACCAACTGGAAAAACTGGTGGAAGATTGGTCGAAACCGTTCGGGAACCGTTTGAAAGTTCAGTGGCATTTGCCGCTTGGCCTCAGAGAGTTGATCGGCGCTGTTCATGTGTTGCCCGGTGACAGTACCCAGGATCGCCAACTGATTATGAGAGCTGCCGCTCTGGCGGCTCGTGATGAGCCAGACAACGAGGAATACCAGCGTCTCATTCGGCGGTTGGGGCTGGATAAACCATAGATTTTCGGGAGCATTATGGACGCGTCGACCAACACAGTGGACAGAATTCTTTACGTTGAAGATGATCCTGATATACGAAGTATCGCTGAACTGTCATTGAGGGATGTCGGCGGCTTTGAGGTGTGTTTGTGTGAATCGGGTTCTGAAGCCCTGAAACTCATTGCGGACTTTGAGCCGGATCTGGTTTTACTGGATGTGATGATGCCGGGTATGGATGGACCTCAGACTCTGAAAGCCCTGCAGCAGCGCCCGGAGGGGCTGAATATTCCGGTTATCTTTATGACCGCTCGTTTGCAGCCCTCGGAAATTGAGGAATACCGGTCGCTGGGCGCCATTGGTGTCATTCCGAAACCCTTTGATCCCATGACTCTGGCCGATGATATCCGGCGTCTGGTGGCCGACAACCCGGAGCGTTGAACCGGATGCGTCGTCGTCGGTTTTAGGGTAGGCTGGCGCCCCGCAAATGAACTGATCACCGAGGTTGTCATGTCATCCCCCCAGTCGCCGGAAGAAATCAAGGCCAAGCTCAACCTGGAGACCTCCCGCATTCACTGGCATGAGCTGCAAACCTATTATGCCCGGGGCCAGGTAGTGCGAGTGGCGCCAGAGCTGGACCTGCTGAATGTGGCGGCCCAGTTGGCGGCGGACAACAAGGCCCAGTTTGAGCACTGGATGTCCGGTGGGCAGGTGGGCGAGGTGGCGCCTGACCTCGCGCGCGCCTGGTACGACCGCAATGCGGAACTCTGGGCAGTCGTCATTGCCCCTTGGGTGCTGGTACAGGACCGTTCTGGTGAGCGTCTTCACTGAACGCCCCCGGTTTTCTCCCTAGCTGTCCTGCTCTTTATCCCTGTATTCGTTCGAGGTTTTCATGCTGACCGGTGCGCTCCTGATCCTGGCCCCGTTATTTCTGGGCTTTGCCATTGCCCTCTCCAATCGTCAGTTGATGACCGTGATTCACTATTCGGTGGAGGGCCTGGTGTATTTCATCCTGGCCCTGCTGGGATTGGGGCTGGGACAGATGGAAGGGTTGCTGGGCCAACTGGGTACCATGGCTGCCCAGGTAGCGGGGCTTGTGCTGGTCTTGCTGGTGGCGAACATGGCGGGCCTGTGGCTGTTTCACCGTTGGCAGCCAATGCACACGGAGGCGGCTGAAACCGGTTCCAGGCCCGGTTATGGCCGCCTGTTTCTGGCAGGCCTCAAACCGCTTTTGTCCGTGCTTATCGGTGCTCTGCTCGGGTATTTCCTGTTCCCGGATTTGCCGATGGTGGACGACGTGGCCACCTGGGCGCTGATGTTGTTGCTGTTCCTTATAGGGCTTCAGTTACGCAATGCCGGCCTGTCATTGCGCAAACTGCTGATGAACCGCCAGGGGCTGGGGATTGCACTGGCCCTGGTGGTTAGCTCCCTGGTGGCGGGGCTGGCTCTGGTGCCGGTACTGGATATTCCCTGGCATCAGTCTTTGGCCCTGGCCTCCGGGTTTGGCTGGTATTCACTCTCAGGCATTGTCATTGGTGATGCCCTGGGACCCGCCTGGGGCGGTGTCGCTTTCCTGAACGATGTGCTGCGGGAAATTATTGCTCTGGCCCTGATACCGTTGGTGATCCATGCCCGGCCAGCCATGGCCATCGGCTACGGCGGAGCCACCGCCATGGATTTCACACTGCCGGTCATCCGTAGTAGTGGTGGTCTGGCCTGTGTGCCGGTGGCCATTGCCTCCGGCTTTCTGCTGTCCTTCCTTTCGCCGGTGCTGATGGGGGTTTTTCTGTCGCTGGGATAGGTTGATTTTGCTCAATTTGACCCGGTGCAATGCTTTGGTCAGATTTACGGTTATAGTGGCTACGGATTAGTATGCAAAGACTACCCACCTCTGTCCCGGAGCTTCTGGATGCACCGCCGTCACTTTTTGCACCTGACGATAGCTGCCGCTGTTGCTGCGGGAATGAGTGGTTGCTCCCGGCGAGATCCTCTGAGAACCGGCATTCACCCCTGGATTGGTTACGAACCCCTGTACCTGGCAGAAGAATTCGGCTGGCTACCGGAGACAGTGCAGTTGGTGAAAGGCCAGGGGGCCAGTGATTCAATCAGCGGACTGGTCTCCGGCAATCTGGACGCCGCAGCCCTGACTCTGGATGAAACCCTCAGGGTTCTTGCCGCCGGGGTGCCCGTAAAGGCCGTTGCCGTCACTAACGTTTCCGTGGGCGCGGACGTGCTTCTGGTGCGGCCTGCAATTACCAGCCTCTCAGATTTGCAGGGCCGACGGGTCGCGGTGGAGCTCGGTGGCGTGTCCGGCATCATGTTGTTTTCTGTGCTTGAGCGCGCCGGCTTGACCAGTAACAACATATCGGTGGTGAATTTACCGGTCCACGAACATATCGGGGCCTGGCAGCGTGGTGATATCGACGCTTCCATCAGCTACGAACCGGAGGCCTCCCGGCTGGAGGACGAGGGCGCGGTGCGTCTTTTCGACAGCAGCCAGCTGCCGGAAACCATCTTCGATCTTCTGGTGGTCACTGATGCTGCGGCCAGTCGGCAGCCAGCCTCGGTACGGGATCTGGTGAAAGGTCATTTTCTGGGCCTGCAGCATCTGGTGCGTAACACGCACGATGCGGTCTATCGCGTTGCTACGCGCCAGCAGGTATCTCCGGAGATGGTGCGTCAGTCTCTGGCGACGGTGATGTTACCGGAACTGTCTGCCAACCATCGCTACCTTACCCACAATGGCCGGCTGGAAGTGGTGGCGAAGACGCTGGCAAGTATTATGGTTCGTGAGGGGCTGATAGATGCGCCCCTGCACTATGAGCATCTGACCGAGCCGGCTTTCCTGCCTCGGAGCTTGCCATGATGAAGGGGGTGATATACTGCTGCCTGGTTTGGCTGTTGGTGGTTGCTGCCAATGTACCGGCGCAGTTGGCAGCCAGCGACTCGGTCACGCTCGGCATTTTTGGCTACCGGCCTGATAACGTGATCAACGAACGTTATCAGCCGCTGGCCGACTACCTGACCCTGGAAACCGGCATGGCAGTGAACCTGAAGGTTTTCAATCAGGATGATATGAACCGTGCCCTGGCGGCCAACCAGATCGATTTCTTCCTCACCAATCCCAGCCATTTTCTGGTTATTCGCAGTGAACGCAGTCTGACCGGAGCCCTCGCAACCCTGCGCCGCAGCTGGCAGGGCAAAACCACGGGCAGTATTGGTGGCGTGATCATTACCCGTGCTGAACGGGACGATATCAACCGCCTGCAGGATCTGGAGAAAAAGAGTATTGCCACGCCAGGGCTGACCTATCTGGGTGGCTATCAGGCCCAGGCGCTGGAATTGGCCAGCGTGGACGTGGATGTTCGGCGCCATAACCGGATGGTGTTTCTGGGTAATCACGACCGGGTGATCCGCTCGGTGCTGGCGGGCGATACCGATGTCGGATTCATCCGCACCGGCATCTATGAAGAACTGCTGAGCGAGAACCCGAACCTTGCAGATGAGCTGAAAATCATCAATCCGCAGCAGCTTCGAGGCTATCCGTTTGTTCTGTCCACCCGGCTGTACCCGGAGTGGCCTCTGGTTTCTCTGCCCCATGTCGACAGCAGGACGGTACGCCGGGTTGCTTCCGCCCTGTTTGCTCTGGAGCCAGAGCATGCGGCGGCGCAGGCGGCCGGTCTGGCCGGGTTTTCGCCGCCTGCAGATTACCAGTCGGTCGAAATGTTGAGCCGAAGCCTGCGGATGCCGCCGTACGATCAGGTGCCGAGGGTAACCTGGGTCGACATACTCCACCAATACCGTAACTGGGTGATTACCGTTGCTGTGCTGTTTGTACTGCTGGTGATTACGAGTCTCTGGCTCGGCCGCAAGAAAAAGCAGCTGGCCTCTGAAGAGCGCAGGCTGCGCAAACTGATTGCCAGTTGGCCCCAGCCGATGCTGATGATCCGCAATGGTGAACTGGTGGACTGCAACCGGGCGGCCGTGGATCTGGTTGGCTATACCTCCGAAGCTTCGTTGTTGGGCAAGTCTCTGGCGGCCTTCTCACCTCATAGCCAGCCGGATGGAGCTCCGTCGTCACAGAAATCCGAGGCGCTCTTTACCCGGGTGACGGCTGGAGAGGTGTCCCAGACGGAATGGCTGTTTGTGCGTTCGAATGGGGAACGGGTGTGGGTGGCCATGACCCTGGCCCCGGTTTATGAACACGGCAGCGACATCCCTTCGGTACTCTGTTCCTGGCATGACATCACTCGCAGAAAGCAGGCTGAGGAACAGCAGCGGTTGGCGTTAAGGGTATTCAAGAATGCCCGGGAAGCGATTTTTATCACCGATGCCCACGGCGTGGTGATGGACATCAACGAGGCCTACACCCAGATCACCGGGCGGGATCACAAGTCTGCCATTGGCAGCCTGCCGCCCATGCCAGTAGATGAGGGCAGTGCCATACTGGTGGCCGCCAGCAGGCATGGGGTGTGGAGCGGGGAGTTTGCAGCCCGGCACCAGGACGGCCAGGCCATTGTCTTGAACCTGAGTCTGAGCAGTGTGCTGGACGAGCAGGGCGAACTGTCTCATTTTGTGGGTGTCTTCAGTGACATCACAAGGCAGAAAGAGATCGAGAAGCAGCTCCGGATCATGGCCCACTACGACGCCCTGACCAATTTACCGAACCGGGTACTGTTCTCGGATCGTCTACACCAGTCCATGGCCCAGGCCCGTCGGCAGAATTACCGGTTGGCGGTTGTCTACATCGATCTGGACCAGTTCAAACCGGTGAATGATGCCTTTGGTCACGATGCCGGTGATGGCTTGCTGGTGGAAGTGGCCCGGCGCATGCGTGCGACCCTCCGGGAGGAGGACAGTCTGGCACGATTGGGCGGCGACGAGTTCGCCGCCATCATCGTCAATGTCCCGGACGCGGTTACCCTGGATATATTGCTCTCGCGTTTGCTAAAGGTCATTGCCGAACCGGTGTGGGTGGCCAATCACAGCGTCGAAGTATCTGCGAGTATGGGTTACACCCTGTACCCTCAAGGCGAGGAAATAGACGGAGATCAGCTGCTTCGCCAGGCTGACCAGGCCATGTATCGGGCCAAGCGTGAAGGCAAGAATCGCTATTACTGTTTTCAGGATGCCGATGCCTGATCATGGCTTTGGTTGAGTAGCCCCACGCCGTCCTGCCAATACAGCGCCTTGCTCCACTGATCGGTGAGCCGGCGCACGGCGCTGAGCTCATCCAGAACCTGGGCCCCCAGGCTGGAACTGAATTCCCGCCGGATCATCTTCTGGAGGGTGGCTGCTTTCAGCTGATGGTAGACGGTTTCGGCTTCCTGTAGCTGCTCCGGTACGGGCGTTTCTGAGGCCACCAGCGCCCGAATAACCTCGAAATAGCGGTTGAAAACCGACTCCAGCGTCTCGAAATCCGTGCGCCGGGCCAGCGCCCGAAGTCGAACCAGATGCAGGGTCAGCTCGGTGGCTTCAGCCAGGTAACGACAGGTGCGAATGCTCAGCGTCAGGGCATCTACCACCGACGGATGCATTTTCTCGGCTCTCAGGCGCCCGATGTAGTCGGTGATGGCCAGGTTCAGGTTGCGCACGGCATCGGCCTTCGGGCGCACATCGGATTCCTCCAGGCTTTCCCGGTCCAGGCATACCCGTAGCAAACCCCGACTGTGACCAATCAACCGCTTCATCTCCTGATCCACGGCGCCGATGGCCAGTTCCGGTGTCGTCACCAGAGTGTCATCGAGATAGCGGGGTTCGGCGTTGTCCTCTTCCTTGCTGCGAAACAGCCGGCCGAGAAAACGGGCAAACGGTTGGGTGAAGGGCAGCATGATGGCGGCACCCAGAACGTTGAACAACGTATGGAATAAGGCCAGCGAAACCGCCGGGTTGGCTTCCAGGTCCAACAGGTTGGTCAGGGTATTCACCAGCCAGAGCATGGCCGGCAGCACCAGCAGGGCGATGACGCCGGTGACCAGGTTGAACAGGATATGCCCGGTGGCCAGCCGGCGGGCGTTTGCCGTGGCTTTCAGGGCCGACAGCGCGGCAGTCGACGTTGAGCCCAGATTGGCCCCAATCACGGCCGCGGCGGCATTGTCGAGCGGGATCAGGCCGCCAGCTGCAGCGGTGAGTACGATGGCCAGGGCGGCGCTGGAGGACTGGGTAAGAACCGTGGCCAGCAGGCCAATCAGCATGAAGGCCGGCAGGCCATAATCGGCGTTGATCAGGTGGCCGTTCTGGAAGCCGAGAGCCGAGGATTCGAGCGCGGTTTTGAGAATCGACAACCCCAGGAAAAACAAGGCAAAGCCTGCCAGAGCTTCCCCCAGAAACTGGTTTCTCGGGTTGCGGCTGACCAGTTTGAAGCCCACCCCGGCGGCCAGCAGTGGCAGCGCCATGGCTTCGATCTTGAAGCCGAAGCCAATCAGGCTGACCAGCCAGCCGGTCATGGTGGTACCGATGTTGGAACCGAAAACAACGCCCAGGGACTGGGCCAGAGTCATCAGGCCGGCATTCACAAACCCAATGGTTGCCACGGTTACCGCCCCGGAATGCTGCACGATACCGGTAATAATAAAGCCGGCGAATAGTGCCCGCAGAGGCGTTCTGGTCCAGTGCCCCAACATATGGCGGAGATGATGGCCGGCGGCGTTTTTCAGACCATTGGTCATCATCTCCATGGCCAGGAGAAACAGGGCCAGACCGCCCAGAACCTGGAAAACCGATGACAGCATGATGGATTATCTTTTTTATGGATGGGGCGTTAACACAAGCCTAGCAGAGCTCGGGTAGCTTTCAGAGTGTCAGACCAGAAACTTCCGGATGTCGAGTTTGTAATCGTCTGGATCGACCGCCCGAACGATCCGGTCCTGGTTGCCGGGGCGAGACAGATCGATGGTATGCACGGTTACAGGCATTCGGAACTTCGTGTTGTACATAACGCGCACCACGGGCAATCTCTGGTCAGATTCATTCGTTTCGATGACCACGCCCAGCTTGCCGCTTTCAAGCAAGACCAATGAACCTATCGGGTACAGCCCAACGCAACGGATAAACTGTTTCACCAGCGTCGGATCCAGGTGATCCCCGGACCACTCCAGCAGTTTCTTCAGCCCTTGAGTCGGCGTCAGGCCTTTGTGGTAAACCCGGTCGGCAGTGATGGCATCGTAAACATCCGTGATGGCAACCATGCGTCCGTACTCGGTGATTTCGTCGCCTTTGAGACCTTCTGGATAGCCGCTGCCGTCCAGTTTCTCATGATGTTGGGCGGCGGTTATCACGGTGATCTCGCCGATGCCTTCGGTGCTGGCAAGAATGTCACGGGAATGGCGGGCGTGCAGCTTCATGACCTCGAATTCTTCCGCCGTCAGTCGGCCAGGTTTGTGCAGAACCTCATCGGGCGTAAGAATTTTTCCGATGTCGTGCAACAAAGCGCCTACGATGGTCTGGTGCAGAACATCCTGAGAGAGTTTCCGGTAATGTCCGAACAGTGACATCAATACGCTCAGGTTGACCGAGTGTTCCAACAGGTAATTGTCTTTCTCGCGGATCCGTCCCAGGCAGCTCAGGGCATTGGCATTGCGTAGTACCGAATTTTGCAGCTCGTCTGCGAGCTGGTGAATCGGGGCCACATCAATTGCACCACCAATCTTGACGTTGTTCATGAAACTGCCCACCAGGCTTTGGGCCTGGCTGTGCACCTGTTGAGCAATAACTATTTCTTCTGCCAGAGGGGCCTTCGGGGTGTATCCCGGCTTCAGGGCTCCGGCGTTCTGCAGGGCCGTTTCATTGCGCCGATCCACATGCGCCGCCGGCTCGGAATCCTGGCAGTCGGCGCCCCGGCTGACATCAATATAGACATACTGCACACCCATCCTGCGGATTTTTTCAATGGTCTCTTCCCGCTTGATAATCCCTTTCTTGCGCTGTGTGTTATGGGGGATCCAGTCGTTGTTGAGGTCGGTAATGTACATACCGACCTTCAGGGCAGAGATGGGAATGCGTTTGATCATTGATGAGGGAAAAACGTCCGCAGGCTGTTTTGATAGGTCTGGCTCAATACCTGATCCAGGGGCAAGTCCTTTACTGCGGCAATTTTCTCGGCCACGAACGGCAGGTAAAACGGTGCGTTTTCACGGCCGCGATAGGGCACAGGCGTCAGGAACGGGGCATCGGTTTCCAGCAGGATCTGCTCAATGGGCGTCATGCGCACAATGTCCCGCACGTTCTCTGCCTTGTTGAAGGTGGTGATGCCGTTGAAGCCCAGGCACCAGCCCTGGTCGATGGCGTATTGTGCCAGCCCGGGCCCGGAGGTGAAGCTGTGAATAACACCCCGGCGCTCCAGCGAATGCTCGAACTCTTTGAGAATCGCGATGGTGTCGTCATCGGCGTCGCGGCTGTGAATCACCACCGGGCGGTCGCTGTCGCAGGCAATCTGCAGCTGCCGGCGAAACACGTCCCGCTGCACGGCGCGATCGGCATTGTCGTAGAAATAGTCCAACCCGATCTCGCCGACGGCCACGATCTTGTCGTCGGTGGCATGCTGGCGAATTTCCGCCTCCACCTCATCGGTATAGGTTTCCGCTTCATGGGGATGAATGCCCTGGGTACCAAACACCCAGTCAGCCGAACCAGCCAGCTCGCGCACTGCCGCCAGGTTCTCTGGTGACACGGCAATGGTGATCACCTTTTCGATGTTGACCCGCTGGCTTTGCTCCAGAGTATCGGACAACGGCCGGTCTTTCAGGTAGTCCAGATGGCAGTGGGTTTCGATGATCGGATGATCAAATACGGGAATCTCACGACGTTTCTTGCTCATGCCGGGGTACTAGACTCCATCAGGGTCGGTGTATGGGTGCTATTCTGAGAAGCGAATCACACAAGTTTATCACTTTGTACGATTACTGACCTGCATCGTGGCGATAGGGAGTTTCCTTGATGAAGTATACGGCGTTTGCCCGTTCCTGGTTCCTGAATCCCGACAAGCCGGCTCTCGAAGGCTATCCCTCCCTGTACGAGGGCGAAGATAAGCTGCCTGCGCTTGAAGCCAGTCTGGAGGACATCGGAGAGTACCAGAGGCGGTTGTGGGCGAATCGTAAGCGGGCATTGCTGGTCGTCATCCATGGCCCGGACACCAGCGGCAAGGACAGCCTGATCCGGACGCTGGCCACCTACGCTGATCCGGCCGGCTTTCACGCCTGGTCATTCGGGCGACCCAATGCATCGGAAGCCGCTCATGATTTTCTCTGGCGGGTGACACCCTATCTCCCCGCCTATGGCCAGATGGTGGCCTTCAACCGCAGTCATCACGAGGCCGTCATCGGCGAGCGAGTATGGCCCGTGCGTGATGCCGACACCTATCACTGGCCGGCCCGGTTCGAGGCCATACGGAATTTTGAGCGTCATCTGGTCAGCGAAGGCACCTGTGTCGTAAAAATCTGGCTCAACCTTTCCGAGGATGAACATAAACAACGATTGCTGAAGCGCCTGGATAAGCCCGGGAAGCGCTGGAAGTTTGACCGCTCGGACATCGAGGGCTGGAAACAGCGCACTCGTTATCAGGCCTTCGCCGAGGAAGCCCTGGCCCAGACCCACACCGAGGAAGCGCCCTGGTTCATTGTGCCCGGGGACCGCAAACCCCAGGCCCGGGCGATTGTGGCGGCCTTGCTGGCCGGGGTGCTGAAACAGCTTGCGCCGGACTACCCGGCGGAACATCCGGATGTACTGGAAGACTATCGTCAGCTGCTGGCAGCGAATGGCGTCAGCTAATGGAGGCAATATGCACATCGCAGTGGTAGGGGGTGGCGTGGTCGGTGTCACCACCGCCAGGGAACTGATTCGCCGGGGGCATCAGGTAACCCTGCTGGAGCGACACGACCTTGCCGGTAACGAGACCAGCAAAGGCAACGCCGCCCAGCGGTCTTACGGCGTGGTTTACCCCTGGGCTGATCCCTCCATGGTCTTCAAGGCACTGCCCTGGCTGTTGAAAACCGACGGCCCACTCAAGCTGCGAGTGCCGCCTTCGGTGGATGCCATCAAGTTTATGTTTGCCACCCTGCGCTACGCCTGGAGTCCTGGCCTGTTTGGCCTCAACAAACGGGCCATGCTGCGCCTGGGTGTCCACAGTCGGGAGCGATTTCTGGCGCTGGAACAGGAGCATGACCTGAACTTTGATGGCGACCACAAGGGCCTTCTGCACCTGGCCAGCAGCCCTGAGGCCATGGACAGTTATCGTGAGATCCACGACCTGCTGAATGAGCTGGGCATCGCCTCGCAGCTACTCACGCCCGAGCAGGTGCGCGCCGTGGAGCCGGGTATGACCGGAGATGGACCTCTCTATGGTGCCATCAGCTATGACACGGACGGCACCGGCGATTGCCACCTGTTTTCCCGGGCACTGGCGCAGGTGTGTGAGCAGCAAGGTGCAAGTTTTCACTATGGTGTCGAGGTTGAGCGGCTGTTGTTTGATGATGAAACTGTGAACGGGCTCGAGTATCGAGCCCGCAGCGGTGAATTGGTCACCCTGGAAGCCGATGCGGTGGTGGTTTGCGCCGGATGCTGGTCACCGCAGCTGGTTCGGCCCCTGGGGCTGGACCTCCCGATCTACCCGGTCAAGGGTTACAGCCTGACGGTGTCCCTGAGTGATCCGGACAAGGCCCCGGCCAGCACGATCCACGACGATAACCTGAAGGTGGTGTCTACCCGGTTGGGTAACCGGCTCCGGGCCACGGGCTTTGTCGAATTGGCGGACTTCAATCGCGACATTCCCGAGGCGCGCATCGCCACTATCAAGAAATCCGTGCGTTCACGCTTTCCCGGCTGCGCGGATCTTGAGGCTGCCGAAACCTGGACCGGTTTCCGCCCCATGACTCCGGATGGCCCCGCCATTATTGGTCGCGGACCCCGCCGGAACCTGTTTCTGAATACCGGCCATGGCACCTTCGGCTGGACCCTGTCGGCGGGCAGCGCCTCGGTGATTGCCCAGGTCATCGACGGTGAGGAGCCGGCGGTGCCACTGGATGCCTTCCGGCCCGGAAGGTTCCAGGAATAGGCTCAGAATTTGCGCTCGAGGTTGCCGCACAGGGTGTGAGCAAAGCCGACGTCCCGTTCGGAAAGCATGGGCAGGCGCTGGAATACCCACTGCGACAGCTTGCTGTCGGCCGGGGCATCCAGCGCCGGTAACAGCGTTTCCAGGCGTTGTCGCAAGGCGCCGAGGCTGGCATCTGAGGCGACCTCCGGCGCGCTGACACTCTGGCGCGCCAGTCCGGACAGCTCCCAGGCATACAGCATGACCGCCTGGGACAGATTCAGGGACGGATAGCTGACCGCCATCGGAAAGCCGGTAAGCAGATCGCACAGGGCCAGTTCTTCATTGGCCAGGCCCCGGTCCTCACGACCAAACACCAGCGCCGCCGTCGCCACCGAGCCGCCTTTATTGGCCAGTGCCGAGCGCAGTGCGCCAGGTTCATGCCAGTCCTGCCGATGATGGCGGGGCTTGGCTGAGGTGCCCATCAGCAAATCCGCGGAGTTTCTAACCGCGGCCAGATCGGGGAAAATGCGCGCATTATCCAGAATGTGGTCACTGCCATGGGCCAGCCAGTGGGCTTCGGGCCGCGTATGCAGGTCGGAATTGACCAGCCATAGCTCGGAAAAACCCATGGTGCACAGGGCCCGCGCAGCGGCGCCGACATTTTCCGGGACTTTCGGTTCAACCAGTACAAAGGCCAGTTTCATGACATTACCTCCGGCGGCGAGTTTACACCAAGCCTCGGGTTGTTTTTACCAGCGCTGGCAGTCTTTGAATGACTGGCTGCGGGAACTGGAGCCACTCTGGCGCCCCATCCCGTTCATGGAACCTGCCCCCGCCTGGCGCGACGCGCATCCGGACCTGGCGCGCTGGCTGGAGGCGCTTCCAGAGGGGGACTGTCAGGACTGGGAGGAGCGGCTCCCGGAACTGTCCTCGGTGTTAGCCGGGTATGTCCCGGCGCTGGCCCGGTACCGGGATCTGCTTGATTTACCCCGTCTGGCGACCGAGGCCGAGGGCCGGCAGGCGGAACTGGCGGAGGTGGCCGCCGTTGATATGCCTGGCCGAAAACGACAGCAGGCCGGCGCATTCGCCGCTGCAATTTCACCCCTGGGCTATCCGGTACTGGACTGGTGTTGTGGCAAGGGGCACCTGGGCCGGACCCTGGCCCGGCGGGGGGCGATGGAAGTAACCGGATTTGAATGGAATCCGGAACTGGTGACCGATGGCAACCGCCTGGCCGAGCACTATGGCGACCCGGTTCGTTTGTCTCATCAGGATGTGATGGTTGATGGCCTCAAACTGCCTGAGCGCCACCATGGGGTGGCGCTGCACGCCTGTGGCGATCTGCACCGCCGGCTGATGCAGTCCGGTGCCCAGGCGGGTTTGCCCCGGCTCAGTCTGTCACCCTGCTGCTATCATCTGACCGGGGGTGAACGGTATCAGCTCCAGGCCCGGCAAACCCGGGAATACGGCCAGTGCTTGTCGGTGGATCGTAACGATCTGAGACTGGCAGTCCAGGAAACCGTCACCGCACCGGAGCGGGTGCGCGAGCAGACCGCGCGCATCAGTACCTGGCGCCTGGGTTTCGATGCATTACAACGGGAGCTGACCGGCGGCAGGCACTATCTGCCGGTACCGTCACACCCGGCGCGGCTCAACAATGGCTGTTTCGAGGATTTCTGTCACTGGGCGGCGGCAAAGAAACAACTGGCTCTGCCCGCCGATGTTGACTGGGTAGAATGGCTGGCGCGCGGTGAGGAACGATATCGTCAGGTGCGCCGGCATGAACTGCTGCGGCACCTGTTCCGGAGGCCCCTGGAATTGTGGTTGGTTCTGGATTACGCCGTGTTTCTGGAAGAGCAGGGTTACCGGGTTCGGCTGGGCACTTTCTGTGATCGTCAGCTGACGCCGAGAAACCTGATGCTGGATGCGGTACGCGAGGGCGATTGAAAGCCTGAACGGGTTTCTGAATACGGGACAAAAGAAAGGCGCCCGAAGGCGCCTTACCGAGGTTGCCCGGATTGCCTTAACGGCGAACCTGGATGCGCGCCTCTACACGACGGTTCTGGGCACGGCCAGCCGGCGTGTCGTTGGTGGCAACAGGCTCGGCTTCACCATAGCCCACAGCACTGACACGGTCCGGATCGACACCCAGAGGCCCGGTCAGTCGACCGGCAACCGCTTCCGCCCGACGCTGGGACAGGAACTGGTTATAGCCTGCTTCACCGGCGCTGTCGGTATGGCCGGCGATCTCAACGGTGGTCTCCGGGTATTCCGCCATGAAATCGGCGACGCGACGGATTTCGTTGTCATAGGCGTTGTCGATAACAGAGCTGTTGGTGGGGAACTGAACCCGCAGTTCAATGGTTTCCACTGTTTCAGTAATGCCCTCACAGCCGGTTTCATCGACCGTGGCGCCAGCGGTGGTGTCCGGGCATTGATCCTGGCTGTTCACCACACCATCGTTGTCGCTGTCGAGCTCACAGCCGCGACTGTTAACCTCGGCCCCGGATGGGGTGTTGGGACACTGGTCGCGGCTGTCCGCCACGCCATCATTGTCGCTGTCCAGCTCGCAGCCACGGCTGTCGACGCTGGCACCGGCCGGTGTGCCCGGGCACTGATCGCGAGTATCGGGCACGCCGTCGTTGTCGGCATCGGCCGGGGCTTTCGGGGCCGGGGCAGAAACCGTGCGGGTAAAGGCCCAGCTCAAGCCAAGCGAGACCATGGTGTCGAAGGTGCTTTCGTCAATGCCGTGGAATTCCCGCAGATCGCCACGAATGGAAATGCCATCACTGACGTTGTAGCGGAAGCCGGTACCCACGTTTACACGGGTTTCATCGTGATCGGTGCCTGCCGTACGGTAGGAAATGGTATCTCCCAGCCCGAAGTCGGCATGGCCTGCGCCCAGAGAAACGTACGGGTTCCAGGCCGATTCCGGACCGGCGAAGTAGTAGGTGCCGTCAACCCGGATTTCGTCAAAATCGGATTCGCCAGACACATACTTGCGGTCGGCATCGGCCCGTGAGTACACGGCTTCAACTGACCAGTGGGGGCGGAACCGGTATTCGACACCAACACCGAAAGTGCCGGTTTCACTCAGATCCCGTTTATCGTCAAACAGCTGGAAGCCGGCAAACGGATTCAGGTAGATGGTTTCCTGGCGTTCCGCCAGGGCTGGTGTGGTAAGGGATGTTGCAAGGGCGGCCAGAGCGACCGGGCGCATGAGTTTCATGCAGAACCTCCTGTCTGATTATTATGTCCTGAAGCTGTCTCCGATGAAGACGGATAAACTCCGGTAAAACACTACGTTACTGAAAATCTAGGTCAGTAAGCCATAAAACACAAAATTTGGCATCTTTCGGCGTCTTCGCAATTGTACGCAGCCTTCACACACGACAGATCAATCACCTGCGGGTGTGAAATACAGATGCGCGCTTTTTTTACTGAAATTCAGCGTGTCGCCATTGCCAAACCGCACCTCGAACGAGCTTTCGTCTTCCGAGATAACCTCGCCCGTTCCAAAGATGGCATGGGTCAGACGCTGCTGATGCCAGACCGGTTCCGCAGTGCTTTCGGTCACCGTCGCCTCGCTTTCCAGCGGTATGCCCTCGCGCTCGGCGTAGCGCAGGCTCACGGGAGTTAACGGGCTGTCCAGCTTCAATGGCTGATCTGTTGGTGCATCTCCAGCATCCAGTACGGAGCCTAGCTCCTGAGATAACCCGAAGCACAGCTCGGAAACAAATCGACTGGGTCCTTGCTCGCCCGCCAGATGCGGGCTGGCCGGGGTGGGCCGGGTGATCAGGTGCAGACGGTGGCGGGAGCGGGTCATGCCCACGTATAGCAGCCTACGCTCGCTTTCCAGCAGGGCCCGGGCATCGTCCTGGGGTCGCGGGCTGTAGGGCAGATATTTCTCCTGCAGGCCGGGAATGATTACCACGGGCCATTCCAGTCCCTTGGTCCGGTGAATGGTGGACAGCAGGACACCCTCGTCCCGATGTTCGCTGGCCTGCTGTTTCAGCAGGCTCAGGTGGTCCAGGGCTCCGTCGGCATTGACTTCCAGGCTTTTCAGGTAGTCGCGAAAACCCTGAATGGTATCAATCCGCTCCTCGGCACTGTCATGGGTCAGTGCGAGACTGCGAATACCCTCATAGAGATCCATGTGCTCGGCATAGACGGTGATCAGGCCAGCTACCGGCCCCTGATAGCGGTCGAGTTGCTGCAGGACTTCACCGAGTTTTTTCAGCTTTCTGGCCGCCATGGGCGCCAGGGCGTCGAAATCCAGACTGAGCAGCCGTTCGTGCCAGCCGGTGTCGAACGCCGCCAGGAACCGGGCCAGGTTTTCCAGTTCCGGTTCTTTCAGGCCCACATGGGGGAACCTCAGAATCTGGCGGGCAATGTCCAGTCGGTCATTTTCTGCCAGCTTGTCGAGCCGACGGGTAACCACCAGCAGCAAGGCCTGCACCGCCTGAACCTCGCGGCTGAACAGCGCGCCCTTACCGGCATCGATCCGGTAGGGGATCTGGCGTGCCAGCAGTTTCAGTTCAATCGGCACGCTCTGGCTCCAGACCCGGAACAGGATGGCGCTCTGGCTCTGTTGTTCCGGCGCGAGTCCCTGCAGGATAGAAAGCACCTGGTTGCCATCGTTTTCGGCCTGATGCAGATGGATTTCGGTGTCGGGGGTACCCGGGTGGGAATGGCACATCACATCCCGGCGGCCGGTGTTGTGGCAGATCAGATGGTTGGCCAGCAGTGCCACCCGGTGGCCGTAACGGAAGGTGTAGCTGAGGGTCTGCTCCAGCGGGCTTTCAAACTCATCACTGAACTTGCGCAGAATGAACTCGGGCCGGGCACCACGGAATTCGTAGATGGTCTGGTCCGGGTCGCCGACCACGGTTACCCGGGCGCGGTCACCGGCCACATAACGCAGAAGCAGGTGCTGGATCTCGTTGGTGTCCTGGTACTCGTCCACCAGGATCAGATCCATTTTGTTACCCACCAGGCGCTGCAATGGCGGGTTCTGATGGATGGCCATCACCGGCTCATACAGCATGTCGGCGTAGCTGATACGGCTTTCGCTTTTACGCCACTGCTCGAAGGAATGGAACAGGTCAATCAGGTAGCGGTGTTTGTCGGAGTAGCCCAGCTCCTCGAACACCACCTCCGCGGGTGCCAGCCCGGTTTTGACGCGGTCGATAAAGCCGGTGGCGGTTTCGACAAAATCCTTCTTGTTGCGGCGGATTTCATCGGCCAGTTCCTCCGGTGCCAGCCGCCGGGTCAGCAGCCAGGCCTGGAAGCCGATCTCCTGTTCGGTCAGGATCTTTTCCGAAAAGCCCGGCAGATAGCCTTCGCGGACGAACCGACGATACAGCCGCAGGCCCATGGCGTGGTAGGTGCGGATTTCCGGCAGGGCCAGCCCGCTCTGATTGCAGACGGACTGTAACTTGCGCTCAAAGTCCACCTTGGCGCTGCGGTTGAACATCAGCACCAGCATCCGGTCCGGATCGTGGCCCTGGGCCAGCAGGTAGCGGATGCGCCAGGCCAGCGTGGAGGTTTTACCACTGCCCGCCACGGCCGTAATCACCGCATGCTCGTAACCGGCCGTGATGATGGCGCGCTGCTCGTCGGTCAGGTAATCCGGTAGGGACAGGTGGTCGGGGGCTTGGGTTTGGCTCGGCATAGTCGCTATTGTACTGGCCAACTGGTAGTGCGGATAGCGCTGCCGCATAATCCCGGCATAGCTCAGGCGCAAATACCTTCTTATGGCCAGCAGGTCCGAATTGACGTGAATGATAAAACCGAGACAATCGCCTCAGGCTGGCGCGCGTTCCAGCACATCCTGGCAGCTCGCGGCCATCGCCGGCTGGTCTTGGTTGAGGGTGATCGGCAGGCTGCGATAGCCCGGGTAGCCGGGCTCTTGCCGGAATTGTCGGCCGCGCAGGGGCTATGGGTCGGTCGTGAACAGGATGCGATCATGGCCGGGCTTGGCCATATCCGTGTCAAAGATTACCGGCGCGTACTGGGGCAGGAGTTGCCAGTTCTGGTCTGGGATGGCTGGGAGGGAACGTCTCCAGACGCCTTTGCGGCACTGTCCGGCACCTTGCGGGCGGGTGGGTTGCTGTTCTGGCTGATGCCGCCGTTGGCGCAGTGGTCGGATTTTGATGACCCGGACTATAGACGAACCGGACTGGACCGGGCCAGCGGCCATCCCTTCGCCGCCCGGTTGGCAACGGTACTTGCGGAAGATCCCGATGTCATTCGCCTTGCGGCGGACAATGGCACTGTGCCTGTTCTTAATCGGCCGGAGCCGGGCAGGGCGGACTTTCAACCCGGGCAGACGGCCGAGCAGCAGACGCTGTTTGCGGACGTTGTGCGCGCTGGCCAGGGCCGCCGCCGACGGCCGCTGGTCATTACTGCCGATCGCGGCCGAGGCAAATCGTCGGCCCTTGGCATGGCTGCTGCCCGCTTGCTCGAAACCGGCCGCAAACGGGTGCTGGTAACGGCACCTTCGGCTGATAACGTGGCTACCCTGTTCGCTCACGCCCGGCAGGCACTGGGTGATGCTCTGGCACTGGATACGCCGACCCATCTGACCACCCGGTCCGGTCATGAACTTTGCTTTCTGCCGCCACAGGAGTTGCTGTCGCAGCGGCCGGAGGCGGAAGTGGTCTTGGTTGATGAAGCGGCGGGTTTACCGGCCCAGTGGTTGAAAGCCGTGTTGCTGGGCTGGCCGAGAGTGGTGTTTGCCAGTACGGTGCATGGCTATGAAGGTACCGGCCGGGGCTTTGCCTTGCGCTTTCGACAGATTCTGGAACAGGAAACTCCGAACTGGCGCGCCGTCAGCGTTCGCGAGCCCATTCGCTGGGCGCAGGGTGACCCGCTGGAGCGACTGGTTTTCCAGCTGTATCTGTTATCGGCAGACGCGCCGGAGCCACAACCGTTCATCGCCGGCGACGTGCGCATTGAACGCTGGCAACCTGCCGCGGCCAGCGAACAGACCCTGACGGAGGCGTTTGGTCTGCTGGTCAATGCCCATTACCGGACCACGCCCGCCGATCTTCGGCAATGGCTGGATGACCCCGCCGCGATGACCTGGCGGGCCAGCGTAGATGGGCGGACCATTGGCTTGCTCTGGGCATCCACTGAAGGTGGTCTGGCTCCTGATCTGGCTGAAGAGGTGGTCGCTGGAAAACGGCGGCTCAGGGGCCATATGCTGGCCCAGTCACTGGCCAATCATGGCGGCGCCCCCGCCGCTGCTACCCTGAAAACCCTTCGAGTGGTCCGCGTAGCGGTGGCGGAATCGGCACGCAGGCTTGGGGTCGGCCAACGGTTGGTGGCGGCTGCCCATGAGGCCTGTGTTCAGGATGGAATGGATGCATTGGGTACCAGCTTTGGCGGCGAACCGGGTTTGTTGGCGTTCTGGCACCGATGTGGCCTGCGCATCGTGCGTATGGGTCTGAGCCAGGAGGCGTCCACCGGAGAGTTTCCCCTGCAAATGCTGATGGGCACCTCTGAGCCGGGGCAGCAACTTCAGCAACAGCTGAGCAGCCGGTTCGCCCGACACCGGCAACATCTGGTGTCCCGCCATTGGTACCAACTGGACCATGAACTATTGCTGGCCATCTGCGACGCCCTGCCATCCTCGGCGTGGCTGGATGACGATGATCGCCGGGATCTGACTAACTTCGCGTATGGCTTTCGCGGCTTTGAACTAACCTTGCCGGTTTTGCAGGAGCTCTCTGCCTGCAAGGGTATGGCTCAGCGAATTCAAAGCCATCCGGAGGCAAAGCTCTGGTGTCGTGCGGTATTGCAGGGCTGGTCCTGGGTGCAGTTGCAGGAGGCCGGCCTATGCCGGGGCCAGCGCGATGCAGAGGCGCGGCTGCGGTTGCTGGCTCGAGAACTTCTGCAAAACGAGACGGAGTTGTGACCGGTTCGATTTAATTCCGGTGACTGGCTGAGCAGAATAGCTGCAAAACGCAAACAAGAGACTTCCGACATGGGCAGGGACGCGAGCAGCTATTTCCACCTGGTATTTTTCCTGGCACTGACGCTGCTGGCCGGATGCAGTACAACCGGGTCAGCACCTGAAACCGGAGAGGCCGGTGCCGGCCCGGAGGAGCTGATGGCTGCGGTGCGCGCCAATGAGGATCGGGCGGTACTTGAGCTGCTGTCCAGCGGGGTAAGGCCGGATGCCCAGGCCGGAGCGGAGCAAACCCCGCTTATGGTGGCTGCCACCAACGGTAACCGCCGCATTGTCCGTTTGCTACTGGCTGCAGGCGCAGAGGTGAATGCACGCAGTGCCGACGGCAATACCGCGGTGATCCAGGCTGCTGAAAATGGTCATCTTGCGGTGGTCCGGGCCTTGCTGGCGGCGGGCGCCAACGTGAACGTCAGCCAGGGTGGCGAATCCCTGTTGATGAAAGTGGTGGCCAGCGGTGATCTTCTGACCGCCGAAATGCTGTTGGCGGCCGGTGCCGATGTGCACTATCGCCGGGCGGATGGCACCACCGCTCTGGATCTCGCCCGCGCCAGCAACAATCAGGATCTTGAAATGCTGCTGGTGCAGGCGGGCGCCGCCCGCTGATTCAGAGGCTGTCCAGCATCATTGGGTCGGTCGTGTCGTCCCACACTGGCTGGAAATGCCGTTCAACCACCTCTTGCGGCACTTCGGCAACCGAGGGGTAAGACCACTCTGGGGAGCGGTCCTTGTCTACCAGCAGGGCGCGAATGCCCTCGGCCAGATCGGGTCTCCGGGTGCATTCTTCGGCCATGGCCAGTTCCATACGGAACACATCTTTCAACGACATCTGCTGGCCTTTCTGTATCTGGTGCCAGATCAGCCAGGCGGTGACCGGGCAGCCGGTCTTCAGGGTATGGATGCACGCCTGCCACCAGGGGTCGGTACTCTCCGAATTCCCCAGTTTTTCAACGATGGCCGGTAGCTCATCGCCTGCACTCAGGCGTGCGATGGTCTGTTCGTGCTGTTCCAGGTGCCCCGGAGTCAGGGTGCGGTAATCCAGCGCTTCCAGTTGGTTCAGCAGGCGGAACAGGCGGTTGTCGTCGGCGGCGGTTTCACCGCTCCAGCGTTCCTCCTGCAGCCGTTCAAGCAGGGCGCTGCTCTGGTCTGCTTCGATCACCATATCCGCCAGGCCCACTCGCAAGGCGTCGGCGACATTCAGTCGAGCGCCAGTCAGACCCATAAACAATCCGAGCCGGCCCGGGAGACGGTTCAGGAACCAGCTCGCGCCCACATCGGGGAACAGACCGATGCTGATCTCGGGCATTGCCATGGTGACATTCGGGTAGATTAACCGGTAACGGCAGGCCGCCAGCAAGCCCAGGCCCCCGCCCATGACAATGCCGCCAGCCATGCCCACCACCGGCTTGGGGAACCGGTGCAGGGTAAAGTCGAGACGGTATTCCGCCGCAAAGAACCGCGCGGGTGCGGCTTTATCGCCATCGCCGGTCAGTGCCGGGTACAGGGCCCGGATGTTGCCTCCGGCACAGAACGCCCGGTCTCCCGCCCCCTGCAGAACCACCAGGCAGATACGGGAATCCTCGGCCCATTGCGCCAGCGCCTGCTGCGCCTGGTTGACCATTTCCTCGGTCAGGGCATTGAGTGTGCCCGGCTCGTTCAGGGTGAGCAGGCCGATGTGTCCTTCCCGGCAGGGGAGCTCCTGTACCTCAACTGGCATGGCTTGGTTCTCCGGTGGTATCTCTGATTGGGTATTTGTGGTTTGTTCGTACTGTCGTTCACTACGCTCAGGCGTAAAAGAGGACTATGGTCGCACGAAAGTCCTTGATCTATCACATTTGAGCTCACGGGCGGGTGTGCTATAAGTGAAACCTGAGTTACTGACCGGTTTTATGCCGGAATGTGAACGTTAAAACGATGAGAGGGTTAACACAATGAATCTGAAGCATCTTGCAGTAGCGGGCCTGTTCGCAGCTGGCGCGATGGTACCGGTCGCTTCCATGGCCGCCGGTGACATCGAAGCTGGCAAGGCCAAGGCCGCCGTTTGTGCCGCTTGCCATGGCCAGAACGGTATCTCTCAGGTGCCCATCTATCCGAACCTGGCTGGCCAGAAAGAGCAGTACCTGGTTGCAGCTCTGAAGGCGTACAAGGCAGGCCAACGTCAGGGTGGACAGGCTCCGGTGATGCAGGGTCAGGCCACAGCCCTGAGCGATGCTGACATTGCCAACCTGGCAGCTTACTACGCCAGCCTGCCGGCCGACGGCGGCAAGTAAGGCGTTGTGTTTGTCAGTGTTGCGGCTCAGGCCGCACCACTGACAATGCGATAGCTCGGACGGTAGGCTGAGGATCCGGGTAGCTTCATCCGGTTCTGCGCCACGAACTGCTCCAGCATGGCCTCCAGAGGCTTGATCAGCGTCGGGTCGCCGGCAATTTCAAACGGCCCTTTCTCCTGCACCTGCCGGATTCCGCTTTCCTTCACGTTACCCGCCACAATCCCGCTGAACGCTTTGCGCAGATTCGCCGCAATCAGGTGAACCGGTTGATCGCGATGCAGTTCCAGGGCCCGCATGTTGTCATGGTTCGGCTCGAACGGTAGCTGGAATACCGGATCTATCTTCAGCATCCAGTTGAAGTAGTAGGCATCCTGCATGGCGCGGCGGAAGGTCTCCACGTCTTTCATGCCCTGCTTCATGGTCTGGGCGACCCGTATCGGATCATCGATGATGATCTCGTATTTGCTGGCAGCCTCATCGCCCAGGGCGTTGCGGATAAACTTGTCGATCATTTCGAAGTATTCGGCATTTTCCTGGCGGCCGGTAAACACCACCGGGAAAGGCAGGTCAACGTTGTCCGGGTGCAGCAGAATGCCGAGCAGGTACAGAATCTCCTCTGCGGTGCCTACGCCGCCCGGGAATACAATCACACCATGGCCACAGCGAACAAAGGCCTCGAGACGCTTCTCGATATCCGGCATGATCACCAGCTCGTTTACAATCGGGTTTGGCGCCTCGGCACCGATAATGCCCGGCTCAGTAATGCCGATGTAACGGCCATTCTTCACCCGTTGCTTGGCGTGGCCGATGGTGGCGCCTTTCATCGGGCCTTTCATGGCGCCCGGGCCGCAACCGGTGCAGATACTCAGGCCGCGCAGCCCCAACTGGTGCCCGACATCCTTGCTGTACTGGTATTCGTCGTGGCTGATGGAATGGCCGCCCCAGCACACCACAAGGTCTGGCTGACGCCCCGCCTCCAGTACCCTGGCGTTGCGCAGAATGTGGAACACCAGGTTGGTGAGGTCTTCGGGGTTGTCTTTGCGGAAGCCGGCCACGCTGTTGGGCAGGGAGTGGCTGTAAACGATATCGCGCAGCACAGAAAACAGGTGTTCCCGGATGGCGCGTAGCATTTCGCCGTCCACAAAGGCGTGGCCGGGCGCATTGATCAGTTCCAGTTTCAGCCCCCGGGGCTGGGGCACCAGCCGTACATCGAAGTCGGCGTGGGCTTCCATCAATTCCTTACAGTCGTCGGTTTCGACGCCGGTATTGAGCACGGCCAGTGCACACTGACGGAACAGGCGATACAGACCACCCTCGCTCTTGTCCTTGAGCCGGTTTACCTCGTAGTTGGAAAGGATCTCGAGGCTGCCCTCGGGGGAGACCAGGGCATTCATGGTGGTTTCAGTCATCGTTGGTGAAGCTCCTGATGGTTTCGGCAATGACGGATTTTGAGCCAGTCTGGCGAAAGGGTACACTAAGGCCTTTCTGGCTTTTACGCCACCCGACGTTATTCCGATCAAAGTCTTTTTTATGAAATTGCTGATTCGTCCCGCCCCGGAAGTGGCTATCAAGAGTAAACCCGTTCGCCAGCAGCAGATGCGCCAGTTGCGGCAGAATATCCGTAAATTACTGGCCCGGCTGGATCCGGAGATCCGTGTGGATGGCAGCTGGGACCGGGTGGATGTGGATGTGCCCGATGGCCGCAGCCTTGCCGGCCCGGTGATTGATGAGCTGGTGCGCATTCCCGGCATCTCGACCATCCAGGAGATCGGGGTGTTTCCGTTTGTCGATCTTGACGATGTGGGCGAAAAGGCGGTGCAGGCCTATGCCGAACGCCTGAAAGGCAAGACGTTTGCCGTTCGCGCCCGCCGTCATGGCGATCATGATTTCCGTTCCATTGACCTGGAGCGTTCGGTGGGCGCGGCGTTGTTGCAGGGCTCCGACGCCAAAGGCGTGGATCTGAAATCACCGGATCTTGAAGTTCGTATTGAGGTAAAGGACGACAGCTACCACATTGCCCATCGTCGCCACGAGGGGCTTGGCGGTTATCCGCTGGGGACGGTGGAAACGGTGATGACGCTGATTTCCGGCGGCTACGACTCGTCGGTGGCTGCCTACCTGATGATGCGCCGTGGCATTCGCAGTCATTATCTGTTCTTTAATCTGGGCGGTGCGGCCCATGAAGTGGGCGTGCGCCAGGTGGCTCACTACCTGTGGGAGCGTTATGGTTCGTCCCACAACGTCAAGTTTATTTCTGTGCCGTTTGAGGGTGTGGTCGCCGAGATCATGCGCTCGGTCAACCATCGCCACTGGGGCGTGGTGCTCAAACGGATGATGCTCAAGGCCGCTGCCGAGATCGCCCGGGATTACAACGCCTCGGGGCTGGTCATGGGCGATGCGGTGGCCCAGGTCTCCAGCCAGACCCTGACCAACCTGAATGTGGTGGACCGTGCCAGTGACGAGGTGGTGCTGCGCCCGCTGATCGCCATGGACAAGCAGGAAATCATTCGAATTGCCAAGGACATCGGTACCGAGCCGTTTGCCCGCAACATGCCGGAGTATTGCGGCGTGATTTCCAGCAAGCCGGTCACCCGTGCCAGGCTGCATCGCGTGGAGGAAGAAGAGGCGAACATGGACCCGGCCGCCCTGGCCGATGCCATCGCTAACCGTACCGACACCATGGTCAGCCAGCTCCTGGACAGCACCCAGACGCCGGAAGAGGTAGAGTTGATCCAGACGCCGTCGGTAGACGACGTGATTATCGACGTTCGCCACCCGTCTGAAGAAGAACGCTCGCCACTGACCCTGACCAACAACGACGTGCTCAAGATTCCTTTCTACGAGTTGAATCAGCAGGTGGCGGAACTGCCGGGCAACCGCCAGTACCTGCTGTACTGTGACCGGGGCACCATGAGCCGCATGCACGCCGGCCACCTGAAGGCAGAGGGGCATGGCAATATCAAGGTGTATGCCCCGGCGGTCTGATCAGCCCTCCAACCCCTTGAAAAACTGCTGGACGTTCTCGCTGAGGGCGTCCAGATCATACCCGCCTTCCTGCACCACCAGCGTGGGTAAGCCCAACTGACGAAGGTGCGTGCTCAGCCGACAGAAGCCTTCGGAAGTCACCGAAACTTTCGCCTGCGGGTCGTTCTTGTAGATATCGAAGCCCAGGGTCAGGATCAGCACATCCGGCTGGTACAGGCGAATGGCAGCCAGGGCTTCATCCAGTTTCGCGAAGAAATCGTCCTCGCTGGAGCCGTGGGGCATGGGCAGGTTGATGTTGTAGCCATAGCCTTCGCCTTCCCCACGTTCGTCCTCGAAGCCGCTCACCACCGGATAGAAGTTGGTGGGGTCGCCGTGGATGGAGATGTACAGCACGTCGCTGCGGTCGTAGAAGATCTCCTGAATGCCCTGGCCATGATGCATGTCGGTGTCCAGGATGACCGTTCGCGGGAACCGGCTCTTCAAGTGCTCGGCCGCGATGGCGGCGTTGTTCAGGTAGCAGAATCCACCGGCGGCATCCTTGCGGGCGTGATGGCCTGGTGGCCTGCACACAGCGTAGGCGTTGCGTTCTCCGGCGATCAGCGCGTCGGCGGCACCCAGGGCGGTCTGGGCCGACCAGTAGGCCGCTTTCCAGGTATTCTCGCCAATTGGGCAGCTGCCGTCTGCCAGGTAACAGGCGGCTTCGGCCAGGATGCCCCGCATGGCGTTGGGGGAACGTACGAAAATATTCGACATTACCTCGTCGCCCCAGTCTTCCATTTCCATCCAGCGCCGGTGGGCGGATTCGAGGAATCGCAGGTAACCCAGGTCGTGCACCTTGGAGATCGGGCCGGCGCCCTGGTCGGCCGGCTGCAGTACCGGGATGCCCATGGCTTTCAGGCCTTCAAGCATCTGGCCGGTGCGATCAGGCACCTCCTGAGGCTGGCGCATCTGGCCTCGGGTGAAATACGTCTTCGGGATATGCAGGTCCTGCGTCGGATGAAAAAATGCTTTCATGAATCCGTCTCCTTGGGGTGTCAGGGAGAGCCTGTAAAAACTCTCCTTCGAGTATAGGCAGTCACCCGCCCGGGTCAAAAATGACGGCCAGGAAATCTCCCGCTGACTTTACAGGCCGTCACTCAGGATCCACTATGAAAGGCACGCGTTGCTTTTGAACTTCGCCCCGGTCCGGGGCGTCACCAGTCATGCAAGAGGAGCCGAGATGATCGAGTCACCACTACTGGAAAACCTCACAGGCTACATTGGCGGGCGCTGGAAAGACTCTGCCGGCGGTGCCACGTTCGACGTTTACAACCCGGCCACCGGCTCGGTGATTGCCAAAGTGCCGTCGATGCCGGAGGAAGATGTTGTGGCAGCGGTGGAGGCTGGACAATCAGCGCTCCGGCTCACCAATCCCTGGCCGATTGAAACCCGCCGCAAGTGGCTGGAGGATATTCGTGACGGCCTGAAAGAAAACCGCGAAGAGATTGGCCGCATCCTGTGTATGGAGCATGGCAAGCCCTGGAAAGAAGCCCAGGGCGAGGTGGATTACGCCGCCGGTTTCTTCGATTACTGTGCCAAGCACATCAGCGCTCTTGATTCCCACACGATTCCGGAAAAGCCCAAGGACTGCACCTGGACGGTTCACTATCGGCCTGTGGGCGTAACCGGGCTGATTGTGCCCTGGAACTTTCCCATTGGCATGATCGCCAAGAAGTTGTCGGCGGCCCTGGCGGCGGGTTGTCCCTCGGTCATCAAGCCGGCCAGCGAGACACCGCTGACCATGATCGCCTTTTTCAGCGTGATGGATAAACTCGACCTGCCGGATGGCATGGTCAACCTGGTGATGGGTAAGGCCAGCGTGATCGGCAAGGTACTGTGTGAACATAAAGATGTACCCATGCTCAGTTTCACGGGCTCTACCGAAGTGGGCCGCAAACTGATCGTAGACACCGCCGAGCAGGTGAAGAAGCTGGCACTGGAGCTGGGTGGTAATGCCCCGTTCATCGTCTTTGACGATGCCGACCTGGAGGCCGCCGCCGATAACCTGATTGCCAACAAATTCCGCGGTGGCGGCCAGACCTGTGTCTGCGCCAACCGGATTTTTGTGCACGAAAAGGTGGCGGATGCCTTTGGCCAGAAGCTGGCCGAACGTGTGAACAAGATGACCGTCGGTGACGGCATGAACGATGGCATCGACATCGGCCCGCTGATCAACAAGCAGGGTTTCGACAAGGTGAAACGGCACCTGCAGGACGCCCTCGACAAGGGCGCCAGCCTGGTGGCTGGCAAACAGCCAGCGGAACTGGGCGATGGCCTGTTCTTCCCACCCACGGTGGTGCAGGGCGTGGACCGGGACATGTGCTGTTACCAGGAGGAGACCTTCGGTCCTCTGGTGCCCATGGCGCTGTTCCGGACCGAGGAAGAGGTCATTGATGCCGGTAACGACACGGAGTTTGGCCTGGCCTCGTACGTGTTTACCGCCGATGCCGAACGTGCCCAGCGGGTGGCTGCCGGCCTGCGGTTTGGTCACGTGGGCTGGAACACCGGCACAGGGCCGACACCGGAGGCGCCGTTTGGCGGTATGAAAGCCTCGGGTACTGGCCGGGAAGGTGGTCTGGAAGGGCTGTTTGAATTCGTGGAAGCCCAGACCGTGCCGAGAGGTTTCTAGTCAGCCGGTCTTCAAACAGCAAAAAGGCGAGCTTCGGCTCGCCTTTTTGCGTTCTGAACGGCAGAGATCAGGGCGTCAGGATAACCTTGACACTGTCGTCCACATCCGCGGAATCGATGTAGCCGATGGCGCCTGGTGTGGAGGCGACCTGGGCCTTCATGCCCGAAGCACTGCCGGCTTCCGCCGGAGGCTGACCACGACCGGTGAACACCTGCTGGGACCAGAAGGCCTTCAGTTGGGCGTCGTTACGGCCGGTCACCTTGTCGTGGAACTCGGCACGGGTGGCATTGCCTTCCGGGAGTTCAAACGGGTTCGCGCTCTGGCCATTCGGCAGGGCTTTGCTGCGGTTCAGATACAGATCCCGTACTTCGTTGGCGCTGATGCTGTCCGGGCCGGACGGGTTGCCGATCACCACGACTTCAGCCAGGGCCAGGGGGCTTGCCAGCAAGCTGGCCGCAAACAACAGGCTAAGCTTTTTCATGGGGCCTCCTTAGAATGCCGAGTCGATTTTAACGGTGTAAACGTTGGTGCTGTCCGGGTCTTCCGCCAGCATGTAGGCCGTGTTCAGGTTGCCATAACCTTTCTCAAGCCCGCGCACATGAGTGATGTCCGCCTTGATGGCCACGCCCGGAGTAATGTCCCAGCGGGTACCGATGCTGTACTCGTTGCGCTGATAGTTCAGGATGGACTCGGGGACGGCGCCGGGGATGAAGAAACCGGTGCGCTCGTCGTCATCCTTGCTCTCGGTCCAGCCGGCTGCAACGTAAGGTGTCCAACTGCCAAACCGATGGCCCACAGACAGGTAAGCAGAATCGGTATCGGCAAACTTGCCATCCACTTCAACGCGGGTGACTTCACCGATGATCTGCCAGCTGCCGTCGTCGTAGCTGGCGCCCAGGCCGAAGAAGTTACCGCGATCACCGTCGGCAAGTTGAGTAATGCCGGGCGGAAGGGTAATGCCGCTTTGGGCTGCCAGTGCGCCAAGCCGGGTCGCATCAATATCCGCCTCGGCGGTCGCCGCCACACCACGCACAGTCCACACGTAGTCGGTCCAGGTCAGGTTCATGCCTGCGATGTTGCGCAGCTGTACGTCGCCGGAGTTGCCATCTTCATCGGTAAAGCCGGTGAAGCCGGTCGCGGTCAGCGAGGAGTTGTCGAAATTCAGGTTGTAGCTGGCATCCGCACCGACATAGCTGGTCACGGCAATCGGGCCATACACGCTTTGGGGCGGGCGTGCCCACGGCTGGGCGTAGCCGACTTCCAGGGAGTCGGAGTACATGAAGAACGGAATCCGCATCTTGCCCGCCCGAATCTGCAGGTTGTTGGTGGGGCGGTGGCTCAGATAGGCCCACTCCACCTGGGGTTCCCAGTCATCTTCGCCCCGGCCGACCAGTTGCATCACAATCTGGCTCTTCTGTGTGACGTCAAAGGTGCCCTGCAGGGCGAACAGGCTCAGATCCGCCACTTCGGATTCGTCGGTGATTCCGGCGTAACCGGCATCGTTGCTGGCCCGGGCGAAACCGGTGCTGAAAAAGCCGTTGAAGCGAATGCCGGTGTCTTTCGCGGAGTTCAGCTGTTGTTGCATGGCATTCAGCTGCTGCTGCATGCGCTCGAGGGTGTCCTCGGTACTCTGTGCCAGAGCCGGGGTCGCGGCAATGGCGAGCGCCAGGGGCGCTGCAGTAAACAGTTTTTTCATCAGGAGTTTCCTTTTTCTGGGGTTTTACTTAAACGCGGAACTGCCCGGCCACGCTCTGCAAGCCATTACTGACGTCCTGGATCTTGCGGCTGACCGTATCCAGCTCATCGGTGCTTTCCATCACGGCCTCGGCGTTGCGATGCATGTCGCCCATATGGCCAGTGACTTCGCTGAAGGTGGTGCTTTGTTCATAGGTGGCCGCGGCAATCTGCTCGTTCAGTTCGCTGATCTGCTGAACGTTCTCGAGAATCTTGCGCAGGACCTCGCCAGACTCGGTGGTGGCATCCACGCCCTGCCTGGCCATGTCTACGCTGCCTTGCATGGAATGCACGGCGGCACCGGAGGCTTTGGAGAGTTCTGAAATCACCTGCTGGATTTCTTCCGTGGCCTTGTGGGTGCGCACCGCCAGGCCGCGTACTTCATCTGCGACCACGGCAAAGCCACGGCCGTGTTCACCGGCGCGGGCGGCTTCAATGGCGGCATTCAGGGCCAGCAGGTTGGTCTGCTCGGCCACGGTCTGAATGGTTTCCAGCAGACCGCCCACCTTCACGGAGAACTCATCGAACTGGTTGACCAGGCTGGCAGTGTTCTCGATTTCTGCCATCAGTCGCTGGATGGTCTGTATGTTGCCCTCGACCTTCTGCTGCCCGGTGGTCGCAAACTTGGATGCGTCCTGGGTCTGGTCGGAGGCGCTGGAGGCAAAGCCCGCCACTTCCTCAACGCTTTTTACCAGCTCTTCCACGGAATTGCGGGTGGAGGAGATGGCCTGGGCCTGCTGGCTGATGCGTTCAAGATTGGTGCGGCTGGTGCTGCCCAGATGCGTGGCGACGCCGTTAAGCTCACCGATGTCCTGCTGGATGGTGGCAAAGGATTTATGCAGTTTTTCAACAAAGCGGTTGAACTGGTCCACCAGATCCCGAAGTTCATCCTTGCCGGTGTACTCGATGCGGGAGGTCAGATCGCCTTCGCCAGAAGCCATGTTCCGCAGGGAGCTGATGATTTGCTGCAGGCTGCCGGAGACCGATCGACCGATAATCAGGCTCAGTGCAATCAGGACAACCAGGGCGACCACCACAATTGTCACGGAGACGGTGGCGGCTTCGCTGCTGGCCGCCGTGGTGTCGTCAATGGCCTGGGTCAGGCGGCTCTCCATGGCATTACGCATCTGGTCGAGATCCGAGCGCAGGCCCGCCAGGCGCTCGGCGTTGGCGGATGCTTCCTGGCCTATGCGACTGAAATCGGCGGTGCCCTCGATAATCGCGGTGGCGATGCGAGTGGCGGTGCTGTAGTAGCCGTTCAGTTCGGATTTCAGCGCTTTTACGTCGCTCTGCTGGCTCGGGTTAAGCTGGGCAATGCGGTCAAGATTCTCGATGATCTCGGCGAGTTGCTCTCGGGTAGCCGCAATCTGCTGATCGTCGCCCGTGGTGACGGCGCTGTTGATCTGGTTTTCGATGAGTTGCAGCAGACCCCGGTTGATGGTGGAGAGTTCCAGGGACGGATAGAGCTGGTTGCGCACCTCTCCCAGTCGTTCCGAGTTGTTTCGTTCCGTGATGATGGAAAAGGCCTGGCTCACTACGAAAGCCACCACGGCTACAATCACCAGCAGCGCGAGTTTGTGTGAGATCTTGAGAGATGAAAGCATGTATGAAATCCCTGTATGCGTGGCCCACAACTCTGAACGGCGCGAGTGTAGGTTGTTTTTTGAACGCATGACACAGAATTAATGTGTCAGTGTGTTAAGTGCTGTATCGGCCACACTGGCTGTCTCTTTAAGCCTAGAGCCTTGAATTGGCCTGTATATACTCTTGAGGGGGTAGTTTGTGCGAGGGGAGGCAGCCGGGCTCTTGGCTGGTATACTGGGCTGTAAATTTAACCAGTAATGAAGCCTTGCTCCATGGATGTCTCTCATATTATTGATTCCCTGAACGACGCCCAACGCGAAGCGGTGACGGCGCAGAACGACCATTTGCTGGTGCTGGCCGGTGCCGGCAGTGGCAAAACCCGCGTGCTGGTGCACCGGATGGCATGGTTGATGTCGGTTGACCGGGTGCCGCCCACGTCCATTCTGGCGGTGACTTTCACCAACAAGGCCGCCAAGGAAATGCGTTATCGCGTGGAGCAGATGATGCAGATTCCCACCCGTGGTCTGTGGATCGGCACCTTTCACGGAATTGCCCATCGTTTGCTTCGTTCCCACTGGAAAGACGCCGGCTTGCCGGAAAACTTCCAGGTGTTGGACAGCGACGACCAGTTGCGGCTGATCAAGCGAGTGATGCGGGAAAACCGCATCGATGAAAGCCAGTGGCCGCCGAAACAGGCCCAGTGGTTCATCAACAGCCAGAAAGACGAGGGCTTGCGGGCGGATCATATTCAGGAGAATCCGGGCGATCACTTCACCAACACCATGCTGAAGATCTACCGCCAGTACGAGAAGCTCTGCCAACAGGGCGGCCTGGTGGATTTCGGTGAACTGCTGCTGCGTTCCCACGAACTCTGGCTGCATCGTCCGGAATTGCTGAGTCACTACCAGCAGCGCTTCCAGCACATGCTGGTGGACGAGTTCCAGGACACCAACACCATTCAATACGCCTGGCTGCAGGTGCTGGCCAGCAACCGGGTGCCGCTGACGGTGGTGGGCGATGACGACCAGTCCATCTACGGCTGGCGGGGCGCGAAGATCGAGAATATCCAGCAGTACCAGCGGGATTTCCCCAATTCCCGGCTGGTGCGGCTGGAGCAGAACTACCGCTCCACCAAGACCATTCTGAAAGCCGCCAACTCGGTGATTGCCAACAACCAGGGGCGTTTGGGCAAGGAACTCTGGACTAACGGGGTGGAAGGTGAGCCGATCAGCCTGTACGCCGCGTTCAACGAGCAGGATGAAGCCAATTATATTGCCGATTCCATCTCGGCCTGGGTCAGCGAGGGCAATCTGCGCAGCGAATGCGCCATTCTCTATCGTTCCAATGCCCAGTCCCGGGTGCTCGAAGAAGCCCTGATGCGCCAGGGTATTCCTTACCGTGTTTACGGCGGGTTGCGGTTCTACGACCGTCAGGAAATCCGAAACGCGCTGGCTTACCTGCGCCTGGTACATTACCACCGGGACGATGCCGCCTTTGAGCGGGTGGTGAATATTCCCACCCGCGGCATTGGTGCCAAGAGCCTGCAGGAAATTCGTGAATACGCCACCGGCCAGGGTATTTCCCTGTGGGAATCGTCCGAGCGGTTACTGGCCGCGGGCCAGGTGAAGGGCCGGGCGAAAACCGGCCTGCAGCAGTTTATGGAGATCATCAATACGCTGTCTGAAATGGCGGGGCACGCTTCCCTGCAGGGGCTGATGAAGCAGGCCATAGAGTCCAGTGGCCTGAAGGATTACCACGCCAGTGAGAAGGGCGAGAAGGGTCAGGCCCGGGTGGAGAACCTGGAGGAACTGGTCAGCGCGCTGGCGGATTATGATGTAGAAGAAGGCGTAGATCCGCTGGCGGAGTTTATTGCCCAGGCGGCGCTGGATGCCGGCGAATCACAGGCCGATGCCCATGAGGACAGTGTGCAGTTGATGACGCTGCATTCGGCCAAGGGGTTGGAGTTTCCGATGGTGTTCCTGGCAGGTGTTGAGGAGGGTTTGTTCCCGCACAGTATGTCGCTGGAGGAGCCCGGGCGCATGGAGGAAGAGCGCCGCCTGGCCTATGTGGGCATTACCCGGGCTATGAAGAAGCTGGTACTTACTTACGCGGAATCCCGTCGGTTGTATGGCCAGGAGAAGTTTCATGCACTGTCCCGGTTTGTTCGGGAGATCCCGGGGGACTGCCTGCAGGAGGTGCGGTTGCGTAATACGGTGACGCGGCCGGCGATGGTGGAGCGACCGAATGAGAGTCTGTTTGCCCAGGATTCGGCCCAGCAGTCTGGCTTCAGTCTGGGGCAGCGGGTTCGGCATCCGAAGTTCGGTGAGGGTATCGTGATGAACTCCGAGGGTACGGGGCATCATACGCGGGTGCAGGTGAACTTCGATGAGGGCGCCAAGTGGCTGGTGCTGGCTTATGCGCCTTTGGAGGCCTGTTAAACGGTTGAGTTAGCGTCATGCAGCCTTCGAGTAAGGGGGCTGCATGACGGTGGGAACGTCTTTCCAAAAAGCGCTCGAGCCGTCCATGGGCGCTTGTGTTCCGCCATCCCTGGCTCCACAAATTTTTGGAAAGACGTTCCCACCGCCATGCTCTGACGTTTCGGCAATCCGCAATAGTCCATGATCCCTGATTTCTTGGAAGGCTAGCTCAGAAGTTCGGGGCAGGTATCGGGGTGTGCCTCCCAAAAATGTGTGGAGCCAGGGATGGCGGAACAGAAGCGCCACAGGGATGTGCCGCCAGGAGCGGTTTTTGGGAGGCACACCCCGATACCTGCCTGACTCCAAGGTCAGCAATTCAAACTGCAGACGGTCACATCAAGACGGCGTAGATTACACCCGCCAAAATGATCCGGTAGATCACATACGGCCACATGCCCACCTTGTTCAGCCACTTCAGGAAGAAGTGGATGGCGGTAATGGCCATCAGGAACGAGGTGACGCCGCCGATCAGAAAGCCATTCCAGTCCACGATCACGTCGGATGTTGCCACTTCCAGCAGTTTTACCGCCGACGCCAGCACGATAATCGGAATCGCCAGCAGGAAGGAAAACCGCGAGGCGGTTTCCCGGGTCATGCCAAGGAACAGGCCGGCGGTGATGGTGACGCCCGAGCGGGAGGTGCCGGGGACCAGGGCCATGGCCTGGGCGATGCCGACGATAACGGCGTCTTTCCAGTTCAGGGAATCCATGGTGCGCTGGCGTTTGGGCAGCCAGTCGGCGATGCCCAGCAGGATGCCGAACACCAGGGTGGTGAAGAAGATCACCGACGCGCCGCGCAATTCGTTGTCGATCATGTCGAGCAGGGCCAGGCCGGCGAGGCCGGCGGGGATGGTGCCGATCACCAGGTACCAGGCCAGGGCGCCCTGGCCGACGATTTTGCGCTGGCCCATGGAAATCAGGCCGTCCCGGGCGATGCCGAAGACATCCCGGCGGAAGTAGAGCACCACCGCCAGCAGTGTGCCCACGTGCACCGACAGGTCAAAGCCGACGCCCTGGTCTTCCCAGCCAAAGAAGGCCGGTGTCAGGATCAGGTGGGCTGAGCTGGATATGGGCAGGAATTCGGTCAGTCCCTGGAGGAGGCCAAGGAAAAGGGCCTGGAAAATATCCATTCTTTTAATTCCGGTCGGTGGTGCTGATTAACGGGTTCGACGCTCAAAAAACGAGCGCGATATTAGCAGGGTGGTTGTCGGCTGAACAGGCGCGGATAGCGACGCGCCTGTTCAGCTTAATCGTTCAGGCCGGGAACTTGTTCCGGGTGTTATTGGCGATGCGCACCAGGGCGAGCATCAAGGGCACTTCCACCAGTACGCCCACCACCGTGGCTAGGGCCGCGCCCGATTGCAGTCCGAACAGGGCGATGGCCGCCGCCACCGCCAGCTCAAAAAAGTTGCTGGCACCGATCATGGCCCCTGGGGCGGCGATGCAGTGGCGCACCTTCCAGAGCCTGGCCCAGCCGTAGGCGAGCAGGAAAATAAACACCGTCTGGATAACCAGTGGCACCGCAATCAGCAGTATGTGCAACGGATTTTGCAGAATGACTTCACCCTGAAAGGCGAACAGCAGCACCAGGGTGACAATCAGCGCCGCCGGGGTCACCGGGCTGAGGCGTTTCATAAATACGTTGTCGTACCACTGTTCGCCGTGGCGTGCGATCAGGGTCCGGCGGGTCAGGTAGCCGGCGGTGAGGGGAATCACGATGTATAAGACCACCGACAGAATCACCGTATCCCAGGGCACCTGGATGTCGGAAATCCCCAGCAGGAAGACCACAATGGGCGCAAAGGCGAACAGCATGATGATGTCGTTCAGGGATACCTGCACCAGGGTGTAGGCGGCATCGCCTTTGGTCAGGTAACTCCAGACAAATACCATGGCGGTGCAGGGCGCGGCACCCAGTAGAATGGCGCCGGCCAGGTATTCGCTGGCCAGTTGTGGGGCGATCCAGGGTTTAAATACCACCATCAGGAAAAACCAGGCAATGGCGAACATGGTGAAGGGTTTGATCAGCCAGTTCACGATAGTGGTGATGGCGAGGCCCTTCGGCTCTTTTCGCACCCCGACCACGGCGCTGAAATCGATCTGCGCCATCATCGGGAAAATCATCGCCCAGATCAGGATGGCGATAGGGATGGACACCTGGGCGTATTCAAAGCGGGACAGGGTCTCGGGAATCGAGGGGGCAAACTGCCCGAGGGCTACACCGGCCACAATGGCCAGTGCCACCCACACGGACAGGTAACGCCCGAACAGGTCCAGGCCGCCGTCAGTGGTTTCAACCGTGTTCACGTCGCTTTTGCTGCTCATGGCATATCCTTAAATGGAACGTTGGTTCACACGCTTCGACAGTTCTTCGGCGCTTTCCTTGCGTTCGGAGTAGCGGTCGGTGAGGTAATCACTGCGGTCCCGTACCAGCAGGGTGAACTTTACCAGCTCTTCCATGACATCCACGATGCGATCGTAGTAGGGCGAGGGCTTCATGCGATCATTGCCATCAAATTCCATGAAGGCTTTGGGCACCGAGGACTGGTTCGGAATGGTGACCATGCGCATCCACCGGCCCAGCACCCGCAGCTGATTAACGGCGTTGAATGACTGGGAGCCACCACATACCTGCATCACTGCCAGGGTTTTGCCCTGTGTCGGCCGAACCGCACCCAGGGACAGCGGTATCCAGTCGATCTGGGTTTTCATGATGCCGGTCATGGCGCCGTGGCGTTCCGGGGAGCACCACACCATGCCCTCACTCCACTGCACCAGTTCCCGCAGTTCCTGAACCTTGGGATGGCTGGCGTCTTCGGCATCGGCCAGGGGCAGGCCGCGGGGGTTAAAGATACGGGTTTCTGCGCCCATGGCTTCCAGCAGGCGGGCGGATTCTTCCACCGCCAGGCGGCTGAACGAGCGTTCGCGCAGGGAGCCGTATAGCAATAGAATCCGGGCTGGATGCTCGGAGGCCGGGGCCTCGAATACCTTCGATGCCGTGGGAGCATTGAACAGCTCAGCTTTAATATTGGGAAGATCCGCGGTTGGCATGTTGATCGTCGATCCTTTACGTCATCACTGTGTCACACTAATATGCGAAAAACTGCATATTCGAATAAGCGTATATATTGGTCGGTAAATATGAAAGGTCAAGCCCATTACAATCCGATGACCCTGTTCAAGGCCCTGGGAGATGAACTCCGGCTTGCGGCCACGCTGTTGATCCACCGTCAGGGTGAGTTGTGCGTGTGCGAATTGATGGCGGCGTTTGAGGCGCCTCAGCCAAAAGTCAGCCGCCACCTGGCATCGCTGCGTGAAGCTGGCTTGCTGGAAACAGAGCGCCGGGGCCAATGGGTCTATTATTACCTTAGTCCGCACCTGCCAGACTGGATGGTGCGGGTGCTGGAGGAAACTGCCGTTAACAACCCGGCACTGATTAAGCAGCCGCTGGCCAGATTACAGGCCATGGCGGATCGCCCGGCGGTGCAGTGCCCCTGATCCTTTATCGCACATGCGGATCGCGAAGGTCGCAAGGAGAACATCATGAGCAAGATCAAAGTAGGCATTAACGGGTTTGGTCGCATTGGCCGGCTGGCGCTGCGGGCGGCCTGGGGCTGGCCAGAGTTCGAATTCGTCGCCATCAACGATCCCGGCGCGGACACCCATACGCTGGCGCACCTGTTGAATTTTGACAGCGTACACGGCACCTGGAGTCGTGAAGCGATGGCCGATGGTGACGATATGCTGATTGACGGCCAGCGCATCCGGGTAACCCACAACAAAGCCATCGCCGAGACCGACTGGTCCGGCTGTGACCTGGTGATAGAGGCTAGCGGGGTGAATAAAAAGGTCGCCGTGCTGCAGGGCTACCTGGATCAGGGTGTGAAGCGGGTGGTGGTGACCGCGCCTGTGAAAGAGCCGGGCGCGAAGAACATTGTCATGGGTGTGAACGAAGACATCTTCGACCCCGCCAACGACCGCATCATCACCGCGGCTTCCTGCACCACCAACTGCCTGGCACCGGTGGTGAAAGTAATCCACGAGAAACTCGGTATCAAACACGGTTCGTTGACCACCATCCACAGCCTGACCAACACCCAGACCATTATCGATGCGCCCCACAAGGACCTGCGCCGGGCCCGTGCCTGTGGTAGCTCGCTGATCCCCACCAGCACCGGTTCCGCCACGGCGATTATCGAGATCTTCCCGGAGCTGAAAGGCAAGCTGGATGGCCACGCGGTGCGGATTCCGCTGATCAATGCGTCACTGACCGATTGCGTATTTGAAGTAGAGACGCCGACGGACCGGGATACCGTCAACCAACTGTTGAAAGAGGCGGCTGAGGGCCAGTTGAAAGACATTCTGGGCTACGAAGAGCGGCCGTTGGTGTCCATCGACTACAAAACCGACCCCCGGTCTTCCATCGTCGATGCCCTGTCCACCCTGGTGGTCAACGGCACCCATGTGAAAATCTACGCCTGGTATGACAACGAATGGGGCTACGCCAACCGCACCGTCGAACTAACACGCAAGGTAGGCCAGGCCTGATATGAATGCCGCCATTCGCCAGTACCTGATGATCACCGGCAACTACTGGGCCTTCACCCTGACCGACGGTGCCCTGCGGATGCTGGTGGTGTTGCACTTTCACCAGTTGGGCTACTCGCCCCTGGAAATCGCCCTGTTGTTCATCTTCTACGAGTTCTTCGGGGTGGTGACCAACCTGGTGGGCGGCTATCTCGGCGCCCGCATGGGCCTGAACCGCACCATGAACACCGGGTTGTTCCTGCAGATTGTTGCATTGGCCATGCTGGCGGTGCCGGCCGCCATGCTCACGGTGCCCTGGGTGATGGTGGCACAGGCGTTGTCGGGTATTGCCAAAGACCTCAACAAGATGTCCGCCAAGAGCGGTATCAAGCTGCTGGTACCGGATGAGCAACAGGGCGCCCTGTACAAGTGGGTGGCGATTCTCACCGGCTCCAAGAACACCCTGAAAGGGGTGGGATTCTTTCTGGGCGGCCTGTTGCTGATGGCCGCCGGGTTTACCGGTGCGGTGATCCTCATGGCGGTAGCGCTGGGGCTGGTGTGGCTGGCCAGTCTGTTCCTGCTGGGGCAGGACCTGGGCAAGAGCAAGGCCAAGCCAAAGTTCAGCGAGATCCTGTCCAAGAGCCGGGCCATCAACGTGTTGTCGGCGGCCCGGATGTTCCTGTTCGGCGCCCGGGACGTGTGGTTTGTAGTGGCGTTGCCGGTGTACATGGCCACGGTGTTCGGCTGGGACCACTGGAAAGTTGGCGGCTTTATGGCCAGCTGGATTATCGGTTACGGTTTTATCCAGACCCTTGCGCCCAGAATCACCGGCCACGCCAACGGTAAGTCCGGTGCCGTGCTTTGGGCGGCAGTGCTGGCGTTGGTTCCTGCCGCCATTGCCGGTGGTCTGATGGCTGGCTGGCCGGCACAGATGGTGGTGGTTGGTGGTTTGCTGTTGTTCGGGGTACTGTTTGCCATCAACTCTTCGCTGCACAGCTACCTGATTGTCAGCTACGCTCGGGGCGACGGTGTATCGCTGGATGTGGGGTTCTACTACATGTCTAACGCCGCCGGCCGGCTGCTGGGCACCATTCTCTCTGGCTGGGTGTATCAGGCCTACGGGCTGGAAGCCTGTTTGTGGATTTCCACTGCCCTGGTAGCCACAGCGGCAGCGTTGTCAGTATGGTTGCCGGAACGAGCGGAGAAACCAATAGGAGAAAAAGGCTATGTCTGATTCCAATGTGGTGGTCATTACCGGTGCCAATCGGGGTATTGGTCTGGAGCTGGCCCGGCACTATGCCGCTGAGGGCTGCGAGTTCATTGGCGTATGCCGACAGTCCTCGGAAGAGCTTGCCGGTGTGGCGGGTCAGGTGATCGACGGCGTGGATGTCACCACCGATGCCGGCATCGATAAGCTGAAATCCGGTCTGGCGGGCAAGCGTATCAGCCTGCTGATCAACAACGCGGGCCTGCTGCAGGACGAGCAGCTGGGCAGTATCGACTTCGACTCCATTCGCACCCAGATGGAAATCAACGCCTACGCGCCACTGCGCGTGGCCGAAGCCCTGGCGCCTCTGATGGGGCAGGGCAGCAAGATCGCCAATATAACCAGCCGGATGGGCTCTATCGCCGACAACGACTCCGGCGGCCGTTATGGCTATCGGGCCTCGAAGGCTGCGCTGAACGCTTTCGGAAAATCCCTGGCGGTGGATCTCAAACCCAGGGGCATTGCCGTGGCGCAGCTGCACCCCGGTTATGTGAAAACGCGAATGGTGAACTTTGGCGGGCTGATCACGCCGGAGGAGTCTGCCAGGGGGCTGGCCGAGCGCATTGCCAATCTGACGCTGGAGAATACCGGGTCATTCTGGCACAGCAACGGTGAGGAACTGCCCTGGTAACCCGGCTTTGACAGGGCTGTTGTTGCAAGATGTCAGCATTGGCGTTCTGAATGCGGTATCGCTGACCGTTCCCCGCGGACAGGTGGTGTGCCTGGCGGGCCCCTCTGGCAGTGGCAAGAGTCGGCTGCTGCGCGCGGTGGCCGATCTGGAGCCCCACGGCGGTCAGATTTCTCTGGATAACCTCAATCAACAGAGCGTACCGGCACATCAGTGGCGGCGCCAGGTGGTGATGGTGCCGGCGGAAAGCCAGTGGTGGTTTGATGAGGTAAGCGCCCACTTTCCCGAGGGGGCTGGTGAGCGTTTGCCTGCTGCTCTGGGTTTCCCTGCCGAGGTGATGGACTGGTCGATCAGCCGGTTGTCCTCCGGTGAGCGACAAAGGCTCGCGTTGTGGCGGGCCCTGGTTCAGGAACCAGACGCGCTGCTGCTGGATGAACCGACCGCCAACCTGGATAACGAATCGACAGAGGCGATCGAACGCTGGCTGTTGCAGGAAATTGAACAGCGGCAGATTGCCACCCTGTGGGTCGCCCATGATTCTGCACAGATTCATCGGGTAGCTAATGCTCACTACCGGATTCGTGGAACCGTACTGGAGCCTGTCCATGGAAGTGATTGACCTGGCCTGGTGGAAACTGGGCCTGGCGGCTTTGCTGGTACTGGCGTTGGCAGCGACAGCCTACCTGGGGCGTTTGGGGATCACCCGCAGCCTGTTGGTGGCGGCCATACGAACGGTTATACAGCTGGCATTGATTGGCCTGGTACTGGAAGCCCTGTTTGCCTCTTCCGTCTTCTACTGGATTGCGCTGCTGGCGGCGGTCATGCTGCTGGTGGCAGGCCGGGAAGTGGTGGCGCGCCAGAGCCGACGCCTGAAAGGCGGGTGGGCGTTTGGTATTGGCACCGGCGCGATGTTCGTGTCGTCGTTTACCGTGACCGTGCTGGCACTGGCGGTGGTGATTGGTCCGGAGCCCTGGTATACCCCTCAGTATGCGATTCCTTTGCTGGGCATGATGCTGGGCAACACCATGACCGGGGTCAGCCTGGCCCTGGACCGCCTGAATGACTCGGTCTGGCGTCAGCGGGCAATGATTGAGAACCGGCTGATGCTGGGCCAGACCTGGCAGCAGGCACTGGAAGATATTCGCCGGGAAGCCATGCGCAGTGGCATGATGCCCTCCATTAACGCCATGGCGGCGGCCGGCATTGTCAGCCTGCCCGGCATGATGACCGGTCAGATACTGGCGGGCAGCCCGCCCGCGGTCGCCGTTAAGTACCAGATATTGGTTATGCTGATTATTACCGTCGGCACGGGGTTTGGTGCAGTGATGGCGGTCAGTTGGGGAGGCCGGCGGCTGTTTGATGACCGGGAGCGCCTGCGGCTGGATCGTTTAACCAAACCGTGACCGGGCACCAAAGTCGCATGGGGTCTCAGTCGGGTTTCGAGCTAGGCTTGGCTTTCCGGTAACCACAAAGACAATAATATGACCAGCCTACTGCAACGTTATCCTTTGCCAGTCATTGTGCTCGCACAATTGTTCGGCACCTCACTCTGGTTCAGTATCAACGGGGTCTGGCTATCCCTGTCCGCCGAACTCGGGTTAGCGGAATCGGATCTGGGCCGGCTTACGCTGTCTGTTCAGGCGGGTTTTATTGCCGGTACGCTTGCTCTGGCGGTGACCGGCCTGGCGGATCGCTTCGGCGCCAGCCGCATCTTTCTTATTTCGAGCCTGATGGGCGCACTGGCGAACGCCGGCTTTGTAGCGGTGGCCGGGGTGTTTCCGCTGGACAGCCTGTTCCGGTTCGCTACCGGCCTGTGCCTGGCCGGAATTTACCCCCTCGGTATGAAACTGGTAATTGCCTGGACACCCAAATACGCCGGCGCCGCCCTGGCCTGGCTGGTGGGGATGCTGACCCTGGGTACCGCTCTGCCACATCTGATGCGAGGGGCAACAGCAGGTATGCCCTGGGAGTGGCCACTGTTTGCATCGTCCTGTCTGGCGCTACTGGGCGGGCTGTTGGTGTTTCTGTTGGGTGACGGGCCGCACCTGCCCAAAGCCAGTGGGCGGCTTCCCCTTAGACAGGGACTGTCTGCTTTGCGCCTGCCCCGGTTCCGGGCCGTGGCCGGTGGTTATTTTGGCCACATGTGGGAGCTATACGCCTTCTGGACGCTGGTGCCACTGTTGATCGGGCGAGAACTGCAGCGGCTGGGACAGGGTGATGCCTTGATCCCCTGGTTGTCGTTTGCGGTGATCGGTATGGGTGCGGCTGGATGTATTGGCGGCGGCCGGATCAGTCGGACTCGTGGCAGTGAGTGGGTTGCCCGGTGGGCGTTGATGGTGTCCGGGGCATTGTGTCTGCTCTATCCCTGGATGAACGGGCTGCCACCGGCGTTGTTAATGGCGTTACTTCTGGTTTGGGGTGTCGCGGTGGTGGCCGATTCCCCGCAATTCTCCGCGCTGGCCGCAGCAACGGCCCCGAAAGAAACCGTTGGCTCATCCCTCGCGGTCATGAACGCGGTCGGCTTTGGCCTGACCCTGCCGGCCATCTGGCTCACCAGTGGGCTCTGGAATGCCTGGGGGGGTTGGGTCGCGTTGCTGCTTTTGCCGGGACCGGTGTTCGGCCTGTGGTCCCTGAGCCGGGGGAAGTCCGAGGCCTGATATACTTGCCGATTACTTCGACCTCCTGCTTCGGACCGTCATGACCCAACGCATTCTGTTATTGTCCGCTTATGATGCTGCCAGTCATCAGCGCTGGCGCGAGCAATTGGTCGCCATGCTGCCCGATTATCATTGGCAGACGCTGGCGCTTCCGCCCAGGTTCTTCCAGTGGCGGATTCGAGGTAATCCGGTGAGCTGGCTGGATCAGCCCTGCCTTGAAGAATCCTGGGACCTGGTCATTGCCACTTCCATGGTTGATCTGGCCACCTTGCGCGGGCTGCACCCTCGAATCGCGAACACCCCCTGTCTGCTTTATATGCATGAGAACCAGTTTGCCTTTCCGGTCAGCGACCAGCAGCGGAGCCGGGTGGAGCCGCAGATGGTCAATCTCTACAGTGCTCTGGCCGCCGATGCAGTGGTCTTTAACAGTGCCTGGAACCGGGACAGCTTTCTGCAGGGCGTCGAAGACTTTCTCAACAAGATGCCGGATGCGGTGCCCTACGGTGTGATGGAAACGCTCAGGGAAAGGTCTTCGGTGCTGCCGGTGCCGATTGAAGACCGGTTGTTTATCGAGCAGCCACGGTCCGTGAACCGGGAACGGCCGCATCTGTTATGGAATCATCGCTGGGAATACGACAAGGGGCCCGACAGGTTGTTCGGCCTGCTGGAACAGCTGGAGCAGCGCAAGCTGGGCTATCGCATCAGTGTGGTGGGTGAAGGTTTCCGCAGCCGCCCGCAAGCCTTTGACCGGATTTACCAGCAATTTGCCCGCCGCATTGAACACTGGGGCTTTCTGGAACACCGGCAAGATTACGATCAGCTGTTGCGCAGTGCCGATATCGTGGTGTCGACCGCCCTGCACGATTTCCAGGGCCTGGCGATGCTGGAGGCGATGGCATCGGGATGCTTGCCGCTGGCACCGGACCGGCTGGCCTACCGGGAATATGTGCCGACAGACTGCCGATACCGGAGCCTGGAATCCGATCCCGGCGGGGAAGCCCTGGCGGCCGCTGAACGGCTGGCGCTGCTGTTAAAGCAACCTCCCGAGCTTAACCCGCCACAAGCCTGGCGGGCTTCAGAACTGGCCCCGAAGTACCAGGCGCTGGTTCAGCAGCTGATGGCGCGGGCTTAGTGATTCTGCTCCGGGACTTCCCGGATGCGCCCATGCTCATCAATCGCCACGTACACGAACAGACCTTCAGTCACCTTGCGGGGTGTCTTGGAGGCGCGGTCCAGTGTCCAGACTTCCACGTTGATTTTCATGGAGCTGCGGCCGATGTCCACCAATTCACAGTAGCAGCCCACCTGGGAGCCCACACGCAAGGGTGACAGAAACTCCATTCTGTCCATCGCGACGGTGGCATTACGGCCCTGGGAAATGCGACCGGCCATGGTCGCCGCCGCAATATCCATCTGTTTGACCAGCCAGCCGGCGAAGACGTCGCCGTTGGCATTGGTGTCTGACGGCAGTGGCACCACCTGCAGCATCATCTCGCCCCGGGGGGCCGGTTTGTCATCATCGTACGCAGTCATCAGGATCGCCTGTACAGCTTGTGAGTTGTTTTCTGTGCATGGTAACGGGCTGGCGCGGGGCTGCAAGAAAATTTGAACAATGACAGCTATATTTCAAAAGCTGTAACAAAGTTGTCACAGAGTGCCCCTAGGATGCAGTCATCGGTAAAGCAGATCCGACACAACGTCCAAAGTAAATAATGGAGACTCGACGTGATGAAACTGAACAAAGCACTTGCAACCGTTGCGCTGGCCGGCTCTGTTGCCGCCCTGTCTGCACCGGCCATGGCCCGTGACACCATCAGCATCGTGGGCTCTTCCACCGTGTATCCGTTCGCTACTGTGGTAGCCGAGCGTTTTGGTGCCAACACCGATTTCCCGACACCCAAGCTGGAATCCACCGGCTCCGGTGGCGGCCTGAAGCTGTTCTGTCAGGGCGTAGGCACCCAGCACCCGGACATCACCAACGCTTCCCGTCGTATGAAGCCGTCCGAGTTTGATCTGTGCCAGAGCAACGGCGTGAAGGACATCACCGAGTTCCGCATTGGTTCTGACGGCATCGTGATCGCCAGCTCCAAAGAAGCCGAAAATCTTGAAGTAACCCTGGAGCAGCTGTTCCTGGCGCTGGGTAAAGAAGTACCCAACCCGAAAAACGAGAATGAGCTGATCGCCAACCCGTACAAGAACTGGAGCGACATCGATTCCAGCCTGCCGAACAAGCCGATCCGTGTGATGGGGCCGCCTCCGACTTCCGGTACCCGTGACTCCTTCAACGAGCTGGCTCTGCAGGGCGGCTGTGAAGACCTGCCTGCGGTTGCCAACATGAGTGAAGATGACATGGAAGGTGTGTGTCAGAGTATTCGCGAAGACGGCGCTTTCATCGAAGCGGGTGAGAATGACAACCTGATCGTCCAGAAACTGATTGGTGATACCGGCATGTACGGCGTCTTCGGTTACAGCTTCCTGGAAGAGAATGCTGATCGTCTGCAGGCCGCTACTCTGAACGGCAAGGTTCCGACTGCCGAAGCGATCGCTGCCGACGACTACCCGGTTGCCCGTTCACTGTTCTTCTACGTGAAAAAAGCCCACGTTGGTGTTGTTCCTGGCATCCAGGAGTACGCTCAGGAGTTTACCGGCATGGGCGCCATGGGCCCGAATGGCTACCTGAAAAGCGTTGGTCTGATCGTTCCGCCGCGCGATGCGCTGATGGATCTGCAGGAGAAGGCTGAAAAGATGCCTAACCTGACCAAAGACGAGCTGATGTAAGCGCGGACTACCGCGAGTAGTGAGCGAAAGGGTGCGGCTCTGAAGGGCCGCACCCTTTCGCACATAAGATAGTTGAAAGTGCGAATTGGTTTTTTACGCTTTACACTTGTGACCTGCTAAACGTGTCAAACAGGAATTTTCATGCAACCGGCTAACCTCATGCTATTGGTCATTGCCTTCGTGGTGGTGGCTTATGGTCTTGGATATGCCCGCTCCCGCTCATTGGCCATGCCGATGGGTGGTATCCGGCATCTCAAATCCCTGCCGTTCTATTACGGTGCCCGTGCTGCGCTCTGGTGCGGCATTCCGGCACTAATTGTGCTGGCACTGTGGGCGGCATTTCAGGGTAAAGTCATTCAGTTGCTGGTGATCGGCTCCCTGCCACCAGACCTGGTGCCGGAAGGGGCAGGGCAAGCCAGTCTGCTGCTCAGCAAAATCAGCAACGTGGCCAGTGGCGCCCTGCCTCCGGGCTTTGTCGAGGCTCCGATTGCCGAGGCAGCCGAGCGGTTGCAGGCTTTGCGTGCTCAAAGTCGGCTCTATATGTCGGTTCTGGTTGTTGCCGTTGCGGTGCTGGCCGGCTTTCTGGGCTGGATCCGGATCAGCCCGAAGCTGAATGCCCGGAGCCAGGTTGAAACCACCCTGAAATGGATCTTTTTCGCCTGCGCTGCGCTGGCGATCCTCACCACGGTTGGCATTGTCTTTTCGGTTGCCTTTGAAACCTTCCGTTTCTTCCAGAAGATTTCCTTCTTTGAGTTTTTCTTCGGCACCCAATGGAGCCCCCAGACGGCGTTGCGCGCCGATCAGGTGGCAGCCGAGGGCGCCTTCGGGATGGTGCCCCTGTTTACAGGCACGCTCCTGATCTCTGCCATTGCCATGGTGGTTGCGGTACCGGTAGGGCTTTTATCGGCAATCTATCTGTCTGAGTATGCCAACAAGCGGGTACGGGGTATTTTCAAGCCGCTGCTGGAAATGCTGGCGGGTATTCCGACTGTGGTTTACGGCTTCTTTGCCGCCCTGACGGTGGCGCCGTTTATCAGTGATTTTGCCGCTTCCCTGGGTATCAATGCGTCTTCCCAAAGTGCCCTGGCAGCCGGTGGGGTGATGGGCATCATGATTATTCCTTTCGTTTCCTCTCTTTCCGACGACGTTATCAACGCCGTGCCGCAAACACTGCGGGATGGTTCGCTGGCACTCGGCGCCACCCAGTCCGAGACCATGAAAAAGGTTATCTTTCCTGCGGCGTTGCCCGGGATCATGGGCGGGATACTGCTGGCGGTATCCCGGGCCATTGGTGAAACGATGATTGTGGTGATGGCTGCAGGCCTGGCGGCGAATCTGACCGCTAACCCGCTGGAATCGGTGACCACCGTAACCGTGCAGATTGTCACCCTGCTGACCGGTGACCAGGAGTTCGACAGCGCCAAAACTCTGGCCGCCTTCGCCCTGGGTGCGATGCTGTTCCTGGCCACGCTCCTGCTTAACGTTATTGCTCTGAAAATTGTCCGCAAATATCGGGAACAGTATGACTGATCAACGTTCACAGGCGGAACTTGTCCGCCAGTCACTCAAGCGCCGTTACCGCAAGGAGCGCCGCTTCCGTGCCTATGGTATCGCTGCCATCGCCATTGCCCTGTCGGCTCTGGTGATCCTGTTTGCCGATATTATTGGCAAGGGCCATACCGCCTTTATCAAAACCACCGTTACCCTGGAGGTGGATATCGACGGTGAGGCCATGTATCTGGACGACGCGTCCGACGAACGCCAGATGAAAATGGCCGACTTTGTCGAGCCCTTGATCCGCGCCTTGATGAAAGAAATCCCGGAAGCCGGGGAGTCGGACAGGGACGATGTCCGAGATCTGATCAACCCCTATGCCTCCAATCAGCTGCGGGATGCGCTTCGGGAAAACCCGGAGTTGCTTAATACCACCCAGACCATGACCTTCCTGTCCCATACCGATGTGGATGTGTACGTCAAACATGCCGGGGATGAGAACTACTCCATCAAGCTGAACGAGAAGCAGCAGGCGTGGGTAGATACATTGTACGAGCGCGGCGTGGTGGATACCGGTTTCAATGACGTGTTTTTCAGCCGGGGCGATTCCCGGGATCCGTCCCGTGCCGGCATTCTCGGGGCGATTGTTGGCTCTTTGCTGACCATGGTTGTGACTCTGGCGCTGTCGTTCCCGATCGGGGTGGCTGCGGCCATCTATCTGGAGGAGTTCGCGCCCCAGAACAAACTGACCGACTTCATTGAGGTCAACATCAACAACCTGGCGGCGGTACCCTCGATCATCTTCGGTCTGCTGGGTCTGGCCGTGTTCATCAACCTGTTCGGCATGCCGCGTTCGGTGCCAGTGGTGGGTGGTCTGGTACTGACCCTGATGACCCTGCCCACTATCATTATTTCCAGCCGTGCGGCGATCAAGAGTGTGCCGCCTTCCATCCGTGAGGCGGCCGAGGGCATCGGTGCCTCCAAGATGCAGGTGGTGTTACACCATGTGCTGCCGCTGGCCATGCCTGGCATGCTGACCGGTTCCATCATCGGCATGGCCCAGGCCCTGGGAGAGACTGCACCCTTGCTGTTGATTGGCATGGTGGCCTTTATCGTGGATGTGCCCGATGGTTTCTTCGATTCCGCCACGGTATTGCCTGTACAGGTGTTCCTGTGGGCCGGCAGCCCGGAGCTTGCCTTTATCGAACGAGCGTCTGCAGCCATCATGGTGCTGCTGACTTTCCTGATTGGAATGAATGCATTGGCCATCTGGCTTCGTAAGCGTCTTGAGCGCCGGTGGTGAGGAGGAGTTTTATGAATACCCTGAATACAACGGTAACCAGTGAGGCTGATGTGCCTGAAGAGAAGGCCATTCCGGTGCAGGACGAACGACCGGCAGAGACAGTGATTGAAGAGGGTAAAACGGTCGGAACGCCTTTTGCCGACGATCCCAAGTTCAAGTTGCGCAACGTCGAGGTTTTCTACGGTGAAGACCGGGCCATCAAGAACATCAGCCTGGATATTGCCCGTAACGAGGTGATTGCGTTTATCGGGCCGTCGGGCTGTGGCAAGTCCACCTTCCTGCGTTGCCTGAACCGCATGAACGACAGCATCGACATCTGTCGGGTCAAGGGCTCGCTGCAGCTGGACGAGCAGGACATCTACGATTCCAAGCGGGATGTGGTGGAGTTGCGTGCCCGAGTGGGCATGGTGTTCCAGAAGCCGAACCCGTTTCCCAAGTCGATCTACGATAACGTGGCGTATGGCCCACGCATCCACGGCCTGGCCAATCGCAAGTCCGATCTGGATGACATTGTGGAGAACAGCCTGCGCAAGGCGGGGCTCTGGAACGAAGTAAAAGACCGTCTGGATGCCACCGCCACCGGGATGTCCGGTGGCCAGCAGCAGCGGCTGTGTATTGCCCGCGCGATTGCCGTGAGCCCGGAGGTGGTGTTGATGGACGAGCCCTGTTCCGCACTCGACCCGATTGCCACGGCCAAGGTTGAGGAGCTGATTGCGGAGCTGTCCGAGAGCTATACCATTGTCATTGTGACCCACTCCATGCAGCAGGCGGCCCGGGTGTCCCATCGCACCGCCTACTTCCACCTGGGCCACCTGGTGGAAGTGAACGAAACCGACAAAGTATTCACCTCTCCGGAACATGAGCTGACGGAGTCATACATTACCGGCCGTTTCGGCTGATGCATGTTCGGGGATAACGGAGACAGACACTATGCCTAATAAAAAGGACGACGTTTACGGGGATCACATTTCCCACAAGTTCAATGATGAACTGATGGAGCTGAAGACCCAGTTCCTCAAGATGGGTGGAATGGTGGAAACCCAGGTTGAAAGGGCAGTGCAGGCCCTGGTCGATGGCGATAGCCACCTGGCGGAGGAAGTGCGCGCCAACGACAAGAAAGTCGACAAAATGGAAGTGGACCTGGACGAAGAGGCCACCCTGATCATCGCCCGTCGTCAGCCCACTGCCCGGGACCTGCGCCTGGTGATTTCTGTGATCAAGATGGTGGCGGATCTGGAGCGGGTTGGAGACGAAGCCAAAAAGATTGCCAAAATGGCCATCAAGCTGGTGGAGGAAGGTCAGGCGCCTCGCGGTTACGTCGAAATCCGTCACATTGGCAACCATGTGCTGACCATGCTGCATGATGCACTGGATGCCTTTGCCCGGCTGGATTCCGAGCAGGCACTGCGGATCATGAAAGAGGACAAGCGGGTGGATGAAGAGTACCAGGCTGCCGCCCGCACCCTGCTGACCTTCATGATGGAAGATACCCGCAATATTTCCCGCTGCATGTCAGTGATGTGGGTGCTTCGTGCCCTGGAAAGGGTGGGGGATCATGCCTGCAACATTGCCGAGAACGTGATCTTCATGGTCAAGGGCGAAGACGTTCGCCATACCCCGATGGAGGAAGCGGAACGGGTGGTTGGCCGCTAATCCCAGGTGGCTGGAAACGGCTGCTTTTGGTGGCCGTTTCCGCTCTTGTCCCTGCCCGCAGTTGCGCTATCATGGCTGGGACAAATCCATTTCTGAGGCCCTATGATTCTCCTTGTCGCATTCGCGATTATCTCCATCGGCTTTTCATTTCTCTGTTCTATTCTCGAAGCAGCCTTGCTGTCTATCACGCCCAGTTACATCGCGTCCCTGAAAAATGATCGGCCGCAACTGTTTGCACGCTTGCGCCGGCTCAAGGATGAAATCGACGATCCGCTTTCCGCGATCCTGACCCTCAATACCATTGCCCATACGGCCGGCGCTACCGGCGTTGGAGCCCAGGTGGCGGTTGTCTTCGGTGAGGTCTGGCTGGGTGCGGCGTCAGCGGCGATGACCCTGGCGATCCTGATCTTTTCGGAAATCATCCCGAAAACCATCGGCGCCAAGTACTGGCGTGTGATCGCCCCTTCGCTGCCGGCTGTGCTGGGATTCATGATGAAAGCCCTGCTGCCGTTTGTCTGGCTGTCGAAGCAGGTTACGCGCAGGATTGCCCCGGGTGACGGCGATACCGATATTCGCGCCGAAATCAGTGCGCTGGTAGAGATCGGCCGTGATCAGCAGGCTCTGGATGAGGAAGAGCGCCGGATTATCCACAACGTACTTCGTTTCCACGAGATCAAGGTCAGTTCCGTCATGACCCCCCGTACGGTGTGCAAATTTATCGATCCGGACACCACCGTGCCGGAATTCCGGGAAAAGGTGATGAAGTCGCCGTTTTCACGCTACCCGATGATTGATGAAGACGGGGAGACCCTGGGGTACGTGCATCGGGCAGACCTGATCAGCATGAGCGACGATGACGACCTGCAAAGCCGGCTGCGCCAGATCAAACAAGTAAAGGCCAACACCAACATCGAGTTCCTGTTTTCGGAAATGCTGCGGGAGCGCCAGCACATTGCGGTGGTGTACGACGAGCTGGGAACCTGGCTCGGGGTGGTGACTCTGGAGGATATTCTGGAAACCCTGCTGGGTACGGAGATCATGGATGAGACCGATAATGTCTCCAACCTGCGCCGCTATGCTAAACAGCGTTGGAGCCGACGATTGAAGCGGTCGGCCGTACAGTAACCAAAAAGGGCAGCCTCAGTGCTGCCCTTTGTCATTCTGTGCGACAAGTCTGTGAGAAGGATGCTCAGGCCTGTTTCATCTTGTCGGTGTACGGCGGCCAGCCCAGGGGTTTGCCGGCGAGCAGATGCAGGTGAATGTGGAACACGGTCTGGCCGGAATTCTCACCGCAGTTCATCACTACCCGGTAGCCATCGTCGGCAAAGCCCATGTCTTTGGCCAGCTTTGCCGCCACCCAGTAAAGATGGCCGACCAGCTCACGGTCGTCTTCCCCAATGTCATTGATGGTGGCAATGGCTTTCTTCGGAATGATCAGCAGATGCACCGGGGCCTGTGGATTGATGTCCTTGAAGGCCAGACTGATGTCGTCTTCGTACACGATGTCGGCGGGAATTTCCCGGTTGATGATCTTGGTGAAGATGGTTTCAGACATAACGGCTCCTTGTGTCGAGTAAATGCGCGTACGCCACTATAGGCCACCCAGGCCGGGCAGGCGATTAACGATTTGTTGAATCGGCGGGGGCAACTGTTCATCCAGGCCCATGGCGTAGCGAGCGACGCGATTGCGTGCGAACGGCAGTACCCGGGCAGCGCCAAGCCCGAGATTGCGGGCCAGGTGCACTGGCGGAATGGCATTGCTGAACAGGTGGTAGAACAGATCCATGGTCAGCATCATCCGCTGGTTGGCGGGCCGGCGGCGATGTTCATAGAGTTTGAGCCAGTGCGCACTGGCCAGGTCTTCGCCCCCGCGCCGGGCTTCTTTCAGCACGCCCTGCAGGCATTGGGCGTCCTGGAAGCCCAGATTGACGCCCTGGCCCGCCAGCGGATTGATGGTGTGGGCGGCGTCGCCTGCCAGCACCACCCGGTTCTGGTAATAGTGCTTGGCATGCTGGCGGGCGATGGGAAAGCTGGCCCTGGCGTCAATGTGGGTCAGTTCCGGTAGTCGTTCGGGGAAATGCTGCTGGATCTCAGCCATCAGTTGCTGTTCGCCCATGGCCTTGAGTTCGTCCAGTCGGGCCGGGTGGTCGTACCACACGAGGGAGGCCCAGCTCTCTCCAGGGTGCTGCTCGCCAGCGCTGTGCAGGGGCAGGAAGGCCCTGGGGCCGCTGGGGTAAAAGCCCTGCCAGGTAATGCCTTCCACATTGCCCCGATAGCGCACCGAGATCACCAGGGCCTGCTGTTCGTACTGATCCCGGGTAACACCGATACCCGCTAACTCCCGCACCCGGGACATAGCGCCATCGGCGCCGACCACCAGCTGGGCCTGCAACTGGCTGCCATCATCCAGGGTCACCGTGGCGTACTCTGCGCTCTGGACCAGGTCCCGAACGCTGTGGCCTGTGATCAGGGTGACGTCAGTTTCCGTTTCGGCGGTTTGCCACAGAGCCAGTTGGGTAATGCTGTTCTCAACGATATGGCCAAGATGCGGCGCGCCCAGGCTGTTGGCGTCGAATTCCACCTCAGTGAGGCTTCGGGGCACCAGTCGTTTGAGCGGATTTGGTGTCTCGTCCCAGACCGCCAGGCGGCAATATGGGGTAGCGCGCATGGCCAGTATTCGTGGCCAGGCACCCAGGCTGGCCAGATAGCGCTCGCTGCCGGCACTGAGGGCAGATACCCGGATATCCGGGTGGCTGTCTGGCTGATAGGGGGCGGGGGAAGCCTGGTCGATCAGGGCCACGCGGATGCCCTGCTGGCCCAGCCCGGTCGCAAGTGCGGCGCCGACCATGCCGGCGCCTACGATGATGGTGTCAAAGGTCTGTGTCATATCCGGTTCCTGTCTGCTGGCCTCAGTTTACGCGATGCCGTGCTGCAGACAAGCGACCGGGGTCAATCCCGGGTGGATCAGTAGCCGGCCATGGAGGTAGCCGGTGTCTCCTCCCGATTGCCGGAGCGGCGGGGGTTGCGGACCAGCCAGGCCGGTTTGCGGGCGCCCGGACGGGTGAAGCCCTGGTTGATAACCATGGGTTGTACCAGGCTCAGGAAGTCCCGGGTGTTCATGTGAATGGATTCGCTGTGGCTGCCGGCGGCAAAGGCCAGTTCCGGTTGCTCAGTTAAAGCCTCGGCGCAGTAAACGCTCATGCCAAAGAGGTTGCCAAACGGCGGCATGGCGCCCACTTCGCAATCGGGGAAGCGATCCTGAAAGGCCTGTTCGTCGGCCAGGTCGACAAAATCGGTGTCCAGAATCTTGCTCAGTCTGTCCCAGCGAATACGCCAGGTGGCCGGCATCACCAGCATGGCCATTTTGCCATCGAGTTCGATAATGACGGTTTTGACTACCCGATCTCCGGCGATCTTGACGTGATGGGCAAGTTCCTGGGCGGTGAAGGCTGGGGGGTGAGAGAGGCACATGTAGTCCACACCTGCCTCATCCAGAAATGTTTTCAGCTGCTTTGCCGGCATGTTCACAACCTCCTGACAGCATCGACAGTGTTGTGGAGCCATCCGCCTTTCCCGGGCCGGGCCCCGATGGCAGGCGGGGTTTTTACCCCGCCTTGTCGTCAGCTTAGTTCAGGATACGCACTTTGCGAGTTACCGGATGTTTCCATGTGAAACGGTTCCGTTTAATCAGCCTTGTACATGTGCACGTCCCGTTGCGGGAAAGGTATCGAAATGCCCTCGGCGTCGAAGGCCTTTTTCACCCGCTCCTGCATATCCCAGTAGAACGGCCACAGATCGGCGCCCTTGGTCCAGGCGCGCACCGTCAGGTCTACCGAGCTTTCGCCGAGGGCGCCAACAACGATCAGCGGCGCCGGGTCTTTCAGGGCGCGCTCATCCTCTTCGATCAGGCGTTTGCAGATGGCCTTGGCCTTGTCGATGTCATCGCCATAGCCAATGCCGAAGCTCATGTCGCAGCGGCGGGTTTCGTAGGCGCTCAGGTTGGTCAGGCTGGCGTTGGAAAGCTGGCCGTTGGGGATCACGATCCGGCGATTGTCGAAGGTGTCGACGATGGTGTAGAGGATGGTGATTTCCCGCACCGAGCCCAGAAAGCCCTGGGCATCAATAACATCGCCGACCTTGAAGGGTTTAAAGATAAGGATCAGCACGCCACCGGCAAAGTTGGCCAGGCTGCCCTGCAGGGCCAGGCCCACCGCCAGGCCGGCGGCACCGATGATGGCGACAAACGAAGTGGTAGCGATGCCCACCATGGAGGCGACGGAGATCAGCAGCAGAATCTTCAGAATGGCGCTGATCAGGCCACAGAGAAACTTGTTCAGGGTCGGATCTTTTTTGCCAAGGCGGTTGTCCAGCACCCTGACGAACCGGTTGATCAGCCAGAGGCCGATAATCAGCGTAACAATCGCCAGCAGAACCTTTGGGGCATAAGCCATGATCAGGGCAATGGCCTGATCCGCCCATTCAGAGGCCTGCCCGTTAGCACCGAATAACTCTTCCATAGGGAAAAACTCCTTGATCGTTAATATTTTCTGAGTGAGTTCTTATCGACAAATGACGTGGTTCAGCGGGATTTGTCTGAACCAACTATATAGCAGAGAAAGCTGTACGCGGCATTACTGCCAACGCCCAGGATTACGTGCTGGTGCGGGATCTGGCCCACTCGGCGATGACTTCGGGGTCGCCCCGTACCAGTATTTCGCCCTGTTTCTGGGTGAGCTGGTAGTCGTACATGGGGTCGTAGTAGTCGGTCAGCAGGGCCTCAATCCAGCCATGATGCCCTTCCAGGGAGCCATTGGCTTCCTGTTGATCCAGAGCCTGCAGCATCAGGTTACGGAGTTTCTGGTAACGCTCGCCGCCCAGGCGTTTGCGAATGCGGTCGATGGCGCTCAACAGGTAGTCCCGGAAATTCAGCCAGCCTGCGTCTTCACCGTCCCTGGCCCGGTAACTGGTCAGCATGCCTTCAACGTAGTCGGCACGGATGATGGCAATACGCTCTTCCATGGCCTGTTCCAGAATCAGCAGGGGTGATTTAGACATCCGGGCCCGAAGGGTTTCCGGCAGGGCGCAGCGGCCAATCAGGCGGCTTTCGTCTTCAAGGTAGATTGGCCCTCCCACCTGGTGCCTGGCCTTGAGCATGGCCACCGCCAGTCGGTTCTCGAAGTCGATCTGGGAGGGTTGGGGAGTTACCTGCCGGCCAAAGCTGGAGCCCCGGTGATTGGCCAGGCCCTCCAGATCGACCGGATTGGGCAGTTGCATCAGTACCCGGGTTTTGCCGGTACCGGTGCGGCCGCTGAGAATCCGGAACTGACCTGATTCGATCTGTGCTTCCAGGCTGTCAATCAGGAAGCGACGCAGGGCCTTGTAGCCGCCTTTCACCAGCGGGTAGTCAATGCCGGAGTCCTTGATCCACTGCTGGGTCAGGCGCGAGCGCAATCCGCCCCGGAAACAGAACAGATACCCCTCCGGGTGTCGTGCCACAAAGCGCTTCCAGGCTTCAATTCGCTGGGCCTTGATGTCGCCGGAGACCAACTGGTGCCCCAGTTCAATGGCCTTGTCCTGGCCCTTCTCCTTATAACAGATACCCACCCGGTGCCGTTCTTCGTCGTTCATCAGCGGGGCGTTTTCTGCAGACGGGAAGCTACCTTTGGCAAATTCCACCGGCGCCCGGACGTCCATCAGCGGCACATCGTTCAGGAACAGGTTGAGGTAGTCGTCGGTATCGGGTCTGCTGGCCATATCAACGGATCACTGTGATTCAGGGTGAGGCGGCAGTATACCGAACCGGCGATATCCCGGCATCCCGGACAAGGGTACAATCCCACGTCCTTTCAGCACTGGCGAGGAAAATCCATGAGCCCCGATGTTCTCAATCGGCATCTTCAGAAAACACTGAGTCGAGGCCGGGTGACGGTTTCGGCGCCTGCGGGCTGCCCGGACATCCAGCTGTATCTGTTTGACCCGGGGGTGCTGGATGGACCGTTGAGCCATGATGAAGCCCAGGCTGTGGTGGCCGAACCGGCGTACTGGTCGTTCTGCTGGGCCAGCGGGCAGGTGCTGGCCCGGTGGATTCTGCAGCATCCGGACGTGGTGGCTGGAAAGACCGTGCTGGATTTTGGCTCCGGTTCAGGGGTAGTGGCTGTCGCCTCCGCACTGGCCGGTGCTGCCCGGTCCATTGCCTGCGACATCGACGCGGCAGCGCTGGATGCCGCGGCCGCCAATGCCCGCCGGAACAATGTGGAGATTGATCTGTGTGACGACTGGGCAAACCGGCCCGGGAGGGTCGATCTGATTACCGCTGCGGATGTTCTGTACGACCCTGAAAATCGCCCGTTACTGGCGGCCTTCGAAGCAGCCGCGCCCCAGGTGCTGCTGGCGGATTCGCGAGTGAAGGACCTTGGACATCCCGGTTATGTGCAGAAGGCTGTGATCGAAGCCAGAACCTGGCCGGACCTGAATGAGTTTGAGGAATTCAACAAGGTGAGGATCTATCTGGCCGGCGGAGACTGAATTCTTCTGACCAGAAAAAACAAAGGGCAGCCATCAAGCTGCCCTTGAACAGGTACTGAACCGCCGTCCGGGGCAGTTCAGATTCGGAACAGGTTGGCGCCTCCGTGCGCGATGGGCAACTGCCGTGTTGCCATTCCTTGCTGCCGTTCCCTGGTGCCAGCATCCGAGCCGGCGATCCGATTCGTTATCCCTTAAGCGAAGCGTCCCTGTGTCCCTGCTTCTCCCCGCAGTCCGTGCCGGGGTGCATCCAGTGCGTCGTCCTTTCCCTGTCATCCTTGACGGTGTTCATATTACCAATGCCAGCTTTACAAACGTGTGAACTATGCACGCAGAGCGCGCTGCCGAACTCGCCAAACACGGGAAAGTTGTTACAAATCATTCATGTAGATTTTGGTCTGTAACTGGAGTTACAGACTGCGTACGAGATGTCACAGGGAGTTCCTACAGGTTTGTAGGAAATATCTCACAAGGATTCGGGCGATTTTCGCAAATCCGTTTCTTGAACCAGCCGAAGTCCCGGCCAAGGCAGCAGGCCAAGCCCGATGCCAACGGCATCCGCTGTCAGATCTGCGAGGGAGAAATCCCGGTACGGCAGGTTGGCTTGCACCACCTCCAGTATCAGGCCGAAAACCAGCAAGGCGGGGGCATACCAAAGCACAGAAAGCCGCGGCCATGCCAGGCGGGTCACCAGGGTGAGCTCCAGAAAGGCAATCAGATGATTGATCTTGTCATTGGGCGCCGCAGGGATGGGGTAACTGTTACTGGTGGTTGCCAGGTAAAGGATCGCAGCAATGGAAACAAACAGCGCTGCCTGCCATAGCCGTCGCATGGCCAGAATGGAGACGATAATGGAACGGATGCGGGGCATAGTGGAATCCGAGAGTCCTCGCGGGCTGTGGGAATGGTTCCGACATGATATGCTTTGCGCCCCGTTATTGTCATGGCAGCGGAGGATCACCAGTAATGCTCAAGGGTAACTTTTTTCGTGGGCTGGGCTATCTGGGGGAAGGCTTCGGGCTGATTCGCCAGCCAGGCCTCCGGTTGTTTGTTGTCATCCCGCTGATCATCAACATCCTGCTTTTCGGTCTGCTGTTCTATTTTCTGGCTGAACTGTTCACCGCCATGATCGCTGCGGCCATGGCCTGGTTGCCGGACTGGGCCTGGTTGCAGGCTCTCGATTGGCTTTTCTGGCTGCTGTACGGCGTGGTGATCCTGCTGATGCTGGCCTATGGCTTTGTGATCGTGGCCAACCTGATTGGCTCTCCCTTCTACGGTTACCTGGCAGAGCTCACTGAAAAACAGCTGACCGGTCAGGAAGTATCTACTGACGATAGCTGGTCCGCCATTATCAAGGACATTCCCCGCGCGCTCTGGCGGGAGGTTCAGAAGATTGCCTATTACCTGCCCAGGGCTCTGGGCTTATTCATTATTGGCCTGATTCCCGTGGTCAACCTGGTGGCCGCTGTGCTCTGGTTTCTGTTCAACAGCTGGATGATGGCGCTGCAATATGTGGATTATCCGGCCGACAACCATAAGGTCAGTTTTCCGGCTCTGCGCAAGCTGTTGGGAGACACCCGGCTGTCGGCTCTCGGGTTCGGCCTGCCGGTCGCCCTGGCGGCGATGGTGCCGGTGCTCAACCTGTTCGTGGTGCCAGCGGCGGTGTGTGGTGCAACGGCCTATTGGGTTCGGGAAAACGGTTCAAACACTCAGTAATCAGTCATCGGAGGTTTCTTGGAAACATCGGAATTTGTCATCGGCCAGCGTTGGGTCAGCCACAGCGATACTGCCCTGGGTCTGGGTATCGTAACGGACATCTCGGGGCGCAGAGTCACCCTGGGGTTCCCCGCTGCCGATGAAGAGCGCACCTATGCCATCGATAATGCGCCCTTGTCACGGATCGTGTATCAACAGGGCGAGGAAATAGAGACCTTTGACGGTGAGCGCTATACCGTGCGCGCAGTGGAAGATCTCGATGGCGTTCTGGTGTACCACGCCGATGACGGTGAGAATATTCAGCCGATTTCCGAGGTTAAGCTGGCGGGCTCTGTGAATTTTTCCGCCCCTCATCAGCGCCTCTTCGCCGGCCAGTTTGATCGCAACGGTGCCTTCCGGCTTCGAGTCGCCACCCTGCAGCACATGGACCGTCTGCGGGCGTCGCCGGCCCAGGGGCTGATTGGGGCACGCACCCAGCACCTGCCACACCAGCTTTATATTGCCCACGAAGTGGCCCGCCGGCATGCTCCCCGGGTTCTGCTGGCCGATGAGGTTGGTCTGGGTAAAACCATTGAGGCAGGTCTGATTCTTCATTATCAGCTGCAGACCGGTCGAGCCCGCCGGGCGCTGATTGTGGTGCCCGATTCTCTGATCCACCAGTGGCTGGTGGAAATGCTTCGGCGTTTCAATCTGCGCTTTTCCATTATTGATCAGGCCCGGTACGACGACCTCAAGGCCGAAGAAGATGATGTCGACGCTCTGGTTAACCATATTTTTGGTGATGACGATGCGGTTAACCCGTTCGAGTCTGACCAGTTAGTGCTGTGTAGCCTCGACTTCCTGGTGCGCAGCGAGAAGGCCCGCAAAGACGCGGTGGCGGCGGGCTGGGATCTGATGGTGGTGGACGAAGCTCATCACCTGGCCTGGTCGCCGGAACAGTCCAGCCCGGAATACGATGTGGTTGAGCAGTTGTCCGGTGCCAGCCAGGGCCTGCTGCTGCTGACCGCAACACCGGAACAGATCGGCGTGGCCAGCCACTTTGCCCGCCTGCGCTTGCTCGACCCGGCCCGGTTCCACAATCTGGAGACCTTCCGGGAAGAAGAGCAGCACTATGAAGTGATCAATCAGGTGGTCCGGCGCCTGCAGCAGGCGCCGGATACTATCTCAAAAGACGATCGACAGGCCCTGGCCGGTTGGCTGGGAGATGAGCTGGACGAATTGCTGGCCCGGGATGATGCCCACCAGGCGGTGATCGATGCGTTGCTGGATCGTCACGGCACCGGGCGAGTGTTGTTCCGGAATACCCGGGCCGCCATTCAGGGCTTCCCGGAGCGACAGCCGTTACCGGAACCCCTGCCGTGCCCGGACCTGTATGGACACCATCAATACGGTGTCACCGGGCTGGCGCCCGAGCAGGCAGTGGATGAAGAAGACTGGCTGGCCCAGGATCCCCGGGTGAGCTGGCTGGAGAAGAAACTGGCCAGCCTGCGCCCGGCCAAGGTGGTGGTGATCTGTGCCAAAGCCAGCACGGCCATGGCGCTTGAGCATTATCTGCAGTTACGGGCCGGTATTCGCAGTGCAGCCTTCCACGAACACCTTAGTCTGATTGAGCGCGACCGGGCCGCGGCCTATTTTGCTGATACGGAGCAGGGGGCGCAGGCGCTGATCTGTTCGGAAATCGGCAGCGAAGGGCGCAACTTCCAGTTTGCCCACCACCTGGTGCTGTTTGATCTGCCGGCCAATCCGGATCTGCTGGAACAGCGCATCGGTCGCCTGGACCGGATCGGCCAGACTGAAGCCATTCGAATCCACATTCCCTATCTTCAGGGCACCAGTCAGGAGGTACAGTACCGCTGGTTCCAGGAAGGGCTGAATGCGTTTGCCGAGAGCTGCGCCGTGGGTGTTGCTGTTCAGGAACATGTTAAGGACCAGTGGCAGCAGGCGCTGGACGGAGACGAAAGCCAGCTGGAGCCTTTGCTGGCGGCCAGTGCGTCCGAGACGGCGCGTCTGAAAGACATGCTGCACAACGGCCGGGATGCGCTGATTGAACTGAACTCCTGTCGTGTTGATGAGGCTGAGGCTTTGATCGCCGGGATCGAGGAAGAGGAGAACGCCGCTGAAGTCCGGGACTACATGATCCAGGCTTTCGATATCCTCGGCGTTGACCTGGAAGACCACAGTGAGCATGCGGATATCCTGAAGCCGGGCGAGCAGTTCCAGGCCGGCCTGGTAGCGGAGCTTCCGGAAGACGGGCTGACCGTTACCTGGGATCGTCAGCAGGCGTTGCAGCGCGAAGATATGGCGTTCATGAGCTGGGAGCACCCGATGGTTACCGGGGTGATGGATTCGGTGAATAGTTCCGGGCTGGGCAAGGCTGCCCTGGCCAATCTCTCGGTCAAGGCTCTGCCCCCGGGGACGCTCCTGCTGGAAGCCGTATTCGCGGTGCATTGTCCGGCGCCCGAATCGCTGCAGTTGACTCGGTATCTGCCCGTTTCGCCCCTGCGCCTGGTGGTGGATGTGAATGGCCGGGATCTGTCCAAGGCTCTGCCCCATGAAAGGCTGAATGAGCTTTGTTCCAATATCCGTCGACGCACGGCCCAGGCCATCGTGCCGAAAATCCGGGCCGAGGTGGAAACCATGGTCGACCACGCCGAGACACTGGCGGAGCCGCATCTGTCGCCGCTTCGCGAACAGGCGCTGGGGAGGGTAGAAGACAGCTTCATGCCGGAGATTCGGCGTTTGGAAGCACTGAAGAAAGTGAATCCGGCCATCCGCAACGAAGAAATCGACTTCCTGCGTAGCCAGCTGGATGCCGCCCGCAGTGCTGTAGAGCATGCGTCCCTGGCCCTGGAAGGTATCCGTGTGATTGTCACATCGTAATGGTGCTAACCGACTGAACACCGGTCATTATCTGGCGAACAGACATCTGTTAGGGTAAGTTGAACGTAACGAAGTGTAGTCAAAGGGCTCCGGCGCTGGCCGGAGACTCCAATCCATGGAAGACAGAGAGATCCTGAGATGACTTTGATTCTTTTTCTGGTGGCTCTGGCCGGCCTGCTGTACGTGATGCGCCGGGAATCCGGTGCCAAACCCGCCATTGGCGTGATGGTTGTGGTAGGTGTGCTGTCCCTGTTTCTGGCCTCTGGCTGGCTTGCTTTTGTCCTTCTGGCGGGCGCGGCCGTTACCGCTGTTGCGGGTTTGCCCCAGTTCCGGCAGAGCTGGCTCACCCCCCGGGTGTTTGCCATGTTCAAGAAGGTGGCGCCCAAGGTGTCAGACACTGAGAAAGTGGCTCTGGAAGCGGGTACCGTTGGTTGGGATGGCGAACTGTTCACCGGTCGCCCGGATTGGCACAACCTGCTGATTAACCGCCACACCGGTTTGAGTGAGGAAGAGCAGGCCTTCGTCGACGACCAGTGCACCCAGGCCATTTCCATGTGTAACGCCTGGGATCTGGCGGTTGAGCGTGCCGATCTGCCAAAGGAACTCTGGGATTTCCTGAAGAAAGAGAAGTTCTTCGGCATGATCATTCCGAAGGAATACGGTGGCCTCGGGTTTTCCGCCAAGGCCCAGACTGCAGTGCTGCAGAAGCTGGCCGCCAACGAAATGCTGATGGTCACGGTCGGCGTGCCCAACTCCCTCGGCCCGGGCGAGCTGCTGGTGAAGTACGGTACCGAAGAGCAGAAAGACTATTATCTGCCGAGACTGGCCGATGGCCGGGAAGTCCCCTGTTTTGGCCTGACCGGGCCTCGCGCAGGCTCTGATGCCACTTCGCTGCCAGACACCGGCATTGTCTGCAAGCAGGAAGTGGATGGTAAAGAAGTGGTGGGTATCCGCCTGAACTTTGAAAAGCGCTGGATTACGCTGGCGCCAGTGGCCACGGTGGTCGGGCTGGCGTTCCGGATGTTTGACCCGGACGGGCTGCTGGGAGACACCAAAGACTACGGCATTACATGTGCGCTGATCCCCCGGGATACCGAGGGCATGGAAATCGGCCGGCGCCATTGCCCCATCGGGTCCCCGTTCATGAACGGCCCGATCAAGGGCAAGGATGTGTTCATTCCGCTGGACTATATTATTGGTGGCCAGGAAATGGCGGGCCAGGGTTGGCGCATGCTGGTTGAGTGTCTCTCGGTGGGTCGCTGTATCACCCTGCCGTCCGGTGCTGCCGGCGCCGCTGCCTATGCTGTGGGCACGGCCGGTGGCTTTACCCGAATTCGCCGCCAGTTCAATACGCCGGTGGCGGAGATGGAAGGGGTACAAGCCCCGCTGGCCCGCATTGCGGCTAAAACCTACATTGCTCAGGCGGCGGTTAATCACACCGCTAACATGATCGATCGGGGCGAGAAGCCGGCGGTACCGTCCGCTATCCTCAAGTATCACCTGACCGAGTTCCAGCGTGAAATCCTCACCGATGCCATGGATGTGCACGGTGGTAAAACCGTAACCCTTGGACCCCGCAACTACCTGGGCATTGGTTACAGTGGTGCGGCGGTGTCGATCACCGTTGAAGGCGCCAATATCATGACCCGCAGCCTGATGATCTTCGGTCAGGGTGCCATCCGTTGTCATCCGTATGTGCTGAAAGAGCTCGCCGCGAAGGACAATGACGATATCAAGGCATTTGATGAGGCGTTCTTTGGTCATGCCGGGCTAATCTTTGGCAATGCCGCCCGCGCCTTTACGCAGGCGCTGGGCCTGGGCAAGGCTGATGTGCCGTTCGACAGTGCCTCCCGCAAATATGCCCAGGCCCTGGCGCGGTTCAGCTCCGCCTTCGGCCTGTGTGCCGATGCGGCCATGACAACCCTGGGCGGCGAGCTGAAAATGCGCGAGCTGATTTCGGCACGCCTGGGTGACATGCTGGCGAATCTGTACCTGGCTTCCATGGTGTTGAAGAACTGGCACGAAACCCAGCCGGTGGATGGCGAGAAAGAACTGATGCAGTACAGTCTGGCCTATCTGCTGCATCGTACCGAGCTGGCACTGGACGAGTTCCTCCAGAACCTGCCGAACCGACCGGTGGCACTGGCTCTGCGAGCTATTACCCTGCCGCTGGGATGCCGTTGGGATGCGCCCCATGATGATCTGGCGCGCAAGCTGGCCCGTTCCATCACCACCGATACTCCGGTTCGCAACAAGCTGATGGCTGGTGCCTGGACTACAGACGGGGAAGGCACGGTGGAAAATCCCGTCGCCCGCTATAACGGTCTGTTGAAAGACTACGACAAGGCCGAGCAGCTGTATCGGAAGGCCACCAAGGCTTACGCCAAGGGCGAACTGCCGATGACCGCACTGCATCCCGAGGAGCGTTTTGACGCCGCCCTGGAGGCCGGTGTATTCAGCAAGGAAGAAGCCGACTTCATGCGCCAGTATGAAGAGGTGGTGCTGGAAATGCTCACTGTGGATGATTTCCCGTTTGACGAGTTTGCCCGAAACCGGGAAACCCTGATCGACCACAACCCGGCCTGAGGCGGCCGGGTAGCATGTGGTGGTCGGTTCTTGCAGTCAGCGTTGGTGCCGTTATAGGCGCCAACCTGCGCTGGGGGCTTGGGCTCTGGCTTAACGCCAGTTATCACGCCGTTCCCTGGGGCACACTGGTTGCCAACCTTAGTGGTGGCTGGCTGATTGGCCTGTTGATGGCTTTTTTCAGCCAGAGCAGTGTGCTGTCGCCGGAATGGCGCCTGTTTGCGGTGACAGGTTTGTGTGGCGCCCTGACGACTTTCTCGACCTTCTCGATGGAGATGTTCGCCGCGCTTCAGGAAGGCAAGTGGGGCATGGCCCTGGTCGGAATTCTGGCCCATGTGGTTGGCTCTATCCTGATGACAGCACTCGGATTTCTGACTTTTTCCCTGGTGCGTGGGTAAGCCTGCGGGCCAGTCAGAATCTGTGGGTATCACTACCTACACAAATTATTGAAATTACGCTTGGCAAGCCCGAAATTCCAGAGTAGAGTGGGTTCGTAGGAAAGAATCAGTAAAGCAGTTCATGAATAAGACGTACCTCCGCAGTTAGTAGTGACCGTCCTGTTTTTGATCCCGCGAGTTCTGTTTTTCCGTTACACGCTGACCAGCACCCTATGAGTGTGTGGCAGCAGATAATATGATTGATTTCAGGAAGTTTAAGTATGTCTACTACTACCGGTACTGTTAAGTTCTTCAACGAAGCAAAAGGCTTTGGCTTTATCACTCGTGAAGGCGGCCCGGACGTATTCGTTCACTACAGCGCCATTCAGGGCTCTGGTTTCAAGACCCTGGCCGAAGGCCAGCAGGTCGAGTTCACCGTAACTCAGGGCCAGAAAGGTCCTCAGGCGGAGAACGTTGTTGCTCTGTAATCCCCTGAGGATTCAGCAATAACCCAAAAAAGGCAGCCGAGGCTGCCTTTTTTGTTGCCTGTTTATTCCCCGAAGATTTCCTCATAAAAGCGCATGGTGCCCTGCCATGAGCGCCGCGCAGCCGCTTCATCATAGGCGATTGGCATGTCGAACTCTGCCGCCACCTTATCGGCATTGGGATTGGTAAAGGAATGCTTCACGCCAGGGAAGCTGACCAGCGTCAGATCCACTTCGGCATTCTGCATTTCCCGAACCAGCCCGGCTACCTGTTCCGAGGGAACCATGTCATCTGCGCCGCCTGTGTAAACCTGCACTCTTGCTTTCACCGTGCCAGCTTCGGCCTGCAGCGGGCTGCCCAAGGCACCGTGGTAGCTGACTACGCCATCCAGATCCACGCCCATACGAGCCATGTTCAGGACCACGGCACCACCGAAGCAATAGCCCTGGGCAGCAATACGGTCTGGATCAACACTGTCATGGTTCTGCAGAAGTTCCTTGGCTTTCAGGAAGCGGGTTTTAACCTGCTCCATGTTGCTCGTGGCTTCCTGCATGAACTTCTGGGCGGTATCCGGATGGTCGGCCTGTTTGCCGGAGCCATACATATCCAGTGCGAAGGCGGTGTAGCCGGAGGCTGCCAGCTTTTCCGCCTGCTCCCGGGCAAACTCATTGTGGCCCCACCATTCGTGTACCACCAGCACGCCGGGGCGTTTCTGGTCAAACTCGTCGTCCCAGGCCAGGTAGCCGGTGAAGGTTTCGCCGTCTACGGTGTATTCAATGGTTTCGGTCTGCATTTCTGCAAGCGCCTGTGTGCTGGTCATAAAAAGGGAAAGGATTGCTGTGGGTACTGCGGTTCTGATGCGGATCATCGCGTTTGTTACTCCTTGCCAGGGTTGGTGACACTTCCATGATTACGTTGGCAGCCAGAAAATCGATCCAGACTCACTGGTGTGTCCTGTTCTCAGAACAAAACGGTCTTATAGGCCGGATCTGATAAGTAAAGAGAATCAATGCCGGCTTTCCCGAATCTGATTCTTGACTATAGTTAAGAACAGGAACGGTTTTAAGTCCGAAATGGTTCGGGCACCGTATCCACCCATACCAACAACAGCAATAAAGGGGGTGGTTTATGCTTCTGTCCCATGCGTTTGGTCTCTTCACCCACCCGGAAGATGAGTGGGTATCCATCAAGAAAGAACACGAACATCCAACTCGTCTTTATGTGGCGTACGTCGTCGTTCTGGCGGCCATAGCGCCAATCTGTGCCTACATCTCGACGGCCCATTTTGGTTGGTCTATCGGTAGCGAACGGCTGATCAAGCTCACCGAAATCAGTGCGCTCCAGATGAGCGTTCTGACCTACCTCGCCATGCTGGTGGGGGTCTTCGCCCTCGGGTACGCCATTAACTGGATGGCGAAAACCTATGGCGCCAAGGAAGAGCACGTGCCGTCTAACGGTATTGCCCTGGCAGCCTATTCCTGCACGCCACTGTTCCTGGCCGGTTTCGCGCTGCTGTACCCGGTGCCCTGGTTCAATGCTGTGGTGTTCCTGGCGGCGGCCTGCTACGGCGCCTGGTTGATGTACGACGGCTTACCGATCGTCATGGGCATCGAAAAGGAGCGGGCGGTCATGTACGGAGGGGCTCTACTCACGGTGGCACTGGTGATCCTGGTATCCACCCGTGTCGGTTCGGTCATTCTCTGGAATCTGGGGCTCGGGCCGGTGTTCGTCAGCGGCTAGCCAAACACGTTATTCACTCGGTCAAAACGGGAGCTTCGGCTCCCGTTTTTTGTGACTGCAGTCTGCTTGCGATGCACCTGTCGGAATTTGCCACAGCCCTGTCGCAATCCGGCAACGCGTTCTTCATATCTCTGGTCTAGCTTTTCAGGCCAACCGGTTTTGGTTTCCGGACACGATAAAAAGCATATGACGAACATGACAGGGGTGGACAATGGCTAGACTGACGAGACGGGATTTTCTGAAAGCATCGGCACTGGGTATGGGGGCGGTGGCGATTTCCACCGGCCTGGCGGGGTGTGTGCTGGACAGCGACGACAAACGGCGGGTTGATTTTACCCATGGTGTGGCCAGTGGCGATCCGCTACAGGACAGCGTTATCCTCTGGACCCGTGCCGTGCCCGAGCGTGGCAGCAAGGTGAAAGTAGGTTGGGAAATCGCCACCGATGCGGAATTTTCCTCGGTGGTGCGTTCAGGTACTGCAGAAACCACCGAAGCCCATGATTTCACCATCAAGGTGGATGCCCAGGGGCTGATGCCGGGCCAGCGTTACTATTACCGGTTCCGCTCCTCGGGTGCCACCTCTCCCGTAGGTGCCGCGACTACCTTGCCGGACGGATCGGTAGAGCAGGTGCGACTGGCCGTGGTGTCCTGCTCCAACTACCCGGCCGGTTACTTTCACGTATACCGGGAAGTGGCAAACCAGGCGGACCTGGATGCTGTGATTCATCTGGGCGACTATATCTATGAATACAGCAGTGACCAGGACAGCTATGCCTCGGAAGATGCCCAGGCTTTGGGCCGGACCTTCCCGGAAAACAATAACCGGGAGTTGCTGACACTGGCCGATTATCGCCGCCGGTATGCTATTTACCGACAGGATCCGGATCTGCAGCTGGCCCATCAGCGGTTACCGTTCATTGTGGTGTGGGACGACCATGAAGTGGCTAACGATACCTGGCGTAACGGTGCTGAAAATCACGATGATTCTGAAGGCGATTTTGATCAGCGCAAGCTGTCGGCGCTGCAGGCCTTCTTCGAGTGGATGCCGATCCGACCGGTGATCGAAGGTAATGACGAGGCCATCTATCGCAGCTTCCATTTTGGCGACCTGGTGGATCTGCATATGCTTGATACGCGCATTATCGGGCGCGATCAGCAGCTGGATTACCTGAATTATCTGAGTGAAAGCGGGCTGAATGCACAGCAATTCATGGCCGATGTGACTGATCCAAACCGGACACTGCTGGGTGCTGAACAGCGTTTATGGTTGCAGAACAAGCTGGCCACGTCGTCCGGGCGATGGCAGGTGCTGGGGCAGCAGGTGTTGATGGGGCGTATGGATTTGCCTGCGGAATTGTTGCTGGGTATTGCCACGGGGAACGTTTCGGAACTGCCGCAAGCCCTGGCGGAACTCGCGACTATCAAATTCCGAGCCCTGCAGGGCGACCCCACACTCACCGAGCAGGAACTGAGCCGAATCAGCACGGCCGCGCCCTACAATCTCGATGCCTGGGACGGCTATCAGGCAGAGAGAGAAGTTGTTCTTGGCATGGCGCGGCAATTGGACAAAAACCTGGTGGTGCTGGCCGGAGATACCCATAACGCCTGGGCCAATAACCTGAAGGATATGAATGGCAACCAGGTGGGTGTGGAATTTGCCACCGCCTCGGTGTCTTCTCCCGGACTGGAGGACTATCTGGGACTGCCTGATGCCCTAATTGCCGATGCGGAGCAGGGCATTGGCCTGCTGGTGGATGGCCTGGACTATCTGAACATCAATCAACGTGGTTATATGGTGGTTACTTTCACTCAGGACGAAGCCCTGGCTAACTGGTATTTCGTGGATACCGTCAAGAGCCGGGAATACACGGTTGATAACAGTCGGTCTGCGGCGCGGAAGACCTTGCCGGGTGCCGGGAACCGAACGGTCGATCCGGTATAGCCAACCGGGCGCGGCTATACCAGCCTTCGGTTTGACCTGGCGCATTGGCGGTATCGGCAGAATCCTGTGTAGTTGACCCAGACCTTAGGCAGGGAGCAGGGATATGTCAGAAGTCAGCACGCCAGGTTCACAGCGGACACTAGCCGGGGGCGCACAGTCTCAGCCCTGGCATGCCCTGGCCGCAGAACAGGCGCGGGTTCTTCTGGAAGCGCCGGAGCCTTTGACCGACGAAAGTGCGCGGGCCAGGTATGAGAGGTTTGGTCCCAACCAGTTGCCAGAGGGTAGGACGTCCGGCCCCCTGGCCCGGCTCGGTCGCCAGTTACGTAATTTCCTGATTTATGTACTGCTGACCGCAGCGGCCATCACCGGTGCTCTCGGACACTGGGTCGACGCCGGGGTGATTCTGGCGGTGGTGATTGTCCAGACCCTGGTCGGCTTCATCCAGGAAGGTCGGGCCGAGCAGGCATTGTCCGCTATCCGTCATATGCTGGCTCCCCGCGCCCGCATTGTCAGGGCCGGCGGCCAGCATCAGGTGGATGCCGGCGAGCTGGTACCTGGTGATACCGTGCTGTTGGAGGCTGGTGACCGTGTGCCCGCCGATCTTCGCCTGGAAAAAACCAACAACCTCAAGATTGAGGAAGCTATCCTGACGGGCGAATCCGAGGCGGTGGACAAGTTCCCCGATCCGGTGGAAGAGCAGTCGGCCCTCGGCGACCAGACTGGCATGGCGTTCTCCGGCACCATGGTGGCCACGGGCACCGCCCGGGGCGTTGTCGTACGTACCGGTATGCATACCGAAATCGGCCGCATTTCCGGCCTGCTGGCTGATACCACCAGTCTTAAAACTCCGCTGCTGGAACAGATGGACCGGTTTGCGCGGGGGCTTTCTCTGATTGTCATCGCCACCGGTATTGTCATCTTCTTTGGCGGCCTGGCGTTCAGTGGCCTGGAATTCCGGGAGCTGTTCATGGCGGTGGTGGGGCTCACGGTGGCAGCCATTCCGGAAGGCCTGCCGGCCATTCTTACCATTACCCTTGCCATTGGTGTACGCCAGATGGCCCGTCGCAAGGCGGTGGTTCGCCGGATGCCTGTGATCGAAACCCTGGGTGCGGTATCGGTCATCTGCTCCGACAAGACCGGCACGCTCACCCGTAACGAAATGATGGTGACCGCGGCTGTGACCGCCGACGAGCGTTATGAGATTACCGGCGAAGGTTATGGTACCGACGGCAGGGTCTGCCGGGAGGGCCAGCCGGTCACCGGCGATGGGGTGCTGGCTGAGCTTGCCCGGGCGGCCGCGCTGTGTAACGACGCCAGCATTATTGGCAAAGACGGGCAGCCTTCTATCCATGGTGACCCCATGGAAGCCGCGCTGAAAGTGTTTGCCGGTAAGGCGGAATTTGACCATGTTAACAGTGCCTCCGCCTGGCCCCGGGTGGATGAGATTCCCTTCGATACCCGCATACGGTTCATGGCCACATTGCATCACGACCATCACGGCCACGGTATTGCCTATCTCAAAGGCGCTCCGGAACGGATTCTGGCCATGTGTGAGCGCCAGGTATCCACCGACGGTGGAACGGAGCCGCTGAGCACGGAGCACTGGGAACGGATCATTACGGAAATGGCTTCCGAAGGCCTGAGGGTGCTGGCACTGGCGCGCAGGCCAATGGCGAAAGGCAGCCGGGAACTGGTGCTGGAAGAGCTGGAACAGGGCGCTGAATTGCTGGGGGTGGTGGGCTTGCTGGATCCGCCCCGGCAGGAGGCTATCCGCGCTATCAAAGAGTGCCACGATGCCGGTATTCGGGTGAAGATGATTACCGGCGACCACGCCCTGACGGCCGGTGCCATTGCCCGAAAACTCGGGCTGCGTAATGCCGACCGGGTACTGACCGGCAAAGAGCTTGATGACCTGGATGAAGATCAGCTCCGGAGTCTGGCCGGAGAGGTGGATGTGTTTGCCCGCACCAGCCCCGAGCACAAACTCAGGTTAGTGAAAGCCCTGCAGGCACTGCATGGTGTGGTGGCCATGACCGGTGATGGCGTCAACGATGCCCCGGCACTGAAGCGGGCGGATGTTGGCATTGCCATGGGTGTAAAGGGCTCGGAGGCGGCCCGGCAGGCGTCATCGGTGGTGCTGCTGGATGATAACTTCGCCAGCATTGCTGCGGCTGTCCGGGAAGGGCGCACGGTTTACACCAACCTGCGTAAGGGCATTGCCTTCATGCTTCCGATTAACGGGGGGGAATCCGTCAGCCTGATCACCGCCTTGTTGCTGGGGCTCACGCTGCCCATTTCCGCCTTGCAGATTCTCTGGGTGAATATGGTCAGCTCGGTGCTGCTGGCCATGACCCTGGCGTTTGAGCCGCCCGAGCCCGGAGTCATGCGGCAACCTCCCAGACCACGGGACGAGTCCTTGCTGCAGGGATTTGTGGTCTGGCGGGTGGCGTTTGTATCCCTGCTGTTTCTGGTGGGTATCTTCGCGGCCTGGTTCTGGGTGATGCATCGTCATCAGGACCCGGTGCTGGCCAGCACTCTGGCGGTCAACACCCTGGTGGCGATGGAGGTCTTCTACCTGTTTGCGGTGCGTTATCTCGACAGTGCCTCGATTACTCTGCGGGGGGTGCTCGGCACCCCCGTTGTGCTGGCAGCGATCGCAGCGGTCGTGGTATTGCAGCTGTTGTTCACCTACCTGCCGTGGTTCCAGCACACCTTTACCACTGCGGCCCTGAGCCTGGAGCAGCTGGCGTTTTCCGTGGTGGCTGGTGTTGTGGTTCTGCTGGTGTTGGAACTGGAAACTGCGATACGTAACCGGGTCAAGGCAGTCCGCGGGTAATCACTCCCGGATCACCTCGGCCCTCCACTGCGGCCAGTTCGGCGCTGGAGAGCCATTCTCCGGGAGGTTTGTCCATCACCTCGGCGCAGGCCGCCAGGGCATGGCCCCATGAGCAACGGTTGGCGAACAGCATGCCCGCTTCATTCAGGGTACCACCCCGATTGATGTAGCCCAGTACCCGGGAATGGCCGGGCTGCGGGAACAGCGTGTGCAGGTGTCCGCGAAACACTTCCGGCCGCATATGAGTCAGGGCAACCCGTCGGTGCATGCGATGGGGGAACAGACGCTCCCGCTCAAACTCGGTCAGGCAGGAGGTGGCTTCCATCGGATCCCGAGGTTGACGGAAGCGCCCGGGTTCCTGCAGATAGACCAGCCGGAACGGTGTGCCGGTCTCGCGCAGACGCTCGCAAGCCCGTATGGCCTCGGAAAGCTGATAGGCGCCATTGGCAATCAGCAGCAGGGGCTCCTCGCCGGCCGAGGTATCCTCGTCCACCACCAGGGCGCCATGTCGTGCCAGTGCTTCGGCTTCACTGCCATTGAACACGCACGGGCGCTCCCGTTTCGGGATGACGAGGCAACTGATGCGGCCCCGCTCCCGGTAAACCGATGGCAGAACCGCCAGTGCGCTGTTGTAGTCAGCCGGGAAAATCACCCGGGAGACATCACTCATTTCTCCCAGCAAAGCCTCACAGAAGCTGGTGTCCTGGTGGGATTGTTCGTTCTTGCCGTTTTCCCAGGTATGCGAGGTGGCAATCACTGGCAGTCCCAGCCATTGGGGTGGCCGGCCCACTTCCTTTTGATGGCGGGCGAAGATCAACTCCTGCCGGATAGCGCCGAGCATTTTCACGCAGAAGGCTTCGTAGCTGGCCACCAGGTTCAATCCTGCCTTGTTGGCCAGGCAGGCAGAGACGACCGCCTCTTCATTCAGTGCCGTAATGATCTTGCCGTGTACTGACTCGGCCTCGTTCTCCGGGTCGTTCACGCGGTGCTTGAGGCTGTCGAGCACGCCTTTGAGTCGATTGCTGGCGAGTTCGTCCGGGTTGCCGACCCGGGGCCGGAGTTCCGGGTTGTCCGCGACCAGCGCCTTGAAGAATTCATCAACGGCGGTCATGGGGGAACATTTGTTCTGAGCCCAGGGCAAAACCGGAATGGCGGGTTCGGCGGGGCGGCGCAGCGCCAGCGGGTGATCCCGCTCCAGTGGCCGGCCCTGTTGGCTGTGTTCATTCAGCTCGGATACCGCCAGGTTCAGCTCCTGCGGTTTTACCCAGAGCGGTGTTGCGTATTCATTGAACAGCTCCCGGGATATGGCATCCATACGAGGATTGCCGGGCAGAGGCAGATTGTGAGCTGCGTTTTCTCCGGCGCCATAGAAACCATAGCCTTTCACGGTCTCTGCGATACCGTAGGGTATGCGAACCGGGTAGCCGGTCTCACCTTGTTGCGCAGCGGTGCCATGGGCTGCAAGTGCCTGCTCCATGTCGTACATGGCACAGACGAAGGCCGCGGGATCACGGCCGTCAAATCGTACCGGATCAAAGCCCCGGTGTTGCAGGTGCTGCTCAAACCGTTCCAGGCCCTCACGGGTACCAAGCTCGGTTCGTTGTTCAATGCGCCGGCCATTGGCAATCATCACCGGCAAGACCAGTCCGCAGTCCTCGGCGCGCCACCATCGGGGTATCCAGTCACTTCCGCGCTGTTCTTCGGCGGCGCCGTCGGAAAGGAAGGCCACCAGAGATTCACCGGGCAGAGGCATATGTGCGTACTGCAGCTCTGCAAACCCAAGGTAGCCGCCTTCGATAATGCCCCCGGCGGTATGGGGGTTTACGTGGCTGCCCAAGGGAGCGGCCATCGTGCCGTCCGGTTTCTGGCGATAGCTGTAGAAGTCGGATGCCAGTCGAGATAGTCCCTCAGGCGCCAGGTAGCGGGCGCGTTGCTCGGGATGCAGATTGCCGGTCAGAACGTTGAGTGCATCCACGGCAGCCACACAATGCCCTTGTCCCATCAGCCAGCTGCGGGTTGTTCCGGTCAGGTTGTTGAGGGCCAGGTAGGCCGCGTAGGCAGGCACCATGTTCAGGGCGCCTCCGGTATGGCCTTCCGGCGAAGCCTTGAAATCCTGGGCGACCAGGGGTGCGCCGGCAATGTCCACCCGGTTGCAATAGGTCATATGCACCACCAGCCACAAGCCGGCGCTGGCGAGCCGGTCCAGGGCAATCAGCTTCCGGTAAACCGTGTCTTCATCCGGTTGGTGCCCGGCGCTGACCAGTTTGCCGGCCAGTTCCCGGACTCTGGCGGAGGTCTGTTCGGAGTGCCGGATAACGCCATAGCCCTGCTGCCAGCACTGGAAGGCTGAGCCTGGTGTTGCCTCGTTGGGCGCCGGAGCTTGTTCAATTGGCGATGACATGACGGCCTCCATGGCTGATGAGTGTGAAAGAAGTGTAGAACGGACCGCGGGCAGCCCCCTTGATGCAGGTCAGTCGTATCTGCATCTTTTAGCATGCACTGAGCTGGTGCGGGGCTTGGGTCCGTGCGGATTTCGGTATAGGATGGCGGTTCTGGACTCAATGATGAAAGGAATCAATCCATGAGTAAGGCCATTGTATTGCTGGGCGATCTCGGTATGGACCATCAGGGATTTCCGCCCACACCGGTGATTGCCGGTTCCCCCGATGTTCTCGTTGACGGCAAACCGGTTGCCCGGGTTGGCGATCCGCTGCAACCCCATTCAAAGCCCAAGCACCCGCCCCATCCCCGGGCCATTGCGGCCGGTTCCGGTACCGTGATGATCAATGGCAAGCCGGCTGCGGTAACCGGTAGTGCCGTATCCTGCGGGGGCGTTACCGTTGGCAGTGGAACGGTGATTATCGGCAGCTAACGGGTTTTGTGTTCCAGGCTGAATGGGCGGCCCCAGTAATAACCCTGCCCCTGCAAGCCCGGAAACTGATGCAGCCAGAGTGCGATGGTTTCGTCTTCCACGCCTTCGACCACCACATCCAGATCCAGGGCTGTGCCCAGCTCCAGGGCCGCACGCAGAATTTTCTGTCTTGAGGGATAATCCAGTACACCCTCCAGGAAACTCCGGTCGATTTTCAGCTCATCCAGCTCGAACTGTGCCAGGGCGCCAAGTGATGAGTGGCCGGACCCGAAGTCATCCAGTGCAATCCGGAAGCCCATCGCGCTCAGGGTCCGGATAGTACTGCGGGCCGTATCCGGGTCGGTCATCATGGCGGTTTCAGTAATCTCCAGGCTGACATTGGCCGGTTCCAGCTTGTGTCGTCGAACGATGGCACCTGCCTCCTCGTGGAACAGGCTGTGGGCCAGGTCCTTGGCGGAAATGTTCACAGCTACGGTGATATCGCGGCCATACTGTTCACGGAGCTGGTGACTGTCCCTGCAGGCACGGTCCAGCACCCAGAGTGTAACCGTGTGAATGATCCCCACTTCCTCGGCCAGGGGAATCCACTGGCTGGGCGATATCCTGCCGAATTCCGGGTGCTGCCAGCGAATCAGGGCTTCCAGTGAGCCAATCCGGCCATCGCGGATGTTGATCTTGGGCTGGTACTCCAGCCACATTTCGCCGGAACGCAGCGCTTGTTCCACATCCAGCATCAGCATTTGCTGGCGGTATTGCCATTCGGCAATGGCCGGATCATAAACCACCAGCGGCAGGCTCTCATCCAGTGAAGCAAAGCCGGCACAGGCGAGTACGCCGGCCGGTTCAGCACCGTGTTCCGGGGCGTGGGCGACGCCAACCGAGGCGGCCCAGGAAAATGAAAAACGGCCTTCGCGGAAATTCTCGGACAACCAGCGGCTGATGGCTTGCAGACGTTGTCTCTCCAGCGCCTCGTCGGGGTGGCGCAACAGGGCAAAGGCATGGTTGACGGTGTCCAGGGTAGCCACGCTGTAACCGTTGATCATGACCAGTTGATCGCCCACCGTTTGCTTGAGATACCGGTTGAGTTGTCGGAGATACTGCTTCAGGAGCTCTTCTGCGGCACGGTAGCCCAGGGCCTGTTCCAGTTCATTGAACCGGGCCAGGCGAATCATGCACAGGGTGTAGGGGGTTTTATGGCAGTCCAGAGCGCCCAGGGTTTCCTCCAGCATGGGCCGATTGGGCTTGCCGGTTACTCTGTGGGTTTTCAGTAAACGGTCATAATCGCGCTCGATGCTGGCCCGGAGTTTCTGTTCCTCCTGAACCCGTATGTCTGAGCTCATGCGTTTCTTGCGTTCTTCCAGCAGTAATTTACCCACACCACTGGTCAGGATCAGGGAGCCGGTTGCGGCGCCCAGGAAAAAAGCAGAGTCAGTCAACGCATTCACGGGCAACCAGCCAACGGTGCGAAGTGATGAGGTGACAGCCCCGATCACGATTGCCAGCACCGACAGGGCATAGTAGCGGGCGTAAACATGGCTGTTCAGCTGCCGTAGGCTCAGGGCAAAAATGAATAGCCCGCCGATGGCGCTGCTCATCAGGAAGGCGTGTTGTCCCAGGAACTGAAAGCCCAGAGGCGCAGCCAGCAGGTGCGCTCCGGCAAGGAGGCTGAAGGCCCGGAGTATCCGGGCCTCAGTGCGGGCCAGCTGGAGAAAATGCGGGGTAAATTCGCAAAGCGCGATCAGACACAGCGGCAGACTGATGTTGAGCAGGGCATTGAGCTCTGGCACTGCCGGCCAGATCAGCCACAGCCCCAGGCCATCCATCACCAGCTGACTGTAGATAACGCTGATCATCAGCACGCTCAGCCAGGCCAGGCCTGGTCGGCGGAGCTTGGCCACAATACTCAGGTTGAGTAAGAGTGCAAACACCAGCAGACCGGTGACAAACGACTTCCAGGCGGTGATGGCGGTGCCGGCACCGAGAGCCTCGGCGCTGTCTGACAGAATGACCGGCAACAGTACCGGGCCGTGATTCTGCACTTCCATCAGCAGGGTGGTGGTGCCCGGTTGCAGCGTGACCGGCCAGACCCACTGCGGTAGCGCCAGGAATCGTTGATCGAAGGGGTATCGGTCGCCCATGGCGGGTAGGTGTTCGATGCTTCCGTCCGGGTGAATCAGGGCAGGTTGCAGGTGATCCAGGTAGGGTGCGGGCACCGTCACCTGGCTGGTCGCAGGTTCTGACGCCGGGTTCTCAAGTGTCAGGCGGAAAGTTGCGGGCTTGTAGGGGTAGCCGATTCCGGAATAGCGGGTATCCGTGCGGCTCCAGGCTTGGGCTTGCCAGAGTTTGTCTTGCAGTACCTTGCCCAGAGGATGGATCAGATATTCGATCTGGCCTGCGATGTGAGGGCCGTTTGTGTCGCTGTTGGTCTGCACCGAAGGACTGACCGAAAGAGTCGGCGGATCCTGCCAGAAGGTCGTCGCAAGTCCGTAGGTAATGGCCAGGAGAAGGATGACAAACGGGAACGACTGGTGCAGCCACGCCGGTAATCTGTCCGAGCGGGTTTCCCTGGAGAGAGTCTGGCCGAGCGACGGAGAGTCCATCCTGAACGCATCCTGAAACTGGAAAGCGGCACCGTTACACTCTGGTTACAATGATTAACGAGATGTAACGAATTGATTTGATTAATATTTTACAGGAATTTAAGATTTTTTGCATTTGCTGTTTAAAACGCATGATTGAAAATGAGACCTGCGTTCGGCCCGTCTGCGCTGATATAGTTCGCGCTATTGACCCATTCCTTGTTAAGGCCTGAGAGGCAGGTAGTTCACCATGCGTTATTCCGTGTTTGTCACTGTTGTCGTCTTTTTCCTGGCGGTGTCCGGCCAGAGCCTCGCCAGTCCGGAGCGGGCGCCGAACCTGGCGTCGGTGCAGGCAGCGGCGGCCGAAGTTGGCAAAGAGGGCCTGCTGTTCGGTAAGCACGCCGATCGCCCGGTACCGGTGGCGTCGATCACCAAGCTGATGACGGCACTCGTGGTGGTGGAATCGGGACAGGATATGGACGAGTGGCTGACGTTCGAGGAGCGTCATGTCGAGGCTGCCGCGAACGCCTGGAGCCGCATTCGGGTGGGCTCTCAGCTTCGGCGCCGGGATGTGCTGCGGATTGCCCTGATGTCATCCGAGAACTTTGCTGCCTACACTCTGGCGCGTGTCTATCCGGGTGGCTTCGACGGTTTTGTTGCCGCGATGAATGCCAAGGCAAAAGCTCTGGGGATGCTCCAGACCCGATTTGTTGACCCGACCGGTCTCTCTACCGACAACGTGTCCACGGCCGCCGATCTGGTGATCCTGGCACGTGCTGCGCTCAAGCATCCTGAGATTCGTGAGGCCTCTACCACCGGATACTACCGGGCCGAATTCCGGAAACCCCGGTACAGCCTGTCGTTTGGCAATACCAATGCGTTGGTGCACCGGGACAGCTGGGGCGTGAGCCTGAGTAAAACCGGATACCTGACAGAGGCGGGGCGTTGTCTGGTGATGGTCTCTGAGATGAACGGAACACCGGTAATCACGGTTTTGCTGGACTCCCTGGGTACCCGGTCTCCGATGGGCGATGCCGGCCGAATCAAACGCTGGCTTGCCACCGGCCAGCCAGGCTCGGTGGCATCGGCCGCGAAGCGTTATGCACAGGAAAAGAATGCAGTTCTGATGGCGGCAGAGGCGAAGCAGTCTCGGGCCACCACAGCGTCCTCACAATAAAGGAACAGTTCAGACCATGATTGAGATACTGACCACCGGTGGCACCATCGATAAGGTCTATTTTGATGCCAACAGCAAGTTTGAAATCGGTGACAGCCTGTTACCGGAACTGTTGACGGAATCCAACATCCACGACGGCTACGAGATTCGTCCCCTGATGCGGAAGGACAGCCTGGAACTGACCGATGAGGACCGTCAGGCCATTCTGGAAGCGGTCAAGGCTTCGGCCTGCCAGCGTATCCTGATTACCCATGGCACCGATACCATGGCGCAGACCGCCGAGGCACTGAAATCGGTAGCCGATCGCACGATTGTGTTGACCGGTGCCATGCAGCCCGCGCGGATGCGGCGCACCGACGCTATCTTCAACATCGGCTTTGCCTGGGCCGCGGTGTCGCTGTTACCGGCGGGGGTCTACATCGCCATGAACGGCGAGGTGTTTGAAGCAGGTTCAGTGCGGAAAAATCTGGCAGCCCAGCGGTTCGAGCGTGCCTAGGCCGAGGCCTTCACTCTGTTACTGAGCGGATTTCCTGATAGGTCAGTGCCCGGAATTCTCCGGGCGCCAGCTTATCATCCAGTTCAATGCTGCCGATACGGAAACGGTGCAGGGCCTCAACACGATTGCCAACCGCCGCCAGCATCCGTTTGACCTGGTGGTAACGGCCCTCGCCGATGGTCAGGTCGATCAGCTGGTTGTTGTGTACACGAACTTCGGCGGGTCTGGTCTCTGTGGTTTCACCGTTCAGCATGACTCCCTTCTCAAGTGCCCGGCAGGCCTGTTCCGGGATAGCCTCAGCCAGCCAGACCCGATAGCTTTTGCGGCATTCCCGCCGGGGGGATGTGACCGCGTGGGACCATTGGCCATCACTGGTCAGCAACAGCAAGCCAGTGGTGTCCTTGTCCAGCCGCCCGGCGATATGAACCCGACTGGCCAGGCCGCGGGGCAGCAGGTCGAGTGCCGTTGGCTGGCTGCTGTCGGTGGTGGCACTGAGCACTCCGGCGGGTTTATGCATCATCAGGTAGATATCGCCGGGTGGGTTAACCGGTTTTCCATCAAGATGAACGGACTGTTCGGCCTCCACCTGGCGATTGGCCTGTCGGCAGGTTTCGCCATCCACCTTCACTCGTCCCGCTGACACGACCTTTTTCGCCTCTTTGCGGGAAAGCTCTGTACCGTTGCTCAGATATTGATCCAGCCGCATCAGCAGGAGCTCCCGTGGTTGGGAGCAGACAGCGTGGCCAGGCACAATACCGGTACCTGGCCGGTCATTCGATTCCACAACAGGGGCAGGGCGGCCCGGTTCAGCGCCGGGCGGGGCAGGCGATCGCTGGCCAGTGGCTGCAGTCCGTCTTCGGCGGTTTCCGCCAGGATGAAGGTGAAAGGGTGAGCGCCGGGTATGCCCAGCCGGATATCCGTTGCGGTTATCTGAGTGCCGTTCTGCTGGTAGTCCAGGAAACCGCCGGTAAACCATTCCAGCCGCCGGGCCTCTGGCAGCTCGGCGACAAGGCGGGCAAGCTCTGGTTGCCGCGGGAAGCGTTCCAGTACCAGCTCGTCGCTGGCATCGAGGAAACCGGTCACTACTTCGATTCTTTGCCCGGCACTGACCGCTGTGGCACGCCACAGAACGGTGTTGAATGGCATGGGTTGAACCATCAGGGCCGCCTGTTCCATACCGGCGTTCGCCAGCGCCGGTCGCACCCGATCGGTGATGATCTGTTGTGCAATCAGGGTCCAGCCGAGATAAAGGCTGGAAACAAGTAATCCGGCGGCAACGGTTCTCGACGCCGGTGGGCGATACAGAAAGGCCAGGCAACCCGCCAGTAGTGGCAAGGTATAGAGCGGATCAATAATAAAGATACTGTTGATCGCTACGGGTGGGCCGATGGGCCAGAACAGCTGGGTGCCGTAGGTGGTAAAGGCATCCAGTAATGGATGCGTAATCAGTATCAGGCCAACCAGTGCCAGCCATCGCTGATAGGAAATGAGCGGTTTCCAGCGCCACAGACCCCAGGCGATGAGCAGAGACAAGGGTGCCAGAATAAACAGGGAGTGGCTGAACCCCCGGTGCTGGGTAAAGTTGGCAACGGCTGTGCCATAGTCAATGACCACATCCAGGTCGGGTAATGTGCCGAGCAATGCGCCGGTCAGAAGGGCCGATCGCCCCAGGGTTTTGCCGGCAACAGCCCCCGCAATGGAAGCGCCAAGGGCGGCCTGTGTGATGGAATCCATAGTATCCCGATTCGTGGTGACTGGGTGATACCAGTATTATGCGCGGATTCGGGATTCAGATCACGGGAGGGTAGCAGAATCGCCGGCAGCACAAGGTACTGCCGGCGAAGCAGATATTGCTCAGAGCTTGCGGCGGCGCGCCAGGCCCAGACCAGCCAGACCGAGTCCCAGCAGCGCGAGAGTGCCGGGTTCCGGTACGGAGCGAACATTCAGCTTGGCCAGCAGATCCACAGAGGTTGCTTTGCCTTCCTGGGTTTCAATTTCATTCAGGCCGTTGGCAAAGCCAAGCAGAGACAGGGAATAGATGTTGGAGCCGAACTGGAACTCGGAACTCTCGATCATGTTGTCGAGAATGACGACATCATCAACGTCCTGCTCGACGCTCCAGCAAAACACCCACCAGCATTCCTGACCGACATTCGGTGTCTCATCATGGATGAAATCAAAGGTGTAGGGGCCAGTTACCTTGCTGTTGCTAGCCGTTGTGGAGAACGTGGCGAATACATCGAGGCTCACGCCGGTAATGCTTTCACCGGTAATGCGGTTGTTGAAATGGGTAAAGGTTCCCAGCACAAACGGATCGTCTGATGTGATGGTCTGTGGCAGGCTGTTCGGGCCCTGAAAACCATAGCCACTCTGCGGGCCCTCGCTGCAGGTTTTCCACCACAAGTGCCCGGTGCAGCTAACCTCGCCGGTTCCCCAGCGCAGGGTATCAGTACCTACGCCCGTAACGTTGCTGCCATTGCTCGGAGCGTTCCAGGTTCCTGAAACCGATTCGAGGTCCACCGGGAAGGCCCAGGCAGTTGCGGCGAATCCAAATGTTACCGCCGCTACGATTCCTTTCATCATTTTAAGCATTGTCCACACCTTAACTACTCGCAGTTGTAGGATTGCCTGGAAATGGCCAGGCACTGCCAAGGTGTGTAGCTAAATGCGTGCCAGTATTTTTTATCTATGAAATACAATGCCTTATAGCGTAGCATTTCTCTAGATGTAAAAAAACTGGACGCTTTCAGGAGCCGCTGTAAACTCCGAGAGCCGCTAATACCTGTTCTGATGGAAAGCCGTCAGCCACCAGGCCCTCCGCCTTCTGGTACGCGCGAATGGCCTTGCGGGTATTGGAGCCCAGTATGCCGTCGGGTTCCCCGCTCGGGTAGCCTTTGTCATTCAGAGCCTGTTGGAGCTCCAGCACCTGATTTCTTGACAGCGCGGGCTGGTCTTCCGGGGGAGGGTTCTGAAGCTTTCCGGCGCCGGCAATCCGGTCGGCCAGGTGGCCAACGGCAATGGCGTAGAACTCGGATCGGTTCCAGCCCATGATCACCCGGAAATTACTGTATACCAGAAAGGCCGGGCCCTGATGGCCGCTGGGCACGATCAGGGCCGCTTCAATGGGTTCGTTGGCCAGACGGTTACCGAAGGCATCGGTGATCCCCATCTTGCGCCAGTCAGCCAGGGGCAGGCGACGGCCATCGGCCAGACTGAAATCAAAGTTGTCGGGTAACAGCACCTCCCGCCCCCATCGATAGTCGCCATCCCAGCCCATGGACTCGAGAAACCGACCGGCAGACATCATGGCGTCAGGCAGGCTGTTCCAGAGATCCCGGCGCCCATCGCCATCGGCGTCGACCGCGTGTTTCAGGAATACCGTCGGCATGAACTGCACATGGCCCATGGCGCCGGCCCAGGAGCCTTCCATCTGATCAGCGGGAATAGCGCCTTCGTCAATAATCCGCAGGGCAGCGATCCATTGCTCTGTGAAGAAGCTGCTGCGCCGGGCATCGCAAGCCAGGGTGGCGAGGGCACTGGGCACCTGCATCTTGCCGAAGTAGCTGCCATAGTTGGTTTCCAGACCCCAGAATGCGGCCAGATAGGGGGCGGGAACACCGGTTTCCGCGGTCACGCGGTCCAGGAGTTTACGGTGTTCTGCCAATAATTCCCGACCTTTGCCGACCCGGGCGTCGTTAACCCGTCGGTTCAGGTAGTCGGCAAAGGTGGTGGTAAATTCGGGCTGTCTTCGGTCCAGCTCAATCACTCTGTCGAGGTGCACCACGCCGGCCATCACCGACTTTACTGTGGATTCACGCACACCGGCGGCGACGGCTTTCTCTCCGAGCGCCTGTTTGCATTGCTCAAACGCCGGTGTGGCGGTTGTTTCGGTTTCTGCCCTGGCAACCAGCGCCAGCGTGCTCAGGGAAATCGCCACCAGTGTACGGCGAATGGCAGTCCGGGAGATCAGGTCAGGCACGGGAATCCTCGCAATAGAATCGTTTGGGCATCGGCTGCCATGTTAGCGCGTTTTCCGTGTCGGGAAATACCGCCATAGCCTACAGTGCCACGTGTTTTTTTCGGTTGGGAATGGTCCCGGTGAACGCCGGTTTTGTCGTCTTTTTGTAGCACTTAGGTCACGTCAAGACCGGGATGTTCTATAGTTGGAGCATGAGTGGAATCCGGAGCAGATGTCGCTATGGCAATACTGAAGGCGCTGGTGGTCGACGACGCCAGTTTTGTGAGAGATCTGGTGAAACGGACAGTGCGACAGCGCTTTCCCGTCATTGAAACCACGGATGCCCAGAATGGCCGGCGTGCCCAGTCCCTGATGTCCAGAACCAGTTTTGACCTGGTGCTGTGCGACTGGGAAATGCCGGAGATGTCCGGGCTGGAACTGCTGCAGTGGATGCGCCAGCAACCGCAGTACCAGAAGGTGCCGTTCATCATGATTACCAGTCGCGGCGACAAGGATCATGTTATTGAGGCGGTCAAGGAAGGGGTTTCTGAATACCTGGGCAAGCCTTTCAGTCCGGATGGGCTGAGTAAGAAAATCATCAAAGTGATGGGTCGCCGCCTGAAGGACGCCATGGATCGCAGCGGCAAATCACTGGAAGGACCGGCGGAGGCGTTCAAGGAGTCCGCCGCCTTGCTCACCCAGAAGCGGGAGGCGCCGGCATCCAGGCCCGAAGCCTCAAAGCCTGAGCCCGTTGCTGATAACCCGCTGCTGAATGCAGGTAGTGCAAAAGCGGCGACCGGCAAGCCTCAGACTCGTGGTGTCATGAGTATGGCATCTGTGAGGTTTTCCGACAGTACACTGAAATCGGTGGTCAAGGATATCAATCTGACGGAAGTGCGGGTGATCGCCAAGCGGGATCAGGAATTCCCGGGGATTCTCGATCAGGCGGTGGTGGATATCGACATGGGCGATGGCCAGATGGCGCGTCTGAACGGTTACGTGCATCAGTTGCAGGCTGTGGACAAGCGCCAGGATACCGACTTTGTCAGTGTCACTATCCGTTTTGTCGATGAAGACCCGAAGAAGCTGGAGGATCTGTCACGATTTGTGGCCAGGTTCCGGGCCTCAAACCGCTAACTGAGGGCGCCTCAGTCCTCCGGAACCTGTTCGGGAATCCTCTCGACCAGGCGCTCCCTTGGAAAATGGCAGATAAATTCGCTGCCTTCGCCGACTTTGCTGCGAATTTCCAGGTTGCCGTCGTGATTGATCAGCACATGCTTGACGATAGCCAGGCCCAGGCCGGTTCCGCCGGTGTCCTTGTGGCGACTGGGGTCGGCGCGATAGAACCGTTCGGTCAGCCTGGGGATGTGGATCGGGTCAATGCCGATGCCGGTATCCTTCACCGACAGGTGGGCGCCGTCGCGATTGGTGCTCCAGGCAACTGTGATGGCTCCGCCGGCCGGTGTGTATTTCACCGCATTAAACACCAGGTTGGAAAACGCACTGCGTAGCTGGCTTTCATCGCCCTGCAGCAGTCGGTGGTCACTGATCTGAACCGTGATCTGGTGGCCCTTGTCGCCGCTCAGGGCCCGGGCATCATGACAGATCTGGTTCAGCAGGGCGTCGACATCGGTCAGGGTGTCATCCACCGTATGCTCGCCGGTTTCGATACGGGACAAGAGAATCAGATCTGTGATCAGGGCCTCCATCCGTGAGGCCTGTGCCGCCATGGTATTGATAGCCCGGCGCCACTTGGCAGGCAGCTCATCACCATGATCCACCAGGGTTTCAAGGTAGCCACTGATCACGGTCAGCGGTGTGCGCATTTCATGGGAAACGTTGCCGACAAAGTCGCGCCGCATTTGTTCAAGCTGATACAGCCGGGTGACATCCTTGGCCACGATCAGTCGGTCATCGTCGCCGAACAGGCTGATCTGGATCTGCAGATGGATGTGGGGCTTGGCCGGTGAGTTGATTTCCAGGGGCTCGCGGTAATCCCGGGTATCGAAATAGGCCTTGAATGCCGGGTTGCGGATCAGGTTATGGATGTACTGACCCTGATCGGTGCTGCGGCGGAAACCCAGCAGGTATTCGGCCGAGCCGTTCCACCACTCCATGGCGCCACGGGCATCGGTCATGATAACGCCGTCGCGCATGGCGTTGGTGGATTCCTGAACCCGGTTGATACGGGCCCGCAGGCGATCCTGGGTCATCAGGTGGTTCTGGTTCAGCTTGTGCAGGCTGTCGAAGATATCACCCCACAAGCCGATGCTCTGGGGCGCTTCGTCGGAAGCGCTGGGGTTGCCCAGCCACTGGTAAAGGCGCCGGGCCTGGACCAGGGTCCACCAGAGATAGGCAACAAGTCCCACCAGCAGCCCGTAGAGCGGCTCGCCGAAATAGAACCCCACCAGTGTGGTGCCTGCGAGCGCGGTGATGATCAGTCTCAGGTAACGGGACCAGTTGTGTTGCATCCACTACTGCCTTGTCGTGTTGCCGGCGCTGATGCCGTGATCGCCGGACGATGAGGGGCGGTCCGGAGCTGTCGTCAGGGAGTAAATCAGGCCACTTTGGTGGAAAACCGGTAGCCCGTTCCCCGCACGGTCTGAATCAGATGATCGTACCTGTCTCCCAGCGCCTTGCGCAGGCGGCGGATGTGAACATCGACGGTGCGTTCCTCGACATACACGTTGCCGCCCCAGACCTGATCCAGCAGTTGAGACCGAGTATAGACCCGTTCCTGGTGAGTCATAAAGAATTGCAGCAGGCGGTACTCGGTCGGGCCCATATTAATGGCACCGTCGACCGTGGTCACACGATGGCCGATCGGGTCCAGGGTCAGACCGTCCACTTCGATGGGGCTGTCGACACCCGGCGGTGTGGCACGACGCAGAACCGCTTTCAGGCGGGCTACCAGCTCACGTGGGCTGAACGGCTTGGTGATGTAATCGTCGGCACCGACTTCCAGGCCCTGAATCTTGTTATCCTCTTCCACCTTGGCGGTCAGCATGATGATAGGGATATCGGCGGTGGCCTCTTCTTTCTTCAGCCGGCGCGCAAGTTCGACACCGCTGGTGCCCGGCAGCATCCAGTCCAGCAGGATCAGGTCTGGTTGCTTGTCGATAATCAGGGCATGGGCTTCACGGGCATCCGCTGCCTCCAGGTAGTCGTAATCCGCCATTTCGAGCGCGACCGCAATCATTTCACGGATAGGCGCTTCGTCATCGACGATCAGGACAGTTTTTCCACTCATATGCATCAACCTGTGTCAGACCTCGGGAGTTCTCTGATCAGAGGTGCGAACACACTCCCTTGTAATGTTGCCGAGTCATTACAACGCGTCTTTGTTACAAGTATATGACATGGGCGGGTAGTCAGAACGCCAGATCCAACGCCAGACCCAGAAACACTGCAAAGCCGGCCCAGTTGTTATTGAGAAATGCCTTGAAGCATCCTTCCCGGTTCCGCTCCCTGGCCAGGTACTGGTGGTAGACGAAGAGCGTGGCCATGGCCACAACGCCGAGATAATAGAAGGAGCCCAGTTCCGCCCGCTGGCCCACCATCACCAGAATCACCACCACCATGGTCTGCAGCAGAGCAATGATCGCCCGATCTGCATCACCAAACAGGATGGCTGTCGATTTTATGCCGACCTTCAGGTCGTCATCCCGGTCGACCATGGCATAGAGGGTGTCATAGGCGACCGTCCAGAGCACGTTGGCGGTAAACAGCAACCAGGTGAGCTGACTGAGCTGGTTGGCCTCAGCTGCCCAGGCCATGGGAATGGCCCAGGAAAAGGCGGCGCCCAGAAACAGCTGGGGCAAATGGGTGTAACGCTTCATAAACGGGTAGATAAAGGCCAGCAGTGCACCACCGAATGACAGATACAGGGTCAGGGTGTTGGTGAACAGCACCACCATCAGAAACGACACCAGGCATAGCCCGGCAAACAGGGCGACGGCTTCCCAGGCACGGACCCGGCCGGCGGTGAGCGGGCGGTCCTTGGTGCGTTTGACATGGCGATCCCAGTCCCTGTCGGCAAAATCGTTGATAGCACAGCCTGCCGCCCGCATGAAGAAAACGCCGAGGGTAAAAATCACCAGATTGGCAAATGACGGGGCCCCCTCGGCCGCCAGCCAGAGTGCCCAGTAAGTTGGCCACAGCAGCAACAAAGTGCCGATCGGGCGGTCGATGCGCAGCAGGCGTGCGTAATCAGCGAGGCGGGCATGAACGTGGGTGGGCAGGGCGATCTGCAACATAGGAACTGGTATCCGCGTGTCGATGCGTGAGAGTGCATCCGATTATAGCCAGCGGCAGCGGTAGGGTTAACCCCGGCTGGGCGACTGGTATAACCGGGGCAGAAGATATTCCCCCACCAGAAGGGCGCAGGAACCCCGGTGGAACAGGGATCTGCGGGCAAGACGAGGGTGGCCGTTGCTACGGACTTTGCAGAGACCTGTTTCCAGAGGCCCCCGCTGCCACTCCGGGCTGCTGAACAGATAGGCACCCAGGGGCTTGTTGCCAAGATTGCGCAGGCGGCGGCCGTGGCCATGCAGACAGTTCTGCGGGATCACTGTCCGGGCCAGCACCCACGGACGGCCGTCACCGCAAAGGCGAACTTCCCGTACCCAGGCGAGCTGGCGCGGTGCCAGGTTCAGGCGCTTGGCCTCTTCAGGGGTTGGGGGCGAAAAACCCTCCCTGATAATCTCAACGTGAAAGCGCTCCTGACATTTTTGCTGCAGGGCCCGGGTAAACGATCCCTCTACCGTTAGCCAGTAGCGGGCCGCGCCATGAACCTCAGGACAGTAAAGGCCGGCCGCCGCCAGCGACCGGTACCAGAACGTGGGAGGTATGCTCAGCTCGGGGGGCTGGTCACAGTCCTTTAACGGCATAGATTCCCGGAGCGTTGCGCCAATAGCCTTTGTAATCCATGCCATAGCCGAACAGGAATCGATCCTCAACGTAAAGGCCGGTAAAGTCTGCCTTCAGGCCGGGGCGTGCCTTGCGATCGTGCTCCTTGTCTACCAGCACCGCAGTCAGGACCTCGCTGGCACCATGGGCCAGGCAGTAATCTGCAATGGCGCACAACGTCGTACCCTCGTCCAGGATGTCGTCGACGATCAGAACCGTGCGGCCTTTCATGTCGGCTTCTGGCTGCAGCTTCCATTCCAGAATGCCGCCGGTGGTCTCCTGACGGTAGCGGGTGGCATGCAGATACTCGGCCTGAACCGGAAATTTCAGTCGTGGCAGGAGCTGACCGGTCAGGATCAGGCCGCCGTTCATGACGCAGAACAACAATGGGTTGCTGTCTTTGAGGCGATCGGTGATGGCGCTGGCCATGGTGTCGATGGCGGCATGCACCTGCTCTTCGGGAACCAGGCAGTCAGCGTCTGCCATGACCTGGTTCATTTCAGCGACGGTATCGGTCATAACGATCGGGTCCTGTCCAAAACGGCGGATTATACCGAAGTAGGGCGATCGAAGGGAGGGGCGCGGCGGTATTGCAGGTCTGTAATTGTGGCTATTGGCAGAAAACCCCGATCAGGGCTGTCGGTGGTGGCATTGGTCAATGCCGGTGTCGCGGTTATGATGGCAGCCAATCGGGTGAGTGGTGGTCGGCTGGAACTCGGTCGCATTTTGTGACCTTTCTGCTTGATTGCTCTATTGTTCGACAATAATATCCTCGCAGACAAATCGGTGGGAGCTAGTTATGAAGAAGTGGCAGTGTGTGGTGTGTGGTCTGATTTACGATGAAGCCGAGGGTTGGCCGGAGGACGGTATTGAGCCTGGCACCAAATGGGAAGACGTGCCCGAGGATTGGGTTTGCCCGGACTGCGGTGTGGGCAAGGAAGATTTTGAAATGATCGAAATCGGCTAAAGGCAGGACAGAGTCATGACCGAGCAGACACCTATTGTGATCGTTGGTACCGGTTTGTCGGGTTACTCACTGGTACGGGAATTTCGCAAACTGGATAAGGAAACCCCGGTCATTATGGTGACTGCCGACGACGGCGTCAGCTATTCCAAGCCTATGTTGTCGACCGGCTTTACCAAAGACAAGGACGCGGATGGTCTGGCCCAGGCCAACCCCGAGGCTATGGCCGAGCAGCTGGGGGTGGAGATTCGTCCCTGGTCCACGGTTACGGGCATTGATACCGATGCCCATGAGCTCAAGCTGGGCGACCAGCGCATACGTTATGCCAAGCTGGTTCTGGCCTGGGGCGCCGACGTTATCCGCCTGAGTCTGGATGGTAACGCGCAAGACCGGGTTCATTCCATCAACGACCTGATGGATTACCGTGCCTTCCGTAAAGCCCTCGCCGAGGGCAAGCGGGTCGCGATTATGGGGGCGGGCCTGATCGGGTGTGAGTTTGCCAATGATCTGCGCAATGGTGGCTACGAAGTGGACGTTATCGCCCCGGACTCATCTCTGATGCCCAGCCTGCTGCCGGAGGCAGCCGCCGGTGCCGTGCAGGCCGAGCTGGAGAGGCTTGGGGTGCGGTTTCATTTGGGGACGGTGGTTGAGCGGGTAGAGAAGCAGGGCAGTGGTGTCGAGCTGACGCTCGGTAATGGTGAGCAACTCCAGGCCGACCTTGTTGTCTCTGCAGTGGGGCTGCGCCCCCGCACTGAACTGGCCCTCGAAGCCGGGATCCGTTCCGGCCGGGGTATTCAGGTGAACCGGGCTCTGGAAACCTCCGCACCGGATGTCTTTGCCCTGGGTGATTGCGCCGAAGTGGACGGGCGCGTTCTGCTTTATGTGCTGCCGTTGATGGCCTGTGCCCGGGCGCTGGCGAAAACACTGGCCGGTGCGCGCACGGAAGTCAGCTATGGCACCATGCCGGTGATGGTAAAAACACCCTGTTGCCCGACCGCAGTCTGCCCACCGCCGATGGATGCCGAGGGCGAATGGCAGGTGGAACAGGACGGGGCTGATGTCAAAGCCCTGTTCCGGAGCCCGAACGGCGACACGCTTGGCTTCGCGGTGACCGGCCGGTTTGCTCTGGAAAAGCAGACACTGGCGAAGGAAGTCCCTCCTATTCACCGGGACTGAAGCCTGCGGCTACCAGTGAGGTTGGCTGGTAGCCGATTGCCGTCTTTGGCAGTTTCAGCCGTTGCGAAATTTTCCTGTCTGGGGTAGAAAACCCGTTCGTGAGCTAACAAAAGACAGGAGCGCGCATGCTGGATGTAACCCGAAAACTGGTGGAGTTGCTGGATCTTTCCCCGATCGGAGACGATCATTTTCAGGGCGACAGCGAGGATCTGGGCTTTCCGCATGTATTCGGGGGGCAGGTTCTGGGGCAGGCCCTCATGGCGGCCAGCCGGACTGTCGAAAATCGCCTCTGCCACTCCCTGCACGCCTATTTTCTGCGCCCTGGCAATCACAGCATGCCGATCGATTATGAAGTCCAGCGGGTTCGGGATGGCGGCACGTTCTCGGTGCGCCGGGTGATTGCCCGTCAGGACGGCAAGGAAATCCTGACCGGTTCCATGTCGTTCCAGGTCGCAGAAGACGGATTGGACCATCAGGTTGCCATGCCGACAGCGCCGGACCCCGATACGCTCAAGTCGGAGCAGGACTGGGGCAAGCTGATCGCAGATAAAGTGCCGGAGAAAATGCGGGACATGCTGACCCGTGACCGGCCCATAGAGATCCGTCCGGTAGACCCGATGAATCCATTCAAGCCGGAAAAGCGCCCGCCCCATCGCCAGAACTGGTTTCGGGCCCTCGGACCTTTACCGGATGACCCGGTACTGCATCGGTGTCTGCTGACTTATGCCTCTGACTTCTCCTTTCTGGGAACGTCCCTGACTCCTCACGGGCGCACCTTCATGAGCAAGAACATGCAGGTTGCCAGCCTGGACCATGCCATCTGGTTTCATCGGGATTTCCGTATGGATGACTGGCTACTTTATGACAAGGACAGTCCGAGTGCCTCGGCGGGCAGGGGCTTCAATCGGGGAAATTTCTTTACCCGGGATGGTGTTTTGGTGGCCTCCACCACTCAGGAAGCACTGATCCGGGAACGTAAGGCCTGAGGATTGTAGTTGCCGAGCCAGTCAACCATTTCGTTAAAGGGTAGCGGTCGGGTTAGGAAGTAGCCCTGTACCAGATCGCACCCCATGTCGTGCAGCAGTGACAAGGTTTCCTCATCCTCCACCCCCTCGGCCACCACGGTGTAGCCGAGGCTGTGGCACATATCGATGGTGGTGCGCACGATCACTCTGTCCTGCTCCCGTTCCGCGATATCGGTAATCAGCGAACGGTCGATCTTGATTTCTCCAGCTGGCAATTGCTTGATGTAGGACAGGGATGAATAGCCGGAACCGAAGTCGTCAATGGAGAGGGGAATGCCTGCGGCATCAAGCGCATTCAGCGCCCGCAGGGAATTGGTGGGGTCCTGCATCATGGAGGTCTCCGTGACCTCGAAGGTGATGGCCCCGGAGTGGATCTGGTAGCTTTGCATCAACCGTTGCACGAACACGGCAAAATCCGGTTCCCGTAGATTGTTGGGCGAGATGTTGACGGCGATTCCGGCATCCCAGCCGATCTCCAGCAGCCGCCCGCGCATTTCCAGCGCCTCTTTCAGTACCCAGCGCGTCAGCGGTTTGATTAGGCCGGTCTGTTCGGCCACTGCGATGATTTCATCGGGCCGAACCGGCTGCTCCCGCCCTGGCCAGCGAATCAGTGCCTCAAATCCGGTAATGGCTCGGGTACGCAGGCACAGCTTGGGTTGCAGGAACAGCGTCAGTTCGTCGTGATCAATGGCGTGCCGCAGGTCGGAGACCAGGGTCAGTCGGTCGGCGCTGTAGGAATCCCGGGAGGATTTGTAGTAGGCAATTCCGCGGTCTCGGGCGCGGTCAGAACCTTCGGCAATCACCGCGCGGCGAATCAGGGTGTTGGCGTCGTTTCCATGAGTCGGGTAGAAAGCCACGCCCAGTTGCGGGTTCAGAGGAACCTGCATGCCAAGGAAATCCACCGGATAGCGGATTTCTTCAATGCTGCGCAGAACGATGCGGGGCACCGACAGCGCCTGGTCGGCATCCACCACAAAGGCAAAGGTTTGTGGGTCGAGGCTGGCCAGGAAGAAGGTTCGGTTGTCCGTCTGCTCCAGGGAGATGGCGCCGGGTACATCCTTGATCACTGCGTTGTAGTGTTTGGAGGCCAGTTCCAGTATGCGGTCGGTGTTGCGGTGGCCCAGAGTCTTGGTGACCGCATACAGGTTGTCCAGATGAATGATGACCACGCCGAAGCGTTTGCCGCGCTGGCTCCGGATCAATTCGTTCAGGCGCATTTCATAGCTGCTGCGGTTAGGCAGACCGGTGAGCGGATGATGCAGGGCCTGGTCCATCAGCCGGAGTTCGGCCGCGCGTCGGGCTTCAAGCGCCTTCAGTTCAGCCTCCTGGGCCAGCACTTTCTCCTGGCGTTCGTGATATATCCGGATGGCAAGGGCGAGGCTGAGGAGTATGGCCTGGAAGGCCGAGCCCAGCTGCATGCCATACACAGAGAAGAAGCTGGTGGCAATCAGACCGTACTTATTGGCGGCGGTAATGGCACTGCCCAGAGTGACGGCCCCCCAGGCCAGAGTGTAGTAAACCGCCTGTGGATTGCCTCTGGCCCACTGTATCGGTCCGACAACCGTTAACAGCAGGCAACTCGGCATGGCCAGAGCGACAGCCAGTCGGATACCCGTGCCATAGTCAATCACAGTTGTGGCAAGAGCAAGAGCCAGGGCGCCGTTTAGCAGGATAGTGCCGAGTATGAGTCGATCGAGTTGGGGGCTGCATTGCTCCAGTTTCAGAAAGGATCTGGCGAACATGAGTGTGAAAAGCAAGGCCAGTGGTATGGACAGGACCATGGCGTTGCTTTGCAGGCCAGGAAGCGCGGGCCAGATAAACTGGTAGGTAATACCGTTCAGGGTGCCGATCAGGATCAGGTAGCCCAGAGTCGAGAGTACGTAATAGAGGTAGATCGACTCCCTGAGCGCCAGGAATACAAACAGGTTGAAGCAGATGGCGGTAATCAGTATGCCGTAGTACAGGGCGTGAACCTGGCTTTCTACGGAGGTCTTCTCGAAAAAGCTGCGATTGTTCCACAGCCGTAGCGGCACCTGCATGGCACCGTCGGTGTCGATTCTCAGCAAGATGCGGTAGTCGTGACCGGCTTCAAGCTGGAACGGAAACAGGAAATGCGGATGCTCCACCGGGCGCTCCGAGAACAGCATGCGGTCACCGGTCTGGTAGTTCAGCTGGATTTCGCCGTCCCGTAACAGATAGAAATCGATCCGGTCGAGGTGCGGGTAGGTGATCTCCAGGAGATTGGTGGTCTGGGGACGGGTAATGGGGAACCTCAGCCAGACCTGGTCCCGGGTGTAACCAAAATTAGGCGTTTGTTCGTTCAGGATTTGCCAGTCGCCGGATTCCAGAGCCTGTTGCGGGCTGCGTTGGTCGTCCGGCGCCAGTCTCAGATACTCAATGGCTGGAATATAGCCATCACTGGCAGCCATAGCGGGAAGCGAAAGCGCCAGAAGAATCAGCAGGGCTGCCAGGGATCGGGCCAGTTGCATCAGAATCACAGGTTACCGTTCTTGTCGTTATGGCCTGAGTATGGCCTGTCGTCTGAGGCGGCTCAAGCCGTAACCGGCAGACTTTTGGTAACTTGTGTAATTATTGGTCAAATGCCGTTAATCCAGTTCCGTACCCAGGGCAGGGCCTCGGCCTCCGGCTCCAGAGTTTCCAACGCATCAATCCGCAGAGTGTCACCGACCTTGCGGGCGCCGGTTTCATAAAGCGCCTCTTCCATCAGATCTCCGGCACCGCAAAAGGTATCGCCGTAGGAGCTGTCGCCCAGCACGATCACGCCAAAGGGGCGGCCGGGTTGTTGGGGAAGTTGTTCGCGCAAATCCAGATAAAACGGTAACAGGTTGGCAGGGACTTCTCCCTGGCCGGTCGTGGAGGTGCATACCAGCAAGGCATCGTGGTTGTCGCTGATATCGGCCAGAGTTGGATTCTCCAGAACCGTGACGGTATGCCCTTCGGGTTCCAGTTCCTGCTTGATACGGCGCGCTGTCAGCAGGGCGCCCCCGTAAACGCTGCCGGTTAGAATGCGGATTGCTGCCATGACCACTGCCTGTGTTGGTGGGGTGGGAATATTCGGGAGCAGATAGTAATGGCGTGGCGGGTTCGGCTCAAGCCGGCGTCTGAGGGCTGGACCCGGTGTCCTGGCTCCTTACCCGGGGTGAAATTCGATTCCGACCGCTCTCCTTGGCGTTGTAGAGCTGCACATCTGCTTGCTTGAGTAATTCGTTGATCGATCCGGATTTGGAAATCGAGCATACCCCGGCACTGATGGTGACCGGCAGGGTCTGTTCCCGGTGGTGAAAACGGGTGGCCGCCACTTCGGCGCGCAGGCGCTCAGCCAGTGTGAGGGCCTGCAGCAAGGTGGTGTCGGGCAGTAGCAGCAGAAACTCTTCGCCGCCCCAGCGGGCAGCCACATCCGACTGGCGGACCATTTGCCGGACCAGATCGGCGAACTGGCGCAAGACCTCGTCGCCGGCATCATGGCCGAAATCATCGTTAATGCGTTTGAACAGATCCAGATCGATCAGTACAACGGAAAAATGGTGGCCGGAGCGCTCGAATCGCGAGAATTCGGTGTTTAGCCGGCCCTGCATGTCCCGCCGGTTGGCCAGCCCGGTCAGTTCGTCGGTGCGGGCAGCGTGTTCGTGGGCCTGAGCCAGTGCCACCAGTTTGTTGCGGGCCCGTAAACGTCCGGCCTCCAGCACGAAACAGAAGATCGACTCAAAGGTAAGTGTGGCGAAGAAACGGATCTTGAAGTCAGTGCTGTATTCGGCACTGACGCCGGGCATATCGGGAAACTGAAAAACCAGGACGGCCAGCAGGTAGCAGAACAGCAGGATGGCGGTGCCACCCTTGAGGCTGGTCAGGTAGAACAGCAACGGTGGGAACACATAGAACCAGAGTGGGCCCGTGTTGCCCTCGCCGCCGGAGGCAATCAGGTAGGTAAACAGCAGGCCGACAATGACCAGCAGGCCCCTTTTCTGTACCGTTCGATCCCGGCGCCAGGCGTACCAGCCTATATTGGCGACAATTGGAACAACAAATGCCCAGAGCACCCATGCGTGCAGATGATGCTCGGCATACCACGCCTTGGCCCCGATCCCGGCCAGGAACAGGACCGCCATGGCTGACAGACCATTGAGCAGCCGGGAGATCTGAAGCTCTTCATGCTCGCTGGACTGGATTTGGCTGGTATTCGTCATTAACTGTTGTTCTTTTTGACATATTTTCCGGGATTATGCGTCAAAAACCATCTGAATTGCAGCATTAACTATCAGGATTGTGAAGGGGGCCATCAACCGGGATTTGTTTCAATTTGATGGCAAAAAATTTATAGTTTGCCCCCGGCGAATACTGCCGAAACCCCTTCTGTCCACAAGACAAGAGAATCAATTGGTATGGCCCGTTCCAGCAGCTTTCTGGATAACCTTCTCACCAGCCCCTCCACGGAACGGTACAGGGTCGGACTTAGCGTACTTTTCCTTCTTTGTGTCTGGCTTGTGGTTGGCTCCTTCAGCCAGGGCCTGCCTAACGCCATGTTATTGATGGCCGCCGCCGTTATCGGGGGCTACATGGCGATCAATATCGGGGCCAACGATGTGGCCAACAATGTCGGTCCGGCGGTGGGCTCCGGCGCCTTGTCACTGGGGGCAGCCGTTCTTCTTGCCGCGGTATTCGAGGCGGCCGGCGCGCTGATCGCCGGTGGCGATGTCGTGTCGACCATCAAGGGTGGAATAATTGATCCGACTAGCCTGGAAGATCCGCGCGCCTTTGTCTGGTTAATGACGGCGGCCCTGCTGGCTGGCGCCCTGTGGCTGAACCTGGCCACCTGGATGGGTGCGCCGGTTTCAACCACCCACTCAATCGTTGGCGGTGTCCTGGGGGCCGGTATTGCGGCCGGGGGCTGGGCCATTGCCGATTGGGCGGTGATGGGCAAAATTGCTGCAAGCTGGGTGATCTCGCCGGTGCTGGGCGGTGCCCTGGCGGCGTTGTTCCTGTTCGCAATCAAGAAAACCGTACTTTACCGCCAGAATCTGGTGTCTTCTGCGCGTACCTTTGTGCCCTGGCTGGTGGCGATTATGGCCTGGGCCTTTGCCACCTATCTGATGATCAAGGGCGTCAAGAAGATCGTCAAAGTGGATATGGTGGAAGCCTCGGTGATCGGCCTGATTGTGGCGGGGGTAGTGTTTTTCGTGATGCGGACCCTGGTGGGCCGCAAAGCCTCGACCATGGAAAACAGTGCGCAGGGGGTGAATACCCTGTTCACCTGGCCATTGATCTTCGCCGCGGCCCTGCTGAGCTTTGCCCACGGCGCCAACGACGTGGCCAATGCCATTGGCCCTTTGGCGGCCATCAATGATGCCATTCAGGCCGGTGGTGGTGTGGTTACCTCAGCGAAGATCCCGCTTTGGGTGATGCTGGTCGGTGCCCTGGGGCTGGCGGTCGGGCTGATGCTGTTCGGCCCGCGCCTGATTAAAACCGTGGGTTCCGAGATTACTGAGCTTGATAAGACCCGGGCTTTCTGTATTGCACTGTCTGCGGCACTGACGGTGATTCTGGCTTCCCAGCTTGGCCTGCCGGTCAGTTCCACCCACATTGCCATTGGCGGCGTTTTCGGTGTCGGCTTCCTGCGTGAGTACCTGAAATCCAACTACGCGACCCAGTTGCACAAAATCATCGAACAGCATGACCCGACCGATCAGGAGCGCCTCAAGCCGTTCCTGGATGATTTTCGTAATGCCTCTGTGGAGGAAATGGAGAAGCTGCTGAAGCAGGCGAAGAAGAAAAAGCAGCAGGTGCCTTTGTCCAAGTCGGAGCGCAAGCGCCTGAAGAAGATATACCGTGAGGAGATGGTCAAGCGCTCCCATCTGGTGAAGATTGCCGCGGCCTGGATCATTACCGTGCCGGCGTCAGCGATTATGGCGGCGTTCCTGTTCTTTACCCTGCGTGGCCTGATGGTCTGACCGTTGTGCGGGGCTGGTGATGGCCCCGCGCTTTGTCCATACTATAGGTAATGCATCCGGCAGGCGTGGCCTGTCGCTATCCATATTCGGGGAGTACAACATGAGTTCATCTGTCGAGAGCCGTCAGGCGCGGATGATTGAAGAGTTGCGGGTGTTCATCAAGAAAGTGATGAGCGATCCGACGATTGCCGTGAAATCCATGGAGATTGCCCGCAAGTACAAGGGCGAGGCCAATGCCGATGAGCTGATGGCTCGTGAGATCAGTGCCAATACCACGATCAGGATTCCGGAGAACTGGAGTGAGGCCGACAAGATGTTTCTGGAAATCCTGCACGAGGTGCTGGATGACGAAGAGGCGCTTTACTGATTCTGGCTTTGGAGTAGGTTGGGGCTCCCACAAGCCCCGCCCCACGCCGCGGAGCTGTATTTCGGAAGCACTAGGCCTGCCTGGCCTCTTTCTGGTTCTGCTTCAAAACCGCCGCAGCCATCTGGTGCAGGATGCCGATTTCATCGGCAATCCCATCCTCCTTCGACAGTTCCCTCTGCTCCCTGAGAATGTCTTCCAGAATATCCGGCGTTGTTAACGGGTTGGCCAGAACCACCCGGAACACAATGCACGGGAAGTGATAGTAACGGGCTGGCTCCAGTCGGGTTCGGGAGACGAATGCTTTGCCGCGTTCCCGTTGGGTTTTCTGGATGAACTTGGTGATGCGGTTCAGGCAGGTGTTCATCTTTTCTGCCTGCAGCTCATCGGCCATGGCCAGTGCCTGGCGTACATCTTCCGGGCAATAGCGGTAGGTCAGGATGTTCAGTTCCGGGCGGGTGACCAGTTCAAAATCCGGTTGTTCATCGATCATGTTGGCAAAGGTTTTGGCTTTGTCGATGCCCTGATCGATGAGAATTTCGTAGCCTTCTCTTGCGAGGATTTTCAGGCCTGAGTGGATCAGCATGGCCATGCCCGGGCGGGAGCCTTCGAGGGTGGTGCTGCCGAGGTCCCGGGAACCCTTCCGGATGATGTACTGGGCGTGGTGTTCTACCGCGCTGGCGAGGCCGGGGTCTTTGAAGACCACCAGGCCGGCGCCCATGGGTACGTAAAGCTGTTTGTGGGCGTCGAAGGTGACCGAGTCGGCTTTCTCAATGCCGCGCAGCAGGTGTTTGTGGGTGCGGGAGAACAGGGTTGGCCCGCCCCAGGCGGCGTCGACGTGGAAGTGGGCGCCGAATTCCCGGGCGATATCGGCCATGGCATCCAGCGGGTCGACGTTGCCGGTTTCGGTGGTGCCGGCCACGCCGCAGATGGCCATGATCTTGATCTTCTGCTTCTGCAGCTCCAGACATTTGTCGCGCAGGGCATCGGTCTGGATGCGGTTGAATTCGTCGGTTTCCACCGGCACCAAGGCATCCCGGCCAAGGCCGAGGACATCGGCGGCTTTGCGCAGGGAATAGTGGCCTCGTTTGGAGACGACGATGGCGGCGCCTTCATGGCCGTAGTATTTCAGGGCGCGGAACAGGCCTTCTTCGTGCAGACCGCGGAAGCTTCCTTCAGCGGGGAAGGCACGGTTGCGAGCCACCCACAGGGCGGTGAGGTTGGCGACCGTGCCGCCGGAACACATGGCGCCCAGGGCGTGCCGGGGATCGTGCATCCATTTACGATAGAAAGAACCGTCTTCCTGGTACACCAGCCGGTGTATCTGGCCCAGTACCTGGCGTTCCATGGGCGTGAACGCCTTGGAGGTTTCGGTTTTCACCAGGTTCTGGTTCAGGGCGATCATGATCTTCGACAGCGGCAGCATGAAGTAGGGCAGTGCCGAGGTCATGTGGCCGATGAACGCGGGTGACGCGGTATGAACGGAGTTGGCCACCAGTTTGTCGAGCAGGAACTGGGTCTGCTCGGAGACAAAAACAGGTTTCTCCGGGATGACGTAGTCGGAGAAGTCTTTCTCGACTTCGGACAGGTCCCGTTCGATGGCGACGATGTGCTCCTGGAGGAATCCGGCCAGGTTACGGGAGATGTCCTGGTCGATCCGGCTCAGGGTCGACTCCGGCGCTTCGGGCACCGTGAACACGCGATACATTGCCTCTAATGAGGCCTGGGCGGATTTTTTCTTTCCGGTCATAGCACCACACACATTCAGTGGTATCCGATGGGTTGGTTCCGGAAACCCGTCGGATGGAGCCGGGCGTGGCCCGGTTGCGAAAAATGTCTGCCAGCCGCCAAGCGGGGCATTGGTTCCCTGAGGCTGCGTAGTATAAGACCTGTCAGGCAATGACGCCATGCCTGGCGGGCCACTGGTCCGGGTTAGAGGATTTCCCGGTGTACATCCAGGATGGCGGCGTCGATGCGGTCCTGGATGTCTTTTTCCACCTGGTCAAGGCGCTGGGTGATCTGCTGGGCGCTGGCGCCCAGGGCGGCGATGGTCCAGGTGGCACAGTCGAGGGCTTCCTGGTCGGCGGTTTCGGCGACGGCGAGGTCGGGTTCTCTGCCCCAGATGGCCTTCATGGCGGTGAAGGCTTTGCGTTTGGCTTTCAGGTCTTCGCAGCCGTAGAGCTGGAAGTGCAGGGTGAGGACGCCTACGTGAGGGGTAATATCCTGGTGCTGTTGTGGCGTTTTGCCTTCTTTCAGCAGTTTTCTAAGGGCGTCCGACATCGTGGCCTTAACCTTGGAGTTGGAACATGCGGGTGATGCCTTTCCAAAACACGCTGTGAATACTTCCCTGGCAGATTTTTGCTCCTGCAAAATCTGCACTTCCACCGTCCATGGCGGTCGTGCTCTGTTCCGCCATCCATGGCTCCACAAGGTTTTGGAAAGGCATTCCCCGCATGTTCATGAACCTTATAGGGGGAGTCCGGTTTGCATAACCGTTTTGCCTCCGTGAATGTCTTCAGCCTACTACAGGCGTCCCCCGTTTGATAATCGCCGCCGGGTTGGTGCCGGAGGGCAGGTTGCCGTAGTTCATGCCGCCGCCGCTTTGCAGGCGGGAGGCGCAGAATGCGTCGGCGACGTCTTTGTCGCCAAAGCGCAGCAACAGGGAGCCCTGCATGGCCAGGGCCATGCGATCGACCAGGTTGCGGGCCCGGTACTGGAAATCGCTGATGTCGGCGAAGTCGTGTTGCAGTTGTGCCAGATACTGGTCGAAGCGGCGGTCGGTGCCCCGGGCTTCGGCCGCTTCTTTGAAGAAGGCGTCGAGGGTTTCTGGTTCTTTCTGCAGGGCGCGCAGGGTATCCAGGCACTGGACATTACCGCTGCCTTCCCAGATGGCGTTGACCGGCGATTCACGGAACAGGCGGGGCATGATGCAGTCTTCCATCACGCCGCTGCCGCCGATGCATTCCATGGCTTCGTAGGCGTGATTGGGGGTGCGTTTGCAGATCCAGTATTTGCCGACGGGGGTGGCCAGGCGGGCCAGCAGGCGTTCGTGTTCGTTGTTCTGGTTGTCCATGGCCCGTGCTACGCGCATGGTGTAGGCGAGGGCGGCTTCGTTTTCGATAATCAGATCGGCCAGGACATTCTGCATCAGCGGCTGGTCGCTGAGGGTGGCGCCGAAGGCGCTGCGGTTGTGGCAGTGGTGCGTCGCCTGGGCCACGGCCTGGCGCATGCCGGCGGCGCTGCCAATCATGCAGTCGAAGCGGGTCATGGCGACCATTTCGATGATGGTTCTGACGCCGCGGCCTTCCTCGCCCACCATCCATGCCAGTGCACCGCGGATTTCCACTTCGCTGGAGGCGTTGGCAACGTTACCCATTTTGTTCTTGAGTTGCTGCACCTGCCAGGGGTTCTTGCTGCCATCCGGGCGCCATCTGGGCATCAGGAAGCAGGACAGGCCATTGGTGGTCTGGGCCAGTACCAGGAAGGCGTCGCACATGGGGGCGGAAACGAACCATTTGTGGCCGACCAGTTCGTAGGCCTGGCCGGGACCTTCCCGTCCTGTCGGGTAGGCCACGGTGGTGTTGGCGCGCACGTCGCTGCCACCCTGTTTTTCGGTCATGGCCATGCCGATGGTGACGGAGGTTTTGTCGCCGTCCGGCACGTTACGGCTGTCGTATTCGTTGGCCAGGATTTTCGGGGCCCAGAGTTTGGCCAGGTCTGGCTGGTTCTGGATGGATGGGATCGCCGCGAAGGTCATGGTGACCGGGCAACAGTGAGCGGCTTCCACCTGGGAGTGCAGGTAATACTTGGCGGCCCGGGCCACGTGGGCGCCTTTGCCCGGGTTGGTCCAGGGGGAGCTGTGCAGGCCGTTTTCCAGGGCCACGCGCATGAGTTCGTGGTAGGCCGGGTGGAAGGTGACTTCGTCTATCCGGTGGCCGTAGCGGTCGTGGGTACGGAAGCTGGGTTTGTTGGCGTTCGCCAGGTTGCCCAGCTCGATGGTGTCGGCCTTGCCGGCCCAGGCGCCGAAGCGGCTGAGGTCTTCGCTGGCGTGGCCGGCGCCTTCTCGCAATACGGCTTCCCGGAGCGCGCTGTCCTGTTCGTAGAGGTTATAGTTTTCCAGCGGTCGGGGCTGGTTGATGACCTCGTGAGTGGCTGACAGATAGTGGCTGTCGGCGTTGGACTCGGTCTTGCGCTGCGGGCTGTTCATGGTTAGCTCCTGGTGCCGGTTAACCCCCGTAGGCAGAAGCAAACGATGGTGTCGACCAGCTCATCTTCGTTGTTGTCGTGTCCCGGTGGTGTTTCTGTCTGGGTCGGTGACAGCGGCCCCACCAGGGATTCCGAGATGGCGCCAACCAGGCAGGTGCTGGTGAGGCGGGCATCCTGATCCGGTATGCAGCCCTCGGTTATGCCGCTCCGGATCGCTTGTTCAAACAGGTTGGCGTAGGCTTTGCGGTATACCAGTCGCTCTTCTTCGACTTTCGGGTCTACCGGCTCGGCAATCAGTGCCCAGGCTTTCATCGGGCCTTTCAGGGCCCGACGGGCGAACTGACGCAGAGCGTTGTCCAGGCGTTCAACCGCACTACCGCCTACCGCGAGTGCTTCGGCGACCTTGTCGACTTCACGTTGGGTGGCCAGGCGAAAGATTTCCGCAAACAGGTCCTCCCGTGACTCGAAGTGGCGGTAGATAGTGCCCGTGGCAACGCCGGCCAGCCCCGCGATGCGGGTAATGCGTGCGCTGCGGAAGCCGCCTTCGGATACGCACTCCCAGGTGCATTCAATGATCTTTTTCCGCGCTTCGGCTTTGCGCTGGCGCATTTTTTCAGTTTCGCGGTAGGCCATGCCGGCTCCTTGCAAGCATTGAATCAATATTCATTCTTTGTGTCAATTCTGTGTGCGGTTAAAGGGCTGTTATCTGATCTTTTAAAACAATGGGTTATCTCCAATTACAAAAAATTACAAAAAAGTGGTTGTCAGGAAATAGCGTCGGTCGTGAAAGCAGATTATAAAGACGCCAAGACGGGCCGTCAGATGGCCGGCAGTCGAGACGGGGTGCGTCTTCCAGAGCATCTGGCCACCCGTAAAGCTGTTTTCGTTGATGGAGATAAGCCATGAGTGAATTCGACGAAAGCAATCTGGAGCAGTCCAGCAACTGGACCAGCGACAGCGACGATAACCATTCCATTGCCGGCCGTGCGCGGGTTCGGGCCCAGTTGCAGGCAGATATTGAGGCCTTCCTGCAAGGCGGCGGAAAGATACAGGAGGTGGACACCACCTTCCGTTCTGATACCCCGCGCAAGGTGGAGATCGGGTTCAACAACCGTTCCCTCTGATGGCGTTTCCTCGCCGGGCAGCGGCTTCCGTTGCCCCGGCAACTCTGTTTTTCTGTCATCTCTTTGTCATCTGTCAACGGCACACTCGGCTCAGGCCTGCAACGGGCGGCTTCTGGGGTGTATGATGTCATCACTTTCCAAGGCCATCCATGTTCAGGAGGTTATCCGTGTCGAAGCCGCGTCTTGCGCACTCCAGTCGAGCCTATCCGTTCACCCGTTTGCGTCGCAATCGTGCCAGTGATTTTTCCCGTCGTCTGGTTCGGGAGAACCAGTTGTCACCCGATAACCTGATTTTCCCGGTGTTTGTGCTTGAAGGCGAGAATCAGCGTGAATCCGTACCCTCCATGCCGGGTGTCGAGCGCCTGAGCGTCGATCTGCTGTTGGAGCAGGCGGCGGAACTGGTAGAGCTGGGTATTCCCGCCTTGGCGCTGTTCCCGGTGGTACCAGCGGAGAAAAAGAATCTGTCCGGCTCCGGCGCGTGGGATTCTGATGGCCTGGCCCAGCGGGCGGTTCGTGCCCTGAAAAAGGCGCATCCGGAGCTGGGGGTGATTACCGATGTGGCGCTGGATCCGTTCACCACCCATGGGCAGGACGGCATTATCGACAACGATGGCTATGTGCTGAACGATGTCACGGTTGAAGCGCTGGTCAATCAGGCACTGTCCCACGCGGATGCCGGTGCCGATGTGGTGGCACCCTCTGACATGATGGATGGTCGGGTGGCGGCTATTCGAGAAGCCCTGGAAGGGGCAGGCTATGTGAATACCCGGATTCTGGCCTACTCTGCCAAGTATGCGTCCAGTTATTACGGTCCGTTCCGGGATGCGGTCGGCTCGGCTGCCAACCTTGGCAAGGGTAACAAAGCCACCTATCAGATGGATCCGGCCAACAGTGATGAGGCCATTCATGAGGTGGCCATGGATCTGGCTGAAGGCGCCGATATGGTGATGATCAAGCCGGGCATGCCCTATCTGGATATTGTGCGCCGGGTGAAAACCGAACTGCAGGTGCCAACGTTTGTGTACCAGGTCAGTGGCGAATACGCCATGCACATGGCCGCAGCTCAAAACGGCTGGCTGGATGGCGATGCGGTGATGATGGAGAGCCTGATGGCCATGCGCCGGGCCGGTGCCGATGGCATTCTGACCTATTTCGCCGTGCGCGCCGCCAGGCTGATGCGGGAACGACAGCGATCATAAGCGGGCAGCGGCTGGTGGCCGAAGCCCGCCTCAACGATGGATATAAAGAGCAATGACAAGCGAAACCGTGACAGAGACAGGCAGTGAACAGAGCGTCCCGGCGCCGGTGGATCTTCCTCCCGTTGGTGAGGAAGTGAATCTGGATGCCAGCGAGAACTACTTCAACCGCGAACTGAGCCAGCTGCAGTTCAATTACCGGGTGTTGAAGCAGGCGCTGGATACCACGCATCCTCTGATCAATCGTCTGATCTTCTGCTGCATTTTCAGCAGCAACATGGATGAGTTCTTTGAAATCCGGGTGGCGGGCCTGCGCCAGCAGATGAAGTATGGCCGCGAAACGGTGGGTGTCGACGGCATGTTGCCGGAACAGGTGCTGGCGGAGATCAGCCGCGTTGCCCACGACTATATCCACGAACAGTACGATATTCTCAATAATGTCCTGATTCCGGAGCTGGAGCAGGAGAACATCCACTTTGTCCGGCGCCGCGAGTGGACACCGGCCCAGGCCGAGTGGGTGCGCAATTACTTTGACGAGGAAATTCTGCCGGTGGTCAGCCCGATCGGGCTGGACCCATCACACCCGTTCCCCCGCCTGGTGAACAAGAGCCTGAACTTCATCGTTGAGCTGGACGGCAAGGATGCCTTTGGTCGTGAGACCGGGATGGCGATTGTGCCCGCGCCTCGCTCCCTGCCGCGCCTGGTGCGCTTGCCGGATGAGGTGTGCGAGGGTGGTGACAACCTGGTGTTCCTGTCGTCCATGATTCACGCCCATGCTGATGAGCTGTTCCCGGGGATGGAAGTGAAGGGCTGCTATCAGTTCCGGCTGACCCGGAACGCGGACCTTGAGCTTGAAGACGATCTGGAAGACCTGGCCTCGGCCCTGCGCGGCGAGCTGCTGAGCCGTCGGTTTGGCGATGGCGTTCGCCTTGAGGTGGCGGATAACTGCCCGGAAGAGCTGGTGCAGTTCCTGCTCCGGGAATTCGGCCTGACCGAGCGGGATCTCTACCAGGTCCACGGCCCGGTAAACCTGACCCGCCTGATGGCGGTGGGTGGCCTGGTGGACCGCCCAGACCTGACCTATTCCAGCTTCTCGCCGTCGATTCCGCGCCAGATTCGCAGCAAGGAATCCATGTTCGATGCCATTCGCAAACGGCCCCTGCTGCTGTTACATCCCTATGAAAACTTCAGCCCGGTGGTGGATCTGCTGCGCCAGGCAGCCAAAGATCCACAGGTGCTGGCCATTCGCCAGACGCTCTATCGTACCGGTGCCGATTCGGAAATTGTCGAGGCCCTGGCCGATGCCGCGCGTCGAGGCAAGGAAGTGACGGCGGTTATCGAATTGAGAGCCCGTTTCAGCGAGGCCGAGAACTTGGAGCTGGCCAGTCGGCTGCAGGAAGCTGGCGTGATCGTGGTTTACGGTGTGGTCGGGTACAAAACCCACGCCAAGATGATCCTGATTGTCCGTCGGGAAGAAGGCCGCCTGCGGCGCTACGTGCATTTGGGCACCGGTAACTACCACGCCGGGAACGCACGCCTGTACACCGACTACAGTTTCATGACCTGTGACGAGTCCATCGGCGACGACGTCAACAAGCTGTTCCAGCAGTTGACCGGCATGGGCAAGGCCCTGAAGATCAAGAAGCTGTTTCACGCGCCATTTACACTGCACAACCGTTTGATCAGTCTGATTGAACGGGAGGCCAGCTACGGTGAGCAGGGGCGGATTATCTTCAAGTTCAATGCCCTGACCGAGCCGCAGATGATCAAGGCCTTGTATCGGGCCTCCCAGGCCGGGGTCAAGATTGATCTGGTCATCCGTGGCATCTGCTGCCTGCGTCCGGAAGTGCCGGGACTGTCGGACAATATCCGGGTGCGCTCGGTGATCGGCCGCTTCCTGGAGCACACGCGGGTGTACTATTTCGGTAATAGTGGCCGGCCCGAGGTGTATTGTTCCAGTGCTGATGGCATGGAGCGCAATCTTCTGCACCGGGTCGAAACCGCGTTCCCGGTTGAGGAGCCCGCGCTGATTGCACGCCTGCGGGAAGATCTGGATACCTATCTGGCGGACAATTGCCAGGCCTGGGTGTTGCAGCCCGATGGCAGTTACATTCAGAATCAGCCCGGGGAAGGCGAAGAGCGACTGGCATCACAGCTGGTCCTGCTGGAGCGTCTGACCGGCAAACCCAACTGAGGCCGGTGGGCCGGCACCGAAATAATCACAGGACGGATACCTTGAAACTGAAAAAATGGACGCTGGCCGGTCTGGCCGTACTGCTGGTGGCTGGCGGTGCTCCCTGGGGTGTGGGCTATGTCACCGAGCAGCACTGGCGTGAAGCAACACTGGAAGTAAACCGGGCCCAGCCCTTTCTGAATCTTGAGACCGAACAGTATCGTCGTGGTGTGCTTGGTTCCGAGGTATCCGCTACCGTGACCCTGAGAGATCCTGAGACCGGTGATTCTCACACCATAGCCATCGAAATCCAGGTGTCCCATGGCGTCACCGGCAGCCTGATGGATTTTCGCCCGCGCCAGGGGTGGCAGCCAGAGGGTGCTGACTGGTTTCCGGACGATGAGCCCAGTCTGACGCTGGAAACCCGGCTCTGGGGCAGCGCCACGCTTGAGCTGACAGCACCGGTGATGGACATTGATAACCCGGAGCGGGAAACCTCCTTCAAGAGCAGTGGCGGTCTGGTGCGGATTGATGTTGGGCGTCTTGGTGAAGCGGCAGACTTGCTGGTGGTCTGGCCGGCTATCCGCCTCAGCGATCCGGAAATGGATGTGACGATCGATAACGTCCATATGGAACAGAGCATGGAATGGCTGGTGGGGGATATCTGGACCGGCGCTGGCGTGATGACCGTGGATAACCTGACCTTGCAGGGGGCTCAGGTTCCCGCAATGACCTTGGCCGGGATGTCGCTTGAAAGCGCCAGTGATGCCCGCCAGAACGGCGAGCGCCTGGACTCGCAGGTTACCCTGTCGCTGGAATCGGCCGCTCTGGCGGATCAGGCCTTTGGGCCGCATCGGCTGGAGGTGGCGCTGGAGAACCTGGATGTGGCCAGCTGGAATGACTTCAGTGGCGCCATGGCGGATATGCAGGCACTGGCTTTGACCGCCGGAGACGACCCGAGGGCCGCGTTTGAACAACAGATGGCGGTGATGCAGCGTTTTAACGAAGCGCTCCGCAGTCTTGCTGCCGAAGGATTTTCCATGGGGATCCGGGAGCTCAGTCTGGCAACGCCTGAAGGGGAAGTTACCGGCTCACTGGACATCAGCCACCCGGAGCTCTCCGATCAGCAGCGTGACAACATGTTGATGGTCATGCAGGCGCTGACCGGGAGTGTGAATTTCAGCATGCCGGTTGCCCTTGCGGAAGACTATCCCGCCGTGCGTATGCAGGTGGCGCCATTGATCAAACAGGGCCTGCTGGTTCAGAACGGTGAGCGCCTGGTCATGGATGGCCGGATGGAGGATCTGGTACTCACCGTAAACGACGTGGAAATCCCCCTGCCTCCGCTGCTCTGAATCTCAACGACCCGCCAGCTGCTGGTACTTCGCCATCAGCTGCGCTTCGGTGATCATCAACGCCCGTCGGATTTTCCTCAGGATTCGCTGAACTTCTGTTGCAGGGCTTCTGCCACAGCCGGGTCTACAAACTCGGAAATGTCCCCGCCCAGCGAGGCAATTTCGCGAATCAGGGTGGAGGAGATGTAAGAGAGGTGGTTGGCGGGCGTCAGGAACACGCTCTCAACTTCCGGCGCCAGTCGGCGGTTCATGTCGGCAAGCTGGAATTCATATTCAAAGTCAGAAACCGCGCGCAGTCCCCGCAGGATAACGGAGGCGTTCTGTTCGCGCACGAAGTCGGCGAGCAGGTTGCTGAAACCGGTGACGCTGACGTTGGGGAGGTGTGCGGTGGCCTTGCGGACCAGTTCGCAGCGTTCTTCAAGATTGAGAAGTGGCTGCTTTTTCGGGTTGTAGGCGACGGCGACGACAATTTCATCGAACATGCGGCCGGCCCGTTCGATGAGGTCGGTGTGGCCGTTGGTGATGGGGTCGAAGGTGCCGGGATAGATGACTTTGGGCATGCACAGCTCCTTTTGTTGGTGAGGCGTAGGATAGCAGGATCGGATGGCGTGCTGTAGTCCGGGGCTTCTGATGATGGCTGCTGTTAGCTGGAGGCAGGCGCACGAGCCGGGGGTGGCTTTCGGGAGACGCTACGAGCACTTCCCTGTGCGCTTCTTTCGGGCCGTCCATGGCCCTCAAGACTCCCGAAAGCCACCCCCGGCTCGCGCTCTCATGCTATCTGCATGCCTCCCCGGCGCTTTCGGAAGCATCGCTGCTTTCTCCTGGTCGTCAGGGAAGCAGTCAATAGCCATCTTCGTTTACCCTGCCTGTTTTAGCTTCTGCGCCAACCGGTTGCTGTTTCTCGCCGCCAGTGCATACACCGACAACTGCGGATTGGCGCCAATACTGGTGGGGAAGATGGAGGCATCGTGGATGTTCAGGTTGGCGATGTGGTGATGCTCACCGAAACCGTTCACTACCGAGGTTTTCGGGTCGGTGCCCATGCTGCAGCCGCCCATCTGGTGCGCGGTGAACAGGCGGGCACGGTGGGGTTTCATGGGCAGGTTGTTGATGGCGTCTCTGGCCTGGTTCCAGCTGGTGTACCAGTCGGAGTCCAGGTGCATGGCCTGGACGGCTTCGGCGCCGGCGGCGAACTGGATTTCGGCCATGGTGAGGTAGGCCTTGCGCAAGCCTTGCCAGAGGTAGTCGGTGATCGGGTAGTCCAGTACCGGGCTGCCGTCGTCTCTGAGTGACACTGTGCCGCCCGGGCTGTCCGGGTGGAAGCCGTCGCGCAGCAGGGCGATGACCGATTGCATCCAGGGCAGCTGGCCCAGGTTGTCTCGCTGTGGCTGGCCGTGGCCGGGTACCACGCCGGCTGCCATGGCCGGGTGCAGGGGCGGTACTTCCAGTTTGTAACCTGCCGGGCCGTCGGTGCCTGCTTTGAAATTGAATTCGTCCGAGTAGATGGACTGGGGAGCGCCGTAGAACGGGTCGATTTTCGCCGGCATGCGGGCGACGGTGGCGTTGACCGGATGGATGAACGATCGCTTGCCCACGCGCTGGTAAGGGTCGGGCAACTGCGAGCGAAGCAGCAGGCCGGGGGAGCCAATGGCGCTGGCGGCGACCACGAATTGCCGGGCTTTCAGGGTGACCGTAATGCCGGATGGGGTGACGCCATCCGGGCCCATGGCGGAGGCGAGCAAGTGGTCGATCCGGTCCTGACTCATCACCAGGCGTTCTGCCCGCAGACCGTGGAAGAGCTGTGCTTTGTGATCCAGTGCGCCCGGGATGGTGGTGAGTAGTGCCCCCTGTTTGGCGTTGGTAGGGCAGCCCACGCCGCAGTAACCGCTGTTCCAGCAGCCTTTGACGTTTCTTGGGATTACCTGCCAGGAGTAGCCGAGCTTTTCGCAGCCCTGTCGCAGGATGTCGTTGTTCAGGTTGGGTGGGGTTTCCCAGGGCGCCATGTGGTGGCGCTGCTCACGGCCCTCAAACCAGGGGACCATGGCGTCCGGCGCCAGTCCTTCGAGGCCGAGCTCCTGGCTCCAGTAGGTGAGCGTTTCGTCCGGTGTGCGGAAGCTGCTGGTCCAGTTTACCGTGGTGGAGCCGCCGACACAGCGGCCCTGCAAAATCGCGATGGCGCCATCGGCGGTGACCCGGCTCATGCCTTCCTGGTACAGATTGGCGTAGGACGTCAGCTCGTCCATCTTGAAGTCTTTCTGATAATACAGTCGACCCTCTTCCACCAGAATCACTGACAGCCCCTGACGGGCGAGGATCTCCGCGGTTGTGCCACCTCCGGCACCGGTACCGATAACCACAACGTCCGCCTCTACCGTGCGGTTTTCGCTCAGTTTGCTGGCATCGGTCACATTCCAGCCGGCAGCCAGTCCCCGGGCAATGGGATCGTTCATGGACATACTTCGCTCCTCAATACGATGGGTATCCGGGGTTTCTCAAACGGCAGGTTTGAACTGTGGCAAGGCATCCACCATCCAGGCGGGAGGCCCCGGATAACCAGACAGGTGCCAGTGGTCTTCATGCCCATAGAAGGCGACGTTGCCGATCTTGGTCAGGGCAATGTAGCCGTTATTCAAAAGTCCGATCCGGCTGTCGCGCCAGCGCCGCAGAAACGCGTCGGCATCGGCGGTACTGACCGAGGGCCAGTCTGACCATACCCGGGCCAGGGCGATCCGGGTGGGAGCGAAGTTAAGCAGATCAAAGAGCTTGCGCAGCTCCTGCTGATTCGCCGGGCCGAACTTCACAATGCCCTGGTCGATCCGTTCAATCGTGCCGGCAATGGCAAAGCGACGCTGGTTCGGTTCCTCCGGCAGAGCTCCGGCAAACATGGCCGGCAACAGGGCCTCGAACAGGGCGATGTCATCCCGGCTCAGAAACTGGAACTGGTAGCGGGCGTCCATGCGGCTGTCGACCGCGCTGACCCGGCCTGCGGGGGCCGTAGCGCAGCCGCTTAGCCCGGCAGAGAGGCTGACGGTGCTCAGAAACACCGCGCCGCCTAAACCGGTTTTGAGGAAACTGCGACGGCTAACATCCGGCTGACAGGAATTCTTCGTATCGTGTTGGCTTGTCATTGTAGAAGCTTCTTTGTCTTTTATTATTCTGTTCAGGCTTGCTAGAACGTCTGGAGGCCAGGGTGCAGGGTGTCTCTCCAGGACTGTGCAAAACAGGGATGTTTTGCTCAAGCCTACATGGACGTATTAACGGCGTGTCCTGGAGAGACACCCTGCACCCTGGCCTTGCTCCCAGCCAAGCAGGCAGGCGTGTTTTGTCAGCGAATAAACAGCTTATACACCAACCGATGCGCTGCGGTGCCATGGGGCGCATACACGTATTTGCCGCTGTTGAACTTCTGCTTGGTAAAAATCGCCCGGTGATGAGAGAAGGTCAGGAAGCCTTCCTTACCGTGATAGTGTCCCATACCGGAATCACCAATCCCGCCGAACGGCAGGTCGTCCTGGGCCACGTGCATCAGCGCATCATTGATGCACATGCCGCCAGAATGGGTGTTGTCCACCACATGCTGCTGGTGGGACTTGTCATAGCCAAAGAAATACAGCGCCAGCGGCCGTGGCCGGTCATTGATGTAATGGATCGCCTCGTCCAGACTGCCGTAACTGATGACCGGCAGGATCGGGCCGAAAATCTCGTCCTGCATCACCTTCATGTCCGGCGTGGTCTTCAACACCAGCGTTAGCGGAATCTTCCGGGTACCGTCCTTCATATTCTCGTTGGCGGGATTGATCTCCACCAGTTCAGCCCCCTTGGCCCTGGCATCTTCCAGATAGCCCTGCAAACGATTGTACTGGCGCTCATTGATGATGGCCGTGTAGTCGTCGTTATCCCGCAGGCTCGGGTACATCTCGGCGAACCGCGCCCGGAATTCATCCACGAACGCCTGCACCCGGTCGGCAGGGCAGAGCACATAGTCCGGTGCCACGCAGGTCTGGCCAGCATTGAAGGCTTTGCCGAAGGCGATACGTTGGGCCGCATCTTCCATCGGCACATCCGGCGAAACAATGGCCGGGGATTTGCCGCCGAGCTCAAGGGTTACCGGGGTCAGATTTTCGGCTGCCGCGCGCATCACCAGCTTGCCCACCGAAGTAGAACCGGTAAACAGCAGGTGATCGAAAGGCCGTTGGGAGAAATCGGCCGCCACATCGGCCTCGCCAGTGATCACCGACACCAGATCCTCCGGGAACATCAACTCGATGATCTCCTTGAACAGGGCCGACGTGTGCGGAGTGAATTCCGACATCTTGATCATGGTGCGGTTGCCAGCCGCCAGGGAAGCGACCAGTGGACCGACCGCCAGATACAGAGGGTAATTCCAGGGCACGATGACGCCTACAACCCCTTTTGGCTGGTAGTAAACCTTGTTGCTGGCGGGCTGGAACAGAACCGAAACATGGCGTTTGGAGGGCTTCATCCAGTCGCCAAGATTCTTCAGCGTGTAATTGATGCCCTGAATAGACGGCATGACTTCGGCGATCAGGGATTCGTCTTTGGAGCGACAGCTGAAATCCCGATCGATGGCCTCGACCAGGCGATCCTGATGGGCCAGTAGCGCCCGTTTCAGACGCTTGAGGTTCTCTTTGCGCTCGGTCAGGGACGGCATCGGGTTGTTGCGGAACGCCTTCTTCTGGTCCTCAAAGACGCGATGCGTATGCTGGATCTGCTTCTTGCTCTCGGTGAGCTGGACGACGGTGGCACCCATGGTTTTCTCCCCCTGACTGCCCGGAGCGACAGGCGCTGGCAGTCGGTTATTGTCGTTGGCCAAAATCTGTGCGATTTGCGCTTGAAGCTATTATTAGAGTATATACTCTAGGCAGTCAAGAAAGCCGGATGGCTCTTTAGGCCATCCGTGACACTGATAACAACAAACACCGGCATGACGATGAAAACCAGAGACAAGATACTGTTATCCAGCCTGGAGCTGTTTAATGACAAGGGTGAGCGCAATATCACCACCAATCACATTGCCGCGCACCTGGCGATATCGCCGGGTAATCTGTATTACCACTTCCGCAACAAGTCCGACATCATCTACGAGATTTTCCAGGAATATGAAAAGCTGGTGGACTACTACCTGGATATTCCGGAAGACCGACCGATCACCCTGGAGGATATGACCTTCTATCTTGAGTCGGTGTTTGACGGCCTCTGGAGCTATCGCTTCTTCCACCGGGATCTGGAATACCTGCTCGACAGTGACCCGCGGCTGCGCCAGGACTACCGGGAGTTTACCAATCGCTGTCTGGCGGCCATTAACCGGATTTTCGCAAAGCTGGCGGATGCCGGCATTATCCAGCCTCAGCCGGAGGATCTGCGTTCGGCCATGTCACTGAATGTCTGGCTGGTGATTACCAACTGGATGGCGTTTCTGAAGACGGCTCATGCGGCCGAGGAGCCTGCCAGTCTGTCCCTGACCGAGTTAAAACAGGGGATCTATCAGGTGCTGACACTGGAAGTGCCCTATCTCACGCCGGAGTATCGTGAGCGGGTGCTGGCATTGCGAGAAAAATACCGTCCTACCTTGCCTGAAGCCCAGGGTGTTTCTGGCGTTGAGGCATGAGCCTGGCTGGCCTGGTCAAAGTTTGATCTGAAATTGAACTTTTTGAATGCGGCGCAGTCACAGCTAATGACGTTGGGAACCGGACACTCCCTGCGTCTCCTGAGTGAGTTCTCAGGTTTTCGGCCTCTGTGGTTGCAGAGGCACATAGCACGTCGCAAACCCTGACGTTTTCACCGGCCTGTCTTCTTCAGGCCGGCTTTTTATGCCTCAACCGGCGCCTGTTCCGAGGCTTCCAGCCAGTGGGTCAGCGCTTCCCGGCACTCGTCGACTCCGCGCTTGGAGGTGGCAGAGAACATGATGAGGTGCTCCACACATTGATATTCCTTCAGCTTTTTCGCGATACCCAGCATGGCGGTTTTTGCCTGACCAAACTTCAGTTTGTCGGCCTTCGTGGCCAGAATCATGAGCGGAAGGTGGTTATGTTCACACCATTCCACCATCATCTGGTCGAAATCGGTGAGCGGGTGCCGGATGTCCATCACCAGAACCAGGCCACGCAGGCAGCGGCGATCATTCAGGTAATGGCCGAGATGCTGTTGCCAGTCGTCTTTCATGTCCCGGGACACTTTCGCATAGCCGTAACCGGGCAGGTCGACCAGACGGGCATGTTCCCGGTTCAGGCTGAAAAAGTTGATCAGCCGGGTCCGGCCGGGCGTTTTACTGGTGCGGGCCAGTTTGCCGTTGGCGGTGATAGCGTTCAGGGCGCTGGATTTGCCCGCATTGGAGCGGCCGGCAAAGGCAACTTCAGCGCCATGGTCGGGGGGGCATTCGTCCAGTTTGGAGGCGCTGATGAGAAAACGGGCGCTGTTGAACGAGAGGCTTTTTTGAGTCAGATCAGGGTCCACGACGGTTGGTGTTCCTTTGGATTTCAGTTATCGGCGATTAATGTATAATGCTACACCAATTTCCGGCGGGACGCCTCGCGTTGCCGCTGTATGCCCCGGTTTTGCACCTGACGACCCAGTGCCTGCCGGCTGCACAACGAAGAATACTTTCAAGATGCAAAGATGAGAGAAGCGGAGCGAGCATGAAAAGACTGATCGCAGGAGTTGTTCTCGGAGTTGGCCTTACAGCGATGGCTCACGGGGCAGGAGATCCGGCAGCGGGTGAACAGAACGCAGCAGTGTGTGCGGGCTGTCATGGACAGGGTGGTGCCAAGCCGGTAATGGCTGTGTATCCGAAACTGTCCGGTCTGGGCGAGAAATACCTGTACAACCAGCTGGTTGACATCAAATCCGGGGATCGTGCCATTCCTGAAATGACGGGCCTGCTCAATGCCATGTCCGATCAGGATTTGCAGGATCTGGCTGCCTACTTCAACAGCCAGGAAATGGTTGTTGGTCAGGCCAATCCGGATCTGGTTGAGCAGGGTCAGGCACTGTACCGCGGCGGCAATATGGCCTCCGGTGTGCCGGCCTGTTCCGGTTGCCATAACCCCTCCGGCATTGGCAACGAGCCGGCAGGTTACCCTGCCTTGGGCGGGCAGACTGCAGAATATGTTATCAAGCAGTTGAAGGCTTACCGGGCGGGTGAGCGCGCCGGAGGCGCGAATGCCGGCATCATGATGGATGTTGCCTCCAAGCTGACAGACGCTGAGATTGAGGCGGTCGCCAGCTACGTATCCGGCCTGAACTGATCGACAGCCGTCAGTTACGACTGAAAACCCCGCCTCGGCGGGGTTTTTGATATCCGGTATTCATAATACCTAACCGTTCGGTAACGCATTCCTTTGGCCCTCCGGTGGAACTTTTTCGCATCCCTGGGTCATAATCCTCGTTAAAATTCATTGATGGCTCGGAGATTCCCGATGATCAGAACCCTGACGTCTTCCGCCGTTCTGGCGCTTTCACTGTTGTCTGCCGCTTCCCTGGTCAATGCCCAGCCCTGGGTGGCCGGAGAGCATTACCGGGTACTGGATAATCCGGTAAGAACGGCATCGGATAACGGTGTCGAAGTGGCGGAAGTCTTCTGGTACGGCTGTCCGCACTGCTACAACTTCAAGCCGCTGGCTGAAGCCTGGGAAGCGGAGGCTCCGGACTACATCAACTATGTGAAGCTGCCAGCGGCACTGGGCCGCAGCTGGGAGCCGCATGCCTACGCATTCTATGCCCTTGAGGCCATGGGCGAGCTGGACAAGGTGCATGACGCGCTGTTTGATGCCCTGGCCGGAGAGCGCCGTCCCCTCAATACCCCGGAAGCTCTGGCTGATTTTGTTGCCGGGTATGGCGTGGACGCCGAGAAGTTTCTGGAAAACTACAACAGTTTCGGGGTGCGTGCCAGAGTGCAGCAGGCCCAGGCCAAGATTCGTGGCGCGCGCATTACCGGTACACCGACTATGCTGGTTGATGGCAAGTATGTGGTAAGTGCCTCCATGGCGGGTAGTCACGAAAACACCCTGAAGGTGGTCGAGTATCTGGCGGAAAAAGAGCGCGGCGGGTCTGAGTAAGGCGCCATGCGGTTCGCCGGGCGCTGGATGGGCTGACCGGAGAAGCGGCTGATAATGTACAAGCGAATCCGTAACCAGCTGAACGGTATACTCAGAAACCAGGAAAGCTCCCGGGGCACTTGTTCCGGGAGCGAGCATGTGCCGGAGTTTGAAGCTCACCGGCACATCCGGCTACTGACTTTCAATATTCAGGTTGGTATCAACACTTCGTCCTATCACCATTACCTGACCCGCAGCTGGCAGCATTTTCTGCCCAATCGCCGGCGCTACGAAAACCTGGATCGGATTGCCACCCTGCTCAGCCAGTATGATGTGGTTGCCCTGCAGGAGTGTGATGGCGGCAGTCTCCGCAGTGGTTACATCAATCAGGTACAATACCTGGCCGAGGCGGCCGGGATTCCTTACTGGTATCAGCAATTAAATCGCAACCTCGGCCAGATTGCCCAGCACAGTAATGGCCTGTTGAGCCGTTTCCGCCCGCTGGATGTCACCGAGCACAAGTTGCCGGGACTGATTCCCGGGCGTGGCGCCATCATTGCGCGCTACGGGGATGAGGAAGACCCGCTGGTACTGGTGCTGATGCATCTCTCTCTCAGCAAGTCGGCCCAGCAGAAGCAGCTTGGATTTATCCGCGAGCAGATTGCGAGCTATCGGCATGTGGTGCTGATGGGGGACATGAATGCCCATGCAGAGCAGTTGCTGACACGAACACCGCTGAAAGAAACCGATCTGATTCCGCTGCCCGACACCGCGCACAGCTTCCCGAGCTGGCGCCCGGAAAAGGCGCTTGACCATATTCTTGTCAGTCCCTCTCTGGAAATTCGGCGCTCTGAAGTGGTGAGCTACCCGGTTTCCGACCACCTTCCCATTGCCATGGATGTGGCGTTGCCCAAGGGCTATCTGGAAACGTTCTGAGCTTTATTTGGTATGTTCAGGCAATAAAAAGCCCGGCAGGTGCCGGGCTTTTTGTGGAGGCAGGATCAATTACTTGATCTTGGCTTCCTTGTACGCAACGTGCTTGCGGACAACCGGATCGTACTTTTTGATCTCGATTTTTTCCGGGGTGTTACGCTTGTTCTTTTTGGTCGTGTAGAAGTGACCAGTGCCTGCTGAAGATACCAGCTTGATTTTCTCGCGCATGATGCGGCTCCTTAAACTTTCTCGCCGCGGGCACGAAGATCGGCCAGCACAGCGTCAATGCCTTTTTTGTCGATGATGCGCATGCCCTTGGTGGAAACGCGCAGCTTCACGAAACGCTTCTCGGACTCAACCCAGAAACGGTGGTTCTGCAGATTCGGCAGAAAACGACGACGAGTGTGGTTCATCGCGTGGGAAACGTTGTTACCGGTAACCGGACGCTTACCGGTAACCTGACAAACTCTGGACATACTTGCCTCCGACCTGAGCAATGGTCTCTATCAATACGAATTCGTTTTTAATGCGTCTCTGGTTGCTCCGGAGCCATACCTGCTGCCGGTTTGCGCTTCTGAAACAGAACGCTGCTCGCCAGACGCCGCCAGAAAGGGACGCTTTTATACCAGAACTGGCCGACCAACGCAAAAAATTGTTGGGAATTTGGCCAGTTTCGGGGCGGTATCCTTCACGGGGCTACATCAATCCTCGTTCAGCAAGGGATATTACCTCACCGTGGCCGATAACCATATGGTCAAGAACCCTGATATCGACCAGTCCCAGGGCCTCTTTCAGCCGGCGGGTCAGGGAAATGTCAGCCTGGCTTGGCTCGGCCACGCCTGACGGATGGTTGTGGGCAAAGATGACTGCGGCGGCATTGTCCTCCAGAGCCTGGCGCACCACCTCCCGGGGGTAAACCGCTGCGCCGTCTATCGTACCCCGGAACAGTTCCCGGTACTGGATGACCCGGTGACGGTTATCCAGGAACAGGCCGGCGAACACTTCATGAGGATAAGTGCCCAGGCGGCTGGTGAGAAAGCGCCGGGTATCTTCCGGTGAGCGCAGCGGATCGCCCTGGCGCAGCGGCTCGTCCATCACTCGCCTCGCCATTTCCATGGCAGCCTGCACCTGGGCATATTTGGCGGTGCCCAGGCCTTTGACCTCGCAGAATTGTCGGCGGGAAGCGGTCATCAGTCCGCGCAGTCCGGAAAATTCGGTGATCAGGTGTCGGGCCAGGGCCATCACCGGCATGCCGGTGGTACCGGTACGCAGGAAAATGGCCAGGAGTTCGGCATCTGACAATGATTCAGGGCCGTGAGTGAGCAATCGCTCACGGGGCCGCTCATCGGCGGGCCAATGGCTGGGTGGCATGTTTGCTTCCTTGCTGGTTTCGGGGAGTGCGTCCTGCACCGGGTTCTCGAAATTACAAAGGTTACTCCAAAAGGTAACATTTGGTAAACGAACAGGGGTTCTAGCAGGCTGCCCGTCTGCGCTCGGCATGCTATCTTATAACTCTTTCATTTTACGGGATTACGGAGCCCGCATGACCGCCAAGCGAATATTGTTGGGAATAACCGGTGGTATCGCCGCCTATAAAAGTGCGGAGCTGGTTCGACTGCTGAAAAAAGCGGGGCACGAAGTCCGGGTTGTCATGACCCGGGGGGCGGAGGCATTTGTTGCGCCGCTGACCTATCAGGCTCTGAGCGGCGAACCGGTGCGCTCCTCGCTGCTTGACCCGGAAGCCGAGGCTGGCATGGGGCACATCGAGCTGGCCAAGTGGGCCGATCAGGTTGTGGTAGCGCCGGCGTCTGCGGACTTTATGGCCCGTCTGGCCCATGGGCTGGCCGATGACCTGTTGACCACGGTCTGTTGCGCCACCGAAGCGCCGATAGCGTTGGCCCCCGCAATGAACCAGGCCATGTGGAAGAACTTCCGTACCCAGCGGAATCTGGCGCTGTTGACGGAAGACCCGCAGATTACTGTCTGGGGACCGGACCAGGGCGAACAGGCCTGCGGTGATACCGGTCCTGGGCGCATGCTTGAGCCGGAACGTCTGGCTCGTCTGGTAAACGGAGAGGGTGTGGTTGAAACTACCGGGCCGCTGTCTGGCAAACGGTTGGTGATCACGGCCGGGCCAACCCGGGAGCCGATCGATCCGGTGCGCTACATTACCAATCACAGCTCGGGCAAGATGGGCTATGCCCTGGCCGGTGCAGCCGTTGCCGCCGGAGCCGAGGTGGTGCTTGTCAGTGGACCTGTCAGTCTGTCGGCCCCAGCGGGGGTTGATGTCCGGCCTGTCAGCACCGCTCAGGAGATGCTGGAAGCCGCCAGCAAGGCGGTCGATGAAGGCTGCGATATCTTTATCGCCACGGCCGCGGTGGCAGATTACCGGCCCGAGGTGTTCGCCAGCGAGAAAATCAAGAAAACCAACGACAACATGAGCCTGGCGCTGGTCCGTAACCCCGATACCCTGGCGACCATCGCGGCCCGGGCCGATGCGCCGTTTACGGTTGGCTTTGCCGCTGAGACCACGGACGTGGCGCGCTATGCGACCGACAAGATGCAGCGCAAGAAACTCAACATGATTATCGCCAACGATGTGTCCGTTCCCGGGCTCGGCTTCAGCAGCGATCGAAATGCGGTTACGGTGTTCTGGCCTGCGGGTTCGGAATCCATCGGGCCGGACAGCAAACAGGCGATCGCTGCCCGTCTGGTGGCGTTGATTGCAGACCACAGCAACAGGATTGAACAGGCATGAGTAAAAGAAAGTTTGAGGTACGGGTTCTGGATGATCGTATTGGTACCGCGATTCCGTTTCCCGAATACGCTACGGAAGGCTCTGCAGGCCTTGATCTCCGGGCGGCATTAAAGGAAGCCAAGACCGTTATGCCGGGTGAGACCCACCTGATTCCCACCGGCCTGTCTGTGCATATTGCTGACCCGGGGTTGGCTGCCATGATCCTGCCCCGGAGCGGACTCGGACACAAGCATGGGATCGTGCTCGGAAATCTGGTGGGGTTGATCGATTCTGACTACCAGGGCGAGTTGATGGTGTCCTGCTGGAACCGGGGCCAGACGCCATTCACCATCGAGGTGGGCGAACGTATTGCCCAGATGGTGCTGGTGCCTGTGGTACAGGCGGATTTCGAGATTGTGACCGAATTTGATGCCAGTGACCGGGGTGAAGGTGGCTTTGGCTCCACTGGGAGCCACTGAGTCGGGCATCTTTACCTGGCAGCGAGATAACTGGCCGGCGTCTATACTCAGCGGATACAGACCTATCCGGGAAAGAAAATAACTGCGGGATGCATTATGAAATTCGCCAAGAAAAAAACCAACGCGTCTTCCGGTGATGAGCAGCCGGAGAAGAAACCCGGAAAGAAACAGAAACCGTCCAAAACGTCAAAAGAAGCGGCTGGCTCCGGTTTAAAGAAACTCGGATCGGTTGGGTTGAATCAATCGCTGGTGGTACTGGTGGCCGGCGTGGTCGCGGTGGTGCTGGCCCATTTTCTGGTGGTGGTGCCCGCGGGGGAGGCCCGCTATGAGGCGGCCAGCGCCATGGAAGTGGACAGTGCGCAACGGCGCCTGAATCAGTCACTGACGGCGCTGCAGGAACAGGTTCGGGCGGTGGCGAACCAGCGTTACGCTGCCCTTGCTCTGGCCGAGCGGTCTGATCTGGCCAATCTCGCCGGACAATTGCAAACGGCGCTGCCCGGTTCCGCTCAGGTGTTTGTCTTCCCTTACCGGGAAGTGCCCCGGACCGGTAACGGCGATACCCTGCTGGGATTTGCGGGCCTGGAACTGGCCCGGCGGGCAGAAAATGGACAGAACCTGTTGCCGGACGCCTTCCCCCGCGACAATCAGTGGTATCTGCAATTTGCCGCGGCAGTGCGTCATCCCACAAGCAATGCCGTGGTTGGTAGCGTGCTGGCGGTTTTTGAAGCCTCCCACATACGGCCAATGCTGGCCGTGAGCAACCCGCAACTCGGGGGCCAGCTGTCACTGGTCCAATCCGTGTCCGGCGCTTCACGAACGGTGGCCAGCGCCGGTAACGGCAGCGGCCCTGAGCTGTCTCGCACCCTGATCAACCCGGACTGGTCCGTCCGTTACCAACCGGCCTCGGCACCGGTGGCGCCGGTAAGCACCATTCTCCTGGCGATTCTGGTGGGGGTGCCTGCGCTGGTGGCGGCGATTCTGGTCTGGATGCTTCTTGGCAACGCTCAGCGTGGAATACGTCAGGATGTGACCGCGCTCATTCAGTGGGCCCACAAGGTGTTCGGAGGCGAGCGGATGAAACTGCCGGCTCTGCGCTGGGATATGGTGGCGTCCACCGGAGAAGTGCTGTTCCGTCTGTCCCAGATGGTTGAGAAGCGGGTGGCCAAGGCCGCGGAGTCGGCTGCGCCCAAAGCGGCTCCTGCCCGCCGCAAGGCAGCGACGGCGGAGGATGAACCACTCTTTCAGGACAAGGACATGCCGGACATTGACATGCTCGATGGTGACGAGGATGTGCTCGGCTTTGGTGGCTCCGAGGATTCCCTGTTCGACGAGGACATTCCTGAAGTTGCTGAGGCCGAGGTGCCTTCGGTTCAGATCAACCCGGAAATCTTCCGCGCCTATGACATCCGGGGCATCGTTGGTCAGACCCTTTCGGCAGAGGTGGTTGAAGTCATTGGTCGCGCGATCGGCTCGGAAGCGACCGAGCGTGGTGTCACAGATATCTGTGTTGGCTACGATGGCCGGCACTCCAGTCCGGAATTGGCTGATGCCCTGGGGCGCGGCATCATGGCGACCGGTTGTAACATCATTCACCTGGGGGCCATACCTACGCCGGTGCTGTACTTTGCAACCCATCACCTGCAGACCGGTTCTGGCGTTATGGTGACCGGTAGCCATAATCCAGCCAACTATAACGGCCTGAAGATCATGCTGGGCGGAGAGACCCTGTCTGGTGAAGCTATCCAGAAGCTGTACCAGCGCATCCAGACCGCCGACCTTGCCAGAGGGCAGGGTGAGCAATCCCGGGACGACGTACGCCGCGCCTATCTGGACCGTATCGTCGGTGATATTGCTGTGGCGGCGCCGTTGAAAGTGGTGGTCGATGCCGGTAACGGCATTGCCGGAGAGCTGGGCCCCATGCTGGTTGAGGAACTGGGCTGTGAAGTCACGCCACTGTATTGTGAAGTGGACGGTGATTTCCCGAATCATCACCCGGACCCCGGCAAACCCGCGAACCTGCAGGACCTGATTGCCAAGGTTAAGGAGACCGGCGCCGATATCGGGCTGGCCTTTGATGGCGATGGTGATCGTCTGGGCGTGGTTACCAATACCGGCAAGATCATCTGGCCGGATCGCCTGCTGATGCTCTTTGCCAGGGATGTGGTGTCCCGCAATCCCGGCGCGGATGTGCTCTATGACGTGAAGTGCAGCCGCCGGCTGGCCAGCGTGATCTCGGAAGCTGGAGGGCGCCCGATCATGTGGAAAACCGGCCATTCCCTGATGAAAGCGAAAATGAAGGAAACCGGCGCCCTGCTGGCGGGCGAAATGAGCGGACACGTTTTCTTCGGCGAACGCTGGTACGGCTTTGACGATGGCCTTTACTCGGCTGCCCGGCTGCTGGAAATCCTGGGCATTGAGGATCGTCACTCCGATGAAGTCTTTGAAGACTTCCCCGAGGATATCAGTACCCCTGAGCTGAATGTCGAGGTGACCGAGAGCGACAAGTTCGCCATCATTGAACGGCTAGGTCAGCAGGCGGATTTTGGTGACGGCAATATCAGTACCATCGATGGCATTCGGGTAGATTATGCCGATGGCTGGGGGCTATGCCGTGCGTCCAATACCACGCCGGTTCTGGTTCTGCGCTTTGAAGCCGAAACAGAACAGGCACTGGAGCGGATCAAATCCGTGTTCCGGGAGCAACTGCAGAAAGCGGCACCAGACCTGGTGGCGGAATTCTGAAACCCATTACTGTCGTAAGGATTAACACAACATCATGGCGCTGGATCGTGAAACAGCAATGCAGGTGGCCTCGGTACTGAGCCGGGGCCTGCCCTATATCCAACGGTTTACCGGCAAGACGGTCGTGATCAAATACGGCGGCAACGCCATGGAGAACGAAGACCTGAAAAGCAGTTTCGCCCGGGACGTGGTGCTGATGAAGCTGGTGGGGATCAACCCTATCGTGGTTCACGGCGGCGGCCCCCAGATCGGAGAGCTGCTGGAACGCCTGAATATCCAGTCCCGCTTTGTTAACGGCATGCGGGTTACCGATGCGGAGACCATGGACGTGGTCGAAATGGTGCTCGGCGGCCAGGTGAACAAAGAAATCGTTTCCCTGATCAATGCCCACGGCGGCACCGCGGTGGGCCTGACCGGTAAGGATGCCAATCTGATCCGGGCCCGGAAGCTGGAAGTGGTCAATCGTTCGCCGGAGCTGGAGCGGCCTGAAATCATCGATATTGGCCATGTTGGCGAGGTGGCAAGCGTCAACGTGGATGTTATCGACATGCTGACCCGCAGCAACGTGATCCCGGTTATCGCGCCCATCGGTGTCGGGCCGGATGGCGCTTCCTACAACATCAATGCGGACCTGGTAGCGGGCAAGGTGGCAGAAGCCATGAAGGCGGAAAAGCTGATCCTGCTGACCAATGTCTCCGGCCTCAAGAGCAAGGAGGACAAAGTGCTGACCGGCCTGACCGCCCAGCAGGTGAACGATCTGATTGAAGACGGCACCATCCATGGCGGTATGTTGCCAAAAATCCGCTGTGCCCTGAGTGCGGTGGAAAACGGCGTGCGCACCTCCCACATCATCGACGGACGTGTGGCCCACGCCTGCCTGCTGGAAATCTTCACCGACGAGGGTGTCGGTACGCTGATTTCCCGTAACTGATACTTCTGGCCGGGAGTTACCGGATGAAACGCCTGCTGTCATTTCTCGTTATCACAGGAATAGTGGCCTTCGCCGGCTTTAAAGCCGGCGTCTGGTGGCTGACGGACCAGCGTCTGGCAGAGGCGCGCACGGTACTATCGGAATCCGGTGTACTCGAGCGGGGGAGCATCAGCTCCTCTGTGGATGGCCGGGTCATCCTCCGGCAGGCGCACTGGGAGGACTTCCAGCTTACTCAGCCATTGCAGATGGACCTGATTGAACTGGAAACCGGCTCTCCAATCGCTCTGTTGACCACACTGATGAGCCCGGACAGCTTGCCGGCCAGTTGGCGGCTATCCGTTGAGCGCGCCAGCATTACGCTGGAACCTACCATGTTCCGGAACTGGGTGACGGCGGCGCCGGATGAAACTGCCCAGGCCCCGCTAGCCAATCTGTCCTGTGCGCCGGACCCAAGGCAGCAACTGGGCAGTGGGGATTTGATGCGTATGGGGATTCCTGATATCCGGGGCGACATGTTGCTGGAGCAGACCCGCGATGCCCTGCGTTTTGAACTGAATACCCGTGAAACCGGAAGCCTGGAGCTGGTTTGGCCAGACGCCAGACTGACCATGGGCAATCTGGCCGACCCGGCCTCCATGGGGGCCGGGCCACTGCAACTGACCGTTCGTGACGCGGGTCTGATGCGCCGCCTCTCTGCCTATTGTGCCCGCGAGACCGGGCTGGAGGTCAGCGACTGGGCTGGGCGGGGTGTCGCGGCATTGGAGAAAGGGCTGCAGGCTCGGGGCCTGGAAGCCAGTCCGCAATTGCTGGCACTGTATCGGCAATGGCTGACCGAAGGGGGTGAGGTGACCATGATGCTTGCACCCGGCTCGGAAACCTTCGGGCTGCCCGTACGTACCGACTCGGAAAACAGCGCCAGCCTGCGCGTATCCTATAACGGTGCCACCGTGCCGGATGTGTACCTGACCGAAATGCAACGGGTGGAACCAGCATTGCCTGCGCAGGCAATGGAGCCTGTGGTACCGCCGGAAGACCCGGATTTTGAGCAGTGGTACCCTGACAGTGTTGAGAACGCCAATACCTGGCTTGGCCGGCGCGTAAAGGTTACGCTCTCGAATGAAAACCAGGTTGAGGGGCGACTGGTCAGCGTTGGCGAGCGGGATATGGAAATCGCCCGCACAGTGGCCGGGGGCGAAGTGGCGTACCCCATTCTGATTCGTGCCATTACACAATTTGAAGTCTGGCGCCGGGGCCGCCCGGAATAGCGCCGGGACGGGAGGCAATAAGTGACCGCAAGTGCAAGCACAGGGGTGCCGGGTATCAGGGAAATGCTGGCCCGGCTGATTTCATTGCCATCCATCAGCAGTGCCTCGCCGGAGTGGGATCACAGTAACGAAGGTGTGGTCCGCCTGCTGGCAGAGTGGCTCGAACCCCTGGGGTTTACCGTCGAGATCATGGAAGTGCCGGGCATGCCCGGCAAGTTCAATCTGATCGCCACTCTGGGTAGCGGTCCGGGTGGACTGGTACTCTCAGGCCATACCGACACCGTACCGTTTGACGACAAACGCTGGCAAAGTGATCCGTTCAGTCTCACGGAAAAGGACAACCGCTGGTACGGCCTGGGCACCTGCGACATGAAGGGCTTTTTCCCGCTGGCCATTGAAGCCGCCAGAGCCTTTGCCGGCGAGCCCTTGCAGCAGCCGCTGATTATCCTGGCCACTGCTGACGAAGAAAGCTCGATGAATGGCGCCCGGGCACTGGCAGAAGCTGGCAAACCGAAAGCCCGTTACGCGGTGATCGGCGAGCCCACCAATCTCAAACCAGTGCGCATGCACAAGGGCATCATGATGGAGCGGTTGCGGTTTGACGGGCAATCGGGCCATTCCTCCAACCCGGCCCTGGGCCGCAACGCGCTGGAAGGCATGCACGAGGCGCTCGGCGAACTGCTGGCCCTGCGCAGCGAATGGCAGGAAAAGTACCGCAACCCCAACTTCGAGGTACAGGTGCCCACCCTGAACCTGGGCTGTATCCACGGTGGTGACAATCCCAATCGCATCTGCGCCCAATGCGAATTGCACTTCGACCTGCGTCCGCTGCCGGGAATGAACATGGAGACCCTGCGCCAGGCGATTCTTGACCGGATGCAGCCTCTGGCCGAGCGGCGGGAACTCAAACTCACGTTTGCCCCCCTGTTTGACGGCGTACCGCCGTTTGAAACCCCGGCCGACGCCGCTCTGGTCAAAGCCTGTGAGAAACTCACGGGCCACACGGCACACGCCGTTGCTTTTGCCACGGAGGCACCCTGGCTGCAGCAGCTGGGGTTGGAGACCCTGGTGATGGGGCCTGGTTCGATCGACCAGGCGCACCAGCCGGACGAGTTTCTTGAACTGTCCCAGTTGCAGCCGACGGTGGATATCCTCAAGGGATTGATCAAAAGGTTCTGTCTTTGAGTAGACTAGCGGTAAGGCGGGCGGAAAACCGTCCCGGCATTCTCCATTCTTGGCAAGCATTATCAGGGTATAAGGAATAAAGGTTTGAAATCAAACGACTGGCTGCACGGATTCCGCCATTCCTCTCCGTACATCAACGCCCATCGCGGCCGAACCGTCGTCCTGACCATGCCCGGGGATGCCATCGAGCACCGCAATTTTATCAACATCATCCACGACATCGCTTTGCTCGGCAGCCTTGGCGTCAAGTTGGTGGTGGCGTTCGGTGGCCGCCCCCAGATCCAGTCGCGACTGGATGATGCCGGCCTGGAATCCTCCTTCGCACGGGGCTTGCGCATCACCCCCGATAACCATCTGCCGATGGTTATGGAAGCCATTGGCGGGCTCAGGGCCTACCTGGAAAGCCAGCTTTCCATGGGGTTGGTGAATTCACCCATGCACAACGCCCGGATTCGGGTCAGCAGCGGCAACTACGTCACCGCCAAACCCGTTGGCGTGCTGGATGGCATTGATTTTGGCTATACCGGCCGCGTCCGCCGTGTTGATACCCGTGGCATCGAGCAGTTGCTGGAGCTGGGGCATATTGTTTTGCTGCCGCCAATGGGCTATTCGCCCACCGGTGATGCCTTCAACCTTTCCTATGAGGACGTTGGTAGCCAGGTGGCCGCGGCGCTGCAGGCGGAGAAGCTGATTGTCTTCATCGACGACGAAGGCCTGCTCGAAGAAGATGGCAGCCTGATACGTGAGTTGTCCGCCCGTCAGGCGTCCGAACGCCTGAACGACAATGCCGTCACCGGCCACGATGCGGCCTTGCTCAAGGCCGCCTGCGATGCCTGTGTCAAAGGCGTTCGGCGTGCCCACATCATCAGTTACGTAGAAGACGGCGCTCTGCTGGAGGAGCTGTTTACCCGCGATGGGTCCGGCACCCTGGTCAGCGGTGATAACTACGAACAGATTCGCCAGGCACGGGTAGAAGACATCGGGGGTATTCTGGAGCTGATTCAGCCCCTGGAAGAGCAGGGCGTGCTGGTTCGTCGTTCACGGGAAATGCTGGAAACCGAAATTGACCGGTTTGTGGTGGCGGAGCGGGACGGCACCATTGTCGGCTGCGCCGCCCTGTACCATTATCCGGAGGAGGGCGCCGGAGAGTTGTCCTGTTTTGCGGTCGACCCCTCCTACCGCCGTGCCGGCCGTGGTGACGAGATTCTCGCCATGGTTGAAAAGCTGGCCCGGGGCCAGGGTGTCCACAAACTGTTTGTGCTGACTACCCAAACCGAACACTGGTTCCGGGAACGCGGTTTCGTACCCACCGCCGTGCAGGATCTGCCGGGTCCAAAGCTGGCCTCATACAACACCCAGCGTAATTCAAAGGTGTTCTACAAACCGCTTTGACAGTAATTCCAGCTGTGCAGTGCGACTGTCCGCCGGCTGTCTGGAAAGCTCCTCGACAGCCCGGTAAAACTCGCTGAAGCGGTAGTTCAGCTCTTTCAGCATCTGTCGGAAGGCGGGAACATGCTGATTGTACTGGCGGAACAGTGCCAGCTGTGCATTATTCAGCCGCACCGGCGGCGGGCCGAAAGGCCCGGGCTCTTCATATTGCCCGGCCAGGTTGGCGTAGTCCCGGGCCAGTTCGTCGAGCAGTTGGGCCTTGCGCGCCTGTAGCGTGGATTTGTCCATCGTATCCTGGCGGGCATAAAGTTGTTGGAGTTGTTCGCTGGTGGCGGCGACCAGTTCCAGAGTCTTTTGCCGGTGCTGTAATCGCGCCAGAGCGCGCTCAAAAACCTTAGATGCCCCTTGCCGCTTCAGCCAGAGCCGAAGCCCTTCCAGTTCCACGGCAGTGGCAAAGCTCTCGTTAAAGGCGGTATCACCGTTGATATAGAGCACGCGGTGGGCCAGCTCGTGGAACATCAGGGCGACCATGCGGTCATCCGCCAGGGAGGTGAACCCGGTATGCAGTGGATCATCGAACCAGCCCAGGGTGGAGTAGGCGGTAACAGCGCCGATAAAGGTATCGTAATCGCGCTCCTGGAAGGCCGTCTGTTCCTGCCGGGCATCGGCCAGGCGGAAGTACCCGCGATAGGACTGGCAGCCCACAAACGGATAACACCACTGGTGGGGGGTAAGGGAAAACTCCGGCACGGCGACCAGATTCACTACCACCCATGGGCGGCCCAGCGCTACGTATTCACTGAAGACGTCGTCCACGGGCAAGGCCAGTTCCTGAGCCGCAAACGCCCGCGCCTGCGCTGCCAGCTCAAGCTGTCGACGAAGTTCCGGGTCGGTTTCCGGTGCCGTGATCACCTGGTGGATGGGCCTGGCCTTCATCATCAGGGACACATGGCCGCCGATGGCCTGGCTATAGTAGCCAATGGTCGTACAGCCACTCAGGGGTGTTACCAGTAGCAAAAAGAGATAGATCTGACTAAGCTGTCTCATGAATCATCATATTATGATGTTGTGGGTATGAGGCTGTACAATTCCTTATTCGCCGACGGCTGTTACAGATTTTTAACCGACCGCCACAGGCCTTATCATAACAGCTCGAACCTACACCCACTCAGGGACGTTGGCCGGATTTCCGCATCCGGCAACATGCCGGCTTTGCAACTGGTCAGGTAGTTCATGGATCCGAGAGAGCGTCGCAGCAGCCCCCGACAGCCGATCAAACTTGCCGCTCAGATAGATGCCGGCAGTGGTGAGGCGTGGCCCTGCCAGATTGCTGATTTCTGTGCCGAAGGCATGTTCATTCGTTATTCGGGCGAAACCTCCGGCAAAATCGAGCGGGCCTTTGCTCGCGGCGGTGTTACCGAACTGGTGGTTCGGTTCCGCGGTCTTGAGGGCAATCGTCGATACGAGCTTCATGTCAGCCCGGTCCGGCGCATTGATGGTGCTATGGGCGTTCATTTTACCCGCCCGGATTCCGATGCCTTCAGCGCCATGCTCCAGTTGTGTGGCAGTTCCGGGGATCAGGCCCGGTCATCACTTCGCGCTCCCAGTGAACGCGTTCAGTTTGTGCTTCACCAGTGTGCCAAAACCGTCACGCGGTTTATTGAACCACTAATGGACGCCTGTTTTGTGCAGACGGTGGATGCCCTGCGTGTTACAGCCCAGAAAGCCCCCAATGACCAGCTTGCCAATGAGTTGATGGATGCCTCCGGCCAGATTCAGGGGCGCCAGCGGGTGCTCTGGCATTACATGAGCCGCAGTCTGGAGTCGCCCTTAAAACCGGAGCCCAAAGGCGCGCCCGGTTCAGTGTTGTCGGTGGTAGACAAAAACGAGTTTGAGGACTGGCTGGCAATTCGGGTGATGGTTACCCGTGCTGATACCCAGTACCGTGGCGACCTGCTGCAGCTCAAGCTGAGGCTGGACAAGTTAGGTATCGCCAATCGCACCGGCCATCATAATCCCCTCGGTCCCGCTCTTGTGTGCGAAGCCTTCCATAATGCGCTTGCCCAACTGAAAGTCAGCCGGGAGGTTGAAAAGGTCTGCCTGAAGACGTTTGAGCAGACGGTGATCAAACAGCTGGAGCCGTTGTATCGGGAGTTGAACAATATCCTGATCCGGCATGGTGTGTTGCCGGATCTGGACCTGTCCCGTTATCTGAGCGAACAGGCGCCGGCCAGGAAGGAACCGCCGGCCGAGGTGCTGAAGCGGGAGCCCGAAACACCTCTGGAAAAGCCGCAGCCTGAGGCGCCGGAAAGCAAACCCGGGCAAACGGCCCGCGGGCTGAAAAACCGGGTAGCTGGAGAGTTCCGGGGGTATGCCCGCGCAGCCCAGACGGCTTTTGCCACGGTGAGGAATCTGCTGACAACACTGCAGGCCAGTCGTGTGGAGAATGGAGAGGCGACGCCAGAGCCGTTTGCGGCCAATGCCCGTCCGCTGTCTCAGGGTGAACTGCACCGGGAATTGCAGGAGCTGCAGCTACGCGCTGCGGCTCCGGAAGAGCCGGCCGTGCCCTTGCGGGACCGGGTGGTTGAAAAGATACGTGAAACCGGTGACACCCGGCTCAATGCTGAGCAGCAGGACACTCTGGACGTTGTCGATCGGTTTTTCCGGAGCGTGGTCGATAGCCCCAAGCTCAGTGACTACGCCCAGAGCCGAATGCGTCAGCTGGAAGTGCCGGTGCTGAAAGTTGTGATGCGTGATCCCGAATTCTTTGAGGACCAGGACAGCCCGGTTCGTGGTGTGATGAATCGCCTGGCACAACTGGGCGTGAAGGGTGGCCGGCTGAACCCGGTGGTGCAGCGCCGGGTGGATGAGCTGATTCACCGCATTGCTACCGAGTTTGAACAGGATACCGGTGTGTTTGAGCAAACCGTAGGTGAGCTGGACACGCTGATTGACCGGCAGAACCTCGTGTATCGCCGCAACGTTGAGCGGGTGACGGCTGCCGCAGAGGGTGCCCAGAAGGTTGCCGAATCCAAAACTGCCGTAGCCAGCGCGCTGGAAAGCAAACTGGCTGGCCGCAAGGTTCCCAGGGCCCTGGTCAGCCTGCTCGACGGTGGCTGGCGGGATTTATTGTCGCTGACCTGGATTCGCCAGGGACCAGACAGTCAGTTATGGCAGGACTACCTGGCAGTGATCGATTCGCTGATGGCCTTTGCCGAGGACCCGGACAGCAGCATTAACCTGCCCGAACTGTTGCGGCTGATTCAGGATGGTCTGGCGTCGATCTCCAGCAACCATATGCCGTCCTCCCAGATCCGGGATGAGTTGAAGCAGTTCCTGGTGCGTCGGCCCGACAAGGCGCCGGAAATGGTTGAAATGCCTGCGGTCAGTGGTGTCCGCCCGGACAAGCAGGTGCTCAGTGAACGGGAACAGCGCAGCCTGCAACGCTGGATCAACCGAGCCCAGCAATTGCGCACCGGTGACTGGCTGCGGGATCAAACCAAGGCGGAAGATCCCCAGTATATCCGCCTGGTGTGGATTGCCCGTGGTTTCAGCCGGTTTGTATTCGTTAATCACCAGGGCATGCGGGTGGTTGAGCTGGAGCTGGAAGCTCTGGCCAGACAAATGCGCAAAGGCATCATCGTACCGGATAATCAGTATGATCGACCGCTGGTAGATGAGAGCATCGACCGCATGGTTCGCAACGTCTATGACCAGCTGTCCTGGGCATCCACCCATGATGAACTGACCCGGCTGCTTAACCGTCGGGAATTCGAGCGTATGCTGGAACAGCAACTTGCCCGCCGGGAAGATAGCCGGACTTTATTGCAACTGGATCTGCGCGGGTTCCGATTGCTGAATGATACGGCGGGCTACCAGGCCGGAGATGAAACCCTGAAACGGGTGGCGGAGGTCATCTGTCGGCATGTGGGCGATGGCATGCCGGTGGCTCGTCCCGGAGGCAATGAATTTGCCATGCTGGTGCCTGAAGAACAGGGGCCGGAAATTGCCAAGGCGCTCCTGGAAGCCATTGCAGATGAGCCCTTCGAGTATGGCGGACGGTGTTACACGTTAAATGCCAATGTTGGTCTGGCGCCGGAACTGCCCGCGTTGATCAGCGCCGAAAAATGGCTGAAAGCCGCCGAACAGGCGCTCAATTCTGCCCGTGACAAGGGCCCTGGCCGTTTCTCTATATACACTCTCGACGCAGACGACCAGGCCCGGCAAGAGCAGATTGCAGCCCGTGTGGCTGGCCTGAGCAACCCGGATGAAGAACGCATGCTGCTGCGTTGCCAGAAGATCATCCCTCTGCACGGCAGCACCCGAATGGGGGCGCAGTATGAAATTCTGATCAGTATGTACGACGACAGCGGGCAGCTGATTACCGGCCAGGATTTCGTCCGCATGGCCGAGCGCTATGACCGTATGCAGGCGGTGGATCGCTGGGTCGTGGGGCACATGCTGGATTGGCTGAGGGATCAGTCGCCGGATCCGCGCCATGTAGGCGGTGTCTGCATAAATCTGTCCGGCTATTCGTTGAACGACCAGTCACTGCTGGAATTCATTTACGAAAAGCTCAGTGAGAAGGATGCGCCTATTGAGCGTCTCTGGTTCGAGCTGACGGAAGCCTCTGCCATTCATGATCTGCAATCGGTGGCGGATTTCATGCTGGAAATGAAAGAGCTCGGCTGCCGGTTCTGCCTGGGTAACTTTGGCAGCGGCCCCAGTTCCTTCCAGTTCATGCGATCGTTGCCGGTAGATCTGATCAAGATCGACAGTGCCTTTACCGGTCAGTTGGCAGCCAACCAGACGGACCAGGCCATGGTCAGGTCCATGGTTGATATGGCTCACTACATGGAGCGGGAAGTGATTGCCTCTCAGGTTGAATCCCGTGAGGTTCTGGATATGCTGAGACAACTGGGCGTGGATTACGCTCAAGGGTTTGTGGTCGAGAAGCCCCGACTGCTGACCAGCCTTGTCTGACGCACATCCGGGAACCTGAGCTTTTTATGTCCAGACGCCATCCGATTATCGCCGTTACCGGGTCTTCCGGGGCGGGCACCACCACAACCGGGCAGATCTTCAGCCGCATGTTTGCCAGTGAGGGCATTGCTGCCGCCATGGTCAGTGGCGACAGCTTTCATCGGTATACCCGGGAACAAATGGCACGGCTCGCCGCTAAAGGGCAGTTTGGTGAACGCAACCATTTTGCCCTGGCAGCCAATCATATCGATAGGCTGGAAGCTCTGTTCTATGACTACAGCCATACCGGCAATGGCCGTTACCGGCAGTACGTTCATGACGAAGACCGCGACCTGGTGGCCGAAGGCCACAAACCTGGCACCTTCACCCCCTGGGGCCCGTTACCTGCGGATACCGATGCCCTGTTCTACGAGGGGCTCCATGGCGGGGTGGTGAGCGACAACTACAACATTGCCCAGTACGTTGACTTGCTGATTGGTGTGGTACCCATTGTCAATCTGGAGTGGATCCAGAAAATCCATCGGGATACTCATCAGCGCGGCTACAGCCAGGATGCCGTGGTTCAGACGATCATCAATCGGATGGACGATTACGTGCACGACATCGTGCCGCAGTTCTCTCATACCCACATCAACTTCCAGCGAATTCCGCTGGTGGACACGTCCAATCCGTTCGTTGCCCGGGATGTGCCCAGTGAGGACGAAAGCATGGTGGTCATTCATTTCAGGGAAACGGCGGAAGTGGATTTTCCCTGGTTACTGCAGGCCATCCCCCAAAGCAGCCTGTCCCGCCACGACACTCTGGTGATCCCTGGGCCGAAAATGGCCCTGGCCATGGATCTGATTATCCGGCCCATGGTCCAGAGCCTGATGGCTGGTAGAACTTTTGCCTGATCAGGCTGTCAGGGTGCCATCGCGGTAGTCGGCCAGCGCCTGCTCAATCTCGGCAGTTGTGTTCATTACAAAAGGACCATACTGGACAACTGGCTCGCCGATGGGTCGGCCGGCAATCAGCAGCAGTTTTGCGCCGGCCTTTCCGCCTTCAATCAGAACTTCATCCCCATGGTCCAGAATGTTTGCCGAGGATGATGTCAGAGTCTGGTTCCGGTCTTCGCTCACCAGACTTGCGACGCCTTCGTACAGGTAGACCAGAGCATTGAGCGCCTGAGGTGCCGGTAAGGAGACTCTCGCTCCGGGCTCCAGATGGACGTCGGCATACACGGGCTCTGTGCTGCCGCCGGTGACTGCGCCGGTGACGGCACCGCCACCGATTTCCAGTTCACCGGCAATTACCCGGACGGAAACACCCGGCTGACGTGCTATCGGGATCTCTTCAGGCTGAATGTCCCGGTAGCCGGCGGGCTTCATTTTTTCAGCGGCCGGCAGGTTGAGCCAGAGTTGGAATCCCCGCATGACCCCGGATTCCTGTTGCGGCATCTCCGAGTGCACGATGCCCCGGCCTGCGGTCATCCATTGCACCCCACCGTTGCGGAGGTTGCCGCGATTCCCCAGGTGGTCCTCATGCAGCATGTGGCCTTCAATCATATAGGTGATGGTTTCAAAGCCCCGGTGCGGATGGGCCGGAAAGCCGGCAATATAGTCCTGGGGCTGGTCAGAACCGAATTCATCCAGCATCAGGAATGGATCCATGCGCACGGATTGGCGCTGACCCAATGAGCGTTTGATGCGAACCCCGGCGCCATCGGATGTGGCCAGTGCGGGAATGGTTTGTTTCAGGGAGCGAAGCATGATCCCGTCCTCCTCTCGGTTAGTCATGGGGCTATTTAACCGGGATGGTGGAAGGGATGAAAACGCAGAATTCTGGCGGGGGAAGTCAAAAAAACTGACGAAGGCATCAAAAGGTGACGACGGGAACCCCGTCGTCACCTCCGGAGCGATTATTCCACGTTGCGGGAGTAGAAGATTTCCAGCATTTCCCGGCGCAGGCGATCCTCGATGGACTGGGCTTCTGCCGGGTCCAGATCGCCGGCGTTCACTCCGAACACATAGTTGTCCAGATTGAACTCCTTGAGCATCATCTTGGTGTGGAACAGGTTTTCCTGATACACGTTGACGTCGATCATCTGATACGCGTTCTGGGTATCCTCGGTCAGGTAGTTCTGGATCGAGTTGATGTCGTGATCGATGTAATGCTTGGTACCGTCCACGTCACGGGTGAAACCGCGTACACGGTAGTCAACGGTAACCACATCCGAGTCGAAGCTGTGAATCAGGTAGTTCAGTACCTTCAGCGGTGAAATCAGACCGCAGGTGGACACGTCGATATCGGCCCGGAAGGTGCTCACGCCGTCATGGGGATGGCTTTCCGGATAGGTGTGCACCGTCACGTGGCTCTTGTCCAGATGCGCCACAATGGTATCCGGCAGCGGACCAGGGGACTCTTCGTTATTGGCTTCGCTGTCGGACAGTTCGTGCTCGGCGATCAGCATGGTGACGGACGCACCATGAGGCTCGTAATCCTGGCGGGCAATGTTGAGAACATTGGCACCGATGATCTTGACCACGTCGGTCAGAATCTGGGTCAGACGCTCGGCGTTGTACATCTCGTCGATGTAATCAATATAGGCTTCGCGTTGTTCTTCGGTCTGCGCGTAACAGATGTCGTAGATGTTGAAGCTCAGGGATTTGGTCAGGTTGTTGAAACCGTGCAGCTGGAGTTTGGTTTCCATGCTCAGCCCCTCCGGGAAATGGAGATGAATGATCACAGGGAGAGGAGCTCTCCCTGCCGAGGCCGCCACCGACTACTGACCGGGTGAATGGAACTGTTCACCTTTTGCGCAGACCGGCGGAGAAAGTTGCGTATTATGCATACCGCAGGTGTCATTGAATAGTATTTGCAATGACATTTTTTATAACGGAAAGCCGCGGTTGCAGGGCGCTGGCCGGAATCCGCCCTGCCGTTCTAGCTGGCGGCCTGGATTTCGAAGCTGTGCGTGATCTCGACACCGGCTTTGCCCAGCATGATCGAGGCTGAACAGTACTTGTCGGCAGACAGGCTGACTGCGCGCTCCACCTGCTTTTCCTTCAGGTTGTTTCCGCTAACCACAAAATGAAGATGAATGCGGGTGAACACAGCCGGCACCTCATCAGCGCGCTCCGCATCAAGCTCACAGTGACAGGCGGTCACGTCCTGGCGGCTTTTCTTCAGGATGCTCATCACATCGAAGGAGGAGCAGCCGCCCACGCCCATCAGCAGCAACTCCATCGGGCGCGGACCCAGATTCTCGCCACCGTGATCCGGGGGGCCGTCCAGTTGAACACTGTGGCCACTGCCACTGGTTGCTTTGAAGCTGGCATTGCCGGTCCAGTCGACGGTTGCTTTCATCGGAGTTACCCCTGGTGCCTGAATGAATGGGCAGGATGCTAGCACAGTTCACTCCCTGCGGCATGATGTGGTTGCGACCAAAGCGGTATTGCCTTCAGATACATCCTGTATCCGCTTTTGAGTTGCCCAGAAGTTACCTTCTTGTTATAAGTTGCGTGGCATATCAGTAAAACCCCTAACCCGCACGGACAGGCGGGGATATAAAAACGATCAGGAATCGCCAGACTCTGAGGAGGCATGTCTCGCATTATGGCTACCATTGTCAAGCCGGTTGAGCAGAAGACCAAACACCTGGATTACTTCCTTTCCCAATGCCATCGCCGGCGTTACCCAGCCAAAAGCACCATCATCTATGCGGGTGATAAAAGCGATTCCCTGTTCTACATCGTCAAGGGCTCGGTCACTGTCATTATTGAAGACGACGATGGTCGTGAAATGATCATGGCGTACCTTAATGCCGGTGATTTCTTCGGCGAGATGGGGCTGTTCGACAACATGGATTCCCGGAGTGCCTGGGTCAAGGCCAAGACTGAGTGCGAAGTGGCAGAAATCAGCTACACCAAGTTCCGGGAAATCGCTCAGCAGGATCCGCGGGTGTTGTACTTTATTGGTGAGCAGATGGCCTCGCGCCTGCGCCAGACCACCCGCAAGGTAGGGGACCTGGCGTTCCTTGATGTCACTGGCCGGGTTGCCAGAACACTGCTGGATCTGTGCAAAGAGCCGGATGCCATGACTCACCCGGACGGCATGCAGATCAAGATTACCCGTCAGGAAATTGGACGCATTGTTGGTTGCTCCCGGGAGATGGTCGGTCGGGTTCTGAAAACTCTTGAAGATCAAGGTCTGGTGCGGGTCAAGGGTAAGACCATGGTGGTTTACGGTACCCGTTGATTGTTCTCTCCCTCCTTGTAATCGCTGCATAAAACGGTGCTCTGCTTTTGACGGGCACCGGTCTTTCTCGGTATCTCCGTCGGTATATTCGCCATTTCCCGCTCCGTTACCTTCTCAGCTTTGATGGTGTCGAAGCACTTTACAGTTGTGTTCAGACACATTAACTGAGTGTTTTATAACAAACTGAAAATTAAAGATCTTTTCAATTCTGGCAGGAATCGCGCAGGGAAGGTTGAGTCACACATTGACTCACAAAAAGGAGTTTAACCATGAAAAGAAAATGGATTGCCGGCACTGCTGGCCTGGCCGCAGCCGCCCTGATGAGTTCCGCTTCTGTTGCCGCGCCGATTACGGCAGATGTTGTGTTTCTGGTCGATGAATCCGGCTCCATGGGTGGAGAGCACGCCTGGCTCAGCAATATGATTGCAAGCCTTGAGAGTGGTCTGGTCGGTGAGGGCGTTGGCTCTTCGGTAAGCAACCGGTATTCGCTGGTTGGTTTTGGTGGTTCGTCATTCAGCAACCATCTGGATCCCCATGCCCATGATATGGATGCCGTTACTGCGGGCACTCAGGAGTGGGGTAGTTCCACCGATTTTGCTGCTGCAACGTCGACGCTGGTTACCAACGGTGGCACGGAAGACGGCTGGAGTGCGCTGGACTGGGCACTGAATAATCTGAGCTATCGCGCGGATGCCGCGGTTAACTTTGTGCTGGTTACCGACGAGGATCGTGACAACACGAATGCTGCCCTGAACAAGGAGAGCCTGTTGTCAGGATTGTTCGGGAAGAACGCGCTGCTGAACGTGGTAGTAAACAACAGCTTTGGTTGTGATGCGTCCTCTACCAATGCCATTGGTATCGACAGCGATGATAACGGTTTCCAGGCCGATGGTTCCGGTGGTTTCACCAAGTGTGAAGGCGCTGGCAACATCGGTAGTGGTTACGGAACCACTGGCAGCGACTACGTCGATCTGGCCCTGAATTCCGGCGGTGCCGCCTGGAACCTGAACATTCTCCGTTCCGGTGGTACTAACGCAGATTCGTTCACCGCATCGTTTGTTGACACCAAGGTACAGGAAATTACCGAGCAGCCTCCGGTTTCTGTGCCGGAGCCCGGTACCCTGGCCCTGCTGGGTCTGGGTCTGACTGGCCTGGCATTCCGCCGCAAGAAAGCCTGATCGTTCGATCGAGGCTTGCAGTAACAAGGGCGCCTTCGGGGCGCCCTTGTTGTTTTTGTGACCGTTATCATCAGGGGCTTTGAGGTCCGCTAAGCGTTATTTCCAACAAAGGTTGATACAGACTGACAGATGGCGTCGGGCTCGGTCAGTGGCGCCCAGTGCGGGGCATCCAGTTCCTGCAGCGTGAGTTTACCGGTCCATTGCACCAGGCATTCGGTGAGTTGACGGCCAACGTAGGCATCCCGGGTAGGAATGATCACCTGAACGGGGCAGCGGGTGTGCCGTGGCCTGGGGCGTAGCAGTCTGGGCAGAAAGTTTGCCCGGTAGAGTTTTACGCCATATTGCCCGTCTGCCTTCTGCAAGGGGCTGAAGCGGGCATCAGCGACCTGTTCCTGTTTCTTGAGGTAGCCGGGCCAGGCTTTGTCCAGCCCGGCTTTCCAGATTATTTCCGGAAGTAGCGGCAGCTGGAAAAGAAATACGTACCAGGAACTCGCCAGCTGCCGCAGTACCTTGGTAGTACCGCCGTTTGCTGGTGAGCCGATCTGATTGCGAATCCAGAAGCCGACATGATCCAGGCAGGGGCCGGAAATGGACGTGTAGGACCGAATACGCTGCTGGAGGTCGGGGTCGGTGACCGATTCCCAGCTCTGAATGGAGCCCCAGTCGTGGGCAACCAGATGAAATGGCCGGTCGGGGATAATGGCGTTGACGACTGCTTGCAGATCCTTTGCCAGCAACGACAGGCGATAGTCGCGGGTCCGGGCTGGCTTGTCGGAGCGGCCAGCACCGCGGACATCGTAACGAATCACCAGATACTCCTGGCTGAGTGCGGCCGTGACCTTGTCCCAGACACTGTGGTTGTCGGGGTAGCCGTGTACCAGAACAATGGGCGTTGCCTCGGGATTGCCCTCAGCAACGGCGTAGAGAAGAAGGTCCCCACTGGTCACCCAGTGCTCACGTTTGGTCGGCATGTCTCCGCTCCCGGCATGGTGTGTTTAGACGCCAGAGTAGCGGTATCACTGGTCACACTCTGTGGCCAAAGGGGCCAGAAGTCGTGCTCAGTCTACCAGGGCAACCGATTTGATCTGGAGCCACACCGGCTGGCCAGGGGTGAGTGCCAGCTGGGCCGCGGAGCGGCTGGTGAGACGGGACAGAAACGGCGTATCGCCGGCCAGTAGTCGCACCAGGGTGGTGCCGGGGGTGACGTCTGTCTCGACACGATCCACCCGCGCCGGCAGCAGATTCTGGATACTCTGGTCGCGATGCTCCGTCAACGCGATACTCACATCTCTTGCCAGTACCTGTATGCGGGCCTGGTCACCGTGCCGGAAGCGCGGATCCTGTCGTAGCCACAAGCTGCCACCGTCAAAGCTGAAGCGGGCGAGATGCCACGGCTCATCCAGCGCATCCAGTCTTGCCTGAACCAGCACGCCGGCGTCTTCCTCCAGCCGAAACGGCTGGTCCACCCGGGCCAGGGTCTCTTGCAGCGGTCCCTGTGCGATAACACGTCCCTTGTCCATCATTACAATGTGGTTGGCCAGGCGCGCCACTTCGCTGGTGGAGTGGGAAACGTAGATCATCGGAATGGCCAGATGGTCGCGCAGCCGCTCAAGGTAGGGCAGTATCTCCTGCTTTGAGCTCTGATCCAGTGCCGACAGAGGTTCATCCATCAGCAGCAGTCGCGGGCTGGTGAGAATGGCCCGGGCAATGGCAACCCGTTGTCGTTCGCCACCGGACAGTCCGGCGGGCATACGCTCCAGAAGGTGGGTCAGCCCGAGCCAGGAGACGGCATCGTCAAACCGGACCTGGCGTTCCTGTGGCGGAACCCGGCGTTGCCCGAACGTCAGGTTCCGGCGTACTGACAGGTGGGGAAAGAGATGCGTTTCCTGGAACACATAGGCCAGGGGCCTCTGATGAACCGGCCTGAACAGGGTGTCTTTCTGCCAGGGGGTGCCGAATACGGAAAGCTGTCCCTGAGCCTGCTGCAGCCCGGCGATGCACCGGAGTAGCGTGGTTTTGCCGCATCCGGAGTGACCAAACAAAGCGGTAATTCCGTTGCCCGGCAGTTTCAGGTCGACATCCAGTTCAAATCCGGGGAACCGGCAGATAAAACGTGCCTCGATGGCTGTGGGGGTCATCGCAGAGCCCCCGCCCGAGCCCTGCCATTGAGGGCGTACAGGGTCACCAGAACGATGAAGGAAAACGCCACCATGCCCGCGGCCAGCCAGTGGGCCTGGGTGTACTCCAGGGATTCCACGTGATCGTAGATGGCCACCGACAGCACTTTGGTCTCGCCCGGGATATTGCCGCCAATCATCAGGATGACGCCGAACTCGCCGATTGTGTGGGCGAAGGTCAACACGCTGGCGGTGATGAAGCCGTTGCGGGCCAGCGGAATCACCACAAAGAAAAACCGGTCCCAGGGCCCGGCCCGGAGGGTGGCGGCGGTCTCCAGAAAGCCTTCACGGATACCCTCGAAAGCGTTCTGCAGGGGTTGCACGGTAAAGGGCAGAGAATAGATAACCGAGGCCACTACCAGGCCCTCAAAGGTGAACGGTAGTAAACCCAGGCCAAGACGTTCTGTCAGTTGGCCGACCCAGCCATTCGGGCCAAGCAGCAGCAGAAGATAAAATCCGAGCACCGTGGGCGGCAGGACCAATGGCAAGGCGACGACGGCAGCAATCGGCTGTCGCAGCCAGTGACGGGACCGCGCCAGCCACCAGGCGATCGGGGTTCCTACCAGCAGCAGTACCAGGGTTGTCAGTGAAGCCAGCTTCAGCGTCAGCCAGACCGGCTGCCAATAGGTTTCCAGCATCAGTCCGCCGTGTCGTATCCGTAGTCCTGAATAATCGCAACAGCCTCCGGGGATTGCAGGAAGGCGAGCCAGTCTCTGGCGGCAGCATTGTCGGCACTGCGTTTCAGAAGAATCGCCTGCTGGTCGATGGGGGCGTAATAGGCTTGCGGAATCCGCCAGAGTGTTCCGTCCTGATTTGGCCAGGCTTTGACCTGAGCCAGCGCCACCAGCCCGGCCTGGGCATTGCCGCTGGCAATGAACTGGAAGGTTTGGGCGATGGAGTCGCCACGGACCAGTTTGGGCTGTAGCGGTGACCAGAGTTCCAGGTGTTCCAGGACCTGTTGTGCGGCCAGGCCATAGGGGGCAGTTTTAGGGTTCGCGATGGCCAGCCGCGAGAACGGCTGTTCGCTCAGGTAGGCGATGGGAGAGATAAAGGCCGCAGTCTCAGGGCTCCAGAGTACCAGCTTGCCCCTGGCATAGGTAAAGCGAGAACCGGGAACGGCCATCCCGTCGGATTCCAGCAACTGGGGACGTTGGGCATCGGCCGCCATGAACACATCAAACGGAGCACCGTTGCGAATCTGGGCGTAGAGTTTACCCGTGGAGCCGAAGCTGGCGGTGACGTGGTGGCCGGTTGCAGTCTCAAACTTTTCCACCAGACTGGCGGTGGTGTCGGTGAAATTGGCAGCGACGGCGAGGGTCAGATTCCCCGCATAGGCGTTGCTCAGGGGCAGAAGCAGCCAGATTGCCAGCAAAGGGAAGAAACGCCAGCAGGTACGGCGGCTCATAGCGATTCCTTATGGTAGTGATTGGGCCAGTGGCAGGTCGCCGACCTCCGACCGAGCGGGCGACTGAATACGGCATAAGGTTAGCACGTATTGCCACACTTCCATGCGATTGGTTTCATTGAGCATCTCATGGCGCCCGCCGTCGAACAACCGCAGCGTTACCTGCTCGATGCCCGACTCCCGGATGGTCTGAAAATGCTGGCGCACGCCTTTCCCCATCTCGCCCACGGCATCGGCGGTGCCGGACAGCAAGTGCACCGGCAGATCCCGATGCCAGGTTGCCGGCCGGATGCTCAGCATACCGCCAATGAAGTCCTGCCAGAGCCCCACGGTGCAATCAAAACCACAGGAAGGATCGGCTTCGTAGCGGTCTACCTGCTCGGGATCACGGCTCAGCCAGTCGCTGCCGGTACGGTTGGGCCGGAAAGCACGATTGAACTGGCCAAAGGTCATCTTGCCGATGAGCCGGCTGCGATGGCGCCGGCCACGGACGCCGGCAATCAGGTTGACCAGCAGCCTCGAGGCCAGCAGTTGTGGCCGGTGGATGCGGTTGGTGGCACTGAGGATCAGGGTATTGATACGGCCGCCGTATTGCTGGGCATAGCTCTGAGCGATGAACGAGCCCATGCTGTGGCCGAGCAGATTTATTGGCAGCCCTGGATGCTGCTTGCGGGCAGTCTCTACCACTTGCGCCAGGTCGTCCACCACCCGTTGCCATCCGTTCTGATCAGCATAATGCCCCTGGTGTTCGGCCGGGCAGTGGGGGCCATGGCCCCGGTGGTGATAGGTGATGACAAGAATGTTGTGAGCCCCGAGCCAGCGGGCCAGCTCCTGGTAGCGATCACCGTGCTCCGCCATGCCATGGCTGATCACCAGAATGGCAACTGGCTGTGCCGGCAGGTATTGCCGTCCGGCAATGGTGTTGCCGTCAGGGGTATTCAGCGTCAGAGGGTGTTCTGTCATGGTTTCGGCCCGCATCCTTGTTGTTCTGAGGTGCCGGGCGCTGCCACTCCGGCGGATTCCATAAATGCTGAAGACGGGACAATAAGCTGCCGGGGCGGGCCATGTCGCGGAACATGTCCACATATTCGTGGGTCCAGAGCACAATCAGGTTATTGGAATGAATCTGCCGGGTAATGCCGTATTCCGGTGGGTTGCTGTCGCTCTCCGGGACAAAGGTTCCGAACAGGCGATCCCAGATAATCAGTGTGCCACCGTAATTGCGGTCGATGTATTCCGGATTGCGGCCATGGTGTACCCGGTGATGGCTCGGGGTGTTGAAAAGGAATTCGACCCAGGCCGGCAGATGCCGCACCAGCGTGGTGTGCACGAAAAACTGGTACACCAGGGAGAAAGCATAGGCGATGCCGATCCACACCGGGTTGAAACCGATCAGCGCCATGGGCAAATAGAAAATCCACATGCCGTTGAAAATGTTGGTGGCATTCTGGCGCATGGCGGTGGAGAAATTCATGCGTTCGGACGAATGATGGACTACATGGGCGGCCCAGAACCAGCGCATGCGGTGGCTGGCCCGGTGCATCCAGTAAAAACAGAAATCCACACCGAGAAAGGTCAGAAATCCGGTCGCCCAGTTCAGCTCCAGTTCCAGCAAGCGGTAGTGATAGCAGAGGGCGTAGACGGGGAAGGCGATCAGACCGGCAAAAAGTAGCTCCGTAACCTGGTAGCCGGCACCGAGGGCGAAGTTGCGAATAGCCTCCGGCACGTTCATTAACTGTGGATCATGCCGTATCTTCAGGTATTCCCACAAGGTAACCGCAATGAACACGGGGGTGGCGATAACGAAAATCAGCTGTCGTTCGTCAAGTGCCAGCCAGGGGGCCAGGAACTGCCAGAGGCTGATCAGCCCGCTGTCTTCCAGCACTGTCCGCATCATGTCGATCAACACCATGGCCGCTCCCCGAATTATTTTTGTTGGGAGTCATCATCGCACAGCGCCGGGTAAAGGCGATGTCCTATTGCGCCAGGGTTGCTGGCCTATTCCGCCACCGCCTGGCCAGCGTCACCGGTTCTGGCGATACACCGCGGCGATGGGATCGATTGCAGCCTGCCATTCGGATAGCCAGGCCTGCACAGGCTTCGGAACCCTGGTTGGCTTTGGCCATGGTACCGGGTACTCGGGCGGCTGGAACAACGGCGCCAGCAGTGAGCATGCAGTGAGATCGGCGCGGGTAAACTGGTCACCGACGAGGAACGGACGTTGCTGGTAGATCTCTGCCAGTTCCTTGACCAGGGCCTCCAGGGTTGCCTGTGAGCTATCGGCGGTTTTCTGGTTGATCTTCATCCACTTGCGCATGATCTCATCAACCCGGCTGAAGGCCAGGCTAAGCAGGATGCGATTATAGAACGGCGTACCCGCTACCAGCATGGGTACCACCACTTTCGGGCGCTGCAGAAAATAGTGGTACACCCAGGTGCGCAGAGCGGGGCCGGCCTGTTCGTCCAGCTTTTGTTCCCATTCCAGGGCCCTGGCCTGAAGGCCTGGATCCGTCGGCAACAGGGGCTTGTCTGGAAAGACCTTGTCGAGGTAGTCCAGGATCTGTGCGGACCCCTGGATGATCTGGCCGTCGTGTTCGAGTACCGGTACAGACGACTCGGCCCCGGTCAGTTTGCGAATCGTGTTTACATGCTGGCCTGGGAGCAGGTTGACGGTCTGATAGTTGATGCCCTTGTAGTCCAGGGCCCAACGCGCCTTTTCGCAGTAGTGCGAAATGCAGAACTGATAGAGTTTGATCGCCATGGTGTAGCTCCGGATGTCTGGTAACTCAAGATTAACCTTTCTGTATGCGAATTCCCAAGACGGCAGGCGTAGAATGCAATGGTTATCTCACTATGTATCAGGGGGTTATATGAGTCTTGCAAAGAATGTCATGGCGATGTTGCTGATTACCGGGTCGCTCTGGGGCTGCTCCCTCAATGCCGAGAAAGAGGGTGGAAAGCCCGGGTCGCTGGCCGGTAGCCAGTGGATGGTGGAAGAAATTGATGGTGAGCCGGTACTTGAGGGTAGTGAGGTTACCATCGGATTCAACGATGAAGGGCGGGTGTTTGGTTCATCGTCCTGCAACCGTTACAACGGAGGCTGGCACATTCAGGGTCAAGAACTGGTGTTTTCCCAGATGGCCGCGACGCGAATGGCCTGCCCTGAAACCCTGATGCAGCAGGAAAACCGGTTTTTGAAACTGTTGGGCGATGTTCACGGGTATCAGTTTGCCGCTGACGGCCGGCTGGTGCTTGAGACCGGGCAGGGCGTTACCATCCTGGCTTCGCCAGCGGCTACGCAGGAGTAGTTAAGAGCGTCTTGGCAATGACGTGCTACAGGCAGGTTTCTGACTCAGTGCTTTGCGTCGATCGTGGTGAATCCAGGATGGAATCTCTACAATGGCGACTTGTAGTCTGGAACAACAGAGGATGTGTTCATGTTTTTGCGACAAGGTGTATCGCTGTCTGTCGTGGTTCTTGCCGGCGCCCTGATCAGTGCCTGTGCCTCCAGCCCGACGAAAACGGGCTTGTCGGAGTTTGGCCGTTACCAGTGTGGCCAGCTGGACGTTACGGTCACCAGCTCCGGTGACGACGAACTGGTAGGGCTGGAATACCTGAATCGCCGGGTTCTGCTCAAGCCGGCCGAGAGCGCCTCCGGCGCCTTGTTTGTCGCGCCCGGCGACCCGGATACCCGGTTCTGGAGCAAGGGGGAGCGGGCAACGCTGAGCCTGCGTGGCGAGACGCTTCCCGAGTGCCTGGAGCCGGGTGCCATTGAATCCTCGTTTCGTGGGATAGGCACGGAACCGTTCTGGTCTGTTGTTATCGAGAATGGCCAGATGCGGCTGACCCGTCCTTACGACCAGCAAGTTACCGAAGATATCCGCCTGAACGAGATTCTTGCCAATCGCCACGGTCGCGCCTATGAAGCCACGCTGGGTGACGAGCGGACGGAGGTGCGGATCGCTCATCAGTTGTGTGAAGACCAGATGGCTGGCGCTCAGTATCCGGCTCAGGTTCGTTTGACACTCGGCGATGAGACATTTGAGGGTTGTGGCGGGGATCGTCAGCGGCTGTTCCGGGGTGCCGAATGGGTGGTGGAAGACCTTGCCGGTGCCGGCATTATTGACCGCTCCAGAATGACCCTGAGGTTTCTGGCGGACAACCGGGTAGCTGGCCGGGCTTCCTGTAATCGCTATACGGGAAGTTACAACCTGACGGGAGAAGTGTTGTCCTTCAGTCTTCAGGCCACCACCATGATGGCCTGTGCGCCGGCATTGATGAATCAGGAAAGGCGTTTCCTGGAGCTGCTGGAAGAGGTAACGGATGGCCGGATCGGCCGGCATGGTGAATTGCTGCTGCAAACACCCGCTGGCAATACCATCAAGGCTTTTCAATCCGAGGTGGAAAGCCCGTAGGACGCCTTGATCATGTCCAGGCGGCCAGTTTCAGCCAGCCTGGCCAGACCCGCATCCAGCAGTCTGGCCAGTTCCCCCGACCTTGGATTCCCGGCCGAGAAGGCAATGTAGACGGGGGCCTGGTGGGCGATCCCGGCCAGTCTTGGAGGTGGATATCCTGAATGCTCCCGCAAAAACCAGCTCATGACCGCCTGGTCTTCGGCGAAGGTATCGGTGCGTTCCTGTGCCAGTAGTCTGAGGGCTCGCCCGAGGGGCGCTGCTCCGGAGAGGACCCACACTCGTTCGGGATCATCGGTATAGTCTGCAATATAACGATCCAGCTCCGGAGAGTAGGAGTAACCGTTGATCACCAGCAGGGTTTTTCCGTTAAGCGACTCCAGCCCCCGGTATTGCCATTGACTCTCCGGATGCGTGTACAAGCCGATACGGGCGGTGCCCATGGGGCGCTCCGGAAAGACAAAGTCCGGGGCGTCGCCTTTCAGGGCGCCGATAACGCCATCAATCCGGTTCTCCCGGGCCAGGCTCAGGGAACGGGCCCAGCCATAGTTTCTGTACTCAACGTCAAAGCCGGATGCGGCAAAAATCTCCCGCGCAATATCCACCATATAACCTTCCTCCGGCGCACCAGCCCGGCAGTTATGGGGGCACCAGGGGTCGGCGGCGAGAATGATCCGGTGTTGATCAGGGTGGGGGGCAGGTTGCTGACGCGTGGCGCTTTCCGTGGCTTCATGCCGCCCTGGTTCTGTAGCCTCATCGGGTGAGCAGGCGGCCATCAACAGGGCCAGGATGAGCAACGGGAATCTGGGCATGAGCGGACTGGGTCACGGTAATCTGCGAAGGTGCATTTTCATAGTATACCCTTGCGTACTATTTGCAATAACAGGTTCGGCACTGTCAACGGACTGAAGCATTTCTGGCGCACACTGTCAGCAGCCGTTGCCAGAGAGCCTGAAATGACCGAACTGAAAGCATTGACGCCCCACGCTGTGATACCAGCGGAGCAAGCCCGCCGGGACAGAGGCCAGAAACGAAGGCTTCGCACTTTCCTGCCGGAGCTGATCCAGCTCGAGCGGCTGCTGGCGGAGGCGCCGGAAGGTGTCTCCAGTTCGGTACTGTCCCGGGTGAACGTTCGCGACCTTGAACTGCCGGTCTATCGGGTCGACCTGGGCACCGACCGCAAGGATGCGCCCGTTGTTATGCTGATTGGCGGAGTTCATGGGCTTGAGCGTATCGGCACGCAGGTGGTGATGGCGTGGCTGTCTTCTTTTCTGGCCCGCCTGGCCTGGGATGACAGCGTACAGGCGCTTCTGGAGCGGGTGCACATCACGCTTCTGCCCATGCTGAACCCGGGCGGCATGTACCTGAACCAGCGCAGCAATCCGAACGGGGTTGATCTGATGCGTAATGCGCCGATCACGGCCCAGGATCGCAGTGCCTTCCTGTTGGGAGGGCAGCGGCTTTCACCACGCTTGCCCTGGTATACCGGTGATCCCGAACAGGGGATGGAAGCCGAGAACCTGGCCCTCGAGTCGGTGATCCGGGAACTGCTCCCGGGTCGTCCATTCAGTCTGGCGCTGGATTGCCACTCCGGGTTTGGCTGGCAGGATCAGATCTGGTTTCCCTACGCCTATCGCCGCCGGCCCATGCGCCGCATTGGCTCGGTCATGGCGCTCAAACTGATCTGGGAACAGGCTTACCCCAATCACACGTACCGGTTTGAGCCGCAATCTGCCCACTATCTGACCCATGGTGATCTATGGGACTACTTTTACAAACAGGTTAACCGAACCAGCGACGGTGTTTTTCTGCCGCTCACCCTGGAAATGGGATCCTGGCGCTGGATTCGTAAACGCCCGCGTCAGCTGTTTCGGCTGGAAGGCTTCTTCAACCCACTGGTTCCGCACCGACACCAACGGGTGTTGCGCAGTCACATGCCGTGGATTGATTTCCTGTTGAACGCCGCTGCCAGTCATGAGAACTGGTTGCCGGGGTCGGATGAAGAGTCCATGCTGAGGGAAGCTGCCATTATGCACTGGTACAGGGATAGCCGATGACATGCACTGGATCCTTCTGAGAGGCCTCACCCGGGAGCAGGGCCACTGGGGCGATTTCCCGGCACAGCTTCGCTCGGCCTTTCCGGAACACCGGTTCCACACCATTGATCTGCCGGGCACCGGCACACTGTTCCGCGAGGATTCTCCCGGCACTATCCCTGAGATTCGCAGGCGCGTCTGTGAACAGGTCAATCATATACCCAGGCCTTTCAGCCTGTTGGCGCTGTCCATGGGCGGTATGGTGGCCCTTGACTGGGCCCAGCGTGCCGAACCCGGGGAGCTGCAGCACCTGGTTCTGGTCAACACCAGTTCCGGTTTCAGCCCGTTCTGGAAACGCATGCGCCCGCTGGCCTGGCCGCGCGTGACTCAGCTACTGGCCCGTCGAGAGCTGTTTCACCGGGAGCGGGATATTCTGCGCCTGACGTCCAATCGAGAGATTCCACTGTCTTTGTGCAAAGCCTGGTACAGCATCCAGCGCCAGCGTCCTGTCAACTATCGTACGGCGTTCAATCAGTTGCGGGCGGCAGCCCGGTTTCAGCCCTTGCCGCAGCGGCCCATGGCAGATGCTCTGCTGCTGGCGAGCAAGGATGACCGTATTGTGCACTGGCATTGCAGCGCCGAACTGGAACGGCGTTGGTGCTGGACGCTTCGGCTGCATCCGGATGCCGGGCACGACCTGCCGCTGGATGAACCCGGGTGGATCATCCGGCAGATGGAACAGTGGTTGCCTGGTCAATAGCGGTTGCTTGACGCAACTGTTTTTTGCGGTCACGCTCATTGGCGTCAATTCAACGAGTGAACGGAGCCAATAACAAGATGAAACTCTTCGAAACCCGAACCGCCCCCAACCCACGCCGAGTGCGCATGTTCCTGGCCGAGAAAGGCTTGCTGGACCAGGTTGAACTGGTGCAGGTGGATATTGAAAAAGGGGAGAACCTGAGCCCGGACTTTGTTGCCCGCAACCCGATGAAGAAAGTGCCGGTGCTGGAACTGGATGACGGCATCTGCATTGCCGAAACCATGGCCATCTGCCGCTATTTTGAGGAAAGCTATCCGGACACGCCCAGTCTGTTGGGTGAATCGCCGCTGGAGAAAGCCCAGGTGGAGCAGTGGCTGCGCTGGATCGAATTCTATTTCATGATGCCCACCGGCATGTGCTTTCAGCACACCACCGGCTATTTCAAGGATCGGATGAATCCCATCAAGGAGTGGGGGGAGGAGTGCGGCCAGGGCGTCGAGAAATTCATGCATTTCCTGAACAAGCAGCTCGAGGGCAAGGAATACCTGTGCTGTGACCGGTTCACCGCCGCCGACATCAACGCTTTCACCACCGTAGCCTTTGCCCGGGTGGTCAATATCCGTATCAAGCCGGAACAGGAGCATCTGCAAGCCTGGTTCGACCGGATCAAGTCGCGGCCTTCGGCGCAGGTCTGAAGTTTGCCGGTGACCTGTAGTCCGGCTGGCTGATAGTATCGCTTGATGGAACGGCGCGCCCTGTTCACACGGGGGCGCCAGGAGCGAGCCGTGCGACTTGAAGGACTGAATGATGAGCAACAGTGTCAATCTGGAATGTGCGATTAATGCCATCGACCAGGCAAACCAGCAGGATCCCAACCGCGAGGAAATAGATGGTGAATCCCTTCCCAGGGAATTCGCATACAGTCTGCACATGACCCGCTGGCTGTTTGAGCTGGAGCCGGAACCTTCCGAGCGCATGCAGATTGCCTGTCGGGCCCAGCATATCGAGCGCTGGACCATGCCCCGTAGTGACTATGGTGAGGGCCGCAAGAATTACTATCAATGGCGTCAGGCCTGCGGCCGCATGCATGGTCGCCGGGCAGCGGAGATCATGGCGGCTTGCGGCTACCCGAAAGCGGAGTGCGAACGGGTCGAAACTATTCTGACCAAGCGTAAACTGCGGGAAGACGAAGACACCCAGTTGCTGGAAGATGTGGCGTGTATGGTGTTTCTGGAGCGCTATTTTGCACAATTCTTTGAAGACAACCCGGATTACGACAAGGAAAAATGGCTGCGCATTGTGCGCCGGACCTGGGGAAAAATGACACCTCGTGGCCACAGTGCCGCTCTGAAGCTGGCCGAGGGCATGCCCGCTCACCTGTTGGCGTTGCTGCAGGAGGCTCTTGCCGCACCCGCTGAGTGAATCCTGCACTTGAGCTACTGCCATTCGTTGCATATGATATGCATTATCATTTGGCAATGGATGGCAAACCATGGCGACACTGGCCGACCGAAATCCGAAAATCCTGATTGTCGAAGACGATCAGTCCCTCAGTGATCAGCTGTCCGGATTACTGGCGTCCCGGGGCTACCAGGTGGTGCAGAGCTACGAGGGCGATCAGGCACTGATCACCGCTATGGGGCAGCGGCTGGATCTGATTCTTCTGGATGTACTGCTGCCACGGATGAACGGGTTCGAATTCCTGGAGAAACTCCGTAAAACCCGCCAGACCCCGGTCATGATGCTGACCGCCTGTGGTGCCGAGCAAGAGCGCATTATGGGGTATCAGCAGGGGGCCGATGACTATGTGCCAAAACCTTTCAGTTTCACCGAATTGCTGTTGCGAATTGAGGCGTTGCTGCGACGCACCCTGGGCGAAACCGATCAGCGCGCAGACCCTGCCGCACTGGCTGCCGGTGAGTTGAAGCTTGATCGTCATGCCATGACCGTCAGCTTTCAGGGTAATCCGGTCTCGCTGACTCCCATCCAGTTTCGCCTGCTCTGGATTCTGGTGCTGCATCAGAGCGAAGCGTTGAGCAAACCCTATCTCTACCAGGTGGTGCTGGAGAAAGAGTTCAGTCGCTACGATCGGAGCCTGGACATGCACCTGAGCCGGGTGCGCCGCAAGTTGGTGGAGGCCGGCGTTGCCGGTGACCGACTGCAGACAGTGCACGGCAAGGGGTATTGCTTCCAGTGAATCGTCGTTTGTGGTGGAAGCTGTCAGGCACACTGGCACTGGGTACGCTGGTGTTGTTCTGGGTGATCTCCTTTCTGGGGACCACTACCGAACAGCAGATGAGTTTTATTGCCCGCAAGCATCAGGAGACCCTGAAAGACTGGGGGCACACAGCAGAGCGTCTGTACCTGGCCGGCGACGAACAGGCCCTTGCCCGCTGGCTGGAGCAGCTGCAACGGGACGAAATCACCTGGGCGGCGGTGGTTCGGTCCGAGATACAGCCGCTGGCTGGCAGTGAACTGTCCTCACAGTTTCAGGAGGGTTTTCGGCTTGGACGCAACGTGGAATGGAAGATCCATCTGTATTTCACCGAAAACCCGGTCATGGATCTTACCTTCGCCGATGGCCACACCCATTTCCTGATTACCCTGCCTCAGCGTATGCGGCCGGGCGCTTACCTGCCGGAGGCGCGGCTATTCCTGAAAGCTGCCCTGCCACTGACGGTGCTGCTGGCATTGTGTCTGGTGATTTACCGGCACCTGATGAATCCCGTTCGCCAGCTGGAGCTGGCAACCCGCCAGTTCAGTGAGGGTAATCTGGGCGCCAGAGCCAGGGCTCTGCTGGGTAACAGAAATGACGAACTGACCGCGCTGGCAGAGACCTTTGACCGGATGGCTGAGCGGATCGGCGATCTGATCCAGTCCCAGCGCCGGTTGATCTCAGATCTCTCCCATGAGCTGCGAACGCCCCTGACCCGGATTGATATGGCCATCAGTTGCGTAGAGGAAGGCATCGATACCCAGCATTTCCTGCCCCGAATACGGCGGGAGTGCGATCTGATGCGCGCGCTGGTAGAGGACACCCTGACCCTGGCCTGGCTGGAGAACGAGCAGCCGGAGCTCAACCAGGAGGATCTGGATCTGACCGATCTGGTGGATACCATTGCGGAAGACGCCCGCTACGAGTACCCGGAGCATCATATCAGGACCGAGCTTCCGGAACAGGCGGAGATTCGGGGTACCAGTCATCGGGCGTTGGCACAGGCCATTGAAAATGTGGTCCGCAATGCCTGCAAGTATACGCCGGCCGGTGGCACGGTAATGATACGGCTGCAGGAGGAAGCCGGTGGGTACCGGCTGTCGGTGGAGGACGACGGGCCGGGTGTTCCGGCCGAGCAACTGGAGGCGATCTTCCGGCCGTTTTTCCGTGCCACACGGATACGGGAAAGTGTGCCGTCTGGCCATGGCCTGGGGTTAGCGCTGGCAAGCCGGCATCTGGATGCCATAGGGGGGCGAATCCGGGCCTGTAATCTTGCGGGGAACGGTGGTCTGGCGATGCATTTGTGGTTGCCTGCAGTCCGGATGTAACAAATGTAAAACTGGTTCACTTCGCGACACAAGTTATCGAGAATGCACTCCAAATACGAATCATTTTCATAATGGAGTGCGGTCGTGATGGCAAATTCCTCACCGATGAAACAACCCCGGCGCTTTCGTCGCAACACCCTCTGGCTGGCACTGATGGCAGCACCTCTGGCTCATGCACAGCCGGTTTCCCTGGATCCTATTCAGGTAACCGCAGACCGTGAGGTGGACGCCGATACTGTGGTCGATGCAGAGACCATAGAGCGTTTCCAGGCGGACGATCTGGAAGACGTCTTTGCGGGCCAGCCAGACGTAAGCGTTGGTGGGTCCAACAGCATCGCCCAGAAAGTTTATGTCCGAGGCTTTGAAGACCCGCTTTTGAACGTATCCGTGGATGGCGCCACCCAGGCTGGGGCACTGTTCCATCACTCCGGTCGACTGTCGGTGGAGCCGGAGTTGCTCAAGCAGGTTGAAGTCAATGCCGGGGCTGGCCGGGCCACCGACGGGGCAGGCGCCCTGGGCGGATCAATCCGCTTTGTCACCAAGGATCCGGCCGATTTGTTGCGGCCAGGCGAAAGCGCCGGGGCCCTGGTGAAACTCGGCTCTTTCTCCAACACCGATGGCTACAAGGCCAGTGGTACGGCCTTTGGTCGGCTGAGTGATAACTGGAGCACCCTGGTGTCTGTCAGCCAGAGTGACCACGAGCCCTTCAAGGATGGCAGTGGCGACCGTATTGCCGGCAGTGATGCCCGTCAGCAGCTGGGGTTTGCGAAACTGGTGGGTCAGTTGCCGGCCGATCAGACTATCAAGCTCAGTCACGAAGTACGTACCGATGAGGGGGAGCGGCCCCAGCGTCCACAATGGGTTGTCAGTGGTTTCAATCGCCTTTACGAACTGGATGGCCGGCGGGACACCACCACCCTCAACTACGGATACGCTCCCGCAGGCAATGCGCTGGTGGATCTTGAGGCAACCGTTTACCACACCGAGTCTGACATTGAGCAGAACGTTGAGGATCGCTGGGGCCGTTACTTCGGGTTTAGCCGGAACATCGGCGGCGACCTTCGTAACACCAGTCGTTTTGGCGAGCACAGCCTGACCTACGGTGTTGATTATCGTGAGGACAAGGTGAACGCCGGGTATCAGGAGGACAAGAGGGCCGAACAACAGACTGGTGAAGTGCTGGGCGTTTACCTGCAGGGCGATCTATGGCTCACCAGCCGTCTGCTGTTCAGTGCCGGCGCCCGTTATGACGACTACCGGCTCAAGGACAACGATGATCAGCGCTTCAGTGAAGACGAGGTCAGCCCGAATGCCAACCTGGCCTGGGAGGTGGTGGACGGTCTCACCCTGAAAGCTGGTTATGCCGAGGCCTTCCGGGGGCCAACCACTCAGGACTCCTTCAAGCTGGAAGGTTCTGAAAACGATCCGGATCTGGAAGGCGAAAAAGCCCGGAATACCGAGGTCGGTTTCGATTACCGCTACGAAACTTTCCGGCTGTCGGCCGAGGTGTACCGTTCTGAAATCAAGGACGCCATTGCTGATCCGTTGCTGCCGTTCCGGGAATCCATCTACAAGAACATCGGTGATCTCGAGTCTGACGGCTACCTGATCACGGCCGGTTACCAATGGCAGGCACTTTCCGCCGGACTCAGCTTCCACAGTAACGATGCCGAAGTGGATGGCCAGCCGTTGACGGTGTACGAGCACAATCTGCTGGGTAACACCATGGGAGATACCTGGATTGCCGACCTGGCGTACCGTTGGGATCGAAACCTGGAGTTTGGCTGGCAGGGCCGGTTTGTTGAGGGTATCGATAATCTGGACACCTCTGTTGGCACCATCGACAAGCCCGGATACGGCGTGCACGACCTGTTTCTGCACTGGTTACCCACCGGCAATGAGGATCTGCGGCTGAGTCTGACCATCAAGAACGTCGGCGACAAGCAGTACCTGGCTCATGCCAGCAATGCTGATTACCAGCATATTGAGGACTATGAGGGAATCGTTGGCATGCCGGAGCCGGGGCGGGACATCCGTGTTGGCCTGGCCATGCGGTTCTGAGGCCCGTGATGTTGCGTTACCAAATCACAGCCGCCCTGATGGGCGGCGTTTTCTGTTTACTGGCTGAGCTCTCCCTGGCGGCGGACACGGTTACCGATCTGGCGGGGCGGACGGTAAAGCTGCCGGACCGTGTCGAGCGAGTGATCCTGGGAGAGAGTCGCTACATTCCCGCGCTTGCCATACTGGAGGGAGAGCACCTGCCTGACCGTCTTGCGGGGCTGTTACCGGATTTCGAAATGACGGATCCGGGCGGCTATGCGCAGTATCTGAAAGCTTTCCCGTCACTGGCGGATATTCCCCGGGTGGGGCACACCTCGGCTGACAGTTTCAGTCTGGAAAGTGTGCTTGCCATGGGGGCCGACCTGGCCATCTTCAGTCTCGAGGGCCACGGTCCCGGTGCCTATAACCGGGCACTGATTGATAGCCTTCAGCGAGCGGGCGTGGCAGTGGTGTTTATCGATTTTCGGCAGGATCCTCTGGTCAATACACCCAGGAGCATGGCTGTTCTGGGCGAAGTTCTCGGGCGTCAGGATGAGGCCGAGGTCTTCAACCGGTTCTACCAGCAACAGCTTGCCCGGGTTACCGGCGTGGTGGCCGAGATTCCGCGAAGCGACTGGCCCAGCGTGTTCCTGCACAGTCGTCTGGGTCGGCATGACAACTGCTGTGAGACCATGGTGGAGGGGATGATGGGGCACTTCATCGAGGCTGCTGGCGGTAAGAATGTGGCGCAAGGCCGGGTTCCCGGGGTCAGTGGTGTGCTCAATCTGGAATATCTGATCAGTGAGCCGCCCCGGCGTTACGTAGCCACGGCCATTGGCTCCCGACGGTATCAGGCGTCCGAAACCGACCACGCATACGTGATGCTCGGGGCCGGTATTGATGAGCAGACGGCCAGGGCATCCCTTCTCCGGGCCACCGATCGTCCGGGGCTGCGAGCGGTAAAACCCATTCGAGAGGGGAGGGCCATGGCTATCTGGCACCACTTCTACAACACGCCCATGAATGTGGTGGCGGTCCAGGCTCTGGCCCGGTGGTTCCATCCGGCAGCGTTTGGTGAGCTGGATCCAGATGCGACCCTGGCGGAATTCTACCGGCGATTCCAGCCAGTGCCGCTTGAAGGAGTCTATTGGGTGACAGCCGGGGAGGCCCAGAAATGACGCCTGTGCAGTATAGGCAAGATGCAGGGCTGAGATCGTCTGACACCAGGGCGTCCTCGCTGGCCGATGACTATCGGCGTTTTGTCTGGCGCCGGGTGTTATGCCTGGGAGGGTTGACCCTCGCGGCGATGACGGCACTGCTGGTGGATATTGCCAGCGGGCCGTCGATGTTGGGATTGATGGATGTGTTCAGAGGACTACTCAACCCTGAGGGTATCGATGCCGGCACCCGCGTGATCATTGAGGATATCCGACTGCCATACGCGTTGATGGCGGTGGTGGTCGGCGCTTGCCTTGGCCTTGCCGGGGCGGAGATGCAGACGGTACTGAATAATCCGCTGGCCAGCCCGTTTACCCTGGGCGTCGGTGCGGCTGCCACTCTGGGGGCGTCCCTAGTGATTGCCTTCAATATCTCGGTATTGGGATTGGCGGCCCATGTATTGCTGCCCCTGTCTGCGTTTGTATTTGCCGCAGCCGCCTCGCTGCTGATTCTGGTATTGTCACGCACTCTGGGGGCCTCGGTGCATGCGGTGGTGCTGTTTGGGATTGCCCTGTTATTCGGCATCAACGCAGTGGTGGGCCTGATCCAGTTCATGGCCGATGCCGAGTCGGTTCAGCAGATTGTGTTCTGGACCATGGGTAGCCTGGCTCGGGCCAGTCTGGACAAAGTGGCCATTGTCGCCCTGGTGCTTGCGCTGTGCCTGCCGTTTTCCCTTCGCAATGCCTGGGCCATGACCTTGTTGCGCAGTGGTGAGGAGCAGGCCCGAAGCCTGGGTATCCGGGTGGAGCGCATGCGCCTGGTGGTGCTGATGCGGGTGAGCCTTTTGACCGCGGCGGCCATGTGTTTCGTTGGCGAAATCGGGTTTATCGGCTTGGTGGCGCCCCACATCGCCCGTTTGATGCTGGGTGAAGATCATCGCTTTCTGTTGCCGGGCAGTGCCCTGGCCGGGGCCGTTCTGCTGTCGTTGTCATCTATCGCCAGCAAGTTACTGGTGCCGGGAGTGGTATTGCCGGTGGGGATTGTGACCGCCCTGGTAGGTATCCCGCTGTTCATTACCCTGATCATCGGCCGCAGCAGGAGGGCCGCATTGTGACCCTGAAGCTGCAATCCGTCACCGCCGGTTACCGGAATCGATCCGTGTTCACAGGGCTTACCCTGCCGGAGATACCCGCGGGCTCACTGGTGGCCGTGGTTGGCCCTAACGCCGTGGGTAAATCCACGCTGCTGAAATCCATTGCTGGCCTGCTGCCGATTGCCGGCACCATGACCTTTGCCGGGGAAAACCTTGCGGCGATGACGGCCCACCATCGTATTCGTCGTGTCGGTTACCTGCCGCAACCACTGCCCCAGGCCATTCCGTTGGTGGCCTATGAAACCGTATTCAGTGCCTGTCGCTCCGCCCGCGGTGACTGGTCCCGGGAAGAAACCGAGCTGGCGATTGAAGAGGTTTTCGACACCCTGGGTATCCGGCAACTGGCGCTTCGGCGGCTGTCGGAAATGTCTGGTGGTCAGCGCCAGATGGTGGGGCTGGCTCAGGTACTGGTACGTCAGACGCCATTGATGCTGCTGGATGAGCCCACCAGTGCCCTGGACTTGCACTGGCAGCTGAATGTGCTCAACGCGGTACGTGATGCCACCAGCCGGACCGGCGCCATTGCTCTGGTGGCCAGCCATGATCTCAATCTGGCCCTGCGCTATTGCGACCAGATTCTGGTTCTGTCCCCGGGGGGCCAGGCCGTGCTGGGCACACCGGCACAGGTGCTGACGCCGGAATTGTTGGCCAGAACCTATGGTATCGAGGCCCGCATCGAGCGATGCTCCCGGGGACACCCCATTGTGCTGGCGGATCGTCCGCTATCTGCCAGTGTTAACTGACCCATTGAGGTAAGGAGTCTGCCATGCCAACCATGAATGCCCGAGTCGCCACCACCGATCCCGGTCGCCTGATCAATCGCCTCTGCAAACACTTTCGCCACAAGATTGAGGCTGAGTGGACCGCAACCGATGGCAGGCTGGCTTTCTCCATTGGTGAATGCTGGCTCGAAGCCGCAAACCGGGAGCTGCTGATGCGCTGCCAATCAGCCACCGGAACGGAGCTGGAGGAGTTGGGCCAGGTGGTGGCTTCCCACCTCATTCGCTTTGCCGGCGATGAGGTGGATGAGGTTCACTGGCAGACGGCCAGCGCCTGAGATTGCGGGTGGTTCTGGCGAACGTTTTGCCGCAACTGGTGAAGATCGCTGCATAGCACCCGGTAGCTGTCCGGGCCGAACCACTCCAGGGAAATGTCCAGTGGGGCCGGATGGGTTTGCGACTGATGCCAGCCGGCCAGGGTGTCCAGTAGCGGACGGTAGTCACAGGCACCGTCCAGCACGGGCACCATTCCCTGCCGGGAACCGGCCGGTGAGTAGACATTAGCCGGAGCAAATACGCCGAGCTGATCCCGATGACGGATATTCTTGAAGTGAAAATGTCTGACCCAGGGCGCCATTTGTTGCAGCGCCAGCTTTGGGTCTGCTCCGGCTTCCCAGACATGCAAGACGTCGAAGTTGATACCCAGGGCCGGGTGATCAACGTCGGTCAGCAACGTCAGAGTGGAGTCGACCGTATCGGCCAGTGTACCGGGGTGTGTTTCCACCACCAGGGTCAGGCCTTCATCTGCGACGCAACGGGTCAGCGTCTGCAGACGTCGGGTCCGGGCCTGGCGCTGCCTCTGGTCGAGCTCGGCGCTGCCCTGATGGCCGGCAAACGTTCGCAGTTTGGGTGCCTGCCAGTGTCGGGCCAGCCGGCAGAGTTCGCGGGTGTAGTGGATGGCCTCCTGTTCACTACCGTCCAGCGGCAGATAGTCGCTGACCATGGGAATAGCCAGTCCCTGGCTTTTCAGCCAGCGGCCATCCAGTCCGGGCTGCTGTAACAGGTGCCGGGCATGCACACCCCAGAGTTCAATACCGTCAAAGCCGGTGGCGCCAGCCCAGGTGGCGAGTTCCGGTAACGACACCAACTGGTGGCGGAACGAGATGGTGCACAGGTGGAAGCGAATCATGGCAATACCTCCAGGGCGGACGTCCGGGTGTTGACCGTGAGGTCGGGGTGTTGCTGCTGCCATTCTGCAAACAGGCCCTGCAGGCTGTCCTTGATGGCGAACTCTCGCTGATCCTGCTCGTCCAGCAACTGCTCGACCCCGGACAGCAGGGCAGCGTTACCGGACATCACCAGTTTCAGCGCCCGGTACTGGATCTGGGTGTACGTTTTCACCAGCCGGTCAATGTCCTCGCACAGCGCTTCGAACCACGGATCGCCCTCGGCGGTGCGGCCCTGATCCTCCAGCAGCCAGGCAAAGGCGTGCTCGTAGGCGTACTTGCGAATCGCCATTACTGGAATCTCCCTGAATGCCCGGGGCAGGTTTGCCAGTGGTTGCCTGGCGTCGGGACCGATATGGGCGTGCAGAATCTGCCGCAAGGCATCGGTAAACGGATTGGTTTCCGCTTTCATGCACTGGGCGAAATAAGCGGCTACCGTCTCCGCGGGCGTATGCCGGATGTCCAGGCCATCGAAACAGAAGCCACCGGCAGCGGCCGGGGAGCGGACCGATTCCAGAATCCGGTCTTTGGGCAGCACACCCTCCCAGCGAAAATCCGGGTCCGACATGAACCACTGCTCCGGATCTTCCGTGGCTTCCAACATCACGTAGTGGGGAAACGGGTTCTGGTGGAATTTGTTTTCCCGTTCTGGAAGTCGGTAAAGGTCCAGCATGACCATGACCTGACGATCGGAAGGGCGCGTTTCCAGCAGTTCAATCAGCCGGTCGATGTTGGCCTCTTTCGATTGCTGGTGGTTATACCAAGATTCAATGGTGACGCCGTACAGTAGCCGGTACCACTCCCGGAACTGGTCGTGCCGGGTATGGGGCGAGTGGTAGGACAGAACCTGCTCCTCATTGACCGAGAAGTCCGCATCCCATACGCCAAAGTAGAAGGGGCGGTGGTCCACACCGGGGGTGCGTTTGATGATCTCGCAGACACAGCTGACAAAACAGTGCACTTTGATCACAGGGAAACCTCCGGGTTGCCTGTGGCGACCAATAGCGCTTCCAGGTCCTCAACGGTCTCGAGCTGATGGGTCAGCAGCGCTTCTTCAGGTATATGCAGGCCGTATTCCAGTTCCAGGTGTACGATCAGCTGCAACAGCATAATCGAGTCAATAGCCAGATCGGCGTTGAGGCGGGCAGTCGCTGAGAACGCCGAAAGCCGGGCGTTGGGCAGATGGCTTCGAATCACCGCTTCAATGGCTTCGCGGGTGGGAGTGGCTGAACTCATGCCGGCACCTCCCGCTGATCTTTGTGGTTGAGGGATTCAGTTAACAGCCGGCGACTGACCTTGCCGTTCGGGAGCCGGCTGATGCTTTCCACCTGTTCGATCAGTGACGGCACCTGGTGCGGTGACAGTTGGCCCCGGCTCCATTGCCGCAGCTGGTCGGTGTCTATTTCTGAGTCTGCTACAAAGCGCAGGCAAACCCGCTCACCGGCAAAGGTATCCGGTTGCTTGAAGGCCACCGCCTCTCGAATCCCGGGATAGCCAAGAAACACGTCTTCCACGGCCCCCGGATAGACATTGATGCCGGCAACGTTGATGGTGTCATCGGAACGGGCCAGGAAATGCAGCTGACCCTGCTGGTCGAAATAGCCCAGATCCCTGCTGTGAATGCGCTGTCCGGTGGCTTTAACCGTGATCAGGATTTCATCCGGTTGCCCTGGGGAGCCCCCGGCCTGCACTGACACATGCGATAACGGCAGGCCGAGTTGGCCAGGCTCAGTCACGTCCGGGCTCAGCGCCACGCAGCCGGCTTCCGAACAGCCATATTGCTGGCAAACGCGCAGGCAGCGGTTTCGAAGCTGGTCCAGCACGGGGGCGGGCAGGGGCGCCCCGGACAGCATGACGCTGTGCAGACTTTGGTTTTCAGGCAGCATCCGTATCAGCAAGCTGACCAGGGTCGGAGAGGCATAGAGCAGATGCTCGGGTACTGCGCGCAGCCTTGCAAGAATAGAACGTGGATTGAGATTGGTGATCACCTGGGGGGCAATCCCCCGCTGCAGGGCTGCCAGCACACCACAGATCAGACCGTAGGAGTGCGTCACCGGGCATGCGACCACCGGTGTCAAGCTCATGGCCTCAGTGAATTGGGCAACATAGGCGGCCAGCTCCCGTTCTATGTCGTGCCAGGGTCGTGTGATGGTTTTGGGGTTGCCCGTGGTGCCGGAGCTGAGCTGAATCAGCTCACCGCCTTCGGCGCAGGCCGTCTTCGCTTTCTCGCGAATGACTTCGGGCGTGACTTCCTGGAGTTGCTCGCCAAACAGCAGGTAGGTGCAGCCCGTGCTCTCGGCCAGGGTTCGGGCCGCAGCATAGGGGGTGCCGGAATGAATGGGCAGCACACTGGCGCCAAGGGGTTTCAGCCAGAGGCACAGGGCCAGCCAGTGGGCGGTGTCCTGCAGGCAGACCGCAAATCGGCAACCGGCCGGCTCCTGAAATTCAGGGCGCTCCTCCAGGCACTGGACTATCTGGTCGCAGTCCGGTTGCGTGTAAGGCATGTTGTCGACATAGAACAAAGGTGCAGTCACGGTAACCTCTTGTGATGGTGATCAATGAAGGGCATCAGGGTGTCGTTGGGGCCAGGGGATTAGGCACCCGGTGGCGGGGCTGCTCGATGTCTGGCTGAAGTTTGCTGCGCAGCAGCGACTCGGTGAGCGGGTTGGGTTGATCCCATCCCAGGCGATCCAGGCGGGACCTCTGCTCCGGGTGTTGTCGTGCATAGTTGGTCAGGATTGTCCGGACTCGATCCCAGAACCGCGCCTCGTTAAATCCGTAGGCCTCTTCCAGAACCAGCGCGAGCTCACTGAGATTGAAGATAAACAGGGTATCCATCACCAGCTCGCGCAGGGCTTCCGGGTTGCTCATGCGGTAATACTGGTTGTCCGGTGCCTGATCGTAGAATGCCTGCCGGGGGCCGAAGTCCGGTTCGGGGATAGTCTGGGGCAGATAGTCCCGGGCGTACTCGACGCTGTCGTGGAAATCCCGAAGCATCAGTGCTCTGGGCCAGCCGCTGCGCGCCACCAGAAGGCTGTTCTGGGCATGAGCCTCAAGACCGACGCCGTGGGCAGCGAGCATATGCCAGACTGGCAGAATGACAGCCTTGAGCGTGGCCTCCAGCCAGGGGACCAGACCATAATGCTCCACCCAGGGGTGAATAAAGGGCATGCCGTCAGGTTGCCACTGGAACAGGGCGTTTAAGGGGATGGCCTGCTCACCCTCATGAAGCCGGGAGCCGATGCTGGCGCGCCAGATGGCGGCCAGCTCCCCCGCAAGCTCCGAATTATTTGCTCCCTGCTCTTCGCGCGCGGCAACGCCCAGGCTGGCATATTCGGGCAGCAGACGTAGTGGGTAGCTGGTATCAAACAGTGGATCGCCGGCGACAATGGACTCGAGCCAACGGCTGATGGCAGGAGCCGATGGCACGGAATGGGGCTCCAGATGCCGGCGTGACGAGGTATTGTGAATGCCCAAAGGCAGTTTGACGCAGGCTTTCGCTGGCCGGCTGGCATTGAATAGAGACCTGAGCGACTGCCCTGGATGGTAACGGTCTCCCAGAGGCCCCAGGCATTTGATGCCCAGTGCCTCAAGCCGGGCGGACTCGGGACCCTGGCTGAGTTTCTGCCAGTGCCATGGGTGGGTTGGCAGCGCGCCATATTGTTGCCAGTCAACGCCCGCCCGGTGGAATGCTGCCCGTAGCAGATAAGCCTGTTCCTGGCCCAGTTCTGATTGCCAGAAAGCCATGTCTGAAGACGGTAACTGGGAATCCAGATTGTGTCGGGGAATTGCCACCCAATGAAGCCTGAATCCGGTGCTGGTTTCCGGGCTATAGTGCACCAGATCATCGCCCTGGAATCCGAGCCGGCTCTTGAAACAGGGATGGTAGGGGTGGCCTTCGTGCAGGGCGCTGTCCAGAGCTTCGCCATGCAGGTTCCGGCGGTCTCCGGAATGACGAGCCTTGCGCAGGGCGTCCAGCCGTTCACTGTTGCTGATCGTGGCCAGCAGCTCCGTTAACAGAGATTGCTGGTGTGAGTTCGTTGCCGGAAGCTGTGCAACCAACGTGGTCACCGAGAGCGACACCGGTTTCTGGTTCCGCTCCAAGGTCAGGGAACTGGTGTCCAGTCTCAGTCGGCCAAAGCCCCGAATGCGGGCTCGGCAACGTCCGTGCAGATTGCCAGCCTGGAAGCTCAGCCATTGCCATCCGGTGCGGTTGCGATCGCCCGGATGGTACGCAATCAGGCCTTCAAACATCAGGGCTTCAAGCAGCTGCCGCAGCACCCGTTGGGCCGGTAACTCGCTCAGCGTGGTCACCGGTTGCAGTCCTGCCATGGGGGCTTTGGATAAGGCTCTCGGCTCAGGCAACACCATGGCTTACCTCGACTGCCGGGGCAGCGGTGCTGCCTTTCGGTGTTGCCCGGGTATCGCCGCGGAGTGGGTTGGCAATACTGGTGTAGACTGCCATCTCCAGCTCTGCATTCAGCTCGTCAACATCGTTGACCCGGGTCAGCAGATTGCCTTTGTAGGGTAGACGGCTGTCTTCCAGTAACGACTTGACGAGCGCCTGTGCCGGTCCATCAAGCCGGCTGTGCTCGGCATGTAGAAAATGTCGGAATTGCTGGATCAACAGGGTTTCCGGTATCAGGTCGTCAATGCCAAAGCGGGCAATTACCGAAAACAGCTGATTTACGATCAGGTAGTAGCAGAACCTGTCGCGGATCATGGCGTCCCGGTAGAACAACTCCGGGGTTTCTTTCAGGTCGGTGCATTGCTCTGTGAGTGGCCCGCGCAAGCTCTCCGAGAGGTAGTAACCCTGATTGTCCCGGTAGTAGTAACAGCGTGGATAGCCCCCGCTGACATCCAGCAGACTGTTCTGCTGATGGGCTTCCAGGGCAATGCCGTGCTCATCATAAAGCCGCAGCGCCGGGCCAATCGCGCATGATAGATACTGCTGGAACCAGTCCCGGCTGACGGCTGCCAGGCTGCGGTTCTCGTTCAATGCCAGGCCCTCGATCAGATCCAGTAACCGGGAATTCCGGCCCGGCAGGGGATCCTGGGTCAGGGCGGCAATGCTGATCACCCCCTGGTCCTGCCCCGGCGGGAAAGGGTTGTTCCGGAAAATCACTTCAAAGCCGCTTTCGGTCAGCCCGGGTAGCATAACGGTCAGATAGGCCGGGTCCTGAAGGATCCGGAAGCCGGGCTCGGCTTCACCAAAACCGGTTTGCCGGAGCAGCCGGGACATAACCACCCCCGCTTTCAGCTCGTGGGCCTTGTTGATCCGCAGCGAGTTGGTCACCTTGACTGGAATGGAGAACTTCAGCATCCATTCAGCTTGCTCGCAGTAAACAGTGCGTACCGATGACGTCGCAGAAAATTCCGGACCAAGCGAGCCCAGTGGGTGAATCAACCCCTGGGCGATGGCGTCCAGCACCCCGGGCTGCGTCATCAACCACTGAGCCTGCAGAGGATGGGCCGGAATCAGGACATGATTGTCCGGCAGGTTCAGGGAGGCTTGACTGTCCTGCAACAGAGATTCGGCCATGGTACTGGCTGGTAAAGGACCATCAGAATCCTCCAGGACGCAATCCCGATGAACCAGAAAGTAGTGCAGCTGAAAGCGCCCGGTCAGCTCCGGCGCGTAGGCATGCTGCTGCCATTCCGACATCCCCTGGCGGCTCTTGGGAGTGGGATGGGCGGTGTGTCCGAACAACAGAGACTGTTCTGAATCGATAAACCGGTTGGCCAGAAGCCGGCAATCGTTGCGCCTGTGTTCGACGTAACGGGTCATGACCCCGTAGCTGTCGGTGAGCCGATGCAGGAACTCCAGTTCCCGGAGTTTTCGGAGCTCGGGCACCATGCCGCCGGATAACGCATAGAGTTCACGGGCCAAGAGACACATTGCCTGAAAAGGGTCGATGTCGGCCCAGCAATGACGACCGCTGAGCCACTGTCGTACCTTGCCGTAGCGGTGTCGGCCCAGAGCGGAGCGGTAGACAATATCGATGGCCAGGCGGGAGCGCTGGCTGTTCAGAGTCAGTTCGCATACCCAAGGCCCCGAGAACCGGCCTGTCGGATCCTGGGTGCGCTGGCTGGCGGTCTGCCAGTCGCCGGGATCAACTTCCTGAAGGTAACCATGCAGGAAAGCCTGAAAACTTGCCTGTTCGGCAATTGCCCGGGCAGACGGTCCCATGTCGACGCTCCAAATTCCTGAATTTGGAGTAAATCTAAATGAGAATCTATTGCAGGTGAAATGGTTTTACATTTTTTACAATTAGCCGGGAACGGTGATCACCCGCTGCGGCCGGAAGCGTAAAAACAGGGCTATTGCGAGGCCGAAGGTGAGCCATTCCGCCAGTGGCAGTGCCAGCAGTAGCGGCCATTCCGGCGCAAAGCGGGCAATGCCGACCAGCAGCAGTGCGGGCAGCACCAGGCTTCTGGAAAAGGCGACAAGGGCTGAAGGCAGGGCTTTGTGCATGGCCGTCAGGTAGACCGACAGCAACACGTTGATGCCGTTGACCAGAAACAGCGGCCAAAGGATGGTGAGAAAGCGGTCTGCCAGGGCTGCGGTGGCCGGGTCTGCGGTGGTGTCCAGAAACAGGCGGACCACCTGATTCCCAAACAGCCAGACCGTGACCACCAGCGCCAGTGCCAGGCTCAGAATGACGGTGGCCCCACAGCCCATAAAACGGCGGATACGTTCGGCATTGCCGGCCCCCAGGTTGTGGCTGATCAGCACGTGCATGGCGTCCGAAATACCATAGAACACCATCAGACTCAGGAAGATCAGATAGTTCACCACGGTGAAGGCGGCTACCCCCGCCACGCCCTGAGTGGTCATCAACAGCCAGTTGATCAACAGCATAACCAGCCCCACCGAGAGCTCGTTGATCCACTCCGAAACGCCATTGGCGAACGCCTGGGGAATCTCCTGCCAGTGTTTTTGCTGAAGCTGGAAGTGAAGCTTGCGTTCCGGCTTGAGAAAGTAACGGGCCAGAACCGCGAATTGCAGTACCTGGGCCAGGCCGGTGGCGATGGCGGCGCCACGCAAACCTTGATCCAGATAGCCCACCAGCAGGGCGTCCAGCAGGATATTGGCGGCGGCTCCTGCGACCAGGGCCGTGGTTGCCAGCCCCGGAAAGCCGTCCACCCGCACGAAGTAGTACAACACCATGGTGACCAGCTGGGCCACCAGCACCCAGATGATCACCAGAAAATATTCGGACATCAGCGGGTAGATGTCGGGCGAAGCACCCAGCAGACGATAGATCCCATCATGGAACAACAACCCCGCCAGTGCTCCGGCCAGAGCCAGGGCCAGAGTGGCCATCAGGCACTTGCTGAAGATGGCAGATGCGGCGTCGGTCCTGCCTTCGCCCAGATAGCGGCCAGCCCGAACGGTACCACCAATGGCCAGGGCGAGCGCCATGCCGAATAGCAGGGTAAACCAGGGAATCAGCAGGTTCAGAGCCGCCAGGGCATCTGCGCCGGCGAAGTTGCCAATGAAAATGCCGTCAACGATGTTGGCGGTGGTCAGTGCCAGCAACCCCGCCACTGAGGGCAGGGCATAGCGGAAGAAAACCGGCCAGAAGGGGCCGGTCAGTATCGGGTTGTCGGAATCCTTGCCGGTCTCTGCGTCCATACTTGCCTCACCCGTTTATCCTGTGAATCAGCCGAACAGCTCCTGCAGTTTCTCACCCGGATCTGGCGCGCGCATGAACGACTCACCCACCAGAAATCCGTAAATGCCCCGGCTGGTCATGGCCTCAACATCTGAACGGGTCATGATCCCGCTCTCGGTAATGGTCAGTCGGTTTTCGGCAATCCGGTGGTGCAGTTCAAAGGTGGTGTCCAGCGACACCTCAAAGTTGTGCAGATTGCGGTTGTTGATGCCTACCAGCGGCGTGCTCAGGGTAAGCGCATCGTCCAATTCCTCGCCATCATGCACCTCCACCAGCACATCCAGGCCAATCTCGTGGGCGATGCCCTCCAGTTCCTGCATCTGGTCTTTGGTCAGGCAGGCGGCAATCAGCAGAATGCAGTCGGCGCCAATGGCCCGGCTTTCATACACCTGATAGGGCGCCACCATGAAGTCCTTGCGGATCACCGGCAGGCTGCAGGCCGCGCGGGCGGCTTTCAGGTAGTCTTCGTGGCCCTGGAAGAAATCTTGGTCGGTGAGCACTGACAAGCAAGCCGCACCGCCTTGTTCGTAGCTTTCGGCGATGCGTTCCGGTTCAAAGGGATCTCGCAGGATGCCTTTGCTGGGTGAAGCCTTCTTGATCTCGGCAATGACCGCTGGCCGCTGAGCTTCGATGCGGGTGCGCAGGGCATTGGCGAATCCACGCGCTGGAGCTTGATCGCCGGCCATGGCTTTCAGGTCTGCAATCGAAACCTTGGGCTTACGTTCATCAATTTCCCCCCATTTCCGATCAACGATTTTACGCAGGATGGTGGGAGTCTTATCCAAATGTCTGTCAGTCATAGCTGGCCCGTATAAAGTTTGCGAGAGCTGTTGAGGGAGCCTTTCCAAAACTGTCTTCAGCCATGGATGGCTGAAGTCAAGCCCTACAGGGACGTACTCGTGGGCGTGTTTTGGAAAGGCTCCCTCACCAGCTCGTCCGGCTCCATCAAAAATAGGCCGGAATTAGAAACACTGAGAAAAATCAGCCAGCTCCGACATCTTGCCAGCCGCTAAACCGGAACCCATGGCATCCAGTGCCATGTCGACGCCTTCTTTGGCGGTCTTGGCCAGGCCGGCGACATAAATGGCCGCGCCGGCGTTCAGCGCGATCATGTCGCGGGCTTTTTCGGTGGTTTCGTCGTGGTTGCGACCGAAAGCGGCCTTGATGAGTTTCAGGGATTCGTCGGAGGAATCCACCGTCAGGCCCACCAGCGACTGGCTCTTGAGGCCCAGGTCTTCCGGCGTCAGGTCGTATTCGGTGATTTCGCCATCCTTCAGTTCGGCAACATGGGTGACCGTGGCCAGACTGATTTCATCCAGGCCATCCTTCGAGCAGACCACCATGATGTGTTCTGCGCCCAGGCGCTGCATGACTTCTGCCATCGGGCGGCACAGTTCCCTGGTGAACACGCCGATAAGCTGGCGAGTGACGCCGGCCGGATTGGTCATCGGGCCAAGAATATTAAAGATCGTCCGGCAACCCAGCTCCCGGCGCGGACCGATGGCGTGTTTCATGGCGCCGTGGTGGGCCGGCGCAAACATGAAGCCGACGCCGATCTGTTCGACGCAGCGGGCCACTTCCTCCGGCTTCATGTCCAGGTTGATGCCGGCCTTTTCGATCAGGTCGGCGCTGCCGCTCTTGGACGATACGCCCCGGTTGCCGTGCTTGGCGACAAAGCCGCCGGCTGCGGCCACCACAAAGGAAGAGGCAGAGGAGACGTTGAACAGATTGGCACCATCGCCCCCGGTGCCGACGATATCCACCAGCGGGCTGGCGTTGATGCTGACCTTGGTGGCCAATTCACGCATCACTTCGGTGGCGCCGGTGATTTCGTCGATGGTTTCGCTCTTCAGGCGCAGGCCCATCAGGAAGGCGCCGATCTGGGCGTCGGTGGCTTCGCCGTTCATCACGATGCGCATCACATCCTTCATTTCGTCCCGGGACAGGTCCAGGTTGGAGGCAATGCGGTTCAGTGCTTGTTTCATGTCCATGGGTCGTCGGCCTCTTGTTATGTTCTCAGGAAGTTGCGCAGCAGTTCATGGCCCTGTTCGGTCATGATCGACTCGGGGTGGAACTGCACGCCTTCGATGGGCAGGGTCTTGTGGCGCACGCCCATGATTTCTTCAACGGAGCCGTCGTCGTTGCGGGTCCAGGCAGTCACTTCCAGGCAGTCGGGCAGAGTGTTCTTGTCGATCACCAGGCTGTGGTAACGGGTGGCCTGCAAGGGATTGTTCAGGCCCCGGAACACTCCCACGTCGTTGTGGTACACCGCCGACACCTTGCCATGCATCACCTTGCCGGCCCGGATGATGTCGCCGCCGTACACCTGGCCGATGGACTGGTGGCCCAGACAAATGCCCAGAATCGGCAGTTTGCCGGCGAAGTGGCGAATGGCGTCCATGGAGATGCCTGCCTCATTAGGGGTGCAAGGGCCCGGGGAAATCACCAGCCGCTCGGGCTTCAGGGCTTCAATCTGCTCAATGGTGATTTCGTCGTTGCGGTATACCTGTACGTCGGCACCCAGCTCAGCCAGGTACTGCACCACGTTGTAGGTGAAGGAATCGTAGTTATCGATCATCAGCAACATAATCTGTTCCTCCGCCTCAATGGTCGTAGTCGTTGTAGGTCATGGCCACGGCACGGAAAATGGCGCGGCCCTTGTTCATGGTTTCTTTCCATTCGAGGCGGGGAATGGAGTCTGCCACCACGCCGGCGCCGGCCTGGATGTGCAGGGTGTTGTCCTTGATGACCGCGGTGCGGATGGCGATGGCGGTGTCCATGTTGCCGTTGAACGACAGGTAACCGACCGCACCGCCGTATACGCCGCGCTTTACCGGTTCCAGCTCGTCGATAATCTCCATGGCGCGGATTTTCGGCGCGCCGCTGAGGGTGCCTGCGGGCAGGGTGGCGCGCAGCACGTCCAGGCAGCTGGTGTTTTCTTTCAGTCGACCGGTCACGTTAGAGACAATGTGCATCACGTGAGAATAGCGCTCCACGATCATCTTGTCGGTCAGCTTCACTGTGCCGGTTTCCGACACCCGGCCGGCGTCGTTGCGGCCCAGGTCGATCAACATCAGGTGCTCGGCGATCTCTTTCGGGTCGGCCAAGAGTTCCTTTTCCAGGGCTTTGTCCTCGGCATCGGTGGCGCCGCGTTTGCGGGTGCCGGCGATGGGCCGGACGGTGACTTCCTCATCTTCCACACGCGCCAGGATTTCCGGAGATGAGCCGACAATATGGAAGTCTTCCAGATCCAGGAAGTACATATACGGTGACGGGTTGAGCACGCGCAGCGAACGGTAGAGGTTCAGGGGTGGTGCCTCGAACGGAATCGACATGCGCTGGGAGATGACGGTTTGCATGACATCGCCATCCAGCACGTAGCCTTTGATCTTGTCCACCGCCGCTTCGAATCTGTCCTGGGTAAAGCCGGAAATAAAGTCGCTCTCGTCCACCACCTTGCCGCGTAGATGTTCCGGCGTGCGGGGGGCGTTGGCGGTCTGGCGGTGCAGTTGGCTTTCCAGCTCGTCGATGCGGCGTTGCGCCGCTTCGTAGGCGCCTTCAATAGACGGGTCCACGTGCACAATCAGATGCAACTTGCCGCGCAGGTTGTCGAACACCACGATTTCATTGGACACCATCAACAGAATATCCGGCGTGCCGATCTGGTCGGGCGGGCAGCTGTTGCGCAGGCGCTTTTCGATGTAGCGCACGGTGTCGTAGCCGAAATAGCCCACCAGGCCACCGTTGAACCGGGGCAGTTCGGGCAGGTCCGGGGCGTTAAAGCGCTTCTGGTAGTCGTCCACGAAAGCCAGAGGGTCATCGACCTCTGCCTGTTCGACCACTTCGCCGTTGCGGCTGACTTCGATGCGGTGGTCGAAGACTTTCAGCACTTCCTGGCTGGGTAAGCCAATGATTGAATATCGGCCCCATTTCTCGCCACCCTGTACCGATTCGAACAGGTAGGAGTATGGCCCGCTGGCCAGTTTCAGATAGGTGCTGAGGGGAGTGTCGAGATCCGCCAGAACTTCGCGGTAGACAGGGATACGGTTATAGCCGGCTTCAGCGAGCTCGTGGAATTGCTCGGGTGTCATGGTTCGGTTTCCTGAAATCTGATCTGCGTTTTGTCAGAACGGTGTTACACCGCTGTGACCGGTGGTGCGGGCAAGCAGGCATGCGCCATCAGCCCCGGGGCTTGCTCAGCCGGTGCGCCATCGCCACCATCGTGTTGCGCGGGTTGTCAGGATGCCTCGCGCTGCAGTCAGATTCAGTCCCTGCACGGCAGGAATCTCCCGAATTGATGTGTTCAAAATAAAACGTCCTTGCGAGATTACAAAAGCTCGGCCAGCGAATCAACAACAGCATCTGCGCCGAGACTGTCAACGGAGCCGCCAAAGTTATAGCCATACCTGACGGCGACGCAGGGGATGCCTGCTGCCAGGGCTGCATTGACGTCTGCCTTCGAGTCCCCGACCATCACCGTGGTGCCCCGTGTGCCGCCCAGTTTTTCCATGGCGTGCAGCAAGGGCGCCGGGTCCGGTTTTTTCACTGGCAGGGTATCGCCACCGACCGAGAGGTCGAACCACTGATCCAGACCGGTTTTTTCCAGCAGGGGCTGAACAAACTGGTCAGGTTTGTTAGTGACCACGGCCATCCGGCAGCCCAGTTGCCTCAGGTGGTCCAGGCAGTCATGGACGCCGGGAAATACCTCGGAATGCCGGCCATTCAGCTGGCCGTAGGCATGATAGAAAATGGTCAGGGCGTCGTTGAACAGCGCCTCATCTTTAGCGGTGGCGGGTTCCCAATCGGTTTTTCCGGCCAGGGCCCGGCGCACCAGAACCTGGGCGCCGTTGCCAACCCAGGTGCGCACCTTGTCCAGGCCTGCCGGGCTACGCCCCAGGTGCTCCAGCATCTGATCCACGGCGGCGGCCAGATCCGGTGCGCTGTCTACCAGCGTGCCGTCCAGATCAAACAGGGCGACTCCCGGCCAGCGGGCGTTGAACAGGCCTTTCAGGCTCATCCGCCGATCACCTTGCGGGCTTGCTCAAGTTCCTCTCGCATGGCATCGATGGTGGCCTTGTAATCCGGAGTGTTGAATATGGCAGAGCCGGCCACAAAGGTGTCGGCGCCGGCCTCGGCGATTTCCCGGATGTTGTCGGTTTTCACGCCACCATCGATTTCCAGGCGAATGTTGTAGTTGCTGGCATCAATCTTCTTGCGGGCTTCCTTGAGCTTGTCGAGGGTGCCGGGGATAAACTTCTGGCCACCGAAGCCCGGGTTCACTGACATCAGCAGCACCATGTCGAGCTTGTCCATGACGTAGTCCATGTAGCTCAGCGGGGTGGCGGGGTTAAACACCAGTCCGGCCTTGCAGCCGCCGTCGCGGATCAGTTGCAGGGAACGGTCAATGTGGTTACTGGCTTCCGGGTGGAAGGTGATGTAGCTGGCGCCGGCGTCAATAAACATGCGGATCAGGTCATCCACCGGAGACACCATCAGGTGCACGTCGATGGGGGCGGTAACGCCGTGCTTGCGCAGGGCCTCGCACACCATGGGCCCAATGGTGAGATTAGGGACATAATGATTGTCCATCACATCGAAGTGCACCACGTCGGCACCAGCAGCCAGAACGTTATCGACTTCTTCGCCCAGGCGGGCGAAATCGGCGGAGAGGATGGATGGGGCAATCAGATATGGATTCATCGGGGCTCTCTCGGTGTAGTGAATTATCGGCCTCTGGGCAACCCTGCTAGTCTATCAGTTTGCCGGTGATTTTCGCAGCGGGATAGGTGCATTGGCTCATGGTGTTGAAAGCAATCAGATTACTTTGTCTGTTCTTGATCAGCGGCTGGCTGAACGCCGCTGTGGCCCAGGATGAGGCGAAGGGGGGTGAGGAAGCGGAACCCGCGACCAAGGCTAATCCAGCGTCAAGATCCGGTTTTTCAACGGGTTTGGGCGAATGGGCGCTGGTACGGCGTTACCCGGAGCAGGCTGTTTGGCTCGATCTGGACGACGAGGGCCGGGCGTTGGGGTTGTTCCTGCCCGAATACGTTACGCCGGCAACCGGGGCTTTACTGATACTGGCCGACGAAGGCCAGACGGCCGATGAGGGTGTGCTGGGATCGTTGCGGGTGGCGCTGGCGGAGCGGGGTCTTGCGGTGATGACGGTTGGCCTTGGGCTGCCGCCGGAGGCGATACGGCGACATCGCATGGATGTCATGGCGCCTGGCCTGGATGATGACGCCGGACAGAACCCGGATCAGGGCGGGAATACATCGGATTCGGTCATGATTGATGTGGCTGAGGAACCGCCTTTTGATGACCTGACCGCAGATTTTCGAAATTCGGTTCGTACAATTCTGTCCGCCGGGGTAGCCGTATTGCAGCAGCGTGGCTATGAACGTGTGGGCGTGCTGGGCATGGGCTGGTCTGCCGACTATGTCACGGACTGGGCGGCGGACGCCGCTGCCGTGTCTGCGGTGGTCTGGCTGGCCCCCCGGTTTCCGGCCCGGCAGGCCGTTACCTTGCCCTCGTTGTTGAAGGAGCGAAACGGAGGACAGGGATGGCCGGTGCTGGATCTGCATGATTCCGCTGGGCCTTCCGGCGCAGAGGGCCGGGCGCGGGCGGCGGCGTTTGCTCGCGCGGATGTGGCCGGTTACGACCGTCAGCCCGTGGCCCTCAATCGACCACTCCGGGCTGAAGATGCGAGGCGGGTTGCCAGCCGGGTCAGTGCCTGGCTGAAAAACCTGTCGGCCAGCGGGGATTAAAGTGCCCGATGTCTCTGGCGAATCAGTTCCCAGGCCTGTTGATAGCGTAACAACCGGTCTTTTGCCATCGCCACTTCCGAGGGCGCCAGTTTCTGTTGCGCCAGTTTGTCCGGGTGGCAGGCGGAAACCTGTTTGCGGTAAGCGCGTTTGATGGTCTCCAGCGAATCTCGCCGGGTTACGCCCAGAATCTGGCAAGCCTGCTCGTAGGTCGCCGGCTTTTGCGGCGGCGCGGCAGTGCGAATCCACACTTTGCTGGCGTAGCTTTCGAAAATGTCATCGCTGATGACAACGGGCAACCCCATATGGCTGATGGCGTCTTCGCAGCGGTAGCGCCGGGCCTTGCCGGGCTGGCCCAGGATTTGTGCGCCATGGCACAGGCAGATAGCGGTTTTCAGGGCCGGTGCCGGCCACAGCAGCAAGGCCAGGCGCAGTATCAGGCCCTGGCGCAGGGGCAGATGGTCAGTGTCCTTGCCCTTGCGAAACTGATCGATGGCTTTGCGGCGTTGCCTGGCCGACAGGGCCAGGGCTTTCATCAGGGCTTCGGCATAATGAATGTCCGGTTCCCGGACCCGGCCATCGGCCTTGGCAATGTAACCCAGAAAAAAGAACAGTGGCTTGCGGTACCAGCGCGGCAGGCGCGCGCGCTCCAGCAGGGTGCTGGCCTGATGTCCGCAACTGGACAGTTCCTGCAGCAGTTCCTGGAACGACGACTCCATTCTCGCCGGCAGGGCGGGTGGATTGCTCTGCCTCATGATGTCCGGGCCCTTTCGTGCAGCCACTGGTCCAGGCTCTGCAATCGTTCTGGTGTGCCGACGTCCACCCACTGGCCGTTATGATGCAGGCCGGTGACCCGGTTGCGGGCCATGGCCCTGCGCAGCACAGGGCCAAGTTTGCCGGCGGAATCGTCCAGTTCATCAAACAGGCGCCGGTGCAGCACGCTGATACCGGAGAAGGTGAGTTTTTCGGTCCCGTCAGGGTTCAGAAAGCCGTTGTCCTGAAGATGAAAATCCCCCTCAGGGTGGTGGGGTGGATTAGAAACCATCACCAGCAGGGCATCGGCATTGGCCGGGGCCTGGAGCTGGCTGAAATCGAAATCGCTCCAGATGTCACCGTTGACCACCAGGAACCAGTCGTCGCCCGCGTCGGTCAGCAGAGGCAGGGCCCGGATGATGCCACCGGCGGTTTCCAGCGGTTCACCCTCTGCAGAGTAGCGAATGCTGACACCAAAGGCCTCGCCATCCCCCAGCCGGGCTTCAATCTGTTCCCCCAGCCAGGCATGGTTGATCACAATGTCGCTGAAACCGGCGTCGCGCAGGCGCTCGATATGATGAACGATCAGGGGCTGCCCCCCGGCTGACAGCAACGGCTTGGGGGTGGTCAGGGTCAGCGGGCGCATACGCTCGCCTTTGCCGGCGGAGAGAATCATAGCCTTCATAGTCAGCGAACTCCCGGCTCCGGCAGCGGGCCAATGCGCTGTTCGATGGCCGGAATCACGGTGCTGCAGAGCCACTCGTGAAAATGCCGGAAGGCTGGTTGCCGGGCGCTGGCATCTCGCAGATAACTGACGGTGCGGGGAATGTCAGCCAGGTAGCCGGTCTTGCCGTCGCGAATGGCGAGGCGGGCAAAAATGCCGGCGGCTTTCAGATGGCGCTGCATGCCCATGAGCTCAAACCACTGCCGGAAAGTATCTGCATCAGCGCGGTGCAAGCCGGCCTGCTGGCTGGCGTTACGAAAATGCTCCAGCCAGCTTGCCAGTCGCTGTTCCGGCCAGCGCACGTAGCAGTCTTTGAGCAGGGAGACGGCATCATAGGTGATGGGGCCGCGTACGGCATCCTGAAAATCGATCACGCCGGGAACCGTCTGGCTATCACGGACCAGAAGATTGCGGGAGTGGTAATCGCGGTGCACGGTGACTTCCGGCTGCGCCAGGGCACTCTCCCGGAGCAGGCCGAAGGCGGTGTCCAGCAGCGCCCGTTCCTGGTTGTCGAGTTCCAGCCCCAGGTGTTTTTCCAGCAGCCAGTCCGGGAATAGCGCCATCTCCCGGTCGAGCAGGGCTTGGTCATAGGCGGGCAGTGGGTAGTCTGCCGGGTCGTCCAGCCCGGCAATACGCGCCAGTTCGTCCAGCGCGGCCCGATACAGGGTGTCCACATCGCCCTGTTCCAGGGCCGTTAACATCAGCAGATCGCCCAGGTCTTCCAGTAACAGAAAACCCTGCTCAAGATCCTCGGCGGCAATGGCGGGCACGGCGATACCGTGTTGATGCCAGTGCCGGGCGATGGCCACAAACGGAACGCAGTCCTCGTGCTCCGGTGGAGCATCCATCACAATGAAGGGGGCGGGTTGCCCGCCCGGCACGTCTTTCCAGACCCGGAAGTACCGTCGAAAACTGGCGTCGCCGGAAACCGGTGTCGGGCTGGCGGCCGAGAAGCCGGGAATTTGCCTGACCCAGCGGGTCAGCAACTGCAAACGGTTATCCATGGTCAGATCAGCATTCCTGGATCGGTGGATGATGGCCGGCGCGTTAACCGGGCACTCTCTGCACCGGAGTATAAAGAGGGTAAAACGGAATTGCAGCGGGCTTTCCGTTAACAAGCCTTGAGGGCGCGTGTAAACTAGGTGCCCTTACGCCCAGCCATCATTCAAATGGAACAGGAATTTCGTCAACGTGCCCAGCCATTGCTCCTCCCTGTTGTGCGCCAGGTTCCGGCTTTCAAGCTTGGCCGTCATCGTGGCATTGGCAGCGAGTGGCGTACGTGCCGAGGGGGCGGGTAGCAGCCCCAGCGCCGCTGAGATTGACTGGCGCCCGCGCAGTGAATTGCCGCCAGAGGTGGCCGGTCGGCTGCCGGTATTCTGCGAGGGAGGTTATCTGCCTGGCACGGTTGGCGGCGATGGCGCCGTGGTGCCGGGCGAGGGCATTGAGGGTTCCATGCCACTGGAAGCCAGTGCCCTGAACGCCCGCTATGAACTGGATAGCGAACTCTACCTGCAGGGTGATGTGCGCCTGCGCCAGGGTCCGTTCCAGGCGACCGGCGCGGAGGCACGGTACAACCAGCAGTCCGGCGAATTGCAACTGCAAGGACCGCTGGTCAGCCGAGGTGAAGGCTTTCTGCTGACCGGGCAGGACGCGAACTATTCTACCCAGTCCGGGCAACTGGATATCAACACGGCCACGTTTCTCCTGCACGAGTCGGAACTCAGGGGCGAGGCCTCATCCCTGTCCAGGGTCAGTGAAAGCCAGGTGGTTATCTCCGATGGCATGATCACTACCTGTGGTCCGGGCCAGAACGACTGGTCGATTGTGGCATCGGACATCGAGCTGGATCAGGCGGAAGGTTTTGGTACTGCACGGCACGTGCGGCTGGAAGTGTTGGATGCGCCGGTATTCTACTGGCCTTACATTACCTTCCCGATTGATGACCGCCGCAAGACCGGTTTCCTGTATCCCCAGTTTGGCTCGTCCAGCGCTGGTAGCGGGGCCTACCTGGCCTTGCCGTACTATCTGAATCTGGCACCCCATTATGATGCCACCCTCACACCGCAGTATATCCACGGTCGCGGCCTGTTCACGGAAGTGGAGGGGCGCTACCTCAGTCAGTATGGCGAATCGGTGCTGCAGCTGGGGTATATCGACAATGATTCCGCTTTTCGGGATGAAAATCCGGGTGAAAATGGCGAGCGCTGGGCCCTGGATTTTACCACCCGGGCGGCGTTTGGCGGAGGCTGGAGCGGCTACGGCGATTACTCGGTGATATCAGATGAGGACTACCTGAGCGATCTGAACCGCAGTCTTGAAATTGATCAGGCGACGCATCTTCAGCGACGGGGTGGCGTCCGTTACTACGGAGCCAATCAGTACTTTGAAGCCTACCTGAACGGCTACCAGACCATCCCTGACCGTATTGCCAACGTTGATAAACCCTATGCCCAGTTGCCGGAAGTGATCTACGGTGGCTCGCTGGAAGCCGGCTGGCTGGAAGCGAACCTGGAAAGCCAGTACACCTGGTTCTACCGGGACAATGAGAACCTTACCGGCCTGGACAAGGCCAACGGCCAGCGGTTACGGGCGATTCCCGAACTGGCGTTGCCCATGAGGGCGCTCTGGGGCTTCAGTCGTCCCTCGGTCAGCCTCGACTACACCCGCTACGAGCTGGATGACTACACCCTGGGTGACGCCGGCTTTGACCGCACCGTGCCGGTGTTCGAGTGGGACAATGGTTTGTACTTTGATCGTCGATCCAGCCTGTTTGACGTACCCTACAACCAGACCCTGGAGCCCCGGCTGTATTACGCCTGGGCCGATGCCGAATCCGATCAGAACTATATCCCGGATTTTGATACCGGCATCCGCAGTTTCCGCTTTGACCAGCTGTTCCGGCGGGACCGGTTTACCGGCGGGGATCGGGTCGGTGACGCCAACCAGTTGACGGTGGCGCTCACCAGTCGTTTCAATGACCTCCTGACCGGGGCGGAGCGGGCTCGGGTGAGTGTTGGCCAGGTGCGCTATTTCGAAGATCGTGAAGTGGATCTGTTTGGCGAGGGCGCATCCGACCGGAGCCGCTCACCGCTGGCGGGCGAGTTGGTGCTGAACCCCATCGACAATCTGGAGCTTCGTTCTTCCCTGCTGTGGGATCACGAAACCCGGAAAACCGAAGAGGGCCGCAGCCAGCTGATTTTCCACTCCGAGGATTATCGTTACCTGGCGACACTCGGACATACCTACAGCCGGCCGGATGAGCTGGAACAAACCGACATTGGAACGGTCTTTCCGGTAACGGACCAGGTCAGTGCCATTGGTCGCTGGGTCTGGGATTCTCAGCTCGACCGAACCGTGGGCACCCTTGCCGGTCTGGAATATAACAACTGCTGCTGGAGTTTTCAGGTGGTGCACCAGAACTACCTGACTGATGACGAAGAACTGGACACCCGCTTGCTGTTCCGGATTGAACTGAAAGGTCTGGGCGGCAGTGGTGGTGCATCCGACAACATCGCGGACGCCATCTACGGCTACGACGAGCGCGAGCGCCGGAGGTTCGGAAACCCGCGCCGTTGAACGAACCCGAATCTGCAGGCCGACCCGGCTGCGATCACGATTTTACAAACCAAGAGGTGATTATGAAGGCGACTGTCCGCCACGGACTGACAATTCTGCTGACACTGGCCATGGTGGTGCTGTCAGTGACTGCTCAGGCCGAACGAAAACTGCTGGACCGTGTGGTTGCGATCGTGGATGACGAGGTGATCCTCCAGAGTGAGCTGGACGCCCGTATCAATACCATTGTCGGTCGCCTGAGTGCGCAGGGCACTGGTCTGCCGCCCCGGGAACTGCTTGAGCAGCGGGTACTGGACCAACTGATTCAGGAATCCCTGCAGCTGCAGATGGCCGGCCAGATGGGCATGCGCATCAGCGACAACGAGCTGAACGAGACCCTGGCCAATATTGCCCGCAGCAACGGCATGACCCTGGCCGAATTCGAAGGCCAGCTGGCGGAAGAAGGGGTGACCTATCAGCAGGCCCGGGAGCAGATCCGCAATGAAATGCTGACCAGCCGGGTGCAGCAGCGTCGCGTAGGTAACCGGGTACGCGTTACCGACCGGGAAGTGGAAAACTATCTCCAGGCCCAGCAAGCCAACGGCAGTACCGATGCCGAATACCGTCTGGCCTATATCTTTATCGAAGTTGACGACCCGGCCAGCGAAGCGTCGGTGGATGAGGCCCGGGAGACAGCACAGGCCTTGCGCCAGCAGATTGCCAACGGTCGGGACTTCCGGGAAGTAGCGGTTGCCGAATCCGATGCCAGCAACGCCCTGGAAGGGGGCGACATGGGCTGGCGATCTGAAAGCCAGTTGCCCTCACTGGTCGCACCGGTGGTACCGGATCTGGAAGTTGGTGAGCCTTCGCAGGTGCTGGAAAACAACAGTGGTTTTCATCTGGTGATGGTGATGGACAAGCGCGGCGGTGAGCAGCAGCAATTCATCCAGCAGCACCGGGTCCGGCATATCTTGGTACGGCCTTCCGAAGCGGTGACCGATGTGCAGGCGGAGCAGCGCATTCGCGAGATCTACCAGCAGTTGCAGGATGGCGCCGACTTTGCCGATCTGGCCCGTGAACGCTCGGACGATCCGGTCTCCGGCTCGGACGGCGGTAATCTGGGCTGGGTAAGCCCGGGCCAGATGGTGCCCGCTTTTGAAGAAGCCATGAATCAGGCGCAGGTGGGCGAATATTTCGGGCCTTTCCGGTCCCAGTTTGGCTGGCACATCCTGCAGGTGGAGGAGCGCCGGCGCCAGGACGTGACCGAACAGAATCGCGAGTCCCAGGCTCGTCAGGCCATCTATATGCGGAAATTCGAGCTGGAATTGCAGAACTGGCTGCGTGAGATTCGGGACGAAGCCTTTGTTGAGTTCAAGGGTGAATATGCCGATATGAACCCGGAGAGCGAGGAAGCAAACCCGTCATGAGCACACCGGTGATCCTGGCACTCACTGCCGGCGAACCGGCCGGCATCGGCCCGGAACTGTGCCTGCAACTGGCAACCGGGAGCCGGGACGCCGGCCTGGTGGTGATTGCCAGCCGCGAACTGCTACGAGACAGGGCCAGCCAGCTCGGGCTCCAGATTGAGCTGCATGACTGGCAGCCAGGTGTAGCGGCAGCAACCCGGGCGGGTCATTTATCGGTACGACATGTTGAAGGTTGTGGTTCCACGGTGGCCGGCCGGCTTGATAAGGGTAACAGTCAGTACGTCCTGGACACCCTGACCATCGCCGCCCGGGGTTGCCTGAATGGCGATTTCGACGGCATGGTGACCGCGCCTGTGCACAAGGGCGTTATTAACGAAGCCGGCATCGTCTTCAGTGGCCATACCGAATTCCTGCAGGAGCTGTGTGGCGTGGAACGGGTGGTGATGATGCTGGCCACGGAAGAACTCCGGGTGGCATTGGTAACCACCCACTTACCCCTGAAAGACGTTTCTGCGGCCATAACACCGGACCGGCTGACTCAGGTGACGCGCATTCTGAATGCGGACCTGAAAGCCTTTTTCGGTATTGATCAGCCGCGCATTCTGGTGGCTGGCCTGAATCCCCACGCCGGTGAAGGGGGCCATCTGGGGCGGGAAGAAATTGAGGTGATTGAGCCGACCCTCGAACAGCTGCGGGCCGAGGGAATTCAACTGACCGGGCCGTTGCCGGCGGACACCCTGTTCACCCCGCACTGGCTCGACAATGCCGATGCGGTATTGGCCATGTATCACGATCAGGGCCTGCCGGTACTGAAATTCCAAGGCTTTGGCCGGGCCGTTAATATCACGCTGGGCTTGCCCATTGTCCGTACCTCGGTTGACCATGGCACTGCCCTGGATCTGGCTGGTACCGGCAAGGCCGATGCCGGCAGCCTGCATACCGCTATCCGTGTGGGCGAGCAGATGGCCCGCTGCCGCAAGGCCGCACGGGCCGGAGAACTGTCATGAGCAACAAACACGGGCACCAGGCCCGTAAACGGTTTGGCCAGAACTTCCTGCATGATCCAGGTGTGATAGAACGCATCGTGCGCGCGATCAATCCCAAGCCGGAAGACTCGATTGTAGAAATCGGCCCCGGTCTGGGGGCTATTACCGAAGAAATCCTTGCCATCAATCCCCGTTTGCAGGTGGTGGAACTGGACCGGGACCTGATTCCGGTGCTGCGTACCAAGTTCTTCAACTACCCGGAATTCCGGATTCACGAGGCCGATGCCCTCAGTTTCGATTTCAGCCAGTTGGTGAGTGACCGGCCTTTGCGCATTGTCGGCAACCTGCCTTACAACATCTCCACCCCGCTGATCTTTCATCTGCTGTCCCAGAGCGGTGTGGTGCAGGACATGCACTTCATGTTGCAGAAGGAGGTGGTGCAGCGGCTGGCGGCGGTACCGGGCGACAACAATTACGGCCGCCTGGGTATCATGGCCCAGTATTTCTGCAAGGTGCAGCCGCTGTTCGAAGTAGGCCCTGGCGCCTTCCGCCCGGCCCCGAAAGTGGACTCCGCCATTGTCCGCCTGGTGCCCCACAAGGAACTGCCGTACCCCGCGAAAGACCTGAAAACGCTGCAGGCAGTGGTACGCACCGCGTTCAATGCCCGCCGAAAAACCCTGCGCAAGGCGCTGGCGGCCATGGTTACCGTAGAACAGCTGCAGTCCCTCGGAATCAACGATGGCCTGCGCCCGGAAAACCTGGGCCTGGCCGACTATGTCAGGATTGCGGATTTGCTGGCAGACACTGGTAAGCTGCAGGCAGATGACAACGAGGTAAGTGATGACTGACTACGCCATCGGCGATATTCAGGGTTGCTACGATCGCCTGCGGGATGTGCTGGCGAAGGTTGATTTTTCGCCGTCCCGTGACCGGCTCTGGGTGGCCGGTGATCTGATTAACCGCGGCCCGTCATCACTGGAAACCCTGCGCTACATCGAAAGCCTGGGCGATGCCGCCGTTGTGGTACTGGGCAACCACGACCTGCATCTGCTGGCGGTCGCGCTTGGCGGCCACAGACCGAAGCGCAAGGATACGTTGCATGACATTCTGGACGCACCGGATCACGACCGGCTGATCCAGTGGCTGCGCCAGCAGCATCTGTGCGTGCACGACGCCGGCCGAAACCTGGTGATGGCCCATGCCGGTCTGCCGCACATCTGGAGTGTGGAGCAGGCCGTGGCCTGTGCCCGGGAAGTGGAAGCCGTGATCCGGGACGACCAGGCGAGCGAATATTTCAGCCAAATGTATGGCAATCAGCCTGAAACCTGGTGTGATACCCTCACCGGTATGGATCGCTGGCGAGTGATTACCAATTATTTTACCCGCATGCGTTTTATTGCCAGCGACGGCCGCCTGGAACTGGCTACCAAAGAGTCGGCCGATCAGGCGCCTGAGGGCTATGCCCCCTGGTTTACCTATCCCCGCCAGGACGATGTGAAAGTGGTGTTTGGCCACTGGGCTGCGCTGGAAGGCAACACCGGCAGCGACCGGTTTATCGGGCTGGACACCGGGTGTGTATGGGGCGGCGCCCTGACCATGATGAATCTCGATACCGGAGAGAAAATCCACTGTGACTGCGGCTGACCCCGGAACCCGGATTGTACGCTGGGCACTTGTCGCCGGCGCCGTCGCCGGCCTGCTGGCCGTTATGGCTGGCGCTTTCGGTGCTCATGGCCTGCGCCATGTGGTATCCGAACGCGGCCTTGAGGTATTCCAGACGGCTGTCAGCTACCAGATGTACCATGCCCTGGCTTTGGTGGCCGCGAGTCTGATGCCGGCGCTTGGCCTGCCGCGAAAGCTGTTGACCCTGTCCTGTGGCTTCTGGCTTGCCGGGATGTTGCTGTTCAGTGGCAGTCTCTACCTGCTGGTTCTGACAGGAATCCACTGGCTGGGTCCGGTGACACCGGTGGGCGGCGTCTGCTTTATGGTGGGCTGGGTGTTGCTGATTGTCGCAGCCCTGAAGAAGTAACGGAGGCAATGGTAACCATGTTGGTACAGGTGAATGGCGAGCCGATGGAACTCCCAAGCGGAGCGACCATTGCCGCCCTGATAGAACAACTCACCCTGACCGGGAAACGCCTGGCGGTGGAGGTAAACGAAGACATTGTACCCCGCAGCCAGCACCCGCAGTTCACCCTGAATGAAGGTGACCGGGTGGAAGTGGTCCACGCCATCGGTGGTGGTTGATACCTCATCAGAGCCAGGCGGTTCCCGCTCTTACTTTATCCAGATAACTCAGGCAGGTTATGACAGAGACACCAGAGATTCAGCTCCCCGAAGACAAACCCCTGGAAATCGCCGGCAAGGTGTACCAGTCCCGCTTGTTGGTGGGCACTGGCAAATATCACGATCTGATGGAAACCGGTCATGCCATCGAGGCCAGTGGCGCCGAGATCGTGACTGTGGCGGTACGCCGTACCAACCTGGGCCAGAACCCGGATGAACCCAACCTGCTGGACGTGATTTCCCCGGAAAGCTACACCATCCTGCCCAATACCGCCGGCTGCTACACCGCCAAAGATGCAGTCCGTACCTGCAAGCTGGCCCGGGAGCTGCTGGATGGCCACGATCTGGTCAAACTGGAAGTGCTGGGCGAACACAAGACCCTGTACCCCAACATGCCGGAAACCCTGCTCGCGGCTGAAGAGCTGATCGAGGATGGCTTCAAGGTGATGGTGTACTGCTCGGACGACCCTTTGCTGGCCATGCGCCTGGAAGAAATGGGTTGCGTGGCCATCATGCCTCTGGGTGCGCCGATTGGCTCCGGCCTGGGTATCCAGAACCGCTACAACATCCGGCTGATTGTCGAGAACGCCAAGGTGCCGGTGCTGGTGGATGCGGGCGTCGGTACGGCCTCAGACGCTACCATTGCCATGGAGCTGGGATGTGACGGCGTGCTGATGAACACCGCGATCGCCCAGGCCAAAGACCCGATCAGAATGGCCAATGCCATGCGTCTGGCCATCGAATCCGGCCGTGAAGCCTACCTCGCCGGCCGTATGCCCAAGAAACTGTATGCCAGTGCCTCGTCACCGATCGACGGCACTTTTTTCTGAAAAGTCCCTCCCTTGCCGGGGAGGGCATATAAAACCAAAACCAGAATTTCAGAGCGCTGTAGTCCTGTCATGACCAACCAGAAACCCAGTCGCCGGGAGTCTATTCTCCAGGCGCTAGTCGAGCTGTTGCAAAGCGATCCCGGTGCCCGAATCACCACGGCTGGCCTGGCCAAAACCGTGGGCGTTACCGAAGCGGCCTTGTACCGGCATTTTCCCAGCAAGCGCAAAATGTTTGAGGCGCTGATCGAATTTGCCGAGGAGGCGGTTTTTTCCCGTTGCCAGGTGATTCTGCAGGAACAGGAGGATGTGCGCGTGCGCCTGCAGCAGCTGTCGCATCTGGTGCTGGTGTTTGCCGAGCGTAATCCGGGCCTGTGCTGTGTGCTGACTGGCGATGCGCTGATGGGGGAGGATGAATCCCTGAGAAAGCGGGCATCCCAGTTTTTCGAGCGGCTGGAAACCCAGATTCGCCAGGCCCTGAAAGAAGGTGAAATCCGTCAGGGCCTGCGGCCCAGAACCACGGCGGCCCGTGGTGCGGACTTTGTCATGGTGTTCGTGGAAGGCCGGATTCAGCGCTTTGTGCGCTCTTCGTTTTCGCGCTTGCCGACGAGTGATTTCGACGAGGCCTGGGGGCTGGTGTCTGAGGCGGTCTGGGGTTGAGCCGTGGAGTTTCGTTCACCTAGCCTTCCAGTGGACTGCCTGTTGTGACTGGGGTTTACCTTCGCAGAACCGCTACAAGCACATCCATGTGCGCTTCTCTCCGGCCATCCTTGGCCTCCGACATTCTGCGAAGGTAAACCCCAGTCACAACGATCGAACTTTGTTGGGATAGTCGAGTTATACCCCTCGATCTTTCTCTATGGATTTGTATTTCCTGATCAAACCTAGATTCGGTGCGTTATCGCTGATGTCAGAAAGGCATGGGCTGGGATCCCTTTCCCGAAATTTCGGAGGCCAAGGATGGCCGGAGAGAAGCGCACACGGATGTGCTCGTAGCGGTTTCGGGAAAGGGATCCCAGCCCATGCCTAACTCCAAAATATCAGGCTAGGTGTTGGCGATATTATCCAACCTTACTCGTATCCGGAAGCAGTCCGCAGAATTGAGCGCACTGGCGCCCACACGGCCGGCGCCGAGATGAGAATATCCCGTCCATAGAGATCCGCCGGATAGCCCTCCGGAACTTCCCCGAAATGGCCTACCGTAGCGCCAGCTTCTTTTGCGATCAGACGGGCGGCGGCGAAGTCCCAGGGGCTGACGTTTTCGTAGTAGATGTCCAGCCGGCCACAGGCCACCCAGCAGATGTCCAGAGCGGCTGAGCCGATCCGGCGCAGGTCGCGGCACTGGTGAATCATGGCGTCCAAGCGGCGTACCAGCGGTTCCAGGTTGTCCTTGGTGTACGGAAAACCGGTGGCGAACAGCGATTGCCTGGGGTCGGTCGCGCCGCTGTGGCGGATAGGCTGGTTGTTCAGGGTTGCGCCTTCGCTCTCGGTGGCCCGGAAGGTCTCGCCGGGAAACGGCGCGTGCACAACGCCCACCCGCACTTTGCCCTTCTCGGCGTAGGCAATGGACACCGCAACCTGGGGATGGCCGTAAGCGTAGTTCACCGTGCCGTCGATGGGGTCGACTATCCACAATGGCGTTTCCAGCTCTTCCGCCTGGGACAGATCCGGCATGGTTTCCTCGGAGAGGATGCGGTGGTGGGGGAAGCGTTCGCGGATGGTGCCGGTGATGAATTCGTCGGCCATCACGTCGGCGTGGGTGACCAGTTCGGTCTGGTGTTTGTAGTCGGTGCGCAGGGTGTTTTCTTCCCGCTCGTGGCGGATCAATTCGCCGGCTTCGCGGGCCAGGGCTTCGGTGAAATCGGCGATTTCCTGGAGAGAAACTGAGTCAGACATGGCACCCTCGCGGTTTCTGAAACTGTGAGGGTGCCAGTCTAGCACGGCAGGCTTACAGGCTGTTCAGCCACTTCTCCATTTTATCCATGGCCAGCACCAGTCTTGGGCAGGCCTGCTGGATATAGCTGTCATCCAGCTCCTGGTCGGCGTAATCGCCACCGGCCAGGTTCAGGGCCGCGGCACCGTCGAAATCGACAAACGCCAGGCGGGCGCCCAGGTGATCCGGTACGAAGCCGAAATCACTGGAGGGTAGGATGGCGACGCCGGTATTCTCCAGCAGGGCGGTGCAGAAGGCCTGGGAAGTCTTGATGTCCGTGCGGGCCAATTGGTCGCGGAAACCGGAGAAGTCCGGGAACAGGTAGAACGCACCTTCGGGCTTCTGAACCACAGCGCCCATGTCGGTCAGACGGCGATGCATGTATTCACCCACCACTTTCAGCACCCGGCGCGACTGAACCAGATATTCCTCAATATCCTCACCACCATTGAAAGCAGCAATGGCAGCGTGCTGGATGGGGGCGCTGGTCGCCGTGTAGGTTTCGCTGGCGATGATCGCCATGGCGTCCTGCAGTGGCCTCAGCTCGGGCGGGAAGATAAAGGTACCCAGGCGCCAGCCGCCGGCGCCGGCCCACTTGGACAGGCCGGTGCTGATGATGGTGCCTTCCGGGTAGTAGCGGGCAATGGACTTGTGCTTGCCCTCAAAGTGAACTTCTCCGTAGATCTCGTCTGAGAGCAGGATCAGCTTGTACTTGCGGGCCACGTTGGCGATGGCCAGCAGCTGATCGTCGGTGTAGGTGCATCCGGTCGGGTTGGACGGATAGTTGAGAATCAGGATACGCGGGCGTGACGGGTCGTCCCGGCAGATGATGTCCAGTTCCTCGGCGGTCAGCTGCCAATTGTTCTCGGCGTGGGTCGGCAGCCAGTGTACCGAACGGCCGATGATGCGGGCCTGGGGCGCATAAGACACCCAGCTCGGGCGCGGTATCAGCAGGTCGCCGTAGTAGGCCAGCTGCAGCATGAACAGCAGCTCTTTGGAGCCCGGGCCGATCAGCACGTCTTCCCAGGTACAGCGCATGCGCTCGCTGCGGTTGATGTAGCCGGCGATGGCTTCACGCAGGCCCTTCAGACCTTTGACCGGCAGATAATCTTTTTCGTGGGCGTGCTCCTTGAGGGCGTCGACCACGCGATCCGGTACCGGGAACGGCGACTGCCCCAGCCCCAGTTTGATGATGTCCTTGCCTTCGGAACGGAGCTGGTTACTGAGCTCGTTGATGCGCAGGGTTGCGGAGGGCTGGATGCCCCGTACGTTCAGGTTAATCGCGTAACGGTGGTCGTTTTTGATGTCCATTGTCCCGGTCTGTTGGTTGGAGGGTGACAACGGCAGTATAGGAAACCCAAACATATCTGTGATGGGGGTGCGGATAGGGGATTGCCGAAGTCTGCAGGCAGACTTTGGTCGAATCCCCGGCTGGTCAGGGGTTCTTGATCCAGACTTCTACCCGGCCATTGCGCAGGTTTCCCTTGCCGCCAACGGGCATGTAGTGGCCATAACCTGTGTAGGCAACGTTCGCCACACCTGCCTGGCCCAGTGCCTTGCGCACCGACAACGCTCTCAGCTCGGAAATCATCTGGGCCCGAAGTTCGTGACTCTGTGCATCTGCAAAACCGATCAACAGCAGATCACTGGCGTCGCGATTATGCTGTCGCAGGTAATGCTTCACCCGTAGCAGATCCCGCTGGGCCTTGTTGTCGAGCTTGGTGCGGCCTTCGGCAAAGCGGAAATTGACGGTCAGGCGCTGGTAATTGCTGGTCAGTCGCCGGAAGCTCTCTGGTACGGAGGTGTCGAATTCCGGTTTTACCGCGATCGGATTCTGGGAAATGAACCCGGATTCGGCCACCAGGTTCTGGCCGTCCTCATCCAGGGCGTAGTTGATCAAGCCTTTGGCAAAGACCGGCGTTTTCTCCCCCATGGTGTACATGAACAGTCGGCGGGACAACGGATAGTCTTCGCTGGCAACCGTGAGCTGATTCGGTTTCAGGGCCGGGGCATTGCCCTCGGAAATCGCCAGCAGTTTGCTGTTGCGCACCGAGGCCAGGCCGGAGAAGCCGATACCACCGGGATCGCGGGACACGTCATCGGACAGCTGGTCGTTGGATTCGTAGCGTTTGGCGGATTCGTCCAGGCGGTAGCCTTTACCCAGAACCAGGGATTTAAAGGTATCCCAGGTGCCAGAACGATCATCCCGGGCGTAGAGCCGTATTGGCCGGTCCGGCCCGCCAAGTTCCGACCAGTTACGAATCTGGCCAGCGAAAATGCGCCCGAGCGTATCGATACTCATGGCATTGACAGGGTTGTCGGGGTGCACCAGTACGGCAAGGCCATCAATAGCGATGACATGTTCACTCTCCAGGGCTGTCAGGTCGGCCTTCTGGCGAACCTGTTCCGCCTCAGCGGCTTTGACCGGCCGGGAGGATGCCCAGATCTGCGCCTGACCGCTGGCCAGGGTGCGGAAGCCGGTGCTGGAGCCGTGGGCGGCCACCAGAACACTGATGGGACCCTGTTCGGTCTCGGTCAGCAGAATCTGCTCGTTCTCGGTGCCCGTGGCCCGGCGACTGACCGACCCATTACCCTGCTGTGCCAGATAGCCGCTTACCAGCATGGGTGCCAGTGTGGCGCCGACGGTGTTGGAGCCGTGAATTTCCAGCTCATGGGCGTAGGCGCTGGCGCAGAGACTGGCGCTTGCAAGCATTGCCAGCCAGTGGCCGGCGGTCTTCCTTGTGAAATCAGGCATCGTGTTGAAAACCTTTTCAGATCATATGGTTGTGATGCCGGAAGGATGCTTCAGAAATATGACATTTATGTTTCAGGCGAGATCAGATGGCGCGAAAGGTTCAATACTTTTGTAAGAAAGTGTTAAGCAGGCCGCTGAGGCGCCGGGCTTGCTGGATTATAGTGGGGTGTCCGCAGTAACAAAAACAAACACAGCGGGGCACCATCATGCATGTGACATCGCTCCGGCATGGCTCATCTTCGGCAGAACATCATCGAACCACAGCCTTTGAGAAGGTTTTGCTGGTCGATGACCACGCCCTGTTTGCGCAGGCGCTGGCGGGCCTGATCCGGCAGGAGGAACTGGCTCTCTCGGTGGTCACGGTGGGCACGCTGGAGGCCGCGGCCGAGCAACTGGTGCATGGCACCGGGGTCGATCTGGTATTGCTTGACCTGGCACTTAACGGAGAAGCCGGACTTTCGCTGTTGCCGCGTCTGGCTGGCTTGCGGAACACCCCGCCGGTGGTGATTATCTCCAGCAGTGAGGACGAAAGCACCGTCAGGGCCGTGCGAACGGCCGGGGCGGCCGGGTTTCTGGCCAAATCAGCCGGGCGCGCGGCGCTGGTTCGTATGATGCAATCGGTACGGCGGGGACAGGGCTATTTCCCCGGGGGCATGGCGCCCCTGGTTTCGGAAGCCCCGTTAACGCCGCGTCAGTTCGAAGTGCTGACGCTTCTCGCCCAGGGGTTTCCCAACAAACGCATCTGCCAGAGCTTGGGCCTGACCGAACACACGGTCAAAACCCATCTGAAAGCGATCTTTACCCAACTGGGGGTGCACAATCGGACTGAATGCGTGAACCGGGCCCGGGCCCTGGGCTGGTTGTAATAGCAATCGGCAGTGCCACCCAGAATACCGCGCCCCGGCCCGAAGATGATTCGGTTCCACATTGCCCGCCCATGAGCCGGGAGAATTCGCGCACGATGGTCAGGCCCAGCCCGAGCCCCGCCTGGTGGCTGGCACCGGCACGGATGTAGGGGTCGAAGACCTGTGTGTGCAGGCTTTCCGGCAGCCCACGCCCGTCATCGCACACCCGGATGCGGGCCCAGTTCCCGGTGGTGACCGTGTTGACCTGAATGCGCTGGCCACCACTGTGGTCGGCGGCATTGATGACGAGGTTCTGCAATACTCGCAACAGCAAGCTGGGATCCGCGGTCAAGGCCAGCCCGGGCTCGGCCGGGGCAATGTCCAGGCGGATGTCGCGACGGGACAAGGTGTCTGACAGCAGATCTTCAAGCTCCTGCAACGTATGGTTCAGTTGCACAGGCTGGAGCTCCGGCTGAATCATGCCCTCGTTCAGTCGGGCGCTGTCGAACACCGTTCCCAGCAGATTACGGAGCTGACCCACGGTATCACGAAGCTGATTCATCACCTCGGAGTGTTCGCGTTCAGGTTGCAGCGTTTCCAGCGTCAGGTCGATGACATTCAGGGGTTGGCGCAGATCATGGCTGGCCGCAGTGATCAGCTCGGTTTTCCGACGGCTCTCGTCCCTGGCGGACTGGTGCAACAGATCCAGGAGCTGGCGGTCGAGAAAGTGGGCACGGTGACGGTACTCGCTGATCCAGGCGCCGACCATACCAATGACATTTGCGGTCATCAGAAAGAACAGATTGGTGAGGGTGGCGGTGGCAGGGTTGCCGGCCCAGAGCTCTGCCAGCAGGTAGGCCCACACCAGAACAAAGGAGGCCACCGAGGCGGAAAAAAAAGGCAGTCCCATGGCAAAGTATCCGAACATCAGCATGAGTATCATGCCCTCATAAGGCAGAGGGTAGCTGTGCCAGCGGGCGGCCAGGATAATGGCAATGACGCTCAGGCCTCCGGCGATATAGGCAAACACGTACAGCCGCTCGAAGTGGTGGTCGTCGGGGGTTTTCCGGTGGGCCAGCCAGTGAACCAGGGCGATGATCGGGCAGGTAATGGCCAGTCTTATTCCAGCCGTGAGACGGGCCAGCTCGGCTGGCAGGGTCATCAGGTCTACCAGGGCGTACACCAGAAAGAGCAGCAGACCAGCGATAGATGCCAGTCTCGCCCGTTGGCGGATTAACGCAGAACGCGCTTTGCGGTAGTCGGCTTCCAGTGCCGGCACAAAACGCAGGGTCAGGAATCCTCTGGCCTGTTGCTGTTGGATTTGTTCGGCCGTCATGGTCGGGATATCCACGGAACACAAGCTCCGATTCTAGAACGCTCTGGCTCCGGATTTCGGGAGCCAGAGCACAGAGTGGTCAGCTTTGGTTCAGCATTCTGAGTCGGGCCCAGGTTCGGCTCTGTTCATCGGGGAAGTATTGCTCCAGCAGGGCATCCTTGTGTTTCTGACGATCTGCTCCGGCCAGGCCTTCCAGATCCTCGGCGTCAACAGCCTGTTCGAACTCGGAAAACTGCTGATCAAAACTTTCACGTTGTTTAAGGTAACTGACGACCCCTTCGGCACTTTCCGGGTCCATGCCCAGCTCCACCAGCTTCCGGCCGGCGGCTTCCGGTGATTCGGTATTCTCCAGGGCAGACAGTCGGGCCTGATGCTCGCGGGTTTCGCTCTGCAGTCGTTGCTCGGTTGCCCGAAGCGACTCCGGCAGCTGTTTGCGGTGCCATTCAATCAGCGCCTGTTTGCCTTGATCGGAAAGATCTTCCCGCTGCTGGATACTCATGGCCGCCAGGGTGTACTCGCTGTAGGCCTCTTCCTCGCCGAAAAACGCCTGATGTGCGTCCGGGCTGAAGGTCGAACGGCGCAGTTGTTTCAGACTGCTCAGGGCATCGCCGAGGGCGGTTAGCTGGTAGCCAGGGTCGTGTTGTCGGCTCGGATCCAGTTCCGTCTGCATCAGCTGTAACGCAGCCTGCTTGTAAGCCAGGTACTGGTCGAGCAGAACCATGGCATCGCTGGCGGCCGGTTCCGGCAGATAGTTGCGGGCCAGGGACTGGATCTGTCCGATGGCGGCCTCTGGTGAGACTTCACCCACGGCGCTCAGGAAGTAATCGAAGAAGTCGCGAACGCCAAGGTCCAGAATCAACTCGCCGTTGCGGTCTGCCTTGAGGGCGCCGTCGATATCCGTGCCGGCCAGGGAACGGGCAAAGTTCTGGTCGGGAAGGCTGGCGGGTGTCTGGTGTGGCGGTTTCTTATTGGAAGGAACCGGGGCCGATGCCTGGGTGACCGCCGGTGGCGTGACAGCAGGCGCACTGGCAAAGGTTTTTGCCGGGTCTGGCCTGGGTTCTGAACCCGGTGCCTGCCAGTACCAGAGGCCGCTGCTGGCCATAATGGCCAGCAGGGCAACGGGAAGCAGCCACCGCAGTTTCCGGGTGGACTGGTGCTTCATAACCACCTCACAGACCGCGGTTTTTCAGACGGTTGGCCTGGCTGCGGTAGAGTGAGACCGGGTTGGTCCAGAGAGAACGGGCGCCCAGCAGATGGTTGATGGCATCAACGTGGTTCATGTCGTAGTGGGTGCCGATGACATTGCCCATCATGGTGGCGCAGACGCCGACCAGACCATCATTGGGCTCGCTGCCAAAGGCCAGGGAGGTCACGCCCAGGAACGGATCGGTAATGTCGAACACGTTGGTCCATACGGCGCGTCCGGTCCAGGAGAAAAACTTGATCTTCTGGCCACTGATCCAGACATCTTCGCTGGTACCCGCGCAGGCATTACGATTAACCCCTTTCCAACCCAGGGCGTCGTTCAGGCTGGTGGTGCCCGGAGTGGTCAGGGTTTCCAGGGCGGCAATACCATCCTGGGGGTTGCTGGCTCCGGACAGGGCATTGATCAGTCCGCCCAGGGCGTTGGCAATGGCGTCGGCGCCCCCTTCAACATAGCTGCCGGGAGGGATGATGCCCCGGATAACGTCAGCAACTTTGGAGCCCTTGTTTACGCCGTCAATCGACGTGACCGAGGCAATCTTGTGGGGAATCAGAGCCGCTGCCACCCGGGAGGTGGGGGCACCCTGACTGTGCGCCATCAGATTGACCTTGCTGTGGCCCAGGCTGTTGACGTAATTGGCCAGTTGCTGGCCACGCTGTTCGCTGCTGTTCACGAAGGACACGCTGGCGGTATAGACCTTTGCGCCACTGCGTTCAAGGTTCCAGGGAATGGTGTGGAAGTAGTTGATCAGACCGCCAAGAGTGTTGAAGCCGGTTACACCGTGTACCAGCACAATCGGATGACGGGTCTGGGTGTAGCTGGCGTGGCTCAGTACCGAGAACACCAGCATGAGAATTCCGGCCACAAGCCGGATGGGCATGGCAAAACGCATAGATGACTCCTGTTGTTTTTGTTGGTTGTCGACATGCAACAGGGAGTATCACGGACGAACACAGGTGCCGGTAATCGCCCATTTGGGTGAGGCGGCTCCGGTGACAGTCGGTCAGAATCGGTGCGGTTCAAGTTCGGTGTGAATGATGCTCTGGCCAAGCATGATGATACGGCCGGTGTAACGCTCTTCGCCGGTGGTGGTGAAGTCGAACAGGAAACGCCGCCACACTCGCAGTTTTCCGTTCTGATCGCGCTTGAACCAGAGTCCGCGCAGATAAACGGCGTCGTCCAGCAGCATTACGTCCATGGATTTGCAGTACCGGTGAGCAGCCTGCAAGACAAAATCCTTGATGGCTTTGGCCCGCCACCAGTACCAGATGGCGAAACCGGCGACAAACAGCCAGAAGAGGGTTGCTAGGGTCAAGGCACGGGGAATCCTGTGGGTGATTGCAAAGGGGGCGAAGCCTCCACCCCCCACGAATCGCCAGACTACCCTATTGTGCCGGTTCAGGAAATTGCCGGGTCGATGCCTGAGCGCCCTTGTTCAGCAGTTTATCGCACAGCATTTGCAGGAAATGACTGGTCAGCAACTGCGCCTGGTCAACATTGGATCCCAGTTGCTCGGACTCCTGGCGGGCGCTTTCGCTACTCTGAACCGATTGATTGCCCAGGTGCAGCAGATGTTCGGCCTGACGTTCCACCTGAGCTGCCAGTGCGGATTGCTGTTCGGTTGCCCCAGCCACTTCACGGGCGCAGTCATCAATAATGTTCATGTCTTTCAGGGTCGTGGTGAGGGCCTGACGGGCTTCGTCGGCCATGGTGGCAGTCTGCTCACAGGCAGCGCTGCCCTGGCCGATGACGTCGACCACCATCCGGGTTTCCGATTGCAATTCCTCAATCATAGTGTCGATACGGCGTGTGGAATCGTGAGTGCGCTGGGCCAGGCCCCGAATCTCGTCCGCCACCACCGCAAAGCCACGGCCCGACTCGCCGGCCCGTGCGGCTTCAATCGCAGCATTCAGGGCCAGAAGGTTGGTCTGCTCGGCAATGTCGCTGATCACCTCCAGCACCATGCTGATGGCATTGCTGCGTTCGGTCAGTCGATCCATCTCGTCGTTAGCGCTGGTTAGCTGCTGCCGTAACCGTGATAGTGAATGATTGACGCTATCCATCTGGTGCTGGCACTGACTGGCAGATTGGCGGGCGTCGGCACTGGCCTGCTGGGTTCGAACGGTCATCTCGTTGACACGACGGACGCTCTGGGCCAGTTCTTCGAAGGCCCGGGTGATTTGCTCAATATCGCCTTGCTGGCTGCGGATACTCGCCACCGAACTGGAAACCCACTCCATGGTGCGCTGCTTGCGGCCATGCAGTTTGCCGATGTTGGCGTGCATGCGTGCCGAGACCGCGCGCAAGGTGGCATCGCGCTTTTGCCGATCGTATTCGATCCAGCCGCCCTCGTCGCGCCGTCCGGTATAGATCCAGGGCATCACGGGGTGGGCGTCACAACAGGCTTCCCGTGCGGTTCGCATCATGGGTAGGGTAAGCCAGAACAGAACACCGAAAACAGACAGGACCAGGGCTTGCAGCACGGCCATTTCCGGTATCGACAGGGAGGTCAGGCCAAACACCAGAAGACTGCCTGCGAGCAGGCCGTACAGGCAGGCGAGTTTGGAAATCAGTGGGGGTGACACCGCCAGGAAACGCCGGGGCAGGGAGCCACGGTTCCAGGCGGCGTAGGCCTTTTCCGCACGCCGGACCTGGCTGCGGCGGGGCTGGCAGCGTACCGACTGGAACTCCACCAGTTCGCCGTTTTTCATGATTGGCGTGACATAGGCGTCCACCCAGTAATGGTCGCCGTTCTTGCAGCGGTTCTTCACCATACCGCGCCAGGAGTCGCCCTTGCGGATAGTCTCCCAGAGATTGGCAAAGGCTTCGGGGGGCATATCCGGGTGCCGGATCAGGTTGTGGGGCTGTCCCACCAGTTCATCAATACTGTAGCCGGCGACTTCCGCGAATTCTTCATTGGCAGCGGTAATCTTGCCCTTCAGATCTGTGGTGGTAATCAGGTGATAGTGCGCGGGGTATTCGCGCTCGTGACCGGTAACCGGTTCGTTCCTGCGCATGGGGCGCTCCTGCGGGGCGTTTGTTTCGTTTTGCACCTACTATCGACCTGTATTCGTTGGCGGGGTATCCGAATATTGCAAATGTTGAAATTGTGTTCACATTTTCTCAGCCTTTCGTCAAAGATAAGGCGGTTTTGCAAAATATGGATAGGTTTGCGACGTTTTCTGCCTATGCTGGGACAAAAGAGCCTGCCTGTAGCAGGTCGGACACGGAAGGTATTTGGCGTATGCAGGCGTTGACAGAACAGGACTTCAAAGCCCTGGTGGATAATCATCCGCGAGCCATCATGCTTTCAACTCCGGACGCCGTGATTACCTATGTGAACCGGATGTTCCAGGCCGTGACCGGATACCGCCCAGAAGAAGTCCTGGGTCGGGCACCGTCGGTGCTCAGTTCCGGGCTGCACTCGCCTGAGTTCTATCAGGCCATGTGGGAAAGCCTGAATGAGAGCGGTCGATGGGAAGGCCTGATCTGGAACCGGCGCAAGAGCGGCGAGAACTATCCCCAGTGGCTGACTATCTACCCCGTGGACTATCAGGGCAAGCGCCTGTATGCCGGGGTGTTCATGGATGTGGGTGAGCTGGCTGCCAGCGATGAACGGCTGGCAACTCTGGCCTACTACGACCCCCTCACCGAACTACCCAACCGCTCGCTGTTTCAGGAATTCCTGAAGGCCCGGGTGAACCAGCGTAAAGATACCGCCGACCTGTTTGCGGTGCTTTATATCGATCTGGACTTTTTCAAGTCTGTGAACGACTTGCATGGCCACGATTGTGGCGACCGGGTGCTGCAACAGGCTGCGGCCTGTATCCAGGCCGTGGTTCGTAACGGCGATGTGATTGCCCGGCTATCGGGGGATGAGTTTGCCGCCATCATCGAACTGGATACCGAAGATCAACTGAATGCGGTGTGTGAGCGCATGACCAATGTGTTCCGGGCACCCGTGATGGTGGAGCACCGGGAATATTTTCTCTCCGCCTCGGTGGGCGCCGCTATCTATCCGAATCACGGCGAGACCGCGGGTGAATTGCTGCAGAATGCCGACCGGGCCATGTATACCGCCAAACTGGCCGGGCGGGCCTGCTATCGGATCTACAGTGCGAGCGAAATCCAGCATGGCCAGCAGCAACAACGGCTGTCCGAAGCCCTCGTGGCTTCCCTGAAAGTGGCGCCGGAGGAATTCTCGGTGGTGTACCAGCCCCAGTACGATCTTGCCACCGGCGCCATGGCCGGCATGGAGGCTCTTTTGCGCTGGCAACATCCTGAGCTGGGGGCGGTGTCTCCGGGGGACTTTGTCCCGGTGGCCGAGCAGCGCGGGCACATCCACGAACTGACCGAGCAACTGATCCGGTGCATCCGTCGGGATCTGGAGGCCTGCGCTGTCGATCATGGCCGAGGCCGACGCCTGGCCATTAACATTTCCGCCCGCCAGATCGCTGATGGCCGGCTGGATGGATTGTTGGAGCCTTTCTTCGAACGGGTTCGACAGGTTGGCTGGCAGCCGGAAATCGAGATTACTGAAACCCACCTGATGAACCTGTCACGCCGTTGCCTGGACAAACTCCGGGAATTCGGTGACAAGGGAGTGGTGGTTGCCATTGACGACTTCGGTACCGGGTATTCCTCGCTGGCGTATCTGCATGCGCTACCTGTGAATGTGCTCAAGATCGATCAGCAGTTTGTTCAGCGGCTGGGGCAGGATGGCAGGGATTCGCGGATTGTCTCCGCCATTCTGGCCATCGCCGAGGCGCTGAGTCTGGAGGTGGTAGCGGAGGGCATCGAGACCGAGATTCAGAAACGCAAGCTCCAGGAATTGAACTGTCACCGTGGCCAGGGCTACCTGATGGCCCGGCCGTCCCCCCTGGATGAGCTGCCACTGGATTGATAAGAATCAATTAACAGGCAAACTCCGTCCCGTTTCTTGCCGTTTTGCAAGATTTGGCTAGGGGTTTGCGGCACGCTGGCTTAAAACAGCAAGCTCACTCACTGCCTGTTCACGCTGTATGCGCAATCTCACTGCCAAACCGGATCTGGATGCCTACCTTCGACTCAACCGCGCTGCAGCCGGCGAATGGCAGGCGGCTATCCGTGAGTTGCTGGCCTGTGATGACGTTGGTCTCACTCTTGAGCGGCCGCAAACGGTTGCTGGCTCGCTGTCTTCCCTGAGTGTTGACCGTGGGGTCGTGTGTGCGCTGGATCTGGCCCAGGATGCCGAGGTGCATCTGTGCGGACTGCCTGGGACATTGCTGGTGGTGCCGGTATCGGGGCAGTGCGATGTATTGGTGAATGGCGATTGCAGACAGCCGGCTTTCCCGATGGCCGCCATCACCTCCAGCCAGGCAATTTCCGTGCGCGCCTGCGGGCAGTCCCGGCTGATTCTGTTAAACCCGGAACAGTGGCGCAGCAACGTCACCCCGGGGCAGGGGGTGTTAGCCTGGATGGCGGAACGGGTGAATCACTTTCTGTTGCGCTCCAACTTCTTCCAGGATCACAACGATGCCTGCGCTGCGGCCGATAGCCTGTTTGACGAACTGGACAGCATCGCCCGAGAGGGTGGTTGTGAACCTAACGAAACGCCCCCGGAGCTCGATCGCCGGCTTCTCCGGGTTATCGACAAAATCCGCATGGAGCCCGCCTGGGAGTTTGATTTGCAGGAGCTGGCAAACCATTCCGGGGTCAGCGAGCGCAATCTGTATTATCTGATGAAGCGGGAAACCGGAATGACCCCCTACCGTTTCTACCAGCGCTGTCGGTTGATCCGGGTACGGCGCAGGCTGGTGGATTGCCAGTGTGATGTGCCCCATATTTCCTGGTACGCCGCCGATGAGGGATTTTCACATCTGGGGCGGTTTGCTGCGCTGTACCGGGAACATTTCGGTGAGTTGCCCAGCGAGACCGTCCAGTGGCGCCGCCGTCTGCAGACGGGAGAGGCAGCGTTGGAAGCGCCGGACAGGATCGTTGCTTCCTGACAAAAAAAGCCCGACATGACACCATGCCGGGCTTTTTTGTGTTGCTGTGCGGGGTTAGTGGTTGCCCGCCGGCACCTGTGATGACTCTTCGTCGTTGCCGTATTCATCGGCTGCCGAGCCATGGTGGTCACGGGCCAGCAGAATGTAGAACGCCGGCAGCACAAACACCGTGAACAGGGTACCAATGCCCAGACCAGCACTGATGGTCAGGCCGATAGCAAACCGGCTTTCCGCACCCGGGCCGATGGCAATCAGCAGAGGCACCATGGCGAAGATCAATGCCAGAGAGGTCATGATAATCGGGCGCAAGCGGATAGCCGCCGCCTCGATGACTGCATCGACCTTGTTCAAGCCCCGCTCTTTCTGCAACTGATTGGCGAATTCCACAATCAGGATGCCGTTCTTGGAGACCACCCCGATCAGCGTAATCAGCCCCACCTGTGTGTAGATGTTCATGGTGGCAAAGCCCAGTACGATGAACGCCATGGCCCCGGCTACCGACATGGGAACCGATACCAGAATGATGATCGGGTCGCGCCAGCTTTCAAACTGCGCGGCCAGGACCAGATAGATCACCAGCAATGACAGGAAGAAGGTCACCATCAGAGCGCTGCCCTGGGTGGCCAACTGGCGGGTTTCCCCGGTGTAGTCGTAGCTGAAACCCTGAGGGAAGACGTCGCTGGCGGTTTGCTCCATAAACTCCATGGCGGTGCCTGCCGCCACGCCCGGCATCACCACGCCCTCCAGGGTCAGCGAGTTTTGCTGGTTGAACTGAGTGCGGTTCGACGGCTCCACTTCCTCGGTAAAGCTCACGACGCTGGACAGCGGCACCAGTTCGCCATTGCCGGCACGGATGTAGTAGTCCTGCAGGGCTTCCTTGCTCGGGCGGAACTGATCATCCACCTGCGGAATCACCTGGTACGACCGGCCTTCCATGTTGAAGCGGTTGATGTAGCCGCCACTGAGCATGCTGGCCAGGGACTGCCCAACATCCTGCATTGACAGGCCCAGATCGGCCACGCGATCACGATCAACATTAATGCGGGTAACCGGCTTGTCGAAGTTGATGGACTTCTTCAGGAACATGAAGTTACCGCTCTGCATGGCCTTGCCCAGCATTTCATCCGCCACCTGGTCCAGCTGTTCATAGCTGCCGCCGGTGGTGATGACAAACTGGAACGGCAGGCCGCCGCCGGAGCCGGGCAGGGACGGCCGGGGGAATACCGCGGTCTGCAGCCCGGTGACCTTTTTCAGTTCAGCATCCAGCTTGGGCTGAACCTCGAACTGGGTAATCTCCCGCTCGCTCCAGGGCGCCAGCTTGAAGCCACCGAAGACGGCGTTGGGGCTGGTGATGCCCAGAATCATGAAGTCTTCGCTGTAACCCGGCACCTCAGACATCCGGTTCTGAACTTCCTGACCGTGGTCGTACAGGTAGTCCAGGGTGGAGGTCTCGGGCCCCAGGCCTTGATAGAACAGGATGCCCTGGTCTTCGGTGGGGGCCAGTTCGTTCTGACTCATCATCAACATGAAGTAGATGGATCCAAGTACCACAAAGGCGAAGAACACCACGACGGACTTGGTTTGCATCAATGACGCCAGCGCTGCCTTGTAACCGTTTGCCAGACCGTTGAAGCTCTTTTCGACAACCTTTTCAAAGCGGCCCGGGTCGCCGTGGGGTTTGAGTACCTTGGCAGACAGCATGGGTGACAGGGTCAGTGCAACAATACCGGAAATGACCACGGTGCCGGCCAGGGTGAAGGCAAACTCGGTAAACAGTGAGCCTACGAGACCTCCCATAAAGCCGATGGGCGCATAAACCGCAACCAGGGTGGTGGTCATGGCGATGATTGGGGTCGCCATTTCCCGGGCACCGTTGATGGCAGCATCGAACCGGGATTCGCCCTGTTCAATATGCCGGTGCACGTTTTCCACCATGATGATGGCGTCATCCACCACCAGCCCGATGGCCAGCACCATGGACAGGAGCGTCAGCAGGTTCAGGGAGAAGCCGAACATCAGCATGACAAAGGCGCCACCGATCAGGGACAGCGGAACCGCTACAGATGGCACCACTGAGGCTCGAACCGAACCCAGGCACAGGAAAACCACCACCAGTACGATGATCATGGCTTCCAGCAAGGTCTGGATAACCTCGTTGATGGAATCGTCGATAAAGTCGGAAGCGTCGTAGGCCAGGCGCACATTCAGGCCGCTGGGTAACTGGCTCTCGATATCCGGCAGTTCTGCCTTGACCAGTTCAGCCACCGTCAGCGGGTTGGCTCCTGGTGCCAGCTCAATGGCCACATAGGTGGCCGGTTGGCCTTTGTACAGCGCCAGGCTGTCGTAGGTCTGTGAGCCCAGTTCCACCCGGGCAATGTCCTGCAGGCGGATCAGAGTGCCGTTTGACTGTTTAACCACCAGGTTCCGGAAGGCGTCCGGGTCGGCGATGTCGGTGTCGCTGGTCAGGCTGACCTCGGTGTACTTGCCGCGGGTCTTACCCACCGCGGCCTGATAGTTGTTGGCCCGCAATTTGGCAGCCACCTCGACCGGGGTCATATCCACGGCGGCGAGACGCTCCGGATCCAGCCAGATACGCAGGGCAAACGTACGGCCCAGCAGTTCAGCCTTGCCCACGCCGGCCAGCGCCTGCAGCTTGGGCTGCACCACCCGGGTCAGATAATCGGTAATCTGGGGGACATCCAGCTCGGTGCTGTAAAAGGCAATGTACATCAGTGCCGTGCTGTCGCCGGTTGTAGAGGTAATCACCGGGTCCTCGGCTTCCGCCGGTAACACGTTGCGCTGACTGGCCACCTTGGCCTGGATCTCTGCCAGGGCATCGTTGGCGTCGTAGTTCAGGATCATCTTGGCCTGAATGGTCGATACGCTCTGGGAACTGGTGGACGTCAGGTAATCAATGCCGCTGGCTTCCGCAATGGCCTGCTGTAGCGGGGTCGTGATAAAGCCCTTGATCAGGTCCGAACTGGCGCCGGGGTAAGCCGTGGAGACGGTCACCGTGGTGCTTTCCAGCTCCGGATACTGCCGGATTTCCATCTCCATGGCGGCCCGCGCGCCGATCAACAGGATCAGCAGGCTGACCACCGTGGCGAGAACCGGCCGGTGGACAAAAATGTCGGTGAATTTCATTACTCAGACGCCTCCTGGCCGGACTCGTCCTGGATTTCAACACGCTGGCCCGCGCGCAGCCTCAGCAGGCCCTTGGCGACGACCGTTTCGCCTTCTTCCAGACCGGAAAGCACGGCTGAGCGGCCATCACGGACTTCGCCCGTGGTGACGGTGCGGCGGCTGACAATCAGTTCACCGTTGTCGTTTTCTTCAACCACATACACGAAATTGCCGTAGGTGTTGTAGGAAATGGCGGTGCGCGGCAGGGTAACCACTTCATTGTCCCGGGGCTGACCGGTCTGAATGGTGGCAAACATGCCGGGGCGCAGCAGGTTTTCTTCATTATCCAGGGTGGCGCGTATACGCACGGTACGGGTTTCCGGGTTTACCGAGGTGTTGATAGCGCTCACCTCACCCTCGAAGGACTGGTCCGGCACAGCAGCGACCGTCACGGATACCGGGTAGCCCTGATCCACGTCCGGCAGAAATTTCTCGGACAGGGTGTAGTCCACATAGATAGGGTTCAGCATGTTGATCTCGACGATCGGTGTGCCGGTGGCAACGTACTGACCCTGATCCACCATGCGGATACCCAGCTTGCCGTCGAAGGGCGCGCGAATCACCTTCTTGTTGAGCTGAGCTTCGGCCTCGTTGACACGGGCTCGGGCGGCATCGAAATTGGCTTTGGCCTCATCATACTGGGACTGAGACACGGCCCGCTTCGGCAGCAGATCCGAAACCCGCTTGAATTCCTGTTCTGCCAGTTGGGCTTCTGCCCGCCGTGTGCGCAGCGCTGCTTCGTCGATGGCGGCATCCAGGCGCACCAGAACATCGCCCTTGTTGACGGTATCGCCGGACTCAAAGCCAATGCTCTCAATCACACCGGGCACTTCGTTGGCCACTTCGATGCCGTTGATAGCAGTGATGCTGCCGACAGCCTTGATCGCCGGCTGCCAGTTTTCGGTAGTTGCTTTGGTCACAGAAATGATGGCCGGCGGTTGTGGCTGGGACATCATATCTTTCATCTGGCCGAACTGGTAGAACTTGTAACCAAAGATTCCACCCAGCACGACGCCGAGAAAAAGGAGAACGATGACGAAACGGGAAGCAGTGCGCATAAGTCTGTTCCTGGGAGTGAATTTCCTGAATCTGATAAAGTCGCCCGGAAGGGAAGGCTGACAGCTATCCTTGCAAATCAGGGCTCGGGGACAAAGTTATAGAACGTCAGTTCAATTTAACGAATAGGATGCTACAAAAGCTATTGCTATTTGTCACCCGTTTGCATTCATGAAGCAGTATAAATACTGCAGAATGATTACGCTGGTGTTTGGATGCCGGATTAGAGTAACAGCACCATGTTGAGTGTCCAACTGGTGGACTAAAACCTGACAGAGATACATGCAATGCAACTGATTCTCGGCCTGGCCCTGGCTGCCGCTGTATTTGTGATCCTGAAAAAATGGGGCGCGCTGTCGCCGGAAGGGCAGAAGGCGGCAATCTGGAAAGTCATTCTGGTGGCTGGCGGTGCGCTGTTGCTGTTCATGGTGCTGACGGGCCGGGTGCATGTGATCACGGCCGGTATTGCCGCTCTTATTCCCCTGTTGAGAAAGTTGCCGGCACTACTGCGTTATGCGCCGATGTTTCGCAAGGCCATGGGCGATTCATCCGGTAATGACTCGACGCGCCATGCGAATGCCGGGGGTGATCGGGCTGCCACCCGGGGACCAATGAGCACGCAGGAAGCCTGCGATATTCTGGGAGTTAACCCCGGTTGCTCCCGTGAGGAGGTGACCGCTGCCCACCGCAAACTGATGTTGAAGGTGCACCCGGACCGCGGCGGCAACGATTACCTGGCCGCCAAGCTCAATGAGGCCCGAGATGTCTTGCTGGGCAAGCGTAATCAGGCCTGATCAGGGCAGAATTTCCACTTTGACGTCGATGGACAGGTTTTCTGCACGCTTGCCGTTCACACGGTAGGTGATGCCTTGCTGCTCCTGATTCATGGAGGTGCGAGTTCCCCCGAGGCTGACCCATTGCCCCGGCTCGACCCGCCGGATGGTCATCAGGGCTTCGGTTTCGTAGCCGGGCAGTGCGGCGGGGTCTTCCTCAAAGGACACGATACTCAGCTCTACCGCCTGGTTCGAGATGGCCTGGGGGCTCACGACAAAGCCGCTTCGGGTTTCGACCTGCTGCAGTATGGCGGCGGGGTTGCGCCCACCCTTAACGGCAAATGGCAAGGTTCGCACATTGCCGGAGGTAATGTGGGCTGACTGGCCATCCTGCACGATCAACTGACGTTCACGGGTTGAATTGGTGCTGATGGTGCGGCGTTCGACGCTGGCGCCGGCCGAGCCGTTCGAGAGGCTGACGCCGCCTCCGGATTGTTTGCCGCCGATGTCCTGACGGTAGCGTACGCTGATCCTCATCTGTACCGGCGGCACATCCATCGATTGCACCAGTGTTCCGATTTCGTCCAGCAGTGCGGGTTCGCCACGGACCACCAGTTGTTGTCCGCGTGCCGTCACCGTAACCGGCGACTGTTGGTAAAGTTCGCGAATCTGTAGCGCAATGTCGTCGGCCGTTCGGTTGTTCAGCTCATAGACCCTGGCTTCTGATTGTGCCCAAACGACGGTGGAAGCCGTTAACATCGCAAGAAACAGGGCAGGTATCAGCCAGAGAACGGAGCGGTGCTCGGTGTTTCGCATGCAGGCCTCCAGAGCCATGACGGCCATGCCCGCATTAAATAATCCGTTTTGCGGGTTGCCATCGTTAAAACCGTAGGTATATAGTGAAAAGCATGAAGACCTTACACGCAGCCTGTCAATTGAATGTTCTGAAAGCTTTCGGTGAAAAACTGAAGGCCGCAGGCTCTGCTGTGTATTTTTGGTGGTTTGGTTATGGCTTTTATTTTAGCCAGAGCCCGGGCCGCCCATAAGATCTTCATCGACCGAATACAACGAGGAAGGCAGCCCGGCAAGCAACCCAGGCTGCCACCGGACTCCGAAAAGCCCCGACTGGTAGCCCAGCCGGGGCTTTTTTGATTCTGACACAGGGAAACGGGAACACAGACATGAACATGCCGCTGAAATCTGAAACACTGGATGCGCAAGCCTCAAGCGCCTGCCAGCACCGCCAGGAAGCGAGACTGCCCACCGCCGCCGAGTTGCGCCAGCAGTTTCCTGCCGATGAGCAACAGGTGCGGGCCATTGCCGGTTACCGTGATCAGATCCGCGCCGTGCTGCACGGTCAGGACGACCGCACCCTGATCGTGATGGGCCCCTGCTCCATTCACGACGAGCAGGCTGCCCTGGATTACGCCACCCGCCTGAAAGCACTGTCAGACGAAGTCAGTGACCGTTTCCTGATTGTCATGCGCGCCTACCTGGAGAAACCCCGTACCACGGTGGGCTGGAAAGGCCTTCTGTACGATCCGGAACGCACCGGTCAGGGCGATCTGAAACAGGGCCTGGAGCGTTCCCGCAAGTTGTTGCTGGCGTTGTCCGAGCTCGGCCTGCCGCTCGCCACCGAAGCCCTGAGCCCGTTCATGATGGATTACCTGGGGGACCTGGTAAGCTGGACCGCGATCGGCGCCCGTACCACCGAATCCCAGATTCACCGGGAAATGGTCAGCGGCCTGCCCATGCCTACCGGGTTCAAGAACGGCACCGATGGTGGCATTACCGTGGCCAGCCACGCCATGAAGTCGGCCTCGCACCCGCACCACCACATGGGGATCTCCCATAGCGGCGCACCGGTGATGATTTCCACCGCCGGCAATCCGGATACTCATCTGGTTCTGCGCGGTGGCCGGGGTGTGACCAACTACGATGAACTGAGCATTGCCAAGGCCGTGGCAGAGCTGGAAAAAGCCGGCGTATCAACGGCGGTGATGGTGGACTGCAGCCATGATAACGCCTGCAAGCAGGCTGAGCGGCAGGTGGACATCGCCCGGGAAGTGATGGCGCAGAAGCGTAACGGCAATCGGCACATCAAGGGCCTGATGCTGGAAAGCTTCCTGGAATTCGGCCGCCAGGACGACGGCAAAGAGCTGGTCTACGGGTGCTCGATTACCGATCCATGCCTGGGCTGGGAACAGACGGAGACTCTGATCCGCTCACTGTAGACAGCAGCAGTTGCCCGGCCAGCAATACCAGAATGCCCCCCATGGTCCGGTCGAGCCAGTGTCCGAACCGGTTGAACCCCCGGCGGACACGGGGGTGGGTAAAGAACACCGCTACCATGGCAAACCACAGGCCGGTGGCCAGGGCCATATAGATGCCGTATCCGGCCTGCAGCAGAACCGGCGTGCCTGGATTGATGATGACGGAGAACAGGGACACGAAAAACAGGGTGGCCTTGGGATTGAGGGCGTTGGTTAAAAACCCGAGCCGGAACGCCGCCCAGCCAGTCTGGGCCTGCCCGCCGTTCGCTTGCACGTGAATGGCTCCGGGTTTGGCCCGCAGGCAGTGCCAGGCGATATAGAGCAGATACACGGCCCCAATCACTTTCAGCACGGTAAACAGCATTACCGATTGCTGGATGATCAGCCCGATACCCAGCAGCGAATAGCCCACATGCAGCAGAATGCCGATGCCAATGCCCATGGCGGTCAGCAGGGCATTGCGCCGGGCCTGGGTCAGTGCCTGGCGCAGCATGACTGCAAAATCCGGCCCGGGGCTGGCCACCGCCAAAAGGTGCACCAGGGCAACGGTCAGAAACTCCAGCCAGTAATTCTGCACATTCATTCTCCCGCGTGTTTGCAATTGTGCTTGGGTTGTTGCGCCTGCAGCCAGTAACCACAGGGATTTTTTCTGTGATTCCCCTGTCAGCGGATAATAAGCTTTCTATACTTTACCGAAAGGCTCCTTAAGTTTAATAGCCCAAACCACCTGAAATTTCAGTCAGTCTCCAGGAGGCAGGATGGACAAGCGAGAAGTGGATGTAGCGGTTATCGGTGCGGGTACGGCGGGAATGGTCGCCTATCAGCGCGCCCGCAGGGCCACCGACCGGATTGTGTTGATTGAGGGTGATCAATACGGTACCACCTGTGCCCGGGTAGGGTGCATGCCCAGCAAGTTGCTGATTGCCGCCGCGGAAAGGGCCCATCAGGTGAGGCAGGCGGAAGCGTTCGGTGTGCTTCCGGGCGATGTGCGCATTGATGGTCCGGCTGTGATGGCGCGAGTGCGTGAAGAGCGCGATCGCTTTGTGGCACCGGTGGTGCGGTCCATGGAATCGCTGCCGCAGGAACACCGGTTGATGGGGCATGCCCGATTTGTTGACAGTCATCGTCTTGTCGTGGGTGATCATACCGAGGTCACCGCGGGCCGGATTGTTATTGCCACCGGCTCCCGCCCCAACATCCCGGGCATTCTGAAAGAAGCGAAAGACCGACTGGTGGTCAACGATGACGTGTTCGACTGGCGGGATCTGCCGTCTTCGGTGGCGGTGTTCGGCCCGGGAGTGATTGGGGTCGAATTAGGTCAGGCATTGAGCCGGCTGGGCGTAAAGGTCCGCATGTTTGGCGTCAGCGGCGGCATTGGCGGTATTCAGGATGAGAAGGTGAGGGAGTATGCGCTGGACACCTTCCGTGAAGAGTTTGCCATCAGCCCGAAAGCCGATACCCGGCGTGTTGAACGCATCGAGGAGGGGGTTCGCATCAGCTGGAGCGAGGGCGGCAAGGAGCATCAGCAAACCTTTGATTATCTGTTGGCAGCCACCGGGCGGAGACCCAACATTGATCACCTGGATATCCAGAATGCCGGCATCGAACTGGATGAACGGGGCATGCCGGAGTTTGACCCCTTCACCCTGCGCTGCGGTGACAGCCATATCTTCATTGCCGGTGATGTGAACAACGACCGCCCCCTGCTGCACGAGGCGGCAGACGAAGGCCGGATTGCCGGCGACAATGCAGGGGCCTGGCCGGAAGTCCGAACCGGCCGCAGAAAAACTCCCATGGCGGTGGTGTTCACCGAGCCCCAGATTGCCTCGGTGGGGCTGAACATTCATCAGGTGGATGAGCGTTGCCAGGGCTGCTTTGCGGTTGGTGAGGTGTCGTTTGAGGATCAGGGGCGCAGCAAGGTTATTGGCAAGAATCGGGGGCTGCTCCGGGTCTACGGCGAGCACGGCAGCGGCCTGTTCATGGGGGCCCAGATGTTCGGGCCTGCTGCAGAGCACCTTGCCCACTTGCTGGCGTGGTGCGTGCAAAAGCGAATGACCGTGAGCGAAATGCTGGAGATGCCGTTCTACCATCCGGTGATTGAGGAGGGGCTGCGAACCGCAATTAAAGACCTGAGCAAGAAACTCCGGATAGGCCCTGCGCCAGGGGAGGGTTGCATGGATTGCGGGCCGGGTGTGTAGCTTTACCCCCCGTCTTTGACAGAGGGCAAGCCATTAAAGCGTATTTTGCCCTAAATTCATGGCATTGGCGGTTGTATTCCGCTGATGCCGTGCCCATATCTTTTCATGGAAGAAGTAAGCAACGGTGTTAATGGCCGGTTCGACCATCGCGATCAGGCTGCCGATCAGAATGTCTCCGGTCAGCAGGAACGCGACGGTAAAAGCCACCGTAAAGTGGGTAATCGCGAAGGTGATCGTTTTCAGAAACGACTGGTCGCCCTTCGAGCTGTGATTGTGAACAAACAGTTTCAGGGTACTCATGGAATCAACTCCGCGTGATGAATGCCTATAAACCCATTTAAGGACAAACGAGAATTGTTTCCAAATAGAAAGTGATATTTTTCTCGATAGGGCTCGGCTATGGGTTTAAGGTTGATGGCATAAGTTTATGCTATGAGAGGTATTGAATAACCAAACTTTCGTTCTGATACTGAGCTGTCATACAGTAGCGGTCAGATGCAACCCCAAAACGAATCAGGAGGTTCAACATGGGCAAGAATTTTATTGGTCTCGACACAGACAAAACCCAGAAGCTGGCAGATGCACTGAACGAACTGCTCTCCAACTACCAGATTTTCTACATGAATGTGCGTGGCTATCACTGGAACATCAAGGGTGACAATTTCTTTGAGCTGCATGCCAAATTTGAAGAACTCTACGATGACCTGCTGCTCAAGATTGATGAAATTGCCGAGCGGGTTCTCACCCTGGGCCATCGTCCTGCACACGCCTACAGCACCTACATTGAAAAGTCCGAAGTGCCGGAGCGCAAGGACGTATCTGATGGCAAAGAAGCGGTGGGTAACATCGTTGAGAGTTTCGGTAAGCTCATCGCCAAGCAGCGTGGCCTGCTGAACCTGGCCGGTGAAGCAGAAGATGAAGGTACCGTGGCACTGATGAGTGACTACATCTCTCAGCAGGAAAAAACGGTATGGATGTACCGGAGCTACCTGGGCCAGTAAGTTCCGGCTGATGCTCCGACTTTTCCCCGGCCCGGCATCGGGCCGGGGAGTTGTCACAGAAACGTCACTGCACTGTCACTTTCCTTTCCCGCGTTCGTCACGTCTGTCGCCTAGCCTTCTTTGCTCTTGCATCATTAAATAAGCAAAGGAGCCCGCTGTGCCCAAGACATCGCACCCATTTCAACTGTCATTGCTCGCTCTCGCTGTGAGCGCCGTGCTGGTATCCGGCTGTAATTCCTCGGACAACGATGATGACCTGGCGCCGGAAGCTCAAGTCACTGGCCTGACGCTCGAATTCGCCGGTCGATACAGCACCGGGCAGTTTGATGAGTCTGCTGCGGAAATCACGGCGTTTGACCCTGCCAGTCGCAGGGCGTTTGTGGTTAATGCCTTGTCCGGAGCTGTGGATGTGCTGGATATGAGCGACCCGGTCAATCCAGCGAAAATCGACACGCTGACGGTTGCTGACATTGCCGCTGATGCGGTGGTTAACAGTGTGGCTGTGGCAAGCGGGCTCGTTGCGGTTGCTGTTGAATCGAATCCGAAAACTGCCCCCGGTTATGTCGCGGTATTTGGAGCTGCAGACCTGCAGTTGCGTGACAGTATCCAGGTAGGTGCGCAGCCGGATATGGTTACCTTTACGCCGGATGGGCAATATGTCCTGGCAGCAAACGAAGGCGAGCCAAGCGATGATTACCAGATCGATCCGGAAGGGTCGATCAGTGTAGTTGATGTTTCCAATCCGGAGAATCTCACGGTACGAACAGCCGATTTTCTGGCCTTCAACAGCCAGGAAGGCGCCCTGAAGGCATCGGGTGTTCGCATATACGGCCCGGGGGCCACCGTGGCCCAGGATCTGGAACCGGAATATATCACCGTCAGTGCCGACAGCCGCACTGCCTGGGTCTCCTTGCAGGAAAACAACGCCCTGGCGAAGCTGGATGTCGGCGCGGCAACGGTCACCGGTATCTTACCCCTGGGGTTCAAGGATTACGGTGTTGAGGGGCAGGGTATTGATGCCTCGGACGATGACGGCGTCATCAATATCCAGAGATGGCCGGGTGTGGTGGGTATCTATCATCCCGATGCCATCGACAGTTACCAGGCAAATGGTGAAACCTTTATCGTGACGGCCAATGAGGGGGATGCCAGGGCCTGGGGTGAAGATGACGCCGACTACTGGAATGGCGATAGTTCCAGGGGTTTTGTCGAAGAGTTGCGGGTGAAACACCTGGTACATCCGGATGGTTTTGCCCGCCGGATTGGTGACGACATGCCACCGCAACTGACTGCGCTGGCCGAAGGTGCGCTGTTGAATCCATCCGTCTTCGATTACTGCGGTGCCACAGCCGGTGCAGCCAATGCCTGTCGCGATGATGACCAGTTGGGAAGACTCAACATCAGTTGGGTGCAGGGTTACCGGGTTGATGAAAATGGTGCTCCTGTCATGTTCAACGCGTCGGGTGCAGAAGACCCGGACGGCACGCTTCTGATGTACGACCAGCTGTACTCCTACGGCACGCGTTCTCTTGCGATCTGGAATGAGGACGGTGAGCTGGTATGGGACTCCGGCGATGCGATCGAGCAGTTCCTGGCCAGTGAGGAGTGTCGTCTGGGTACGGATCGTTCTATTCCCTGCGCCGACCACTTCAACTCCGCCCATGACGAGGGCATGGCTTTCGATTCCCGGTCGGACGCCAAAGGTCCGGAACCTGAAGCCGTGACTGTGGCGACGTTCGGCAATAAAACCTTTGCTTTTCTGGGCCTTGAGCGCATGGGCGGTATTCTGGTCTACGACGTAACGGACCCTGCCAGTCCGGTTCAGGTGGATTACCTGAATACCCGTGACGACTGGACCACTGTCGACACGGCTTCAGTACTCGAAACCGCAGGGGATCTGGGCGTGGAGAGCATCACTGTGGTGGCCGCCGATGACTCACCTACTGGTGAGCCGTTACTCATCACCGGCAACGAAGTCAGCGGCACCACGGCGATCTACCGTGTGAAACTCGAACTGACTGATTAATTCAGTTTCCGGAATAAAAAAGCCCCGTCTTCATGGCGGGGCTTTTTTGTGTCCGGGCCAAAAAAGTGTCCACAGGATCGTGTCATATAACCGAAACATATTATTAACAGTCCGTTAATAAATTCCCGCCATAGTGTCGTCTCAAGATTGCTGCCAACCACCGATTGGAAATAAAGCGTGACGAGACTTGCCTGGACGACCTGTTTACTTGCCGCCTTGATGCCGTTGCCGGCTCTGGCAGAGGTTCAGCTCACTTTGGGGGCCTGTGTGAACGTGCAGGCTGTTCAGGATAGCGAGCAGACCGCCGGCTCTGGCCAGTCACTGACTCTTGCTGATGGTACCCAGCAGTTGGTGGTGGAGTGCACCACCGAAATTGGTCGTGAAGAAGTGCTGGAAACCAGCGACGCCTTCGTTGTCCGTTTCGAGGCTGCTGATACCGCACTGGCCCTGAGCGCTCCGGAAATCGAGTCGCGCAATCAAATGGACGCTTTCAATCAACAGGGTAACTGGCAGTTGACTGATCGCCAGGGCCGTGAGGTGGCGTTTACCGCCGATGTGCTCGAGAAAGAGGGCTTTCAGCTGGTGCGGGACTATGCCCGTGAGCTGGCGGCCTATAACCGTTCCGGCGCCAAAGCGGCAGTAGCTGCTCCGGGGCTGATAACCAACCAGGACGGGTTGTTGCTGGATTCGCACGTCGATCCGGATCAGGAAATGGTCAGCAGGATGCTGCGCTACTGGTATCTGAAAGCTGACGAACAAACTCGAAAAGAGTGGGACAGCTGGGTTGATTCCAGCAACCAATAAACACCAAACCAAACTGAACGTGGAGTTCCAAAAATGAAGAAGCTTCTTCTGGCTGTTGCTGTGTCTACTGTTGCCGCAGGTTCTGTGAATGCTGCGACTGTTTACGAGAAAGATGGTTTTACCTACAAACTGAACGGTGACTTCCAGATTCAGTTCCGTCAGGCCACTGGCTTTGATGAGCGTGCCGAGGTTGAGTACGACGATATGGAGCTGAAAAACTACGTAGCCTACGATCTGGGCAATGACCTGACTGCGTTTGGTCGTCTGGATGTGGGTTACAAAAAAGCGGCGGAAGGCAGTCAGGACGCCAGCAACCTGGAAGAGGCTTATGTCGGTCTGAAGTACGGCGTTGCCTCCTTCTCTTTCGGTAAGCAGGACTTCGCCGGTGACGAATTCGGTATTGAAGAAGCCTACGAAGTCGAGACCATTGATGAAGACCGGTTTGATGGCGTAGAAACAGCAGGTGACGATACGATTCGTGTCGACATCGAGCTGGAAAACGTCTATATCGCCGCTTCTCACGAAATGGATGCTGCGGATCAGGACGGTGAATACTACGATCTCTTCGTTGCTACTGAACTGGCAGGTCTGGAACTGGCAGCGGCTTACCAGCAGTCCCGAGCGGCTGGCGCGGCTGAATCTGCGGACACCTGGGGTGTGAGCGCTTCCTACGATTTCGGCTTCATGAACCTGGCCGCTGATTACAGCTCCACCGACGAAGACGACTTCGAAACCACCCAGTACAACCTGGCGGCTGTGTTTGCTGTTGCTGCCACCACCGACGTCGCACTCGGTATGGGCAACAAGGAAGAAGATGACGCGGACGACATTACCGAATGGTACGCCAACGTAACCTACAAGTTCCCGGCTGCCAAGAACGTCAGCGTGTTCGCCGAAATCGCCCAGAGCGACCTTGAAGATGCGTCTGGCGACGACGCCGACATGGGCTTCCTGGCCGGTATGCGCGTGAAGTTCTAAGCTCGCTCGTTACATGCGCCAGCCTGGTATCGAGCTACAGGTCAGTGCAGACGTGAAATCAAGGCCGGGCCTCAGCGCCCGGCCTTGGTGTATCTAAACCGCGACCTCCAGTGGCGGCACCTCCTGATGCAAGAACCACTTCTCCGTGACCACCTTGCGGGTAAACCAGTGTGAGCGCATCAAGGTGCTGGCGATGGGCTGTTTCAGCCAGTCCGGCACCTCAAAGCCGGGCTCCTGGTCCGTGGCCCGGGTTCCGAAGCGTTCGGCAATGCGTTCACCATAGCTTTGCAGCGAGAGCGCGGAATAATCCGTGGCGGCCTTGATAACATTGGCCGCCATCAGTGCCGATTCGATGGCGGGACGAATGCCCTCGCCACTCTGGGTATAGGCCAGGCCGGCCGCATCGCCAATCAGCAACACGCCGTCATCCACCAGTGGTCGGTTGGCATGGGCATACAGCAGATAGGCGTGACCTTTGAAGCGGCCTGGCAGGTCTGAAGGAATGCGGCCCGCCTGTTTCATTTCCTCGACAAAAGCTTCCAGATGATCAGATAACCGGTGGTTGTCCTCACGGCCCAGGCCGATGTTCAGATAGCTGCCTTTCCGGAAAACCCAGGCGTAGCCCTTGAGATCCCGGCAGAACCAGAGCTCTGGCGTGTCGCCGCGGGCTTCGCAGGCGCGGGCCTGCTCTGGCGTCATCTCGAACTCAACTTCTTTGGCGGCCACCACGGTTTCATGCTTGCCCGGGCCGTCGCCCAACAGCCGTGCCACCGGGCAGAAATGACCCCCGGCACCCACCAGCAGCGGCGCCTGCCATTGATCGTTGATCACCCAGTTGCCGTTGTTCCGGTTGATGGACTTTACCGCCGTTGCCAGTTGCTTTTCACACCCGGCACGGTCCAGCAGGTAGTCGTCGAATTCGCAGCGACGAATACCGTAGCTGACAATATCCCCGTGGTCGTTCTCCACCGCACTTTGCCCCATCATGCCGATCCGGAACCGGCGAATGGGTTGCAGTGTCCGGCCGACGGAATACTTCCCCGGATCAATGTCCAGGCTGGCCATCACTGCCGGCGTAACCCAGCCGGCGCAGGTCTTGTCCCGGGGGAAGGCTTGTTTGTCGATGATCAGTACCCGTTTGCCGGAGTCCTCCAGAGCCCGGGCCAGGGTTGAGCCGGCAGGGCCGGCCCCCACGATAATGATGTCGTAGTATTCCATCAGACCCCCTCTGGCGTGGCTGGAAACGTGTAGAGTTCCTGCCGGCTCTGGGGCAGCTGGTTATTGTCGCCGTGGGTGAACACCACCTGGAACAACTGCAAAGAACCGGCCCGGAACGCGGCGATGGAACCAGCCAGATACAGTCGCCAGGCCCGGGTGAAATGTTCGTCGTACATCTCGGTGACCTGGTCCTGGTTGGCGGTGAAATTGTCCATCCAGTGGGTCAGGGTCTGAGCGTAATGCAGCCGCAGGTTTTCCACATCCAGTACCGAGAAATCGCTGTGCTCGCAGATTTCCATGAACTCGCCAATGCTGGGCGGATAGGCGCCGGGGAAAATCCGCTTCTCGATCCAGGCGTTCATCAGCATGGGCCGGTTGCGGCCGATGCTGTGGAGCAAGGCAATACCATTCGGCTTCAGGGAGCGTTTGATCAGTTCCGACAGAGCGGGGTAATTATCCTTGCCCACGTGTTCGAGCATGCCAATAGAAACGAACGCGTCATACTGGCCCTCAATATTGCGGTAGTCGTCTTCGACATAGGTGACCAGGTTGTCCAGGCCTTGTCGCTCTGCTTCAGCCCGGGCGTAGGCCAGCTGTTCCCGTGAGATATTGTAGGAATGCACCTTCACCCCGTAATGACGGGCCATATATCGGGCCAGCCCGCCCCAGCCGCAGCCGGCTTCGACCACGGTCATGCCCGGTTTCAGCCGAAGTTTGCGGCAAACGTGTTCCAGTTTGGCCAGTTGCGCCTGTTCCAGGGTGTTGTCGGCCTGCTCGTAATAGGCGCAGGTGTACTGCATTTCGGTCTCATCCAGCCACAGTTGGTAAAACTCGTTGCCCAGGTCGTAGTGGTGGTGAATGTTCTCCTTGGACTCGGAGATGCCGGTAGCACGCGGGTTGTGGTTGCGCCACAGGGCGTCCAGCCAGCGTGGCCACTTCTGGCGGGCGGCATGGACGGCCCGGTACAGGCTCTCCATCAGATCTGGAAGATCGCCGTCGATTTCCAGTCGACCGGCGGCATACAGGTCACCAAAGGCCAGATTGGGGTTGGCCACCAGGGAGTAGAGAGCCTTGTGGTCGGTCAGGTGCAGGGTGAAGCGGGCGTCCTGAACTTCCGGTTCTATGACATCGCCGTTCCAGAGCCGGAAACGAATGGGGGGAGAGCCGGCCATACGCATCAGTTTATGGATCAGCCAGCGTTCATAACTGTGGGGTTCGCGATCGGATTGACCGCGCTCCAGGGGCAGGCTGAGGACGTGGGCCCGGTGTTCTTCCTTGTCCGGGAACTCCGGTTTATGAGCGGTACTCTGTGCCATGGAATGCTCTCTCCTCTGATTCGTTATGGTCCGTGCAATCCCGAAAACTGAACTGAGAGTCGCGGCTTTTTGACTCAGTATAGAAAATGATCAGGTTTTGTCAGGTCGGCGGACTGAAGACGGAGGGGCAGAGCGGGGGGATGGGCGGAGCCGGCATTGGCCGGCTCCGCCAGAGTTGCAGGGTTATTCGGGGGTCAGTAGGTGGCGCTCATGCCGAACCATTCCGGGAAGATGACGATCAGCGCCAGCACCAGAATCTGGATCAGAATGAACGGAATAATACCCTTGTAGATATCCGTGGTTCGGACTTCCGGTGGTGCCACCCCTTTGAGGTAGAACAGCGAAAACCCGAATGGTGGTGTCAGGAAGCTGGTTTGCAGGTTCATGGCAATCAGGATGGCGAACCAGAGCATGTTGATGCCCATGGCCTCGGCCACCGGTGCCAGAATCGGCACGATGATGAAGGAAATCTCCACGAAATCGATGAAGAAGCCCAGCACCAGAATGACCACCATGGCCAGGATAATGAAGCCCCATTGTTCGCCGGGCAGCATCATCAGCCACTCCTCCAGCAGATAATCGCCGCCGGTATAGCTGAACACCATGGAGAAGGCAGTCGCGCCGATCAGGATTGCGAACACCATGGCGGTCACGCTGACGGTGTCTTTGGCGGCATCCCAGACCATTTTGAACGAGAACTGGCGGTAGATGATCGCCAGAACCACGGCGCCAACACCGCCCAGTGCGGAGGATTCCGTGGGAGTGGCGATGCCGGTGAAGATGGAGCCCAGCACGATCACGATCAACGCCAGTGGCGGAATAATCGCGAGCAGGGCATCCCGGATTTCCTTGCCCCGGCTGACCGACTCATCCTGGGCCGGCATGGCCGGTGCGGTTTCCGGCTTGAAACGGGTCAGGATCAGAATGTAAACAATGTACAGGCCAATCAGTACCACGCCGGGCATGACCGCAGCCTTGAACAGATCGCCCACGGGCAGGCCAAGGACGTCACCCAGAATGATCAGGATGATCGACGGCGGCACAATCTGGCCCAGGGTGCCTGAGGCACAGATGGTGCCGGTGGCCAGGCGCTTGTCGTACTTGTGCGCGAGCATGACCGGAAGTGAAATCAGGCCCATGGCAACCACGCTGGCGCCAACAACGCCGGTGGAGGCAGCCAGCAGGGCACCGACCAGAATGGTGGAAATGGCAAGGCCGCCGGGCAACCCGCCAAACAGCCGACCCATGGAGGTCAGCAGTTGTTCAGCCAGCCTGGTGCGTTGCAGTACCACACCCATGAAGATGAACAGAGGCACTGCCATCAATACGGTGTTCTGCATCACGCTCATGATCCGGAAGGGCATGAAGGCAAAGAGATCCATGCCCTCGGCGTAGATACCGAAAAACAGTGCGACGCCGCCGAAGGTGAAGGCTACCGGGAAACCGAACATCAGCATGACCAGCGCCACGCCGAACATAATCATACCGATCATGCCAGACCTCCTGCGCTGTGCTCGCCTTCGTACTGCTTGTCACCGGCCATCACACGGATGGCGTAGGTGACCATGTTCAAACCGGCCGTTCCCATAAAGAAAGCGCTGACCGGAATCACGGATTTGATCACCCAGCGGTGCGGTAAGCCACCGGGGTCGCCGCTGCCTTCGCCCATCTGGTAGGCATCCATGGCGTAGCTGTAGCCATAGGTGGCAATCAGGTAGGCGAACGGAATAACAAAAAGAACGGCGCCAATCAGGTTAATCCAGGCTTTGCGCTTCTGGCTCCAGTTGGTATAGAAAACGTCCACACGTACATGACCATCAGTGCGCAGGGCATAGGGAATGCCAAGCAGGAAGACGACTGAATAAAGGTGCCATTCCATTTCCTGCATGGCGATGGACACATCGTTGAAAGCATAGCGTGCGACGACGTCATAGAAGACGTTGGCGGCCATCAGGATCATGGCCACACAGGCGATCCAGCCGCAAAGTTTGGAGAACCAGGCCAGGCCCTCGTCCAGTCGGATAATCCAGCGCATCGAACTTCTTCCTCCGCATCGCGGAATTTCTGAATGTTGGAAATGAAAAAGCCGGGATCACTTGGAAGAGCGATCCCGGCTCTGATTCGTCATAAACGAATAGTTTACTCGACTTCGGCCATGGTGTTGAGGTAAGCCCGCTCCGAAATGTCAGTGTAAGCGCGGCTCTGCTCCAGATAATTGTGCTGGGATTCAATGATCTTCGCAGCCATCTCACTTTCTGCCGCGGCCTCTTTCAACAGCTTCTCGTTGGCCTCGTACATGGCCTGGAAAATGTCATCCGGGAAACGCTTGATCTGCACGTTCGGATACTCTTCCTTGATGTTCGCCCAGGCTTCGGCGTTGGCGTGCTGAGAGTGAACCAGCATGTCATAGGAAGCGGTACGCATGGCTACCCGCATGATTTCCTGAAGGTCTGCCGGCAGGCGATCCCAGACGCGCTTGTTGATCAGGAACTGCAGCTCGGTTGCCGGTTCGTGCCAGCCGGTGTAGTAGTAGTCAGCAATCTGCTGGAAACCAAGACGCAGATCCAGCGCAGGGCCTACCCACTCAACGGCATCAATCGTATTGCGCTCCAGAGCGGTGTAGAGCTCGCCCGGGGCGATGTTAGTGGGGTTAACACCCACTTCTGCGAAGACTTCGCCGGCAAAGCCGGGAATACGCATTTTCAGACCCTTGAGGTCATCCAGGGATTTGATTTCCTTGCGGAACCAGCCGCCCATCTGTACGCCGGTGTTGCCGCCAGGGAACGACAGCATGTTGTGGGGCTCATACACTTCCTGCATCAGCTCCATACCGCCACCGTGGTAGAACCACGCATACTGTTCCATGGCATTCATGCCAAATGGCATGCTGGTGAAGAACAGGGTTTCCGGCACTTTGCCCTTCCAGTAATAGGAGGCGGAGTGGCCCATGTCGTACTGACCGGCCTTGACCATGTCGAATACGCCCAGCGGGGCTTTGTGCTTGTTGGCTGAGTCGATGCGGACGGTCAGTCGGCCATCAGACATCTTGTTAACGGTTTCGGCGAAGCGTTTGGTGGTGTCACCAAAAATGGGGAAGTTCGGGCCCCAGGTTTCTGCCAGTCGCAGGGTGAACTTGTCTTGGGCAAGCGCGTGGGTGGCGGCAAAGGTAGTTGCCACAGCCAGCACAGCCGCGGAAAGAACAGAACGGATCTTCATTGCTCTTCTAACCTCTTGTCATTGTTGTAGTAGAGCCCGGCCCCTCGTGGGGTCCGGAACTCAAGAGTGTAGTTCAGATTAGCAACTATGGCGGGTGGGCTGCAGCAAAAAATTGCCGGACTACGACATTGGTCTAACGTTAGATGTCGTTCATTCGACCTATCTGGCTGGCCAGGAGCATGGCCTCGTGCTCCTCCAGGGATTTCAGATCCTCCAGCAGGGATTTGGCCTCGGGAATCTCGGCTTTGCCGATGAGGGCGTCGTACAGGTCCATCACCTGGTCGTGGAAATCAAAGATCTCCCGGGCAATACCGTCAAAATCCAGATCGTTATAGCGGGTATCGCAGGTGCGGTTTTTCTCGATGGGTTTATGCACGCCATAATCGTACAGGCGGGTGGTCATGGCTTTCGGGTCGGCCTGTTTCTCGTACTCGGCAACAGCCTGTTCCAGCAGTGCCTCGTGGGAACTGATGTAATCGAGCAAGGCGCTGGCGCGTTCGTTCTGATTTTTCTGGGCGGATTCGTGCAGGCACCGGGCAAGGTGGGCGTGGAGCTGGCGTGTCCAGTCAATCAGGTCTGCGAAGGTCTTGATTTCCATGGCGTCTTACTCTTGTCAGGCAATGGGTTTCAGGTTTTTTGTTGTGTTCAGTCTAGTCAAGATTTTCCGCTTTTTTCGGTACCGGGGCGTTGATCAACGTCAGACCAGTATCCGGTACGGCACGTTTGCGCCACTGCCGGAACCAGCGCAGAGCGGGTTTTTCGATACCGTAATGCAGGGCTGCCGCCAGACCAATGGCGACGGCCAGGGCCATCATCACACCAAGTTGGCCGGGTAGACCGGATTTGTAAGCCAGATCAATCACGCCATAACCAATGTTCTGGTGCACCAGGTACAGGGTGTATGAAATGCTGCCCAGCCAGAGCATTCCCGGCCGTGCCAGAACGTTGAGATAGCCGGCTACGGCCAGCCCGAAAACGCCATAACAGCCGAGCACAAAGAGGTTGAACGGTGCCTTGTAAGCGAGCAGGCAGTGGCTGATGGTTAGTGTCAATAGCGCAAGATCCGCGACCGGCAAACGATTGTGGCGGTGCCAGCGGTAGATCAGCATGCCGCTGATGAACAGGGGCGCGTAGCGGGTAAACAACAGGTCCTTGATCAGGAACTCCAGCCCATCGGGAATGGCTTTCCACCAGATCACTGCCGCATAGCTGGCCAGAGTCCAGGTCCAGAGCATTGGCTGCATGCGCTGCCAGCTTCCCAGCCCGTAGAACAACAAGGCAATCCAGACGTAGAACGTGGCTTCAATCACCAGGCTCCAGTAGGCGCCATCGACATGGGGGTGGCCCAGGTATTCGTGCAGCAGGGTGATGTTCAGCAGCGCCGAGCCCGGGCTCACCATGCGGTCAGCTGGCCCCATCAGTTGAACGGCAATCCAGGTCAATACAATGCCGGCCCAGAGTGCCGGCAGCAGGCGGAAGGCCCGGGCCAGTCCGAACCAACTGGCGCTGCGTGTGCGCTCCAGGGTCATGAAGATGACAAAGCCGCTGAGGATGAAAAACAGGTGAACCCCGTAGCGCCCGAAACCGAGGATGTCCGGCGTGCTGAAACTGTGGCCGTAGAGTTTGTCGTAATAGGGGAGGTAGTGGAACAGCACTACACCCAGGGCCGCGATGCCTCGAAGCGCGTCCAGTGCGGGCAGTCGGTCTTGACCTTTGGGCATGAAAGCTGTGCTCCTGAAAACTCAACATTTTACCGGATCGTTTATTCTAGGCAGGTTGTGACAGTAGCGGCTAGGATCTAATCATACGGTATGCTTGCTGAGATCTGACGATCCCGTCATCAAGGCGGCTGGTCCGGTATAGTATTCGCTTGGATGGCAGACAGGGAGCGACAGGATTATGACAGTGGAACTGGGAATTATTGAAGGATTTTACGGGCCTCTGTGGACCTGGTCCGAACGGCGCCAACTGGTCAATGCCCTGCTTGCCCATGGTTACGGCTTCTATCTGTATGCCCCCAAGGCCGACCCTTACCTGCGTCGTCGCTGGCAGGAACCGCACCCTCCGGAGCAGGCTGAGGCACTGGCGGACTTTGCCAGATTCTGCCGGCGTGAAGGTGTGCGGTTTGGTATTGGGCTGAGCCCGTTCGAAATCTTCAATAACTTCGATGAGGCGGCCCGGGAGGCCCTGGCGAAGAAACTGAAAATGCTGGATCGCCTCGGTATCCATGAGCTGGCTATCCTGTTTGATGATATGCACCCGGACACTCCGGACCTGGCCCGCACCCAGGCTCAGATCGTGGACTGGGTAAAAGCCAATACCAGTGCCGGCAAACTTAGCGTATGCCCCACCTACTACTCCGATGACCCGGTGCTGGACCGGGTGTTCGGGCAGCGGCCGGCGGACTATCTGGAAACCCTGGGGGCGGAACTGGACCGTGAAGTGAGAATTTTCTGGACCGGGGAAGAGGTCTGTTCTCGTGAAGTCTCTCCGGGCCATCTCAAACGTGTCAGCAAGTTGCTGGGGCGCAAGCCACTGCTCTGGGATAATTACCCGGTGAATGATGGCGACCGCATGTCCCGGCATCTGCATCTGCGTGGTTTCACCGGCCGCCCTGCCGGCAATGCCGCCTACCTTGCCGGTCATGCCATCAATCCGGCTTTGCAGCCGGTACTGACCACCATCCCGGCGATCACGCTGGCGGAATGCTACCGCCAGGGGCCGGATTACCAGTATGGTCAGGCGTTTTTGCATGCAGCGCGGGAAGTGCTTGGGCTGGAGCTTGCGGGGCAGTTGCACAAGGATCTACTGACCCTGCAGGATACCGGGCTGGCACGAATCAGTGATGAGAAAAAGCAGGCATTGATGCACACCTACGACGCGTTTGATCACCCGGCGGCTCACGAGATCCTGCGCTGGCTGGCCGGAGACTATCAGGTGACCGACGAAATGGTGGCCACCCAGTAGGCACCTGTTTTCGGTTACTCCAGGTAGTAATCGAAGGTGGAGACCACCCGCACGGTTTTCACCGGCTGTTGTTGCTCCGACACGCCTGGTGCCTGATCCCTGGCCAGAATCTGGAACACACCCTGATTGGCCCGGCGCAGGCTGCCGAGTTTGGCCTCGGCATCCCGAGCGAACTGTTGGGCGGATTCACGGGCCGCTGCTGTGGCCTCGGCGATCATGGCCGGTTTGATATCGTTCAGGCCGTTGAACAGGTAAGTGGGGCCGCTCGGGCCGTAGTCCGAGGACAACACTACGCCGGAATCCACCAGCTCGCTGACGTTCTGGGCCGCCTGTCGGATGCGGTCGATATCGGTGCCGCGCACCATCAGGGTCTGGTTGATGATGTACTGTTGCTCGCTGTTATTGCCGGCGTATGGGTTGGCGCGAGTGTCGGTCACATCCAGGCGTTGGAGCTCAACCGCTGACTGGTCAATGGCCTGCAGTTTCAGGAATGCCATGATGGCTTCCCGGCTGCTTCGGGCTTTGTTCTGTGCTTCGTCCAGCGTGCTACCGGTGGCAACAAAGCGGATGGGCCAGAGCGCCAGGTCTGCCTGCACTTCCCGTTCGGCCATGCCCTTGACCGTTACGTAGCGATCGGCCGTGCGCAGCCCCATCAAGCCCTGGCTCAACAGGGAGGCGGCAACAATGGCGCACAGGCCGATAATCAGGGCAGAGACAACTTTCATGGCTTACTCCTTGCGGTTCGGAAAACGTCCTGATGTCTGCGCAGGTTAACGGGAACCGGGGCTGCTGGGAAGGCGCGCCTTACGCGCCACTTTGATCACTCGCAGCGGGTGCCTGAATGGCGGCTGAAGCGTTTCTGCATGGCGCTGCGCTGGCGTTCCGCATCCCGGTATTCCGGAGGCAGGGGCAGAATAAAGTAAAGGTAGTCACCCTTGTGACGGTTTGCTGCCACCGGCATCGCCTGTTCCGGGGGCGACCATTCAACCGGTGAGAGCACTGCAATGCTCAGTTCTGGTGCCCGTTGCTCAAGGACCGCAACGGTACCGAGCCGCTGTTCGCTGTGGAAGGTGCCTGTAGTGTGCAAAACCTGATGTCCGGGATGTTCATTCAGTGCAGTCAGTATCCGATCGGCCATGGTGTTGTCCCGCAACAGCTGGGCCTGATAGGTATTTAGCAGGCGCCCGGTCAGTTCTGTCTGTTCCGCACCGTGGCTGCCGGCAATGGCGTCGACGAATTTGTCACGGTAGTCCGGGGTATCCAGGAAGGCCTGTTCGGGCAGGGCGGCGCGTTGCGCTTCTGGAAGACGTTGCAGATAGTCCATCCCCTCACGGCCGACACAGCGCACGATATCTGCCGGGGCGTTGGCCGCGACAACCGGCAACTGGTGTTCGCGGGCAAATTCCACCAGGGGCCGGTAGGAGCCTTTGTAGTTCTCCCAGGCGCTCGCGTCTTCGATCATTTCCGTTTCGCCGGTTTGTCCGGCCAGGTAGGCATCCAGGGCATCCTGGTGGTTCAGGTTGAATTGCTCCATGGTCAGGATCTGCCAGGGGTTGTGCCGGTACAGCGCCTGTTGAAGGCGGGCCTGTAACAGGTGCGAGGCATGGTGGCCGTGGTATTCCCCCGTCACCACCACATCGGTGTCTGCCAATTGCCGGGCCAGCTCTGCGACCGTGAGGATATCGCCGGTGTCGGCGTCGACGATCACGGCATCGTATTGGCTGACGGGCGCGGGCCGGTTCTCTGTGCGCATGACTGTGCATCCTGTGAAGGCGGCAACGGTTACAAGCGTCAGGACAAGGCGGGTGGCGTAAGCTTTCATATCCGATTGTACGTTGCCGGAGTCAGTCGGTTTTCTGGCTGCTGTTCTCGCGCCAGTCTGGCCCGAGCCGCTCTTCCACATATTCACGAATGAACTGACGCACCTTCTGGGAGGGAGTCACGTCCTCCTGTTTGCAAAGGGCCTCGAAAACTTTCTTCTTTTCAGGGTCAATCAACAGGGTCAGCCGGGCAGTTCGGTTTTCCATGGTGTTTCTGGTTCTCAACAGGTTCAGCGAAGATAGTTACAGACTGGCATGTTAATCATATTAACATTGAGTGTACAGACGATGAGCATATAATGTAACCAAATGCCTGGCCTGAGAGAGTCTGTTCATGCCCCATCGCGCCCATCTCTTTTCTCTTCGTACCGCTCACGCCGTTCGCGAGGCCTGCGTCGATGAACCCTACAACAGCGGGCGCTTTTTCAAAGACCTGATGGCTGGCGCCACGGTTGGCATCATTGCCATTCCGCTGGCGATGGCGCTGGCGATTGCCTCCGGGGTTGCGCCGCAATATGGCCTGTATACCGCTATCATAGCCGGTTTTCTGATTGCCCTGTTTGGCGGCAGCCGCTACAGCATTTCCGGACCAACGGCCGCTTTTGTCGTGATTCTCTATCCCATTGCCCAGAGCTATGGCCTGGGTGGCTTGCTGCTGGCTACGCTGATGTCCGGTGTGTTGCTGGTCATCATGGCGGTGATGCGTCTGGGTCGCTTCATTGAGTATATCCCCGAATCCGTCACCCTTGGCTTCACCGGTGGTATTGCCGTGGTGATTGCCACCTTGCAGGTGAAGGACTTCTTCGGGCTCTCCATAGACACTATGCCAGAGCATTACTGGGACAAGCTGGTGGTCCTGGGTCAGCAACTGCCGGCGCTGGATGGGCTGAGTACGCTGGTGGCAGTGGTTACCCTGGCGGTGATGCTGCTCTGGCCAAGGCTGAAAACCCCGGTGCCTCCTCATCTGCCGGCGGTGATTGTCGGCAGTCTGCTGGCGTTGTGGCTCAATGCCGGTGGTGCGGCTATTGAGACCGTCGGCTCACGCTTCAGTTACCTGCTTCCTGACGGCAGCACCGGCGCTGGCATACCTCCGTTTTTACCGGAATTCGCCTGGCCCTGGCAGCAGGCCGGGGCGGATGGACAATCCCTTGGCCTGTCCTGGGACCTGTTCCGGGAGCTGATTCCGGCCGCCTTCGCCATCGCCATGCTGGGGGCCATCGAATCCCTCCTCTGTGCGGTGGTGCTGGATGGCATGACCGGTAAACGCCACAGTGCCAACAGTGAGCTGATGGGGCAGGGCATTGGCAATATTGTGGTGCCGTTCTTTGGTGGTATCACGGCCACCGCCGCTATTGCCCGGTCTGCCGCCAATTACCGGGCCGGCGCTGAATCGCCGGTGGCTGCGATGATTCATGCGCTGGTGGTGCTGCTGGCGCTGGTCTCCCTGGCCGGCATCCTTGCCTATCTGCCCATGCCGGCCATGGCCGCGTTGCTGGTGATGGTGGCCTGGAACATGAGTGAGGCGCCGAAAGCCGTGCACCTGCTGAGAACCGCGCCCCGCAGCGACATCCTGGTTTTCCTGACCTGCTTCGGCCTGACCGTGGCCCTGGATATGGTGATTGCCATCACCACCGGGGTGTTGCTGGCCGCGGTGCTGTTCATGCGGGAAATGGCACAAATGACCAAGGTGACAGACATTACCGGCAACAAACGAGTGCAGCAGGTTGGAGTGCCGGAGGGTTGGCAGGTGTTCAAGATCAATGGTCCGCTTTTTTTCGCGGCCGCTGACCGCATCTTCGGCGAGCTGGCAGACTTGTCCCAGCAGGCTAAGGGCCTGGTGTTGTACATGGACGGAGTGACCATCCTCGACGCTGGCGGCCTGGCGGCGCTGAACAAACTGATCGCCAGTTGCCGGAAAACCGGTACCCGCCTTGTATTTGCTGACTTGCAGTTCCAGCCATTGAGAACCCTGGCCCGGGCCGGCGTAAAACCGGAGCCCGGCGTGAGCTATTTCTACCCGACTCTGGAGGCGGCGCTGGCTGAGTTGTCAGAGATGGACTGGCAGACCTAAAAAAAACAGGCAGTTGGCATAACACGCCAGTGATCAACACAAGAACGCCTGAAGGCCGCATCGTGTCAGGGCTCACCTTCCGGGACTGTTTGAACTATCCTAGGCGACAGAATCAGAAACCGGCAAACCGTTTGCCGCATGAACAACGCTATAAGGGACCGAATGCTGCCATTTCGAATTATCGACCGGATCAAGTTCATTGTGGAGCGCCAACTGGTCAAGGGGGCTGGTTTCCAGTTGCTGGTGGTCGGAGGCTTTATTGCGCTGATATCGCTGATTGGTGGTCTGCTGGTGGTGCTGCCCCAGGCCGGCGAGTTTGAAAGTGCCGGGCATGCCATCTGGTGGGCATTTTTGCGCCTGACCGATCCGGGTTACCTGGGAGACGATGTGGGCACCTGGCAACGTATTGTCTCTACTCTTCTGACGATAATGGGCTACGTGGTGTTCATGGGTACCCTGGTGGCCATTCTCACCCGTTGGCTGATTGCCAAGATGGAAGATCTGGAGCGTGGCCTTACTCCGGTGACATTGAAAAACCATATCGTCGTGCTGGGCTGGACCGCCCAGACGCCGCCGCTGGTAGCGGAGTTATTTGGTTCGTCCGGACGTATGGCCCGGTTTCTGGAGAAACATGACGCCCAGAAACTGCGGCTGGTTCTTTTGGCGGAAGAGGCCAGTGTCGAGCATTTGCACGAACTGATCAGGGAGCCTGGTATTGGCCGGCGAGCCCGGGAAGTGATTCTGCGGAGCGGCTCTGCCATTCAGCCGGAAGCGTTGCATCGGGTTGCCTGCCTGGATGCGGCGGCGGTGATTGTGCCCAGCCAGGTGCACGAGGGCGGCTCGCTGATAACCTCCGATGTTGAAACCGTGAAGGCGCTGTTGTCCATCGCCGCCCAGGCCAGGCACTACAACGCCCGGCTGCCCTTTGTGGTGGCTGAAATTCAGGACATGCGTAAACTGCCCGTTATCGAGCGGGCCTACCCCGGGGCCGTGGAAGTGGTGGCCGGTGATGCCACCATCAGCAGGTTGATGGTTCAGAACGTCATCCACCCGAACCTTTCCGAGGTCTACAACGAGTTGCTGACCGCTGGTGAAGGCAACGAGATTTTCGTGCGTGGGGGAGAAACCGCTGAAGGCCTGACCTTGGCAGAGCTGGCAAGCCAGCGGCCCAATGCGATTGTCCTGGGTTTGTTGCATCCAAACCCGAGCGGGGGCTGGCAGGTCAATCTGTTGGCAGATTCCGGCACGGTCATCCGCAACGAAGACCGGGTTGTGCTTCTGGCCCGGGATTACCAGCATACCGTGGCCGTGCCAAAGGCAGCGACGTTGCCGAAGCTGGAGCGAAGACAAAATCAGGCCCTGCCAGAGCCGGTTCCGGGTGTCCACCGGGTGCTGGTACTGGGCTGGAACCGCAGGGTGCCGACCATGGCGGCCGAGTTTGCCAGCTATGGCAGTCGGGTTTTTGAACTCGATCTGGTGTCGGCGATTCCGTTGGATGACCGGAATCGGGAAATGCAGCGTTACGGCGTTGACCTGTCGAAAGTAAACGGTCGCCTGCTGGAAGCTGACTACATGGTGGAAGAGGACCTTCGGCGCCTTGATCCAGCTGGATACGACACAGTGATGTTGCTCAGCAGTGATCGAGTTGGCTCCGGAGAGGAAGCCGATGCCCGTGCCATGGTGGGCTATCTCCAGTTGGAAGATGTTCTGTCGGCCGCCCCCAGGCGACCGCAGATTATTATGGAACTGAGTGACCCGGACAACCGCCATCTGTTGTACGGCCACAAGAGCGAGATGCTGATCAGCCCGATGATCCTCAGTCATGTACTGGCTCAGGTGGCCCTGCGGCGAGAACTGCGGGTGGTGCTGGATGAATTGTTCACGGAGGGTGGGGCAGAAATCCAGTTCCGGAACCCCCACGACTACCCGTTGCCGGCCAGCGCGGATTTCCAGGTGTTAGAAAAGATTGTGGCGGAGCGCGGTGAAATTGCCCTGGGCGTTTTTCGGGACGAAGCGGATGAACGCGGGCGGCATTTGCAGCTAAACCTGCCCCGGAGCCAGTATCTGGATCTCCGGGCAGAGGATCGCTTGGTGATCCTTTGTAGAACGGCCTGACAAGTCCGCGCCGGTGCATTGGCACCGGCGCGGTGGTTTCCGCTTACTCGATTTTGATCTGGTTGCTTGCCAGCAGGCTATCAATAAACTGCTCGGACGACTGCCCGTCCATGCTGACGCCACTCAGAACAATGGATTGGTTTGCGTTGTCTGTGTTGTTATCGAGAGTGCCTCCGGTATTTACGTAGATGACCGTGTCGCCGTCCTCTTCCTGGGCCATCAAATAATTGCTGATAGACGCTGCGTCTGCGTCATGAAGCAAGTCGGTAAAATTCAACTGATCGCCGTCTCCAGCTCCTGTATATCCCTGATTATCCAGTGCGAAATCGGTAATGACGTCTTGAGTCGGGTCAGCATCGGAGGCGTCCCCCAGCTCCCACTGGAAGACATCGGCACCCATGCCTCCAGTGAGTACATCGCTGCCCGTACCACCGATCAGGGTATCATTGCCGGCGCCGCCAAATAGATAATCGTTCCCATCGCCACCAGATAGCGAATCGTTGCCAGTGTAACCCCGCATAAGGTCGTCGGACGCCGCCCCCTGCAGGGTGTCATTCCCTTCTGTACCCGAAGTGGTATTGTTTGTTTGGGTAATGGTGACCGACAGGGTATCCGTAACCGATGCGGAATCATCGTTGGCGGATTCTGTTGCTGTTGCGGTAATCGTAAGCTGGACGTCACCGTTGTAATCAACCGGAGGCAGTAGTTGCAGGTTTTCCAGGTCGCCGCTGACGAGGCTCCATGATCCATCCGCGTTCAGCGTGCCCGCAGACAACGCACCTCCAGCCGGAACACCCGCAATAGTGATCAACAGGGTTTCGGATCCGTCCGGGTCTGCCAATTCAGCGTTGATGGCCAGGTCAACGGGTACACCAAAACTGCCGGCTACATTCGGGAGGGCGAAACTCGGAGCACTCAGTGTCAGAGACGAATCTTTGTTCTTATCGCCACCATTGAGGACAATCCACTGAAACTGATGATGTCCGCTTTCGGTTGCCGTGAAGCTCTGAATGCCAGTTGCACTCTGGTCCGGATATTTGTTTTCGGAGGAGTCGACCAGAATGGTTTCTCGCGCCCCTGATGGCGAGATCACCACTAGTGCAACAATGTCATTGAAGCCTCGTGATACTTCCCAGAAATCATCTTCGCCATTGATAAACGTATAGTCCCAACGAATTTCGGTGCCGGCTGAAAGCTTGTAAGTGGCTTCTGTCAGTTTGCCATCCTGGATGTTAACGGTTCCGGAATCATTGACACCCGTTCCTGAGGGATCAAACCGGTTGTTCAGGTAGTTCTGGGCGACATTCAATTCGCTCTCCAGAGCTTCCCTTGAAATGCCATCACCTGAATTGAAAGCAACGGGGTCAACAACAGTGTCTGATGAGCCTGTGGAAATTGTTGTTGCGCCAACCTGGGCGCTGACCGCATCCTGTAAGCTGAGCGTTGGTGCGCTCGCTACAGGCTTTACATCCAGAGTGACGGTTGCGGTGTCGGTGCCGCCACGGCCATCACTGGCGGTGTAAGTGAACGAGGCGTTACCGGAGTAGTGTTCATCCGGGGTGAATACTATGTTGCCGTCGCCATTAATAGAGACTGTTCCGTTGGTGGCACTCTGAACACTTTGGATCGTCAGGATGTCTCCATTGCTGTCGCTATCGTTGCCCAACAGGACGGCTGGATCAATTTCGAGGGTCTGGTTTTCGTTTACTACCAAAGCCGGATTCTCGCTACCATGGCTGGCATGCTGAGAGCCGAATATTTCGTAGGCGCCACCTTGCTCCCGGAGCTCGATACGCAACTGTGCTGCGCCACCCTGATCCCAGTAAACGATTTCCACTGAATGAGGGCCATCTCCCGTCAGTGTGAACTCGCTGCCCGTGCGGGTGTTCGCGCCCTGATTACCATTGTACTCGGCAACCGTCTGGCCATTAACCTCAATTCGATAGCCATCATCTGCACGAACTCGGAACTGGTAGGTTCCAGCCTGCAGTTCCAGATTGCCGGTGAGCTTCACGATGGCATCTGAACTGTTTTCGGGATCTGTGCTTAGCGAGCCGGCATCGTCTTTGAGGAACGACTGAACTTTACCGTTGCCACCAAGATCTCCGCTCACAGAGCCATAGTCGATATTTCTACCGATAAAGGTGGCATCGGCCTCATTGGCGGCAATGAAGGCTTTGACCTGGGCAACATTGGAGAGGTTGCCTCCGTCACTACCTTGAGCGTACGCATAGTACTCCCCGAACAGTCCTTGAACGGCTACACCACCGAAGCTATCTGCTTGTGCGTCGGGTGCAAAGTTCTTGTCCAGCAGATCGCTGTCAGAATCCGATACCGATTGACCGTTGCGATCGATCGCATTGGCGCTGACAGAAATCTGGCCGTTTTCAAAGCTGCTGATATCCAGACCATTCAGTGTATACGAACCGTCTGCTCCTACCGTCGCGGTGGTATTTACCACGTTGCCGGAGGAATCCGTAATCGTGATGCTGACCTGCTCGTTTGGAGCAACGTCCGTTGTGGTACCCGACAGATTGATCGTCTGGTTACCGTTATCGATGGTGGCAATAGACACGGTGAGATCACCGGCGGTGGCATCGAAGGTGCCGTTGGCCGAGTCACTCACAGCATTGCCGTTGCGATCCTGGGCCGTGGCTTCGACCGTCAGGTTGCCATCGACCAGGCTGGCAATATCCACGCCGGTCAGGGTGTAGGAACCGTCAGCGTCGACCGTGGCGGTGGTATTAACGACGTTGCCGGCGGAGTCGGTGATTGTCACCTCAACTTCGCTGTTCGGGGCCACGTCGGTGGTGGTACCCGACAGATCGATAGTCTGGGCACCATTATCGACGTTGCTAATGGTCACGGCGAGATCGCCGGCGGTGGCGTCGAAGCTACCGGTGACCGAGTCACTCACGTGATTGCCATTGCGATCCTGAGCCGAGGCCTCCGCGGTCAGGTCGCCGTCGACCAGGCTGGAGATGTCGACGCCGGACAGAGTGTAAGAGCCATCGGCACCGACGATGGCGGTGGCAGTGACCGTGCTACCCGCCGAGTCGGTGATGGTCACGTTAACCTGGCTGTTTGGCGCCACGTCCGTGGTCGAGCCGGACAGATCGGCGGTCTGGTTACCGTTATCGACATTGGCAATGGCCACCGTTAGATCACCGGTGGTGGCATCAAGTGAGCCTGCCGCCGAGTCGGAGACAGCGTTGCCGTTACGATCCTGAGCTGTGGCTTCGATCGTCAGGTTGCCATCGACCAGGCGGGAAATGTCCACGCCGGTCAGGGTGTAGGCACCGTCGGCGTCGACGGTGGTGGTGGCATTGACGGCATTACCGGCAGAGTCGGTGATGGTAATCGCAATTTGCCCATTTGGCGCCACGTCCGTGGTGGTGCCGGACAGGTTCACGGTCTGCGCGGTGTTGTCGACGGTGTCGACAGAGACGGTCAGATCACCGGCGGTGGCATCGAAGGTGCCGTTGGCCGAGTCACTCACAGCATTGCCGTTGCGATCCTGTGCTAACGCTTCCACGGTCAGGCTGCCATCGACCAGGCGGGAAATGTCCACACCGGTCAGGAAATAGGAGCCATTCGCACCGACGGTGGCGGTCGCGTTCACGACGTTGCCAGCGGAATCGGTGATGGTCACCTCAACCTGGCTGTTCGGGGCGACGTCCGTTGTGGTACCCGACAGATTGATCGTCTGGTTACCGTTATCGATGGTGGCAATAGACACGGTGAGATCACCGGCGGTGGCATCGAAGGTGCCGTTGGCCGAGTCACTCACAGCATTGCCGTTGCGATCCTGGGCCGTGGCTTCGACCGTCAGGTTGCCATCGACCAGGCTGGCAATATCCACGCCGGTCAGGGTGTAGGAACCGTCAGCGTCGACCGTGGCGGTGGTATTAACGACGTTGCCGGCGGAGTCGGTGATTGTCACCTCAACTTCGCTGTTCGGGGCCACGTCGGTGGTGGTACCCGACAGATCGATAGTCTGGGCACCATTATCGACGTTGCTAATGGTCACGGCGAGATCGCCGGCGGTGGCGTCGAAGCTACCGGTGACCGAGTCACTCACGTGATTGCCATTGCGATCCTGAGCCGAGGCCTCCGCGGTCAGGTCGCCGTCGACCAGGCTGGAGATGTCGACGCCGGACAGAGTGTAAGAGCCATCGGCACCGACGATGGCGGTGGCAGTGACCGTGCTACCCGCCGAGTCGGTGATGGTCACGTTAACCTGGCTGTTTGGCGCCACGTCCGTGGTCGAGCCGGACAGATCGGCGGTCTGGTTACCGTTATCGACATTGGCAATGGCCACCGTTAGATCACCGGTGGTGGCATCAAGTGAGCCTGCCGCCGAGTCGGAGACAGCGTTGCCGTTACGATCCTGAGCTGTGGCTTCGATCGTCAGGTTGCCATCGACCAGGCTGGAGATGTCCACACCGGTCAGGGTGTAGGCACCGTCGGCGCCGACGGTGGTGGTGGCATTGACGGCATTACCAGCAGAGTCGGTGATGGTAATCGCAATTTGTCCATTTGGCGCCACGTCCGTGGTGGTGCCGGACAGGTTCACGGTCTGCGCGGTGTTGTCGACGGTGTCGACAGAGACGGTCAGATCACCGGCGGTGGCATCCAGGGAACCGTTGGCGGAGTCAGTGACGGCGTTACCGTTACGATCCTGAGCTGTGGCTTCGACCGTCAGGTTGCCGTCGACCAGGCTGGAAATGTCTACGCCGGTCAGGGTGTAGGAACCATCGGCGTCGACAGTAGCGGTGGTATTAACGACGTTGCCAGCGGAATCGGTGACGGCGATGTCGACCTGTTCATTCGGGGCCACGTCGTTGGTGGTACCGGACAAGTTAACCGTTTGCGTCGCGTTATTAACGATGTCGAGAGATACCGTCAGGTCGCCGGCAGTCGCATCAAGAATGCTAGTGGTTGAGTCATTGACGGCATTGCCGTTGCGATCCTGAGCCGTGGCTTCGACCGTCAGATTGCCGTCGACCAGGCTGGAAATGTCCACGCCAGCCAGGGTGTAGGAGCCATCGGCGCCCACGGTGGCGGTGGTATTAACGACATGGCCATCGGCGTCGGTGATGGTCACATCAACCTGGCTGTTTGGTGCCACGTCCGTGGTGGTACCGGACAGGTTCACGGTTTGGGTTGTGTTGTCGATCGTGTCGACAGAGACACTCAAGGCACCGGCGGTGGCATCCAGGGAACCGTTGGCCGAGTCACTCACAGCATTGCCGTTGCGATCCTGGGCCGTGGCTTCCACGGACAAGTCGCCGTCGACCAGGCTGGAAATGTCTACGCCGGTCAGGGTGTAGGAACCATCGGCGTCGACAGTAGCGGTGGTATTAACGACGTTGCCAGCGGAATCGGTGACGGCCACGTTAACCTGGCTGTTTGGTGCCACATCCGTGGTCGAGCCGGACAGATCGATGGTCTGGTTACCGTTATCGACATTGGCAATGGCCACCGTTAGATCACCGGTGGTGGCATCGAAGGTGCCGGTTGCCGAGTCGGTGATGGCATTGCCGTTGCGATCCTGCGCGGACGCTTCCACGGTCAGGTCGCCGTCGACCAGGCTGGAGATGTCCATGCCTGTCAAGGTGTAGGCACCGTCAGCGTCGACGGTGGTGGTGGCATTGACGGCATTACCAGCAGAGTCGGTAATGGTAATCGCAACTTGCTCATTCGGCGCCACGTCAGTGGTAGTACCGGACAAGTTTACGGTCTGCGCCGTGTTATCGACGGTGTCGAGAGACACGGTCAGATCACCGGCGGTGGCATCCAGGGAACCGTTGGCGGAGTCAGTGACGGCGTTACCGTTACGATCCTGAGCTGTGGCTTCGACCGTCAGGTTGCCATCGACCAGGCTGGAGATGTCCACACCGGTCAGGGTGTAGGCACCGTCGGCGCCGACGGTGGTGGTGGCATTGACGGCATTTCCAGCAGAGTCGGTGATGGTAATCGCAATTTGTCCATTTGGCGCCACGTCCGTGGTAGTGCCGGACAGGTTCACGGTTTGCGCCGCGTTATCGACGGTGTCCAAGGTAACGGTGAGATCGCCAGCAATGGCATTTAAGCTGCCGTTGGCCGAATCACTCACGGCATTGCCATTGCGATCCTGGGCCGTGGCTTCGACGGTCAGGTTGCCGTCGACCAGGCTGGAAATGTCGACGCCAGTCAGGGTGTAGGAACCATCGGCACCCACGGTGGCGGTGGCATTGACGGCATTACCGGCAGAGTCGGTGATGGTAATCGCAACTTGCTCATTCGGCGCGACGTCCGTGGTGGTGCCGGACAGATCAATCGCCTGAGTTGTGTTGTCGATATTGGCGACGGCCACGGTGAGAGCACCGTCGGTCGCATCAAGGGCACCGTTGGCCGAATCATTCACGGCATTGCCATTGCGATCCTGAGCCGAGGCTTCCACGGTCAGGTTGCCGTCGACCAGGCTGGAGATGTCCACGCCGTTCAGGGTGTAGGAGCCGTCAGCACTGACGGTGGCGGCCGCGTTCACGATATTCCCAGCCGAATCGGTAATGGTAATTGCAACTTGCTCATTCGGCGCCACGTCCGAGGTCGTGCCGGACAGGTTCGCGGTTTGCGCCGTGTTATCGATGGTGTCCACGGAGACGGTCAGAGCACCGGCGGTGGCATCGACGCTGTCGGTAGCCGAATCGGAGACGGCATTGCCGTTGCGATCCTGGGCCGAGGCCTCCACGGTCAGGTCGCCGTCGACCAGGCTGGAGATGTCTACGCCGGTCAGGGAATAGGAGCCATCGGCGCCCACGGTGGCGGTGGTATTAACGACATTGCCAGCGGAGTCGGTGACAGTGATGCTGACTTCCTCATTCGGCGCCACGTCCTTGGTGGTGCCGGACAGGTTCGCGGTTTGCCCTGCGTTATCCACGGTGTCGAGAGAGACGGTCAGAGCACCGGCGGTGGCATCGAACGTGCCGTTGGCCGAATCATTCACAGCATTGCCATTGCGATCCTGCGCGGACGCTTCCACGGTCAGGTCGCCGTCGACCAAGCTGGAAATGTCGACGCCGGTCAGAGTGTAGGAGCCATCGGCGCCTAGAGTCGTGGTGGTGTTAACGAGATTGCCAGCGGAATCCGTGATGGTCACGTTAACCTGGCTGTTTGGCGCCACATCGGTCGTGGTGCCGGACAGATCGATAGTCTGGGCACCATTATCGACGTTGCTAATGGTCACGGCGAGATCGCCAGCAGTGGCATCAAAGCTGCCAGTAGCCGAGTCACTCACAGTATTGCCATTGCGATCCTGCGCGGAAGCGTCCACGGACAGGTTGCCGTCGACCAGACTGGAAATGTCGACGCCGGTCAGAGTGTAAGAGCCATCGGTTCCCACGGTGGTGGTGGCAGTGACGGCATTACCGGCAGAGTCGGTGATGGTAATCGCAATTTGCTCATTTGGCGCCACGTCCGTGGTAGCACCGGACAAGTTCATGGTTTGCGCTGTGGTATCGATGGTGTCGACAGAGACCGTCAGAGCACCGCCGGTCGCATCAAAGGCACCGTTGGCCGAATCATTCACGGCATTGCCATTGCGATCCTGAGCCGAGGCTTCCACGGTCAGGGCGCCATCGACCAGGCTGGCGATGTCGACGCCAGTCAGGGTGTAGGCACCATCGGCGCCGACGGTCGTGGTGGCGTTGACGACGTTGCCAGCGGAATCGGTGATGGTCACGTTAACCTGGCTGTTTGGTGCTACGTCACTGGTGGTGCCGGATACATCCGCGGTTTGCGTGGTGTTATCGACGGTGTCGACAGAGACCGTCAAAGCACCTGCGGTGGCGTCAAAGCTGTTGGTCGCCGAGTCGGTGACGGCATTGCCGTTGCGATCCTGTGCGGACGCTTCCACGGTCAGGCTGCCATCGACCAGGCTGGAAATGTCGACGCCGGTCAGAGTGTAGGAACCATCGGCACCCACGGTGGTGGTGGCAGTGACGACATTGCCGGCGGAGTCGGTGACGGTGATGCTGACCTGTTCATTCGGCGCGACGTCCGTGGTGGTGCCGGACAGGTTCACGGTTTGCGCCGTGTTGTCGATGGTGTCCACGGAGACGGTCAGAGCACCGCCGGTCGCATCAAGGGCACCGTTGGCCGAGTCAGTCAAGGCGTTGCCATTACGGCCCTGCGCCGAGGCCTCCACGGTCAGGTCGCCGTCGACCAGGCTGGAGATGTCCACGCCGGTCAGACTGTAGGAGCCATCCGCACCGACGGTGGTGATCGCGTTAACGACATTGCCAGTGGAATCCGTGATGGTCACGTTGACCTGGCTGTTTGGCGCCACATCGGCCGTGGTGCCGGACAGGTCGACGGTTTGCGCTGCGTTATCCACGGTGTCAAGAGAGACGGTCAGAGCACCGGTAGTCGCATCAAGTGAGCCTGCCGCCGAGTCGGAGACAGCGTTGCCGTTACGGTCCTGAGCCGTGGCTTCCACGGTCAAGTTGCCATCGACCAGGCTGGAGATGTCCACGCCGGTCAGACTGTAGGAACCATCGGCGCCGACAGTCGTGGTGGCAGTGACGACATTGCCGGCGGAGTCGGTGACGGTTAGGTCAACCTGGCTGTTCAGGGCCACGTCGGTGGTGGTGCCGGACAGGTTCGCGGTTTGAGCTGTGCTATCAACAGTGTCGACAGAGACGGTCAAATCACCGGCGGTGGCATCGAAGGTGCCGTTGGCCGAGTCACTCACAGCATTGCCGTTACGGTCCTGCGCGGACGCCTCCACGGTCAGGTCACCGTCGACCAGACTGGAAATGTCGACGCCGGTCAGACTGTAGGAACCATCGGCGCCGACGGTGGCGGTGGCGTTCACGATATTGCCAGCCGAATCGGTCATGGTAATCGCAACTTGCCCATTCGGCGCGACGTCCGTGGTGGTGCCGGACAGGTTCACGGTTTGCGCCGTGTTATCGATGGTGCCGACAGAGACCGTCAGATCACCGGCGGTGGCATCGAGGGCACCGTTGGCCGAGTCAGTCAAGGCGTTGCCATTACGGTCCTGAGCCGAGGCCTCCACGGTCAGGCTGCCATCGACCAGGCTGGAGATGTCGACACCGGTCAGGCTGTAGGAGCCATCCGCACCGACGGTGGCGATGGCGTTCACGATATTGCCAGCAGAGTCGGTAATGGTAATCGCAACTTGCTCATTCGGCGCAACGTCCGTGGTGGTACCAGACAGGTTCGCGGTTTGCGCCGTGTTATCCACGGTGTCAAGAGAGACAGTCAGAGCACCAGCAGTCGCGTCGAAAGAACCGCTGGCCGAGTCGGTAACGGCATTACCGTTGCGATCTTCGCCGGTAACGGTAATGGCCAGATCGCCATCCACCAGGCCTGATATATCGACGCCCGTGAGTGAGAACGAGCCGTCATCCCCCACCGTCGCTGTGGTTGTAAGGCTGTTGTTATTGCTATCGGTAACCACAATGGTCACGGCGCTGCCTGGTGCAATATCCGTGGTCGTGCCATCCAGGCCCAGGGTCTGGCTACTGTGATCCGTGATCGTTGATGTAACAGATACGCTGCCGGCGATCAGATCCAGGGAGCCTTCTGTTGTGGCAGACACCAGATTGCCATCCGATCCTTGCGCCGATACCCCGACGGTAATCGGGCCGTCGACCATATTCGGAAACTGGGAGATTACCGAAGTAAATTTGCCATCCGGCCCTGCCGTGACTGTTTGTGAAACGGAATTCCCGTTTTGATCAGTCACGGTAACGATGATGCTGTTGCCGGCCAACAGATTGCTGCTGTTGCCGTTTACGATCAGGTTATTGCTGTCGCCAGTCACTGGAGAAACGTTGTCAATGGCGATACTGCCCGGCAATGGTTGGGCCTCGGCGGTGGACCCGGTCGTAACACCACCGTCATTAATTAGGGGCGTCTCGCTATCAAGGGACTGCAGGTTCAAGCTGATATCGGCGCCATTAATATTCTCGACGATCCTTGCGAGGCGAACAGAGCTGCTGCCGCCCGCACTGCCACCGTCAATACCGGCTGCGGGAGCTTCTATATCATCAAGGCTCGAGCCCAGAGCATCTTCGATGGCGGCCAGAGCCTGTTCAACGCTGCTGTCTTCCAGTGAATTGTCGGTCGCTGCCGGGACAAAATTATTGGCTAATTCCGCGCTGGCCAGTATGGAGACACCGCTATCGACGGTTGCTTCGTTGTTATAGCCAAAGTCCAGCGTGACCCGCCCGTCATCAGCTGTAATCAGGCGCTCGCCAAGCATCAGTGCGTCGCCCGGTTGCAGCAGGCGGTGGCTCCCGTCGGGAGCTTCTGCCCAAGCGTTTCCGGTAACGTTAACAACGATCGCGATCGTGATGCTCATGGCGTTCCTCTATATTGCAAAATCGAACAAGCAAGTGAATTTAAGAAACTTCGTAGTGTCGTTTACAGTAGACTGTCTGCCAATCGTCGCCTACTGGACTCAGGTACAGGTTGGGTAGATTCCCTGTGTTTGATTGTAAACAGTTGTAAAATCCATCTTTTTTTGCGTGATTTCTGTACAATTGACGGCCGGTTTTTTCGGGCCGGGTGGGCGATAATGCGGGTAGCCTCGTAACTTGAGCGTTGGTCAGCAGTGAACAACGTGGTGCCATGATTCGTGTGATGATTTTGGAGCTTTTAATGGTAAGAAAGGTCTTGGAGTGCCGGGCTGTTGCGTTTGCGATCTTGGCTTGTATGACTGCGCCGGCGATCACCGCTGCGCAGACCTATGGCAGCCAACCTGTTGCAGAGGGTAGTGTGCTGGAGGCGGTCAGAAATGCTATTGAGCACAATCCGGAAGTTCAGGCGAGCTGGCACCAGTTTCTGGTTGCCGGCCACGACAAATCGGCCGCAAAAGGGGATTATAAGCCCTCTCTGGACGCGACGGCCCGTTATGGCTGGGAACATCGCAATTATGGCGAAGTCAGTGAGTTTGATGGCTACGACGGTCGTTTGACCCTGACCCAGATGCTCTACGATGGCTTTCAGACCCGAAGTGCCGTTCAGCGCTTTGAAGAGGAACAACTGGTCAGTTATTTTGAGCTGCTCGCCCAGATTGAAGACACCAGCCTTGAAGCCCTGCGAGCGTATCTTGACGTCAGCCGTCAGCAAGAGCTTCTGGAGTTGGCCAGGAATAATCTGCAGACACACCAGGATGTGTATGAACAGGTAAGCTCAAGTGCCGAGGCGGGCGTTGCGAGAGCAGCAGACCTCGAGCAGATCAATGGACGTTTATCACTGGCCGAAGCCAATCTGTTCACGGTAGCCAGTAATTTGCACGACGTTCGGGCTCGTTATCTCAGAATCATAGGAGAAAAAGCACCCAGTCAGCCGGATGAGGTCATGATCGGGGTTGAGCTTGTACCAGCGACTGCACAGGAGGCCCTGGGTATTGCTTATGAAGCGAATCCGTCCTTCCGTGCCGCGCATCGGCAGATCCGGGCGGCAGAGGCCAGCGTTGAGGAAAGTCGTTCAGGCTTTCATCCAAAGCTGGACCTGGTGGCCAGCTATGGTCATCGCTCGTATGACGATCTGGGCTTCGACGATTCCGAGACCGATGGCCGGGTTGGTCTTGAGTTGAGTATGAATCTGTATCGCGGTGGCGCCGACCGGGCCAGGGTGCGCAGTGCCTACGACAGGGTCAATGTAGCCAAGGATCTTCGTGACAAAGCCTGCGTTGATATTCGCCAGGAAGTTCAGATTGCCTTCAACGATGTGCGCAATCTGGAGAGCCAGATTCCGATTCTCAACAACCACCGCCTCTCGTCAGCGCGGGTGCGGACAGCTTACAAAGATCAGTTTGATATTGGTGAACGCACCTTGCTGGATGTGTTGGATGCGGAGAACGAATACTTCGATGCCAGCCGTGCCTATGTGAATGCAATCTACGATCAGAAACTGGCAGTGGCGCGCGTTCAGGCCGAGATGGGGCAATTGGTTGTGTCTCTGGGGCTGGTTCGAAACGGTCTTCCCTCCCTGGACGACCTTGGCGCCTCTCCGCTCCCGTTTACAGACTCCATGTGCCCGGCCGTTGAAGTGGACCAGTCGGTCCGGTTGTTGCTCGATTCCGATGGTGATGGGGTGAAGAACTATAAAGATCAGTGTCCCGGAACGCCGGCAGGCAGCAAGGTGGATATTCGCGGCTGTACCATTGCCGAACCCCCTGAGGTGGTAAAAACAATGGTGATTGAGTTCGCCAATGATTCTGCCGACATTTCGTCTGCCAGTGAGGCTTACCTGAGGGATCTCGGACAGTACCTCGTGTCTAATCCGGATGCGCAAGCGGAGATCGTTGGCCATGCTTCCAGAACGGGGGCGCCGGTTTATAATCGGGAACTCTCGATGCGCCGGGCGGAAGCGGTCGCAGAGACATTGGTTAACGACTATGCTATTGAAAGAACTCGACTAAAGCTCACAGGTCAGGGATTTTATCAGCCCCGGTTTTCCCAGCCTTCCGAGGCGGCAGTGAGCGCCAACCGCAGGGTCGATATTCGTGTTCTGCAGGCGCAAGAGGTTGCAGGAAACTGATATCTCCATTTCGGCATAGATAAGGAGAGGCGTGGAAACTTCTGCAATAGATCACCGGCAGGATGACTTGCTAACGTGCCTGCGCGTTCTTTGCAAATTACATGGACGCCAGGCGTCCGGAGAATCCATTGTTTCCGGATTACCCCTTGACCAGGGCCGACTGACGCCCTCGCTGTTTGGTCGAGGCGCTCGGCGACTGGGTTTTAGCAGCCAGGTCTGTCAACAGTCATTGTCATCAATCAATACCGCGCTGCTGCCTGCAGTGTTGTTGTTGAATAATGAACGTGCGTGTGTCGTTCACTCGCTTGATGCGGAGGGAGGCTTGGCATCGGTCGTTTTTCCCGAGCTGCCCGAGTCAGAAACGGAGATTACCTCTGCACAGTTATCCGAACTCTACTCAGGGACAGTGATCTATTGTCGCCCGAGATTTCACTTTGATCAGCGCGCAACCAGAACACGGGCGGCGCAGGGCGGGCACTGGTTCTGGAGTGTCATTGGCGAGAATCGCAAGCTGTATCGTGATATCTGTATCGCCGCGCTGTTGATCAATGTCTTCGCGGTTGCCATGCCTTTGTTTGTCATGAACGTGTACGACCGCGTGGTGCCCAACCATGCCACGCATACGTTGTGGGTCCTGGCGGTGGGGCTTCTGATCGCCCTTTGTGCAGATCTGGTTCTTCGCCTGATGCGCGGATGGTTCATTGATCTGGCCGCCAGTCGCGCGGATGCGAAACTGTCCGCGACGATTATGGAACGGGTGTTGGGACTCAGCCTGGCACATCGTCCACAATCTGCGGGCGCATTTGCCGCAAATGTTCAGTCGTTTGAATCTGTACGCTCGTTTGTCAGTTCCATGACCGTGGTGGGATTGGTCGACCTGCCGTTTATGCTTCTGTTCCTGGTGGTGATTGTGCTAATCAGTTGGCCCCTTGGCATTCCAGTGCTGGTGGGGGCGCTCGGCCTTGTAATTTATGCCGCCATCGCGCAGCGCCGTTTACGGGACTTGTCCGAAGAGAGCATGTCGGCGAGTTCCCAGCGGAATGCGACTCTGGTAGAGGGTCTCGCGAACCTGGAATCGGTCAAGAGTTTCGGCGTTGAAAGCCGGATACAGGAAGCCTATGAGCGCACATCGCTATATATCAGCAACGTTGGAGCTCGCCTGAAATTCATCTCTGCCAGTCTTCAGAATGGTGCGCAGTGGGTTCAGCACCTGGTTGCGGTTTCAATCATCATCCTCGGGGTATATCTGATCATCAACGGTGAGTTGACCCAGGGTGGCCTGATCGCTGCTTATCTGTTGTCCTCGCGTGCCATGGCGCCGGTCAGTCAGGCTGCCGGTTTGCTGGCTCAGTATCACCAGGCAGCGACAGCGCTCCGAACCCTCGACGATATCATGGCTTTGCCACAGGAGCGTGAAGCCGGAAAGGACTGGGTCTCGCGCCCTCGCTTGAGTGGTCGGGTGGAACTTCGGGATGTGCATTTCAGTTATCCGGACGCCGGGCAGGCCGCGCTCACCGGCGTTTCAATGAAACTGAACCCAGGTGAGCGGGTGGCGGTTCTGGGGCGAAACGGCTCGGGCAAAAGTACGCTGCAACGCCTGTTGCTTGGACTACACCACCCCTCCGCAGGTACCTTGTCGCTGGATAATGTGGATGTTCGTCAGTTAGACCCGGCGGAACTTCGAAACAATATTGGCTATGTGCCGCAAGATGTGGAGCTCTTTTTCGGGAGTCTCAGAGACAACATCACGCTTTCCCGGCCGGTGTCCGATGAGGAACTGCTTCGGGTAACAGAACTCAGCGGTTTGAAGTCGTTCGTCGATGCACAGCCAGATGGGTTTGATCTGCAGGTTGGTGAGCGTGGCCAGCGACTGTCTGGCGGGCAGCGTCAGGCGTTAGCCATCGCGCGGGCGATGGTGGGTGATCCCGCCATTCTGCTGCTGGACGAGCCCACGGGCTCTCTGGATCACAGTAGCGAAGAACACTTCAAGCGCAGTCTGGCCAAAGCGGCGGAGAACAAGACGCTATTGATGGTCACGCATCGAACCTCGTTGCTGGAACTGGCGGACCGGATTATTGTGCTGGATGGCGGCCGGATTGTCGCGGATGGACCAAAAGCAACGGTCGTCGAGGCATTGCGTCAGGGTAAGATAAGGGGGGCCTCGTGAGCGAGAACAATGAGCCGTCCTCGTCATTGGCCGAGAAGAGCTTTCACCGGATTGGCAAGGGCGCTGAGCGTGTTGGCAAGCGTCCGGAACGTTGGCTTGAGAAGCTGGCAGGGCGTTGGCTGCGCGTCCCGGATCAGCGTGGGTGGGAAGTAGACAGTGAGTGGGCCCGCATTCAGCAGGAGCCGATCCGGCCGAGAGCGCTGTTGTGGATGATCTTTCTGACTGTGATTGCGTTGCTGGTCTGGGCCGGCTTGGCACCGATTGATGAGGTCGCTCGAGGGGATGGCCGGGTGATTCCCTCGACGCAACTGCAGGTGGTGCAGTCTCTGGATGGAGGCGTCGTTGAGGTTCTGTCTGTGCAGGAAGGCGAACTGGTCAAGAAAGGGCAATTGCTGGTTAGCATTGAATCGACCCGCTTCGATTCTGACTTTGCCGAGCAGAAAGCGAGGGAATTATCCTTGACCGCCGATATATTCCGGCTAGAGGCTCTCGTTCAGGGCAAGGAGCTCACGTTCCCGCCTGAGTTTATTGAGCGTTCTCCACAACTTGTCACGGTCCAGCGCTCCTTGTTTGAAAACAGTCGCCGCGAAATGCAGGAGCAGGAGGCGATTCATCGCCAACAGTTGCAACAGCGTCAGGCCGATCTTGAGGAGGCTCAGTCGGCCCGCCGGCAATTCCAGGAAGTGCTGAAACTGGCGTCCAGGGAACTTGAACTCAAGCGACCCTTGCTGGCCTCGGGAGCGGTTTCAGAAGTTGACTTGATCAAGCTGGAGAGAGAAATCTCGAATGCGCGGGGTGAGCTTGCTCAGGCTGAGGCTGCGATCACGCGTTCGCGGTCGGCTATTCTGGAAGCAGAATCGAAGATACGGGAAACCGGGCTGGTTATGACCAATCGCTGGCGTGAGCAGTTGTCGGACTCAGTCAGCGAGCTGGCGGCGACTCTCGAGACACTGGATGGATTACAGGATCGCGTCAGCAAAACCCGAATTGTTGCACCGGTTGACGGCACCGTTCAGCGCTTGTTTGTGAAAACGGTGGGTGGTGTGGTCTCGCCAGGCCAGGACGTGGTAGAAATCGTCCCGCTGAACGATGAATTGCTGGTCGAGGCGAGAGTGTCGCCCAAAGACATTGCTTTTATCCAGAAGGGCCAGGAAGCCATCGTCAAGTTTACCGCCTATGATTTTGCGGTTTTTGGCGGGCTGAGGGCAACGGTTGAGCACATCAGTGCAGACACGATCACCGATGAAGACAACAACACCTATTATCTGACAAGACTGCGCACTGAAACTCAGGGATTTTCGGAGCAATTTGCCATTATCCCCGGAATGACGGCACAGGTAGACATCCTGACCGGGCAGAAAACAGTGCTTGAGTACCTGCTCAAGCCCGTGGTGCGCGCTACTTCTCTGGCACTGAGCGAGCGATGAAAACAGAGTCCTCTATTCTGCTGTATGGTCGTGCTTTTCGCCCTCTGGGCCACTGGGAGCGGGTATTGCCTGGGGTGCCCCAGCAAATGGTTGATGGGCAGCATGTGTCGATGCCGAAAGCCTCGGTGGCCTGGATAAGTTCCGATGTGCCGGGCTGGCAAGAATGTGTGCGCATGTTTTCCGAGGCTGGTATTCGTGTGGCTGTGCTCGCGCGGCTACCCGAAGCCGCTGAAATGAACCGAAGTCTGGCGTGCGGAGCGCGGGCTTATCTGCCAGCGTTATCAAACGATAAGGTCTTCCGCCAGGTCGCCAAGACGATTCTGGCAGGCGGTTTGTGGTTTCCGGAGAATCTCCTGAGTTCACTGTTGCAGTCGGTTGCACGTGCCGTCGAGTCGGATCAGGGGCATGAGCCAAAAGGCGATTTGCAGTCGCTGACCAGCCGAGAAACTGAAGTTGCGTTAAGTGCGTCCAAGGGGTTGAGTAACCGGCAGATTGCCTCAGACCTCGGCATTACCGAACGCACTGTCAAGGAACATATGGGGGCCATATTCAAGAAGCTGGCCGTTAAGGACCGTATGCAGTTGATGCTTTATGTGAATGGCCAGCTTGCCAACAGGAAGCAAGACAATGTTCATCAGGCGTAACCAGTCCGGCCGAGTTGTTGCTGTCAGTGAGGAGCCTTTAGCCGGTTTCGTTGAGGCTCCAGACGACGATCCCTCTGTCGAAGCCTTTCTTTACAGCCGCGCTGACGTCGATGCCGACGTCCGCTTCAGGGCGTCGGATTCTTCCCTCATTCGGGTCATTGAGGACCTGGTGGACCTGTTGGCGATGAAAGGTGTCATACGCTTTACCGATTTGCCCTCGGAAGCCCAAGCCAAGCTGATGGAACGAAAGTCCATGCGGGGGCAGGACGATCACCTCAATTTGATTGATAACAGCGGAGACGATCTGTTCGATTTTGATTAATTGCCTGACTTCACGCCCGGCCCGGTGACCCCGTCTAATCCCACATTCCAGGCAGCCTGGACGCATCCGTCTGTCTTTGCGCCCGCCAGGTAGATACTCAGCCCTATGGAGTGAGCCAGTCCGGTCAAACGCTGGAGATATTGCTGAGTGGCTGGGTCGTCTTCAAGCCGCTGGGCATAAACAGGATCTGTTTTCAGGTAGTCGAGACCCAGCTCGTGGACCTTGGCAATGCTTTCCAGGTTTTTGCCAATTCCGCTGATTCCCACCTGGCAACCTTGTGTCTGTATTTCTTCGACGAAGCGGCCAAGCAGCAGCTCTCCCTCGGCGAGGACCTCCTCGGGCAGCTCAAGCCGGAAGGATCGTCTGGGCTCGTGGCGCTGGCTCAGGAGATTGACGATGGTGCGCCGCAAAGTCTCATCCAGTAAGGTTTCTCTGGCGATATGAACGACAACCGGGAGTTCGCCCTGCTCCGTGAACGTTTCAAGAAGATACTGGACCATGGCTGTGTCAACGTGAGGTAAAAGGCCAAGCCGCCGCCCCCAGGGAAGAAAAAAGCCAGCCGGGCGCCATTGATCCAGTAGTTTGAGCCGCACCTTCGCCTCGACCTGAATGATGTTACCAGAACGATCAATCAAGGGGTGGAAGGCGACGTCGATGGCTCGCTCCTCCAGCGCCTGATTGAGTGCGGTGCGCCATTCGGCGGCATTGCGGAATGGAATGTCCTCAGGGTTGTCCTCATCAACAACGGCTCGCTGGTTGGTTTGCTCGGCGGTTGCGAGCAGATGGTCCGCATGCATCAGTACGGCTGCGTGCGTCGCTGTCGAGTCGAATGTTGAGACTGACAGCCTCGCCCGGCGCATGACTGGGCCGGTAAGCATCTGTTCAAGGGTCGGAAGAATGTGTGATGCATCCTGGAATCCAGTGACCAAGAGCCCAAAGTCAGACCCATTCAGGCGGCCCATGAAGGCATCCTGAAACAAGAGATCGCTATTGCTCAGCGCTTTCAGCACATTACCGCACATAATCTGGAGTGCTTCATTGACCTGATCTCGTCCGAGCTGCGCGTTGAGTTCTGCCAATCCGGGTATCCGAAGAAGAACCAGCGTGTGCCTGGTGTCAGACTCCGGGTCATCGATCAGACTGTTTAACTGACTGATGAAAAACTCCCGATTGGCAACGCCAGTGACCGGATCATTCAGCGCCCGTTCACGCATGTCTGCCAGCGCTTTTGCCTCAGACTCCAGAATCGTTTCGACACGCCTCGAGAGCTTGTTCATGGCGCTGACAACGCGCCGGAACTCCGTAGTGTTGGGTTCCTCGGACACGATGAAGCGTTTTTCTCCAATCGCTTCAGCCTGTTTCACCACATCGTTCAATGGGCTGCTGATGCGTCGCACCAGCCAGCTGCCAATCAGTCCAGCAATCACGGCTACGAGGCACAGCCAAATGAACAGGCGCTGGGCTGTCACCCATAGCGATGTCTGGGCGTATGTTCTGGCGCTCTCGACATACAGCGTCCCAAAGTTCACCCAGCCATCGGAAACCGTGGCTACACCGGGCGGAATGTCCAGGGGAAACATCACACGAAACCAGCTGGGCGCCTGATGATCAGCGGGCGAAGCAGTGAAAGACAGTGACTGGCCGTCTGTTTGCGACAACTCGATGCGTTGATAATGCCCTGTTGAAAACTGTGCATCGAGGAAGGACGCCATCAATGCCTGCTCTTTTTCAGAGTGCGACATGGTCAGTGCCAGTGAGTTGGCGCTATCGATGTTTTTCAGCATCAACTGCTCTTGGTAATAACTTTGCGCGGAGACCAGACTCGCCGCCAGGCTTGCCAGGAAAGCTGTCAGAATCAGCAAACTGGTGCCCAGCCATAACTGTTTAACGAGGGACATTGAAGCTCACTCCTTCGCTCTTGATTCTCTCTAGTACATTGCGCCATGGGGACAGGCGAGCGGTAGCACTGCCCGCGGAGGCTCCACTAGCCGCCCAGAGTTCGCTAATGTTGAAGCTGAAGACCGGGGTAAGGTCGGTTCGTTCGCTGGCAGGCAGGATGTCTTCAACCAGACTGTCCAGCAAAAGCGGTTCGGCGCCGGGCTCCGGATAGTAACCAAGCACCATGTGAGGCTGGGTGATGGGGCTGGAGGGCCCGCCAATTCGGGCGCGGACATAGATAAGGCGAAGCTTGTCATCGCTTACGCCGGCGTTGAGCAGGCTTATATATTGAATGATGACATAATCCTCGCAGTCGCCGCGGCCCCTGGACAGGGTTTCAAGAGGGGTTGCCCAATAGTCTTCCTTTCCCCAGAGTGCCCTGTCCAGCTGGTAAGACAGTGCATCGTGGACAAAGGAATTGATATATCTAAGCTTTTCAGGATTATCAAACGATCTTACCTGTTCAAGCACACCATGCCAGCGCTTTAGTTTTGCGGCATTATCGCCTGACACCATTCGATGCCACGCCCTCTCGTTTTCCTCAAAATCGATACGGGTGTGGAGCCCGCTTGAGGCACTGGAATAGAGCGAAAAAAGCCCCGTAACGGCCAGGAAAAAACAGAGAGTCGCCAAGACCGCTGTTTTTGATACGATGCTGGTGCTGTTTTTTGTGCAGCGCGCCAACACGCTTCGACTCCTTGGGTTCGCTTGTCGCAATGCTGCGATTTGAGTAGTCAGTTTGTCTGCGCGCCACGTCGATTGTCAGTTGTTAATGTGTAACTCCTGAAAGCAGCCTGCATTCTGCTCTCAGTCTATATTGTCAAGTAACGCTGTCATCAAGTCATCCATGACGAGTAAACCTCGCAGTTCATTATTCTCTACCACCAACAGTCGTTTGACCCGGTATCGAATCATGAGGCTGGCGGCGTGCCTGGCGTTCAGGCTTTCACCAATGCTGATCACCGGTTTGGCACAGGCATCAAATACGTTCAGCAGGTCAATGTCCCCGTCCTCCGCGATGATGGTTTTGACAATATTGGTATAGGTAATCAGCCCCCAGGCATCGTGCTCGCTCTGGCGGTCGACCACCAGGGATTTAACATTGTGCCGTTTCATCAGGGACAACGCTTCGCGTATCTTGGCGAAGGCGGAGATTCGTATGATGTCCGTCATCATCACGTCTTTGACCAGTTTCATTATCGTGCTCCGGTTACAGAGAGTCTTTCAGGTATTGTTCAAATCTTTCCACCTGGGCCATGTCGATACCGCCGAGATGTTCCAGTGGTACTGTAAAGATCATGCCTTGGGAATCCTTGCCATCCGGCATGATGGCTTTCTGGATGGCTTTCAGTACGTCCAGCGACAACCCTTTCTCCAGCACCATCAGTAACACGCTCTGGCTGCCGTCATAGGTGAGGCCGAAGAACGTTTTTTTCGCGGTATTGCTGATGCCCCGGCCGGACATCACAGTGATTCCTCCGGCACCGCAATCCCGGGCAGAATCAATACACTCTTGCTCCAGGTCTTCAGGAACGATGGCCACCAGTGCCGAGAATTTCATGGTGTCTCCTTACGTGGTTCTGCAAGATACTGGGATACGATGGCGTAGGCCATCACCGTTACGATAGGAAAGATTGAAGCAAAGGCAATCAGCCCGAAGCCGTCGATGAGAATGCTGCGTCCGTCGATACTGCTGGCCAGGCCAATGCCCAGGGCGGTAACCAGAGGGACGGTTACTTCCGACGTGGTGACCCCACCCAGATCATAGGCCAGCGCGATGATGTAGCGGGGCGCAATCAGGGTCAGGCCGACGACCAGAATATAGCCGCCCATGATGTAGTAGTGAATGGAGTCGCCGGTGATGATCCGGTGAACGCCGATAGTGATGCCGACGGCTACCCCGACCGCCACCAGTATGCGAATGACATTGCCGTTCAGGGTTCCCCCGGCGGCTTCTTCCGCCTGTCTGCCGATGGCGATCAGCGCCGGTTCCGCCATGGTCGTGGCAAAGCCGATCATCAGTGCAAAGAGGTACACGTAAAGATAGTTGTCTCTGGCCGTCAGTTGTTCGGCCATGCTGGTACCAATCGGAAACAACCCCATCTTGAGACCGATCACAAAGGCATAAAGCCCCAGAATCACCAAGGTAAAACCAAAGATGACCTTGCGTGGATTGGGAAGTTTGCGGCGCAGTACCAGATACTGAAAGAAGAGCACCGTAATGATGATGGGCAGAACATCCCGAATCATGGTGACCAGGTCCAGCAGTGCGCCGACCACGCCGGAAGGCTTGGTTTCTCCGACATCTGGTGAGAGCGGGACACCCTCGGCTTCGGCAGAACCTGAGTACACCAACATGCCGTAAACCTGCACGGTGACCATCGGTACCATCACCGCCAGTGCGACCAGTCCGAAACCGTCAATCAGCGGGTTCCGGCCTCGGATCGACGCAGCCAGACCTATGCCCAACGCGGCAATCAGCGGCACGGTCACAACATTGGTGGTGACACCGCCGGAATCGTACGCCAGACCGACGATTTCCTCCGGTGCAAACCAGGTGACGATCACCACGATGACGTAACCGGTAATCATGAACCAGTGTAACGGGTAGCCGAAGATGGTCCGGAAAATGCCGAGGGCCACCACGAAACCCACGGACAACGCCACCAGCACCCGGAGTGTCAGGCTGTCGATGCGCCCCTCGCTGATGGTTTGCGCCTGCTCGGCCACCGCAATCAGGGCTGGCTCGGCGATCACCGCAGAGAAGCCCATAGCAAAGCCGAAGGCCAGGAGAATGACCAGGGAACCGCGCCGGGCAAACTGATTCGACAGGCTCTTTCCGAGCGGGAAGATGCTAAGCTCGAGCCCTTGCAGAAACAGGGCAACACCGATGGCAACCACAAACAGGCCGGCAACCATGCTGAACAGGTTCTCTGGCACCTGCTGGAGAATGGCGACCTGAAAGAACGCCACCACGATCACAATGGGAAGCAGGTTCTTCAGTGCGTGCAGGAGTGAATGATTGAAGGCGCGGACGTAGAACACAGAATGCCCCTGTAGCCCGTGGGTGAGGGAGGTTGCTGATCTGGGTCAAGTGCCTGAATCATAGCACGCTGTAGTCTGTCCGAAATGACCCGCCTCAATAATAGGCCTTCAGCCTGTCGGCAGGGATTATGTGTATTCATTTAAAAAATGCCGAAAATACACCATATAAATTTCAATTATAAATTCGAAAGCACTAAAGTTACGCCCAACGTCACCACCAGCCCGGTTAATCCGGCCGGTGGCTGACTCCGGAGGCTGCTGGCAGCAGCACTCCGAACCTTTTGAACACAAACGTAGAAAGGATAGAGACCATGCCTTACGCACAAGACGTCGACCAAATCGCTTCCCTCGTGAAGCAGAACCCCACCTGGAACGCCATCAACCCGAAGCACGCGGCCCGCATGCGCGCCCAGAACAAGTTCAAGACTGGTCTGGACATCGCCAAGTACACCGCCAAGATCATGCGTGAAGACATGGCTGCTTACGATGCCGATTCTTCCAAGTACACCCAGTCTCTGGGTTGCTGGCACGGTTTCATCGGCCAGCAGAAGATGATCTCCATCAAGAAGCACTTCGGTACCACCAAGCGTCGTTACCTGTACCTGTCTGGCTGGATGGTTGCTGCCCTGCGTTCCGAGTTCGGCCCGCTGCCTGACCAGTCCATGCACGAGAAGACTGCTGTTTCTGGCCTGATCGAAGAACTGTACACCTTCCTGCGTCAGGCCGATGCCTGGGAACTGAACCACCTGTTCCGCGCCCTGGAAGAAGCTGAAAACGCTGGCGATACTGCCAAGGCCGAAGAGCTGATCAAGCAGATCGACAACCACGAAACCCACGTTGTGCCCATCATTGCGGACATCGACGCTGGTTTCGGTAACGCCGAAGCGACCTATCTGCTAGCCAAGCAGATGATCGAAGCCGGTGCTTGCTGTATCCAGATCGAGAACCAGGTGTCTGACGAGAAGCAGTGTGGCCACCAGGACGGCAAAGTAACCGTTCCCCATGCCGACTTCCTGTCCAAGATCAACGCGGTTCGTCTGGCGTTCCTGGAACTGGGTGTGGACGACGGCGTGATCGTTGCCCGTACTGACTCCCTGGGTGCTGGCCTGACCAAGCAGATCGCTGTTACCAACGAGCCGGGCGACCTGGGCGACCAGTACAACAGCTTCCTGGACGGCGAGTACATCGACGACGCTTCCCAGATCGAGAACGGCGACGTTGTGATCAAGTCCAACGGCAAGCTGCTGAAGCCGAAGCGTCTGGCCTCTGGCCTGTTCTGCTTCAAGCCGGGTTCTGGCGAAGACCGTGTTGTTCTGGACTGCATCACCAGCCTGCAGAACGGCGCTGACATGCTGTGGATCGAAACCGAGAAGCCGCACGTTGGCCAGATCGCTGGCATGGTTAACCGCATCAAGGAAGTGGTGCCCGACGCCAAGCTGGTTTACAACAACAGCCCGTCCTTCAACTGGACTCTGAACTTCCGTCAGCAGGTATTCGATGCCATGCAGGAAGAAGGCAAAGACGTATCTGCCTACGACCGTGCCAAGCTGATGAGCGCCGAGTACGACAACACTGAGCTGGGTCAGCTGGCTGACGAGTGGTGCCGTAACTTCCAGCGTGATGCGTCCCGTGAAGCTGGTGTGTTCCATCACCTGATCACTCTGCCGACGTACCACACTGCGGCTCTGTCTACCGACAACCTGGCCAAAGGCTACTTCGGTGACGAAGGCATGCTGGCCTACGTTGCTGGCGTACAGCGTCAGGAAATCCGTCAGGGCATCGCTACCGTGAAGCACCAGGACATGGCCGGTTCCAACATCGGTGATGACCACAAAGAGTTCTTCGCTGGTGAAGCGGCTCTGAAAGCCGGTGGTAAAGACAACACCATGAACCAGTTCGGTTAATCGACCGGTTCAGGTTGTCCGGCAGGCACCCGCAGGTGCCTGCCAGCTACCAGAAACCCCGCATGGCTATCGCCCTGCGGGGTTTTGTTTTTTAACACTGGCGGATTTTTCCAGGTTGCTGATATTGGGGGACAAAAGCGAAATGGCTGATATGTAGCCACCGTTTGCTGTTTCACCAGCGCAACAGTTCGTCAGTTCACAGTTGTTTTCTGGTGTTCTTGAAATTTTTATTTCTCTTTATTTTTCAATGTCCTGAGTAATTTTTTTGGCTTCTGGCACGGGAATCGCTCTTATCTCCGGGCGGGTCTGGACCTTGGCTTACCCGAATGCTGGCGGGTTGGGTTGGACCCCTCTAAGCCAATACCATCAAAAGGACATGACATCATGAATACCAAGAAAAAACTGCTAGCCGCTGCCATCGCCATGAGCATGGGTATCTCCGGATTTGCACTGGCTGACCAGGGTGGGGACGGTGACCCCAATAACAATGCCAACGACAACTCCGCTGCCAATACCAACTATTCCGGTAACGCGGACTCTGGCAACGACAACTCCACCAACAACTCCGATAACTCGGACAGCTCCGATAACTCCAACAATTCAGACAACAGTACCGATGTGGCAGACTCTTTCAAGATCGCCGACAGTGGAAACGACATGTCTGATAACTCGAATAATTCGGACAACTCCAATAACTCCGATAATTCGAACAACTCGGATAATTCCGATAATTCGGACAGCAGCACCAACGTGAACGACGCCTTCAAGATTGCCGACAGTGGCAATACCGATGCGTCTGACAACTCCGATAACTCGGATAACTCTGACAACAGCACCACCGTCAGCGATTCGTTCAAGGTTGCTGATAGTGGCAATGACATGTCAGACAACTCGGATAACGCCGATAATTCGGACAACTCAGATAACTCTGACAATTCCGATAACAGCACTAACGTGAACGATGCCTTCAAGATTGCCGATAGTGGCAACACCGATGCATCGGATAACTCGGATAACTCCGACAATTCGGACAACTCAGATAACTCTGACAACTCCGATAATTCCGACAACAGCACCAACGTGAACGATTCGTTCAAGATCGCGGACAGTGGCAACAGTGACAGTTCTGACAACTCCACCAACGCTACCGATTCCTACAACAGCGATAGCAGTGACAACTCAGACAACAGCGCCACCACGCTGAATCTGTCGTTGGAAGTGTTCATGAACGATGCAGAGCTTAACGGCTCGGTCTCTGGCACCAATGTCACTTATGGCAGCGCCAACGGTGAAGGTTCCTATGTGGATACCCGCACTGGTAACGAGATCAGTGGTGGCTCCGCCAACTTCACCGGCGTCGGGGCATTTGCCCAGAATGCTGGCGTTGGCAGCGTAACCCAGGCCAATGTAAGCGTAATGTCCAACCTGAGTACCGGTGGTGGCAGCAACTGAGACAGGTCGGGCTGCCCGGCCAGGGCAGCCCGGTTTTGTCGGGAGATGTGTCATGGCCAGATTCATCAACAGGATGCTGATGGCTGCGCTGGTGTCTGTGGCGTCCGCAAGCTGGGCCGGGGATTGGCCTGATGCGGAACCAATGAGTGCTGATCAGTTGGAGGCTGCCAGCGGGCGACAGGGAATTCCGCTCCATTGGCAACTCAATGAATCAGAACAGAACGCTCTGGTGTCTGGCAACGTGTTGTCTGGCCCGGTCAAGACGGGAGACAACCGTATCAGTGATCAGGCTTTCGGCAACATGAGCGGCATTGCCACCGTCATCCAGAACACCGGCAACCAGGTGGTCATTCAGGACAGCACGCAAATCAATATTCTCATCAACCATTGAGGAGGGGCGGCCGCCATGGCTACCAATCGCATCGGGAACCGTCAGGAACGCATCCGTCAGGTGCGGTCGGCAACTCCCGTAGCGCCCAGGCGTGGCGGCCTTTCCCGCCGGTCGCTTTTCAGGGATTGTCTGGCCGGTGTGATGGCCGGAATGTTGTCAACCGCCGGTCACGCCGGCACCGTGCTGGTTCCCGGGCCTGCCGGGGATGTTCCGGTGTCTGTCACCAGTTTTCAGAATCAGCGATTTTCGGCCGTGTTCCAGCAGGAATACGATTTCAGCTGTGGCTCGGCGGCACTGGCATCGCTGTTGTCCTTTCACTACGGCGATGAGGTCAGTGAGCAGGAAGTGTTTGAAGGTATGTGGACTCTGGCGGATCAGGATAAAGTGCGCCAGCAGGGCTTCTCCATGCTGGATATGAAGCGTTATCTGGAGTCCGAAGGATATCTGGCCGATGGATTCCGCATGCCGCTGGCCGGTCTCAGGGATCAGGTTCGCGTGCCGGTGATTGCCCTGGTAACGCTGGGAGGTTATCGGCATTTTGTGGTGATCAAGGGCATCAGTGATCAGGAAGTGCTGGTGGGCGATCCGGCCCGGGGACTTAAAGCCTACAGTTGGGCGGAATTCCAGGAGCATTGGGATGGCTCGGCCTTCGTGATACGCAGCCATCTGGATATGGGGCGAGCCAGTTTTCTGGACCGGGACGACTGGCCGGGCCTTGCCCGGGCGCCTCTGTTCAAGGGTCTTGGCTCACCGGCACTGGGGCACACCCTGCCATACTGGCCCAGCACACAGGAGTGGTAAGGCCATGGTTAAACGATACGCTTTTCTGATCTCCCTGAGTCTTCTTGCCGGGCCGGTTCGTGCCGAGCTGAGACTACCTGTCACCAGCCTGGCGGATGCCGAGCTGGATCAGCTTCGGGGCGGCTTTGTGATGAACAATCTGGAGATCTCCATCGGCTTTGAGCAGGTGCTGGCCGTGAACGGACAGACCCTGGTTGTAAATCGCCTGACCATTCCGAATTTGAACGACCCCATGGTCGCAGACCGGCTGAGCACCCAGTTGGCATCCATTCAGGGAGCGTGGGAGAGCGGAGCAGGGCAGCTGGCGCTTGATACTGCCGTGGCCGGCTCGGGCGGCTGGATGACGGTCATCCAGAACAGTCTGAACGGAACCACCATCCAGAACATCCGGCAACTGAATATTGAATTGAACAACCTCGGTGGCGCCTATCGGTTGCCACGGGATTTCAGTCTGCCCATGTTGCCGTGATCAGCCTCAGAGATTAATCGGCAGCTTGAGGGTGATCTCGCTGTTCGGTGCGCTGTCGGTGACTCCCACTGCCACCGTCAGGCTCATGGTGGTCGAGGGCGATAACCGGTGCGACAGCCCAAAGGACAGTGACCCCACCTGAATCCGGTCAAAGTTCGATGAGAAAAGATCGTTGCCATGTTCAAAGGTGGTTTTGCGAATGACCGAATGATCGTAGCCCAGGCTGAACGAAGTGCGTTCGTTAAACGCAAAGCCCATACCAAAGCCGAATCGCACCACGTCACCGGGGTCGACGGTGCCCCCGTTTTCAAAGCCCTGCTCTTCCTTGATGGTCCAGGCGTAACTCAGGTTTCCGAACAGAACCGCCGGGTCGCTCGGGTAGATAAAGGAAAGTCCCGGTTCCACCGCCCAGAAGCCTGAACCGGTGGGGCGGTTGGCCAGCTCTACCCCGATGGGGTTGCCGCTGCTGTCGGTAATGATTCGCTGGTCGACATCGTAGGGGCCTTCGCCGGTGGGCGCCCGGGCCCGGAAAGTACCGATCAGATAAGGCCAGCCATCGAGGCCATCGTTGAGCTGGTAACGTATCGATAACTCGGCATCACCGATGCCATCACCGGACGATTCCCGCACGGTATCGACCGGCGTTCCCTGAAACACTTCCCGTTCCCGAAGGTCTTCCCGAATGCTCAGGTAGGGCAATCGCAGGCTGCCTTCCAGCCGGCTGGTGAAACCGTATTTCAGGGATAACGCGCTGACGAAAATATCGCGCTGGATCTCGGAGATGTTGATCAAGCCCACCAACAGAGCCGGAATGACTGTGTACCCCTCAACCGCCACGCGGGTTGCGTTGCTGTGGGCGTGGGAAAACGATGGCTCGATGGTAAATCGCCCGGGCCGGGTGACGATACCCCGGTCTGCGGTAATGGAGGCAATCGTGGTTGCGCTGTCCTGGGCCGCCGCTTCCCGCTGCTCGGTGGTGCCGGCGGTGCGTTCATCCGGAGCAGGCGGTTCGGCCAGGGCAAGCGGAGTAAGGCATAGGCTGAAGCTGAACAGGGCCAGACGTTTCATGACAGATCTCCATGATCGCGTTTCTTGGGAAGGCCGTGGTTCGACGGTGGTTGCAGCTGGTGTTTTTCCAGCAGTCGGTAAAACGACACTCGGGAAATATTCAGTAGCCTCGCCGCAGCCGAGACGTTGTGATGCGTCAGGGCGAGACTGGTCGCGATGGCTTCCTGGTCGGCCCGGGCCCGGTAGGCCTCCAGGCTGAACTGGTCGATGTGTGTGGGTAATGTGGCCGGAGGCAGCCCCAGGTCTTCGGGCTGGATGTTTAATTGCCGGGCAAGCAGAACGGCCTGCCGGAGCCGGTTCTGCAGTTCCCGCAGATTGCCCGGCCAGGAATGTGCGGCCATGGCCAGCAAAGTGGCGTTACCAAGCCGGTAGTGTTCTCCCTCAGATGCGCCCAGGGCCCGGCGGGCCAGATACGGAAGGTCTTCCAGACGTTCACTGAGTGGTGGCAGGGGCACCGTGAGGTTACCAAGCCGGTAGAAAACGTCGCTTCTGAAACTGCCCTGGGCGACTTTCTGGTCGAGCTGGGAATTGCAGGTGGCGATTACCCGCACATCCACCTGCACGGCATGGTTCGAGCCCACGGGTTCGATCGTGCCTTCCTCAAGAAAACGCAGGATGGCAGATTGCTGCATAAGGCCAAGCTCATCGGCACCCAATAGCACCAGGGAGCCGCCGTTGGCGGCTTCGATACGGCCTTTTCTGGATTTCAGTGCGTGCGTGAAGGCACCGCGCTCATGGCCGAACAGTTCGCTCTGGGTCAGGGGCTCGGGTAGCGCGGCGCAGTTGATGACCGCTATGGGGCCATGGTGGCGCGGCGAGTGTTCATGGATAAACCGGGCTGCTGCCTCCTTGCCGGTGCCGTTTTCCCCGTAGACGATGACGGGTTCCTGAGTTGCGGCAAAGCGTCGCAACAGGCTGCGGGCCTGACGAATAGCCGGTGACGGACCATCCAGTACATAGTCCTGGTAACTGAGCAGTTCCGGGCCAGTCAGGTTCGCGCTCAGGGCGTGCATGCCCCACATATGGCCAAGGCTATTGATCAGTCGTTGATGATCCAGTGGAAGAGTGTGGTAATCCTGGCAGTAGTCGCGGATCAGGCGGCACACCATCGCGTTGTTCAGTTGCTGTCGCCCGACCACCGCCAACCAGGTGGTTACCGGTAGCATTTCCAGCCAGCCTTTGGTGTTTTCCAGGGTGGGTGGGTCCTGGTCGGCGAGAACACAGACCCCAACGGGTTTGCCCAGGTAGTCGGGCATTGGGAGCACGGGGGCATGCTGACTATTGATGACGGTCATCTGCCAGCCAGGAAGGTTGGGCAGCTGTGTGTTTTCAGCATCAGGGGCCGCCGACAACCAGACAAGCGGTCGTTTCTGTTCCATAGCTTTGCTCCGGCAAAGGGACTGAACAACCGACAACGCTGTATTCGAAAACGAGAGGGGACTGCTGCGGGAACTGCTATAGTCGACCACGACCCTGTGACCTGCCTGGGCTTCCAAGCAGGTAATGTCTCAGCTGATCGATAGCAGGTTTTGCACCAGAATCGGGTAATCCCGTTAATACAGATGCTTGCTAATGGTTCCCGAGCTGGCGCGGGCTCGATCTGTAAAACTTATTGACGGTTATGGAGGGAGTCGAGGGGCATGGTAGCGGATCAATGGATTGTATTTGCCGTTCTGCTTGTCACCCTGGCAGCGTTTATCTGGAACCGGTTGCGGTTTGATGTTGTCGCCATGCTGGCGCTGCTGGCGGTTGCCATTGCGGGACTGGTGCCGGTTGACAGTGTATTCGCCGGTTTCGGGCACCCGGCCGTGATTACGGTGGCGGCGGTGCTGGTTATCAGTCAGGGGCTGGTTAACGGTGGTGTGGTAGACGAGGTGGCGCGGCTGCTGGCCCGGGCAGGGAACAATGCCGTGCTTCAGGTGCTGACCCTGACCCTCGTGGTGGCCGTGTGTTCGGCATTTATCAACAATGTGGGGGCACTGGCGCTTCTGATGCCGGTCGCCATCTGGATGTCCCGGGAAGCCGGGCGGTCGCCTTCACTGTTGCTCATGCCTCTGGCGTTCGGGTCGCTACTGGGCGGCACCATTACGCTGATCGGTACCCCGCCTAACATCATCATCGCCAGCTATCGAGAGGCGGGCACCTTCGGGCTATTTGACTTTGCGCCCGTGGGGCTGGCAATTACCCTGGCGGGTATCGTCTTTATTGGATTGATCGGCTGGCGCCTGACACCGAAACGGGAGGACCCGGCCGCCGGCGAGAAACTGTTCAGCGTGGGCGATTACCTGACGGAGCTGAAACTGACCGAAGGTTCTGACTATGCCGGTAGCACCCTGCACAACCTGCTGACGGCCGGAGACAGCCAGAACAATCTGGTGGTCTTGTCGTTGATCCGCGATGACAAAACAACGCCGGCACCCTCAACCTTTACCATTCTGCGTGAAAATGATGTCCTGCTGGTGGAAGCCGATACTGAAAGTCTGGGCGAGTTTCTGGAGATCACCGGTCTGACGTTGGCTTCGGGCGCGCCGAACGAGGAAGTAGAGAAGGATGGCACCGGGGGCAAAGGGCGTCGGCAACAGGCGGAGGATGAGCTGGTTGCTGGCGATGCCCGCTTGATCGAGGCGGTTGTGACTCCCGGTTCACAGCTGGTCGGCCGTACCGCAAACCGTCTGAATCTTCGGGAGCGCTACAGTGTCAACGTCGTGGCCGTCGCCCGGCAGGGCCACCGTCTCAAACAGCGGCTGGCGGATATCCGTTTTCGTTCCGGTGATATCCTGCTGGTGCAGGGCTTCGAGGAGACGCTTCCGGCTAATCTGAGGACGCTGGGCTGTCTGCCACTGGCTGAGCGGGGGCTGGCGTTTGGCCGGGAGAAACGCCTCGGACTGGCCGGTGGGCTGTTTGCCGTTGCCATCCTCGTTATTGTCGCCGGCTGGGTGACGCCTCCCGTTGCGCTGGTGGCGTGTGCGGTCGCCATGGTGCTGGCCGGACTGCTGGAAGCCAGTGATGCCTACAAGGCCATCGACTGGTCGGTGGTGGTATTGCTTGCGGCGATGATTCCGGTGGGGCAGGCCCTGGAGACCACCGGCGGCGCCGATCTTATCGCCCGTCAGATTCTGGCCATCGGTGAGGGACAGGCGCCCTGGCTGGTGCTGTCGATTATTCTGATTGGCACCATGTTGTTATCCAATGTGGTGAACAATGCCGCGGCGGCCATTCTGGTCGCACCTATTGCCCTGGGCGTTGCTGGTCAATTGGGGCTGTCTTCGGACGCAACGCTGATGGCCGTCGCCATTGGCGCATCCTGCGCGTTTCTGACCCCGATAGGGCATCAATCCAATGCGCTGGTCATGGAACCCGCGGGTTACCGGTTCGGCGATTATTGGCGCCTGGGTTTGCCACTGTCTGTGGTGGTCACCGCCACGGCGGTGCCGGTTATTCTCTGGGTATGGGGCTGACTGGAGCTCAGGCTTCCGGCTCACCCAGCAGACCACTGAAAACGGTTTCCACCAGTATCGGTGCAACCTCGGCCAGCGGAAGGCGCTCAGGTTTGGCCAGCCAGTCGAAAAATAGTCCCAGCATCTGGGTATGCACCAGATAGCCCGCCAGTTCCGGGCTCAGGCCCGGACGCAGTTTTTTCGCGTTTTCAGGACTGCGGAAAATGTCGGTCACAAAGGCAATTCCCTCTTCCGCAAGCTCCCGGTGTTTGTTCAGCGCCTGATCAGATTCGTTGCGGTGGAAGAGGATGTAGTACACCCGGAAGTACTGTTCGTCTTCGGCCAGCTTGCTGAGAGCGATAACGCAGAGATGCTTCAGGTTGGTCAGGCTGTCCTGGCTGATGGCGGCTTCATCGAGCATTTCGCCGAGGGGCGCGCGAACCCGCTCCAGCATGGCATCCAGGATGTCCTGCTTGTTGCGGAAGTGCCAGTAGACCGCGCCCCGGGTTACACCGGCGGTACGGGCAATTTCTTCCAGCGATGCCCGGGCAACGCCTTTCTCCATGAACATGCTCTCGGCGGCATCGAGCAGGGATTCGCGGGTGGCTTCCGCCTCGGCTTTTGTCTTTCTCGCCATGATGAAGTCTTCCGGTGGTGTGTTGCGCCGGCTTTGTCCCGGCCCGTCAGGGTATGAACCGCTTGCGGGAACTACGTAAGTATACCCGAAGACAGTTTACATACATACATGGATGAATGTATCTTGCCTGATCTTACCGATTGCCACTCCGGGCTGGCTGGCCCGGACACATTTACATAATTGATGACACGATCTGTTTCGGTGTTCAGGAGAGCGCGCCATGCCCGTTGAAATGTCTCATCGCCCTAACGCCCGCAAGGGACTGCTTTTTGCTGGTTTGTCGACACTGCTGATGCTAACGGGGTGCAGCGGTCAGGATGGTGAGGGCCAGCAGGCCGGCGCGGGCGGCATGCCTCCGGCGGCGGTTGTGGTGCAACAGGCGACGCTGGCCGATGTCACGGTGAGGCAGGATTACGCCGGCCGTGCCCGGGGTGCCCGGGAGGTGGAAGTCCGGGCTCGCATCAGTGGCATTCTGGAACAGCGGCTATACGAAGAAGGGCAGATGGTGCGGGAAGGTGATGCCTTGTTCCGCATAGATCGCAAGCCTGCAGCGGCGGCACTGCAGAGAGCCCGGGCCCAGCGCCAGGTTGCCGAGGCGGATGTTCAGCAAGCGGAGCGGGAATGGAAACGTATTTCCTCCTTGTTTGAGCGTAACGCCGTCAGTGAACGGGAGCGGGATTCAGCCCAGTCTGCACTGGAACTGGCCCGGGCCAACCTGGCGGTGGCCAATGCCGGCGTGGCCCAGGCTGAACTGGATCTCGGCTACACCGATGTCACGGCGCCAATCAGCGGCGTGACCAGTCTGGAGGATTTTCCGGAGGGTAGCCTGATCGATACCGGCACCCTGCTGACCACCATTGTTCAGCTCGACCCCGTTCACGTTCGCTTTGCGCTTCCGGAAAACGACGCCAACATTCGCCGTGCTGCCCGTGAGGGCATGGTACGGGCAGATCAGGAACAGAATGTCTCGGCGCGCCTGGTTCTGGCGGACGGCAGCGAATACGACCTGGATGGACGCATCGACTTTACCGCTTCCACCCTCGACCCCCGCACCGGCACGGTGTCCGCCCGAGCTGTGTTCCCGAATCCGGAGCAAGTGATTGTACCGGGGCAGTTTGTCCGGGTGCGGGTGGAACTGCAGAGTTTTGACGATGTGATAACCGTGCCTGAGAGGGCGGTAACCCAGGGGCAGAATGGCCCTGTGGTCTATGTGGTTGATGACGACAGCAAAGCCCGGATCCGGGAGGTGGAGCTTGGGCCGGTGAGTGATGGCCGGCAGATCCTCCTGAGCGGCCTGGATGCGGGCGATCGTTATATTGTCAGTGGTCTGGTGAACCTCCGTGATGGCGCCGCCGTTAACGTCACCAATCCGGATAGCCCGGAGGAGGCCAACTGATGCTGCGAACATTCATCGACCGGCCGATCTTCGCCTCGGTTATCTCGATCATCATTACCCTTGGTGGAGCGCTGGCCCTGCTGGGTTTGCCGGTAGAACAGTACCCCAACGTGGTGCCGCCTCAGGTGGTGGTGGACGGCCGCTTCCCGGGAGCCAGTGCCGATGTGATTTCCGATTCGGTGGTGGCGCCGCTTGAGCAGGAAATCAACGGCGTGGACGACATGATCTACATGGAATCCAGTGCCACTGACTCCGGCAGTTTTCGAGTGACGGTGTCGTTTGAAATCGGCACCGATCCGGACCAGGCTACGATCAACGTCAACAACCGTGTGCAGCAGGCTTTGGCCCGGTTGCCTCAGACCGTCCGGGACCAGGGTCTGAAGGTGGAATCCCGTTCCACCTCAATCCTGCAGGTGATTACCCTGTCCTCACCGGACAACTCCATGGATGTGGTGGAGATTTCCAACTACGCGCTGCTGAACGTGCTGGATGAGCTGGTGCGCCTGCCCGGCATCGGGGACGCCTCGCTGTTTGGTGCCCAGGATTACTCCATGCGTATCTGGCTGCGCCCGGACAAACTGGCCCAGTTCGAGCTGACGCCGGCGGATGTGGCCGGAGCGTTGCGGGCCCAGAATGCCCAGTTTGCCGCTGGCCGGATAGGGGCAGAGCCGGCGCCGGAAGGCCAGGCGTTCACCTTCAGCGTGTCCGCTCCGGGCCGGCTCACCAGCCCGGAAGAATTTGGCGAAGTGATTCTTCGCAGTGATGATCAGGGCGCGTCGTTGCGCCTGAAAGATGTGGCACGGATAGAGCTGGGCGCACAGAACTATGATTTCGCCGCCATCTATAACGGCGGAGCCACGGTGCCGATGGGTGTGTATCTGCAGCCGGGCGCCAATGCGCTGGATGCTGCGGAAGCGGTGAACGAAGCCATGAAGGAAATTGCCGACCGTTTCCCGGAAGGCCTCGAATACAATGTACCCTACGACACCACCCGCTTCATTGATATCTCCATTCAGGAGGTGATCTCCACCTTCATCGTGGCGGTGCTGCTGGTGGTTGTGGTGACCTTCCTGTTCCTGCAGCATTTCAACGCCACGCTGATTCCGTTGATCGCCATTCCGGTGTCCCTGGTGGGCACCTTTGCCGGCATGCAGGCCATGGGGTTCTCGGTCAACCTGCTGACCCTGTTTGGCTTGATACTGGCCATCGGTGTGGTGGTGGATAACGCCATTATCATCATGGAAAACGCAGAACGGCTGATCAAGGAAGAGGGCATGTCGCCTTACAATGCCGCCGTGACGACGGTTAGCCAGGTATCCGGGGCCGTGGTGGCGTCCACGCTGGTGCTGGTGGCGGTGTTTGCACCGGTTGCGTTCCTGGGTGGGCTCAGTGGTGAACTCTATCGGCAGTTTGCTATCACCATTGCGGTATCTGTGGTGATCTCCGGTGTCGTCGCCCTGACGCTGACGCCTGCCATGTGCGCCCTGTTGCTCGGCCATGAAGGCAAACAGCTCACCGTATTCCGCTGGTTCGATGCCGGTTTCGACAAGGTCACCAACGGTTTTTCGGCGGTTGTGGACTGGCTACTGCGCCACGCCGTGATCGGCGTACTGCTGTTCGCAGCCATGATCGGTGGCACCGTTTTCCTGCTCAACAAGATGCCGTCCGGGCTGGTCCCCCAGGAGGACCAGGGCTTTGTGCTGACGGCTTATTCATTACCGGCTACCTCTTCCCTCAGCCGCACCGAAGGCACCCGGGACGAGCTGGCGCAGAACATGCTGCAGCTGCCTGAGGTGAAAGACGTTGTCGCCTTTGCCGGTTTTGACATTATTTCCAGTGCCTTGCGCACCAACAGCGGTGTCGCGTTCGTAACGCTGGAGGACTGGGCTGAGCGAGAAGGCGAAGGCCAGGGCGCGGCCGACATTGCCAACAAGATTATGGGTATCGGGTTTGGTATGCCCGAAGCCTTTGTCATTGCCTTTACCCCGCCACCGATCCAGGGGCTGTCGACCACCGGCGGTGTGGAAGGTTACATCCAGGCCCGTGGTGGCCGCACACCAGCCGAGATCAAGGCGATGGCGGACCGGTTCACTCAGGCTGCCAACCAGCGCCCGGAACTGACCAACGTCCGGGTGACCCTGGATACCGGCATTCCCCGCTATCAGGCGATTGTTGACCGGGAAAAAGCCCAGGCGGCAGGTGTGCCGGTTGATCAGATATTCACCACCATGCAGAGTACGTTTGGCGGCCTGTATGTGAACGACTTTACCCTGCAGGGGCGGAACTGGCAGGTGACACTGCAGTCTGAAGGCGAATTCCGAAGCCACCCGGATGACCTGCGCAAGGTGTTTGTGCGTTCCTCCTATGGGGAGATGATTCCCCTGAGCTCACTCGTGGAGCTGGAGCGGGTGAGCGGACCGGACATCCTGAACCGCTTTAACGTCTACCCCGCGGCCAAACTGCTTGCGGACCCGACGCCGGGCCACACCACGGGCGAAGCCCTGACCGCGCTGCAGGAAGTTGCCAATCAGCAGTTTGACCGAAACACGTTGCTGGGTTGGACCGGTGAAGCCTATCAGCTGCAGGACTCTGCGGACTCCGGCACGCTCGCCTTTGGCATGGGGCTGCTACTGGTGTTTCTGATCCTCGCCGCCCAATACGAGCGCTGGGGTCTGCCGGTGGCAGTGGCTACCGCGGTACCCTTCGGGGTATTCGGGGCAGCACTGGCCTCGCTGTTGCGTGGCTTCCCCAACGACATCTACTTCCAGGTAGGGTTGCTGGTGCTGATTGGCCTGGCGGCGAAAAACGCGATTCTGATCGTTGAGTTCGCCGCCCAGAACCGGCAAACGGGCATGAGCTCGTTTGAGGCGGCCAGCACCGCAGCCCGCCAGCGCTTCCGGGCGATCATGATGACCGCGCTGACGTTCATCGTGGGTTCTTTGCCGCTGGCATTCAGTACCGGCGCGGGTGCCGTGAGCCGGCAGGAAATCGGTACCGTGGTGGTTGGCGGCATGCTGGTGGCCAGTACCCTGGCCCTGTTCTTCGTGCCCTTGTTCTACAAGCTGATCGAAGACCTGGCGGACTGGCGGCGCAAACGCAAAGCCGCCTGATCGCAGTTTTTGCGCCCTGCTTGCCACTTGCGAGTGAGCTGAATCGGGGCAGGCTATCGTCGTCATAAAGAGATAACCGTCGTCGGTGACTACCGGCGGCGGTTTTTTGTTTGATACTCTCGTCTATCTAAGGCGTATGAAGAGCAAGTTCCGAGAGGCTTTCCAAAAATTTGTGGAGCCATGGATGGCGGAACATAAGCGACACATGGATGTGCCGGCAGGAGCGCTTTTTGGAAAGCCTCTCGGAACTTGCTCCTGCACCGAGGTTTCAGGCTGAGAGAGATAAGGTCTAACCATGAACAAAAAAGAGCTTCTGGATGAACTGGAACAGGCTCGCGTCCGCACCGAGAGCCTGATTGTGTCGTTACCGGAAGACAAGCTCGAGGTCCCGTATCATCCGGGGGTGAATCCGCCACTTTGGGAAATGGGCCACTCAGCGTTTTTCTACGAGGTCTTTGTCTTCAACCTGTTGGACGGAACACCGAGCTACGATCCCTCCATGGATGACCTTTGGGATTCATTCCATGTCGATCACAAAGATCGCTGGAGTCGGGATCTGTTTCCGGGCAGGGAGGAAACTCTCAAGTATTTCAACACCATCTACGACCGGGTTGCCGAACGCATCAAGGGTGGGGAGCTGAGCGACCAGGAGCTGTATCTCTACCGCTACGCCATTTATCACCAGAACATGCACATCGAGTCGCTCATCTGGTGTCGGCAGACAGTCGGCTATCCGGCGCCTTTGGATTACAAAGGTGATCGGCCTGCTCCGGGCGAGTCGATCAGCGGTGATGTGCAGATCCCGGCCGGTCGCTGGGTTATTGGCATGCCCGGTGAGTCGCAACAGTACGCGACCGAAGACTTTGCCTTTGATGCCGAGAAGCCCCGTTTTGAGGTAGAGCTGCCGGCGTTTGCCATCAGTCGCACGCTGGTGAGCAACGGAGAATTCCAGGCGTTTGTAGACGATGATGGTTACAGGCGTCCCGAACTCTGGTCGTTTGGCGGCCGCAAGTGGCTGGAATCGGAGCAGGACGTCAGCCTGGTCCATGGGGTTGGCGAGCCAATGATGCGGCTGTCCAGACATCCGCAGTATTGGCGGTGGCATGACGAACAGTGGCAGGTACGGGTGTTCGACCGCTGGCTGCCGTTGCAGCCAGACGCTCCGGTTACCCATGTCAGCTACTGGGAGGCGGAAGCCTTCTGTACCTGGGCCGGGCGGCGGTTGCCGACCGAGTATGAATGGGAAGTGGCGGCGCTGGGCAATAAACCCGGTAGCCCTTTTCGGCGTTTTCCGTGGGGTAATGAGTCACCGGATGCTGTGCGGGCGGATATGAATGCCCGGACCATGGCTCGTAACCCGGTGTCGGATTACCCGGCCGGCGATAGCCCGTTTGGCTGCCGGCAGATGGTTGGCTCGGTGTGGGAATGGACCAGCAACGAGTTCCTGCCCTATGACGGCTTCAAGGTAGATATGTACCCATTCATGTCGACCCTGCAGTTTGCCACGCACAAAGTCACCAAGGGCGGCAGCTGTGCCACCTCATCCAACCTGATCCGTGGCACCTACCGGCAGGCGTATCTGCCGTTTCGCAGTGATGTTTACACCGGGTTCCGCACCTGCGCCGCCTGAATTCCTGATTTGTCCATAAGGTGACTTGCCAGGGCCACACCGGTCTCACTCATCGTGAGGTAGGCATCATTGGCGCCGGCTTCGCGAATTTTTACGGCTTCATCGGCATACATGGTGTGCGCCACGATATAGCCCTCGAAGCCGAGCTTGCGCAGCATCCGCGCGGCGATAAGCTTGCCTTCGATGTCACTCATTGCCAGCACCACCGAGTTGAGTTCCGGCATGTGCAGACCTTCCCAAAAGGTGGTGTCTTCGGCGTCTGCAAAGACGACATTGCGCCCATCTTTCTGGTGTTTCTCGGTTTTGGCAGGGTCTGAGTCGATCCCCATGATTCGCGTTTCATGGGGTGCAAGCCAATCGTAAGCCGCTGTGCCTGTTCGCCCCATGCCCATCACCAGAACCTGTGTAGTACCCAGCGAGATAGGTTGCTCATCAGGATGACGTTTCTGACTCTCGAAACGAACCAGCTTGTGGGCAACATGCTCGTAAATACTGTGAGAAAACCGGTTGAGCGGCGCCGAAAATACAAACGACAGGGAAACCGATATCGCCAGCGGAACCAGCCATTCTGGCAGGGCAACACTGGCGACAATGAGCCCGAATTCACTGTAGTTTGTGAGTGACAGTGAGGTGAGGAAGCTACTGCGAGCCCGCAGGCGGAAAGCCAGCAGCAGGAAGTAGAACAGGATGCCTTTGAGTGGCAAGAGCAAGGCTGCTACTGCCGCAAAGATCAGAGCTTGCTGGTCTGGCAGGCCGTCAATGCCGATCTGCAGGAAAAAACCAACCAGGAAGATTTCTTTCACGCTCCAAAGGGACTTGGCCAGTTCCTGGGAACGGGGATGGTTGGCCAGCATGGCACCGAACACCAATGCACCCAATTCCGAGCTCAGACCCACGGCCTCAAACCCAAGGCCACCAACCACCAGGGCCAGCAGAAGCCCGAGCAGTACCAGCAGTTCGTCGTGCCCGCTGGCATCCAGCAGCCTGTAGAGCAGCGGCCGGAGCAACGGAAGGCCGAATACAATGACGGCCCATTCTGAGGGTGTTTTGCCGGCCGCGAGACTCATCACCACCAGTGCAATCAGATCCTGCATAATCAATATGCCAATAGCGACCCGGCCGTGGAAGGCTCTGAGTTCCCGTTTGCTTTCCAGTACCTTGGCGGCCAGTACGGTGCTGGAAAAGGACAGGGCGATCGCCAGCATCAGGGCCGTTGTCCAGTCCAGGTCAAAAAGCAGGTAGAGGCCGGGGGCAAACACCACACAGGTAATCGCGAAGTGGAGCAGACTGCCGCCGATGACTTCCGGGCTGACAATGGAGCGTAGCTTCAGCTTCAGGCCGACTGTAAACAAGAGCAGCAAAACGCCAAGATGAGCAATGTGGGCCAGTACATCGGTGGGCTCTGCGGTGATGCTGGTAGTCGCGCTGAGGCCGCTGAGCACAAAGCCGGCGGCCAGATAGCCAACCAGCGGAGGCAAACCGATTCCCTTGACGAGAAGGCCGATAACAAAGGCAAAACTTATCCAGATGGCTTCAGGCATGGGCGAATCTTCTGACGACGGAATCCAAAGCTCTGAAGCCTACCTTTTTTTCGGGCCTAGCTGTAGTGGCGAATGGTTTCAGGGCTGCCGGTCGGCAAGAAAGTCCCGGAACAGGGCTGCCGATTCCTCCGGCGCCTCCACCATCGGCGCGTGGCCGATATCATCGAGAATGGCCTTGCGCGCGTTCGGGATAGCTTCGACAAAGACATCGGCATTGCGATAGTCAATTACCCGGTCGAGTTTGCCCCAGACCACCAGAACCGGCGCCTGGATGTTGGTGATGGCGTTGCGGAAATCCGGCTCGAAGCCGGTGTCTCGGATGGCCCGGAAAATGACTTCGTTGACTTCCCGGTTGGCGATGGCCTTTTCTTCCATCACATCAAAGATCGGCCAGGGCACGAAAGGGCGTTTTTCCAGAGCGAAGTCCAGCAGGCGGTCGAAATCGCCTTCCCGTTTCGGGATGAGCGGGTTGTCGCCATCCATGACCAGGTCCACCAGCTCACTTTCATATTCGAAGATACCGGCAGGGTCGAACAGTACGGCTGTGTGAACCTGTTCTGGATGGGTGGCAGCGTAGAGGGCAGTGATGGCACCGCCCATGGAGTTGCCCATCATGTGGAAGCGTTCCACCCCGAGCTCCTTCAGTATCTGGTGGACGTATTCTACCTGATCCTCAAAACGGTAGCCGATGTCCAGGGGTTTACTGCTGTCGCCATGGCCTGGCAGATCGAGGGCATAGATGTTGAACTCACCCTGGAACTCTTTGGCCAGACGGGTCCAGTTATCCTTGTTGGCGCCGAAGCCGTGAATCAGCACCAGGGTGTCGCCATCGACCGGTTCTTCACTGCGAAGGTAGGCAATGTCCAGATCGCCAACGGTGACTTGCGCGGCCTCCAGACCGGCGCTTGAACGTTCCCAGCCTATGGCGTTTTCGTAGATGCTCTGGCGGGAGCAGGCGCTGACCAGCAGGGTAACGGTCAGCAGCAGGAACAGCTTCAGGTGAGTGCGGCGCACAGGGAACTCCTTTTCGTTATGGCTATTATTGAATGCCAACACTAACCCATAAAAAAGCCCGGTCAATGACCGGGCTGACGCTGTTACTCGGCGAGCCGGAGCCTCAGCTCTGCTCCCGGGCAATGGCCCGGTAGGCAATGTCGTTGCGGTAGAACATGCCGTTCCAGCTGATTTTCTTTGCCAGCTCATAGGCCCGTTGCTGGGCTTCGGTGACGGTGTTGCCCAGAGCGGTAGCGCAGAGCACGCGGCCCCCGGCAGTGACTACGTCGTCGCCGTTGAGTTTGGTGCCGGCGTGGAAGACCTTCTCACCTTCTGTTTCACCGTCCGGCAGGCCGGAGATGACATCGCCCTTGTCGTAGCTGGCGGGATAGCCACCGGCAGCGAGTACGATGCCGACAGAGGCGCGTTCATCCCACTCGGAATCGCACGCGTCCAGCTTGCCATCCACGGCGGCCTGGCACAGTTCCACCAGGTCGGACTTCATGCGCAGCATGATCGGCTGGGTTTCCGGATCGCCAAAGCGGCAGTTGAACTCAATGACCTTGGGGGCACCGCTGGTATCGATCATCAGGCCGGCGTACAGGAAACCCTTGTACGGATGGCCTTCCGCCGCCATGCCGTTGACCGTGGGGTAGATCACCTCGTCCATGATCCGCTGGTGCACATCGGCAGTGACCACCGGGGCGGGAGAATAAGCTCCCATGCCACCGGTGTTGGGGCCGGTGTCGCCGTCGCCTACGCGCTTGTGGTCCTGAGACGTGGCCATGGCCAGTACGTTCTTGCCGTCGACCATCACGATGAAGGAGGCTTCTTCGCCGTCCAGAAACTCTTCCACCACCACGCGGCTGCCGGCATCGCCAAAGGCGTTGCCTGCGAGCATGTCGCGGATGGCATCTTCGGCTTCTGCCAGGGTCATGGCGACGATTACACCTTTACCGGCAGCCAGGCCGTCGGCTTTAACCACGATGGGTGCGCCTTTTTCACGCACGTAGGCGAGGGCCTCGTCGACATCGGTGAAATTGGCGTAGTCGGCGGTGGGAATCTTCTGGCGGGCCAGGAAGTCCTTGGTGAAGGCCTTGGAGCCTTCCAGCTGGGCGGCGCCAGCGCTGGGACCGAAGATGCGCAGGCCGCGGGCTTCAAATTTGTCCACCACGCCGGCCACCAGCGGGGCTTCCGGGCCAACGATGGTCAAGCCGACGTTGTTCTGCTCGGCGAAGTTGGCCAGGCCGTCCAGGTCCATCACGTCCAGGTCGACGTTTTCCAGATTCGGTTCCCGGGCGGTGCCGGCGTTACCCGGTGCGACAAACACTTTATCCGCTTGCGGTGACTGGGCGGCTTTCCACGCCAGGGCGTGCTCACGTCCGCCACTGCCAATAACCAGAATGTTCATGTGTTACTCCTGAGTTCTTCGATCAGTGACGGAAATGGCGCATGCCGGTGAAGACCATGGCAATGCCATGCTCGTTGGCGGCATCGATCACTTCCTGGTCGCGCATGGAGCCGCCGGGCTGAATCACGGCGGTAATGCCGGCTTCGGCCGCGGCGTCGATGCCGTCACGGAACGGGAAGAATGCATCCGACGCCATGACGGAACCCTTCACTTCCAGGTTTTCGTCGGCGGCTTTGATGCCTGCAATCTTGGCGCTGTAGACGCGGCTCATCTGGCCGGCGCCGACGCCGATGGTGCGACCGGCTTTGGCATAGACAATAGCGTTGGATTTAACGTACTTGGCCACTTCCCAGGCGAACAGCAGGTCGTTCAGTTCCTGCTCGGTGGGCTGGCGTTCGGTGACCACTTTCACGTCTTCCATGGCCACCATGCCCAGGTCGCGATCCTGCACCAGCAGGCCGCCGGTGACGCGCTTGTAGTCCATGGTCTGGGCGCGTTCACCGTCGAATTCGCCGCAGGCCAGCAGGCGTACGTTCTTCTTGGCGGCAACAATCTCGACTGCTTCCGGCGCAACGCTCGGGGCGATAATCACTTCCACGAACTGGCGATCCACAATGGCCTTGGCGGTCGCCGCATCCAGTTCACGGTTGAAGGCGATGATGCCGCCAAAGGCCGACGTCGGGTCGGTGGCAAAGGCCAGGTCGTAGGCCTGCAGTATGTCGGCACCGATGGCCACGCCACAGGGATTGGCGTGCTTGACGATGACGCAGGCCGGGTCGGCGAAGGGTTTGACGCACTCCAGCGCCGCATCGGTGTCGGCTACGTTGTTGTAGCTCAGTTCCTTGCCCTGAAGCTGTTTGGCGGTGGCGACACAGGCTTCCTTCGGGTGGCGCTCGGCGTAGAAGGCAGCGCGCTGATGCGGGTTTTCCCCATAGCGCATATCCTGAACTTTCACGAACTGGGCATTGAAGGTGCGGGGGAAGTCAGCGTTGTCGTTATCCGGGGTACGCCCGCCCAGATAGTTGGCAATAGCACCGTCGTAGCCGGCGGTGTGCTCGAAGGCCTTCACGGCCAGGTCGAAGCGGGTGCTATAGGTCAGCTCGCCGTCGTTGTCCGCCAGTTCTTTCAGAACGCGGTTGTAGTCGGAGGCGTTCACGACAATGGCAACATCGTTGTGGTTCTTGGCGGCGGCACGAACCATGGTGGGGCCGCCAATGTCGATGTTTTCAATGGCTGTGGCCAGGTCGCAGTCCGGGTTGGCCACGGTGTCCTCGAACGGGTACAGGTTCACCACCACCATGTCGATGGGATTGATTCCGTGCTCAGCCATGATGGCATCGTCGGTGCCACGCCGGCCCAGAATGCCGCCGTGGATTTTCGGGTGCAGGGTTTTGACCCGGCCATCCATCATTTCCGGGAAACCGGTGTAATCGGACACTTCGGTGACCGGTACGTTGTTTTCCTTGAGCAGGCGGAAGGTTCCGCCGGTGGAGAGCAGCTCGACGCCGCGTTCGGTGAGGGCACGGCCGAAATCGACGATGCCGGTTTTATCACTCACGCTGATCAGGGCGCGACGGACGGGGGTGTTTGCCTGGTTTGCCATGGGTCACTTTCTTCGCTGGTCAGATAAGCCGGATTGTAAGCCTGGGTGCAAATAACAAGGGCCTCGCGAACGCATCCGGGAGGCCCTTGTGGGGTCAGGTCTGATTATAGCAGACCGTATTGCTTGAGTTTCTTGCGCAGGGTGCCGCGATTCAGCCCGAGCATGGTGGAGGCTTTGGTCTGGTTGTTGCGGGTGTATTTCATCACCTGCTCCAGCAGCGGGGCTTCCACTTCTGACAGTACCAGTTGGTACACGTCGGTAACCGGCGCGCCATCGAGTTGCTCAAAGTAGTTCTTCAGGGCAACTTCTACGCTGTCACGCAGGGTGACGCTGTTGCCGCTGTGGTTTACCGTGTGCAACTGATGCAGATCATCGTTGGCCGGGGTGCTTAGGGATTGATTTGCCAAAGTCTCAGCGGTCATGCTGCGAATACCTCTCCATTTCGTAAGCCTGCAAAATACTGTGCGATGCTGTCTTTCTGCTCCAGCGCATCATCGATGGCGTTGAAGCGTTGTCGGAACTGTTTGCTGTCATCATGGGACTGCAGATACCAGCCCACGTGTTTTCTGGCGATACGCACGCCCATCAATTCGCCGTAGAAACGGTGCAGTTCTTCCAGGTGCCCGGCCAGAATGCGCTCTACTTCATCCATGGGCGGTTGTGGCAGGTGTTCTCCGGTTTCCAGATAATGAAGAATCTCCCGGAAAATCCAGGGCCGGCCCTGGGCACCCCGGCCAATCAGCAAGCCGTCGGCACCGGTATGGCTGAGTACCTGCCGGGCCTTCTCCGGCGTGGTAATGTCGCCGTTGGCGAACACCGGTATGCCAACGCTGGCCTTGACCTCTGCGATGGTGTCGTACTCCGCGTCGCCGTTGTATTTGTCTGCGCGGGTACGGCCGTGTACGGCCAGAGCCTGAATGCCGGCATCTTCCGCCATCCTGGCGATGACCGGAGCATTGCGGTTGTCTCTGTCCCAGCCGGTTCGCATTTTCAGGGTCACCGGCACATCTACCGCCTTCACCACGGCTTCCAGAATTGCCCGTACCAGCTTCTCGTCTTTCATCAGGGCCGAACCGGCGGCCTTGTTGCAGACTTTCTTGGCCGGACACCCCATGTTGATGTCGATGATCTGAGCACCGAATTCAGCGTTTTGCCGGGCTGCATCGGCCAGCATCTCGGGGTCGCCGCCGGCGATCTGGACCGATCTGGGTTCCGGTTCGCCTTCGTGATTCAGGCGAGTCCGGGATTTACGCGTATGCCAGAGCTTGCTGTCCGCTATGACCATTTCCGATACCGCCAGCCCGGCCCCCATTCGTCGGCATAAAAGCCGGAAAGGGCGATCGGTTACACCGGCCATGGGTGCAACAATCAGCGGGTTGGGCAGGGTGTACGGCCCGATTTTTGCCGTTGGCAGCATGATCTGAGTCCGTGTCACAGCGGGTTGAGCAAAATTCGGCTGGAGCGGTTGTTCAATTTCTGACCGCTCCGGTCTCCGAAGGGCGGTAATGATACCGCCGGGGGCAAGCTGATTGAAGGGGCGAAAGCGTTAAAAAATTGATTATTTTTCGCGCTTTCTGGTTGACTTTTGCGCTGTCAACTGTCGGCCCGAAGGCTATTGATTCGCATCAAGGCGCCCAGGGACGAAAGCTCAGGTTATAGTTGACGGCATCCCGCCCGGGGTCGCGTATCCGGATGGCGATCCGCACCGGCGTTTCTACCGGCATGCTGGCAAGTTCTGCGGCCTCACCGGCCAGGTACTCTTCTGGCGTAAAGGTGCTTTGGGCCACTACATCGCCATTGAGGTTGGAGAAGGTCAGTGCGATCGCCGGGAACGGCTGCTCAAAGCCGGCGCGGTTGAGAATCACGGCATCGACAATGAGTTGATCCCGGTTCTCCGGGTCGGTGCGCACCACCAGTTTACGGCTCTGGATAGCCTCGACATTCCCCAGGGGTTTGAGTTCGCATCCGGCAATCTCGCAGCCCTTCTCGTAGAACGGTCGGAGCTGGGGGATGGCAGAAAGCCGGTCAAGCTGGTACCAGGTAACCTGGGCAATCAGTACGCCCAGCAGGGCCAGCACCGCCAGTGCCCAGAATACGGTTCTGAGCCGGCCTCTGCCGTTACCGACGGATACAGGATCCCGTCGCAGGTCATGGTAGAGGGTGTCTGGCGCCGCTTGCTTGCGAGTGCGGCTGACAATCGGGTCGCCCACGCGATCGTCATCCGCCAAGCTGAGGTCCGTGATATCCGGTTCCGTGGACGGCTCCGCTGAAGTGGCCTCGTTGGCGGGTTGGGTTGTTCCATTGGACTCGCTGTCCTCACGGCGCAGCGGCTCCGGCCGTGTTTCGGCAGCAGGGGGCGTCTGAAGTGATGCCTGTTCCGGTTCGGGCTGCGGCGGGGCAGGACGCTGAGGCTTCGCTGATTCTGGCTGAGCCGATGGCTTCGCGGGCTCGTCGTCGTTGAGCATGGCCTCGGCCCAGCTCTCGTCGATATTCTGGTTTTCCGGCGTCAGGTCGTCGTCGCTGAAGCCGGATTCCTCGGGCTCGTCGAAATTGCGGAAGCTGTCGCTGAGCTCATCATCTGAGAACGTCAGTTTGCTGCCGGCATAGCGGCCTTCGGTGGCATCTTCCTCGGGGTTGTCCGCAAAGATCAGTTCCTCTTCATCGTCGAACCGGCCGGGCCTGGTTGCTCCGGTTTCAGAGCCAGATGACGAGGGCGACGGGCGGGCCCCGGCATTATCTTTGCCAGAGACCACCTGGTGTTCGACCGCATTGAAAATCTTCATGCAGTTCCCGCAGCGTACCTTGCCCCTGGCGACGCTCAGCTGTTCGTCTGTTACCCGGAAACGGGTCTCACAGTTGGGGCATTGGGTCTGCAGGCTGCTCTGGGTCATGCTTCGTTCCTGAAAGCTCGATCTCTGGTCGATCACTACGATGGAGGCAGTTTAGACATAAACGCCTGTGTCGTCATCCGTCCTTGCGCCGTCCTGTGAGGCGTATCCAGTCTTCTTTCTGTTCCGGTTCGTCCATGATGAACCAGGGCTCATAGGCTTCCATCACGTCACGGGCCTGATTGAACAGGATGCCGGACAGTACCAGATCCCCGCCGGGCCTGGTCAGTTCGGCCAGTCTCGGTGCCAGGCCGATCAGCGGCTGGGCAAGGATATTGGCCAACATGATATCGGCTAGGGTGTCCGGATCGTTGCCGGGCAGGTACAAATCCAGGCGGTTATCTTCAACGCCATTCCGGCGGGCGTTGTCACGGCTGGCTTCCAGGGCTTGGGGGTCGGTATCGACGCCAACGACATGTTCTGCCCCCAGTAACAGGGCGGCCAGGCCCAGAATGCCGGAACCACAACCGTAGTCGGTCACCTGCTTGCCCGAGACATCCTGGCCGTCAAGCCATTCCAGGCACAGCGCGGTGGTCGGGTGGGTGCCGGTGCCGAACGCCAGGCCCGGGTCGAGCAACAGGTTGGCTGCGTCCGGGTCTGGTGCCTCGTGCCAGCTGGGCACAATCCACAGGCGTTCACCGAACTGCAGCGGGTGGAAGTCGTCCATCCAGGCCCGCTCCCAGTCCTTGTCTTCCACCAGGGTAACGTCAATATCGGCCAAAGACTGCTGGGTCTGCTGGTGCCAGGCGTCGCGAATCTCCGCCAGTAACTGTTCGATATTGCGGTCAGACTGGAACAGGCCAGTGACGGTGGTCTGGCTCCAGAGGGGGGTAGTGCCCGGGTCGGGCTCGTACAGCGGCTGGTCGGCGGCGTCTTCCATGGAAACGGCATCGGCGCCCATTTCCATTAACAGATCTTCCAGCTGATCCGCAGTGTCCGGATCAGCTGGAATCTGGAGTTGTATCCAGGGCATGATTAATCCCGCATCAGTTTCTCAAGGTAGTGGATGGTGAAGTCTACCTGTTTAAAGCCACCATCGCGTACCAGTTTTCGATGCAGGGGTTGGTTGGTCTTGATGCCCTCGACCAGCATTTCGTCCAGCGCATTCTTCATGCGCCGGCGGGCGATCTCCCGGTCGTCGCCCCAGGTGATCAGTTTGGCCACCAGGGAATCGTAGTACGGCGGTACGGTGTAGCCGCTGTACAGGTGGGAATCCACGCGGATGCCGTTGCCGCCAGGAGCGTGGAAATGACTGATCTTGCCAGGGCTGGGAACGAAGGTTTTCGGGTCTTCGGCGTTGATCCGGCATTCAATGGCATGGCCGGAAATGTGGATCTGGTCCTGGCTGTATTGCAGTGGCAGACCGCTGGCAATACGCAGCTGCTCGCGCACAATGTCCACACCAGTGACCATCTCCGAGACCGGATGCTCAACCTGTACCCGCGTGTTCATTTCAATGAAGTAGAACTCGCCGTCCTGATACAGGAATTCGAAGGTGCCGGCGCCAACGTAGCCGATTTCCTTGCAGGCATCCACGCAGGCCTTAAGCGTTCGCTCGCGGGATTCCTGGTTGATGTTCGGTGCCGGTGCTTCTTCAATGACCTTCTGGTTGCGGCGCTGCATGGAGCAGTCCCGGTCACCCAGATGGATGACGTTGCCGTGCATGTCGGCCAGAACCTGGACTTCCACGTGACGTGGGGTTTCCAGGAACTTCTCCAGATACACGGTGGGATCGCCGAAGGCATTCTTGGCTTCGCTCTGGGTAATCTGTACTGCTTTCAGCAGGGCGGCTTCAGAGTGCACCACCTGCATGCCTCGGCCACCACCACCAGAGGCCGCCTTGATCATCACCGGGTAGCCAATCTGCTTCGCCAGCTTGAGGGTGCGTTCGTCGTCGTCCGTCAGCGGGCCGTCGGAGCCGGGAACTGTGGGTACGCCGGCCTTTTTCATGGCTTCGATGGCGGACACCTTGTTACCCATCAGGCGGATGGTCTCTGCCCGGGGGCCGATAAAGCGGAAACCGCTTTTTTCGACCTGCTCCGCGAAGTCGGCATTCTCGGCCAGGAATCCGTAACCCGGATGGATGCCCACCGAGTCGGTCACTTCAGCGGCACTGATGATGGTCGGGATATTCAGGTAGCTGTCTGTGGCACTGTTTGGGCCAATGCAGACAGATTCGTCGGCAAGGCGAACGTGCATCAGGTCGCGGTCTACCTGGGAATGTACCGCAACGGTTTTGATGCCCAGCTCCTTGCACGCGCGGAGAATACGCAGGGCGATTTCACCGCGGTTTGCGATCAGAACTTTTTCTAACATGGCCATGGTTAGCAATCACCGAATTCAGGAAATGACGACCAGGGGCTGGTCAAACTCAACCGGCTGGCCATTTTCGACCAGGATTTCGGTCACGGTACCGGCCTTGTCGGCTTCGATCTGGTTCATCATCTTCATGGCTTCAACGATACAGATCACGTCACCCACGTTCACTTTCTGGCCCACTTCAACAAAGGAGCTGGCGGTGGGGGACGGCGCACGGTAGAAGGTGCCAACCATCGGGGATTTCACGGCGTGCCCCGAGGGGGCTGCCGGAGCCGAGGATTCCGCAGCCGGGGAGGCATCAGCCGCGGGTGCCGGAGCCGGGGCAGCGGCCTGGGGGGCTGGTGCCGCGTAATGGCTGACGTAATGTCCACCGGCGGCGGGCTCGCGACGGCGGGAAATGCGAACCGAATCGTCGCCTTCCTGGATCTCCAGTTCTTCGACGTCTGATTCCTCAAGGAGCTCAATGAGTTTCTTGATTTTGCGAATATCCATAACTGTTCCAGTCCCGTTTCTGTGTTCTATCGGTGAATTCGTTGCAGGGCTGCCTTCAGGGCGAGATCGTAGCCCTGGCTGCCCAGCCCGCAGATAACGCCTTCGGCGATATCTGAAAAATAAGAGTGATGGCGGAAAGGTTCCCGCGCATGCACGTTTGAAAGATGCACTTCAATAAAGGGAATGCCCGACGCCAGCATGGCATCCCGAAGGGCCACGCTGGTGTGGGTGAAGGCGGCGGGATTGATGATGATGAAATCCACCCCTTCAGCCCTGGCTTCATGCACTCTTTCTATCAATTCATATTCCGCGTTTGACTGCAGGTGTAACAGATGATGGCCTTTCTCAGCCGCCTTGCTGCGCAAGCGGTCGTCTATATCGGCCAGGGTCTCGTGGCCATAGACCTCGGGCTCTCGGGTTCCGAGCATATTCAGGTTTGGGCCGTGGAGCACAAGAATGGTCGACATGGTTCTGTCTGCCTTGATGGTTTTTGAACAGGATCGCCGAAGATGACGGCACGTTACCCCAATGGTGCGTGCTTGTTATCCCCAGATCAACACTTTTTGACAATCCTGCCGGTTGTCCATTGCTCTGAAAAGGTTACACAGCAACCTGCTGTCACGCGATGACATTTCGTTGATGACAATCATTGTTGATCATGGCGGTGAATGTCGGTATTCGACATTGGTTTCATGGGCCGGGCGATTGCCCGGCCCGGAAGGTCAGGTCTCGGCCAGGGTCACGCAGTTGCGGCCGTGCTCCTTGGACGTATACAGGGCGCGGTCTGCGCGCTCGCACAGGGCCTGGGCGGTTTCACCCTGCCAGTCGGCAATACCGCAACTGAAGGTGACATTGAATTCCCGGTCGCCGGCCTGCTGGGTCAGCTCGGAGAAACGCTCACGAATTTCGTTGAGGACATTGCGGGCATCGCCCGGGCGGGTGTTCGGCAGGATGATGGCGAACTCTTCTCCACCGTAGCGGCCAATATGATCGGTCTTGCGCAGACGTTGTTTCAGGAACATGGACAGGCTGCGCAGAATCCGGTCGCCAATCGGGTGGCCAAAGGTGTCGTTTACCTTCTTGAAGAAGTCGATATCGATCATGGCAAAGCACATGGGCTGATCTTTCTGGCGCGCACGCACGATTTCCTGCTCCAGCAGATGCAGGGTGTGGGTGTGATTGAACAGGCCGGTCAGGCTGTCGCGGATCATCAGTGCCAGCAGTGAGCGGGCCCGCCGACCCCGGTTGTGCAGGGTCGCAATCAGGTGCTTGGGATCGATGGGCTTGGTCAGGAAGTCGTCACCGCCCAGGCTCATGGCGTGCAGCTGTTTGCTGACGTCCTCTTCCGCCGACAGGTAAATGATGGGAACACTGTGGAAACGATCCTGCTGGCGGATGACACGGGCAATCTCCATGCCGGTGCAGCCGGGCATGTACATGTCCAGGATGATGATTTCTGGTGAGAACTCCTCCAGGGCATGAATGATCTGCATCGGATCGGTGATGATGTGAGCGGTCATTCCCGCCTTTTTCAATACCGTTTCCATGTATTTGGCCTGGGCCCGGGAATCGTCCAGGACCAGCACCTTGTAGGGCTCGACAGTGTTGCCGTGGGTATAGGTTTCGATCTTTTCTATCAGTTGGCCGGGGTCCACCGCCGGGTAGAAGAACTCCTCCCCGCCGCAGCGGGAGGCGCGCAGCCGGGTTTCGATGCTGCCGTCCTCGTCGCTGACGAAAATGATGGGGATCGGAGTGTCGTGTTGCTCCTGTAACTGTTCCACGGTCGCAATGCCGTCATTATCTCTGCCGCCGAAGCTGACATCCATCAGGATGGTTTCCGGTTTGCTGAGCGCACAGGCCTCAATCAGGTCTGCTGATGCGCTGAAGGCGGAAGCGCGAAAACCGAAAAATTCCAGTTGCCGGATCAGTCGTGAGGCCATCTCTTCGTTCGACAGGGCAATATAAACTGGTGTTCGACGATACTGCTGGGGCGCGCTGGAGGTGTCCTGGTCGGTGCGACGCTGGGTGGATAGGCGCAGATTCTCGGTGGCATCTTCCAGTGCCTTGGCTTTGGCATCGTCCAGGGGGGTGTCCTGATGCCAGTCCGTCAACAGGGCCAGGATCAGCTCGCCGGCAGCCGCGTGGCTGTCCATCTCGAAACGCCGGGCATAACGAACGAGTTTGTCGGCTGCGGCAATCAGATCGTCCCGATGGGCGGGCGCCTGACTGCGGTCGTCGCGGATTTTCTGCCAGGTATCAAGCACCACCCGGGCCTGGGTGGTGACACGGCGGGCGAAATGCTGCCTGAGTTTCTCTTTCTGGCTCTCGTCGTTCATGGTGCTCCGGCCTGTCTGTCCAATTGTTGATCGCGATATCCGTCTGCGCGAATTTTTGCCATTTATGAGTTATACAGAGGCTTTATGGTCCTTGTGTAGAGTCTATAGTGTTTAATGTTGTGGGCGTAGGTTGCGCTATGTAAATGTTTGTCAACTCTGCGGCCCGGGTCACAGCTAACCTGATACTTGTTTCTCTGATGGAGCCCCGATGTGATGGCAGGGATGCTCGACAACTTTTATAACCGCAGGCAGCGAGGGGAAATTACCTTGCAGACCTTGCTGTTGCTATTCGCCGGCACTCTGCTGACGCTCACGCTGGTGGTTGCGTTCGTGACCAGCTATGGCTATTTCCGGGGCTATGTTGCCGATCAACTGTCCGCTCATGCCCGCGATGGTGCCACCGCAACCGGGCTTTCACTGTCCAATGCCATTGACGGTTCTGATCCGGTGGCCTCGGCGTCACTGATTGATGCGGTATTCGACAGTGGTCGTTACCTGGCTGTCGAATATCTGGGGCACGATGGTGAGATGATTGCCGGTCGGCGCATGCCGCTGCAGGCTAACCGCGCGCCAGAGTGGTTTGTTTCCCTGGCGGCATTGCCCTTGCCGGTGGCGGAAGCGGAGGTAGTCAGGGGCTGGAGCCGGTTGGGCAAGGTGCGGGTGGTGAGTCATCCCGGGCGGGCCTACGACGACCTCTGGCATATTTCCCTGGGGCTGCTGCTATCCGCCCTGGTGATCGCCACTGGTGGCTTGCTGGGGCTGTTTCTGTTACTCCGGAGGACTTTGAGGCCCTTGAAAGAGGTCGAGGCCCAGGCCCGGGCGCTTGGCCAGCGGGATTTCCGGAAGCGAGTGAGTATTCGCTCCACCCGGGAGCTGAACCGGGTGACAGAGGCTATGAACCAGATGGCGGATGACCTGGGTCAGTTATTCGAGGGGCAGGGCAAGCTTATCCAGCACTTGCGGCGCGTGAACAATGAAGATCCGGTGACGGGGCTGGCGAGCCGCAGCGCGTTTGACCAACGCATGAAGGTGGAAGTGGAATCGGAAGAGAAGTCGGCGCCTGGCGTTCTGATCATGCTGCAGCTGGCCTATTTTGCAGATTATAACCTGGCCTATGGCCGGGACGAGGGGGACCGGTTGTTGCGCCAGGTGGCCGGTGGCATCCGGGCGTTTGTCGCCCGACATGCCGAATCCTTTGCCGGGCGCAGAACCGGTGCAGAATTTGCGGTGTTTGTGCCCGGTGCCTCCGCAGCGGACGTGCGAATCTGGGCCGAGCAGCTGGTGCGGGAGCTGGATGGAATCTACTCGGACCTCTCCGCCCCGATGGACGCTCATGTTCATGCTGGCCTGGCGGTGGCCAGACCCGGTGATGGCATCAGGGTCTTGTTGGCCGCCGCCGATGAAGCTCTCAGGGCAGCCCAGCAAAGGGGGGACTCCTGCAGCCTGCTGCTACCCGATTCCGGTGTTGAGAGCCATCACAATATGGAGACCTGGCGCACGATCATTACCCAGGCGATTCGGGAAGATAAGCTGTCTCTCTGGCTCCAGCCCATGGTGCATGGTGAGGAGCAGACACTGGTCCATTATCAGGTGTTCTCCCGTATTGAGTCTGCAGAAGGGCCGCTGAAAGCTGGTTTGTTTGTGCCCATGGCCGAGCGATTGGGGCTGGTGAGTGATATCGACCGTATGCTGCTTACCCGGGCGCTGGAGTGTCTTGAACGCCACCCGGAGCGACGGCTGGCGGTATCACTGGGTAGTAATTCGATCGCGTCTGATAGCTTCCGTGACGATCTGCTGACCATGGTTACCCGGGCGGGGCGCACAGCCGGGCGCTTGTGGGTCGGTATTGCCGAAGTGACCATTCAGCATCACCGCAAAGCCGTCAGCTCTCTGGTAAGAGAGTTGTCGCGGCTTGGTGTACCGGTGCTGGTTGACCGGTTCGGCGTGGGCGGCGTGCCATTCAGTTATCTCAAGCGGCTGCCGTTCAGGGCCGTTCGGATTGATCACAGCTTCATCCACAACCTGGACCGTCATGATGAAAACCGGTTCTGGCTGGAGTCGGTTGTGGGTATTGCCCACAGTCGGGGGGTGAAGGTGTACGCTACGGGAGTAGAAACTGCGGCGGAATACTCGGTACTCTGTAGACTGGGTATTGACGGCGCCATGGGCTACCATCTTGGCAGACCATTTGCCGCAGACACGTAATCAACAGGAGATCAGGAGTCTTATGCCTGGCAAGATCAGACAGTACTTCAGGGACAAGAAAGACGATGTGCAGGATTACACCGGCGGTAGCGGTGTTATTGGCAAGTTGGTGGTTGCCTTGCTGGTGGTCTACCTGCTGATTACGATGGTTCTGGGTATCTACTGGAGCAGTGAGCCAGATACCTTTTCTGTACGTGATCACACCCGTACGCTGGCAAGCACCATGGATAGGGAGCCGGTGACCGGTTTTGCCACCACCGCCACCATGATCCGCATTGCCGAGACCCTGCTGGATAAGCCCGGCGGTTATATTTCCAACGACATCGCGCCTCCCGGTCTGTGGATGGACAATATGCCGAACTGGGAATATGGCGTGCTGGTCCAGTTGCGGGATCTTTCCCGGGCGATGCGTAAGGATATCAGTCGTTCCCAGAGCCAGTCAGCGGAAGACCCGGATCTGACCATTGCCGAGCCCCAGTTCCACTTTGACAGTGAAAGCTGGGCCATTCCATCGACCGAGAACGAGTACCGGCGTGGTATCAATGCGCTCAAGCGCTATCTGAATCGCCTGTCCGATCCGGCCCAGGCGGACGCCCAGTTTTTTGCCCGGGCGGATAACCTGAACAACTGGCTGGCGGATCTGGAAACCCGGTTGGGTAGCCTGTCCCGCACGCTCAGCGAAAGCGTGGGCAAGGCGTCGGTGTCGGATGCCGTGGCCAATCTGAATCCGGATGATCCTCTGGCGGAAGAGACCGGTGGCGAGGATGTCAAAACCTCGTGGACCAAAATTGATGATGTCTTTTACGAGGCGCGAGGCAGTGCCTGGGCGTTGCTGCATATTTTCCGGGCGGTGGAAGTGGACTTCCGGAAGGTGTTGCAGGACAAGAACGCCATGGCGAGCGTAAAGCAGATCATTATCGAACTGGAGGGCACCCAGGCTTCCATGTGGAGTCCGGTGATTCTCAATGGCAGTGGTTTCGGTGTGCTGGCCAACCATTCGTTGACCATGGCGGCTTATCTGTCACGGGCGAATGCTGCGATCAGTGATATGCGGGACCTGTTGTCGCGGGGCTGATAAGCGCCGTTGTCTGAGCTTTGGCTCAGGCACAAAAAAGCCGGGCAGTCGTTAGACTTGCCCGGCTTTTTTATGTTCGAAGCGTGATCAGCCCTTGTAGGCGTTGATGGCGTCTTCGATAGCTTTCTTGGCGGCTGCAGCGTTGTCCCAGCCCTGCACTTTCACCCACTTGCCGGGCTCCAGAGTCTTGTAGTTCTCGAAGAAGTGACGGATCTGATCACGCAGCAGTTCCGGCAGGTCTTCGATTTCACGAACGTTGTGGTAGGTCTGGGTCAGCTTGTCGTGGGGCACGGCCACCAGTTTGGCATCACCACCGGCTTCGTCTTCCATGTTCAGTACGCCTACCGGGCGGCAACGAATAACCGAGCCAGCCTGCACCGGGTACGGGGTGACCACCAGGACGTCCAGTGGGTCGCCGTCGTCGGCCAGGGTGTGGGGGATGAAGCCGTAGTTGGCCGGGTAGAACATCGGAGTGGCCATGAAACGGTCAACCAGCAGGGCGCCCATGTCCTTGTCCAGTTCGTACTTGACCGGAGAGCTGTTGGCCGGGATTTCGATGGCAACGTAGATGTCTTCTGGCGGGTTCTTGCCAGCGGGGATGTTGTCGAATTGCATGTGCGATCCTTCCTGGTACGTTAGGGTTCGTTTAACTGCGTTTAAAAAGTGGGCGCAATTATACGGAAGTCTCTTGCCATTCGAAACTAAACCTTGGTCACAGCCTGATCTGTTTGGCAATCAGCTCCTTCATGATTTCCGTGGTGCCGCCGCCAATGGACAGAATCTTGGCATCCCGGTACAGCCGCTCCACCACCGACTCCCGCATATAGCCCATACCACCAAACAGCTGTACCGCCTCGCGGGTGACTTTTTCGCACACGTCCACGGCGAAGTTCTTGGCCATAGCCACCTGTTTAATGGGGTTTTTCCCGGCCTGCATCAGTGCGGCACAGCGGTAGGTGTATTCCCGGGCGATGTCGATCTGGGTGGCCATGTCAACGAGTTTGTGGCGGGTGACCTGAAAGCCGGCAACGGGGCGGCCGAAGGCCTGGCGTTGTCTGGTGTAATCCAGAGCGGCTTCGTAGGCGATCTGGGCGGTCATGTAGGCCATGACGGACAGGCTCAGGCGTTCAGCCAGGAAGTTGCTCATGATGGCGATAAAGCCGGCGTTTTCGGCGCCGATCAGGCGGTCGGCCGGTACCCGGCAGTCCTCGAAGAAGAGCTCGGCGGTGTCGCTGGCCCACCAGCCCATTTTCCGGAGTTTGTTGCCGGTGGTGAAGCCTGGTGTGCCTTTGTCGATCAGCAACAGGCTGATGCCGCCGTGGCCTTCGCCCCCGGTGCGCACGGCGACGGTGTAATGGTCGGCGCGGATGCCGCTGGTGATGAAGGTTTTGCTCCCGTTGACGATGTAGTGGTCGCCGTCTTTTACGGCACGGGTTTTCAGGTTGGCGACGTCGGAGCCGCCACCGGGTTCGGTCACGGCCAGGGCGGCGATTTTGTCGCCGCGTAGGACGGGCGGCACGATCTGTTCGCGAATGTCTTGTTTTGCCCACTTGGCCACCGGCGGCAGGCCGATATCCAGGGAGCCGATACTGGCCACGAAGCCGCCAGAGGTGGATCGCATCAGTTCCTCGGAAACTGCGACTTTCATAAAGATATCGCCTTCACCGATGCCGCCCAGAGTTTCAGGGAAGCCGATGCCCAGGAGTCCGGCGTCGCCGGCGAGTTTATAGATTTCACGGGGGAATTCACCGGCTTCTTCCCAGTCGTCAATATGGGGCCGCACGTGGGTCTCGATGAATTTCCGGGCGGTTTGGCGCACCTGTTCATGGGTTTCGTTGAAGTAGTCAGACACGGATTGGCTCCCTGTGTTCTTGTTTTGCGATGAGGTGAGTGTCGCGCAATCCCGGCCACCAAGCAAGCGCTTGGTTTGGGTTTGTTCCGGCAATAAAAAAGCTGGCCCGAATGGCCAGCTTGTCAGGCGGAGTGCCTTACAGGGGTTTATGCACCGCGGGCAATGCTTTTCACCCCGTCACGTGTGCCGAGTAGCAGCAGGTCGGCCGGGCGGCGGGCGAACAGTCCGTTGGTGACCACGCCGACAATGTTATTGAGCTTTTCTTCCACCACCAGCGGGCGGGAGATATCCATGTTGTGGATGTCGATGATGATGTTGCCGTTGTCGGTGACAAAACCATCCCGGTAAACCGGATCGCCCCCGAGTTTTACGATCTCGCGGCCGACATGGCTGCGGGCCATGGGGATAACTTCCACGGGCAGCGGGAATTCGCCCAGGATGCCGACTTGCTTGGACTCATCGGCGATGCAGATAAAGGTCTTGGCGACGGCGGCCACAATCTTTTCCCGGGTCAGGGCACCGCCACCGCCCTTGATCAGTTCCAGGCTCTCGTTGGTTTCGTCGGCACCGTCGACGTAAAACTCGATTTCGTTAACGGCGTTGAGGTCGTATACCGGGATGCCGTGCTTTTTCAGTCGTTCGGCGGTTGCCTCGGAGCTTGCGACGGCGCCGTCGAAGTCGTTGCGGTATTCCGCCAGGTAGTCGATGAAAAAGTTGGCGGTGCTGCCGGTGCCCACCCCGACAATGCTGCTCGGTTCCAGGTGAGGGGCGATGTGATCCACTGCAGCTTTGGCAACGGCTTGTTTCAGTTCGTCCTGGGTCATGGGGGGCTCCCGGAGGTTTGCGTTGAATTTGGGCGCTATTATACGCCTGCAGCAACTCTGCTTATAGACGGCAAGCGTGCAAACTTTCTACACTGTGGGTTTTTCCTGATCACTCACCAGCAACCGGAACCATCATGCCGCAACGCTATATCAAGAAGATACTCGATGCGCGCGTCTACGACGTGGCCATCGAAACACCCCTGACTGAAGCCCGTAGTCTTTCCAAGCGCTTTGGCAACAATATTATGCTCAAGCGTGAAGACCTTCAGCCGGTGTTTTCCTTCAAGATTCGCGGCGCCTACAACCGGATTGCTCAGTTGTCGGAAGAACAAAAGGCCAAGGGGGTTATCTGCGCTTCTGCCGGCAATCATGCCCAGGGCGTGGCTCTGGCCGCAAAGAAGCTGGGCATCAAAGCCGTTATTGTGATGCCTCAGACGACGCCGGAGATCAAGGTACGCTCAGTTCGTGACCACGGCGCCAGAGTGGTTCTCAAGGGCGATGCTTTTGATGAGGCGGCAGCCCACGCACAGGAGCTGATCCAGAAACACGGCTACACCTACATCCCTCCCTACGACGACCCGGATGTGATCGCCGGTCAGGGCACTGTAGCCATGGAAATCATGTGGCAGTTCAGCAAGCCGATTCATGCCATCTTCATCTGTGTCGGTGGCGGCGGGCTGATTGCCGGCATGGCGGCCTATATCAAGTATCTGCGCCCGGAAATCAAAGTGATTGGTGTGGAGCCGGAAGACTCCAACTGTCTGCAGGCGGCCATGAAGGCCGGTGAGCGTGTGGTGCTGGATGAGGTGGGCATCTTCGCCGATGGCGTGGCGGTCAAACAGATCGGTGAGTATCCCTGGGAAATCTGCAAGGATCACGTAGATGAAGTGATCACAGTGTCCACGGATGAGATCTGTGCGGCCATCAAGGATGTGTTTGAAGATACTCGCTCCATTGCCGAACCGGCAGGTGCTCTGGGTGTAGCGGGTATCAAGAAGTACATCGCGAGGGAAAAGATCGAGGATGAAAACCTGATTGCCACCCTCAGTGGTGCCAACATGAACTTCGACCGACTGCGCTATGTGTCCGAGCGCACCGAAGTGGGAGAGAAGCGCGAGGCGATTCTGGCGGTAACGATCCCGGAGAAGCCGGGCGCGTTCAAAACGTTCATCAATGCGCTGCACAAGCGCAGCATCACCGAGTTTAATTACCGCTATGCGGATGCTCAGAACGCCACCATTTTCGTGGGAATCCAGATTGCCGCTGGCGGACATGGCCGGGAAGAACTGGTGCAGGATCTTCGGGAAAGCGGGTACTCGGTGGTCGACCTTACCGACAGCGACCTGGCCAAGCAGCATATTCGCCATATGGTCGGGGGCCATGCACCGACGATTACCAATGAAAAGGTGTTCCAGTTTGAATTTCCCGAGCGCCCGGGAGCTTTGCTGAAGTTCCTGATGTCGCTGGGAACGCGCTGGAATATTTCCATGTTCCACTACCGCAATCATGGTGCGGCCTACAGCCGGGTGCTATTGGGCGCGCAGGTTGAGGACAATGAGGTGGCGGACTTTGAGGGCATGCTCGACAAGGTCGGTTTTCGTTATGAAAACATGACTGACAACGAGGCCTATCGGCTGTTTTTGGGAGCAGGCAACGGGCGTTCCACCTGAGGGTGGAACGCTACAACTCTTACATAACGGTAATCTGTCAAAAATTGTAAAAATCAAGTTACGTGTTAGTCTTTCGTCTAATTCTGCGAATCAGTAATAGTTGTCTGATTTTCCTGCCAATTGAATGAAAGAATAACGGGAATCCAAGAAATGGGGAGCAAGCCTGACATCATTCGTGCCATTGTGCTCATCTTTGCTGTCGGCCTTGTGATTACGGGTTTTACGTCCATTCAGGCATCTGAGGACAAGCGTGCCGACCGCGAAGCATCTGCAGTAGGCTATGTTCTGTCTGCCAATCAGGGTCTGAAACGGTAACAACGCTTATCCGTTACCACACCGTGTAAAGGCACATCCCAGGGCTCAATTGGCAACTGTTCCACGCGCTGAAAATCGTGGGCCAGGCCAACCAGCTTTGGTGCCATGCAGGGCCTGATTCGGCTGAACGCGAAGGTTCGGTCGTAGAAGCCGCCGCCCATACCCAGTCGCCCTCCGGTTTCGTCAAACCCTACCAATGGAAACAGCACTGCATCCAGTGCCCAGGCCGGCTTGCGTCTTGAGCGCGGGAACGGGGGTTCTGGAATGCCGAAGCGGTTTGCCGTCAGTTGCACTCCATCAAAATAGGGGCTGAAAACCAGCTTGCCCGTGTAGATCGGGTGCAGAATGGGCAGGTAGAACCGGATGCCTTTTTTGCGAGCCAGATCAATATACAGGGACGGGTCAATTTCGCCGTCGTTGGCCAGGTAGATGCCAATGTGGCGTGCCCGGTGCAGGTCGGGGTGCCTCAGCAGGTTAAGGGCGAGACGTTCGGAAGCTTGCCGCTGTTCTTCAAACGACAGGCTTCTCCGTTTCTGGCGAAGAGTTTGGCGGAGCTGGCGGCGTGAGGCCCGATCATTGCCGGCGTCAAACGTCCTTGCTTGATGATGCGGATTCAAGATGGCGATTACCTGCTGCTGCGTCGTGAATTCGGCCTATGTTGTATCACATCAATAACGCCCCGTTAAAATTCTGCTAGTCTGCAGTCCGTTGTTTTTTCAGAGGCTGTATTCTGCCATGGATTTCCCCCGATACGCTCGCCTGTTGCTTCCTGCGGTTTTGATTGTTGCTTTGTCTGGTTGCGCGACCGGATCCCCCGAGGTTTACCGGGTGGGTGTTCGTGCGTTGGCTTCTGCTGAATATTCCGGTGCCCGCCACCATCTCCAGAGTTACCTTGACGGTGAGACCGAGAGTTATGAAAGCAGTCGGGCGCGCTATGAACTGGCTCGCTTGACGTATCTTGGCCTGGGTGGGCCAGCGGATGAGCGGGCAGCTGCCGAGTTGCTGGAGCGAGAGCTTCAGAAACCGTTTTCGGTCTACGAGCGCGAAGCGCGGCATTTGTTGGCCGAGATCTATCGGCGAGGGCAGGCAGAGAACCGTGATGTGTCCAGGTCGTTAGTGCTTCTCCGTGCGGCGGACTATCCGCGAGCCTTGATTGATCTCGCGATGATCTATTGGTCCGGGGAGCTGGTCGAGCAGGATCGCAAACAGGCGGTGGCACTGATCCCCGAAATCGGTGAGGTAGATAATGCTTCGAATCTGTTTCATCACCGGGCTCTGGCTGAATACTGCGGCCCCGACACCCGGGACAGGGTACCTGCCTGGGCCTGTCTGGATGAGGAAGGCGAGTTTATTCTCCAGAGTGCAGACGAGGTATGGCGCGCAAGTCGTCCGGACACCGATGCAGGCACCATGCGCTACCTGGCTACATTGTATCCGGCCCTGGTGGATCCCAGTGCGCAACGCCGGGTAGCGTGGTACCGGTATGCCGGAGATAAAGGCAGCGCCCGCGCTCAGTACATGATGGCCCAAATATACGGAGCGTCAGATTCACCTTGGTTTAACCCTGCCGAAGCAGAGCAATGGCTGCAACGGTCGGCCGATCAGAACTACCCGAACGCACTGCTGGCCCGAGGTGTGGCACTGGCTCGCGGACAGCAGCGTTCCGAGGCTGATTATCTTGAGGCGCTGGATCAACTGGAGCGTGCGGCCGACCGGGGCGAGAAAGAGGCGAATCTCTGGTTGGCTCACCTGTATCTGAATCCCGCAGAGGGGCGCTCGATGCAGGTGGGTCTGGCCGTTGCGCGTCTCGAACAGATAGAACGGGAAGACGATCGGGCCAAGCACTTGCTGGCCGATATCTATCTCTCGAGCCTGCCGGGTATGGCCGAAGAACAGCATCGCCGAGCCTTGGAACTGTTAGAAGGCATGGCTTACCGGGATGCGGAGGCGGCCTACAAACTTGGTGCGATCTACAGTCAGGGGCTGGCCAGTATTCCCCCCAGTCTGGTGGATGCTGTAGGTTGGTTGAGGCGCGCCGCTGATAAGGGCCACCTGCCCGCACAACTGCTTTTGGCGCGAGAGTTGTGGCAGGACGGCCGGGATGAGAGCGCTGCGAAAGCTCGCGAGCGGTTTGTGCTTATGCCGGTTGCCGATGTGCCGGAAAACCTGCGTCAAGCTGTCTCCAATGCGCGCTATCGACAGGCAATGTATTACGCCGGTCAGGCCGAGGTTCATACAGAAGAAATTCGAAAGCTTCTGGAGATGGCGGCGGAGGAGGAGAACATGGCCGCTCTGGCGTACCTCGGGCTGATGTACTACCGGGGTGAGCGGGTGGCCGCGGACGATGAGCTGGCCTATCAGTACCTGGAACGCTGGGATTCGCTGTACCAGCAACGAAAGAATCAGGCCAAGTCGGACGAATCAGTGTGGTCTGGATTGTTGTTCGATGAGCGGTTCGGTAACCAGGAGGTTCAGGACGCTTTGCTGCACTTGAGATTCAGGAAGTCGCAATCGGAGTAACGGTGAAAAGCTTCCCGGGCTGCCGTTATCGGATGTAGCCCTTGAACCCAGAAGTTCAAGGTCGGTGGCCGCTGTGACATATTAGGCTTTCCCCCTTGGGGGACATGCTCACAATGCCCTGAAGTAGCCACCTGGGTAATGCGCATCGGCTCGAGGACGTACCCGACCAGCGAACAGCCCAGGAAGTTGGTTCCATTATACGGGCAGGGCCGGGGAGGATTGCAACCCCGTTTCCGGATTCTTTCCGGATCAGTTGCCCGAAGGCTCTCCCAGCGCTTCATCAAGCCGGTTATCCATGGCACGCAGGATGCTGCTGGTGGCGTCCGACATGGTGTCGCGCTCCAGCAGTTCATGGGTGATGTTCAGGGCGGCCATCACGGCAATGCGCTCGGTACCGAATACCTTGCCGCTGGAGCGGATTTCACGCATTTTGGTGTCCAGATGCCGGGCCGCACGTAGCAGGGCTTCCTGCTCTTCCTGCGGACAGGCCACCAGGTATTCCTTGTCGAGAATCCTGACTTCCACGGTGGTTGGGGTCTGTGACATCAGTGGTGCTCCAGTGCCCGAAGACGGCCGATCATGGCTTCAATCTTGTTTTTGGCAAGATCGTTTTTGTGCATTAGCTGGGCCCGTTCCCGGTTCCAGTCGTCCTGCAGCTCCCTTAGCAGGGCGTTGTCTTTCTCCAGCTTGTCGCAGCGCTCGATCAGCTTGTCCAGCTTGTCCGCTAATGCCTGTACTTCGGACTGTTCCATGACCTGCCCAACATCGGTGATTTTGATGAGAGTTACTATAAGTGCGCGCGCCAGACCGGTCAATTTACCGCATTGTCATGGCGTGCCCGCCGTGAGGCCTGTCACCTTTTGCGTCAGATCAGCTGGAATCCTGTGCCCCGAACCCCTGTTGTCGGCCTGCTCGCCAGGTGTTCAGTGCGGGCAGGGCGGACACTGCCAACGCAGAGAGCGGCACTGCCACCAGTAACAGCCACTCCTCCCGGGCCAGCGGCCGAAGCCGGATTTGCAGTCCGTAGTGTTCCAGTAGCCAGGGGCTGAGGCCGGCGATGGCGGCAGCGCCGAGCAGCAGGGCGAACAGGCAACTGGCCAGGGCAAGCCCGACGCACTCCAGGCTGTACAGGCCGGCAATCAGCCCCGGTGAAGCTCCGGTCGCTCGCAAAACGGCAATCTCCCGTTGCCGCTGGGCTTGCAGGGTGAGCAAAACCGCAATCAGTCCCACCAGGCTGGTGATCACGACAAAGCCGCTGATGCCCAGCAGGGCTTTTTCAAATTGCCCCATCATCCGCCAGAGCTCGCTCAGGGCCACACCCGGCAGGATGGCCGACAGAGGTTCCTCGCGGGCCTGGTTCAGCTCCCGTTGAACCTGGAAGGTGAGGATCGGGCGGTCCAGGCCAATGAACACGGCGGTGATGGTGTTCGGTGTGTAATCCCGGTTACGGGCCTGGTCGGCCGACAGGGTCCGGCCCGGGATGGCCACGCCGGATTCCCAGCCCACATGCATGGCTTCCATGGCTTCAAGGCTGATGTAAACCGCCTGGTCGACGGGCGTGCCGGTTGGCGCGAGAATGCCGGATACCCGGAATGGCAGGTCCTTGTGATTCGAGAAGCTGGTGCGGCCACCGCCATGGGAAAGGACCAGGTCGTCGTTCAGTTTATGGTCAAGCTGCCGTGCCACGCCGGCGCCGATCACCACGTCAAACAGATCAGAAAACCAGTCTCCGCTCGCCAGGGTCAGCGGTTGGTCGTTGCCATAGCGGAAGCGGGCCAGGAACTGCTCGTTGGTGCTGACAACCCGAAAGCCGCGGTAGCTGTCGCCCAGGGAAATAGGGATCAGCCAGTCGATGCGGCTGTCCTCAGTCATGGACTGATAGGTGGACCAGCGAATGTTGTTGGTGGCATCACCGATGTGGAACACCGTGTAAAGCAGCAGATTCAGCTGGCCACTGCGGGCCCCTACGATAAGGTCGGTGCCGCTGATGGTACTGGTGAATGATTGTCGGATTTCTGTGCGCAGGTACTGGATGCCAAGCAGCAGGGTTACGCTCAGCGTCAGGGTCAGGCAAACGAGAGCCAGTACACGGCGCCGGTACCACAGACTGGCGGCGGAGAGGAAGATGGTGAGCTTGAGCTTGTTCATGGCGCCACCTCCAGGGCCATGCGATGATGAAAGTGCCTGGCCAGTGACTGATCGTGGCTGACAAATACAACCGAGCTGTTACTGCGCTCGGCCAGAGTTAGCAGTAGTTCAAGAAAGCGGTCCCGATTGTCGCTATCCAGAGCAGACGTGGGCTCATCTGCAAGAATGATCTCGGGAGCGCCGATCAGCGCGCGGGCGGCAGCCACCCTCTGCTGCTGGCCGATCGATAGCCGGGTCACTCCCTGGTGCCAGTGGCTTTGCGGAATGCCCAGTTGTGTCAGCAGGTGTTGGGCAGCTTCGGTGGCGGAGGGTATCGCACGCGAATGGCGCAGATTTGATAGCCGGCAAGGCAAAAGTGCATTGGTCACAGCGCTCAGATAGGGCACCAGGTTGAACTGCTGGAAGATGACGCCCATATGATCGGCGCGAAGTCGATCCCGGGCGCCGGCCTTCATGGTGGTCAGTTCCTGATTCAGCAGCTGAAGGCTGCCACGGCTGGGCGTGTGCATGCCTGCGAGTAGTCCCAACAGCGTACTTTTACCCGTACCACTGGGGCCGTGCAGGAACAGGTGTTCACCCCGTGTCAGCTGAATATCGGGGAAGGCCAGTTCTCGAGCCTGGTTTTGCCATCGGAAGTGCAGATTCCGGGTTCGGATGGCCAGAGTGTCCGGGCGGGAACTGTCCGGCGGTTGTCGTGTCTCGCTGTTCATATCCGTATCGTGCTCGCCGTTGTATGATGGCGCCGGTTGCTGATCTGGTTTTTTGGAGAACCCGTGTTGATGTTCACTGATGTTCTGTCCCGCAAGCTGCTTGCCTGTCTTGGACTGGGCTTGTTGTTATTGGTTTCCCTGGCGGTCCGTGCCGAGCCCCGGGAGATCGACTGGCTTGAGTTAATGCCTGCGGAAGATCTGGCGCTGCTCGAGACTATGCCGGAAATCGAACATGAGGGCGATGGCCCGCCCCTGTTGCCGGACGAAATCATGACCGGGCGGGTGGTTCCGGAAATGGGCAACGTCGAGGGCCGGATTCCGGGCTTTGTGGTACCTCTGAAAACCACGGACGATATGCGCATTCTCGAGTTCTTCCTGGTGCCCTACTACGGCGCCTGCATCCATGTGCCGCCACCACCCCCAAACCAGATCATCCACGTAAAATACCATGAAGGGTTTACCCTGGAGGCTCTATACGACCCGGTCTGGATCGAGGGGGAACTGGTGATTGAGCGAACCGAGAATGATCTCGGCACTTCCTCCTATTCCATGGTGGCGCAGTCGGTAGAACCTTACACCGAGTAACGGTTCAGCGGCCAACCCGGAATTGCTGGTCGCCGGCTTCCAGTCTTGTGGCGCCTTGGCCTTCAGGGCCGATCCACTGAACATCCAGGTGTTCCAGTGCCGGAAAGTGCTTCGCCATCGGTGTGGTCAGTGTCTGGTGATCGGCAAGTCCGTCACAGGTCAGTGATTGGGTAATCTCGATATCGCTGTGGTCGTTTGCTTGCCCGTGATCGTGATCGTGGTCATGGTGTTCGTGCGCATGGTCACTGTGATGGCGGGTCGCCTCGGGCCACGAGCTGTGAAAGCTGGCATCTTCCACGTTGCAGTTGCCATCCTCAGTGTTAATCAGAGGGGTCGACATCAGCCACTGCTCCAGATCCGCCAGTTGCCGATGCTGTTGCTCTGTGCGTGGCTCGTGCTCGAAGCCAAGCAGATTGTATGCGGGTGAGCGAAGGAAGACATCGGCGGTGTTGGTGTCTATGGCTACCTGGAGCTCCGCGTGGCCATGTTGATGGGCGCTGGGGTTGTTGGCCGCGCCCGCGGGCAGCGGAGCCAGTACGGCGCTTGCCAGTGCCACGGTCATGAGAGGCATAACGTATCTGCGCATCGGGTCATCCTGTCCATATCTGATATGTTATAACATTTTTGTCTGACGTGAAGATAAAAGCAACCCCGCCTGCCCGGGTATTCGTGCCAGGATTTCCCCAGAATGCTAGGATACGGTATTCGTCGGGGCACCGCCCCGGCGCGTATCTGAACGTACACCACCGATTTAAGGAAACGGCAGCTTCATGTCCGAAACCGATACCTCCGCCGCCCGTGCGGCTGAATTTGAACGCTGGGCCAACGTGTTTACCGCGCACAAGGCGTTCAGCCACCCCTCTGAGCTGCATGGCGTGCTCTGTGGCCGGCTGGCGGCAGGCTCCCGTATTGACGAGCCCGAGTGGCTGGCTATGGTTTGCGAACACATGGGGCTGGCTGATGAAGCGGCTGAAGAGTCGGATGACCTCGCCCCCTTTATGAACAGCGCCTACGGTAAAACGCTCAAGCAATTGCAGTCCACCGACATGAGTTTTCAGCCGTTGTTGCCAGATGACGACTATGCCATCGAACAACGACTGGAAGCCCTGGTGGCCTGGGTTCGAGGATTTCTGGAAGGCATGGCGCTGGCGGCCGGCGCTTCCCTTGGCCAGGCTCCGGATGAGATCCGGGAGCTGATCGAGGATATGGTGGCCATCAGCCAGCTGTCGGAGGACGAAGAATCCGACGACGAAAGTGAACAGCAACTGCTTGAAATTACCGAGTACGTGCGCCTTGGCGCGCTGGCGGTGTTCACCGAGTTCAATGAGCCGGAGAAGCCGGCAGGCGATTCGCCCACCCTGCACTGATCAGGAGCTATCATGGCTGTGACCATTCCCGTGAAAGAGTTTGCCGAGCGCCGTCGCAAGTTGATGGACCGGATGGCCCCGGACAGCATCGCCATTCTGCCTGCGGCGCCGGAGCGGGTGCGTAACCGCGATGTGTTACACCCGTTTCGCCAGGACAGCGATTTCCAGTATCTGACCGGCTTCGGCGAGCCCGAAGCGGTGTTGGCCCTGATTCCAGGCCGCGAGCATGGTGAAGCGGTTCTGTTCTGCAAGGAGCGGAATCCGGAGAAAGAGCTCTGGGATGGTTTTCTGGTGGGCCCTGAGGGCGCCATCGAACGTTACGGCTTCGACGATGCTTTCCCCATTGCGGATATCGACGATATTCTGCCCGGCATGATTGAAGGCCGAAGCCGGGTCTACTATCCGCTGGGCAAGGATCCGGCATTCGATAACCGGGTGATGGACTGGCTCAAGGTGATTCGCAGCAAGGTTCGTTCCGGAGCGCACCCCCCTGGGGAGCTGGTGGCGCTGGAGCACCTGCTGCATGATATGCGGCTGTACAAGAGTGCTGCCGAAATCAAGGTGATGGCAAAGGCCGGCCAGATCAGTGCCGAGGCCCACTGCCGGGCCATGAAGCGGGCTCGTCAGGGCGGGTATGAGTACAATCTTGAAGCTGAACTGATTCATACCTTTATGGAGCATAGTGCGCGCTCTACCGCTTATCCCTCCATCGTAGGTGGTGGTGCCAACGGCTGCATCCTGCACTACATCGAAAATGCGGCACCGCTGAAAGACGGCGACCTGGTACTGATAGACGCGGGTTGTGAGCTGGAATGCTACGCCTCGGACATCACCCGCACCTTCCCGGTCAGTGGCAAGTTCAGCCCGGAACAGAAGGCGCTTTACGAAGTGGTGTTGGCGGCCCAGTACGCGGCGATCGATGCGGTGAAGCCGGACAATCACTGGAACCAGCCCCATGAAGCGGCTCTGAGGGTGCTGACCCAGGGCCTGATCGATCTGGGCCTGCTCGCAGGCACGCTGGACGATGCTCTGGCCAACGAATCCTACAAACCTTTCTTTATGCACCGCACTGGCCACTGGCTGGGGCTGGATGTCCATGATGTTGGCGATTACAAGGTGGGCGATGCCTGGCGGGTACTGGAACCGGGGATGGCGTTGACCGTTGAGCCAGGGCTGTATATTGCGCCCGACAATACCGACGTAGAGCCTCGCTGGCGGGGTATTGGCATCCGTATTGAAGACGATGTGGTGGTCACCAAAGAGGGTTGCCGAAACCTGACCGAGGGCGTGCCGAAGACCATTGCCGATATTGAAGCTCTGATGGCGGACTGATTCAGTGAATACCGAGCGCGTGGATACTGACCTGATCATTGCCGGTGGCGGCCTGGCCGGTGCCACTCTGGCCCTGGCCCTGGCGCGCCTGGTGCCGGAACTGAAGGTAACGGTAGTTGAGGCGTTTCCGCTGTCACCAGAGGCGTTGCCGGAGGATTACCAGCCCAGCTATGACAGCCGGTCGACGGCACTGGCCTGGGGCTCCCGCCTGATCTTTGATCAGTTGGGGCTGTGGCGGCAGTTGTCTGAGCACGCCACCCCGATCCGCCACATTCATGTCTCTGACCGGGGTCGTTTTGGCGCTACCCGTCTGCATGCCAACGAACACGGTCAGGATGCCCTGGGTTATGTGGCAGACAACCGCTGGATGGGCCTGTGTCTGATGCGGGCTTTGCTGGACACCAGGGTAAGTTGGCAGGCGCCGGCTCAGGTGGAAGGCATGAAGCCCGTGGCTGGCGGTGTCCGGGTGGCCATCCGAAAGGATGGTGCACAGAAGGAACTGACCGCGCGTTGTCTGGTGATCGCCGATGGCGGGCGTTCCGGGCTGCGGGAGAAGCTGGGCTTTGTAACCCGCACCGAAGCCTATGGTCAGAACGCGCTGATAGCCAATGTCTCCACCAGCGACAGCCACCAGTTTACGGCTTATGAACGTTTTACTGAGGCCGGTCCCATGGCTTTGCTGCCCCATGGTTCCCCGAAGCGGCCGGGGCATCAATCGGCCCTGGTCTGGACCCTGGAAGACGAGGCTCTGGCCGAGATCCTGTCACTGTCGGATGAACAGAAATGTCAGAAACTGCAGGAACGGTTCGGTTGGCGTCTTGGGCGTTTTAGCCACATTGGCCAGTGCCATCATTATCCCCTGAACCTGACTACGGTAGATGAACCCGCCCGCCCGGGGGTTGTGCTGGTTGGTAATGCCGCTCATGCCCTGCACCCGGTGGCTGGCCAGGGCTTTAACCTGGCACTCAGGGGATTGATGACCCTGGTGGAACAGTTTCGTCGGGCGGTTGATGAAGGGATTTCTATTGGTGAACTTTCGGTACTGGGGCGTTACCAACAACTGCATCGGCAGGACTGGCAGCAGACGGTGCAGTTCTCCGATTCCCTGATCCGGATATTTGGGCAGCCGCTGGCGCCCGTTGCCGCCGCCCGGGATGCAGGGCTGGTGGGGCTGGATCTGTTGCCGGGGGCCAAACGCTGGTTCGCCCGCAAAGCCATGGGCACGGGTGGGCGCAAGCCGCTGGTAGGTTCCGGAGTGTCATCTTTCGAGGCGGAAAAACATGACAGGTAAGTCGGTGGGTGCGGCGTGTTTTGACATTCTGGTGGTTGGTGGCGGAATGGTCGGCTCGGCCCTGGCTCTGGGGTTGTCTCGGCAAGGCTGGAATACCGGACTGGTGGAAGGAGCCCGGGTTCAGGATCTGTTGGCCCCGGGAGAGACCGCCAGCCATACCGATGACTTCGAACCCCGGGTCAGCGCCATCTCCCTGGCCAGTGAGCAGCTGCTGGATCGTCTCCGGGCCTGGCGCCATGTCCAGGCCGGCAGGCATTGCGGCTATCGTGGCATGACGGTCTGGGATGCCGACGGTACCGGTCGCATTCACTTCGATGCGGCTGAACTCCATGCTGATACCCTGGGTACCATTGTTGAGAACCGGTCGATTGTCCGCGCTTTGTTTACCGAGCTGGCGGACAGTAACGTTACGGTGATGGATGGTGTGCGTGTGCAGGGCTGGAGTGCTGGAGCCGGCATCCAGTTGGACGATGGCCGAACGCTGTCCGCCAAACTGGTGGTCGGGGCCGATGGTGCCCAGTCGCGGCTGCGCCAGTGGTCGGGACTGGCTACCCGGGAATGGGATTACGATCAGCAAGCGATTGTGTGCACCGTCCGTACCCGGCAGCCGCACCAGTACACTGCGTGGCAGCGTTTTTCGCCCACCGGGCCGCTGGCGTTTTTGCCGTTGTTGACGGAGTCTGGAGACGAGCACTATTGCTCTATCGTCTGGTCACAGGATACGGCCGAAGCCCGCCGCCTGATGGCGTTGGAGACCGAGCAATTCCGGTTGGAGCTGGAGCGGGCGATTGAGCAGCAGCTCGGGGTTATCGAATCCGTTTCGCGCCGCTTTGCGTTTCCGCTGCGTCAGCGTCATGCCAAGGAGTATGTTGCCGACGGCCTGGCACTGGTGGGCGATGCTGCCCACACCATTCACCCGCTCGCCGGCCAGGGTGCAAACCTTGGCTATGGCGATGTGTCGGCCCTCATGGGCGAGCTGGGGCGGGCCAAAGAACTGGCACTTTCGCCGGCAGACCAGACCGTGTTGGCTCGTTATCAGCGCCGCCGTAAAGGCGAGAACCTGGCGATGATGGCGGCCATGGAGGGCTTCAAGCAGTTGTTTGCCCGGGATGAGCTGGCTATCCGGTGGTTGCGCAATACCGGTATGCGCTGGCTGGACAACCTGGCGCCGCTGAAGAACCGCATTGCCGCCGAGGCTATGGGTATAAAACGCTAACGGTTGTCCATTCTGAGTCGCCGGAACTGTTTTCCGGCGGCCTGTTTTCGTAAACTCCTCGCCTTCGTGTTCAATTTGCAAAGGAACTGTCTATGGCCGGCTCCAGCCTGCTCGTATTACTTGATGACATTGCTGCCGTACTGGATGACGTGGCGGTGATGACCAAAGCTGCTACCAAGAAAACCGCCGGTGTGCTGGGCGATGACCTGGCGTTGAATGCGCAGCAGGTCACCGGTGTTCGACCTGCCCGGGAAATCCCGGTGGTGTGGGCGGTCGCCAAGGGTTCGTTTATCAACAAGGCCATTCTGGTGCCGGCGGCACTGGCCATCAGCTTTTTTGTACCCTGGCTCATTACCCCGCTGTTGATGCTCGGTGGTGCTTTCCTGTGCTTTGAGGGGGCCGAGAAGCTGGTTCACAGGTTCCTGCACAAAGAGCAGGAAGAAAAGCACCGGCAAGAGCTGCGGGAGGCTCTGAAAAAGCCGGAGGTGAACCTTAAAGCGGTTGAGAAAGACAAGATCAAGGGCGCTGTCAGGACCGACTTTATTCTCTCCGCCGAAATCATCGCCATCACGTTAGGAACCGTGGCCGACAAGAGCTTCGGAATGCAGTTTGCGGTGCTGACCGTCGTGGCGTTGATGGTGACCGTCGGTGTGTATGGGCTGGTGGCGGGTATTGTGAAGCTGGACGACGCCGGCCTTTACCTGAGCCAGAAAGCCAGTGCCTTCGCTCAGAAGCTGGGGCAGGGCATTCTGTGGCTGGCGCCCTGGATGATGAAAACCCTGTCGGTACTGGGCACCATTGCAATGTTCCTGGTGGGCGGAGGTATTCTGACCCATGGTATACCGGCGGTGTACGGGGCCATTCACCATGTGGCCGGAATGATTTCTTCAGTGCCGGAAGTGCTGGTCACCACGGTCGGGGATGGCCTGTTTGGCCTGCTGGCCGGTGCTATTCTGGTTCTTGTTATTACGCCCGTTGCGAAGCTTTGGGAGCGCCGGGCGGCGTAATCCGTGGCGGGGCCGGCCCGTTCACAGGCAGGCGTCAAACAGCCGGCTGATCAGCACTGGCACAGCGGTTTCCACCCGAAGAATTCTCGGGCCCAGATGCACGCTCCGGCAGCCGGCCTCCTCCAGCTTGCCGACTTCGTAATCGGTAAAGCCCCCTTCCGGACCAATGCACAGGGCAGCCGGCTCATTGAGGTGGGTGGGGCAGGGGGCCGCCATGCCCGGATGCGCCACCAGTGCCTGTTTGCCACCTAGCAGTGTCGGTAGTTCATCCTCCACAAAGGGTTTGAACAGCTTGCGGATATGGACCTGAGGCATCAACGTGTCTTTGGCCTGTTCAAGGCCGAGGGCCAGGTTCTCTCTCAGATGATCCTCGGTGAGCCAGGGCGTTTGCCAGAAACTCTTTTCCACCTTGTAGCTGTTAATCAGCCAGAGATCCTTCACACCCAGAGAGGCGCAGGTCTGCAGTACCCGCCGGAACATCTTGGGCCGGGGCATAGCCAGTATCAGCGTGAGCGGTAAGGGAGCAGGGGGCTGCTGATCCAGGGTTACCAGCAATTCGGCCTCGGTCTCTGTCATTGACAGCACTTCAGCATGGCCCATCAGGCCGTTTACCCGGCCAGCCGGTATGCGATGGCCGGTGCCGGCTTTGAGCACCGTTTTCAGGTGCTCCAGCCGACGGCCGCGGAGACGCACCCGGTCCGGGGCGACGAAGTCTTCCTCAAACAGCAGGGCCAGATTCATCAGGCTTCGGGCTCTTCTCCGTCGGCCTCTGCCCGTTCCCGGTAGGCGAGGCGACCAAATATGATGCCGAACTCGAACAGAATCCACATGGGCACGGCCAGGAGCGTCTGGGAGATGATATCTGGTGGGGTCAGCAGCATGCCGATGATGAAACAGGCCACGACCACATAGGGGCGCTTGGCGGCCAGGTCTTGCGGCGTGGTGGCGCCGGTCAGAATCAGCAGTACCGTCGCAATGGGGATTTCAAACGCAATGCCGAAGGCAAAGAACATCTTGAGCACGAAGTTCAGATAACTGCTGATGTCAGGCAGTTCGACAATGCCCTCCGGGCCGATGGCGGTAAAGAAACCAAACACCAGCGGAAAGACCACGAAATAGGCGAAAGCCGCGCCAGCGTAGAACAACAGCACGGAAGTAAACAACAGCGGGAAGGCCAGGCGCTTTTCATGGGCATAGAGCCCGGGCGCCACAAAACTCCAGAGCTGGTAGAGAATGATCGGAATGGCGACAAATACCGCCAGAACCAGTGCCAGCTTCAGGGGCGCAAAGAAAGGCGAGGTGATGTCGGTGGCGATCATGGTCTGGCCGACCGGCAAAAGTTCGCGCAACGGCTGGGACAGCAGAAGATAGAGTTCGTTGGCAAACGGATAGATGACGGCGAAACAGATAATCACCGCCAGCACCATTTTCAGTAGTCGGTTGCGCAGCTCGAGCAAATGCTCGATCAGGGGCATTTCCTGCTGTTCAGACGACGTCTGCTGGCCGTTTTGGGTGGCACTCATGAATGCTTGTCCGAAGGGCTGGTCGGTGAGGATTCACTGGGTTGATCGCTGGCCGCCGCCTCGTCCCTGACGGGTTCATGCGGAGGTTCGGGCTGGTCGTCCGCCTCCGGAGAGGGGGGCGTGACCCGCCGGGTTGCCGGCGCCGGCCTGGGCTTGCGGGTCTGATCGTCCGGCAGGATCATGTGCTCGTACTTTTTCGCCTCATCCAGGGCGCCGCGCACGGTCTTCTCCACATCGTCCAGGCCCACATCACCCGCCTTGCGCAGCTCCTCCCGGAGTTCTTCGGCCTTCAACTGCCGGTCCAGTTCACTGGTGAACTGGCTGACCATGCGCCGGGCGCCACCGATCCAGCGGCCAGCCGCCCGCGCCGCCGTCGGCAAACGCTCCGGGCCGAGCACGAGCAATGCAATCACGCCGCAGATCAGCAGCTCTAGAAAGCCGATGTCGAACATTCAGGGGGTGCTCAGCCTTGCTTTTCTTTGGGCTTGTCTTCCGCCTGGGCTTGTTGCTCGGCGTTCTGTTTTTCCAGCGGTTGCTGTTCGGCGTTCTTCTCTTCCTCGTCGTTCATGGATTTCTTGAATCCACGGATGGCGCCGCCGAGATCGCTGCCGATGTTCCGGAGTTTCTTGGTTCCGAATAACAGGATGACGATGCCAAGTACGATAAGAAGTTGCCAGATGCTGATACCCATGAGGGTTCCTCGTTCAAATGTTGCTGTTGCATGACATTGTACGCCAACCGCTACCCCTTGCGGAAATACCCCTTGGGGGTACTCCTTTACGGATTCCGGGAGGCTTTTTCTTCCAGGCCTGACAGGTCGAAGCGGCTGGCCAGTTCCTCCAGAACATCCTTCGGGCCCAGGCCTAACCGTGACAGCATCACCAGGCTGTGAAACCAGAGGTCGGCCGTCTCGTACACCAGGTCCCGGGTTTCGCCGGAATGCTCTGCATCCTTGGCAGCGAGCAGCGTCTCGGTGCACTCTTCGCCCACCTTCTCCAGAATCTTGTTCAGCCCCTTGGCATGCAGGCTGGCGACGTAGGATGTGTCGGGATCCGCGTCTTTGCGGGCTTCCAGTACCTGTGCCAGGCGTTCCAGTACATCACTCACGGTGTCTGCTCCTCAGTTGCTGCCGTAGATGGTATTCGGGTCTTTGAGAACCGGATCGGCGCTCACCCACTGACCATCTTTCAGGGTTCGGTAAAAACAGCTTCGCCGGCCAGTATGGCAGGCAATGCCGCCTTTTTGTTCCACTTTCAGCAGCACCACATCGGCATCGCAATCGAGCCTGATATCCCGGAGCACCTGCTGGTGCCCGGAGCTCTCGCCCTTGCGCCAGAGTTTGCCACGGGAACGGGACCAGTAAACCGCCTGACCTTCCTCAACCGTGAGCCGGAGAGATTCCCGGTTCATCCAGGCCATCATCAGGACATCGCCATTATTGGCGTCCTGAGCAATGGCCGGCACCAGACCGTCTTCTGTCCATTGGATCTCGTCGAGCCAGTCAGGCTGTACGACGTTAGCGGGAGAATCTTGCATTTTTATGAATCCTGAATCTTTGATGGTTCAGCGACTGCCCCGGAGCATGACGCCTGCCGCTCCGGCAAGCAAGACCCAGCTCCAGACCGGCAGATCGGCCAGCCACTGCCCGGCGTGGGGCTGGCTGCCCACCAGGGCCGCGCCTGCCAGAACCAGGGCGATGAAGCCCCGGCGCCAACGGCGTTCGCTGCGCATTTGCTGCTCTTTCATCAGCGCCAGGGTTGCCCGGTTTTGCGCTTCGGTGGGACCGCTGGAGCGTATCTGAAGTAATGCGTCGTGAACCAACTGGGGCATCTCTGGCGATTGTTCGAGCCATGATGGCAGGTGGTTCTGCAGAGACTTGATCAGGCCTGACGGACCGATGCGTTTCCGCATCCAGTCTTCCAGAAACGGCTGGGCGGTACTCCACAGATCCAGGTCTGGATAGAGCTGGCGGCCAAGGCCTTCGACATTGAGTAGGGTTTTCTGTAACAGCACAAGTTGTGGCTGCACTTCCATGTTGAAGCGCCGAGCGGTCTGGAACAGGCGTAACAGGAAGTGACCAAAGGAAATATCCTTCAGGGGGCGCTCGAAGATGGGTTCGCACACCGTCCGAATGGCGGCCTCAAACTCGTTGACGCGGGTTTCCGGCGGCACCCAGCCAGACTGGATGTGCAGTTGTGCTACCTGGCGGTAATCCCGGCGGAAGAAGGCCAACAGGTTGCGGGCGAGATAGCTCTGGTCGTCGGGGGCCAGAGTGCCGACGATGCCGAAGTCGATGGCAATGTACTTCGGGTCGGCGGGATTGCTGACATCGACAAAGATATTGCCCGGATGCATGTCAGCATGGAAAAAGCTGTCACGGAATACCTGGGTAAAGAAGATCTCCACCCCTTTTTCCGCCAGTACCTTCATGTTGACGCCCGCCTTTTCAAGGGCGGGTACATCGGCAATAGGAATGCCGTGAATGCGTTCCATCACCAGCACCGATTTTCGGGTGTAATCCCAGTCGATAGAGGGGATGTAGATCAGCGGGGAGTTCTCGAAATTCCGGCGCAACTGGCTGGCGTTGGCGGCTTCCCGTTGCAGATCCAGTTCGTCATGGATGGTGGCGTCATAGTCTGCCACCACCTCCACGGGGTGCAGGCGCTTACCCTCAGACCAGTACTTTTCGAGCAGGCCGGCCATCAGGTACATCAGGCCCAGATCCTGGCGGATGACTTTTTCGATGCCGGGGCGCAAAACCTTGACCACCACCTTCTGGCCGTTGGGTAGGGTTGCGGCGTGCACTTGAGCCACCGACGCCGAGGCCATGGGGTCTGGACTGAACTCGGCAAACAGTTCCGAGACGGGCGCAGCCAACGATTTCTCGATAATGCCTCGGGCCTGTTCACTGGGGAACGGTGGAACCCGATCCTGTAGCTGTTTCAGGGATTCGGCCATGTCATCCGGCAATAGATCCCGGCGCGTGGAGAGAATCTGTCCGAACTTGACGAAAACCGGGCCCAGCTCTTCCAGGGCCAGGCGCAGGCGGTCACCCCGGCTCAGTTTTGGCTGCGGGAACAGGTGCCAGGGTGCCAGCAGAAAAAAGATTTTCAGCGGTGTGGGCAGTTCAGACAAGGGCAGAAACGTGTCCAGCCGGTAGCGGCAGAATACCCAGGCAATTCGGAACAGGCGTTGCAGGCGGGTCACAGGGTCTCCGTATTGTTATCGCTGCCGGGTGCTTGCAGTTGCTTCAGCCGAGCCTCCAGGCGTTCGGTGCGCAGGCTCAGCTCATCGATATCCTGAAAGGTGGCCTCCAGCTCCCGCCGGCCGGGCAGAGTGAGGCTCTCTTCGTGGACATATTCCTCCACATTGGCGTTCATGGTGCTGAACGCCTGGCGGCTCCATTTGACCGCCTGGCGGATGCGTTTGCCGATGAAATGGGCCGGCACATCGCCCAGGTAGTTTGCCATGGCCGCTTCCCAATCCGGTTGCAGCTGGTTCAGGGCGCGCTGTAGCTGGTGGGCCAGGGCCGTGTCGCCCTCCACCGTCAGGCGTTCGTCGGCAAATACCCGGTCATCGCCCAGTGCCAGGGCGGCAAAGGCGACCGGTCGCCCGGTGATGATTAACACCGGTTGCGGATCCGGCTGGCTGCGAACCTGCACCCGTTCGCCAACGCGATTCAGGGTCCAGTGCATGGTGACCGGGGCGGTAATGGTGAACTGAACCGGCCCGTCCAAGGCGCCCAGCAAGGCGCGCTGGCCCGCCGGGTCCAGTGTCAGCGCCCGGTTCAGGGCGCCCTCAATAATGGCGCCTGTCGCAGACAGCAGGGTCGGGCCGGGGAACATCAGGGCTTGATTCCCACGTGCAGGGCCACGATGCCGCCGGTCATGTTGTAGTACTTGCAGTTCACCAGGCCGGCAGTTTCCATCATGCCCTTCAGGGTTTCCTGATCCGGATGCATGCGGATGGACTCGGCCAGGTACTTATAGCTCTCGCTGTCCCCGGCAATCAGCTGGCCCATCAGGGGCAGGGCGGTGAAGGAATAGGTGTCGTAGGCCTTGCTCAGCAGCGGGTTGGTGGGCTTGGAGAATTCAAGCACCATCAGCTTGCCGCCCGGCTTAAGTACCCGGGCCATATCCCGCAGGGCCTGATCCTTGTCGGTTACATTGCGCAGGCCGAAAGCAATAGACACCGCCTGGAAACTGTTGTCCGGGAACGGCAGGTGTTCGGCATCGGCCTGTACGTATTCGATGTTGCCGGCGTAACCCCGGTCGGTCAGGCGGCTGCGACCCACCTGCAGCATGGAGGCGTTGATATCGGCCAGCACCACTTTGCCGGACGGGCCCACCAGATCGGAAAACTTCATGGTCAGGTCGCCGGTACCGCCGGCAATGTCCAACACCTGATGGCCCGGGCGTACGCCGCTCAATTCAATAGTAAAGCGCTTCCACAGGCGATGAATGCCCATGGACATCAGGTCGTTCATGAGGTCGTACTTGCCGGCGACACTGTGGAAAACCTGGGCCACCTGACCGGCCTTCTGGCTTTTCGGCACATTGCGAAAGCCGAAGTGGGTAACGTCGTCCTGGCCGTTGCCTTGGGTGCCCGGTGCTTGCTGCTCGCTCATGGAAGTTGGTCCTGTCAGAATCTAAGCCCTGTATTCTAACCTTTGAGGGGTTGGCTACAAGTTTATTGCCGGCTTACACTGTAAAACCGTTTCCAAATCACTGAGAAAACTGATTCATGTCTGTTATCGATATCCATCGCGCCCATTCCCTGGACAAGGAGCACGCCCGCGAGGCGGCCGAAACCCTGGCCAAGGATTTGTCCAAACAATTCGATGTCAATTACCAGTGGGAAGGCGATCTGCTGAAGTTCAAACGCAGCGGTGTCAAAGGGCAGCTGGATATTTCCGAGAACGACCTGCATATCCGGCTGGAGCTGGGGTTGATGCTTCGGCCCTTCAAATCCCGCATTGAGCAGGAGATTCACTCTCAGCTGGACCAGATCATCCAGGCCTGAATCCCGCTACAGGTCATCCGGCAGGGAGAAAGGGGTCGGGTGGCCCGACAGAATGTTGTCCATCACTCGTTGTTCCCGGCTGAGCAGGCGATCAATCAGCAGGTCGACCCGATTCATTTTCCGAAAGGCGCTGTAGCCCCGGTGCAGAAAGCTGTGCAGATCACCCAGGTCGGCCATCTCGGCCGGACCGCGGGTCATGGACAGTAGCCAACCGAGGGTGCGGTTGCGAACGTAGCGATCCAGTTCCTGTCCGGTTTCCGCTACCAGAGCCAGTTGTCGCTCGCGAATTGCAAGCTGTTTGCTGGCGCGATAAGCCTCGCAGTAACGCTCATCATCAAGACCTGTTGCCGAAAAGCCCTGCTGCGCCAGTATCTCTGCCAGCTCAAGATCGAGGCTCTGGGTAATCAGGTTGAGCTCGACCAGGCCGGCAAAGGTGGCCAGCAGGTGGTCGGGAAGCCATTTCACCATTTTCGGGAACACCCGGTCGATGTTGTCATCACGGCGGGTCATGCCGGCAGGGGCATAGAGGTCGGTCAGCAGAAATTCCAGGCCGGTGTGGTAGCCCGGGTGACGGTATAAATCCTGGTGCGTGTTTTTCAGCCGCTCTGCCTGCCAGTCTGCCACCTGGTGGGCCTCGTCCCGCAGGGGGTGCCCGGCCTTGTGTTGGCGGAAATCGTGGTATTCCAGCAGCAGGCGTTTCAGGCGGTGGGCGTTCTCCGTGTGCACATCCGTGGCAACCAGCCGCTCACGATACATTAAAGGCTCCAATCAACCGGGCAGAAAAGCGCCAGTTTAACGAAGCCTTGGGTGTGACGCACCTGCCCGTTTGCGTTGAATTCAGCCTTGGGCCGCAGCCTCGAGGGTTTCCAGGCCTGGCACCCATTCCTTGCTGTCCAGCGTGATGAAGTGGCTGGGGGCTTCGGTTTCGACAATGCGCATGGTGGTGGGGCTGGTGCGAGCGCTGGCCAGCATGGCCTGGCGATCCAGTATTCGGTCGGTGGCCGGTATCAGGAAAGTCCCATGGCGTACATGGCGATACACCGAGGTGTCGGTGCGCGCCATCCACTCCATGATGTTCTCGATGTTGCGAACAATGGTCAGGTGGTCTTTGGTGGCATAGAACAGTTTGCTCAACAATTGGCGTTTGCGCGGATTCATCTTGCCAAAGAAGGTCTGACCATAGGCCGACTGGGGGGCGCTGTTGATCAGACGAATCAACCAGGGCCACATGCCATGGCTGACCGGCTCCAGCAATGTGGTTACCAGCGCATGCAGTTTGCCCTGGGGTAAAACCGGCGCTTCCAGTACCACTTCCACGTTTTCGTAAAGCTCCGGCCACTGCCGGATGGCCTCCAGAATAACCGCGCCACCCCGGGAGTGGCCATGGATCCGGATATTCTCGGTGCTGGGCAGGTTCTGCAACGACTGATTCAGGATACAGGCATCGTATTCGATGGTGCCTTCCAGGTGCTTGATGGGCACTTCCCAGGCCGGATTCTCAGGTGTCACACCGTTCACCGGGATGTGATAGTTGCTGCAGGTGAGCAGAATCAGTTCTGTGGTGGGGCCATCGTAGGCCTGGGTGAAGTAACAGTGATTTTCAAGAAAACCATGTACGCCAATCACGGTGTGCGCTGCTGTGCCACTGTGATTTCGAACAGACACCGCACCCCGGCCCACGCGGTAAACCCGGCCGGAGAACATTTCGGAATAGGCGCTTTCGATCGGTTTGATCAGCTTGCGAACATGACTGGCTTTCATGATTCTTCTCCCTCCGGCCGCTTTTCGTTGTGTTATTGGTTTTGCTGAGCCGGTATGACATTTGTACCGTGAATGCCGAACGGGTTTAGTGGCGCCAGTGCCTTAAAAAATGGTGTGTTGGGGCCAATTGGCCGATCCGGGACACGGTTTTATAACCATGGCACCGGGCCATATAACCAGTATAGGACTGAACAGTTACTCACGTGTAATTTTTTGTAACTGTGTGCGGAGCGTCCGAGGATGGAGCCGCTATCCGGACTCTGGCACAATGCCGGATTGGTTTTCTTTTATACAGGCACGCTATTGATCGGGGATAATCGGGTTTGAGCCAGGAGCAATCGCATCTCATGCTGCCTTCGGATTCAGCCTGGCTGGCTCTGGAACGGCCCGAAAACCCGATGACCATCACCATTATGCTGAGGGTCGACGGGCTGACGCCGACCCGTTTCCGGGAGTTTCTGGAGGTATACTGGCTGGCCTGGGAGCGGTTCCGTTGCCGCCCGGTATGGCGTGCGCCCGCCTGGTATTGGGAAAAAGACCTGACCTTCTCCGCGCCCCAGCATCTTGACGTGGCGCTGGACCGGTTCGAGCCGGAACAGTTGCAGGACTGGGTCTCGGAGCGCCTGAACGAGCCCTTACCGCTGTATCGTCCACGCTGGAAATTCTGGTTGGCCCCCAACGCCAGGGGCGGTGCGGCATTGTTGCTTCGTCTGCACCATTGTTATGCCGACGGTCTGTCATTATTGGGCATATTTGATCATCTGTGTCCGCCTTCACCGCGTCAGTATCCCGCTATCTATGGTGCACCAGAGGAGCCGCGTGCCGGCCGCTGGATGAACGCAGCGCAGACCTGGCTGGAAGGCCGGATTACAGAACTGATGCCAGTGCCCGGGCCCCGGGAAGCCCCCGGAGCTACTCAGAAGCAGGGCGAGAGCGGAGTTCTGGGCAAGGGGGTTCGGCTTGTACACGAACTCAGTGAGTTTCTGGCGACACCGGAGGACTCTCCGTCTGACCTTAAGCGTCCATTGCTGGGGCGGCGCCTTTGTCGGTGGTCGACGCCGGTCCCTCTGGCCCGCTTCCGGGAGATCGCCGGGCTTACCAGTACCACCATCAATGATGTCTTGCTTGCCTGCGTGGCCGCTGCGGTCAGACCGCGCCTTGGCCTCTGCGACGAGGCCCTCGACGAAGCGGTCATGCATGCGGCTGTGCCTGTGGATATCCGGGCGCGTTTGCCGGAAGGCATTCGGCCGGGCGCGCTGGAACCGGGTAATTGTTTCGGAACGGTGTTTGTTCCCCTGCCTGTCGATGGTGAAAGTGCTCTGGAACGATTGTTCCGGATCAAGCATGAAACCCGGAAGCTGAAACGAAGCTGGCAACCGGGCCTCGCGTGGGGGCTGACCGCCTCGGCTGCGCTTCTGCCCGAGCCTGGACGTCGACCGCTGGCCGATCTGTTTTTCAGGAAGGCCTCGGCCGTGGTCTCGAACGTTCCCGGCACGCCAGAGCGTCGTTACCTCGCTGGTTGCGCTATCACGGAACAGATGTTCTGGGTACCCCAGGCGGGCGATATTGGCCTGGGCGTAAGCATCGTCAGCTACGCTGGCCAGGTGCAATTCGGTGTGGTCGCGGATGAAGCCCTCATGGCCGATCCTGCAGATTTTCTCCATGACTGCCTGCAGGAACTCGGACATTTCCCGAGCCAGTCTTAGTCCTAAAGTCCGATCTCTGATGCCTCCTAAATGAGCAGGGAATCTGCTCTCACGACCAATACTCCCCTCCCGGTCATTCACTGACCATGAACCTCAGGCGCCTTATCGCGCCGTGGAGCCGGTGCTGATGCCGGCTCTTTCATCCCAGATTCCGAACAATAAACCGGGGGAAGTATGAACAACAACAAACTGAAACAGTCGGGGTTGGCCATTGCCGTGGCCGCGATGATGGGGGCCAGCGCCAGTGCCCAGGCAGCGGTTGAAGTATACAGTCAGGACGGAACCAGTTTTTCGGTGGATGGCTACTTCAACGCGTTTTACGTGAACCGTGACGACAGCGTCAACGATGTTCGCAATTCTGATGTCAAGATGGGTTTCCTGCCTAACACCATCGGATTCAATTTCAGCAAGGACATGGGCGAACTTACGCTGGGTGGCCGTTCTTCATTCTGGACCACCATCAACGACAGCCTCCAGTCGCCTACGGATACCAGCATTGATGTCCGACAGCTGTATGCCACAGTGGACGGAAGCTTTGGCCAGGTGCTGATCGGGAAAGATTTCGGGTTGTACGCCCGATCCAACATCTTCCTGGATGAGTTGCTGATGGGCTTTGGATCGCCGGGTGCGGCCACCGGGGTCTCTTTTGGCAACATCCGCACCGGGTATCCGTACCCGAATCCCTCTGCGCAGATTACCTATCGCTCGCCAGATATGTCGGGCCTGAACGTGGCTGTGGGTATTTTCGAGCCCGCCAACACAACGCCCGGCGCTGAGTCCGAGCAATCCGCTCCGCGGCTTGAAGCAGAGTTGACCTACGCGACGGAGCTGCAGGGCGTCTCGCTGACCGGCTGGCTCAATGGGCGTCATCAAAGCTCAGAGAATGCCACCACAGAGATCGACAGCCAGGGTATTGGCTACGGGGTCAAGGCCTCGGTGGCCGGTCTTTCCCTGACCGCCTCCGGCTTTACCTCCGAGGGAGATGTTCCGGTTCTGATCACCGATGCGGCCCTCGCCTCAGAAGAGGATGCGGATGGTTATCTGATTCAGGGTTCCTACACCCTTGGGGCAAACCGGTTCGTGTTGTCGTACGGGGAAACGGACTCTGACCAGGGAGACTTTGAGACCGAGAACACTTCCGTTGCCGTGTTTCATGATGTGAACAGCAATTTCAAACTCGTTGCGGAATACAACATGTTTGAGCAGGACGTGAAATCTTCGGGCGCTGAAGCGGCAGACACAGACACCCTCGCCATTGGCGCGATTGTCATGTTCTGATCCCACCCCGATGCCACGGCAGGACCAGGGTGCTTTCCGGTCCTGCAGTGGCTGTCTCAGACTAAAGTGCCGGTTTCTTGCGGCAAAAATCGCGCATCATCGCTGGCCATTGATTCGGGAGTTTTATAATCAATGAGTTACGCCGAATTCGGAACGCCGATAAAGAGCACCGAAGTCGAATTTTCCTCTACCAGCATCGGCGTAGAATCGGCAGGGATGTCGAAGCTTCCGAGAGCTGTTTCCATGAATCCAGATGCATCCGCAGTAGCGGTCCGGGTTGCCAGTGCCACCGTCCGAGACCCGGAACTGGCCGCGGCCGAGCTCGCCCGGCAATTGCAGCATGAGCATCTGGGTTGTGTTCTGTTCTTCTGTTCGGCGGAATTCGATCTGGAAAAACTGGGGCCAGCGCTGCAGGCTGCCTTTCCGCAAACCCGGATTTACGGCTGTACCTCGGCCGGGGAGATTACCGAACAGGGATACGGACGCGGGTGCATCAGTGCTTTGGGGTTCGATGCCCGTTTTTTCGCGATTGACTGCGCCCTGATCAGTGAGCTGGAGCGTTTCACTTTGCAGGATGCCCAGCAGGTGATCGACGGTTTGCTGTCTACCTGTCGGGAGGCCCGGCTTGCGCCGGTAAAAGGCAACACCTTCGCGATAACGATGCTGGATGGTCTTTCAAGCCGGGAGGAGTTGGTGCTGGCTACCCTGAATGCCGCATTGGGTACCATTCCTCAGTTCGGCGGCTCTGCCGGGGACGATGAGCGCCTGGCTGATACCCATGTATTCTTTGATGGCCGCTTCCACAGCGCTGCGGCCACCGTGATGCTGGTCAATACGCCTCTTGATTTCCGGGTGTTCTCAACACATCACATGCAGGCTCAGGATGAAAAGCTGGTGGTGACGCTGGCCTGTCCCGAAAGCCGCACCGTTTATGAGCTGAATGCGGAACCCGCCGCCGAAGTCTATGCCCGGACGGTGGGGGTGCCGCTGGCAGAGCTGGATCGAGGTGTGTTTGCCCTTCATCCTCTCGGCGTTCGGGTCGGGGGTAACCATTTTGTCCGCTCCATCCAGAGGGTAAACCCTGATGGCAGCCTCACATTCTACTGCGCAGTTGAAACCGGCATTGTGATGGTGGCGATGAATCCCGGGTCGTTATTGGAGAGCGTTCGGACTCAGATTGAGGCGTCTGAGCGGGTGGTGGGTAAACCTTTGGTCACTCTGGCCTGCGACTGCTTCCTGCGGAGACTGGAAGCCGAGCTGACCGGGCAACTGGATGCGGTTTCCGAATTCCTGACCGAGCACCGGGTGGTGGGCTTTAACACCTACGGTGAGCAGTTCAATGGCATGCATATCAATCAGACCTTCACGGGGGTGGTCATTGGCCAGCCTGAATGCAGTATCGAGTGACTCCACTCTGCGCTCATCGTCCGAGAAAGACGCCAGAATTGCACAACTGGAGGATGAGAATCGTCGGCTCCGAAGCATTCGCGACGCATTGATTGACCGCGTGGAGTCCGGTGCCAGCCATAAGCCAGCCCCCTACGCTGCGTTTGAGCACTCGGTTATTCTCGCCGAGCAGGTCCGTGAACGGACCGAGGCGCTGAATCTCGCCATGGAGGAGCTCAAGGTCAGCAACAAGGCGTTGAACCGCGCAAGGGAGGAAGCGGAGACCTCCCGGCAGCGCCTGAGCGATGCCATTGAGAGTATTGCGGACGGCTTTGTGTTGTTCGATCGGGAACACCGCCTGATTCAGACCAACAGCCGTTTTCGGAGTTACTGGCGGCACGCTGGTGTGCCTGTCCCGGTGCCAGGTACCCATATTCAGGCAGTGAAAAGGTTGGCCCTGAGCTCGGGGTTGATTGTTGAGGAGCACAGTCACGAGGAGGCCGAGGGCACCGTTTTTCTGTTATCCAACGGCCGCTGGGTTCAAATGACTGAGCGCTCTACCCGGGAGGGCGGCCAGGTTGTGCTCTACTCGGACATTACGGACGTCAAGAACAGTGAGATGGCACGGCGGATCAAGGCGCTGGAAGAGAGTGAGCGCTGGATTCGAGTCGTCACGGATCATGTGCCGGCGCTGATCGCCTATGTCGGCGCGGATCTGACAGTCCAGTTCTGTAACAAGGTCTATCAGTCCTGGTACGGTCGCAACGGCGTTTCGCCGTTGGGTAAACACCTGGAAGAGGTGCACTCCGAAGATTTTTACCAGCGTCTGCTGCCTCAGATACTGGAAGTCCTGGACGGCCATAGCGTTAACTTTGAGTTTGAAGAAACCGGTGAGCATGGTGACCAGCGTTATATGCTGCGATCCTACGTGCCGAATCGCGATGAGACCGGTGAGGTAACTGGTTTTTTTGTGCTGATTCGCGATATCACCGAGCGTCGCAAAACGGCGATTGCGCTGGAGCGGGCCTATGACGATCTGGAACATCGGGTGCGGGAGCGCACGGCCGCACTGACCGGCCTGAACGAGCAGTTGCGCCAGGAGATATCCGAGCGTTCCGCTGCCGAGTCCAGGCTCCGAGAGGCCAAGCGTGAAGCGGAGCAGGCGAACCTGTCGAAAACCAAGTTTCTGGCCGCGGTCAGTCACGATCTGTTGCAGCCTCTGAATGCGGCTCGTCTCTTCACCAGCGCTTTGCTCGAACAGAGTTTCGGGCCGAAGGCTGAAGGTCTGGTGAGATCCGTCAGCACCTCACTCGACGATGTCGAAAACCTGTTGGGCACGTTGGTCGACATCTCCAAGCTGGACGCGGGGGTGATCACACCCGATGTGACCGCCTTTGATCTCAGAGACCTGCTCAACAATATCGCCAGGGAGTTCCGGCAAATGGCGTTGGCCGAGGGGTTGCGCCTCGATTTCGTACCCTCATCAGCGATTGTTCACTCTGATTCCCAGTTGCTGGCCCGAATCCTGCGGAATTTCCTGACCAACGCCATCCGCTACACGGAACAGGGGCGAATTGTCCTCGGTTGCCGCCGTCAAGCGAACCATGTGCTCCTGCAGGTGTGGGATACCGGGGCGGGTATTCCCGGTGACAAGCTCACCGAAATCTTTCAGGAGTTCAAACGCATCCGACCGATGGGCGGCCAGGGCGATAAGGGCCTGGGGCTCGGGCTGGCGATCGTGGACAAGATTGCGCGAATGCTGGGGCATGAGGTTTCGGTCTCTTCGGAGGAGGGCCGGGGGTCAGTGTTCAGCGTCCGTGTGCCGCTCGGGAAGCTTCGACCAGCCCCGCCGGCCCCCAGAGATACCGGGGTCGTGTCAGCAGATCATGGGCTGTCCGGTGCCCGGGTGTGGGTGATTGATAACGATCTGGCCATTTGCCAGGGTATGAAAACCCTGCTTGAAGGGTGGGATTGTCAGGTAGTTACGGCCATCTCTGCGGATGACCTGGCGGCCAAGGTCGATGTCGTCAACGCTCGGGTCGATTTAATCCTGGCGGATTATCACCTGGACAATGACGAGAATGGTGTGGATGCCGTAGCCATCATCAACCGTCAGCGCCACCGGCCAGCTCCAGTTCTGATGATCACCGCGAATTACACCAATGAACTCAAGCAACATATCAGGGAGCTCGGTTATCTGCTGATGAACAAACCGGTGAAACCGCTCAAGCTGCGCAGTGTGCTGACTCACGTGATCCGGACCTGAGGAGCCGCTGGTTCATCCGGAAAGCGCGCCCGGCCGGCTGTCCAGGCGTCGGTTTCAGCGCTTCAGGTATTGATTGAAATCGACATCGCCTGCCGACAGGATGGCCTGGACCCGGTTGTGCACGCCGAGTTTGCGGAGTATTGCAGATACATGAGCCTTGACCGTGGTCTCGGCAATGTTCAGGTTGTAGGCGATCTGCTTGTTGGATTCGCCCTTCGCCATCCGCTCCAGTACCAGAAGCTGTCGCCGGGTAAGGGAGTTCAGCAATTCCGGCGAGATCGGGTTTTCGTCGCTCCGAACCCGTCGCTGGCTGCTCTCTTTCCCGGTGCGAATGATATCGGACGGAAGATAGACGTTGCCGTTCAGGATCTGCTGGATGGCATCGGTCATCTGCGCTCGTGGTGAAGACTTGGTGATAAAGCCGCAAGCTCCGTAGGTGATGGCCTGGAGAACGACCTGTTTGTCTTCCTCCGCTGAAACGATCACGACCGGGATGGTTGGGGCCTCGTTTCTCAACGAAATCAGTCCGTTCAGGCCATGCATACCCGGCATGTTCAGATCCAGCAGAATCAGGTCGAGATCGTCGTTCTCCCGGGTTATCTCCAGGGCGCTGTCCAGATCATCGGTTTCCAGAATTTCAGTGCCGGCAAAGCCTGAGGCGATGACGCTACTGATGGCTTCGCGGAACAGAGGGTGGTCGTCAGCGATCAGGATCTTGTAGACCGGGTCCATGGGTGCGTCCGCCTGTTGTTGATCATTGTCGGGGGTAGATTCCGGATCATCATAGCGGTTTTCGGAAGAGAGTGCGGCATCGAGCTCGTTCAGCATGGCGGCCTCCTGTGGAGAGAATCGCCGGCTTCCGGTTCGATTCCCTGCTTATTATTGTGATTCTCTCATTACACGCGATCTGCGCCAGAGGTTGAATGCGACCATCGCACCAAAAAACAGGCACCAAAGTACTATTCTTGCGCCGGGGTGCGGTTCGTATCGTTGAGTCATGAACGCGCCAATACATACAACACGCTCTCCCGGCCACCCTGTCGGTCGCCACTGGTTGCTTACCGCCCTCACAGCGCTGTTGTTGCTCGTGGGGTGCCCGGTGGTGATCGCGGCGGGCGATGACGATGGGAGTGATCTACCGGTTTTGTCCCTGAGTGTTCTCCAGTTTGGCACCGCCCATTGGGAACTGGATCATCTGCAGTATCGGGGCCTCGACAGGGCCAACGGATTCCGGCTTGAATTGTTGCCGGTGGCGAATCTGCCGGCCTCGAGGCTGGCAGTGACAGCGGGGTCTGTCAACGGTGCCGTCGCCGATCTGCTCTGGACTCAGTTCCGGTATCAGGCGGGGGCCTCCTACCTGTATTTGCCGTTTTCCTCCCGGATTGGCGAGATACTGGTGGCCGAGACGTCTGATATATCCACACTGGCAGACCTGCCGGGCAAACGCATTGGTGTCGCTGGCGGACCTGACAGCAAAGGCTGGGTTCTGCTGAATCGTGTAGCCGCCCGACAAGGGATAGATCTGTCGGCGTCTGCGTCAGTCCAGTTTGCCGCACCTCCGTTGCTCAGCCAGTCCCTCAAGCGGGGGCAGTTGGATGTCATCGTGACCTATTGGCATTTTGCGGCACGAATGCAGGGGGCGGGTGGATGGCGGTCGGCGTTCAGTATGGCCGAGTTGCTGACAGAGCTTGGCCTTGAGCGCCAACTGCCGGTGCTCGGTTATGTGTTCCCCGAAGACTGGGCCCGGCAGCATGCTGATCTCATTGATCGGTTTGCCGTCGCCCTGGCTGGCACGAAAGCCGAACTGGTCCGAGAAGCGGGGCACTGGGACCGTCTCCGGCCATTAATGGGGCATCCTGCGGATGGTGTATTCGAGGCGCTCAGACGGGGATTTGTGCAGGGTGTTCCTGGATCTCAGACCGACCAGCGCATCGCTGATATGAAACAGTTGCTGATTCTGACCGGCGCCGACCCGTCACAGTTAATGCCCGACGACCTGTTCTATCGGTGGCAGCCATGAACGTGGGAACGGCGCGCCCGCCGATCTGGAGCTACTGGATTGTGCTGCCTGGCCTGATGATGGTGTGGGCGATGACTGCTGGGTATCTGGGTTCCCCTTTGTTGCCGGGTCCGATGGAGGTACTGGATACCCTTGTCAGAGAGTCCTCCTCAGGCCAGCTCTGGATGCACCTGGGGGCAACCTTGTCCCGCGTTATCCTGGCGTTTTCCCTGGCAATGCTGCTCGGTACCGCTATTGGCCTGGTGTTGGGGCGATCACGCACCTTCAATGCGCTGTTCGATCCTCTGCTGGTGCTCATGCTTAACCTGCCTGCTCTGGTGACCATCATTCTGATGTACGTCTGGTTCGGACTGGTGGAAACTGCGGCTGTGATGGCCGTCGTCGTAAACAAGATACCCAATGTCGCGGTGACGGTGAGGGAAGGAGCCCGGAGCCTTGATTACCGGCTTGAGCAAATGGCCAGCGTGTACCGATTCTCCCTATGGCAGCGGTTGCGCGATGTCTGGATGCCCCAGCTTTTTCCCTACCTGATGGTGGCGACGAGAGGAGGTTTGGCGCTGATCTGGAAGATTGTCCTGGTCGTTGAGTTGCTCGGCCGATCGAATGGGGTCGGATTTCAGTTGCACATGGCGTTCCAGGTGTTCGATGTGTCCGCCATCCTGGCATACAGTCTGGCGTTTATCGCCGTGGTGCAACTGATCGAGCTCGCGATACTGCAGCCACTTGAAAACCGTTCCAGCAGATGGCGCCAACCGGAGTCGGTCCATGCTTGAGTTGCGGATCGCCGGTCGGGATTTCGGTCAGCCGGTGCTGGGTGAGATCTTTGTGGGTATTGAACGGGGCGACCGTATCTGTCTGATGGGCCCTTCGGGCATTGGCAAGACCACACTGCTGAATGCCATTGCCGGTCTTGATAAATCGATTCCGGAATCGGCCGTGCTGGGGCGTGAGGTGCTTCGGGTGGGGTACCTGTTTCAGGAGCATCGCCTGCTGCCCTGGAAGAGCCTGATGTCGAACCTCAGGCTGGTTGGCGCCAGCAAACGGGAAGCCGAGGAATTGCTGATGCAGGTTGGCCTCGCCGGTTACGGGGCCTATCTGCCAGACCAGTTATCCCTGGGAATGGCCAGGCGAGCGGCCTTGGCGCGATGCCTGGCTGTTAAACCGGACCTGCTGTTGCTGGACGAGCCGTTTGCCTCGCTGGATCCGATCATGGTCGCCGAACTCAAAGCGCTGGTCTCCGGGATTCTGGACGCGCAGCCGGATATGGCGATGATCTGTGTGACTCACGATGACAAAGATGTCGTGAGTCTGGCTAACCGTCTGTGGTACCTGAATGGGAAGCCGGCCAGTTTGCAATGGACCGACACGGTGGGCGATCCCCAACGATTGGAAAAACTGCTGGGAAGGTTGCGACATGGGTAGTCGCGTCGCGCTCGTGGTGTCAGGTTTCGTCGAATTCCGGCAAACCTTGGGTCATCGCGAGCTCTGACCGGCTTGCGGCATGTTCCATGACCGTCCTTTGTGCACGGAGTTTTCTCTTGAAGGATGCAATCTCCGTTTCCGGAATGGCTGCGGCGGTCGGGATGTCGGCCGTCAGGGGATCAACCGGGCGACCATTAATGTGGAACTCAAAATGAAGGTGGGGGCCGGTGCTGCGCCCGGTATTTCCTGACAAGGCAATTTTCTGTCCGCGCTCTATCGCAGCGCCTTTACGAACCAGGATCTTATGGAGATGCAGGTACCGTGTGGTGTGCATCCCCCCATGCTCGATGTCGATGTATTTGCCGGCGTAGGGGTGGTTTCCAACGCGGGTCACGATGCCGTCTCCGGTACTGAGTACCGGGGTGCCCGTTGGTGTCGCCAGATCCACCCCGTTGTGAGGTGCGGTACGCCCTGACACGGGGTGTAATCGCCTGGGGTTGAAACGTGAGCTCACACGGTATTGCTTCCGGGTGGGCAGGCGCAGAAAGGCGGGCGTCACACTCTCGCCCTTCTCATCGTAGTAATTGCCATCGTCATGAAGAAAGGCGTAATGGGTTCTGGCACTGCGTTCCAGAGACAGGGCTTCGATGCGGGTCTTGCCGGTGCTTTGGGTGCCCGTCATTTCGTGGCCAATGATGATGGAGAACCGGTCGCCGGCCCTGAGATCCCTCCGGAAATTGAGTTGGCTACCCAGAAGCTGGTCGATGAGAAGGATCTGCGCCTGCGTTACGCCCGCTTGCATAGCTGAGGCGTAAAAACTGCCATTGATCGTGCCCCTGAGCACCTCGGAGACCCAAAACGTCTCTTCCTCAAAAGCCTGATGCACGAAGGTGCCATCGGTTTGGCGCGAGTAGGTCACATGGCGTGCCGGGTCGAGAAACAGAACCAGTTCTGAAAACTGCCCTTGCTCATTGAAGTGCAGTACGAGTCGGGTTCCGGGCTTCAGGGTTTCCAGATGCAGATACTCGGCGTCTGCTGCCAGAACCTCCTGGAGGTCCTCCAAAGGCGCGTTGTTTGCGCGGAAAATCCGGCTTAACGTGTCTCCAGTTTCCACACGCCAATCAACGGTTATCCCCTTAGGGCGCTCCGCCGCCTGCAGGTCTTCCGTGCCGGCTGGTCCAACGGCCTCTGCCGGAGCTGAGGCTGTTTGTTTTCCGCGCTCCGGCGATTCCGATGCCGGTGATGAGCTGAGTGGTGTCAGGCTTAATCCCAGCAGAACTGCGGCTACTGCGCCAAGGACCAGTTTATGGGAGGGTGAGGACATGGCGTATAGCTTCACTAAAAGAGGCTTCATGCGGTGTTCCGCTGGCTCCGCAACAATGACAGGGGCGGATATTATAACAGTTATGATTTCTCTGTTTTTCCGGATTCCTCGGAGTAGCCGGATTCACCCGTGGTGATGTGCTTCAATCGCCATGATGGCCTACTTCCAGGCAGGAAAGGGATCATTGAGGGTCTGCCAGAATTCCTTGCCCGCGAGCAACTGCTCGTCATCCAGCAGGCATGCATCCAGCTGGCGGGTTATGACGTCGCGATCCAGGTTCTGGCCAATGAACACCAGCTCCTGGCGCATGTCGCCGAAGGGTTCCTCCCAGCTTTCCATAATGGCCGTTCGGTATTCCGGGTCTTCTGGCCAGTTACTTTCCGGCACGGCTTTCCAGAACATGCCGGCAAAACCATAGCGGGCAATACCGCCGGCCTGACTCCAACTGCCTGCGAATTCGGGGCGGGTTGCGAGCCAGAAATAACCCTTGGAGCGGATCAGTTTGCCTTTCGAAGTCCCCTCGTGCAGGAAATCGTAGAATTTGGCGGGATGGAAAGGTCGGCGTGCGCGATACACGAAGCTCGAAATGCCATACTCTTCGGTTTCAGGAATGTGCTCGCCGCGCATTTCCTTGAGCCATCCGGGTGCCTGCTGAGCACGCTCGAAACTGAAACGGCCGGTCTCCAGCACCTTGTCGAGCGGCACTGCGCCCTGGGAGATCGGAATAATTTCCGCTTCTGTGTTTAGGCTGCGAAGTACTCCTTTGAGTCGTTCCTGATCTTCCGGGCTGGCCAGGTCGGTCTTGCTGATGAGCAGGATGTCACTGAACTCGATCTGGTCCACCAGCAAATCCGCAACGCTACGCTCGTCTTCCTCACCAAGGCTCTCGCCGGTTTCCAGGAGTGACTGGGCCTCGTCATAGTCTTTCAGGAAGTTCACCGCATCCACCACGGTGACCATGGTGTCCAGGCGGGCGATATCCGACAGGCTGACGCCGTCTTCGTCGGCAAAGGTAAACGTCTCAGCCACCGGCAGGGGTTCTGAGATACCGGTGGACTCGATCACCAGGCAGTCAAAGCGCCCTTCGGATGCCAGTTTCCGGACCTCGACCAGCAGATCCTCCCGGAGCGTGCAGCAGATGCATCCGTTGCTCATCTCCACCAGTTTCTCTTCCGAACGGTTGAGCGTGACCTCCTGCTGGACCTGGGCGGCATCGATGTTGACCTCGCTCATGTCGTTCACGATCACCGCCACGCGTTTGCCCGCGCGGTTATTGAGTATGTGGTTGAGAACCGTGGTTTTGCCGGCGCCCAGGAAGCCGGACAGAACCGTAACCGGTAACCGCGAGTCAGATTGGTTCATTCGTAAACTCCTGCGTTTTTCCGCTACGCGCCGCGTCCACGGCGCTTTACTTTAGGTATGTTATAACATAACATTTTCGGCCCTGAAACGTTACCTGTTTTTAAGTTCGTTCCGATCGCCGGCAGGCACGGAGGTTGTCCATGACAGTAGAGTCCAATTCAGTGTCCGGTCCTGTGGCTGTTCACGGGAGCAGGCCTGAATGTCTGACAGAGATATTCCGGGATGAGGCCAATCTCGCGGTCTGGCGCCGGGAACCGCGCACGGAATGCCTTGAGTTTGCCCGCCATTTCGCGTCAGAAATTTCCAGCTTCGAGCGCTTTGTGGCGCAGGAGAAAGACGAACCTGTTGATGAGATTCTTCCCGGCTGGGCACTGGCGGTGTCTGGCGCCCGGGCGTGGCTGGCGGATGTCAGGGAACTGATCGCCATGTATCGATGCCTGTTCGAGCCTGCTGCCGTGGGGATTCGGGTTCATGTGCTGGCTGACACCATGTGTCCCCGGTTTCACACCGACCGGGTTCCAGCTCGATTGCTGGTGACCTATTCGGGACGCGGGACCGAGTGGCTTGCAGAACCGGATGTTCTGCGCCCTCTAACCCCGGGCCCGTTGCCGGAGCAGCCAGTTGCGGAGAACCGCATCCAGGTCATGCCAACCGGCTCGGTTGCGATTCTCAAGGGAGAAGCCTGGATTGGCAACGAAGGTCGCGGCCTCGTTCACCGCTCGCCCGCGCCGGGTGATACCCCAAGGCTGGTTCTGGGACTGGACTGGCTTTCCTGAAGCAACAAAAGCAATGTTATAACATTAACTAAGGAGTTTTTGATGTCTGATCAATTCCGCCAATTCCCCTTCAGCCTGCGACCGATTGCTACCTCTGCGCTGCTGGTTTCGGCTGCAATGCTGACGGCCTGTGGCGGTAGCAGCAGCTCTGAGGATGAGCACGAGCACACGGAGATCGACACCGCCGGTCGTCTGGCCCTGTTCGATTCCGACGCTTCGCAGCTCAAGGTACTGGACCTCGACAACAGTGAAGTGCTTGCCTCCATGGCCATGAATGGTGAAGCGCCGCGCCTCTATGCCTCACCCGGCAATCGGTATGCGGTCGCTATCCAGCGGGGCGACGATCTGGTGTCGTTTGTTGACGGTGGGCTGTATACCGAGGACCACGGCGATCACATGCATGATTACGCAGAGACGCCGAGCATGCTGACCCTCACCCTGAACGATCACAAACCGACGCACTATTCTTCGGGTGAATCGGAAGGTGTCGTTTTCTTCGACGGTGGTGAGGCCGCAAGCTCGAAAGTGACCGTGTTTTCCGATGCAACTCTGGGAAGTGGCACCACCGTGGCCAGCCTTCAGCTGGAGAACAACATGCACGGTGTTGCCAAGATGATCGATGGCCATCTGTTTGTGACCTATCGGGACAGCTCAATCACGGACACCACGCTGCCAGCGGCGGTTGAACGTTACCACCTGGACGGCAGCAGCTTCGAATTCGAAGAACGCTACAGCCAGGCTTGCCCGAGGCTTCACGGTGCTGCCGCCAATGCCCATAGCCTTGGCTTTGGCTGCAGCGATGGCGTTCTGGTGATTGATCTGCAGGAAACCGGTTATCCGGCCACCAAGCTGGCGAACCCCGAGGGCCTGGCGGAGGGCGCTCGCATCGGAACCGTGGTTGCCAATCACGATGTTGAGGAGCTGGTCGGCATTGCCGGTGACCGTCTGTTCGCGATCCATCCGGAATCCACCACTGAGGTCTACCACGAGCTTGACCTCGGGGAGGGCGTTGGCCGCCTGGCCCAGGGCTTCACGACCCACGGGGAGGTCTTCTATGTGCTCGGCGATGATGGCGGCCTGAGGTTGTTTGACCCGTCTAACGATTGGCAACTGATCACCACGGTTGAGTTGATGGCCGCGCCGGGTGAAGAGGACACGATGGCCGTGACCACGTCTGCCGCCCAGGAGCGACTGTTCGTGCTGCACAACCAGTCTGTGATCGAAGTGGATACCACCGATGGCGATATCGTTCGGACCATCGACCTCGGTTTCAGTGCCTCTGCCATCGCCTGGCTGGGTCTGGCCGAAGCGGGCCACGACCACGATCACGACGACGAGCATTCCCACTAATCTGCTTTCAATCCCGCGGGGCGCGTCGACGCGCCCTGCTGCTTTATATCCGGAGTCCCTATGTTTAAACGTTTTGCTCCTTTTGCCATTTTTCCATTGGCCATGACGGCGGGCTGGGCAACCGCCAAAGAACTCAATCCGGACGTCAGTGTGACGCTGGACGGATACTACAAACAGAACGAGACCGCTCTGTCCCATCGCGAGCAGGGCTTCGGCCTCGGCCACACAGAACTGTCCCTGTCTTCCCCGATTGATGACCTGTTCTCCGGCCGACTCACCGCTGTATTCGAAGAGCACGACGGTGAGAGTGAGGTACTGATTGAAGAGGCGTATCTGCAAACGAACGGGTTACCGTACGCACTGAACGTTCGGGCAGGGCGGTTCCTGTCGCAGGTGGGCTATCTGAATGGGCGCCATATGCATGAGGACGACTTTGTCGAGCGCCCGGCCGCCTATCGCGCGATGCTTGGCAGCCACTATTACGACACCGGGGCACGCCTGAACGTGTTGTTGCCAACGCCTTTTTTCTGGCAGGTCGGTGCGGAAGCCTTTGCTGGTGACCAGCTGACTGAGGGTGAGGAAGACATTGGTGTTTACACCGTCAATACCCGGCTTGGTGGTGATATCAGTCTGTCACAAAGCTGGCAGTTGGGGCTCTCCTGGCTGCGGAACCGCCATGCGAAATCGGCGGAAACCGGGGACGGCAGCCACGATCACGATCATGAGGAAGGGCACGACCACAGCCACGGTGCGGCCTACACCGGCGAAAACCTCTATATCGCCGATCTGGTCTGGAAGTGGTCTCCCAACGGCAACAACCGCGAGCAACAGCTGACGCTCAGCGGCGAATACCTCTATGCGGATGAGCTGAACCAGTTTGCGGCGTCTGACGATACCAATGAAGGCTGGTACGTTTCCGGCGTTTACCAGTTTGCGCCCCAGTGGTCGGCGGGCGTTCGTTACGGTGAGGTGGATCTTCAGGAAGCCCACGGCGATCACTTCCACAACCAGACCCTGGAAGAGACCGACGTGATGCTGTCCTGGTCCCGTTCTCACTTCTCCACGGTACGGCTGCAGTACACCCATCAGGAAGCGACCGGGTTCAGCAACGCCGACAATACCGTGATGGTGCAGTACGTCATGTCCCTCGGTGCCCACGGCGCCCATGGGTACTGATATGACACTTCGTAACGCCGTTGCGGCACTGTTGTTGATCGTGACAGCCGTGCCGGCCCAGGCCCAGCTTCGGGTGTTCGCCTGTGAACCGGAATGGGCGGCCCTGGTTCGGGCGCTGGTGCCGGATGCTGAGCTCACCACCGCCACCAGTCACCTTCAGGATCCTCACTACATCGAGGCTCGGCCAAGCCTGATTGCGGCGGTGCGGCGTGCGGATATTGCTGTCTGCACCGGTGCTTCGCTGGAAGCCGGCTGGTTGCCCATGCTGCTTCAACGGGCCTCGAACCCGGACATTCAGGCCGGGCGCCCGGGCCTGTTCTTTGCCGCCGACCATGCCCAGCTGCACGCCCCCCACGATCACGTGGATCGGAGCATGGGCGATGTGCACCCCGAAGGTAATCCTCATGTGCACCTGTCGCCGGATCAGTTGCCAGAGATTGCCCGTGCCCTGGCAAAGCGCCTGGGAGAGATTGAACCGGAGAGGGCTGTCGCCATACAGGGCCGCTACATTCGCTGGCGGGGCGACTGGAATGGCCTGCGTGCCGAGTGGCGGGCCAGGGCAGAGGCACTCAGAGGACAATCTGTGGTGGTTCAGCACTCCAACTTCGGCTATCTGTTGCGATGGCTGGGTGTGGAAACGGCAGCGGATCTGGAACCAAAACCGGGGTTGCCCCCCAGCGCCAGCCATTTGAGCCAGTTGCTGGCTAATCCAGAACTGGAGGATGCCAACGCCATCCTGATTGCCAGCTACCAGGATCCGCAGCCGGGAGAATGGCTGGCGGAGCAAACCGGACTGCCGGTGGTTGTGGTGCCCGGCACGGTGACGGGCGAGGCGCCGGCGGACACCCTGGGTGGGCTGATCAGCGAGATTATCCGCCAGGTTGAGTCGGCTGCAGCCGGAGCCTCCCATGACGGAGTATGAATGGCTGCTCCTGCCAGCAGCAGGCAGTGCCATGCTCTGCCTGCTGCTGGTCCCGTTGGGTTATCAGGTGATTGCCCGAGGCGTGATCTTTGCGGATCTGGCCATTGCCCAGTGGGCGGCATTGGGCACCCTGGCCGGCGTGTATTTTCCGCCTAACCACACCCTGGCTGGCGCACCGGTCAGCAGCCTGATTTTTGCGCTACTGGCGGCCGTGGTGGTTCACCTGATCTTCCGTCGTCTGGCACATGCGAAGGAGGCGTGGATCGGTATCCTCTACGTGGTCGGGGCGAGTCTCGCGGTGCTGTTGGTCAGTGGCGATCCCCACGGCGCCCAGGCGCTCCAGAGAGCCGCGTCGGGTGACCTGCTATGGGCCAGTTGGCCCGCGGTGCTTGCCGTTGGCATGCTCTCTGCGCTGGTCTGGTTGCTAAGCCTGTGGCGCCCTGGCTGGATGACGGGTGCGGTTTTCATGCCGGTTTTCGCGGTGGCGGTGACCTATTCGGTCTCCCTGGCTGGCATCTACGTGGTGTTTGCGACCTTGATTATGACACCGCTGATCCTCGGCTCCCTTGTCGGTAAAGGGCCTTTCCTGGCCGCTTGCTGTGGCATTGCCGGGCACCTGTGTGCGGTAGTGGTTTCCGTAATGTTCGATGTACCGGTCGGCCCGGCCATCGTGGTGGCGAGCCTCGCCATGTCACTGCTCTGGTTGTTCGTCCTACGCGGGCTTGCTGCGCAGAACCCGGGTGCGCTGGGGCCGGAAGCCGGCCGTGGCCAGTAACGCCAGCACCGCCGTCACGCCCGCGGTAATACCGAAAGCCATCGGGTTCCACTCCAGGTACAGGGAAAACCGGATGGCTTCCACCGCATGGGTGAAGGGATTGAACTGGCAAATCCAGTAAAGCCAGGGGCTGGCCTCTTTCATGCGCCAGAGCGGGTAGAGCGCCGAGGACATGAAGAACATCGGGAAGATGACGAAATTCATTACCCCGGCGAAGTTCTCCAGTTGCTTTATCCAGGTGGCGATCAGCAGGCCCAGAGCGCCCAGCATGAGGCTGGTCAGAATCAACGCCGGCAGCACAGCCAGGTAACCCCACAATGGCGGCTCGACATCCACCAGCAGGGCCAACAGCAGGAAGACATACACCTGGCCGATGGAGACCACGCCCATGGCCAACAGTTTGGTCACCAGCAGGAAGGGGCGAGGCAGAGGGCTCATGAGGAGCACCCGCATGCTGCCCAGCTCCCGGTCATACACCATGGACAGGGCGCCCTGCATGCTGTTGAACAGGATGATCATGCCGCACAGACCGGGCGCGATGTAGGTTTCATAGGTGATGTAGGTGTCGTAGGGCGGAATGATGGAAATGCCCAGCACAGCCCGGAAACCGGCGGCGAAGACCACCAGCCAGAGCAGCGGCCGGACCAGAGCGCTGGCAAAGCGAGTGCGCTGCTGCCAGAACCGGAGCCATTCCCGTGTCTGGATACCTACAAAACAATGCCAGTAGTGAGCTGCTTTCATATCAGCCGGCTCCGGTCAGGGCGTGGAAGGTTTCGGCCAGATCGCGGGTGCCTTCGGCGTCGCAGATGGCCTGGCCATTGCCGTCAGCCAGCAGTTGGCCCTGGTGCAGGATCAGTACCCGGTCATCGGCGCGAACTTCTTCAATCAGGTGGGTGGCCCAGAGTACGGTCAGGCCGTCTTCTTCACTCAGGGTCCGAACGTGTTCGTTGAGCGCCATGCGGCTTGCAACGTCCAGGCCCACCGTGGGTTCGTCGAGCAACAGCAGCGAGGGCTCATGCAGGAGAGCCCGGGCGATTTCCACCCGCCGGCGATGGCCACCGTTAAGCTGGCGGACGGCATCGTTGGCGCGCTCCAGCAGGTTGAAGCGTTCCAGTTCCCGATCACCCCTGGCTCTGGCTTCTTTGCGCGACAGTCCGTGCAGAGCGGCGTGGTATTGCAGGTTCTGACGAACGGTCAGGTCCAGATCCAGCGCGTTCTGCTGGAACACCACGCCGATCTGGCGCATGGCCTCGGCCGGCTGGTGTTTTAGGGACTGCCCGGCCAACCGGAGTTCTCCCTGCTGCAAGGCCAGCAGACGAGTGAGCAAGCCAAACAGGGTGGATTTCCCCGCGCCGTTTGGCCCGAGCAGGGCATGAAAACGGCCAGAGGTCAGCGCAAAGCTGACCTCCCGGAGCACCGGCCTGTCGCCGTAACGAAAGCTGAGGTTGCTCGCTTCAATGGTCATGACGTTGGGTCGATCACCACACCCCAGGGGTAGCGGCCTACCTTGATGGATTTAATCACCTTCAGGTCTTCCACATCGATCACGGAGACATCGCCGGACACGCCGTTGGTGGTGTAGAGATGTTTTTCGTCCTTGTCGAGATCCAACTGCCACACCCGGGCGCCGACCAGCAGATAGTCCAGAACCTCATAGGTCTGGGCGTCTACGACGGCCACGTGGTTGGAGGGCCCCAGTGCCACAAAAGCGTATTTGCCATCGGAGGTCAGTTCAATGCCCACCGGCTGGACCCGATCCTGATTTACGCCGGGCACCTTGAAGGACATCTCATGGATCTGCTCCAGGTTATCCACGTCGATGATGTGCACGGTGCCGCCGATTTCGGCAGACGCCCAGGCAATCTTGCTGTCTTTGGAGAACTCCACGTGGCGCGGGCGCTGGCCCACGACGATGTTCTTCTCGATCTCGAAAGTCTCGGTATTGATCCAGTGCAGCATGCTGGTGGTTTCGGAGGTGTTCACCGCCCACTTGCCGTCCGGGCTCACCGCCATGCCTTCCGGTTCGATACCCACATCGATCTGTGCCAGAACATCCTTGGTGTCCACATCCACCACCGTCACGATGGCGTCGTCCTCGTTGGCGATGTACAGGTGCCTGTTGTTCGGGTGCAGCGCAAACTGCTCGGGATCTTCGCCCGAGGGCAGGGTGTCCACAATCTTGCGGGTGGCCAGGTCCAGTACCTGCACCGTGTCGTCGTCACTGGCGCAGATGTACAGCTTGGTGTAGTCCTTGGAGAGCAGGATGCCCCGGGGCCGCTGGCCAACATCAATGGTTTCGATCACTTCCCGGGTTTCGGTATCAATCACCGATAGAGTATTGTCTTTCTCGTTGGAGACATAGGCCACGCTGGCCAGAGCCGGTGTCGACAGGCCGATCATCGCCGCCAGGGCTGTGTGCTTTAACAGGGATTTCATGTTGGTACTCCTTATTGTTTTATAAGTGGCTAATCTTTGGTTCAGCCGTTGTTCCGACATTCGCTCTCGGGCTGGTCGAAGCCGAGGGTATCCAGTTCGGTATTCGGGTGAAGAAAGCCTTCGAACGGGGCGGTGGCCACCAGCCCTCTGGGGTGAACCATCGGAATGGGTTGACGCATCTGGCCATTCCAGTCCCGAAAGGTCACTTTTCGGCCCTTGAAAGCCGCCAACTGAAACTTGTCGCTGAACAGAAAATTCCGGATCTCGGTGGCATTGGCTGAGTTCAGGTCGGTCACGGCAGTGCCAATGGCGCGAATGGCGGCCCAGGCGGCGTAGTCTTCGCTGTTCATGTCGCGATTGGCCAGTTCGTGGAACCGGTTCTGCAGTTGCGCTGCGCCCCAGCTCTCCACTACCCGGTGCCAGGTGACCGGCGACATGCCCTGGGTGCCCACCACCGGGCGTGGCAGCCAGGTATTGAATGGCACGTACTCGCCAAAATCGCCCCGCACATCGGCCACCACCACCGCGTCGTAATCTCTGGCCTGAGTGAACAGGGGCAGCTCTTTGGAGGCCGTGCGGCGGAGATCAGCGTCAAAGGTCCAGGGCTTGTCCTCGACAATCTCGAGCCCGAAGCGCCTGGCAGAACGGCGGAAGGCATTGGCCCAGTTCCTATCCGCCTCGGTGGGGCCGGTAATCAGAAAAACCTCATCCCACCGCCGCTGGTTCAGCCACTGGCCGAGCGCATCGGTGAGCATGGAATAGCTGGGTATGGTGTGTATCAGGTTTACATGGCACTGGCCGGTGCGCAGGGCATCGTCTTCGGCGCCGGCATTGAAAATCAGGGGGTTGTCGCCGGCCTTCTCAGTGAGGGCCTTTAAGGTCGAGGCTGGCGCGTTTACTACAAACAGATCCAGCCCGTTCTCGCGCATGGCATCAAAGGCCGCAATGGCCGCCTCTTCCGAATCCGCCACATCACTCTGCAAGGAGTAGGTCTGGCCCAGGAATTTGCCTGTAGTGCTGTTGTCGTTGATGGCTAGCTCGGCGCCCCGCAGGCCGGCGTCTTCCGGGTCGGGAAGCACGTTGGACAGCACCGGTCCCTGATCCGGCACCCACTGCAGATAGCCAATCCGCACGTCCAACGATTCCGCTTTCAGCGGGGTTGCTGCAGCCAGGGCAATCAGTAATGGAGCCACGGTCCGGGCGAGAAAAGACATGGGATTCTCCGGTTTGTTGTTGTGCTTCCAGCTTATGAAAGGGGGAGAAGCCCGGAAATATTCAGAAAGTAGGAAAGTGGCGGTACTAAAGAACTATTCCGGTGGAAATTGTTGGCTTTAGCATGGGGGTAGAGATGGTATTTTCTCGCAACGGATAAAAACAATGACCGTATATCGGAAGATTTCCCTGTTGATGCTGGCGGTTTTCCTTCTTGTTTATTTGCTTGGAGCGCTGTTCTACACCCAGCAAGCCCGCCATGACGTTCAACGGGAGCTCGAAGGCGCTGCCGGGCTCGCCGGGAGCCTTGTGAGCCCCACTACTCTTCCAGAATCCGTTGTAGGGACTCTTCGTCACCTGACGCCTGTAGATGACACAGGCGGAAGCAGGGGTGGAGAGGTGCCAGCATGGTTCTCTGCACTGATCGCCGCGGAATCGTCTCCGCCTGTGGTAAACGGCTGGCAGGTGAATCCCAAAGACGAAGTTGAGGAGATCTGGGAAGGTTTCCTGCTGATTTCGGGCGCCTATGCTATTGGTATGGGCCTGTGTTTTCTTGCCTTGTTCTTCATCGTTCGGCGCGGCATGCGCACACTGGCCAGTCTGTCTGAGGCCATGGGGGCGGTTTCGACAGGTCAACTGACATCCCGCCTACCGCGTCAGGGTGAACAGGAACTGGATGCGCTGGTTTGCCGGTTCAATTCCATGGCCGTGGCGCTCGAGTCAGAACAGCAAACGGTGAGCCGCCTGCTTAACGAACTCCTGCAGTTGCAGGATCGGGAACGCGAGCACATCGCCCGGGTGTTGCACGACGATCTTGGCCAGTACCTGACGGGCATTCGGGCCCAGGCACGCAGCCTGCTCTACGACCCGGATCTCAGCGATCGCCAGAAGCAGCAGGCCAGAGATCTGGCGGAACACTGCGAGACCATCCAGAAGCACTTTCGGCATTTGTTGCAGGAGCTGCATCCGCTGGTGATGGAGCAACTGGGGCTGGGCAGTGCCATTCGCCATCTGACCGAGCAATGGCAACAGCTCAGCGGCCTGGAATGCCGCCTGGCGATGGACGAGCGCCTGCCCGATTTTACCGGGGAGCAGCAAACCCATCTGTATCGGTTCCTTCAGGAAGCCCTGAACAATGTTTCCCGTCATGCCAACGCTTCCTGCGCCACGCTGGCGGTTGCCCGCAACGATAACGAGTTGAGCGTAGAGGTGCGTGATGATGGTGTGGGCAATGATCAATTCCCAGGCAATGCCGGCCTGGGCGTGCGTTCGATGTGTGAGCGAGCCCGCTGCCTGGGTGGCGAGGTAAGGTTTCTGAGCCGGTTGGGCGAGGGAACGCGAATCCGGCTGGCCGTGCCGCTGACTCCAGGTACCGGAGGTGTTGCATGAAACTGATGATTGTGGATGACCACCAGGTAGTCCGACAGGGCATCGCCAACCTGCTGCGATCCATGTTGCCGGCGGTAGCCATCACCGAGGTCGATAACGGTCAGGATGCGGTGGCCCGCTATGGCGAGCTGCGGCCCGATGTGGTGCTGCTGGATATGGGGTTGCCCGATATCTCCGGGCTGGAGGTTGGGCGACGACTGCGTCAGCGCTGGCGGGGAGCGGCGATTCTGTTCTTCACCATGCACGATGAGCTGCCCATGGTGCGTCAGGCTCTGGATGTGGGAGGGCTCGGTTTTGTCTCCAAGAGCTGCGCACCCGAGGAGCTTGCGGAGGCCGTAAAGCGGGTAGCGTCAGGCCAGCCCTATATTGAGCACCCGATTGCCACACGTCTGGCCATGAATCAGGAGCGGCCGGTCGATCACCGCCTGCGGGATATGACCCAGCGGGAGATGGAAGTGTTGCTGATGTACGCCAGAGGAGAGAGTCTGGGCGGAATCGCCGAACGCTTGTGTGTCAGCAGCAAGACCGTGTCCAACCACCTGGCCGGACTGAAAAACAAGCTGCAGGTTTCTTCCTCCGTAGAGCTGATTCACCTGGCCGTGGATGCCGGTCTGATTCGCTATGGCCAGTTGGAGCAAGCCAGGCGGGTCTGAGCCCGCCCCGGCTCACCAGTCAAAGGGGCAGGCCTTGCAGCCCTCCATGTAGGTGCCCTCGAAGGTGGCATAGTGGATGCGGCTTCCGGTGAGGTCCGCGCCTGCCAGATTGGCCAGCCCCAGCTTGGCTTCCTGAAGGTTCGCGCCCCTGAGGTTGGCCCCCTCAAGATTCGCTTTGGGCATCCAGGAAATCTCGAAACTGCTGAATGGCATGGTGGCGTTTATCAGGGTAGCCCCGGAAAAACGGGAGAAGTCGAAGTTGGCGCCGGTCAGATTGGCGCCGCTGAAGTCTGCACCCTGGGCGAACAGGTATTCGCCTTGTATTCCCTGCAATTCGGCATCCTTTAGCGATGCCCCCCTCATGCTGGCCCGGTAGACCTGAAGACGATATCCGGTGACGTTGTCGAGGTTCGCCCCGTCGAGGTTGGCGCCTCGCAGACTGGTGTGGCTCAGGTTGGCGCCCGACAGGTTGGCACCACGAAAGTTGGCAGAGCGTAGATCCATATTGGACAGATCCGCGCCCTGAAGGTCCGCTCCGGGGCAACTGGTTTCACGTTCAAGTTTGCAGCCGTTGATGACCGGAACCGGCTCAATATCGGCCATATAGTCACCGCCGAAAACGGGGGTGAACGCGAAAAGAAGAGCGGCTGTTGCGGTGGCTCTCATGGATTCACTCCTGAATCAATCGTAAAAAGGGGCCTGGCAAGGTGCCAGGCCCGAACCGGAGGAAAATTAGCGGGAGGCCTGTGCCCAGGAGGGCATCTTGAAGACCCAGAAGGATCCGCCCTGGGAAATGGGCTTGGTCAGCTCCGCCATGTCGCCACCCCACAATGGAACGGCCCCGCCATAGCCGGAGGCCACACCGATGTACTGCTCTCCGTCCATTTCCCAGGTGATCGGCGACGAGATGATTCCCGAGCCGGTCTGGAACTTCCAGAGTTCTTCGCCGGTCTCGGCATCGAAGGCCTTGAGATATCCGTCACCGGTTCCGGTAAAGACGAGGCCACCCTTGGTGGTCAGAACGCCCGCCCACAATGGCATTCTTTCCTTGTGCTCCCACTCAATGTCACCGGTGATCGGATTCATGGCTCGAAGTACGCCTACGTGGTCGTCGTACATCCGCTTGATCCGGAAGCCCTGACCCAGGTAAGCCGCACCTTTTTTGTAGGTAACTTCCTCTGTCCAGTAATCCTCTTTCCAATGGTTGGCTGGAACATAGAACAGGCCGGTGTCCTGGCTGTAGGCCATCGGGTTCCAGTTTTTACCGCCCAGGAAAGGGGGCGAGACTTCAATAGACTTGCCTCGGGTTTCTCCTTCAGCAACCGCCGGCGGGCGCTGGCCTTCTACCTCGACCGGGCGGCCGGATTCCAGGTCGATGTGCGTGGCCCAGGTGATATTGTCGACAAAAGGAAACGCATTCTTCAATTCACCGTTTTCACGGTTGACCACGTAGAAAAATCCATTGCGGTCGGCGTGGGCCGTAGCTTTTACCGTGTCTCCGTCTTCATCATATTCGAACAGCACGAGTTCGTTGTTGCCGGAGAAATCCCAGGCGTCGTTTGGCGTGTGCTGATAGAACCATTTGACCTCTCCCGTGGTTGGATCGACGCCAACCTGGCCGGAGGTATAGAGGTTGTCGTAGTCAGCGGGGTCACCTCCGGGCGAAGTACGTTTCCAGGTATTCCAGGGGGCCGGGTTGCCGGCGCCGATGATAATGGTGTTGGTTTCTGCATCGAAGCTGGCGCTTTGCCAGGGTGCGCCGCCGCCATGGCTCCAGGCCTCAACTTTTCCGGTTTCAGTATTCGGATCATCAGGCCAGCTGGGTGCCCGAGGGTCTCCCGTTGGCGTACTTTTTTCGCCGTTGAGCCGACCGAAGTGGCCCTCAACGAACGGGCGCATCCAGATTTCTTCGCCGGTATCCGGGTCGCGGGCAAACAGTTTGCCGACGACGCCGAATTCGTCACCGGAAGAACCATGAATCAGCAGGACTTTTCCGGTTTTCTGGTCTTTCACCAGCACCGGGGCTCCGGTCATGGTGTAGCCCGCCTCGTGATCGGCGAACTTCTCGCGCCAGACCACTTTTCCGGTGTCTTTATTCAACGCGACGATGCCGGCATCGAGGGTACCGAAGAACACCTTGTCACCAAAGATCGCGGCGCCCCGGTTGACCACGTCGCAACAGGGACGAATACCCTCGGGCAGGCGGTGACTATATTCCCACAACCGCTCCCCGGTCCTGGCATCCAGCGCGAACAAACGGGAGTATGAGCCGGTGACGTAGATCACGCCGTCATGGACCAAGGCCTGGGATTCCTGACCGCGCTGCTTTTCATCACCAAAGGAGAAGGACCAGGCGGGAACCAGGCGCTCCACGTTATCGCGGTTGATGGTTGTCATCGGGCTGTAACGCTGGGCTTTGGGGCCGATACCATATCCCAGCACGTTTTCGGGGCTGCGGGCGTCATTGGCAATGTCATCCCAGGTAACCTCTTTGGCCTGGAGTTGGCCGGCCAGACCGGCCGTGGTCCCCAGCGCCAGTGCCAGACTGATACCCCGCAACAGCGGGTGCTTGCGTGTTCTGATGCTCATATTCTTTCCCCTTGGTTTTTGTTGTCGCCATCGTCTTGCCCATGGCATCGACGTCTCGAGTATTGGCTGTGACCGGGGAATCTGGCGACGGAAAACCGCCTTTCAGTACCGGGAAAACGTCAGGGAAAACCGGGAAATGTTCCCGAACAGGCGCTTTTTAACTGAAATGCATCGAGTTTCACCGGAGGAATTCGAGCCCTCATGCTTTGGCCTTCGCTCTCTGCGTCTACTACCAAGGAACTACGCCAAAACCCCCAAAGTGGCATTCGGAATGCCCCGGTGGATTCCTAGACTGGAAGTCAGCACGTTGGCGACTGATAAATCCAATAGCCAACCACTGGGAATCCAATAACAGAGGTAGCAACAATGGCAATGTCCTTTTCACTCAAAGCACTGGTGACTGCGTCCCTGCTTGGCCTGGCGGGCCTCGTCTTTGCGCACGGCAACGTCACACCACAGGAAGTGGATACGGGCAACCTGCCGACACTCGGCGATGAAATCCGGATGGAAAACCCGTTCCGGGAAGGTAACGAGTACGGCGATATGAACGCCCAGGCGGTCAAGATCGGCGAGAGCGCTTACGCCGGTAATTGCGCGGGTTGCCATGGAATTCGAGCGATGTCCGGAGGCCTTACGCCTGATCTGCGGGAACTGACGGAATGGGATGACGAGTATTTTATCAACCGCGTGCGCAATGGCACCGACCGGGGCATGCCGTCATGGAAGAAAACCCTGGATCAGAACGCAATGTGGGCCATTCGGAGTTATGTGGAGTCTCTGCCCAAGCCGGAGTAACGGAAGTTGCTTCGATTCGCTCAAGGTTAAAACCGGGTCGGCCCAGTGCCGGCCCGTCGTCGTTGGGAGAATACAATGAAAATACTGGCGCCCATTCTTGCTTTACTGTGCTTCACCCAGGCCATCCTGGCTCAGGAAATCGATGATGGTGACAAGCTGCTCAACCGTCCCGCGGAGCGCAACTACGACGTCATCCTTGAATCCGGCTACCTGAAGGTTGGGGTGTATCAGAATTTCCCGCCGTATTCCTATCAGGTGGATGGTGAACCGAAAGGGATCGATGTTGAACTCGGGCGTCGGATCGCCCGTGAAATGGGCGTGGAGTTCAAAGTGCACTGGATTGTGCCGGATGAGAATCTGGGTGACGATCTGCGCAACAATGTGTGGAAGGGCCATTACCTGGCAAAGCGCCGGCTCGCCGACGTGATGCTTCGGGTGCCTTATGACAAGACCTACGCGTACATGCAGGATTCCACCGGCGAGTACATCAACGAACAGGTTGTACTGTTTGGTCCTTACCAGCAGGAAACCTGGCAGATTGCCTTTGATCCGGCCAGGCTCGACAGCGTTGAGACTGTCGCTGTGTTTCAGTATCACCCCATCGGCGTGGAGATCGATACCCTTCCTGATTTTTACCTGACCTCGGCGTTTGCTGGCCGTATGCGAGAGAAGGTTCGGCATTACGGAAACGTTGCGGAGGCGTTCGGTGCGATGCGCTCTGGCGAGGTGAGTGCGGTGATGGGGATGCGAGCGGAGATCGACCATGAGCTTTCCAAGCCCGAAAACGCGCAATTCAAAGCTGCGAGTAACGGTTTTCCCGGTATTGGCAAGCAGGTCTGGGATGTTGGTATGGCGATCAAACACACCCATCGGCAGCTTGGCTATGCGCTCGAAGCCATTGTAGACAGGTTAGTGCGATCCGGTGAGATGAACGAGCTGATGTCTGGCCGGCAGCTCCGATACAGTGTGCCCGGATACTATCGGGATTTTCTTGATGAGGCATCTTTGGCCCGCGCCGAGGGCCGTCATTAGTGAGAAAGGCTCGCCATCGGCGAGCTTTCTTTTTGGGGTATTACTACCAAGTGATGAGAAAACCTGTTCCCCGGGGCAATTGTTGGTTTTGGTGTCAGCGCGAAGAATCGTACCAGAGGCGGGAAAAGTTCCCGGTTCGCTGAAACGACGACAAGAGAACCGAAAACAAGAGACTTGGAGAGCGCAACCATGAGAACCAACAAGTTCGGGATTCGCATTGCGGCCAGCGCCCTGGCGATGGCTGTTTCGTATGGCGCCCATGCGGTAACCGACGACGAGATTATCAACGATCACAAGAGCCCCGAGGATGTAGTGAGCTATGGCATGGGTACGCAGGGCCAGCGCTACAGCCCGGTGGCGGACCTGAACACCAGCAACGTTCAATACCTGCAGCCGGCATGGGCTTTTTCGTTTGGCAGTGAAAAAATGCGGGGGCAGGAATCCCAGCCGCTGGTAAAAGATGGGGTGATGTACGTTACCGCCTCCTATTCAAGAATGTACGCCATTGATGCCCGGACCGGCGAGGAACTCTGGCAGTACGATGCGCGCCTGCCGGATGGCATCATGCCCTGTTGTGACGTGGTAAACCGCGGCGCTGCCATCTATGGTGACAAAGTGATCTTTGGAACTCTGGACGCCAAACTGGTGGCACTCAATAAAGAGACCGGCAAGCCCGTCTGGATCAAGAAAGTGGCGGACTATCAGGCTGGTTATGCCATCACGGCAGCTCCGATGATCGTCAAAGGAAAGGTCATTACCGGGGTATCCGGCGGTGAGTTCGGTATTGTCGGCAAGGTTGAAGCCTATGACGCCAACACGGGTGATCTGGTCTGGACCCGCCCGACCGTAGAAGGCCACATGGGCTATGTCTACAAGGATGGCAAAAAAATTGAGAATGGTATTTCTGGCGGCAAGGCTGGAGTGACCTGGCCCGGTGAAATGTGGAAGAACGGTGGTGCCGCCACCTGGCTGGGCGGGACCTATGACCCCGATACTGATTCCCTGTTCTTCGGCACAGGTAACCCCGCCCCGTGGAACTCTCACCTGCGCCCGGGTGACAACCTGTTCTCGTCTTCCCGTCTGGCGATCGATCCGGATGATGGCAGCATCAAATGGCATTTCCAGACCACGCCGAACGATGGTTGGGATTACGACGGGGTGAACGAGCTGATCTCCTTTGACTACGAGGAAAACGGCAAAATCGTCAAGGCCGCCGCAACGGCAGACCGAAACGGTTTCTTCTATGTTCTGAACCGTGAGAACGGCGATTTCATCCGTGGCTTCCCGTTTGTAGACAAGATTACCTGGGCCGAGGGGCTGGACCCCGACACCGGTCGTCCAATCTACACCGAGGGCGGTCGTCCGGGTAATCCTGCCGATATGGACGGTAGCAAAGGGGAGACGGTGCTGGCCCAGCCCGCGTTCCTTGGTGGCAAGAACTGGATGCCGATGGCCTACAGCCAACAGACGGAACTGTTTTATGTACCGTCTAATGAATGGGCCATGGATATCTGGAACGAGCCGGTTTCCTACAAGAAGGGTGCGGCGTTCCTGGGCGCTGGATTTACTATCAAGCCGGCCAACGATGACTACATCGGCGTTCTGCGGGCTATGGATCCAAAGACCGGTGAAGAGGTCTGGCGCTATGAGAATACGGCCCCCCTGTGGGGCGGTGTGATGACGACGGCGGGTGGTCTGGTCTTCACCGGCACGCCGGAAGGGCATCTGAAGGCGTTTGATGCCAAGACTGGCGAAGAGCTCTACCGCTTCAACACAGGCTCCGGTGTGGTTGGTACTCCGATCACCTGGACCATGGACGGTGAGCAGTATGTGTCCGTGGCCTCTGGCTGGGGTGGTGCGGTTCCGCTCTGGGGAGGAGAAGTTGCCAAGGTGGTGAAAAACTTCAACCAGGGGGGCATGGTGTGGACGTTCAAGTTACCCAAAGACCGGATCGCCAGTAAGTGATCTGAACGATAAAAAAGGTCGCCCCCGGGCGACCTTTTTTATTCCCCTGCCGGAGACAGGCCTATTCTATGGCCGATTCACCACTCTTTGCCGGGAGGCCTGAAGGGCTTAACCAGACCGGCGCTTTTCTGTGCGGCGCAAGGCGCCTGGGGTGTAATCCCAAGCCGTGCTCTTTGCGCCACTGGCGTGGGCTGGTTCCATACCAGCGTTGAAATGCCCGGGAGAATGAGGCCAGGTCTGAGTAACCGAGAATGCCTGCCAGTTGGGTAAGACTCACGGTCGATTCCTGCAGATATCGTTCTGCCAGGTTCTTGCGTGTGGCGTTAAGCAATGTCTGGAACGAGGTCTTTTCCTGGGCCAGGTACCGTTGCAGGGACCGGGGGCTTAGCATCAGGTAGTCTGCGACAAGCTCGATGCTTGCGTTGCCGGCGGGCAGGCAGGTTCGAATCAGGCGCTGGACATAGTCTGGCAGTTCCCGCACCGAGAGCGCGTCCATTTTCTCCAGATGTTCCCGCATAAGCGCATGCAACCCCGGGTCAGAGTCACTCAGGGGCAGGCTGAGCAAAGACGCATCGAACACCCAGCCGTTGCTGATACTGTTAAATTGCGGTGTCACGCCGAGCAGGCGGGCATAGGTTTTGGTGGAGCTTCCTGCTCCGTGTCTGAAATGCACCCCGGCCGGCTTCCAGGCAGGCCCCATGAGCATCCTCATCAGCGATAACCCGACGCCGATGGCCAGTTCCACGATCTGTCGGCTCGGTGTGCTCTCCTGCAGCGCCGGTTCGTAACAGAGGAAGGCCATTCCTTCCTGAACCGAGGTGGTCACTTCGGCAGCACTGGAATGCAAGTGGTAGTACCGGGTTAGCTCGCTGAGCGAGTCCCCTACGGTATTGGCGTTCTTGAACAGGTATAGAAGCCTGCCAAAGACGGCGGTGCCCTGAAAAATGCCGTATTCAAGACCAAACAGGGGATGTCCGGAGGCCCTGGCACAGTTTTCAAGGAGCTGTGTAAAGCGCGTGTAGGCGATCAGGCTGTCTGGTTGCTGCAGAGTGTCCTCGGGCAGACCGGCGCTGGCGAGCATGTCCCGGTAGTCGAGGGTATGTTTACGACAAAACTCGTCGAGCCGGGCCAATGACGAGGCGCGGGAAAGGTCAGTCAGGGGCATGGCGGCATCTTGTTGTTCCGTGGGCGATGAGAGGGAGTCTTCCTGATGTGGCGCAAATTATCAAATTTTTGGCGCGTATTATCAGGTTTGTATCAAGTCGGTGCGCGAGGATTTGGAAGGGTCTTCCCGGACCCATGGCATAACAACTTATAAAACCCAACAGGAATAAACATGAAACCCTGGCTTGATTCTTACCCCAGCGATGTTCCCCATACCGTTGACGTGGATGCCTATGATTCGGTTCTCGGCCTGTTCAGGGATGCGATAGCCAAGTTCCCCGATCACGTAGCCATTGAGTGTTTTGGCGCATCCCTGACCTTTCGGGAGCTGGACGATGAGTCTGATGCCTTGGCCCACGCGCTGCAAAGCCGGTATGGCGTGGCGAAGGGGGATCGGATTGCTGTAATGCTGCCAAACATCTTTGCCTATCCGATTGCCCTGCTGGCAGTGCTGAAAACCGGTGCCGTGCAGGTAAACGTCAATCCGCTCTATACTCCGAGGGAACTTGAGCACCAGCTTAACGATTCGGGCGCTGAGACCATTCTTGTCTATTCCGGGTCGGCACCGTCACTGGCTGCCATCCGACACCAGACGTCGATCACGCGGGTGATCACCGTTAATCCCGGGGATGGCACCACTCTCTCGATCCCGGGCTCGGACATTCCCGAGGATCTTGGGGATTACACCCCATTGGCGGATCTGCTGGCGGAACACGCTGGCAAGCGACCGCAAGCCGTACCCCTGGCGGGGGACGATGTGCTGTTTCTTCAGTATACCGGGGGCACCACCGGCCCCTCCAAGGGCGCGACGCTCAGTCACCGTAATCTGATTGCCAATACCCTGCAGTTCCGCAGCTTTATACCCGCGGCCAATGAACCGGGGGCGGAAGTGGTGGTGCTGGCGCTGCCCATGTACCACATTTTCGGTCTGATGATCTTTGTTGCCTACGCGGCCATCGGTTCAAAGGCGATACTGATACCTAATCCCCGGGACATGGACGCCTACCTGGCTGCGATCAAGGATGCCGGATTCAGTGTTATTGGTGGTGTCAACACCCTGTATGCCGGCATGACCAAGCATCCTTTGTTCAAACAGGTGGACCTGTCTCGCTACAAGGTGGCGTTTGGCGGCGGCTCGAAGATCTTCCCGAGTACCTCTGAAGCGTGGAAAGCTCATACCGGCGCTCACATCGTTGAAGGCTTTGGTTTGTCTGAGACGGCTCCCATTCTGACGTTGAACCTGATGGGGCAGAACCGTTTCAGTGGGACTGTGGGATATCCGGTACCTTCGACCGATGTCAAAGTCGTTGATGATAATGAACAGGAGGTGCCGATAGGGACCCCGGGCGAATTGTGTGCCAGCGGTCCCCAGGTGATGAAAGGGTATTGGAACCGGATCCAGGAGACTGAAGCAGCCTTCACCCGAGATGGCTACTTCAAGACCGGTGATGTGGCAGTGATGCATCCGGACGGCCAGTTCGAGATTGTTGATCGCAAGAAAGACATGATTCTGGTTTCCGGATTCAATGTGTACCCGAACGAAATTGAAGCGGTGGCAGCGGAGTTGCCCGAAGTCGCGGAAGCGGCCTGTATCGGTATACCGGACGAGAAAACCGGGGAGCGGATCCGGCTGTTTGTGGCGCCCGTTGCCGGTGCCGATGTTGATGAGGAGGCGCTGATCAGTCATTGCCGCCAAAGCCTTGCCAGTTACAAAGTTCCAAAGGAAGTGACAATTCTGGAGGAATTGCCCAAATCCAATGTGGGCAAAATCCTGCGTAAAGATCTCCGGAATCTCTAACCCTCACCGCTGCTTGACGCAGACGCGGGCCCTGCCAAAGGGCCGCGTCTGAGCACCTGCGTGCACGTCCTGCAATCTACTACCAAGGGATGAGTTTTTCGCCCCCTTGGGATCATTCACCAATCCTGGTTTCACGACTACATTGAATAGGTAAACGCGAAGGCCGCGTTGGCAAGCGACAAACACAACAATGAGGTCAATGTCATGATCTACGCACAACCAGGAAAGGACGGTTCCGTTGTTTCTTTCAAATCCCGCTACGAGAACTACATTGGCGGTGAATGGGTAGCACCGGTTAAAGGCCAGTATTTCGAGAACATCACTCCCGTTACCGGCGAGGCGTTCTGTGAGATCCCTCGCTCGACGGCAGAGGACATTGAGCTTGCCCTGGATGCCGCCCATAAAGCAGCTCCAGCCTGGGGCAAAACCTCCCCAACCGAACGTTCCAATATTCTGCTCAAAATCGCGGACCGGATTGAAGCCAACCTCGAAAAGCTGGCCGTTGCTGAAACCTGGGATAACGGTAAAGCGGTGCGCGAGACCCTGAACGCAGACATTCCGTTGGCGGCTGATCATTTCCGCTACTTCGCGGGCTGTATTCGTGCTCAGGAAGGCCATATGGGCGAAATTGACCACAACACTGTGGCGTACCATTTCCATGAGCCCCTCGGTGTGGTTGGTCAGATCATTCCCTGGAACTTCCCGCTTCTGATGGCGGCCTGGAAGCTGGGCCCCTGTCTGGCAGCGGGTAACTGCACGGTGCTCAAACCTGCCGAGCAGACTCCTGCCAGTATTCTGGTTCTGATGGAAATCATCGGCGACCTGTTGCCGCCGGGTGTACTCAACATCGTTAACGGTTACGGTATTGAGGCCGGTCAGGCGCTCGCCACCAGCAAACGTATCGCCAAGATCGCGTTTACCGGCTCTACCCCGGTTGGCTCCCACATTCTGAAGTGTGCGGCTGAAAACATCATTCCTTCCACCGTCGAGTTGGGTGGCAAATCGCCGAACATCTACTTCTCCGATGTCATGAAGGCTGAGCCTGAGTTCATCGACAAGTGTGTTGAAGGTCTGGTGTTGGCGTTCTTCAACCAGGGCGAAGTGTGCACCTGCCCCTCCCGGGCTCTGGTTCAGGAAGACATGTTTGAGGAATTCATGCAAAAGGTCGTCGAGCGCACCAAGGCGATCAAGCGCGGTAATCCGTTGGACACCGAAGTGCAGGTAGGTGCCCAGGCCTCGAAAGAACAGTTCGACAAGATTATGTCGTATATGGAAATCGGCAAGCAGGAAGGGGCGGTTGTCCTGACCGGCGGTGACCGTGAACATCTCGACGATGAATTCAATAACGGTTTTTACATCCAGCCGACCCTGTTCAAGGGTGACAACAAGATGCGAGTGTTCCAGGAGGAGATCTTTGGACCGGTTGTTGGGGTGACCACCTTCAAGACCGAAGAAGAAGCACTGGCTATCGCGAACGACACCGAATTTGGTCTGGGAGCGGGCGTCTGGACCCGTGACACCAATCGGGCTTACCGCATGGGGCGTGCCATTCAGGCTGGCCGGGTGTGGATGAACTGCTACCACGCCTACCCCGCCCACGCGGCATTTGGCGGTTACAAGCGCTCGGGTGTTGGTCGTGAGACCCACAAGATGGCGCTTGATCATTACCAGCAAACCAAAAACCTGCTGGTGAGCTACGACACCAACCCGCTGGGATTCTTCTGATCCGGATGCGTCGGGGCTGTCTGCATCGGCCCCTTTTTCGTGTGACCGCACAAGGACGGTGCTTTTGTTGAGCCCGGCGTCTGCCGGGTGGCTCCTGCTGGAGCCCGGGATGTTTTACCACTCTCCTTAGGCCCTTCCCAGGGCCTTTTTTTATGGCATTTGTTTTTTGTAGACGACTGGTCTAAAGTGTTCTCAGGTTTTTGTAGACGAGCGGTCTAAAGTAAGCGTAATGGCAGAATCCAAGACACCCCAACGCAGGCGCGGCAGGCCACCCAAGAGCCAGAACGTCAGCTATCAGGATACCCGGCAGGCGTTGATTGAATTCGGGCTGGCAGTGCTGACCGAGAAGGGCTATTCCTATACCGGTATCGACGAAATCCTGAGGCTGGCCGGCGTACCCAAGGGGTCGTTTTATCACTACTTCGACAACAAAGAAGCGTTCGGCCGGGCGCTGATCGAAGCCTACGGTGACTTCTTCGCCCGTAAACTGGAGCGATCCTTCGCTGACGATTCCCGACCACCGCTGTCGAGGCTGGAGGCGTTTGTTCAGGACGCTAAAGCGGGCATGAAGAAATACGACTACCGGCGAGGCTGTCTGATCGGCAATCTGGGGCAGGAAATGGCGGCCCTCCCGGAAAGTTTCCGCGAGCTTTTGAGCGATACTTTTCGGGATTGGGAAGCCCGGGTTGCCCGAGTTCTTCAGCAGGCCCGGCAAGCGGGGGATATCCCTCAAAGCGCGTGTTGCGAGTCGTTAGCGCAGTTTTTCTGGATTGGCTGGGAGGGCGCTGTGCTCAGGGCCAAACTGGAGCAGTCAGCTCAGCCGCTGGACCGGTTTTTCCATGGATTCATGGCGCTTGTACAAAGTGCCTGAGAGCTCGATACGCAAGTTCACTGATTAAACGGAGAGCGGGAGGCAACATGTTCAAAGCAATTCTGATTGAAGGCAGTCGGGGTGATCAGCAGGTGGCCCTGAGGTCTGTTGAAGAGACCCAGTTGCCGGAAGGCGACGTCACGGTTGAAGTGGCTTACAGCACCCTGAATTATAAGGATGCGCTGGCGATTACCGGCAAGGCGCCGATTGCCAAAACCTATCCCATGGTGCCTGGTATTGACCTCGCCGGGGTTGTGACGGAATCCGACAATCCGGATTTCAAGCCCGGCGACCAGGTCGTGCTGAACGGTTGGGGTGTGGGCGAAAAACACTGGGGCGGGCTGGCTGAGAAGGCACGCCTCTCCGGAGACTGGTTGATTCCGTTACAAGTCCCGTTTACTCCGCGCCAGGCCATGGCCATTGGCACCGCGGGCTACACCGCCATGTTATGCGTGATCGCCCTGGAGAAGCAGGGCGTCAAGCCGGATTCGGGTGACATCCTGGTAACCGGAGCAACCGGAGGTGTTGGGAGTGTGGCGGTAGCGATCCTGGCTAAACTCGGATACTCGGTGACTGCGGTAACCGGCCGGCCCGAAGAGGAAGGGTATCTTAAGTCCTTGGGGGCGAAGCAGATTCTGGATCGGGCTGAGTTGACGGAGCCCGGCAAGCCGTTGGCCCGTGAAACCTGGGCGGGGGCTATTGATGTGGCCGGCGGACAAGTGTTGGCGAATGTCTGTGCGGCCATGAAGTATCGAGGTGTTGTTGCTGCCTGCGGTCTGGCGGCAGGGATGGACTTCCCGGCTACAGTCGCTCCGTTCATTCTTCGAGGCGTGACCCTTTGCGGTGTTGATAGTGTTATGGCTCCGAAAGCTGATCGTCTGTACGCCTGGAAGCGTCTGGCCGAGGACCTGTCCCCGGAGCTTCTGGACAGCATGATTACCGAGGTGTCCTTTGACGACGCTATCGGTGCCGCCGGGCAGTTGCTCGAAGGCAAGTTGCGGGGTCGCGTGGTGATTCCGGTCGCCGGTTAACCGGCGTTTTGAACAGACTGAAAACAACAGAGGATGCAGAATGTCGGACCCAAAAGAACAACCGATCAGCCGGTTTCCGGTGCCAGAGCTGGGCTCGTTGCCCAGCGACATCCGCGACCGGATTCTGAAAGTACAAGAGAAGTCGGGGTTCATTCCTAACGTCTTCCTGGCGCTGGCACATCGCCCCGACGAGTTCAGAGCGTTCTTCGATTACCACGATGCTCTGATGGAGAAGGAGAGCAACCTGACCAAGGCTGAACGCGAGATGATTGTGGTGGCGACCAGCAACCTGAATCAGTGCCAGTACTGCGTGGTAGCTCATGGCGCAATCTTGCGGATCCGGGAGAAAAACCCACTGATTGCCGATCAGGTGGCGGTGAATTATCGCAAAGCGGATATTTCCGAGCGCCAAAAGGCGATGCTGGATTTTGCCGTGAAAGTGTCGCAGTCGGCCTATGCCGTGAATGAGGACGACTTTGCCACATTGCGCGCGCACGGGTTTACCGATGAGGACGCCTGGGATATTACAGGCATCACGGCCTTCTTCGGTCTGTCCAACCGCATGGCCAATGTCACCAGCATGCGGGCCAACCCGGAATTCTATTCGCTGGGGCGCTGAGTGCAGGGGCGTTTACGCCCCTGCTGCATCTGTGGCCAGAATCCGCGCCTGTTTCTGCCGCTGTTTGGCCTGAACAATGGCGTCTACGCACTGATTCTGGTCCCGCAGAATCACAACGCACTCCAGGCACTGGATGCACTCGTCGTAGTCCACCCGGCCATCCTTGCGGATGGCGTTGATACCGCATTCGTTTTTGCAATGCTGGCAAGGCTGGCCACAGCGTTTGACCCTCTCCAGCCAACTGAACACTCGCAGTCGCCCCAGCACCGCCAGTCCTGCTCCCAGCGGGCACAGATAACGGCAGTAGAACTTGTGAACGAACAGGCCGATCGCCAGTAAGGCGAGGGCGTACATTACAAATGGCCAGTGCCTGACGAAATACAGAGTAATGCTGGTTTTGAACGGCTCCACTTCAGCCAGTTGCTCGGCCAGGGTCAGTGAAAAGAACGCGGTGGTCACAAGCCCGGCCAGTATCGGGTATTTCAACAGGATGAGCCGGCGGTGCCAGCGCTCAGGTATTTTTATCTGCCGCAATCCGAGCCGCTGACCTATCCACGCGACCAGTTCCTGAAGTGCGCCAAACGGGCAGAGCCAGCCGCAAAAAAGCCCGCGCCCCCAGATAAACAGGGTGACAAAGGTGTAGGTCCATAGAATGAATATCACCGGGTCCAGCAGAAATACGTTCAGGGAGAAGCCATCCCAGAGAGCCAGCAACAAGGTATAGATGTTCACGACCGAGAGCTGCCCCTGGGCATAAAAGCCAATAAAGAAGAGCGTGAAGAGCAGAAAGCCCCAGCGGAAGCCGTGCACCAGCCGGGGATAGCGTGTCAGGGTTTTTTGGTGCGCAAAGAACACCGTCAGTATGGTCAGGCCAGCAATCAGCAGGCTGATCTGCCACCATCGTTCTTTCCAGAGCCCAATCCAAACCGGTTGCTGGCCTTCATTAAAGCCTGGTGCCACCTCGACCGGTTCAAACAGGTCCGGGGAAAAAGTCACGGGCAGCGTGAAGCGTGCGTGGTCGGTGATCAGGTGATTTCGTGGCGCAGTGATGTCCAGATGGAACGATGCCTCGGAACCCGGGTTGAAGCCCGCATTGCCGCCGACCCGGAACAGGTTCATGGCGGCCATATCGGGTGCGCCCGGAGCCATAATCTGTTGATTCGGTTCGAGCCAGTTCAGATCCCTCATCTCGATGGCCAGCTCATTCTGATTGAGACCGATTCGGCTGGGCGTACTGCCGGGCACAAAGGCTTCGCTGACATGAGAATATACGCCTTGTGACATCACCATAATGACTTTGCCTCGATCATTCAGGCGTTCTTGAAACGCTTTGTAGCCTTCGTCGCCAAGCAGGTTTCGCCCCACCATGGGTGAATTCACATAGGCAAAATAGATCTCTGTAAATGCCTCGCCGGATGGAGGCGACAGGTCGGTTGGGTAGTCCGTCAGCGGGCGGCCCAGCTTCGCCTCCACCTCCTGCGCTGAGAGTGTCCGCTTCTGGACGTAGCCGCGGTTCAGCAGTTGTTGCCAGGTCAGAGGCTCATAATAATCTTGTCGGGCCCTTGTGGGGGCCGCCTGGGCGAACCCTTCCAGCTTGCTTCTGGCAACTTGTAAGGCGGAGGAGAGTATCGTGTCATTGATGATCAGCACAGAAACCGTGGCCTTGCTCACACCATCAAAGTAGACCTGTTGGCCACCTGTGTCGCGACTGGAACGACTGGACGCCTGAACGATGATCTGGTCTTTCAGGGACCGCCCTTCATACTGCGCCACAAATTCGTTCAGAGGTGCTTCGCCCAGGCCATGCAGAAATACAGGCTCGTGATGGTGAAGCACCTCGACGCCCGTGAATCGGCCTTTGGTGTCCAGGCCGATCATCATGGTGATCGGCTTGCCCGCGAATCCCTGCAAGGTAACAAAATCGGTTGAGACATAGGCGTAGCCCAGCAGTTCCTGGAGCTGGTACACGGGGTAGACGGGAAAGTCCGGCAACTTGTCCTCAATGACGGTTGCTGATGGAAACAGAGACTGAATGACGGCCCTGGGCTCCGGTGGCGGCTCAGCCGCGTAGGCAGAGGCTGTGAACACCAGTGAGAGCAAGAGTATCAGGCGCCCCACCATGAGAAGTCTCCTGTGATTGTTATTGTTTCTCTCATGGTAGGGCGCGGCCGGTGGGGCTCAATTCAACCTCCGGGCCAAAGGTCTGCTACTTTCAGGCGGGCAAAAACGGTCCCAAAGTACCATATGGCGTGGCAGGCACTGTGATTAGCATGAAAGTGATCGTGGGCGCTTGCCTGCGGTGCCCATAAATGCCAAGCACTAACAATCATGACAAGAGGTGAGCATCATGTGGACCAAGCCAGCTTATGAAGACCTTCGCATCGGTTTTGAAGTGACTATGTACTTCGCTAACCGCTGAGCCACGAATAGCCAGCCCCCGGGCTGGCTATTTGCGTTCTGCTCGGGAGGTTGCCATGCAGATTCGAATTCTGGGTTCAGGGGCCGGGGGCGGTTTTCCCCAGTGGAACTGTAACTGCCGGAATTGTGCCGGTTTTCGGGCCGGTACCCTGAATGCCCGTGCCCGGACCCAGTCATCCATTGCCATCAGCGACGATGGAGAGCGTTGGATTCTTTTCAATGCCTCACCGGATATCCGGGCCCAGCTTGCGGACTTTCCAGCCATGCAGCCGGGGCGTTCGCTACGCGACACCGGAATCTCGGCCATCGTCCTGATGGACAGTCAGGTTGATCACACCACCGGATTGCTGTCACTGCGGGAAGGGCTGCCGCTGGACGTTTGGTGTACTTCGCAGGTGCACAGCGATCTGTCCACCGGCTTCCCGCTGTTCGAGATGCTCCGGCACTGGAATGGCGGCCTGAATTGGCAAGCCATTGAGCCGAACGAAGATACGGCGTTCACGATACCGTGCGCGCCAACTCTGGCGCTAACGGCTATTCCGCTCCTGAGTAACGCTCCGCCTTATTCTCCAAGGCGAGACCAGCCTCACCCTGGCGACAATATTGGCCTATTCATTGAAGACTCCGTCAGTGGTCAGAGCGTTCTATACGCGCCCGGCCTGGGGCAGCCGGATGACCGGATCAAAGCCTGGATGGCCCGAGCTGACGTGCTGTTGGTGGATGGTACCGTTTGGCATGATGATGAAATGATCCGCCAGGAAGTCGGCACCAAAACCGGTCAACAGATGGGGCATCTCGCGCAGGCCGGGCCGGGTGGCATGATTGAGCTGCTGGACACATTGTCGGGCGCGCGCAAGATCCTCATTCACATCAACAATACCAATCCCATCCTTGATGAGGCCTCGCCAGAGCGCGCTGAGCTTGCGGCGCATGGTATCGAGGTGGCGTGGGATGGCATGCACATACACCTGTGAGGTCTGCCATGAACGCACAAGTTACGCCTGCCCTGACTCGGGACGATTTCGAGGCCGCGCTGCGTGCCAAGGGCGGCTACTACCATATCCATCATCCATTCCATCGGGCCATGTACAGCGGTGGATGCACACCTGCCCAGATCCGGGGGTGGGTGGCAAATCGCTATTACTATCAGATCAACATCCCCCAGAAGGATGCGGCCATCATGGCGAATTGCCCGGATGCCAGCGTTCGTCGTCTGTGGTTGCAGCGTATTCTGGATCACGACGGTCATGATGACGATGCCGGAGGCATTGAGGCCTGGTTGCTTCTGGCCGAAGCTGTGGGCCTGACGCGAGAGGAGGTGATTGATCAGCGGCACGTGTTACCGGGTGTCCGTTTTGCGGTCGATGCCTACCTCAACTTTGCCCGTCGGGCCACATGGCAGGAGGCTGCCTGTTCCTCGCTGACCGAGCTGTTCGCGCCGGAGATTCATCAGTCTCGTCTGGACAGCTGGCCAGATCATTATCCCTGGATTGAGGCGGAGGGTTATCGGTATTTCCGCAAACGCCTTTCTGAGGCGCGCCGGGATGTGGAGCATGGTCTGAGTATTACGCTGGATCATTTTGTCTCGGCCGCGGACCAGCAGCGTGCGTTCGAGATCCTGCAATTCAAACTCGATATTCTCTGGACCATGCTGGATGCCATGACCATGGCGTATGTTCATGAGACACCGCCCTATCATACAGTGACAGATCAGCCGGTGTGGCATCGTGGTCTGTAAGGAGGTAACCATGGCTCAGGTCCCCCGCTTGCGTCGAGGTTTCCGGTTTCAGTGGGAGCCGGCACAGCAAAGTCACGTTCTGTTGTATCCGGAGGGCATGGTCAAGCTTAATGGCAGCGCCGGTGCCATACTGGCGGAAGTGAACGGTTCTCGCACCAGTACCGAGATTGTCGAACTTCTGGAGCGGGCGTTTCCGGAGGCTGGTCCCCTGTCAGCCGACGTCGAGGACTTTCTCGCCGAGGCAACCCGCCAACACTGGATTGAATGGCTATGAGTGGTGAACACGAGACTGTTGGTCACCCGCTCTGGCTGCTTGCTGAGTTGACCTACCGCTGCCCGCTCCAATGCCCGTATTGTTCCAATCCGCTGGATTATGCCGATCAGGCGCATGAGCTTTCGACGCGCCAGTGGCTGGAAGTGCTGAAGCAAGGCCGGGCAATGGGGGCCGCCCAGCTGGGCTTTTCCGGTGGCGAGCCCCTGGTGCGGCAAGACCTGCCGGAATTGATCGCCGGTGCCCGGGGCATGGGTTACTACACCAATCTGATCACATCGGGCCTGGGACTGACGGAGGCGAAGGTTCAGGATTTTGCCGAGGCAGGGCTGGATCATATTCAGGTCAGCTTTCAGGCATCGGATCCTGAGCTCAACAATGCGCTGGCCGGCTCCAGAAAGGCCTTTGATCAGAAGCTGGCCATGGCGAGGGCGGTCAAGGCGGCGGGCTATCCGATGGTGCTCAACTTTGTGATCCATCGTCACAACATTCATCAGATGCCTGACATTCTTGCGTTGTGTGAGAAGCTGGGGGCCGATTATGTTGAGCTGGCCACTTGCCAATACTACGGGTGGGCGTTTGCCAACCGGGAAGGGCTGATGCCCTCGAGAGATCAATTGGTAACGGCTGAGGCCACCGTGAATCGCTACCGCACTGATCTGCTTGCGCGGGATCATCCGATGAAGGTGATCTTCGTAACACCGGACTACTACGAAGAACGTCCAAAAGCCTGTATGAATGGCTGGGGCAGCCTGTTCCTGACCGTTGCCCCTGACGGAACGGCGCTGCCTTGTCACAGCGCCCGGCTTCTGCCGATTGAGTTTCCCAATGTGACCGAGCAGTCGCTGGAGGATATCTGGTATCGCAGTCCCGGGTTCAATCATTACCGTGGTGACCTCTGGATGCCTGAACCCTGCCGTTCCTGTGACGAAAAAGGCAAGGATTTCGGGGGGTGCCGCTGTCAGGCTTACCTGTTGACCGGGAACGCCGACAATGCCGATCCGGTTTGCGGAAAGTCACCACATCACGACCGGATCCTGGCCGCCCGAACGGCAGCCGATCACGCGACGGCTGGTCTGGAGGATCTGATCTACCGAAACGCCCGGAATTCCCGTGTCATTTGCCTGGGATGAAATCCTGTCGGCCCGCACGGCATGTCTTGAAACTCAGCAGTTTTCGGAACTGAAAGCCGACGGCGGGCTAGTGTACTGGCTGGCTTCTGAGCCCGGCTCCGGGCGTGTAAACCTGTGGCGCTTTGACGGCGAGCGGACACGAAGAATCGAGACCGGTAACGGTGTCGGCAGTCGCCTGAACGGATACGGTGGCGGTGCCTTTGCGGTGATGGGGCGATTCATATGCTGGGTGGCAGAGGATCAGAGTCTCTGGCAGCTGGATCTTGGAACGGGCGTTCGGCTCAGCCTGGTCGCTCCCTCCGGGGCACGGTGGGGAGGGCTGGTGGCAGACCCCCACCGGCAGCGCTGGTTGGCCGTACGAGAATACCGCGATCAACAGGCCCTGGTGGCGATTGGCTCGTCTGGACAGATTACGGTGCTCGACGACCGTTTTGACTTCTACAGCGCGGCGGCGCTCAGTCCGGACGGCAAGGCCTTGGCCTGGGTCAGTTGGCAGCTCCCGGACATGCCTTGGGATAGGTCCATGTTGTGTCTGGCGCGGCTTGGCGCCAACGGCGATGTGCGGGATGCGCTCGTTGCGGAACCGCCGGGAGGCGGGTCTGTCCAGCAGCCCCAGTTCGATGATAGCCAGCTCTGGGTTCAGTCGGATCACCTTGGCTGGTGGCAGCCGTTTAGGGTGGATCGAAATCACCACTCGCTGCGTTGGACCGCAGGAACTGAGGTCATGGCCGATCACGCCAACGCGCCCTGGCAGCTCGGGGAGCGGCATAGTTGTCCCCTGTCTGGCGGGGGGTGGGGACAGGTCCGTTATGTCAGGGGGTGGGCCGAACTCTGGATTGATCGAGACGGCAGGCGTCGCCGGGTGGCATCGTCTTACTCGGATTTCCGGTGGCTGTGTGCGTGGAATAATAGCCTCGTTTGTCTGGCCCGCCGACCGGATAGCACGGATCACATTCTCAGGATTGATCCGGACACCGGAAGGGAGGAGGTATTGAGTGCGGCCTCTTCACCGATCACAGAACGCGACTGGGTCTGGCCGGAGACTCTGTGCCTGCCTCCAGATGACCAGTGTTCGTTCGAGCTGCAAAGCTTTCTGTACCGGCCGGCAAAGCCAGCCAAGGCCTCACCGCTCATCATCCTGGCCCATGGCGGACCGACCTCGGCTGCCTACGCTACCTTCAATGCCCAGATACAGTTCTGGTGTCAGCACGGGTTTGCGGTAGCGGACGTGAATTACACCGGCAGCACCGGTTTTGGTCGGGCATATCGTCAGGCGCTGGCTGGCAACTGGGGACGAGCCGATGTTGCCGATGTTGTAAGGGTGAAACATGCGCTTGGCGCCAGCCGCGGGATAGACCCTGAGCGGGTGTTTATCCAGGGGCGCAGTTCCGGTGGCTATACCGCGCTGATGGCAGCCATGCAGCCGGGACAGTTATTTCGTGGTCTCGGCAGTGTGTTTGGCGTGACCGAACCGTTGAAGCTGAAGGCAGCCACCCATCGGTTTGAGTCGGGCTATCTTGACTGGTTGTTGGGCCCACCGGGTTCTCGAGGTGTTAACTGGCGTTCCCGGACACCGGCCCTCCAGGCAGGCCGGATTGCCTGTCCGGCGCTGTTTTTTCAGGGCGGAAAGGACCGGGTGGTGGTGCCGGAGCAAACCCGGGAAATGGTGGCGGCTCTCAGAGCGGCAGGCCAGTGCGCCGAATTGGTCTGGTTTGATGAAGAGGGGCACGGTTTCCGCTCTCCGGAGAATCAGGTCACGATGCTGGATACACTATGGCGCTTCTATCGCAGACTGGCAGAGTGAGCCGGCCTTAGCCAAAAGGTCGATGAAGCGCTCGCCAAGTTGCGTTAATATGTCAGTTACTCCTATAACAACAACCGTACGCGTCAGGCCCCATGAGTTACGACATTTCTGCTTTGCGAAAGTTTGTCTCTCCGGAGATTGTGTTCGGCGCGGGATCACGCCGATCGGTGGCCAATTTTGCCAGCAATTTCGGGGCGCGCCACGTGTTTCTTGTCTCGGACCCCGGTGTCCAGGCTGCCGGGTGGGTTGGTGAGATTGAAACGCTCCTGAAAGAAGCCGGCCTGGCCTGCACCACTTACACTGCAGTTTCCCCCAATCCCAAAGTGGATGAGGTGATGGCTGGTGCCGAGCAGTACCGGTCGAATGACTGTGACGTTATCGTCGCCATTGGTGGTGGCAGCCCGATGGACTGTGCCAAGGGCATCGGTATTGTCGCCACGCACGGTCGGAGCATTCTGGAGTTCGAAGGGGTGGATACCATCACCAATCCCCCTCCGCCCTTGATACTGATTCCGACGACGGCGGGAACCTCTGCCGACGTATCCCAGTTTGCGATCATTTCGGACCCCAATCGGCGCTTCAAGTTTTCCATTATCAGCAAGGCGGTCGTGCCGGATGTCTCTCTGATTGATCCGGAAGTCACGGAAACCATGGGTGCTTACCTGACCGCCTGCACCGGGGTGGATGCGCTGGTTCACGCCATTGAGGCATTTGTGTCTACCGGCAGCGGACCGCTCACCGACACGCACGCTCTCGAAGCCATCCGACTGATCAACCGGAATCTGGAGCCATTGGTTGCCAACCCGGCGGATCCGGTATTGCGTGAGCAGATCATGCTGGCCTCCATGCAGGCGGGCCTGGCCTTTTCAAATGCCATTCTTGGGGCAGTACACGCCATGTCGCACAGCCTCGGGGGCTTCCTGGACCTGCCCCACGGATTGTGCAACGCGCTATTGCTGGAGCACGTGGTGGCCTACAACTTCCCGTTTGCCGAAGACCGCTTCCGGCGTGTGGCGGAGGCCATGGATATTGATACCCGGGGAATGAGTAATGCCCAGGTCAAAAAACACCTGATGGCCCGTATTGTTGCGCTCAAGAAAACCGTCGGCCTCGAAGCCCGGTTGAAAGAGCTGGGCGTGACGACATCGGATATTCCCTATCTTTCAGGCTATGCATTAAAGGACCCCTGCATACTGACCAACCCAAGGAAGTCGTCGCTTCGGGATGTTCAGGTGGTTTATGAAGAAGCCCTCTGAATCGTCTGACAGTGGTTTTGGCGTTGGTGATCTGCTGGGACTTGGCAGTCAGTCGGTGCGTAAGAATTATTATCCGGCCTTGCAGGAACGTATTGAGGAATTGGAGCGGGAGCGCAACCGTTACAAATGGCTGTTCGAAAACGCGCTGCATGGCATTTTTCAGGCCAATCTGCGGGGTGGTTTTCTGGCCTGCAACCCGGCGATGGCGCGGATTTGCGGATACGACAGCCCTGAACAGCTACAGAACCGGATGATCCGGCTTCGCGAACAGCTTTTTTTCAGCGCCGCGGAGTTTGATGTCATTCGCCAGGAATTGCTGGATTACGGCAGCCTTAGCGCGCGGGAGGCTCGTTTTCGTCGGGCCGACCAGTCGGCCGTCCATGTCGCCGTGACCATGCTGCGGCGGCCAGACCTCGGGCCTGAAGTGGTGGAAGCCTTTGTTGCTGATATCACTGACCGTGTTCAGGCCCGGGAAAAGCTCGAACAGCTCAACGCCGAACTTGAGCGCCGGGTGGAGGAACGCACTGAAGCGTTGCAGAACGCCAACGTGGACCTCCGCTATCAGATTGAAGAGCGCGAGAAAGTTGAGCAGGAGTTGGTGATTGCTGTCGATGCCGCCAAAGATGCAAACCGGAGTAAAGACAAGTATCTGGCCGCCGCGAGTCACGATTTACTTCAGCCGTTGAATGCCGCCCGGCTCATGATCTCGGCGTTGCAGGACAGCACCCTGCCCGATGCCGAACGCCGGATGGTGCACCAGGCCCACCGTGCTCTGGAAGGCGCAGAGGATCTTCTGGCGGATTTGCTGGACATCTCCAAGCTGGATCAGCAGGCGATGAAGCCCGATCTGGTGTATACCGACGTCGATGAGCTGGCGCGCAGTCTCGGCAGCGAGTTTGAGGCCGTGGCGGCCAACGCAGGGCTTGGTTTTCGGGTCCGTTCTTCACCGGCCATGGTGCGCACGGATCAACGTATGCTCACCCGTATTCTTCGAAACCTGCTCAGCAATGCTTTCCGTTACACGCGGTCCGGTGGTGTGATGCTGGCGGTGCGTGTGCGCGATGATGACGTTCGGCTCGAAGTCTGGGATACCGGCGTCGGGATTGATGCCGCCAAGCTCGATGAAATCTTTACCGAGTTTCATCAGATCCTGCCGCAGGGGGGCGGTGGCAGGCAAGGGGTTGGCCTTGGGCTGGCCATTGTCGAGCGAATGGTTCGGGTTCTGGGCTATCGGATTGACGTGGCGTCAAGACCCGGGCTTGGCTCTCGCTTCACCGTAACGCTGCCACGCGTTCCCGTGCCAACGTTGCAGGCCTTTGCGAAACCTGCCCCGGCCGTGTCGACAGACTGCGGTTTTGAGGGAACTCCGGTTCTGGTCATTGATAACGAGCCAGCCGTCCTTGAGAGCATGGCGACGCTTCTCAGTCGATGGGGGTGTGTCGTGATTACGGCCGGTGGCCGGGAGCATGCCCTGGCCCGACTGGATGAATCCGGCTTGACTCCGAGAGCCGTGCTTGCGGATTACCATCTCGATGATGGCCAGACCGGTTTTGATGCCATTCACTCGGTGCGGCGACATCTGGCGATGGACCTGCCCGGGGCCATCATTACGGCTGATCGCAGTGACGAGACGCGGGCCTTGTTACGAGCCCAGTATCTTCCTGTATTGAATAAACCGGTCAAGCCCAACCGACTGCGGGCATTGCTGACCAGCCTGATTGCCTCGTCGTCGTTCTGACGCTGTAAGACCGTCTTACAGACTCCCGTGCATTCCAACCGCAATACTTCCTGAAGCCGGTTTTCCCCCGGCCACGATAGACAATCTTCAGGGAGTGCTTCATGACAACAACAGGATTCAGAACATCGTGGGGGCGCTGCCGCTGGCTAATGGCAGGCATGGCGTTGGTGGTGCTGCAGGGCTGCGGGGGCGGAGGCTCGGATTCTTCTGATCCCTCGGACTTCGATGCTCCGGTTGAGCCGGTCAACATTGGTGGCGATGGCGACCTTTACGCCCCGGATCGGATAATGGCCGTGGACATTCGTATGTCCGCTGATGATTTCGAAAAGCTGCGTGCCGAGGGGCGTACCCTGGCGAGCACGGATCGCGAGTGTATACCGCCGTTCGAATACACGGAATTTACCGCGCGTGTGTCGATTGATGGCGATCGGATGGACAACGTCATTGTTCGCAAAAAGGGTTATATGGGTTCTCTCAGCCCAAGCATTCCCTCTCTCAAGCTGGATTTCAACGACCTGCAAAAAGGCCGGACCTACCAGAATTCCTCACGGATGACCCTGAACAACAACCGCCAGGATCCTTCCAATGCCAGGCAATGCATGGCGTATGACCAGTTCCGTGAAGCCGGCATTGCGGCGCCAAGATGCAACTACGCCAGGGTAACCGTGAACGGCGAAACACTCGGCGTGTTTACCAATGTCGAGCCTCTTAAAAAGCCTTTCCTGACCCGTGCGTTCGGCAACGATGAGGGCAATCAGTATGAGGCGCAGACTGCCGATTTTGGTACCTGGCTGAGCCAGCGATTCGAGAAGAAGACCAACGAAAAGGAAAACGACCGAAGCGATCTGCAAGCCGTTGCAGAAGCTCTGGCGTTGCCAGATGAGCAGATGCTGAACGTGTTGCCGCAGTTGGTCGATGTGGACGAGTTCATCCGCTTCTGGGCGGTGGAAACCTTGCTCGGCGCCTGGGATTCTGCCACCGGTAATGCCAACAACTTCCATATTTACCGTAACCCGGAGGACGGACTGTTCCATTTCATTCCCTGGGGGGCGGACACGGCTTTTCGCGGGGACCATCCGCTCAAGCCGCTAACCGGTGTTTTCTATCGCAACTTCCGGCTCGCAGATCGTCTGTTCCAGATACCCGAATACCGGGCAGCCTATTATGCGGAGCTGGAGAACCTGTTGGAAACCCAGTGGGATGAGAATGCCTTGACCGACCGCCTGGCGCGCATTCGTCAATTGACCGGAACCACCGAGGAGGCGGCGGCCAGCCTGCAACGCTTTATCATCGGCAACGGTGAGCCGGGCGACGATGATTACCAGCCCGCCCGCAGGGCTGTTCTGGAACAGGCGATGGCGGCGGAGACGCCGACAGGCGAAGTCTCGCTTCTGGCAGACAAGGAGCCGGATTGCAGCGCGCCCACCACGACGGCTTTGACGGGCAACATCACATCCCAGAGCGGAAATGACCGAGGTGCATTCAATTTCACCTTGCCGGACGGGCGCAACGTCAGTGCCAGCCTGACCTACGCCGCCTTTGAAGTGGACAGCCTGGTGTATTCCGTGGACCGGGAAACCAAACCGGCGGTCGTTAGCCTCCTGATGATCGGCGTGGATGCCGGTGACAGCTTCAAACCCTATGTGCTTCAGCTGTTTATTGAATCGTCGGACTACGTACCGGGTAGCCATCGCCTCCATGGCTTTGCCACCAATGCGCTGCTGTTTGAGGTGGATGAGAGCCTGCCCGGAGATGTCCGGACGATTGCTCTGGGAGCTCAAGGGCAAATTACCCTGACCAGTGTTGGCACCGGGGAGCAGGCCGGGGACGTGGCAATCACCCTGGATGCCACCCTGGAGTACGTGGCCGACGTGCCATGAACATGGCCGTTGGTAGCCCGGTGGCGAGATTTGCCGGGCATTCCCTTGAGGCGCAGGCAAGAGCGCTCCTGATGAACCGTGTGGACACCAAGTTCATGATTCCGGCTCATGAGCTCGACCAGTGTCTTCAGGGCCTGGAGCGCGAGTATTCGATGCTTGAGATTGGGGCGGCTCGGCGTTTTACCTACGACACCCTGTATCTGGATACGCCGGACAGCCAGCTGTATCTGGATCATCACAACGGCAAGCTCAATCGTTTCAAGCTGCGGATTCGTCACTACCGGCAAAGCGGAGAGAGCTTTCTTGAAGTCAAGAAGAAGAGCAACCGGCAACGCACCATCAAAACCCGCTTGTCGTTAACCGGAGACGGTCGGGACCCGCGCGTCATCAATGATTTCCTTTCCGGGCAATTCGGCCTTCCGGCTGCAGGGATGCGGCCGGCACTTTTTGTCCGGTATGAACGGATGACTTTGCTCCGGCGGGACGGCCATGAGCGGGTGACGGTGGATACCGGGCTCTCATTCCAGACGCCTGATCGACAGCATTCCGTTGCGCTCCCAGGTCTTGCCATTTTCGAAATCAAATATGACCGGAAAGCCTCTGGCTCGCCTTTGATGGCGCGTCTGGCCGCGCTCGGATACAGGCCCGTGACTTTCAGCAAGTACTGCGTTGGTCGGGTTTTTCTGGACGGAGACAACCTGAAAACCAATCGATTCAAACCGTTGTTAAGGAGCGTTCATGGAATCTGCAGTTGACCTCCATTTTGTTATCCGGCTGTTGATTAATGCGGCCTCGGTATTGGTCTTGATTCGCTGTTATTACCGCTATTCCCGTCACCGGGAGAATGCCGCCTCTTTCATTCTCTTCGGCGTTGGCGTGTTTCTGGTGACGGCGCTGCTGCATTCGGTCACGGTCACGATGGGCTTTGCCTTTGGCCTGTTTGCCGTGTTCTCGATGCTGCGTTATCGCACCGAAGCCCTGGGTATCAAAGAGATGACCTACCTGTTCCTGGTGATCGCCATGGCCCTGCTGGCCGCAGTCGGGACCATGCACCACCTGGAGTTGATCATGCTGAATGGCCTGGTGATCGCCCTGGCGGTTGTGCTCGAGACCCGCATCCTGTTACCGCGACACGGTGAGAAGGAGGTGGAATACGAAAAGATCGAGAACGTCCACCGGCAACAACAGGCAGCCTTGATTGCCGATCTCAGGGAACGCACCGGACTGGATGTGTTCCGGGTTGATGTGGTGTCTGTCAGCTACCTGAGAGACACCGCGATGCTTCGAATGCACTATCACCTGGAGGCGGGGCATGAATGAGCAAGCGGGCAAACTGCTGGCCTTTGCGCTGCTGCCGATGATTGGTTCAGGCGCCCTGGCGAGTGATGGTGACGGGGGGGCTCAGGCGGAGGTGAGTGGTTACATCGCGGCCGGTGTCGACCACTACGGCGCGTTCCATGATGAGGACGGAGAAGAATCCACGACGCGTGGCGTGTTGCGCAACGCCAAGCTCCAGGTTGAACTGGCGTGGGGCGACGCCTGGGAGGCCGAGATTGACGGCGGCTACGAGATTGAAGGCGACAACAAAGACGCAGAGTTGGGCGATGCCTATGTTCAGTACAACGGCCCTGATCGCCTTGCCGTCCGGCTGGGCCAGTTTAAGGAGCCGTTCGGTATGGAACGGCTGACCAGCTACTCAAGTCTCAGTACGGGTGAGCGCTCAATGGCTACCTCGGCCTTTGCGCCGGGCCGTTCACTGGGGGTTATGGTGGGGCAGTACCGGAAATCCTCAACCTGGGCGCTGGGGTTATTCAGCGATGAACGTAAACCGGAAGACGGCAGCGCTGTAACTGCCAGAGTCTCCCGTGCTCCCGTCCGCTCGGAGGATCAGGTCCTCCATCTCGGTGCAGCAGCATCCTGGCGCCAGCATCGTGAGGAGGAATTCCAGATCAAGGATGAGGCCGAAGTGTTCAGCGCTGACAACGTGGTTCGCAGTCCCCGCTTTGAGGCCCGTGAAAGCAGACTTGCGGGCGTGGAGGCCGGTTGGCAGTTTCATCGGTTGACCGTGACCGCAGAAGTCATGGCTCAGGAGGTGCGTCGTAAAGGCGGAGAATGGTGGCGGTTTACCGGGGGCTATGTCCAGGCAGGCCTGCTGTTGACCGATGACCAGCGCCCATACGAGCGAGGCGAGTTCAAACGCATCAAACCAAAGAGTAACGGCGGCGCCTTGGAACTAGTGGCACGCTACAGTGCCGTTGACCTGAGGGATCGAAGCATCGGGGCGGAAGCCAGCATCACCACCGTGGGCCTGAATTACTATCTGGGTAAAGACATTCAGGTTCGCTTGAATTACCTGATGCCGGAGATCAGCGGTAATCGTCTGTCGCCTGATCCCGGGGGCAATGCTGCGACCCTGCGGCAGGTTTACCGGTTTTAGTTGGGAGGGCGAGTGCTTTTGTCGGGCCCATCGATATGCCGGGGTAGTTCCAGTATCACCTCGGTCCATTGCCCGGGTTCGCTGGCAATCTTCATGGTGCCACGATGATGCCGCATGATGGTGTGGCAGATACTCAATCCCAGCCCCAGGTTATCCGGCGTCTCGCTGGTGGAGAAAAACGGGTCAGTCAGTCGCTGCAGGTCACTGGAGTCTATGCCTTTGCCATTATCCCGGACGGTAATGCTGGTCACGGCTTCGGTGGCGGCAGCGGTAATCCGGATTTGCGGTCGTGCAGGGCTAGCAGCACGGATGGCTGACGATGCATTCATCAGGAGGTTGACGAACACCTGAATCAGCGGTGACGGAAAACAGGCGACCGAGAGGCCAGCGGGGATCTGGGTGGTGACTGCGGTGCCCTGAAGCTGGTGCCGGCAAAATCGCAGCGCCGTTTGCACCAGCTTGTCGAGATTTACAGCCTCCGGGCCATGATCCGGCGCCGGGCGGGAGAATTCGATCAGATCCGAGACGATTTCTGCAATCCGGTGTTGATGGCTTGCAGCATCGTCCAGCGCCTCGGCCACGTCCGGATTCCGGTTGATCGCCGCGGAAAAGTCTACCGCCTGTATGGCGCAATTGAGCGGATTGGTAATCTCGTGCAGCAGCCCCTTGGCCATGTGGCTCAGGGCCTGGTGTTTCTGCTCCTGGGCCAGTTTGTCCTCGGTGGCCTCCAGTGTCTGCAAGGCGCGGGAAAGTTGCCGGTTTCGATCTCTGAGCAGAAACTGCAGGGCCAGCAGGTTGCGCAGGAACTTGGAGAAAAACCACGCCGATAACGGCGAAACCACCAGGCACATCAGAATCAGCCAGTTGGTGATTACGCCGATAAGCACGGTGACAACCTGATCGGTCGGGACCGTGACGGCGGTGGCCAGCACCAAAAGGATCAGGTTGGCCGCCAAAATGATGCTGGTGTGCTTCAGCGACAGGGTGATGATGCCGACCGAGCTGATAAAAAAGAACAGCCCCACCACAGGCGCGATGGCGGCGCCGGCACCGATATAGCCGAGGTAGCTGAATGTCGCCATGTTGATGAATACGAGATAGACAACCAGCGGTGCCGCTCGCCGCAACCGGGTGAAGCGATGAGCCAGAATAAGCGCTGTCAGCACCCCGGTGTAGAGCAGGTAACCGGCAAACACCGGGGGCTCCACTGAGTGCGTGAGCTGCCCGGCCAGGAATAGCAGGGTGCCGATAAACGCGATGATCAGGTAGACATCGGCGAACAGCGGCAGCACGCGGTACCGGTACTGGGTGCGGGAAAAACGTTCGAACCGCCGTTGCCGATCAACAGGCAGCTGTTTGATCTGCTCAATACCGGAGAGCAGGTTCATGGTAACGCCCTTTGGTGATGTCTTTGCATAAACAGAATCAGCTCCGGCAAGCGTTCGAAGCCCAGCTTGACGAAGATCCGGTCCTTGTAGGAATGCACCGTTTTACAGGACACCCCCAGCTCCTCAGCGATATCTCGAACCGCGACCCGCTGTGACATCAGTCGCGCCACCTCCCGTTCGCGACCGGACAATGCCTGGTAAGCGGTAAGAGCGTCATCAGCCCGGTCGCGTGTTGATTGCCAGTTGCCAAGGTATACCTGGCCGCTGCGAATGTAGAACAGGGTTTTGATCAGTTCCTGGATCGACTGCTGTTTCGAGACCACCGCCTTGATTCCGGACTCCAGGTAAATCGCCATGCGGGCGCTGTTGACCGGAGTGTCGGAGATAAGCAGCACGGAGAGCGCCGGGTGCAGGCTGAGGGCATTTTCAGCAATGGTGAGTCCATCATTGTCTTTCAGATTCTCTTCAATCAATAGCACGCCGGGCCTGACAGCGGCCAGGCGTTGCAGCGTCTCAACGCCGGTCTCGGATTCACCTACTAGCTCAATGTCTTCGTTATGAAGAATCTGGAATAGCAATCCGTCGCGGAAAAGACGGTGGCTGACGGTCGCGAACAGCCGGAGTCTGCGCGGAGGATTCACGGTCAGTTACCCGATCCAGGGAGTACCGGCAGCGTTATGGCCAGGTGCAGGCACTGGCCGTCTGCCTCAGCACTGACATCGCCCCCCAGCAGGCTGGTGGTGACGAACAGCATCAGAAGTGCTGCCTGTTGTTCAAGAAGCGGATCGGAGAGCCGCGTGAGCGGAGCCAGTAGATGGCTGTAGATGCGTAGCGGTTGTTCCGGGGCTACGTGAAGCTGATCGCGGCTCTCGGTTAGCACCAGGTGGCTCCAGTCAAGACCGGAGCTGACAAGCAGGGTGTTGAGGGCTTGCCCCAGTAATTCTGCCGGCGAGCAGGGGGGAGACGGTGTGGCCCGTTCCTGGGGCGGGGTCCCGCTGAACAGTGATGCAATCCGGCTCTGCCCGGGGCCTGCCGGGACGATGTTTTCCAGCCGACTGAGTTCCTGCCGCACACGGTCGCAGAACCGCCGGACAAGCTCCTGTTCCAGATGCATGTCCTGGCTGGCCCTGAGGTGTGCTTTCGCCGCAGGCAGGTGGTCAATGCTGGCCACGGTATCCAGAAAAGCGTTCAGTGTGGTATCTGGAACCTGTGAACTCAGGATCGGTCTCAGATGATCGAGGAGCCTGCCGTGGCGTTGCAGGCGCAGCTCGGCAAAGCGTTTCCGGGTTTCGCAGCGGGTGTTGTCCAGGGCCGACGCCAGCTCACTGTGGCGAGCGATGGCTTCCCGGAACAGTGGCAGCAAGGTTTGTGCTTGCCAGGGTTTTTTCTGGTAACGAAAGATACGGCCTTCGTTCACGGCATTGAGGGCAACGTCCACCTCGCCCCAGGCGGAAGTCAGAATCCGGACAACGGCCGGATGAGACTGACGCAACTCATCCAGCAGCTCTTTGCCCTGCATGCCCGGCATCCGTTGGTCCGTCATCACCACTGCAATCGGCGCGCCCGGCGTTCGCAGATGTTCCAGTGCCGCTTCCGCAGTGTCTGCGGACAGCAGGGAGAACTCATCCTGCAGGTGTTCGAGTTGACGGATCAGATATTTCGTGGCGGCAGGTTCGTCATCGACAATGAGCACAACGGGCCGTTGCCCCTCGGTGTTTGGCAGCGATGGCTGCTGCTCGGTCTGGCCGGACAGCTCCGGGCTTGTCAGGGCCGCTGTCATAAGGTGTGAGCGTATGAGATCTGGGTCCAGGGGCTGCTCGAAGCAACGATCGATTACCTGAGTATCCAGCAGCGCCACCAGTTCGCTCAGGATAACGCGCTCGGTTATCAACACCCGGAGCACGGCGGGATATTGTGTTCTGGCCTTGGTCAGCAGCGTAGAGTTAATGACGGTTGAGGTTTCGCATCCGGCTATCACCAGCGCTGCGGGCGGGGCTTCAGCGGCCGCTATGTACTCAAGCACTGCCTCATCCGAGTTGAAGGTGTGTATCGAGAAGTCCTGTGCGAACAAGGCCTTGAACGTCTGCTTTGCCTCTTCGCTATGGTAGCGCAGTAATACGGCAGGTGAGTGGAAGTGCCCCATGTTTATCGGTCGTTCCTTGATATCGAATCGGCTGGACAGGTTATCAGGGCGGCATCTTTCGTTTTGTAGGAAATTCCTACAAATGCAGAGTGGGGTGCCGGAAATGTATGTTTCTGTGATGACTTTGGCAATTGCCAGAGCCCGGTGCCTGAGAGCGACTACACTTATCGCTGAGTGCTTTCAGGAGGGAAATGTCATGACCACTCAAGACGGCCATCTCACTAACCACGAAGTCACCATCTGCCTCGCCGGTGGTGCCGTGCTGGGTCCGTTCAATGCTACCTGGAGCCAGGACTCCGGCGGTGATGTGCGAGAACTGGTGCGCGAGTACGATGCTTTTCTGCAGGGCGAGAAGCAGAGCCGCTTCAAGTTTCACCTGCACGACACCTACACCAATACCGTGCACACACTGATTCTGAATTTTGAGCAGGTGACCGGCATCTGCGACCATGTCCGCCTGAAATCCCATGGTAACGGCACCTGAGGGCCGCTGTGGGAAGCCATCGAGCGTGACATAAGGAGGATGTGATGACCGAGTTCAGAACTGAAAAAGACAGCCTGGGTGAGGTCCGGGTACCGACCAGTGCGCTCTGGGGCGCGCAGACCCAGCGTGCGGTGGACAATTTTCCGGTCAGCGGGCAGCCGATGCCGCCCGAATTCATTGCCTCTGTGGTTCAGGTTAAACGTGCGGCGGCCCAGGCCAACGCGTCACTGGGCTTGCTGGAGCCGGAACTGCGTGATGCCATTTGTGACGCCTGCGACCGGTTGCTGAAAGGGGAACATGCAGATCAGTTTCCGGTGGACCGTTACCAGACCGGCTCCGGTACCAGCACCAACATGAACGTGAACGAGGTGATCGCGGCTCTGGCGCGAGAGAAGGGCGTGGAGGTTAATCCCAATGATCACGTCAACATGAGCCAGAGTTCCAACGACGTGATCCCGACTGCGATCCATGTCAGCGCTGTGCTGGCAGTGAAAAGCCGGCTGCTGCCGGCGCTGTCGCATCTCCGGGGAGTGATCTACGGCCGGGAGGCTGAACTGTCCGGACAGGTGAAGACCGGGCGCACCCATCTGATGGATGCCATGCCGGTGACACTTGGCCAGGAGCTCAGAACCTGGCGGGAGCAGGTCGCGGCGACCGAGCTTCGCCTTGAGCGGGCCATGGAGGACCTGGCGGCACTACCCCAGGGCGGTACCGCGGTAGGTACCGGGGTGAATGCTGCGTCGGAGTTTGCTGGCCAGTTTGTGAAGTTTCTGAAGCAGAATACGGGCTATCCGTTCCGGTCGCTGGAGCACAAGTTTCTGGGGCAGAGTGCGGTTGATGCGCCTGTGGCACTGTCTGCCCAGTTCCGCGGTGTGGCCGTGGTGTTCACCAAGATCGCCAATGACCTGCGCTGGATGAACAGTGGTCCGATCCATGGTCTGGCTGAAATCAGCCTGCCGGCCTTGCAGCCGGGCAGCAGCATCATGCCTGGCAAGGTGAACCCGGTGATACCGGAATCGGTGGCGATGGTGAGTGCCCAGGTGACCGGGCTGGATGCGGCTGTCGCCATGGCGGGCCAGTCTGGCAACTTCCAGTTGAATGTGATGCTGCCACTGGTGGGCGCAAATCTGCTGGATATGTGCGGGTTGCTGGCCAATGCCTCGAACCTGCTGGCAGACAAGGCCCTGCAAGGGTTCACCGTTAATACCGAAAACCTGAACGCGGGGGTGGATCGAAACCCGGTTCTGGTGACGGCATTGAACCCTGAAATCGGCTACGCCCTGGCCGCGGATATTGCCAAAGAGGCATACCGTAGCGGGCGCCCGGTTATCGACGTTGCCGAGGAGCGGAGCGGATTGAGCCGCAAACGGCTTGAGGAACTGATGGACCCGCTCAAGCTGACCCGAGGCGGACTGACCTGATCTGGCCGGCTGTTAACAGGGGAAAGCAGAGTGCTGTTGTCGCTTGAGTTGTTTGTCATGCTGGTGCTGGCCAACGGGTCTCCAGTGGTTGTGGCGCGGTTGTTTCATCAGCATGGCAGTTGGCCCCTCGATGGTGGCCGGCTGTGGCGCGATGGCCGACCGCTGCTGGGGCCCAGCAAAACCTGGCGTGGGCTGGTATCCGGCGTTCTGACCTGCGCGCTGTTCGCCCTGTGGGTGGGCCTGGGCTGGTTGTTCGGAGCGCTGTTTGCTTTCCTGTCGCTGTGGGGCGATATGCTCAGCAGTTTCACCAAGCGCCGTATGGGATTGGCTTCCAGCGCCCGGGCGGTCTGGTTGGATCAGCTGCCCGAGGCGCTGTTACCTATGGTGATGGCCTGGTACTGGCTGCCGCTGCCACTGTGGGAGGCGGTCGCCGTTGCCCTTCTGTTCGCATTGTCCAATATGTTGTTCTCTCCGCTGTTTTACCGCCTCGGTATACGTAAACAGCCACACTGAACTCAGGGCCCGCGAGTGAGGGTGTGAATGGTCACTTCCGGGGGGCAGTTCAGACGCACATTCAGGACCGAAGTGCCGGCTCCCGGTGAGGTGTAGCCTTGCATGCCGTTTACCTGCCAGAGCCCGCGGCCAAGGCGCCTCGGGCAATCGGAGTCGAGCGTCAGCGGGATGCCGCCGGGCAAACAGAGTTGCCCACCGTGGGTGTGGCCGCAGAGGAACAGGTCGTAACCGGCATGGGCGGCTTCCCGCCAGATTTCCGGCGTATGACTGAGCAACAGGCTGATTCCCCCTGCGGGTATATCGTCGCCGGCCCGGTGCAGGTTGTGAACCTTGTAGTAGTGGGCATCGTCCACACCGGCCAGGTACAGGCGGCTGTCGCCGCGCTCCAGCGGTACCATTTCATTCATCAGTAGCCGATAGCCCATGTCTTCAAGAGCCGGCACCATTCGTACACTGTCGTGGTTGCCCAGCACGGCATAGGCGTCGCCGTGAATGGCCTGGCGCAGTCTGGCCATACCGTCCAGAGCATCGTCTACAGGGCCCCAGGTGCGTTGGCGGTAATCGCCGGTCAGAACGCACAGATCGTAATCCAGCGGGGCGATTTGCCGTATAACTGCCTGCAGGTTGGCTTCGTCCATATCGACATGCAGGTCGGTCAGGTGAAGGATGCGGAAGCCCTCGAAGGCCGAAGGGAGATCGGGCAACACGAAGGTGTTGTGCTCGGTGATGAGTTTCAAACTGTTGGCCTGAGCCCGGCGTAGCAGGCCCACGGCCTTCAGGCAGAAACGAATCAGTTTCGGAGCGTTGGTCAGGTTTTCCAGATGGAACGAGCGCTTGTCCCGCCCGAACACCCGGGCTTCGGTTTCCCGCTCAATGCCGAGGCGTTGACGGGCATGGACGGGCCCGAGCCTCAGGCTCAGGCGGTAGTGGAGCAGCTCGTCCTGATCTTCCGATACGCGAACCCTTGCGGTCATGCTGTTATCCCTGATGCCGAGCGGAACCTTATCAGTGGTTCCTGTCTTAATTATGGTTGTTGCCCTGGGTAGTGCAAATTACAGGTGCTGATTTGGCTTTTCACTATTGAGACGCCACAATCAGTGATCATTCGACGATGTATAGTGTACGGAGTGGCCCATGACCGATGCATGTAATCTGCCCGGCCTGAGTGTTCCCAGGAGTCGTTTCCCGGACCCTGAACAGGATCTGCCTGAAGCGGCCGGTGAGTCCCGGCTGGTGTTGGCGGGGGGCTGTTTCTGGTGTGTGGAAGCGGTCTTTCTGGCGGTTGACGGTGTTCAACGTGTGACCTCTGGTTATGCCGGCGGTGAAGCCAGTACCGCGAATTACGAGGCGGTCTGTACCGGGAAAACCGGGCACGCCGAAGTCATCGAGGTGCATTATGATCCGGCACGGGTCAGCTTCGGCCAACTGTTGAAGCTGTTCTTCTCGGTGGCCCATGATCCCACCCAGCTCAACCGACAGGGTAACGATGTCGGCAGCCAGTATCGCTCCGCGATATTCTATGAGACCCCAGAGCAGCACGATGTAGCCGAGGCGTATATCCGCCAGCTGGATGCCGCCGGTGTGTATCCGGATCGCATCGTGACGACCCTGGAGCCCCTGGAAGCCTTTTATCCGGCTGAGGAGCACCACCAGAACTTTGCCGCCCGTAATCCCTGGCAACCGTACATCATGGCGGTAGCGGCACCGAAGATGGAAAAGCTGGCCAACACCTGGCCCGAACAGCTGAAGCCTGAATTCAGCAAAGACGACCCGGACCAGGCTTGAGGAGGCACCGATGTCTGTATCTGCAGCAGGCTATGACCTGACACCGTTAACCCGGGCAGAAGTGGAAGCCCGGGCTGAGCATCTTTCTGAGGAAGAACGCCGGGTGCTGCTCGATCACGGCACCGAGCGTCCCTTCTGTGGCACGTTGCTGGATAACAAAACGTCCGGCACCTATCACTGCCGGTTGTGTGATCTGCCGCTGTTCAGCTCCGATTCCAAGTTTGATTCCGGCACTGGTTGGCCAAGTTTTTTCCAGCCCTTCGACCCGGAGCATATCCGATACCTGGAGGACTCCAGTCTTGGAATGACCCGTATCGAAATTCGTTGCCCCCGTTGCGACAGTCACCTGGGCCACGTGTTCCCTGATGGGCCGCCACCTACCGGGCAGCGTTATTGTCTGAACTCCATTGCCATGGACTTCCGCGAAACGGAATAGGGTCCTGCTACTTGGCGCTGGTGACGGACACCACATAGTCTGCTACCGCCTGAATCTGGCTTTCGGTGAGGGATTCCTCAAAGGCGGGCATAACGCCAACGCCACTGGTCACGGCCCGGATTACCTGATCCCGGTTCGGGCGCAGCCCATCCAGGTTGGGGCCGATAGACCCGGAGGCGCCGGCATCGGCCAGCGTGTGGCAAATGGTGCAGGACGGTTGCGCCACTTCTGTGAAAATCGCCCTTCCCGATTCGTTGTCGGCATGGGCGGTTTGTAAGGCCAGGGTCAGGCTGGCGGCCATCAGTGTCTGAGGCTGTCTCTTCATGGTCTTCTACATCTGGAATCAGCGGGCAGCGCTGTCTCCGGCTCCGCCCACTGAGGATCAACCCACGGTGACCGTTACGCCATGGTCACTCCATCCGTTGTGGCCGTAGCCACGCTCGTTATCTATCCGCCCTTCGGGCTGGCTGTTACCCTCCACATCGGTGGCCTTGCTGACAATTCGGTGCTCGCCAGGGCCGAAATCGACAGCCATCACAAAAGGACGCCAGGCAAAAGGCCCCAGATCCGGCCCCAGGAACCGCGCTGGTTTCCAGTTTTTGCCGCCGTCGGTCGACACTTCCACCTTATCCAGCGCGACCGTACCGCCGAAGGCCACACCGTAGATCATGTTGCGTCCCTTCCGGCCGGACTCCAGTGGTGAAGTGACCCAGGATTTGACGTTCATCTCCCACATGGAGGGCTGGTCTGGTGAGCCCTTCATGCCCACATCCCGCACCCGATAGCCCGAGGCCTGGATCTTGGCGTCAGTCTGATTTTCGGTAAGGGCAATCTGTTTCACGTATTTAACGTTATTCACACCGTAGTAACCGGGCACCACCAACCGCAGTGGTCCCCCGTGGGTGTGTGGCAGGGGCTCATCGTTCATCTCCCAGGCGAGCAGGGCGCTGTCCAGGGCGCGGGTGGGAATTGAGCGCTCAACCATGATGGATTTTGGGTCGACTCCATCGGGCAGACTCTCACCGCCGGTTCCGGTGATGTAACGTACACCGTCCACAGCTCCGCCGAGCGCGTCGACCACATCACGCAGGGGTACTCCCGTCCACATGACGCATCCGGCAGCGCCTACGGACCACTGGGTACCGCTGGCTCCGTGGGGGAAGAACGCCCGACCGTTGCCGGAGCACTGAAGTACCGAGGCGACGGTGGTCACGCCCATGGATTTCAGCTCACCCACGGTCAGGGTTCTCGCATTCTTCACACCTTCGACACGGACTTCCCAGGCATCCGGGTTATCGGTAACGCTTGCGGGCGGAGCCGGCAGGTTGTTGCGCACAAACAGTCGGTCGCTGGCGGTGATGACGCCGTTGCCGATGGCGCCGCGCTGGGTTTCCATGGTGTTGGTGCTGTGGATAATCAGCGCGCTGCGTTCTTTCCAGACGGCATAATCCGGTAGCGATTTTGGTTCTTCCGCGGCGCTGAGCCGGCTGAATCCCAGCAAGCTGACTGCCGCCATGGCGCCGGCGCTGCCGATTAGAATGCTGCGCCGGGAAGGGTTGGCAAGGCCCGGGTCGTTAGGGCCCCGCTCCAGGGTTGTTTCGGTTTTCATGTTCCGTCTCCAGTCTTTGGTCTTGTTTGCGGACGGGCGAATACGCGGTTCGGTTTGCGTATGTATAACCTTATTACGTATAGATCCTGGTTAATAATTGATCAAATATTCAGGTGTTATTCAGTGGGTCCGGGAGCCGGTATAATCCGCCGCTATTGTCCGGCCCCTGCAGGCGCCGGCCGGAATGTTCCTGAGGTATTCAAAATGAAGCGACTGAATCTGAGCCCGCTTACCGAGTCGGCCACCCTGCTGCGTCGTGCCGGCGTCGTGATTGGCTCCGTGGGGCTGACGGCGCTGTATTCGCTCTTGATCCTGTTGCGGGCGCTTTTCGGACGCCTGAACCGGCCGATTGTCGACAAATATTGCCGGGAATGGTCGGCGGCGTTGTTGCGGCTGGTTCGGGCGAGCCTGGTTGTTCGCGGAGAAGTGCCGGACTTCAACGATGGCCGGCGCTACATCATCATGAGCACCCATGCCAGCCACTACGACATCCCGGTCAGTTTCGTGTCGCTGCCAGGTTCAATCCGCATGCTCGCCAAAAAAGAGCTGTTCAGCATTCCTCTGCTGGGGCAGGCCATGAGGGCGGCCGAGTTTCCCTCTATTGACCGTTCCCGTCGAAACCGGGCGGTGAAGGATCTGGAGAAAGCCCGTCAGATGATGGAAAGTGGCATTGTGTTGTGGGCAGCCCCGGAAGGCACCCGTTCTCCGGACGGTCAGCTGTTACCCTTCAAGAAAGGCTGCTTTCACCTGGCCCTGGATACTCAGGCTGTGATTGTACCGGTGGCGATTCGGGGGATTCATCGGGTGCTGCCCGCGCGCACCTGGCAGATTAACCTGGGGCAGCCGGTGGATGTGCGGGTGGGCACCCCCATCGACACGGCAGGAAAAAGCAAGGACGACATTGCGGAGATTATGGCGGGCGTGCGGGAGAATCTGGAGGAATTACTGGGCAATGGCGAGGCAGAATAAGCTGCCCCGCCGGCGATGCTCAGGCGGCGGAGACCACGGTAGAGAACAGATAGCCGGTGTAACCGATGTAAACGGCCAGCAGCAGGGCACCGTCAACCCTCGATACGAGCTTGCGCCAACCGGTCAGGCCGAAGCCCATGACCAGAAGCGCCAGAGTCAGGCCCAGCATTAACGTCCAGTCCCGATACAGCACCTCAGGGTCTACCGACAACGGTTGAATCGCCGCGGCGAGCCCCACCACGGCCAGGGTGTTGAAGATGCCTGAGCCCAGGATGTTGCCCAGAATCAGGTCGTGCTCGTTCTTCTTCACGGCGGCAATAGCTGAGGCCAGCTCCGGCAGTGATGTGCCGATAGCGACAATGGTCAGGCCTATGATCAGATCACTCACACCCAGGCTCTGGGCAATAGCGACCGCACCCCAAACCAGAAGCCTTGAACTGACAATCAGCAGAATCAGCCCGATTACCAGCCAGATAATTGCGGTTTTCAGGGGCATGGGGTGGGCAACGATTTCGGACTCAGCATCCCCTCCAAGCGGGTCAGCTTTGCCACGTATCCCCTGATAGATGGACCAACCCATTACCGCGGCAAAGACGCCCAGAAGCACCCAGCCATCCAGTCGGCTCAGCTCTCCGTCGATCAGTTGCGCACCGGCAATCAGAGTGAGTACGACCAGTAGTGGCAGTTCTTTGCGGATGACCTGTGAGTGCACAGCGATCGGCGCGATGATGGCGGTCAGGCCAACAATCAGGGCGATGTTGGTGATATTGGAGCCGTACCCGTTTCCGAGAGCCAGGCCGGGGTTGCCGTCAGACGCAGCCATGGCAGAGACCGCAAGTTCCGGAGCAGATGTGCCAAAGCCGATAATGACCATGCCGATCAGTAGCGTAGGCATGCCCAGGTGTTTCGCGGTGGCGGCGGCTCCTTCCACAAATTTGTCCGCGCTCCAGACCAGCAGGATCAGGCCGGCAATAACGGCACCGATGGCCATCAACATAGAGAAACCTCAAAAAGATTAACGTCGGAAACTCCGGCCCATGGCCCGGAGGAAAGTGTTTGGCGCACAAGATACCGTATTAGGGGGCGATTGGTCAGCACTGAGATGCGCGCCGTTGCAGGTAACTACGGATGATCCAATGGTTGGGTGCCGGGGTATCAGACTAAAGTGGCGCTGATATTGTTAACAAAACACGAGACAATCCCGGCAAAACGATAAGATGACGGGCAATGTGCCAACACACCGGTAATTGCACCACTGGTGCCAGCCGTGCCCGCAACCGACACGCATCAATTGATAATCGCAATTTATTCTTTCGGCGAAAATCGGGATAATTGCGCGCAATTTCAGACCGGAAGCTCACGGCAGCGCCGTCTACCTCGCGCCAGGCCGGCTTCCGACAGGCCACTTTGCTGATCGTGGAGTGGCAGCAGGCTTCAACACTAAGCTAGGGTGAAAACCAATGGCCGTTAGACAGGCAGATGTAGTGCTGGTCGGTGGGGGCGTCATGAGCGCGACCCTCGGCATGATGCTCAGGCAGCTGGATCCGTCCCTGGACATCGTCATGGTGGAACGTCTTGACCACGTTGCCCATGAGAGCACCGACGGATGGAACAATGCAGGTACCGGGCATGCCGGTTACTGCGAGCTGAACTACACCCCCGAAACCGATGATGGCGATGTCGAGATTGAGCGGGCGTTGAAAATCAATGCCCAGTTCGAGGTATCGTTGCAGTTCTGGTCTTACCTGGTGGAGCAGGGCATCCTGCCGGAGCCGACTTCTTTCATTAATCGTACGCCACACCAGAGTTTCGTCTGGGGCGAGAAAGACGTGGCGTTTCTAAAGCGCCGTTACGAGCGTCTGAGCGGGCACCACCTGTTCCAGGAAATGGAATACACGGAAAGCCCGGAGGATCTCGAAGAGTGGATGCCGCTCGTAGTTCGCCACCGTGATCCTATGCAGCGTGTGGCCGCGACCCGAATCAAACATGGTTCCGACGTGGATTTTGGTTCACTGACCCGAAGCATGGTGAAATGGCTGGAAACCCAGCCCAACTTTGAACTGATGCTCAGCAGCCCGGTGCACTACATTGACCAGCGCGACAATGGCCGCTGGAAACTGCGGGTGAAAAACCAGAAAACCGGTGAACTGACCAAGCTGGAAGCCGGCTTCGTGTTCCTCGGTGCTGGTGGTGGCGCGCTGCCGTTGCTGCAGAAGTCTGGCATTGATGAGGCCCGCGGTTACGGTGGCTTCCCGGTCAGTGGTCAGTGGCTGGTGTGCCAGAAGCCGGACATCGTCAAGGAGCACCATTCCAAAGTGTACGGTAAGGCACCGATTGGCGCGCCGCCGATGTCTGTCCCTCACCTGGATACCCGCATCATCAATGGCGAACCTGCCCTGCTGTTCGGACCGTTTGCAGGCTTCACCACCCGCTTCCTGAAGCAGGGCTCCATCTTCGATCTGATTGGTTCGGTGCGGGCTACCAACCTGCGCCCGATGCTGTCAGTCAGCAAGAGCAATATGGACCTCACCCGTTATCTGATCGGCGAAGTGTTCCAATCCCATGCCGACCGTGTAAATTCCCTGCGCAACTTCTTCCCGGATGCCCGTGAAGATGACTGGAAGTTGCAGATGGCTGGCCAGCGGGTGCAGATTATCAAGCAGACCGAAGAGGGTGGTGGCAAGCTTGAGTTCGGCACCGAGATTGTCGCAGCTAAAGACGGCACCCTCGCCGCCTTGCTGGGTGCCTCTCCCGGGGCTTCTACTGCGGCTAACGCCATGATCAATGTGCTTGAGCGCTGCTTCCCGGAGAAGATCAAGAGCGAGCAGTGGCAGTCCCGCATGAAGGAGCTGGTGCCATCCTATGGCCAGTCTCTGGTGGATAATGAGGAGCTGCTCAACAGCGTTCGTGAACGGACCCTGTCAACGCTCAAGCTCAGGTAATGCTATCCTCTTGATTTGAGAATTCTCAGATCAAGAGGACAGTTATGGCCAATGATCATCGTCAGGCGCTTAACGGCGCCGAAGTGTTTATCCGGGCACTTGAGAATGAAGGCGTAAAATACATTTTCGCCGTGCCCGGCGAAGAGAATCTCGCCTTCCTGGAAGCGTTACGCAATTCCAGTATCCGCCTGGTGCTGAACCGGCACGAACAGGCTGCCGGCTTTATGGCGGCGACCTATGGGCGACTGACTGGCCAGGTGGGAGTTTGCCTGTCCACGCTTGGGCCGGGCGCCACGAACCTGGTGACGGCTGCCGCCTACGCCCAGCTGGGCGGCATGCCCATGATGATGATTTCCGGCCAGAAGCCCATCAAGTCCTCCAAGCAGGGGCTGTTCCAGATTCTGGATGTGGTAGATCTGATGCGGCCGCTTACCAAATACACTCGCCAGATCAGCAACGCCAACACCATTCCCGCCAAGGTTCGTGAAGCGGTTCGCCTTGCCTCGGAAGAGCGCCCCGGCGCTGTGCACCTGGAGTTGCCCGAGGACATTGCCGAGGAGTCCGCCGAAGCGGGCATTCATATCTTTAATCCCAGTGATGCCCGTCGGCCAACGGCCAGTGAGAAGAGCCTGGAGATGGCCTGCGACATGCTGCGCAGGGCCCATCATCCACTGATCATGATTGGCGCCGGCGCCAACCGTAAACGGGTGTCCAAAGCCTTGCTGCACCTGGTGGATGTGACGGGCATTCCGTTTTTCACCACTCAGATGGGTAAGGGTGTGATTGATGAGCGTCATCCCCGTTACATGGGCAATGCAGCCCTGTCCGCCGGCGATTTCGTTCACTGCGCCATCGACCGGGCGGATCTGGTGATCAACGTCGGCCACGATGTAGTGGAGAAGCCGCCCTTCTTTATGACTCCGGGCGGTAAAAAAGTCATCCATGTGAATTTCAGCGGGGCCGATGTCGACCCGGTGTATTTTCCGCAGCATGAGGTGGTGGGTGACATTGCCAACAGTGTGGAGTACATGGCCGAGCACTGCGGACAATGTGCCAACCACGATTTCACCGGCCTGATGGAAGTGAAGCAGGCGGTCGACAAACATCTTCAGGAGCGGGCCACTGATGACCGTTTTCCGGTGATTCCCCAGCGCATTGTCCACGATGTCCGATCAGTGATGCCGGATGACGGCATCATCGCGCTGGATAACGGTATGTACAAACTCTGGTTTGCCCGTAACTACCCGGCTTACGACAACAACACCGTGCTACTGGACAATTCTCTGGCCTCCATGGGCGCGGGCCTGCCCAGCGGCATGATGGCGGCCATGCTTTATCCGGAGCTGAAGGTTATGTCGATCTGCGGTGATGGCGGCTTCATGATGAACAGCCAGGAGCTGGAGACGGCTGTTCGCCTTGGGCTGAACCTGGTCGTGCTGATCATCAACGACAGCGCGTACGGCATGATCAAATGGAAGCAGGGGCAGGACGGCTACGAAGATTTCGGGCTGGATTACCGCAACCCGGATTTCGTGAAATACGCGGATTCCTACGGTGCCGTTGGCCACAGGGTTAACCGTACCGAAGAATTGCGCCCGACTCTTGAGCGCGCACTGGAGGCCGGGGGTGTTCACCTGGTGGATGTGCCGGTGGACTACAGCGAGAACCGGCGAGTCTTTGATGAAGAGCTGGCGGAGCTCACCTGCCGGCTTTAGCCGGCCTGGGCAGCTCCGCGCAGCATGGCCTGTAACAGTTCCTCTGCGTCAAACTTGGTCAGGGCCTCGTTGGCCCCGACCTGATTGGCGTAGCTCAGGCTCATCTCACTGTTCAGTGAGGTGTGCAGGATGATGTAGGGTTGCTGGAGGCTGGCATTATCCCGGATATCGAAAGTAAGCTCGTAGCCATCCAGGCCCGGCATCTCAATGTCACTCACCAGGATGTCGATCGGGTGCCCTAACTCATGCTCCCGGAGAAGAACCTGCAGAGCTTCGTCGCCATTGGCGGTCACGTGATAGCTGATGTCTTTGCTGTCGAGGACGTCAGACAGCTGTTTTCGGGCCACCTGAGAGTCATCCACCAAGAGGATGTTCAGGGATTTGAGTGTCTCGCTCTGTACATCCGTAAGAGCCACGGTCTGGGCGTCGAGCGATTCCGGGTAGACCTTGGCGAGGAGTAGCTCGACATCCAGCAACTGGATAATGTCGCCATCCACATCCAGCAGGCCGGTAATAAAGGCGTTGGCGCCCAGGGCCTTGGGCGGCGGCATCACGCTCTTCCAGTCTGTCTCGATGATCTGCTGAACACTGCGCACCAGAAAGCCGATTTCCTGGCGCTGAATGTCAGTAACAATGATGGACGCTTTCGCCTGCTCTTCGCGGGTGAGGGCCGGGTAGCCCACGGCTGCGGACATATCGATGACCGGCACGGCCGAGCCTCGGAAGGTTGCGGTTCCGATCACGGCGTGATGGCTATGGGGTAGCTTGGTTAGCCGCTGAAACGGGAGAATTTCCCGGATTTTCAGGGTGCCAATGCCAAACAGCCGCGATCCGAACAGGCGGAACAGAAGGAGTTTCTGGGACTGCTTCGCTTTGCTGGACATAAACCGATCCTTGCAAAAAAGATGAAAGCTCCTTGCTGAGCTTGCTGTCACGATTGGTGCTCTGAGAAATGAAACAAGGCGCCAGCGATCAAAAGGTTATGTAGCAATAATAGCAGCTTTATGCTCAGCGATTCGTCATCAGCTTTGTATCAAATGGTGACAGGTCTTTTGACAGTTCGCCTACCAGGGCAGGTTTGTAATCACCAACCAGCCAGTGCCAACGCTAGTGGCGATGGCAACCAGAGCCAGCAGCCCGTCCCGGGCGACAATGGACAGCCCGAACGCCATCAGTGCCAGGCCACCGCCATTGGCACTGAAGGGGATAAGTTCCATCATCGGCATGGCAGCGGCCACCGCCATGCAAATCAGTGCCATCAGATACTGGCCAGCCCCGGAAACCAACCAGGGCAAGCGCCGCCGGGTCCAGTGATCGACAAATGCCGCAGGTTTGTCTGCCCATTGCAGGCCCTTAAACAGTGTCTGTTTTGAAATATGGCGGTTCGATAAACGGGAGGGAATCCAGACTGAGCGGCGCTGGAACAGCAACTGCCCCAAGGTGAGCAGAACCAGCAAGCCCAGTAAGGTGGGTACGCCGGGAATGTCGCCAATTAGCGGCGCCACCGTTACCAGGCCGGCCAGCAGGACCAGCGGGCCAAAAGAGCGCTCACCCACTGCGGTCATCAGATCCCCGACTGATACCCGATCCTGATTCCGGGTATGGTCCCGTATTCTGGCGACCAGCTCTGTCAGGCTTTCCGGGTCGTTTGGCTGGTTCATGGTTGGCTTCCTTTTCCAGAGTGCTGCGAAGTTGCTACTGGAATTGAACCCGATGCCGCACCTGTTTAATGGCCCACAGAAAACCACAATAGCCCATAAAACAGCTACTTACAAAAACGGCGTTCCACACATAACCACTCAAAACCGCAGCGCCGTTGTCACTCCGTTGAAGTTTTGCCAAGTATCAGTTTGATGTCCTCCTCTAGGTTCTCTATCCAGGGTTGCATGCTCATGGGGTTCAGTTTCGATACTTTCCCATGGTACTGATCTAACGAGATTAGGAGCTTGTCGAGTATTGAATGGGCCGATGAAATCATAGAAATTGCAAAATCAAAATCGGGAAGCTTTGGAGGTGGGCATCCTGGAAGGCCTGCGTGAGCTATGGCGAACGCTCTTACATTCAGCATTGCTTGCCTATACTCTTTGTACTCGTTCTCGGTCGCTTTGGTCTGCTCCAAGATTTCACTGAGAAAGAAGGAGCTGTCACCGAAAACCTTTTTCCAATGGTAGTCTTCTGAATTGGTGCCAAAGGATTTTGTCCACTCCAATACCGCAATGGCGTAGGAGTTGTTTATCAGTGTTTTATTGGCTTCAGCGGGATCGGGCTGTTTTCTAGACAACTCGTCTAACTTTCGAGCGGTAACTACTGATCGAACACATGACAGGCAGCTATTCCAGAACTGTGAGACCTTCTTCGGGTCTATCTGTTTGAGATCGAACACGCTTCTCCCTACCCAGCATGTGCTTGGGGCCATAATTCTTCCTCCGTCGTAAGTTGCCCACGGTGTGCAGGATTCCACCCAAAAGCTGGCCTGTTCCGCAGGAATCTCCCTTCTGTCATGGGTTATCACATTGTTGAGTCTCACCATCCCTCCTATGAAACGCCAATTCGAGCAACCACATGGCTTATATTAGACTGTGCGTTAATTCTTGGTAGTCTATCTGTTCTGTTGCGTCAGGTTGGGGGTAGTAGTTAATGCTGAGTTCTATGGGGAATTTCATGGCAGATGTCTTGCTCCCGATTATTGAGGCAAATGGTATCGTCTTTTCCGCTTTGCTCGCGGCTTTTGCCTATGCATACAGAACTAGCGTAGAAACAAAGAAAGCGACCAGACACGCACTCTATCTGCTCATCCAAGTCAGGGTGGCGCTCAATGCCGTTGTCTATGACTTTCGTTCCCAGCTCGGCGGTACTATCGATTTGCAAATGGATCGCTTTGGTGAGTTTGGAATTGATGTTACCGATGAAGAGAAACAGGTGAACAAGGATGAGGCGGAAAAGTATGGAACTTCATTAGAAGAGAGTTTCTTTCGTCTTGATGGCACAGGTTTTTCTGAGGCCGTCAGGACTGCGACAACAGAGTTGTCGAAAATCGACCCGATCATGGCTAACCGTATTTCATTTATCAGCCGGTTGCCATCTGCCATCGATGCGCAAAAGGATTACGTTCAACGAATTGAAGCATCGTTTTTGGAAAATGTAGACCCGAATAGTCCAACACACGTGGTTGAGAATACAAGAACCGTGTGTCGAAAGCACCTGGGGCTCATGTGTGAGAAAGTCAATCGCGCGCTCCTTGACGAAGTGGATGCTGTTCTCATTGAGTTGGCCAAGAAAAGCGGTCTTCTGCATCGTTTCAAAGTGAAGTCATTGATAAAGAAATGGGATACGCCGGATTCGCCCGAAGATCTACTCGGATCATCGGAGGACTTCAGCAAATTGATGATGGAAATCGTAACTGAGATTGCGGCATTGAACCGAAAAAGTGAGGAGTCTCCCACAGGAGAGGAGTCAGCTAAGCACGCATAGAAAAAAGCGCTCACTTTCGATGTGTTCAGGAGGCAAACCATGTGCGGCCGATTCAACGTATCCGACGCCCCCTTAGTCCAGGGCCTCCTGGACGAACTCGGCATCCCGCTCCGGATAGAGCCCCGCGTTAACATCGCCCCCGGAGCCAAAGCCCAGATTGTCTACGAAACCCACCGGGGCCGCACCCCGCAGGACGCCATCTGGTCACTACTCATAGAACGCAAACCAGACGGCACCGGTTACCGCCCTTCGCCAAAGTACAGCACCTTCAACGCCCGATCGGGCAGCCTGGGTTCCAGCCCACTCTGGAAAAAACGCTTTCACAGCCAGCGGGCCATCATACCGGCCAGCGGCTTCCATGAATGGACAGGCGAGAAAGGCCACAAACAGTGCTACAACATCCACCCGGCCGACAGCGCCATAGCCTTTGCTGGCCTGTATGAGCTGTGGGACTTCCAGGAAGAAGTGGTACCGTCATTCACCATCATCACCCTGCCACCACACCCCAGGTTCAGCCACATCCACCCGAAAAGCATACCGCTCATGCTCAACCGGGAAGACTTCGACATGTGGCTGGACCGAAGCCTGACCAATACAGACCCATTCCAGGACTTGCTCAAAACCCGAATGCGGCAACCCCTCCTGGTAGAACCCATAAGATCACCTGCGGCCCTGGAGCAAACCGGCCAGGCAGAACGAATCGAAGCGGATTAAGCGGCATCACAGAAAGGTCAATGTAGGAAAATTCTCACGCCGGATTAAGACAAAACGCCTAAACGTAACAATGTGTAAGGGTAAACTGGCAGTGAGCCGTTTGGTCAGGAAGACCTGGGCTCACCTCCGGCAGGGATGCCAGGCAAGCGCGACACCTGCAGAGTGGTGTGACTACAGGGAGAGGTCTGTTTCTTACTCTCCCTTATGTTCTTAAGTTGTTATTGATTTACCAACTCCAGTTCATGAAATACGTCATGTTTGTTGGTACACTTTCACTATCTTCGCGCTTGGCACATCTCAATTAATGATATAAGTTGAGTGATTTTGTGTAATGTTGCATGTGCGATTCATGTTCTTAAAAATAAGTAGCTTGTGAAATGGTTCACGACCGTCAGTCAGCATTCAATAAAATCAGCTATGTTCTGGCTATTACTAGGCTTGATATTCAACATCATCAAGACATCTCTGACTATTCACTGAATATTCATTCTGAAAATTATTGGAGAGATGTTTTTAATTTTGTTTATGATGCAAAGTATAAAAATGCAAATTTTTATACTGATAATGCGCCATGCATAGATTTAGTGGATAGCACTTCAAAGAGTGCTGTTCAAATAACTACTACTAGAACAAAAGAAAAAATTGATAAAACCTTAAAGATACTGACCGATGAAGACTTCAAGGATTACAGTGTTAAGATATATTATTTGATCGATAAGGCTAAGCCTGAAAAGAGTACTAAAACCTATATAAAAGGTAAATATGGAGTTGATATTGATGATGTCGTTTTTGATGCGTCAGATTTTGTAAAAGATATAAATGACTTGTCTACTCCAAAGCTTGTTGAGTTGTGCAATATATTTTTTAGCCCTTATGAGAAAAAGTATACAGATATAAAGGTTTTGGATCTTACAATTCGTGACCTTGTTGAAAGACATTCAGAGATAAAGCCATCTTTTGATGAGGATTATCAATCTTTAGAGGTTGAGGATAAGATAAAGTTAAACAAATTGAATGGAAAAGTATCCTCTAAAATAATTGAGTGTTTAGATTACACCTGTCTCATTGATGAGGTGGCAGACGGAAGTGTTAAAGATGGTTTACAATCCCTTGTTGTCAATGATTTCTACAAAAAGATTCTGATCAGAAATCTGTCGCGGTCTTATTCAAGGAAGCACCTTCAATCTCGCTCTGTTGAAGAGCTTACAATGATGTCGTCTGAAGATGGGCTCAGTTTTAATAGAATTCTTGTAGATCTTTTTGAACTGTTGGAGAGTAAAGTGCTTATCAGAGACTTTAACTCGACAAGCGTTTCCTGGATTATTATTTCTTACTTTTTTGAATATTGTGAAGCTGGAGTTAAAAATGCTCTTGCCAAGTAAGAGTACAAGAAGCTCGGAGTCTATATTTTGCATTGCTTCTTTTGTGTGTAACTATATAAAAGATGAAGAAAAAACGTTTGATGATGTTTTGGATTACCTGACTGAAGAGTATCCTAAGAGAGTTGGGGTTGAGTCTTTGGTTCTTGTATTTGATTTTCTTTATATAATTGGAAAAATTGAGGTGAGTGGTGACTCTTTTAGAATTAAGCTCTAGCAATCCTCAGTTTAAGAAAATAGTTTTCAACCCAGGTCTTAATATAGTTGCAGGGCTCCAGCTAGGCGTTGGAGATAAGAAGGAAACATACAATGGCGTTGGTAAGAGTTTTACCCTGCAGTTGATTCAGATGCTTTTCGGTGCCCGTCTTGATAAAAAAAATGAGAAGGGCCGAAAGATTGCCAAGTTTCTAGCGGGTTACGGTTGGTTTAAATTGACCTTTAGGCATAAAGGTATAACTCATACTATCGATAAGACGTTCTCAGATAATTATTTTTATCTCGACGAAGTAAGAATGTCTTCAGCAAGATATGCAAAAGAGCTTGGCAGGCTCTTTTTGCCTGTTAGCGTCAACGAGACGCTCGGGTTTAGGCAGGTTTTCAATGCATTTGCGAGGAGGTACGGTGGTACCTTTTATTCGGACCCATTGACCCAGCAAGGTGTGAGTTTAACTGATTATAAGCAAATGCTAACGAACCTTTTTCTTCTTGGTGTTGATGTTGGCCTTGTGAATCGAAAAAAGGTTCTAAAAGAAGCTTTGGAAGAAGTTAAAAGTACGCAGAGGCTTATTGAAAAGCAGAAGGATCAATATGAGTCCCAAAATATTAAGGACTTAGAAGAGCAGTTAAATGAATTGATTAAAGGTCGAGATTCATTCGTTATTGCAGAGAACTTTGATTCGTTGAAGAATCAAGGTGACTATCTTACTTCTCAGGTAAATGAAATTCGAAATCAAATATATAAAATTGATTCATCTATCATTAGAAAATCTCGGAATCTTAAGCTGTCGGAAGATACTGATTTGAATCCTGACATCGTAAGATCCTTATATGAGGAAGCTAAGTTTTTCTTTCCAGATGATATTTATAGGAGAATAGAAGAGGTTTCCGCTTTTCATCGAAGGATATTGCTTAATCGTAGGAAGAGGCTTGCTCGTGAAATTCAGGATTCTAAGATTGAGCTTTCTGAGCTTCAGTTGAGGCTTGAAAGAATGGAGCGAGAGCGGGATGACATACTGAGGGATTTGGATTCTAAGGGAGCCTTGGAGGAATATAACTCTATCAATGATGCAATCCAGAGGCTATCAAAAGAGGTGGCAGAGCTTCAGAAGTTCACGAACATTCTTAAAGACCTCAGGGATCGGGAAGCAGAACTCGATTTGGACGCAGCAAAGCTCAAGGCAGAAAGTCTTAAGTATCTCGACGAACGCGAAGAATACTTTGAATATGTTGAAAATCGATTTCGATCTTTAGTTAAACGTTTTTATGATAATCATGGTGGTAGCCTAAAGGTTAGTTTGGCGAAAGATGCAAAATATCTTTTTAATATTGATATGGATATTCCGAGAGACGGCTCTCAAGGTGTCAGTGAAGTTAAAATTTTCTGTTATGACATCTTGTTGTACGAATTGAATAGTAGCCTCCTAGGGTTTCTCGCGCATGATGGTTGTATTTTTTCCGAGATGGATCCTCGACAAAAATCTATGATATTTAAAGTTGTTATCGAAAAAGTTCGTGAGCAAGGTCTTCAATACTTCATCAACGTTGGTGAGTCGTCGTTACAAGAAGTCTTAGATAAGGATAATCAAATAGATATCTTGGATCCCGCTGAGAAAGATCTTGTCGAAGAGTCTATTGTTTTGGAGCTTTTTGATAAAGATCCTAAGAATTGGCTTTTCGGTACACAATTTGGTTGAGCTCGTTTTTCGAGCTCTAACCGCTCAAAGGTCCTTGCCTACCCAAACGACTTTACCGATAACTTCGAGGTTTTCGAGGTCGTCTCGTGATATTTCTTGAGGTGGATACTCTTTGTTATCACTCAATAGTTGTACTCCGTCATTCCATAGTGTCTGAATCCGCTTAACCAGAAGATGATCTCCGTTTCTAATGACGTAAATATGCCCATCGCGAAGCTTTTTCTCACTGGTATCTACCATTACAGTTTCATTGTCTGAAATCGTGGGCTCCATTGAGTCACCCTTCGCAAATACCAGCGCTAGGTCGTTCTCATGAAGCCCCCGGTACCGTAGCCACTTTCTCCGAAACGCCAATTCCCTGGTCGGTGACTCGTCCCCTCCTGCGAGGGAGCCGTGACCAGCTGCCACCTGCACGTTGTAACCGGGAATTAGCGCAAATTCCTCATCTAGAGCTTTCTGAGTTTTTCGATGTCTTGGGTTAAAGCTTCCCTGGATCCTTTTGCGTCCTTGGTTCCCTCGCCTTCGGCAATCTCCTGAGCATCTATGCACGCAACCGCTTCAACGCCAGACAAGCATGGGATTGCCTCAAAAAGTCCGGACTCTGGGAAGACTTGTGTAACTACTACCGAAGGCGGGAGATCTACGAAAACGAGCTATTCCAGCTCGTCCAGGACGGACTCACCAAACGACGACTGTTAACCAAGGTAGCGGCATGATCAAAAAGCTACCATCGGGAGGATGGCAGGTAGACATCCAGCCAGGTGGAAGAGGGCAGAAGCGTGTTCGGAAATCCTTTGATTCAAAAACCGATGCACAGCGTTTCGAGCGTTGGGTATTGAGCCAGCATGACGCCGGAACACCGGTTCCCCAGCTGAAAAAGGACCGGCGCAAATTCCTGGAAGTTTTGGAAACGTGGTACCTGGCGCATGGCAAATACCTGCGGGATGGGGAACGCCGGTATCGGCACCTGAAACGAATCGCAGAATCTTTCGGTAACCCAATGGCCTCAAGGCTCACAGCCAACGATTACTTGGTTTATCGTGCCTTGCGAATCGAAGGCGGGATCTCGCCCAAAACCTGCAACAACGATCTTGGCTATCTCAACGCCGTATTCAACGAGCTACACCGCACCGGAGAAATCAGCTACGCCAATCCGTTCAGCAAGATCCGGCCGATTAAGATCCAGGAACGGGAAATAGGCTACCTCGATCACGATCAGATTCGGGCTATCTTTACCGAACTGAAGGAGAGAACCAGCAATCCGCATGCCTTCCTGGTGGCTCGTCTTTCCCTGGAAACCGGCGCTAGGTGGTCAGAGGCCGAAAGCCTGACACTGGATCGACTCAAGCCCTACCGCGTGACCTTTGATCAAACCAAGTCCGGCAAGAAACGATCGGTTCCAATTTCAAAGGAACTCTATAAAACGCTAAAGGCACACCTGGAGGAACACGGCAGTTTCGGGACCTCGACGATTTCAGCATTCAGGCGAGCCGTTGACCGATCAGGGGTGAAATTACCCCAGGGACAATGCGCTCACATCCTGCGCCACACATTTGCAAGTCACTTCATGATGAATGGTGGAAATATCCTTACGTTACAGAAGATTCTGGGACACTCGACTATCAGCATGACTATGCGCTATGCGCATTTGGCTCCGGATCACCTTGAAGAGGCTGTCAAACTTAATATATGGGGGAATACATTCTTAAACTATTGAAAATAAGGTGGTTTTTGGTTCTAATTTGCTGCCTCTAACCCTGATGTTTAGGAGCATGATGTGTCGTTTTCAGAAATTTGGGCAGAGTCCCGTTCTACGGTTCTTTTCCTGCTGGTTACAGCCCTTTTCGCTTGTTTCCCAATCCTTGTTCGCCATTTACCAACCGGCGTAGCTTTCACCCTGGTTCTTTTGAGTGTCATATTGCTTTTCTTTATTCCTGCTTTTTCCTTAGCTCGAAAGCTGCAGGATTTCTCAGTAGGTTCAAGAAGATCAGCGTTTCTCTTTATCTATTATGCTGAACTAATTCTGGCATTTGCGGCGGCTTATTTTCTCTTGTCTTTAATTGGTGGCACAGGCTCCCACTTCAGTGGTTTGATTCCTGAAATAACAGGTGTCGAAGAAAACTATGGCTTTGTTTTGGCGTTCTCCCACTTTTTTGATTTCCTCTATTTTAGTGTTGTTACAGCGACTACATTGGGGTATGGCGATATTCAGCCTTCTAGCTGGCAAGCTAAGTCAATGGTAATGCTACAAGTCCTATTGGCTCTTCACATTGTGGTAGTGGGTTTTGGCTCTTATTTTTCTTCAGGCGCTGACAACGAGGAGCGCCGTTGACACTTGGTCGTCACTTAAACGTAAAGTTAAATGCCATAAACGAGAAAAGCCCCTGAAATCAGGGGCTTTTCTCTTGCAAGGTGGTGGAGACGGCGGGAATTGAACCCGCGTCCGCCAGCACTAGGCCTTGAGGTCTACATGCTTAGTGTCCTTCTATTGATTTAACCTCAAGCGACCCGAAGGTCAGGGTGCAAGAGGCGAGCTCTTTAATCTTAGCCGAACACCAGTGAGCTCTGGTGAACGGAGCAGCCTATAAGCGATGACGTCCTGGGATGTTGCTACTGAGTTATAGGCGCCTCAGCCAGGACGACTGGAACGGCTTACGCCGCCAGTGCGTAGTTTTCGTCGTTTGCGACTATTACGTTGCAGCTTTGGATTTACGAGATTCGCTGCCATCTCGGCATGCACCCAAGGGTTCGTCACCGGCGTCGAAGCCAAGTCGTCCCCTTGTTAATTTAGTATATGTGTCCGGATTGCCAGACTTCAAGGCTTCTTTGTGTAACGGCGTTACTATTTGTACCTACCGCTGGCTCTGGTGAGCCTAGGAAGCCTGGCGGAAACCGCCGGCGCCGGCTTTCTCGAGTGCAGCCTGATGCAGATTCTCGAAGCTGTCACGGAAATAATCCATCACCTCGCCCGGGTCGGCTTTGATGCCTTTGTCGACGGTTATGCCGAACTGTACCGTGCCAGCGTAACTGAAAATGCTCATGCCTATACCTATGTTGCCGCTCTGGGGGACCCAGAACATGGGTTGAACCAGTTTGCTGCCCGCCAGGTAAACCGCATGGCGTGGTCCGGGAACGTTGGTCAGAACTGCTGAAGCCTTGTTGCTGAGCAGGTCCAGTGCCCGGCGTTCGAGAATATCCGGGCCGCGGCCAAACAGGTCCAGCAGGCTATAGGTTACCTGGGCCTAGTATGACCGTTTGAGCCGGTTCATGTTTTCCTGAACCTGGCGGAAACACATGATCGGATCCGTTACCTCAACAGGCAGGCACACCAGCACCAGGCCAAACTGATTGCCTAGGGTTTCGATGGGCTGGTCCAGCGGCCTCAGGTTGAAAGGAACGGCAACCCGAATGCCGCAGTCCGGAATACTCTGGCCGTGCTCCGTAAAATGCCGGGTCAGCGCACCGGTCGCGGCGCAAAGCAATACGTCGTTGACGGTTCCCCCCAGTGTCCGCGCGCACTGTTTCACGGTTTCCAGTTCAAGGGGCTCGGCCCAGGCCACTTGTTTGCGGCCCAGCAGCGGGCTTTTCAGGCTGGTTTTCGGCTCGAAGGGGGCAAGTCCCAGTTTGGCCAGGTCCAGAACAATACCGCCGGCGGTGGTGGCCAGCTTCAGTGGGTAGTCAGGCTCTTTGCGAATGGAATCCACGAACAGGTTGGCCTGTCCCCAGGCCGCCTGAGTGCTGTCTACAATCCGGTGCAGGAACCGGCTGGCGGCGGTGCCGTTGGGTTTTGTGGGTAGCTTTGGGTGTGCAACGCGCTCTAGCTTGGGTTCAGGAGTGCGATCGGTCAGCGAAAGCAGTACCCGCACTAGTGAAATGCCATCGGCAATACAGTGGTGAATCCTGATTAACAGGGCGCAGCCGTTCTCATAGTTGTCGATGTAGTGTATCTGCCAGAGTGGCCGGCGGAAATCGAGAGCGGTGCTGTTGAAATCACTGGCCAGGGCCTGAAGCTCTCGCTTGCCGGCGTTTCCCGGCAGAGCGATGGTGTGCAGGTGGTTGTCCAGATCGAACAGGGGGTCGTCTTCCCAGTAGACCTTGTCACCTTTGTCAACGATGCGCTGCCGAAAGCGTCTGAATTTCAGGAAACGTTCTTCCAGGGTGCGCTTGAGTCGCTTGAGTGGAATGGGTTGTTCAAAGGCCAGTACCGCGGAAATCATCATGGGATTTTCCGGGGTATCCATGCGTAACCAGGAGCGATCGACCGAGGTCATGGCTGTCCGTTTTGCTGACATAAGCCCTCCCTATGCTCTGTACCGGAGTCCGGGCCGCCTGGTACTGCCATCGGGGCCAACTGACGAAAGGCCTAAAAGTATAGGAGGCTTTTTGAAATCAGCAAAGAGGGTGCATATGCGACACAGTTTTGGTGTCAGGTGTTGGCCTCGCGCATGATGCGCTGTTTCTGGCGGTTCCAGTCGCGTTCTTTCTCCGTAGCGCGCTTGTCGAACAGCTTCTTGCCTTTCACCAGGGCGATCTCGCATTTTACCTTGTTCTTTTTCCAGTACAGGGCGAGGGGAATGCAGGTGTAACCCGCCTGATTTACCTGGCCGACAATCTTGGCGATTTCCTTGGCGTGCAGCAGCAGTTTGCGGGTGCGGGTCGGGTCCGCAATCACATGGGTAGAGGCGGTGTTCAGAGGCGTGATGTGGGAGCCCAACAGCCAGGCTTCGCCATCCTTCAGCAGTACATAGGCGTCAACCAGTTGTGCCTTACCGGCACGCAACGACTTCACTTCCCAGCCAAGCAGGGCCAGGCCAGCCTCGAAGCGCTCCTCAATATGGTATTCGTGCTTCGCCTTCTTGTTCAGGGCGATGGTGTTGCTGGTTGGGGCGTTTGCTTTCTTCTTGCTCATGAATCCTGTCCGGGATCGGAAGAATGACGGTGCTGGTCTTGTCGGTACGCCAGCAAAGCGCGCATTGTAGCGCAGGAGTGCAAGAAGGGTCACGGATTCGCCGTCTGGCTCGGGTTTAGTGTCGTTCCTGCAGGCTTGCTTCGGCTACAATGATGCGCTCGTCACTGCCTGGGGAAGTAATGCTGCGCAAGTACCAGACGTCAATAGGGTCGTTTACCCGAAAATCCACCTTTTTCTGGGCTTCTGTGGGTGCCACGGTCGGCCTGGCCAATCTGTGGCAGTTTCCCTATCTGGCCAGTATCCACGGCGGCGGCTTGTTTATCTTGCTGTACCTGGCCTGTCTGCTGATTGTTACCCTGCCGCTGATGGTGACGGAGGCTGTGATTGGCCGTCATGCCCGGCATGGGATTGTGCTGGCCATGGACGGTATGGTGAAAAACGCTGGCTGCTCACCGTTCTGGCGACTGGCGGGGCCGCTTAGCATTCTTGCGGCGTTCGTGGTGCTCTCCTTTACCGCTGTTTTTGGCGGTATTGTTCTGGCTTACATCTTTTTCGGTGCAACTGACCGTTTCGAGGGTGCTTCGGCGGCCTCAGCAACTGCTGTTCTGTCGGAGCTGGTGTCGGACCCGGGCCACTATCGGCAGTTTATGGCCTGGCATGTCTTCTTCGTGATTCTTGTGGTTGCGGTCTCTGCCCGCGGAGTGGTCAAGGGCCTGGAGCGATCGATGCGCATGATCGTACCCTGCACCCTGCTGTTGATGTTGGTGCTGTTCGGGCTGGCAGCCATGGGGGGGAGCTTGCAGTCCGGGATAGATCACGTTCTGGTGATGCGGCCTGAGCAGGTAACAGCGGCCAGTATCAAGGCAGCGTTCTTTCATGCTTTTTATACCTTGGGTCTCGGAATGGGGGTGTGGGCAATATTTGGCGCCTATTCCACCAGCCATACCCGTCTGAAACGCTCAATACTGGCTGTGGTGTTGATGGACACCCTCGTTGCCATCATGGCCGGATTGATGATGTTTTCAGTTGCTGCGGACGGTAGCAGCCTGGAGGGGGAGCGGGGTTTCAGCCTGCTTTTTGTTTCGCTGCCGGTCGCGCTATCAGGCATGCCCTACAGTCAGGTGGTGATCGCGGCGGTTTTTCTGCTGGTGGTGCTGATTGTCTGGGCGACGGGGGTGTCTCTGCTCGAACCGGTGGTGGGATGGTTTCGGGAGTGGACCGGGGCGCCTCGGGGCTGGTCTGCGGTCATTGTCGGGCTTGCAGTCTGGTTCGCCGGGCTGGCTTCCCTGTTCTCCTTCAATCTGTGGGCCGATTACCGCATAGGTGGTGCCACTGTATTTCGATGGCTGGAACTGGTCGCCGGTGGCATTGTGATACCGGCGGTGGCTATTCTCATTGCCACATTTGCCGGCTGGTGTATCACCCGGCGCTTCGCGGCAACCATTCTGGGCAATGCGCCGGTTGTGTTCCGGAGAATCTGGTTCTGGGTGATGCGACTGGTGCTTCCTGTTGTGGCGGCCTGGATCGGGCTACAGTACACGCTTTTCTCACTCGGCAACCTGTGTGACAACGGCAGTGCTGCTATCTGGTGCCAGCAACCTACAGCGTCTGCTGAGGCGCAGAATAGGGCGCCTGAAGACAGCCCGGTTGAGGAAGATGTACCTCCGAATACACCCGAAGAGGCCGTGCTGCCAGCGGAAAACGGGCAGCCCGAACCAGATGAAAATGCCCCCAAAGAGGGCGATATCCTTTATCATAGTGTCTGACTGGCCCGGCAGGGCTGGAACGAAGTCTGAAACGCAGGAAATCCGGTTTACATGGCACATCAGATCGACAAGACCGCATTGGTTATGCACTCGGCGGAGCGTATGTTCCACCTGGTCAATGACGTTGCCCGTTACCCTGAGTTCTTACCCTGGTGTGCCGGGGCAGAGGTCCACGAACAGAATGATGCTGAAATCATGGCTTCACTGGATATTTCCAAAGGGGGCGTTCGCCACCGGCTGACCACACGAAACCAGTTGCTGATGCCAGAGACCATTGAAATGAAGCTCGTGGACGGCCCGCTCAGAAATCTTACGGGGCGCTGGCACTTTCGGGCTCTGGACGATAACGCCTGCAAAGTAATCCTGACCCTGGAGTTCGAATTTTCAGGCTCGCTTTCACGAATGACTTTCGGCCCGGTATTTAATCAGGCGGCCAATACCATGGTGGATGCTTTCTGTCGTCGCGCAGATGAGGTTTATCGCGGAGGGATCGTGTGATGGAAGTGGAAGTGGCCTATGCCCGCCCGGACAAGCAGCAGATTGTGCCCGTGGTGGTGCCTCCGGGCACTACAGCCCTTGAAGCCGTGAAGCTCTCCAGGATTACCGAGATCTTTCCGGAGATTGATCCGGACGCTATCGATATGGGGGTGTTTGGCAAAGTGGTGAAGAACCCGGCCGAGCATGCTCTGAGAGAAGGCGACCGGGTGGAACTATACCGCCCACTCAAGATTGATCCCAAGCAGGCTCGCCTGAACCGGGCTAAAAAGAAAGCGTAAGCGCTAGTAGGCTGGCGTTTCTTCCAGGAGCTGGGCTTCGTAGTGGCTCAGCTGATCATTCTCGTAGTAAACGATGATGCGCTGTTCTTCGATCTCGTTGCCCCGGCGCTGAAAGGTGTAAACATAGTATTCCCGGGACGGGTCGACGGGGTTCAGCATCAACGGGCTTCCCAGCAGCGCGTGAACCTGACTTCTGGGCATGCCCTCGGACAGTTCCGTCAGCTCCTCATCGGTGACAATGTTGCCCTGCTGGACATTGATTTTGTAAACGCCCGGAAAAACACAGCCGGACAAGGATAAAATGCTAATAAGAACGATAGCGGGGAGCTTTTGCATCGCCGGGGGAAATCCTCTATCTTGAATTCGCCTGCGTTGAGCAGGTGTGAAACGGGTCATCCGTCGTACTGCGGCTTCATCATACCGGAAGCCGTGAGGCACACCAAAGAGCGAATGGTAACATGTCATCTGAAAACGCCGAATTACGAAAAGTCGGTCTGAAGGTTACTCTGCCAAGGGTCAAGATCTTCAATATCCTTGAGAATGCTGAAGAACATCACCTGAGTGCTGAAGACGTTTATAAAAAGCTGCTGGACCAGGGCGATGACGTGGGCCTGGCGACAGTCTACCGGGTGCTGACCCAGTTCGAAGCTGCAGGCCTCGTGTTACGTCATAATTTCGAAGGCGGTCACGCGGTGTTCGAGATGGCCGGTGATGATCATCACGACCACATGGTTTGCACCCAGACTGGCGAAGTTGTTGAGTTCGTCGATGAGGTTATCGAGGAGCGCCAGCAGAAGATTGCGGCAGAGCACGGCTATGAGATTGTCGATCACAGCCTGATCCTTTACGTGAAGCCACTGAAGTCCGATAAGAAGTAAAAAAAGGGCCAGCGACAAGGCTGGCCCAGAAGCTCTCCGAAACGAGAGGGGGATTAGTGATGGGTTGCCTGGCCCTTTACAAACATCTCCCGGGCATGGGCTATGGTCTGTTCTGTCATGTCCACTCCGCCAAGCATCCTTGCGACTTCGCTGATCCGGCCCTGGTCATCCAGGGATTCGATGCGTGAATAGGTCGCGTCTTTCTCGGTAAATTTGCTGACGAACAAATGCTGATGGCACTGGGCCGCCACCTGCGGCAGGTGCGTGACGCACAGTACCTGGCCATTCTCGCCGAGTGATCTCAGCAGGCGGCCTACGACCTCCGCGGTGCCGCCACCGATGCCGACATCCACCTCATCGAATACCAGAGTCGGTGTGGTGGAGGTTTGTGCCACAACCACCTGAATGGCCAGGCTTATGCGGGAAAGTTCACCGCCGGAAGCCACCTTGGCCAACGATCGGGCGGGTTGGCCCGGGTTGGCACTCACCAGGAATTCCACCTCTTCCATGCCGTGAGGGGCAGGTTCGTCATCACTGTTCCGGCTCAGGTGGCTGACAAACTGCACCGATGGCATGCTCAATTGTGCCAACTCCCGGGCGATTCGCTGGTCGAGCTCCATGGCGGCATTCCGGCGTGTTTCTGTCAGCTTGGTGGCCAGGGCGTCAAACCGTGCCCGCAGGTTTTCCAGCTCGGCCTGAAGCTGTTCCAGGCTGCCTTCACCGCCATCCAGTTCGGCCAGCTCCTGGCTCAGGCGTTGATGCAACTCCGGCAACTCCTCCGGGGTGATCCGGTGTTTGCGTGCCATCTGATAAATGGCGCTGAGCCGTTCTTCCACTTCGTTCAGTCGGACCGGGTCGGCTTCGTAGTCGTCTACGAAGCGGCGCAGGTTGTCGCCGGCTTCTGAAATCTGAATCTCTGCTTCGTTCAGCATCTGGATGGTGTCGGTCAGTGCCGGGACATCAACCGGCAGTTGCTCCAGTTGGTGCAGTGCCTGGCGCACCAGGTCTGCGGCTGAAACCTCATCTTCAGTGCATAGCAGGGCGGCCTGGTGGCTGCTGTGAAGTACGGCGTCGGCCTGGCTGAGCTGTGCCTGTTCGGTTTCCAGGGTTGTCTGTTCGTCCTCGCCCAGCGCCAACCTGTCCAGCTCTTCCACCTGATAGCGCAGCAGCTGTAAACGGGCCTCGGCCTCATCAGCATTGTGCTGGCGTTGCTGTAGTTTCTGACGCGTCTGGTGCCAGGCTTTCCATGCAGATCGGGTTTCGTCGGCCAGGCTTTCCGCGCCGGCGAACTCGTCCAGCAGCTTTCGGTGGGTTTCCTTACGCAGCAGGGATTGATGCTGGTGCTGACTGTGGATATCCATCAGCAGGCCGCCCAGTTCTTTCAATTGTGACAGCGGGCAGGGCTGGCCATTAATGAATGCCTTGGAGCGGCCGTCCTTGCTGATGGTCCGGCGCAGGATGCAATCGTCCTTGTCATCCAGCTCATGGCTGTCCAGCCAGGACCGGGCTTCGGGGATGCGGGATATATCGAAGCTGGCGGTAATGTCGGCACGCTTGGCGCCATGGCGAACAGCGCCGGCATCGGCCCGGCCTCCCATGGCCAGGCCAAGGGCATCAAGCACAATCGACTTGCCGGCGCCGGTTTCCCCAGTCAGGGCTGTCATACCGCGGTTGAACTGGAGTTCAACCCTTTCTGCAATGGCGTAGTTCGATACCGTGAGTTGTGTGAGCATGCCGCAACCTCCGCTCGTTCTTGAGCAAGTAATAACTCTGACCACTGTTCGTTCATACAGTTGCTGTGAATATATACAGGGTTTTTCCGGTTTGCAAACAGGAAATGATGAAAACATCAAAGATTGCGTGGGTGACGGTTGAAACCCGGGAAGCGGGCCCCATATCGGTTCGCAAAGCGATTCTTTCCTGCTTTCTGCACAAGCGGGAGTGGTTATTTCTGCAGGCCTCCGTGGCCGTGAAAACGTTATCAGGAGTTGTCATGAGTGCTGACGAAAAGCGCAACGAACAGGTAGAAGAACGCAACGAGGCAGCAGAAGCTGCGGCGGAAGAGCAGGCTGCAGGTAACCAGGATGCCGAGCAGTCACCGGAGCAGGGCTCCGAGCTGGATGTGCTGCAGCAGAAACTGCAGGAGTACCAGGAGCAGGCCTTGCGGGCACAGGCGGAGATGCAGAATGTCCGTCGCCGGGCCGAGATTGATGTGGAAAAAGCTCACAAGTTTGCGCTCGAGAAGTTTGTGAAAGAGCTGTTGCCTGTAGCGGACAGTCTGGAGAAGGCGGTCGAAAGCACCGAGGGTCACGAAAACGCAGGCGAGCTGGTTGCGTCCATTCGCGAAGGTGTGGAAATGACCCTGACGCTGTTTATGAACAGCCTGAAGAAATTCAACGTTGAACAGCTCAACCCGGTGGGTGAGCCGTTCGATCCGCAGCAGCACGAAGCCATGTCCATGGTGCCGGCGCCGGATGCGGAGCCTAACACCGTGGTTGCGGTTGTGCAGAAAGGTTATCTGCTTAATGGCCGGGTAGTTCGTCCGGCGATGGTCGTAGTGGCCAAGGCAGAAGATGCGCCAAAAATCGACGAGCAGGCTTGAAAAGTCGAGCAGAGCGCCAATATAGCGATTAAACAGCAAAGGCCGGGGTAGGCATTCTCCGGAACAGCATTCAGAAAGATTTGGAGTGATTCGATGAGCAAGATTATTGGTATCGACCTGGGAACCACAAACTCCTGTGTGGCCATCATGGATGGCGACAAGGTAAAGGTAATTGAAAACGCAGAGGGTGATCGCACAACCCCGTCCATCATCGCCTACACCGATGACAACGAGACTCTGGTTGGCCAGTCAGCCAAGCATCAGGCGGTGACCAACCCGCACAACACTCTGTACGCCATTAAGCGACTGATTGGTCGTCGTTTTGAAGATGACGTGGTTCAGAAAGACATCAAGATGGTGCCCTACAAAATCGCCAAGGCAGACAACGGTGACGCCTGGGTTGAGGTAAAGGGTCAGAAAATGGCGCCGCCGCAGGTGTCTGCAGAAGTTTTGAAGAAAATGAAGAAGACTGCAGAAGACTACCTGGGTGAAAAGGTAACCGAAGCGGTGATCACCGTGCCTGCGTACTTCAATGACAGCCAGCGCCAGGCGACCAAAGATGCTGGCAAGATTGCTGGTCTGGAAGTGAAGCGGATCATCAACGAGCCAACTGCTGCGGCCCTGGCTTATGGCCTGGACAAGAAGAGCGGTGATCGTACTGTTGCTGTGTACGACCTGGGTGGTGGTACTTTCGATCTGTCCATCATCGAAATTGCGGACGTAGACGGCGAGCACCAGTTCGAAGTGCTGGCCACCAACGGTGACACCTTCCTGGGCGGTGAAGATTTCGACCTGAAAGTGATTGAATACCTGGCCGACCAGTTCAAGAAAGACAGCGGCATCGATCTTCGCGGCGACTCTCTGGCCATGCAGCGTCTGAAAGAAGCGGCGGAGAAGGCCAAGATCGAGCTGTCCAGCAGCCAGCAGACCGACGTAAACCTGCCGTACATCACTGCAGATGCGTCTGGTCCCAAGCACATGAACGTGAAGCTGACCCGTGCCAAGCTGGAATCGCTGGTAGAAGATCTGGTTCAGCGCAGTCTGGAGCCCTGTAAGGTGGCTCTTCAGGATGCGGGCATGAAGGCCGGTGAAATCGACGAGGTTATTCTGGTCGGTGGTCAGACCCGTATGCCGCTGGTGCAGGAGAAAGTAAAAGAGTTCTTCGGCAAAGAGCCGCGTAAAGACGTGAACCCGGACGAGGCTGTAGCCATGGGGGCAGCGATTCAGGGCGCGGTACTGTCTGGCGACGTGAAAGACGTACTGCTGCTGGACGTAACCCCGCTGACCCTGGGTATCGAAACCATGGGTGGCGTGGCCACTCCGCTGATCGAGAAGAACACCACGATTCCGACCAAGAAATCGCAGACCTTCTCTACAGCGGATGACAACCAGACTGCAGTGACCATTCACGTGGTTCAGGGTGAGCGTAAGCAGGCGGCACAGAACAAGTCTCTGGGTCGTTTCGATCTGGCCGACATTCCGCCGGCACCGCGCGGTGTGCCGCAGATCGAAGTAACCTTCGATATTGATGCCAACGGTATCCTGAACGTGTCTGCCAAAGACAAGGCGACCGGCAAGGAACAGTCCATCGTGATCAAGGCCTCTTCTGGTCTGAACGATGACGAGATCGAGAAGATGGTTCGCGATGCCGAGGCCAATGCCGAGGAAGATCGCAAGTTCGAGGAGCTTGTCCAGGCCCGTAACCAGGGTGATGCCATGGTACACGCCGTGCGCAAGACCTTGAGTGAAGCCGGTGACAAGGTCTCCGACAGCGAGAAGGAGTCCATCGAGGCCGCCATTAAGGATCTGGAAGAGGCCCTCGAGGGTTCAGACAAGGAAGCGATCGAAGCCAAGACTCAGAAGCTGACCGAAGTGTCCTCTGAGCTGGCTCAGAAGATGTACGCGGATCAGGCCGACCAGGCTCAGCAGGCCGGTGGCCAGGAAGAAGGTCAGGCCAAGAGTGCTGACGACGCCGTCGATGCCGAGTTCGAGGAAGTCAAAGACGACGACAAGAAGTAATTCCGAGGTACATCAAGTAGTTGGGGAAACGCGGGCCGGGCTCGCGTTTTCCTCGTTATAAAAACAGGGTTTTGAAGCATGGCCAAGCGCGATTATTACGAAGTACTCGGGATCTCCCGGGATGCGGACGAAAAGGAAATTAAGCGGGCGTATCGAAAGCTCGCGATGAAGTACCACCCGGACCGTAACCCGGATGACAAAGATGCCGAGAACAAATTCAAAGAGGCCAGCGAAGCCTACGAAATCCTGGCGGACTCCAGTAAGCGCGCCGCCTACGACCAGTTTGGTCATGCCGGCGTAGACGGTCAGGCTGGCGGCGGCTTTGGCGGTGGTGGCGCCAGCTTCTCCGACATCTTTGGTGATGTGTTCGGTGACATCTTCGGTGGTGGTGGCCGTGGCCGAACCACCCGCGGTGCAGATCTTCGCTACACCCTGGAGCTGGATCTGGAAGAGGCTGTTAAAGGCAAAACCGTCAAGATCAACATCCCTGGCCATAAAGAATGTGAAGCCTGTGATGGCAGTGGCGCTGAAAAAGGCTCTCGCCCGGAAACCTGTGGCACCTGCCAGGGCATGGGCCAGGTCCGGATGCAGCAAGGCTTCTTCACCGTACAGCAAGCCTGTCCTACCTGTCGTGGCTCCGGCCAGATCATCAAGAATCCCTGTAAGAGCTGTCACGGCCAGGGTCGGGTGCGCCAGGAGAAAACCCTCTCGGTCAAGGTGCCGCCAGGTGTTGATACTGGCGACCGTATTCGCCTGTCCGGCGAAGGTGAGATGGGTGTAGACGGAGGGCCTCCTGGAGACCTTTATGTACAGGTCGCCGTTCGTGAGCATTCCATTTTCACCCGTGACGGTCGCAATCTTTACTGCGAAGTGCCCATCAGCATCGTCGACGCCACCCTCGGCGGCGAGCTGGAAGTACCAACGCTGGATGGCCGCGTAAAGCTCAAGATTCCGCCTGAGACCCAGACCGGCAAACTGTTCCGTCTGCGCAACAAAGGCGTCAGCCCGGTCCGCGGTGGCCCGGCCGGTGATTTGTTGTGCCGGGTGATTGTGGAGACGCCGGTGAACCTCACCAAACGCCAGAAGGAGCTGCTGGAAGAATTCCAGCAAACCCTGGATGGTAACAACGGAACTCATCATGCCCCCAAGAAAACCTCATGGTTTGAGGGTGTGAAAAACTTCTTCGACGAAATGAAATTCTGAGGGTAGAGCAGATGAGGGTAGCGATCATCGGCGCCGCCGGGCGCATGGGTAAAGTGCTGATCGAAGCTGTCGACGGTACCGAAGGCCTTGAGCTCGGCGCTGCCATCGTCGAGCCGGGCAGCAGTCTGATTGGCGCCGACGCCGGTGAAATGACCGGCATCGGCAAAACCGGCGTAAAAATGGCCGCCAGCCTGGACGACGTCAAAGACGACTTCGACGTACTGGTGGACTTCACCTTCCCGGACCTGACCCTGGAAAACGCGAAGTTTTGCAGCGCTAACGGCAAAATGCTCGTGATCGGTACCACCGGCATGACCGACGCCGAAAAAGAGCAGCTGGCGCTGGCCGCCGAAAACACTCCGGTCGTTTTTGCGCCCAACATGAGCGTGGGCGTCAATGTCGTCCTCAACCTGCTGCGCACCGCCGCCGCAACCTTGGGTGATGACTACGACGTGGAAATCATCGAAGCCCACCACCGCCACAAAAAAGACGCCCCCTCGGGCACAGCCCTGCGTATGGGTGAAGTGGTGGCTGATGCTCTCGGTCGCGACCTGAAAGAATGTGCGGTCTATGGCCGCGAAGGCTTCACCGGCGAACGCACCCGCAAGGAAATCGGCTTCGAGACCATCCGCGCCGGCGATGTGGTGGGTGATCACACGGTACTGTTTGCAACGGAGGGTGAGCGCATCGAAATTACCCACAAGGCGAGCAGTCGGATGACTTTCGCAAAAGGTGCCATGCGGGCCGCGTTGTGGCTTGAGGGTAAGGCGGCTGGTCTTTACGACATGCAGGACGTTCTGAACCTGAAAGGTTGAGCTACATACTCAGAGGCTGCGGGAGCAGGGCGCCTTCCCGAAAATTTCGGAGGCCATGGATGGCCGGAGAGAAGCTCACATGGAAGTGCTTGTAGCGGTTTTCGGGAAGGTGCCCTGCTTCCGTGGCCGGAGTTTGCGTCAGGCCGAGAGCAATTCGGCGTGGACAAAAAACGCCAAAATCGCTTACAATAAGGCGATTTGACTGCACCAAGCGTACCTTTGAAAAGTTTATAAAAGCGGGACCGGGTTTTTACCTTGTCTCGCTTTTTTGCAACCTGAGATTATGCGCTTGCGTTCCTGTTCGTGACGAACTTACGCCACTCGATGAGGATACAAGCCTTGAGCACACCAGCAATCCTTGCACTCGCAGACGGAAGCCTCTTCTACGGCACCGCCATCGGCGCAGACGGAGAAACCAGCGGCGAGGTAGTGTTCAACACTGCCATGACCGGCTACCAGGAAATCCTGACCGATCCGTCCTACTCCCGCCAGATCGTTACCCTGACGTATCCGCACATTGGCAACACCGGTGTTAACGAAGAAGACGTAGAATCCGACCGCATCCAGGCCGCTGGCCTGATCATCCGGGATCTGCCCCTGCTCGCCAGCAGCTGGCGAAACAAGGGTAGCCTTGATGACTACCTGCGAAGCAACAACATTGTTGGCATTGCGGACATCGACACCCGCCGACTGACCCGCATCCTCCGGGACAAGGGCTCCCAGAATGGGGCCATCGTCGCTGGTGAAAACGCCACTGCCGAACGCGCACTGGAACTGGCTAACGCCTTTCCCGGCCTCAAAGGCATGGACCTGGCCAAAGAAGTCACCTGCAGCGAAGCCTACCAGTGGAACCAGGCCGAGTGGGATCTGGTAAACGGCTACAGTGACCGCTCCGAAGACAGGTTCAAGGTGGTGGCCTGGGATTACGGCGTAAAATACAACATTCTGCGGATGCTCGCGGCCCGCGGTTGCGAGATCACCGTCGTGCCCGCGCAAACCCCGGCCTCTGATGTACTGGCGATGAAGCCCGATGGCATCTTCCTGTCCAACGGCCCGGGCGACCCCGAGCCCTGCGACTATGCTATCAAGGCCATTCAGGAAGTGCTGGAAACCGAGATTCCGGTATTCGGCATCTGCCTGGGCCACCAGCTGCTGGCCCTGGCCAGTGGTGCAAAAACCATGAAAATGGGCCACGGCCATCACGGTGCCAACCATCCGGTGCAGGACATTGCCAAAGGCACTGTGATGATTACCAGTCAGAACCACGGCTTTGCTGTGGATGAAACAACCCTGCCCGCCAATGTGGAAGCGACTCACAAATCGCTGTTTGACGGCACTCTGCAGGGCATTCGCCGCACCGATAAGCCGGCCTACAGCTTCCAGGGGCACCCGGAAGCCAGCCCGGGCCCCCATGATGTGGCTCCGCTGTTTGACGAGTTTATCCAGCTGATGGAAGCGCGATCTGCCTGAGGGCAAGGCCATCAACGATAGCTCACCGGCGCTGAATACCGCGCTGCAAGAATTCAAAAGTTGCTGACAGGTTTACCAAGACATGCCAAAACGTACCGACATTAAAAGCATCCTGATCCTGGGCGCCGGCCCCATCGTGATCGGGCAGGCGTGCGAATTCGACTACTCCGGAGCCCAGGCCTGTAAGGCGCTGCGCGAAGAGGGCTACCGGGTGATCCTGGTGAACTCCAACCCGGCCACTATCATGACCGACCCGGCCATGGCCGATGCCACCTACATCGAGCCGATCACCTGGAAGACGGTCGAAAAGATCATCGAAAAGGAAAAGCCGGACGCCCTGCTGCCCACCATGGGTGGTCAGACTGCACTGAACTGTGCGCTGGACCTGGAAAAGCACGGCGTGTTGGAGAAGCATGGCGTTGAAATGATCGGCGCTAACGCTGACACCATCGACAAGGCCGAAGACCGCGACCGCTTCGACAAGGCCATGAAGAAAATCGGTCTGGAGTGCCCGCGCGCGGCCATCGCCCATTCCATGGATGAAGCCTGGAAGATCTCCGAAGACATCGGTTTCCCGTGCATTATCCGTCCATCGTTCACCATGGGTGGTTCTGGCGGTGGTATTGCCTACAACAAGGACGAGTTCGAGGAGATCTGTACTCGCGGTCTCGATCTGTCCCCGACCAACGAGCTGCTGATCGACGAATCCCTGATTGGCTGGAAAGAGTACGAGATGGAAGTTGTTCGGGACAAGAACGACAACTGCATCATCGTCTGCGCCATCGAGAACTTCGACGCCATGGGCGTGCACACCGGTGATTCCATTACGGTGGCCCCCGCCCAGACCCTCACCGACAAGGAATATCAGATCATGCGGAACGCCTCGCTGGCGGTGCTGCGTGAGATTGGTGTGGAAACCGGCGGTTCCAACGTGCAGTTCGGTATCAATCCGGATACCGGCCGTATGGTGGTGATCGAAATGAACCCCCGGGTGTCGCGTTCCTCGGCGCTGGCGTCCAAGGCCACCGGTTTCCCGATCGCTAAGGTCGCAGCCAAGCTGGCCGTGGGGTACACCCTTGATGAGCTGCAGAACGAGATCACCGGCGGCGTCACCCCGGCCTCGTTCGAGCCGTCCATTGATTACGTGGTTACCAAGATTCCCCGGTTTACCTTTGAGAAATTTCCCCAGGCCGATGCCCGCCTGACCACTCAGATGAAGTCTGTCGGTGAGGTCATGGCCATTGGCCGGACCTTCCAGGAGTCGGTGCAAAAGGCACTGCGTGGCCTGGAAGTGGGTTCTGAAGGTTTCGATGAAAAGCTGGAAGAGCTGGACTCCGAGAACAGCCGAGAAACCCTGACCCGGGAGCTGAACGTACCCGGTGCCGAGCGAATCTGGTACATCGGTGATGCCTTCCGCGCCGGCATGACCGTGGACGAAGTGTTCCGCCACACCAAGGTAGACCCCTGGTACCTGGTGCAGATCGAGGACATCGTGCGCGAAGAGCAGGCTCTCAAGTCGGCCGGTAAGGCCGATATCGACAAGGCTACCCTGTTCCGACTCAAGCGCAAGGGCTTTTCCGACGCCCGCCTGGCCAAGCTGCTGGGCATTTCCGAAGTCAGCCTGCGCAAGCTGCGCCACGACCTGGGCATCCGCCCGGTCTACAAGCGCGTGGATACCTGTGCGGCAGAATTCGCCTCTGATACCGCCTACATGTATTCGACCTATGAGGAAGAGTGCGAGGCAGAGCCAAGCGATCGTGAGAAGATTGTGGTCATCGGTGGTGGCCCCAACCGCATTGGTCAGGGCATCGAATTCGACTACTGCTGTGTGCACGCGGCCCTGGCCATGCGTGAGGACGGCTACGAGACCATCATGATCAACTGCAACCCGGAGACCGTGTCGACTGATTACGACACCTCCGACCGGTTGTATTTTGAGCCGATCACCCTGGAAGACGTGCTGGAAATCATCAACGTCGAGAAGCCCAAGGGCGTAATCGTCCAGTACGGCGGTCAGACTCCGCTGAAGCTTGCGCGTGGCCTGGAAGCCGCCGGTGTGCCCATTATCGGCACCAGTCCGGACGCCATTGACCGCGCCGAAGACCGCGAGCGCTTCCAGCAGATGATCCAGCGCCTGGGTCTGAAACAACCGGAAAATGCCACTGTGCGCAGCCACGAGGAAGGCATCGTGGCTGCCCGCGAGATTGGCTACCCGCTGGTGGTGCGTCCGTCGTACGTGCTGGGTGGCCGGGCCATGGAGATCGTCTATGACGAAACCGAACTGGTGCGCTACATGCGTAACGCGGTGCTGGTCTCCAATGACAGCCCGGTTCTGCTTGATCACTTCCTGAATGCTGCCATCGAGGTCGATATTGATGCGATCAGTGACGGCACTGATGTTGTGATCGGCGGTATCATGCAGCACATTGAGCAGGCTGGTGTTCACTCTGGTGATTCCGCCTGCTCCCTGCCGCCCTACAGTCTGAGCAAGCAGGTGCAGGACGAGATGCGCGAGGCCGTGAAGAAAATGGCCATCGAGCTGGATGTTATCGGCCTGATGAACGTGCAGCTGGCCTATCAGGATGGTGAGATCTACGTGATCGAAGTGAACCCGCGTGCCTCACGGACCGTGCCGTTTGTGTCCAAGGCTATCGGGGTGTCTCTGGCCGCGGTTGCGGCCCGGGTGATGTCCGGCAAGAGCCTGAAAGAACTGAACTTTACTCAGGAAATCGTGCCGACCTACTACGCCGTTAAAGAGTCCGTGTTCCCGTTCAACAAATTCCCGGCCGTGGACCCGATCCTCGGGCCGGAAATGAAATCCACCGGTGAGGTGATGGGGCTGGGCGACAGCTTTGATGAAGCCTTTGCCAAGGCCGCTCTGGCCGTGGGTGAACGGTTGCCGGCCCAGGGCGTGGCCTTCATGTCGGTGCGCGATGTGGACAAGCCGGGTGCGGCCAGTGTTGCCCGCGACCTGGTGGATGCTGGCTTCAGGATTATTGCCACCACTGGCACCGCCAAGGCGCTGGAAGCCGAAGGTATCGCCGTTGAGCGGGTGAACAAGGTTCGCGAGGGTCGTCCGCACATTGTCGATGCCATCAAGAATGGTCAGGTTCAGCTGATTATCAATACTACGGAAGGTCGCAAGGCGATTTCTGACTCGGCGCAGATTCGCCAGTCTGCCTTGCAGACCAAAGTAACCTACACAACCACACTGGCAGGTGGCGAAGCCTTCTGCCGGGCCATCAAGTTTGGCCCGGAGCGCACCGTTCGTCGCCTCCAGGAACTACACGCAGGAAAGTAAGGCTATGGCTGACAGAGTACCGATGACCAAGACGGGCGAAGACCGTCTGCGTGAGGAGCTGAAAAAGCTGAAGTCCGAAGATCGGCCGCGGGTGATCGCGGCCATTGCCGATGCCCGTGAGCACGGCGATCTGAAGGAAAATGCTGAGTATCATGCGGCCCGGGAGCAGCAGAGCTTTATCGAAGGTCGCATTCAGGAAATCGAAGGCAAGCTGTCCGTGGCGCAGGTGATTGATGTGACCACCATGGAGAATACCGGCAAGGTGATCTTCGGCACCACTGTGCATCTGGTCAACATGGAAACCGACGAAGAGGTTACTTACCAGATCGTGGGTGAAGATGAGGCCGACATCAAGGCAGGCAAGCTGTCGGTGTCCTCGCCGATCGCCCGCGCGCTGATTGGCAAGAACGAAGGGGATGTGGTGGCTATCCGTATCCCCTCCGGTACCGTGGAGTACGAGATTTCCGAAGTGGAATATATCTGACTCGGTTGTGCTGATCGGGCGTAAAGAAAAAGCCGGCTCTGGGGAACCAGGCCGGCTTTTTCGCGTCTCAGCTTACGCTTATTTGTTGCGCAGCAGATTCGACAGCTTGGGGTTCGGTTTCTTCGCACGACGCAGAATGACGGCGATTTTACCGATCGTCTGGACCAGTTCGGCGCCGGAGCTTTCGCACAGAGCCTGAATGGCTTCCTGGCGGACTTCGCGATCCTGGCTGGCGACTTTGATCTTGATCAGCTCATGGTCGTTCAGGGCACGGTCCAGTTCGTCCTGCAGTCCTTCAGACAGGCCTTTGTCGCCAACGATGATGACGGGCTTCAGGTTGTGGGCAATAGCCCGGTATTCCCGGCGCTGTTCCGGTGACAGACTCATGATGTAATCTCTTAATAGGTGCAATTAACAAAAGGTCAGCGGTGAATCCGCTGGCAACCACGTATAATTCAGCGATTGTAACAGATAGCGACTCATGACAAATGGCCGTATTCACTTACAGAGGGTGTTGTAATTCCGGTCATGGCGTCCCATATAGGTAGTATCGCGATCGGTTCCGGATGGGCCGTTTCTGGTTTACCGGCGTACAATTGGTGTAAGGTGTCGGAAAAGGGTTGGCGGCCTTCAGGCGCTGATCCTGCAATTCACAGGTGATGATCCTTGAACGATATGGCAAAAAATCTGGTTCTCTGGCTAATCATAGCCGCCGTGCTGCTGATGGTGTTTCAGAATTTCTCTCCCACCACCACCGGCCAACAAGTTAACTATTCCCAGTTTGTCGAGATGGTCCAGCAGGGCCAGGTACGGCAGGTGACCATTGATGGTCTGCAGGTGCAGGGTGTCCGCAACGACGGCTCCCAGTTCCAGAGCATCCGGCCGCAGGTGTCTGACAACAAGCTGATGGATGACCTGCTCGCCAACAACGTCGAAGTGATCGGCAAGGAGCCCGAGCGCCAGAGCCTGTGGACGCAGCTGCTGGTAGCCGCGTTCCCGATTCTGATCATCATCGCATTGTTCGTGTTCTTCATGCGCCAGATGCAGGGCGGCGGTGGCGGCAAGGGCCCCATGTCGTTCGGCAAGAGCAAGGCGCGCCTGATGAGTGAAGACCAGATCAAAACCACGTTTTCCGATGTCGCGGGTGTCGACGAAGCCAAGGAAGATGTGAAAGAGCTGGTGGATTTCCTCCGGGATCCGAGCAAGTTCCAGCGTCTTGGTGGTCGCATCCCGAAAGGCGTATTGATGGTGGGCCCTCCCGGTACCGGTAAAACCCTGCTTGCCAAGGCCATCGCGGGCGAGGCCAAGGTGCCTTTCTTCTCTATCTCCGGCTCCGACTTTGTGGAAATGTTTGTGGGCGTGGGTGCTTCCCGTGTTCGCGACATGTTCGAGCAGGCTAAAAAACAGAGCCCCTGCATTATTTTCATCGATGAGATCGATGCGGTTGGTCGTCACCGTGGTGCTGGCATGGGCGGTGGTCACGACGAACGTGAGCAGACCCTCAACCAGTTGCTGGTGGAAATGGACGGCTTCGAAGGCAATGAAGGCGTTATCGTCATTGCCGCCACCAACCGTCCGGACGTGCTGGACCCGGCGTTGTTGCGCCCTGGCCGGTTTGACCGCCAGGTGGTGGTGAGCCTGCCAGACATCATTGGCCGTGAGCAGATTCTGAAAGTGCACATGAAAAAAGTGCCGCTGGCCGACGGTATTGATCCTGCGGTGATTGCGCGGGGCACGCCGGGCTTCTCCGGTGCCGATCTTGCCAACCTGGTCAACGAAGCTGCGCTGTTTGCGGCCCGTCGTAATCAGCGCCTGGTCTCCATGGAAGAGTTGGAGCTGGCCAAGGACAAGATCATGATGGGCGCCGAGCGCAAGTCCATGGTGATGAGCGAAAAGGAAAAGCGGAATACGGCTTACCACGAGTCGGGGCACGCGATTGTGGGCCGTCTGATGCCTGAGCATGACCCGGTCTATAAAGTGAGTATTATTCCTCGTGGCCGCGCCCTGGGCGTGACCATGTTCTTCCCGGAAGAGGACAAGTACAGCCACTCCAAGCGCTATCTGACCAGCTCGATCTGTAGTCTGTTTGGTGGCCGTATCGCCGAAGAGCTGACCCTGGGCTTTGATGGTGTCACCACTGGTGCGTCCAACGACATCGAGCGGGCGACAAGCCTGGCCCGGAATATGGTGACCCGTTGGGGGCTGTCCGAGAAACTTGGTCCTCTCCAGTATGACACAGACAGTGAGGAGCCCTTCCTTGGTCGTTCTGCGGGGCAGGCGCACACGGTGTACTCGCCAGAGACTGCCCAGCGGATTGATGAGGAAGTTCGCAATATCATTGATGAGTGCTACGAGAAGGCCAAGCAGATCCTGATTGATAACCGGGACAAGCTGGACATGATGGCCGAAGCACTGATGAAGTACGAAACCATCGATCGTTACCAGATTGATGACATCATGGCTGGCAAGGAGCCTCGTCCGCCCAAAAACTGGGGTGACAGTGGTCCCGCCGGAGGCGTGAAGGCTGAAGAGCCTGAGCAGGCGCCGGAGCCCAGAAGCTCCGACGATGGCCGGCAGCCCGGCGTAGGGCGTCCCGCCGGCGAGCACTGACTCGCCGTCAAAGCCTGAGTAACTGAATGCGCCGCCCGGGCCCCCGGGCGGCGTTTGTTTTTGTCTCTCCGAAAGCTCTGCCTGTGGAAGCTGCGTTATGAAAATGAACTTTGCCGGTCGCGAACTGGATCTGTCTCGTTGCCACGTGATGGGTATTCTGAATGTCACCCCCGATTCGTTTTCCGATGGCGGACGCTTTAATTCCAGGGAATCGGCGCTTGTGCGGGCCCGGCAGATGGTCAATGACGGCGCTTCTTTTATTGATGTTGGAGGTGAGTCGACTCGCCCCGGCGCAAGCGAAGTCTCGACCCAGGAAGAGCTTGACCGCGTATGCCCGGTGGTCGAAGCCATTGCCAAAGAGTTGGATACCGTGATTTCGGTGGATACCAGCAATCCTGTGGTGATGGCTGAAACCGCCCGGCTTGGTGCGGGACTGATCAACGATGTTCGTGCCCTGCAGCGCGAGGGTGCGCCGGAAGTGGCTGCAAAAGCAGGCATTCCGGTGTGCATCATGCATATTCAGGGTGAGCCGGATACCATGCAGGACGATCCCCGGTATCGTAATGTGCGTCGGGACGTCAGCTCTTTTCTGACGGAGCGTATGCGGGTGGCTGAGCAGGTCGGTGTTCGTGCCGATAACATTATTCTTGATCCCGGCTTTGGCTTCGGCAAGAGCGTGGAGCATAACTATCAGCTGCTCGCTACCCTTGAGCAGTTGCATATTCTCGGACACCCGTTACTTGTCGGGGTCTCGCGAAAGTCCATGCTGGGAGCGGTCACGGGTCGCGATGTGAATGAAAGGTTGCCGGCCAGCCTCGCTGCCGCGACAATATCGGCCATGAAAGGGGCGAGCATCCTCAGGGTGCACGACGTTAGGGAAACTGTGGACGCCGTCAGGATCGTAACGGCAGTGAAGGAGGCAATCTGATGACCCAGCGCAAATACTTTGGTACCGATGGCATTCGTGGCCGGGTCGGAGACAGTCCGATTACGCCGGAGTTCATGCTGCATCTGGGTTGGGCTGCGGGGCAGGCATTCAAGCGTGCGGGCCAGCGCAACAGCGTACTGATCGGCAAGGATACCCGGTTGTCCGGCTATATGTTCGAATCGGCGCTGGAGGCTGGCCTGGCCGCGGCGGGTGTTGATGTGAAGTTGCTGGGGCCGATGCCGACACCGGCGATTGCCTACCTCACGCGAACTTTCCGGGCATCTGCCGGAATTGTCATCAGTGCCTCCCACAACCCTCATCATGATAATGGCATCAAATTCTTTTCTTCTGCCGGTACCAAACTGGACGACGCCCTGGAAGCCGAGATTGAGCGCTGGCTGGACCAGCCTATCGAAGTGTGTGAGCCGGAAGAGCTGGGCAAGGCGAGCCGGGTAGACGATGCGCCCGGTCGCTATGTGGAGTTCTGCAAAAGTACTGTGCCAAACGAGTTTACTCTCGACGGCATGCACCTGGTGCTTGACTGTGCTCACGGTGCTACCTACCACGTGGCGCCCAAAGTGTTCCGTGAGCTGGGGGCGAAAGTGACGGTGATTGGCGCCGAGCCAGATGGCTTGAACATCAACCTGAATGTTGGCTCTACCCATCTGGGCGCGCTGAAACAGGCGGTTGCCGAGAAAAAGGCTGATCTTGGTATTGCCTTCGACGGTGACGGCGACCGGGTGTTGATGGTTGATCGTGATGGTTCCGAAGTGGATGGCGACGAACTGTTGTATATCCTGGCTTCCCAGCGCCAGGCAGAAGGACGGCTGCACGGTGGTGTGGTTGGTACGTTAATGACCAACCTGGGTGTTGAGTTGGCTCTGCGCGAAATCGGCGTCGAGTTCGAGCGGGCCAAGGTTGGCGATCGTTATGTGATGGAGCGCCTGTTGGCCAATAACTGGCTGATTGGAGGCGAGGGTTCCGGGCATATGGTGATCCGGGATTGCACCACCACGGGTGACGGTATTGTCTCTGCGTTGCAGGTACTGCTGGCAGTGCGGAAGTCCGGCAAGACTATGGGAGAACTGCGGGCCGGTATGAGCAAGCTGCCGCAGAAAATGATCAACGTACGCGTTGCCGAACGGTTTGATCCGTTGGGTAGGGCGGATATTGTTGAGGCCATGGCGCGGGCAGAGGCTTCGTTGGGTGATGCCGGGCGCATTCTGCTGCGGGCATCCGGCACCGAGCCGCTGATCAGAGTGATGGCCGAGGGTCAGAGCGCAGACGATATTACCCGGGTGGTGGAAGAGCTTGCCCTCGTGGTGGAGCGTTCAACACCCTGATTTCGAAGGGTGGTTGTGTACCGCGGGTGACTGCTGTATAGTTCCGCCTCCCTTTTGCTCGGGACTGTCGAGGACAGAGATGCGTCGCAGAATTGTTGCCGGAAACTGGAAAATGAACGGGTCGAAAGATCTGGTGAAACAGCTGGTTGGCGCAGTTTGCGAGCAGTCCGGTAATGTTGGCAAAGATGTGGAGGTGGTTATTATCCCTCCTGCGATCTATCTGGGCCAGGTTGCCGAGCAGGGAGGTGGGCGGATCACTACCGGTGCGCAGAACGTGTCCCAGTGGCAATCTGGCGCATATACCGGAGAAATCTCCGCCGAAATGGCCCGCGATATGGGTTGTGGCTATGTGCTGGTGGGCCATTCCGAGCGCCGGCAGTTGTTTGGTGAGACGGATTCTGTGGCAGCCGCCAAGGTTGAGCAGGTTCTGTTGAGTGGCTTGGTTGCGGTGCTGTGTGTAGGTGAAACGCTCGCGGAGCGGGAAGCCGGTCAAGCCGAAGCAGTGGTTGCCGAGCAGGTTCGCAGTGGGTTGTCAGTTGTGGCTGATGATCAGTGGTCCAGGGTTGTTGTGGCGTATGAGCCGGTCTGGGCTATCGGAACCGGAAAAACCGCGACGGCAGACGATGCCCAGGCCATGCATTCGGAAATCCGCAAGGTGCTGGATGGTATGAATGCACCGGCTAATGAGATTTCGGTACTTTACGGCGGCAGTGTAAAAGCGGATAATGCGGCCGCTTTGTTTGCAGAGCCGGATATTGATGGCGGTCTCATCGGTGGTGCATCGTTGAAGGCCGAAGAATTTATCAGCATTTGCCGGTCTTTCCCGGCAGGTGTCTAAGCCGACACGTTTACGAGAGTCTGTATGGATTGGTTGGAAACACTGGTAGTTGTTGTTCACGTCGTGATCGCCGTGTCGCTGGTGGGCCTGGTTCTGATCCAGCAGGGCAAGGGTGCAGACGCCGGAGCGGCTTTCGGTGGTGGTGCGTCCCAGACCGTGTTTGGTAGTCAGGGCAGCGGAAGCTTCCTGACGCGGATGACCACTTTTATGGCGGTTATCTTTTTTGTGACAAGTTTTTCGCTGGCGATTTTTGCCAAGCAGCGCGCCGAAGTGGCTGGCGAGGCAGGTATTCCGGTTGTTCAGGAATCGTCTCAGGCAGGTGCGCAAGCTGAGCAGGCGCCCTCTGCTGATGAGCCTGCAGCCAACAGCGAATCCGAGGGTGGGGACGCGCTCCCCGAACTCGAGTAAAGAATGATGCCCGGGTGGTGAAACTGGTAGACACGCCATCTTGAGGGGGTGGTAGCGAAAGCTGTGCCGGTTCGAGTCCGGCCCCGGGCACCATATTAAAAGAAGACGGCTTGGCAAACCCAGGCCGTTTTTTTTGGTCAGTCCTTGACCAGTCCGCGTGGCGTCACTATACTCCCGCGGATATTGGAGCCTGCGAGCATCGAGGCTTCCAGGCAGGCCAGGTGTCTGTCGGCAGAGCGCTTGAAAGGGTTGGCGCTTTGCGAATTCTTGCAACAAAAGGCCCCATGTTTCAGGGGCTTTTTGATTAAGGGGCCTGGCGCAAAGGGCCCTGGTGCATAAAAGGGCTGATTAACAGCCCTTTTTTTGTTTTTGTACCCTGAAAATTCGGAAACGGAGGCGGCGACACTTGTCAGCCAAACTGAAACAACTGGAAGACATCCTGCGCCCGGTGGTCGAGGGTCTGGGTTATGAGTTCTGGGGAATTGAATTCCGCTCCCATGGACACCATTCCAAACTTCGGGTGTTTATTGATGATGCTGAGAACGGCATCGCGATCGACGACTGCGAGAAAGTCAGTCGTCAGGTCAGCGGGGTGATGGATGTGGAAGACCCCATCCAGACCGAATATACGCTGGAAGTGTCTTCGCCCGGTATGGACCGGCCGCTGTTCCGGCTGGAGCAGTACGAGGCATTTATTGGTCATAAAGTGCAGATCAAGCTGCGTATGGCGTTTGAGGGCCGGCGCAAATTCCTGGGCCTGATCAAAGGGGTGGAGGGCGACGACGTGGTAGTTGTAGTAGATGACCACGAATACCTGTTGCCCTTCGACAGTATCGAAAAAGCCAACATCGTGCCGGTTTTCGAGTGACACATTCGAATAAATCTATAGATGTATCGTTTATTTTGAGGGCAGGGCAATCCCATGAGTAAAGAGATCTTGCTGGTAGTGGAATCCGTCTCGAACGAGAAAGGTGTCGAGAAGGATGTGATTTTCGAGGCGATTGAACTCGCACTCGCTACCGCTGCCAAGAAACGTTATGAAGACGAAGAGGCGGATATCCGGGTTGCCATTGATCGCCGCACCGGAGAATACGAAACCTTCCGCCGCTGGCTGGTGGTCGATAATGATGCCGTTCCTGCGTTGGGCACTGAGCTGACCCTGCAGGAAGCGGAAGAGATCGACACCAATCTGAAGCCGGGTGATATGTACGAAGAGAAGGTGGAGTCTGTGGCGTTCGGGCGCATTGGTGCCCAGGCGGCCAAGCAGATCATCTTCCAGAAAGTGCGCGAAGCCGAGCGCATGAAGATTGTCGACAGCTACCGCGATCGTATCGGTGAGCTGGTGTCCGGTACCGTCAAGAAGGTGACCCGGGACAATGTGATTGTGGATCTGGGTGGCAACGCAGAAGCTCTGCTTCCCCGTGAGCACCTGATTCCCCGTGAAACCTTCCGGATGGGCGACCGCGTTCGTGCTCTGCTGCTGGAGATTCGCACCGATCATCGCGGACCACAGCTGATTCTGAGCCGTACCGATTCGCAAATGCTGATCGAGCTTTTCCGCATCGAGGTTCCCGAGATTGCCGAGGAACTGATCGAGATTCGCGGTGCCGCTCGCGATCCGGGCTCCCGGGCCAAGATTGCGGTGAAGACCAACGACCGCCGTATTGATCCGGTTGGCGCTTGTGTTGGTATGCGGGGCTCCCGCGTACAGGCAGTGTCTAATGAGCTGGGCGGTGAGCGTGTGGATATCGTGCTTTACGACGATAACCCGGCTCAGTTGGTCATCAACGCGATGGCGCCTGCTGAGGTCGCCTCCATTGTCATGGATGAAGACCGTCACACCATGGATGTAGCCGTTGCCGAAGATAACCTGGCGCAGGCCATTGGCCGGAACGGCCAGAACGTTCGTCTGGCTACCGAGCTGACCGGTTGGACCCTGAACGTGATGACGGAAGAAGAAGCCGGTGAGCGCCAGGAGCAGGAATACAACCGCCTGCTTGAACACTTTACCGCTCATCTGGATGTTGATGAAGAATTTGCCGGTGTTCTTATCGAGGAAGGCTTTACCTCCATTGAAGAGGTGGCCTACGTACCGATGGAAGAAATGCTGGCGATTGAGGGCTTTGACGAGGAAACCGTCACTGAATTGCGCCGTCGTGCCAAAGACGTATTGCTGAACCAGGCGCTGGCCAGTGAAGAAGCCCTGGAGGGCGCTGAGCCCGAAGACGATCTTCTGAACATGGACGGCATGGACCGGGCGCTGGCATTCAAGCTTGCCGGCATGGGCGTGCGCACAATGGAAGATCTGGCGGAGCAGTCGATTGATGAGCTGCTCGAAATTGAAGGTATGGATGAAGAGCGTGCTGGTCAGTTGATTATGACTGCGCGCGCACCCTGGTTTGAAGACCAGGCCTGATTCGGGAGAGGAGGACCAGTATGGCTGAAGTAACGGTAAAACAACTGGCCGCAGATGTAGGCGCTCCCGTGGATCGTTTGCTGAAGCAGATCGTGGAAGCGGGCCTGAAAGCCCGCAGCGAAAACGACGCTGTCACCAGCGATGAGAAGCAGCAGTTGCTGGCCTATCTGAGAAAAAACCATGGCGAGGCGGAAGCTGAACCGCGGAAGATTACACTCAAGCGCAAGACCACGACGACGCTTAAGGCCGGCAAGGCCAAGACTGTCAACGTAGAAGTGCGCAAGCGCCGCACCTATATCAAGCGTGCAGAGCTGCAACCCGAACCGGAAGCTGAGGCGCCGGTAGCGGAAGAGCCGGTACAGGCACCGGCCGAAGAGCAGGCACCGGTGGAAGAAACGCCGAAGGTCGCAGCGGAAGCTGCACCTGCCGAAGCCCCTGAAACGGAAGCTCCGGCCGCAGCGGAAACCGAAGCCAAGGCTGCTCCGGAACCTGCTGCAGAATCCGCAGAGCCTGCCATCGCGCCGGAGGATATTCCCATGCCTCCGCCTGAGGATGAAGGTCGGGATCGCAAGCCGAAGAAGAAAAAAGAGAAGGTGCGTGAGCGCGGCGATGATATTGAAGAAGGCAAGCCGAAGAAGAAGCAGGCTGGCCATCGCGGTCCTCGCAGCCGTCCGGTAGAAGAACCGGTAGTACTGAGCGAAGACGAAGAGGAAACCACTCTTCGCAAGCCGCTGCGGGCCAAAAAGAAACCGAAAGAAAAGCGTCATGCTTTCGAGAGGCCCACAAAGCCCATGGTCAGAGAAGTACAGATTCCGGAAACCATCACCGTTGGTGATCTCGCCCAGCGCATGGCCGTCAAGTCCGCTGATGTTATCAAGACCCTGATGGGTATGGGGGTGATGGCAACCATCAATCAGGCGCTGGATCAGGAAACGGCGATCCTGGTTACCGAAGAGCTGGGCCACAAGCCCAAAGCGGTGAGCGAGGATGCTTTCGAAGAGGAAGTCCTGAGCGAAATCACCGGCCCGGACGAAGGCAAAGAGAAGATCAAGCGCGCGCCGGTTGTCAGTGTCATGGGTCACGTTGACCATGGTAAGACCTCACTGCTGGACCATATCCGCCGCGCCAAGGTTGCTGCCGGTGAATCCGGTGGTATTACCCAGCACATTGGTGCTTACCATGTAGAAACTGAACACGGCATGGTGTCCTTCCTGGATACCCCGGGCCACGCCGCGTTTACCGCCATGCGTGCTCGTGGTGCCCAGTGTACCGACATCGTTATCCTGGTGGTGGCAGCCGACGACGGTGTTATGCCTCAAACCAAGGAAGCCGTTGAGCACGCCCGTTCTGCCGGCGTACCGATCGTGGTTGCCATCAACAAGATGGACAAAGAAGAAGCCGATCCGGACCGCATCAAGAACGAGCTTTCAGCTCTGGAAGTCATTCCCGAAGACTGGGGCGGCGACGTTCAGTTCGTGCCTGTTTCTGCACACACCGGTATGGGCATCGATGACCTCTTGGAAGCTGTCTTGCTGCAGGCTGAAATCCTTGAGCTGGAAGCGTCCCCGGATGCAGCGGCGAAAGGTGTTGTGGTTGAATCCAGCCTGGAACGCGGCCGTGGTTCTGTTGCTACCGTGCTGGTTCAGAACGGTACGCTTCGCCAGGGCGACATGGTGGTGGCCGGTTCCTTCTTCGGTAAGGTGCGCGCCATGACCGACGAAGCCGGGCGCCAGGTGAAAGAAGCTGGTCCGTCGATTCCGGTCGAGATTCTGGGCCTGAACGGCACGCCAGACGCCGGTGACGAATTCTTCGCTGTGGCTGACGAGAAAAAAGCCAAAGAGCTGGCTGAATTCCGTCAGACCCGTGAGCGTGAGCAACGTCTCCAGCGCCAGCAAGCTGCCAAGCTCGAGAACATGTTCGAGAATATGGGCAAGGACGAGGTCAAGACCCTCAACGTCGTACTCAAGACCGACGTGCGTGGTTCTCTGGAAGCCATTACCAAGGCCCTGCAGGACCTGGGCAACGACGAGGTTCAGGTGAAGATTGTTTCGTCTGGTGTTGGCGGTATCGCCGAGACCGACGTCAGCCTGGCCATGGCCACCAACGCCGTTATTTTCGGTTTCAACGTGCGTGCGGATACCGCATCCAAGCGTCTGGTTGAGCAGGAAGGTCTGGATCTGCGCTACTACAGCATCATCTATAACCTGATTGATGATGTGAAAGCGGCTTTGACAGGCATGCTCAAGCCGGAATTCCGCGAAGATATCGTGGGCATTGCCGATGTGCGTGACGTATTCCGTTCGCCGAAATTCGGTCAGGTGGCTGGCTGTATGGTGACTGAGGGCACCGTATACCGTAATAAGCCGATCCGCGTACTGCGTGACAACGTGGTGATCTTTGAAGGCGAGCTGGAATCCCTGCGTCGCTTCAAGGACGATGTGGCGGAAGTTCGCAACGGTATGGAATGTGGTATCGGTGTTAAAGGCTACGACGTGAAAGTGGGCGACCAGATCGAAGTATTCGATCGCGTCCGTGTTGAACGTCAGCTTGAGTCCACGGGGGCCTGATGGCACGGGAATACAGTCGCGTAGATCGCATCGGCGATCAGATGCAGCGAGAGCTAGCGCAGCTGATCCAGCGCGAGGTGAAGGATCCTCGCGTTGGTATGGTCACGGTTAATGATGTGAAAGTCAGCCGTGACCTAGGCTATGCCGATATCTATATTTCGTTGCTGTCCACCGAGGAGCTCACCGAAGATTCACCCGAAGTGCAGGACTCCCTGACGGTGTTGAACAAGGCCTCCGGGTTTCTGCGCGGGCAGGTTGGTCGCGCCATGAAATTGCGTGTGGTGCCCCATCTGCGGTTTCACTTCGACAAGCTGTTGGGGCAGAGCCGCAAGATGGATCGCCTGATCCGCGAAGCGGTTGGCGACAAGCCTGCCGTGCCCCGGGACGATAATGATGACCCGGTTTCCGATAACCCGGAGCGTGACGCTTGAGCCGAAGACGCAAAGGCCGTGACGTAAACGGCATCCTGGTAATCGACAAGCCCCAGGGCGTTACCTCCAACGGGATTCTGCAGCAGGTCAAGCGCCTGTATGGTGCGGCGAAGGCCGGCCATACCGGTGCGCTTGATCCGCTCGCCACTGGCGTGCTGCCCCTGTGTTTTGGTGAGGCCACCAAGTTCTCCCAGACCATGCTGGACAGTGACAAGGCGTATATCACCACCGCACGCCTGGGCATCCGGACAGAAACCGGAGACAGCGAAGGGGCTGTGGTGGAGGAAAAGCCGGTTCCCCACTTCAGTGAGGAAGAAGTGGAGGCCGTACTGGCCCGGTTCCGTGGCGACATTCAGCAAGTGCCCTCCATGTACTCGGCTCTGAAGCATCAGGGCAAACCACTGTACGAATACGCCCGCGAGGGTATCGAAATTGAGCGCCCGGCCAGGCCGGTGACCATTTACGAGCTCAAATTGTTGGCGGTTCGGGAACAGGAGCTGGATCTTGCGGTTACCTGTACCAAGGGTACGTATATCCGCTCACTGGTTGAGGATATTGGTGAGGTTCTGGGCTGTGGAGCTCATGTCAGTGCTCTGCGTCGCACCCTGGCCTCCGGCTACACCCTGGCAAATGCCCACGATGTCAAAGACCTGGAAGCCATGCGCGAGCGCGGGGAAAGCCTGGATGGTCTGCTGTTGCCGCCGGAAACCGCCCTCACCATGTTTCCCGAGTACCGATTGTCCGGCGTGCCGCTGGTATCGATCTTGAACGGACAACCGGTTAGAATACCGGGTCAGCCTTTTGAAGGTTTCGTCCGCCTGTATGGCGAGCATTCCTTCGTAGGGCTGGCAGAAGCATTGCCGGAAGGCGATGGCACTCAACTGGTGCCTCGCCGTCTGGTCAAGAACAGCAAACGGTAAACGCCTTTTGCTGATTAGCCGGGCTGTAGAGATGCGCGGTTCGGCTGAATAGGTATGCATCGCAACCAATGAGGTGAAATATGGCACTGTCTGCCAGTGAGAAAGCTCAGATCGTTAAAGATTTTCAGCAAGGTGATGGCGATACCGGTTCCCCTGAGGTTCAGGTAGCTCTGCTGAGCGCCAACATCAACAAGCTGCAGGATCACTTCAAGGCCAACAAGCAGGATCACCATTCCCGCCGCGGCCTGATCCGGATGGTAAACCAGCGTCGTAAGCTGCTGGACTACCTCAAGCGTAAAAACGCTGACCGTTACCTGGACCTGATCCAGCGTCTGGGTCTGCGTCGCTAATCCGGTTTAGCGACCTGATGGCTGGCCCGGGGGTTCCCGGGTTCAGCCGTGCTTCTCTCCCGCTCCCTGCCTTGCTCATTCCGAACAAGCAGGAAGCGTTTTTTGCTGCAGTTGATTTGTCTGTGAAACCGAAGGATTTTCCCTGTCACAATGGAAAGCCGCTATTGATAGCAGGTTGTTGAAAAGCCCGGGAACTCTGGCCGGGGTTTTGCAACAGCCTGTTAGCTTTCAGACGGGTTGCCTTTCGGTTCACTGATCAGACTGCTGCAGTTGTTGGAAAATGGCGAATGAATGGGTCATTGGCCAGAATCAAAACCGCTGAAAATGCAGGAGTTTATTGTGGAACTGCAACCACGTATCAAGACATTTGAAATGGGTGGGGAAACCTTCACCCTGGAAACCGGTCGTATTGCCCGTCAGGCAACCGGCGCGGTACTGGTAAGCACCGGCGACACTGCCGTTCTGGGCACCGTTGTTGGCGCCAAAGAGCCCAAGCCGGGCCAGGGCTTCTTCCCCCTGACTGTGAACTACCAGGAAAAAACCTACGCCGCCGGTAAAATTCCGGGCGGCTTTTTCAAGCGTGAAGGTCGTCCGTCCGAGAAAGAGACGCTGACCTCCCGCCTGATCGACCGTCCGATTCGCCCGCTGTTCCCGAACGGCTACATGAACGAAGTTCAGGTTGTGCTGACGGTTATGTCTGCCAGCAAGAACCACGATCCGGATATCGCTGCCATGATTGCTGCATCTGCAGCCCTGGCCATCTCCGGTATCCCGTTCGACGGCCCGATTGGTGCTGCCCGTGTGGGTTACACCAACGAGAAAGGCTACTTCCTGAACCCGACCTTCGAAGAGCTCAGCACTTCCCTGCTGGACATGGTTGTGGCCGGTACCGACGAAGCGGTGCTGATGGTTGAGTCCGAGGCCAAAGGCCTGACAGAAGACCAGATGCTGGGCGCCGTACTGTTCGGCCACCAGGAAATGCAGACTGCGATCACTGCCATCAAGGAATTTGCTGCCGAGAACGGTAAGCCGCGCTGGGAATGGCAGCCCGAGGCGGAAAACACCGAGCTGCTGAACGCCATCAAGGCCGAGTTCGGTGGTGCCATCGAAGAAGCCTACGCTATCCGTGACAAGATGGCCCGTTACGAGCGTCTGGGTGAGATCAAATCTGCTGCCGTTGAGAAACTGGCCGGTGAAGAAGAAGGCCAGCCTTCCGAAGAGGAAGTGAAGAAGTACTTCGGTAAGGTCGAGAAGTCTGTCGTTCGTCTGCAGGTTATCGAAGGCAAGCCGCGTATCGATGGCCGTGACAACAAGACCGTTCGCCCGATCAAGGTGGAAGTTGGCGTACTGCCGTCCGTTCACGGTTCCGCCCTGTTCACCCGTGGTGAGACCCAGGCTATCGTTACCGCTACGCTGGGTACCACCCGTGACGTGCAGATCATCGATGCCCTGGAAGGTGAGCGCAAGGACCCGTTCCTGTTCCACTACAACTTCCCTCCGTACTCCGTAGGTGAAGCTGGCCGCATGGGCAGCCCGGGCCGTCGTGAAATTGGTCACGGTCGTCTGGCCAAGCGTGGTGTAGCCGCGGTTATGCCGACCATCGAAGAGTTCCCGTATGCCATTCGTGCGGTTTCCGAGATCACTGAATCCAACGGTTCCAGTTCCATGGCTTCCGTGTGTGGCTCTTCCCTGGCGCTGATGGATGCTGGTGTGCCGCTGAAGGCTCCTGTGGCCGGTATCGCCATGGGTCTGGTCAAGGAAGGCGACAAGTTCGCGGTCCTGACTGACATCCTGGGTGACGAAGATCACCTGGGTGACATGGATTTCAAGGTTGCCGGTACCAAAGAGGGCGTCACTGCCCTGCAGATGGACATCAAGATTCAGGGTATTACCGACGAAATCATGGAAATCGCCCTCGAGCAGGCCAACGCTGCGCGTCTGCACATCCTGGACGAGATGAACAAGGTGATCGCCGAGCCCCGTGCCGAGCTGTCTGATCGCGCTCCGAGCATCACCACCATCAAGATTCATCCGGACAAGATCCGTGATGTAATCGGTAAGGGTGGCGCGACCATCCGTGGTATCTGTGACGAGACCGGCGCTTCCATCGACCTGGACGACGACGGCAACGTGAAGATCTACGCCGACAACGCTGCGGCCGCACAGGCTGCCGTGAATCGCGTGAAAGAAATCACTGCCGAGATCGAAGTGGGTGCTATCTACAAGGGCCGCGTTGAGCGGATTGTGGACTTCGGTGCCTTTGTTAACATCCTGCCCGGCAAGGATGGTCTGGTGCACATTTCCCAGATCTCCGAGCGCCGTATCGAGAACGTCACTGACGAGCTGAGCGAAGGTCAGGAAGTTCTGGTCAAGGTGCTGGATGTGGACAACCGTGGTCGCGTTAAGCTGTCCATGAAGGAAGTCAAAGAAGGCGAGCAGCCGACTGACTTCGCTGACTAAGATCATTCTTGGTTAGAAAAACCCGCCCGGCCTGAAGCCTGGCGGGTTTTTTCGTTTATGGACCTCGTGGCCTCTAAAGGCCTTTTTCCATGAATTCCAGTACTGCCTCCCTGTATGCGGGAATCACAAACGTCGCTGCATGGGGCGTATCGGTCTGCAAGAACTCCTTGGGCTGCTCCGCCGCTTCATACAGCCGCACACCGTGTTCAAACGGAATGATGCCATCCCGAACGCTGTGGATAACCATCACCGGCACCGGTGAGAGGTCAGCGATGCGGTCTGTACCTTCGTAGTCATCCGGGATGGTCCAGCTCAGGGGGTACTGGAATGGCCAGGTGAGCCAGAACTGGTCGAGTTTCTCCCGGGCGATGTAGCGGAAGCCGGAGAAGGTGCCGTCCAGGATGATGCCGTCCAGGGCGGGGTGTTCGTTGCGCTGGGTCCATTCGCTGGCGAGCGCGATGCCCAGAGCGCCACCGAGGCTCTGGCCGAGCAGGTACAGCGGGCGGTCTTCGGTGTGTTCCTGATGGGCCAGCCAGCGCAGGCCGGTTTCTACGTCATGCAGGGCGCCTTCGATGTCCGGGGCGCCGGTAGACTGGCCGTAACCCCGATAATCGATGGTGAACACGTTGTAGCCCTGTTCCGGCAGCCAGGCAACGTTGAGGATGTGGGCGCTGACGTTCTGGGCGTTGCCGTGCAGGTAGTAGATGGTGCCCTTGGCTGGTTCGTCGGTGAGGGCAGGGAGCCACCAGCCGTGGAGGTTTTCGCCGTCGGCGGTGTCGAGGTAGACGTCCTCAAAATCCAGGTTAAGCCGGTCGGGTGTAATGTAGGTGGCGTTGTCCGGATAGAAGAATACGCTGCTGCAGCCTGTTTGCAGCAACGCTGCGATGGCCAGCAGTGTGACGAGGGTTGTTCTGGCGCTCAGAAGTAGGCGTGTAGGCCGGCTTGCCATGTGCTTTGGTACCTGTCGTAGTGGTCTTCCCGGGTGAATTTGGCGAATAGGCTGAATTCCCGGCCAATGTGCCAGTTGGCTTCGGCGTACAACTGGTCTTGCCGGTGTTGGCTGCTGACGATCCAGGCTTTGGTTTTTACGCCGGTCAGCAGGCTGAAGCGGTTGTTCTGGTGCAGCAGGCCGAGGTCTGCTCCCGGGGCGAAGTCGTAGCCAAGTTTGATGTCATCGTCGATTTCTACATCGGCCGTGGCAATGGCGAAGGCCTGTGTGTTCTGGGCGAGGCTCCAGCTGCCGCCGGCTCCGCCTTCGAGATAGGGCGCCAGAACGCGGTCATCGCCGGTGTCCGTGCGGCGGCCGCCAAAACCAACTTGCCAGGAGATCGGTGCAAAGAACTGGTTCCGGGGGCTCAGGGAGCGTATTTCCACGCCGGTGATCTGTTCCACCTGAAGTTCGTCGTTTTTGTGGTAGAGCCTGGCGTCCAGGCGCAGGAACTGAAGTTGTGCACCGGTACGGTAACCGGCGGGCGGATCCAGTACGTCGTGGTAGGCCGGCCGGATGGTCAACTGGGTGAACTCGCTGTGGGCCAACTGGCCGGAACCGAGACTCAGGCGAAAGGTGTCATGCCCCTGATCGTCGCGGATCTCCGGTTCAGGCACGTCTGGAAGTTCTGCCGCATCCTCAATCTGGCTGCGGGCGACCAGTAGCTGATGAGACAGCGGCGCCGCGTGTTCCCGGGGCCAGCCTTCGGCTTCGCTCTGGTAGCGTACGTAATCGTACGTGGCATCCAGGAGTTGGGCGCGGTCGTCTTTTCCAAGCTTACGCACTTCGGGGTCGTTCACTGCCACATAGCCATTAGTCAAGGCTGCGGCGATGGTCTGGTGGTATGCGGGCAGGCTGTCCAGGCTATGGGCTACCGAGGTGGCGGCAGACGGGCGGTAATGGATGCTTTCAAGCAGGCCGGCATCTCTCACCCAGCGCACGGTGTCGGACGGGATAGCGTGAGTGCTTACTTCGTCGAGCAGGTCTGTTCCCGGGCGGGCGGCGTCGATCAGGGCTAACAGGCGGTAGGCGCAGTTCTCATCGAAGAAATAGTAATCAAAGTTCTTGTCCTGAATTTCCCAGGTATGGGCCAGCAGGGTGTCAACCTCGTGTTGGTCGAGATTCAGGGTGTACTCCCAGAGATCCCGGTGTTCGATGTCGTTGTACAGCCGGATCATTTCGTAATAGGGCTTGATGGAGGTAATGCCCGGATAGCCACCAAAAATACCGCGATAGGCAAACAACAACTCGCTGTCATGTTCAGCGGCATCGGCTGCGTAGGAAATAGTGTTGGCAAGCAGCAGATCGGTTTCTTCGTCATCCTGGGGGGGATCGAGCCGCAAGAAGGTGTGGCCGAACATGGATGAGGGACTGTTCAGATAGGACGCCGCAAATACCAGGGTGACTTTCTCGGTATTCAGTGTGCCTGCCCATTCCTCGAAAGCGGGGCAGTTTACTGGTGTGTCCGGCAAATCCAGTTGCTCTCTCAGCCAGGCATCCCGGGCCGGGAATCGACAGCGGGCGTGGCTATCACCACCTCCGGGTTGTTGTATGGCCTCCAGGGTGGCTTCCAACTCGGCTCTGGGCGATGTTTTGCCGTTGTCACTCAGAAAGAACGCCGGGTCATCGGCCTGGCTGGTGTAATCGGAACCGAACCTGTCCTGATGATAATGGCCGAGGGTCAGCCAGGTTGGATTGTGATGAAGGTCGTCCGGCAGTTTAACGGATTCTGCCTGTGCCCAGGCAGTACTGCATGCAAGCCATAAGACGGCCTGCCCGATACGGAGGGTAAAGCCCATGGAGTTGGTGTTTCCGGATTAGTGGCTCTGGGGTTTGTGCGCCGTCCATGGCGCCATTCTGTTCCATTGTCGCCAGTGATCAGGCGGCTACGTATTTGCTCAGAGCGTCGTTCTGCTCCAGCAGGGCCACGATGGCGTCTACGGCTTCACCTGAGGTGGTATCAGCGTTGGGGAAAATGGAAGCAAAGTTGTCTTGCAGTACTTTGCGGAAGGTATCACGGTCAGTTTCTTCTACACCCAGCAGGACTGCCAGAGTGTCCAGGTTTTCACCGGAACCGCGGGACATGTCGCGGGCAACCTTGTCGATGTTGCTGTCCATGTACATGGCCATGGATTGAACAGACTGGTTGGTCTGACAGCCCAGAGTGCCGGTGGTCATACCAAAGGTCTGGTTACCGAAGGTTCCATTGGTGGTCGCGGCCAGTACATGTGGCGCAATGCCGGACTGCCCCTTCCAGATCATGGCTCCCACGCCACAGCCGGGCTGGGCGAAAGCCATGGAGGAAGCACCAAGAAGAATTGCACCTGCGATCAGTTTTTTCATTATCCACTCCTTTCTGTGGTTTTGCTTTGTCGCATACCCTGCAGCTGTCTGATTCCCTGGCTGCAAGACAACGGCCAGTATCTGGTTAGGGTTAGAGACCGTCAGTCTGAGTATAGATCAAAACAGGAAAGCGCAAGTGACGTCATTGTTATGGTTTGTTGCCTGTTGATGTCAATCAAAGCGAACACGTGTTCATATTTCTAAATGGAACAATAGATCAGTTTTTAGCCGCTATTGTTATATATGGCGCATTTCAGTATAGTGCGCGCGGCCATGAAGGCCACGTAACAACCTATGGAGAGTTTGTTTTGAAAAAAGCGCTTATTGCATCAACACTCGTTCTGGCCGGCGCTATGTCCGGTTGTTCCTCCCTCAACGTAAGTTCCAGCTCCATGCCTGTTACTGCTCCTCTGCAGACAGACGTGAAAGCAGACGTTGAAGTAGGCGAGAAGATTTCTGGCAAGGCTTCCGTTACCAAGGTTCTGTTCTTCACCATCGGTAGCGACAAGCAGTTCTCTGACGGCGTTTCCTACGGTGGATCCACCGGCGGTGGCCTGCCTTTCGGCGATCCGGTTGCCAAGGCCAAGTCTGCGGCAGCTTACAAGGCCATTGAGTCTTCTGGCGCAGACATCATCGTAGCTCCGCGTTACACCGTTGAAACTGAAGACTTCGTTGTTTTCGGTACCATCAACGTAACCGTTGAAGGCTACAAGGGCACCATCAAGAGCATCAAGTAAGCTGCTTTTGTGAGTCCCAAAAAAAAGCCGGAGCGCTGATGGCCTCCGGCTTTTTTGGTTTCTGGATGGGTTAACCACCCAGGTAGGCATCCCTCACTTCCGGGTTGGCCAGCAGGTTCTTGCCGGTGTCGTGCAGGCGGATACGGCCGGTTTCCAGCACATAGCCCCGGTCTGCCAGGCTCAGGGCCTGGTGAGCGTTCTGCTCGACCAGGAACACCGTAATCCCTTCCTCTCTCAACTGGCCGATGATCTCGAAGATCTGCTGAATGATGATCGGCGCCAGCCCCAGTGACGGTTCGTCCAGAATGATCATTCTGGGTTTGCTCATCAGCGCCCGGCCGATGGCCAGCATTTGCTGTTCACCGCCGGACATGGTGCCGGCCCGCTGATGTTCACGCTCTTTCAGCCTCGGGAACAGCTCATAAACGTGATCCTGGCTTTTGCGGATTTCCGATTTGGTGTTGAAGAAACCGCCCATGTGCAGGTTCTCTTCTACCGTCAGCCCGGGAAACACCCGGCGGCCTTCGGGCACAATGGCAATGCCGGAGCGCATGATGTTGGAGGTGGCTTCATTGGTAATGTCGCGGCCTTCCAGAATCACCCGCCCTGAGCTGGCCTGCGGGCTGCCGCAGACGGTCATCAGCAGCGTGGTTTTGCCGGCGCCGTTGGCACCGATCAGTGACACAATCTCGCCCTTCTTCACTTCCACGGACACGCCGTGCAGGGCCTCGATTTTGCCATAGTGGGTATGTACGTCTTCCAGTACCAGCATGGTGTCTCCTCAGGCCTCGCCCAGATAGGCTTTGATCACATCGTCGTTCTGACGAACTTCGTCCGGTGTGCCGGCAGCCAGGGGGCGTCCCTGGTTGATGACAGTAATCCGGTCTGAGATGTCCATAACCAGGCTCATATCGTGCTCAATCAGCAATACGGAAACGTTGTAGTCCTCTTTCAGGCTGACAATCAGCTGGTTGAGGTCTTTGGTTTCCGCCGGGTTCAGGCCTGCGGCTGGTTCGTCCAGCATCAGCAGTTTCGGTTCGGTCACCATGCAGCGTGCAATTTCCAGCCGGCGCTGCTGGCCATAGGCCAGGTTGCCGGCCTCCCGGTTGGCCAGTTCCAGCAGGCCAACCCGATCCAGCCAGTAGGCAGCCCGGTCAAGGGACTTGCGTTCCCGCTCCCGGTAGTCGGGTGTCTTGATCAGGCCGGATATCAGGTTGGTGTTCAGGTGACGATGCTGGGCCACCAGCAGGTTTTCCACCACGGTCATCTGGCCGAACAGGCGCACGTGCTGGAAGGTGCGCACCATGCCCAGTCGGGAAATCTTGTAGTCCGGTTTACCCTGGACTTCATTTCCCTCAAACAGGATTTTCCCGCCCGTGGGCTTGTAAAAACCACTGATGCAGTTGAAGACCGTGGTTTTGCCGGCCCCGTTGGGGCCGATGATGGAGACTATTTCGTGTTCCTGCACGTCCAGGCTTACCTGGTCGACTGCCAGCAGGCCGCCGAAGCGCATGGACAGATTCTGTACTTCTAGCATGTCTGTCACTCCTGGCGTCTGAGTTCAATGTGAATGCGGCGCATGGGCATCAGCCCCTGTGGCCGCCAGACCATCATCAGTACCATGGCGGCGCCGAAAACCAGCATCCGGTAGTCGGAAAACTCCCGGGCCAGTTCCGGCAGGATGGTCACGGCAACGGCGGCAAGCACGACGCCCAGCTGCGAGCCCATGCCGCCGAGCACCACGATCGCCAGGATGATGGCAGACTCAAGGAACACAAACGACTCCGGGCTGATGAAGCCCTGTTTGGAGGCAAACACCGTGCCGGCAAACCCGGCAAAGAAAGCGCCAATGGTAAAGGCGGAGAGTTTCACCGCCGTGCGGCTCAGGCCCAGGGAGCGGGCTGCAATCTCGTCTTCCCGCAGGGCTTCCCAGGCACGACCAACGGGCATGCGCATGAACCGGCGGATGATCAGGGCTGTAATGACAGCCAGAACCAGAGCGATCAGGTAAAGGAAAATCACCTTGTGCTCACCGCTGTAGGCTATGCCGAAGGTCTCATGGAAGGAGGTGTTGCCTTCCTCGCGTACCCGGCGGCCAAATTCCATGCCGAACAGGGTGGGGTCGGGAATGCCCCCAATGCCGTTGGGGCCGCCGGTGACGGCCGTCCAGTTGTTGAGCAGAATCCGGATGATTTCACCAAAGCCGAGCGTAACTATAGCGAGATAGTCGCCTCGTAACCGCAGCACAGGGAAGCCGAGAACCAGGCCAAACAAGGCGGCCAGGCAGGCCCCGATAGGCAGCGCCATCCAGAAGGAAATGCCGGCATACTGGGACAGCAGGGCAAAGGTGTAGGCGCCAACCGCGTAGAACGCCACGTAGCCAAGGTCCAGCAGTCCCGCAAGACCGACCACGACGTTCAGTCCCAGTGCCAGCATAACGTAGATCAGAACCAGAGTGGCCAGATCCACAGCACCTCGGGAAACGAAGAAGGGCCAGAACAGAGCCAGCACGACAATGCCGGTAAGCACCCAGGATTCGATTTTCGCCCGTTTGTTCTCGGCCATCGGCTCCTTCTGGGTTTTGGGCATTGGACTGGGGATGCTCTTGAGCCCGCCCATGATCTGGTCCCGGAACAACTGGAACAGGAACACGACCACCGCGGCCAGCAACACGAGGACGACTGTGCTGGTGTCGGCGCCGGTAAGGGTCACGCTGGTGCCCTGGGCTTCCAGGTTAAAGCCGATGATCGGGTAGGAAATGATCAGTGTGATGATCGCGCAGAAGAGCGCGTGTCGAAAATTGTTGGCAGCCATCAGATCTTCTCAACCTCCGGTTTGCCCAGCAGTCCGGTGGGTTTGAACAGCAGAATCAGAATGAGCAGGCTGAACGACACCACATCTTTGTATTCACCACTCAGATAGCCCGAGGTCATGCTCTCGGCAACGCCGAGGATGAGGCCGCCCAGCATGGCGCCGGGAATGCTGCCAATACCGCCAAGAACAGCTGCGGTGAAGGCTTTCAGGCCGGCAATAAAGCCGAAGAGCGGATCTACTGAACCGTAATACATACCCAGCAGCAGACCGGCGACGGCAGCGAGCGCGGCACCAATCACGAAGGTGGCTGAAATGATGCGGTTGGTGTCGATGCCCAGCAGGTTCGCCATGCCCAGATCTTGCGAGACCGCGCGACAGGCCCTGCCGATACGGGAGCGGGAGATGAACAGGGAAAGAGCCGTCATACAGATCAGGGTGGTGATAAAGATGGTGATCTGAATGTAGGAGATGGACATCGGGAAGGTATCTTCGGAGCCGAACTGGAAACCACCTTCAATCAATGCCGGGAAGCCGATGTTGCGGGAGCCCTGAGCGAGGTGGACATAGTTCTGCAGAAAGATGGACATGCCGATGGCGGAGATCAGCGGAATCAGGCGGTGCCGCCCGCGTACCGGCCGATAGGCTACCCGTTCCACGGCCCATCCCATGGAGCTGGAGACAATCACCGCACATATGAGTGCAACGATCAGTACCAGTGGTAACCAGGCGATACCGAGGGTGGCCAGGCCGGTTATGGCGATCAGCGCGGTGTAGGCGCCGATCATGTAAACCTCACCATGGGCAAAGTTGATCATGCCGATGATGCCGTAAACCATCGTGTAGCCGATGGCGATCAGGGCGTAAGTGCTCCCTATCGTCAGCCCGTTAATGAGCTGTTGAAAAAAATACAGGAGGTCTTGCATGTTTGTGGAACTCCGAAAGCCCGCTCCCTCGCCTGGCTGCGACCGATCACCGGTGTCGCCGGTGCGGATGCAGTGAGGGTCTGCAGGAGCCCAGAAAAACACCTTCCCCCGGATCGCGGTGGGAAGGTGCTCTCATTATTACCGTTAGTTAACGATTTTGGCTCAGTTTACCGGAGTTTTACTGCCATCTGAATGCCATTCGTACACTACAAACTCGAACGACTTCATGTCGCCGGCTTTGTCGTACTGAACGGTGCCGATGGGGGTCTCGAAGCTTCCGGTACGAAGGGCCTGGGCCACATCGAACGGATCTTTTGAGTCGGCCGCTTCAATGCCTTCCGCAATCAGCTGTACGGCGGTATAGGAGGTGAGTACGAAGGGACCGGAGGGATCTTCACCTTTGGCATCAAAGGCCGCGATCAGCTCCTGGTTTTCCTCTTTCTGGTCGAAGCTGGGGGGCAGGGTAACCAGCAGGCCTTCGGCGGCTTCACCCGCGATGGTGTTGATGTCTTTGTTACCCACGCCTTCCGGGCCCATGAACTTGGCATCTACGTCAGACTGGCGTGCCTGGCGGAGGATCAGGCCCAGCTCAGGGTGGTAGCCACCGTAGTACACGTAATCGACGTCAGCCTGTTTGATTTTGGTGACAAGGGAAGAGAAGTCCTTGTCACCGGCGGTAATGCCTTCAAACATGGCAATTTCGATGCCGGCATCCTGCAGGGTGTCGCGTACCGCCGTGGCAATACCTTCACCATACTGCTGTTTGTCGTGAACGATGGCCACGCGCTCCGGGCCCTGGCTGGCAATGTAGTTGCCGGCAACCGGCCCCTGCATGCTGTCCAGGCCGATGGTACGGAACACCAGTTCGTAGCCGCGCTCGGTGATTTCCGGGCTGGTGGAGGCCGGAGTGATCATCAGAATGCCTTCGTCTTCATAGATGTCAGACGCCGGCTGGGTAGAGCTCGAGCACAGGTGGCCCACCACGTAGCGAACACCTTCATTGACCAGGCGGTTGGCAACGGTAACGGCCTGCTTCGGGTCGCACACGTCGTCCACTTCAACGGCCACCAGGTCTTCGCCCATAACACCACCGGCAGCGTTAATCTGCTCGATGGCCATGCGGGCACCAGAGAACTGCATGTCACCGTACTGGGCAACGGGGCCGGTCATCGGGCCGGCGATACCAACTTTGATTTCAGCGGCGGCCTGGCCGGCAGCCATCAGAGCAACGGACGCGCCTACAGCGGTAGCGAGTTTCTTTACGGAGGTTTTCATCGTGTTTTTCCTGTTTGTGTCAGGGTTATTCTTATGTTCTCAGAGACTTAAACAAACACCACAGTCTGTTGCTTGTCAAGCAAATCAGGCCAGGGTGTCTGCTCTGGAACACGGCGCAGCTATCGGGAAAGAATTAGCAAGCGCCGTGCCGTCCTGAGCAGTGTCACGCGTCCGTGCTGTCGTCCTTATTTTGAAAGACAAGATTCCTGAAACTTTCGTGATCGTGCAGGTGTTCGAAGCTCGGGTCAACCGATGCGTCGTCCCGATAGGCTTCCGAGATCTCAATGGCTTTTTCCAGATTGCTGACGGCATCTTCCCAGCGGCCAATCTCGGCATAGGCGCACGCCAACTGGTAGTGTGCGTGGCCATTGTCTGGTGCCAGTTTCAGTGCGCGCTGGCACAAGCTGATGGCCCAGAGGGGCTCCTGCATTTCGAGTACGGCGTCGGCTTTATAGCTCAATGCCTCAACATCGTCCGGGCGCAGGTCCAGAATCTGGTCGTAGGCGGCGATCTTGTTCTGCTGCGAGGTTTCCTGGCTTGCCTTCAACCAGAGCGCGTGCACTTCGTTGGTGCGCTCAATCTCGGCCTGGTTCTGATGGATGATCTCGGACTTCTGCTGCAGTTGTTCTTCAATGGCCTTCAGGCGTTGTTCGTATTCCACCACCAGTTCGTTCACACGTTTCTCGGCCAGGCTGGTCAGCTGGTTACGCATGTCGCGGATGGAGTTCCAGCCAATGACAACCAGGATGGAAGTGGCGCCGGCGATCAGGTAGAAAAAGTAAGTCACCGTGTCGGTGGCGTAGGACATGGTTTTGTCGGCCACGGACAGTTCCTTGTCTACTACTTTCTCGATCAGTTCGGCCCGGGTATTTTGCATCTCCTGGCGCAACGCCTTGGTTTCCTCCAGCAGATAGAGTTCCACAAACGGCGTGTACATGGGTTTTTCCAGGGTGCGTGTGCTTTCCTCCAGGTCTTCCGCGGTCAGTTCTTCTTCCGGGCCGAGCTGTTGTTGCTGGGCAAACGCCTGGCCGGCAAAAGTGAGCACGAGGGCGAACATGAGGTAATACCTGATCATTAACCAGATCCATCAGTCAGTGAATTGAAGCGATTGCTGACCTTAGCATAGTGGCTGGCAGAAATAATGCTGCATTGCCCACCGGAGGGGGTAATGCCAACAAGAAAGCAAGCTAGTAAAACTGCACACTTGCAATCCTTGGTGCAAAGACCTCTAATAATTAGTGGTATAAATAATGGTCAGACATCTCTTCCGGGGGACGGATGTGAACAGCTATGAGCAGGTTTTGGTGGCATTGCGCCGGGTAATCCGGGCCACGGATCTTCATTCCAAGCGACTCAGCAAGCACGCCGGGCTTACCGGCCCCCAGTTGCTGATCATGCGCACTATCCGGGATATGGGTGAGGTTACTATCGGCACGATTGCCGAGAACGTGAGTCTCAGCCAGGCCACGGTGACGACCATTCTCGACAGACTGGAGCATCGCAAACTGGTGTACCGGGTTCGCAGCACGAGAGACAAGCGCAAGGTTCACGCCCATCTCACGGAGGAAGGTGCTGAGATTCTGGCTCGTGCGCCCAACCCTCTGCAGGAGGACTTCATCCAGAAGTTTCAGAGCCTGGCGGAGTGGGAGCAGACCATGATTCTGGCCTCGTTGCAGCGCGTGGCCAACATGATGGATGCCGATGATATTGATGCTTCACCGGTGCTGACCGTTGGTTCGGTTCTGAAAGACGACGGCTGGAAAGAAAAGCCCTGAACTGGTTTTGAGGCCAGCCCTGATCAAGGGCCGGCCTCAGCAGTTCATTAATGAACGCTTGATCCCTGCTTCGGCTTGTTGCCAAAACACACCTGGAACACATCGTTGTAGTGTTTGGCAAAGTTCACCGAGATACCTTCTTTCAGATAATCGGGAAGCTCCTCGTAATCCCCGCGATTCGCTTCCGGCAGGATCAGGTTATTGATCTTCTGTCGGCGTGCCGCAATCACCTTTTCCCGAATGCCACCCACGGGCAGGACCTGCCCGGTTAACGTCAGTTCCCCGGTCATGGCCAGGTTCTGTTGCGGTGCTTCCTTGCGGGCAATGGACAACAGGGCGGTGGCCATGGTGATGCCGGCGCTCGGCCCGTCTTTTGGCGTTGCACCCTCGGGCACGTGCAGGTGGACAAATGATTTGTCGAAGAAAGTCGGGTCACCCCTGAACCGCTTGAGGTTGGAGGACACGAAGCTGTAGGCGATTTCGGCCGATTCCTTCATCACATCTCCCAGTTGTCCGGTGAGCTTGAAGCCCCGCTGGCTGCTGTGAATGCGTGAGGCCTCAATGCTGAGAGTGGCGCCGCCCATGGCGGTCCAGGCCAGGCCCGTCACCACGCCGGTGCCTTTCAGGGACTTCTCCTTCTTGAATGCCGGCTGGCCGAGATAGTCGGTCAGATCGCCAACACCCACTCGAACCGGGTCATCCGGGTTTTCCAGCAGGCGCACGATGCCCTTGCGGACAATCTTGTGCAGCAGCTTCTCCAGATTCCGCACGCCGGCTTCCCGGGCGTAGCCCTCAATCACCTGGCGAATGGCAGCGTCGCTGATGTTCAGCTGCTTCTTCAGCAGGCCCGCCCGTTTGAGCAAGCGAGGTATCAGGTAATGTTTGGCAATGGCCAGTTTTTCTTCGCCGATGTAGCCGGACAGGCGGATCACGTCCATCCGGTCCAGCAGCGGCCGGGGGATCGTGTCCAACTGGTTGGCGGTACAGATGAAGAGCACTTTCGAGAGGTCCATGCGCACATCCAGGTAGTGATCCAGGAACTCCCTGTTCTGTTCCGGGTCCAGGGTTTCCAGCAAGGCTGAGGCCGGGTCGCCCTGGTAAGAGCTGCCGATCTTGTCGATCTCGTCGAGCATGATCACCGGGTTGGCCACTTTGCTGTCTTTCAGGGCCTGTACGAACTTTCCGGGCATGGCGCCGATGTAGGTGCGACGGTGTCCCTTGATTTCGGCTTCATCCCGCATGCCGCCCACGCTGAAACGGTAGAACTCCCGGCCCAAGGCATCCGCCACCGAATGGCCGATAGAGGTTTTACCGACCCCGGGCGGGCCGACCAGCAGCAGTATGGAGCCGCTCACTTCGCCCTTGAACGTGCCTTCAGCCAGAAATTCAATGATCCGGTCCTTTACATCGTCCAGGCCGTCATGGTCCCGGTCCAGAATCTTGCGGGCTTCGGCCAGATCAAAATGATCCTGTGAATGCACGCCCCAGGGCACCTGGGTAATCCAGTCCAGATAGTTGCGGGTTACCCCGTATTCCGGTGAGCCCTGTTCCAGCACCTGCAGTTTCTGGATTTCATCCTTGAATCGCTCCTGCACGGCTTCCGGCGGATTCAGTTTGGCCATTCGCTCTTCGAAGCGTTCCACGTCCGCCGTCTTGTCATCCTTGGCAATGCCCAGCTCCCGCTGGATCACTTTCAACTGCTCGCGCAGGAAAAACTCCCGCTGGTGCTTCTGCACCTTCTCGTTTACTTCCTCGTTGATCTCGGATTGCAGGCGGGCGACCTCCTGCTCCTTGCGCATCAGCAGCAGTACTTTTTCCATGCGCCGGAGCAGGGGCACGGTATCGAGAACATCCTGCAGTTCGCGACCCGGAGCGCTGGTCATGGATGCACCGAAGTCCGCAAGGGGTGAGCTGTCATCGGGCCCGAAGCGGGACAGGTATTGCTTCACTTCTTCGCCATAAAGCGGGTTGGTACGCAGCAGTTCCTTGATGGCGCTGATGATGGCCAGGGTGTAGGCCTTGAGTTCGTCGGCCGGTTCTTCGGGCTCCTGTGGGTATTCGACTTCCACCAGATAGGGTGGGCGACGGCGAAGCCATTGGACAACTCTGAACCGTTGCAGGCCCTGGGCAATGAACTGAACCTTGCCGCTCTCGTTCTGGGCTTGATGCACGCGCACGGCGCAGCCCATGGTCTCAAGGTCTTCACTCTCCGGAATGCCGTTTTCGGCATCTGGATTCTCGACAAAACAGATGCCCAGAACCCGGTGATCGGTTTCACCAACCCGCTTCAGGGTTTCCTGCCAGGGATCCTGGTTGACCATGACTGGCTGCACCTGTGCAGGAAAGAACGGCCGGTTGGAGACCGGCAGAATATACATGCGCTGCGGCATAACCTGCTGTGGCAGCGCCAGGCTCTTGCTGTTTTCGTCTTTGCCGATGTATTCGGTCACGTCTTCTTCAAATTCTTCCAGGGAGTCTTTGCGGTTCTCGTCATTCATACCGGATTGCTCTCAAGGCGTGAGTGGTTAAAGACCTATGTAACGACAAAAGCCGGGTTTTCAAGCTGGCTTGATTTTTCCGCCGTTGGCTCCATATCTTCAGACAATTTCATTCATTCTGGTTCAGGTTCCCGACATATGAGCAATTCGCCGCATATCTTTGATGCCACCGCCGACAACTTTCAGCAGAAAGTGATGGAAGCCTCTGCTACCACGCCGATTCTGGTGGATGTATGGGCGGAGTGGTGCGCGCCCTGCAAACAGCTGATGCCGATTCTGCAAAAGCTGGCGGAGGAATATCAGGGTAACTTCCAGTTGGCCAAGGTGAATGCCGACGAGCAGCAGGAGCTGACGGCCTCCCTGGGGGTGCGCAGTCTGCCGACCATCATTCTGGTGAAGAATGGTCAGGCTGTGGATGGTTTTAATGGCGCCTTGCCCGAGAGCGAAATCCGCAAGATTCTGGAAAAGCACATCGAAGCCCCGGCGGAAGATCCTTACGAGAAAGCCCACGCTCTTTGGGAAGCCGGTGATGTGGACGGAGCTCTGGCCATCCTCACGGAGCTGAACCAGAAAGACCCGGAAAACCTGGATGTGCTGATTGATCTGGCCCAGTTGAAGGCCGAGCAGGGCGATCTGGATACCGCGGAGCAGGTGCTCAACAGCCTGCCGCCGGAAGAAAAAATGCAGCATAAAGCCAAACAGCTGGCGGCGAGGGTGAAGTTCCTCAAACAGTCGGGTGAACTGCCCGCGCAGGCGGAGTTGGAGGCAAAACTTGAGGCCAACCCGAAAGATCCTGAGGCCCTGCATCAGTTGTCCCTGCACATGGTTTTGCAGGATAAAAACGCGGAAGCCATGGATTTGCTGATCCGGCTGATGCAGGCCGATAGCACCTACAAGGACGGCGCCGCCAAAACCACATTGGTGGAGCTGTTTGAGAAACTGGGCAACAACAATCCGGATGTGCGCACGTATCGTAGGAAGCTGTATACCCTGATGCACTGAGCCGGTTGGACGGTGAGCCGGTCGGTAGCATCGCTGACTGGCTCAATTATCTCTCCACGATGCTGAAACTCCCTCCCCAGCCCGACCATTGTGAGCTTTGCGGACGCCCGGTGGCAAAGCTCACAAGGCATCACCTGATACCCAGGCATCTGCATCGCAAGAAGCGCTTTCAGAAACTGTTTTCCAGGGAAGAGTTGATCACCCGTACGCTTTGGGTCTGTCGCCCGTGCCATAACGCGATTCACAGAGCGTGTTCGGAGTATGAGCTGGGGCTGAATTACAACTCGAGGGAAAAGCTGCTGGAGCTTGAGGAGGTGAGGGTGTTTGTTGAATGGATTCGGGAAAAGCCAGCGGGGTTTGTGCCTAAGAAGGGACGGTAAGGAGGCCCGTCACGGGGACGGGCCTGATCTTAAGTCAACGCCTCAGGCGTTGCCGTTCTTCATTTCTTCAAACTCATCCTCAAAGAAGAACTTCTCTTCTCCGAATGCGGGCTCGAGCTCATGCAGCCAGGTGGCCGTTTCGCTGTATTTGGCGAAGAACGGTCGCTGAACCCAATCCGGGTTTCGGCCTTGCAGGAAGCGCAGTACGAAGACCTTCTCGCCGTTGATTTCGGTGATGCCCTGGATCTCCACCTTGCCGGGGCCGGCGCTCATGCTGGGGCCGCGGGCGGTCCGGGCCAGGCCGCTGACTTGCTTCATGGCCTCACGATAGATGTGGTAAGCCTCGGCCAGGGGCACCTCGAAGTAGTTCTTGGCACCGGTGTCCCGCTCTACGAACATGTAGTAGGGGATGATGCCCAGCTTCACTTCTTTCTTCCACAGCTTGGCCCAGGCATCGGCATCGTCGTTCACATGCTTGATCAGCGGGCCCTGGGCGCGGATCTCGGCACCAGTGGCGCGAATGCGGCGGATGGCCTCTTCCGCGATGTCGGTGGTGATCTCCTGCCAGTGGTTGTAATGGGCCATGATGGCCACGTGTTTGCCACCATCAACCAGCTTGGCGAACAGTTCGATCAGTTCGTCGGCGTCCTTGTCGGTCACGAAGCGATAGGGCCAGAAGGTCAGGGCCTTGGTGCCGATGCGGATGGTCTGGATGTGGTCGAACTCCGGTTGCAACAGGGGTTCCAGATACTGCACCAGGTTCTTGGTTTTCATCACCATCGGGTCGCCACCGGTGACAAGCAGGTCGGTCACTTCGGTGTGCTCCTGCAGGTAGCCGTGCAGCTTTTCGGCATCGGTACTGGCCATTTTCAGGTCTTTATCGCCAACAAACTGCGCCCAGCGGAAACAGAAGGTGCAGTAGCTGTGGCAGGTCTGGCCCTGGGACGGGAAGAACAGCACGGTTTCGCGGTACTTGTGCTGCACGCCGTCCAGCACCTCTCCGTCCAGTTCCGGCATGTTCATTTCCATCTGCCCGGCCGGGTGCGGGTTCAGTGCGTCGCGGATTTCCTTGGCAGCGGCCTGGATGTCTTTCTTGTCGGCGCCTTCCCGGTGCAGTTGCGCCATGCGCTCGTAGTGTTCGTCCTTGAGCATGCCTTTCTGTGGAAAGACCAGCTGATAGATCGGGTCGTTGGGCACCTTGTCCCAGTTGATCAGTTCGTTGATCACATATTCGTTAACCCGGAAGGGCAGCACGCTGGCCACCACTTTCATTTCAAACAGGGTTTCCTCGGGGAGATTCTGGATCGCCTCAATCTTGTCGAGCTGGCGGTCGGTAAAAACCTTGAACCGGCGCTCCTCGAATTCCTGAACCGGAATTCGGTTCGGAAAGGTGACGATGGAGTTCATGGATCGCCCTCTGTTGTGAGCCAAAGACAAAAGGAGGTGTGCCTCCTTCACTGGTTAAAAAACGGGCAGGCAAGTATACATAAATCATAATTTATTTTCAGGTCTAATTAATAAAACGGAGGTCCGGGCGAGGGTTTTCGGTCGTTCAGTCGGTATTAGCGCCTATTTGTCGTTAAAGGATGCGAAAAGTCGTGAACGACAGTTTTAGATTATTCTTAGTGTGTTGATGTAAATGAGCGCTGGGAGAGGGTTCGACCTTGGTCGGAGATCGGTTGTTTCGTGATCGGAATATCGCCATTATTGCGTAAGTAATCTAAATAAATGGCGGCTATCTGCCATTCAAACAGGTGTTTGTTTGTTTCTTAGTGTCATTTTGTAGTAAAAGAACGAAAGTTTTGCTTCTGCTGGATAGTCAGGGCTGGCAGAACCATTCTCCGCGCAATCGGTCCGTGCCAAAAGCCATACCGATAACCGTTCGCGCGGCAGGAAAAATGAGAAAGCTGTTCTATGCTTGAGAGAGGTCAATCACGCAGCTCAGCCTTTCTTACAAGCTGACGTTTCCACAAAAAAATACTGCATACCATCGCAGCTTATCGACTTCGCACCGTCTTTGGTCGCTGATCGTGGCCGGCGTTGCACCTTTTGATGCCAAGGGGAGGGTTTGATGTACCAGGATGATGATCCCATTGAAACCAGTGAATGGCTGGATGCGCTGGAATCTCTGATCGAGAACGAAGGCGTAGACCGTGCCAAATACATTCTTGAACGGCTTTCCGAGCGAGCCAGCCGTGATGGCACTGAACTGCCTTATTCCATAACCACGCCATTCCGTAACAGCATCCCTGTGACCCAGGAATCTCGCATGCCGGGCGATCTGTTCATGGAACGTCGCATTCGCTCGCTGATTCGATGGAACGCCATGGCCATGGTGGTGCGTGCCAACAAGCGCCCGGGTGACCTTGGTGGCCACATTTCCACTTTCTCCTCAGCAGCCACTCTGTACGATGTGGGCTTCAACTATTTCTTTCATGGCGGTGGTGAGGACCGTGCTTCAGACCTGGTGTATTTCCAGGGCCACGCGTCGCCGGGCATTTATGCCCGTTCCTTCCTGGAAGGTCGCTTCAGCGAAGAGCAACTGGACAAGTATCGCGAAGAAGTCGATGGCGAAGGCCTGTCTTCTTATCCACACCCCTGGCTGATGCCGGATTACTGGCAGTTCCCGACGGTTTCCATGGGACTTGGGCCAATTCAGTCCATCTACCAGGCCCACGTAATGAAGTACCTGCACAGTCGCGAGCTGATCGACATGGACGGCCGCAAAGTGTGGGCGTTTGTCGGTGACGGCGAGTGCGACGAACCGGAAACTCTGGGCTCCATCTCCAAGGCGGGCCGCGAGAAACTGGATAACCTGATCTGGGTGGTCAACTGCAACCTGCAGCGCCTGGATGGCCCGGTTCGGGGTAACGGCAAGATCGTACAGGAGCTGGAAGGTGTGTTCCGTGGCGCTGGCTGGAACGTCATCAAGGTGGTCTGGGGCCGAATGTGGGATCCGCTGTTCGACAAAGACGAAGACGGCGTGATGCAACGGGCCATGGACGAGCTTTGCGATGGCGAACTTCAGAACCTGACGTTCAAGGGCCCCGCCTATACCCGCAAGGAATTCTTCGGCAAGCATCCGGAGCTGGCCAAGCTGGCGGAAAACCTGTCGGACGAGGATATCAGCAAGCTGAACCGCGGCGGCCACGACCCTTACAAGGTCTACGCGGCTTATCACAAGGCCGTGAACCAGGCCAACGGCAAGCCGACCGTGATTCTTGCCCACACTATCAAGGGCTATGGTTTTGGTGCGGCGGGCGAAGCCCAGAACACCGCGCACTCTTTGAAGAAGCTGGACATCGATACCCTGAAAGCGTTCCGGGATCGTTTCGGTGTGCCGCTGAAAGACGAAGAACTGGAAGACGTACCTTATTACCGTCCGGCGCCGGACAGCCCGGAGCTGGTCTATATGAAGAAGCGCCGGCAGGAGCTGGGTGGTTTCTATCCCAAGCGCAACAAGGATTGCCAGCCGCTGCAGATTCCCGAACTGGATATCTTCAAGCAGGTACTGGAAGGGTCTGACGGCCGTGAGATCTCTACTACCATGGCCTTTGTCCGCATTCTGAGTGCCCTGGTCAAAGACAAGCGCATCGGCAAGCGCGTCGTGCCTATCGTGCCGGACGAAGCCCGTACTTTCGGTATGGAAGGCATGTTCCGTCAGTTGGGTATCTACACGGCGGAAGGCCAGAAGTACGTGCCTCAGGATCGTGACCAGATCATGTACTACCGGGAAGACAAGAAGGGGCAGATCCTGCAGGAAGGCATCAATGAAGACGGTGCCATGTCCACCTGGATGGCGGCGGCTACGTCATACAGTACCAACAGTTTCCCGCTGATTCCGTTCTACGTGTTCTACTCCATGTTCGGCTTCCAGCGGGTAGGAGACCTGGCCTGGGCCTCGGGCGACATGCAGGCCCGCGGCTTCCTGATCGGCGGCACTGCCGGCCGGACTACTCTGAACGGTGAGGGCTTGCAGCACCAGGACGGCCACAGCCACATTCTGGCCAACACCATTCCCAACTGTAAGGCCTACGACCCGGCTTACGGCTACGAGATGGCCGTGGTGATCCGTCATGGTATGAAGGAGATGTTTGAAGACAACCAGAACGTCTTCTACTACCTGACCATCGAAAACGAGAACTACGAACAGCCGGCTATGCCGAAAGACTCTGAAGACGGCATCATCAAGGGTATGTACAAGTTCGAGTCGGTGGAAACCAAGGGCCGCAAGAAGAGCCCGCGGGTTCAGCTGCTGGGCTCCGGCGCGATCATGAACGAGGTCCGTGCCGCGGCGCAGATGCTGAAGGACGACTGGGGTGTGGCCTCGGATGTCTGGAGTGTCACCAGCTTCAACGAACTGGCCCGTGATGGCCAGCATGTGGAGCGCTGGAACCACCTGCACCCGGATGACAAGCCGCGCAAGGCCTATGTTACGCAGTGCCTGGAAAAGGCTCAGGGCCCTGTGGTGTCGTCTACCGATTACATCAAACTGCACTCTGAGCAGTTGCGGGCATTTATCCCGAAAACCTACATGACCCTGGGCACCGACGGTTTCGGCCGCAGCGATACCCGCGAGAAGCTCCGTAACTTCTTCGAGGTGGATCGTTACTATGTGGCGGTGACTGCACTGGCCGCCCTGGCTAAAGATGGTGAGATCAAACAGGAGCAGGTTCTCGAAGCCATGCGCAAGTACGGAATCGATCGCAACAAACCGAACCCGGTGCTGAGCTAAGGAGACCGCCATGAGTGAACAGGAAATCAAGGTTCCCGATCTCGGCGGTGCTGATGAAGTCGAGATCATCGAAATCATCGTCAGTGAAGGGGATTCGGTAGAGGAAGAAGATCCGATTCTGACCGTGGAATCCGACAAAGCCTCGGTAGAACTGCCGGCCCCCGCCGCCGGCAAGATCACCAAAATCACCGTCAAGGTGGGTGACAAGGTGAAAGAGGGCGACGTGATCGGCATGCTGGCCGCCAGCGGTGATGCTGGGGGCTCGGACGATGCCGCGGATGATAAGTCGGAACAGACCGAGGAAAAATCCGAGGCGCCATCTGAGGCCAAATCGGAAGACGCCAAGCCGGCTCCGAAAAAGAAGAAGTCTGGTGGCTCTCGCACCGAAGTGGTGAAAGTGCCGTCGCTGGATGGCTTTGAAGATGTGCCGGTGATTGAAATCAACGTGGCTGAAGGCGATACGGTTGGTGAGGAAGACCCGCTGGTAACAGTGGAGTCCGACAAGGCCACCATGGAAATTCCATCGCCCTACGCGGGCAAGATCGGCAAGATTCTGGTGAAGGAAGGCGACAAGCTCTCCGAAGGTTCAGACCTCCTGGAAATGACCATCGAAGACGATGGTGACGACGAGGACGAAGCGGCAGATTCCGGTGACAGCGCACAGGCAGACAGCCAGGAAAGCAAACCGGAGAAACCCCAGGGCAAACAGGAATCCGAGCCTCAGCCGCAGGGCTCTACCTACGAGCCACCGTCACCTGGCACCAAGGTGCACGCCGGTCCGGCCGTGCGTAAACTTGCCCGGGAACTGGGGGCAGACCTCACGCGCGTGAAAGGTTCAGGCCCAAAAGGCCGGATCGTGAAAGACGATGTCCACGCCTACGTGAAGAGCCAGTTGCAGCAGGCCCAGCAGGGCAGTGGCGTAGCCACTGGCTCTGGCATTCCGGGCGTGAAGCTGCCGGACTTCAGCCAGTTTGGTGAGATCGAGCGTGAAGGTATGTCCCGCATGATGGCGGCCACCGCCACCAACATGCAGCGCAGCTGGCTGAACGTACCTCACGTGACCCAGTTCGACGATGCCGATATCACCGAAATGGAAGACTTCCGCAAGGCCCAGAAAGCTGCCGGTGAAAAGCGTGGTGTGAAGATGACCCCGCTGCCGTTCCTGCTCAAGGCCTGCGCTGCCGCGCTGGCGGAACTGCCTCAGTTCAACGTGTCTCTGGACATGGAACGCAAAGAGGTGGTGCGCAAGAAGTACATCCACATCGGCATTGCGGTGGATACACCACACGGCCTTATGGTGCCGGTGATCCGGGATGTAGACCAGAAGGGCCTGTGGGAACTGGCGGCCGAAAGCGCCGAGTTGGCCCAGAAGGCGAGGGACAAGCAGCTGAAGCCGGCAGAAATGCAGGGTGCCTGCTTTACCATCACCAGCCTGGGCGGCATTGGCGGCACAGCGTTCACGCCGATCGTGAATACGCCGGAAGTGGCGATCCTGGGTGTGTCCAAAGCCTCCATGAAACCGGTGTGGGACGGCAGGGAGTTCCAGCCGCGGCTGATGCTGCCGCTGTCGCTGTCTTACGACCACCGCGCGGTGAACGGAGCGGATGCTGCCCGGTTTACCAACCTGCTGACGCAGCTGCTCGGGGATATTCGGACCCTGCTGCTGTGATGTAGCCTTGTTGGTCGCACTGCGACGGTGTCGTTGCAGTGCGACCAGTCTTCCGCTCGGGCCTGGTCAGCTCGGCCAATGTCTGCACGTTATGAGCCACCCACCATCAGTGTCACAACAAACGACTGTGATACGAGGCTCCCATGACTCCCTCAGAACTGCTTTCCAGGCCATTCACGCTGCCGAATGGATCGGTTGTCCCCAATCGCTTTGCCAAGTCCGCAATGAGCGAAACGCTGGGAAGCATTGATAATCATCCGACTAAAGAATTGATCACTCTGTACAGAGCCTGGGCAGACGGGGGTGCCGGGCTGTCGATCACTGGCAACGTAATGATTGACCGGAGGCACATCGGGGAGCCGCAAAACGTCGTGGTTGAGGATGAGGCCGATCTGGATCTTCTCAAGTCCTGGGCCAGGGCCGGGCAGGGTGGCGGGAAACAGATCTGGATGCAGCTCAATCATCCAGGCAAGCAAAGCCCGAAGATGCTTAATAGAGACCCGGTGTCTCCAAGCGCGATTCCCTTCAAGAAGGACCTGCGGGGGATGTTCGCAACCCCGCGTGCGCTCACGGGGCCGGAGATTGATGACATTATTCGTCGCTTTGCGCAGGCCGCAGCCGTCGCCAAAAAGGCGGGATTTGATGGTGTACAGATTCACGGGGCCCACGGGTATCTGGTTAGCCAGTTTTTGTCTCCCCATCACAATCAACGCACTGACGATTGGGGTGGTTCTGCGGCGAACCGGCGGCGCTTTGTACTGTCTGTGTATCGAGAAATCCGAAAGGCTTGTGGCAGGGAGTTTAATGTTGGTATCAAACTGAATTCGGCTGATTTTCAGCGCGGGGGCTTCAGTGAGGATGAGTCTCTGGCTGTGATCAAGGCGCTGGTGGCCGAGGGCGTTGATCTGGTGGAAATCTCAGGAGGAAATTATGAAAACCCCGCCATGGCGAAAGGTGCCGGAACCGGAGAGATGAAAGCCAGTACCCTGGCGCGGGAAGCCTACTTTCTGGAATTTGCTGAAAAAGTCCGTGAATTGGCAGACGTACCCTTGATGGTCACGGGCGGGTTCCGCACAGAGCGGGGGATGGCGCAGGCCATCGATTCTGATGCCACAGACCTGGTGGGTCTGGCAAGGCCCTTGGTTGTGGAGCCTGATCTGCCGGCTCGTATTATGGCGGGCGATCCGGTTACCAGTGCGGTCAAGCCTATTAAAACCGGCCTTCGAATGATCGACGATATGGCTCTGATGGAGGTTAGTTGGTACACCCGTCAGATCGGAAGGATTGCCCGTGGCAGGGCTCCAAAACAGCACGACCGGGGCCTGTTATCCCTGATGGAGGTGCTGGCGGTTATGGCCACCCGAGGCGTTCGAACACGGTTGCGGGCGGGCAGCTAATCGGAGAGCCGGCTGTCCCCAGGGGGCAGCCGGCCGCCTTTCTGATCAGTTGGCAAAGAACATCCAGTCGAAATAATCGTGCAGATCCTGCATGGCCCAGGCTTCTGCAGGTTGGGTCAGTTCGAACAACAGGTTTTGGTCTTTGGCGAGTTTCATGGCGTTACCTCACGTCGTTGCGATAGGAATGCGAGTTCGCTGTCGCCAGCGTATCAAGGCTTTTGCATTGGTCATGCCAAATCTTTTGACTGAAGGTAAGTCTATGAAAATGTTAAGTAAGGAATAATTGGCTTTGAAGCTGGAAGGTGAGAGCTGAGCAGGAATGGTGCCGGCGCACCATCCTGGAACGAAAAACCCCGGCCGAAGCCGGGGTAATTCTGAGTTAACTTCTGATAGGAAGGATCAGAAGTTGTACTGTGCTGCGAAGAGCAGGCGACTTGCATCACCATCGGTGCCGTCGACGTTTTCACGCTTCAGGAACTGATACTCGACGCCCATCATGACGTTCTTGAGTGGAGTCCACTTGTAGTTGGCCATGATCGCTTGATTGCTCTCGCTTTCGTCGGCAACAGCAACGCCATCATCTTCGGCATCATCCCAGTCGACTTCGACCAAGCCGTAACCGATATTTATGCTCCGGCCGTTGCCAAGATTTACGCCGGCACCGATAGAGCCGCCGTAGCCAGAGATGGTCTCTAGGTCGCCACTGCTATCAACGTATGCGCTGTCGGCACCAAAGTTATCGCCGGAACGGTAGAGGTAGCTGTTGGCACCATCTGTGTAGGAAAGTGTGCCTTGAACGGTGATCATGTCAGTGAGAGCCATTTTTGCTGCCACAAATGTCGCAAAACCGAAAGCGCTCTCATCGTCATTGCCATCGTCATAGCCAACCTGATGAGCTAGAACTGCGGCTGAGTAGCTCATTCCGCCGGCAGAATCCTCAAGTCTGGCGGTGATGGCCGGCATACTGTCTTTGCCATCTGCGTTGTTGATAATGCTGTTATTCGGCTCTTCCAAAGAGAACGACAGAGCTCCGGTAGTGTAGCGAGCTTGAGCGACTCGTCCCTGCAGGCCTGCAAGGCCAGGCAGTGAGTCGAAGTCAAGGGTAGCGGTGTTGCCTACGAAGCTGGTGAAGTTCGACCAGGTCTGCCCCATAAGGACGCCCTTGTACTCGCCGAAAGCGTGACGAAGGCGAAGGTTGCCCGGACGGAAGTCGCCTTCTACGGTAACGTTGAGACCTTCGGGAGAAGTGGTTTTAAAGCCGAGACGACTCTGGACGGCATCAGCTCCGAAGTGGCCATCAGCGGCGTCGTCATTGCCAGCCAAGCCGTCGTACGAACCAGAACGTGTGCTCAGCGACTGGTCGCTGTCCACGTCGTAGGAGGCGTTCAGACGAGCGTAGCCGTAAACATTGACATCGTAATCTCCCGCACTGAAGCTGACAGCGCCAGCCTGGCTCGCCATGCCAAGAACCGTTGCGGCCGCCGTCGCACGAATTGCCATTCTTAATTTGTTGCTTTGCATTGTTGTTGTCTCCACACGTTTATTGTTGTTGGACCCACAGACAAAGTAGTTACGAATCTATGACAATTCAAACAGAATCGGTGATTATTTAGACGAATGTCTATAGGCCTTCGATTCAGTCATGGTGGCATCCGGAGGAGTACTTTGGTCGTAATGGGCAAGATGACTTTCAAACACGAGATGCTATCTGAACCTACGTTTGCCTTCGTCGATATTGAAACCACCGGCGGCAATGCCCAGCGGGATCGGATCACCGAAATTGGTATCCGCTTCTGGCGCAACGGGGCCGTTGTGGGGGAATGGCAAACGCTCCTGAACCCGGAAGCCCGGATCTCCGGGTTCATCGAACGACTGACGGGTATCTCCAATGCCATGGTGGCGAGTGCCCCTCGTTTTGAGACCGTTGCCGACGAGCTGGAGCGGCACCTGGACGGGTGCATTTTTGTCGCCCACAACGCACGCTTTGATTACGGTTTTATCAAGAGTGAATTCCGCAGATTGGGGCGTCTGTTCAGTGCCCGGGTGCTTTGCACCGTTCGACTTTCCCGGGCGCTCTATCCGGAGGCCGAACGCCACAACATGGATGCGCTGATCGCCCGGCACGGATTACCCGCTGTTGAGCGCCACCGGGCCATGGGCGATGTCACTGCCATGCTGGCGTTCTTTGAACACACCTTGCTTGAGCATGGCGAAGACACCGTTGGTGCCACCATCAACCGCCTGCTCCAGCGCCCCAGCACACCCTCCAACGTACCCGCGGAAATGCTCGCTGATTTGCCGGCGGGGCCCGGTGTGTACCGGTTTTATGGAGATAACGATGTGCTGCTGTACGTGGGCAAAAGCACCAATATTCGCCAGCGGGTGGCCTCGCATTTTTCCGGTGATCATCAGAGCAGCCGTGGAATCCGACTGTCCGAAAGCCTGCGCCGGGTGGAGTACACCGAAACTGCCGGAGAGCTGGGTGCCCTGTTGCTGGAACTCAAACAGATAAAGACCCTGAGCCCGCTGTATAACCGTCGCTCACGGGCGGCGAAAAGCCTGGTCAGCATCGCCCTGCACCCGGACAACTCCGGCTACCTGAATGCCGAGTTGGCCAGAACCATCAAGCCGGACCGGCTGGGAGATTACTTCGGCCTGTTTCGCAGCAAGCGGGACGCGTTAAGTGCGTTACGGGGCATCGCCAGCAAAAACGACTTGTGCGGAAAACTCCTGGGACTGGAGCCGGCAACCCCGGGACCATGCTTTCTACGATCCCTGGGGCGGTGCAAAGGTGCCTGTGAAGGCGCGGAAGACGTCATCCGGTTCAACCTGCGCATGCAGATTGCTTTCCATAATCTGCGTCTGAAAACCTGGCCCTGGCCCGGCCCCGTCGCCCTGGCCGAAGAAAACCCGGAAAACGGACGCACGGACTGGCTGATCATCTGGAACTGGATTCATATAGAAACGCTGCGCAGCGACCAGTACACCGAGGCCGATCTGTACGACTATCAGCCCGGGGAAGACCCGGTCACCTTTGATCTGGATTCCTACAAGCTGCTCATTAAAGCGCTCCTGGGGAAAGATCGAAACCACCATCGCATCATCGAGTTACATGCTATAACACAACCGGCTGTTCTTATGCCCTGAGTGGCGTATTATGGGGAGGAATCCATCCACTCAGAGAGAGATCCATGAACAGAGAACCTGTCTCCCGCGAACTTTTTGATGAAGTCATGGTGCCCAACTACGCCCCCGGAACCATTATCCCGGTGCGAGGCGAAGGCTCCCGCGTGTGGGATCAGGAAGGCCGAGAATTCGTGGATTTGCAGGGTGGTATTGCCGTCACCAGCCTGGGCCACGCCCATCCGGGGCTATTGGGTGCGTTACAGGAACAGTCAGAAAAAATCTGGCACCTGTCGAACGTCATGACCAACGAGCCTGCCCTGCGGCTGGCCAAAACCCTGTGTGACCTCACCTTCGCCGAGCGGGTGTTCTTTGCAAACTCCGGCGCTGAAGCCAACGAAGCTGCCTTCAAACTGGCCCGTCGCTACGCCTGGGAACACTACGGTCCGGAAAAACACGAGATCATTTCGTTCAAGAACTCCTTCCACGGCCGCACCCTGTTCACCGTCAGCGTGGGTGGCCAGCCCAAATACCTGGAAGGCTTTGAACCGGCCCCCGGCGGCATCCATCACGCCGAGTTCAATAACCTGGACTCAGTAAAAGCGCTGATCTCCAAAGAGAAAACCTGCGCTGTCGTGGTCGAGCCGGTCCAGGGCGAAGGCGGCGTCATGCCGGCAGATCCCGAATTCCTGCAAGGGCTGCGAGAGCTCTGCGACGAACACAACGCCCTGCTGGTCTTCGACGAAGTCCAAAGTGGCGTGGGCCGCACCGGCTACCTGTACGCCTACGAAATGTACGACGTAACACCAGATATCCTCTCCAGTGCCAAAGGCCTGGGTGGCGGCTTCCCCGTTGCCGCCATGCTCACTACCGCCAAAGTCGCGGCCAGTCTGGGCGTAGGTACCCACGGCAGCACCTACGGCGGCAACGCGCTGGCCTGCGCTGTGGCCCAGAAAGTCATCGACACCGTCAGCCAGCCGGAAATCCTCAAGGGCGTCAAAGCCCGCTCCGAGAAATTGCGCAAAGGCATGATGGACATCGGTGAACGCTACGGCGTGTTCTCCGAAGTTCGCGGTGCTGGTCTACTCTTGGGTTGTGTGCTGACCGAACAGTGGCAGGGCAAGGCCAAAGACTTCCTGAACGCCGGCCTGGATGAGGGCGTGATGGTCCTGGTAGCCGGAGCCAATGTGGTGCGGCTGGCGCCTTCGCTGATCATTCCGGAAACGGATATTGAAGAAGCGCTGGAAAGGTTTGAAGCTGCAGTGAAGAAGATCACGGCTAAGTAAAATGTAGCCCCTGGGGCTGGGTTCCCCTTCCGGAAATTTCGGAGGCCATGGATGGCCGGAGAGAAGCGCACAGGGATGTGCTTGTAGCGGTTTCCGGAAGGGGAACCCAGTTCCAGGGGCGGGCGAGCCTGCTCCAAAAATCCTGATGGTTCGATAGAGGAGCGCACCATGTGGCGAGTCAGACCAGCCAAACTGGATGACCTGCAACAAATCCTGGACATAGCCGGCGCCCAAACCGCCAGGCTCTCGTCCACCCTGCCCAAAACCGAAGAAACCCTGGCCCGGAAAATCCAACACGCCCGAGCCTCCCTGGCCGACAACGCCCCCGAAGGCACTCCGCGCCGCTTTCTGTTCGTACTCGAAAACACCGACACCGGCGAAATCGCAGGCACCGCAGGTATCGACAGCCGCGCCGGCAACGGCCACCCGTTTTACAATTACCGGCGTGACTACCTCATCCACGCCTCCCACGAACTCAACGTCTCGCGCCGCGTCGAAGTCCTGTACCCGAGCCACGCCCTGACCGACCTGACACTGCTGTGCTCCTTCACCCTGAAAGAACAACACCGCAACACCCCGGTATTCGAGCTGCTATCCCGGGCCCGAATGATGTTCATTGCCAGCCACCGGGAATGGTTCACCAACCGAACGGTGGTTGAAATCCAGGGCATACAGCACGAAAACGGCAGCGTGCCCTTCTGGGACAGCCTGGGGCGACATTTCTTCAATATGGACTTTGAAACCGCCGATCAATACTCCGGGCAGCTCAGCAAAACCTTTATTGCCGAACTCATGCCGCCGAACCCGGTGTACGTCACCCTGCTCAGTACCGAGGCTCAGGAAGCCCTCGGCCAACCACACCCGCTGACCGAACCCAACTATCAGCTACTCCAGCGCGAAGGTTTTCAGCCCGGATGCTACGTCGATATCTTTGACGGCGGACCGGTGATGGAAGTGCGCACCGACAGCCTGAGAACCCTGGTGACCAGTCAGCCCAAAACACTGCACGGCAGCCACCAGAACGATGGTGAAACCTGCCTGATCAGCGCCGGCGAAGGTGAGTACTTCCGTTGCCTGTTGACCCCGGTGGCAGAAACGTTGGCGGATGATGTGAAAGTGCCGGTGAGCACCTGGCATGGCCTGGAAAGCAGCGCCGGCGACTCGGTAAGGATTTCACCGTTATGAGCATGCAAATACAGGGGAGGGCGTAACATGCTGGTGATCCGCCCGCTTCAGTCTGACGATCTGGAAGACCTCTATGCCATGGCCCAGAAGGCCGGCAAAGGCCTGACCACACTGCCCGCCGACCGGGAACTGCTTCAGCGCAAGATTGATCGCGCCCGTGAATCCTTCAATCAGCGCTGTGCGCCGGAAGCGGCCCTGTACTTGTTTGCGCTGGAAGATATTCAGGCCAGGAAGACCGTTGGCATCAGTGGTATCGAGGCCCGGGTTGGCCTCGAAGAAGTGTTCTACAATTACCGGCTGAGTGTCACGGTCAATGCATCGAAAGAGCTGGGTGTGCATGTGCGCACGCCCACGCTGAACCTGTCCAACGACATGACCGACACCACCGAAATCTGCTCACTGCTGCTTTCCGACGAGTATCAGGGGGGTGGCAACGGCCTGTTGTTATCCCGCTGTCGTTTTATGTTCCTGGACGATTTTCGCAAACGTTTTTCCGACAAGGTTTTCGCGGAAATGCGTGGGGTCTCGGACAAAGATGGCAAAAGCCCCCTGTGGGACGCCCTGGGCAGCAAGTTCTTTGACATGGAGTTCAGCCAGGCCGACATGCTCTCCGGGCTCGGCAATAAATCGTTCATTGCTGAACTGATGCCGAAATACCCCATCTACCTGCCGATGTTGCCAGACGCTGCGCGGGCGGTCGTTGGCATGGTGCACGACAATACCCGGCCGGCGCTGAAGATGCTGCAGGCCGAAGGTTTCAACTTCAACGGCATGGTGGATATTTTCGATGGCGGGCCTGTGGTTGAAGCCTTTGTCCATAACATTCGTACGGTGCGGGAAGCGGTCAACCGGCATGCCATGGTGGTCAATCACAGCATGGATCTGGATGTGCCGGCAGAGCAACGGGTGATGATCTCGAACCGGTCGTTCCGGGACTTTCGGGTAACCACCATACCCATGAACTGCATCGGGCCCGACACTGTCAAAATTCCTAGAGTGCTGGCGGAGGCTCTTTTAGTGGAGTCGGGTGATCCGGTGCGTATTGCCCCCTTGAAGGAGGGTGCTTTGTCGCCCATCCGTCCAAACAATTCCGAACCGGGAGGTGGTAAACAATGGCAAACCTGACAGGCAATGTGTACATCGACGGGCTCTGGCTGCAAGGCCACGGAGTGCCCTTTGAATCGGTGCAGCCGGTAACAGGTGAAACGGTCTGGGATGGCAATGCCGCCAGTCTCGAAGATGTTGACGCAGCGGTTCGGGAAGCTCGAAAGGCGTTTCTGGCCTGGCGCCGGAAAAGTCTCGCAGAACGCCAGGCGGTGATTGAGGCCTTCGGCGAACTGCTTGAGGCCAACAAGGAAGAAATGGCCCATCAGATCGGCCTGGAAACAGGAAAGCCTCTCTGGGAGTCCCGCACCGAAGTGGCGGCCATGATGGGTAAAATTCCGATCTCCGTGAAAGCCTACAACGAGCGTACGGGGCACACTGAATCTGACGTGGCCGGCGGACATGCGGTGTTGCGCCACCGCCCCCATGGCGTGGTCGCCGTGTTTGGCCCCTATAACTTCCCGGGCCATCTGCCCAACGGGCACATTGTGCCGGCCTTGCTGGCCGGCAATACCGTGGTGTTCAAACCCAGCGAACTGACCCCGGGGGTGGCGGAACTCACTGTCAGGCTCTGGGAAAAAGCCGGTCTGCCGGATGGGGTGATCAATCTGGTTCAGGGCGGTTCCGATACCGGCAAGTGCCTGGCCCGCCACCCGCTGATTGACGGTTTGTTCTTTACCGGCAGTTCCACCGTCGGGCACCTGCTGCACGAACAGTTCGGCGGCCAGCCGGAAAAAATCCTGGCGCTGGAGATGGGCGGTAATAACCCTCTGATCGTTCAAAATGTGTCAGATCTGGATGGCGCCGTGCACCACGCACTGCAGTCCGCGTTCCTGTCGGCCGGCCAGCGCTGTACCTGTGCTCGCCGGTTACTGGTGCCCAAAGGCAAGAAAGGCGATGAATTTCTGGCACGGCTGGTAGAGGTGGCGGCCCGCATCACCGTGGCGGAATTCGATGCTGACCCGCAGCCGTTTATGGGCTCGGTGATTTCTGCCGATGCGGCAGACCAGCTACTCAAAGCTCAGGCTGGCATGCTGGAAAAGGGTGCGAGCTCGCTGCTGGAAATGAAACAGCTCAAGCCCGATACAGGTCTGTTGTCGCCGGGGATTGTGGATGCGACCGGGATAGAGCTGGAAGACCAGGAGTTTTTCGGTCCGCTGCTGACGGTGTACCGCTACAAAGGCTTTGATGAGGCCCTGGAGCTTGCCAACAACACTCGCTACGGCCTGTCTGCCGGCATCCTGAGCGATGACCGCAAACTCTATAACCGCCTGGTGGAGGAAGTGCGCGCCGGTATTGTGAACTGGAATCGGCCACTTACCGGGGCAAGCAGTGCCGCACCGTTCGGTGGTGTCGGTGCCAGCGGTAACCATCGTGCCAGTGCCTATTACGCGGCCGATTACTGCGCCTGGCCGATGGCCTCTCTGGAAGCCGGCAAGAGTGAGCTGCCGGATAGCCTGGCCCCGGGCCTGAACTTTGACTGACAGGAACAGCTGCCATGGTTAAACATGCGGTAGAAGCAAACTTCGATGGCCTGGTGGGACCGACCCATAACTACGCCGGGTTGTCCTGGGGCAATGTGGCCTCAAAATCCAACGTCAATGCGGTGGCCAACCCCAGGGAGGCGGCACTCCAGGGATTAGCGAAGATGAAGCGGCTGGCGGACCGGGGCTATGTGCAGGGCATTCTGCCACCCCACGAGCGCCCGCACATTCCCACTCTCCGTGCGCTGGGCTTTGAAGGCAATGAGCGCCAGATTCTGGAAGCCGTAGCCAAGGCAGATCCCGCCATTCTGGCGGCGGTGTCGTCGGCGTCCTGCATGTGGACAGCGAACGCGGCTACCGTCTCTCCCAGTGCCGACACAGCCGATCACCGGGTGCACTTCACCCCGGCCAATCTCAGTGCCAAGTTCCACCGCTCCATTGAACACCAGGTCACGGGTCGTTCGCTGAAAGCGATTTTTGGTGACGAAAGCTACTTTGCCCATCATCCGGCGCTGCCGTCAGTCAGTCATTTTGGCGATGAGGGGGCGGCCAACCACACCCGCCTGTGCAGTCGCTACGGGGAGCCGGGCGTTGAGCTGTTTGTGTATGGTCAGGTCGCGTTCAATGAATCCGCTCCGGCGCCAAGCAAGTACCCGGCGCGCCAGACCCTCGAAGCGTCACGCGCCATTGCCCGCCTGCATGGCCTGACCGATCGCCATGCCGTGTTTGCCCAGCAGAATCCGGCGGCTATCGATGCCGGCGTGTTCCACAACGATGTGATTGCGGTCGGTAATGGCAATTGCCTGTTCTATCACGAGCAGGCTTTTCTTGAGGAAGCCCGGGTGCTGGCAGACATCCAGGAACGCCTGACCGGTGCCGAGCTGGAAGCCGTGCGTGTTTCATCAGCGCAGGTGCCCATCGAAGATGCGGTGGCCTCCTATCTGTTCAACAGCCAGTTGTTGAACACTGCCGATGGTATGCTGCTGGCTGTACCGGGTGAGTGCCGCGAAGTGGCCTCGGTCAGCCGGTATCTGGATGAACTGGTGAAAGCCGACACGCCGATCACCGCGGTGGAAGTGTTTGATGTCAAACAGTCCATGCGCAATGGTGGCGGGCCTGCGTGTCTGCGCTTGCGGGTGGTGCTCAACGACGACGAGCTGCACGCTATCAACCGGGGTGTGATCCTGACCGATGCGCTCTATGAGCGACTGACCTCCTGGGTTGAAGCCCACTACCGCGACCAGCTCAGCCAGCAGGACCTGGCCGACCCGATGTTACTGGAGGAAGTGCGCAAGGCGCTGGATGAACTGACCGGTATTCTTGGCCTCGGCAGCATCTACGATTTTCAGTTGTAAGGCTGGTCAGCTCAGCGTACCGGCTCGCTGGAGATAGACCGGGTGAGCATATCCATGGTGTGACGAATGAGTGCTTCGGAAGGAAACTCCCCGGCCTCGGTGGATTCCGCCTGGCACAGCATGATCACGCCATGCAGGGCGCCGCGCAGGTAAAGCGCGGTTTGCGCTGGCGACTGGATACGGTCGCGGCTGATGGTGCCGTCTTCCAGGCCAAGATGAATCGCCGCTTCCATCAGCACCATCAGTTCGTTCTTTGAACACAGCATCTCCCTGGCCTGGTCTTCTTCCGCATCGGCGATGGCGGTGGAAGCCTTGGTCAGAGCGGTGAAGTAGTCCGGAGCTTCCACAAAGAAACGGTAATAAGCTTCTCCCATGGCGCGAATCTTCCCGAGCCCGGTATCGGTTGCCTGCATCGCCCGCTCAAACCGGGTCACCAGATCCTGCCCGGCCCGCAGCATGATGCCTCGCTGGATGGCGGCCTTATCCTTGAAATAGACATAGAGCAGAGCCCGGCTCAGGCTGGCTGTGCGCGCAATGTCGTCCATGGAGGTGCGGTCGTAGCCCTTTTCTGAGAATACCAGTTCGGCGGCGTCCAGAATGGCGTCGTACCTGGCCTGTTTTTCCCGTTCCCGTCGTGACTTCAGCGGTTCATTCATTGTGATCCCGAGCTTTCCGGCTTTGGCTGCATGATAACTGATAACCGATGAAAGCCGATTATTGACAATTTGTCAAAGAGTGACATGATGTCGGAAACAATGGGCAACCTCCGATGGACCGGAGGTCACAATCAACCTGTTCAGGGAAAGGGGCTGGAACACTATGTCTCTCACACTACGTCACTCTCCGTTTGTTCTGGCCAGTGCGCTGCTGGCCGTGCTGTCTGTCTCCGGCTGCCGCGGTGGCGGCACCGAATCCGGCGAAAACGCTGAAAATACGCCGGTCGCCGTGCGGGTATCCGCTGTCACCGGGGGCCAGATGGAAGAAATCCCTCTGCGGTTTTCTGGCATTGTCCGTGCGGCCCAGCGGGCAACCCTGACATTTCAGGTCAGCGGGACGCTGAAAGAACGCCCGGTTGAGCTGGGGCAGACGGTAAAGCCCGGTGATGTGCTGGCGCGTCTGTACAATCCGGCGCTGGAACCGGCGCGGGATTCCGCGGCTGCCCGCCTGGAGGAACTGAGAACCCAGTTTGAACAGGCTCAGCGGGAGTGGGAACGCTCCAGCCGGTTGCATCAGCGAGGCGTGGTCTCGGAGCAGACGCTGGAACAGATTGCCGCCCGTCGGGATTCTCTCAGGGCAAGCATGGCGACGGCCGAAGCCTCACTGGCCGAAGCCACAAGGCTGCTTGAGGAAAGCGTTTTGAAGGCGCCCTTTGCCGGGCAGGTGGAAGCATTGCTGGTGGAGCGGGATGAGTTCGTGGGAGCCGGGCAGCCGGTCATGCGGTTGTCCTCGCCGCTGGGGCGGGAAGTAGAGGTGCGGGTGCCCGCGCACTTGCTCGGTCATGTCCGGATTGGTCAGGAGCTACCGGTTTGGCTGGTGCAGGACCGCAACCGTGAACCTGCCACCGGCACTGTGGTGGAGATTGCCCAGGGCAGTTCCATCCGCGGGGAACTGCATCCGGTACTGGTCAGCCTGCCACCAAATTCCCTGTCCTCCGGTGAGCCGGTGGAAGTAGGCATTGCCCCGGTGCGGGAATCTGCCATTACCGTGCCCCTGCTGGCGGTCGTTCGCGACAGTACCGGCACCAGTGTGTTCCGGGTGCAAGACCAGGTAGCCCAGCGGGTTCCGGTACAGGTCGATAGGGTCATCGGTGAGCGCGTCATGGTGCACCCGGGTGCATTGAGCCCGGGAGATCAGGTGGTGTATGCCGGTATGACCCGGCTGGTGGATGGTGACACCGTGGAGGTGCGCTGATGACCCGCCGACTGCTTAACTGTCAACGCTTGCTGGGCATGGTGGTGACCATGCTCTGCCTGCTCGGTATTGCCGCCTACAGCACCATGCCCCGTCAGGAAGATCCGAGTTTCCCATACCGGGCCGGTATGATCACGGTGAGTTATCCCGGTGCCAGTGCCGAGGCGGTTGAGCGCCTGGTGCTTCAGCCGCTGACCGATGAGTTGCGCCAGGTCGAAGAGCTGGACTGGAGCCAGGGCACCGCCAGAACCGGCGTGGCACTGGCCCGGCTGAAACTCCGGGACCGCATCTACGACACCGATTCGGCGTGGGATCGGGTTCGTCAGGCCATGGAGCGGGCGCGCCAGGATTTCCCCGATGATGTGGGCCTGATGGAGCTGGATGACCGTCTGATCGACATCCCGGCCGTGGTGCTGGCCGTGGGCGGTTCACCCTCAGTGACTGAGCTTTCGGAGGTGGCCGAACGCCTGAAACAGAACCTTCTGGATATCCCTGGCATCTCCCGCATTGAACTTGAAGGGGATGCCGACGAACAGATTACCCTGGCACTTGACGACGCCGCGCTGTATCGGCTGGGAGTTCCGCCCAAGCGGATACTCGACACCCTGGCCCGGCGCAACCAGACCATCCCCGGTGGCTTCGTGGTGGTGGAAGGCAAGCGCCTATCAGTATTGCCGAACACTGAGTTCACGGACATAGACGCGATTCGCGCGACGCCCATTGAGCTGCCAGATGGCTCCCAGGTGCCCCTGGCAGCGGCCGCAGAAGTCTGGCGTGGGCCGGCCGAGCCCCGGCAGCCAGAGACCTGGTTCAACGGCGAGCGGGTGGTGTTGCTGTCAATTATCATGGAAGAAGGTTCCACCGACGCCATCCGCTTTGGCGAGCGGATCCGGGAACGGCTGGACCAGGTGCGTCCAGACTTCGAGCCGTACCAGCTCCGCGAGATGTTTTTTCAGCCCGACAAGGTGTCTGACCGGCTGGATGATCTGGCCTGGAGCCTGGTGCTGTCGGTACTGATCATTGTGGCGGTGGTATTTACTGGCATGGGTATCCGCATGGGCCTGCTGGTGGCGTCCATCCTGCCCATGGTGGCCCTGATCAGCGTGGGGCTCTATGACCTCGGGGGTGGGGTGTTGCATCAGATTGCCGTTATCGGGATGGTCATTTCCCTGGGTATCCTGATCGACAACGCCATTGTGATTGTTGAAAGCATACAGGGCCATCTGGATGAGGGCATGCGCCGGCTGGATGCCCTGCGCAAGGCGGTCGGTGAGCTGGCCGGGCCGTTGGGTGCGTCTACCGGCACAACACTTGCCGCCTTTGCGCCGCTGTTGATGGCCAAGGGCGGCGCCGCGGATTTCACCCGGGGCGTGCCGGTGATGATCATGCTCACCCTTTCTGTGAGCTATCTGCTGGCAATTTCTGCCGTGCCCCTGCTGGCGGCGCGTTTTCTGAAGCCCCGGAAAAATATTCACAAAGACCGGCTTATCGGCCTGGCCAGCTACCTCGGTGGCCTGGTGTATCGGCACCCGGGCCGGTTGATTACCGCCGGCGCCCTGCTGGTGGTGATCAGCCTTGGCATGACCCCGTTCATGGCCCAGCAATTTTTTCCCAACGCAGACCGCCCTCGTGTCATCGTCGAGATGTACATGCCCGAAGGCACCGATCAGGCCCGAACCTCTGAAGTGGCCGCCGTTCTTGAACAGGCCATTCGGACCCGGCCCGAGGCACTGGAAGTGCACCGCTTTGTCGGCTTTACCGGGCCGTCGTTCTATTACAATCTGCAGCGCTCGCCACAGGCGCCTAACCGGGCAAGGCTGGTGGTTCGCACGCCGACGCTGGCCGATACCACCGACCTGGTGAAATGGATCCGCCACGAGGCCGCCCGGTCGCTACCGGAGCTGGATATCACCGCCGGGATTCTGGGGCAGGGACCACCGCGGCCTGCGCCGGTAGAAGTCCGTGTCTTCCATCCGGACGACAACGCCCGCGCCCGAGCCACCGAGCAGGTCTATTCCATTCTCAGGGGTGTTGAGGGTACGGTGGATGTTCGTCACGATCTCGACATTGGTGTGCCCAGCATCGCCATCAATGTGGACGACGCCACCGCCGCCCGCTATGGCCTCACCCGAGCCGATGTTGCCCAGAGCCTATATGGCCAGAGCTACGGCGCCGTGGCTGAGCGTTATCGACAGGAGGACGACCCGATACCCATCGTGCTGCGCTCCCGCGAAGGCACGTCGCTGTCACTGTCGCGCCTGCTGTCTGTGAATACCTACAACGACCAGGGCGATGCCATTCCGCTATCGGCCGTGGCCACGGTTGAAACTACCTGGGAACCGGCGGCGGTTTACCTGCGCAACGGGGTACGGGTGAATACGGTCAGTGCCAATCTGGAGGAAGACTACAGCTTCAGCCAGGCGCTGGACGGCCTGTATGCGGGCCTGGAACAGAACCCGTTGCCGGCGGGCACGCGACTGGACATGGGGGGAGATGCCGAAGGTTCTGACCGTGCCAACTCCGCACTGCTGACCGCGGCACCGATCGGCATGCTACTGTTGCTGTTCTTCCTGCTGTTGCAGTTCAACTCCTTCCGGCGGGTGGGCATTATCCTGCTGACCGTACCGCTGGCAACTGTTGGCATTTTCCCGGGGCTGGTTCTGTCCGGTTCGCCCTTCGGTTTTCAGTCGCTGCTGGGGGTGATTGCTCTGGTTGGTATCGTGGTGAACAACGCCATCGTGCTGCTGGACGTAATGGATCGGGAGCTGGAACGGGGCCGAGCCATTGCCGATGCGGTGCGCACCGCTGTGGAACGCCGTACCCGGCCCATCCTGCTGACCACCGCAACCACTGTGGCCGGCCTGCTGCCGCTGGCGTTCTCAAGTTCCACCCTGTGGCCACCCATGGCCTGGGCCATCATCAGCGGTCTGCTGGCTTCGACGGTCCTGACCCTGCTGGTGATACCGTCAGTCTGCACCAAACTGATCAAACTGCCGGTGGGCGAACCCGAAAACGCGCCGGCCTGACCCTGGTGTCATGTACAGGGCGGCTCAGACAGAGCCGGCCCTGTACACCTCCCTGGCTCGGATCATCAAACCCACCCGCTGGCCCACAGGCACCGCCCGGTTTGGAAACACCACCGCCTCCGGCGCGGTACCGACCCGATAGCCGTCCTGATCATCCTCCCAGATCACCGTGCCAGGCTGATACTCCGTGAAGTTCGCCACATCGTCCGGAACATGAAACCGGAAAGACGGCCCGGTATTGAGCACCTCATGCACCACCTCAAACACCGTCAGATGATCAAATGGTGGCCGCACTGCCGGTGCTGCCTCGCCCCGGAAACGACGGCGCAAGGCTCGCTCAATGCCTTGGAACCGTCGCAGATCATTCCGGCCAAACGGCTCCACCTTGCCCAGTTCAATGGTAAAACTCTCCGCCTTCAGCGTGCTGGCAGTGAACGATGAAAACACTGTCGATTCCTTATGCTGCAGCAACAGGGTTTCCACCTCTGCCTCCAGCAGGAACGCACACTGGCCTGCCGGAACCGACCGCCCTTCCACGAACGGGTACAGCGCAAAGCGCTCCCGTTTGGACGGGCGAATAGCGGTATGCAGATCATAATGGCTTAACGCCAGGCCCTGATGCGCCATCGCAAACTGCCGACACATCTCCTCCAGAAACCGAGCCCGCCGGCCTTCCGCAAGCCCGGAATATTCCGGTTTGCCATGGGCGCCATTGAACAACCGGTTCATGTTCACATCCAGAAACCGCTCACCCGCCACCATGGCAGCAGGGTTGCCCAGGATCAGCAGCAGCGGGCACGCCAGCGACCACTCCCCGGAAAACAACTCCGAAACCAGCGTGTTGAGCACTTCAATCGGCGCCGTTTCATTGCCATGCACACCGGCAGAAATGATCAGGGCTTCTTGGTTCGGGTTAGCCCTGTCAGCCGGTGGCGTCAGCCACAGAACCCCGTTGGCCTTGCGGGAGACCTGAGCGCCATCGGGCAGGGCGGTTTTGGTTTCGGGGAGATCAGCGGAAGCGTTGGCGAGGGTATGGCTCAGCCAGTCCGGATGGAAATCAAAAAGACGATTCGAAGCGTTCATCGATACCCCGCAAAAGGTTCGGGGTCAGCCGGCGGGAACGTCTTCCGGGAATGTCGAAGGCCAAGGATGGCCTTCGAGAAGCGCACATGGATGTGCTCGTAGCGGTTCCCGGAAGACGTTCCCGCCGGCTGGCCGTGCACCAGGATTGGATGATGGGTTGTAGGGCGCTGCTCAGGAATTAACTGGCCGCTGATGCCGCAAAAGATGGTTTTCCAGCTTGCGGAAAGCAAACACCAGAATAAACGTCAGCGCCATATAACAAAGCGCCACGAAAATAAACGCATCGAACGGCGCATAAAACCGCGAATAAATATTTCGTGCCGCCCCTGTCAGATCAACAATGGTGACCACACTGGCAATCGCACTGGCGTGCAGCATGAAAATCACCTCATTGGAATAGGCCTGGACCGCCCGCCGAGCCGCACTCGGCAGAATGATCCGGCGCATCCGCAGAAACCAGTTCATGCCATAGGCTTTCGCCGCCTCGATTTCACCATGGGGCGTCGACATGATCGCCCCCCGGATAATCTCCGTGGTGTAGGCTGCGGTATTCAGCGTGAAGGCCAGCAGGGCAGGATAAAGAGGTTCCCGGAAGATCTCCCACCAGAAAGTCTCCTGAATCCCCGGAATCTGCGCTACTCCATAATAGATAATATACAGCTGGATCAGCAGCGGCGTGCCCCGGAACAGATAGGTGTAGATCCAGATTGGCCCGGACACCAGCGGATTCCTGACCGTACGCAGAATCGCCAGCGGCACCGCCACCACCAGGCCGATGACCAGCGACAGAAACACCAGGTGTACGGTCGTCACCAGACCGTCCCAGTACTCCATCAGCGTCATGGCCGTGAAAATTTCGTTCTTGTTCAACCACTCGGCAATGAAATCAGGCATCGTTTAATTCCCCTGAACCACGCCGACATTGGCTCGACGATCAAGCCACTTGATAAACAGCTCCGACCCCGCCGTCAGCGCCAGATACACGGCAGCCACCGGTACGAAGAAGTGGAAAGGCATGCGCTCCGCCTTGGCGGCTTCCTCCGCCACCCGAACCATATCGGTCAGGCCAATGATGGACACCAGCGCTGTGGTCTTGAGCAACACCTGCCAGTTATTGCCGATGCCCGGCAGGGCATGGCGCAACATCTGCGGGATCATCACCCGCCGGAAGGTATGCCAGCGGGAAAAACCATAGGCCTTGGCCGCCTCAATCTGACCGACATCCACTGCCAGAAAGGCGCCGCGAAAGGTTTCGGTCATATAGGCACCGAAAATCAGACCGATGGTCACCACGCCGGAAATGAAAGGATCAAACTGGAAGAAAAAGTCGATACCGCGGGTTTCCCACAGATAATCCGAAAGCATGTTCACCGCTACCTGGCCGCCGTAATAGAACAGCAGCATCATTACCAGGTCCGGAACCCCGCGAATCAGCGTGGTATAGGCGGTTGCGATGCCGGCGGCAACACGACTGCCGGAGAGTTTTGCGCTGGCACCAACCAGGCCAAGCGCCAGGGCCAGGGCCAGAGACAGGAAGGCCAGCTCAATGGTGATGACCGCTCCTTCTGCGAGGGCCGGGCCATAGCCTTTCAGATCAAACATGGGAGTATCCGGTCAGCGGGGGCGACGTGGCGCCGCCCCCGTGGTCATTACATCTTGATATCGTAGTTGAAGTACTTCTTCATGATGGTGTCGTAGGTGCCATCTTCCTTCAACGTGCGCAGGGCGGCGTTTACTTCGTCGGCCAGGTCGGCATCACGCTTGCGCATGGCAACGCCCACGCCTTCACCCAGTTTCACGGGCTCGCCCACTTCCTTGAAGCCGTCTTTGGTCAGAACGGTCTGCTCACCTACCGGATAGTCAACAAAGACCACATCCAGACGCTGGCCTTCGAGGTCCAGTACCATGTCGTCAGCGGTGGTGTAGCGCTTGATTTCAACAATGCCACCCATGTTCTCTGTCACGTAGGTGTCCATGGTCGTACCGCGCTGCACGCCGACAGTCTTGCCTTTCATGGCATCCATATCGGTGACGTCGGTGCTGAAATCGTTGGGGCCGAACCAGCCGCCCGGGGTGTTGTAGTACGGTTCGGAGAAGAGCACGCGCTCGGCACGCTCCGGTGTGATCGACATGGAAGACATGATCAGATCAAATTTACGAGCCAGCAGGCCCGGAATCATGCCGTCCCATGCCTGAATGACGAATTCGCAGTTGGCGTTCATCTCTTCACACATGGCGTCCGCCAGTTCCACTTCAAAACCGGTCAGCTCACCGTTTTCGTCTTTGTACTCGAATGGCTCGTAGGGCACATCAAAAGCAATGCGCAGGTTTCTTTCCTGAGCCTGGGCCGTACCAGCAACCAGGGCCAGGGCGCAACTTGCTGCAACAATCAGTTTTTTCATGTGTCACTTCTCCAGTAATTCGCCACAAAGGCTTTATTTTTTATGGAAGTTTCGGGAGCTTCTCTTTAACTCCAGGTCCAACACCGATTCAAGATAGCACTGGTGTTCAGAACTTGGGAGCAAGAAATTGCTTCATACGCTCGGAATCCGGGTTATCGAAAACCTTGTCCGGGGTTCCCTGCTCCTCAATGACGCCCTGATGCAAGAACAGGACCTGAGTCGACACATCCCTTGCAAACGCCATCTCGTGGGTAACCACAATCATGGTGCGGCCTTCCTCGGCCAGACTTTGCATTACTTTCAATACTTCACCCACCAGTTCCGGGTCCAGGGCTGAGGTTGGTTCATCAAAAAGCATCACCTCCGGCTCCATGGCCAGCGCCCGGGCAATGGCCGCCCGCTGCTGCTGCCCGCCGGACATCTGTGCCGGGTAGTAGTCCTTGCGTTCGTAGATGCCGACCTTGTTCAGGTAGGCCTCTGCGCGCTCAATCGCTTCTTTTTTCGGAATCTTCAGAACGTGAACCGGCGCTTCGATAATGTTCTCCAGCACCGTCATATGGGACCAGAGATTGAAGCCCTGGAAGACCATGGAGAGGCGAGCCCGGATCAGTTCCACCTGGCGGTTATCGGCGGGTACCCGTTCACCTTTTCGGTTTTCGGTGAACCGGATTGGGTCGCCGTGCACAATAATGTCGCCGGAGGTGGGGGTTTCCAGCAGATTGATGCAGCGCAGAAAGGTACTCTTGCCGGAACCGGAACTGCCAATCAGGGAAACCACATCACCCTTACGGGTTTCCAGAGAGATGCCCTTGAGAACTTCCAGCTTGTCAAAGGTCTTGTGGATGTCCCTGCAAATAAGAGGCGCTGGTTCCGCCATGGCTGGCTCCTGAGACTGTCATACAAAGGCGCATGTTTTACGGACTGTTGCCGTGGAAATCAATACCGCTTTGTTGGGTTTTCGTGAAAGTTGTTGGACTCAAGTGAGACCCGGATGACCTCTGCCCCCTGGTTTTCCAGGCTTCTCAATGAATCCTGAACAAAACGGACGTGGGCCATGGCCACTTTGCGGGCGGTTCTGGCCTTGCCCGCCATAATGGCCTGATAGATCTGCTTGTGCTGCTTCATGATTAACTGGCGCATTTCCGCCCTTGGATTCAGGTTGGCAACGGAGGCATGCACGGTCAGCAGCATCATGTTTTTCAGACCATTGAGCACATGTACCAGTACCGGGTTATGAGATGCTTCAATTATAGCCTGGTGAAAACCGTGGTCGGGTTTGGCGTTGCTGAGCGGGTCGGTGTCTTCCAGGGCCCGGTAGGCTTTGGTAATCCGGTGTAGATCACCTCGGGTGGCGCGCTGGGCTGCAAGTTCGGCCGCCTGGCCTTCCAGTTGTTCGCGCACTTCCAGCAGGTCATAAAGGGTGCGCGGGTGGCCAGCAAACAGGTGCATCAACGGGCTGTTGTCTTCCAGATCGTCTGTGTTCGGGACAATGCTGGCAACAAAAGATCCCCGGCCATGCTGGGTTTCGATGACGCCCCGCCCCTGGAGTTCATGCAATGCTTCACGAATGATGGCCCGGGAAACCCCCAGTCTGGTCGAAAGCTGGCGCTCCGAGGGTATCTTCTGCCCCGGTGCCAGGCCGCCGTCGAGAATCAGCCGCTCTAGCCTGAAGGAAATTTCCTGCGATATCCCCATGTGTTCTACCTGACGGGTCTTGCTGGTCAGACCAGTTGCTGTTGTTCAAGTGATCAGGAAGTCCTTCTCGAGTGTTGTCCTCCAGACCGCTAACTATGGCCTATAGCACCGAATTCGTCCATTTTGCCGCAACTAAAAACTGGTCTGACCAGTTGGCAATTCTCTGGACTAAACCGCACCTGCCTACGAATATCTTTTTAATGCTGGCATTTGCTGGTGTTGGATTACCTCTGCATAACAACAAAGTGAACGGAGATGTTTCGATGAACATCAATGATAACAACGACAAGCATTGTGATTCAGACGCAAACCCACCACGCCGGAGTTTTCTCAAAAAAATGGCGGTTGGTGCAGCCCTGGCAGGCGCGCTGACACTGGGCGCCGGTCAGGCCCAGGCCGCGACTACCTGGAAAATTCAGTCGGTGTGGGATGCGGGCACGGTTGGCTATGACCTGTTCGAGGAATGGTGCAACAGCATCAAGGAAAAATCCGGCGGAGAACTTATTTTCAGGCCGTACCCCGCAAAGGCGGTCGCGGCCGACAACAACGCGCTGTTTGATGCGGTACGTAATGGCGTACTGCAGGGTATGAACCCGTTTACCCTGTATTGGTCAGGCAAGATCCCGGCCTCGGTGTTCCTGTCGTCTTACCCGGCCGGCCCGGATCAGCCTCACCAGTGGGACACCATGTTCTATTCCCTGGGCATGTTGGAGAAAACCCGGGAGATCTACAAAAAGTACGGGCTGTTCTACGTGGGCCCGATTCAGCACGACGCCAACATCATTCATTCCAAGAAGCCGGTGAACAGCCTGGCGGATCTCAAGGGCATGAAGATCCGGGTGCCTGGCGGCATGGTGGCTGAAGTATTCCAGCAGTTCGGGGTATCCACTGTCAGCCTGCCGGGTTCCGACATCTTCCCGGCTCTGGAAAAGGGCACCATCGATGCGGCGGACTACGTGGGCCCGGCAGTGAACTATGAGCTGGGCTTCTCCCAGGTGACCGATTACATCCTGTTCGGGCCTCCAGGGGTGATGTCTATTTACCAGCCGGTGGATCTGATGGACCTGACGGTGAACCTGCGTGCCTGGAACGCCCTGGATCCCAAGCTGCAGCAGCTGGTTGAGGAAGAGGTGCGCAATTACTCCCAGAAGCACTACCTGACCATCCAGAAGCGCAACATCGAAGCCATGGAGAAGTTCAAGGCGGATGGTGACACCGTCACGCGTCTGAGCCAGCAGGATCTGCAGGAGTTCCGTCGCGCGGCAATTCCCATCTGGTACAACTGGGCGAACAAGAACGAGGATGCCAAGGCCATCTTCGATATGCAGCTCGAGTACATGATGAACGACACCGTGGGCTACGTCACCGAGGAAGACCTCAAGGCGGCTGGCAAGTAAACCGGCACTACCAACAACAATCAAAAAAGCGGGGAAGGGCAGGGAAGCCTTGGTTCAGGGCGCTCTCTCCCTTCCCCGCGTTGTCACTGACGTGAGGACAGTATGTCTGATCTGAGCAACTTTGGCTTTGTGCTGCCGCACTGGTTCTACTGGGGTTGGCTGGCGGTAATGCCGCTGCTGATGATGGCGTGGGACCGTTGGTCCAGTAGCCGTGGCGTGCAGGCGATTGACAAGAATGCCCTGGCAAACGAGAAGCTTCAGCAGATCGAAGCCGAAATGTCGAAAACCATCGAGTCGGATTACGCGAACTGGTTTACCCGGATCATCGACTGGATCAGCGAAAAATCTGGCGTGTTTATTTCCTTCTGGACCGTAAACGCCGTTGTTTTCTACTTTTTTGAAGTGGTTATGCGCTACATCTTCAATATGCCGACCATCTGGGTACATGAGGCCAGCTTTCTGCTGTTCGGCATGCAGTACCTGCTGGCGGGCGCGTTTGCCCTGCTGCATGGCGCCCACGTAAGGGTCGATGTGATCTATAACCTGTTGCCTGTACGGGGCCGGATTGGCATGGATATCTTCACCTCCATGTTCTTCTTCATGTTTGCGTTGGCACTGGTGATTACCTCCTGGACCTTCTTCCAGAACTCCTACTCGATGGATGAACGTACCGTCGAGACCTGGGGCATCCAGTACTGGCCGGTCAAGGCCATGATGCTGCTGGGGGCTGTTCTACTTACCTTGGCGGGCCTGTCCAAACTGATCAAGGACATTGCCCTGTTCGTCAAGCTTGGCCGGGAGCAACACGCATGACTACCACTACAGTGAACAATCCGGGCCAGGGCAACCTCAAAGGCAAGCTTGGCACCTGGCTGATGATTCTGGCCACCGCTGCGCTGGCCTTTGTAATGTTTGTCGAGTTCGTCAACATTCTGTTCTACGACCCGTTCAGCGATGAGAAATTCCTGTTCAAGCTGGCCGGAAGCCTGGCCGATGTGAACATCGGACCGCTTACCTACCTGATGTTTGGCTCCCTGTTGGTGGCTTTGATGATGGGGCTGCCACTGGCGTTTGTTACCGGTGGTCTTGGGGTTGCCTTCATTTATCTGGTGGGCGATTCACTGATGCTGAACATCATCCCCAGCCGCATCTTCCCGATGATGACCAACTCGGATCTGGCCGCTATTCCGCTGTTCATCTTCATGGCGGCGATGCTCGAACGGGCCGGGCTGATCGAGGAGATGTTCAACGTCGTCTACAAGTGGATGGGTGGTGTTGGCGGCGGCCTGGCCATTGCCACTATTGTGGCCTCTACTATTCTTGCAGCGATGGTCGGGGTTATCGGTGCGGCGGTCGTGACCATGGGTATCATTGCCCTGCCGGCCATGCTCAAACGGGGTTACGACCACAAAATCGCCCTCGGCTCCATCATGGCGGGCGGTACCCTCGGTATTCTTATTCCGCCCTCGATTCTGGCGATCCTCTATGCCGTGGTTGCCCAGCAATCGGTGGGTGAACTGTATCTGGGGTCGGTAATTCCTGGCGTTCTGCTGTCCAGCCTGTATGTGTTCTATGTCTGGATCCGGGCGAAGCTGAACCCCGAACTCGGGCCTCCCATTCCCAAGGAGGAACGCATCGGCCTGAAAGACAAGCTGCTGCTTCTGAAAGACCTGATTGCGCCTCTCATTCTGGTGTTCCTGGTGCTTGGCCTGCTCTTTGGCGGCATTGCCACACCGGTTGAGGCGGCCGGCATCGGCTCATTTGGCGCCATTCTCGTGGCCATGAAACACAAGGTGTTCACCATCGCGACTCTGCGGGATGCCTCGGTGACCACCGCGAAGGCTTCCGCCATGGTGCTATGGATCATGTTTGGTGCCTCGGTGTTTGTAGGTTTCTACATTCTCCAGGGTGGTCAGGACTTTATTACCGAATCCATTCTGGGCACAGGCCTACCGGCCTACGGCATCCTGTTCCTGCTGATGGTGTTGTTGGTGGTCCTGGGCATGTTCCTGGACTGGGTCGGCATCCTGCTGCTGGCGGTGCCTATCTTTATCCCCATTGTGGAAGCCCTGGAGTTCCCGGGTCTGTTTGGCCTACCGGGCGTGTCTGGTGACGACGTGGTGCTGTGGTTCGGGGTGTTGTATCTGGTGAATATGCAGATGTCGTTCCTGAGCCCGCCCTTCGGCTATGCGCTGTTCTATATCCGCGGCGTGTGCCCGCCGGAAATTTCCATGGGCACCATCTTCAAGTCATCCCTGGTGTTCCTGGCCATCCAGGCCCTGGGCGTATTCCTGTGCATTGTGTTCCCGGCCATCACTACCTGGCTGCCCAATCTCGCTTATGGCTAACCAAGAGGAGTAAATCGTTATGTTGACCATTCATCGTCTCGACCTGTCTGATGCACGCATCCTGATTGAGGGTGCGGCGGCCAAGGCCCGTGAAATCGGTGTGCCCATGTGCATCGCAGTGGTGGACGAGTCCGGCACGCTGATCGCCTTTGAGCGTATGGACGGGGGCAAAGTGACCAGTGTTACCATCGCACAGGACAAGGCATTTACCGCTGCGGCCGCGCGCAAAGCGACCCACGATTACAATGCCGCCAACGTGCCGGGCAACCTCGCCTTCGGTATACATACTGAAGTGGGCGGTCGCCTGAGCACGGTAGGCGGTGGCCTGCCGGTGATGGTAGACGGTGAAGTGGTCGGCGGTATCGGTCTCAGCTCGGGCACGCCACAACAGGACATGGACTGTGCCCAGGCTGGCATCGACCATTTTGAAAGCAAACGCCAGTAACCGGTGTCTCTTATGAATACTCAATCCCGTATCAGCAAATCCCGGCTGGCGGAGCAGTTCCGGGCCTTTATTGACCCGGACTTCGTCATCACCGATGACGAAACCCTGAAACCCTATGAGTGCGATGGCCTGGCCATGTACCGGGAAATGCCCATGCTGGTGGTGCTCCCGGAAACCGTGGAACAGGTGCAGCGGGTCATGCGCATTTGCCACGAAAACGGTGTACCGGTGGTGGCCCGTGGTGCCGGTACCGGTTTGTGTGCCGGTGCCATGCCGCATAAGGAAGGGGTAGTGCTCTCGCTGGCCAAGTTTAACCAAATTCTGAACATTGATCCGATTGGTCGCACCGCACGCCTGCAGCCGGGTGTCCGTAACCTGGCGATCAGCGAAGAGGCTGCACAGTACGGCCTTTATTACGGGCCGGATCCTTCCTCTCAGATCGCCTGCACCATTGGCGGCAACGTGGCCGAAAACTCCGGTGGCGTGCACTGCCTGAAGTACGGCCTGACCGTGCACAACATCCTCAGTGTGGAAATGATCACCGCCGAGGGTGACCGGGTAACGGTCGGCAGTGATGGTCTGGACAGCTGCGGTATGGATCTGCTGGCGCTGCTCACCGGCTCTGAAGGACTGCTGGGCGTGGTCACCGAGGTGAAGGTGAAACTGCTGCCCAAGCCGGAAGTGGCACAGGTGATCATGGCGGGCTTCGACAGCATCGAGAAAGCGGGCGACGCGGTGGGTGGCGTGATTTCCCACGGCATCATCCCCGGTGGCCTGGAAATGATGGATGGTCATGCCATTGTCGCGGCCGATGACTTCTGCGGTGCCGGGTATCCCCGGGATGCCAAGGCCCTGCTGCTGTGTGAAGTGGACGGCACCGAAGAGGAAGTGCACGAACACATCGCAGAGGCCGAAGCGCTGTTCCGTAAGCTGGGCGCGACCTCCATTCGCACCTCACAGAGCGAGGAAGAGCGGGCTCTGCTGTGGAAAGGGCGCAAGTCGGCCTTCCCGGCGGTGGGGCGGATCTCGCCGGATTATTACTGCATGGATGGCACCATTCCGCGTCGCTATCTGGCCAAGGTATTGCTGGAAATGGAAAAGATGTCAGAAGAGTTCGGCCTGCGGGTGGCGAACGTGTTTCATGCGGGCGATGGCAACCTGCACCCGCTGATCCTGTTTGATGCCAACGTGCCAGGCGAGTTTGAGCGCACCGAGGCGTTCGGCAGCAAGATCCTGGAGCTCTGTGTTGAGGTGGGTGGCTGCATCACCGGTGAGCATGGCGTGGGCGTGGAGAAAATTCGCCAGATGGCGGTGCAGTTCAATGATGACGAGCTGCAGCAGTTCCACGATGTGAAAGCGGCCTTCGACCCCACCGGAATTCTGAACCCGGGCAAAGGGGTGCCCACCCTGAAATTCTGTCAGGAATACCGCTCCATCGAGCACAAGCAACACAAGCACGAAGAGGCGGACACTGCCCATGGCTGATCAGATCCAAACGATACAGGAGCAGGTGCTCCAGGCCCGCAGTAACGGGCAGAAACTCAACATTGTCGGCGGCGGCAGCAAGTCCTTTATGGGGCGCCAGAGCGATGCTGATGCCAGCACTCTGAGCCTGGCCGAGCACACTGGTGTGGTGGAATACCATCCGGTAGAGCTGGTGCTGACGGTACGTGCCGGTACCACCCTGAAAGAAATTGAAGCGGTGCTGGCGGAGCAGGGCCAGTGTCTGCACTTTGAGCCGCCGCATTTTGGCGACGCATCCACCATCGGCGGCACAATGGCCTGCAACCTGTCCGGCCCGGCCAGACCCTGGGCGGGATCGGTGAGGGATCAGGTGCTGGGTATTCGCCTGCTGAACGGCAAGGGCGAACACCTGCGTTTTGGTGGCCAGGTGATGAAAAACGTGGCGGGATACGACGTTTCCCGTCTGCAGGCCGGCGCCATGGGAACACTCGGGGTGATCACCGAGATCAGCCTGAAAGTCATGCCGAAGCCGGCGGCCACCGTTACCCTGGTGCGGGAGATGGCCATGGACGAGGTGGTGGAATACATGAACCGCCGTGCCGGTGAGCCCAAACCCATCACCGGTGCCTGCTGGGTAGATGGCAAGGTGTACCTGCGCCTTGCCGGTGCAAAATCAGCGGTTGAGGCGACCGCCGAGAAGTGGGGTGGCGAGGTTATGGCTGAGGGTGACCAGTTCTGGAGAGAGGTTCAGGACATGCAGCACGGCTTCTTTGACGATCCGGAAGCACCTCTCTGGCGGTTCTCCCTGGATTCCACCGCCAGAACGCCGAAGCTGGACGGCCCCTGGATGATCGACTGGGTTGGCTCCCAGCGATGGTATCGCGGCCAGGCCTCACTCAGCGATCTGGAGCCACTGGCTCGCGCTGCCGGTGGTCAGGTCAGCCTGTTCCGGGGTGGTGATCGCACTGCCGAAGTGATGCAAAGCCAACCCGAGGCGTTGAAAACCATCCAGCGCCGCGTGAAACACTCGTTCGATCCCGACGGCATTTTCAATCCTGGCCGTCTCTATAGCTGGTTGTAATTATGCAAACGAATCTGGTTCAACAATTTGCCAATGATCCCGAAGGTCAGGAAGCGGAGGAGATACTCAGGGCCTGTGTGCATTGCGGTTTCTGCACCGCAACCTGCCCAACCTACCAGGAACTGAACGACGAGCGGGATGGCCCCCGTGGCCGCATTTACCTGATGAAGATGTTCCTTGAAGGCGGCGAAGTCACCGAGAAGACCCGCGAACACCTGGACCGCTGCCTGACGTGTCGAAGCTGCGAAACCACCTGCCCTTCTGGCGTGAAGTATGGCCGCCTGGTAGACATCAGTCGTGGTTTGATGGAAAAAGAGCTGCCGCGTAAGCCGCAGGAAAAATGGTTGCGCTGGGCGCTGACCCGCTTCCTGCCGGACCGCCGGCTGTTCGGGTTGATGCTGCGTCTGGGCCAGGCCTTCCGTCCGGTACTGCCGGAGAAGCTGCGCACCAAGGTGCCTCCCCGCCGACACGCAAGCCCCTGGCCCTCGTCGAGTCACAGCCGTGTTGTTCTGGCCTTGGCCGGCTGTGTTCAGCCGTCGGCTGCGCCCAATACCAACGCGGCTGCGGCCCGGGTGCTGGACAAGCTCGGTGTGACCATGGTGGAAGCCCCCGAGGCCGGATGTTGTGGCGCGGTGAACTATCACCTGTCGGAGCATGAGCGTGGTCTGGAACAGATGCGCCGCAACATTGATGCCTGGTGGCCCGCCATCGAAGCCGGAGCCGAGGCCATTATCATGACTGCGTCAGGTTGTGGTGCCATGGTTCAGGATTACGGCCATCTGCTGAAAGATGACCCGGTCTACGCCAATAAGGCAAGGAAGGTCAGCGAGCTGTGCACTGATCTTGGGGCGTTCCTGCTGAAGGAAGACCTGGAGCCCCTGAAGGCCAGTGCCCAGGCGGGCAAGGTGGCGTTCCACTGTCCGTGTACCCTGCAGCATGCCATGAAACAGAATGGGGTGGTGGAGCAGGTGCTCACCAAGGCGGGCATCGACCTGGCGGCCACCAAAGACAAGCACCTGTGTTGTGGCTCGGCGGGTACCTATTCCATTACCCAACCGCAGATGAGCCAGAAGCTGCTGGATAACAAGCTCAAGGCGCTGACGGTGGATAACCCGGTACGAATTGTGACGGCCAACATTGGCTGCCAGTTGCACCTGGAGAGCAAAGCAGACGTACCGGTGAACCACTGGATCGAGTTGCTGGACCGCTGATCCGTTCCTGAAAGTGGCGCTGGTTTTCGGTATAGTTACCAGCGCCCGTCCCGCTGCTGTGATGGTGGCGGGGCTTTCGCTCAAACTATTCACAGGATGTGAACCCATGCCAAGGAAACTGGCCCTGGGCCTGCTTCTCGTTACCGCGGCAGCGCCCGCCACTGCTGAAATCTACCGCTGGACCGATGCTAACGGGTCCATATACTTTTCCGATACGCCACCCAGGCAGGTGCGACATTCCAGTGTTTCGGTGAAACCACCAGTGACCGTCCCCATGGGCGAAAATATCCGCCAGGCCGACCGGGTGCGGCAAAGCCGGGCTGAAGTGGAACGCTTGCTGGCTCCCGGCAGCAAGGATCGCTATGCCCAGGCCAGAGAGGCAAAAAAGCAGGCGCAACAGTGCGAGAAATATCGGAAGCAGTTGGACCGGATTCAGGGCCAGTTGCGAGCTGGTTACAGCAATGATCGAGGCAATGGCCTGCGCCAGAAACGACGCAAACTCAGCCAGCTCTATAGCCGGGAGTGCATGCTCGACCAGAACTGATTTCCGCGCTGGCTTCGGAAACCGCGCATTGCGGTCCTTTCTTGAATATTGTTAGCTATCTATCTAGTCAGCGGAGGTAGCACTTGTCTCATTTTCAGCTCGCGTTATTACTTGGTATGACCGTCGCCCTGGGGCCTCTGGCTCTGGATGCGTATTTGCCCGCGTTCCCCGATATTGCTGAGGGTTTTGGGATTCCCCATGCGGATGTGGGCCTGACGCTGAGTGCCTATGTCGCCACCCTTGGTCTCGCCCAACTGGTGGGCGGGCCTTTGTCGGATCGCTATGGTCGCAAGCTGATACTGTTTGTCGGGCTGACCATTTTCGCCATTGCTGCGATGATGATTGCCGGAGCCGATACCCTGGCGGAGTTGGTGGGCTGGCGAATTGTACAGGGCATCGGCGGTGCCTTCTGTGCGGTCTCGGTGCCTGCGATTGTCCGCGACCAGGTGGGCGGGCAGGAAGCGGCGCGCCTGTTCGGCCTGATTGGTCTGATCATGTTTATTGCCCCGGCCGCGGCACCTTCACTGGGAGCGTTGATGCTTGCGCTCGGCGATTGGCACTGGATTTTCGTATTTCTGGCCGGCTACGCGCTCTTGCTGGCGGTCGTGCTGCAAATCGCCCTGTTTCCCAGGTTGAAACCCAGGCCCCAGGCCTCGACGCCGGTGAAAACTCTGGTAACCAACTACATGCTGGTGCTTCGCCACGGCACAACCATGCGCTTTATCGGGATTCAGGTGATGTGCTTCAGCACCATGCTGCTGTTCATTACCCATTCGTCGTTTATCTACCAGGAGTGGTTCGGCCTGTCCAACGCCAGTTTCTCCATGCTGTTCGCGGCCAATATCGGATTGATGGCGGTGCTGAATCTGGTCAACCGGCCGCTGTTGCGGCGCGTCCCATCAGTCATCCTGTTGCGGGTACAGGTTATGCTGCAGTTCCTGATGCTGGTCGGGTTGGTTACCGTGGTCATTCTGGACGGGCCGTTCTGGGCGGTGGCGTTGTTCATCATTGGCGCCATTGGCTGTCAGGGCGGGATCGTGCCTAACAACATGGCCAATGCGCTGGAGTTCTTCCCGCATCTGGGCGGAACCGCCGCCGCTATGCTGGGCGCCTCTCAATTCACCCTGGCTGGAGGGATCAGTGCGCTGTCATCGGCTTTAGGAGGTGATGCACTGCTGCCTATTGTGCTGAGCATGCTGGTCTGCTCGGCTGGCGCGGTGGTGCTGGCGGCCGGAGCTCCAGCCGCGATTGCCCGGGAAAAGGCCAGGGCCGAAACCCTGGCCTGAGCTCGCTCAGGGATTGCGGCGCACATTGACCAGTAACGGGCTACCGGTGGCCGGGTCGTGAATCAGATCGCAGCTGACGCCGTAGAGTTCCTGCACCAGCTCCGGTGAGACAATCTCCGCCGGAGCGCCCTCCTCAATAATGGTTCCGTTTTTCATGGCCACCATATGGTCCGCATAGCGACAGGCACTGGCCAGGTCGTGCACCACCATGGCGATGGTCTTGCCTTGTCCGCTCAGTGCCCGGATCAACTCAAACACTTCAATCTGGTGGCCCAGATCCAGGGCCGATGTAGGTTCGTCCAGCAGTAACAGCGGCGTTTGCTGGGCCACCGCCATGGCAATCCAGGCCCGCTGTCGTTGCCCGCCAGAGAGAGTGTCCAGTGCACGGTCAGCCAGTCCGGCAACATCGGCGGCCTGTATCGCCTGATCGAAGGCCCGTTGGTCTTCTTTCGACCACTGTGCCATCCAGCCCTGATGAGGCTGACGGCCGAAGCGCACCAGGTCGGCAACGGTGAGGCCTTCCGGGGCGGTGTTGTCCTGGGGTAGCAGGGCCAGTTTCCGGGCGACCTCTTTGGACGGCAGGCGATGGATATCCTTGCCGTCCAGAAGCACCAAGCCGCCCTTGGGCGTATGAATCCGGGCCAGGCCATTCAGCAAGGTGGATTTTCCGCAGCCGTTGGGGCCCACGATGGCGGTGACCTGGGCCGTTGGCAGATGAAGGCTCAGATTCTCCGCTACAACAAACTGACGGTGCGCCAGGGTGATGTCGTCGGCGGCAAGGGTCGCGGTTTGGCGTTGGCTCATGTCAGGCTCCGTGGCGAAGGTCTCAGCAGTATCCAGAGCAGGTAAGGGCTGCCGACGATGGCGGTAATGATGCCCACCGGAATTTCCAGCGGCGCAAACAGCGTGCGGCCTAACAGGTCGGCAACCAGCATGAAGCTGGCGCCCGCCAGGGCCGCAGCCGTGAGCGGAACCTTGCCCGGGCGGCACAGTGCCCGGGCAAGCTCCGGCGCCAGCAGGGCAATCAGGCCAACCGGCCCGCAGACCGATACTGCCAGGCCCGTGAGCATCACCGCCAAACCCAGGCCGATTATGCGGGTGGCTTTCAGTCGTGTGCCCAGGGCAATGGCCACCGCATCCGTGAACTGCAAGGTGTTGAGGGCCCGGCTGAGGCTCATCAGAATCAGGTAGCCAGCCGCAAGGCCCAGTCCGAGCACCAGCACACTCTGGCCGGAACGGGCATTCAGACTGCCCACCGTCCAGGGATAGGCCGCATTGGCGGCATCAATCGCCACCCGACTGAGCATTACCTGGGTGACTGCGCCCGCGATGGCTCCAATACCGATGCCGGCGACGATAAAGCGATAGCCGCGGGTACCATTGGCGCCCGCCAGACCGAAGGCGATCGCGGTGGCGGCTGCCGCTCCGGCCAGTGCCATGGCTGATGGCGCCAGCGATAGTCCCACACCCACCACCGACGCGACGGCAAAGGCGGTAGCCGCGTTATCGATGCCGATAATGCCCGGTGTCGCCAGACGGTTACGGGCCAGGGTCTGCATCAGGCAGCCGGCCATGGCCAGCGCCGCGCCACTCAGTAGTCCCGCGATTACCCGGCTCAGACGAAGCTCGTTGATCACGAAATCGGTCATCGGGTCTGCGTGGCCGGCTAATGCCCTGAGGGTATCGAACAGTGAAACCTGCACGGTACCGGTGGCCAGCGAGATGATGGTTGCCAGGACTAACAGCCCGAGCAGGGCGGTATTAACCAGCGTGTTGCGTTTATCCGGCATGGCGAATCCTGCGGTCATAGCGAAGGCATCCGGCCGGCCCGGACAATGGCCAGCAGCACCGGAGCGCCAATCAGCGCGGTAACCACCCCCAGAGGCATTTCGGCGGGCGCGGCAATCAACCGGGAAAGCACGTCGGCACCCAGTACCACGGCAGGGCCAACAGGCACACACAGCAAGAGGGGCTTGCGGATATCGGGGCCGGAAAAGGCCCGGGCAATAAACGGCACCACCAGTCCGACAAAGATCAGCGGCCCGGCCAGGGCCGTTGCCGAGCCCACCAGCAGAGCAACCGTGAAAGTGATCAGGAAGCGGATTCGCCCCGGGTGATGTCCCAGTCCAACGGCCGCTTTTTCGCCCAGGGCCATGGCTGCCAATGGTCGTGCCACGATAGCAATCAGAACCAGGGCGAGAGTGATGGAAGGAAGCGTTGCCCAAAGCATGGACAAGGGTTTGCCGGCCACGCTGCCGGTAATCCAGAAGCGAATCTCATCGGCGGCCCGCTGGTCCATCAGCATCAACATGGAGGTCAGTGCCAGCAGCAGACCGGTCATGGTGGCCCCGGCCAATACCAGACGCACAGGATCATTGCCCAGGCCCTGCACCCTGGTAGCGGCAATCACCAGGGCACAGCCAGCGAGCGATCCAAGCTGGGCGGCCAGGGTGGTGAGAGTAGCTGTGGTGGCGCCCAAGAGGATGGCCAGGGCTACTGCAAAGCCACTGCCAGCACTGACGCCCAGCAAGCCCGGCTCGGCCAGTGGGTTGCGGGTCATGGACTGGAGCAGGGCACCGGCCAGGCCCAGTGCGAGGCCGGTGATCAGGGCAATGATGGTGCGGGGCAGCCGAAGCTCGGTGACCACGAACCAGGCTTCCTCCGTGCCATTGGCCATCAGCGCCGCCATGGCATCGCTGGCAGACACCGGACCGGCGCCATAGAGCAGGCTGGCCAGTACCACCAGCAACAATAAAAATCCCGCAGCCAGAAGCGGCGGGAAAAAAGCGCGAGACGCAACCACGCTAGTCGGGGATAGAGCGTTCAACATTGGGCGCTTCAGGGCTGAATGGCAGTGACCGCGGCTTCGATGTCATCAAGAATGGCCAGTACCGCAAGAGGTCCGGTAGCGCTGGTCCAGAGTTGCCCGCTGACGGTGATCACACGGTCGTGTTCAACTGCGTCCAGGCGGGCAAAAGCCGCGGATTGGCGGGCTGCCTCCAGTGCTTTGTCGCCATCTTCATTCAGTGTCGCCAGGAATACCCAGCTTTGGTCCATGCTGGACAGGTTCTCCAGGCTCAGTGGTTCGCTATGGGGGCGACCTTCTTTAACCAGATCATTGTCATCTATCCGGAAGCCTACTGCCTGAAGAATCGAGGCCGAGAACAGGCCTTCCGCCATCACCAGTGGCCCCTGGGGCATCCAGCGAACCAGGGTGGCATCTCGCTGGGCTTCCGGGATGCGAGCCTCCACAAGGGCGGCCACTTCGCCAATGCGGGATTCGACTTTAGCAATCACCTGCTCAGCGGCCTCTTCCTTCCCCAGGGCTTTGGCGAACAGGCGGGTTTCCCGTTCCCAGCTGTCCGGCTGGAACATGGGAACATCTGACACGATCACCGGCGCGATCCGCGACAGCAACTGGTATTGCTGCTCATTGGTGCGCGGTGCTGCCAGAATCAGATCGGGCCGGATGGAGATAACCGCTTCAATATTGGTTTCGGCCGGTGCGCCCACAATAGCGATATCGCCTGCCCGGGACTTGATGTAATCGGCAACGTCGCTGCCGCCACGGGTAATTACAGCACCCACTGGGTTGGCATCGACAGCCAGTGTCGTGTCCAGGGCCCCCTCGTACAGTGTGACTACTCGCTCTGGCTGGCCGTTGACCGTTACCGGGCCATAGGCCGTTTCCACAGACCGGGTACCCGCGAGACTGGTACCCGCGCCCATGGCGGAGAGTGCCAGTATGACAATGGATCGGAGAAGCGTCTGTCTGGGGGTGAGAGTGCGGCATGTCATGGTCAGTGCGCTCCGGCAGCGGGGTGTTAGATAGCTTACAAATTTTAATGGAAAATAATGATAATTGTTCTCGTTAAGGTTTTAAAGTGATAAATTGGAACGGTCAGTTGCAAATAATGGAACCAAATCATGTATGACTTGCAGGAGCTGGAAGCTTTCGTGTCGGTAGTGCGCACCGGCAGCCTGACCGCCAGTACCCGGGATCTGGGACTACCCAAGTCCACTCTCAGCCGCCGGATTCGACAACTGGAGGAGAATGTGGGGCAGCCACTGTTGCTGAGACAATCCCGGAAGATCGTGCCGAACGATGCCGGGCGTGTGTTCTACCGCTATTGCAACGACATTCTCGAGTTGGTGGTGCAGGGGCGGGAGGCACTGGACGAACTCAAAGCCGAGGTAACCGGCAAGCTGGAATTGCGTTGTCACGAATCTTTTGTGCGTGGCTGGTTTTCCGGGGTGGTTGAGTCCTTTATGGCTGACCATGACGACCTTCGTGTTGCGATTCACACCCAGAGGAACCTGCCGGAAGCGGTCGAGGACGGTGTGTGTATCTGGCTGGGCGAGACCGGTGAGACAGCGCTGCGCCAGGAGGTGCTCGGTGTACTTAAGCAGGGTATTTTCGGTAGCCCGGCCTATTTCCGGCAGCACGGCAAGCCGGCTGCACCGGGAGAGCTTGCCCATCATCCCTGGGTGGATCTGCTGGGTATGGCAGACACCGGGGTGATATTGCACCACTCCCGCCAGGGCAATTTTCCGCTATCGCTACCGGACCGTCGGTTTACCGTGGACCAGTTCAATGTGCAGGGTGACGCCATTGCCGCGGGCCGCGGCCTTGGCTTGATGCCGGTCTGGCTGGTGGAACGTCGGCTGACGGCTCATCCCGGCAGTTTTCAGTCCTGCCTACCGGAGTGGTATGGACCCGACCTGCCAGTGACCTTGCTTTATCCTCATGGTGTTCTTCCCCGTCGGGTGCGGGCCTTTATTGCTCATCTACGAAGCTGTATCCCGGAGGAATGGACTGGGGGCGGTGGTACTGCCACACAGGCTGTTCCGAAAAGCGGAACGCATCATTCCAACACCTGAACCCTTGCGCTGTGTTAATGTTCACGCCACTGATAATGATTCGCAAATGCGAAAACTGATACATCGTGAACGTTGCACAACACAAGGAGTTATTCATGCGCCGTCGTTTTCCTTTGCTGGCGTCAGCGGTTGCCCTGGCCAGTGCCAGCACCGCAAGTCTGGCCCAGGCCGAGCCCGTTGAGCTGGGTGAAATTGTGGTGACTGCCGCTGGCTTTGAGCAGAACATCTCGGATGCGCCGGCCAGTATTTCGGTGATCTCTGGCGAGGAGCTGGCGAAGAAGTCCTACAAGAGTATTGTCGATGCGGTGAATAACATCCCGGGAGTGTACGTAACCGGTGGCGGTGGTGCGCAGGACATCAGCATTCGGGGGATGGACGACAGTTACACGCTTTATCTGGTCGACGGTCGGCCGGTCTCAGCGGGGCGTTCGGTAAACACCAACGGCCAGGACGGTGGCAAGCAGATTGCTCTGCCGCCCATCTCCATGATCGAGCGGGTTGAAGTCATCCGTGGCCCGATGTCGTCGCTGTACGGTTCTGAAGCCATGGGCGGCGTCATCAACATCATCACCCGCAAAAACCGTGGTGAGTGGGCGGGCACTATCTCATCCGAGTACACCAAATCTCTGAACGATGTCAGCAACGACAGCCGGCAGACCAGCCTGTTTGCCGGCGGCGCATTGGTGGAGGACCTGCTCAGTGCGGAAGTGAATGCTGCCTGGGGAGGGGATGATGAGAGCGATTTTGCCGGTGCCGATGACTCCGCACGCAGTACCCCGGAAAGCAAGCGCAAGCAGGGTGGTGCCAAGCTGATTCTGACTCCGGATAGTCGCAACGAATTTGCCCTGAGTTACGACAGCTCCCGTCTGGAAGAGACCAGCACACCCGGCAAGAGTGTGGCAGAGGATGAAACCGGCTCAAACTACATCTATGACAAAGATGTATACGTGCTGTCTCACGCCGGCAACTATGGCGATTGGTTGACCCGGAGCTTTATCCAGCATGACCTGTCCGAGCGGGTACAGGATCAGACCAAGAAAGAGAAAGTATCGATGCTGGATACCCAGGCTACACGGTTCTGGGGCGACCATGTGCTGACGGTGGGTGGCCAGTACAAAAAGGAAAAGCTGACCGACGAAACCAACGGTTTGCTGACATCCAATATTCCAGGCGCCGTCCGCAGTGTTGATCGCTGGATCGCTGCGGTGTACTCGGAAGTGGAGTGGGGGCTGACCGAGCAGTTGTCGGTGACCACAGGGCTGCGTTACAACGACGACGAGCTGTTTGGCGGTGAGTTTTCACCAAGGGTTTACGCACTTTACGATCTGACGCCAGAGCTGACCCTCAAGGGTGGGGTGTCTACGGGATATCGTCAGCCGGGTCTGGCCGATGTGACCGAAGGCTTCGGCCGTGGCACTGGCGGCGGTGGCTCACCTGCGCCGCATCCACGGGCATTGATCATCGGCAACCCGGAACTGGATCCGGAATCCAGTATCAGCTACGAGGCGGGAATGGTGTTTGATAGCCGGGCCATGGGGCTGAACGCCAGCGTGATGCTGTTCCAGACCGATTTCAAAGACAAGATTGCCGAAGACCGGCTTTGTGAGTCTCCCAATGGGGATCGCGATGACCCGGCCACCTGGACCTGCAGCTTTCAGGGCAACGACTACCTGTTCCTGAGTACCCGGGCCAACATCGACGAAGCCGAAATGCGAGGCGTCGAACTGACGCTGGATTACCGGCTCACCGACGCGGTCACTCTGAATTCCAGCTACACCTACACCGACTCTGAACAGAAGACCGGGGAGTACAAAGGCGAACCGCTGAACAAAATTCCTGAGCACATGGCTAACGCCAACCTGGACTGGCAAGCGAATAACCGCCTGAATCTTTGGTTCCAGGCCAACTACCGTGGCGAAACCAGCGATTACCTTGGCCGCCGTAGCATGTCAGATGGCACGCCGGGTTACACGCTGATGGATGCTGGCCTGCTTTACCAACTGACCGATTCTGCCCGGGTGACCGCGGGTCTGTACAACCTGGCTGATAAAGAAATCACCAATGATGACTATGGCGTGGTGCTGGATGGCCGTCGCCTGAACCTTGGCCTGGCGGTCGACTTCTGAGGATAGTAACCATGACTTCAATGAAACGAATTATGGCTTTTGCTCTGGCCGGCATAACCCTGACCGGGTGCGCGACCACGACGGAAGTAACCGGCCCCACGGTGATCAGCTACGATCACGGTGCACTGGACACCTTGCTGGAGCTGGGTCTGGAAGAAAAGGTTGTGGCCATTCCACACCAGAGCCTGCCGGATTATCTGGCGGACCTGGGTGCAAGGCTGCCGGACGCAGGCGGTCTGAAGACCCCCGATTTGGCATTGGCCACTGACCTGAAACCAGGATTGGTACTGATGACCGGGCGCCAGGGCGCGGAAGCCCTTACGTCCTTTGCGAAGGAGGCTCCAGTACGTGATGTCACGCTGGAGGGGAATGATCTTCAGGCCGCGGTGAATGACCGGGTGCTCAGCCTGGCTGGCTACTACGGCCTTGAAGAGGTGGCTGGGGTAGAGCTGGACGCGCTCTGGCAGCACGTTGAGGCGCAAAAGGCGACCTTGGCCGACGCAGGTACCGTTACCGTGGTGACCCATAATAACGGGAACTTTTCACTTCGGCAGGAAGCATTGGTCTACGAGCTACTGGCGTTGACACCTGCGGCTGTGCCAGACAGTGTGCAGCCCGTCGTGCGTGGCGAGCGTACCTTCTATCCGGTAACAGCCGATGTTCTGGCGCAAATGGCGCCGGATAACCTGCTGGTGGTTGATCGCAGTGCCGCGATCGGAGATGAACCGCTGGCGCCGGAGACGTTGAAAGCTTCGTTGGCCGAGGCTGGTGTGTCTACCGAAGTTGTGGTGCTTAACCCAGGCCTCTGGTACCTGTCCGGTGGCGGCTTGCAGAGCGTACGGCTGCAAGTGGATGAAGTGGTGAACGCGGTGCGGTAACTCTCGCGCAGCAGAACCTTAAGGCCTGCCGGCAAACGCCGACGGGCCTTTTTTGTTTGCGCCGCTTTGGTCAATAATGCTCGGCTATGAAACTGATCCTCAGCAGAAAAGGCTTCGACAGTTCCGCTGGTGGCTGTCCCAATCCGGTCTTCCCGGACGGCAGTTGCCTGGCACTGCCCATTCCGGATGACCAGTCGCCCATTCGCTATAGCCAGGTCCGGCGCCACGGAGAAAGCATTGGTTCGCTGGTGTCGCAGCTTACCGGGCAGCAGGCGTTTTCCAGACGTGGTGCGCATCTGGATCCCGATGTTATCGAAAGTGCCTATCCCCGGCTGCCAGGCTGGCGCCCGGTGCTTGGCCAGCACAGTTCGGCCCAGGCGCACCTGGCCAATCATGACATTGGGCCTGGTGATCTTTTTCTCTTTTTTGCGCTGTTCCGGCCGGTGGAACGTTATCGGAGACGATGGCGCTTTGTGCCCGATAGCCGACCGTTTCATGCTGTCTGGGGCTGGTTGCAGGTGGCCGACGTCTGGCCTCTGGGCGACGCGTCGCCGGTACCGGATTGGGCGCGCTATCATCCGCACCTGCATGGCGAGCGATCAGCACAGAACAGTCTCTATGTCAGCGGCGACAGGCTTCAGATTCCAGGCTTGCGTGAGGATTTGCCAGCCGCCGGAGCCGTGGAGGCTTTGTCAGATCAGCACCGGCTGACCGCACCCGGAGCCTCAATGGTCACGGACTGGCGCTTACCGGCTGGCTTCATGCCCCAACCTGGTAAGTCACCCCTCAGTTATCATCACAATCCGGAACGCTGGCGCCTGGAGGATTCCGGGGAATACTGCCGCTTAAAGTGCGCGGCACGTGGTCAGGAGTTTGTCCTGGATCTGGAGCAGTATCCGGGAGTCAGTGAATGGTTGCTGACCCCGGGACTGCTCTCTTAAAAGGTGGTGCTTAGCAGGTAGGCCGTATAGCCCACGAAGATGGCCAGCAGCCCAACACCTTCCACACGATTGATACGCCCGGGCCCGCGAAATCCATAGCCTAGCACAAACAGGGCGAGGGTCAGGCCCACCATCACTGGAATATCCCTGATCAAGACTTCATTGGCCACCGCCATGGGGGCAATGGAGCCGGCAATACCGACCACGGCCAGGGTGTTGAACAGGTTGGAGCCCAGAATATTACCCAAAGCCAGATCATGCTCGCCCTTGCGGGCCGCAATGATAGAAGAGGCCAGTTCCGGCAGAGATGTGCCAATAGCCACAATGGTCAGGCCGATCACGAGGTCACTGACGCCAAAGCGGGTGGCAAGATCGACTGCGCCCCAGACCAGAATACGGGAGCTGATAATCAGCAGAACCAGCCCCACGACCAGCCAGAGCATCGCGTTGCGAATGGGCATGGGATGAGTGGCAAGCTCGGCATCCATTTCGGTGGCGAAGACATCATCAGTTTTTCTCATGCCAGACCAGATACTCCAGCCCAGCACCAGCGCAAACAGCACCAGCAGGCCGGTCGCATCCAGCCGGCTGAGTTCGCCGTCAAACAGCAGCCAGGCCGCCGCCAGGGTAACCTGGGCCAGAATCGGCAATTCCTTGCGCATCACCTGAGAGTGTACGGCAATGGGGGCAATCACGGCGGTGATACCGAGAATCAGGCCGATGTTGGTGATGTTGGAACCATAGGCATTACCCAGCGCCAGGCCGGGGTTGCCCTGAGAGGCCGCCAGCGCGGAAACCACCATCTCCGGTGCCGAGGTACCAAAGCCAACCACCACCATGCCAATCAGTAAAGGTGGCATTCCGAAATGGCCAGCCGTAGCGGCCGATCCTTCAACAAACCGGTCGGCACTCCAGACCAGAAGGGCAAGGCCGGCAAGAATGGCGAGAGATGCAATCAGCACGTTGTTGGCTCCCAGGTTGATGTCGGAGTATTTGACGGCAATCGCAATGGCCGCACAATTACACAGAACTACCTATCAGCCAGTGGCAATTCAGGCTCTCTTGAAACTGGCCAGGGCCACCGCTGCGGTCACGAACAGGCCACCAAAAACCCGGTTCATTTGCCGCTGGCGCGCAGGGGTGGTCATGAACCGGAACAGCTGGCTGGCGAGAATGGCATAGCCTACCATCACCAGGATATCGACAAAGATCAGCGTAGCCCCCATGGTTGCCAACTGAGGACCATGGGGCGCGCCCGCCACCAGAAACTGGGGGAACAGGGCAATCAGGAAGATGGTGGCCTTCGGGTTGGTGAGGTTTACCAGAGCTCCGTTCCAGAACTGCTGTCTTGGACTGAATCCGGAGAGGTCCGCCCGGGATGCTTCAATAGGTGGCTCCCTCCATTTCTGGATGCCGAGCCAGATAAGGTAAACCACGCCAATCCATTTGATCACTGCCAAAGCAGTATTGGAGGAGGCGACGATTGCGCCCAGCCCGGCGCCTACCAGCACGATCTGTGCGCCGTAACCGAATTGCTGACCGGCAATGGTGGGCAGAGATTTACGCACCCCGTAGCGAAGCCCGCTGCTCATGGAATTCACCGCGCCGGCACCAGGCGAAATACTGATAAAAACAGCTGCGACCAGAAAGGTCAGCCAGACAGTGAGTGTCATTGCTTACGCTCTTGCTGAATCCGAAGATGTTATACTAACCGCCACAAAACACCGGCCAGAAGAGGAGACTGGGAGATGGCCAGAAAACGGGCGAAAGCCACGCAGCATAGTGCTGTGCAACGGGAATTGAGAACACCAAAATACCAGATGCGTGTGGTTGAGGACAAAACCAAATACAAGCGCAGCCGGGACAAGACGGTTCGGTCGGAGGGCTTTCGCAAAGCCGCGTGAAAGTGGTTTTACGAAAGCCTTTCGTGCCCTCCTATCCCGGACAGTTCTTGCCAATCGTCGCTGGCCGGTTGTCATAAAAGCTTCATGAATGGCCGCTGGGTCGCTGTTATCCTGTAGTGTTTACTGACATGGAACACGGCAGGAGCCGCACAGGATGAGAATCATCGCCTTTTACAGCCCCAAGGGCGGGGTTGGAAAGACCGCCGCTGCGGTCAACACCGCTTATCTGGCCAGCCGGGACAATCTGAGGACCTTGCTCTGGGATCTGGACCCACAGGGGGCATCCAGTTTCTACCTTGCCGGAGCAGAGCCCGTGAAGGGCCGGAAACTCTCCAAACTGCTGGAGGGGAAATCGCCCATTGCCCGCTTTATTCACGAAGACGTTTATCCCAACCTGGATTTTATCCCCGCCCATTCCAGCTTTCGAAATTTCGACATCAAGCTTGAACAGGAGCACGGTGGCAGTGCGCTGAAAGACCTGCTGGCGCCTTTGTCGGAAGACACCAGCCTGGTAATTCTGGATTGCCCGCCCACGTTATCCCGACTTACCGAGCAGGTGCTGGATGTGGCTGACATGGTGTATGTACCGGTGGTACCCACCTGGTTGTCCCTGAATAGCTGGGATCAGTTGAAACAGTTTGTGAAGGATAAAAAACTCGGTGTTAAGAAGTTGCGTCCGTTCTTTTCAATGGTGGATAGGCGCAAGAATCTGCATCGGGATGTGTTGGCGCGGGACGCAGAGAAGCTTGGCTTGCCTGCGCTTGCTGCCGTCCCCTATGCGAGTGCGGTTGAGCGTATGGGGGAAGAAGGGCAACCACTTGAAGTGCTGGCCCCAGGCTCACTGGCGGCAGGAGAATTCCGCAAACTGTGGTCGGGTATCAAAACGGATCTTTGGTCTCGATAGCCTGAAAAGTGGTAGAGTCTCGGCACTTATTCGACACGAGTGGAGCCTTGATGACACCCCTTGAAACACTGCAAATCGACACCGGCGACAATCCACAAACCAGCATCATCTGGCTGCACGGTCTTGGCGCCAGCGGTCATGACTTCGAGCCGGTGGTTCCGGAGTTCCGGTTCTCGCGGGAGCAGCCCGTCCGTTTCATTTTTCCCCATGCACCGGAGCTGCCGGTTACCATCAATGGCGGAATGGTGATGCCGGCCTGGTACGACATTCTTGCCATGGACGTCGATCGTAAGGTTGATGCCGAACAGCTTCGCGCATCCGCAGCCATGGTTGCAGAGCTGATCCGGGCCGAGCGGGAGCGCGGTGTTGCCAGTGAAAACATCATTCTGGGTGGTTTCTCCCAGGGCGGTGCGGTGGCTTATGAGCTGGCCCTCAGCTATCCGGAGCGTCTTGGCGGCCTGTTTGCGTTGTCTACTTACTTCGCTACGGCTGATACCATTGAGCTGAGCGAAGCCAACCGCAAGTTACCGATATTTATCGGCCATGGTCGCTTCGACCCTATCGTGGCCGAATCACTTGGCCAGGCGGCACTTCGGAAACTTCAGGATCTCGGGTACGAGCCGGAGTTTCAAAGCTATGGAATGGAACATAGCCTGTGCCTTGAAGAGGTGAGAGACCTGGACGCTTTCCTGTCTCGGCTCACCTCGGGAGACCGCTAACTCGGCCGGGGACTCATCCTCCCCGTCCTATTCGCTGGTGGATTGGTCGGAGCTGTCCGATTCCGAACGACCTTTGCATTTGGGCTGAAGCTCTTCCTCAAGCCAGCGGCGCACCTCGTTGCGGTCTTTGCGCCGGTTTAGCTGCTCGCTGTGAATGTTGTGCGGGAATATTTTTGGTCTGCCATCGTGGCGCAAAGTGAAGCTCCGGCGCACACCTACGGGGTAGGTGCTGGGGCCGTGAATCACGGCTGCCCGAAGTTCAAATCCTGTAATGTCCTCGAAAAGATAGTCGCTGTCTTCGTCCTCGCTGTTCTTGCCGAGAATCACATTACGGAACGAGCCCAGAACCAGGTAGCCACCGGAAGGCACCGGACCCTGCCGCAGAGCATGCTGTACGTTGGAGTCATCCGGTGCGACGCTCTCGTATTGCGTAACCGTCAGGGTTTTCTCTTGCCCAGCCCGGGTATGCACCACAACCTGTACACACTGAATATGCACCGTTTCCTGCCCCATGTTCACCAGCAAACACAGTGCATCCGGGTTCTCGTTCTGGGCGTGGTGGATGACCAGATAGGGGCGGTTATTTCGTTTGTATTGCAGGAAAAAGAGCTGAAAGTAGACGATCCAGACAACCGCCATTATGGCGCTGCTGATCGGGCTGACGTAGTCCATTGGGGTAGCCTCCGGTTCCTGTTTTCGGAACTAACATAGCAGCCAGCCGGTCCAGGGTTCAAAGACGTGGATTGTGACAGTCTGCTGAACACGGAAACGGTCTTGAGGTGTGTCAACGCAGCGACACAAATCCTGCCTACACTGGCCGTGACGGATCGAAACCGGTCCCCTGCCTGAATGCCCGAAGAGGTTTTGCCATGAACTCACATCTGCTCGATATCGCACTTCCCGGAAACCCGAACCTGAAACTTCAAGAAGTCGCTCCTGACAGTGATGATCACCACATTACCCACGAGAAGAACACCTCCTTTGAAATGGTTGCCGAAGATGGCCAGGTGGTTGGTTACGTTAAGACCTGGCATGAATCCGACGGCTATTCCGGCTATGTTCAGTTTGATTCCGAGGGAAATGTTCTGGACTGGAAGGTGCTCCGGGATCGTCAGTAAAACTGAACAATTCCTGCAGAAGCTTGTGTTATCAATCGCCTGGCGCTGAGGCTAGACTGATCAAAGATATATAACGGCGTGAACCGGTTTTGCAGTACGGTTTGCGTTGACGGATCTGTCTCATCAGCAAAAGGAAGCGTGCCATGTCCCTCAAGTTACAGACAATCATCTGCAGTACTCGCCCCGGCCGTGTCGGCCCAGCCATCGCTGAGTGGTTCAACGGTTTTGCCAACGAACAGGGTGCTTTTAACAGTGAGCTGGTGGATCTGGCGGATTTTAACTTGCCGGTTTATGACGAGCCCAATCACCCGCGTCAGCAGCAGTATCAGCACGAGCACACGAAAAACTGGTCGGAGAGTGTGTCCGGCGCAGACGCCTACGTGTTCGTGCTTCCGGAGTACAACTTCTGCCCGCCGCCTTCCTTCATGAACGCGATCAATTACGTCTACAACGAATGGAATTACAAGCCGTGTGCCTTTGTCAGCTATGGCGGTGTCTCTGGCGGGCTTAGGTCTGCCCAGATGGCAAAACAACTGGTGACCACCGTTAAAATGATGCCGATGGTGGAGGGCGTGATGGTGCAGATGCCCTGGGAACTTCTGGACGAAAATCGCAAGTTCCAGGCGGCCGAGCATCATACTGGATCGGCCTCGACCATGCTGACGGAGCTGGCCAAGTGGGCCGAGGGAATGAAGGCCATGCGCTAACTCACCGGGCGCTCTGATTTCCGATCATTATTTGCCACAATTCAAGCATAAAGCTTTCGGGATTCTACCTCCGTGGGTCGTTTATGGTGAACGCATACCTAACGAAAACGGAGGTGAACCATGAGCACAGTAGAGCTTATCGAACAGTGGCTGGAGAAGTGCGATCTGGCGCATCAGGCGCAGACACGCTATGACCGGGAACCGACCCCAACCAACTATTCCCGCTTGAAAAGAGCCCAGGAGGAACGTGGGGAGGTGGAGCGGAAGATGTCCCCTCTGCAGGCCCGGGTCGGCTAACGGTCTCTGGCGTCAGCGAGCTCCTAATCGATACCTCGAACCTCGCTGCCCGCTTCAAGTTGTTGTCGTTCATGATCGGAAGGCCCGCTGGGTTGGTCAGTACCGGAATTGCGCGATTTGCGTGTGAAGCCCTTCGGCTAGTCTTGCCAGCTCCTCGCTGGCCACCGATACCTGCTCCGTGGAGGCCGCAGACTGGTCTCCAATATCCCGGATCTGAGTCATATTCTTGTTCATGTCTTCGGCAACCGAAATCTGTTGATCAGCGGCGGTAGCGATCTGGCTGTTGTAACGGCGAATCTCTTCAACAGCTTCCGCAATGGCCTGAATGGCTGTGCCTCCCAGTTCTGCACGTTCCAGTGTTTGCTTGGCTAATTGGTGCCCGCGCCCCATGTCTGATACGGCCGCTTCGGCGCTGGCGAGAAGGTTGCCGATCAAGGACTCGATTTCCACTGCAGACGTTTGGGTTCGCTTGGCAAGCGATCTTACTTCATCCGCCACTACGGCAAAGCCGCGCCCCTGGTCTCCGGCCCGGGCAGCCTCGATCGCAGCATTCAGCGCCAGAAGGTTGGTCTGCTCAGCAACTGCTTTGATAACGTCCAGCACCGTGCCGATATTGTCGGTTTCGGCTTTCAGGGTATTGAGTTGCTGCATGACCGAGGTGCTTTGCGAGTTCAGCTCGGATACGAAGCTGAGGGTCTCGTTGGTAGCCGCTGTACCACTTTCTGTCTTGTCGCTGCAGTGATTTGCGGACTGAAAGGCGGCTTCGGCACTTCGAGCAACTTCAGTGACCGTCGCGACCATCTGATTCAGCGCTGTGGCGACCTGATCTGTTTGCGACTTCTGCTCGGCGACTCCCATATTTGTCTGGTGGGTGACCGCAGAGAGTTCCTCTGACGCCGAAGCGATGCTGGCCGCACCCTGATTGATTTCCTGAATCAGTCCCCGGAGGTTGGTGACCATGATGCCAAACGCTGCCAACAGCTGGCCAAACTCGTCACCGCGACTACTTCGGCTATCCACGGTGAGGTCGCCCGATGCAACCTTGTTGGCAATACTCAGGGTTTCGTTAATCGGGCGTGTTATTGAGCGAGTGAGGGTCCATGCCACGATCGCCGCCACAAACATGGCCAGTGCGGTTATAGCGATGATTTCGATAACCGTCAGGTCATATCGCTCTTCCATCAGAATCCGCTCGCGTTCTTTCAGTTCCTCGGTCTTGTCAATGGCGTTGTGAGCGGCTTTGAATAGTTGTTCTTCGAGGGACGACGTATCAGCAGCGCCTGCGGATAGGCTTGCCGTATAGGTGTTCAGGAGAGACTGATAGTCTTCGATATCGGCGCGTATCTGTTCAACCAGTTGCCGGTCGCTTGCGTTTTGGATCAGTGTTATCAATGTGGCCAGAGCGGCTTTGGTTTGCACCAGGTAGTCGGCGGCTCGATCAATGGATTCGGGGGTTTCGTGTATCCGATAGTTCTTCTCCTCCCGCTCAGCCTCCAGCAACGAGATTTCAGCTTGGTTGGCCTGTTTTAATATCGATACGCGATGGTTGTAGTCGTTGAGTGAGGTGATGCTGACGACCGCGACGATCAGGATGAGCAGCACCAGAATCGCAAAGCTGGAAGCCAGCTTCTTTCCCACCGCAAGGTTTCCCCAAAAAGCACGCATCGATTTTTCCTTTGGTAACCGCCTCCCTGCGAGTCATTTAATGGCCTGTTGGGACGGTATACGGCATTTTCTCCTGAATTTTTAGTTGAGTTTGAAAAAGATTTGTAAATTTAATTGTGAGAATGGCTAAGGATGGTGTTTGCGCCAGGACCGGCTGAATAATCGCCCGATTGTTAATAGGGCAGAGGGCGGACGCCAGCGACATGGTAGTCTGACCATTGGATATCAACGCCTATGGTCATTACCTGGGCAAATCTGTTTTCATGCGAGTTGGGGCGCTATTGGGGCAGGCACGTTGAGACAATTTATTCCGGATTTTGGTTTCGCGAATCCAAAGCAACGGACGTTAACGTTGCTGATGGTCTTCTTTTTATCGGTCTTGTTGTCGGCCTGCGCATTGCCAATCGCTGACCGATCGGAGTCCAGCGCCCTGGACCTGGATGAGGCCGCCGATACCCGGCTCGGACAGGCCATTGCGCCGCAGTTGGAGAGCTATCCTGGTAATAGTGGCATCCATACCTTGGCAAACCCTCGGGATGCCTTTGCTGCCCGCGTTCTGCTGGCGCGCGCCGCCGATCGAACGCTGGACGTTCAGTATTACATCTGGCATGGCGATATAACCGGAACACTGCTGTTGGAAGAACTGCATACGGCGGCTGAGCGGGGAGTGCGGGTCCGGTTGCTGCTGGATGATAACGGCACCTCCGGGTTAGACGCCGAACTCGCTGCCTTGGCAAGTCATCCTTCCATTGAAGTACGACTCTTTAACCCGTTTGCGATCCGTAATCCCAAATGGTTGGGGTACCTGACGGACTTCTCGCGGGCTAACCGGCGCATGCACAACAAGTCATTCACGGCGGATAACCAGGCCACCATTGTCGGTGGCCGGAATATCGGTGATGAGTATTTTGGTGCCACCGCCGGCGTTCTTTTTGCGGATCTGGACGTGCTGGCTATCGGCCCGGTGGTGCCTGAGGTATCGAGTGATTTTGATCGATATTGGGCCAGTGCCTCTGCGTATCCCGTTGAACAGCTGTTGCCCGCGGCTTCCGATGCGGATTTGCGCGAGCTGGAGCGTCGTGCGCTGAAGCTTGAGAACGACCAGGCGGCGACAGACTATGTGAAGGCAGTTTCCGAATCTGATTTTGTGCGTCAGTTGTTGTCTGGGGTACTGGAGTTCGACTGGGCCAGAACCCGAATGGTCAGTGATAGCCCCGCCAAAGGGCTTGGGAAATCTGAAAAGGAAGATTTGCTGGCGCATAAGCTTGGCGAAATTCTTGGAGAACCCGAATCCCGGGTCGCATTGATTTCCCCGTACTTCGTGCCAACCCGCGCGGGTGTGGATGCGTTTGCGGCTTTGGCGAGTAAAGGCATTGAGGTAAGCATACTGACCAACTCTCTTGATGCCACCGACGTAGCCGCTGTGCATGCGGGTTATGCCAAACGTCGCAAGGCACTGCTTCAGGCCGGTATTCACCTCTATGAGATGCGCAGGCTCTCTCCCAATGACGATCGGAACCAGAGCGCCGGGCCCTTCGGTAGTTCGGGCTCCAGCCTGCATGCAAAGACCTTTGCCGTTGACGGCGAGAGACTGTTCGTTGGCTCCTTCAATTTCGATCCCCGCTCGATCAACCTGAACACCGAGCTGGGCTTTGTGATTGAGAGCCCGGCGCTTTCAGAAAAGATCCACGAGGCCTTTGAAGAAAGCATCCCGTTGCGGGCTTACGAAGTTCGACTAACCGAGAACGGTGAGCTTTATTGGATAGAGCACGTTGATGGCGATGTCATTCGCCATGAGCAGGAACCCAATACAGGATTTTTGCAACGCACGGGCATTTTCCTGTTGTCGATACTGCCAATTGAGTGGCTGCTTTGAATAAGGAAAAGACAATGAACTCAGCTGTAATCCTGGGCTTTGCGCTGTCTCTGGCGCTTGGCGGGACTGCTGTGGCCCAGGAAGCGACACAGCTGTCTGCGCCGGACTCCACTCCAGACGCTCTCGGCCTGATGCAGGGTTTTCCTCCGGCGCCCGACAAAACGATTCGCTTCACGGATCCGGACTATTTTGCCTTTCCTAAACTGCGCTGGACGGTCTGTCATTTCCGGGAGCTGATGCCGACGACGGTGGTACGTAATGGCAGCGAGGGTGTCAGTGAGCTTCCTGTAGACATGGATGCCGGCATAGAGGGGGTCGAATTCTTGCCCCTGGGAGGTAAGGCCTCAATGACCTGGCGCGATGCCTTTGACGCGAATTACACCGACGGCATCCTGGTTCTGCACCAGGGCAGGGTGGTTTATGAGCGTTACGATGGCTGCCTTGATGAGCACACTCTGCACGGCGCAATGTCCGTCACCAAGAGCCTGACGGGGCTTCTCGGCGAGGTGCTGGTGGCCGAAGGCAAGCTGGATGAAACCGCTTTGGTGGGAGACATCATTCCCGAACTGGGACGCAGTGCATTCGGTGATGCAACGGTTCGCCAGGTTCTGGATATGACCACCGCGCTGGACTACTCGGAAGACTATTCTGATCCTGATGCCGAAGTCTGGACCTATGCCAGGGCCGGGAGTCCGTATCTGGTGAGCGAACAACGTGAAGGGCCTCGAAGCTACTTCGATTACCTGAAAACGGTCAGAAAAGACGGAGAGCACGGTGAAGCGTTCGGCTACAAAACCATTAATTCAGATGTGGTGGGCTGGCTGATCGCAAGAACGACCGGGGTTTCGGTTGCCGACTACTTTTCCGAGCGTATCTGGTCAAAGATCGGGGCAGAGCGTGAAGCTTTCTATACGGTCGATTCCATAGGTACTCCATTTGCTGGCGGCGGATTCAACGCCACGTTGCGTGATATGGCGCGAATCGGTTTACTCGTGCTGAACGAGGGTAAGTGGGCCGGCGAGCAGATTATCCCGGCCCAGGCGATTGCCAGTATTCGCAATGGTGGCGACCGGGCGGTGTTTGCCAAAGCCGGATATGAACTTCTCGATGGCTGGAGCTATCGTGGCATGTGGTGGGTCAGCCACGACGACCACGGGGCGTTCGCGGCGCGCGGTGTGCATGGCCAAACGATCTGGATAGATCCTGCTGCCGATATGGTCATCGTCCGCTTTGCCTCCAACCCGGTTGCCGGCAATGCGGCGAATGATCCGACGTCCTTGCCGGCTTACCGGGCTGTGGCGGATTATCTGAAGAGTCAGGAGCGCGGTGCAGGGCCAGCGGGAGGGCCTTGATGGCGCGAAGGCGTTGGTGTCGGGGGGATAAAGAGCCTTGTCTGGCGGCTGATCCGATTACCGCTCCTCCGATAGAAGGAGTTGGAAGGCCATCTAGCTTTTGACTGCTGAGTACTGCAAAGCTCTTGTGGACACTTCGTGGACACCAGAAACAACAAAGCCCGCACAAGGCGGGCTAAGTTATTGAATTCATGGTGCCCGGAGGCGGAATCGAACCACCGACACGGGGATTTTCAATCCCCTGCTCTACCAACTGAGCTATCCGGGCGTGTTGAGCTGTGTGCTGCAACGGGGCGCTATTAAACCGGTTTAGGGTTTGGGAGTCAAGGCCGGCCGGCAAAAATTTTCGGAAGTTTTTGCCGGTTGTTCAGGCCTTGATCAATCGTCCTATTTTTCAGGTGGTACGTAGCCTTCGGCCTGGTCGAACGGCTCGTTGTTGAAGAACCGGTCCATCTGCGCCTGCAGGTATTTCCGGTTGTTCACGTCCATCAGGTTCAGGTGTTTTTCGTTGATCAGCATGGTCTGCTGGTTCTGCCATTCTTCCCAGGCCAGCTTGGATACGTTCTCGTAGATATCCTGGCCTTTGGGGCCGGGCATCGGGGGCATGGCCAGGCCTTCCAGTTCTTTCTGGTACTTGCGGCAGAATACAGTGCGGCTCATGTCGGCTCCTGTGCTGAGGTCAGTATGCCGGCATGATAACAGACCATCCGGCACCTTGGCTTGATTACAGCAGCGTGGCTTGCTCGGGTTCCGTCAGCAGGGTGCGGATCGGGGCGGGCAGTCCCAGGTTGAGGGCTTCATCCCGGTGCAGCCAGCGCAAGCGGTCGGAATCGCCAACCTGGGTGTTACCGGTTACGGGCAGGCGTACCGGTTGTATGTGCAGATGATAATGGCTGAAGGTGTGGCGAAAACAGCTGATGGGTTCCGGGTTGTGGCAGTTCAGCCCCAGCTCCCTGGCACAGGCGTCCTGCAGTTCATCCGTGCCGTAGGCCGGGTCAAGTTCGGGCAGGCTCCACAGGCCGCCCCAGATGCCGCTGGGTGGCCTGCGTTCCAGCAGAATACGGCCTTCGGCATCCTCCAGGATCAGCATCCAGGTGGTTTTTTCCGGTTTTTCCTTCTTGGGCTTTGAGCCGGGGTACAGGCGGATCTCGTCACGGGCGTAGGCCAGGCAGCCATCGTTCACGGGGCAGGCCTCACATCCGGGCTTGCTGCGGGTACACACCATGGCGCCCAGGTCCATGATCGCCTGAGTGTAGTCTTTGATCCGGGCTTCCGGCGTGTGGCTCTCCGCGTGCTCCCAGAGCTGGTTCAGCACGGCAGTCTGTCCCGGCCATCCGGGAACGGCATGGTAGCGCGCCAGCACGCGCTTCACGTTGCCATCCAGAATGGTTGCGCGTTTTTCAAAGGCCTGAGCGACAATGGCAGCGGCGGTAGAGCGGCCAATTCCTGTGAGGCTTTCGAGTTGCTCCTGGTCGGCCGGGAATTCGCCGCCGAACTCATCCACTACCTGTTTTGCGGCCTTGTGCAGGTTGCGTGCCCGAGCGTAATAGCCCAGGCCGGACCAATGGCCGAGCACATCATCGACCGGCGCCGAGGCGAGGGCGTGGACATCGGGAAAACGGGCCATGAAGGCTTCAAAGTAAGGAATCACGGTAGTTACCTGGGTCTGTTGGAGCATGATCTCCGACACCCAGACCCGGTAAGCGTTGCGGTTGTGATGCCACGGCAGGTCGTGCCTGCCGTGTTGGTCGTACCAGCGAAGCAGTCTGTCGGCGAAACGGTCCGGCATCAGTTGAACAGTCCCTTCAGGGCGTCCTTCACCTTCCCGCCGGCATCCTCGCCCAGCTTTTCTTTCAGTTTTTCCTGCACCTTCTCTTCTGCTTTTTCTTTGGCGCGGTCCACTTCTTCACGAGCTTTTGCCTTGGCAGCGTTGGCCGCAATGTCTTTCAGGGTGTCCCGGAAGCGGGAGCCATCAAACGAACACAAGCCGGCCGGGTCTTCGGCGAAGTTGCCGCGGCATTCCACGGGAATGACCACGTTTTCCACATACTCGGTCACGCGACAGGCTTCGTCCCGGTGAATTTCACCAACTATGCGCAGGCCGAGTTCGTAGTCCAGGTCAGTTTGCTCAAGATCTACGGTGCCGTTGCCCTCCAGGCGCATACCCGCAAGCGCCGCGACCAAATCGGTGTTGTTCAGGGTGTTGCCTTCGATTTTCAGTGTGCCCCGCATGTCGTTGAACGGGGTAGTCGTGCCCCAGTCAGTGGTCGTCAGGGATTCCTGGTTGGCGAGGGCGATACCCTGGCAGGCCATACGGGTCAGGTTCATCTGGCGGAACTCGCCTTCGGCCAGGTTAAAGCTGATCTCGCCGTTGGCGTTTTCACGCAGGGCAGAAATCCGGTTGCCAGTGGTATCGACAGCCACTTTCAGATTGGCACCACCAGAGAGCATGTCTACCTCGGCCAGATCGGTTAACAACGGCAGGGTCTGTGCGTTGGTCACGTCCGAGCGGATTCGCCATTTCGGGTTGTCGGTACGGGCGTCGATGGTGGCGTTGGCGCCAAAGCTGCCGTAATAGAGCTTGCCGCTGAATTCGTCTACTTGCAGCAGTCCATCTTTGGCGGTGGTGCTGGCGGCGATGTCGTTGATGGTGAGGTTGCTGACAATCAGCTCGCCCAGGCCGAAATCAATGTCCAGCAGCAGGGTGCGCAGGATCTCCAGTGGCAGCAGGTCGGTTTCAGGCTGTGATGCCCCAGCTGTTTGAGTGTTGCTGTCGGTCTGTGTGTCCCCGTTGCCTACTCCTTGCGAATCGCCTTCGGCCGAGGGCGGCAGGTAACGATCAGCATTCAGCTTGTCACCCTCTAGGTCGAACACCAGCCCACCTGTGGCGAGGTTATAGCTGCCGCCACCGTTGAAGCGGGTATCATCCAGGGTAATGACAAGGTCAGACAGCGCGACAACGCCGGGCTCGCCACCCAGGTTGGTCGATAGCGCGATCGCTTTCAGTACCTCAGGGTCCGTGGTTTCAATGGCGGGTTGCCCCAGATTGTTGAGAAGCTCCTTCAGGGAAAACTCGGAAATCTCAATGCGACCGTCCAGAGCCGGCTTGTCGCCAAAGCCTTTTACATTCAGGTTGGTATTGAGGCTAAGATTGGCCAGGCTGGCGGAGAAGTCGCTCAGGGACGCGGTTTCGTTTTCCAGGTTGGCGGCCAGGGAACCGGCCAGTTCTGCGGTCACCGATTCGCCACCAAACGGCTCGCCCGACATATCAAATACCGCGTTCAGGCCAGATACCGCAAATTCGTTGAGCGCCTGGTTTGCCTGGATGCGGGCCTTGATGCTGCCGTCTACCGCAAACTGCGGCTGGCTGGTTTCAACGCGGAAGCGGATATCCAGGGGGAATTCGGAACCGAGGGTGATATCACTGGCGGTCACCGTGAAGTCTTCCAGCGTAACAGACTGCCCGGTGCTCAGATCGTTGTAGTGAACGCTGGCGTTACTGATTTCAACGTTCTCGACATTAAAGTTGAGAGCCTCACCGCTGGCGGATTGTGTCTCAGGCTCGGCTGTTTCCTGGGCGGGTTGTTGTTCGGCAGCAGCGGTGCCAGCCTCAGCGGTGGCGGTTTGCTCCCGCATTATCCGGGTCCAGTTGCCTTCGCCCTGCTCGTTAACTTCCAGGTGGGCATCCAGGCCATTCAGCAGGAAGGTGTTTACCTGCGGAGACATGGCAATCAGAGACCAGAAATCAATCTGGGCAATCAGTTGCTCCAGTGCGACAAACCTCTCGCCGTCAAGGTTGGCCTCTACCTCATTCAGCTCCAGGCCCAGAGGAATGAAAGACCAGCCGATGTCGCCCTCCAGCATCAGGTCCAGATTGGTCTGCTTCTCAACAGCCGCTTCAATCTGGGGTTTGTAATCGTTGGGGTTGATCACCGCAACCGCAATGGCGACGGCGGCCACTGCCAGTAACAGCAGCGCAATAACGGCGTAGATCGCATAGCGGATAGCTTTCATGGCTGGGTTCCTTTTCCTGTCGGCAGGCTGGTGGCCGGCGTTTTATTGCGTGAATAAAGCAAAGGATAACGCAGGGTTAGCAAATTAACAGTGCAGGAATATGACAATGCGGTAGTCTTGGTTCAAAATACACCCCCAATTTATCCGCCGGGGCAGCCTGCCCCGAGGCACAAATAAACATAATAAGGAGTCGGCTGTGGCCATTACCGTATCGATTGAGCTGAACCGGGATCTGGAAATTCCGGCAAGCTATGATGAAGTCTTCGATCTGTTGGCAGACGTTCCCAAATCTGCCAGCCACTTTCCGAAAGTCGATAAACTGGTGGACCTGGGCGATAACGCCTACCGCTGGGAAATGGAAAAGGTAGGCGTCGACAAACACGCTATCCAGTCGGTTTACGCCTGCACCTACCACGCCGACAAAGCCGCCGGCAAAATCACCTGGTCTCCCATCAAGGGCGAGGGCAACGGAGTTGTCAGTGGCTCCTGGACCCTGACTGCCAAAGGCGACAACGCCACCGCAGTGAAATTCCAGACCAGCGCAGAGCTGACCGTTCCCCTGCCGAGCCTGCTCAAGCTGGCCATCAGCCCGGTGATCAAGCACGAGTTCAACAGCCTTGTGGACACCTACATGGCCAACCTGAAAAAAGCGTTCTGAGCTATCAGGGTCATTGATCCGGTTGCGGGACTCCGGCTGAGTTAACAGGTATAATCCGCAAACAAAGTTTACGGTAGCAAGCCAGTTTTCAACGGAGTCTCCATGGCCGAACGCAAGGCTCGGGTAGAACGCAATACCCTCGAAACCCAGATTACCGTCGAGATCAACCTCGACGGCACCGGCAAAGCCAATTTCGACACCGGTGTGCCGTTCCTTGAACACATGATGGACCAGATTGCCCGCCACGGCCTGGTGGATCTGGACATTACCTGCAAGGGTGACCTGCACATCGATGACCACCACACCGTGGAGGACATCGGCATCACTCTGGGCCAGGCCTTCAAGCAGGCTGTGGGCGACAAAAAAGGCATTCGCCGCTATGGCCACGCTTATGTGCCCCTGGATGAAGCTTTGTCACGCGTGGTCATCGACCTGTCCGGCCGCCCCGGTTTGCTCATGGACGTACCCTACACCCGCGCCAGCGTGGGCGGGTTTGACGTCGATCTGTTCGCAGAGTTCTTCCAGGGCTTTGTGAATCACTCCATGGTGACCCTGCACATCGACAACCTGAAGGGCAAGAACACCCATCACCAGATCGAAACCGTGTTCAAAGCCTTCGGTCGCGCACTGCGCATGGCGATTGAAATGGACGAGCGCATGGCGGGCATCACCCCGTCCACCAAAGGCGCCCTGTAACCGGTCACCGATAGGAATAGAACCACCATGAAGACCGTCGCCATCATCGACTACGGCATGGGCAACCTGCATTCCGCCCGCAAAGCCGTGGAGCACGTGGCCCCGGACTGCACCGTACTGGTTACAGACGATGCCGCCAAAATCCGTGAAGCTGACCGGGTGATTCTGCCCGGCGTTGGCGCCATCCGCGACTGCATGGCCGAAATGCACCGTTTGGGCGTGGTTGAGCTCGTTAAAGAAGTATCCCGGGACCGGCCGTTCCTCGGCATCTGCGTTGGCATGCAGGCCCTGATGGCCCGCAGCGAAGAAAACGGGGGTGTGGAAGGTATCGGCCTGTTCCCGTCTGAAGTCCGCTACTTCGGCGACAACCTCACCGAAAACGGCGAACGCCTGAAAGTGCCCCACATGGGCTGGAACCAAGTGTACCACACTCAGGACCACCCGCTCTGGCACAACATACCGGACGGTGACCGCTTCTACTTTGTACACAGCTACTACGCCGAAGCCGAAGGCAACGCCGATATGGCCGGCCGCACTCATTATGGTGTCGATCTGGCGGCAGCGGTGGCGAGAGACAACATCTTTGCAGTGCAGTTCCACCCTGAGAAAAGTGCCCGGGCGGGACTGCAGTTGCTGGAAAACTTTACGAACTGGACCGGAACATGCTGATTATCCCCGCTATCGATCTGAAAGACGGCAAATGCGTAAGACTGCGCCAGGGCCGCATGGAAGACTCTACTGTATTCGGTGACGACCCCGTCGACATGGCCACCAAGTGGGTAGATGCTGGCGCTCGCCGCCTGCACCTGGTTGACCTTAACGGCGCTTTCGCCGGCGAGCCGGTAAACGGTGAGATCGTAAAGGCAATTGCAGTGAAGTACCCGAATCTGCCCATCCAGATCGGCGGCGGCATCCGCTCGGCGGAAACCATTGAGGCCTATCTGAAGGCTGGTGTGCAGTGGGTCATCATCGGCACCAAGGCGGTTAAAGAGCCTGAGTTCGTCACCGAAATGTGCAAGGAATTCCCCGGCCACATTATTGTGGGTCTGGACGCCAAAGACGGCCGCGTCGCCACCGACGGCTGGGCCGAAGTCTCTGAAGTCATGGCGGTAGATCTTGCCAAGCGCTTCGCCAACGACGGCGTATCCTCAAACGTTTACACCGACATCGCCCGTGACGGCATGATGCAGGGCGTGAACGTCGAAGCCACCGCCAAGCTGGCAGAGGAAGGTGGCATCCCGGTGATTGCGTCTGGCGGCGTTACCAACATGGACGACCTCAAGCGCCTGGCCACCGTTGCCGACACAGGTGTCATCGGTGCTATCACCGGCCGCGCCATCTACGAAGGCACTCTGGATGTGGCGGAAGCGCAAGCCTATTGCGACAGCCTGAAAAACTGAGGACTGACAATGGCATTGGCAAAACGCATCATCCCCTGTCTGGACGTCGACAAAGGCCGTGTGGTTAAAGGCGTGAATTTTGTCGATATCCGCGACGCCGGCGACCCGGTGGAAGTGGCCCGTCGCTACAATGAGCAGGGCGCGGACGAGATCACTTTCCTGGACATCACGGCCAGCAGCGAAAGCCGCGACACCACCTACGAAACGGTAGAGCGCATGGCGGCGGAAGTGTTCATCCCGCTGACCGTGGGCGGTGGCGTGCGCACCGTCGATGATATCCGCAAACTGCTCAATGCCGGAGCCGACAAGGTCTCCATCAATACGGCCGCAGTCTTCAATCCTGAGTTTGTGCGGGAGGCAGCGGAGCGTTTTGGCCGGCAATGCATTGTCGTCGCCATCGATGCCAAGCGCGTGAGCGCAGCAGGCGAGGAGCCGCGCTGGGAGATCTTTACCCACGGTGGTCGCAAGCCAACCGGGCTGGATGCCGTAGAGTGGGCGAAGAAAATGGTTGAGCTGGGGGCAGGGGAGTTGCTGCTGACCAGCATGGATCGTGATGGCACCAAGATCGGCTTTGATCTTGGCCTGACCCGTGCCATCAGCGATGCGGTAGTCGTACCGGTGATTGCTTCAGGTGGTGTCGGTGAGCTACAGCATCTGGCGGATGGCGTTACCCAGGGTGGCGCAGACGCGGTGCTGGCGGCATCCATCTTCCACTTCGGTCAGCACACCATCCCTGAAGCCAAAGCCTTTATGAAGGCTCAGGGCATCGAAGTCCGCGATTAATTGCTGCGTGCATAGGCAGGCCGAATGGCCTGCTTCTCACCTTCCGCAAACATCTCCCGATTACCGTTGCGCATGGCCCAGAGACCACTGACCGTGGCGATGGCAATGCCCTGTTCATCCAGCATCGGCAGGTGCTTCTCCAGATAATCCACGGTGACCTTGTGGGGGTGTCCGATACCAATGGCCGTGCCTTTTTCCCTGGCGGTCTGAATCAGCAGTTTGAACTGTTTGTCGACAAACTCTTCCGTCTGTTCGTGATCGAGAAACACATCGCGCGTCAGGCTCGGGATGTTGTAGGCATCGGCCACACTGCCGGCGATGGAATTGGCAATGGTGCGGCTGTCGACGAAATACACCGGGTAGCGGTCCAGCTCTTTCATGACCCAGTCCATGGGTTCCAGTTGCTGGGTAAGCAGGCTGCCCATGTGATTGTTCACACCGCTGACAAAGGGAATGGACTGCAGTGCCCGGCGCAGGGTGGTGGTGATGGTCGTCTCGTCCATATCCGGTGTCAGTCCGCCCGGGCCGAGACCGAAGTTGCGGGTGTTGGCCATCGGGGCGTGCAACATGATTTCCTTGGATTGGGCGTGGGCCAGCTTCGCCAAGGGAACTGTGTGGCGCCGGTAAGGCAGGAAGGCCAGTGTCAGGGGCTGGTCAAGCTTTGCCAGTCGCTCGCCCTCGTACCGATTGTGGCCCATGTCATCAATAATGATGGCAATGGTGGGCTGCTGGGGTTCACCCGGCCCTGACGCAAACGCAGCGACAGGGCTGATGGCCAGAAGCGCCAGCAGCGCGAGGGTCGAGCGTAAAGTCACTGGGCGTTTTCCTGCGGCTTGCTGTCGTTCTTCCGGTTAAGGATGTGCAAGCCCTTCAGCAGGTTCAGGGCCGACCGCAGCTGATAGTCCCGGTCGGCCGCAGAAGCCTGTGCTTCCGCAGCCTGTTCTCTGGCCTTGCGGGCCTCCTCCTCATTCTCCCCTTCAAGATGACCGCTCAGGTCGGCTTCGGTGAAGAATGGTCTGCTGTCGAGTTCTTTCAATTCCGCCGGGCGCACCTCGATGTCCGGCTTGATGCCGGTGGCCTGGATGGAGCGACCATCCGGCGTGAAATAACGGGCTGTGGTCATTTTGATGGCGTGGGTCTCGTCCAGCGGTATAACCGTCTGAACACTGCCCTTGCCGAAGGACTGGGTACCCATCACCACCGCACGTTCATGGTCCTGGAGCGCGCCGGCAAGGATTTCCGACGCGGAAGCAGAGCCACCGTTGATTAGCACGACAATAGGTGTGCCAGCCATGACGTCGCCGGGTTTGGCACTGAAGCGCAGGCGTGAACTCTGGATACGGCCTTCGGTGTAAACAATCAGGCCTTCGTCCAGCAGGGCATCCGCGGTCTCTACGGCAGCTTGCAACACACCGCCGGGGTTGTTGCGAAGGTCAATGATCAGGCCGTCCAGATCGTTGCCGTGTTCGTCTTCCAGATCGCTGAGGGCTTTCAGGAACTGCCGGCCAGTCTCGGCCTGGAATTGCGTGACACGGACATAGCCGTAGCCGTTATCGATCATCCGGGATTTAACGCTGGTGACTTTGATCACATCCCGGGTGACATCAATCTCGATAGGCGCACTTTCGCCCTCGCGCATGATGGTCAGAGTAAGCACCGTGCCGGGCTTGCCGCGCATCAGGTTAACGGCTTCTTCCAGCGACATTCCTTTCACCGGCTTTTCGTCCAGCTTGATGATCAGGTCGCCAGCTTGAACGCCCGCTTTCTGGGCCGGGGTGTCGTCGATGGGAGAGATGACTTTGACAAAGCCGTTCTCCATGCCCACTTCAATGCCAAGGCCGCCAAATTCCCCGGAGGTACTTTCTTCCAGTTCCTCGTAATCCTTGGGGGCCAGGTAGGTAGAGTGCGGGTCCAGGTCGGACAGCATGCCCTTGATGGCGCTCTCGAGCAGCTGGGTGTCGGAGACATCTTCCACGTAGGCGTCTTTGATGCGGCTGAACACTTCGGTGAACTTGCGCAGGTCTTCCAGCGGAAGTTGTTCTTCCGGGTCTGGAAGTTTCAGTTCAACCCGCTCGCCACTCTGAATGGAGTCCAGAATCTGCTGGGTCTGAGCGTCCTGATCCTGTGCCAGGGCCAGTCCGGGGGCTGTGAAACAACAGGTGGCAAGAATCATGGTGCGCAATGGCGAGGTCTTGAGTGTACTTCTGGCCCGTTTCATTCACATATCCTGTTTTGTTTCCAATAGTTGGACTGGTTCCTGACCCGGACAGTATGGCGCCCGCAACGCCGTTTGTCAGCCCTGTTATGGCTTGCCCAGCCAGCTCCTGGGGTTCACGGGTTTGCCGTTGCTCCGTACCTCGAAATACACGGCCGGGTCCTCGGTGCCGCCGGTGCGTCCGGCCAGGGCAATGGTCTCGCCCGGGCGCACCCAGTCACCGGGGGTTGTGAACAGACTGCTGCTGTGGCCGTAAAGGGTCATGTAGCCATCGCCGTGATCAATGATGGTGATCAGCCCGAACCCACGCAGCCAGTTGGCAAATACCACCCGGCCATAGTGCACGGCCTTGATCTCTGCTTCTTCGGCGGTATTCATCAGAATGCCGTTACGGCGCAGTTTGCCATCGGCGTACATGGCGCCGTAATTGCTGACTACCCGCCCTTTTGCGGGCCAGGGCAGTTTGTCGCGGCGGGATTTGAACGGACTGGATTCGTTCGGGGCCGGAATGCTGGCAATGGCCTGCTGCACCTCTTTCAGCAATTGCTCCAGGCGCTGGCGATCGGCTTCCAGGGATTGGCGCTCGCTACGGCGGTTCTGGATGTCGTCATTCAGGGCGGCCAGTGTTCTGGCCCGATCGTGCCGGCTCTGGGTCAGTTGCTGCTGGCGCTGTTCCAGATCGGCTTCGGTCTTGGCCAGTTCGGTGCGGGTGGCCTGAACGGCGGCGCGGGCGGCTTTCAGTTCCTGAAGGCTGCGCTGGAACGCTTCCAGGCGGGAGACGGTATTCTTGCTCAGGTATTCGTAGTAGGTGAGGGTGCGGGCAACTTCGCCGGGCTCAATCTCGTTCAACAATACTTTCAGAGCCGGCGCGTCGCCTTCCATCCAGGCTGCCCGGATCTGTAGTTTCAGGTTTTCCCGTTGCTGTTCGAGGGTATTGGCCAGCTCGCTTTCCTGGGCGCGAAGCTCGGCCAGGCGCTCCTGCTGTTCCCGGACCTGCTGCCGAAGGGTACGGCGTTCCCGGGTCAGGGTGCTGATTTTGCGCTCGGTGGCCGCCAGTTGCTGTTCAAGGGTTGACCTGTCTTCTTCGGCATCGGCCAGCCAGCGGTCGATGTCGGCGATACGCTCCTTCAGCGCCTCGACCTGTTCGGGGGTCACATCCTGCTGGGCGCCTAAAGGTGCAGCCCCCAATGTGAGGGCCAGCACCACGACGGTCAGTTTACGCAACACCTTTACCGGCGGAGCGATCAGTCGAACTCGACCAGGCTGTGCCCGGTCATTTCCGAAGGCTTTTCGGTACCCATCAGGGCCAGCAGCGTCGGTGCGATATCGCACAGGCTGCCGTCATCCCGGAGGTTCACCTTGCGGTGGCCGGTGTAAACCAGAGGCACAGGGCCAATGGTGTGGGAGGTGTGTACCTGGCCGGAGTTGGGGTCGGTCATCTGCTCGCAGTTGCCGTGGTCGGCGGTAATCAAGGCTTCGCCACCCACTTCATCCAGGGCCTCAACCACACGCTGTACACACTGGTCCAGGCACTCGGCGGCCTTGATGGCGGCGTCCAGCTTGCCTGTGTGGCCAACCATATCGCCGTTGGCGTAGTTGCAGACGATCAGGTCGTACTTGCCGCTCTTGATGGCTTCAACCAGTTTGTCGGTAACCTCCGGTGCGCTCATTTCCGGCTGCAGGTCGTAGGTGGCCACCTTGGGAGATGGCACCAGAATGCGATCTTCACCTTCAAAGGGAGTTTCCAGGCCGCCATTGAAGAAGAAGGTCACGTGGGCGTATTTCTCGGTCTCGGCAATGCGCAGCTGAATTTTACCTTGCTTCGCCATGTACTCGCCCAGGCCGTTGGCCAGTTGCTCGGGCGGGTAGGCGCAGGAGGTTTTGATGTCAGCGGCGTATTCGGTGAGCATCACGAAATCTGCCAGTTCCGGGTGCTTGCGGCGGTCGAAACCGTCGAAGTCTTGCTCTACGAAGGTGCGGGTCATTTCCCGGGCGCGGTCGGCTCGGAAGTTCATGAACAACACGGCGTCGCCGTCATTGATGATGCCCTCGGGCTCGCCATCGGCCCGGATGTGGGTGGGCTTCACGAACTCGTCGTTCTCGCCACGCTCATAGGCCTGCTCCAGAGCCGCCACCGGGTCGTCGCTGATGAACTCGGCTTCGCCCAGGGTCATGGCGTTATAGGCCGCTTCCACGCGATCCCAGCGGTTGTCCCGGTCCATGGCAAAATACCGGCCAACGATGGTGGCTACCCGGCCAACGCCCAGGCTTTTCATTTTCGCGGCGGCTTTTTCCAGAGAAGGGCGGGCACTGCGTGGTGGCATGTCACGGCCATCCAGGAAGGCATGGATGTAAACTTCTTTGGCGCCACGGGCTGCAGCCAGCTCAGCGGCCGCCAGAATATGATCTTCATGGCTGTGGACGCCGCCCGGAGACAGCAGGCCCATCAGGTGTACGGCCTTGCCATTGGCAACAGCCTTGTCGATGGCGTTGCAAAGGGCCTCATTCTTCTGGAAACCGCCATCTTCGAGATCTTTGTCGATGCGCGTCAGGCTCTGATACACCACGCGGCCGGCGCCGAGATTCATATGGCCCACTTCGGAGTTGCCCATCTGGCCCTGGGGCAGGCCAACAAACATCCCTGAGGTGTTGATCAGGGTTTTCGGCTGGTTCTGCCAGATCCTGTCCCAGAAGGGGGTGTTGGCATTGGAGATGGCATTGTCTTCCGCCGGGTCACGGTGGCCCCAGCCGTCGAGAATTATCAGTGCAGTGGGCTTGCGCGTCTCGGTCATCGTGTCGTCCGCTTGGTTGCAAAAAGAACAGAATTTGAGTGGGGCAGATTGTAACCGTTTTCATTTACTCAGACCACGCGCGTTCGCTGAAGCATTGCTCATGATCACGATGTGCTGGCGCTATCATGGCGGGGCGACTGCCTTCTGTGAGCCGGTGTGGGTGTGTATAATCCGGCCAAACCAATTGTCAGGGTAGTTTCATGGACCGCTTGTTTGAATTTGTTGTTAATCACTACATTCTGGTGTCGCTGTTTGTGGCGTTCCTGCTGGCCATCATCGTGCTGGAATCGCGCCGGGGTGGTGCCAAGATCTCGGCCCAGGGCGCGGTTACGCTGATCAACAAGGATGAAGCGGTGGTGTTGGACATCCGCGATCGCAAAGACTTCAACGAAGGCCGCATTACCGGCTCGGTGAACATTCCGCTTAATAGTCTAAAAAGCCGCGTTAATGAGCTGAGCAAGCACAAAGACAAGCAGATTATTGTTGTCGACAAGATGGGGCAGCATGCCGCCATGGCGGTCAAGCAGCTCAATGCCGAGGGGTTCAGCAATGTGGTGCGTCTGAATGGTGGCATTACCGACTGGAAGGCCAGCAACCTGCCACTTGTGAAAAAGTAACAGGGCTTGATCTGAGTGACGATCTGACGCACTGTTTCACATTACCATTCGGAACCTGGCAGTAGACTGTTCCGGCAGACGACGACATAACAACGGGCCTGGCCCCATAATACGAGAACGAAAGGACTGATCATGGCTGAGAATCAGCAAGCCGCAGGCAACGACAACCAGAACCAACCACAGTTTGCCCTTCAGCGCATCTATGTGAAGGACCTGTCTTTTGAATCGCCCAACTCTCCGCTGGTTTTTCAGGAGCAGTGGAAGCCCCAGGTAAACCTGGATCTGAACACCTCCCATAACAAGATCAGCGACAACCAGTATGAAGTGGTTCTGTCCCTGACCGTAACGGCCAAGGTCGGTGAGAAGGTGGCGTACATCGTCGAAATCCAGCAGGGCGGCGTATTCATGATCTCCGGCATTGAAGGCCCGCAGCTTGGCCAGATGCTCGGCGCCTACTGCCCGACGATTCTGTTCCCCTATGCCCGCGAAGCGATTGACGGCATTGTGAACAAGGGCAGCTTCCCGGCCCTGATGCTGGCTCCGGTTAACTTCGACGCGATCTATGCCCAGGCGCTCAAGCGCAAGCAGGAAGAGGCGGCGGGTGAAGCCAAGGAAGAGCAGACTCACTAAGCGCTGCTGCTCAACGAAAAAAAACCGGCTTCGGCCGGTTTTTTTGTGGGTGATTACCCGGGATTGGTCAGATCGAGCCCTCAAACCCAAGTTGCCGCCAGGCCTCATAAACCACCAGGGCGGCGGTATTGGAAAGGTTGAGGCTGCGACTTTCCGGACGCATGGGTACCCGAAGACGGTGTTCGGCGGGTAGCCCGTTGCGCACGTCTTCCGGCAGGCCCCGGGTCTCCGGCCCGAACATCAGGTAGTCACCGTCCCGGAACGCCACCTCGTGGTAATGGCGACTTCCCTTGGTGGTGAGACCGAACAGCCGCGAAGGCTGCTCGGTGGCCAGAAAGCTGTCGTAATCCGGATGGATCTTTACCGTAGCGTATTCGCTGTAATCCAGCCCGGCACGCCGCATCTGCTTGTCCTCAAGGGAGAATCCTAGGGGTTCAATCAGGTGCAGCTGGCAGCCGGTGTTGGCGCAGAGCCGGATGATATTGCCGGTGTTCGGCGGTATCTCCGGCTCGTACAGGACCACGTGCAGCATCAGCGCTCAACGGCCAGGGCCACACCCATGCCACCGCCAATACACAGCGTGGCCAGACCTTTCTTGGCATCGCGGCGGGTCATTTCGTGCAGCAGGCTGACCAGAATACGGCAACCGGAAGCGCCAATCGGGTGCCCCAGGGCAATGGCACCGCCGTTCACGTTTACCTTGGCGGTGTCCCAGCCCAGGTCCCGATTAACGGAAATTGCCTGGGCGGCGAAGGCCTCGTTGGCTTCGATCAGGTCCAGGTCGTCAACAGTCCAGCCCGCCCGCTCCAGGCAGCGCTGGCTGGCCGGAATCGGGCCGGTGCCCATGATGGTAGGGTCCACGCCGGCATTGGCGTGGGCTTTGATGGTTGCCAGCGGGGTCAGGCCCAGCTCTTTCGCCTTGTCTGCGCTGCACACCATCACCACGGCAGCGCCGTCGTTCAGGGAGGAAGCGTTGCCGGCAGTTACCGAGCCGTCTTTCTTGAAGGCCGGGCGCAGTTTGCCCAGGCTGTCGCCGGTGACGCCGTCGCGGGGGCACTCATCCTTGTCCACCACCAGTGGGTCGCCTTTGCGCTGGGGAATGGTGACAGGAACAATCTGGCCGTCAAAGTAGCCGGCCTTTTGCGCAGCGACGGCTTTCTGCTGGGATGCGGCGGCAAAGGCATCCTGCTCGTCCCGGGTGATGCCGTATTTCTCGACGATGTTCTCAGCGGTGATACCCATGTGGTAATCGTTGAAGGCATCCCACAGGCCGTCGGTGATCATGGTGTCGATCATGCTCCAGTTGCCCATGCGTTGACCGTTGCGGCTGTTGGGCAGTACGTGGGGCGCCTGGCTCATGCTTTCCTGACCGCCGGCCAGGATCATCTCGGCATCGCCGCACTGGATGGCCTGAACCGCCATGTGCACGGCTTTCAGGCCGGAGCCGCAGACCTTGTTGATGGTGATGGCGGGCACGGAAGCTGGCAGGCCAGCATTGATGGCAGACTGTCGGGCCGGGTTCTGGCCGCAGCCAGCGGTGAGTACCTGGCCGAGGATAACCTCATTGATCTGGTCGCCGGCGACACCGGTTTCTTCCATCACGGCCTTGATCACGGCCGTACCCAGCTGGTCTGCACGCAGGCTGGACAGACCACCACCGAAGCTGCCGATGGCGGTACGTTTGGCGGCAACAATAACAACATCACGCATGAGAACTCTCCGTTAATCTGGGCACCTGGTTGGGTGGCGCCCGTTTATAAGAATGGCAGGCATTGTAGCGGCAAAGCGCTTGCCGGCCAAAACAACGAAGGTCGGGGTTGTTCTGGTGCGGGTGATCACATATTCAGGCTGCGGCCGCCATCCACCGACAGTATCTGGCCGGTGATAAACGGCGCGTCGCATACCAGGTAGGCAATGGCACCGGCAATGTCGGCGGGGTTGCCGGTGCGGGTCAGGGGCGTTTTATCGAGAATGGCCTGCTGGTGGGCTGCGTCCACGGCTGATTCGCCTTCCGGCCAGAGGATGGCGCCTGGCGACACGCCATTTACCCGAACATCCGGCGCCAGATCTTTGGCCCAGGAGCGGGTTAGGGCTGCCAGCCCCGCCTTGCTGGCGCAGTAAAGGGGGTGGTCCTTCAGTGGTTTCTCACTGTAGATGTCGATCATGTTGACCACACTGCCAGAGGCCGCTTTTAGCGCAGGCAAACATTGCTGAAGCAGGAAGAAGGGGGCTTTCAGGTTGGCGCCCAGTATCGTGTCCCAGTCCTGTTCGGAGGCATCTTCGGTGGGGTTGGGGTAAAACACGGAAGCGTTATTGACCAGCGCATTCAACTGCCCCCAATGCGCGCAGGCCTGTTCCGCCAGTTGCCGGAGCTGGTTCATGTCGGTGAGATCGGCGTGGTAACACACGGCGGATTCCGGGCGCTGCTGGTTCAGCTTGTCGGCCAGTGCGCGGGCCTGTTGTTGACGGCCACGGTAATGAATCACAACATTCCAGCCGCGAGCGTGCAGGGTTTCTGCTGTCTGGGCGCCCAGGCGATGGGCTGCGCCGGTGATCAGGGCGACGGGGTGGGGCATGGGGTATCTTTCCTTATTCCGGTAAGTGCAGTGCCTCAGTAATACGGGCTACGCGCTCTTTCCGGATTGCTTCGCCCAGAGCTTTGCCCTGAATGCCTTTTTGCAGGAACGGGTGAGGGGTTACGCTCTGGGCCCGATGTGCGGCCAGTTCCAGTTGCTGAGCTAAATGGGCGGGTTCGCTCTGAAGGGTGCAGGCGAGGGTACCCAGCAAAACGCCGAAACGATCGGGCCGGCGCCAGAAATCGGCTGTGTCCAGAAGCTCCATTGCGAGTTCCGGTGTCAGCCGGGTTTCAGGCGAGGCTCCGTTCAACTGAGCCATGAACAGGCAGACCAGGTGGGTCAGTTCCCGACAGTCGTTGGGGCTTTTCATGGCTTTAGCCCTGGCAACGGCGTCTGGCTCGGGCACGCCACTGAGCAGCGCCGCGTAATGCTGGGCGGTAGACCCCTGTTTGCGGTGGATGCACTGCAGGGCGCTGAGACCCTGGCGGAAAGCCTGTTCATCGGTCAATTCAGGAATCAGCACCTTCAGGGCGCCGAGCTCCCGGAGCACATCGAAGAACACGCCTGGAGCCTGTTCATGCAATGCCCTCTGAACTTCCTGCCACACCCGCTCTGGTACCAGGTCTCCGAGTTCGCCACTGGTGACCATCTGCCGCATCAGCGACATGGTCTCCCGGCAGATGCTGAACCCGAGTGGCTGCAGGCGCGCGGCGAAGCGGGCGGTGCGAAGGATGCGCAGGGGATCTTCGGCGAAAGCCTCAGACACATGGCGAAGCTTTTTCTGTTCCAGGTCTGCATGGCCGTTGAACGGGTCCACCAGGTCGCCGCTCTCGGTTTCTGCCATGGCGTTGATGGTCAGGTCACGGCGGCGAAGATCGTCTTCCAGGGAGACATCCGGTGCACTGTAAACGCTGAACCCGTGGTACCCGCGCCCCTGCTTGCGCTCGGTCCGGGCCAGGGCGTATTCCTCGCCGGTGTCCGGATGCAGGAAAACCGGAAAATCCGCCCCTACCTGTTTGAAGCCTCGCTGGAGCATGTCTTCTGGGGTGGCACCAACCACTACCCAATCCCGGTCTTTAACGCCCAGGCCGAGCAGCTTGTCGCGGACAGCGCCGCCCACCAGATAGGTTTGCATAATGCAGTTTGTTCCTGATTGCCAATTCATCGGTAACCGCGATTATCCGGCCACGACCGTCCAGAGGCAAACAGGCGGCGTGAAATAAGAAAGCCCGGGCTGCGCAGGGCAGACCGGGCTTTTGCGGTCGGGGCGTCGGCTTAGAAGGAGGTGCCGAGTTCCAGGGCTGCACCGACATCGGCGCTGCTGTACAGGGCGCCGATATCCACGCGAACACCAATGATGTTCAGGCCGAGACCCGCGGTGAACTGAGTGTCTTCCTCGATGCCGTCGTTGTCATCGTTGCTGGCCAGGTTGTGGCGAACACCGGCACGCAGCTGGGCGTAACGCCAGGCGTCGAATTCCGCGCCCAGGGCCAGCCACTGGGTATCGTCTTCATACCCGAAGGCTTCTTTCTTAGTCAGGTCCACTTCTGCGGTGATTACGTGGTAGTCGCTCTTGTGGGCGATACCTGCAGTGACCATCGGGTTGAGTTCGAGGGTGTATTTTTCTTCGGTCGGATGATTCTGGGCCGAATCCAGTTCCATCGGGATCAGGTTTTTGACGACGACGCCGGCGTTCCACTGGTTTTCAGCACCGAAGGCATAAGCAGCACCGATGTCCAGGTTGAAGCCGCTTTTGTCAGTTTCGTATTCGTCACTGTCGAAATCATCATCCTCGAAGTCTGAGATTTCTTCGGTGTACTGGAAGGTTTGTAGTTGCACGTATTTGGGGGAGACACCAAGCTGCAATGCGTTGCCATTAGAAAGCATAAACGAGTGAGCGATGCTGATGCCGGCTTCTGCTACTGCAGAGGCCAGGATTCTGCCGCGTGAGTTCAGCTCTGCATCAAGATCTGTAGTGGCGGGCGGGCGAACGCCATTAGCGATGTCATTTAGAAGGTCAAGGTCGTTTTCGTCCAGTTCACCGCGCACAGTCGCTGTCAGATTGGCGTTGGCGAAGAAGCCAAAGGACAAGGAGTTTGAGGGGATAGCAAGGCCAAGTCCCAAGCCTGCATTGGCACGCATGGTGTCGCGGTCAAAGGCTTCCAGGTTGTCTACGAGTTGCCGTGCTTTGGCCTGGGCATCGGCTTGATTGGAAAACTTTAGGTCCTCAAACTGCTCGATCTGGTCCTGGATATCATCAACCTGATCAATCACCTCTTCCTCATCGGCCGCACGCGCATTCACAGACGGCAGCATCAGGCCGAAATCGTCTGCCCAGCCGTGCTGTTCAGCAGCCATCATGGCCGGGTTGGCACTCGGTGCAGCAGAGGGATGGGCAACGGCGACGCCGGTTCCGCCCATGGCGAAGGAGCGGGCAGACATAAAGGCTTGCGGGCTTGCCAGTGCAGACGTGGTGGCAACAGACAGGCCGATGGCCAGGGACAGTTTGCTGAGGCGGTTTGCTTTCATGGGCGGTCCTGAGTTGGTTTTATTGCATGAACAAATCATTAAGTGTCTGAAAGGTTAGACCAGTTTATTTCGTGACGCAGCGCACAACCGGTAACGGTTTGTTCTGTATGTGTAAACAAAGGCAGCTTTTTGCCGCCTGCATGGGCAAAGAGTTGCGCTGAATAATCGAAACCGTCCAAAGATCATTGGTTTGTCGAATGTGGCGTGATTCTTTCATGGTTCTGGTGAAAGTGTTTTCCGGAGACAAGATAATGACGTTGCGCTGGATCCTTGTTCCTGTTCTGGCATTTGCCGTGGCCGCCTGTGCGCCGGTAGGCAGCTACCGGAACGATCAGGCCAGGACCGAAACCTTTGAGCCCATTACGGTTCGGGTCAGTGGTTTTGGTACTTATGAGAATGTTCAGGCCGACCGGGTCAATACCCGCAAGCGGTTACTGGCTCGAAGGGCTTCACAGCTGGATGCCTACCGGAATCTGGCAGAGCGGGTCTACGGTACCGTGATCTACGGCAGTTCCACGGTGAATGACTTCGTTCTGCAGAACGACAGTTTCCGCACCTATGTGGACAGCTACATTCGCGGCGCCCGGATGGTGGCGGTGAATGAGCATAGCGATGGCGTGGTGGAAACGGTGATGGAGCTGCGCCTGGAGCCAAGGTTTCGGGAATGTGTGGCGAAGGTGGCGGACGATCAGGTGCAGGATCTCTGTGCCATTCCCATGCCCAGACGGAATGATCGTGTAGGGGATGTTGAGGCCCGTCGCACAGATTCCCTGTACTACCTGGATTAGGTCTGTTGATGAACGCCGTGATTGAACCGGTATCGTTCCGGTGGGTTGAATTGCCATGATGAGATCAATGCTTCTGTTCTGGGTGCTGAGCTTGTGTACCGGCCTTGCCCAAGGCGTGGTCCTTGAAGGCGTGGGGCATGCCAATATCCGGGAGAATAATCTGGATCAGGCCCGCACTGAGGCGCGTCAGGCCGCGATGCGCGACCTTGCGCTGCAATATCAGGCCAGGGTCAGTACCCGGGACACCATGGAGAACGGTCAGCTTGTGGGCTCTCATACCGAGCTGTCGGCCATGGCCCAGGTTCGCAATGCCACGATAGTGGATGAGTACCGAAGTGGCAATCTGCTGAGGGTGATTGTCCGGGCAGAGCTGTCGGATGCCGAAGGTAGCGCTGGCAGCTGCAAGGCCGGGCAGGCATCCGGTTTGCGTAAACGGGTGGCGGTAACCGCGTTCCCGATCACCCGTCCGGAGCAGGGTGGCGGTGCGGCGCTGGATGACGCCGGCGAACAGTTGCCGCGGGAACTGGTGGCTCGCTTGCAACAACAGGGGCAATTGCAGGTGCTGGGGGCTACATCGTTACAGCTGTTCAGCAACCTGCCGGATGCGCCCACGTCTCAGAAAAACCCGGCCAGCAATCAGCTGACGAATGTGGTTCAGCTGGCCCGGGAACTGGGGGCGCAGTTTGTGGTGGCAGGTGTGATTCGGGATATTGGCCTGGCTGACCCCGGTGCCTGGGGCAGCTCAATTCTGGATCGTATGCAGCGAGGTATCGGGATGGCCGACACCTCGCGCCGGTTTGAGGCCGAAGTGATGGTGTTTGATGGCTTCAGCGGTTCTCCGGTCTTCCGGCAGCGGTTTGAAACCTCGGCACGTTGGCAGCCGGATGGCAGTGGTACCGGAGGTTTTGCTTCGGCGGGCTTTGAAGGTTCTGAGTGGGGGCAGGCGGTTGAAGGTGTCATTGCCGAGATGACCGCCGCCGTCAACAATGCTCTGGCCTGTCAGCCATTCATGGCCCGGATAACCCGTGTGGATGGCAACCGGGTGACTCTTGCCTCCGGCGCAACGGCGGGCCTGCGACCGGGGGATGAACTCGATCTGTACCGCAGTCAGCGATACTTCGATTCACTGGATGGTACGCCTGAGCTGTCCGATACCGGGGTTACGCTGACACTGGACAACGTGCATCCGGATTTCAGTAACGGGCGAATCCCCACGGAAGGTGGTCTGATCAACGTTCAGCGCGATGACCTGGCCATTATCTGGTAAGTCTCAGGCGGCCTCGGCCGCCGCAATATCCCGGATCTTGCCGACCATGGCCCGCAGGCCGTTGCCCCGGGTGGGGGAGATATGGCGGAACAGATCCAGCTGCTCGAACAGCTCGTCGATATCGGTGGCCAGCAGCTCTCGAGGCGTCTTGCCGTTCAGAGCCACCAGAATGATGGCGGCCAGGCCGCGAACAATCATGGCATCGGAGTCGATCAGCAGGAACAGTTTGCCGCTGTCCTCATCGTACAGGTGAATCAGCCATACCTGACTCTGGCAGCCATGCACGTAATTTTCTTCAACCCTCTCATCATCGGGAAAACCTGGCAGCTGTTTGCCCAGGTCGATGATGTAGGCGTAGCGTTGTTCCCAGTCGTCCAGAAACTCAAATGCATCCAGAACGTCTTCAAGGGTGGTGTCTTTGCCCAGGGGATTGTTCAGAAATTGTTCCTTGCTGGCGGTCATAGCATTCCCAGTTCGAGTTTGGCTTCGTCGGTGAGCATATCGTTGTTCCAGGGCGGATCAAAGGTGAGCTCAACGGTAACCTTGTCCACATTGGGGGCATGCTCCACCTTTCGCTTCACATCGTCGGTGATTACAGGCCCCATGCCGCAGCCAGCTGCGGTCAGGGTCATTTTGATGTAAACGTGATTGCCGTCTTCTGTGCCGTTCTCAATCCGGCATTCGTAAATCAGGCCGAGGTTGACTACGTCCACCGGGATTTCCGGGTCGTAGCAGTTACGCAGCGCTTCCCATACCTGGTTTTCGTTGATGGTGCCGTCTTCCGGGGTCTCGAAGCTGCTTTCCAGCGGCTGCTTGCCCAGGGCATCGGCGTCGTGGCCTTCAATGCGGGCAAGATTGCCGTTGACCGCCACGGTGAAGCTACCGCCGAGGGATTGGGTAATGGTCACAAAGGTGTCTGACGGAATCATGATTTCCGTTCCGGCAGGTACCAGGCGGGCTTCCACTTCGCGTTTGGTCAGGACGACTTCGCGTTCTTGCATGTTTGATCAGTCCTATCTTTGTGCTTTACGCCACCGTGAAGCTTTCACCACAGCCGCACTCAGCGGTGGCGTTGGGGTTGCGGAAGCGGAACAGGGAGTTCACACCCTCGGTGACAAAGTCGATTTCGATGCCGTTCACTAGTGGCAGGTGTTCCTGCTTTACGAACACGTCCACGCCGTCGATGGTAAAAATACGGTCATCGGATTCCGGTGTTTCTACCCACTGGGTTTCGTACTTGAAACCGGAACAGCCACTCTTTTTGATGGCCAGGCGAATGCCCTTGGCTTCCGGTTTCTTGTCCAGTTGTTTGCGAACGTGTTTGACCGCCGTAGGGGTCATGGTCACGTTCACATCGCTTGGGGTGAAGACTTCGGCTGTCATGTTTCCACCTCCTCAGGCAAACAGGCGCTGGATCTTTTGCAGGCCGGTAAACAGTTTCTCGACCTCTTCCAGCGTATTGTAGAACGCAAACGATGCCCGGGCTGTACCGGGTACTCCGTAGAAATCCATCAATGGCATGGCGCAATGGTGGCCGGTGCGGATGGCGATGCCCTGCTGGTCCAGCAGGGTGCCGATGTCGCTTGGGTGCAGGCCGGCAATCTTGAACGACATCACCGGTACCTTCTTGGCGGCGGTACCGATGATCTCCATGCCTGGCACGGTTTCGACCAATTCATTGGCCCGGCGCAGCAAGGCATCCTCTGCTGCTTCCATGGCCTTTCGGTTCAGCGAGTTCAGATAATCGATGGCGGCGCCCAGGCCCACTGCTTCGGCAATAGCCGGGGTTCCGGCCTCGAATTTGTAGGGCAACACATTCCAGGTGGTTCGCTCGAACGATACCCGCTCAATCATTTCGCCACCGCCCTGATAAGGCGGCATTTCTTCCAGCAGTTCGGCTCGGCCATAAAGTACGCCAATGCCCGTGGGTCCGAACAGCTTGTGGGAAGAGAATGCATAGAAATCACAGCCCAGAGCCTGAACGTCCGGCTGGAAGTGGGGTACCGCCTGGGCGCCATCCACCAGGGTCAGTACCCCCTGTTTTTTCGCCTGTTCGATCAGGGGCGCTATTGGGTTGACGGTGCCCAGCGCGTTGGACACGTGGGTGATCGCCAGCACCCGGGTGCGCTCGTTCAGCAGGCTGTTGAACGAATCCAGGTCCAGCTCGCCTTGCGGTGTCACCTGGATGGGCACAACCCTGGCGCCGGTGCGCTCGGCCACCATCTGCCAGGGCACAATGTTGGCGTGGTGTTCCATGTGGCTGACCAGAATCTCATCGCCGGCTTTCAGGCGCGGGGCCAGGCCATTGGCCACCAGGTTGATGGCTTCCGTGGTGCCTCGGGTCCAGATGATTTCTCGGGTGCTGGACGCGTTCAGAAACTGGCGCACGGTTTCCCGGGCGCCTTCAAACGCAGCCGTCGCACGATCACCCAGGGTATGGGCGCCACGGTGCACATTGGAGTGCATCTCGCGGTAATAGCGATCCATGGCATCCAGTACAGACTGTGGCTTTTGCGCCGACGCGCCGTTGTCCAGATACACCAGCGGCTTCCCGTTGATCTCCTGATTGAGAATCGGGAAGTCACGGCGAATGGCTTGCACATCAAACACCATTGACTGGGTGTTGTTTGCCATGGACAGATCAGTCATGCCCCTCAGGCCTCCTGAAAGGTTTGCTCAAAGAAATCACTTAACCGCGCCTGGGCGGTTTCACGCACGGCTTCCACTGGAATCTGTTGCACCAGTTCGTTAATGAACGCCATGGTGAGCAGAACATTGGCCTGCCGGCGGCCGATCCCGCGCGATACCAGGTAGAACACGGAAGTCTCGTCCAGCTGACCGATGGTGGCGCCGTGCGCACACTTCACATCGTCGGCGTAGATTTCCAGTTCCGGTTTGGTGTCAATCTCTGCTCCGTTGGACAGCAGCAGGTTCTTGTTGTTCATATCCGCATTGGATTTCTGGGCGTCCTGGTGGATATGAATCCGGCCGTTGAACACGGCATGGGACTGGTCGGCTGCAATATTGCGATAGGTCTCTTCGCTGTTGCAGTGGGCCGCGACATGGTCAATAGACGTGTGGTTGTCGTAGTGCTGTTTGCCCTGGGTAACCACCACGCCATTGAGCTTGGTTTCCGCACCTTCGCCTTCAAGCCGCACCTGCAGATCGTGCCGGCGCAGGGGGCCGCCAAAACCAACGCAATGGCTCTCGAAGCGCGAGCTGCGTTGTTGCAGTACCCCGGTAGCGCCAATGTGCTGAACATTCTCGCCTTCCATGTTCAGGCGGATGCTGGTGACGTTGGCGCCATCGGCCAGATTGAATTCGGTTACTGTGCTGACCAAGGCGGATGCTTCACCACTGGAGGTGTACTCCTCTACCAGGGTCAGCTGGCTGTTGGCGCCGGCTTCCACGTAGATACGTGGATAGGCGGAGCCGCTGGCGTCAGCGCTGGTTTCATGGATGATGAACAACGGCTGATCCAGCACCGCGCCGGGTTTCAGGCGAATGAACAGGCCATCTTCGAAGCGCGCCCCGTTCAGGCGGGCGAATTGAACCTGGTCGTGATTCAGGGTGCTGCCCAGTTTTGCAGACAGGGCTTCAGCTTCGCCGTTAGCCAGATCGTTGAAGCTCAGGATCTCGATACCGTCGAGATCCGGGTACTCGCTGGCTTCAGGAATCATCACGCCGTTGATGAAAACCACTTTGTAGCCGGGCACAGCGAGACTGTTGCCGGTCTTGCCTTCGGCCGGCAGGGAAATGGCCATATCGTCGGCCAGCTTCAGGTACTTGCTGGAGTACTTCCAGTTCTCGGTCTTGCGAGTAGGCAGCGGCATATCCACCAGCGCGCTGGCCCGCTCCTTGCGCAGCGCCAGCAACGGCTCCGGCAGGGATTCCCCGGCCGGGTGCAGGAAGGCGCTGGAAAGCATGGGTACAGATTTCATTCCACGGCCTCCTGATCAGTTGCTGGTGTCGTCGTCTTTAATGCCCAGCCAGCCGTAACCTTTCTCTTCCAGTTCCAGGGCCAGTTCACGACCGCCCGACTTGATGATCTTGCCACCAGCCAGTACGTGCACATAATCCGGAACAATGTGGTTCAGCAGGCGCTGGTAGTGAGTGACCATCAGAATGGCGCGGTCTTCCGAGCGCAGAGCATTCACGCCATCGGAAACCACTTTCAGGGCGTCGATGTCCAGGCCGGAATCGGTTTCATCCAGAATGGCCAGTTTCGGCTGCAGCAGCAGGGCCTGCATGATCTCGTTACGTTTCTTCTCGCCACCGGAGAAGCCTTCGTTCACGCCGCGTTTCAGGAAGGCCGGGTCCAGGTCTACCTGTTTGGAAACTTCCTTGGCCAGCTTCATGAACTCAGCCGCGTTCATCTCGTCCTGGCCCTTGTGCTTGCGCATGGCGTTGACGGCGGTGCGCAGGAACTGCAGGTTGCTCACGCCCGGGATTTCCACCGGGTACTGGAAGGCCAGGAAGATGCCTTCGCGGGCGCGTTCTTCGGTTTCCAGATCCAGGAGGTTGTCTCCGTTCAGGGTGACTTCGCCCTCGGTGACTTCAAATGCGTCGTTGCCTGCCAGAACCTGTGACAGGGTACTCTTACCGGAACCGTTCGGGCCCATGATGGCGTGAACTTCCCCGGCCTTGATCTCCAGGTTAATGCCCTTGAGGATTTCTTTGCCCTCAACGGAGGCGTGCAGGTTTTTGATACTCAGCATTTGTAGATGTCTCTCTATATCCTGAATTTCGATCTATAAATTCGTACCCTTTGATGCCCCTGAAAACGTTCGGGACAGTGAGCGGTGGAGCTTTCCGGGATCGTCAAAATCAGGGATGATTTTGTCGAGCGTACAGGGATGTATTCACAGCGTATCCCGGAAAGCTCCACCGCTCGCTGGCCTCCTCCGAGGCCAGCGGGGCATAGCGTTTAACCAACGGACCCTTCAAGGCTCACTTCCAGAAGCTTGCCAGCCTCAACCGCAAACTCCATCGGCAGCTCCTTGAACACCTCTTTACAGAAGCCGTTGACAATCATGGACACCGCCTGCTCAGGGTCGATGCCGCGTTGACGGCACAGGAACATCTGCTCGTCGCTGACCTTGGATGTGGTCGCCTCGTGTTCCACGATGGCCGACTTGTTCTTGCTCTCGATGTACGGGAAAGTGTGCGCGCCGCAGCGGTCGCCGATCAGCAGCGAATCACACTGGGTAAAGTTACGCGCGCCCTCTGCGCCCGGGCCGAATTTCACCAGGCCGCGGTAGGCGTTGGAGCTCTTGCCGGCGGAAATACCCTTGGAGATGATGGTGCTGCGGGTATTCTTGCCCAGGTGGATCATCTTGGTGCCGGTATCGGCCTGCTGGTAATTATGCGTCAGCGCGACAGAGTAGAACTCGCCAACGCTGTTCTCACCGCGCAGTACACAGCTCGGGTACTTCCAGGTGACGGCGGAGCCGGTTTCCACCTGGGTCCAGGAAATCTTGGAGTTCTTGCCGATACAGGCGCCGCGCTTGGTCACGAAGTTATAGATACCACCCTTGCCGTTTTCATCACCCGGGTACCAGTTCTGTACGGTGGAGTATTTGATCTGGGCGTCGTCCAGAGCCACGAGTTCAACCACGGCCGCGTGCAGCTGGTTCTCGTCGCGCATGGGTGCGGTACAGCCTTCCAGGTAGCTTACGTAGCTGCCTTCGTCGGCGATAATCAGGGTGCGTTCGAACTGGCCGGTGTTGGCGGCGTTGATGCGGAAGTAGGTGGACAGCTCCATAGGGCAGCGCACACCCTTGGGTACGTACACAAAGGTGCCGTCAGAAAACACCGCCGAATTCAGGCCCGCAAAGAAGTTGTCGCCGTGGGGAACCACGGTGCCCAGGTATTTCTGGACCAGTTCGGGGTAATCACGAACGGCTTCGGAAATCGAACAGAAGATCACGCCGGCTTTGGCCAGAGGCTCTTTGAAGGTGGTCGCCACGGAGACGGAATCAAAGACTGCATCCACGGCAACGCCGGCCAGTTTTTCGCGCTCGTGCAGGGGAATGCCTAATTTTTCGTAGGTTTTCAGCAGCTCCGGATCCACTTCATCCAGGCTTTGTGGCATATCCTCTTTGCGCTTGGGCGCGGAATAGTAGGAAATCGAGTTGTAGTCGACTTTCGGGTAGCCGACATGAGCCCAGTCTGGCTCTTCCATTTCCAGCCAGCGACGATAGGCTTTGAGGCGCCACTCCAGCATCCATTCCGGCTCTTTCTTGATGGCGGAAAGGCGGGCAATGACGTCTTCGTTCAGGCCGGGTTCGAACGTGTCGGCTTCGATTTCTGTCACAAAACCGTGTTCGTATTCCCGTTTGATCAGCTCTTTCACCTCGTTGTCGGTGGTCGCCATGATCGTCGCTCCGTAATTCTCTCATCCAGGGCTTGCGCCCTTTGTGTCATCGGCAGCCCTTGGGCTGGCGGATGGGTGTATTCGGTTTGCTGGTGTCGCAGTGGTCGCTCTCTCCGTGAGTACGCCCTGCAATCGGTTTTTGGATGACGGGAATGGCTGCTGGCCGGTTTCCCGTTGCTTCTGGCGAGCGATTATACAATACCAGAGTAAAATAGTCAGGTATTAAATCGGTTGTGTAGGGATTATACCTTAATCGGCCTTTGGGGCACTAAGGGGGCGTACAGATCGCCCCCTCGAGTTTAACGGCAGGTGTTTTCGGGAAAAATCTTGGTCAGATAGGTGAAGTCCAGTTTTTCCGGCACGTTCGCGGGTTTAGGAATTTTGACGATGTGGCCGCTGCCTGGTGCGCACTCCATGGCCTCGCCGTGGCGGTTTTCCATCGTGTTGGCAGAGAATCGCAGGTTGCCGGCCGGGGTGATGAGCTCCAGCTGGTCGCCGGGGGCGAATTTATTTTTTACGTCGATGGTGAGCCAACGGTCATCCGCGTCGGCAATGGTGCCTACCACCTGCTGGGTGCCGAGATACGAGGAGCCCTGTTCGTAGGTCTGGTATTCCTGGGGCACGTGCCGACGCAGGAAGCCTTCGGTGTAGCCGCGGTTCGAGAGGGCTTCGAGTTCGTCCATCATGTGCATGTCGAAGGGTTTGCCGGCGAGAGCGTCGTCGATGGCTTTCCGGTATACCTGGGTGGTGCGGGCTACATAGTAGGTGCTTTTGGTGCGACCTTCGATTTTCAGAGAGTGAACGCCCATCTTGACCAGTTCCGCTACGTGCTGGACGGCGCGCAGGTCTTTGGAGTTCATGATGTAGGTGCCGTGTTCGTCTTCGTAGGCCGGGATGAAGCCGCCGGGGCGATTGGGTTCTTCCAGCAGGATTTCTTTGGGCTCGCAGGTTTCCACCGCATCTGCAGAGGTGGCGATCAGATCGCCGGTCTGGTCATGGCTGTGCTGGACTTTTTTATAGTTCCAGCGGCAGGCGTTGGTGCAGGCGCCCTGGTTGGCGTCTCGATGGTTCATGTAGCCAGACAGCAAGCAGCGGCCGGAGTAGGCCATGCACAGGGCGCCGTGTACAAACACTTCCAGTTCCATCGCGGGGACTTTTTCGCGGATTTCGCGGATTTCCTCCAGGCCCAGTTCCCGGGACAGGATCACTCGGCTGATGCCCTGGCGGCGCCAGAATTCCACGGTGGCCCAGTTGACAGCGTTGGCCTGAACCGACAGGTGGATGGGCTGATCCGGCCATTTCTCCCTTACCAGCATGATGAGGCCGGGGTCAGACATGATCAGGGCGTCGGGTTTCTGTTCAATGACCGGCTCCAGGTCTCTCAGGTAGCTGCGCACTTTATTGTTATGGGGTGCAATGTTGGAGACCAGATAGAACTGTTTTCCCAGTTCGTGTGCTCGTTCAATGCCGGCGCCCAGGGCTGCAACGTCTTTGAAACTGTTGTTCCTTACTCTCAGCGAATATCTCGGCTGGCCGGCGTAGACGGCGTCTGCGCCATAGGCGAAGGCAGTTTCAAGGTGTTCGGGGGTGCCGGCGGGAGCAAGCAGTTCCGGGGTGGTCATGGTGTCTCCGGGTATCAACTGAAAAGCGGATGGATGCAGGTAGGGCATTCTGAAAGCGGGCATTGTGCCGCAAATAATCCACTGCGCCATTGATCTTGCTCAAAGGTCGTATTGATTGATTTCGGCTAACATGTGTACGCTGATGGAGTTGGCAGTTTGGGCCAGGACGATAGGCAGGAGGAACCAGCATGGCATCAGAGCCATTAAGGCCTGAAAATTCAAAGCGTTCGCTGAGTATGAGGGTCAGCAAGCTGATCCGGATTCAGTTGGAGCGAGGGAAAGTAGGTGTTGAGACGGTGGCCGGGCAGTTGAATATGAGCCGGTATACGTTGCACAAGAAGTTGCGCCAGGAGGGGCTGACGTTTGCGGCTCTGCTGGAGCAGGTTCGCCGGGAGCAGGCGATCACCTATATGAAAGATAAATCCAAGCCGCTGGTGGAAATTGCCGAGCAGCTCGGATTTTCGGAATTGAGCGCCTTCAGCCGGGCGTTCAAGCGCTGGATGGGAACGCCGCCGGCTGAATACCGCTCGCTTCGCTTGTCCTGATCAGACTTTCTTGAAGATCAGGGTGGCGTTGGTGCCGCCAAAGCCGAAGCTGTTGCTCATTACCAGGTTCAGATTCTGGTTGTCCATGCGTTCACGCACGATCGGGTAGCCTTCGGCGCCTTCGTCCAGGGTCTGGATGTTGGCGGACGGGGCAATAAAGCTCTCCCGCTGCATGATCAGGCTGTAAATGGCCTCATGTACGCCTGCGGCACCCAGTGCGTGGCCACACAGAGGTTTGGTGGAGCTCAGTGGCGGGATCTTGTCGCCAAAGGTTTCCTTGAGCGCTTTCAGTTCGGTTACATCACCTGCCGGCGTGCTGGTGCCGTGGGTGTTGATGTAGTTGATCTCGCCGTCGATGTTGGCCATGGCCTGCTTCATGCATCGAATGGCGCCTTCACCGCTGGGTGCAACCATGTCAGCGCCGTCGGAGGTGGCGCCAAAGCCGACCAGTTCCGCCAGGATGGTGGCACCGCGGGCTTCCGCGTGTTCCAGGGATTCCAGTATCAGCGTACCGCCGCCACCGGAAATCACGAAACCGTCACGGTCGGCGTCATAGGTGCGCGAGGCCTGTTCCGGCGTGTCGTTGTACTTGGTGGACAATGCGCCCATGGCGTCGAACATCAGGCTCAGGGTCCAGTGAATGTCTTCCCCGCCGCCGGCCAGCATTACGTCCTGGCGGCCGAGGGCGATCTGATCGGCGGCGTGGCCGATGCAGTGGGCGCTGGTGGCGCAGGCAGAAGTGATGCCGTAGTTGATGCCGGTAATGCCAAAGGCGGTTGTGATGGAAGCGTTGATGGCGCTACCCATGGTGCGGGGTACCCGGTACGGGCCCACCCGGCGAAGGCCTTTGTCGCGGTGAGTGTCGATGGCATCCAGCAGTTCGACGGTGGAAGCACCACCAGTACCAAATACGGCGCCGGTGGTGTTTGCACGCAGCTGTTCGTCGGTCAGGCCAGCCTGCTCAATGGCCTCTTTGGCGGCCAGGTAGCAGTAGCCGGCGGCCGGGCTCATAAAGCGCCAGATCTTGCGGTCGATCAGTTCTGACAGGTTCAGGTCGATCTTGCCGGCGACGTGGCTGCGCAGGCCGTTGTCCCGGGCTTCTTCGCTGAAGGCAATGCCAGAACGGGATTCGCGAAGTGACTGGGCCACTTCTTTCTGGTTGGTTCCAAGGCTGGAGACGATCCCCATGCCGGTAACTACAACGCGACGCATTGTGCTAACTCCTAAAAGTCATCAGTCGATGTGAACAGGCCGACCCGAAGGTCTTTGGCGGTGTAGATTTCCCGCCCGTCCACTTCCATACGGGCATCTGCGATGGCCATGGTCAGTTTGCGGCGAATCAACCGCTTGATATCCAGATAGTAGGTGACCTTTTTGTTTTCCGGCAAAACCTGTCCGAAAAACTTCACCTCTCCGGCCCCCAGGGCACGCCCCTTGCCTTCACCGCCACTCCAGGCCAGGAAGAAGCCAACCAGCTGCCACATGGCATCCAGGCCGAGGCAGCCGGGCATTACCGGGTCGCCCTCAAAATGCACTTTGAAAAACCAGAGATCCGGGTTGATATCCAGTTCCGCCACCAGGCTGCCTTTGCCATATTCGCCGTCATCGGCTCCGATGTGGGTAATACGGTCGACCATCAGCATTTCGTCGATGGGCAGGCGCATGGCGCCCGGGAACAGCTGGCCGTGGCCGCAGCGGATCAGGTCTTCTTTGTCAAAGTGATCAGGATACATGTTGCCTGTGTCTCTGTTGCAAAATGATTTCTTCTACTTTAGCGCCTGTTCTGGGAACGGCTATTGACCTTTAGTGGATGATTGCCGCCCAGAAGTTCCCCGGACCCGCAGCCAGAGCCGGTTGATGGTCATCAAGGCTAATTTTTGTCCGGTTTGATACTTTCGTCGAATCTGTGAAGTTCGCCATATTTGGGAGGGCCTATGTCTGCGGATGAGGAATTCATCGATGGACAAATCCGGTTCGAGGCGGGTCGGGTATTGGTACACCTGGAACGGTTGCTGGAACATCCTCCGGAGGCTGTCTGGAATATGCTGACCGATTCGGTGCATTTGGCCAACTGGTTGGCTGCCGGGTCTCTGGAGGCTCGTGAAGGTGGCCGGGTTCAGCTGGATTTTGGCAACAGTGGCATGCCAATCGACTGTACCATTACCGCCTGCCGGCCTCACCGGCTGTTGTCCTACTCCTGGAGTTCCGGCGATGCCCCCGAGCGGCCGCTGACCTGGGAATTGCTGCGGGAAGGAGTCTGTACCCGGCTTTGCCTGACGCTGTCGTTACCGGACGATGAGGTGGTGCCCATTGCCTGCGCCGGCTGGGATGCCCATCTGGAAATGCTGATGGCGGCACTGGAAGGTATCAGCATTCACTTTCCGGCTGCCCGGTTCCGTGCGGCTCGCTCCCATTTTGAAAAGCTGCTAAAAGAGAAGCTGGCGGCTTAAAGTTCTGTCGCTGAAAACAGAAAGGCCGGCTCGGTTACGCCCCGAGCCGGCCTTTTGTATCTGCAACCGGATCAGCCTTCGCGCCCGTCGGGCCGGGGGCTGGCCAGAATGCCAGTGTAACGTACGAGAAACAGGCCATAGGCCAGTATCCACAGCAGGGTGCTGGTGCCAATGCCGGGGTGCCAGGGAATCAGGTTCAAGGCAGTCAACACTCGAACAACCGCAGCCAGTTGTATGGCTACAAACGCGAGAACCATGCCCTTTGGCAGCACCAGAGGGCGGCCGGTGTGGCCCAGTGACACGCGAGCAATCACGCCCAGAATCAGGCAGCCGATGGCGCCGGTACCGGCGGCATGGCTCCAGGCATTGGTTGGCCATCCGGCCACCAAAGAGCCTGCCAGCAGGATCAGTGCAACCGGCACCCAGAGAATGGACAGGTGCAGAATCCAGAGCAAGGGATCTTTGCGCACCAGCCAGCCTTTCCAGTTATACAGGCGCACCAGCATCAACGATGCAGCAACCACAGCAATGACGGCGGTGACGGTTTGCCAGCCAGTCACCAGGGATGCCATCAGCAGGATCATGGAGAACAGTGCCGCCATATCCAGTGCCGGAATCATCTTGACTGCCTCGGCATTGCCGCCTCGTTGGCGAAGCCATCCGGCTGAGAACGCAGGGGTAATCCGGCCTCCGATGATGCTGATCAGCGCCATGGCCATGATCAGTGCTCCGTAGCTGAACGCCATATCCAGGCGGGTAACAAAGCCGATCTGCATCAGCCAGAGCAGTCCGAGGACCAGCAGAATCATCAGCTGCCGCTTCTGGCGGGCCTTCCACACTCGCCAGCCGGCATCGATCATCACCAGGGGCAGGAACGCCAGATTTACGCCCTGTACCAGCCAGTCCGGCAGGTTGCCGCCAAAGGCCAGCAACAGGCGACCGGCCAGCCAGACGCTCCAGAGACCTGCAAGCAGTGCACCGTGGGTTCGGTTGGTCTGGGTCCAGACGCACACGGCGGTGAGCAGAAAGCCTGCGATGGCTGCCGACAAAAATCCGAACAGCATTTCATGCTGGTGCCAGAACAGGGCGGGCAGGGCCAGTGGCAGTTGAACCACGCCGGTGACTTCCAGGACCCATACCGGGATGGCAACAATGGCCAGTACCGTCATGGACAGGAAAAAAATCCGGAAAGGATAGGAAAAGAGTTGGCTGAGGCTGGCAGACGCCCGTTCAGGGGAAGTCGGTATGGCCTGCATAGATGTCTCCCATATACATGTATTCTGAGTATATGTTAAACCTTCGCGCCTGTATTAACCATACCTGCTTGGGGGTAGTTTGCGTACAATGGCCGCAACCCGTTTGTTAACAAAGGAACTTCCATGACGTCGTACATGATCCTGAAGCACCTGCACATGACCACCGCCTACCTGACCATCACGCTGTTTGCCCTGCGGCTACTGCTTGATGCGGTCGGGCGACCAGGCTGGCGCCAGACGCCGCTACGGTTCATTCCCCACATCAATGACACCATCCTTCTGGTCGCGGCCATTGCACTGGTGTTTGTGGCCGGTTATGCCTCAGCCATGCCCGGTTGGCTGATCACCAAGATCGTGTTGTTGTTCGGTTACATCATTGCCGGGGTGTTTGCGCTGAAAACCACTGTGGGCAAGCCCGCACGCATTGTGGCGGCGGTACTTGCCCTGGTGCAGGTGACGGCTATTTTCCATCTGGCCATGGCCAAGCCATTCTGAATCAGCGTTTCTCGCTGACCTGCTTCGTCAGTTCCTGCAGCTGTTCCTGTACAGCCCGGAGCTGACGGGCAATCTCATCCCGCTCATCGTGGGCCTTCTGGGCCTGTTTGGCGTTCTGCTCCTCGCTCATTACCTCCAATATTGCCCCGATCATCATGTTCAGGAACACAAAGGCCGTCAGGAAGATAAAGGTCAGGTAGTACAACCAGCTCATGGGATAGTCTTCCATGGTGGCATACATCACGTCGGTCCAGTCCTCAAAGGTGGCAACCCGGAACAGCGTGAGCATGGCGATGGCGACATCGCCCCAGAGTGTTTCGTCAACGCTGGCGAAGAACATGGAGCCCATGGCAGCGTAGATGTAGAAGATGATGAACATCAGCAGGGCAATGTAGCCCATGCGTGGAATGGCTTTGAGCAACGAGTTGATCAGAAAGCGCAGCTCGGGCACCACTGATACCAGTCGAAGCACCCGGAATACCCGCAGTAGCCGGCCCAGCAACACCGCCTCGGAATTGTCCAGAGGGATCAGGCTGCCGATCACCACGATGGTGTCGAACAGGTTCCAGCCATCCATGAGAAAGCGGCGTTTGAGTGGGCAGGCGGCGAACCGGAACAGGATTTCCACCAGAAAGAACAGGGTGATGGCGTTGTCCATCACCGACAGGCTCTGTTCCACCAGAGGTGGCAGATCATAGGTTTTGGCGCCGATGGTCAGGGCAGACAGAATAATGATGGCGATAACAACAGTCTGGAACACCTTGCTCGATTCAATGCGCTTGAGCTGGGCAAAGCTGCTGGCGGGATTCATGTCCATGGACATCTCGACGGCTCCGGGAGAATTGAAACGCGGCAATTCTAAAGCTCCGGAGCCGGCGGTGGTAGGTCTGTGATCTGAGTTTAATCGACCAGGTGGAGGATTTGCTGCCACTCGGCATCGCTGACCGGCATGACCGAGAGTCGGCTGCCTCTGCGCACCAGAGGCAGTTCACTGAGCTCCGGCATGGCTTTGAGTGTATCCAGAGAGATCAATGCCGGCAGTTTCCGTTCAAACTGCAGGTCGACCGCTTGCCAGCGAGGATTTTCTGCAGTGCTTTTCGGGTCGTAGTAGGGAGACTCCGGGTTGAACTGGCTCGGGTCCGGGTAGGCGGACTTCACTACGCGAACAATACCGGCAATGCCTATGCGCTTGCAGCTGGAGTGATAGATAAAGACCAGATCTCCCACCTGCATCTTTGCCAGGAAGTTGCGGGCCTGGTAATTGCGCACACCATCCCAGGGAATAACACCCTCAGGCTGACGGGCAAAATCATCAATGCCGCATTCAGAGGGTTCGGTTTTAACCAGCCATTTTGCCACCAGCGGGACTCCACTCGATCATTGTCGGGCCAGTATACAAAAAAGCCCCGCAGGCGGGGCATAAAGCACGAAACGGTGGCCGGGGCATTTACCCGTGTTGGTCGGAGTTCCGCATGGCGGCATCTGCTACCGGATGACGGTTCATGGGATAGAACAACTGCGGGGAGGCCAGTTCCGGCAGATCGGTCTGCTCGGTCTGGGCCGCCCATTCCACCCGTTCCGCCTTGCGGATGGCGTAGTGCATCCAGGCCAGGGCTGCCGCCACAATGGCGAACATCAGCATGAAGCAGCTTTGCCAGATGCCGGTTATGTCGTTCAGCACGCCGAAGGTAAGCGGCAGAATGAAACCACCTATGCCCCCGATCATTCCTACCACGCCGCCGACGGCCCCCACATGCATCGGGTAGTACACCGGAATGTGTTTGTAGACGGCCGCCTTACCGAGCGACATGAAAAAACCGAGGATAAAGGTGAGCACCACGAACATGGGCAGGCTCATGGCCAGGGTGAAATGGATATCCCCTTCGATGCCATGTACCACATAGCGGGTTGGTGGATAGCTCAGCAGGAAGGTACAGACTGCTGAGGCAATAAACGTCCAGTACATCACTCGTCTGGCGCCGTAGCGGTCCGACAGCCAGCCCCCGAGGATGCGGAACAGGGAAGCGGGGATGGTATAGAGCGCGGCGATCATGCCGGCGGCCTTGATGTCCAGACCATAAACGCCGATCAGGTAATGGGGAAGCCAGAGGGCCAGGGCAACAAAGGCGCCGAACACAAAAAAATAGTACAGGGCAAAGCGCCACACCCGAAGCTCTCGGAGCGGCGCCATCTGTTCGGCAAACGATTTCTGTTCGGCGTTTCGGCGTTGTTCGGCCAGCGGGTCGGTTTTTGCCAGTAGCAGGAAGGCGATACCCATGATGGCCAGCACCGTTGCGTATATCTGCGCGGTTTTCTCCCAGCCGAAGGCTACCAGCAGAAACGGGGCGCCGAAGTTGGTCACGGCAGAACCGACGTTGCCGGCGCCGAAAATTCCCAGTGCTGTACCCTGTTTAGCCGGTTCAAACCAGGCCGCAGTATAGGCCACCCCGACAATGAAAGCGCCGCCGGCCAGGCCCACCCCGAGGGCCCCGACCAGCATCATGGCGTAGGTGGTGGCAAAGGTCAGCAGATACACGCAGGCCGCCGTGGTCAGCATCAGAACACCGAACACCCAGCGCCCGCCGTAACGGTCGGTCCAGATGCCCAGGAATAAACGACTGATGGAGCCGGTAAGAATCGGCGTGGCCATCAGCAATCCCAGCTGGGTGTCGGACAGCGCCAGCTCTTCACTGATGCGAATGCCGATGATGGAAAAGATGGTCCAGACGGCGAAACAAAGGGTGAAGGCAAAGGTAGAAAGGCCCAATGCCCGATATTGCTGAGCTTTTGCGGGCGTGCTCGTCATGGTCTCTCCTGGCCAGATAACTCTCCTCTGAAACCATACCAAAAAGCCGGATTTCTGGGCCGACGCATTAGAGGTACCTCCTGCTGGGTGCAAAGGGGGTAGGTCAATGGTCACTATCCCGGGAAAGGTGATATTCCGGGGCTTTCTCTGGTGGGGTACGCGAGTTCAGGCTTGATCAAGATCAATTATGGCAGCTGGGTGCTATGGGGTAATGCTGACTGATATCAACTCGAATGCCTCCGTTTTGGGGGGTGTGATACCGGGAGAACCCCATGAACATCATGATTGCCTACGACGGTTCCCGAAACGCGAAACTGGCGCTGGCCCAGACCATCACCATGTTTCGGCGGCTGGAGCCAAAAATCACGCTGGTTGCGGTGGCAGAAAACCCACGCGACATCACCTCCGGCAATGAAGACCTGTTTCAGGAAGAAGTTGGTGAGCTGAAACAGCACCTGCAGGAAGCGCTGGAACTGTGTGAAAGCGAGCAGGTAAGCGCTGAGACCCTGATGCTGGAGGGTGACGCCCGAAAGAGCCTGCTGTTTGCCGCAGAGAAGAAGGTACGGCCAGACATGCTGGTCATCGCTCGTCACAGTCATGAGCCTGACGGCGGCTTCATTGCCCGATCATTGACCTATTTCGTGGACGAACTGGATTACATGACGTTTGGCAGCGTCAGCTCCTTCCTGGCTCGCCGGATCCAGTGCCCACTTCTGATTCTGCCCAGCCGTTGATGGCCGGGATTACCTGTTTCCATTGTCTTAGCCCCGGGAGGCTGAAATGAAAGTCGCTGACGTATTCCGCGTCCGCAATCCTGAAATCAGGGCACTACACCTGACCTGGATTGCCTTCTTTATTACATTCTATGTCTGGTTCAACATGGCGCCACTGGCGTCCAGCATGCTCAAAAGCGTGGACTGGTTGACCAAGGACGACCTGCGCCTGTTTGCCATCTGTAACGTGGCGCTGACGATTCCTGCCCGCATCATCGTGGGTATGGCGCTGGACCGCTTCGGACCGCGGCGGGTATTTTCGGTGCTGATGGTGGTGATGGCCATACCGGCACTGGTGTTTGCTTTCGGTAACACCATGTCTCAGTTGCTGGTCAGTCGCCTGGTGCTGAGCTCCATCGGTGCCAGCTTTGTGGTTGGTATCCATATGACGGCCATGTGGTTCAAGCCGAAGGACATAGGCTTTGCAGAGGGCTTTTATGCGGGCTGGGGCAACTTTGGTTCTGCGGCGGCGGCCATGTCACTGCCGACCATTGCCATTACCATGTACGGCGGTGAAGACGGATGGCGCTGGGCCATCGCCCAGAGCGCCATCGTGATGGCGGCATACGGCGTCTACTACTGGTTCGCGATTACCGACGGCCCTGCTGGTACCGTGCATCGTAAACCCCGCAAGGCCGTGGCACTGGAAGTCAGCACCTGGGGTGATATGGTCAAGCTGATCCTGTGGACCATTCCTTTGGTCGGGGTATTGGCTATTCTGGTTTGGCGTATCCAGAACATGGGGTACCTGTCTGCCACCGGGGCCGCTATCTGTTACGCGGTAATCTTCGCCATTGTCTGCTATCAGATTATTCAGATCCTGCGGGTGAACGTCCCCATCCTTAAGAAAGGCGTGCCTGAGGACGACAAATACCCGTTCAACAGTGTGGCAGCCCTGAATAGCACCTACTTCGCCAACTTCGGCGCGGAACTCGCTGTGGTCTCCATGCTGCCAATGTTCTTCGAAGAGACCTGGAGTCTGAGTGCAACGGCAGCCGGGCTGATTGCGGCATCTTTCGCCTTCGTGAACCTGATGGCCCGTCCGATGGGCGGCCTGGTATCTGACCGCATGGGGAACCGCCGTTTCGTGATGCTCAGCTACATGTTCGGTATTGCGGTAGGATTCGGCCTTATGGGGCTACTGAATTCCAACTGGCCGTTGATTGTGGCAGTGGCGATCACTGTGTTCACGTCCTTCTTCGTACAGGGTGCAGAAGGCGCCACCTTTGGCATCATCCCCTCTATCAAGCGTCGCCTGACCGGCCAGATATCTGGTATGGCTGGTGCCTATGGCAACGTAGGTGCGGTGGTCTACCTGACCATCTTCACTTTTGTCACCCCGACCCAGTTCTTCTTCATCATCGCAGCTGGGGCCTTTGTCAGCTGGGTGCTGTGTATTATGTGGCTGAAGGAACCTGAGAGCGGTTTCTCCGAGGAATACCACGTTTCTTCTGTTGATCTGCAGATTGAAGAAGAGGAACGTCAGCGGTTGGCCAGCCAGACAGCACGGTAGAACCTTTCTTCCAAAAAGGAACTGTGACAACCCGCCGCGGAGCAATCCCGGCGGGTTTTTTGTATGCTCGGGGGCAAGTGGTTGCAGCAGGAGAGGGATCATGGGGTTCTGGGAACGCTGGCCCGGGCTGCTGGGGGCAGTGTCGGCGCTGGCTCTGTTACTCGGGTTCTGGCAGCTCCTGGGTGAAGGCGAAGATCTGGAAGCCCGTGACAGCAGGGGTAGAACTCCCCTGATTGTGGCGGCGGAAGAGGGCGAGACTGACCGGGTTGCCGAGCTGGTCGAGCGTGGGGCCCGGGTTGACGCAGGGGACGACTGCAAGTGGACGGCCATGATGAGGGCTGCCTCCCGTGGTCATACGGATATTCTTGCCTTCCTGCTGGATCATGGCGCGGATATAAACCATACGGAAAAAACCGGCTATACGGCTCTGATGGGGGCGGTGATTGCCAGCCGTCCGGAGGCTGTACGCCTGCTACTGACCAGAGGTGCCGATCCTGACATCCAGGAATACGAAAACGGGCAGACCGCGCTGATGATGGCTGTGCGCAACCGCAATCCGGAACTGGTTCGGTTGCTGCTCTCTGCCGGGGCAGATCCGGAGCTGGTTAATAAATCGGGCAAGAGCGCCAGGGATCTGGCGCTGGAGGCAAGTGCCGGGGAGGGGGAGCCCATGCAGCAGGTGCTCACTGCTCTGGGTTGTGAGCCCGAAGCCGCGGAGAAACGCTGATCATTGGTCGTTCCCTGCCGCCATAAAAAAGCCGGCCCTTGTGGGGCCGGCAAGCAGAGGTCTAACGCTTGGATTCTTGCTGTTACGGATTCTTGATGTAGGCGTTCTTGCGCAGGTAGAACCACCAGTTAACCACCAGACACACCGCATAGAACACTGCGAACCCGTACATGGCCACTTCCGGGGTGCCGGCCTGGATTTCCTGGCCCATCACCCGAGGAGCGATGAACGCGCCGTAGGCGGCGATTGCTGAGGTCCAGCCAAGTACCGGGCCCTTCTGCTGCTGGTTGAAGATGAAACCAATGCTGCGGAAGGTGGAGCCATTGCCAATACCGCTGGCGGCGAACATCACAATGAACAGGATCAGGAACAGGGCAAAGTAGCTGTTCGGATCAGTTGAGTTGTAGGCCAGCATCATCACGTAGCCGGTGGCGACCGAAGCGACAACCATCACCACCGAGATGATCTGGGTAACGATGGAACCGCCCATCTTGTCGGAAATCCAGCCTCCGACCGGACGAATCAGAGCGCCGACGAATGGTCCCATCCAGGCCCAGGTCAGAGCGCTGGGTGCATCCGGGTTGACTACACGGGTCATGGCGCCATCCGCTCCGACTTCCATCATGTTGCCGAAGATGACGCTGATGGACAGCGGCAGGGCGGCAGAAAAGCCGATGAAAGAACCGAAAGTCAGGATGTAAAGCACGGTCATGGACCAGGTGTGCTTGTTGCTGAAGATGGCAAACTGGTTCTTTATGTTGGGCTTGATGTCACCTGGGATCAGTCTGAGCAGCGCCACGGTCAGCACGATGGTGATGGGCAGGGCCAGCCACATATTCATGACTGACAGGGCCCAGACGCCGGCGATAGAGGTCAGCAGACCAACGCCATAGAGGCCAAGTATCTTGCCGAATGCTGATATTGGGCTGCCAGGATTGGGAGTCACCACCTTGAGGTTGTTCATGCCGAACCAGCCCGCGAAGGCCAGCGGAATCAGAAACACCAACCAGATGAAGCCTGCATTCTGGATCCAGGTGTCGGTGCCGGCCTCAATGCGCCCAATCAGAGTGCCACTTGGGCTTTGCAGCTGCATGGGGTCGCCGGCAAGGGCGCCGAACACTCCGACGGTCATCACCAGAGGGATCAGAATCTGCATGGTGGTCACGCCGAAGTTGCCCAGGCCGGCGTTCATGCCCAGCCCGTAACCCTGTTTACTCTTGGGATAAAACGCGCTTATGTTGCTCATGGAGCAGGCAAAGTTACCACCGCCAATACCGGACAGCAGTGCCAGCGCCTGGAACACGATGAACGGTGTGTCTGGATTCATCAGGGCGACGCCGGTGCCGAACGCCGGGATCATCAGCAATGCCGTGGTCAGAAAAACGGTGTTGCGGCCGCCGGCAATCTTGATCATGAACGACGCAGGAATTCGCAGGGTTGCACCGGACAAACCGGCAATAGCCGTTAGTGTGAACAGTTGTTCAACGGTGAAAGAAAAACCCAGGTTTTTCATCTGGGTAGTGATCATTCCCCACATCAGCCAGATGGCGAATCCCATCAGCAGGCTGGGTATAGAAATCCACAGGTTGCGGGAGGCGACTTTCTTGCCCTCCCGCTCCCAGAACTCCTCACTTTCGACATCCCAGTGTTCAATGTCGGCGTTGGTTTTTGCCATGGTTAAGCTCCTCGTTTCTTAGACCCGGAGCCACCGGAATCAGTGGCTGTCACGGCGTTGGAGTCATTTTGCAAACGAGGTGGGTATTTCATTCCTGATAAATATCAAGGAAGGTTGTCGGCAAGGTGATCTACCAATCCGGCTTTCTTTTCGAAAGGCGCGGCCTGCTTTAAAGGCCTTTTAAAACATAAGGTTATGTTGGTGGTATGCCGTAGGTAGTAGTTGCTTTTCGAGTTGGCGCAGTAGAGGTAGCCAATCATTTCCGGTGGCTATGGCGGGCCGTGCCGGGTTTTTGCGCAAGCGGATATAGGGCCATGACCTGACCGGCGACGCCTGCAAAGGTCAGAGCCCAGCAGCCGGAAGAGAACCATAGAAGTTCAGGTTGGGAGTAGGGCGTGGCCCCCGCCAGGTAGCGGCTTATGGTGGCGGCTGCCACCAGTATCGCGATGGCGGTAACCTGCCATGCTGGCGGAAATGTCCGGCGTGCCCGCTGCCAGGCCAGTCGAAGCATCACGCTCCCCGAGAGTGTCCCCAGCGCTCCGACCACAATCAGGTGCAGCGCGGGAAGAGCCGGCCGTTCGGTCAGCAGGTGAGTGCCTGCGAACGCCGAGCCGATGGCCAGCCACAGATAGCCAAGGGCCAGCACCAGCAGGTCGGGCCGGTTACTGCAGTGCCAGAGCTTCCAGCGGACAATCCGGGTAACGACAAGTGCGCTGGCGGCGAGAAGAAGAGCGCCGGCCAGTTGTTCGGTGGCACTGAACAGCATCAATGCCATGGCGATTGGCAGGACGACCAGCAGCGCTCCTTCTATGTGGGGTTGTACCCGAGCTTCCAGGGGGACGCCCCGTTTCTCCAGAGACCCGGCCACGGCCGGTACAATAATCCTTCCGCCCATAAACGTCATCAGTAGTAGCAGGCCCAGGATGGTGGTTTGTAGCAGTCGGCGGGTGTCCGGCAACGGCAGGCCGGTTTCTGTCAGAAAGTAGATCAAAGCCATCAGGCATAGTACGAGAATCAGCGGGCCGGCAATTTTGTTGCGCCATTTCTTGGCCGCCTGAAACCGCGGCACCACGTGCCATGCCAGCAGCAACGCAAAAGCCGGGCTGAGTAACTGTGCGAAGAGCGTTTCGGGTGCCAGCAGCCAGGCAAGCCGGGCCGCTAACCAGAGCCCAAAGAGCAGAACGAGGGCGCGTCGGGGTTGCGGCCCCAGTGTGTAACCGGCGATCAATGCCAGTGCGAAACCAAAAATCAGCTCATGGCCATGGCCCGCACCAATCAGCCCCGGGGGCCACCCATAGCCGGATAGCGCTGCGTAGATGGACAATGGAACCACAGTAGCCGCCCAGAGCGAGGCCGCCGGGAAAAACAGCCAAAAGCTGTGCATATTGGGTTGTGTTGAGCGTGCCACAATGTCATCCGGAGTAATGAGTCGACTGAGTCGGAGTGTCAACGTTGGATGGGTTGTGGTCAATGCTTTGCTAACGGTGCGTGACGGCCACGCATTCAGACGGAATGAGGAAGAACCCCGTAATAGATAGCGCTGAAATGGCAGGCACTACCGCCAATGACGAACAGGTGCCACACCGCGTGCATGTAAGGGATGCGATCGGCCAGGTAAAAGGCTACACCGGCGGTATAGACAATGCCGCCAGCGATGGTCAGTTGCAGAGCCGTCTCACTGAGGTTGGCCACCAGGTCGGATGACGCGAAGGTGATCAGCCAGCCCATGGCAATGTAGATACCTACCCGTGCCAGTTTGAAACGGTTTTTGAAGATCACCTTCAGTACCACGCCGGTCAGCGCCAGGGACCAGATGACGGCAAACAGGGTCCAGCCGGTGGTGCCACGCATGTTGATCAGCAGAAAGGGTGTGTAGGTACCGGCAATCAGCAGGAAAATGGCGCAGTGATCCAGGGTCTTGAAGGCCGTTTTCAGGCGCGGATGGCGGGCGCCGTGGTAGAGCGCGGACGCCATGTACAACAGAATCAGTGAGGCACCGAATACGCTGAAACTGACAATCTTCCAGACATCCCCCAGTTGGCTGGCGCCTGCGATCAGGGCGACCGTCCCTACCACACTCAGCAGGGCTCCAATACCGTGGGTGGCGCTGTTAATCCACTCTTCTATCCTGTGATGAACGGAATCTGGCTGGCTGTGCGTCATGGTTTGGATAATTGCCTTATGGGGAAATTGCGATTCAACGAAAGTATAGGGTATTTCAGCGTACAAGTGTACGCAAATCGTGGCCCATGAACATTCTGTGACTTCGTTCAGAAAAACTGAAAGACCTGCCGGAAAACTTCCGTTTTTGTCTTGCCGACAGAGCAGTTAGGCTTTGAATCATCGAACGCACACACAGGAGATTGTTGCGATGGCGAAAATTCTTGTTCTTTATTACTCCATGTACGGGCACATCGAGACCATGGCCAATACCGTGGCCGAAGGCGCTCGCGGTGTTAATGGGGCCGATGTTGTTGTCAAGCGTGTTCCGGAGACCATGGCCGATGAAGCCTTTCTGAATGCCGGTGGCAAGGCCGATCAGGGCGCCCCGGTGGCGGACCCGAAAGAACTGGCAGACTACGACGCCATTATCTTCGGTACCCCGACACGCTTCGGCAACATGGCCGGCCAGATGCGTACGTTCCTGGACCAGACCGGTGGCCTCTGGGCTGAGGGCAAGCTCCATGGCAAGGTCGGCAGCGTCTTCACCTCCACCGGCACCGGCGGTGGTCAGGAACAGACTATTACCTCCTTCTGGACCACTCTTGCTCATCACGGCATGGTGCTGGTGCCGCTGGGTTACGGCATACCGGAATTCTTCGATATTTCAGAAGTGAACGGCGGCACGCCCTATGGCGCCTCGACCATTGCCGGCGGTGATGGTAGCCGCCAGCCCAGTGAGAAAGAGTTGGCCATTGCCCGTTTCCAGGGCAAGCACGTGGCGGAACTGGCGATCAAGCTGCACGGTTAATTGCAGCAGGAAGTGAACTCAGGTATTGGCGGCGGACAGAGTTCCGCCGCTTTTTTATGGGTTTTTACTTTGATTGGCAAAGGCGGTCTTGAGGCGGGAGAAGGTGGCTGGCACCACACCCAGCCAGGAAGCGAGCTGGTTATCCGGCACACGCTTGACCAGCTCCGGATATTCCTCCAGCAGCAGCTGGTAGCGTTCCCGGGCCGACATGGTGTGTTTTCGGTATTCCCGCATGCTGGTCAGTTCTGCGATTTCCTCTGTCAGTACCAGGGCAAACTTGTGCCATTGGCCATCGCCGTAGCTTTGGATGGCCGAACGGAACGCCGAAAAATCAGCTACCCACAGGGTGGCAGGCAGAACACTGGTCAGGCATAAGGTATTGCGAACCGTGCGGCTGCGACCAAAGACCGGCCAGATCAGGTCACCCTCTGAAAAGAAATGATGGACGGCGACCTTGCCGGCCGGGGATTCCCGGAACAATCGGAGGATGCCGTACTGAACCAGATAGACATTGCCCCAGGGACGGTCGTGTTTTTCCAGCGGGGTTTCCGGGTCTACCCGTTGTTGCTGAAACAGGCTGGCAAGATGATTGAGAAACCGGGCCTCCGGGTTATCCCGATTTTCGTTCAGGCAGATACCGAAGGCGTGGCTCAGGCCATTCAGGAGTGCCACTTCGGCGGGTGCGACACTGTAATGAATCAGATCATCACTGTCGCTACCCAGCAGGCATGGTGCGGAGGCCGCGGGCGGCCTGAAACTGCTGTTCATATCTTGACCCCGGCTGCATTAGCTTAGGTCAATTATCCTACCATGAAAGCTACATTCTAAATGACTTAAACCATTAAGCCTGTGTTACTCAGTCGATAAGGCCAGACTGGATACTAGTGACTGGTGCCTTCCTCGTAATGAATTTTGTTCCAGACGTTGTACTTGCCGGACGGCTTGTTCATCGGAATGCGTTTTTCCTCTTCCAGGGTATCTGCGTCATAGACAATGATGGCGCCATCATTATCCCAGATGCTCAGCAGCAGCTTCTCGCCATGGCGGTCGAATTCCACGTGAGCGGCTACCTTGCCTGGCTCCGGCTGAAGCGTCTTGACGATCTCCAGGGTCTGCTTGTCGATGATATGTACCTTGTCAGCATTGGGGCCGAAGAACACATCTGCCCAGGCGTAGCGGGAATTCTCGTGGCTGCGCATGAAGAATCCCGGGCCTTCGGTCTTCAGAGTCTTGATCACTTCCCAGGTCTCCATGTCGATAATGGAGATGGCGCCGGCCCGGAAGTGGGGGGTGGCCATTACCCGGCGGCCCTCATGCTCCCAGGTAATGCCGGAACCCAGGTGAGGCATGCCGGGCAGCGGCAGTTCAGCCGAGGTTTTGCCGGTATCCAGGTCGATCACCACGCCGTGTTTGCCATCCCGGGCAGCACCGATCAGGTGCTGGTATCCGGGGTCGAAAAAGAAGTCGTCCAGCAAGGTGTCGGTGGTCATCCGGCGCACCTTCGCTTCACGGTTTTCGACGGTGACCTCCCAGGCTTCGGGGATGTCTTTAAGGGCTGCGATAAAGCTGTCTCTGGGCGGTGCGGCGTAGACGGCACTTACCCGGGAGCTTTCATCAGCATCGTTTTCGACCGGGATGAAGTCCAGCATTTCCAGGTCGGCGGCATCGAACAGTACCATGGTGTGAGGCAGGTAATTGGCTGCCAGCACATAGTTTCCGTCAGCGGAAACCGCGATGTTGCGCATATTGATGCCGGCGCGAACCTCGGCCACGACTTTCAGATTGTAGATGTCGTACTTGGTGATCCAGCCATCCCGGGAGCCAAAGTACACATAACGGCCGTCCGGGCTGTATTTGGGGCCGCCGTGCAGGGCGAAGCGGCTGGGAAAGCGGTGGATGGGCTCCATCTTGTCGCCATCGAGCAGAGTGACATGGTGATCGCCGATTTCTACCACCAGGAACAGGTTCATCAGGTCCGCCTCAAACACTGGCTCATCCGGCAGTGAGCCCTGGGGGTGGCTGACTTCCCGGCTGTTGCGGATTTCCGCCTCACCCCATTTCAGCTCGTGGCTCGGGGGCTGATAGATGAAATCGGTCAGTTCCGCAATCTGCTGATCGTTAAGGATGGTTTTATAGCCCGCCATCTGCGTGGCTGGCCGCCCCTCCCGGATGACCCGTTCGGCCTCGGTTTTTTTCAGCCGGCCCAGGTTCTCGGGCAGCAGCGCAGGGCCCATGCCACCGAGCCTGTCCGGGCCGTGGCAGGCCGCGCATTGCTGCAGGTAAAGGGTCTCTGTGCTGTGGTTATTGGCCTGTTCGGCCAGGGCCGGGCCCGCGATCAGGGCGCCAGCGATCAGCAGGGTTGTGGTCAGGTTTGCTCGGGCTTGGTTCAGGTTCACCAGCTACAGCTCCCGGTTGGTCAGATAACGTTTTTCGTTCAGGCGGGCCGTTGGCCGGCTGTGACGGCAGGCTTGGTCAGGGCGCTGTTCCATCCTGCCTGGGCCGGGCGGGTCAGCTTGTCAGCCAGTTGCACCACCTCGCCCACAATAATCAGGGTGGGGGGCTGGAAGTCTTCCCGATCAATGGTGTCTACCAGGTCTTTCAGGGTGGTGACCGTCATGTGTTGCAGTGGTGTGGTGCCGCGCTCCACCAGAGCCACCGGGCAGTTTTCTGAAAGGCCGTGGGCCGTCAGTTCGCGAACAATGGTCGGTGCATTGTGCAGGCCCATGTAGAACACCCGGGTCTGCCCTGGTGCGGCCAGTACCGGCCAGTTGAGTTCCAGAGTCTGGTCAGCCTTACGGTGACCGGTGACGAAGGTCACGCTCTGGGAATAATCCCGGTGGGTCAGAGGAATGCCGCAGTAAGAGGCGCACCCCGCCGCAGAGGTAATGCCGGGCACCACCTGGAAATCGATGTCATTGTCCACCAGGAACTCAGCTTCTTCTCCGCCGCGGCCAAAAATATATGGATCGCCGCCTTTCAGGCGCACTACCCGCCGCTGTTTCATGGCCAGTTGCACCAGCAGTTCGTTGGTTTCTTCCTGGGGTACGTAGTGGCACCCGCTGGCCTTGCCCACATGAATGCGTTCAGCACGGGGGTTCACCAGTTCCATGATCTGCGGGGAAACCAGGCGATCATAAACAACGGCATCGGCCTGCTGAATCAGCATCAGCGCGCGCAGCGTGAGTAACCCGGGGTCACCCGGCCCGGCACCGACAATAGCAACTTCTCCCGGCCGCAGAGGTTGTTCCGCAAGCTGGAACTCCACCAGGCATTTTTTTCGCGGGTTTGTGGTCATGGCGCGTTCCTTAAAGATTGTGAACCGGGATTTCGATCACCGGAGCGGCGACCCGTCGCGGGGTGTTATCAACTACCCCGATTTCCTCGTTGGTGAGATAGCAGCCCGGATCTTCCTCCCAGAAGTCGCCAGACACGTTGTAAGCCCGTACCCGGGTATTGCCGTTGCAGATATTCAGGTATCTGCAGTCTGCGCAGCGCCCTTTTACCGGGCGCGGATGCTGGCGGAAGCCCTGCATCAGCGGATCGGTGGTTTCCGACCAGATCTTCGAAAACGGGGTTTCCCGCACGTTGCCCAGGTTGTGATCCCACCAGAAGGTGTCCGGATGCACCACGCCGAGGTTGTCGATATTGGAGATATTTACGCCGGAGGAGTTGCCGCCCCAGTTGGTCAGCCGCTGGGTGAGGGCGTCGACCTGGTCCGGGTAATGCTCTTTGGCCCACTCAATCAGAAAGGGACCGTCAGCATCGTTGTTGCCGGTGACGTACTCCCGCTCGATACCGCGCTTGAGTTCGTCGTGGCAGTGGTTGAACAGCAGGTTCATGGCATCGCGGGTCATGTCGTACCAGGCATCCCGCTTCTTGTTGCGGCCGCCCCGGCCGGAGTAGTTCAGGTGCGACAGGTAGAACTTGTCGATCTGGTGCTCGTCCAGCATCTCCAGCATGGCCGGCAGTTCCGGGTAGTTATCCTGGGTCAGGGTGAAGCGCAGGCCCACTTTGATGCCGGCTTGCTTGCACAGGGCTACGGCGTGCATGGACTCTTTGAAGGCGCCTTTTTTCTGGCGGAATTCATCGTGGGTGGTTTCCAGGCCGTCGATACTGATGCCTACGTAGTCGTAGCCCACCTCGGCGATTTTGCTGATGTTGTCTTCGGTAATCAGGGTGCCATTGGTGGACAGGCCCACGTAGAAGCCCATAGCTTTAGCCCGGTGGGAAATATCAAAGATGTCGGGTCGCATCAGGGGTTCGCCGCCGGAGAGGATGAGTACCGGTACGCCGAAGGCTTTCAGGTCGTCCATCACCTTGTAGACTTCCTGGGTGGTGAGTTCGCCCTTGAAATCGATGTCCGCTGAAATCGAATAGCAGTGCTTGCAGGTGAGGTTGCAACGGCGGATCAGGTTCCAGATTACCACCGGGCCGCTGGGCTTGGGGACCGGGCGCACCGGTACCGGGTTCATCAGGCTCTTGATGTAGCGGGTCATGCGAAACATAGTTTTTCTCTCTCATCGGGAGTGGCTTTCTTGCCTCTCCGGGCGGGCCTTTACCGGCTCTCTGCCCTTCTAACTATCCCCCTGCGGGCGCTGGGTATCCATACCTTTGATGGAGTACTTCAGGAGGTACGTGCTACTGCTTATCTGTTTGTTTTTTCAGTCGTAATCCTGTTTTTTTCAGGATGGCGGAACTGTACAGGATGGTGTGTCCGGTGCAGGCGTCGCCGAGTACCTCGCGGATTTGGGCTGCCTTGTGCTCGACTTCCTCGCGGCTGATCCCATGCACCATGGCGAAGAGGTTGAAGCTCCAGTAGGGCAGGTGTCTTGGTCGGCGGTAGCAGTGGCTGACAAAGGGCAGGCAGCCGACTTTCTCGCCGAGTTCGGCGATTGCATCATCCCGGACATCCCACACGGTCATGCCATTGAACCGGTACCCGAGTTTGTAGTGATCTGGTACCGCCGCGACTCTCCGGATGACCCCGGCTTCCTGCATTCGTTGAAAACGTGACAGCACCTCGTCTGCGGGCATGTCGAGCTGTTTTCCCAGTTCGGCCCAAGGGTCGGAAACCAGCGGTAATCCGGATTGGGTGGCAACGATGAGTTCACGATCCCGGTTACTCAGCACCGGGTCAGACTTCAAAGTGAAGGTGGACATGGAACTCCTGCTCCTTGGGCATGTTGTAGACCGGGTAGCCCGTAAGTAACTCAATCCGCTTGATGGTTTCGTCAATGCCTTCCGGTGTTTCCGTGGCCAGAACAAACCACATGTTCAACTCATGCTCGCGGCGGTAGTTGTGGGCTACCTCGGGGAAGCTGTTCACCTGCTCGGTCACATTGGCGAAATCTTCATCCGGAATGCGCATGGCCGCGAGCGTCAGGCCGCCGCCCATTTCGCCAGCATGAAACATCGGGCCAAAACGAGTCAGGGTCCCGTTGTCCAGCAATGCCTGGAGGTGCTTCAGCAGAGTTACTTCTGATACACCCAATTCATCGGCCACGTCTTTGTAGGGGGTTCGCGTAAGTGGCAGGCCGTATTGCAGGCGGTTGATGATGGCACGCTCCAGGGGCGTGAATTCGGGTAGTACAGGCATGTGGTCTGATGGCTTTGAACGCTCAGCAATTGCTGACATAACGGCCTCCGCGCTGCAGGTAGGCTTTGTTGCTGAACAGGATGGCGTGATCCACATTGCTCAACTCGTGTTGCTCAATCAGACCAGCGAGCTGATTCAGAACCCGTTCGCGACTGACGCCGTGAATCATGCAGAACAGGTTGTAGGGCCAGTCTGGCAGGCGTCTTGGGCGCTGGTAACAGAGGGTGACACAAGCGTCGGCTGCCATGGCATTGCCGAGCGTCGAAACCCGATCGTCCGGTACGTTCCAGACCACCATGGCGTTAGCCCGATAGCCCAGTGTGCGATGCTTGACCACTAGCCCCAGGCGTTTGATCAGGCCCTGCTGCTGCCACTGGCTGACAGCGTTCATAACCTGTTGTTCGGACAGCCCGGTGCGCTCGGCCAGGGTCTGATAGGGGCGAGGTGTCAGGGGGAGGCCGTTTTCCAGCTGCTCGCGTAACCTCAGCAGGCCCCAGGCACTAATGGATTCGGTATCAAACAGGTAGCTGTAGTTCGGGCCGGTGGCTGGCAGGTTCATGGTAATGCCTCCCAGTCGATGTCAAAGCCCAGGTCGATATGATAACCCTCGACCATTGGCAGTCTCAGCATTGGCAGCTTCAACTGGTGTTCCAGTTCGTCCAGCCGTTCCTCCAGGGTGTCTTCATCCGGAGCGGTCATCACGAACCAGAGGTTGTAGGTGTGCTCCCGGGCGTAGTTATGATTCACCCCCGGGGCACGGTTGATCCGGGCCGCCACCAGATCCATCTGTTCTTCTGGCGCGGCCACGGCAGCCAGCAGGCTGGCGCCTGCCTGGCTGTGTTCGAAAACCGGTCCGACCCGGCTGAGCACCTGCTGTTCCTGCAGGGCAGACAGTCTCTGGATAACCTCCTCCTCGGTCAGGCCCAGTGCCCGGGCCATTTCCTCGTAGGGGCGTTCGCAGACCGGCAGATTACGCTGGTAACTGTCGATCATTTGTCTGTCTGCCGCATCCAGTCTCATCAGATTGCTCCTCCGGGCCGGGGCCGGGATCAGTACACGTCGTGCTGGGTGTTGTAAGTGTTGAACTTACCTGTCGGGGTAACCAGATAGTCACCCTTGATCACCTTCTTCAGCTTGCGTGTCTTGTCGTCAACCACAACGATGGCGGATTTCTTGTCCTGTGCATTCCAGACAGAGAACCACACTTCATCGCCCGCCTTGTTGTATTCCGGCTGAACCACGCGCTTGGGACCTTCGCCCAGATCAGCCCAGTCGGCAATCGGCAGCACCTCATAGCCGGCATCAAAGTTGTTGATGTCGAAGACGGCGACGCTCTGGCTGACGGCTTCCGCTGGGTTGAGGGCCGTGTCAACGTAAAGGTTGGTAGACTCCGGATGGGTCTTCACGAACAGTGAGCCACCACCCTGGCCGTCCACGGTGCGGACCACCTTCCAGGCTTTGTCCGGGTGGCCTTCCGGGTCGGTACCGATCATCTGGATGGTCTGATCACCCAGGTGAGAAGTCGCCCAGACAGGACCATGCTCGGGGTCAACGAAGTTGGCGCCACGACCGGGGTGCGGAATCTTGCCAACATCAACAATCGCCTCCAGGTTACGATCCTGAGCATCCACAACCGCAATCTTGTTGGAGTTGTTGGCCGCTGTCAGGAAGTAACGCATGCTGGCATCCCAGCCGCCATCGTGCAGGAATTTTGCTGCATCAATGGAGGTGATGTTCATGTTCTCCATGTCTTCGTAGTTCACCAGCATGATCTTGCCGGTTTCCTTCACGTTGACGATGAATTCCGGATGGGCGTGGGACGCGACAATGGCAGCTACCCGAGGCTCAGGATGGTATTCCTGGTCGCCTACGGTCATGCCCCGGGTGCTCACAATCTTCTTGGGCTCCAGGGTGTCGCCGTCCATGATCACGAACTGCGGTGGCCAGTAGGTGCCGGCAATGGCGAGCTTGTCTTCCCAGCCCTTGTACTTGGAGGTTTCGACAGAGCGTGCTTCCATACCGACCTTGATCTTGGCGACGGTTTTAGGCTCTTCCATCCACAGGTCGATCATGTTGATCAGGGCGTCACGACCGATAACCATCACGTAGCGGCCGGAGGCAGACATCCGGGAGATGTGTACCGCGTAGCCGGTATCGATGATCTTCACGACCTCCTTGGAATCACCGTCGATCAGGGCGATCTGGCCGGCATCACGCAGGGTGACGCTGAACAGGTTTTCCAGGTCCAGGTCGTTCATTTGCTTGGTCGGCCGGTCTTCCGGCGGAACGATCACTTCCCAGGTTTCCTTCATGTCAGCCAGGCTGAATTCGGGAGGCATGGGAGGCTCGTGCATGATGTACTTGGCCATCAGTTCCACGGTTTCTTCATCGAAGTCACCGGAGGTCAGCCAGTTCGGCATACCGGCCGGGGAGCCGTAACTGATAAACGCCTTGAGGTAGTCGATACCGCGCTCCTGGGTGATGTCCGGAGTCAGCGGCTTACCGGTGGCGCCTTTACGCAGTACGCCGTGACAGCCGGCGCAGCGCTGGAAGTAGATCTGCTTCGCTTTCTCGAATTCCGCATCGGTCAGATCCGGCGCACCGGGGGAGCGAACAATCTTGGCAGATTCCGCTTCTACCGCACTGGGGGTGCCTTCATAGGCCATGGTGGACTTGTCAGGGTCTTTCGGGGCGGCCTGTGCGTTCATTACGCCCAACGACGTAATGGCCACTGCCAGTGCCAGCGGCTTGATCATCAGTTTGGTTACTCTCATCAGGTTCTCTCCTTGGGGTTCAAGAGTACTCCTAGGTTTCTCTTGTTATGGCTTATGAACCTTGATTAATGTCAGAAAGATGCTGGTTTTCAAGAGAGTACCTCGCAGGTGGTAGATGGCGTATGCCTAAAGATCACTGGATACCTGCCAAAAATTTAATCAATATCAAGGCCATGAAATTGTTGGGATTGCAGCATGGCTGTGATCCTTCAGGAGAGCGCTGATGAAACGGTCCGCACTGGGCGTTTGCTGGCAAGTGGGTGTATTGGCTACCGCCCTGATGCTGTCGGCAGGCGCTGTTGCCGGGGCACCGGAAACCGAGGATGAGTTGGCCAATTTTGTCATTCAGGATTGTGGCTCCTGCCATGGCCTGAAACTGAAAGGTGGCCTTGGCCCGCCCTTACGGCCTGAGGATATCGACGCCCTGCCAGAGACAGCCGTTGCGGCCATCATCCGGGAGGGCGTTCCCGGTACGGCCATGCCACCCTGGAAAGCTCTGCTGAGCGACCAGGAAATTGCCTGGATCAGCCGGCAGCTGAAATCTGGCGCCTTGATTGCCCCCGAAGCCGATTCTTCCCGAAGCCGATAACCGAAGGACCCACGATGAAACGTCTGTTTGCACCGATTGCACTGATCATCGCCGCCACCGTAACCACCGGCTGCCAATCCCTGTCGGCATCTCCGCCTGTTGAGCTTCGCGGCACAGGTGACCTGGGTTTGATCATCGAACGGGCCACAGGCTCGGTATTGGTGGTTGACCACTCCGAACACGAAATCCTGGGCCGGGTAGAAGGGCTGGGCGATTTGTCTCACGCCTCAGTGGTGTACTCGCGGGATGCCCGATACGGTTATGTCTTTGGTCGTGATGGCGGGCTCACCAAAGTCGACCTGCTAACCCGCACGGTGACTGACCGGGTGATCCAGTCCGGTAACAGCATCGGCGGGGCTATTTCGCAGGACGGCCGTTACGTGGCGGTATCCAATTACGAGCCCGGTGGCGTGAACATTTTCGACAGTGAGACCCTGGATACCGTGGCGGAAATTCCGGCGTTTTACACCAACGCCCAGGGCGAGCAGGATCAGTCCAAGACGGTGGGCCTGGTGGATGCCCCGGGCAACCAGTTTGTGTTCAGCCTGTTCGAGGCCGGTGAAATCTGGACCGTGGATATGCAAAGTAATCCGCCCGGCGTATCCCGCCATGACGCCGGCAAAGAACCCTACGACGCCCTTATCACTCCCGATGGCCGCTTCTACATTGCCGGCCTGTTCGGGGAAGACGGCTTGTCGATGGTGGATCTGTGGGAGCCGGCACAGGGCGCACAGACCATTCTGCCGGGTTACGGCAAGGGTGAGCAGCGCCTGCCTGTGTACAAGATGCCGCATCTGGAGGGCTGGGCCATCGCCGACGGTTATGCCTTTGTGCCGGCCGTCGGTCGCCACGAAGTGTTGGTGGCGGAGATGGAAGGCTGGAGCATGGTGCAGCGCATTCCGGTGCAGGGCCAGCCGGTGTTTGTGATGGCCAGTCCGGACAACCGCCAGATCTGGGTCAGCTTTGCCCACCCGAAGAACGATGTGGTGCAGGTGATTGATTCCCGCACCCGGGAAATCATTCGCACCCTGGAGCCGGGCAAGTCCGTACTGCACATGGAATTCACCCCGCGTGGTGAGGAAGTATGGGTCTCTTCCCGGGACAGTGATCGGGTGACTGTCTATAACACCCGTACTCTTGAAGAGGTGGCTACCCTGCCGGCGCGGAAGCCATCCGGAATCTTCTTTACCAACCGGGCGCATCAGCTGGGTCTTTGAGATGAAACCAGCGATCGGCACCTGGCTGTTTCTGATGCTGGCCAGTAACGCAGGCGCGGCTCAGGAGTATGGTTCCGTGCGGGTTGAGGTGATGACGGAGGCGCGCTCAACCACGGTCGCCAGTTATCGGTTGCAGCGCTATCTCGAGGCCCGGGACTGTGAGGCCGAGCTGCTGTTCAATCGGGCCGGCGACAGTGACCTGGTTTACCGGCCCGATGGTTCTGATAACCGGCGTGTGCTGGACGCCGTCAATGCCTTTGGCAACTACCCCGTTCCGGTCTGGGTAACCCGTAAAACTGCTGGGGTGCGGTCGCTGGAAGAACTGGACGACCGGGATGTGTCTTTGGTCGCTGGAAGCGATCCGGTATCCGGTCGTCTGGCTTTGCGAGCTTTGGCCTCGGTGGGTGTAACCCCGAAACCGGGCCAGCGATACGAAGCGGGGGATTTCAACTCGGCCCTGGGTTTGTTGCTGCATAACAACACCCATGCGTCGGTCTCTGAACTTGGGCTGGTTACGCCGTTTCTGGAATCCCAGGGCCTGGCCATCACCTGGCAGGGCGAGCCGGTCCGTGGTGCTGGCTGGTATGCCAACGCTAAAACAGACAGCGCGAATCCTGAATTGCAGCCGTGTCTGAAGGCATTGCTGCAGCTGAAGCGCAGCGACGATCGCCAGATATTCAATCTTTTTCCGGAATGGGTGCACGGCTTTGCCACGCCCGATTCCCAGCCATAAAAGGAAGCTGTTTATGACCTTCTACCAACCCGCCGGCAATGAAGTCGAACTGTTCACCGCCGCCGCCGAAAACGGTCTGCCGGTACTGATCAAAGGCCCCACCGGTTGTGGAAAAACCCGCTTCGTCCGTTACATGGCGGAGAAGCTTGGTCGACCGGTCTATACCGTTGCTTGCCACGATGACCTTACCGCCTCTGATCTGGTTGGCCGGCACCTGATCGGCCCGGACGGCACCTATTGGCAGGATGGCCCGCTGACCCGGGCGGTGCGGGAAGGCGGAATCTGCTACCTTGATGAGGTGGTGGAAGCACGAAAGGATACCACGGTGGTACTGCACCCGCTGGCGGACGACCGCCGGGAGTTACCCATCGAGCGCACCGGAGAGCTGCTGAAAGCCGCCCCCGGATTCATGCTGGTGGTGTCCTACAATCCGGGTTACCAGAGCCTGCTGAAGGGCATGAAGCCCAGTACCCGGCAGCGGTTCGTCTCCATGAGCTTCGATTACCCGACGCCGGATGTGGAGCAGACCATCGTGCAGGAGGAGTCCGGTTGCGATGCCGACCTGGCGAAGCAATTGGTGGGGCTGGCAACCTCGTTGCGCAAGCTGAAAGATCACGACCTGGAAGAAGCGGCGTCTACTCGCCTGCTGATTCACACGGCTTACCTGGTTGCATCCGGTATGCCCCACATCGAAGCCTGCCGGGCCGGGATGATCGAGCCGCTATCGGATGATGCGGTGACTGTGAATGCACTGATGGAGGTGGTGTATGCCGTATTCGGGCAGTCCGAAGACTGAACCGCCCGGGGCGATTGCTCCGGTTATCTGGTATTTGCTGAACCTGCTGGCGTTGCCGATTATCGGCTTCGTTGTCTTGATGACGATTGCCATGAAGTCCGGTGATGCGCATGCGTTGCGGCGGGCTCATAGCAAGGCGGCGGTTTATATGTCGATACTGGGAGCTATGCTGATCAGTTCGGGGGTTGCTGTTTGCTGGTTTATTTACGGCAACACCGGTTTGTTCTGGACTTACGCAATCGTCTGGGCAGTGGTGCTGCACACGTCGTTCGTACTCTGGGGAATGATTTCCCTGGCTCAGGCAATCGGCAACAAGCCGCCTATGTTTCCGCGGCGATTGTTGTAACTTGAGGTTTGGTGCAAGGCAGGACCTACCCGACCCCGCCGTTCGATCCTTCTCACGGGATTCCGCGGCGTGTGCTATTAGCCTGCCAGGTGAATTCCTGCCAGAACCGAGACAACGACAACCGCCCAGCCCTGAGCTGCCATACGCCAGCCCCAGGGGGCATGTTTCATTTCCATAAAGTGATCAACGAGTAAAACCGCTTTTACGATCACCAGCCCAAACACCAGCCAGACCAAAACCGACATGTCCGCACCGGCCTGCAAGGCCAAAACTGGCGTCATCGTACAGATCATCAGCGCGATATAGACCACTAGCATCAGAAAGTCTCCTCAGGCCAGGACATAGAGCATCGGGAACAGCACCAGCCACACCAGGTCGACCATGTGCCAGTAGGAGGCGCCGGACTCCATGCCGTTCATGTCGTCGCCGTTGTAGTCGCCTTTTTTCACCTTTACCGCCAGCACGACGAGGATGATCTGGCCCAGCACCACGTGCATGAAGTGGAAGAACGTCAGGAAGAAATAAAACATGAAAAAGGTGTCGGTGCCCAGGTTGTAGCCGTTGGCGTAGAGATCGGCGTATTCGTAGAGCTTGCCGAAGGTGTAAACAGACGAGGCCGCGATGGCGGCCCAGAGCAGGGCAGTTGTGCCGGCTTTTCGGTCCCGCAGGCGATGAACGGACAGGGCGACCAGGTAGCTGGCGGTGATCAGGCCAATGGTGTTGATCAGTCCGGTCCAGGGATGTAGGGCCTCCTTGCCGGCGGAGAAGGTGGCCGGGTCCAGGCTTCGGGCCACGCCGTAGCCGATGAACAGGATGCCGAACACGGCCAGCTCCGCGAAGATGAAAAACCATACCGCGATGTCACCGGGCAGATGCCGCCTGTGGGCGGCGTGAGCATCAGCCATTGCGTTCTCCGTTAACGGGTCAGGTTCATGTATAGCTTGGGTAGTTGACCGGGCAGTTGGGTCGGGTCTTTGATCACCACGAAGTTGCTGCTGCCGAACACGTAGGGCAGGTATTCGTTGGCTTCTTCGTCGATGGTCACGCAGAACGGTGTCAGCCCTGCCTTGTGGGCCTCCTGTACGGCCATGCGGGTGTCTTCCACGCCGTAGCGACCTTCGTACAGGTCCAGGTCGTTGGGTTTGCCGTCGGTCAGCAGAAGCAGGATTTTCTGGTGCTCTGGCCGGGTCTGTAGCAGTTTTATGGACTGACGGATGGCGGCGCCCATACGGGTGTAGTAGCCCGGTTCCAGGGCCTGGATACGGCCTCTTGTGGTGTCGTTGTAAGGCTCGTCGAAACTCTTGATGTGGTGGAAGCGAATGTGGTCCCGCCGCCTTGAGGAGAAGGCAAACAGGGCAAACGGGTCACGGCTGGCGGTGAGCGCCTCGCTCAGCAGTTGCAGGCCATCCCGGGCAATGTCGATCACCCGCTGGTGGTTATTGATGTAGGTATCGGTCGACAGGGAAATATCCGTAAGCACCAGGCAGGCGAGGTCCCGCTGGTTCTGCTTGCACTGGCGGAGAAGCTTCTGATCCACTTCCCCAATGCCGCGTTTGTGCTGCACCATGCGTTCCAGGCATGCGTCCAGGTCCAGCTCTTCCCCTTCCAGCTGCCGGCGTTCCCACTGGCGCAGAGGTTTCAGCGCGCTGAACTGGCGGCGCAGGGTCCGGGCGGAGCGATTCAGGTGCGCTGGCAGCGGCGAGGGCGTGGCGTCTTTGCTGAGCAGTGGCTGCAGGCAGCAGAATTTTGCCCGGTAATCCTGGCGGCGCCAGTCCCATTCCGGCAGATGAATGCCCGGGCCCAGGCGCAGGTCGTCGTTTTCTTCCGAGGGCAGGTCCAGGTCGAACTTAATGGCGGAAGAGGCTTCGCGACGGTCCTGGGAGACGGAAATCATGTCCATGTCGTCGGCCACGGCGTCGGCGTCTTCTTCTTCGCTGTCATCGCCGGCGCGGTCGATGGGAATGAATTCAGACCAGGAAAACAGGCTTTCCAGTCGAAACAGCATCAGCCCCTGATCCTTGTCGAACGCGTCCACGCGTTCGGCACGTCTGCGTTTCCGTTTTTTAGCCAGGCCACCGGATTTGGACATGGTGTTGTCGTCGCCAATGATCTGGCCTTTGAGTTTGCCCCGGCCCAGCACCGGGTAGAGCCAGAGTACCACCGGCCAGGGGTCGGTCAGGGCTTCTGGCAGGTCGTCTACGCTGCCCGGGTGAATCAGGGCCTGACGAATGGCCGCCTCGCGCTTGGCTTCGTTGCCACGCAGGCTGTCTGGTTCTGGGCGCCACTGCAGCGTGTGTTTTACCAGCCGCTGGTACATGGGCTCCAGGCCCGGCCAGCGGCTCAGCAGTTCCTGCACCATGGCCTGATTGCCGTGCAGCCAGCTGTGATGGTGGATTTCGCCGAGTGAAGCCAGAGCCGCCAGCCACAGGTACAGCTCCCGGTTCACTTTGCGGGATGGGAACAGGGCCAGTCTGTCTGGCAGGCGCAGGCTTTCTTCATCGCGCCAGGCCAGTTCAAATTTGCGGTGGGTGCCAGCCAGCTTTTGCAGGAATCGCCGGCGAATCTGGAAATGCCGGGGCTCAGCAGTCACCAGACTCAGCGCAGGGTCTCCGCCCATGGCCCGGAACATGACACCGAGTGTGCGGGCTTCGTCTTTCAGATGCACGGCATACTCGGGGAATTCGCCCATGGCCTGGCGGGTTACGTAGTCGTGCCATTTCAGTCCGACCCACTCTTCCATCTCGTGTCCTCGTCGTTCAGGCCCGTGATTGTCGCGGGGTGGATTCCACCTGGCGCACAGGAATCAGTACGGTCTGTTTGCCAGGTTCGCCGGGCTCCCAGGTCAGCAGGGAGCCTTCGGGGTTGTCTTTCTGTACTTCCCGGCAGGCGCTCACGCACTGCAGGCACTGGGTACAGCTGAATTTCGCCCGCTTATGGCTGCGGGTGGGCAGTCGCATGGGGCAGGCCTCGTCGCAGGCCTTGGTGCAATCGCGGCAGGCGGCAGCGCGCTTGGTGTCGAAAGTCACTACCCGGCCCTTGCCGTTGGTCATCCAGGCAATGCTTTGTACCAGTCCCACTGCGCAGCCGTATTTGCAGAAGAGGTGCCGGGCAAACAGGAAATCAAAGGTAAACACCGCGGTGGCTACCGCGAGGAAAATGCCCGGGTACAGGCCAAGTTGGCCGGTCACCAGGTCGGTATACAGGGGCATGGGTGGCAGCAGGTATGAAAGTAGTGCCAGGGCCCAGGAAAAACCAATGAGCGCGCACGCCAGGGTCAGGCCGGCCCAGTGAATGGCTTTGCCCGTGCTGCCTTTTTTCAGGGCTTCCCAGAGGGTTGGGCGGCCGGTTATGCGGGTCATCACGTCGTTGATGGCTTCCACCACGGAGAAATGCGGGCACAGCCAGCCGCAATACAGGCGGCCCCACTTGAAGGCAATCCAGAGCACCAGTGGTACCAGCACGAGGATGGGCAATACAAACCAGAACAGAATCTGGCCAGCCACCTCGGCCGGGGTGCTCTGGGCGACCCAGTCCAGATTAAGGTTAAACGACAGGGGAAAACCCAACAGAATGAATCGGGTTTCGGTCAGGTCATAACGAAAAATATTGAGTACGGGCGCAAACAAAAACAGCAGGAAGAAAGCGCTGCGGGTAATCAGGCGCTTCTGCTGAAGGGTGTTTTTCGGGTTGACGGTTTGCGCATGCACAGAGGTTGTCCAGGATCTCGGGAATCTGCCGGGGCCCGAAGGCCCCGGCGATCAGGCTTTATCAGGCGTCTGCCGTGGCAGGCCCCCGGACTTCCTCAGCCGGGCTCGCTTCGCCCTTGATAAAGAAGCTACCGAAGTACACCACCAGGCCGGCCATGAAGAAGGCACCGGCGACAAATCGCATCCAGTAGAACAGGGCGATCTGATCCTGGCCTGCCATGAAGGACAGCGCTTCACCGCTTTCCGGAATACGCTGCAGCCAAACCTGCAGGACGCCGGCAGCGGTCAGGAACAGGGTGATGAACACCATGGAGATGGTCATCAGCCAGAAGCCCCACATTTCCACAATCTGAGCGGTATTGCTGTTGCCGTAGGGGCGACCGCGCATGATTGGCATGGCGTAGGAAATGATGGTCAGTACAATCATTACGTAGGCGCCATAGAAGGCCATGTGGCCGTGGGCTGCGGTAATCTGGCTACCATGGGTGTACCAGTTCACCGGAGCCAGGGTGTGCAGGAAGCCCCACACGCCAGCGCCCAGGAATGCCATGACGGTTGTACCCATGGCCCACAGCATCGCGGCCTTGTTCGGGTGGTTGCGGCGGCGACGGTTGATCATGTTGAAGGCGAAGACCACCATCATGAAGAACGGAAGCGGTTCCAGTGCAGAGAACACAGAACCCAGCCAGAGCCAGTACTCGGGCGGCCCGATCCAGAAGAAGTGGTGCCCGGTACCGATGATGCCGGTAATCAGCGCCATGGCGATGATCACGTACAGCCACTTCTCGATTACTTCGCGGTCTACACCTGTGAGCTTGATCAACACATAGGCCAGAATGGCACCCATGATCAGTTCCCACACGCCTTCTACCCACAGGTGGACCACAAACCACCAGAAGTACTTGTCGGTGGCCAGGTTGCCGGGGTTGTAGAAGGAGAACAGCCACAATACGGCCAGGCCTACCAGGCCGGTGATCAGTACGATGTTGACCACGGTCTTGCGGCCTTTCAGCGCGGTCATGGCGATGTTATAGAGGAACGCCACCACGACCACGGCGATACCGATCTTGGTTATCGTGGGTTGCTCCAGGAACTCCCGGCCCATGGTGGGTAGCAACTTGTTCATGGTGACTTCTGCCAAGGTGGCGTAGTCCACAAACAGGTAGCCCAGGATGGTCAGCGTGCCAGCTGCCGCGAACACCCAGAACAGAATCCACGCCAGCAGGGGGCTGTGCAGTTCGGTCTGGGCTTCTTCCGGAACCATGTAGTAGGTGGCGCCCATGAAGCCGAAGAGCAGCCAGACAATCAGCAGGTTGGTATGCACCATCCGCGCAACGTTGAAAGGAATTTCCGGAAACAGGAAATCACCGACAACGTACTGGAGACCCAGAATCAGGCCGAACACAATCTGGCCGGCAAACAGAATCAGGGCAAAGATGAAGTAGGGCATGGCGACCCTTTGAGATTCGTATTTCATATCTGCTCCCTTACCCCTCGATGTTGGGTGGCCAACCGTTGTCGTCGATCTTGGATGTCCACTCCAGGAAAGCGGCCAGGTCTTCGATCTCGGAATCACTCAGATTGAAATCCGGCATCTGGCGCCGGCCCGGAATATTCGTGGGCATGGCGTTCATCCAGGCTTTCATGTATGCCTTGAAGACCTCAGTATCACCGCCGCCACGGCGGTCAAACACGTTGGCCAGTTCGGGAGCGAAGTAAGCGCCTTCGCCCATGATGGAATGACAACCGACACAGTTGTTCTCTTCCCACAGATGTTTGCCGCGCACCACCTGTTCGGTGAGCTCGTCGCGGTTATCCCGCTCGGGCATAGCACGCAGCTGAGTGTCAAAAGTCAGGGCCAGGAACAGCAGGACGAAGAAGGCACTTCCCCCCAGATATATGTTCCTGGCCATGCTTTTGGTAAAGCGCTCGGCCATTGGTCTCTCTCCTTGGTTGTTACGAATACCTGACTGCCCCACTAGGATATAAAGATGCATCCCTAATGCTATTGATGATTATCAAAGATGATCCCGGGTTTCTCTATTGCGCTGGGGAGTTACCTCTTGATGGGTAGGTGGTAGACTGCCCCGCTGGTTGTATTTTCAAGGTTTTACGCCCGGAGAGATCATGTCTGCCGCCCTGGCCCTGCTGCTTAAACTTCTTCCGCTTTATGTCACCGTTGCACTGGGTTGGATAGCGGGTCGGTTCCTGGAAGCCAGTGGCCGACATATAGCCGGCATCATGCTCTACATCGTCACACCGTCAGTGGTGTTTTCCGGCGTAATGGCGGCGCCGCTGAGCCCTGAGGTGATTCTGCTCCCCTTCCTTGTTTTCGGAACGTCATCGGTACTGGGGCTGGTTCAGTTGAAACTGGCCAAAAAGGCGCTGTCCGATGGCAGTGCAAACATAATTCCCCTGTGCGTAGGCTCGGGTAACACCGGTTACTTCGGGGTGCCAGTCGCATTGCTTTTGTTCGGGGAAGAGGGGCTGGGGCTTTATATTGTCTGTATGCTGGGTACGACGCTTTTTGAGAATTCCGTTGGCTTCTATCTTGCCGCAAGGGGCCGGTACAGCATCAAGGATGCACTGTGGCGGGTGCTTAAGCTGCCTTCGGTGTATGCCTTTCTGGCAGCGGTGGTCCTGAATCTGGCCGGGATAGGCATTCCGGATATTTTCGTGCCGCTGTTTGATAACCTGCGAGGTGCCTACAGCATTCTCGGTATGATGATAATCGGCATGGGCATTACAAGCTTCCGGGGGCTGGCCGGCAACCCTCGGTTCACGGCGCTGGCCTTTTTCGGCAAGTTTGTGATCTGGCCATTGGTGGCTATTGTGTTCTGGTGGGTGGATTCAGCGCTTCTGGGAATCTACGAGCCGGCGGTGCATCAGGCCATTTTCCTGATTTCCATCACACCGATTGCCGCCAATACCGTGGTGATTGCGACTTTGCTGGAGGCCTCACCCAGGCAGGCAGCGGGTACTACGTTGCTCAGTACCTTGTTTGCCCTCGGTTTTATTCCAGTGATGATTGCTTTGGCGTTCGGCGCCGGATAAAGCCGGCTCCGGCAATCAGCAGTCCGGAAGCGAAACCCAGTGCATGGGCCTCCCAGATTACCGGCCCTCCAATCAGGGCCGTGGTCTCGGAACGGTCCAGTCCAACGCCTTCCAATACAAGTTTCACGGACAGTGCTGCAAGCAGTATGATGGAAAACCAGCGATCCGTTTTCAGCCCTCTCATTGCCAGAATTGCGGCCAGGCCGTGGATACAGCCGGAGAATCCTCGATAGCTGGCCAGGTCTGGCCGGAGCGACAATAGCCCCAGGGAGATCGCTGCGGCCATCAGCAGTGTGATCCAGAGTAACCTGTCGGCAGGCAGGAAGCGTGGGAACAGAAGAGCGAGAATGAGCACGCCTGCCAGATTCAACAGGAGATGGTTCACGTTCAGGTGAACCAGGTGACCTGTAAACAAGCGCCACCACTGTCCGGATGTGATTGTGTCCGGTTGCCACTGCAACAATTGCGGTGGAAGAAAAAATGAAAATACAAGCACCATGCATAACAAGAGTGCCGACCTGTTAACCACTCGAACCCTCATGCGGGACATGTCTCTCATAAATGCAGATTGTTACTGGTTCGGGCTGGTCTCGCCCTGCCAAGCCTATTAGTTTGCGCGAATTCCAATTGCCTTAACAGAAAAGGATTCGCCCGTGAGACGTTTGCTGTACCTTTTCCCGATACTGGTTCATGTCTGGCTGTTGTTGTTTTCAATTCATGCCAGTGCTTCGGAGTCACTGGAGTTGTGGATAGATGGCCAGGATTACGAAGTTGAGCTGCAAGCCAACAATCGGTTGGTCTCAGCCCTGGGGGCGCACCAGGCACTCGCCTCGGGCCGCCACTTCCAGGGTAAGGTGGCGGTCGACCCGGACAGCTGGGTAAGGGTGTCTCGCCTGCAGAATGGCTGGGAAGGTATGGCCTACCTGTTTGGGCGTATGCATGTGATTGGTGGCCGGCAGGACAGTCAGCAGTTGGTCACTAAGAGCTTTGGGTTTGATGTCGCTCCCAGCTGCGGTGTTGACCATGTACACAGCAGTGCCGTTATTGCTCCTGATCGTGTTCTTACGCCAATGATGGCGCAGGCGGTGTCTGCGAGCTACGACAGCCTCTGCGACAGCCGGGTAGAAGGAGCCTGCCTGCTGCTGGAGCTGGAGGTGGTGTTCGATCTCGAATTCCAGCAACGTTTCCCCGATGATTTCCAGGACCGGGCCGTCAGTATTCTGAATCTGGTGGAAGGGTTCTATTTCGAGCAGTTTGGTATTGGCCTGGACACCCTGAGTCTTACTTTCCTGAAGACGAATACCTTCACTACATCCACTTCAGCGAATGATCTGCTGGATGATGTGCAGACCCAGGTGGCCGGCGGCAATCTTCCGTTTCAGCAGAATCGGCGCGCCCTGTTGCATCTGGTGAGCGGAAGGGATTTTGATGGAAGCACGGCCGGGCTGGCCTGGGTGGGCACTCTGTGTGATGGCAACGGTTACGGTACCGGCGTCACCAATGCGTTTGACTCCAACGTGCTGACCGCTGTCGTCGTTGCCCATGAGCTCGGTCATAATTTCGGTGCCAATCATGATGAGCAGCAGAACAGCTGTTCGACCGGATTCATCATGAGCCCCTGGGCAAACCCGGATGCGACCCGGTTTTCGTCGTGTTCTGAAACCAACCTGATTAATACCATTAACCAGCAACCGGCGCTGGAACAGTGCTTCAATTTTCCGGCCGATACCATGCTCACGGCAGTAACAACAAATCCTGAGAGGGTACCGGGACAGAGCCAGTTCCAGGCCTTTTTTGATATTGGCTATCAGAGCGCTTCTGAAAATGCAGACCGGCTGGAAGTGACGGGCGAACTGTCGGGCAAAGACACCCGGCTGGAGATGGTCACCGTTGACAGTGTGCCTTGTGAGATCTCATCCCGGTCCTATAGCTGTTCCGATCTTATCCCCGATGCTCAGGGACACCAGCTCGCGATTCAGGCATATTCAGGCACCGAAGCCAATCTGACCCTGAATCAACGGGTCTCCCTGATCAGCTTGAGTGGTGAAGTACTGGATTTGCAGCCGGCCAACAATACGCTGGAAAGCCGTTTTGAGGTGGCGCCCACCGCGGTTGCGGCACCTGGTGACCTGGTGGTGACACCGGAGGCCCGGAGTGCGTTTCTGCAATGGCAACCAAGCGAGACCACAGAAGCTGGCTATGTTGTGCAACGTATGGCCCCTGGCGAGACCGCCTATTCCGACCTGTCTGTGACCTTGGCTGCGGGCACGAATCAGTACCGCGATGCGTCTTTGATCGCGACTGGTGAGTATGCCTATCGCGTGGTGGCCGTGCTGGAGGGCGTGCGTTCATTGCCCGGCAATTCAGCGAGCATAAGCTGGAACAACGCCCCTATTGCTCCCGAGGGGCTGACCGCTGTGGCCGAGGCGGGCCGTGTGCTGCTGGCCTGGACCGAGAATGTTGGCCCTCAGACCGGATATCGGATTGAACGCCGCCGTACAGGAACTGAATATACCCCGTGGCAGTTGCTGGCAACGGCTCCTTACGGTACCGAGAGCTATGTCGATGAGACACCGGTGGCGGGATATACCTACGAATACCGACTGGTTGCTATCAACGGTGGTCAGTTTGCCAGCAGTGAGACGGTTCCGGCAATCATGCCGGAGCTCGAGGAAACCTCGACCGACGAAGACCAGGGTGGCGGTTCATCGGGTGGCGGTGGCAGCCTGGGCGCGGGGTGGTTGCTGGTTGCTCTGACTGCCGTGATCGTCAGAAGGAGGCGGTGGTGGAACGTCAGATAACCTGCACAGGCCTGGTGCTGGTGTCATTGCTGGCGGCGGGTTGTGCCGGCGCCGGCAAAGACAATACCCCGGTGCTGGATTTTCAACAGGCTCAGGCCGTTTGGCAAACCCATGGTATCGACAGTTACGAGGTTACGGTGTGGCAAACCTGTTTCTGCCCGCCCGACCTGCTCCAGCCCATGCGAGTGACTGTGCGCGAGGGAACGGTGATCGATGTTGAAGGTTTGGAACAGCCGATCAACCATCCGGATATTCTGGACCCCAGGCGCCTGACCATTGATGGTTTGTTGGGTGTTATTGATAAAGCCCGGCACAGTGCAGAAACCCTGGTCGCTGAGTACGATCAACGTTATGGGTTCCCGGTACGGCTGGAAGTGGACGGTAGCCCATTCATCGCAGACGATGAATTCTCCTACCGTCTATCAGATTTCCAGCCTTTCTGAGGGAGTCAGGTCTCGCTGGCCTGCAATTGTGCGTCACGCTTCGCGTCGGTGATATCGGCGCGGGCATGGCGAACCACGCTAACTCCGGCGGTGACGGCCAGCGTACCCATGATGGCTGCGACGATCAGATCTGGCCAGGCACTGCCGGTGCCGAACACGCCCAGTGCGGCGGCCATAACGGCCATATTGCCGATAGCGTCGTTGCGGCTGCAAAGCCAGACCGAGCGCATGTCTGAGTCACCGTCCCGGAACCGGAACAGCATCACGGCAACAAACACGTTGGCGGCAAGCGCCAGCAGCCCCACCATGCCCATGGTCAGTGGCTCGGGCGTGATGCCGCTTTGCAGTACCCAGACGGCCCGGCCCCAGACAACCAGTCCGAACACGGCCATGGTCAGACCTTTTACCATAGCCGCCCGCCCGCGCCAGAGCATCCCCATTCCCAGAACGCTCAGAGAAAGCAGATAGTTGGCGCTGTCGCCAAAGAAATCGATGGCATCGGCCATCAGGGAAACGGACCCGGATTGCAGGCTGGCGAAGCCTTCCACCAGAAACATCACCAGATTCACCCACAGCGCCAGCCAAAGCGCTTTTCGGAACCCCGGAGCGGGAGTTTTGGGTTCAGGTGCAGAACAGGAACACGCCATAGAGACCTCCAATGTTTAAGTGTCTCCATTAAAAACCCTGTAGTTGCTACAGGGTCAACACCTGCTAATCATGATGGCCTGATCCATGAGTGCCTGGTACATGGTTATCCGATGCGGTGGGTTCCGGGAGGGTGGCCAATTCGTCGCTGAGCCCGCCCAGAATCCCACATTCCCGGATGGTCCGCGGGTCTGAACAGGCGTTCTGTAGGTTGACCAGCATCTGTTCCAGGCTTTTCAGTTCGTTGAGCCTGGCCCGCACATGTGACAGGTGTCGAGCCAGCAGAGCATTGACGTCTGAGCAATCGGCAGTGGGTTTTTCAGCCAGCCGGATGAGTTCACGAATCTCGTCCTGCGCCATGTCCAGATTGCGGCAGCGCCGGATGAACAGGAGGCGGTCGAGGTGTTCCTGACGATAATAGCGATATCCGTTTTCGCCGCGCTCTGGCTTGGCCATCAGCCCGATTTTTTCAAAATAACGGATAGTTTCTACCGGAACACCGGCCTGCCGGGACAACTCTCCAATTTTCATGATGTATTCCCTTGAATGCCTGACATCGGTCAACTCTCAGCCCGAAGACGATACTGTCACTATGGTACAGTGGCGCGGTGGTTTCATGGAATGAGGAGGCGACTGTGCTGGAGCGCCTGCAACACCGACTGGGCTTGCAGACAATACCCGGAGTGTTCTTTAGCTCAGCTGCTATTGCCGCGCTGTTTGTGGCTTTGGCGATTCCTTTTGACCAGGCTGTGGCCAGCAGTTTCGGGCAGTTGACCGGATGGATGGCCCGTAACCTGGGCTGGTTCTATATCCTGGCGGTGTCTTCGCTTCTGATTTTTCTTCTTGGTCTGGCGCTCAGTCGCTACGGCAGCATTCGCCTTGGGGCGGATGACAGTCGGCCGGACTACTCGAATCTCACCTGGTTCACCATGCTGTTTGCTGCTGGCATTGGCACTATCCTCATGTTCTGGGGGGTGGCTGAGCCGGTGTCCCACTTTGCCAATCCGCCATTCGATGGTGTGCAGGGCGGCACCGAGCAGGCCGCTACCGACGCCATGACCATTGCCCTCTATCATTTCGGCCTTCACACCTGGACCATCTTTGCCATGCCGGGGCTGGCCATTGGCTATTTCTCCTATCGCCACAGCCTTCCCATGCGTATCAGCAGCCTGTTCTACCCGATTCTTGGTGAGCGCACCTTTGGTCCATGGGGCTGGGCGGTGGACGTTATCGCGGTGTTGGGCACGCTGTTCGGGGTGGCGACGTCGCTCGGGCTGGGCACGTTGCAGCTGAACAGTGGACTGAATTACCTGTTCGGTGTTCCTTCCGCGGGCTGGGTTCAGGTTCTGCTGATCACGGTTATTGCCAGCATTGCAGCGACCTCGGTAGCGCTAGGCCTGGACAAAGGAGTTCGGCGGCTGTCCCAGGTGAATATTCTGCTGGCGATTGTCTTGCTGCTGTTTGTATTTGCGGTGGGCCCTACCGTGTTTATTGCCGAAGGTATGGTTCAGAGCGTGGGTGATTATTTTGATGCCTTGCCCTGGCTGGCGTTCTGGACAGAAACCTTTCGCGAGTCGGACTGGCAACGCAACTGGACGTTGTTCTACTGGGCCTGGACGATTTCCTGGGCGCCCTATGTGGGTATTTTCATTGCCCGGATTTCCCGTGGGCGAACCATTCGGGAGTTCGTAGCCGGCGTACTGTTTGCGCCAACCGCGTTTACGCTGGTGTGGTTCGGCATCTTTGGTCTCTCTGCCATCAACGTTGAGATGAATGGCCTGGTGGCACTGGCAGATCAGGTGCAGAGGGATCCGTCGGTGGCCATCTTTGCATTTCTTGATGTTTTTCCACTGGCGGAGGCGGCTTCTGCTCTGAGTGTGGTCATTATTGTCATTTTCTTTACCACGTCATCGGACTCCGCCTCCCTGGTGATTGATATGCTGACACGCAGGGACGAGCAGCCTTCGCTGATTCGCCAACGGATTTTCTGGGCGGCGGCCCAGGGGGTAATTGCGGCCACTCTGTTGCTTGCCGGCGGGCTGGATGCTCTGCAGAACGTGATCACTTCACTTGGTTTACCGTTCTGTATTCTGCTGGTGTTTATGGCGGTGTCCCTCTATCGTGCTCTGCACGCCGATTATCGCGGCTACAGTGTGGATGAGCTGGTGCGAGGCCGCGCCTTCCCGGAAGTGGAAGCCGATTCTGAACCCAAACAGGAGAAAGGTTATGTACCGGAAGCTGCTGATCGCGATTGATCCGAAAGACGACGGGGAGGGCAAGCGTGCACTGGAAGCGGCCCTGAATCTTCTGGAGGAGGGGGGCGAGTTGCACCTGGCCAGTGTCTTCAACCCGGGTGGCAGCGGTTTCTTTCCTCACGTCACCGAAGAAGCACCGGAAGACAAAGAAGAACAGGTGCGGCACCACCTGGATCTGCTGGCCCGGAAATACCTGCCCCTGAACCGGGAGGCGATCCTGCACGTGGTGGCCGGTTCGGCCGGTGAGAAACTGGTGGCACTGGCCGGCCAGCTGTGTGCAGACCTGATGATTCTGGTCTCCCGTGGCGGTGGCAGCCACTGGCCGTTGCGCAAGGCAACGGTGGAGTATGTGTCGGTCAATGCCCCTTGTGCGGTGCTGGTGCTTCCCAGTATGGAGAAAAACGAGAGCGACGGACCTGTCGAGAGCGAGGAAGGCCCTTGTCCATTGGGATCAGAAAAGAGGGAGCTGTGATGCCGGTTCAGAGTCCTGGCTGCCAGTCCTGGGCCGGTTCTGTGTCGGCCCCTTTCGACTGCCATGACGGTTGAGAACCCGGTCCGTCTCTGTCTGGCTCACTTGCTGCTTCCTGAACTCCCCGACCGCCTTGCGAGCCACCCGTGCTGCCTGCTCATGATCACAGACCGGTGAAATATAGGTATTGCCACCAAAGCGCTGTTTCTGGGCCGGCGTCATCAGCCAAGGAGTGTGGATCATTTCCGCCGGGACGCCGGCCAGCTCCGGTATCCAGCGACGGATGAACTCACCTTCCGGATCCAGTTTCTGGCTTTGCAACACCGGGTTGTATATGCGCAGGGCGTTGATGCCGGTGAGCCCCGATTGCATCTGGGCCTGGGGATAGTGAATGCCGGGCTCGAAATCGGTAAACAGTCGAGCCAGGTGCAGTGCCGGGTCCCGCCAGTGAAGCCAAAGCTGATAACTGGCCACCGCCATCAGCATGGCCCGCATGCGGAAGTTGATCCAACCGGTGTGCTCCAGGCTGCGCATGCAGGCATCCACCAGCGGCCAGCCGGTCTGGCCCTCCTGCCAGCGATGCAGTCGCTCGCTGTTGTTTGGTCCGGTTTTCAGGTGCTCCAGTTCCCGATGCATGGCACGGAATTCCAGTTCCGGTTCATCCTCCAGCTTCTGGATGAAGTGGCAATGCCAGTGCAGCCTTGAGCGAAAGCTGGTGAGGCTTTTCTTCTTGCGGGGCAAAGTGTTGCGGTGGTCTCCGGTCTCTTTTGACTGCTGATAGACATCCCGCAGGCTGATGGTGCCCCAGGCCAGGTGAGGGCTGAGCCGTGAGCAGGCGCGAGGTGCGGTAAGCGGCGACGACATGTTGTATTGATAACCCACGCATCGCCGTTCCAGAAACGAATCCAGCAGGGCAATGGCCCGCTCGCTGCCGCCGGCCTGACGATCCGGGCACGGGCCCCCGTTAAGCTTAGTGGGTACGGGTAAGCTCTGTGGCCAGCCCGAGGTGTCCGGTGAATGGATCGCCTCAGGTGCAGGCAAGCGTGTGCTTTTGATGATCCGGTTCCAGTGCTGGTCCCAGTCGTCCCGGTTGACCAGTCGCCGAACGACACCAAAGCCCTGCCATTCGCGGAACTCAATCTGCTGGCTCTGGCACCAGGCAATCACCGCTTTATCCCGCTGAAAGGTCCAGTCCCCGCCGGTTTCCTGATGGCAGAACACCTGTGTGATGCCGTACTGCTGTTTCAGGTCATCCAGGGTTCTGATGACCTCCCCGTGAGCAATCAGCAGATCACTGCCCAGGCGTTTTAACTGCTTGCGCAAGGATTCGAGAGACTCCGCAACGAACTGCCACTGCCGGCGGGAGGTGTCCGGTTGCTGCCAGTATTCCGGCTCCACCACGTACAAGGGCACCACCGGCTGCCCCGATTGCACAGCGGCGTAAAGTGGGCCGTGATCCTCCACCCGTAAATCCCGTTTGAACCAGACCACGACTGCCATCAGTGCGGCCCCCGGTTGCGCCGGCAACGCTCACTGCAGTATTTCACCTGGTCCCAGTCCTTTGCCCACTTCTTGCGCCAGGTGAAAGGGCGGTGGCAGGCCGGGCAGATTTTCTCAGGTAAGTGCGGTTTTTTGTGCATGGGCGGTTTATGGGTTTAACTGAAAGAGGTGTGTGGATATACGTGACTGAGCTTCCAGAGGTTTTGCCATGTCCCGATTCGACGACAATATCCTGCCACCCTCGGTCCTGATCTTCGACTGGCACGGTACCTTGGTGGATACCCATGATGCCATGTTCAGCGCCATGGAGGAGATGTTACCGCAACTGGAAGAGCTGGGCCTCGTGGAACAGTTGCTGCCTGAAGACCAGTGCCGCACCGAAGACGATGCCCGGCTGGTGCGTTACATTCGCATCTACCGCCGATTGCACCCGCGGATTCTGGCTGAGCGCCGGTTCTCCCGAACGGATATTTTCAACGCCATCTTTGGTGAGAACAAGGCTGCCAAGCTGGTCGCCCATAAAGCCTACAACCAGGCCTACCGGAAGTACTTCGGCCAGGTGAAACCGTTTCAGCCGGGCGCTTATGAGTATCTGTCGGCCCTGAAAGCCCTGGGCATCAAGCTGGCGGTGTGCACCAACCGCAACCGGGAGTTCCTGGACAGGGAGTTGCAGATTGTCGACGAAGGCCGCTGGCTGCATTTGTTCGATGCCACCGTGTGTGCTGATGACGTCACTGAATACAAGCCGGATCCGGAGGTTATCCTCAAAGCGCTTGAAAAGCTGTCGATCCAAACGGATGAACACGCCTGGTACATCGGGGACAGTTATGTGGACATGCTTACCGCCCACCATGCCGGTGTGGCTGGAGTGTTCTACAACGGTGCCTGCTGGGAGCAGGACCGGATCAGCAGCTGGTTCACCAAGCGAGACGCCCCGACCGCTGTTCTCGACAGCTTTGAAGATCTGATGGATTTACTCGCCCTGCTGGAACGTGAACATTCCGAAGCGTTTGTCGCCAGCCCGGCAGAGGTGCGCCCGAAACCTTTCCCGGCGCCAGAGCGGCCGGAGCCCCGCATCGAGCCTGACTGGCACCCGGCGGTGGTGAAACTGATTCGTCCGGCGGTGATCCTGTTCGACTGGCACGCTACTCTGGTGGATACCCTTGATGCCATGTACCACGCGGTGGATGACATGCTGCCGGATTTCCACAAGCTGGGGTTGATGGACCGGATGGTGGCGCCGGAAGACAGCAAAACCCCGGAAGATGCCCGCCTGGTGGCATACGTGCGAGAGTTCGCCAAACTGCATCCCAAGGTAAAGGCTGATCGAAAAATCTCCCGCACCGATATTTTTGAAGTGCTGTTCGGTGAGGATCAGGACGCCAAGCAGATTGCCCACAAAGCCTTTAATCATCACTACCGGAATCACTACGGCACCGTGAAAGCCTTCGAGCCCAGGGTGCGGGAAATGCTGGAAGGGCTGCGCAAGCTGGGTATCCTGGTGGGCGTGATCACCAACCGCGACCGGGAGTTTTTCGAGCACGAACTGGCGGCGGTGGAAGATACCGGCTGGACACACCTGTTTGACGTTAACGTGTGTGGTGATGATACCCCGCTGCGCAAACCCCACCCGGATCAATTGCTGCTGGCAGTGCAGAAGCTGGATTACCCACCGGACCCCAGTGTGTGGTACGTGGGCGACTCTACCACTGACATCATTGCGGCCAAACGGGCCGGTATGACCGCGGTGTTCTTCAACGGCGCCCAGTGGGATTTGCCGTGGCTGAACCGGATTTTTCCCGGTACTCACAAACACCCGGACAAACCGGATGTAGTGGTTAACGATTTCTCCGAGTTCTGGGCTCTGGTGCTGGCCTGCGAAGTCGGGCCTCCCTGACTCTGGAAGATGTTGGTTATTCTACCGAGCCGGGGGCGGGGGGATTGTGAAGAGCGTGTTCGATGTCGAGCCCGAGTACCAGCACGCCTTCGAGTCCGTTGTTGAGTTTATTCAGCGGCACCGGAAAGCTGACCATCACCTGGAAACGGGCGGTGGAGGCATCGTAGCGAATCGGCGAAATCCACATGTCGCGCTTTCTCTCAACGCCTCGGTCGGTTTCAAGGGCGATTTCCTGAACCTTGGGCTCGTCGCCCTGCCAGTAGTCTGAGGACAGGCGGCTCATGGCGACCAGCGCCCCGGCTTTGTCAGTCAGCAGTACCTCGGTAACGAGTGGCGAGTGGCTGGCCTGCCAGGCTGTCATTGCCCGGGAAGCCGGCAGCTCAAGTATTTCGCCAGCCAGCGGTGTCGGATGGTGGGGTGCCAGCGCTTGCCAGAGCGTGTCCTTGGTCAGGATATCGGTCAGGTTGTCATAGGTCGGCCCCTGGTAGATGGCATTGGTCAGATTGATGTTGCCAGAGAGATCAGCCATCAGTGCTTGCGCCAGCCTCTGAACCTCGGACGCTTCCTGTTCGGACAATTGCATACTGGGCATTGCACAGCCGGCAAGGTGTGCGTTAAATCCGGACAGGAAGCGAGGGTGGTTCGCAGAAAAGCGAGAGCTCACATACAGGTGCAAAGGCGCATACCGAACAAAATCAGAATTCAGTGACCAATCTACCCCGGATTTCTGGTCCTGCAGGTAGTTCATGGCACGCTGATCCATCAGAGCGAGATCAATCCGCTTTCGTACCAGAAGCGCTGGAAGCTGCTCAGCCCCTGTAACCGTGATAAACGGTTTCAGATCATTGTCTTCCAGCCAGATGGCTTCATTGCTGCCACCGACCACGCCAATTCTTGCAGTGCCGGGGTCCGGTTTGGCTTCGGCGGTAAAGAACCAGTGCCATTTTTCCAGGGCGACCGGGTGCGAGCGAACGGCGGATTGGTCCAGTTCCTCGGATGACCCGACGGCATAGTAGCCGTCCACCAGGTTGCGTTCCAGCGAGTAACGGGCCCGGCTTTGCGGCATCAGACTGATCCTGGCCTGAAATCCGGACTTGTTCAGGGCGCAGCGGATGGTTTCCGTGGTTTCACCGGTAACCACCGGAATCTGGGGTTCCGCATACTGGTAAGGCGGTGCCAGAAAGGTATACAGGCTGAAGCCATGGTGGTCTGCCCTCACGCTCAATGAGGCCATAACAAGGCTCAATCCGATAATCAGGCTGCGGGCATCCATGTGCGCACTCAAGCGTCCAGATTGCTGACAATGGTATGAGCATAGCAGTCATAATCCCGCTTTTCCGTACCTCATTTGGCGTAGTCGGATCACAGTGTTTCGATATTGGCCAGAACCCAGTCTGCCCTTGCCCGCAAGGCTTCCCGCCGCTCTGGCTTCTGCTTGTCCCAGTTCCGGTACATCATGGTCATTCGTGGATTGTTGGCAAAATCCTCGCGGTGCCGGTCAATGAAGTGCCAGTACAGGCTGTTGAACGGGCAGGCGCGGTCTCCGGTAGCGTCCTGCACCCGGTAGTGGCAGTTCTGGCAGTGGTCAGACATGCGCTGGATGTATTTGCCGCTGGCGGCGTAAGGCTTGGAGCCCAGGTAGCCACCATCGGCGTGCATTACCATGCCCAGGGTGTTGGGCAGCTCCACCCAGTCGAAGGCGTCGATATACACCGCCAGGTACCAGTCACAGATGGCTTCCGGTTTCACCCCGGCCAGGAGGGCAAAGTTACCGGTGATCATCAGTCGCTGGATGTGGTGGGCATAGGCGTTGCGGGCCGTGGCGTTGATGGCCTTGTGCATGCAGCGCATCTTTGTATCGCCGGTCCAGTAGAACCAGGGCAGCTCACGGCTGTTGCCCAAACGGTTTTCCCGGGCGTAACCGGGCATCAGTAGCCAATAGATGCCGCGCACGAATTCCCGCCAGCCGATGATCTGGCGGACAAAGCCTTCCACAGCATTCAGCGGCGCCCGGCCGGCGTGCCAGGCCCGTACCGCTTCTTCACACACCTCCATGGGATCCAGCAAGCCGGTGTTGAGATAGGGGGACAGGATGGAATGGAATAGCCAGTCTTCGTTGTCTGACATGGCATCCTGGTAGTCGCCGAAGCAGGGCAGGGCGAAGTCGATAAAGTGGGCAAGCGCTCCCTGCGCCTGTTCGGCGGTAACGGCGTAGTGGAAATTTTCCGTGGTGCCGAAATGCTCTGAAAAGTATTCGTTTACCAGCTCAATCACTTCGGTGGTGATGGCATCCGGTTCCTCGCGGAACGGGGCCGGGGCGGGAGGCTTGCCGGCCCATTTCTTTCGGTTGTCGGTGTCGAAGTTCCACTGGCCACCTTCGGGCTGGCCTTCGGAGGTCATCAGCAAACCCGTTTTTTTGCGCATCTCTCGATAGAAGAATTCCATGCGCAGCTGCTTTCGGCCTTCGGCCCAGTGGGCGAACTCGTCAATATTGCAGACGAAGCGGGTATCTGGCCGGATTTCCACTGGGATGCCCAGTGTTTTGTGCCAGCGGCTGATCTGTTCGTGTAAACGCCACTCACCACATTCTGTCGTAATGATTCGCTCCGGTTGGTATTTCCGCACCAGCTCCGCTATTACCTGTTCAATAGACTGTGCCGGATTGTCCGGGTGATAGCGCTGATAGTGAACCCGCCAGCCATCCTCCTCCAGTGCATCGGCAAAGTGCCGCATGGCACTGAAAATGAACACCAGCTTCTTCTTGTGATGGTTGGTGTAGCTGGCTTCACTGTGGACCTCGGCCATCACGACCAGGTCGTTGTCCTTGTCTGCGCCCTCAAGGGCAGAGAGACGGTGGCTGAGCTGATCACCCAGGATCAGGATGAGATTGGCCATGACGGGCTCCGGCTGAGTTTATCCTTTAGAGGTAGGCAGAATACGCCATGGGCGCAAGGGTGGTTCATTGGGTATGCTGGTACACTCAGCTGATTCGCATCAAATCGTGCCGGCCGCCGGTCAGGCATAATGCACGCTTTCCGGCATGCCGATCCTATTCGACGTTAGAGTTTTACTATGGCTTCTGATACCGCTGCAGCAAACAATCTGCCCGCTTTCATCTGGGATGAGGCGCTCATCCGCCGTTATGATCTGAGCGGACCTCGCTACACATCCTATCCAACAGCGGTGGAGTTCACCCCGAACTATTCCATTGAAGACATGGTCAAGGCGGCTGGCCGCAGCAAGGCCGCTGGCGGGCCCATCTCGCTGTATACTCACCTGCCGTTCTGTGCGCACCTTTGCTACTACTGCGCCTGCAACAAGGTGATCACCAAGAAGCGCGACAAGGCCATGCCCTATGTGGAGCGGGTACTGAAAGAAGCGGCCATCCAGTCGAAACTGTTCGGTGCCGACCGCCCGGTCAAGCAACTGCACTGGGGTGGTGGTACACCTACCTTCCTGCCCAGAGATGTGATGCAACACCTGATGGCCGGTTACGGTGAATTGTTTAACCTGCAGTCCGGCGACGATCGGGACTACAGTGTCGAAATCGATCCCCGGGAAGTGGACGAAGATACTCTGTCCACCCTCTGGGAGCTGGGTTTCAACCGTATCAGCCTGGGCGTACAGGATGTGAATCCGGAAGTGCAGAAGGCGGTGAACCGTATCCAGCCCCGGGACATGACTGAGTCGGTATTGAACGAAGCGCGCCGCATCGGCTTCCGCTCCATCAACCTGGATCTGATCTACGGCCTGCCGTACCAGACTCCGGAAAGCTTTGCCGAAACCCTGGAATCGGTGATCGAGATGTCGCCGGACCGGCTTTCGGTGTTCAGTTACGCGCATCTGCCGGACCGTTTCTATCCGCAAACACGGATTCAGGCCGATACACTGCCCAGTCCGCAGCAGAAACTGACGATTCTGCACAACACCATCAACCGTTTGCTGGAAGCTGGTTACGAATACATCGGCATGGACCACTTCGCCAAGCCGGACGACAGCCTGGCGGTAGCCCAGCGCGAAGGCCGCCTGCATCGGAACTTCCAGGGGTACACCACTCACTCGGATTGTGACCTGGTGTCCCTGGGTGTATCAGCCATTGGCCAGACCGACGATGCCTACTTCCAGAACAACCACGACCTGCCGTCCTGGGAGGCGTCCATCGATGCTGGCCAATTGGCGATTATTCGTGGCGTGGGCCTGACCCGCGACGACCGCATCCGACGCTGGGTGATCGGCCAGCTGATCTGCCAGTTCCGACTGGACCGCAAGCAGTTTGCCGAACAGTGGAATGAAGATTTTGACCGCTATTTCGCGGATGAAATGAACCGCCTGAAGCCGATGATTCAGGACGAGTTGATTGCGGATTGCGGTTCTTTGCTGCAGGTTCAGCCAGCCGGTCGCCTACTGATCCGGGCCATTTGCCAGATCTTCGATCTGTACCGCAAGGAAGGGGCGAGCCAGCGGTTCTCCAGAATTATCTGACTGGAGAACAATGAGCACAAACGCAAGAGGGCTGCCACATGGCAGCCCTCTTGCGTTGTCGTGGAGGGTTTTCTGATCAGGCCACTTTGAACTCATTGGCCAGATCCTGTAGCTGTCGGGCCAGCCGCGCCTGTTCCTGGGTGACCTCGGTGATTTCCTGGGAGCCGGTCAGGGTCAGGAGGGCAGCTTCGCTTACAGATTCCATATTACCCGCCAGTTCGCGCGTGACCGCAACCTGCTGTTCCGACGCAGTGGCAATCTGGGTCGCCATATCGGAAATGCTATTCACGTCCATCAGAATGTCAGCAAAGGTCTGTTCCATCTCCGAGGCTTGCGCGCTGGTCTGGTCGGCCAGTTTGTGGCTGGTGATAATTGAACGGCTGGCGTTGTCGGTGATGGTCTTGAAGCCGTTGATGATATCTTCGATCTGGGTAGTGGATTCATGGGTTTGCTGCGCCAGTGTGCGAACCTCATCCGCCACTACCGCAAAGCCTCGTCCGTGCTCGCCCGCCCGGGCGGCTTCGATCGCTGCATTCAACGCCAGCAGATTGGTCTGGTCGGCCACTTTCCGGATAACATCAACCACATCGCTGATGGTCGTGCTGCGTTGTTCCAGTTCTTCGATAACCTGGTTGACGTCCTGTACTGACTTCGCCAGTTCCCGGATCTGGGAGACACTGGTGTGCAGCACCTTCTCGCCGGTCTGGCTTTTCTCCATAGCCCGACTGGAGGCGTCCGCCACCTGCTGGGTGTTGTGAGAAATCTCCTCTGAGGTTGCCGACATTTCTTCGGTGGCAGCGGCCACCTGCTCAATCTGTTGTTGCTGGTTCTTGATCTGTGAGGAATTCTGGCCCGCGGTTGAGCTGGTTTCCTCGGTGGCTGTGGCCAGCTGTACGCTTGCCTTGTCGATTTGCAGCAAGGCCTCGCTAAAACGGCCAAACAGTTCATTGATTGCCTCGGCTATGGTGCCAGTCTCGTCCTTGCTGGAGACCGGAATCGCCTGCGACAGGTCCTTGTTGTCCATGGCGTTTCGAACACCTTCCAGCAGCTGATTCACCTGCTGATGAATGGCGCGAATAATCACGGTCATTAACAGAACCACCAGAAGGATTGACGTCGCGGCAATGGCCGATGCCCAGATCAGATTGCTTCTGGCGGCATTCACGCCAGCGGTGCCCAGTGCTTCAACCTGTGACAGCATATCAGTGCGGATGCCGTTAATGGCCTGTATGCGGTTGGTAGAGGCTGAAAACCAGTCACTGGCTTCCAGGCCGTACATACCGGAAGGGCTGCTCAGAAGCATATCTCGCTGATCCAGCATTTTTCGGTGCTCGGCGGTTTCGGGAAATGACTCAATCCGACCACGGATATCCGAATTTGCACTCAGCATGGTGATTGCGGTCTGGAAATACGCTTGCTGACGCCCTGACAGGGCCGCTATTTGCCCAACGGCAGGCAGGTCGAAGTTGCCGCTGCGCACCAGTGACGCCCCTGCAGCCCGTTCACGGCCTGCCATTTCGGCAGCTTCGGCAAGGGCAAGGTAGGCATTGATCTGCCGGGCCAGCTCGGGCTCAGATGCCCGGCGCACCAGCAACGGAATACGGTTAAGGATTTCCATGATCAGGCTGGTGTAGCGGGCGCCGGATTCGGCACCAGCCAACACCCGGTTATCAATATCCCTGCGCAGACTGATTAGATTGCCAATGTCCCGCTGGAATTTGTCGACGCTTGCCTGAATGCTGCCGTCAAAACGGGCTTCTTCAGCCAGTGCCTTGATTCCGTTCTGGTAGGCGCTCAGGTTCCTGTCAGTATTTTGTCTCTGGGATTGAAGGTTGCGGGCTGCCTCGCGCTCGCCGTCAGAATCCGGGGCGCTGGAAATAAACACGGCCGAACGGCCCCGTTCTTTCTGCAATTCCTCAACCAGCGGATCCCCAAGCTCAGCCAACTGAACCAAGGTATTGAGCTGTTGCATGTTGTCCAGGTCATCCATATTACGGGAGATGCTCTGGACCGCGAAAAATACAATGACCAGCAGCGCAGGCAGCACCAAAGTAATCAGCTTGCCTCGCATGGAGAGGTTGTTGATAAAAGTCATGGGAGGGCCTCATCATTGAGAATGGCGTCCATTGTGGATAAGTGTAGCAGTTCAGACCATTGACGCCTTGGGGTACCTGAGGGGGTAGATTTCCACATGTAAGTGCTTGTAATAAAACGTTAAAGCAATGAGTTTTATGCAGTTTTGGTTCAGGTAGGGGTTAATGCGTAGAGTATTACCAAAGGGGTATTTGACAGGTTTCTGTCAATCCGCTGACAAAGGTCAAGGTGGGCTAAGTCGCTGACCGGTAAGGTGCACGGCAACGTGCTCAGCGGAGAAAACCATGGAACTTGTATGCCCGGCTGGTAGCCTTCCCGCCCTTAAAACCGCCGTGGACAATGGAGCCGATGCGGTCTATTTCGGCTTCCGGGACAGTACCAACGCCCGCCAGTTTGCTGGCCTGAATTTTAACGACAAACGTGCAGCCGAGGGCATTGAGTACGCTCATTCAAAAGGCAGTCGTGTGTTCTGTGCCATCAATACCTATCCGCAACCGGATGGCTGGGAACACTGGAAAGCCGCGGTGGATCGTGCCGCCGGCCTTGGAGTGGATGCCATTATCCTGGCCGATATGGGACTGCTGGATTACGCTGCAGACAGGCACCCGGATATCCCCCGGCATTTGTCGGTTCAGGGTTCTGCCACCAGCCATGAGGCCCTGTCGTTCTACAAGGACAACTTCGATATCCGCCGGGCAGTGCTGCCGCGCGTGCTGTCTCTGGATCAGGTTCGGGGTGTGGCCAAGCATAGCCCAGTGGAGCTGGAAGTTTTTGCCTTCGGCAGTCTGTGCATTATGGCGGAGGGTCGCTGCTACCTGTCTTCTTACCTCACGGATGAATCCCCCAACACCCGGGGTGCCTGTTCGCCGGCCAAGGCGGTGCGTTGGCAGGAAACCTCTCAGGGGCTGGAATCCCGCCTGAATGAAGTGCTCATTGATCGCTATGGCCCCGGTGAATCCGCCGGTTACCCAACCCTGTGCAAGGGCCGGTTTGAAGTGGAGGGCAGCGTGTACCATGCCATCGAAGAGCCGGTAAGCCTGAATACCTTAGATCTTCTGCCGGAATTGAAGGGGCTGGGTATCAGCGCAGTAAAAATCGAGGGCCGCCAGCGCAGCCCGGCCTACATTGCAGAGGTTGCCCGAACCTGGCGCCAGGCCCTGGACCGGGTTCAGGCCACCCCTGACAGCTTTGCTGTAGACAGTGCCTGGAACCGCACTCTCGCCGGTCTTTCCGAGGGTGGCCTGACCACCATCGGGGCCTACCATCGCAAGTGGAAATAAGGTTTTGCCCGCTATGATGAAACTCTCTCTTGGCCCGATTCTGTGGTTCTGGACCAAGCAGTCCGTATTCGATTTCTACGCTAACGCTGCGGAGTGGCCAGTAGATACCATCTATCTTGGCGAAGTAGTGTGCTCCCGCCGCCGGGAACTGAAGCCCGATGACTGGCTCGACCTGGCCCGGGATCTGAAGGCTTGTGGCAAGAACGTGGTGCTTTCCACATTGACGCTGATCGAATCCGAAGCGGATCTGCGGCGACTTCGTCGGTTTTGCGAACAGGATGAGTTTTTGGTGGAGGCCAACGACCAGAGTGCCCTGCAGGTGGCGATCCGCAACAAGATTCCGTTTGTTACCGGCCCGTCCATGAACATCTACAACACGGCCACCCTGAAGATCCTCGCCAGGCAGGGTCTGCAGGGCTGGAACCTGCCGGTGGAACTGGGCAAGGAAACCCTGGAGCAGCTGATCAGCGAGCTGAAGGGCGAAGGTCTGGATCTGCCCGCCGAGGTATTTTCCTGGGGCTTCCTGCCATTGGCCTGGTCGTCCCGCTGTTTCACTGCCCGTCATTACAACCTGCCTAAAGACAACTGCGAATTCCGTTGTCTGGAGCATCCTGATGGCATGGAGCTACGTTCCCGGGAAAGCCAGGAGCTGTTCCGGATTAATGGCATTTCCACGCTCTCCGGCTCGCGCTACGACCTGATGAGGGAACTACCGGAGATGGAGCGTATGGGTGTCAGTACCGTGCGGCTGAGCCCGGAGCATCAAGGTATGGACCAAGTGGTCAAACGCTTTGATCAGGTACGCCGGGGGGAAGTGCCGGTCGCCGACCCGCTGCAGCTGGTAGAAGCGCCACCCTGCAACGGGTACTGGTATGGCAAGCCGGGAATGGATCTGATCGTAAAGTCTGTGTAAAGCCCGTTGAGCGTTGATTGAGGTCAATAGATAGCCGATGTACCAGGAGTAGCTTGCTAGGGTACTCAAACTGCATTGGGGTTTATTGTTATGGCTCGCGTCCCGCTATTTTTCTGGGGCCTGACTGCTTTGGTCAGCGTCCTGTGGTTTGTTTCCGACAGCCTGTGGGTTTCCCCCTTCGCTTACTTTCCGTTCCGCTCTGTGTTTGTGCAGTTTTCCGGCATTCTGGCCGTAGTGATGATGGCAGTTGCGTTGGTGCTGGCACTGCGTCTCCGGTCTCTGGAGCGTTGGGTTGGTGGCCTGGACAAGGTGTACCGGCTGCACAAATGGCTGGGCATTGGTTCACTGGTGCTGGCTACGTTGCATTGGTGGTGGGCCAAGGGCACCAAGTGGATGGTGGGCTGGGGCTGGCTGGAGAAGCCGGCCGGCAAAGGGGCCGGACAGCAACTCGCCGGCCTGGAAGCCTGGTTCAGGGGGCAGCGGGGGCTGGCAGAAACCCTGGGAGAATGGGCTTTCTACGCCGCGGCCGTATTGATTGTGCTGGCATTGGTAAAAGCCTTTCCTTATCACCTGTTTCGTAAAACACACAAACTGCTGGCGGTGGTCTTTCTGCCCCTGGCCTGGCACAGCTTTATCCTGATGAAGTTTGATTATTGGGCAGCGCCGATTGGCTGGCTGACCCAGTTCGCTGTTGTCGCCGGCAGTATCGCAGCGGTTTTACTGCTGCTTGGCTGGCCGGGCAAGGTCCGGAAGGTGCCGGGGGAGGTGGTTTCGGTAACCCGATATCCGGAGCTGAGAGTTTTCGAGTTTCTGGTAAGGGTTGAGCAGGGCTGGTCCGTCCATAACCCCGGGCAGTTCGCCTTTATTACGTCGGATGCTGCGGAGGGCCCTCACCCTTATACCATTGCTTCAGACTGGAACCCGGAAACCCGATGTCTGAAATTCGTGGTCAAGGAACTGGGGGACCATACCCGCCGGGCCAGCCACCGGATCTGCGAGGGCATGCCAGTTACACTGGAGGGGCCCTATGGCGGTTTTGATTTTGAAGATGATTGCCGCACTCAGATCTGGGTAGGCGCGGGCATCGGCATTACTCCGTTTATTGCCCGGATGGGGCGCCTGGCCAGCAAACCGGATAATCGTACTATCTACCTGTTCCACCCCACTGCCGATGTCAGCGAGGAGGCTCTGACAAAGCTGCGGGCGGATGCCGAAGCCGCGGGCGTTAACCTGGTTATTCGATGCAGTCGTACCGAAGGCCGACTGACACCGGAGGAAATTCGCGATGCGGTGCCGGATTGGCAAGGCGCCAGCCTGTGGTTCTGCGGCCCGGTGGGCATGGCCCGGACCCTGTTCAACGAATTCCGCAGATGGGGCCTGCCTGCCCGGCGGATGCATCGGGAGTTTTTTGAGATGCGGTAAATGCGTTATGTCATGGCGGGTTTTGAATTCATAAGGGGTGAAGGCTAGGCTCAAGGACACCATTAGCCGGTTGGGAGGTTTCTATGGATATCCGCCTGAAAAGAGCCTACGACCACGCTGCCCGCTCAGATGGCCCGCGTATTCTGGTGGATCGCATCTGGCCCAGGGGCGTTGCCAAAGAAGACGCAGACATTGCCCATTGGCTGAAAGGGCTTGCGCCATCTTCAGAATTGCGGAAGTGGTTCGGCCATGACCCGGACAGATGGCCCGGGTTTCGAGACCGCTACTTCAAAGAGCTCAAGTCTGATGGGGCCGCAGAGGACCTGGATTTGTTCCGGCAGATCCTCAAGGAGCACAAACGCGTCACGCTGGTATTTGCCGCCAAAGATACCGACCATAATAATGCGGTGGCGTTGCGGGATTTTGCGTTGAGCGACCAGCTCTGAGACAGCTCCGCTCTCTGATTTAAAACAACTACATTTATTGGCAGTTGAACTATGCTCAAGACGGTGGTTGCCGTTTTGGGAGTCCTTCTGTGACCAATAATGTGCCGAATGCCTTCGAAATCTTCCCCTGGAACCGGAATTTCGAGACCGGCATTGATGATATTGATCAACAGCACAAGGTGCTGGTCAATATCCTGAATCGACTGGCGTGGCACTTTGCGTCGGACACCTCCGAGTTGACGCCCGATCAGATTCTTGATGAGTTGCTTTCCTACGCGGCGTTTCATTTTGAATACGAGGAAACGATCTGGAACAAAACCCTCAGTGAAGCAGCGATGGCGAAAAGCCACCGCGATTCACATCAGATGTTTTTTGCGCAGGTTGAGGAGCTGCGCAACAGCCGCGAACCTCAGGAAGAGGTATTAACCAGACTGTTTGACTTCCTCACACGCTGGTTAGCCTTCCATATCCTCGAATCAGATCGCCGAATGGCTCTGACGGTTGAGTTGGTTCAGCAAGGCCTGGAAGTCAGTGAGGCAAAAAACCGGGTCGATGCAGAGCTGAGCGGTTCCGCCTCGGTGCTGGTCAACGCGCTGCTGGAAATTTACGGAAAGCTTTCATCCAGCACGATTCAGTTAATGCGGGAGAAAATGGCCCGCTTGAGGGCCGAAGACGAGCTGTCCCGAATACAGCATGAAAGGCTGAATCAGGCCCTGGAAGAACAAGCCCGAGAATATCAGCACCATCTGGAAACGCTCGCTTATACCGATGCCTTGACCGGCCTCTGGAACCGAAACGGCATCGTCCGACGAGTTCGTGAATACCTTGCAGATGAAGTGAGAGCTGAGAACTCGGCAGCCCTGGTGTCTATTGATCTTGATAATTTCAAGGATCTCAACGACTGTCTCGGAGAAGATGCGGCAGACCGATTGCTCGGCTTGCTGTCCCGGCGGTGGCTGGATGCGATCCCGGCGGATGCCTGCCTGGCGCGAACAGGTGGTGATGAGTTTGCATTGTTGCTGCCGGATGCCAGCCAAGCCGAGTCGCGGCTGGAAGCTCTGCGTTTGACGGCCAGTCAGCCATTTGAACTCGACGGTGTTGAGGTTTCCGCGGGGTTTACGGCTGGTGTTGTCCTGTTTCCGGATGGCGCCGTTGAGGACGCAGACAGCTTGCTGAGGCAGGCGGATAATACCCTGTATCGGGCAAAACACGAGATGCGCAGTGGCTGGCTTTATCTTGATGCCGGCGAGCGGAGCCAGTATCGAGCCCGTCAGTTGTTACTGGAGGACATCCGCAGGGGGCTCAACGAGGATGAGTTCCGGCTTTATTTCCAACCCAAGGTTAATCTCCGGACTGGAGAGGTTTTGGGCGTTGAAGCGCTGATCCGGTGGCAACATCCCCGGGAAGGGCTGCTCCCTCCGAGCCACTTCCTGCCCGCCATTGAGCATCACAGGCTGAATATTCAGGTTGGTGAATGGGTGTTGAGAAACTCTCTGCTGCAGATACAACGCTGGGAGCAAGAGGGTGTCAGGGTCAATGTCAGTGTTAACATCGCCGCCAACCATCTTCAGTCTGATAACTTTGCCGGGCACCTGAACAAAATCCTGTCGGCGTTTCCGGGGGTTGACCCTGTCAGGCTAGATCTGGAAATCCTGGAAACCGCTGCCCTTGGGGATTTGGATAAAGCCGTACAGACCATTGCGGATTGCTGTGAGCTTGGGGTGACCTTCTCCCTGGATGACTTTGGTACTGGTTACTCATCGTTGTCTTATCTCAAGCGCCTTCCTGTCGATACTCTGAAAATCGATCGGGAGTTTGTATCCGGCATTGAGGATAACGGTGAAAACCTGTCGATTCTTCAGGGGGTGATCGGTCTGTCACGGGTTTTCGGGAAGCAGGTGGTTGCGGAGGGCGTGGAAAGTGTCAGGCAAGGTGAGATTCTGTTGAGCCTCGGGTGCGAATGCGCTCAGGGATTTGCTATATCTCCGCCCATTGAAGCGACCCTGATCCCTGCCTGGATTAACCGTTGGAGAACGTTCCCGGAATGGGCGCTTACCAGGGTTTCAGAAAATCCCTGAGCCGCAGATGCCAGTCCAGGCTGTCGAGCAGGTTTTTCAGGGCCAGCCCCAGTTCAGTATCCCCCTCGATAACCAGCCGGCGCTGGAAGAACAACTGATCGGGGTCTTGCTTTCGCTCCGCCAATGTACGGAATGCACCAACGGACCCCCGGATGGTGGCTTCACCGGGTCCGTTCAGCACCCGCAGGCGCCCGGCCCAGTAACCGAGGGTAATGCCTGGCTGGCCGCCATTGATTTCGAGGCGGATTCGACGTCCCTCGAAATCGTCGAATTCACCTTCTGCAATGGCGTCCGAGAAAAGCCGGTTGAGGGGTGCTTCCGCTGCCAGTTGTTTCAGGGGGAGGGGAATTCGCTGATCAATGCCGTTCAGGAGTGGCACCGGTGAAGGGGCATACTCCTGGATGACGGCTATGGTCTGGCCCGCAAGGGGATTGTGCTGGAGTTGGTTGCTCAGGCGTTGCAGCTGCGCGAACCCGGGTGGTGTGGGCAATTTGCCGAAACTGGGCAGGGTATGCAGCATGGCAGGCTCTCCTGGAATCATGAAACAGATAGGGAGAGCCTACCTCAAACCGCAATAAACGGATTTGATATAACTCAGGGGAATGAACAGTCAGCCCTTGTGCAGACCTTCCTCGACTGCCCAGACGGCCACTTCCACCCGCGAGCGCAGGTTCAGCTTTTTCAGCAGGTGCTTGACGTGGACCTTGACAGTGCCGTCACTGATGTCGAGTTTACGCCCGATCATCTTGTTGGACAGGCCTTCGGCAATCAGACGGAGAATGTCTTTCTCCCTCGGCGTCAGGCTGTCGAAGTCGGGGCGGCTGGTCTGCTGCGGTTTGTTGGAACGCAGGGCTTCAGCCAGCAGGGTCGTGAGGCGGTCACTGATCACCATCTTGCCCACCGCCGCCTGGTGCAACTGGGCGATCATGTCCTCGGGCTCCATGTCTTTGAGCAGGTAACCGTCGGCGCCCGCCCGCAATGCCGCGACCACATCGTCTTCCTGGTCTGAGACAGTAAACATAACGATGCGCGAGCTGACATTCTGTTCCCTGAGCTTTCTCAGGGCTTCGATGCCGTCCATTTCCGGCATGTTCAGGTCCATCAGGATCAGGTCCGGCTCCAGCTCGGTGGCCAGACGGATGCCATCGGCGGCATTGCTGGCTTCGCCAATCACTTCCATGTCGTCTTCCATGCCGATCAGCTGCTTGATGCCCTGGCGCAGCAGCGGGTGGTCGTCGATCAACAGAATGCTTGCGGGTGTCTCAGACATTGGTTCTCTCTTTTGTCCTGCGCTCGGCTCAGGCCGGCGTAGTTTCCGTTGGAATCAGGTTGCGGCTCTTGGGTACGAATGTTAGCGCGACTTCCACGCCGCCTTCATCCCTGTTTCGCACATTAACCTTGCCGCCGAGTGTGCGGGCACGGTCCTGCATAATAATCAGGCCATAGTGGTTCACGGGCTGGTCGCCACCCGGTAATCCCTTGCCATTGTCCTGTATGCTGGCCCGCACTTGTGGTGAATCGAACACTACTTTTACTGCTATGTCAGTGGCATCGGCGTGTTTGACCGCATTGGCCAGCCCTTCACGAATGATCTGCAGGGTGTGGATTTCCTCATTGGGCGACAGCGTCTGGGGCGGCAGGTTGTATTCAAACGCTACCGGTTTACCGAGGCGCTCTGAGAATTCGTCGATGGTTTTGCGCAGCGCAGTCGCCAGATCCGGCGTATCCAGTTTCAGCCGGAAGGTGGCCAGCAGTTCCCTCAGCTGGCGGTAGGCGCTGTTCAGGCCGGTACTCAGTTCATCCAGGATATCGTCGTGGATGGGCTTCTGCTCGCCATCAATGTTCAGCCGGCGCAGACGGGTCACCTGCATTTTCAGATACGAGAGCGATTGTGCCAGGGAATCGTGCAACTCCCGGGCAATCACCGTACGCTCTTCTGCCAGCGTCAGCTGTTGTTCTTCGGTGATCTGTTTTTCCAGGAAAATGGCAGTTGCCAACTGGTCGGTGAGGGTTTCCAGCAGGCGGCGCGAGGTCTCCGGTAATCCTTTTTCAGCCGGATACCAGACCTCCAGTGTGCCCAGCAACTGCCCGGGAGTGCGGATGGGCAGCAACAGCCGCCGGCCATCATTGTTTTCCAGCGGCATCTCATCATAGACCTCGGGGGTTACCAGACAGGCATTGCAATGGTGATCCCGGCAATAGAAGGGGCGTTTGGGTGTGGCGGTGGTAATGGCCTCCACCGGTTCTGCCGATTCCTTGTCATGCAGGAACAGGCGGATGGGACCGATGCCCAGCAACTGCTCCAGGTCCTGCAGCATCGGAATGGCGCCACTGCACAGATCATGATTGGCGAATAGCCCCCGGCTGGCGGAGTGCATTACCTGCAGAGCCGCGTGGCTGATTTCAAGTTCTTCGGTTTTTTGCCGGGCGCGGCTTTCAAGCTCGTAGTAGGTCAGCGCCAGTTCACTGGTCATCTGGTCAAAGGCCTGGCCCAGTTGTGCCAGCTCATCGGAACCTTTGAGATCGGCTTTGTGGCTGAAATCCTGTTCGCCCACGGCGGTGGCAATGCTCACCAGTTTTCGCAGGGGCCTGAGAATCCGGTTTTTGAGGTCCAGAAACAGGGCGAGCACAATCAATACCGAGAACACCATGCTGATGATCTGGATAAGGTGCAGCAGGTCGATTCGGGCCTCGGTGCGTTGTTCCAGCATGGAGACCAAGCGATCCACTTCTACCGTGTAGCTCTCCACTGTCGTGATCATTTCGGCGGATAGAGGGGCGCCAGTCTGGTGGCTCTCCAGTGACGGCCTGAGCTGATTGGCCCAGCCGTATTCCACGGTTTTATATTGTTCGACGAGGGGATGATCATCGGTGCGGGGAATGGAACGGATGATGGCGGGATCCCTGAGCCTGTCCTCGTACTCCTCAATGCGTTGATCAAGGGTGTCAGTGTTTTCTACGGGATCTTCAGAGGCCGATCTTGCCGCCAGTTGGAATGCTCCCATACGCAGTGAACCGGCAAGGTTGATAGCAGTGGCATTGCCCTCAATGCTGTTGGACACAGCCAGAGTGGTGGCCATGCTGACAATGGCCGTCAGCACGATGGCGCCGATAACAACTGCCAGTCGGTTTACTAGCGGGCTTCTGGAGGTCATGGAAAGCGTCAGGACTCAAGGAACGTGGATAGTAGTGACAGACAGCTAAATTATCGTGGATAACGCGCCATCGTGATACCTCCTTGAGGATAGTCAATTACCCCAATGGTTTATAACCCATCATAGCCTTTGACCCTTGCTCAGGCAAAAGTTGAGACTAAAGAATGGGATTCAGGGAGCGTGTAATGCAATCGGAACGGGATGAGGAGAGGTTAGCATCTCTGGCAGTAGTGTTGCCGTTGGCGCTGACTGGCTTTGTGGTGGCTGCCGGTTGCTGGACCCTGTTTGCGGTTGCCGGTGTGCATCTCCGAGCCGATCTGGGGCTGAGTAGTTTACAGTTTGGGGTTCTGCTGGCCATGCCCATGGCGGTCAGCGCTATCCTGGCGATTCCGGCCGGGCTTGCGGCGCAGCGATATGGTGCCCGTGAAGTCATGCTTTTGTGTCTGTGCGGTCTTGCTGTGTGCATGGGGATACTGCTGCTGACGAACACCTACATTGGCTACCTTATTGCCGCCGCCGGGCTGGGGCTGGCTGGCGGCTTCTACGGCGCCGGCCTGCAGTTCGTGGTCAGTCATTGCCAGCCCAGGCGGCTGGGTCTCGTACTCGGCGTTTTTGGCTCCGGGGTAACCGGAGCAGGTTTCAACTATTATCTGGTGCCGCTGTTCCATGAGGCGTTCTCCTGGCAGGGTGTACCTCTGGCCTACCTCATTACCCTGCTTCTGGTGATCGCGCTATTGATTATGCTGACCGACGCCACGGGTGAGGAAGACGAAAGCCGTGAACGATCAGCCAGGGAAATTCTCGGGGTGATCCGGCAGGGTCGGAATCTACCCCTGTGTTTGTATTTCGGTGTGGTTGCCGGCAGTTTCTTTGCGCTGGCGTTGTGGCTTCCGGATTTCCTCTCAGGCCAGTATGGTCTTACGCTGGATTCCGGGGCCCGCCTGGCGCAATGGTTTGTCATTCCCGGTGCGGTAGCTCAGGTGGCCGGTGGAGGCTTGTCCGATCATTTCGGTTCCGCCCGGGTTGCGACGCGGGCACTGGCGGGTTGTCTGATGGCACTCGTGGTGCTGTCTTATCCCCCAATGACTTTGTTCATTACCGGCGTGGAAGAGGAGCTGGTTGTGGAGTTCGCTCTGCCTGTTGTCCTTGAAAGCACGTTGGTCGTGATTCTGGGGGTGGCCATGGGTACCGCCATGGGATCCCTTCAGCGTATGGTGATTCTGGCCAACCGACAGGAAGCGTCCCTGTTTGCCGGTGTATTGCTGGTCAGCGCCTGTGCCGTTGCGTTTGTCCTGCCAGTTGCGTTTGGTGGCTTGAACCTTTGGCTGGGCGTGCGTACGGCCGTATTCATGATTCTCTTCCTGTTGCTGAGTGTCAGCCTGCTGCTTTTCTCCCGACATGCCCGCAGAGAGGAGCGAAAGATGCTTCTCCAACCCGGGTTATAGGTCGCCTACCCACAGGGTGGTACACCCGGGTTATGTGGTAGTAACCACGCAGATTTCAGGGGTTTGATCCCACACAATGGTCTCCATTCGGAACAACGATCCGGCAAACGGGTTGATGGAGAGAGAGACCATGAGTCATTTGATCGACAAGTTGAATTACTTCAGGAAGAACCGCGAATCGTTCTCCAACGGTCACGGTGAAACCCACGAAGTGAACCGCGACTGGGAGAACAGCTACCGCCAGCGCTGGCAGCATGACAAGATCGTGCGCTCCACCCATGGCGTGAACTGCACCGGCTCCTGCAGCTGGAAAATCTACGTGAAGAACGGGCTGGTTACCTGGGAAACCCAGCAAACCGATTATCCCCGCACCCGCCCGGATCTGCCCAACCACGAGCCCCGTGGTTGCCCTCGTGGCGCCAGCTACTCCTGGTACATGTACAGTGCCAACCGGCTGAAATACCCGCTGATGCGCAAGAGCCTGATGAAGCTCTGGCGTGCTGCCCGTATCCAGTTCAATGACCCGGTGGAAGCCTGGGCCTCTATTGTTGAAGATCCCGCCAAGACCGCCGAGTACAAGCCTCGCCGTGGTATGGGCGGTTTTGTCCGTTCCAGCTGGGACGAAGTCAACGAGCTGATTGCCGCCTCTAACGTCTACACTGCCAAGAAGTTCGGCCCGGACCGTATCATCGGTTTCTCTCCGATTCCCGCCATGTCCATGGTCTCCTACGCAGCGGGCAGCCGATACCTGTCCATGATCGGTGGCGTCTGCATGAGCTTCTACGACTGGTACTGCGACCTGCCGCCCGCCTCTCCGCAAACCTGGGGTGAGCAGACCGACGTGCCGGAATCCGCCGACTGGTACAACTCCGGCTACATCATCGCCTGGGGCTCCAACGTACCCCAGACCCGTACCCCGGATGCCCACTTCTTCACCGAAGTACGCTACAAGGGCACCAAGACCGTTGCCATTACCCCGGACTATGCGGAAGTTTCCAAGCTGTCTGACGAGTGGCTGAACCCGAAGCAGGGTACAGACGCCGCTCTGGGCATGGCCATGGGCCATGTGATCCTCAAAGAGTTCCATGTTGACAAGCCCAGCGAGTACTTCACTGACTACGTTCGTCGCTACACCGACATGCCCTACCTGGTCATGCTGGAACAGAAAGACGACGGCAGCTACGTACCGGGCCGCTTCCTGCGTGCCAGTGACCTGGTGGATGGACTGGGTGAAGAGAACAACCCCGAATGGAAAACCATCGCGATTGACGAAGCCTCCGGTGAGCTCACCGCACCCAATGGTTCCATTGGTTATCGCTGGGGTGAGAAGGGCAAGTGGAACCTGAAGCAGACCGCCAAAGGCTCCGATGTAAACCTTCAGCTGTCCATGGTGGAAAAGCACGACGAGGTTGTGGACGTTGCCTTCCCGTATTTCGGAGGTATCGAACACGACCATTACAACCACGTGGAGTTCAAGGACATCCTCAAGCACAAGCTGGGTACCCGCAAGGTTCAGCTGGCGGATGGCACCGAAGGTCGCGTGGTGACTGTGTACGACCTGATGGTCGCCAACTACGGCATCAGCCGCGGCCTGGGTGACGACGATGGCGCCACGTCCTATGACGAAGTGAAGCCGTACACGCCTGCCTGGCAGGAGCAGATCACCGGCGTACCGGCCGAGAAAGTGATCCGCATCGCCCGTGAGTTCGCGGACAACGCTGACAAGACCAAGGGCCGCTCCATGGTCATCGTCGGTGCCGGTATGAACCACTGGTACCACATGGACATGAACTACCGCGGCCTGATCAACATGCTGATCATGTGTGGCTGTATCGGCCAGAGCGGCGGTGGCTGGGCCCACTATGTGGGTCAGGAGAAGTTGCGCCCGCAGACCGGCTGGCAGCCGCTGGCCTTTGGTCTCGACTGGCAGCGCCCGCCACGCCACATGAACTCCACCTCCTTCTTCTATGCTCACTCCGGCCAGTGGCGCTACGAGAAACTGGGCGTGGATGAAATCCTGTCGCCGCTGGCAGACAAGTCCAAATTCGGTGGCAGTCTGATCGACTACAACGTACGCGCCGAGCGCATGGGCTGGCTGCCGTCTGCGCCGCAGCTGAACCGAAACCCGCTGACCATTGCCGCGGAAGCCGAGAAGGCCGGTATGGAGGTGGCGGACTACGTGGCCAAGTCCATGAAGGAGGGATCTCTGGCCTTCGCCAGTGAAGATCCGGAAGCGCCGGAAAACTGCCCGCGTAACCTGTTCATCTGGCGCTCCAACCTGCTGGGCTCCTCAGGTAAAGGTCACGAGTACATGCTCAAGTACCTGCTGGGTACCAAGAACGGATTGCAGGGCAAGGATCTGGGTGTCGAGGGTGGCGCCAAACCGGAAGAAGTGAAATGGCGCGACCAGGCGCCGGAAGGCAAGCTCGACCTGCTGGTGACCCTGGACTTCCGTATGTCCACCACCTGTCTGTATTCCGACATCGTTCTGCCGACCGCAACCTGGTATGAAAAGAACGACCTGAACACCTCCGACATGCACCCGTTCATCCACCCGCTGACCGCTGCCACCGATCCGGCCTGGGAAGCGCGCAGTGACTGGGAAATCTACAAAGGCATTGCCAAGTCCTTCTCCAAGGCTGCCGAGGGGCATCTGGGTGTCGAGAAAGACGTGGTTACCCTGCCGCTGCTGCACGACGCGCCGGCGGAGCTGGGCCAGCCGTTCGATGTGAAAGACTGGAAAAAAGGCGAGTGCGACCTGATTCCGGGCAAGACCGCGCCCGACTTCATCACGGTGGAGCGGGATTACCCGAACACCTACGCCCGCTTTACTTCCCTTGGTCCGCTGATGGACAAGCTGGGTAACGGTGGCAAGGGCATCAACTGGAACACCGAGAAGGAAGTCAACTTCCTGAAGGACCTGAACTACACCCACCTTGAGGGTGCCAACGCAGGTCGCCCGAAGATCGAGAGTGCCATTGATGCCGCTGAGGTCATCCTGACCCTGGCGCCGGAAACCAACGGTCAGGTGGCGGTCAAAGCCTGGGCGGCGCTGTCCGAGTTCACCGGCCTGGATCACACTCATCTGGCTACCAACAAGGAAGAGGAAAAAATCCGCTTCCGGGACATCGTGGCGCAGCCGCGCAAGATCATTTCCAGTCCCACCTGGTCTGGCCTGGAAGATGAACACGTGTCCTACAACGCCGGCTATACCAACGTGCACGAGCTGATTCCCTGGCGCACCCTGACCGGTCGTCAGCAGTTCTATCAGGACCATGAGTGGATGCGCGCCTTCGGCGAGAGCCTGCTGGTGTACCGCCCGCCCATCAACACCAAAGCCGTAGGCAGCATGATCAACCAGCGCAGTAACGGCAACCCCGAGAAAGCGCTGAACTGGATCACCCCGCACCAGAAGTGGGGCATCCACAGCACCTACAGTGACAACCTGTTGATGCTGACCCTGTCCCGTGGCGGCCCGATTGTCTGGCTGAGTGAAGACGACGCCAAAGAGATCGGCGTGGAAGACAACGACTGGATCGAACTGTTTAACGCCAACGGCGCCATTGCCGCCCGTGCGGTGGTGAGTCAGCGAGTGATGCCCGGCATGGTGATGATGTACCACGCCCAGGAGCGGATTGTGAACATACCCGGCTCCGAAATCACCGGGACCCGTGGCGGTATTCACAACTCGGTTACCCGGGTTTGTCCTAAGCCGACTCACATGATTGGTGGCTATGCCCAGTATTCCTACGGCTTCAACTACTACGGCACCGTAGGTTCCAACCGGGACGAGTTCGTGGTGGTCCGCAAGATGAAGAACGTGGACTGGCTCGACGGTGAAGGCAATGACTATGCTCAGGAGGCTGTAAAATGAAAATCCGTTCCCAAGTCGGCATGGTGCTGAACCTGGACAAGTGCATTGGTTGCCACACCTGTTCCGTCACCTGCAAAAACGTATGGACAAGCCGTGAAGGCATGGAATACGCCTGGTTCAACAACGTTGAAACCAAGCCTGGTATCGGCTACCCGAAAGAGTGGGAGAACCAGGATAAGTGGAAGGGCGGCTGGATGCGCGACAGCTCCGGCAAGATCCGCCCCCGCATTGGTGGCAAGTTCCGGGTGCTGGCGAACATTTTCGCCAACCCGGACCTGCCGGAAATCGACGACTACTACGAGCCGTTCGACTTCGATTATCAGCACCTGCACACCGCCGGTGACACCAAACACCAGCCGGTCGCACGGCCACGTTCGCTGATCTCCGGCCAGCGCATGAAGAAGATCGAATGGGGTCCGAACTGGGAAGAAATCCTGGGCACCGAGTTTGCCAAACGTCGCAAGGACAAGAACTTTGACCAGGTGCAGGCAGACATCTACGGCCAGTTCGAAAACACCTTCATGATGTACCTGCCGCGTCTGTGCGAGCACTGCCTGAACCCGGCCTGTGTTGCCAGCTGCCCGAGCGGTGCCATCTACAAGCGGGAAGAAGACGGCATTGTGCTGATCGACCAGGACAAGTGCCGCGGCTGGCGGATGTGTGTCTCTGGCTGCCCGTACAAGAAGATCTACTTCAACTGGAAAACCGGCAAGTCCGAGAAGTGCATCTTCTGCTATCCGCGTATCGAAGCCGGCATGCCCACCGTGTGCTCCGAGACCTGCGTTGGCCGGATCCGCTACCTGGGTGTGCTGTTGTATGACGCAGACCGCATTGAAGAAGTGGCCAGCGCCCCGGGCGAGCACGAGCTGTACGAGAAGCAGCTGGAAATCTTCCTCGACCCGTTCGACCCGAAAGTGATCGAGCAGGCGAAGAAAGACGGCATCCCGATGAATGTGATCGAAGCTGCCCAGCAGAGCCCGGTGTACAAGATGGCGGTGGACTGGAAGCTGGCCCTGCCGCTGCACCCGGAATACCGCACCCTGCCCATGGTCTGGTATGTGCCGCCCCTGAGCCCGATCCAGTCTGCGGCGGAAGCCGGCAAGGTTGAGTTCGACGGCGTACTGCCGAAGATCGAGAGCCTGCGGATCCCGGTCAAGTACCTGGCGAACCTGCTGACCGCCGGTGATGAGAAGCCCATCGTACTGGCCCTGAAGCGGATCATGGCCATGCGTTTATACAAGCGCGCCGAAACCGTGGAAGGCAAGGAAGACCTGCGAGCCCTGGAAGCGTGTGGTCTGACCAAGGCCCAGGCCGATGAGATGTACCGCTACCTGGCCATCGCCAACTACGAAGACCGTTTCGTGATTCCGACCAGTCATCGTGAGCTGGCCAAGGAAGCCTTCCCGGATGCGACCGCTTATGGCGAGCGCGGTGGTTGTGGCTTCAGCTTCGGCGATGGCTGCAACGGTGGTGACAGCGATTTCAGCCTGTTCGGCGGCAAAAAGCAGACCACCAGCATGGTCAGCAAGCTGGCGACCGTGAAGCAGGTTGACCCGAAGCAGCTGCAGGACTGAGGAGGCCGCGATGCAACTTTTAAAAGTACTGGCGCGGGTACTGGAGTACCCCACCGAAGAACTGCAGCAATCCAAAGACGCCCTGGTCGCCGCAGTCCTGGAGGACAGCCGGCTGCCGCGGCAAAACAAGGAACAACTGCTGACCTGTATTGATCGCCTCTGCGATGGTGACCTGATGGATCTTCAGGAAGCCTACGTGGGCACGTTCGATCGCGGTCGGGCCACCTCCCTGCTGCTGTTTGAACATGTGCACGGCGAATCCCGCGATCGCGGCCAGGCCATGGTGGACCTGATGGAGCAATACCGGGCCAACGGCCTGGAAATTGATGCCAGGGAACTGCCGGATTACCTGCCGCTGTTTCTGGAATACCTTTCCACCCGGCCGTGGGAGGAAATCCGCAACTGGCTGGAAGATATTCACCACATTCTGGGGTTGCTTGGAGAGCGCCTGTACCAGCGTGAAAGCCTCTACCACGTTGCGATGGATTCCCTGCTGGTGCTGTCCGGCCGCAAGGCCGACCGCCAGGAACTGGCGCAGCTCGTTGCCTCGGAAGAGCGCGACGACACCCCCGAAGCACTGGACAAGGTCTGGGAAGAGGAAATGGTGAAATTTGTGGATGACCAGGGCAGCTCCTGTGGCACCGGTGGCGTGGTTGGACAGCGCCGCCGCGAACTGGAACAGACCCAGACCATTCACCTGAGTGATCAGCTGATGACGGACGCAACGCCCCGTCCGGCAGGGCGCGCCTGAGGCGCAGGAGGAAAAGACAATGTCCTATATCAACACACTCTTGTTCGGAATCTATCCCTACATCGCCCTGCTGGTACTGTTTGTCGGTACCTGGGCGCGTTATGACCATGGCCAGTTCACCTGGAAAGCCCATTCCAGCCAGATGCTGCGCAAGAAAAACATGGTGATGGCCAGCGTGCTGTTCCACGTCGGCGTACTGGTGATCTTCTTCGGCCACCTGGTGGGCCTGCTTACTCCGCACTGGGCCTACGAGTGGATCATCACTCCGGGCCAGAAACAGGTGATGGCGATCCTGGTGGGCGGTATCGCCGGCGTCATGGCCATCATCGGTGGCGGCATGCTCGCCTGGCGTCGTATGACCGACCCGCGGGTTCAGGCCAGCAGCACCTTCGCTGACAACATGATCATCATCATTCTGGTGGTTCAGTTGGTCCTCGGTATGCTCACCATCCTGCCCACCATGGGCCACCTCGACGGCAGCACCATGCTCAAGTTCTCCGCCTGGGCCCAGGGCGTGTTCACCCTGGAAGGATCTGGCATCGCCGCCTACATTGCCGACGTGCACTGGATCTACAAGACCCACATCTTCCTGGGCCTGACCATCTTCGTACTCTTCCCGTTCACCCGACTGGTGCACATGCTTAGCGTGCCAGTGGAGTATTTCGGGCGGAAGTACCAGGTGGTTCGCAAGCGCGCCTGAACGGATACAGCCACCCTCTCTTTCCGGGAGGGAGGCTGGCAAACTGATTGACGGAGAGTCGCACCATGCAACTGATCCCCACCGGCGAAGCCGGCAAACCCAGAAACCAGTTCCCGCCGGTCTACGTGGGTGAGATTCTCATCCACGTAGACGACATCGCCCGGGAAATGCAGCACCACCCCGCGGAAGAGCTGGCGGAAGCCTGGCACGAAGCAGCCAGAAGCCTTGCCATCCGTGAATTGTTACTGCAACAGGCCAGCCGCCTGAACCTGGACAGCATCGAAGACGAAGAAGACCGGATAGCCCGGGTGCTGGAACTCGAGCTCAAAGTGCCAGACCCGAGCGAACAGGACTGCGAACGCTTCTACGCCGCCAATCCCGGCCGCTTCTGCAGCCCTACCATCATGGCCGTCAGCCACATACTGCTGGCTGCCGCTCCGGATGATATTGAAGAGCGCATGCGTCAGGAAGAAGCTGGCCGACAGCTGCTGTCTGCCCTCCTGGACGGCCGCTCGCAGTTCAACGAATTGGCTAAACAGTATTCCGCCTGCGAATCCCGGCACCAGGGCGGCAGCCTCGGCCAGATCAGCAAAGGCCAGACCGTCGAAGAATTCGAACGCCCGGTCCTGAGCCTGAACGAAGGCCTCCACCCCGAGCTGATCGAAAGCCGCTATGGCTGGCACATCGTTCGAGTAGACCAGCGAATCAACGGCGAACTGCTGCCTTATGAACATGTAAAACCTCAGATTCGCCAGTACCTGAGCGAAAGCGTGACCCGCCGGGCATTCCGGCAATATCTCCAGGTATTGGCTGCGGAAACCGGTGTGGAGGGCGTTGATCTGGAGCTGCCGGATTCACCCTTGATGCAATGACTGCTTGGTTAGCAAAGCGAATAATTGAGCTAAGTCAATTACCCAGGAATAACCGCAAGGATACCCCCATCGGGGGAGCGATTTTTCATCAGTATCCTTCTAGTATTTAAAATAAGATTTTGAATGCATGAATATGCAGAGAGGGTACAACCATGGCCATGACACAAACTGCGGAACAGCGATATACCAAGCCGGTGCTTGTCGCCATCAACAAACCACTTGATGAAGAAGACAGCCTGGAAGCGCTTCGCAGCCATGCCCTGTTCTGCAATCTGCGCCCGAAAGACCTCGATAGTCTGATCCAGCAATCACGCCGGCTCAGACTCGGTCACCACCAGCTGCTGTACCGTCAGGATATGCCGGCTCATCACTTCTTCTTTGTGATTTCTGGTCGCTTGCGTCTGTATCGCCTCGATTCCTCCGGCGTAGACCGAACCCTGGACAGTATTGCACCCGGAGACTGTTTTGCTGAAGTCATGATCTACGCCAATCCGCCCAGGTATGCCTGCTACGCGGAGGCCCTGAAGTCCAGCGAAGTGCTCATGATCCCGGTTAAAGCTTATCGGGAATTGCTGGATCGGAATCCCGAGTATGCCCAGGCGGCCCTGAGCCACTACGCCATGCGTGCGGTGTCCAGATTCCACGATCTTGAGATCATGACCGTCCAGAATGCCCGGGACCGTTTGATTCGTTACCTCATTGACTTGCTGCCGAACGGCGCGGAAGAAGGTGGCGAAGTCGAGTTGCCGTTGCCCAAATGCCTGGTGGCTTCACGCCTGGCCATGCAGCCCGAGACTTTCTCCAGAATACTGGCAGATCTCAAGTCAAATGGTTTGATCAGAGTGAATCGCAGCAAGCTCTTTATTTCCGACCCTCAGCGGCTGATCGCTATCAGCCAATAGCCTCTCCGGGCCTCCGGGCCCGGCTTTTTTGACCGCCTTGAACACCAGGGGATAGTGATGATCAGCAGTTACCAGGATCTTGTTCAGGCCAGCCGGAAAGAACCGGAGCCCCAGCGCTTTCTGTTCGTTTTTTGCAAAGCCGAATTACCAGACGACGCCAGTGCGGCAGAACGGGCTGCTTTTGAGCGCGGCGAGGGTGGCGCACTGACGCCGGTCATCTGTGTCGACAAAACCCCCGATGAGGTTCCTTATTTCGATGTGTTGGCGGAGGAATCCCGCGCGACAGGCCAGGACTGGGACATGGTCTTTGTCGCGGCCATGTCGGGCCGTGGCGGCCATGCTCCTTCCAGTGATGAAGCTCAGCAACCCCTGACGATGATGGTGGAAAGCATCCGCATGGGGCATCTGGGTAACTACCTTCCCCTCAATAAAGCCGGCCACGCCATTAGCCTTGACTGAACTCAAGGCGCCTCTGGTGGGCCGAGGACTATCCTCAAAGAGGTATTTGATTTTCCTCAAAATTGAACGACCCTTGATGTAATCCATGGGGTATTGGGAGTTGTAGTGAGAAACGTCCTCCGTTGTGTCCTATCCATCTTGATGATACTTGCGGCTCCGCTGAGCTGGGCCCAGCCGTTATCGGAATACAGCCCTCCGGCCGGACGCCAGCTCATCGAAAAAGACTTTCCGGAAGCGACAGAACTCCAGCCGATGGAGGGCAACCGTGCCATCCAGCAGGTGTATTCCGGTGAGGAGCTTATAGGCTACGCCTACCAGTCCCTGGACTTTGTCCAGACCCCCGCCTATTCCGGCAAACCCCTGAATGCCATGGTGGTACTCGATACCGCCGGAGAAATTCGTGCCGCTAAAGTCATACATCACGATGAACCCATCCTGCTGGTGGGTATCCCCGAAAGCAAGATGCATGAGTTCACTGACCAGTACACCGGTCTGAAAGCTGACCAGCGGGTGACCGTTGGTGGCACGTCTACCGAACGCAAGGTGGCGGTGGATGGCTTGTCCGGCGCTACGGTCACCGTGATGGTTATTAACGAAGTCATCATGCGCACTGCCCACCGGGTGGGGGTCGAGATTGGGTTGATTGAAGGTGGCAAAAGCAACCGTCCGCCCATGGCCAATGTGAACTCGGAACAGTTTCAGGAGAAGTCCTGGCAGGAGTTGACCGGTGACGGTTCCATTCGCCGCTTGGTGTTGACCAAAGGGCAGGTCGACGACTCTTTTGTGGGGACCCCTGCCGAGGGCATCGAAACTGCAGACGCGGGCGAACGCGATGACATCCTGATCGAGCTCTACGCTGCTTATCTGGATGCGCCGACCATTGGCCGCAACCTTCTGGGTGAAAACCAATACCAGTGGCTGATGTCGGAGCTCCAGGAGGGGGAACATGCCATCGCGGTGATGGCCAACGGTGAATACTCCTTCAAAGGTTCTGGCTACGTACGGGGCGGCATTTTTGACCGGGTGCAGATCCGCCAGTTTGGCGACACCTTCAACTTCCGGGATCTCGATTTCCATCGGCTCAGCGACGTTTACGGTGAGGGGATGCCCGAGTTTTCGGAAATGGCGATCTTTATCGTGCGCCAGCAGTACAACTTCGATCCTGGCACGCCCTGGACGCTGGAGCTGACTGTCAAGCGCCAGACCGGCCCGCTGGACAGTGAATTCCAGGTGTTCCCTCTGGAGTACCAGTTGCCAGACCAGTACTACACCCGCCCGGAACCGGTTCTGACCGACGAAGAGTGGCTTGAAAACCAGCCGCTGTGGATTCAGGTGTGGTACCAGAAGCAGTTCCAGATCACCGTGTTGGGGCTGGGTATCGCCGTGCTGCTGTTCATCCTGTTCTTCCAGGACTGGCTGGTACAGAAGCCGAAGATGATGCGCTGGATTCGCCACGGCTTCCTGGTTTACACCCTGTTCTTCATTGGCTGGTATGCCCTGGGTCAGCTTTCCATCGTCAATGTGCTGACGTTTGTGAACAGCCTGATCAGCGGCTTCAAATGGGAAACCTTCCTGATCGATCCGATCATGTTCGTGCTCTGGGCCGTGGTGGCTGGCATCGTCCTGCTATGGGGTCGGGCGGTCTACTGTGGCTGGCTATGCCCGTTCGGCGCCCTGCAGGAGTTGATCAATGAAATCGCCCGCAAGCTCAAGGTACCGCAGTACACCGTGCCTTTTGCCTGGCACGAGCGCCTGTGGGCCATCAAGTACATCATCCTGCTGGTGCTGTTTGGTATTTCTCTGGAGTCCATGGCCACTGCCGAGCGCATGGCTGAAGTGGAGCCGTTCAAGACCGCTATTACCCTGCATTTTGACCGCACCTGGCCGTTTGTGACCTACGCCGTGCTGTTGCTGGTGGTCAATATCTTCACCCGCAAGGTGTACTGCCGCTACCTGTGCCCGCTGGGTGCCGCCCTGGCGTTGCCCACCAAACTGCGGGTGTTTGACTGGCTCAAACGTCGCAAGGAATGCGGTAACCCCTGCCGTCTCTGCGACAAGGAATGCGAAGTCCAGGCGATCCATCCGGATGGACACATCAATTACATGGAGTGCCACTACTGCCTGGATTGTCAGATGACCTATTTCGACGACCACAAGTGCCCGCCGCTGATTGTGAAGCGCCGTGGCAAGCGCCGTGGTCACAACGCACCCGGCCACCCAGAGGAAATTCCGGTGGTGCAGGTGAACTGAGTAGTCCCGAGGAGCCAGCCATAAGGCCCCGGTAACGTCATGAGAAGCAATAACCGCCATAACCAATAACGGAGTTGGATGCTATGAAAAAAAGAGATGATCTGACCAAGGACACGCCGGAGGTTTCCGAAGGTGGTCTGAGCCGTCGTCGCTTTATGGGTGCGGCTGCGCTGGCCGGTGTCGCTGGTGCAACCGGTCTGGGCACCTCGGTCATGTCCCGTGAGACCTGGGCTGCAGCTGCTGAAGAAGCCCGCAACAAGGCTCACGTCGCCCCGGGCGAGCTGGATGAGTACTACGGTTTCTGGAGTGGTGGCCACCAGGGCGAAGTGCGCGTGCTTGGCGTGCCCTCCATGCGTGAACTGATGCGTATTCCGGTATTTAACGTGGATTCCGCAACGGGTTGGGGTATTACCAATGAAAGTAAGGAAATCCTGGGCGGTGATCAGCAGTACCTGAACGGCGACTGCCACCACCCGCACATTTCCATGACTGACGGTCGTTACGATGGTAAGTACCTGTTTATCAACGACAAGGCCAACACCCGGGTTGCCCGTATCCGTCTGGATATCATGAAGACGGACAAGATTACCCACATCCCGAACGTTCAGGCCATCCATGGTCTGCGCCTGCAGAAAGTACCCAAGACCAACTACGTGTTCTGTAACGCCGAGTTCGTCATCCCGCAGCCCAACGACGGTACGGATTTCAGCCTGGACAACAGCTACACCATGTTCACCGCCATCGACGCAGAAACCATGGATGTAGCCTGGCAGGTCATCGTTGACGGTAACCTGGATAACACCGATGCCGACTACACCGGCAAGTACGCTGCTTCTACCTGTTACAACTCAGAGCGTGCCGTTGATCTTGCGGGCACCATGCGTAACGACCGCGACTGGGTGGTTGTGTTCAATGTGGAGCGCATTGCTGCAGCGGTAAAAGCCGGCAACTTCAAGACCATTGGCGATTCCAAGGTGCCGGTTGTCGACGGCCGAGGCGAATCCGAATTCACCCGCTATATTCCTGTGCCGAAGAACCCGCACGGTCTGAACACCTCTCCCGATGGCAAGTACTTCATTGCCAACGGCAAGCTGTCACCAACGGTATCCGTGATTGCCATTGATAAACTGGACGATCTGTTCGAAGACAAGATCGAACTGCGCGACACCATCGTGGCCGAGCCGGAGCTGGGTCTCGGACCCTTGCACACTACCTTCGACGGCCGTGGCAATGCCTACACCACGCTGTTTATCGACAGCCAGGTGTGCAAGTGGAATATTGCCGATGCCATCAAGCACTACAACGGTGACAAGGTAAATTACATCCGTCAGAAGCTGGACGTGCAGTATCAGCCGGGCCACAACCACGCATCGCTGACTGAATCCCGCGATGCTGATGGCAAATGGCTGGTTGTTCTGTCCAAGTTCTCGAAAGACCGTTTCCTGCCGGTTGGCCCGCTCCATCCTGAGAACGATCAGCTGATCGATATTTCCGGTGAGGAAATGAAACTGGTCCACGATGGCCCGACCTATGCCGAGCCGCATGACTGTATCCTGGTACGTCGTGATCAGATCAAGACCAAGAAGATCTACGAGCGCAACGACCCCTACTTCGCCAGCTGTCGTGCCCAGGCGGAGAAGGACGGTGTGACTCTGGAATCCGACAACAAGGTCATCCGTGATGGCAACAAGGTACGTGTTTACATGACCTCCGTTGCGCCTCAGTACGGTATGACCGAGTTCAAGGTGAAGGAGGGTGATGAAGTCACTGTGTATATCACCAACCTCGATATGGTTGAGGACGTGACCCACGGCTTCTGTATGGTGAACCATGGTGTGAGTATGGAGATCAGCCCGCAGCAGACCGCTTCCGTGACCTTTACGGCAGGTAAGCCAGGGGTTTACTGGTACTACTGCAACTGGTTCTGTCATGCTCTCCACATGGAGATGGGCGGGCGGATGCTCGTCGAAAAGGCCTGATAGAGAGTTGCCTGACTTGGGGTCCCGTTTTCGGGGCCCCTGGTTGCTTATCACTATCCCGAGATCTATTGATGTATCAACTATTGCGTTATGGAGTGGCCCTGTCAGTCGCTCTGTTTGCGCTCTCCGCCAACGCGGACCTGCAGCAAGAGCTGGATAACCTGGCCCCGGGCTCGTCGTTTCAACTTCCTCCGGAAACTCTGTCTCCACTGGCTATCAGGGTGCCCGGGGTATCTGTGTCCTGCGCTCCGGAAACGGTGATTGACGGTGGCGGGCAGGGCAATGCGGTTGAGATTCTGGCAGAGGCGATCACCTTTTCCGGTTGCCAGGTTCGCAATTGGGGCAAAGACCTGAACGAACTGGATGCGGGAATTTTCGTGGCCCGCGAAGCGCAGGGTTCGGTGGTGGAAAACAACCGTCTCCAGGGCCCGGCATTCGGCGTGTGGCTGGATGCAACACCGGATGTGACCGTGCGGGAGAATCACATTCGCGGTGATACCAGCTTGCGGTCCCAGGATCGTGGCAATGGCATTCACCTGTTCAACACCACGGGTGCGCTGATTGAAGGTAACGATATCAGTGAGACCCGGGATGCCATTTATATCGAGACCGCGAACCGAAATACCATTCGCGGCAATGTGATGAGTGACCTCCGGTACGGCATTCATTACATGTATTCGATGCATAACCTGTTGGAAAACAACGTCACGCGGGGTACGCGTACCGGGTATGCGTTGATGCAGAGCAAGTACCTGAAGGTATTCAATAATCGTTCCGAGAATGACGAGAACTACGGCATTCTGATGAACTTCATTACCAACTCCGAGTTGCGCAATAACGTGGTCACCGGAGTGTCCCAGGGTCAGAGTGCCGGAGTGGTCATTTCCGGTGCCGAGGGTAAAGCGGTGTTTATCTACAACTCGCTGTACAACACCTTCGAAGGCAACTATTTCGGCCACAGCAATATCGGTATTCATCTCACTGCGGGTTCCGAGGAAAACCAGGTGTTCAACAACGCCTTTGTGGAAAACCAGCGCCAGGTGAAGTACGTGGCCACTCGCACCCAGTTCTGGGCCGAGGATGGCAAAGGCAACTACTGGAGTGACTACCTGGGCTGGGATCGAAATCAGGACGGCCTCGGCGATGTGCCTTATGAACCGAACGACAACGTGGATCGACTGCTGTGGAAGTATCCGGAGGCCAAAGTACTGATGTTCAGCCCGGCGGTGGATACCCTGCGTTGGGTCCAGGATGCCTTCCCAGTAGTGAAGTCTGCCGGGGTGAGTGACCCCCATCCTTTGATGCGAATTCCCGACCACCTGCAATCGGAGATCCGATGAACTGTTTTCGACTGGAGAACGTCAGTCACCGTTACGACAAGGCCACGGTGCTGCACGGGGTAGATCTTCGGCTGGAGCCGGGGGAAATTCTGGGCCTGTTCGGCCACAACGGCGCGGGTAAAACCACCTCGATCAAGCTTATCCTGGGCCTGATGCAGCCCACCGAGGGCAAGGTTTCCGTGCTGGAAGGCTCGGCTGGCGATCCCCAGGTAACCCAGCACATCGGCTACCTGCCGGAGAACGTGATGTTCTACCCGCAGCTGACCGGCCGGGAGATTCTCAGCCACTTTGCCCGCCTCAAAGGCGCACCGCTGAAGCAGGTGCCTGAACTGTTGGAGCAAGTGGGCCTGGGAGACGCCATGGACGCCCGCACCAAAACCTATTCCAAAGGGATGCGCCAGCGTCTTGGCCTGGCTCAGGCCCTGCTCGGAAAGCCCAGGCTGTTGATGCTGGATGAACCCACCGTCGGCCTGGACCCGGTTGCAACGGCGGACCTATACCGCCTGTTGCGCCAGCTTCGGGATGAGGGGGCGGGCATTGTGCTCTGTTCCCATGTACTGCCAGGTGTCGAGCCATACATTGATCGGGCCGCGATTCTGACCGAAGGCGCCCTGAAAGCATCTGGAGACCTGCCGTCGCTGCGGCGACAGGCGAACATGCCGGTCACCCTGACTCTGCAGCCTGCCACGAGCCTGTCGGCGTTGGAAAAAGCCATTGACCAGGCAGAGCAGCGCGCCGGATTGATGATGAAAAGTGAAAACGGACGATTGCAGGTAGACGTGAGACCCCAGGAAAAAATGGAACTGATCAAGACCCTGATGGCCTCCGGCGAAGTGGCAGACCTGGGCATCCATCAGCCCAGCCTCGAAGACATCTACGTGCACTTTATCGGCTCGGGTGGCCTGGCTCACCGGGGAGGAGGCCAATGAACGCCATCTGGACCATCGCCCGTAAGGAACTGAGCGACAGCTTCCGCAATCGCTGGCTGGTTGCCATCTCCCTGGTGTTCGCCACCCTGGCACTGGGCATCGCCTGGTTCGGTGCCGCCGCCTCCGGGCAGGTGGGCTACGCCTCCACACCTGCGACCATTGCCAGCCTGGCCAGCCTGGGGATCTTCCTGATCCCGCTGATTGCACTGTTGTTGGCCTACGACGCCATCGTGGGGGAAGAGGAGGGCGGCACCCTGTTACTGCTGATGACCTACCCCCTCAGTAAAAGCCAGTTACTGTTGGGCAAATTCCTCGGCCACGGCCTGACCCTGGCGCTGGCCACCATCATAGGCTTCGGTGTGGCTGGTATTGCCATCGCCGTGTTGGTGGAAGATGTCGCCATTGCCGCCCTGGCGGTGGCCATGGGGCGTTTTGTGGGCTCTACCGTTTTGCTGGGCTGGGGCTTTATCGCACTGGCCTACCTGGTGAGCGTGCGGGTGAGCGAGAAACCGGTTGCTGCCGGGCTGGCCCTGGCGATCTGGTTTTTCTTCGTACTGATCTTCGACCTGATGCTGCTGGGTACCCTGGTGGCCAGTGAAGGCAAACTGAATCCCGAACTGCTGCCCTGGCTGCTGATGCTCAACCCCACTGACATCTACCGCTTGCTCAACATCGTTGCCTTCGGCGACAGCGGTCAACTCAGCGGTGTACTCAGCCTGGGTACAGACCTGCCCATCGGTGCGGCGGGCCTCTGGCTGGGCCTTATCCTCTGGTGCGCCATACCCCTGGCCGGCGCACTGTTACTGTTCAAAAACCGACGAATCTGATCCTGACCGGAGACACACAAACATGGCAAACCCAGCAACCAAATGGCTCATCGCCGCTTTCACAGCCACTCTCCTGGCCGGCTGCTCCGGAGATGAACCCGAGATCGTTGAAAAACCCGACCCGGTCCACTTTGAATCCGGCGACGAATGCCATGTCTGCGGCATGGTCATCACTAACTTCCCGGGCCCAAAAGGCCAGGCCTTTACCGAGCGAGAACAGAACATCCGGAAATTCTGCTCCACCAAAGACATGTTCGCCTGGTTCCTGCAGCCTGAAAACGAAAACCGGGATCACACCCTCTACGTCCACAACATGGCCGAAAGCCACTGGGACAGCCCGGATGACACCCACCTGATCGACGCCCGCGAGGCCTTCTACGTGGTCGGCTCAAACCTCAACGGCGCCATGGGCCCAACCCTGGCCTCGTTCGCCAACAAAACCGACGCCACAGACTTCGCGGCCGAGCACGGCGGCAACGTACTGGCGTTTGCCGACGTCACGCTGGAGCATCTGAATAATGGTATGACGATGCACGATATGAGCGGGATGGATGATATGGCTGGTATGCATGAAGACCATGACGTAAACGGAGAGTCTGAAATGGCCCATTAAAACATGGGCTCCTTGGCGATTACTCCAGTGCTCTAAAGGTCAGGTGCGGGTAGCCTTTCCAAAAATTTGCGGAGCCAAGGATGGCGGAGCAGAAGCGCCACATGGATGTGCCGAAGGAGCGTTTTTTGGAAAGGCTACCCGCACCTGATCAAACGCCAGAGTCAGCAGGCTACGTTTATCAGTTTGCAGAAAAGGTCAGCCGCCAGTCATATTCATAAACCGAAGAATCTGCACATCCCCATTGCTGGAAAAATGATGCCGCTCCGGCTTCAGATCCATGGCCTTGATGATCGCCTCCTGCAGCTTGTCATCCGTCACCGGATGCCCCCGCAACACCCGGCGAAGATCCACTGAATGCTCATTGCCCAGGCACAGCAGCAGCCGCCCCTCCACCGTCACCCGAACCCGATTGCAGGTCGAACAGAAATTGTGGGAATGCGGCGAAATGAACCCGACGCGAACCTCGCTGTCCGGCATCCGGAAATAACGCGCGGGGCCACCGGAATCCTCCGTTGCCGGAATCAGCTCATGGCGCCTGCGGATAATGTCGCGCACCTCCTCACTGGTGCACAGGGCCAAACCACGGTCGTGCTCTGAAATCTCCCCCAGTGGCATCTCCTCGATAAAGCTGATGTCCACCTGCTTTTGACGGGCAAACTCAATCAGCTCCGGAATCTCCTCGTCGTTGCGGCCTTTCATCACCACCGTGTTCAACTTGATACCACGGAAGCCTGCGTCCCTGGCGGCATCAATACCATCCAGAACCTGGCTGAGATTACCGGTGCGGGTAATGGCGCGGAATTTATCAGCGTCCAGGGAATCCAGACTGATATTGAGACGGTGCAAACCGGCCTTACGCAATGGTTCCGCCATGGTGGGCAACTGACTGCCGTTGGTGGTCATGGCGAAATCACGGAGGCCATAAGTGCCGACTTCGCGTACCAGCTCGAGGATATCGCGGCGCACCAGAGGCTCTCCGCCGGTCAGCCGGATCTTCTCCGTCCCCAGAGCAACAAAGTTCCGTGCCAGCCGGGCGATCTCTTCAAGAGTCAATACCTGTTGGCGCGGCAGAAAGGTCATGTCCTCTGCCATGCAATACACGCAGCGGAAATCACAGCGGTCGGTCACCGACAGGCGAACGTAATTTACTGTGCGGCCAAATCGATCGGTCAGCTTGGCATGCGGCATAGGCAGGTTACCCTGTCTTGAATCATATGGTTAAAGGATAGCCAAAGTATCACAGATAACCCAACTCAATCCGATACCTCTCGGGGGGTAATCCCCCTGCCGAACGAAAAACGGGGCCACACAGGGCCCCGTTGTCACAGCAGGAAACCGACTACGCGCGTTCAGTAACGGCGGTTTCTGAAGCGCTCTCCAGCGGCACCAGGTCCGGGAAGAATATCCCTTTTACCATCTGCCAGGTGACCGCAAGTGCTCCCACAATAAACACCACATCGCCAATGGTGCGAATCCATCGCAGGGTCTGCAGTATGTCGCTTTGCAGGAAGGCTTCACTTCGGGCGTACCAGAGTCCTTCACTGGCGCTGGCAAGGAACTGGATAATTCCGACCGGCAGCAGGCTGGTGAACAGCATGAGGACCAGGCCGATGTTCAGCCACCAGAAACCGATCTTCATCAACCGCTCGTCAAACACGATGCGCGGACGGATGTAGCGCAGTATCAGCAGCGAGAATCCCAGAGCCAGGAAGCCATAAACACCAAACAGTGCGGCATGGGCATGAGTGGGTGTCGTATTCAGCCCCTGGATATAGTAAAGCGCAATCGGCGGGTTGATCATGAAGCCAAGCACCCCGGCGCCCAGCATGTTCCAGAAGGCAACGGCGACAAAGAACATGAGTGGCCAGCGGATGTTCTCCATCCACGGAGCGCGGGTTTTAAGCCGCCAGTTTTCCCAGGCCTCGTAGCCGAGGACAACCAGGGGTACCACTTCCAGAGCACTGAAGGTGGCGCCCACCGCCATGACCGGGGTAGTGGTGCCGGAGAAGTAAAGGTGATGGAAGGTACCGGGAACACCACCGAGCATGAACAGGCTTGCCGAGGCCAGGCTGGCTGAGGTGGCTACGGTGCGAGACACCAGCCCCATGCTACAGAAGATAAAGGCCAGCGCGGCAGTGGCAAAGACCTCAAAGAAGCCCTCCACCCACAGGTGCACAATCCACCAGCGCCAGTATTCCATGACGGAAATGTGGGTTCGCTCTCCATAGAAGAAGCCTGCGCCGTAGAACAGGCCAATGGCCACCACCGACGCGGTCAGCAGGGCCAGCAGGTTCTTGTCTCCCGGTTGGCGAAGCGCCGGAACAATGCCTCTCAGCATTAACACCAGCCAGAACACAATGCCCAGGAATTTGCCGATCTGCCACAGGCGGCCCAGGTCAACAAATTCATAGCCCTGGTGGCCCAGCCAGAAACTCAGGTTTGGCGGCATAATCTGGGCAATCGCCAGGAAATTACCGATGAACGAACCGGCAACTACCACTACAAGGGCCCAGAACAGCACATCGACCCCCAGTTTCTGGAACTTTGGATCTTTGCCACCGTTGATGATTGGGGCCAGGAACAACCCGGCAGCCAGGAAGCCGGTGGCAATCCAGAACAGCGCGGCCTGGATATGCCAGGTTCTGACCAACGAATACGGCAGCCATTCTGATGTATTGATACCGTAGAAACCCTGGCCTTCCACCGTATAGTGCGCGGTGAAGCCGCCAAGCATGACTTGGAAAGTGAACAAACCGACCACCAGTAACAGGTATTTACCCAAGGCCTTTTGTGAGGGGGTGAGTGCGACAGCGCTGATTGGGTCCTTCAATGGTGCCGCCGGCTCCTCCTCTTCATGCTTGCGCAGGAAAGCCCACGCCCAGATCAAGCCACCGACACCGGCAATGAGTAGAATGACACTGATCACCGACCAGACAATGTTTTCACCACTGGGCTTGTTATCAATCAGGGGTTCGTGCGGCCAGTTGTTGGTATAGGTGACATCGCTTCCCGGGCGCTCGGTGGCTGCAGCCCAGGCGGTCCAGAAGAAGAACTCGGTCATCCGCTGCCGTCGCTCCGCACTGGGCAGGGTGTTCTCTTTCATGGCGTAATTTGAACGGGTAGCCTGCAGCTCGGGTGCATCGCTGAACAGCCGGCTGTAATAGTCCGCGGTCTCGGCAATGGCACGGGCTCTGCGTTCCGAAATCCGAAGAGTGCCGGTCGCATCGTCATAGCTGTTGGTGCGGTATTCGGTTTTCAGGTCATACTGAAGTGCATTCTGTTGTTGGCCACTGAGGCTGTGCCAGTCGGCGCCGAATTCCTCCTGTGCTGCGATTTGCAGCCAGGCCTCCAGTTCCCGGTGAAGCCAGTCAGCGGTCCAGTCCGGTGCCTGATAGGCGCCGTGTCCCCAGATCGAACCTACCTGCATGCCTCCCATGGATTGCCAGGCCGTCTGACCGTCGCGGATGCTGTCCTCGGTCATCAGGGATTTTCCGCTGGCGGAGACCACCTGATCGGGGATGGGCGGGGCTTCACGGTAGACCTCCCGGCCAAAGTAGCCGAGCAGGGTAAACGTGACTGCCAGGATACCAATCAGAATCCACCAGAGTTTCCGGTACTCAGCCATGGCGGGCACCTCCCAGCTGGCCGTCCACGCGATGGAACAACACGTTGTTCTCCAGGTGAATGTGTTGCTTCAGGTCGTTCTCCAGCTCGGTCAGGCCGGAGTACAGGGCTCGCCATGTATTGCAGGCGCCCTCGGGCAGGGTCAGTTTGAAGGTGAGGTTGTGAATTCTGGCGAGCGCATTACCGTGATCGTCATGCTCGCTGCGCATGACCGATACCGGCCCTGCGGCCATGCCGGTGATTCCGCGCGCTATCATCGGAAACAGGATCTGTTCTTCCTTTTGCATGTGTGCTTCAAGTTCGGCTTGCATGCTCTCTAGGTGGGCACTCAGGCCGCTGGGGCAACGTGGATGCTGGCTGTGGACCCGCTCAACTCTCTGCGCCAGACGAATCAACTCAGGCAGTTGATCGCGGTGAACATCGTGATAGCGGGTGAGGATATGTTCAATCAGATCCTCGTTACCGATTTTCTCCGCGGGTATGTTCTTTTCCATCCTGATTCTCAGTGAATCCAGTTGGCTGGCAAGAGCGTCGGGGTCCAGCCCCTTGGCAATAGCGGCGTCTGCCAGAGAGATGTTGCCTCCGCAGCAGAAGTCCAGCTTGTGGCGATGCAGTACCGCAGAGGCGCCGGGAATGTCCCGCGCCAGCTGGCCGATTGGCTGTTCTGTCAGATTCATGGTCTCATCTCCTCCCTTAAAGATTTATTTAAGATGAATCTTAATGGGTGATTCTTTATTGATTCATCTGGTATGTCAATTAAAAAATCTTGGGTGCGTAGTCTCCCGGAATCTTTGATGGCAAAGTTTTTAAAGTTTCAGTGGTTGCTGGTTGATTTTTGATCGCTCGGCCTCTAGTATAAAAATGTAGAACGTATCTATGTTATTGGGATTGCTATGGAACATTTTGAGAAATGGCTGGTCATATCCAACGCCGGGGTGTTGGTGTCGTTTATGGGGTTGTTGATCACGGTGGTACTGGCCTACCCATTGGCGGAAGCCCTGGCGTTACCTGCGCAGATTGCGGCCCATATGGGAACCTTGTTCTTTGCGGTAGGGGTAAAGATTGCTTACGTCGCCAGGCTGACTTCCTCAGTAAACTGGGGAGACCTGTACACTGAATCACGGTAGAATAGATGCAGTTATGAACGGTCAAGAGGCCCACGCCATGGGCGCACAGCCAGGTAAAACCGGTTTCCGGATTCTTGCGTATATGAGTGTGGGGTTGGCGGCAGCGGGTGTGGTTTTGCCGCTTTTGCCAACAACCCCTTTTGTTATTCTCGCGGCCTTTTTCGCCAGCAAGAGCTCCCCGGCCTTTGCCCAATGGTTGGAAGAGCACCCGACGTTCGGCCCGGCGATTGAAGAATGGCGCGCCCGGCGTGCCATTCCACGCAAAGCCAAATTGCTGGCCTTTGCCATGATGGGGCTGAGCTGGAGCATGCTGGTCTGGCTTGGATCGCCGGTTCTGGTACTGGCTGTCTCGGGGCTGTTTTTACTGGGTGTTGCCGGCTATATGCTGAGCCGGCCATCCTACTGATGTTTTTCGGTCATTTTGGAGTCATGAATGCACATCACCCGTTATACCGATTACTCACTCAGAGTGCTGATCTATCTGGCTGCAGAGGGTGATCGTCTGGCGACCATTCAGGAAATTGCCGACAGCTACGACATATCCAAGAATCATCTGATGAAGGTGGTTCACCAACTCAACAAGAAAGGCTACATCGAGACTATCCGTGGCAAGAAGGGCGGAATGAGGCTGCATATGGCGCCGCAGGATATCAATATCGGAATCCTGGTGCGTGAAACCGAGCAGGACCTCAGTATCGTGGAATGTTTTTCCTCCAAAAATGCCTGCAAGATCACTCCGGTATGCGGACTTAAATCCATGTTTGGTGAAGCCCTGAAAGCCTTCCTTGAGGTGCTTGATCGATACACGCTCGCCGACGTGATTCAGGACCACCACCGACCACAGCTGTTGCGACTGCTCCAGATTGCTTGATTGCTGAACTGACGCACTGCTCTTTGTGCAGTGCGTCAGACCTACCAGGCTTCAAACGAGTATCCAGAATTATACGTTTACGGGGTTCGCGGATCTCCGTTCCGGCAGTGAATATCGCAGGACTCTCTGCAACACAGTTTTATACTGGCTCATAAATGAGCCCGTGTTGTAGTGAATGCCGTGTTTGCGACAGATTTCCTGCACCCGCTCGGAAATCTCAGGATAGCGGTGCGCTGGGAGATCCGGAAACACGTGATGTTCGATCTGATAGCTCAGGTGTCCACTCAGAATGTGCAGCCAGCGGCCCCCCGTAAAGTTGGAAGAGCCGGTAAGCTGGCGCAGATACCAGTGGCCCTTGCTCTCACCTTCGCATTCCCGCTCTGTAAAGGTTTCTGCATCCTGAGTGAAGTGACCGCAGAAAATCACCGTTGAGGCCCAGAGGTTCCGGATCAGGTTAGCCCCGACGTTGCCGGCCAGCACGATAGGGGCCACTGGTAGAGTCAGTAATGGAAAGAAGACATAATCCTTGAATGCCTGGCGGCCGCCTTTACGGAAAAAGTCTTTCAGGAACGGCACTTTCTCGCGCCAGGAAATCTCCCGGCGACGTAGCTTCTCGGTTTCCAGTTCATGTAAACCTACACCCCACTGAAAGAACACGCTCAGCAAGATGTAGTTGATGAACTGCAACGTGTGCCAGGGTTTCCAGGGCTCTTCGTCGCTCAGGCGTAGCACCGCATAACCGTAGTCCCGGTCTTTGCCGATGATGTTGGTGTAGGTGTGGTGCTCGTAATTGTGAGTACGGCGCCAGGATTCACTGGTGCACACCGTATCCCACTCGTAGGTCTGTGAGTTGAGGGTGGGATCGTTCATCCAGTCGTACTGGCCATGCATCACGTTGTGGCCAATTTCCATATTCTCCAGAATCTTGGCCACGCCGAGGGTGGCCGTTGCCGCCACAAACACCGGCGGAATAAAGCCGAAGGGCATCATCACCCGGCCGCCTACTTCAAGGGCGCGGTGCAGGCGAACGATCTTGCGAATGTAGCGGGCATCCCGCTCGCCAAGATCGGCCAATACTTCATCGCGTACTGTATCCAGATCTTTCTGAAGCTCGTTGAGCTGTTGTTCATCAAGTTTGATCATAAGGTCTCCTTGCGGCTGTATGAGGCCGCGCTCGAATTCTGTGTGTCAGGCTTCCAGAGTCACCGGGCCACGGGGTACGGAAATGCAGAGTTGAACGCTTTCCTCTCCGGGACCGGAAGCTTTACCCGTCAGCCGGTTAATCACGGTGCCGCTGGTTTTTCGGCAACTGCATTGGTGGCAAATGCCCATGCGGCAGCCGTATTGAGGTTTGAGGCCCGCGGCTTCTGCGATCTCCAGCAGTGTGGCATCGCCGGAAGAGTCCACATTGAGGTCCGCGCGGGCAAAACTCACTTCGCCGCCGAGTGTTTCATCACCCAGAGGGGAGGAGATCGGAGGGGCGAAAAACGTACAGTGAATCTGCTCTTCGCCGAGACCGCGCTGGTAAAGCAGGTCATTGGCAAGATCCATCAGCCCGCCCGGTCCGCACAGATAAACCTCGCGGGCCTTCAGACCGGGCACGGAATCCAGGTCGGCGTCGTTGAGGTAGCGCGGCTCGTCGGTTTCGTGGGTGCATATAATACGGACCGAGAGTGCCGAGTATCTTGCCGCCAGTGCTTCCAGTTTTTCACTGGCGATCACGTCCTCCTGAGTGCGAACAAAGTAGAGCAGCGTGACCGGTGCCCGGAAGTGCTCTGCCGCCATGGTCTCCAGCAGGCTTAGAATCGGCGTAATGCCGCTGCCCCCGGCAATAAACAGCACCGGTTTGGGCATGGCTGGCATCAGAAAGTCGCCAAAGGCTTCGGTCAGGCCCAGCACCGCGCCTTCTTCCAACTGATCATGCAGCCAGTTGGTCACCAGCCCTCCTGGCAGGCGTTTGATGGTCAGTGTGACCACGCCGTCGTTCTGCCAGAGCAGGGGGGAGCTGGACAGACTGAAGGTGCGTTGGCGTCGCACACCATCAATATCTACACAGATGTTCACGTGCTGGCCGGCATGAAAGCCACTCCATCGGCTGGCAGGCCGGAGCACAAAAGTCTTGGTGTCGTGAGTTTCGACCAGAATGCGCTCTACCCGTGCAGGTGTGTACGCTTGTATCCACATGGGATTGATGGCCTCCGCCAGTGGATCAAAATAACTGGCAGGGTTGCTTCGATTCAGTAGCTGTCGGGCAAGCCAGTGCATGGCGCGGGTCTGGTTCATTTTTGCCAACATAGGTTTTCTCCAAGGTTTGTACCTGATCGTTGGTAACGATGTGTACACTTGTTCACTTATGTGTACGACTGTACACAGTGAGGGTTGCCGTAACAACCAGGGGGGCGCTTCGTTGGCTCGAAATGACAAGTTTTGCGGACTTTTCTGCCGTCAGATGTGTACACTTGTTACCGCAACTATCGTGATAGGAAGACTATGGCAGACAGACCGAAACGCAGGCCCGGCGAAACCCGAGAGAAGCTGATGAACGCAGCGCTGACTCTGGTGGGCAAGGGGCGACACTTTGCCAGCCTGGGTATTCGGGAAGTGACCCGGCAGGCCGGCGTGGTGCCAACGTCGTTCTACCGTCACTTTCGCAGCATGGACGACCTGGGTTTGCAGCTGGTGGACGAGCTCGGGCTGGTCCTCAGGCGGATGATGAGGGAGGCCAGGGCCAACGTGTTGCAGGCCGACAAGCTGATTGAGGAATCGGTGGGTATCTTTGTGGCCCATGCCCAGGCCAACCGCAGTTTTTTTCTGTTTATGGCGCAGGGGCTGGCAGGCGAGAGCCGGGCCGTTCAGGAAGGGATTCGCAGCGAGATGCGGTTTTTTGCCAGCGAACTGGCCAATGACTTACGCCGGCTCCGGCTCATGGAGCACCTGAGCGATGCCGATCTGGATATGACCTGTGATCTGGTGGTGCGCACCGTCGCCTTCAGTCTGACCGATCTGCTCAGCATTTCCGAAGACGACGATTATCAGATCGGCCAGGTGCGAAAACGCACCACTCGATTCCTGCAGATGATTTTTGTCGGGGCCGGTCACTGGCAAAGCGACTGACCCCGTCCTGGATTACTTGCGGGCTCGGGCGCGCTTCTTGGGTGGCAGAATCAGCGATTCCAGCTCATCCAGAGCTTCACCGGTATAAACCGCCAGTTTCTGCATGCTCGGCAGCGTATCCCGACAGCCGGTAAAACCGAAATTCAGCGATCCGGCATAGCTCAGGCAGGTGATGTTCAGGGCGCCGCCGTGAGCGATTAGCGATACCGGATACATGGCCTCAAGCCGGGCTCCTTCATAATACAGCGTGCCTTCCGGGCCGGGCACGTTGGAAATGGTCACGTTGAAGACTGGTCGCATCCTCCCCCCGAGACCTGACATCAATTGCAGAATGTAGGGTGACATCAGCAGCATGGTGTACTGGGTCAGGGCACTTTTTGGAAGTTTCTGCAGGTGCTCCTTGGCCCGTCGGGTCGAGGTTTTGATCTGTTGCAGGCGGTTCAACGGATCAGCTTCGTCGGTGGCCAGCGAGGCAATCATGAAACTGATCTGGGTGCCCGTACCCTCGTCGTCTGCCGGCCGGATATTCACCGGTATACCAGCCGTCAGCGGGGTGTCTGGCAGATTGTTCTGCTCAGCCAGAAAGCGCCGCAATGCGGTGCCACACAGGTAAAGCACGATGTCGTTCAAGGAACCGCCGGAAGCATGGGCCAGGTTTTTCAGCCGGTCCAGTTGATAATGCTGGGTGGCAAAACGTCGCTGCGCGGTAACCCGGTGATTGAGCACCGAAACCGGTCCAGTGAAGGGCGCGGTCAGTCCGTCTTCCGGGTGTCGAACCGAATGCACCAGGCGATTGCCGGCCTGCCACAGCCTGGGGGCCATGTCTGCCTGGAGCTTCAGGGCGTCCATGGCCTGGGAAACCGCTGCGGGCACGCTGGCCTCTTTGTCGGTTTTTGCACCACGGCGTTGGTGTGGGCGTACCGTCCAGGGCGGTGGCATATTGCAGCGTTCGGGATCGGTGGTGAGCACCCTCTGCATCAGTCGCACGCCGCTGATGCCGTCAATCATCGAGTGGTGCATTTTGGTGTAAAGGGCAAAACGGTTATTCTCCAGGCCTTCAATAACGTGGCATTCCCAAAGAGGGCGGGAAAAATCCAGGGGGTTAGAGTGCAGTCGGGATACCAGAATACCCAGTTCGCGCTCCCCGCCGGGGCGAGGCAGGGCTGAGTGCCGGACGTGATAATCCAGATCGATATCCTTATCGACTTTCCAGGCCGGGGCGATCACGCGCCCGAGGAAACCAGACCAGGCCAGTTTGTATCCCCAGGGTGGTGCCACATCGCCGGCCTCTTTCATTCGAGTGACCATGTCACGCAGGAAGGTTTCTGGTGCGCCTTCCGGCAGTGAGAAAATCTGAAGCGTACCCACATGCATCGGGGTGTCTTCAGATTCAACCGCCAGCCAGGAGGCGTCCAGGGTTCCGAGACGTTTCATTCCTTGTCATTCTCCGCCAGTCATTTGTGTTTTGGTTGTTTCTTGCAAGTATACTGATATCGGTAGGTTCACACGATCAAAACCGGGGTTGGGCTCCCATCTTTTTGCAGGGTTTCACGGTTACATAATGTCGCGAAGCCGGGCTCCCGGTCAGAAGGTTCGTGTGCTAATTTCTAAGGCCATAGGAACTAACAACAAGAATATTCGGAGGCTTTGTGGAATCCAGCCCGCTAATCTCGGCAGGTTTGCCGATCGCATTGTTCATTATCATGATCGGCATCGGTATGACGCTTACCCTGAGGGATTTTCGCCAGGTGGCGGTGTATCCGAAGGGCATGATTGTGGGCACTTTCGCCCAGATTCTCCTGATGCCGGTGGTGGCGTTCGGGCTGGCATATCTGTTCGGTGTGTCGCCGGCCATTGCCGTTGGTCTGGTGATCATCGCGGCCTGCCCCGGAGGTACCACGTCTAACCTGTTTGTGCTTCTGGCCCGGGGTAATATTGCGCTTTCCATCGTGCTGACGGTCTCCGCCAGCCTGATCACCATTCTTACCCTGCCACTGTTTACCAACATGGCGCTGCAGCATTTCATGGGCACCGAAGAGAGCATCTCGCTGCCGGTGGGCAAGACCATTGCCATGCTCGTGGTCATTGTTCTGCTGCCGGTGGCCATTGGCATGCTGGTGCGAACCCGCAGACCGGAGCTTGCGCGCAAGGCCGAGAGCCTGGTCAGCATCTTTGGTGGCATCGTGCTGGCGGTGCTGATTGTGGCGTTGCTCTATGGCGTTCGGGACCAGATGTGGGATCTGCTCAAACAGGCAGGCCCCTCCACTATTGCCCTCAATGTCGCCGGTATCGTCCTGGGCTTGCTGGCGGGCAGGGTGGCCGGACTGACCCAGCGGGAATCCCTGGCGGTGGCAGTGGAGCTCGGTGTGAAGAACGGCACCATTGGTTTGATGGTCACCCTCACGTTGCTGGAGTCCAGCACCATGTCGATTCCCGCTGCCGTTTACGGTGTGCTTATGTTCCCCATTGGCTTCCTGCTGGCAATGTATGGCCGGAAGGTGATTCCCAAAAGCAACGTGGCACATGCAGCTGGGGAAGCCTGATTGATGAAGTTTCTGAACGGTGTGACGTTACTGCTGGTTTATCAACTGACAGGCGAGATTCTGGTACGACTTCTCGGGCTGCCGATCCCGGGGCCGGTGCTTGGCATGGTCATGCTGTTCGTTACCTTGATGATCCGAGGTAGTGCCCCGGATTCCCTGAGCGAAGCCTCCAGCGCGTTACTGAGCCATCTGTCTCTGCTATTCGTGCCTGCGGGCGTGGGGATGATGACGCATTTCGGGCGTATAGCGGATGAGTGGCTGCCGATCACCCTGGCTCTGTTTCTGAGCACGGTGATCACCATGGTTGCCACGGCGTTGATTATGCAACTGACGACGCGCTGGTTTGTCCGTTCCGTTTCAGAACAAGGTGGGCAGCATGAATGAACCGGGTTTGCGCGACATCTGGGTCTACCTGTCGGCGTCGCCACTGCTAGGGCTGACCATTACTCTGGTGGCCTACGGGCTGGCCTACCGGCTCTATCTGAAAACACATTCCAACCCGCTGGCCAATCCCGTCGTTACTTCGGTGGCGATGCTGATTCTCCTGTTGTTGGCAACGGGCACCTCATACAGCGATTACTTTGAGGGCGGTCAGTTCGTGCATTTTCTGCTGGGGCCGGCAACGGTGGCACTGGCGGTTCCTCTGTATCAGCAGTTTCGACGGCTCCGTCAACTCTGGTTGCCGGTCGCGATATCGTTGATCAGTGGGGTGGTTATTGCTGCTGGCAGTTCGGTGGGCCTGGCAAGGTTGTTGGGGGGTTCCCTGGAAATCCAGATGTCGCTGGCGCCTAAATCGGCAACGGCACCGGTGGCCATGGGTATTTCCGAGAAGATTGGTGGTTTGCCGTCGCTCACGGCGGTGCTGGTGGTGTTGACCGGAATTACCGGTGCGGTGCTGGGCACCAAACTGTTTGAATGGTTGCGCGTGAAAGATGACACCGCAAAAGGGATTGCCATGGGCGTGGCGGCCCATGGTATTGGTACCGCCCGGGCATTCCAGGTCAGTTCCCAGATGGGCGCGTTTTCAGGCCTGGCCATGGCGCTTTCGGCATTCGCCACGGCGCTGCTCGTGCCCTGGCTGGTGGACATGCTGGAAAACTGGTTGCCCATGTAAACGCGCAGTTCTTTCCGGGGCGCCGCTGTACACTCTTTTTATGTCTGTCTGGAATGGCTATGCTCAGCCAATCATTGGCACAACATCAGGGTCTTAACACCATGCAAACCAAGTTCTTGCTCGACGAAGAACAGATGCCCAGGTATTGGTACAACCTGCAGGCGGATTTCCCCGAACCCCTGCCTGCCGTTCTCCACCCGGGAACAAAGCAGCCGGTCGGTCCAACGGATCTGGAGCCATTGTTTCCTGCGTCGCTGATTGAACAGGAAATGACCACGGAACGGGAAGTGGAGATTCCGGAGCCCGTTCGCGATGTTTATCGAATGTGGCGGCCGGCGCCCATGTTTCGGGCGCATCGGCTGGAAAAAGCCCTGGGCACCCCGGCCAAGATCTTCTACAAGTACGAGGGTGGCAGTCCTGCGGGCAGTCACAAGCCCAATTCCGCGATTCCGCAGGCCTTTTTCAACCGGGAGGCCGGTATTCGGCGTCTGACGACAGAAACTGGTGCTGGTCAGTGGGGGACCTCGCTGTCGTTTGCTGGCTCCCTGTTCGACATTGATGTGACCGTGTTCCAGGTTCGCGTGTCCTACAACCAGAAGCCCTATCGCCGTGCGGTGATGGAGACCTACGGGGCTAACTGCGTGGCTTCACCATCAGAAATGACAGAGTTTGGTCGTCGAGTGCTGGGGGAAAACCCCGACCACACCGGCAGTCTTGGTATTGCTATTTCCGAGGCGGTGGAGCTGGCCGTTCAGGATCCGCACACCAAGTATGCTCTGGGTTCCGTGCTGAACCATGTCCTGTTGCATCAGACCGTAATCGGCCTGGAGTCCATGAAACAGATGGAGATGGCCGATTGCTGGCCAGACGTGATCGTTGGGTGCACCGGTGGCGGCTCTAATTTCGCGGGTATTGCTTTCCCGTTCATGGGCCATGCGTTGAGAGGCGGGGAGAAGTCCCGGATTGTCGCGGTTGAACCCTCAGCGTGTCCGACGTTGACCCGAGGTAAATACGCCTATGACTACGGCGATACGGCACAAATGACACCACTCACCAAGATGCATACCCTGGGATCAGGTTTTACACCGCCGGGATTCCATGCTGGCGGCCTGCGCTATCACGGCATGGCTCCGATGGTGTCGCACGCCAAGGAGCTGGGACTGTTCGATGCTGTTTCCTACACTCAGCGCGAATGCTTTGAGGCGGGTGTCCTGTTTGCACGCAACGAAGGGATCGTACCGGCTCCTGAAGCCAATCATGCCGTGAAGGGTGCGATTGACGAGGCGTTGCGGTGTAAGCGCGAGGGCAAGGAGGAAGTGATCCTGTTCAACCTTTGTGGTCACGGGCATTTCGATATGGCGGCCTATACCTCGTATTTTGCCGGTGAACTGAGCGACCATGAGTACGGCGAGCAGGAGCTGGCTATGGCGTTGTCGGGGCTGCCCTCGGTCAGCGTCTGATTGAACTTGCCCCCGGTCAGGCACTGTGCCTGACCGGGTTGCGGCCTCCTGCTCACTTGTCCCTTTCGATCTTCAATGGCTCCAGGCTTCCGATCCGGAACTTCAATTCCAGTTCCGCACCGTTTTCATCATCGCCTTCCACTTCAATATCGCCATTGCGATTGACCTTTAGTTCCTCAATAGTGGCCATTCCCTGCTGCTGAGCGGCTTTCAGATAAGAGCGCACATCGTCCGCGCTCACACCGTAGATCTCGCCTTTGGCTTTGCGGCGCTGCTCCCGGTCAATGTCGCCGTTGCCGTTCAGGTCCAGTTCCACGAACCAGTCCTGGCCCATCCAGCCTTCGAGCTCGATTTCATTATCATGGTCGTCGTCAAATTCGATGCTCTGGAAATGGCTGATACCGTAGTTGTTGCCAACCTGAAGCATGCGGTCCGCATCGTCAAAGCTGCCTTTGGCGAAGGCTGCGGGGGCTGCGACAAGGCCGCTGATCAGCGCGATGGTCAGAGTCTTTTTCATGGTGTTCTCCTTGCTTGTCTGTGTTTGAAAAACTGCCGGTTCTGCCCGGTTGGCTACCAGCTTGAGCCCAGATTAACGGGGCAGGGCTTTCAGCATCGTGATAGGCTCATTCATGATTCGTTCATCTGGCTTTTGTCACCATAAACACCATGACCAGACCTCGTTTACATTCATCGCTGTTACCCGCAGACCGGTTTTCACGCCGGGTGTTCCGGGTATTGATGCTGACTCTGTTTGCGGTGAGCGCGCTGCCGTTTGCCCAGGTGGCCTGTGCCGATGATGACGACGACTGGCGGCGCCTGCACCATGAGGTTGAGGCCGGCCGTATCAAACCCCTGAGCGAAATCCTGGACAGCCTTGGCCGCGACTGGCGCGGAGACGTGATCGATGTAGATATCGAGAAAGACGATGGTGAGATCCTCTACGAGATCGAGTTGTTGGGCCCGGAAGGCCAGGTGGTGGAGTTTGAGATCAATGCCCGGACCGGAGAGGTTCTGGAGATAGAGGGCAGGAATATCCAGGGCATGAAACGCTGATGAAAATTCTTCTGGTGGAAGACGATGCCGCGCTGGCACAAGGGCTGGCCGGTAGCTTGCGGGATGCCGGGCTGCTGGTGGAAGTCGCCGGGGAAGGCCGCACGGCCGACTTTCTGGTGAGCACCGAACGATACGATGCGGTGGTACTGGACCTGGGCTTGCCGGATGGCAATGGCACCCAGTGGCTGGCCGTTTGGCGGGAGCGGGGTATTGATCTGCCGGTGCTGATTCTGACCGCCCGGGAGCGCTGGTCCGATAAAGCCGCGGGGTTTTCGGCCGGTGCCGATGACTATGTCACCAAGCCCTTTGAAACCGCAGAAATCCTGTTCCGCCTGCGGGCCCTGGTGCGCCGGTCCCACGGCCACGCCCACCCGGTGATTACCGTGGGTGACATTGCTCTGGATACCCACGCGGGGCAGGTCACCCGCTCTGGTATGCCGGTTTCACTCACGGCCCAGGAGTTCAGGCTGTTATCGCATCTGATTCACGCCGCGCCCAGAATCGTGTCCCGCACCGAGTTGTCCGAACATGTCTATGACGGCGACCAGGAGCCGGATTCCAATGTTATCGATGTCCAGGTCAGCCGGTTGCGGCGCAAACTCGGCGCCCAGGCTATCGAGACCATCCGTGGCCAGGGCTATCGCATGAACGGCCACGGAGAACCATCCTGATGCTGACACGTCTGCGCCGCTGGCCGGTGGCGCTGCGGATGCTGGTGTCTGCCCTGGTATTGGTTTTGGTGGTGTTGCCGCTGGCCGGTACCGTGTTGGCCTGGAACTTTCGCCAGACCCTGAGCCAGTCCTTTGATGAGCGCCTGTTATCGTTCCTGAATGTGGTAATTGCCGGCATTGAGTCTGACCCTCAGACCGGCGAATTGACCCCCGGCCCGCAACTGGGCGATCCGCGCTTCGAGCGGGTGTATTCCGGCTGGTACTGGCAGGTGAACGACAACAGCGGGCGGGTGATCACCTCACGGTCACTGTGGGATCAGCGACTGCCACAGATCAGTGGCCGGGGGCCGGACTGGGCCCAGGCCCCGGGGCCGCGTGGCCAGACACTTCGGATAGTGGAGCGGGATGTCCAGTTACCGGCTTTCGAAGGCTGGTTATCTGTGTCTGTCGCGGCCGACCAGGCGGAGCTCGATGCCCAGGTTGCGCGCTTCAACCGGTTGCTGGTGGTTTCGCTGACCACGCTCGGTACGTTGTTACTGGTGATGATCGGGTTGCAGATCCGCTGGGGCCTGGCACCACTTCGGCGCCTGGAGCGGGATCTCCGGGCCATGGAGTCCGGCCAGACCCGTTCACTGACCAGTGATCTGCCCGAAGAACTTGCGCGGCTCTCCGAGGCCATGAATCAGGTGCTTGAGCGGGATCAGATACTGATTGAGCGGGGGCGCTCGGCTGCGGGCAATCTGGCCCATGCCCTGAAAACGCCGGTATCTGTGCTTACCACCCTGAGTGATCGTTTGCCGCCAGCGCAGAAAACCGCTTTCCGTACCGAACTGAGCCGCATCGACGACGCCGTGCGCCATCATCTGGCCAGGGCTTCAGCGGCCGGACCGGCCGCCCTGGGGCGTGTGGATCTTGGTGAAACCCTGGAGCCGGTGCTGTCGGCACTCAATACTCTCGCGCAACGCCGTGGCGTTACCCTCGAAAGCGACCTGGGCGATACGGGCGCTGTTCGGTTTGAGCAGCAGGATCTTCAGGAAATTGCAGGCAATTTGCTGGAAAACGCCATCAACTGGGCGGAAAGTCAGGTAAAGTTTCGGGTTGAAGGCTTGCCGGATGGTCTGGCGCTGATGGTGGAAGATGACGGCCCAGGTTTGTCTGACGCCGATATCGAGCAGGCTCTGACACGGGGCACCCGGCTGGATGAAACCCGGTCCGGTTCCGGCCTGGGCCTGGCGATCGTCAAAGAGCTGGCTGAACTGTATGGCGGCACGCTGACCCTGGCCCGATCTCCCCTCGGAGGGTTACAGGCCAGCGTGCGCTTTCCATCTCACTCATCGTCCAAGGCCCGCGGCGGGCAGTGATGCTCCTCCACCAGCGTACCTTCATCCACGCTTTCCAGGTGCACATCAAAGCCCCAGAGCCGATGTACGTGCCTCAGCACTTCATCAGTTTCGTTGCCCAGCGGCACCCGGTCTACCGGGATGTGTCGCAGGGTTAACGAACGATCACCGCGAATATCCACACTCCATACCTGAATGTTCGGCTCCCGGTAACTGAGGTTGTATTGTCGGGCCAGCTTTTCCCGCAGCGCGCGATAGCCTGGCTCATCGTGAATGGCGGTGACGGTGTAGTGGTCTTCCCGGTCGTCGCTTTCGATGGCGAACAGCTTCAGGTCACGCATCACCTTCGGTGAGAGAAACTGCTGGATAAAGCTCTCGTCCTTGAAGTTGTGCATGGCGAAATGCAGGGTTTCCAGCCAGTCTGTACCGGCAATGTCCGGGAACCATTCCCGATCCTCATCGGTAGGGTTTTCACAGATACGTCTAAGGTCGGTGAAGATGGAGAAACCCAGGGTGTAGGGGTTCAGGCCGGAATACCATGGGCTGTTGAACGGGGGCTGGTATACCACGGCGGAGTGGCTTTGCAGGAACTCCAGCATGAAGCCATCGTTCACCAGCCCCTTGTCGTACAACCGGTGCAACAGCGTGTAGTGCCAGAACGTGGCCCAGCCCTCGTTCATCACCTGGGTCTGGCGCTGTGGATAGAAATACTGGGCCAGCTTGCGCACGATGCGCACCAGTTCCCGCTGCCAGGTTTCCAGCAGCGGCGCGTTTTTCTCGATGAAGTACAACAGGTTTTCCTGAGGCTCCTCCGGGTATCGGGGCCTGCGGCGAACCGGGTTCCCGTCGTCCTCTGCTTTGGGGATGGTTCGCCACAGATCGTTGATGCGGCGTTGCTCGTATTCCTCCCGCTCCTTTTGCCGGCGGGCCTCCTCGGCGGCCGAAATCGGGGCAGGGCGCTTGTAGCGGTCTACACCGTAGTTCATCAGTGCGTGGCAGGAGTCGAGAATCTCTTCCACCGCATCCACACCGTGTCGCTCCTCGCACTCCGACACATAATGCCGGGCAAACACCAGGTAATCGATGATGGCACTGGCGTCTGTCCAGGTGCGGAACAGATAATTGCCCTTGAAGAACGAGTTGTGGCCATAGCTGGCGTGGGCAATCACCAGGGCCTGCATGGGCAGGGTGTTCTCTTCCATCAGGTAGGCGATACAGGGATTGGAATTGATCACAATCTCATAGGCCAGCCCCATCTGGCCCCGCTGATAGCCCTTGGAGGTTTGCAGAAACTGCTTGCCGAAGGACCAGTGATGATAGCCCACCGGCATGCCGACGGAGCTGTAGGCATCCATCATCTGCTCGGCGGTAATCACTTCAACCTGGTTCGGGTAAGTGTCCAGTCCGAACTCGGCGGCGCATTTGGCAATTTCCTCGTCGTATTTCTGGATCAGTTCGAAGGTCCATTCCGAACTGGTGGAAATGGGCGTACCTGCCTTGGGTTGTTCGCTCTCCGGTGCGTTCGGGCGATCAATCAGGCTGCTCATGCCGCTTTCCTCTCGAACAACTGTCGGAAGACCGGGTAAATGTCTCCAGGATCGGCAATCTGCTGCATGGCAAAGCTCTGGGGAAACTGCTCCATGATCTTCTCGTATTCGTACCAGAGCATCTGGTGATCCTGGGGTGTGATTTCGATATAGGAGTAGTACTGAACCAGCGGCAGAATTCGCTCAGACAGCAGTTTGCCGCAGATGGGTGAGTCGTCGTTCCAGTTGTCGCCGTCGGATGCCTGGGCGGCGTAGATGTTCCATTCCGCTGGCGAGTATCGGGCTTCGACGATCCGGTGCATCAGTTTAAGGGCGCTGGAGACAATGGTGCCCCCGGTTTCCCGGCTGTAGAAGAACTCTTCTTCGTCCACTTCCTTGGCGCTGGTGTGGTGGCGGATAAACACCACTTCGATTTTCTTGTAGTTCTTCTTCAGGAACAGATACAGCAGGATAAAGAAGCGCTTGGCGATGTCCTTGTGCATCTGGGTCATGGAACCGGATACATCCATCAGGCAGAACATCACCGCACTGGTGGCGGGTTTGGGCTGCTTCAGGTGTTGCCTGTAGCGCAGGTCGATCTCGTCAATGAAGGGAATGCGTTTGACGTTGGCTTTCAGCCGCGCAATTTCCTCTTCCAGCACCTTGATCTGGTCTTCATGGCTGAAGGCCGGATCGAGATCATTCGGCGCGCTTTTCAGCGCCTCGAGCTGTTTTTCCAGGTCCCGGATCTTTTTCTTGCGTGCGCCGCCCAGGCCCAGACGCCGCGCGTGGGCGCCCCGAAGGGAACGCACCACATCCAGCTTGGCGGGCACTCCCTGGGTGGTGAAGCCCGAGCGTACATAACTGAAGGCTTCGGTGTCCTTGAGTTTTTTCCGGGCCAGATTGGGCAGCTCCAGATCGTCGAACAGGAAGTCGAGAAACTCTTCCTGGGTAATCTGGAAGGCGAACTCATCCATGCCTTCTCCGTCCGGGCTGGCCTGGCCTTGCCCCTGGCCCTGGCCACCGCCGCTCTCGGGTTTGGGGATGGTGTCCCCGGCCACCCATTCCTGATTGCCGGGGTGCACCACCTCTCGCCGGCCACCGTGGCCATGGTGGAAGATAGGTTCGTCAATATCCCGGGTGGGAATGCTTACTTTCTCGCCCCGTTCGATATCGGTGATGGAGCGCTTCTGCACGGCATCCGACACCGCCTTCTTGATGTGGTGGCGGTAACGGCGCAGGAACCGTTCCCGGTTCACTGCGCTCTTGTTCTTGCCGTTCAGGCGCCGGTCAACAATGTGGGTCATACCCATGGTACTGCTCCCGCTGGCCGTTAATGGGATTTCCGAACACGCAGGTACCACTCGGCAAGCAAGCGAACCTGTTTCTCGGTGTATCCACGGTCAACCATGCGTTCCACAAACTGTTTGTGCTTTTTCTGGTCTTCCTGGCTGGCCTTCGGATTGAAGGAAATCACCGGCAACAGGTCTTCGGTGTTCGAGAACATCTTCTTCTCAATCACGCTGCGCAGCTTCTCATAGCTGAGCCAGGACGGGTTCTTGCCACCGTTGTTGGCCCGGGCCCGCAGCACAAAGTTGACCACTTCGTTGCGGAAGTCCTTGGGGTTGGAAATGCCCGCCGGTTTCTCGATTTTCTCCAGCTCGTCGTTGATGGAGGAGCGGTCCAGAATCTCGCCGGTTTCCGGGTCCCGGAACTCCTGATCCTGAATCCAGAAGTCGGCATAGGTGACATAGCGGTCGAACAGGTTCTGGCCGTACTCGCTGTAGCTTTCCAGATACGCTGTCTGGATTTCCTTGCCGATAAACTGGACGTAGTGGGGCGCCAGGTATTCCTTGATGAAGCGCAGGTATTTTTCCTGCAACTCCGGCTGGAACTGTTCCTGTTCGATCTGCTTTTCCAGCACATAGAGCAGGTGAACTGGGTTGGCGGCAATCTCGGTGGTGTCGAAATTGAATACCTTTGACAGGATCTTGAAGGCAAAGCGGGTAGACAGACCGTCCATGCCTTCCATCACCCCGGCAGCATCCCGGTACTCCTGGATGGACTTGGCCTTGGGGTCGGTGTCCTTGATGCTCTGGCCGTCGTATACCTTCATTTTGGAGAAGATGCTGGAGTTTTCCGGCTCCTTGATCCGCGACAACACCGAGAACTGGGCCAGCATATCAAGAGTGTCGGGTGCGCAGGGCGCTCCGGACAGTGAGCTGTGCTTCAGCAGCTTGCGATAGATTTCAATCTCTTCAGTGACCCGCACACAGTAGGGCACCTTGACGATGTACACCCGGTCCAGGAAGGCTTCGTTGTGCTTGTTGTTGCGGAACGTCTGCCACTCGGATTCATTGGAGTGGGCCAGGATCACGCCGTCGAAGGGCACCGAGCCCATGCCCTCGGTGGTGTTGTAGTTGCCTTCCTGGGTGGCCGTCAGTAGCGGATGCAGCACCTTGATCGGTGCCTTGAACATTTCCACAAACTCCATCAGCCCCTGGTTGGCTTTGCACAGGCCGCCGCTGAAGCTGTAGGCATCCGGATCATCCTGGGAATAGTCCTCCAGCATGCGGATGTTGACCTTGCCCACCAGGGCCGAGATGTCCTGGTTGTTGTCGTCGCCCGGCTCGGTCTTGGATACACCGATCTGGTCCAGCACGGAGGGGTAACGTTTAACCACCCGGAACTGGCTGATGTCGCCGCCAAACTCATGCAGGCGTTTGACTGCCCAGGGTGACATGATGTTTTTCAGGTAGCGGCCGGGAATGCCGTATTCCTCTTCCAGAATCGGGCCATCCTCGGCCGGGTCGAACAGGCCTAGCGGGCTTTCGTTTACCGGAGAGCCTTTGATGGCGTAGAAGGGGACCTTCTGCATCAAGGCCTTGAGTTTCTCGGCCAGGGAAGACTTACCGCCGCCAACGGGGCCGAGCAGGTAGAGAATCTGCTTCTTCTCCTCCAGACCCTGGGCTGCGTGGCGGAAGAACGAAACGATGTTTTCGACGGCATCTTCCATGCCGTAAAACTCGTCAAATTCGGGGTAACGCTTGATGACTTTGTTCGAGAAGATGCGTGACAGGCGGGGGTCACGGGAGGTATCGATCAGTTCTGGTTCGCCGATGGCAATCAACATCCGCTCCGCGGCGGTGGCGTATGCCGTTGGGTCCTTTTTGCAGATCTCCAGGTATTCCTCAAGGGAGTATTCCTCCTCCTGAGTCTGTTCATACCGGTCTTTGAAGTGCTGCAGAATGCTCATAGATGGCCCCTCGCTTACTCTTGCCTGTTATAAATTCACGCAATGTCCCCGTTGCTGTTTCGCCGCCTGTCCCGGCGGTGTGTCTGGTTAAGGAATGAATGGGATGGTGTTAAGCAGGTATACGTTATCCGGAGGTTTCCGGCCTGCTTAATCTGAGCTTAGTTCAGAGTTCGGGGGTTGGACAGTGAGCAGTCAAATTAGGTTCATTAAATTATGTTACGGGCGGTAAGTCCCTCGCTTACCGCCCATGATCGAAGGTTATTTCTTGACGAGGGTAAATACGCTCTCTGTGGCGCCGTTTCTCAGGCCCCGGCGTTTGGCAAACGGGTTGTCACGGGCCATGTCCCGTTTCAGCACCTGATTGATCTCATAATCCTCACCGTAGAGCCTGAACACTTCGTCGTCGGTAACGTTGAACGGAGGGCCCTGCATTTCCGAACTGTCGTAATCCAGCGTGATCAGCAGGATTCTGGTGTCGTCCGGAATAATAGCGGTGAGATGATTGACATAGCTCTTGCGCATTTCCGGGGGCAGGGCGATCAGGGCAGCCCGGTCGTACACCAGGCGAATGTGTTTGAGGTCGTCCGGCACCAGCTGGAAATAATCCCCACACCAGATCTGCAGGTCGTCATGGCGGAAGGTGGTAAAGGGTTCGCCCGGGTGAACGCTGGCTTTCTCCTGCGCTTCCTCGAAAAAGTCCTTGCAGGCAACCTCGCTTAACTCCACACCGATAATCGGATGCCCGCGATCGTGCAGCCACCACATGTCATGGGCCTTGCCGCACAGGGGAACGAACACGGCGTCGGTGCCGTTGCCTGCCAGTTCGGGCCAGTGGTCATGCAGGTACTGATTAACCGTGCCTTCGTGGAAGCCGATTTGGTCTTTTGCCCAGCGTTCGTGCCAGAATTCGTGTTCCATGGGTAGCCTCCCGGAGATTGATCGTTTTCCTCAGTCTACCTTAATCTGTGGGGTCGATGAGTCAGGAGAAAAGTATGAAAGCCGTTTTTCTGGATGCCGCAACGCTGGGTGAGGATGTGGATCTGAGCCCCATTGAAAACATGACCGGTGGACTGACCTGCCACCCGCGCACCAACCCCGAGCAGGTGATTCAAAGGATTCAGGGCTTTGATACGGTGCTGGTGAACAAGGTTGTGCTGGGCCGTGAACATTTTGAAGCCTGCCCGGAACTGAAAACCATCGCGGTGGTGGCAACCGGTCTCAATAACATCGATCTGGAGGCGGCCAAGGCCCACGACATCAAGGTAACGAACGTTACCAATTATGGCCGTTCCACCGTGGCTCAGCACACCATGGCTCTCATCCTGGCACTGGCCACCCGGCTGCTGGATTACAACCGGGGTGCCCGCAACGGCCAGTGGGCCAAAAGCGATATGTTCTGCCTGATGGACTACCCGATTATGGAGCTGGAAGGCAAAACTCTGGGCATTGTCGGCTACGGCGATCTTGGCCAGGGTGTGGCGGAACGGGCAAAGGCGTTTGGCATGAACATCGTCCTCGGCTGCCGGCCCGGCCAAGAGCCTGGCGAGGTGGATGGCTACCCTCGAATTCCGCTGGATGAACTGTTGGTGCAGGCTGACGTGCTATCACTGCACTGCCTGCTGACAGAAGAAACCCGCAACATGATTGGCGCCCGGGAACTGGGTTTTATGAAGTCGTCGGCACTGCTGATCAACACCAGTAGAGGCGGCTTGGTTGATGAATCGGCTTTGGCTGACGCCTTGAGGAATGGCGATATTGCCGGTGCGGGCTTTGACGTGTTAACCGAAGAACCTCCCCGCAATGGTAATCCGCTGCTGGCAGACAATGTTCCAAACCTGATTTTAACCCCGCACTCGGCCTGGGCGAGCCAGGAGGCGCGGCAGCGAATTGTGGAGATTACGGCGCGTAATCTGGCGTCGGTTACCTGAAGTCGGGTGAAGGAAGCCCACCATCAGGAGGGTTTGTCCGGGTGTACAAAAAATACCCGGTTTCCGGGTTGTTTACTGACAGCTGCCTGATAAGCTTGAAGAAACACTGACAAGCAGGATGTTACGTGGCTTCCACCCAGATGAAAGAGCGGCTGCAGGCTGCTGAAGACTGGATACTGTCCAATTCCAACCCACCGCAGACTTGGCCCTGGACCTGGCTGTATAAATCCGGGCGCTCGGCTTATGCCCTGATCCGCGATGTGATCAGTGGTCAGCTGACACTGCACGCCATGAGCCTGGTTTACACCACGTTGCTCAGCATTGTGCCGTTGCTCGCCCTGAGCTTTTCCGTGCTGAAAGCGCTGGGTGTGCACCAGCGCATGGAGCCATTCCTGTACCAGTTCTTCCAGCCGATGGGCCCACAGGGTGTGGAGGTGGCTGAGCGAATCCTGGGTTTTGTCGATAATATGAAAGTCGGTGTGCTGGGCTCGGTGGGTCTGGCCCTGTTGGTGTACACCGTCATTTCCCTGGTTCAGAAAATCGAGCGCTCGTTCAACATGATCTGGCGGGTGCCGGAAATGCGCTCCATGGCGCAGCGTTTCAGTAACTATCTGAGCGTCATCATGGTAGGCCCCTTGCTGATGGTTTCGGCTATCGGGGTAACCGCCACCATCTTCTCTTCAGAAATCGCGCAGAATCTTATGGCCATCGAACCGTTTGGTTCGTTGATTGTCCTTGCCAGTCGGTTTACACCGTTTTTCCTGGTGGTGGGCGCGTTCACCTTTGTTTACATCTTTATTCCGAACACCCGGGTGAAGCTGCGCTATGCGTTTATCGCCGGGCTGGTGGCCGGCGTATCCTGGCAGGCTGGCGGCATGCTGTTTGCCTCGTTCGTGGCCGGCTCGGCCAAGTATGCGGCCATCTACTCCGGTTTTGCGGTCGGCATCATTCTGCTGATCTGGACGTATCTGAACTGGATGATCCTGCTGCTCGGCGCCAGTCTGGCCTTCTATCTGCAAAACCCGGGGGCCGTAGCCAAGCGGCGGAATGTCCAGCTGGCGCCGGAATTGCAGGAGCGGGTGGGGCTTGCCCTGATGTGGATGGTGGCCAAGCCGTTCAGCCGCGGCGAACCGGCGCCTCAGCAGGAGTCTCTGGAGCAGCAGTTGCGGATTCCCGGCGAAGTCACCCGCAAGATCAGCGACAAGCTGATCCGCGCCGGGTTGCTGAATCTGGCGGGGCGCGATGGCGATCAGCTGGTTCCAGGGCGAACACTGGATCTGATTACGGTCGGTAGCGTGCTGCGGGCCGTGCGCAAGGACGAAGACCGGGTGGTGGATCGCCTGCCTGCCGGGGCCATGCCGAGGGAACTGATCGATCTTGCGCCCACCAGTGACGATGTCAGCTTTGCCAGCCTGCTGAATGCCGGTACACCGCCCGGTGCGGATATTGTCAAAGCACCGGAGTCAGGTCCGAACCTGTGAGCTTTTGCCTTCCTGGAGCATTCTGAGCAATACCGTACGTACCCTGCCCAGTTGCTCCGGGGACAGGTGCACAATACGAATCAGATTCTCTTCTGACAGGTTCCTCTGGCGGGCATGGCGCAGCACTTCCCGGGTGCCCAGAAGCAGGCCGTCGGTCAGTGCGGAGTGGGCCTGCCGCGGCGCCGGCCGTTCCGCCGACAGCAGCCAGGCATGGTATTTGGGTGGCAGATTCCAGACATTGGCCAGTAACTGGCAGGTGGCCCACTGATAACGGGCCAGAGCCTGTCTCAGTATGGCCGGTTCCGGTTCATTGCCTGAGCCTTTGGTGCGGCAGATACGCCCCAGTTCCCGGCGAATGGTGATGTAGGCCAAGGCTGGCAACAGGCCGACCATGAAGTGGGCGCTGGTGTCATCCCTGTGAATCTTCGCAATCATTTCCGCCGCCCGTGCGCAGGTCAGGCCCCAGCGCCAGGACCGTTGTGCGAACAGCGCTTCCCGACTGTTCCTGGCCGCCATCATGGGGCGCATCACCGCCGCCGCAATCACGTTCCGGATGCCGTCCACACCCAGCACGAACACCGCCTGGTCAACGGATTCTATGACGTGTTCACTCGGGCGGAAGTAGGGGCTGTTGGCCACCTGGAGCAACTGGTCGGTCAGTGACGGGTCACTCAGAATGATGCGGGTTAGCTCTTTGCGTTCGGTGGCTTCATTGGACAGTGCTCGCATCAGCATGGGTAAACTGCCAGGCTTCCTGGGCAGTTCTTCCATTTCGTTCATTTGCAGGCGCCGCTCGAGCTCGGCCAGTTCCTTTTCGCCACTATCTGTGCCGGCACGAAGGCGCGCGGGTTCCACATCAAGCAGCCAGGTGAACAGGTGGTCTTCCAGTTGGCCAACAATGTCGCCTTCATCGTTGCTATTGCCGGGCTGGCTGGTGCTGGAAGGATTAAAAAGCCGGGTTTCGGAGGCAGCCTGTGGGACGGATTGAGTGCTGTTGAACAGGCCTGATATCCAGGAAAAAAAGCCCGGCATCCCTTGCCTCCGCATAGCGTGTATAAAGAATGGACTGGTTATCTGGCCAGTATAGTAGCGTAATGCAACCCTGCCCAGCCCTGACAACGATCAGAAAAAGGACTCGCCAAAGACAAAGACCAGTTGGCACACACCGGCCACCAGACCCAGGAAGGCGCCCACCAGGATCAGTTTGATCTCGTCTTCCTGGAAGCACGGGCGCAGCAGATCCTGGAATTCTTCCGAAGACAGGGCATTCATCCGCTCCACCATAATGGACTCCACTGCCCGGGCCCGGTCTCGCTCGAACACGGGGTTGTTGAAGGAACTCTGGGATATCGCGATGGCTTTTTCACCCACCTGATTTTTCAGGGTGGCAAAACCCGTGGGGCCGAATGCCATCTGGGTCAGGGCCTTGCCCATGCCTGCGGTTTCATCCACCAGCGGTTTGATGTGCTTTTTCACCATGTTGCGGGCGCGGTCACCTTTGGGTCCTTCGAGGATGGCATTGATGATGTTGCCCACGGTCAGTATCTCGTGGGTCACGATATGACAGAAGGATTCTGCCACTTCTGGCTGGCGCTTGAGGAACAGGCCCTGGATTCGCAGAGGGCCGACCTTGTGTTCATGCAGGGGCCGGAAGATTACATTCAGCGCAATCCAGTTGGTGGCCCAGCCCACAAGGAGCCCGAACAGAGGCAACACCCAGATGGCCGGGTACAGGTACCACACGCCCATCTGGATAATGCCGAACAGAAAGCCGAAGTAGAGGCCGGAATTGATGATGAAGCGGAACTCCACGTCACCGCACTCCAGAAATATCCGGTTGAGCAGCTTTTTATCCCGGGCCAGGCGCTCGATGACCATGCCTTTGATGTCGAGCAGGTCTTCAATGTTGTCGGAGATGTCTTCAACCAGGTTGTCGACCAGTTGCGGGGTGGATTTGCGTACCCGGTCATAGACCATTTTGCGGGCCGAGGCGGGCAGGTTTTCCCAGAAGGTGGGGTATTCCCGCAGCATGAGTTCGTCGACATATTCCTCGATGCGGGGGTCGACGGTATAGATGATGTGGGCGGCCAGGACTTTTGGGTCGATCTGTTCGAAGATCTCCTGGACGGTACCGATTTTGGAAATGGTGGCATCCACGCTTTTGGCGGCCATTTTGCGGGCTTTGGAGGGAATAATGCCCTGCCAGCCCAGAAGCGGTGGCTTGCCGATGAACTCCAGAGGGTAGAAGGTCATTTTGATGGCGAGCCAGTTGGTGCTCCAGCCGATGAGGGCGGCGATCACGGGAATGCTGAGGTATTGCCAAAATTCCGGATTGGTAAGTAGGTTTATCATCCTGGGCTCTTAATTGTTTTCTTGGGTGCAGGCGCCCATACAAGGTGGCATTCCCGCCCACTTTTTGTCAGACAAGATAATGTTGTGCACCGACAGCTCTGTCAATGACTGGGATGCCAGGACGTGACGCCATGAATAGTCACCCGCCTGTCTCAGGAGCCGATATCCCCCCAGAGCCACTGACACAGGGCGATGGCGGCAACGGGTGCAGTTTCGGTGCGCAGTACCCGGGGGCCCAGGGCAACGGGCAGAAAACCGTTGTCCTCGGCCAGGGCAATTTCTTCAGCGGTCAGGCCGCCTTCGGGGCCGATCATCAGGGCGATGCTGGAGGGCTTTTCGAGGGTGTTCAGGGACCGTTCGGTGCGATGGTGTAGCACCAGGCGCAAGTCACAGGCCCGGGCGTGTTCCAGCCACTGTTGCACGGTCATAACCGGCTGTATTTCCGGAACCCTGGCACGGCCGCACTGTTCGGCGGCGCTGATGGCAACCTGTTGCCAGTGGCGAAGACGCTTGTCTTCCCGGTCGCCTTTGAGTTTGACGTCGCAGCGTTCGGTAGTCAGTGGCACGATTTCGCTCACGCCCATTTCCACCGCTTTTTGTACGGCGTAGTCCATGCGGTCGCCCTTGGACAGGGTCTGTGCCAGTACTACTCTGAGGGAAGATTCTGTTTCGTTTTCAGCGGCTTCCGTGACTGCCACCTGCACGTGTTTCTTTCCGGCTTCGGTAATGGTGGCGTGATAGTCCTGACCGTCACCGTTGAAAAGCAGAAGTGCCTGGCCTGCCTGCATGCGCAGGACCCGGCCCACATGGTTGGCGGCGTTGTCGTCCAGCTGGCACTGGCCGCCGACAGCCAGGGGGCTGTCGGTGAAGATGCGTGGGATTCTCATGGCGGCGGTTCTCAGTCCTTGACCGCGATTTCGATGCCTTCGGTGGCCACCTGAGCCAGATGGCGAATCTGTTCTTCGGTGATCACGTAGGGCGGCATGAAGTACAGCACGTTACCCAGGGGGCGCAGCAAGGCCTGGCGGGTGAGTGAATGCTTATACACTCTGATGCCACGGCGCTCCTGCCAGGGGAACGGGGTTTTGCTGGCTTTGTCTTTAACCATTTCAATGGCCATGGTCATGCCGTGCTGGCGGATGTCGCCCACGTTCGGGTGGTCGGCCAGATGGGCAACGGACTCGGCCATACAGCGGGACAGCTGGCGGTTGTTTTCGATGACGTTCTCATCCCGGAAAATGTCGAGCGTGGCCAGGGCGACGGCGCAGCCGATGGGGTTGCCGGTGTAGCTGTGGCTGTGCAGGAAGGCGCGCATGGTTTCGTAGTCGTCGTAAAAGGCGTTGTAGACGTTGTCGGTGGTGAGCACCACGGACAACGGCAGGTAGCCGGCGGTCAGGCCTTTGGACAGGCACATGAAATCGGGGGTGATACCAGACTGTTCACAGGCGAACAGCGTACCGGTGCGGCCAAAGCCGACGGCAATTTCATCCGCGATCAGGTGCACCCCGTAACGGTCGCAGGCTTCCCGCAGTTTGGTGTGGTAAACCGGGTGGTGCATGCGCATGCCACCGGCGCACTGGATCAACGGCTCCACCACCACAGCGCAGATTTCGTCGTGTTTCTCGGCCAGCAGTTTGTCCATGGCCTCGAACTGGCGCAGGGCGTACTCTTCATCGGTTTCGCCCGGCTCTTTGTTGTAGGCGTCCGGTGAGGGGGCGGTCAGCACTTCCATCAGCAGCGGCTGGTAGGTGTCCTTGTACAGGGCCACGTCGCCCAGGGCCAGCGCGCCCAGGGTTTCGCCATGGTAGCTGTTGCTGAGGTTAACGAAGTTCTTTTTGCCCGGTTTGCCGTGGTTTTTCCAGTAGTGGTAACTCATCTTCAGAGCGGCTTCGATGGCCGAGGAACCATTGTCGGCATAGAAACACTTGTTCAGGCCTTCCGGCGTTACCTCGATCAGCCGCTCCGACAGATTAACCACTGGCTCATGACTGAAACCGGCCAGAATCACATGTTCGAGCTGACCGATCTGTTCCTGAATGGCGGAGTTGATGCGCGGATTGGCGTGGCCGAACAGGTTAACCCACCAGGAGCTGACGGCGTCGATGTAGCGGTTGCCCTCAAAGTCCTCCAGCCAGACACCTTCGCCCCGTTTGATGGGGATCAGGGGCAGGGTTTCGTGGTCTTTCATCTGGGTGCACGGGTGCCACACGGATTTAAGATCCCGTGCGACCAGATCGGCATTGCGCATTGTAGTCTCCTGTCAGCTCCCGGGCCGTTTGTTCGGTTTGTTAAAATCCTCACATGATACTTGCCCGGGCCATCGCTTAACAGCGCCAGAATGTGAACCAATCGGTCTGGCTTGCTTGCCCGGTTTGCTTGCCCGCCCGGCCAATGTTGCCACGCCGGGCGACCGCAACAATAGGGGTAAGACAGGTTCGGAGGTAATCATGGAACTCAATCTGGAGCACCCCTACGAGCGGGGGCTTGATCAGGTGATCGAGCGTTTCTTCGATGAGGCGCATATTCGCAACAAAAACGAGCAACTGGGTGCCCGCAATCTCAAGGTGACCGAGCTGAAAAAGGACGAAATGTCGGCCAAACTGGTGATCGAGCGGGAAATGACCGCCTCGGCACCGGTGCCGGGTGTGCTTTCCGGTTTCCACCGGGAATGGAACCGGGTGCGGCAGGAAGAGCACTGGTTCCGCAAAGACGATGACGAGTGGCACTGCGAGTTTCGGGTGCGCATTGACGGCGTGCCGGCGAAGATCAAGGGCGCGATGCGGCTGTTGGGCAACGGCGACCGTTGTATCAACTACGTGAGCCTGTCGGTGCTGTGCGAGGTGCCGTTTCTGGGCCGGAAGATTGCGAAGTTTCTGGCGGATGACTCCCACGCCAAGATTGAACGTGAGTATGACGTCATCCGCCAGTTGCTTTAAACGCGAGGGTCAGTGAGCCAGTACCCGGGACAGGAATGCCTGGGTGCGCTCATTCTGAGGGTTATCGAACACCTCGTCGGGTTTGCCTTCCTCGACAATCTGGCCTTCGTGAATGTAAATCACCCGGTCGGCCACCTCGCGGGCGAAGCCCATTTCATGGGTGACGACCATCATGGTCATACCTTCTCTGGCCAGCTCCCTCATGACATCCAGTACTTCCCCGATCATTTCCGGGTCCAGCGCTGACGTGGGTTCGTCGAACAGCATCAGCCTGGGTTCCATGGCCAGAGCCCGGGCGATGGCCACCCGCTGTTGCTGGCCGCCGGATAGCTGGCTGGGGTATTTATCGGCCTGGTTGCCGATGCCTACACGTTCCAGAAGGCGTTCGGCGGTGGCGTTGGCAACCACTTCGGCCGTTCTTTTCACCTTCATGGGCGCCAGCATGATGTTCTTTTTCACGGTCAGGTGCGGGAACAGGTTGAACTGCTGGAACACCATGCCCACTTCCTTGCGGATTTCCGCCAGGCTGTTCTGATTCCCCCCTTTCGGGGCCAGAGGGTGGTTATCCACCTCAAGCGAACCGGATTCGTATTCTTCCAGGCCATTCACGCAGCGAATCAGGGTGGATTTACCGGAGCCACTGGCGCCTATGATCACCACCACTTCACCCTGTTCCACGGTCAGGTCGATATCCTTGAGGACATGCAGTTTGCCGAAGTATTTGTTCATGCCCTTCATTTTTACAATCTGTGTCATTGCTCGGGCTCCTTCAGGCAGACGCGACACCACGGCGCTCAAGCAGCCGCAGGATCAGTGACAGGGACAGCGTAATGGCCAGGTACATGATGGCCACCACAAAATACACCTCGAATGCGGTGAAGGTATTGGCAATGTACACCTGGCCCTGGCGTACCAGTTCGCCCACGCCGATGACCGAGAACAGTGAGGTGTCCTTGATGCTGACGATGGCCTGGTTGCCCAGGGGCGGAATCATGCGTCGGAAGGCCTGGGGCCAGACAATGTTCCAGAAAGTCTGGGAGCGTGACAGGCCCAGAGACAGACCGGCTTCGGTCTGGCCTTTGTCGATGGATTGCACGCCGCCACGGACGACTTCGGAGATATAGGCACCGGAGTTAAGGGCGATCGCGGCAATACCGGCTGTCAGCGGGTCGATCGGGCCGCCAACCAGGTCGGGCAGGCCGTAGAAGATAAACAGCACCTGTACCAGGATGGGGGTGCCGCGGAAAATCTCGATGTAGGCAGTGGCGGGCCAGCGCAAGAACCAATTCTTGTTGATGCTGAGCAGGCCGAACACGATGCCCAGAACAAAACCGATGGCCAGGCCACCGAAGGAAATCATCAGGGTGTAGGGAATACCCTTGGCCAGGTAGGGAATGGAATTGATGGCCGCCTGCCAGTCAAACTGAAACTGGAATTCCACAGTGTGTTTCTCCGTTGGGTTGGGAGGAATCGGCCAGGGCATTGTGTGCCCCGGCCGGTTCGAGTGGCGGGTTATTTGTCTTCAGGCATGGGGCCGAACCATTTCTCGTAAATGGTCTTGTAGGTGCCGTCTTCCTTGATTTCTGCCAGGGCCTCGTTAACCGGGCCGACCCATTTGCTGCCGTTCTTCAGGGCAATACCGTACTGCTGGCCTTCATACAGGGGGCCGACGGTCTTGACCTTGCCTTTGCCACGGGTGCTGGCGAAGTAGCCAACGTTTGGGGCATCGTAGAAAACCGCATCAACGGCACCGGACATCAACGCCATGTACATGTCCGAGCTGCCGGGGTAAGGCGTTACACCGTCGTTGTCGTCCAGGCTTTTCATCAGGAAGTCATAGCTGGTACTGCCAATCTTGGTGCCGACTTTCATGCCTTCCAGGTCCGACATTTCATCAACGTTGTCGTTGTTCTGGCTCACCAGGATACGCAGACCGGAATCGTAGTAAGGGTCGGAGAAATCGACTATTTCCTCGCGCTCATCGGTAATGGTGATGCCGGCGATGGCAATATCCACGTTGCCGGTTTGCAGGGCCGGGATAATGCCGTTGAAGTCCATGGTGTTGAGGTCGTAATCAAAGCCTGCACGTTCGGCGACTTCGGCAATGATCTCCATATCGAAACCGATCATTTCTCCGGTTTCCTGGTCCATCATTTCAAACGGGACGAAGCTTGGGTCGGTGACCACGCGCAGGGTCTCTGCGCTGACTGAGGTTGCGGCTACAGACAGTGCCAGACCAGCACCCAGTGTTTTCAGCCATTTCGTGCTCATGCTTTCTCCTTTCTGTTTTTTATGCCCCGTCTGCCCGGTAAGGCAGTCTGTGAAAGCACTCTTTGTGGCCGTGCATCACAGGGAGCGTTGATGGGGATGCATCAGATACAGTTTAGACTATGAAGACAGGATTTGCAGGAAATCAGGCGGTTATGAAAGGAAAGAGGGGCCGTAGCCCCTCTCTTCAGCGGCCGGGAAGGCGTGTCAGAACGCGATTTTCTCCCGGTCGCTGATGCCCAGATTCTTCCAGATGGAAAGGCTGGGTTCAGCCTGGTTCAGGGTATAAAAGTGCAACCCTGGAGCCCCGGCCTTGAGCAGTTTTTGGCACATTTCAGTGACCACTTCCTCACCGAACTTGCGGATGCTGTCCGTGTCGTCACCGTAGGCTTCCAACTGCTTGCGGATCCAGCGCGGGATCTCCGCGCCGCACATGTCCGAGAACCGCACCAGGCTGGAGAAGTTGACGATGGGCATGATGCCCGGTACCACCGGAATGGTGACGCCCATCTGCTCCAGACGGTCGATGAAGTAGAAGTAGCTGTCGGCATTAAAGAAGTACTGGGTGATGGCGCTGTTGGCACCGGCCTGTACTTTCCGTGCGAAGTTCTTCAGGTCTTCTTCGGCGTTGCGGGCCTGAGGGTGAAACTCCGGGTAAGCGGCCACTTCCAGGTTGAAGTGATCGCCGCTGTGCTGCCGGATAAATTCCACCAGTTCGTTGGCGTAACGCAGTTCACCGGAAGCGCCCATGCCCGATGGCATATCGCCGCGCAGGGCAACGATCCGGTTGATGCCGTTCTCTTTATACACATCCAGCAGCTCACCGATTTCTTCCCGGGTACCGCCCACGCAGGAGAGGTGCGGTGCCGTGGAGATGCCCTGCTGGTGCAGGTTCAGCACCGTCTCGATGGTGCGGTCCCGGGTGGAGCCGCCCGCTCCGAAGGTGACCGAGAAGAAATCCGGGTTCACCTCGGCCAGCTGGTTACGCACCGCCTGCAGCTTCTCCTTGCCCTGATCGGTCTTGGGCGGGAAAAACTCGAAACTGAAGCGGCGTTTGAATTGCTTCTGGGATTCCATGTTTGTGTCCGATTAGTACCTGTAGCTTTCCGGCTTGTACGGGCCTTCGACCGGTACACCGATGTATTTCGCCTGGTCTGGAGTCATCTTGGTGATCACGCCACCAAAGCCTTCCACCATGGCGCGGGCCACTTCCTCGTCCAGCTGCTTGGGCAGAACCTGAACGTAAACGCCCTTGGCCTTGGAATCTTCCGGCAGGTCGGCAAACTTGCGCTCGAACAGATACATCTGCGCCAGCACCTGGTTGGCGAAGGAGCCGTCCATGATGCGGGACGGGTGACCGGTGGCGTTGCCCAGGTTCACCAGGCGGCCTTCCGACAGCAGGATCAGGTGGTCGTTGCTGGCCTTGTCGCGGTAGATCACGTGCACCTGCGGCTTGACCTCGTCCCACTCCCAGTTCTTGCGCATGTAGGCGGTATCGATTTCGTTATCGAAGTGCCCGATGTTGCATACCACGGCGCCGCTCTTCAGCGCTTTCAGCATGTTGGCATCGCACACGTTGACGTTACCGGTGGTGGTTACCAGCAGGTCGGTGTTGGCCAGCAGATCCTTGTTGATGCCCTGCTCGGTACCGGTGTTCACGCCGTCAATGTAGGGGGACACAACTTCAAAACCATCCATGCAGGCCTGCATGGCGCAGATCGGATCCGCTTCGGTGACTTTGACGATCATGCCTTCCTGACGCAGGGACAGAGCGGACCCTTTGCCCACGTCGCCGTAGCCGATGACCAGCGCTTTCTTGCCAGACAGCAGGTGGTCGGTGGCACGCTTGATGGCATCATTCAGGCTGTGACGACAACCGTACTTGTTGTCGTTCTTGGATTTGGTCACCGAGTCGTTGACGTTAATCGCCGGGATCTTCAGGGTACCGTCACGGAGCATTTCCTGCAGGCGGTGTACGCCGGTAGTGGTTTCCTCGGTTACGCCGTGGCACTTGGCGATCACCTGCGGGTATTCCTTGTGCAGCAGCTCGGTCAGGTCGCCGCCGTCGTCCAGGATCATGTTCGGCTCCCAGCCGTCTACGTCCGCACCTACGGTCTTGTGCAGGCACCACTCGTATTCTTCGTCAGTTTCACCTTTCCAGGCAAACACGGGGATCCCTTGCGCTGCGATGGCGGCAGCGGCCTGATCCTGAGTGGAGAAGATGTTGCAGGATGACCAGCGTACGTTGGCGCCCAGCTCCACCAGCGTTTCGATCAGCACGGCGGTCTGGATGGTCATGTGGATGCAGCCCATGATGTTGGCGCCTTTCAGCGGCTGCTCCGCTTTGTACTTCTCGCGCAGTTTCATCAGGGCGGGCATTTCGCCTTCGGCGATCTTGATTTCCTTGCGGCCCCAGTCGGCGAGGGTGATGTCCCGAACTTTGTAGTCCTGGAAGTCGTTCAGTTTTTCGGCCGGAGTGCTCATGGTGTTCTCCTGTCAGTTTCGTTTGGGCGTATTCGTTGGAGTGGAATACGCCCATTTATCCAGAATGGTCTGTTCAGATGCCTGCAGCGTCTTTCAGCGCGGCCGCGCGGTCAGTCTTCTCCCACGGGAACGCGGTGAAAGTCTTGCCGCCGACGGTCATCTCGTACGGATCACGGCCGAAGTGGCCGTAAGCTGCGGTGGCCCGGTACATTGGGTGCAGCAGGTCGAGCATGTTGGTGATCGCGTACGGGCGCAGGTCGAAGTGTGCGCGTACCAGATCGATGATCTTGTCGTCGCTGATCTTGCCGGTGCCAAAGGTGTTCAGGGAAATGGAGGTCGGCTGGGCTACACCGATGGCGTAGGACACCTGAATCTCGCACTTCTCGGCCAGGCCGGCGGCGACGATGTTCTTGGCGACGTAACGGCCGGCGTAGGCAGCAGAACGGTCAACCTTCGAGGGGTCTTTGCCGGAGAAGGCGCCACCACCGTGACGGGCCATGCCGCCGTAGGTGTCTACGATGATTTTGCGGCCAGTCAGGCCACAGTCACCCACCGGGCCACCGATCACAAACTTGCCGGTCGGGTTGATGTGGAACTGGGTGTCTTTGTGCAGCAGTTCAGCCGGCAGGGTGTGCTTGACGATCAGCTCCATCACCGCTTCTTTCAGGTCGGCCTGGGTGACGTCGGGGTCGTGCTGGGTAGACAGAACCACAGCATCGATACCCACAACCTTGCCGTTCTCGTAGCGGCAGGTGACCTGGCTCTTGGCGTCCGGACGCAGCCACGGCAGCAGGCCACTCTTGCGGGCTTCGGCCTGGCGCTGAACCAGGCGGTGGGAGAAGGTGATCGGCGCCGGCATCAGCACGTCGGTTTCGTTGCTGGCGTAGCCGAACATCAGTCCCTGGTCGCCTGCGCCCTGGTCTTCCGGCTTCTGGCGGTCAACGCCCTGGGCGATGTCGACGGACTGTTTGCCGATGATGTTGATCACACCACAGGTGTCGCCGTCGTAGCCTACTTCAGAGGAGGTGTAGCCGATGTCTTTGATCACACCGCGAACCAGGTCTTCCAGATCGACCCAGGCGCTGGTGGTGATTTCACCGCCGACGATGGCCACGCCGGTCTTGACCATGGTTTCGCAGGCCACGCGTGCGTGCGGATCGTCGGTCAGGATGGCGTCCAGTACCGCATCGGAAATCTGGTCGGCCAGTTTGTCCGGATGGCCTTCGGAGACCGATTCGGAGGTGAAGATGTTGTAGTCAGACATAGGTGTGCTCCTCTTGAGCGATTGCAAATTCGTACCGGCTCCGTCCTGTTTGACCTACCGGCTGCCTTGGTTGTTTTCAGGGCATACGTAAAACTACCTACACCCATATCAAAAGTTTTTGATATTCCTGTGACGGCGATTGGTTACGCCGCTTCCGTACTCTTCCAGAATTCTCTTACCTGTACCTGGAACCCGTTGCGCAGGCCAATAAACAGCTGTTCGCCGGCGGTCAGCCCGGCGTCGGCCGCCCAGGAAGTCAGTTCTTCCGGCTCGAAGCCCAGCCACAGGTCGCCGCAGTTTTCCTTGGCCCAGTCCTGGTCGTGACTGCACAGATCACTGACGACCAGACAACCGCCACTGTTCATCAGGGCGGCGGCGTCCAGAAAAATGTCCGCCGGGCTGGGCACATGGTGCAGCACCATGTTGGCTACAATCAGGTCAAAGGCGTCGCCCCGCGCCAGCAGGGTGTCGGTCACGCCTTCGATCAGGTCGACGTTGTTCAGGTGTTCCTCTATGCAGGTGCGCGTCGCCTTGGCCAGCATGTCTTTGCTGTTGTCCAGGCCAACCACATGCTGGAACAGCTCCGACAGTACCGGCAGGAACCCGCCTTCACCCGGTCCGATTTCCAGAACGCTCAGCCATGACTGCCTCGCTGCACGCTTGCGAATCAGTTCCGCGGTAGGCTCGGCGTAAAGGTCAAAGGCTGCAATCAGCTCCTGCTGTTCCCGGAATTGTTCGGAGTGCCGGGAGAAAAAGGCCTGGGACTGTCCCGCCCGCTGCTCTCGTATGGCTTCAATTTTTTCGTCCAGATGCCGGGGCAGGGCAACCCTGTCGACGGTTTCGAAAATCTGGCGGATGGCCTGGTCGGCCAGTTTGTCACTGTCCAGATTCAGCGGTCGACGATAGAAAATGGCATTGCCTTCCCGCTGGGGCTCCAGCAAGCCGGCCTTGTGCATCACTTTCAGGTGATGGCTCATGCCGGACTGGCGCATGTCGAACATCTGGCTCAGCTCCAGCACACCGAAGGTGTCCCGCCGCAGCACCCGCAGGATTTCCAGGCGCAGGGGGTCGCCGCTCGCCTTGAAGATCGGGGCCAGTACGTCCACAGAGGACAATTCGTTCGCATGTGCATTGAGTGAGGTCATGGTTGGCAAGTGTAGGGGCGTTCGGTTGGTCGATCAATAGCCATATCAAAATTTTTTGATATAGATTTATGAGTTCTGTGAAATCAGTCGGTTTGGTGATTTTGTGCCGGCTTCATCGGAAAACCACTACATATGGATTTGCCCCGGCATACCCTAATCGGCGAAAATACGCGCCTTCTTTTTGAGCAGTATTTGCAGCTTGAAGTCTTTTCCTGAAAAACACTGGAGAATTGTCAATGCCGTCCCGTAAAGATCTCGCCAACGCCATTCGCGCGCTGAGCATGGATGCGGTTCAGAAAGCCAAGTCCGGCCACCCGGGTGCGCCCATGGGTATGGCGGATATCGCCGAGGTGCTGTGGAACGATTACCTCAGCCACAACCCGGCTAACCCGCACTGGGCCAACCGTGACCGCTTCGTGCTGTCTAACGGCCATGGCTCCATGCTGCAGTATTCCCTGCTGCACCTGAGCGGGTACGACGTCAGCATTGATGACCTGAAGAACTTCCGTCAGCTGCACTCAAAAACACCGGGCCATCCGGAATACGGTTATACCCCGGGCATCGAGACCACCACCGGCCCGCTGGGGCAGGGCATCGCCAATGCTGTTGGCTTCGCGCTTGCAGAGAAGGCACTGGCCGCTCAGTTCAACCGTCCGGGCCACGACATTGTTGACCACTACACCTACGCATTCCTGGGCGACGGCTGCCTGATGGAAGGTATCTCCCACGAAGTCGCCTCTCTGGCCGGCACCCTGGGCCTGGGTAAACTGGTGTTCTTCTACGACGACAACGGCATCTCCATTGATGGTGAAGTAGAGGGTTGGTTCACCGACGACACGCCCAAGCGTTTCGAGTCCTACGGCTGGCAGGTTATCCCCAATGTTGATGGTCACGATTCCGATGCCATCCGTGCGGCCATTGAAGCTGCCCGTGCTAACACCGCACAGCCCACCATTATTTGCTGCAAGACCATTATCGGCTTCGGTTCCCCCAACAAGCAGGGCAAGGAAGAGTGTCACGGTGCCCCGCTGGGTGACGATGAAATCGCTCTGACCCGCGAAGCCCTGGGCTGGCAGCACGGCCCGTTCGAGGTGCCGTCCGAGATCTACGCCGCGTGGGATGCCAAAGAAAAAGGCCAGGCTGCACAGAGTGCCTGGGAAGAGAAATTTGCGGCCTATGAGAAGGCCGAGCCGGAACTGGCCGCCGAGTTCAAACGCCGCATGGCGGGTGATCTGCCGGCAGATTTCGCCGAAAAAGCCCAGGCCTATATCCAGGAATGCCAGGACAAGGGCGAGACCGTTGCCTCCCGTAAGGCGTCCCAGAATTCCCTGAACGCCTACGGCCCGCTGCTGCCGGAACTGATGGGTGGCTCTGCCGACCTGGCCGGTTCCAACCTGACTATCTGGTCGGGCTGTAAAGGCGTGACCAAGGAAGACGCCTCCGGCAACTACATCTATTACGGTGTGCGCGAATTCGGCATGGCGGCCATCATGAACGGTATCGCTCTGCACGGTGGCTTCGTGCCCTACGGCGCCACCTTCCTGATCTTTATGGAATACTGCCGTAATGCCGTGCGCATGGCCGCACTGATGAAGCAGCGCTCCATCTTTGTCTTCACCCACGATTCCATCGGTCTGGGTGAAGATGGCCCGACCCACCAGCCTATCGAACAGCTGGCCAGCCTGCGCACCACCCCGAACATGAGCACCTGGCGCCCGGCCGACACCGTGGAGTCTGCGGTGGCCTGGAAAGCGGCCCTGGAGCGCAAGGATGGCCCGACGGCCATGGTCTTCTCCCGTCAGGGACTGCCGCACCAGCAGCGCGATGACGAGCAGCTGGCGAATGTGGCGAAAGGTGGTTACATCCTGTCTGACAGCGAAGGCACGCCGGAGCTGATTCTCATCGCCACCGGCGGCGAAGTGGGCCTGGCCCAGGACGCTGCAGCCAAGCTGCGTGAGCAGGGCAAAGCGGTGCGTGTTGTATCCATGCCGTCCACGGACGTATTCGATGCCCAGAGTGCCGAGTACAAACAGCAGGTGTTGCCGCTGGAAGTCACCAACCGCATCGCCATTGAAGCGAGCATTGCGGACTACTGGTACAAGTACGTGGGCCTGGACGGTCGCATCGTTGGCATGACCACCTTTGGTGAATCTGCGCCGGCCGGTGAGTTGTTCAAGGAGTTCGGCTTTACTGTAGACAACATCCTGGAAGTGGCTGACGAACTGCTGGACGCCTGATGACCAACGCAACGCCGTTTCGAATTGCCATCAACGGGTACGGCCGCATCGGCCAGTGCGTGTTGCGGGCCCTTTATGAAAACGGCTATCGCGACCATCTGCAGGTGGTCGCGATCAACGAGTTGTCGGATATCGACACCATTGCCCACCTCACCAAATACGACTCCACCCACGGGCGGTTTCACGGTGAGGTGGCCGTGGATGGCGATAACCTGGTTGTGAACGGCGACCGCATCCGCGTATTGCGTCATCCTGAACCCGAGGCACTGCCCTGGCGACTGCTGGATGTGGATCTGGTGCTGGAATGCTCCGGCGCCTATTCTGACCGGGCCACGGCGGAAAAGCATATTGAAGCCGGTGCCCGGCGCCTGCTGTTTTCCCAGCCGGGCGATCCGGGTGTTGACCGCACGGTGGTCTTCGGCATTAACGACGGGGACCTGAACGGTCAGGACGTGATCGTAGCTGCCGGCTCCTGTACCACCAACTGCCTGGTACCGGTCATCAAGGTCCTGGACGATGCCTTTGGCGTAGAGCAGGGCAGCACCACCACGATTCACGCCGCCATGAACGACCAGCCGGTCATCGATGCCTACCACCATCAGGACCTGCGCCGTACCCGAAGTGCCCTGCACAATATTGTGCCCGTGGACACTGGCCTGGCCCGCGGTATCGAGCGCTTGTTGCCTCATATGGAAGGCCGTTTCAGCTCGGTTGCCATGCGCGTGCCAACGCTGAATGTCTCTGCTATAGACATGGTGGTTAACGTGCGTGAGCCGACCGACATAGCCACAGTGAATCAGTTGCTGTGCAGTGCATCCGCAGGCTCATTGAAGGGTATCCTCGGCTATACCGATGAACTCTTGGCCAGTTCTGACTTCAACCATGATTCCCATTCCGGCGTGGTCGACGGCGGGCAGACCCGAGTCACCGGCGGCACCATGGTTAAAGTGTTGTGCTGGTTTGACAATGAGTGGGGCTTTGCCAATCGCATGCTGGATGTCAGCAGAACCTGGTTGAGCAAAACCTGAAGAATAACGTGGGGCTGATCCCGAAGGGAGTCAGGCTCCAGCCTTAGGCTTAAAATTTGCACCTTTGAACCCATAACTACGGAACCTGATTATGGCCATCAAGAAAATGACTGACCTGAACCTCGCCGGCAAGCGGGTTCTGATTCGTGAAGACCTGAACGTCCCGGTCAAAGACGGCAAAGTATCCAGTGATGCCCGCATCCGCGCCTCGCTGCCCACCATCAAGGCCGCCAAGGACGCCGGTGCCAAAGTCATGCTGATGTCCCACCTGGGCCGCCCGGAAGAAGGCGTGTACGACGAAGCCTCCTCCATGAAACCGGTCGCCGAACACCTGGGCACCCTGCTGGGCCAGGAAGTCCGCCTGATCAAGGATTATCTGGACGGCGTTGAAGTGGCCGACGGCGAAGTAGTGCTGTTCGAAAACGTTCGCTTCAACAAAGGCGAAAAGAAAGACAATGAAGAGCTGGCCAGGCAATACGCCGCCCTGTGTGACATCTATGTGATGGACGCCTTCGGCACCGCTCACCGCGCCCAGGCCTCCACCCACGGTGTGGCCCGATTTGCCCCCGAAGCCTGCGCCGGCCCGCTGCTGGCAGCAGAGCTGGAAGCACTCGGCAAAGCCCTGGATAACCCGGCCAAGCCGGTCGTTGCCATCGTTGGTGGCTCGAAAGTCTCCACCAAGCTGGACGTGCTTAACGCCCTGGAAAAAGTGTGTGACCAGATCATCGTTGGTGGCGGCATCGCCAACACCTTCCTGGCCGCAGCCGGCCATCCGGTAGGCAAGTCCCTGTGCGAACACGACCTGATCGACACCGCCAAAGACATCGCCAGCCGGGTGGAAATCCCGCTGCCGGTTGACGTGGTGGTCGCCAGCGAATTCGCTGAAACCGCCACGGCGACCACCAAAAACATCTCCGACGTCAGCGACGACGACATGATCCTCGACGTCGGCCCGGAAACCGCCGGCCAGTTCGCTGAACTGCTGAAAAACGCCAAAACCATCCTGTGGAACGGCCCGGTTGGCGTGTTCGAATTCGACCAGTTCGGCAATGGCACCAAGGCACTCGCCCAGGCCATCGCCGAAAGCGACGCCTTCTCCCTGGCCGGCGGCGGCGACACCGTCGCAGCCGTTGACAAATACGGCGTAGCTGACAAGATTTCCTACATCTCCACCGGCGGCGGCGCGTTCCTCGAATTCGTGGAAGGTAAAACCCTGCCGCCAGCCGAAGCAGACTCCCAAGTCTGAAGCAAAACAGAATTTAACCATTAAAAAGTCAACGAAGGAGACAACCCATGGCCCTGATTTCGCTGCGGCAACTTCTGGACCACGCCGCCGAGCATGGTTACGGTGTGCCAGCCTTTAACGTAAACAATCTCGAACAAATGCGCGCCATCATGGAAGCGGCCGACAAAACCGACTCCCCGGTCATTGTCCAGGCCTCCGCTGGTGCCCGCAAATACGCCGGTGCGCCTTTCCTGCGCCACCTGATCCTGGCCGCCATCGAAGAATGGCCGCACATCCCCGTGGTTATGCACCAGGACCACGGCACCAGCCCGGCCGTGTGCCAGCGCTCCATCCAGCTTGGCTTCAGCTCCGTGATGATGGACGGCTCCCTGGGTGAAGACGGCAAAACCCCGACCAGCTACGAATACAACGTCGACGTGACCCGTCGCACTGTTGAAATGGCCCACGCCTGTGGTGTCTCCGTAGAAGGTGAACTGGGCTGCTTGGGCTCCCTCGAAACCGGCCAGGCCGGTGAAGAAGACGGCATCGGTGCCGAAGGCACCCTGGACCACAGCCAGATGCTGACTGATCCGGAAGAAGCCGCTGACTTCGTGCAGAAAACCCAGGTCGACGCACTGGCTATCGCCATCGGCACCAGCCACGGCGCCTACAAGTTCACCCGTCCGCCTACAGGTGACATCCTGGCCATCGACCAGATCAAAGCCATCCACGCCCGCATCCCGGACACCCACCTGGTCATGCACGGCTCCAGCTCCGTACCTCAGGAGTGGCTGAAAGTGATCAACGAATTCGGTGGCGAGATCCCGGAAACCTACGGTGTACCGGTGGAAGAAATCGTCGAAGGTATCAAGCACGGCGTGCGCAAGGTCAACATCGACACCGACCTGCGCCTGGCCTCTACCGGTGCTGTTCGTCGCTTCATGGCTCAGAACCCGGCGGAATTTGACCCGCGAAAATTCCTCAAGGCCACCATGGTTGCCATGACCGATATCTGTGTCGCCCGCTACGAAGCCTTCGGCTGTGCCGGCCAGGCCAGCAAGATCAAGCCGCTGAACCTCGAACAGATGTTCGAACGTTATGCGGCTGGCGAGCTGGACCCGAAGGTCAAGTAAGCCCCGTCTTGAAGCCCCCGCCCTCCGGGGGCTTTTTTATGATGGGTGAGCTGAAAACCCATCGTCCGTGTTGATCCCCGCACTTATCGCTGCAACAAAGAACAGGATGCCGACGGCAAGGGTTGTCGCTCCGAAGATTGGTATTGCTTAACGGCAGTTTTTTGCGTTTTGGCCTGGATGGCCAATACTTGAAAGCAAGCTCTTGCCGGTATTGGCCAAGGATGCCTTCCAATGAAGCTGTTCCACTGCGGTCGATGTGCCAACCTGCTTTACTTTGAAAACAGTCGCTGTACTCATTGCGGAGCTGACCTGGGCTTTGCCCCGGATGTCATGGATTTGCTGGCGATCGAGCCGGAAGGCGATAACACCTGGGCGACGGTCGCGCGTGGTGATCTCTACCGGTTGTGTGACAACTATCAGAATCAGCGAGCCTGTAACTGGCTGATCCCCAAAACCGATCCGCATACCTTCTGTGTTGCCTGTCGCCTGAATCGCACAATCCCGGATCTCAGCATCGAGAAGAACAATGACCTCTGGCGTCGTCTCGAAAAAGATAAACGGCGGCTTGTGTATTCCGTATTGCGCCTGGGACTCCCGTGCGAACCCCGGAACGAAGATCAGCTTGGGCTGGCATTCGATTTTCTGGCCGATCAGCCGGCTATGTTTGACGAGCGTGAAAAAGTAACGACAGGCCATGCCAATGGCGTCATTACCATCAACATTGCCGAAGCAGACCCGGTGGAACGCGAGCGGATGCGCAACCAGATGGCCGAGCCGTATCGCACTGTTTTAGGGCATTTTCGCCATGAGTCCGGACACTATTACTGGGATCTGCTTGTCCGGAGTAGCCCGTGGCTTGGCAAATTCCGGGACCTTTTTGGTGATGAGACCAGGGACTACAGGCAAGCGCTGGACCAGCATTACCAATACGGCCCGTCCTCTGACTGGCAAAGCCGATACATCAGCGCCTATGCCAGCAGCCATGCCTGGGAGGACTGGGCAGAGACCTGGGCACATTATCTGCATATGGTGGATACATTGGAAACCGCCTGGCAGCTCGGTCTGCGTGTGAATACCTTGCAGCCCGAGGAAACAAGCGGCGAAACAGGCCCTGCCTTCGACCCCTGTCAGACCGGTGATTTCGATGCGCTGATCAGGCATTGGTTGCCTTTGACGCTTGCGCTCAACAGCCTGAACCGAAGCATGGGGCACGACGACGCCTACCCCTTTGTGCTGGCGCCTGCGGTGGTGGAGAAGCTCCGTCTGGTGCACCAGATCGCTCACGGACGTTAATGAAAGGATCCCGAATGAAAAAGAACAAAGCGATTGACTGGAAAAACTACGATCCCAACGACTTCTACGATGAGCTGATCGCTGCCAAAGGGAAGCCCAGACGAGCCGCGACGGCGATTACCGACTACCTGGGCAATCTCGGGTCCGAGGAGATCCAGGCGCGCCAGCAGGCTGCCGAACTGGCGATACTGGAGATGGGGATCAGTTTCACCATCTACAGCGAGGGCGAGAATATCGACCGGGCCTGGCCTTTCGATATCATTCCCCGGGTGATCTCGCTCCGGGAGTGGGAAAACATTGAACAAGGGCTGGCCCAGCGCCTGACGGCCCTCAACATGTTCATTAACGATATCTACAACGACCAGAATATCGTCAAAGACAAGGTCATTCCCAAGTACGTGTTCGCCAACTCCAAAAACTTCCGCGAGCAGTGCCGTGGCTTTACACCGCCACTGGGGGTCTGGGCCCACATCTGCGGATCGGATCTGGTGCGGGACAAGGACGGAAAGGTCTATGTTCTTGAGGACAACCTGCGGGTTCCGTCCGGTGTTTCCTACATGCTGGAGAATCGCCAACTGACCAAGCGGGTGTTCCCGGAACTGTTCGACAACAACAGTATCCTGCCGGTGGATGACTACACTAACCAGCTGTTCGACATGCTGGCGTCGATTTCTCCAAGGCCCCAGGATCATCCAAGAATTGCAGTACTCACCCCGGGGATTTTCAATTCGGCCTATTTCGAGCACTCGTTCCTGGCGCAGCGCATGGGGGCCGAGCTGGTGGAGGGGGCTGATCTGGTCGTTGGTGAAGACGACTGCGTGTACATGCGCACAGTAGAGGGCCTGGAGCGCGTGGACGTGATCTACCGGCGCATTGATGACGACTTTCTGGACCCGGAAGTCTTTCGGGCAGACTCTACCCTGGGCGTGCCGGGCCTGATGCGAGCCTGGCGCAATGGCAAGGTTGGCCTGGCCAATGCGCCCGGTGCCGGTGTGGCCGATGACAAGGTGATCTACGCCTTTGTGCCAGACATGATCCGCTATTACCTCGATGAGGAGCCGATCATCCCCAACGTGCCGACTTATATGTGCGTGAACAAGCAGGACCAGGAGTATGTGCTCGAGCACCTGGACGAGCTGGTGGTCAAACCGGCGAATGAGTCCGGTGGTTACGGCATGCTGGTGGGGCCGCATTCCACCAAGAAGCAGCGCACCGAATTCGCCCGTCTGATCAAGAAGAACCCGCGCAACTACATCGCCCAACCCACGCTAAGTCTCTCTGTGGCTCCAACTTTGTGCGACGAGGGCCTGGCGCCCCGACACCTGGATCTTCGGCCTTTCGTGCTGCAGGGCGTGCGAACCTACGTTACCGCCGGCGGGCTCACGCGGGTGGCGATGCGCAAGGGCTCCCTGGTGGTGAATTCTTCCCAGGGCGGTGGAAGCAAGGATACCTGGATCGTGGACGAGGAGAATTGATGTGCTGTCACGTGTAGCGGAAAGACTGTACTGGATGGCCCGATACCTTGAACGGGCCGAGAACAGCGCCCGGATGATCATGGCTTTCAATTCCCTGGCGCTGGATATGCCGCGGGAAACCCAGCTGTCCTGGAAGAGCCTGGTAGCGGTTACCGGCATGGAAGCCCTGTTCGATCAGCACCATCAGAAGGCAGATGAGCGCAATTGTGTGAAGTTTCTGATGGCAGACAGCTACAACCCGAGTTCCATTGCTTCCTGCATCAAGGCCGCCCGGGAGAATGTGCGTACCACACGGGATCAGGTGCCGACCGACGCCTGGGAAGTCATCAATGAGCTTTATCGATACATCCAGGAGCACATGGATCAGGGGATAGGTAAACGGGCGAGATACGAATTCCTGAACGAAATCGTTGGCCGCTGCCAGATGCTCAACGGCCTGCTGGCTGGGTGTATGAGTCATGACGAGGGCTACGACTTCATCCGGGTCGGGCGCAACCTTGAGCGGGCAGACATGGCCACGCGACAGATTGAGGTGGGTGCCTTACAGTTCCTCGATGGCTGGGATGGCACCGAAACCTACGGCGGGCTCTTGTGGACCAGCGTTCTGCGCTACCAGAGTGCCTTCCAGATGTACCGTCACAACGTGCGACGCAAGGTCAGTGGGCCTCTGGTGATTCGCTTCCTGTTGCAGAACGAACCCTTCCCGCGCTCGGTGCTGCACAGTCTCAGCGAAGTGGCCGGTGCCCTCAGTCGCCTGCCCAGGAACGAAATTCCGCTGCGCACGGCACTGCAGGCGGTTCGCCACACCCGTGAAGGCGACGTGGACGCGTTAATCCGCAAGGAGGACGTGATCCTGTTTCTGGAGAGCCTGCAGTTGGAGATCGGTGAGCTTCACGACGACATTGCAGAGACCTGGTTTCCTGTCTACGAGACAGCCTGAAACTCCCAACACTATTCCCGTGCGAGATAGGTTCCATGTCGATTCACGTTGCCCTGAGTCATACCACCCATTATCGCTACGAGCGCCCGATTACCCTGGGCCCTCAGATTGTTCGTTTGCGACCTTGTCCACATGCGCGCACCCGGATTCTCAGTTACTCGCTGAAGGTTGAGCCCGAAGGTCACTTCCTGAACTGGCAACAGGACCCGCAGGCCAATTATCTGGCCCGGCTGGTGTTTCCGGAAAAGACCGACGAACTGAAGATCACGGTGGACCTGGTTGCCGAGATGGCCGTGATCAACCCGTTCGATTTCTTTCTGGAACCCCGGGCGGAGACCATTCCCTTCGACTATGAGGAATGGCAGACGGCGGAGCTGGCGCCTTACTTGCAGAAACTGCCGGCAACACCGGAATTCCGGAAGTGGATGGCCACCATAGACCGCAAGGAAACGCCCAGCGTGGATTTCCTAGTGGGCGTAAATCAGCGGCTTGCCAACCGGATTGATTATCTGATCCGGATGGAGCCGGGCGTACAGACGCCGGAAGAGACCCTGAAAAAAGGGTCCGGATCCTGTCGGGATTCGACCTGGTTACTGGTCCAGACACTTCGGCACCTCGGCCTGGCAGCGCGGTTTGTCTCCGGTTACCTGATCCAGCTCAAGGCAGACCTGAAAGCGCTGGACGGCCCCTCGGGCGCGGAGGAAGACTTCACTGACCTGCACGCCTGGTGCGAGGTGTTCCTGCCCGGCGCCGGTTGGGTTGGGCTTGATCCCACATCTGGCCTGTTTGCCGGGGAAGGGCACATTCCGCTGGCCTGCAGCCCGGATCCGTCCTCGGCCGCGCCCATCTCTGGCATGGTGGAGGATTGCGAGGTTGAATTCGAGCATCAGATGGGCGTCCAGCGCATCTGGGAAGCGCCGCGAGTGACCAAACCCTACACCGAGGAGCAGTGGCAACGCATTGTGGATCTGGGGCATGAGGTGGACCAGCGCCTGACCGAGCTGGATGTGCGCCTGACCCAGGGCGGTGAACCTACCTTCGTGGCCAATCACGACCGTGATGAGCCGGAGTGGAACACCGAGGCCATGGGACCTACCAAGCGCAAGAAGGCCATTGAGCTCTACCACCGGATGCGGGACCGCTATGGTGCCGGTGGGCTGGTGCATTTCGGCCAGGGCAAATGGTACCCGGGAGAGCCGCTGCCCCGGTGGTCACTGAACTGTTTCTGGCGCAAGGATGGCGAGCCGATCTGGCATGACGAGCGTTGGCTGGCGGACGAACGCACGGAAGGCAAGGCAGGCCCGGAGGAGGCTCACCGGTTTTTGTCGGCCCTGGCGACGGAACTGGGTGTCGATGAAAAGCGCCTGTTCCCGGGGTTCGAGGATGCCTTTTATTATCTTTGGCGGGAACGACGGCTGCCGGTCAACGTCGATCCCTTTGATGCCAAGCTCGAGAATGCCCTTGAGCGGAAGCAGCTTCAGCAGATTTTCAGCCGGGGTCTGGATGAGCCCGTCGGCTACGTGCTGCCACTGCGTGTTTCCGAAAAGGAGAAGGCCTGGGAGACCGGACCCTGGTTCCTGCGCAGTGAGCGTTGCTACCTGATTCCGGGTGGCTCCCCCATGGGCCACCGGCTGCCCCTGGACAGCCAGCCCTGGGTGGAAGAAGCCGATTACCCCTGGATCCACGAACAGGACCCGTTTGCCCCTCGCGGGCCCTTGCCTGTCAGCGAACAGATCCGTCAATGGAACAGCCACAGCCAGGCTGGCCGGCCGTCTTCGGAGCTGAAGCCGCCGGCCAAAGGCAAGTCGGCACCCGAGATTGTCCGCACGGCCCTGTGTGTTGAGCCCAGGGAGGGCATCCTTCGCGTCTTTATGCCGCCGCTGGGGGAGCTGGAGCCTTATCTTGCGCTGGTCTCGGCTATCGAGAAAACCGCCGCAGAGCTCAGGCAGCCGGTCTTGCTGGAAGGCTATGAGCCACCCTCCGACCCACGGTTAAGTCATTTCCGGATTACCCCGGATCCGGGAGTGATCGAAGTGAATGTGCAGCCGGTCAAGACCTGGGATGAGCTGGTCGAGCAGACCGAGACGCTCTATGCAGACGCCTACGAATGCCGGCTTACGTCTGAGAAGTTCATGATGGACGGCCGTCATACCGGTACCGGTGGCGGCAACCATTTTGTGCTGGGTTCGCAAAAGGCCGAGGACTCTCCGTTCCTGCGGCGCCCGGATCTGTTGCGCAGCCTGATCAGCTACTGGCACAACCATCCCAGTCTGTCCTACCTGTTCTCCGGCCTGTTCATTGGCCCCAGTTCCCAGGCCCCCAGGATTGACGAGGCCCGTAACGACCACGTGTTCGAAATGGAGCTGGCCTTCAAGGAGATGGAGCGGTTATGCCCGGTCGGCAAGAAAATCGCGCCCTGGATGGTGGACCGCTTGCTCCGTGACCTGCTCACCGACGTAACCGGCAATACCCACCGGGCCGAGTTCTGTATCGACAAGCTCTATTCCCCGGATGGCCCCGGTGGGCGCCACGGCCTGTTGGAATTGCGGGCCTTCGAGATGCCGCCCCATGCCCGCATGAGCCTGACCCAGCAGCTGCTGTTGCGGGCGCTGGTGGCACGCTTCTGGGAGCAACCCTACAAGCCGTCAGGGCTGGTGCGCTGGGGTACCGAACTGCACGACCGGTTCCTGCTGCCCCACTATGTCTGGCAGGATTTCAAAGATGTGATCGACGATATGAAGGCCCGTGGTTACCCGCTGGAAAGCGAGTGGTTCGCGCCCCATTTCGAGTTCCGGTTCCCCCGGATCGGCGACTACAGGGTCAAGGGCATCACCCTTGAACTGCGATCTGCTCTGGAACCCTGGCACGTCACCGGTGAGCACGGTGCAATTGGTGGCACTGCCCGTTATGTGGATTCCTCCCTGGAGCGTCTGCAGGTGAGGGTGCGCGGTGCTGCCCCGGATCGCTACCAGATCACCTGCAATCAGGTGCCTCTGCCCCTTCAGCCTACCGGCATGGTGGGCGAGTCGGTCGCCGGGGTCCGTTACCGGGCCTGGCAGCCGTCGCAGTGCATGCACCCGACCATCGGGGTGGATGGGCCGCTGGTGTTTGGTATCGTGGACATCTGGAACGAACGCAGCCTGGGCGGGTGTGAGTATCACGTGACCCATCCCGGTGGCCGGAATTTCGAGACGCTGCCGGTGAATTCGTTCGAGGCTGAAGGCCGTCGTATGGCGCGTTTCTTCCGGATGGGGCACAGCTCAGGCCGGCAACCCCTGCGGCCGGTGCCGGAGCACCGGGAGTTCCCTTTCACCCTGGATTTGCGGTATCACAAATAACATGTGGGAACTTACCGTTTGATACTGGCTCAGGGGGCTGGAAAGCGGCTATGCTTCCAGCTCATTGACTAACGGAGCCCGAATTCACGGTGGCGAAGCAGCGCGCAGTAACGGACATCCTCCGCCAGTACCATCCGGTGCCGGATCGGTTTGATGAGCTTGGTTCACTGGGTTCCGGGCCAAAGCCCCATTGGCGGCCGTTGTTGCAACAGTTGAACCTTGAGTCGGTTGCCGGTCTCAATCTCAGGGCTCAGGCGGTTTCCAGCGCGATTGCCGAAGACGGGGTAACCTACAACGTCTACGAGGATCCCCGTGGCGATACCCGGCCCTGGGAAGTCGATCTGCTGCCGCTGGTGCTGGGCGCGGATGAGTGGCAATGGCTTTCGAAAGCGGTCGCCCAGCGAGCTGAACTGCTGGACAGCGTTCTGGGCGATCTGTATGGCGATCAGGCGTTGCTCAAAGAGGGCTTGATGCCGCCGGCCCTGGTTTACGGTCAGGCGGGTTTTCAATGGCCCTGCCAGGGCATACAGCCGGTGAGTGGCCGCTTCCTTCACCTTTATGCGGTGGATCTGGCGCGGGCGCCGGATGGCGGCTGGTGGGTGATGGCGGACAGGACCCAGGCCCCTTCGGGGGCGGGTTACGCCCTGCAAAACCGGTTGGTCATCTCCCGGGCGTTCCCCGCGCCCTTCCACAACCTGCCAGTGACCAACCTGGCGGAATTCTTCCAGGGGTTCCAGAACAGTCTTGCGAGCATGTCTCCGGCGCGAAATGAGACCGCGTTGTGTGTGCTTCTGACACCGGGCCGTTTTAACGAAACCTATTTCGAACACGTATTTCTTGCCCGCTACCTCGGTTTACCTCTGGTGGAAGGTCAGGATCTCACCGTGCGCGATGACACGGTCTACCTGAAAACACTTCAGGGCCTGCGTCGTGTGCATGCCATCTATCGCCGGCTCGATGATGGCTTTTGTGATCCGCTGGAACTCCGTGCCGATTCCGTGTTGGGTATCCCCGGCTTGCTGGGTGCTGTGCGAGCCGGCAAAGTGCTGATGGCAAACGCCCTGGGCTCCGGCGTTCTTGAAAGTGCGGCGCTGTTCGGTTTTCTGCCGGAGATTTCAAAAAAACTGCTGGGTTCACCTCTGGCTATGCCATCCGTGGCCTCCTGGTGGTGTGGTGAAAAACCCGCGTTGGACTATGTCATTGAGCACCTCGATGAACTGGTCATCAAACCGGCATTTGCGAGTATGCGCATGGAGCCGGTGTTCGGTTATCAGATGAAGGGGGCAGAACGGACCGCACTCATCAAGAAGATGAATGCCCACCCCCATGCTTTTGTCGGGCAGGAGTTGGTTCACCTTTCTCAGGCCCCGGTCTGGAAGGGTGATCAGAACCAGCCGCTGGCAACCCGGTCTATTGGCCTGCGCCTGTTCGCGGCGGCCACGCCCTCCGGCTGGCGGGTGATGCCCGGTGGATTGACCCGTGTCGCCATGGATGAGGGCGTGGAGGTCATCTCCATGCAGCGGGGCGGGTTGTCGAAGGATACCTGGGTACAGTCGCGTTACACTGCGCCATCCAAATCGCTGATCAAGAAACGGTTGCAGGTTTCCGACCTGCTGGATGGCGAGCGGGACACGCCGTCCCGTGTGGGCGAAAATCTGTTCTGGATGGGCCGGCATTCTGAGCGGGCGGAAGGCACGGCTCGCTTGCTGAGGGCAGCGTTCAACCGGTTGTCGGGGCACGATCAGGCCAGCGAGGAGGCTCTGCTAGGGCTCCAGCAGGCGGCCGAGCAATTCGGTACGCTTCCTGAGCCGGAAAAAGATGTCGTACCCGAGCCCCTCCCCGAGGCCTTGCTGAGAGCAGTAAGTGACCAGGAATCCCCGGGGTCGATTGCGTCGATCATCCAGGCCTTGCTGTTCAATGCCAGTCAGGTCCGGGACCGGTTGTCCACAGACAACTGGCACACACTCAACCGGGTGGGGAAACCTCTCAGTCCGGCGCCGGCGACGCCAGAACAATCGATCCGGGCGTTGAATCTGGTGTTGCTGGATTGCATATCGCTGGCTGGATTTGCCATGGATGACATCACGCGGGACGCCAGTTGGGTTTTCCTGGTGATCGGGCGGCGCCTGGAGCGGTTGGCCAATCTGTGCACCCTGATTTGTGTGCCGCTGTTCAGTGACCGCTTCAGTCGTAACGCCATGCTGGAGTGGCTGCTGGAAGTAGCAAACTCGGAAGTGACCTACCGGACCCGATATCGCCGGACGCCAGAGCTTCTGGGGGTGCTTCACACCATTGTGATCGACGCGAGCAACCCCCATTCTGTGATGTTCCAGTTGCGCCAGTTGCAGAAGGATTTACCCGAAATGGGTCAGAAAACCGGACAGCTGTTTTCCCCTGATCTGAATGACTCCCTGCGTCGTTTACAAGGGTTGGATCTGCACCCGTTTGAGCGCAAGCACCCGGATCAGGCCTGCGAAGCTCTGGCAGAGCTCTTGTGTGATATCCGGTCAGAAGCCTATCGTGTATCGGATGAAATCCAACGGCAGTGTTTTATTCACACCCGGTATTCCGACCGGCCGGTGAAAGCGGATTAAGGCGCCTGTCATGACATTTGTCCGTTACCATGTGCGTCATGAGACCCTCTACCACTACGACCAGGTGGTGGGTGAGTCTCATCACCTGCTCAGGCTGACGCCACGAGCGCTGCCCTGGCAGCGGAATCTTGAGCATCACCTGGCGATCTCACCGGACCCATCGGCACGTCGTTCCTTCCTGGACTGCTTTGGCAACCGGATTACCAAGATTCATTTCACTGGTGATCACGACTATCTGGAGATCATCAGCGAGTTCTGGGTGGAACTGCGCGATCGACCGAAACCGTCGGCAACTGCGGCAAAAGTACCCTGGGAAAGCGTGCGTGACAGCCTGCGGTATCGGGCGGACAGGACGTTTTCGCCGGAACATCTCGAAGCCACGGCGTTCCGGTTTGTGTCCACCAACGTACCCATCGATTCCCAGTACGCCGCTTATGCACGCGAGGCATTTTTCCCCGGACGCCCCCTGGTGGAAGCAGCGGATGCCCTGATGCGGATGATCCATCGCGACTTCCGCTTCGATGCGACGGCGACCGAAACCTTCACCCCTGTGGAGCAGGCGTTCAAGGCCCGTCGTGGGGTCTGCCAGGATTTCTCCCATATTATGATCGCCTGCCTGCGTTCGGTGGGACTGGCGGCCCGTTACATGAGTGGTTATATCCTGACTCACCCGCCCGAAGGAAAGGAGCGGCTGGTCGGTGCCGATGCCACCCATGCCTGGGTAGCGGTGTTCGTGCCGGATTTCGGTTGGCTGGAGTTGGACCCCACCAACGCGCTGAGGCCCGACCTGGAGCACATTACCCTCGGCTGGGGGCGAGACTTCTCCGATATAACGCCGATGCGGGGCGTGTTGCTGGGCGGTGGTGACCATGAACCGGAGATTGCTGTGACCGTTGTTCCGGAGGAGGAGTTTGCCTCGCTATACGGAGATGGAGAAACCTACCTGGAAGAACTCTCTCCCTGAGTTGAGGTCGTCATTCATTGCCAGGGCTGGAACAAAAGCGTTTTTCTAGCCCTTTCTCGCCAGCCGCTCCAACGTCAACAACGTATCGGTGTAACGAGCAAATCGTGCCAGATACTCCGGTGACAACGTCTGCATTTCAGCAATAGCCCGGCTTACCAACCGATGCGCGTTCATAGGCCCCGCTTCTTTCGGAGTGCTTTCAATGGCGTGTCGAATTCGCTCGGCAATAACGTGATGGCCCTGGTTCGCCTGGGCTCTGATCATGGCTTTCAGGGGGCGCGGGTTATTGGGTGCTGAAGCTGGATGTGCCTTTGGCGGGTCTTGTGGCGACGGTCCGAATACCCGTTGTTCCAGAACCGATTGCGGCGCTTCAACCGATGCCTCCGGGGTTTCATTCAGCTGGTCCAGCAACCCGGAAAGAGGCGAATTGCCGCCGACATCGGGTGTGGGCTCATCGCGCTGCCCGGCACTGTCCAGCCTTGCCTGATAGTCCGATATCGCCTGTTCCAGCTTCCGCCAGTGCGTCGTTCCCTTATGCAGCCCCTTTGAGCGCAGTCTTCGCTCGAAAGACTCCAGATAGCGGAACCGAACCGGGTCATTCTGATCGGCGCCGTTTTGCCTCAGGCTTTCCAGCAAGGATGGGCCGGGGGCTTCGCTCATGGTCAATCACCTTCCCCGGTTTCAGTATTCTCAGCCGACGAAGGCGCCCTTGGCACGGTACTGATTTCCACCCGCCGGTTCTGGGCCCGGGATTCGGCATCGACGTTGGGTACTGCCGGGTGGTGAGGACCAAAGGCGGCAGCGAATACCCGGTCATTGGGCAAACCCAGCTCTGTGAGGGTTCGGGTAACCGTCAGGGCCCGCTGAGCCGACAGGCCCCAGTTGTCCTGATAACGATTGCCCGGATGCATCGGCAAGTCGTCGGTGAATCCGCTCACCATCAGCAGTTCATCGTGCTGTTCCAGGTAGGCCTGTAACGGGCGAATCAGTGAATGCAGTACTTCTTCACCTTCGGCCTGCAACTGATCTGAATTCAGCTCGAACAATACGTTCCCGCTGATGCCGATACGGCCATCGCGGAACGTCACCAGACCTTTGGTGAGAGGGTCTTCGAGAGCTTGCTCCAGGGCCATCCGGCGCTGCTCTTCGGCTTCCCGCTTCTCGATCTCCTCGGCCAGGGACTGGCTGAGCTCCAGCTGAATGCCGATCACCCACACAAGAATCAGCGCCAGAATACCCACCAAAGCAGCCATCAGGTCCGAGAAAATGGCCCAGACCGGTGCCGATTGCTGTTCGCCGCCTTCCAGCTGTTCCATCACCCGGCCTCGCTGGATTCTGCCCGGCGCAGTGCCGCAGCGGCATCAATCACATCTTTCTGGGCACTGACGCTGAGATCAATCACTTCGCGGGCCTGGGCGACGTAGTAGGCCAGCTGCTCATCGTGTCGAGTGCCGGCCTTGTCCAGCGCTGCCTGGATGTCCGCCAGGCCGGCGATGACCTGCTGGTTGGACTGGCTGAACAGCTCAATGGCCTGCATGAACGCATCGCTCAGGGCGCCGACTTCCTGGCTGCTGCCGGTAATGTCGTTGCCCAGTTTGCCCAGTTGCTGGCTCTGTTCCTGGATCAGGGTGTTGAAGCGCTCGCTGATGCCGGTCAGGGTTTCGCCGGCGCCGCGGATCAGCGTATCCACCGCCTCCCGCTGACTGTCAGCGGTGCTGCGCTGGTTCTCCAGCAGGGTGTCCAGCTCCTGAACCAGTCGCTGGCGTTCCTCCAGCAGCTCGTTTTCCCGCTCGCTGTTGCGGGCGATTTCCGACTGCAGCTGTCGGATCACCTCGGCGGCGGCCTTCGGTGTTTCCGAAGCCGTCTCAATCAGGCGGGTCATGGGCGCTTCCAGTGCAGTGCCCAGCTCACTCAGGTGGCGTGCTGCTGTGGCTTCCAGTTGTTCCATTCGCTCGTTTGCAGCCCGGGCTCGTTCGCTTTCCTGTTCCCGGAGTTGATCGAGCTGAGCGCCAACGGTGCTGAGCAGTTCCGCCAGCCCGGCCTGTTGCTGCTCAATCAACCCGGTGCTGCTGGTCTGGAAATGGCTTTGGTATTGAGTCAGCGCCTCATTGAACGCTGCCAGCATGTCGTCACTTTGAGCCTGCTGTCGGGCCAGACCGGCCTGCCAGTGTTGCGACACCTCAGCTCCGGCATTGTTCAGGCGTTCACAGCTCTGTACCAGTTGTTGCTGTTGTTCCTTGAGCCAGGTTTGGTGCTGGTCGTTGATGGCGCCAAGCCAGGTGTGGAGTTGTTCCTGCAACTGGCTTTGACTTTGTTCGTTCTGCTCTGAGAGGGTCGCCACCGTCTCCTGGTTCTGGGCCTGTTGTGCAATCAGATTCTGCTGCCAGCGTTCGCCCGCCTCCGTGGTAACTGCCTGAAACCCGGAGATCAATTCCGTGAGTTGTTCACGGGCATTATCTGCCCAGCTTTGTTGCAGGCCGTGAGCATCCTTCTGAAGTTGCTCCAGGGCCTGGACAACTATGGGCTCAATCCGCTCTGACGCCTGCTTTGCAGTGTTGTCCAATGCCGTTGTCAGGGAGTTGGCTACGGAGTCGGCCAGGGTCTGATAGTGGCGGCCGACCGTGCTGTGGAATTCCTGCTGGTTGTGAGTCAGGGACTGTTCCAGTTGCTGGCCAAGTTGCTCCATGCGCGCCGTCATGCGTTCCATGGCCGAGGCCATTTCGGGCAGGGCTTTGGCCTGGCTTTCCAGTGCCTGAAACGCCTGGTGGCGTTGATGATCTGTAGATAGATGATGCAGCTTGTCTCGCAGCGCACTATCCAGGGCGCGGGACGCCTGCAACCGGTCCCGGCGGCTCAGGGTAGAGGCCAGCCCCAGCATGGCGGAGGCGGCCACGCCGGCAATGGAGGTGCCGAAGGCGAGACTCAAGCCGGCAATCGGAGCGGCCAGTGCGCTGCGAATAGCGCTCAGTTCGGTGCTGTTATCCAGGGCCGAGGCGGCGCCGCCAAGGGTCACAATCATGCCCGCAAAGGTGCCCAGCAGGCCCAGCATCACCAGCAGGCCGGTCAGGTAGGGTGTCAGTTGCGGGCCGGGTAATGCGGCGGCATGGCCCTCGATTCGCCGTTGCACCGGGAACTGCATCGGAGCGGGCAGTGTGCCAAGCCAGTGGTTAACCTGCTCCTGGCTTTCAGGTAACTGATGAACCTGTGCGTTCAGTTCGCGGGTCTGTCGGCGGAAATTCACCAGTTCGCCAAAGCCGAGACAGTAAACGGCGCCAATCAGCCCGGTAAACGCCAGCGCCAGCAGGTCGGAACCGACAAATCCGGCACCAATCCAGGCTACCACGGCCAGGCCGATGGCAAACGCCAGGGTAAAGAACAGTTTACTCATGGGGTGTTGTTAACCTCTTTGTGGCAAGCCTCCAGCAAACCCAGAACCGGTTCCAGCCGAACATCCAGTTCAGCGAGTAACAAAGACTGCGCTTCCTCGCAGTAACGGTGGAACCAGTCGGCTGTTGTGGCCGGGGTAGGGCTTTGCTCCGGGGTGGTCGATCGGTGCTCGAATCGTGGTTCAAGTACCTTGGGAATATGGGAAAAACACTGTGCGGTATACCCGGCCATCGTTTGATCAAACACGGCGTCCAATTCGGCCAGGTGGGCCAGCTTCGGGCCCTGATCTTTCATCGATTTTCGAACCTTGTCCCGCAACTGACGGCTGTTGGCCGCCACTTTGCGTTGGAGTGCGAGCCAGGCATTGAGAGCGGCTTCAAGCTCGGGTTCACCATCAAACTCCAGATCTGAGCCAAACCCGCGAATACGCTGAACCAGTGCCCTGCGTATCGTCGTCAGCTCCTCGGTTAACCGGTCTACCACGGCGCCCTGAGGCGTGCCTGGCTGTTTCGCCCGATAACCAATGGCCGCATCCAGGGTCATGGTGTCGCCCAGGCCGAACAGCCGGCTCAGTCGCTCTGCAAAGCAGGGCAACTGGCTGCCATCCAGCGTTGTCGCTGAATCATCCAGTTGGCGCAATAGCCTGGCTCTGGGACCAGTATTTGCCAGAGGTTGCGAGGGCATTGGCTGGGGTTTCACTCCGGTTTCCGCACAGGTAGCGTTCAAAGCTCGCTATTCTACTGGCTAAGCGGAGTGAATGATAATGACTGTAGCGTGAGAAATGAGCGCCTATCTGGCCTCAGGCACCGGCTCAGGCCGGCGCCAGGCAACCAGGAAAATCATCAGCCCGGCTACGGCGGTTGCAGCTCCTACGTAGCCAGTGGACTGCCAGCCGAAGCCGGCGGTAATGGCCATCCCGCCCAGCCATGGGCCCAGGGCATTGGCAAGATTGAACGCGGCGTGATGGGAGGCAGCCGCCAGAGTCTGGGCGCCGGTTGCCACATCCATCAGGTGGGTTTGCAGCGCCGGGCCCAGGGCCACCATCAAGGCGGTCAGGAAACAGACCACGAGCAAGACGGGCAATGAGCCTGTGGCAGAAGGAAAGACGCTCAGAATCATGGCGCTGAATACCAGGATCACGCCAACGGCCCGGAATTGCAGCCGGTCAAACAACCAGCCACCAAGCAGGTTGCCCACAAAACCGCCCAACCCGAATACCACCAGGGCCACGGGAATCCAGGCAGCATCCACTCGAGTGACTTCCAGCAGTGTCGGGGCAAGGTAACTGAACACAGCGAACATGCCTGCGAAACCGATAGCGCCAATGGCCAGTGCAAACCAGATTTGTGGTTTGTTAAAGGCGCGGATTTCGCTTAACGGGCTGTGCCTTTGTTCCTGAGGATTTTTGGGCAGGAACAGGGTTACCAGCACCGCGGTGAGTAAAGACACCAGGCCAACAAAACCAAAGGCATAGCGCCAGTCCATGGATTGCCCCATCACCGTGGCCAGGGGATTGCCGATCAGCAGTGCAAGAGTCAGCCCCATCATGATCTGGCTCACCGCCTTGGCCCGCTTGTGTACCGGCACCAGTGAGGCTGCCACGAGGGCCGCAACACCAAAGTAGGCGCCATGGGGCAGTCCGGCGATAAACCGGAAAACCAGCAGGGATTCGTAATTGCTGGCCAGGGCACTGGCCAGGTTGCCCAGCGCGTAGAAGGACATCAGTAGTATGAGCAACTGCCGCCGGAACAGTTGCGCGCCGAGAATGGCCAGAATGGGCGCACCGACCACCACGCCCAGCGCATAGGTGGAGATAAGATGGCCTACTTGTGGTTCAGAAACGCCGAGATCCTGAGCAACATTGGGCATCAATCCCATAATGGCGAATTCACCGGTACCGATACCAAAGCCGCCCATCGCCAGCGCAAAGACAATCAGCCAGGTCGGAAGGCCCGAATCGGGATTGTGGGTGGCGGCGCTCAATCTGATCTCCTTGATTCCATCAGGGAAGAGAAAGTCCGCCATTGTCAGGATTGGGTGCTCTAACGGCTATAAGCGATTATGAGGATGGACGTTAGCTTGCTAATTCAAGCCGTAGCGGCGTTCGCGCTCAAACCGGAAAAAGCCCTCTTCCTCTTCCCGTTCGATGGTCGGGGCAGAAAACCCGAAATGTTCCTGGCGAAGATCCGTTAACGCAGCCTCCAGTTGATCGCCGTTCAGGCGGTTCTCCAGGGCGCGTCTTTCGGCCATATAAGCTTTGCCTTTCTGCCATTTTTCCTCCCGGCGCTGGTCTTCCTCGGCCAACTGGCGAACGGCCTCTTCGGAGTAGCCTATCTGACGGCGCAGAGCGTTGATGGCTTGCTGGCGTTTGTCTGCAGGCAGGCTGGCGAGTTGCTGTTGAACGCTGTCCATGGAGAACAGGGCGTGGCCGGTCGCACCGGAACCCGCCAGTTGCCGGGCCAGATCGGCACCATAGAGTTCGTCTGCGGTGGTCTGTAGCTGGTGAGCCAGTTCGGTCAGTGGCATCTGGTTGGCCTGGTCCAGCCGCGCCAGAGTCTGCTGGAACTGGTCCGATTTGGCTTCCACCGGGTTCTGCTCCTCGGCCCAGATCTGGCTTGCCAGGGGGCCGAAAATCGCTTCGCGTTGCTGCCAGAGCTCGGCGTAGCGTTCCATGTCCGGCAACCCCTGTAAACGAAGCTCGTGATTGTCGAGCCACCGGTTGTACAGGTCCAGCTTGGCCAATAACGCGAAAATGCTGTCGGCCAGTTCTGGAAAGGCCGTGGTGATGGCGGACTGGAAAAGCTCGTCACCGGAATCCGGATAACGCGCCAACAGGTTTCGGCGTTCGTTATACAGACGTGCCTGGGTGGCCGGCTCGGTGATGGTGTCGCCGTACAGTTCCAGGTACTTAACGGCCAGTTCAACAACGCGTTGGTCGCCGCTTTGGGTTGGCTCGGCGGCGGACGTCGCTGCCGCACGCGACCGGGTGGAGCCATTGGGCGCTTGCATAGCCGCCGGCTCTGATGACTCGGGCCAGTAATGAAAACCGCCCGCAATCACTAAGGCCAGGGCACCGAGCGCCAATACGGAATTGAGTGGTTTCATTGCAGCGGTCCTGCTATTGGTTTTGCCGAATGCGGTCCCGGCCGCCGTTCGGCCGGGACACCTGGGCTCAGAGGAGTGGTTGCAGTTTCGGCCAGATCAGATCAGCGATCTTTTTCGAACCGCTATCCGCCGGGTGGATACCATCAAAGATGATGTCGCGGTCGTTGATAACCCAGCGCGGATCCACAAATGTGCAGTCCAGTACCGAGTTTTCACAGGCCCGGGCCAGTGTGGCATTGCCGTAGTCCACCGCCTCTTTCATGTCATCCAGCCGGAACAGGCCGTTCTTGGTGTAGTAGTAGCCGGTAAGAATGCCCTTCTGAACGCCGGCTTCCGCCATCTCGTTCAGGAAATCCACGCCTTCCACATAGATATCATCGATGAAATCCCGGCATTGCTGGCTCAGGCGCCCGAAGCGCCACCAGGGTGTCTTGCAGTTGTTGGAGTTGAAGGCAATCGCCGGAATCAGAATATCGTTCCCGCCGGCATCACCGACAATGGTTTTGATATCCGGGTTGTCTGTGACGGCTTCCCGGAACTGATTGGGAATAGACGGGGCAATCAGCTCACCGGACAGCTCTGCACCGGAGACCGTGTAGCGCCGGAAGGTTTCGCCGGCTTTTGCTTCCAGCTGATTCTGGATTTCACCGGAGAGGGCAAAGATGGAATCACCAACGAAAACGACCTGGTCGTTATCGGCGTCGGTCACCTTGTCGTTACTGAGCAGATAGCCGAGTTCACTGCAGCCGGTAAACAGCAGTGCTGCGCCAAGTGCCACGGCTGGTTTGAGGGTATTGCCCAGGAGATCGGGCAGGAACGAACGGTGTTCATTAATTGTCATTGTTTGAACTCCTTGTGTAAGGGATAGACGGTCCGTCTATGGGTACTGCCCTTTCAATATCGTCCATGGGCGCTGGTTTGCAGAATGGGAGAAGAGGCTTCGGAGTTGTCAGATCCGGCCATCAGTCGGTCATTGTGAACCACCTCTCAGTGCTTGACCTGTCTCAAGTGGCGGTCAGCACTGGCTTGTATTTTTTCCATCAGCGTCAAATATAGGTAATCAGAGAAACCTATTTGCTCAGATGCGAGGAGCGCCATGGATTTCAAAGACTATTACGCCGTCCTCGGTGTGAGTGAGTCTGCCACGCCCGAGGAAATCAAGAAGGCTTACCGAAAGCTGGCGCGGAAATATCACCCGGATGTCAGCAAAGAGGCCGATGCGAGCGACCGTTTTAAAGAAGTGGGCGAAGCGTATGAAGTACTGAAGGACCCGGAGAAACGGGCCGAGTACGACCAGTTGCGCAAGTACGGTACCCGAGACGATGGTTCATTCCAGCCGCCACCGGGCTGGCAGAGTGCCTCCGGCTTTGGCGGCGGAGGATACACAGAGGCCGACGCTCGTCAGTTCAGTGATTTTTTTGAGGAAATCTTCGGCGGAGGCCGGCGTGGAGGCTTCGGTGGTGGCGGTTTTCGCCAGAGCATGAGAATGCGGGGTGAGGATGTGCATGCCCGGCTGGCCCTGTTTCTTGAAGAGGCCTTTAACGGTTGCGAGAAACAGGTGTCGTTTACGGTTCATGAACCGGATGACCAGGGCCGCCTGATACCACGTCAGAAGACCCTGAAAGTAAAGATCCCCGCGGGCATGCGGGAAGGGCAGCACATCAGGCTCAAAGGCCAGGGCGCGCCCGGCGTTGGTGGCGGTGAGTCTGGCGATCTGTTTATCGAAGTGGAACTGGCGCCCCACCCGCACTTCAGCATTGAGGGCCGGGATGTGCTGGTTACTGTGCCAATCTCCCCGTGGGAGGCCGCCCTGGGTGCGACGGTCACAGTACCAACGGTGAGCGGAAAGGTGAATGTGAAGGTTCCGAAGGGGGCCACCAGCGGGCGGAAACTCCGGCTCAAGGGCAAAGGCTTCCCGGGTAAACATCCGGGCGACCAGATTGTGGTACTGCAAGTGGCCATGCCGGAACAGCACACGGCGGAAGCTGAAGCACTCTACGAGAAGCTGGCTGAGCTGGAGAAAGGCTTTAATCCGCGCAGCAAGCTGCACGTGTGAGGGAGGCGAACATGACGAGCAAAGACCGGATTCTGACGGTGGAAGTCACCGACACCGATGGCAGCACCTTCTCGCTTCGGGAAATCTGCGAACGCGGGGACTGCCATGCAGAGTTTGTGATCAAACTGGTGGATTATGGGGTCATTGAGCCACTGGACGAGGTGCCGGAAATGCGCCAGTGGCAATTCGACGTGGCCGCGCTGAGTCGCCTGCAGAAAGCGCTGCGCCTGCAGCGGGATCTCAAACTCAACCTGCCGGGGCTGGCGATGTCGCTGGAGCTGCTGGATGAAGTTCAGGACATGCGGCGGGAGGTGGACCGTCTGAACCAGCGCATTCGTCAACTGATGGGCGAGTAGGCGTATTATTGTCCCGGGGGCTGAACGCCTGTTTCAGCGCCCGGACTTTTCCAGTGCCTGTATTTCGGCGTAAATCTTTTCCGCCTCCTCCATCAGCGTGCCGTGACTACGCAAATCGCCATTACGCTGTGCATGCAGCGCCTTGGCGAGCTTTTCCTCATAGGCTTTCTGCAGTTTTTTCTTCGGGTCGCCCTTCAGAAATCCCAGCATGGCTGGCTTCTCCTCTTGTTCAGTGTTTCAGCATATACGCTGTCGGGCCGGCGTAGTTCACTCTAGAACCTGGATTGCTGCCCACATAGGCCCGCCTTTTGCTATACATAAAGACAGAAACTCGGCAGGGAGCCGGCTGTCGGTGTGCAGGATGCTTTGCGCGCGAACACTAGCGGAGTCCCTATGTCCATACGTTTTTTCAAACACCTCGTGACCAGTCGTCTGTTGCGGCCGGTGTTCATTGTGCTTCTGGTTGCTGGCCTGATACAGGTCGTTGTCAGCCAATGGTTGATATCGAACCAGGTTGAGCGGCTGGTCGAAACCGCAGGCACCGCGCTGGAAGCCAGCAGCAATAATGTCAGCGCCTCGTTTGGTGAAACCCGGGAAGATGTCCGGGGCCGGCTTGAGCGCATGCGCCAGAAAACCACCGACGAACTTTCCGCGGAACTCACCCGCCAGCAGACCGAGCAGCAGGAGCGTGTGGCCGGTAATGTTCGTACAGCCGTTATGGCGGAAGCCCAGGGGCTTGCCGAGGTGCTGGCTGCCGTCGCTGCGCCTCTGATCTGGGATCGTGACATCCCACGCCTGACCGACCTGGTGGAACTGGCCGATGCCAGGGAGTCTGTTCTGTTTGCGATTTATTACGATCAATACGGTGAGCGTCTGACCCGCTATGTGGATCGCACGGACGATCGTGTTCGCACTCTTATGGAGCAGGGGGAAGGTCGTGGTGCTGCAAATCGGGTCCTGGATGCTGCCAGCCGGGATCCCGATGTGGTGATCATCAGCGCGGATATTGCGCCACAGGGTTCGGCCATCGGCGAGCTGAAACTTGGGTTGTCGCTTGAGGGCATCAATCGTGACCTGACTCAGCTCGAGGCGGAATTCGGAGCAACCATTGCGGACAGTATTGATGCACTCAGGGAGACACTTGGCACCGAAACGGAGCAGGTAAACCAGCGGTTACAACAGCAGCTCGCAGCCATGGACACAGAAACCCGCACGAGCATGGAAAACACCGTGCAGGCATTGAATGACGAAGCCGAGAGCCTGTCCACCAAGCTGTCGCTTCTGGCGGTGGTGTCGGTCGTAACCCTTGTTGTGCTTGTGGCCCTGGTGCTGGGCGGCGGCGTATTGCCCAGGGTTTACCGCCTTAGCCAGGCGATCTGGGGGATTGCCGATGGCGAAGCCGATCTCACCCGGAGAGTCTCCCTTAAAGGCAATGACGAACTGACCGAAATGGGGCACGGAGTAAACCGGTTTATTGCTCGGATCCAGGAACTGGTCTCAGACGTCAAGGCGTCGGCAGAGTCCGCCGCCGGCCAGGCGCAGGCCCAGCGGGATATCAGTCGCCGCGCCGTGGCCGCGGTGAATCGTCAGGAGCAGGGTGTCGCCCAGGTTTCCGGCACCATGGAGATGATGTCGCGCAGCATTTCCGAAGTCGCCGGTGATGTGCAGGATATCGCCGGCGAAGTCCGGAATGTCAGCGCCGAAAGTGCGGCCACGGCGGAGATCTCCCGAGAAGTGCGTGATCGTCTCGACAGCGTCGTGCGGAACGTTGAGCAGGCGGTCGCGGCGGTCAATCAGTTGGATACCCAGAGCAAAGAGATTGGCTCGGTATTGTCCGTGATCGGAGCTATCGCGGAGCAGACCAACCTGCTGGCACTGAACGCCGCCATCGAAGCGGCGCGGGCTGGCGAGTCCGGTCGAGGGTTTGCGGTGGTGGCTGATGAAGTACGCACTCTGGCCAGCCGAACCCAGGAGTCGACCACCGAGATTCAGGCCATTATCGAAAGGTTGCAGCAGGGCAGTCGTCAGGCCGTCAGCACCATTAACGATGTGTCCGGTCAGGTCGCGGAATCCTCAACCGAGTTCCACCGGGCCGATGAGCACTTCGACCGCATTAACCAACTGCTGGCCAGCCTTCAGCAGCGGGCCCTTGAGATCTCCGGGGTGGCGGAAGATCAGAGTGGGCACGCCAGCGAAGTCAGTGTCAGCGTGCGTGAAATCGCCGATTCCTCCCGGGAAACCGTTGATTCCATAACGCAATCGGACGAGGCCAGCGGTGAAATAGCAAGCACCCTGTCGGCCCTGCAAACAAAGGCATCCCAGTTCCGGGTCTAGCAGACCCGGACACGTTTCCAGAAACGATTCACGAAATTTTCATCTTTCCTGACTGGACAAATTGAAAATTTGGGATTATTTTCCCATTTAATTGTTTGGGAAAAATATCCCAATTATTGTGGCGCTGAAAAATGCGCCGGATTCTGTCAAATCAGTCGGGAGAAGGAAGATGAAGCGCAACGGACTTTCAAAAGCGATCAAGTTGGTTCTGGTTGGTACCTTGGCCGGCGGTCTGGCCGCCTGTGGTGGCGGTGGCTCCGGCTCCTCCGGTTCGGTGGGGGCGAGTGGCAATGCCGAGGGCACCAGCGTTGGTGCGGTGACCGGTTTTGGTAGCGTGTATGTCAACGGAACCCGGTTTGCGACCGATGGCAGCGTTAGCAGTGACGACGGCATCGAACGTGAGGGCCAGCTTGAAAAAGGCATGGTGCTGAAAATCAAAGGTGACTGGGACGAGCGGGGCCAGGGCCAGGCCGACGCCGTGTTCTATGACGATACCCTGAGGGGACCACTGGTTGCGGCAACCTGGGATGCCACCGCCAGCACCGGTCAGTTGGAGTTGCTGGGGCAGGTGGTTGTGCTTAACAACCAGACGGTATTCCGCGGAGCCACACCGGTTGAGCTTGCGGCCGCGCCTGCCAACTATCGGGTTCGGGTAAGCGGCTGGCGGCTGGATGACGGCAGTTTCCGGGCCAGCTTCGTGGGTGCGCGTCTGCTGGGCTCGGATTTTGACGATGTGAATGAAGCTGAACTTGAAGGCGTGGTCCAGAACCTGGATGCGCAGTTGCAGACCTTCACCATCAACGGTTTCACAGTGGATTACACCAGCGCAGTTGCGGATGACGACTTCAGTCTGGACCAACTGGAGAACGGGCTTGCGGTTGAGGTGGAAGGTCAGCTCAACGCAGACGGCGATGTCCTGCTTGCCGAGGAAATTGATGATGAGGACGACCTGTTCGACGATAACGACGACGTTGAAATTTCCGGTGATATCTACGATTTCGATGCGTCTGCCCGCACCTTCCGGATTAATGGCGTGCTGGTTCAGCTGAATGCTGAGACTGAGTTTGACGACATCAGCGAGGGCAGCCTTCAGGATGGCGTGTTCGTGAAAGTCGAGGGTGATTTCCGCAACAACACTCTGCTGGCGGAAGAAGTGGAAGGCCGGGAAGGCGATGCGGAACTGGACGGCATCATCCAGCAGATCGATCTGGACAATGAGTTGCTGGTGGTCAGTGGCGTTCGCGTTCAACTCACCGCCAATACCCTGATCGACGACGATGACAGCGATAACGACCTGCGTAATCGGGTTGATGACATCAACGCCTTCAGCGTTGGGGACTATGTTGAGGTTGAAGGTCGTCAGCGTACTGATCACCTTGAAGCCTTCACCATTGAGCGGGAAGACAGCGACGAAGATGATAACTTTGAGCTGGAGGCCAGAATCGATGCCATTTCCGATACGTCGGTGACGGTGATGAATCTGGAAATCCTGCTGAATGGCTTCAGCGTTGCGGGTCTTCAGGTTGGTGATGAAGCCGAGGTTGAGTACGACCAGACCATCGGCGGAGAGTATGTGTTGACCGCAAACCCCGAAAACTGAGGTCGAAGGACACAGGTTGCGGGGGATACCGCAACCTGTGTCTGGTTTTCCGGGGCAAGATGGGAATACAATCCCAAACATGACTGATGCCAAATCCAATCCCCTGCACCAAGCGCTGTTCCGCATTTTGCGCCCGATGGCCAGACTGCTGTTGCGCAATGGCGTTCCGTTCGGCGAGTTCTCTGAGCTGGTGAAAAGGGCGTATGTGGAGGCTGCGTTGGAGGATTTCTCTGACGGGCGCCGCAAACCAACCGATTCCAGAGCGGCAGTGATGACAGGCCTTACCCGCAAAGAAGTGCGAAAACAACGAGAGATATTGGCGGGGCAAAGCCCGGTCAGTGAACGAACCTCTCATGCCAATCGCGCGTCGCGTGTGGTGTCCGGATGGGTGCACGATGAGACCTATCAGGCAGCGAATGGACAGCCCGCGGTGCTGGCATTCGAGGGCGCCGGGAGCTTCAGTGAGCTGGTTCGAAAATACAGTGGCGATATGACTCCCAGAGCGGTACTGGATGAGCTCCAGCGGGTTGGGGTAGTCGCGGTTGAGCCGGATACTGGGTTCCTGATCCTGAAACAGCGGGCGTATGTGCCGGCCGGAGACAGCGAAGAAATGCTCCAGATCTTCGGAGAGGACGTATCTGATCTTGTAGCCACTATTGATCACAATCTGGTGAGTCGGGATGTCGGGCGTGAGCCGCTGTTCCAGCGCACCCTGACCTATAATGAAATACCACCAGAGGTGATTACTGCGTGGCGTGAACAAGCCGCAAGGCAGTCCCAGGCCCTGCTGGAAGATCTGGACAGCTGGTTAGGGCCTCACGACCGGGGAGTATCCGGCCAGGAGGGCGGCGAATCGGTACGGACCGGCGTCAGCATTTTCTATTTTGAAGAGCCGGTTCAGACGAACAAGAGCGGAGACGAATGATGATGGCTCTTAATGTCCCGACCGGACAGCCCCCGCGCTGGCAAACCACCGAACTGGTCAGCATGCTGCTTTCACCGGGCGCCCGTCAGGTGGTGAGATACTGGCTGAGTTCCGAGCATTTCCTGGATGAGCAGAACCACCCGAGGGTGGTGCTTGCAACGCCCCATGAACCCCATTCCTTTGTTGACCTGGTGCAAATTGCCAACCCAAACCTGGTGCCTTCTGTCGTGCTTGCGGAACTGCTTCGAAAGGGCATTGTGGAAACCCTGGAGAGCGGTCACGTTCTGTTAAAGAGAAGCGCTTATGCTCCCTGGGGTGCTACCGGTTCACTGAGCCTGGGCAATTACGATGATTTTGTTGACATCGACAAGCTACGACGACGCCACAACGACAGCTGACAATCAGTGGCGGGCCCGGATGGCCTGCAGGAGAGAATAATGTTCAGAGCAGTAACGCTTCACAGAATGCTGAAACTGGCCGCCGCACCGATCGCACTCGGCGTGTTGAGTGCCTGCGGCGGTGGTGGCGGTGGTGTCGACGTTGCCGACGGCGGCATCCGAGGCACTGGCTCCAGCGTTGGGCCGGTTTCCGGTTTCGGCAGTGTCTTCGTCAATGGCGTGAAGTTTGAGACGGATGGTCGCGTCAGCAGTGATGACGGCATTGAGCGTGAAGACCAGTTACAGGAAGGCATGATCCTGAGGATCGAAGGCGAGTGGCGGGTTGATGGCCGGGGGAATGCGGAGTCGGTCGAGTACGACGATACCTTCCGTGGTCTTGTCGCCAATCTGACCCAGACCCTGGATGCCGACGGTATGGTCGAATCGGTGCAGTTCACCATCTACGGACAGACTGTGGTTGCCGACCAGCAGACGGTGTTCAAGGACATTGCGCTTGAAACCCTGGCAGACGGCGCTTTCGTGCGCATCAGTGGCTGGCGTGAGCCGGACCCCAACGGCCGGTACCGGGCAAGCCACATTGGTTTGATGACGCAGGACGAAACCAACGTAGAGATTGAAGGCCGCATTGACGAGGGTTCATTGCAGCTGAATCTGAATCAGTTCAGCATTAACGGGCAGTCGGTCTCTTACACTGACAGCGCGTTCGCCGGGTCGCTGACGGAAGCCGATCTGGCCGATCTTCTGCTGGTGGAGGCCGAAGGTACGATCTCCAATGGCGTATTGATTGCCCGGGAAATCGACGAAGGCGAAACCCGTCGCTACCGTCGGGGCTCCGGCGATGACATTGAGTTTTCAGGCCCTGTGAGCACCGACTACAACGCATCGACCCGATCCTTCCACATCAACGGCCTGATCGTCTTTGTCGACGATAACACCGAGTTTGATGATGGTTTGTCGGCCTCGGATCTGACCGCCGGCATGCTGATACAGGTTGAGGGGGATTTCCAGGACAATGGCTCCGTACTGGCTGAAGAAATTGAAGCTCGGGAGGGCAACGCGTCAGTAGACGGTGTCCTCGACGTCAACACGCTCAACTTCAACGACCAGACCTTCCGGGTTGGTGGTGTGTTGGTGCAGCTCACGCCACGGACGATCATCACCGACGATGACAGCGATCTGCGTCTGAAACTGGCGGACCTGAACGGCAGTTATCAGTTGGAAGTGGAAGGGATTGAGCGGCAGTCCGGCTCTGGCGTTGTGCTTGAAGCGATAAAGGTTGAGCGCAATGAGGAAGACAATGGGCCAGCGGCGGATCGTGAATATGAAAGCCAGGGTCAGCTCACGCACGTGCAGGGGACTGTGTTCACGGTACTGGGAATTGATGTGCAAACCACGATAGATACCCAGTTTGAAGGCACCAGCCGCGACGAGTTGATTGATGCCTTCGATGCCGGGCAGCGGCCGGTACTTGAAGTAGAGTATCGTGAGCCAACACCGGGCAACTTCGTGGCCGATGAAATCGAACTGGAAAGCGAAGACTGAGCCATGAACCACCTCGCCCACACCTTCCTCGCCCCGGACTCACCGGAGGCGAGAGTGGGCAGTATTCTCGGGGATTTCACCCGGGGGCTGGACTGGGATCATGTGCCGTCGCCGGTGCTCGAGGGCGTGCGGCACCACTTGGCGGTTGATGTATTCACCGATCAGCATCCGCAGGTGCTGGCCAGTAAAAGCCTGTTCTCAAGGGAGCGCCGGCGCTTTGCCGGCGTGGCTCTGGATATCCTCTACGACCACTTTCTGCTCCGGCACTGGGAACAGTTCAGTGACTGGGACAAAAATACCTTTATCCGGACCGTATACCAGGAACTGCAAAGCCACCAGGCGCTGATGCCCGACAACATGGCGGTGGTGACCCGTCGCATGGTCGAGCATGACTGGTTTGGCGCCTATCAGGATCTGGACAACATCGGCTATGCCCTCGATCGCGTGGCCAGCCGAATCCGCTTTGCCAACCGGTTTACCGGCATCATCGACGAAATCCGGGCCAATGAATCGGAACTGGAGGAACATTTTCTGGCCTTCTTTCCGGAACTTCAGGCCTTCGCCAACCGCTATCCGGAATCATCCCATCAGGCGTGAACGGGCCTGCTGATATTCCTCTTCCAATCGCTGAACCAGGGCCTCAACAGACACCACATCATGAATCTGGCTCACACCCTGACCGGCGGACCAGACGGTCTTCCAGGCCTTGGCCTCATCGTCCATGGGCTTGAGCTTCTCGCCGTAATTCACATCGCCGGCCTGGTTCAGCTTCTGCATATCAAAGCCAGCGGCCTCCAGGCTCTGGCGCATAAAGCTGGCCGGTACACCGGACACCGCCGGGGTATGGATGATATCCGCTGATACGGCTTCGATGATCATGTTCCGATAGGCATCCTCTGCCTCGGATTCCTCGGTATTGATAAACCGTGTGCCCATATAGGCCAGATCTGCCCCCAGCGCCTGGGCTGCCAACAGATCCTCTCCGTGAGACAAACCGCCGGCCAGCAAAATGGTGCCATCGAACACCTCACGGATTTCATGCACCAGTACAAACGGGTTGGTGGTACCGGCATGGCCACCGGCGCCGGCGCTGACCGCAATGATGCCATCCACCCCGGCTTCTGCCGCCTTGCGGGCGTGTTTCTGATTGGTGACATCGTGGAATACCAGCCCGCCGTAACTGTGCACGGCTTCCACCACCTGGCTGGCCGCGCCCAGGGAGGTAATGACAATTGGCACCTGATGCTTTACGCACAGTTCAAGATCCGCTTGCCAGCGCGGGTTGGTGCGGTGCACCACCAGATTCACGGCATAGGGCGCGGTTGTCGCGCTTGGTTGCTGCGCTTGCCATTGCGCCAGCTCGTCATTCATCTGCACCAGCCATTGCTCAAAACCCTCACTGCTGCGCTGGTTCAGGGCTGGAAAACTGCCCACGATGCCGGCTTTGCAACAGGCAAAGGCCAGGCGGGGTGAGGAAATCAGAAACATGGGGGCGGCAATTAACGGAAGACGAAGCTGATTTTGGAGCTGTGCGGGAATTGGCATGTTGAGTCCTTGATTTTTATTGGAACTTTCTCAAGCTATGGGGGATCTTAGCCTGTTCCCGCAGAGCCGCGAAACCGGTTTTCTGAGATAGTGTGTTATTAACCTCCAGACAAGGAGCCCGTCATGGGTGAAGCAAAACGACGTAAACAGACCGGCGCCCCCTCGCCACGCAACACGCAGGGCCGCAAATCACTGATCATCGTCCTGTCACTGGTGATCGGGGTGGCCGTCATTGCCGGCCTGTATTTCGTCACCAAACCACCGGCACCCAGCTCCGAGGCACTTCCCGTGGCGGCCCCCAACGCCGACGAATTCCCGGCCATTGTCGACCAGTACGGCGTCTCCGTTGGCAACGAAGACGCGCCGGTTGTCGTCCGCGAGTTCGCCGACTACCAGTGCCCGGCCTGTGCCCGCTTCGCCGAAGCCAGCCAGCGCCTCAAGAAAGAATATGTGGAGTCAGGTAAAGTCCGTTTCGTCTATTTCGACCTGCCTCTGCGCCAGCACCAGAACGCCATGCCCGCCGCCCTGGCCGCCCGTTGTGCGGGTGATCAGGACCAGTACTGGGCCATGCACGACAAACTATACGGTTCCCAGTTGGACTGGAGTGGCTCCAACGATCCGACGGCCACCTTCACCCGCTACGCCAACGACCTCGGCCTGGAAGAACGCCGCTTCCGTCGTTGCATGGAAACCGAACTGCACCGGGAAGCTGTCGAACAGAGCCTGCAAGTGGCTGTCCAGCTCCGGGTCGCCAGCACGCCCACAGTCATGGTCGACAATATTCAGTTGACCCGGCCCGGCTGGGGCCAGTTGTCGGCGGTTGTAGAACGGGAGTTGGCCAAAGCGGAGTAATGCGGCCATCCGCAACTTGCATCGGGGGCCTGGTTGATTAAACTTTGCCCCCTCGCGCCCACCGGCCGTGACAAATATCAAATCATGCTCCGGATTTACGATCCGGCCCGCAGGAGAAAACCATGAGCAACGAAATCGTCGTCTGCGCGCTCTACAAGTTCGCAGTCCTCAATGATTACAAAGATCTACGCCAGCCCTTGCTGAACCTGATGCTGGAAAAAGGCGTGCACGGCACCCTGCTGCTGGCCCGCGAAGGCATCAATGGAACCATCGCCGGCAGCCGAGAAGGCATCGACGCTGTGAAAGCGTGGATTGGCAAAGACGACCGCTTCAACGGCATCGACTACAAAGAATCCTTCGTCGATATCCAGCCGTTCAAACGCACCAAGGTCAAACTCAAGAAAGAAATCGTCACCATGGGCGTCGATGGCATCGACCCGAAGCGGATTGTCGGCACCTACGTGGAGCCGCAACAATGGAACGATCTGATCTCTGATCCGGACGTTGTCCTGGTCGACACCCGTAACCAGTACGAAGTCGAGATCGGCACTTTCAAAAACGCCGTCAATCCGGCCACTGACACCTTCCGCGAGTTTCCCGAGTATGTGAAGCAGAACCTCGACCCGCAGAAGCACAAAAAAGTTGCCATGTTCTGCACCGGCGGTATCCGCTGCGAGAAGTCTACGGCTTATCTGAAAGAGCAGGGCTTCGAAGAGGTGTATCACCTCAAGGGCGGCATCCTGAAGTACCTGGAAGAGGTTCCCCAGGAGCAGAGTCTGTGGCAGGGTGAGTGTTTCGTATTTGACGACCGGGTAACGGTGAATCACAACCTGGAACGTGGCGAATACGACCAGTGCCACGCCTGTCGTCGGCCTATTACCGAGGCCGACAAGCAGCGCCCGGAATATGAACAGGGTGTCAGTTGCCACCAGTGCATCGACAGCCTGACCGAAGAACAGAAAGCCCGTTTCAAGGAGCGTGAGCGCCAGATGCGCCTGGCCCGTGAGCGGGGAGAAGAACACGTCGGCGGCGAGGCCGCACGCATTATTGCTGAGCGAAAGGCCCGCAAGAAGGCCGAACGGGAAGCACAGGCGCGCAGGAGTCTGGAGGGGGAAAAGCAGCGTAAGTCTGCTGTGAATTAACAGCCCCTGAGTAAGGAGACAGTATGTTGATCAGAAAACCCCTGGCGGTTGCCTGCCTGGTGGTGGCCCCCGTGGCCTGGGCCCAGGAAAGCGGCAACGTCGAAGGTGAGGCTGAGCTTGGCATTTTGCTGACCTCTGGCAACACCGAAGAAACCAAGGTGAATGGTCGGCTGGCTCTCAAACATGAGACAACGATGTGGCGGAATACCGGCGAGTTCAGTTCCCGGTACACTGAAGCCGATGAAGAAACCACGGCAGAGGAGTATCAGGTTGCGCTGGAATCCGACTACAAGTTCGATGAGCAACAATACTGGTTTGTCAGAGGTTCCTGGGAAGACGATCGTTTCTCCGGTTACGATTTCGAGTCTACCTTGAGCACTGGTTACGGAAACCGCGTCTGGCAGGTGGGAGAGCGATCGTTCCTCGACCTTTCGGCGGGTCTGGGTTATCGGTATAACAAGCTTGAAGGGGTGAATGACGATGGCGACGACGCCGAAAAGGAAGCGATCGCAAGATTAGCCGCCCATTTCGACTACGCCTTATCCGACACCGCCCTGTTCCGGCAGAAGCTCAGTACCGAAATCGGACTGGATGAGAACAACACCATCAGCCAGTCCGAAACGTCCCTGCAAACCAGTATCGTGGGTTCGCTGTCGATGAAAGCTGCGTTCCGGGTAAAGCATGTATCCGATGCACCCGCCGGTACTGACAAGACTGACACAGAAACCTCGTTGTCGTTGCTGTACGGGTTCTGACACACCCGGTAGCCACAAACAAAAACGGGGCAGGGGAAGAATCCTCTGCCCCGTTTGTTTTTGGGGTTATACGTTGTTTCTCAGGCCCAGTTCGTCCGGGTAGGGCGTCAGGTATTTCTGGGAGTGCAGGTAGTCTACCGGTTCCTTGCGTTGGGCCAGGCGCAGCAGCGTCATGGGCACCACCAGAGGTATCTCACCGCGCCGGTAGGCTTCGATCTGCTCCAGCAGAACGGTTTTTTCCTCGGCCGACATGCCTTCTTTCAGAAAACCCAGCAGATGCTGCATGGCATTCACATGCGAGCCACGGCTTACCCGTTGGGTCATGGCTTCCATGAACTGATGGGTGTAGCGGTCGGCAATCTGTTCCAGAGGTTCGGATTTGAGGTCGCCCAGCATCGGGCCCAGTTGCCGGTAGATCTTTTCTGAATGGGCCAGCAGCGTAAACTTGTGGCGGGTGTGGAAATCAATCAGCGCCTGCTTGGTCAGGTTTTCGCCTGCCACGTTCTGCATCCAGTCGTCGTAGGCAAATACCCGTTCAATGAAGTTCTCCCGCAGCATGTCATCGTGCAGGCGGCCTTCCTCTTCCACCGGCATCAGCGGGTAGGCTTTCATCAGCGCCTCGGCGAACATGCCGCGGCCATCCCTGTGCATGAAACTGCCTTCGGCGTTGTGGATCTTGATGCGTTCCATGCCGCAACTGGGCGATTTCGCCATCAGGATGTAGCCGCGAAGGTTGGCCAGTGAGGGTAGCACCTCGGCAATGAAGTTCTGCATGCCTTCGGTGTGGTCTTTGCTGCCCTTGCTTTCCACCAGATGAAGACCGTCTTCATGCTCCCGCAGATGAATGGCGGGGCGGGGAACGCCAAGGCCGGCTTCAAGTTCCGGACAGATAGAGCGGAACTCGAAGTGCTTTGCCAGCACCTGGGTGCAGTAGCGGGAGTGTTTGTGGCCGCCGTCGTGCCGAACTTCCTTGCCCAACAGGCAAGTGCTGATGCCAACCGGTATACCGCTCACAGGCTTCTCCAATACACAAAAGTGACGTTACTGATACCGCTTACGTTGATTCAGTGTAAACCGATCAGAGCAATGCACCCAAGGTACTCATGAAGACGTTTTGTTGCGTTTCTCCCGGGCAGCCAGGCTGGTCGCGTAAATGCCCCGGACATCCCGGGCAAATTGCTCGATGGAATAATCCTCGGCAAAGGCCCGGGCTTTGTCCGACAGCTCGGTGCGCAGTTTGTCGTCCTCAAGCAGCCGTTGGGCTTTCTCAATCCAGCGGGCCTGGTTCTCCGGAGTCTTGTAGCCGTTCAGGCCGTCCCGAACCACATCTTCAATACCGCTGGAGCGAACCGCCACGACCGGCAGCCCGGCAGACATGGCTTCCAGAATGACCATGCCCTGGGTCTCGGATTTGGAGGCGAACAGGAAGGCATCGCCAAGGTTGTACCAGAGCGCCATCTCCTCCGGCTGAACCGCGCCCACCAGGGTAAAGTGAGAGCCCAGCTCCAGGCTGTCAATTTTCTTCTGTAGCCGGTCCCTCTGGTGGCCATCGCCAATCATCAGAAACCGGAATGGCACGTCGCTCTCCTGCCGCAGCCGGTCAATGGCTTCGATCATGAAGTCGATGTTCTTCTCGTTGGAAAGACGGGCCACGCTGATAAAGACCTTCTCGTTGCTCAGTGCCAGTTTTTTCCGGAGTGTCTCCACATCTGCGGGCTTCACAGCCTGGAAACGCTCGTACTCGATACCAGTGGGTTGTACGAAGGTGGGTGTGGTCACCCCGATCATCCGCAGGTATTCCTCGGTGGAGTAAGTCGGTACGATCACGCCATCGCAGCGGTTGGCAAAGCGTTTGATCAGAGCGTGGGAAATCAGGTTCCGGAACAGCATCCCGGGCAGGGGGACAAAGTGAGCGTAGTGCTCCAGACGGGTGTGGTAAGTATAGATGGCCGGAATACGAAGCTGACGGGCCATAAACAGCCCCAGGCTACCCAGCCAGAACGGATGATGCAGGTGAATCACATCCGGCCGGAAGGCCCGCACCTGCTTGCGGATACGGGCCAGGAAAATATTGGCCAGACGGAATTCCCGTTTCTCACCCATGGCCAGCAGTGATGGTACCCGCACTACCGCATCTTCATGACTGGGCTGGTCGCGATACCGGGGCGCGACAATCTGGGTGCTATCTCCCAGATGTTCCAGGCCACGGCGCAGCCGTTCAATGGAAATTGGAACTCCGCCAATGAAAGGCAGATAGTTGTTGGTGAACATGGTGACCCGCAACGGCTTTTCGAGCCACGGGGTGGGGTCCAGGTCGTAATCCGGATAGTAGTCCTTGCCGATGAAGATAACCTGGTAAAGCTTGATGGTCAGCGCCAAAAACACCGAGACGATCAGGATGAAGTTCAGATAGCCGGTGTAGAACAGGGAATACACGAAGAACCAGAAGCTCTCCAGCCGCTTCCAGACCGGATGCTGGCCCACTTCCAGACGCTCCATCTGGTAGCTGACGTCACCGTCTGGAGAGACCCGTACGTCCACGTAGTGGTAGAAGCTATCCTCCGTATTCAGCACCAGCCCGCCGGCACCCCCGGTGGTGATGTAGGGCGTGCCATCCACCACCTGCTCGTCAAAGAGCGACAGGTTGGCCGAAAACACCAGGTCGATGCCTTGCTCCCGAATCAGTTGCAGCAGCTCCTCCCGGAAGGCGGGAGGTTGCAGGTAGTCGTCTTCATCGTCGAACAGGGCTGGGGTTTCCGGTTGCAGAAGCGGGTGGCCAATAAACAGGATGTGTGCGTTGCTGGTGTCGTGGGCCAGAAGATCCCGGAGCCAGCGCATCTGCCAGCGCCAGGGCGTTTTCCCGGTGCTGTCCAGGAAGATCAGTCGGGTATTACCGGCCCGCACACTGTAGAAATGGGGCCCGAAATGATCATAAAACCGGAAACTGCCAAAATTCTCGTATTCGTGTGGGCCGAAGGTGAGCAGATAGGGAATGTCCAGGTGGCTCAGGGTGCCATACAGTGCCCGGTATTTATCCTCGCCACCGCCGCTCACGGCATTGCCGGACGACACCAGAAAGTCCACACCGGCCTGATTCAGGGTCGGGATAAACCGGCGCTCGAAGATGCCCACGGAATTGTTGATGTTGCCCACCACCGCAAAACGGATACCGGAGCCTGGCGGAGTGCGTTGGTGGATGCGTTCAACCTGCTCGCTGTGCAGGGCCTCAAAGTCCTGTTTGAAGAAATTCAGGTATACCTTGTAGCCCACCAGCGCCACCACAATGGCCAGGCACAGATAGAACAGCAGTTTAAGCGGGTTACGACGGATCATTCCGGCCTCCGGTGGCTTTTGATCAGTTCCCTCTGCATCACCAGCAAACCGATGAGCATGCCCAGGTAGATAGTGAGAAAACGCCAGGCAATAGTGACCAGCACCAGGTGATTGCCCGACAGGATATCCCGGAAGAAACTGCCGAACACGCCTTCCGATATGCCAGAGGCCCCGGGAGTGGGGGAGAAATACATGATGAAGGTGGTTACCACCAGCAAGCCCAGAGTGGTCAGGTAATCCACCTCATAGCCCAGGCCGTGAATCAGCAGGGCGGGAAAACTGAACAGGCTGAGCAGGAACACGGCGGTGAACACTACCGACAGCAGTACGTCCCGTGGCGCGCCACGGAGGTATTCGCTGAAACACAGGGCAAACCGCAGCATTTCCCGCCGTAATTTGAACTGCCAGCGGTCGTGCCGGCGGTGGTTGATCAGATGTGCCTTGCGCAGGCCTGCGACAAGAGCGCTCAACGGCAGGATCATCCAGCGTGTCCGGAACAGCAGCACGGCAAAGAATCCCAGATAGAGCGACACAAACACCGCCAGTGCGGTGCCGATACCGGACGACCAGATGCCGCCGTCCAGGGCCTCCAGACTCAATAGAAAGACCGGTGTCAGTGAGAAAATGAACGCCACCGCGAGTACCGTGCGGATAGTGGTGGCCGCCGTGGCGCGGGCCACGGGCACCCCATGGCGGGTGAGATACCAGATCTGGGCAAACCCGCCCCCGGTGGCCATGGGCGTTACGTTGGAGAAAAACAGATTAATGAACACCAGCCGGAAGATCTTACGCAATGGCAGCCGGTGCCCCAGCGCCTTGAGGGTGTAGTGCAGGCGCAGACCATCGGCCATGAAGTAGATCAGCAGCAGGGCCGCGACCGGCAACAGCAGAGTGGGAGAAAGCAGGCGATCGTCGAACTGGAAACTGCGGCCGGCGAAGCGGTCGTAGACCGCATACAGGCCGGCGCCGGTCATGACCAGGAACAATAGGGCGAAGGCCGTAAGCCGTCGCCAGGAAGTCCGTTTCTGGTAGTTGCTGTCAGTGCTGTTGGTCATGCTCTGCCCGTCTGTTGGTGGCGGGCAGTGTACCCTGTGCAGGGCAGTGCTTGTCCAGTTTGGCTTAGTGACCGTAAACCATCAGATTGGTGTTGGTGATGGCAAAGTCTGTGAACTGAACCGAGCCGATGCTGGTGTCACCCATGCGGAATACCGGCATGTCGATATCAGCCCGGAATTCCACATCGTGTACAGAAAGGCCTTCTTTGCCAGAAGCGGCACTGGTGCCCCGGGACAGGTTAGCCTTGGCATGGGCCATACCAAAGTGCCCCAGGGTATCCGCGCCACGGCGGTTATGAATCTGTAGCCCTTCAATGCCAACGGCGGCGAAGTTGAACAGCAGGATCACGTCGGCTGCGTCCCAGTTCAGGCTACCGTTGCTGATTTCGAAATGGGTATCGAGCTGCAGTTCGGAGCCGGACACCACGTTGCCATTGGCCAGGGTGCGCGTGGCGCCGCCGTTATTGCGGATAACCAGATCGGTGGGGCCGATGTAGCCCTGCAGCAGGATGTTTGAGAACAGACTGGCGCTGCCTTCACTGCCGGTGGTGGTGATGCTGTCGATGGCCAGTTCGAAATCCACCGCCTGCAGATAGTCGGTCAGGCTGGTGGGGTCGCCGTAATCGCTGGCCCCCAGATGGATCACCAGGTCGCCGTTGTCGAACTGTTTGCCGAAACTGCCGCCAACCGAGTATTTCGCCAGCGCGTCCGCGACATCGGGATTACTGGTATCGAGCAGGCCGGCGTTGGCGCGGCGTGCTATCTCGGAGAAACCGTGCTCCAGAACTTCGCCACTGCCCGCAATATCAATCGTCAGCTTCATGTTGTCCAGCACGGTATCGTTCTGGCCGGACAATCTCAGGCCGTTGATTCCCAGGGAGCCTTCATCGGTCCAGATCAGGTGATCAATATTGAGCTTGGTTTCCAGTTCAATGGTTACACCGGCCTGGCCAGTCACACCCGCCAGGGTTGTGTCATCCAGCGGCTGGAATTCGGCCATGGCAGGCACGGCTAATGAGGCACCGGCCATCAGACTCAGGCAGGCGAGGGATTTTCTGGCCTCAGGAATGAGAAAAGACATGTTGGCCCCGGTTCGTTCGACGATTTGTTGTTATTGATTGCTTCAGAACACCTGACGTGTGCTGATCAGCCGCAGGGACAACACAACCAGAGCTGCGGTCGTTAAAAGTTACACATTGTTACTTTAAGCCTGAAGGCGGGGGTGATCTGTGAGGCTGGTCACAACCTGAACAGTCGTGACCGGTGTTTCAATCCAGTGCCTGGCGGATGAGGTTTTTCTGATGTTCGGCGAAGCCCCGGATCAACTCAGTGGCTTTGGTCGCATCTCTCGCCAACACCGCCTGCGGCAACTCCGAGAAAAACGTACTGGTGGTCGCGAGGCCCTTGCGGTAACGGTCTGCCCCCAGGTAATAGGTTCGGCTTACGGCAGGTTTGAAGTTGGACAGCGCTTCGGTCAGGTAGGGATTGGCGACAACCTGGCAGCAAGCTTCCATCACATTAAAGCTGGCTTCCACCACCCGGGTGATATCGGGTTGGGGCTCTTTTATCCGTTCGACCACCTGCGAAACCGCCACCAGTAAACGGTCTTTGTCTGCCTCTTGCCAGCGCTCGCACAGGCGTGAGGCCAGCATCATCAGCAAATGCATATAGACGTCATAGAGCTCCGACGCGTACTCGGCATTCAGCTGGGTGGCAGAGGCTCCCTTCCGTGGTGTGATTTCCACCAGATGCCATCGCTCCAGGGTATAGAGTGCCTCTTTCACTGATGCCCGGCTCACTTTCAGTTCTGAGGCCAGTGTGGCTTCCTGAATACGCTCTCCGGGACGGATCTGCCCGGTCATGATGCGTTCGGCCAGGAAATTGGCAATCTGCTCTGCCAGAGTATTGGGCACCTGAAAGTCCATAGGGGGCTCTGTCTGCTCGCTGTCGGGTTGTTAGACAAACGTGGAACGGCGGGAGTGTAGCACAGCCGGAGTAATGCCGGTCACTACCTTGAAATCTGCCTGTGGCGCACGCAGGTATAGGGTTTGAATCCTCCAAACGTAAGGGAAACCAACATGCCCAAGCATTTTGAGCAGGCCCCGGGCCTGTACGATGACCCCGTTCCCGAAACCGAAGGCTATGTCTTTAACCAGACCATGATGCGCATCAAGGAGCCTGAGCGTTCCATGGACTTCTACACCCGGGTACTGGGCATGCGCCTGGTTCGCAAGCTGGATTTCCCGGAAATGAAGTTCACGCTCTACTTCCTGGGTTACCTGGACGACAAGCAGGCTCAGTTTGTGCCAAACGATGATGGTCACAGGACTACCTACACCTTTGGCCGGGAAGCGATGCTGGAGCTTACCCATAACTGGGGCACCGAAGACGATGCCGACTTTGCCTACCACAACGGCAATGATGAGCCCCAGGGCTTCGGCCACATCGGCATTGCCGTGCCCGATGTCTACGCTGCCTGTGAGCGCTTCGAAAAGCTGGGCGTGGAATTCGTGAAAAAGCCCGACGACGGCAAAATGAAAGGCCTGGCGTTCATCAAAGACCCGGATGGCTACTGGATTGAGATCCTGCAGCCAGACATGCTGGAGAAACAGCGCAAGGACAGCTGATCACTACGCTGTTCCTGACCCCGGCGTTCAGCTTTCCTGACTGGCGCCGGGCGCCTTGCCATAGCGCGAGGCGACAATCACCGCCACCGTCAGAATGAACGCGCCCGCAACGCCAATCTGCCCCAGTTCCTCTCCCAGAATCAGCCAGGCCAGCAAGGCAATAAACAAAGGTTCGAGCACGACGACAATGCTGGATACCGTTGCCGGCGTGGTTTTCATCCCGGTAAAAAACAGCAGATAGCCAATGCAGGTGGGCACCACGCCAATGTACAGCACCATCAGCCAGTGCTTTAGCCCCATCGTCTCCAGCCCCGCAAAGCCGCCACTCAGGGCCACCACCGGCAACAGCAGCAGTGCGGCGGTACCAAAGCAGATAAAGGCGGTGGTAAACACCGGTGTGCCCGTTGAGTTGTAGCGGCTGGTCAGGGTGAAGCCGGTGTATACCGCTGCCGCCAGCAGTGCCATCAGAATGCCTGCCAGTCGCAGGGTGCCGGCGGTGTCCATGTCACTGACTACTAGCATGCCCGTGCCCAGAATCGCGGCAATCGCGGCCAGGATAGTGAGCAGCCCTGGTTTCTCGCCCAGCAATGGGGCAGCCAGAATGGCCACCAGAACGGGTGGCAGACACAGGGATATCAGGGTGGCAATGCCTGCCCCGGTCAGATCCACCGCCAGCAGATAGCTGCCCTGATAGAACGCCTGGAACAGCCCCAGGGCGGTGAGGGTGAGCATGGCCTTGCCGCTGAGAGAGCGCAAAGAGCTGCCGGTCACCGTCTGGCCGGGGTTGCGGGCCACCAGCTGCCGTTGCTCGCGCCGCATCAATAGCCAGAAGAATGGCAGCGCAACCACCAGGCGCAAAAAACCGAGGGTGATGGCCTCCAGTTCCGTACCGTTGAACAGAAACTTGGCGACAATCCCTGTAGTGGCCCAGAGCAAAGAGGCCAGGGCAATAAGAAGTGCTCCGTGGATCATGACAAACTGCCGGTTGGAGAAACAAACAGGCAAGGGTATCAGCGGTAAGTGCGTGGCGCTATAAGGGAAAGGAGAGGGGCAGCGAGGCTGCCCCGGGGGGTTATTTCACGGCGAGGCGGTCGGCGTTCTTTTCAACCGTACGCGCACCAATACCCTTCACATCGGCCAGTGCTTCAATGCTGGCAAAGGGGCCGTTAGCTTCGCGGTAGTCAATAATGGCCTGGGCTTTGCTCTCACCGACACCGCTCAGAGACGCCAGAGTGGCTACATCTGCGGTGTTGATGTTCACGGCGGGCTGCTCGCTGGCGAAGGCGGCAGAGCCAGTGATCAGGCTGAAAAACAGAACAAGGGTGGCCAGAAATGAGGTTGGTTTCATCGGTGATCTCCTGATTGTAATAACGTTGTTATGAACAGTCAGGTACGACAACCCATTGAGAGTATTGGTGATTCGAAACGGTGCAGAACAAAAAGGGGAGGGTGGGTGCGAGGGCGGTTTAGTGCACGGAAAGGGACTACTGTCCGTGTAGTCCCCAAATTCCGTGGCTGACCCCTGCCTGATCCATCAGGCTGCGCATCATCCTGAGCACTTCATCCTTGCAGTCATCCCTGTAGCCCTGATCCATCGGGCAACTCCGAATCCGTGGAGTTCTCATCCGTGAGCCAACGTCCGTGCTGGCTTGTCATCCCTGACAATGCTCATTCTACGGAAGATGAAATTTCGGAAAATCGGACATCCGCCAGACGGTTTGTGCGAGATATCCCACAGAGCTGTGAGCTTTGCGGTGAACCTGAATTCATTGTTTTCAGGGTATTTTTGCGGGCAATTTATTGCCTGAAAATCTGCGCGCTACCAGATGGTGCAGTGGGGTTTGCCTGCTCTGCACCAATTGAGGGCGGCGGGTTGGCCGAGGCACCGGATTGAGGCCTGAAACGGCGCACCAATTCATTGCAGAGCCGGTTCGGGTATGTTTTTTGTTTTTTAACGTTATGTTTTATAAATGCTTTTTTGGTTGTTGGAACGGCGAATGCAATTGGCTGTTTGCGTTTGACGACCCAAAACCAACGAAAAGGACGCACAACATGAGCATCAAAAAACACGTGAAACTGGGCCTCTCTGCATTGGCGCTGTCTGTCTCCCTGAATTCTGTTGCCGCCGAAGATCCCATCAAGGTCGGTATTCTCCATTCCCTGTCCGGCACCATGGCCATCAGTGAAACCGCACTGAAAGACACCATGCTGATGCTGATCGAAAAGCAGAACGAAGCCGGTGGCGTACTTGGCCGCCAGCTCGAGCCGGTGGTGGTTGATCCGGCTTCCAACTGGCCGCTGTTCGCGGAGAAAGCCCGTGAGCTGCTGGAGAAAGAAAAGGTCGACGTTATCTTCGGTAACTGGACCTCGGTGTCCCGTAAATCCGTTCTGCCGGTGGTAGAGGAACTGAACGGCCTGCTGTTCTACCCGGTTCAGTACGAAGGCGAGGAATCGTCTGAAAACGTGTTCTACACCGGTGCGGCCCCCAACCAGCAGGCGATTCCTGCGGTGGATTACCTGATGAACGACCTGGGTGTTGAGCGCTGGGTTCTGGCGGGCACGGATTACGTTTATCCGCGCACCACCAACAAGATTCTGGAAACCTATCTGAAAGATAAAGGCGTGGCCGCCGGCGACATCATGATCAACTACACGCCTTTCGGCCACTCTGACTGGCAGACCATCGTGTCTGACATCAAGAAGTTCGGCAGCGCCGGCAAGAAGACCGCCGTGGTCTCCACCATCAATGGCGACGCCAACGTGCCCTTCTACCGTGAACTGGGCAACCAGGGCATTTCCGCCACCGACATTCCCGTGGTTGCGTTCTCCGTGGGTGAACAGGAACTCTCCGGCATCGACACCGCTCCGCTGGTTGGCCACCTGGCTGCCTGGAACTACTTCATGAGCGTGGATAACGACGCCAACTACGACTTCATCGACGCCTGGGTTGCCTACAAGGGCGACGATGCCGCCGTGACCAACGACCCGATGGAAGCCCACTACATCGGTTTCAACATGTACGTTGAAGCGGTGAAGAAAGCCGGCACCACCGACGTGGATGAAGTGAAAGACGCCATCATCGGGGTGAGCGTACCGAACCTCACCGGCGGATACGCCACCATGATGCCGAACCATCACATCACCAAGCCGGTGCTGATTGGCGAGATCCAGGACAACGGCCAGTTCTCCGTGGTCTGGGAAACACCGTCTACCGTGGCGGGCGATGCCTGGTCTGACTTCCTGCCAGGTTCCAAGGACCTGATCAGTGACTGGCGAGCGCCTCTGCGCTGCGGCAACTTCAACGTGGTCACCGGCAAGTGCGGTGGTGGCTCGGCTGACGTGGCCTCCAACTAAGCTCCAACCGGGCACAGCCGGGCAGGCCTGAGCCTGCCCGGTACCGCTCCCGAATTCCCAAGCCAACAGGAATGAATCATGAGCATTCACCGATTGCTCGCCAGGATGGTATTGGCTGTCTGTCTGGCCCTAGGGGCCACACTGGCGAATGCCCAGGCGCAGACGAATGCGCCCGAAGCGCTGCTGAAACGGCTCGTAGAAGCCGGGCAAGCTGAAAAAACCGACTTACTCAAAGCCCTCTCCGAAACCGGCGATGAACGCGCCCGGGGCTGGCTGGAAGCCGTTCGCGACGGCAAACTCGCGATGATTGAAGACACCGGTGCCCTGGTAATTGTGGTTAATAACCGGGGCCGTAACTGGCAGATCGCCGACGCCCTGACCGGCGAAGACCTGGGTGAAATGTCGCGCCGGGATCTGCAAAGCCTGCGGGTGAACAACGCCCTGCGGGCCGACATCGAGGGCATCCTCTCGATGATCGACCTGACCGTGGCCGACCCTGGCCAACGCCTCGATGCCGCGCGCAATCTGCTGGGCGAAGTGAATGAAGCGCTGGCCACACAGCTCCAGGCCCGTTTGCAGGTGGAAGACAACGGCCAGGTGCGTGACATGCTCACCAATGCCCTGGCCATTTACCAGGTGGAGCAGGGCGATGTTGAGGCGGTTGCCACTTTGTCCGGCAGCCTGAACCCGACCGTGCGTGCCGCCCTGAATAATGCCGTTAACAGCGATGACCCCGCGCTGGCGGCTGCGGCCGAGAAAGCCCTGGCCAGCATTGAACAGAAACTGAAACTCAACCGCGCTGCCGAGACCCTGTATTTTGGCCTGTCCCTCGGCTCGGTACTGGTGCTGGCCGCCATCGGCCTGGCCATCACGTTTGGTGTGATGGGCGTGATCAACATGGCCCATGGCGAGCTGATCATGCTCGGGGCCTACACCACCTGGGGCATGCAGCAGCTGTTCCCGGGCCAGCCCGGCCTGGCCCTGATCCTGTCCATCCCGGCCGGTTTCCTGGTGGCGGCGCTGGCGGGCATCGCCATTGAGCGCAGCGTTATCCAGTACCTGAAAGGCCGCCCGCTGGAAACCCTGCTGGCCACCTTCGGCATTAGCCTGATTCTTCAGCAACTGGTGCGTACCGTGATTTCCCCCCTCAACCGCACCGTGGTCACGCCCGAGTGGATGAGCGGCTCAATCATGGTGAACGAGGCGTTGTCGCTCACCCTGAATCGCCTGTACGTGATCGGCTTTGCCCTGGTGGTATTCGCCGGGCTGATGCTGATCATGCGCAAGACCCGCCTGGGGCTGGAAGTCCGTGCTGTTACCCAGAACCGGGCCATGGCCCGCTCCATGGGCATCAAAGCCACCAAAGTGGACATCATGACCTTCGCCCTCGGCTCCGGCGTGGCCGGGCTGGCGGGCGTGGCCCTGTCGCAGATCACCAACGTCGGCCCCAACCTGGGCCAGAACTACATCATCGATTCGTTCATGGTGGTGGTGTTCGGTGGCGTGGGCAATCTCTGGGGCACCCTCATTGCCGGGCTTTCCCTGGGCACCATCAACCAGCTGCTGGAACCCTGGGCGGGGGCGGTCCTTGCCAAAATCATGGTGCTGGTGCTGATCATCCTGTTCATTCAAAAGCGGCCACGCGGGCTATTCCCGCAGAAAGGCCGTGCGGCGGAGGGCTGAGTTATGGCGACATCACAAACCTGGCTGCTCCGGCCCTTCCAGGAGCGTTCCACCCAGCTTTTCCTCGGTGTGCTGTTCGCCGCCCTGGTGGTGGTTACCTTCCTGCACCTGTTTATGCCGGAAGACAGTGCCCTGCACGTAAGCGCCTACACCGTTACCCTGCTGGGCAAATACCTCTGTTACGCGCTGCTGGCGGTGGCAGTGGACCTGGTGTGGGGATATCTGGGCATTCTCAGCCTGGGCCATGGCGCCTTCTTTGCCCTCGGCGGCTACGCCATGGGCATGTACCTGATGCGCCAGATTGGGGATCGCGGCGTGTATGGCGATCCTGTATTGCCAGATTTCATGGTGTTCCTGAACTGGCAGGAGCTGCCCTGGTACTGGCAGGGCTTCGACATGGCCTGGTTCGCCTTCATCATGGTGCTGCTGGCCCCGGGCCTGTTGGCGCTGGTGTTCGGCTTCCTGGCTTTCCGCTCCCGGGTAACCGGCGTGTACCTGTCCATCATCACCCAGGCGCTGACCTTTGCGTTGATGCTGGCATTCTTCCGTAACGAGATGGGCTTCGGTGGCAACAACGGCCTGACCGACTTCAAAGACATCCTTGGCTTTGACCTGCGCAGCGATGCCACCCGGCTTGGCCTGTTCCTGGCAACCGGCATCGCGCTGGCAGTGGGCTATGTCGTGTGCCGTGCCATTGTGACCAGCAAGCTGGGCCGGGTCAGCGTGGCCTGCCGCGACGCTGAAGCCCGTACCCGGTTCCTCGGCTACCGGGTGGAACGGGTGCAGCTGTTCGTGTTCCTGGTCTCCGCCATGCTGGCGGGCGTGGCCGGCGCGCTGTACGTGCCCCAGGTGGGCATTATCAACCCCAGCGAATTCTCGCCGCTGTTCTCCATCGAAATCGTGGTGTGGGTTGCCCTCGGTGGCCGCGCCACCCTGTATGGCGCGGTTATCGGCGCCTTGCTGGTGAACTACGCCAAGACCGTGTTCACCGGCATTATGCCGGACGCCTGGCTGTTCGCCCTGGGCGCGCTGTTCGTTCTGGTGACGGTTTTCCTGCCCAAGGGCATTGCCGGGCTGTTGCAGAAACGCCGCCAGAAGGACGAGGACCAACCCGGCGCTCAGGAGGCCACCGCATGAGCATCTTTGAACAACTTGCCAACCGGGATCAGGTATTTGAGTTTCTCACCCCCGTGGCCTCGCCGGTTGACGTGCGCCACGGCCCGATCCTGTACATGGAAGACGTGAGCGTGAGCTTCGATGGCTTCAAGGCCATCAACAACCTCAACCTCACCATCGACGACGGCGAGCTGCGCTGCATCATCGGCCCCAACGGGGCGGGTAAAACCACCATGATGGACATCATCACCGGTAAAACCCGGCCCGATACCGGCTCGGTGTGGTTCGGCAGCCGCCACAACCTGCTGCGCATGAACGAGCCGGACATTGCCACCCTGGGCATTGGCCGCAAGTTCCAGAAGCCCACCGTGTTCGAGGCCCTGACTGTATTCGAAAACCTCGAACTGGCCATGGCCGCCGACAAACGCATCCTACCCACCCTGACTGCCATCATGACCGCGGAATACCGGGACCGGATTGACGAAATCCTGGAAATGATCGGCTTGCAGGCGCTGCGCGACAAGCCCGCCGGCATCCTCTCCCATGGCCAGAAACAGTGGCTGGAGATCGGCATGCTGCTGATGCAGAAACCCCGGCTGCTGCTGGTGGACGAGCCCGTGGCCGGCATGACCGAACAGGAAATGGAACGCACCGCTGAACTGCTCACCAGCCTCGCGGGCAAACAGTCCGTGGTAGTGGTGGAACACGACATGGGCTTTGTGCGCTCCATCGCCCGTAAAGTCACCGTACTGCACCAGGGCAGCGTGCTGGCTGAAGGCACCATGGACCAGGTCTCCAACGACCCGGACGTGATCAAGGTGTATCTGGGGGAGGAGGCCTGATGCTCAAGATTGAAAAGCTCAACCAGTTCTACGGCGAAAGCCACACCCTCTGGGACCTGGAGCTGGACGTGCCCCAGGGCCAGTGTACCTGCGTGATGGGCCGCAACGGCGTGGGCAAGACCACCCTGATGAAATGCATCATGGGCGAGGAAACCGTGAAAAGCGGCTCCATCGAGTTTGCCCGGGATGTGGAACTCACCAAAAAGAAAATCGAAGACCGCTCCCGCCTGGGCATCGGCTACGTGCCCCAGGGCCGGCAGATCTTCCCGCTGCTGACCGTGGAGGAAAACCTGCGCACCGGCCTGGCGGTGCGGGCCGATGGCGGCAAGCAAATCCCGGAGCGCATTTACGAGCTGTTCCCGGTGCTGAAAGAAATGAAACACCGCCGGGGCGGCGACCTTTCCGGCGGCCAGCAACAACAGCTGGCCATTGGCCGGGCACTGGTGATTGAGCCGAGACTGCTGATCCTCGACGAGCCGGGGGAGGGCATCCAGCCCAACATCGTGGCCCAGATTGGCGAGGTGATTCGACGGTTGATTGAAGAAGACGGCCTGACCGTGCTGCTGGTGGAACAGAAACTGCCGTTCGCACGCAAATACGCCGACCGCTTTGCCATCCTCGACCGGGGCCGGCGCGTGGCCGAAGGCGATATTGCCGGGCTGACCGATGAACTCATCAAACAGCACCTGACCGTATGACCGCCTACCAAGCCATCGACCGCCACGCCTCCGGCCACCGTTTCGACACCGAACGGCGCTGGGCGGCGGCCCTGGAACTGGGCTTTGAAGCCCGCGCCGAGAGCGAACCGACGCCGGTAACCCGGCTGGTGCGCCGGCGCCACCATGGTCCACTGCGGGTGCAGCGCCCCTTCTACCCGGAGGGCAAAACCGGCTGCTGCCATGTGTACCTGCTGCACCCCCCGGGTGGCCTGGTGAGCGGCGACGAACTGCGCATTGAAGCCTCTGTGGCCGAAGGTGGCCACGCGCTTCTGACCACCCCGGCCGCGGCGAAACTGTACAAGGCCGACAGCCATGGCGTGGCCTGGGGCCAGCACACCCGGTTGCAGGTAGCCAAAGATGCGATTCTGGAATACCTGCCCCAGGAAACCATCGCCTTCGACGGCTCCCGTGGTTTGCAAACCACCAGCATTGAACTGGCAACCGGCGCCCGAACCTTGGGCTGGGAAGTGCTCGCGCTGGGCCGCCCGGCCAGCGACCTGCCGTTTGCCACCGGCGAACTGGAACAGCGTTTCCATTTAAGCCTGGACGGCCAGCCGCTGTGGCTGGAGCGCCAGTTGCTGGACCCGAAACACCGCCGGTTCAACGGCCCCTGGGGCCAGGGCGGCGCCACTGTGCAGGCCACCCTCTGGGCGGTCGGCCTGGACGACGAAGCTGCCGCCATCGAATTGCTGAGAGCACAGTTACCAGACCACAACCGCTGGGCCGTGACCCGGCGCCGGGGCGTGCTGCTCCTGCGCTACCTGGGTACCGAACGCAACGAAGCCTGGGCCCTGTGCGAACAGGCCTGGCACCTGCTGCGCCCCATGCTCGCCAGCGTACCGGCCCATACACCCAGAATCTGGCTTACCTGACGCATAAGAGACAACGGAGTCATCCATGGAACTCACCCCCAGAGACAAAGACAAGCTGATGCTGTTCACCGCCGCCCTGCTGGCCGAACGCCGCAAAGCCAAAGGCCTGAAACTGAACTACCCCGAAGCGGTGGCCCTGATCAGCGCCGAAATCATGGAAGGCGCCCGCGAAGGCCGCACCGTGGCCGAACTGATGAGCGCCGGCACCGAAATCCTCACCCGCGAAGACGTGATGGACGGCGTGGCTGACATGGTGCACGAAGTTCAGGTGGAAGCCACCTTCCCGGACGGAACGAAACTCGTGACGGTTCACAACCCCATCGTCTAAGGAGCAGACACATGATCCCCGGTGAATACCAACTCAAAGACGGCGACATCGAACTCTGCGCCGGCCGCGAACGCATCCAGCTGGACGTCGGCAACACCGGCGACCGCCCGGTGCAGATCGGCTCCCACTACCACTTCGCCGAAGCCAACCCCGCCCTGGACTTCGACCGCGCCAAGGCCCGCGGCTATCGCCTGGACGTGGCCGCCGGCACCGCTATTCGGTTTGAGCCCGGCCAGACCCGATCCGTGACGCTGATTCCGTTTGCCGGAACGCGCGAAATTTATGGCTTCCGGGCGGAAGTGATGGGGCCGTTGGAGGACACAAAATGAAAATCAGCAGACAAGCCTACGCCGACATGTATGGCCCCACCGTAGGGGATCGCGTCCGCCTGGGCGACACCGAGCTGTGGATAGAAGTAGAAGAAGACCACACCCACTACGGCGACGAAGTAAAATTCGGCGGAGGCAAAGTCATCCGAGACGGCATGGGCCAGAGCCAGCGCTGCGACGACGCGGTGATGGACACCGTGATCACCAACGCCCTCATCCTCGACTGGTGGGGCATCGTCAAAGCCGATGTAGGCATCCAGAAAGGCCGCATCGCCGCCATCGGCAAAGCCGGCAACCCGGACACCCAGCCAGATGTGACCATCGTCATCGGCCCCGGCACCGAAATCATCGCCGGCGAAGGCAAGATCCTCACCGCCGGCGGCATCGACCCCCACATCCACTTCATCTGCCCCCAGCAGGTAGAAGAAGCCCTGATGAGCGGCGTGACCACCATGCTCGGCGGCGGCACCGGCCCGGCCACCGGCACCAACGCCACCACCTGTACTCCGGGCCCCTGGCACATCGGCAAGATGCTGCAGGCCGTGGACAGCCTGCCCATGAATATTGGCTTTCTGGGCAAAGGCAACGCCAGCCTGCCGGAAGCGCTGGAGCTGCAGGTAAAAGCCGGCGTGATCGGCCTCAAACTGCACGAAGACTGGGGCACCACCCCGGCCAGCATCGACAACTGCCTGACCGTGGCCGACCAGTACGACATTCAGGTGGCCATCCACACCGACACCCTGAACGAATCCGGCTTTGTGGAAGACACCCTGGCCGCCTTTAAAGGCCGCTGCATTCACACCTTCCACACCGAAGGCGCCGGCGGCGGCCACGCCCCGGACATCATTACCGCCTGCTCAAAGGACTATGTACTGCCGTCGTCCACCAACCCGACCCGGCCCTACACCGTGAACACCATCGACGAACACCTGGACATGCTGATGGTGTGCCACCACCTGGACCCGAACATCCCGGAAGACGTGGCTTTCGCCGATTCCCGCATCCGCCGGGAAACCATCGCGGCGGAAGACATCCTGCACGACATGGGCGTGATCTCCATGATCTCCTCGGATTCCCAGGCCATGGGCCGGGTGGGCGAGGTAATCTGCCGAACCTGGCAAACCGCCCACAAGATGAAAGTGCAGCGCGGCCTGCTGCCGGAAGACCAGGAGCGCGGCGCCGACAACTTCCGCGCCAAACGCTACATCGCCAAGTACACCATCAACTCCGCCATTACCCACGGCATTGCCCATGATGTGGGCTCTGTTGAAGTGGGCAAACTGGCGGACCTGGTGCTGTGGAGCCCGGCATTCTTCGGCGTGAAGCCAGCCTGCATCCTCAAGGGCGGGATGATTGCCGCCGCCCCCATGGGCGACCCGAATGCCTCTATTCCCACACCGCAGCCGGTGCATTACCGCCCCATGTTCGGCGCCTTCGGCAAGGCAGCCAGTGCCACCCGCCTGACCTTCGTCAGCCAGGCCGCGCTGGACGCCAATATTGGTGAAGAATTGGGCCTGGACAGCCCCCTCTCCGCCTGCAAAGGCGTGCGGGACGTGCGCAAGCAGCACATGAAACTGAACGACGCCTGCCCGCACCTGACCGTAGACCCGCAAACCTACGAAGTGCACGCCGATGGCGAACTGCTCACCTGCGAGCCGGCGACAGAACTGCCCCTGGCCCAGCGCTATCACCTTTTTTAGTCAATACAGCTCAAGGCTGCTTAATCAACACAGCTCAAGGCTGTTCTGAGAGGAACGAACGGATGTTGGAACTGACTAAACGCATCACCCACGTAGACGCCAGCGAAATCCACGACAACCTGGTGCTGCCCTACGAACTGCGCATTCGCGGCCGCCTCCGGGCCACCACCGAAACCAACCTGGACGTGGGCCTGTTTCTGGACCGTGGCCCGGTGCTGAGAGACGGCGACCTGCTGGAAGCGAAATCCGGCGAGATCATCCGCATTCGCGCCGCGGAAGAGCCGGTGGTCACCGCCCGCGTAGAAACCGGCCTGCCGCTGGCCCGCTTGTGTTACCACCTGGGCAACCGCCACGTCACCCTGGCGATTGGTGAAGACGAGCAGGGCGCCTTCGTGCGCTTCCCGCCCGATCACGTACTGGAAGAACTGGCCGAACGCCTGGGCGCCACCGTGGTGCACCACACCGCCACCTTCGACCCGGAACCCGGAGCCTATAACCAGGCCGGCCAGGGCCATTCGCACGGTCATAGCCATGGCCATTCCCACGCGCACTCGCACGGTGAAAGCCATGACCACACTCACGCTGCTGGACATACCCATGCTCACGGCCACAAACACACCCACTGAGCCGGCAGCCATGGCGGGTGAGGGCGAACCCGGCGGCGACCTGGCCCTGCTGGGGCTGATGCAGCTGGTCAGCCCGGCTTTGCCCATCGGCGCCTTTGCCTGGTCCCAGGGCCTGGAAAGCGCCTTTGAGCTGGGCTGGGTGAACAACGAAGCGGAACTGGCCCAGTGGATTGAAGGCGTACTGGAAGACGGCCTCAGCCGGTGTGAGCTGCCCTTACTGGCCCGGCTGCAAACCGCCTGGGCGAACGACGACGGCGCCACCATCGAGCACTGGAACCAGTGGCTGCACGCCACCCGGGAAACCGCCGAACTGAGCGACGAAGACACCCGCCTGGGCGGTGCCCTGAAAACCCTGCTGGGCAACCTCAACCTGTTGCCGCAGCAAACCCTGATTCCGGCCGAGCCCGGCTACATCACCCTGTTTGCCTGGGCCGCCCAGGTACGCCGGGTGCCGGTGCGGCAAACCCTGCTGGGCTTTGCCTGGGCCTGGCTGGAAAACCAGCTGGCGGTGGCCTGCAAAGCTTTGCCCCTGGGCCACACCGCCGCCCAACGGATTATCGAACAACTGCGCCCGGCCCTGGTGATTACCACCGACCAGGCGCTGGCACGGCAAGACCACGAACTCGGGCCCATCCTGCCGGGCCTCGCGCTCGGCAGTGCCCTGCATGAAACCCAGTATTCACGGCTTTTCAGAAGCTGAATAAAAACATCAAGGAGATACAGCCATGACACATTGTCTGAGAGTAGGCGTCGGCGGCCCGGTCGGGTCTGGTAAAACCGCATTGCTGCGCCAGCTATGCACCGCCCTGCGGGACCACTACGACATCGCCGTGGTCACCAACGACATTTACACCCGCGAAGACGCAGACTTCCTGCTGCGCCACGAAGCCCTGGCCGCAGACCGCATCCTGGGCGTGGAAACCGGCGGCTGCCCGCATACCGCCATTCGCGAGGATGCCTCCATGAACCTGGCCGCCATTGACGACCTGCAAAGCCGCCACCCGGGCCTGGAACTGGTGCTGGTGGAATCCGGCGGTGACAACCTCTCCGCCACCTTCAGCCCGGAACTGAGCGACCTCACCCTGTACGTGATCGACGTGTCCGCCGGCGACAAAATCCCCCGCAAAGGCGGCCCCGGCATCACCAAATCCGACCTGCTGATCATCAACAAGATTGACATTGCCGAACAGGTACACGCCTCCCTGGACGTAATGGAACGGGACAGCAAAAAGATGCGCGGCGAACGCCCCTTCGTGTTCACCAATCTGTACGACGGGGTAGGGCTGGACACCATCATCAGCTTCATTCTGGAGCGGGGCATGCTGCCGGAAAGGCGCCCGGAAAAACTGGCCGAAATGGCCTGAGCAAACGAACCAATACGATTACAGAACCACCAGGAGCAACACCATGAAACTGACTTCAAAACTTCTCGCCACCGCCGCGCTGCTGACCGCCTCCGCCACCGCCATGGCCCACCCCGGCCACACCGAAGGCGGCTTCACCAGCGGCCTGCTGCACCCCATGCTGGGCCTGGACCACCTGCTGGCCATGGCCGCCATTGGCTTCTGGAGCGTGCGCCAGAGCAAGCTCATGAAAAACGCCACCCCCGCCTTCGTGATCGGCGGCATGGTATTCGGCGCAGCCCTGGCCTGGGGCGGCCTGACCCTGCCGGGCGTGGAAACCGGCATCACCTTCTCGGTACTGGTGGCGGGCATCCTCATCGCCACCCTGGCCAAACTGCCAACCGCCGTGGGTGGCACCCTGGTTGGTGCGTTCATGCTGTTTCACGGTTTTGCGCATGGGGCGGAAATGCCGGAAGGCGCTACATTGGCGGCCTACCTGGTCGGTTTCTCCATCGCCACACTGGCCATCACGCTGGTTGGCCGTGGGCTGGGTAGTCTGATGCTGAGGGCGGATAGCCGGTTTAGTCGGGGCGTTGGGGGAGTTCTGGCTGTGGCGGGAGCGTACCTGGCTGCTACCTGATTCTGTAATTCCCTGCAGAAACGAAAAAGCCGCTCGGGAAACCGCGCGGCTTTTTCTATATTTCCTTTCAAAAGAGGTGTCCTAGGTTCACTGCGAAAGCCGCAAAGGCGTGAGCAAAACCGCCCTGATGAAATGCGTTATGGGGGAGGAAACCACCAAAAGCGGCAGCATCAAATTTGCGCAAGACCTGGAACCGACCAAAATGAAAAGCGAGGGTAGATCAAGCCTCGGCATTGGCTGTGTTCCTCAGGGAATGTGGATATTTCCCCTGCTGATCGCTGAAGAAGACCTTCGCACTGACCTGGCCTTGCTAGGGAATTAGTAAGAAAATTCCCAACGCTTGTGGCGATTGGAAGGGACCTGATGATTGTGTCAGAGATGCTTGTTTGGGATGAGTCGGGCGAGGGGGCAGCCGAACATTTTGGCTCCGATTAGGGAGGCTATCCGAAGGGTGATTGACGAGGATGGACTCGCAGTTCTACTCGTTGTGCAGAAGTATGCAGATAGGGGAATCAAGAGTTTGTCGAATGAATTGCTTAGGAAGTGTCTGACTGTATGGCAATATGCTCTTTCGTTGAACGTCAAATGTACCCCCAAGTGACCGTTATGAACTATGTGGATAGACTGAGTTCGCCGGCAGTGCAAGGGATTTAAGGAACTCCGCAGTTTAAATTGAGGAAGCTCAAACTAATCTTGGAATATGATCTCAAACTCAGATACTGCTCTAACACGGCTTCAGTTTTAAGGAAACGTAAGCAACGCAGAGAAATGCTGGCGCGCTTTCTGCAGTTCAGATAGCCCAAGCAGATTATCAGATAGTTGTCGATAGAGACCTCTGTCAGAGAATTTCTACGCGAGGGTCTTAAATCTTGTAATCGGGCGAGACGCGAGTAAATTCATAGGCTATGGTAGGAGGTCGTGGTGCAGGGGTAGCTCCTCAGGGCCCTGCGTGGCCTTTAAGCGATCGCGCAAAAAAAAATGACGTTGCTTGGCGATGGATGTAGGACGGGTAAGACAAAAGTGGATCAAAACGAAAGTGCCCTCAAGTATTGTGGGTTATGTCTGCCATGTGTTTAATTTATGGCTGCCCGAGATAATCGCTTCGATAATTCTGAAACTAGTCTATTTAATTAATTTATTCTGGGTTAATTATGTCGAGAGAGAAGATACCTTTAATTCGTGTAAACCAGTGGTTAAGAACATGGGATAAGGCTCACTGGGATGATGAGAAAGGTCTCGGAAAACCTTCAGATCATTTTTTTGTAGGTGCAATTTCTCTTGAAAAGCTTCGAGCGCTCGCTGGCGTGACGAAGCGAGATGTGGAGCAACGTAAAGATCCCAACGCTATTCATGGATATCAGCGTGCTCATGAGGAAATTCGCTCCCGAAAAATCAATAGATATGTAAAGTATGGTTACCCACTATCTACTAGTTCAGGCTTGTCGCCAGAAGAGCATGAACAGTTGATTAACCCGGGCTGGTTACCAAATGCAATAATTGTCAATATTATTCCGGCTGGAGAGTCTCGTTTCCGAAACGGTGAGATGGTGACTGTGCCGAAAGAGGTTGAAGTTACTATCAATGATGGTGATTATTCTAGTATGGAGTTTCCATCGATTTCTGAGGTCGAGCAATATAGGCTTGGAAAAGATGATTTTGTTGAGCCTATCGAAATAATTGACGGACAACATCGTCTTTTTGCTTCTGATTATAGTAGTGCCTATGAGGGAGATTATGATGTCCCCGTTGTAGTATTTAATAACTTATCACTAGGTTGGCAGGCGTACCTTTTTTGGACAATAAATGTTGAGCCCAAAAAGATTAACGCGAGCCTTGCATTTGACCTATATCCGGAATTGAGAAGACAAGAGTGGCTTGATCAGTCTGAATCAATAAAAATATATCAAGAGCATAGATCTCAAGAAATGACGGAGATTCTCTGGTCGCATTCACTGAGCCCGTGGAATGGAAGAATTGAATTGCATGGAAAGCGGGTTAGAGGGCATGTGTCGAATGCGGCATTTATTAGATCTCTGAATAGTAGTTTCATCAAAAAGTGGGTCGAGGGAGATAAAATTGGTGGTCTGTTTGGCTCATTGGGTCAGCTAGGAAGGGTTATTCCTTGGAATAGAGCACAGCAGGCAGCCTTTCTCATAAAAATTTGGAGCGCGGTAGCATCGGCGACTAAACGTACAGATGCCGCTTGGGCTAAATCGCTCGAAAATGAATCGCAAGCTAGTCTTTTTGAGGATTTGCATCCGGCGTTTGCTGGCCCTCATACCTTGATTGCAACCGATCAAGGTGTGAGGGCAATTCACAGTATTTTTAATGCGATCTTTCAGCACGAACCGGACTATTTTGAACTAGATAAGTGGAGAGTTGAAAGTGGAGAGCCGACAGAAGAAGCTGTTATAGAGGCACTTAAATCATTTCAAAAGCTGAATGTTGCAAATCATGCGATAAAAACAATTTCATCTACGCTAGTTGATAATTTCGATTGGAGGCTTTCTACGGCTCCAGGACTAGATCGAGAAAAAAAGAAAATTCAAGCTTCATATCGAGGCAGTAGCGGATACGGAGACTTGCTCCTTGATTTGGTCCATGTTTTGACCGAATACGAGAATGATCAGAAAGTTAGGGAAATAGCTAAGGCCGTTGGTAGCGTTTTGGTTAAGGCTAAATAAAATGGCTAGAAAGACAGATCCAGATGTGCAGTTCGCAATTAAAGCTGCTAAAGAAGCGTTGTTGGATGCATCCTTGAAAGGGTTTCCAGAGTTAAAGTTCGGCGATATATTGGTAGATCAAAAATCCTCATCGAACGTAGTAAGTGAAATGCAAGCCGATCTCGCTGCAAGACAAATCGAGCATTGCTTGGAAGCGTGGGAGTATCTATCGCAAGCGATCTTGGCAATGCTTGGTTGCCAAGATGATATAGCTATTCACATGGCCTATTATTCAGAGCTTCGCTCTGCAAATTCGCTACTGGCTGCTACAGGGATCGCAAACAAGGAAAATAAGAGTTATTTCATAGATTCAAATCAAAAGCGAAGGGCACGTAGGGTGAAGACCCATCAGTTTGTGAGAGATGTTTGGCACGACTGGTGTAAGCGTCCTGATACTGTTGAAGCATTCACTTCGCTTAAAGTATTGCCTTCAGTCACCCTTTTTGACGTTTATAACTCTCTTAATTTGAGGCAGAGCCCTAGTCAGAGCCTTCTTAAATGGGGTTATGAACTGCTCAACTTCGATAAAGACCACACATCTCGCAATAGATCGAGCTATCAGGTTTATCGTGTTTATAACGGCATTGGTGATTCGGACTCGAAAAAGCACGGGGAGTTGCTTTCGTTAATCTGGAGCCATTTGTCTTCAACTGGCAGTGATGGTCAGTTATATTTTGAAAAGATTTATGCCCAATATTTGTTAGCTGGCGCTTGCAAGGACTATAGTTCCGGTGCTGAGGATGAAGAATCAGAGTTTGACAGGAAGCTAGAAAGTACACTGGAACAGCTTAGCAAGGATACCGGAGTTCCGATAGAGTCTTTACGAATGCATTTTGATTTCGATAAAGATGATAGTAGGTTTGATCTCTTCGATATCGCTGCATCTAGTAGTACTGACGTAAAGAATGTTGTTGCAAGGGCGTTTATATTAGCACGCTTTGCAACTAATAAGCTGAACGTTAATTTATCGAAAAGCAAATGCCAGCAAGCTCTAGAATGGATTCGGAGATGGCTGGAAGAATCTGGTGTATTACATGACGATGTGTCGAGAGAAGATGTTGCAGGGAGTTCTGAGAGCTTCGCGGATGCAGCGGTTGAAGTGGCAGAATTAAATCTTAGACGGGTTTGGCTTGAGGAACCAGAAAGTGCATCTCGCGCAGGGCAGTTAAAAGCGAGCCTTTGTTGGGGGATTGAGTTTTAGATATTGTACCCGCAAATGATAGCAAGCTCCTCATATCTTCCGCGATATCTTGAGTCTCCCGATAGTGCATTCTTTCTAGAAAGGGTGATTTGGTTGAAGCCGTCATACAAGTCAACAATCGATTGGTGGGCTGCGTTAAGTAAGAGAACTTTGGCTCCTCTTGTTACTGCGCGGTCTATGGCGTTCCGGAGGCGTATTTGATCTTTCCACGAGAATAAGCTCTCATTGTATTTTATAAAGCCATTGCAGTTGTGTTTTACAGTATATGGGGGATCCACGAAAACAAAGTCGTCAGGACCAGCGAGATTTACGGTTTCTTCAAAGTCATTGCTAAGTAGCGTAGCATTCTTGAGCGAGCTAGAAGTGATTTTGAAATTATCAATATCAAAGAGAATGTTGGTTTTTGTGCCAATAGGGACATTGAACTCACCTTTAAGGTTGACTCTATATAAACCGTTCCAGCAAGCGCGATTGAGATAGAGCATCCTAGCGGCGCGTGTGAAGATAGATCTAGGCTTTTCTGATCTAACTTTGTAATAGTATTCTTTGCTATGGTTTGAGTGGTGTTTTTTTAAATGCTTTACAACTAGCTCTTGGTTTTCCTTTATCGCTTTGTAAGTAGATATCAATTCATTGTTTAAGTCAGATAATATTGCATTTTCAGGCTGTAAGTGAAAGTAGACAGCGCCACCTCCTAGGAATGGCTCGATGTAGGTGTTGAAGTCCGCCGGGAAAACATTGAAATTGCCTTGGGTAAGCCATCGCTTACCTCCGGCCCACTTCAAGAAAGGTTTCGGCGGAGTCTTATTGATTTTAATCAATTAGTGTCCTTAGTAGTGCGTTCAAGCTTTTGCGAAATTATATCGTAAAGTCCGACTCTGGACTAATGAAGCTGATGGCTCGCCAGAGTTCTTGCTCCGTTGGGTTCCTGAATCGAGTACTTTTAGTACCAAGATAAATGTTAGTTTCGCGTATCTTTGTCGAAATCCGGGCAGATCTGTGTTCTAGAGCTGATGGTCGTAATATGCAGTTTGCCGAATCATTCTAGGTTGGTCTTGAGAATATCGTCGAGATCGGCTTTAGCAGCTTCTGTGAAAACAACGTTCCATGGTTTCATAGTAATCAAGCACCCTGTTTTTTCCTGAAGGCTTGCTTAGCACGCCCAGAAAGGTACGTAGCGAACTCGTCACCCGTGAATGCTCTGGTTCTGCCAGCCTCCAGGTCTTTCTGGCCCGCATCAATGGCGGCTCTGAGGTCATTCATTTTCGTGACGTATCGGGACTCGGCTTCTTCGACCATTCTCAGGCCGGCTCGAAGTACCTCACTCGCATTTTGATAACGGCCCGAGGCAACCAGGTGATCGACTACCTGGGATTGATGGTCCGTGAGCACTATGTTTCTCGTCGCCATGAGAGTCATCCTGTCAGCGCTGGATTGGCATAATATGCCAATGCATGGGTTTGCTGTCTAGGGGTGGGATAACTGTGATACCTATGGGAAAGCCGGGACAGATCTATTAATGCGGTCATTTCGGTAAGCTGGCGCGCGTTTCGCGTTGCTTGCGCGGCAGGCTTCAGGGGCAACAGGAGGATGACATTGCCGATCATGGATCTGGACAGCTGGACGCTGTCACAGAGCATCGTGGTTTTCAGCGTCTGTGCGCTGGTCATTGCGATTGCGGGCACACGCATCACACGGGTGGTCGACCAGCTCGCCGACCGGACCGGGCTGGGTGAGGCAACCGCTGGAGCCGTGCTTCTGGGGGCAGCCACGTCCCTCAGTGGTTCGGTGCTCTCGGTAACAGCAGCCTACCGCGGGCACCCAGAGTTGGCTGTGAGTAATGCTCTCGGGGGCATCGCGGTACAGACCTTTTTCCTGGCTATTGCCGATATGGTCTACCGTCGCGCAAACCTGGAACACGCGGCGGCCTCGGCGCCGAACATGATGCAGAACGGACTGCTGATCGGGCTCCTGGCATTGCTCCTTCTGGCGCCGACCTTGCCGGATGTGACCGTCTGGAACATCCATCCAGTTACCCCGATACTGCTGGGCTTCTATTTCTATGGCACCCGGCTCATACAGGGTGCCGGCGACAACCCCATGTGGTAGCCCTCCGTTACTAGTGATACCCGGCAGGACGAGCCGGAGAGCGAGAGCAGCTTGCCATCATTGAGCCGTCTCTGGACCGAGTTCCCGGTGCTCTACGGGCTTGGTGTGGTGCTGATGTTTGCTGGCTGAATAGCGGCGTCATCCATTAGCAATGAGCTATCTGAGACTCACGAACGAAAAGCATGCGAGCCAGACAGTGATCGAAACGCGCCTGCCCAAGCTGTGTCAAGGATCGCAGGCTCTATGAACGACTCGCGGGCAGGACCGGCGAATCGGTGGAGTGGGTGGATATCACCGGCCGTGATGAGGAGTTGGAGGAACGTGGTATAGACCCGAAAGCCGCGCTTCAGGAGCTCCATGTGGAAGATGGCCAGGGCAACATCCACCGGGAACTGGATGCCTATATTCTGTTGATGTCGCGGGTCTGGCTGCTGAAACCGCTCGCCTGGCTGATTGGCTTGCCGGTAATTCGGCCAGCGCTGGCGAAGCTGTATCACAAATGGGTGAGCGAGCGGCTGGAGCGAACCGGGCGCATGCCGTTGTAACCGCCGGGCCCTTACTGCAACTGGTATTTGACCGGCTGCAGCGGTTCGGGTGCCGGGTCGCCCAGGGCTTCGGCAACACTGATTTCATGAATGCGGCAGATGGCATCCAGCGGCAGGTCGTTGGTGTGTCGGCCAAAGGGAAACTCAAGCTGTTCAGACAGGCGATCCAGCCCGAAAAACGTGTAGGCCACGATGGCGGTGAACACCGGCGTAAACCAGCCTGCGACGCCTACCAGACCGAACGGGAGCAGGTAGCAGAACACATACGCCGTGCGGTGAGCCAGCAGGGTGTAGGCAAAGGGCAACGGGGTGAGGGCAATGCGTTCCGAGGCCGCCTGAATGCCCGCGAGGCCATGAAGGTGCTGGTCTAAGGCCGCGGTTGCTACAGAATCCAGATCGCCCGCCTTGTGGGCTTCGGCGAGTACGTCTCCGGCCCGGTGCAGCATGAAGGCGGCGGGGTTGCGGGTGCTCAGGGCCTGGTCAATGAGTTCCGGCGCCAGTGACCCGGGCAGGTCAGACCGTACATCTTCTCCCCGCAATTGGCCGCGCAGCAGGTGAGCGTGAGCGAGGCATCGGGTTAGAAGCTCCCGGCGTCGCTCCGGGCTCAGGTAAATGGTGCCAGTCCGCGCCAGGCTGCGAAATTCGTACACCATATGCCCCCAGTGTTTTCTGGCTTCCCACCAGCGGTCGTAGGTGGCGGTGTTGCGCACGCTTAAAAAGATGGACAGGGCGATGCCCATGATCGTGAACGGCAGAAGTGTGTAGTCGACCATGCCGTCGAGGTAGTGGTGGCGCGAAACCCAGGTAACTGCGGCTGCAAACATTCCCGTAAGCACAATGTGCGGCAGAATGTGGGGGACAACAGACCCTTTCCAGGCCAGCAACAGCCGGAGTGGGCCGGGGCGCTCGCGAACAATCACGGTTAACACTCCTGGGATGGATGATGGCCTTGCCTGAGGGTTGGCCGCTGTGATTCCTATGCCTTTTTACGGAGAACCCACTCGTTACACAAGAGGGTAAGCTTTTTTAAACGAGGGGGCAGCACTCTGGCCGTTGCCTGGCATTACCCTGTGGTTTCAGGGGCAACCCGATCAGGCGGCGGATTTGTGGCAGCAGTCACTGTCGCAGGGTGATAGCAGGTAAGTGCTCGAAACTTCGAGAAATTGTTCGATAATCTGTGTCATCAAGATTCCCTCTGATGGTTTATTTGAATTGCAACCTAATAGGTTGGGGCGCATTCCTATAAAAAAACTTCGGAAAACCGAAACACATGGAGACCGTCTGGCGCCGGGGCTGTTGGTTGTCTTTTGCCGGGGGTGGAGAGAATCAGGCAAGTATCAGACAGGATCGGACAGCACCTTTCAGTGCCAGAACCGTAAAATGTTCCCATACCTTGGACAATGCACTTCGCGTTGCCCATTTTCCTGTTCATTCCAGAAATTATGCAAGGAGATCCCATGAAAACGGTCGGTTATGCGGCGTATTCTTCTGATGCGGAAATGGTGCCTTACCACTTTGAGCGCCGTGCCTTGCGGGCAAACGATGTGGCGATCGAGATTCTTTATAGCGGTGTGTGTCACTCGGATCTTCACACGGTGAACGGCGACTGGGGCCCCCAGCCCTATCCGTTGGTGCCGGGTCACGAAATTGTCGGTCGGGTGCTGGAAGTCGGTCCGGAGGTTACCCATTACAAAGTGGGCGACCAGGTGGGCGTTGGCTGCATGGTGGATAGCTGTCAGGAGTGTGACCAGTGTGCCCACAGTGAAGAGCAGTATTGCCGTCACGGTATGACGCCCACCTACGGCGCGCCGGATCGCATCTCCGGTGAAATCACCCAGGGCGGCTACTCGAAGCACATCGTGGTGCGTGAGGAATTTGTGCTGCGTATTCCGGAAACCCTGGATCTGTCCCGCGCTGCGCCCATCCTGTGCGCCGGTATCACCACTTTCTCGCCGTTGCGCACCTGGAACATCGGGGAAGGCAGCCGGGTTGGTGTGATCGGCCTGGGTGGTCTCGGCCACATGGCGGTCAAGCTGGCAGTGGCGATGGGTGCGGAAGTTACCGTGTTGAGCCGCTCGAAGAAAAAAGAGGAAGAAGCCCGCTCCATCGGCGCGACCGGCATTCTGGCCTCAACCGATGAAGCCGCCATGGAAGCTGCGGCGGCGTCCATGGATCTGATCATCGATACCGTTCCGGTGGAGCACGATGTAACACCCTATACCCCGCTTCTGGATATCGACGGCACGCTGGTGATCGTCGGGCAGGTGGGCCCCATGAAGGGGTTCATGTCGGTGCCCATGATCATGGGGCGTCGCCGGGTTGCCGGCTCCCTGATTGGTGGCATCAAGGAAACCCAGGAAGTGCTGGATTTCTGCGGTGAGCACAACATCCATCCGATCTGTGAAGTGATTCGCCCGGATCAGATCAACGATGCCTTCGAGGTGATGAGCAAGGGTGATATTGCGCACCGTTATGTGATGGATATGTCGGCGCTGTCCGTCGAAGGCTGATTCTCCCCGCCAGTCGCCCTCCTGCATACAGAACGTATACAATGGAGGGCGAAATTGGATTATCCACCAGGGGAGAGCGGAATGAGCGGTAGCCGGCAGATGGCGGAGACTACCTCAAGTGGACGGAGCCAGGGAGCTGGCTCCGGGACCGGAAAAGCCGGGGGCAAGGGGCTGGATGCCATCTATCGGTCAATATCTGAAGCTATTATTGAACATCGGCTGAAGCCCGGCGCCCGTCTGCGTGAAGACGCGCTGGCGGACGTGTTTGGTGTCAGCCGTACCGGCATCCGGAAAGTACTGCAGCGCCTTGCTCTTGAGCAGTTGGTTACCCTCACACCGATGCGGGGCGCTAGTGTCACCCGGCCGTCTGTCGATGAAGCCAGGGATGTGTTCGAGGCCCGCCTGATGGTGGAGTGCGCCCTGATGGAGGCGGCGGCAAAACGCATCACCGAAGAAGACATTCAGGAGCTGCGTGAGATGGCAAAGCAGGAGCGGGAAGCGCTCCGAAACCGAGAGCAGCGAACCGCCATCAAGCTCTCGGCGACCTTTCATGCCCGTCTTGCCGAGATTTCCGGTAACCAGACTCTGGCGGGTTTTGTGGGTCAACTGGCCTCCCGCTCCTCCCTGATTCTGGCAGTGTATGGCAATGCCGGTCACCTGGGCTGTGAATCCCACGACCACGACAACCTGATTGATTTCCTTGCCGCCGGCGACGGGGCAAAGGCCAGTGACTTCATGGAGCGACACCTGAAGTCAATCGAAGCGTCGTTGTCGATTTTTGAAGAGCCCGAGGAAACCCCGGACCTGCGCGACATATTTGCAGTTGATGCCTGAGGCTGAAACCAGAACGCCCCGCTCCAGAGCGGGGCGTTTTTTTATGGTGCTTGGGTAGTGCCTGATCAGTCGCGGAAGCGCTGGCAGGCGGGCCAGTGTTTCATCAGCAGGTAATAGCTCAGCCCGGCCGGGATCAGGCTGGCGTACCAGGACACCGCCGAGAAACTCAGGGCAACGATCGCGCCCAGAGCGGTGGCAATGAGAGCCGCGTAGTTCACGCCCTTGTAGGGGCCGTGGGGGTTATAGAGGTGGTCCAGGTTCAGGGTGCGGCCACGAATCAGGTAGTAGTCCACCACCAGGATGGCGAAGATCGGCCCCAGGAACGCGGAGTAAGTCTGAACAAAGATCTGCAGGCCAGCCGCAGAGCCGTCTTTCACCAGTTCCCAGGGGAAGGTGGCGAACGCCAGCAGACCAACGATGATGGTGGCCTTGCGGAAGGTCAGCTTGAACACGTCCATCAGGACATAGGTGGGCGGCACCACGTTATTCAGCACGTTGGTGGTGACCTGTGCAAAAGCAATGAACATCAGGGTGGTCATCAGCAGCGGCTTGTTGTCTACCGCGTTGGCGAACACCTGAATCGGGTCGGCAATGCCGGTGGCTTCCGACACCATGTAGCCGATCAGGCCCATGAACAGCGTGCAGGGCAGAATGGACATGGAGTAGATGGTGGTCAGCAGTCCGGGGCCGGTGCCTTGTTTATGCTCCCGGGCGTAGTCACTCACGTTAAGAATCATCGTGCTGTAGATGCCCAGGAACAGCATGGTGGCACCCCAGAATGGCAGGCCCCAGGAGCCTTCCATAGTCAGCAGGTTCGCCGACAGGGTGTCGCCGTAGCGCTGGACCGTGCTGTAGAACATGTAGACGAGGGAGGCCAGAATGAAAGCGCTGCCCACGTTCTCCAGCCATTTGATGCCCTGAAAGCCGGTCACGGAGAGGGCGATCTGCAGCAGTTGGAAGGCGATGAAGAAAAAGACCAGGTTATCGAAGCCAAACAGGGTGGTAGAGACCATGTTCAGCGCCCCGGCACCAATCCAGCTCTGGAAGCCATACCACACGATGGCAGGGACCGCCCGAACCAGCCCCGGCAGGCGGGTGCCGCCGAAACCGAAGGCGCTGCGGGCCTGCACCATAAAGGGAATGCCGTATTTGTAGCCGGCTGCGCCATTCAGGGCCAGGGCTGCGCCAATAATGAAACAACCAATGGCAATGGCCAGCGAGGCCTGCAGCAGGTTCAGCGTGCCAACCACACTGGACCCCATGGTGAAGGTGCCGATGGAAACGCAGCCACCGAACCAGGCCAGCAGGTAGGATGTGCGCCCCATAATGCGGGTTTTCTGGGGGGCAAGGGATTCTGCCCCGAGCGCCTTGGTGTCAGTGTCGGGTGCTTCCTGGTAGGAAGCATCAAAATGGGTCTGTGTTTGAGAGGTGCTCATGGTCTTCCTCGTTGTGCATGCAGTGTCGTTGTCCACGCCGTTACCGGTGTAGATGTGGGTGCCCCTTGTGGTTCTGATGGGGCTTTATAGTTGGGACTGCATCAGATCTCTTGGCGGTGATGTCTTTTTTTATTTTGTATTCAGGTGAGAGAAACTCTCGAAGCGACCGACGAACGGCTTCGGTCGCGGGAACGCCAGGTCGCCGTGTTTGCTGGTGCCCAGGTTCAGTCCAACCAGGGCTTCCGACAATTTCACAGCGGCCGTGACGCCTTCAACAACCGGCAGACCGACGGCCTCGGAGATGTGATCGGTGAGGTCGGCCATGCCACCACAACCGAGCACAATGGCGCCAATGTTGTCTTCTTCTTTTGCCCGCAGACACTCTTCAATCAGGCGCTGAAGGGCGGCGTCTGCGTTGTCTTCCAGGTCCAGCACGGGGATTTCTGCGGCCCGAACCCGACGGCAGTGATGACTGAAGCCGTAGCTCTCCAGAAGGTGCTCGGCAATGATGCCGGTGCGTCCCAGGGTGGTGACAACGGAAAAGCGGGTACTGATCATGGTGGCCACATGGAAGGCCGCTTCGGCAATGCCGATAACGGGTGCCCGGGTCAGCTCCCGCGCTGCCAGAAGGCCGGGGTCTCCAAAGCAGGCGATGATGTAGGCATCAACAGGGTCGTCACCCCGTTCGCCGGCCAGGACCTCTTCGGCAACACCGACGGCGCTAATGGCTTCGTCAAAGTGGCTTTCAATAGAGACCGGGCCGCTGTCGGGCTGGGTTGCGGTAATTCGCGTGCCCGGTGCCGCCACGTTTTCGGCCGCTTTGCCGATGGTCTCGGTCATGCCGCGTGTGGTGTTGGGGTTGATGATTCGGATGTGCATAGTTTCCCCGATTCGATTTTATGGTGAACAAAACAATAAGTAATTGTACACAATTTAGAGCGACATCCGGGGAGGGTGCAAGTTTTTGTTGCAGAAAAATGGCAATTCTCAGATTTTTCAGGGCACTTGGGAGGCTATTTTGGGGGGTTGGCAAGCGCTTTACCGCCTTGTGTCCCGTAAAATTTCCACAAAAACAGATTTTTTTGTATACAATTTTGTGGCAATTTAAAACCACAAGCCCCGAAATCAAGTTCCTGTATTGAGTTGAGGACGTGTAGTTATGAGTATGACAACGGATTACCCCCGTGACCTGATCGGCTATGGCCGTGACCTTCCGGAGGTTCGCTGGCCGGGCCAGGCGAGAGTGGCCGTGCAGTTCGTGCTCAACTACGAGGAGGGCGGCGAGAACTGCGTGCTGCATGGTGATAGCCACTCCGAGCGTTTTCTATCTGAAATTGTGGGTGCCGAACCGTTTGAAGACCGTCATATGAGCATGGAGTCGATCTACGAATACGGCTCCCGGGTCGGGGTCTGGCGTCTGCTCAAAGAATTTGAACGCCGTGGTCTCCCGCTGACGGTGTTTGGGGTGGCGATGGCGCTGCAGCGTCATCCGGAGGTGGCGCAGGCTTTCCGTGAGCTGGGCCATGAGGTGGCCTGCCATGGCTGGCGGTGGATTCATTACCAGAACATTCCGGAGGACATCGAACGTGAGCACATGCGCCGTGCCATCGAGATATTCCGGGAGCTATACGGCGAAACACCCATGGGCTGGTATACCGGCCGGGACAGTCCGAACACCCGTCGCCTGCTGATGGACGAGGGCAGCTTCCTGTACGACTCCGACTATTACGGCGATGACTTGCCATTCTGGGTTCAGCAAGAGGATTCCGCCGGCGGGTCCCATAATCATCTGGTGGTGCCGTACACCCTCGACACCAACGACATGCGATTCGCAACACCGCAGGGTTTCAATACCGGAGATCACTTCTTCGAATACCTGCGTGATGCTTTTGACGTTCTCTACGAAGAGGGCAGGGAAACGCCGAAGATGCTGTCGGTAGGGCTGCATTGCCGGTTAATTGGCCGGCCGGGCCGCTTCCGTGGGCTTCAGCGTTTCCTTGACCATATTGAGTCCCACGACCGTGTCTGGGTGACACGCCGTGTGGATATTGCCCGGCATTGGGCAGAGCACCATCCTTTTGAATCCGGAGCACTCTGATGATCGACAGGAACAATCCCTCTCCCTACTACGCACCGACCGGCGGGCATCCGCCTCAGACACAGCTGCTGACGGACCGCGCCGTGTTCACTGAAGCGTATGCCGTCATCCCGAAAGGCGTGATGCGGGACATCGTTGCCAGTTACCTGCCGTTCTGGGAAAAAACGCGTCTGTGGGTTTTATCCCGCCCGCTCTCCGGATTTGCCGAGACCTTCTCGCAGTACATCATGGAGGTGTCTCCGGGTGGAGGCAGCGAGCGACCGGAGATTGATCCCGGAGCCGAGGGCGTTCTGTTTGTGGTGGAAGGCCAGATGACGCTGACCCTGGCAGGGGAAACGCATCAGATGGCGCCGGGTGGCTATGCATTCATTCCGCCGGGTAGTGACTGGGCGGTGCGCAACGAGTCTGGCTCGACGGTTCGGTTCCACTGGATTCGAAAGGCCTACGAAGCGGTGGATGGCGTTGACTATCCAGAGCCGTTCGTGACCAACGAAGCCGACATCGAGCCCATCGAGATGCCGGATACCAACGGCTGCTGGGCCACCACGCGTTTTGTGGACCAGAGCGATATGCGCCACGACATGCACGTGAATATCGTGACTTTCCAGCCAGGGGGCGTGATTCCCTTTGCAGAAACCCACGTGATGGAGCATGGGTTGTATGTGCTCGAAGGCAAGGCCGTTTACCTGCTCAACAAGGATTGGGTGGAGGTGGAAGCCGGTGACTACATGTGGCTCCGGGCGTTCTGTCCCCAGGCCTGCTATGCCGGTGGCCCGGGCCGTTTCCGGTACCTGCTGTACAAAGACGTGAATCGCCACATGAAGCTCAGTGGCTTTGGCGCTCGCTGAAAAGCAAAGGGAACACCATCATGCTGAAACTGACCGCCCAGCCTTTGACACCGGAAGTCTTCGCACCCTTTGGCGATGTGATTGACAGCCGGAGTGCCACAAACTCTTTCCCCATCAACGGTGGCCGCACCCAGCGCCATCATGATCTGGCTGGTGTTGAGATACTGGGCGAGAGCGGCCGGCCGATGATCAGTATTTTCGTAAGCCAGCCGGTACAGGTTCCATTGCAGGTTGACTGCCTGGAGAGGCATCCATTGGGAAGCCAGGCGTTCATTCCCATGCACGGTGAGCGTTTTCTGGTTGTTGTGGCTCCGCCGGGTGAGGGTATTGATCCCGACGCCGTACGCGCGTTCGTAACCGACGGACGTCAGGGTGTTAATTATCGCGCAGGCACCTGGCATGCGGTGCACTCGGTGCTGGAGCGCGAGGGTGAGTTTCTCGTTGTTGACCGGGGTGGGCCAGGGCATAACTGTGATGAGCACCCGGTCGAGATAGTCGTCAACCTGGATTGATCCTACGCTTGGCCAGGTTTGTCGTACATCAATCCGTGAGTGGGTGTTACCTCGCCTCCTGGCGAGCATGTCCTTCGGCTACGATCAAAAGCAGCCCGCTATGGTCTAAAAAATAGGATCGCCCGTGGCTTTGACGGCATAGAACAGGCAATCGCTCTTCGCAATCACCGGGTTGGTGGTGATCATGAAGGCCTTGAGGGCCTGGGCGGGGTAGATTCGCCCATCCCTGATTTGCAGTACCTGTTCCATGTTCTCGGCCCGGTTGTGGCTGATCGCCGTGAGCACGTCCAGGCCTTTTTGCCCAACCCATCCAAGCGGCTCATCCGGCGACACAATCCCGAAATTGCGGTGCTCGAAATCGGGCGGAAACGTGAGGTCCGCCTGCCCGCTGGGCGTCAACCGATACTCGATGGTCGCATCGGGCGAGAGCTCCACTCGAATCGGATTGCGCAGTACCGCAACGTTCCATTCCGCTTTTTCCAGCGATAGCACGTCTGGCTGTGAGGCATAGCGAACCAGCCCTTCGTACGCCAGTTGGTGGGCGTGATCATCCTGGGCCCCGCCACACTCGATGGTGACGGTGGGCACCTCCTGCTCGGAATACTCCATCAATGCCCCCAGGCGAAGATCCGTCATGATCAGTCGGTCGGTAAAGAGCGACGCCAGCGCCTGGTGGGCGGCGTCATTGGTGATGGTCACGGCGAAGGCTGGGCCGGTGCCTGAGGTGTTGTGCACATCCAGCAGGCACTCGGGGTTGGCTGTCTGTAGCTCGGCCAGCATGGCCTCGGCAATGGCGCCTTCCTCTCCTGCAAACGGTTCTTTGAAGCACCGGTTCAGATCACGTCCGCCTGGCACTTGCCGCAGCGACAATACCGGCGGAATTTTCGCGGAGCGCACGCCGGCCAGAAGGAACAGCAGATTGACCTCCGGGGTGTGCTGCTCCAGTAGCCATCGGTGAATGGCGAACAGCCCTGAGGGTTCGTTGCCGTGAAGCAGGGTTGCCATGGCCCGGGTTCTGGAAGGGTCGCGGCCAGCAACGCGAACCACCGTGGGCCGTTGCAGCCGGTCCAGCCACTCCAGGGGCGAGCGGCCGAGGGTCTGGGGAGACGGGTTGTTGAGATAATCCAGAATGTTCGAGCGGCTCATGGTGACAAGGTCCATTCGTGCAGTGGTGTGTTTGTCTTCTGATGGCCCATGTAAACAGACAGCATACTCCTGAACGCCTCGTCGGTAGTCTGGGACCGGAAAAAAGACTCAGTGACCTGTCGCTGCCACCGGGCGCCGGTCATCCGGGTTTGGATGCGGCCTTCGATGATGCCCAGCAGGCGGTGGATCTCCGCCTCGTCCACTGCGATCCGTTGCAAGGCTTCCCGGGCGCGGGGGAGCAGGTCGCGGGCAACGTTTAACAGGGGCGTATCCTGCAGTTGTACCTGGTCTTTATGGGGCCAGATGATGTCGGCTCCGATGCCGTATTTGGCGGCACGATAGAAATTGTGTTCGGTGTAATGAAAGGGAAGTATCGATGTCAGGTGTCGGATATCCTCGAGTACCGCCAACGCCGCCCCGATCACGAACAGCCCGTTGGCGCACATGTCCACCGCCGTTGGTCCGGCCGGCATGGAACGAATCTCGATGCGCAGGTGGCCGCCCTCTGTGTGATCAAAAATGGCGCGGTTCCAGGGCCAGGTGGTGCCATGGTGCAGTCGCAGCTCGGCCAGTTCCGGTACCTCTCCCCGATCAATGACGGCCATTGGGTCTTCTTCCGACATCAATGGCAGGATGGGCGGATACAGGGAGGCCGAGGCGGCAAACAGCTCCCAGGCGCTGCGTGCCCAGCCGTTGCCGTAATAGACCCTAGGCGGGTGTTTCCAGGTCCTGTGGTTGGGCGAGCGGCTGTCGACGGATTGTTTGAACAGTGCGATACGGGTTTCGTCCCAGAGGTGGTGGCCAAACAGGCTGGGCGAGTTGCTGGCCAGAGCCAGCGCAATGGGCGTTACTAGCTGCACGGCGTTGAAGTAGTCGGCAAAGCGGTGGGCCGGAACGCGCCAGTGCAGTTGGAATGAGGTGGTTGCCCCTTCCATGGTGACGTCGTCTGCTTGCAGGTCGATAACGTCGTTGCCACCGATATGAATGCTGAAGGGCTCGCCCCGTTGCTGGATCAATGCCCTGGATAGCGCATGGTAGCGGGGTTCGTCTGTCATCACCTTCGCGCCCATATCGGACTGGCGCAACGTGGGCAGAATGCCGATGGCCACCAGTTCGCCATTCAACGGGGCGGCGTGCTGGTTGATTCGCTGCATGGTCTTGAGCAGTTCCTGCTCGGTTCTGGCAAAGGGGGCACCCTTGAAGGCCTGGGGGCTGAGGTTGTATTCCAGATTGAACCGGTTGAGCTCAACAGTCAGTTGTGGGTCCTGAACGCTGGCGGCGATGTCTGTGTTGATCGGCTGAACATGCAGGTTCGGGTTTACGATGTAGAACTCGACTTCGGCACCAATGGAGGATGCCCCCTCACCAAAACCGGGCCGGTCCAGAAGGCGGGTGAGTGCGGTAAGGTCCGTTCGCACCTTGGCCGAAAAACGGTCAAATTCTTCCGCTGTAAATTCCGATTGTTTTATCGACAGTCCCATGGCGCTTGAGCCTTTGACACCGACTTACTTTGATAGTAGCGGAAAGCGGTTGATGCGTGTTCTTGAGATGCGATTTTTCGTGCCGCTTGATTTCTCTTCTCCTGCCCTGATTATTTCTACCATCAGCCAATCAGAGGCCTGTTCATCATGACTGACGTTCGACACCTGGTATGTCCCCATTGCCACAAAGTGAATCGCGTACCGGCCGACAAGTTGTCCTCCGGCGGCAATTGTGGCGCCTGCAAACAACCGCTTTGGCCGGATCAGGGTCTGGAGCTAACGGAGCAGACCTTTGCTACCCATACCGGGCGTAGCGATCTGCCCGTGTTAGTGGATTTCTGGGCCAGCTGGTGTGGCCCGTGCAAAATGATGGCGCCCCAGTTCGAGCAGGCCGCGAAGGCCTGGCGCGGGAAAGTGCGCTTTGCCAAGCTGAATACGGAACAAGCCCCCGGGCCGGCCGGTCAGTTTGCGATTCGCAGCATACCGACCCTGATTCTGTTCCAGAACGGCCGGGAGGTGGCGCGCCAGAGTGGCGCCATGAATCAGGCCCAGATCAGTCAGTGGCTGCAATCGCAGGGTATTCGCTAGGAAAACCGGGACAAAGGTGCCTTAGTATGAAGTTTCTGATCATCGGTGTTTTCGTCGCCATCGTGGCTGTCCTGATCTGGCGTAGTAAACAGAACACTGCCCCTGAAGAGCAGGGCTGTGCCATCGACATCGGCAACCTGCTGAAAGCCAATCCGGATGTCCAACCACAGGCCATTGCCGATGTGTTTCAAAAGCACGGAATTGATAGCTCCCGTTGCCAGAAGGTGGGCGCGATGGTGATGCCGCAATTGCGAAAGCAGGGTTTGAAGCCGGAGGATGCCAGGATTGTGATGAGGCAGGTGAGGGCGGCCTACCCTCTTGTGCCCTAAGCTGAATCAATTCAATTGATGATCGGAGAACGCTATGGCAGATTCATTGCTATCGTCCGTTTTTGCATCAGCATTCCTGAGCCCCCGTGGCTCAAGGGTGTTGCCTAGTTAACCTTAGGTTTCCAACACAGTTATCCACAGTTTTTGTGAGTAAAGTCTGCGGCATACCTACCAACAAGGGACGGTGCCGACATTGCTTGCTGCCCAGTTCCCCAGTTGTTGACGTCATCAAGGGACAATGACGTGTTGACTAGATGTTTTCAAAGTCTCAAAAGGGCTCTTATGCCAATGCATGGATTTCCTGTGTAAGGGGGCGCTGATGCCCGGACAGGTCAGGGCGATTAGCCCGGCTGTAACCGGGTCAGATCTATTTCCCATGTCTCGCCGGAGCGAACGGCAATGAGTATGTGAGCCTAAAAAGCGGAGCGATAAATCTCCGTCCTGAAATTAGCCGAAACTTGATGCCGGCATGCCATCCCATCGAACTGGAGCTGTTTGTCGCGAAGTGCCTGAGCGATCTTATCCAACGAGTGCTTCAGCCAGCCTCGGGTAAACACGGAAATCCCCATTGTTAATCCGGTCACCAGTTCCTTCATGCTGTTGTTACATTTGATCAGTTCTTCCATAGCTTGCTCGACAACCTCTGCGGTACGTTCGTTCAGGTTCGGTTTCAAGCCCCGCAACTGGTTATCGTCGAAGAGTATGTTGATGACCGTCATGAGGTCATCTTTCTCTTGCCTCGTAAGCATTTTACTGTCCCCCGATTCCTTTCAGGATTTCGTTTTCGATGTCTTGCCAGCTGAAGTTGTTCAGTACCAGCTGGGTAAAAAGGTCCGGCTTTCGCGGTGAGGTGAGCATAATGGTGGTTTTTGCGGGGTTGAAGGCAATGTAAACGTTGATTTCGCCAACGGTTACCAAACTGTTTTCCTTCTCCTCCGCGGGCTCCAGCGTCATGCTGATTATGCCTTCAAGCTCTTTCCGAAACTCAGCGTCCTGAATGGAACTTAGGTCGCGTCGGAAGATAAAGTCTGGTGCCTGGTTCATCTGAACGGATGGATTGCCCCAGTCCTCCGGCGTGACCACTGTGGCAAAGAGACTTTTGTTGCCGGCGTATAAGATCATTTCTCCGTCGCTGCCAATAAATGATGAGTTCGCAAGGGACTCCAGAGGGAGCCTGACGGGGTGGCCTGCTCGGGCGATGGTGACTACGGCTGTTTCGGTTCGCGGCTCAGGAGCCTCGAGCTTAATGAGATTCGAAGAGGATGCGCAGGCCGCTGCTGAAAGACAGAGAAGCAACGCGAGAGCAGTTGCAATAAAACGTTTCATTGTCCGGTTCCTTTGGGGATTTTCAGTCCTTTGGATGCAAGGTTACTGTTTGGATGGTGTGATGGAAAGGGGCGCCCTGGCGTCATATTGATGGGGAGGTCGACTCATTGAATACTGGGCAGCTTTATTTCTGGAGTGTCTCGGGTGTCCTAAACTTGACGGTATTCGCTAGGAAGAATCGGGACGAAGGTGCCGTACCATGAAGTTTCTGATCATCAAAGAACGCTATGGCAGGTGGATCGTCACGAGATTGCCCGTTTTAGCATCAATTTTCCGGAGCCCTTTTGCTGCGGGGCTTCAGGGCGCTTAATCCGAGGTTTCCAACACAGTTATCCACAGGTTTTGTGAGTAAAGTTCGTGATAAAGCCGGTCAGGAATCAGGCCGACGGTCGTCCCGGTCTTCCGGGGTTTGGTTCGGCCCGCCGGTTCAGCTCCACTTCAGTTTGGGTGTTTGGTAGGACTGGATGGCCGAGAGCAGCTGCGCTTCGTTATCCGTGTGGATAATCATCTCGGCATGGTGCGGTTTCAGGAAGCCGGAATCGGTCATGTTCGAGATCATCTCGAACAATTTATCGTAGAAACCGTGGACGTTGTAAAAGGCGCAGGGTTTTGCGTGATAGCCGAGTTGAGCCCAGGTCCAGGCTTCGAAGATTTCTTCCAGGGTACCGACGCCGCCGGGCAGAGCCACAAAGGCATCGGCCATTCGGGCCATGGTGGCTTTTCTTTCGTGCATATCAGCAACAATTTTCAGCTCGGTGAGGCCTTGATGGGCCAGCTCCCGGTCTTTCAGGTACTCGGGAATCACTCCGTACACTTGAGCGCCCTTTTCCAGAAAGGCGTCTGCGACCACGCCCATCAGGCCGACGTTGCCACCGCCGTACACCAGATCCACTCCGTTCATTGCCAGGTAGTGCCCCAGAGCACGTGTTGCCTGGGCGAATTCCGGGTTTTCACCAATGCTTGAACCACAAAATACGGCAATTCTCATGGGTCTTACGAGGCTCCATCGATTCGGTTCAGAGGGGTGAGTGAGTTCTTCACTCTGTTGTGGTTGGTCCGGGCGTCTTTAAGTGCCGGAGCCTAATAGAATGCCGCCTCCGGTCTGCCCAGTCTAGCCGTTGATCGTGCATCCGAACCCGCAAGCCAGTTGTTAAGGCTTCGTAACCTGTTGAAGTATAAATAAAATGTAAGAGGTGGCGTCTCGTGTGTTTCTGATATTCTCGAGTGGTTCAAAACTGACAGGTGCCTGGTGGGGCGCTGAGAAGAGGCTCTCCCACCGGCGATACAGGACAAGTCAGACCACCTGAACCATGGGATTTACATCATGAATATGAAATCACTGCTCGTTTTTCTGTCTCTGAGTGCCACCTCGTTGGGTGCCGTTGCGGGTGATACCGCCGACGCCGCGCTGGGTGGAGGTATTGGCGGCGCACTGGGGGCCGCCATCGGCAACGAGGTGGGTGGCAGAGACGGAGCGATTCTTGGCGGTGCTGTCGGTGCGGCAGCGGGAACGGCCGTGACCACCCGGGACCAACGGGACCACGATCGCGATTATGATTATGATCGCCGCCGGTATGACGATGATCGCGGGTCTTACCGGAAGTCTCGTGGCCATTTCTGCCCACCAGGCCAGGCGAAAAAGGGTAACTGCTGAGACGCTTGAGTTGCTGACGAAATGTAACGCGTCTGCTCTGGGGCGGGCATGATTCGTATAACCGCATGGGTATTGATGCTTGGCCTTTTGTCCGGGTGCCAGATGTACCGGAAGTCGAACGATCCGATACACCGGGCGCCACCCCCTGGCGCGACAACCGGGCAACTCACTCCTTTCAGCATGATGACCACGACGTTTCAGCGGGACCGGTACCGGCTTTTTCTGGCTGGGGGAGCTGAGAGTGTTAGAGGCGGAGCGGAGCAAGCTTCGCTCTTCACCCTGACCTCGCTGCAGGCCAGTGTGCCGGAGGTGCCGAATCCCGAAGGCGAACTGGTGGTTTTTGAGAGCGTGACGTACGAGCCGTTGTCGGATAGTGACGTTACCGGCACCTGGACATTTGACCGGGCGGCATGCCGGATTCGATTACGGACGGCGAAGGGGCACGTTTTCGCGACACTGGAGGGGAAGCCTGTTTCTGTCACCATACACTCAGGAATGCCCGCCCAGGCGCCGGTTCTGCAGTCCACGACCGGTTTTACGGTCATCGAGTCCAGGGTTCCGGAGCTGGAAGGCCGTGTGTTTTTCGATTTGTCCCGTCACTGGCCGTGCCCCTGATTCAGGACGCTGGAGGCTCTGGCTGCTGACTATGCTTTAAATGAAGCGGGTTAGTGACTCTCCGCATCGTCAATCCATCCAGTTCCAGGGGGGCGCGTCCAGAAGCCCCTGGCCAAGAATGCGGGTTTCACCCAGCTCTTTGTTCAGTGCGATGGAATGGCAATCGTCGTCTGCTTCCAGAGCGGCTACCAGTCGAGGGGCATGGGAAACAACCCACACCTGGGTTTCCCGCGAGGCGCGAATGATCAGTCGGCCGAGGGCCGGAAGCAAGTCGGGATGCAGGCTTGTTTCTGGTTCATTCAACACCAGTAGTGATGGTGGGCGGGGTGTGAGCAGCGCGGCGACCAACAGCAGGTAGCGAAGGGTGCCATCAGAAAGCTCGGCCTGATTCAGGGGGCGGAGCAGGCCGGCCTGCTCAAATTCCAGGACGAAACGGTTGCCTGCGTCTGTGCTGAACCCGAGCCTCGCTCCGGGAAAGGCATCTTCAATAGCGCTGTGCAGGCCCTCCCGGTCGCCGATTTCGTGAATGGTACGCAGGGCTGCGACCAGGTTATGGCCATTGTGGTCCAGCACCGGTGTACGGGTTCCGATTTGCGGGGTGCGGATGCTGGAGTGTTGATCGGTGCGGAACTGATCGTAAAAGCGCCACTGCCTGATGGCCTGCCGGACGGCATGGACTTCAGGTACAGCCACAGGATCACTGATCTCGCTCAGAATGCTCTCATAGGTGTTTAGCCGGGTGTCGTAGACCTCCCATTTCCGCCCTGAACGTACTTTGACAACCGGCCCGACGCGATCAATCAGACAACTGCTTGGGCGGCAGACATCACCCACCCAGATACATTCGCGTTTTATTTCAGGGTCGAGCTGAAACATGCTGGGTTCCTGATAACCTGCAAACCCCGTAGAGGCCGGAATCCCAAGAGAAATCGCGTAGCCGAATTCTTCGCCGGCAAACCCCAGCCGTAGGCGGGATGGGGTGTTCCCGGCGGTCCCCTGAACGGGCGCTGAGCCGTCCCGCATCTCCCTTGAGAACTCGCCGGGCCCTGCCCAGAAGGTGTAGTCCAGGCCGCCTTCTTCCGCCAGGGAGGAAATCAGGTTGCCTTTTGCCGTTTCCGCCAGCAGGCGCAACGATTTATAGAGGTTTGATTTGCCACAGCCGTTTGGACCGGTAACAACGTTCAGGCCCGCCAGCGGCGCGACCACGTCTCTGAGGCTGCGATAGTTGGAAACGGCAAAGGCTTTGATCATGATCCGGATTAAACCTGTGTCCTGATGGCGCGAATGAGTATTACCTGGAGTGGGAGTAGTCTATCAGCGCCTGAACACAACGGCGGAACAGTTCAGCCGAGAAAAACCGGTGTTCGCCGGGCTGCTCTGCCACCAGTAGCTGGCCACCGGACTCTTTGATGCCCCCCTCGATCATCAGGTTATCGCTCATCTCGAAGTCTTCAATGCTGTGGCCCAGTTCATCCCGATCGGCTGCGCCCGCGCGTTCACGGTAGTGCCTGCAGTCCATTGTGAATCCGAAAGCAGCTTTGCCCTGGCCGATCATGTAGCCAACTTCGAACACCGTGCCCGGGTCCGCACTGATGCCGCGGAAGGGGGTGAGGTTGGCAATGATGGCGTCGCAACTGTCCATCAGTTCGCGGTTGGCCTGGTAGATTCGGTGGCCGCGCGCCGGTTTCGTTTCCTGGTCGGAAAACGTCATGGCGGTGTCCAGTGGGTCTATGCCTTCATAGCCGGCTTCGCGAAGCAGGCGCTTTTTCTCGGCGACGATGGCGTTGTGTTCCTCGTGTGGGAAAAACACTTCCGGGCCGGCCAGGTAGATGCGTTTGGGTTTTGCCATGTGAACTTTGGCTCTCGTTTCGGTTAACGAACGAGTGTACTTACGAGTCTCCATGAACACAAAAGCCCCCAGCAGGAGGCTTTTGTCGTCTTACTGCAACACTCAGTTATTCACCGTCAGCTTCATGGACTGTGCGATGGCGTTGGCGTCAGCCGGGCTTCCGTCGCGATGTGTCACGCCCTCCAGCCAGACTTCAACAGCGTCTGGGTTCTGGTACATCCAGTGGCGAGCGGCCCTTTCCTGCGGAACAAACTGGTTCAGAATCATGTCCATTACCTGGCCTTCCATTGCCAGTGAGAATTCCAGGTTCTCCAGAAGCTGCGCCACATTCGCGCAGTCTTCGCTGAATCCGGCACGGGTGTTGGTGTAGACCGTAGCACCACCCTTGTTCGGGCCGAAGTACTCATCGCCGCCATCCAGGTACACAATATCGAACCGCTCGTTCATGGGGTGAGGTGCCCACGCCAGGAATACAATCCATTCCTTGTCGCGAATCTTGCCATTCACCTGGGCCAGCATGATGCGCTCGGAGGTTTCAACCAGGTTGAATTCGCCCAGGCCAAAGGCGTTGGTTTCGATCATATCGAGGATGAGCTGATTACCGTCGTTACCTTTCTCCAGGCCGTACACGCTGTGATCAAACTTGTCCTTGAATCGGGCGATGTCGGAAAAGCTTTTTACGCCGGCCTCGTAGACCGCCTGTGGAACCGCCAACGTGTATTTTGCTCCCTGAAGGTTAGGCCCCAGCCGTTCGACCTTGTTGGCTTCGATCAGCGGATCGGCCACGGGCGCCATACTGGGCATCCAGTTGCCCAGGAACACGTCGATGTCGCCATTGGCCATGCCCTGGTACGTGTCTGCCACCGACTGGCTGGACATCTCCACGTTGTAGCCCAGCGCCTGCAACAGTTCCGACGCCACGGCGGTGGTCGCTTTCACGTCTGTCCAGTCCACAATGCCGAACTGTATCTGCTCGCATTGTCCGGCGGCGTAAGCCTTTGTCCCAACTGAGACCCACGCAAGCATTACCAGGAGAAAAATCGTTCGCATGTTACATCCTTTAATTGAACGTTCAATTAATAAAAAAATTGGCGCGGGATAGTACCGAAAAGTGAACCAGATTGATATGAGAGTGCCTAATGATTCAGGTTTGAAAATTAGGCACTTGGGGAGGGCTTGAAGTGAGTGTCGGCTGTGTAGCCGGAGGTTCGGTTATCTGTTGGTGCCGCTGAGTTGGGCGACGTAGGCGGTAATAAAAGCGTTTTCCTGGAAGGCTTTCAGGCCTGTGTCGGCAAAGGCGATGGGCACAGGGTTGTTGGCCAGAGTGGACTTGACCAGGGCCGGGGGCACCAGGGTCACGTTCAGCTCGGAGTCGGCAATCAACTGAATGGCGGCTTCCATTTTGAAGCTGATGGCGCCACCGGCAAACTTGCCTTTTTGCATCCGCTCCTTGATGGCAGCCGTGGCCACGCCGCAATCGGCCATCAGCGCCGCAAAGGTGGCCTGAAACGTTTTCAGGTCGTCCCGGCTGTGGTTTTTGGGTAGCGAGAGTTTGCGTACTTTGCAGTCGGGCAGGTTGAATTGGCCCCGGTCCATATTCAGCATACACACCACCGCATCGCTGCCGGTCAGTTCTACTCCGCATACAATCATAATAATGCCCCCTATGCCCCGGTTACTCTCAGCCGCAGCATTTCTTGAATTTGATTCCACTACCGCAAGTGCAGGCGTCGTTGCGGGAGGGAGATTTTGCTGTGGTGACTGTTCCCGTTTTATTCAGGATAGCGGTGAGCTCGTTGACGGATTCAACGGCGCCCTCGCGGGTATCAACGGAGATGGTTGCGTGAAGTTTCGCCTCGGTCACCTGGGCTTCAACTTCTTTCTTGCGTGCTTCACTGGTAACCACCAGCGTTAGTGGGTACTTCTTGCTGCCGCTCTTTTGGCTGGCGTTTGTCTGAAAGCCGCCGTAAGCCGTGTGGTGCTGGCGGGCGTCTTGCCGACCTTTATAGAAAAATTTATCTGACATGCTGATATCCTGAAGGAGAGAATACCCAGGCGACGGCCGGGCGCAATCTTTTATCACGCTTGCGGAAATAGTGATATAGGGAATAGATGATGCAAAACGTCTGCTCGGACGACGAGCTCTCAACACTGTTGCAGTCCAACCCTGCGGTATTGCTGCTCTATGGCGGGGCAAGTTGTGGCGTCTGCCGGGCTATCAAGCCCCAACTGGAACGCCTTTCCAGTGAACAGTTCCCGAAGCTGGTAACTGCCTACATTGATTGCCAGGCATCAGCCGGTGCGCTGTGTGCGGCTCAGGGTATTTTCTCGCTGCCGGTGGTGCAGTTATGGTTTGAGGGGCAGCGATTTGCGGAATTCGCCCGGGTGTTTTCAATCGGCGAGGTGCGGGCAGCCCTGGAGCGGCCGTATCGGGTAATATTCCAGGGCTGACCTTGTGTTACGGTGATTTGGTAGGCTTTCTCACGTGACTCCTCAAGATATCGTGCACTGGCCTTTTGCTGAGCGAGAGGTCGGGGCAGTCTTGGGGCAGGAATAACGAAAGCATTTAACCTTCGTCGCCTGCCTGGTACACCAGAATGTCACCGGGCTGGCAATCCAGCGCTTCGCAGATCTTGTCCAGGGTCGAGAAGCGCACGGCTTTGGCTTTCCCGTTCTTGAGGATCGAGAGGTTCTGCTCGGTCACCCCTACCTTCTCGGCGAGTTCTTTCAGGCGCATCTTCCGCTTTGCCATCATAACGTCCAATTCAATGATTATGCTCATGTTGTCAGACCGTGTGCATGTGCTCGTCGGCGATTTTCTGTGCTTCCTTCATGACCCAGGAAATGATCAGCACAACGAAACCGCACAGAATGGAAAGCAGGTCGATCCCGGTGAAGGTCAAACTGAGCACGCGCTCGCCGGGTGGGTTGTTGAACGACAGGATGACAGAGATCAGTCCGCTGTACAGGAAGGCCCCGGCGGCCCAGTAGAAGAAGACATAGCCAAGCTTCTGATAGTGGGTGGCTGTTGCCAGAGTGAAGATTTCCTGGTTTTCGTAGTGCCTGAACAGGTGAATCAGTTGTTGCAGGGCATACATCAGAATCCCGCAGGGCAGCATGCTTGCCAGAAAAGCCAAAAACCGGGTGGTCATCGTGAGGGGCTCGCTAGCGAAGATCATCGGGTCGAGGTCGGTTTCGATGATGCCGGAGCGGAATAGCGCGTCCATGCCGGTGTTCACCGTTAGCCAGTAATAGAGAGTGAGCAGGGGGGCGAGAATGAAGAGTCCCTGCAGGACGCGCCGTACCCGGCGGCTGTACTTCTGGATGTTTTCCATGGCGGTTCTCCTTAACGTGTGGTCGAGGAGAAATATAGATACTCTCACCTGTTCATGCAATAAAAAATTATCGATAAACAATAAAAAAATATCGAGTTAATGTTCAGTTTGCTCGGTGGTTAGCCCTGGCAGCGCCCCCGGAGTACATTGCGTTGCTATTGGTAACGAATCTCCTCGGCGAGCGGTTTTTTGAGCTCAGGCGCTGCGAACGAACACCAGCAACTCGTTATTTGCGGGCATGGCATGGTCGTCGTGAAGCTGCAGGCCGACGTCTTGCGCGAGTTCTGACAGCGCCTCGATATCCCGAATGCCCATGTGGGAGGCTTTCGCTTTGAGTGACTGGTCGAATGTCCGGTTGCTGTCGCTGGTGAACTTGCCGTTATGCTTGAACGGCCCGTACAGGCAGAACGCACCGTCTTTTTGAAGGCAGGCGGCGACGCCTTGAAACATCGTTTCAACTTCCTCCCAGGCCATGATGTGAGCTGTGTTTGCTGAGAATGCCCATCGACAGGCGGACACAGGCCATGGCATTTGGTTTACGTCCAGCTCAAGGATTGGGAGGACGTTGGGCAAGGCGGCCTGTTGCAGTCGGGCAACGGCCAGGTGCGCCGCTCTGGGGTGGTCGGTGGGCTGCCATTGCAGGTAAGGCAGAGCCGCAGCGAAGTGCTCGGCGTGCTGGCCGGTGCCGGTTCCTATTTCCAGCACGGTGCCCGGTGCGTTGAAAATTTCGCGCAGCTTTTCCAGGATGGGCGCTTTGTTGTTTTCGCAGGCTTGGGAATAGGGCAGGTGGCTATTCATGAATGCGTCTCTCCTTTCCCTTGAACGGTATCATAAAACGGTGTTTTGGCCATGAGGCAGCTATAATGGGCGCCTTTCATCATTGCAGAGAACGCTATGCCAATCGAAAAGAATCAAGTGGTCCTGTTTCATTACATCGTGAGAGACGAACAGGGCAATGAAGTGGAAAACTCCCGAGGCGGAGAGCCAAATGCCTACCTGCACGGCCATGGTGGCATTATTCGGGGGCTGGAAGACGCTCTGGAAGGCCGCGAAGCGGGCGATACGTTCAGTGTGACGGTGTCACCGGACAAGGCTTATGGCACCCGCAAGCCGGATGCGATCCAGCGAGTACCCATCAAACATCTGATAGGCGCCAAGCGCTGGAAGCCGGGCATGATCGCTCAGGTACAGACCGAACACGGGCCACGCCATGTGCTCGTTGCCAAGGTTGGCCACAAGTTTGCGGATGTGGATACCAACCACCCGATGGCTGGCAAGACCCTCACTTTTGATATCGAGATCATTGAGGTGCGCGCGGCAGAGGCCGACGAGATCGCCCATGGCCACGTTCACGGCCCGGGCGGTCATCATCATTAATTAGAAGCAGCTGATCACCGCCAGTCGGGCCGGGGGTTACTCGGCCTCGACGGTTTCGTTCAGCAGTTCCGGCTTTTTCAGTGCCTTGGTGAACAAGTCTTTTTCTTCCGCAATGGCCAGGGCGCACTGTTCTGCCAGCTCTTCAGACAGGCCGCCGACCTTACGTTGCAGGAAGGTGGTAATCTCTTCGGACAGTTCAAGAACCTTGTCTCGGGCATCGGCTTCTGCTTTGGACGAAAACAACATTTTGTCCGGGTTCTTCAGTGCCATGTCCAGTCCGTCCCTCTCGGAATAGTAGAGTGCTTTTACGCCCATGGTATGCCATCGCCTCCGGGGTAATGATGGTTGGTAAGACCGTTAATGAAATCGCAGCTTATCACGAATAGTGTATATTTATACAGTATTTTGCTGCGTCATCCTGTCCTCTTTTGCTGTTCCAGCGCCGGACCTGGCCCCCGTATGATGGATTGTCAGACATCAGCTCCGGAGTCCTGAAATGAACGCCAGAACAACCATCGCCGGTACTCAACCCGCGCCGCCTCCCAAAACCAAGGCGCCCCTTCCCGAAGTCCGTCAGCCGGATTTTGATCTGGCGGAAGACGTGCCTAAGTACTGGTGGGATAGTGATCCGGCCAAAACGCTGTTGCTGGCGGCCTTGTCGGCGAGCTTTCCGCCCGGTGAGCGGTTTTTTATCGACTCCGTGCGCCATTACCAGAAAGAGATTACAGACCCGGAACTGAAGGCGGCGGTGCGAGCGTTCATCGGCCAGGAGGCGCACCACTCAAAAGAGCACGAGGCCCTGAACGGATACATGCAGGCGCGCGGCATCAACCTCAAACGCCTTGAGCGCGAGGTGCTGTGGCTGATGAATGTGCTGCGCAAGCGCCTGAGCCCGGAGCGCCAATTGGCCCATACGGTGGCGGTGGAGCATTTCACGGCACTGATGGCAGAGGAATTCCTCCTGAAATATGACGCTCTGGAAGAGATGGACCCGCGTATGGCCCCCATCTGGGCCTGGCACGCGATTGAGGAATCCGAGCACAAAGCGGTGGCGTTCGACGTGTATAAGACCATCGGAGGTAGCGAGTTTGTCCGACTGTCGGAGATGATGGTGGTGAGCGTGCTGTTTCCAGTCTCCAGCGGTATTCATCTGATTCAACTGATGAAAGAGGACGGCCAGTTGTTCAATCTGAAATCCTGGGCGAACGGTCTCAATTACATGTGGGGCAAGCCAGGTGTATTCCGCAAACTCCTGCCCTCTTACTTCAAGTACTACAGCCCCGGTTTTCATCCCTGGAATCACGATGCCCGTGATCTGGTGGAGAAAGCCAAACGGAAATGGCTCGCTCCGGTGATGAAAAAGGCGGCTTGACGGTCACCGCATTTGCTACCATGTCGGACTTTTCACTGGGTTGATGATCTAAGTCCGGCAACATGAATGCTCCTTTCCAGCTTCGGCCCTATCAGCAGGAAGCCGTCGACGCCACGCTGAACCACTTCCGTAAATCGGATGAATCTGCGGTCATTGTGCTGCCGACCGGTGCCGGCAAGAGCCTGGTAATTGCCGAGCTGGCTCGCCTTGCGCGCCGAAAGATTCTGGTCCTGACCCATGTGAAGGAACTGGTGGAGCAGAATCACGCCAAGTATCAGAGTTATGGTCTGTCGGGGGGGATCTTTGCGGCCGGGCTGAAACGCAAGGAGAACCACCATCAGGTGACCTTTGCCAGCGTGCAGTCGGTGGCGGCGAATCTGGACCAGTTCCGGGATGAATACTCGCTGGTTATTATCGATGAGTGCCACCGGGTGAGTGGCGAGGAAACCAGCCAGTACCAGCGGATCATCGAGCTCTTACGGCAGCAGAATGACTCCCTGAAGGTGCTTGGGCTCACCGCCACGCCCTACCGCCTGGCCATGGGATGGATCTATCGTTACCACTACCGGGGGTTTGTTCGTGGCTCCGATGACGAGCAGGACAAGCCTTTCCGGCACTGCATCTACGAATTGCCCCTGAGTTACATGATCAACCGTGGTTACCTCACCCGGCCTGAATTGGTTAACGCGGCTGTGGCCCAATACGATTTCTCCGCACTCACGCAGGACCGCTTTGGCGAATACGCCGAGAAAGACGTCAACCAGTTGTTGAGCAAACATCAGCGGGTGACACGTGCCATCATCGAACAGGTGATGGAGATGGCGGCCGAGCGCCAGGGGGTGATGATTTTCGCGGCGACAGTGCAGCACGCGCAGGAAATTGCCAGGTATTTGCCCGAGCAGGAAACCGCCCTGGTGACCGGCGCGACTGATCTGCGAGATCGCGACCAGCTGATCCAGCGCTTCAAGCAACGGCAGTTGAAGTACCTGGTGAATGTGTCTGTGCTGACGACCGGGTTTGATGCTCCCCATGTGGACCTTATCGCCATCTTGCGGCCTACTCAGTCGGTAAGCCTGTATCAGCAGATTGTCGGCCGAGGCCTGCGGTTGGATGAGGGGAAACAGGATTGCCTGGTGATTGATTACGCCGGCAATCATGTCAACCTGCACCACCCGGAAGTTGGGGAGCCGAAGCCCAACCCTGACAGTGAACCGGTGCAGGTGTTCTGCCCGGGCTGCGGTTTTGCCAACATCTTCTGGGGCAAAACCGACAGCGACGGTCGTGTCGTTGAGCACTATGGCCGTCGGTGCCAGGGCCTGCTGAAATCCATAGAAGATGACGCTGGGCGGCCACAGCAATGCGACTACCGGTTCCGGTTCAAGGAATGTCCACATTGCGGTGGCGAGAACGACATCGCTGCCCGCAACTGCGGGCACTGCCACCAGGCGATTATCGATCCGGATGATCAGCTTCGGGATGCCCTGAAGCTCAAGGATGCCATGGTCATCCGCTGTGCCGGCATTTCTCTGGCGGGAGAAGGCCAGAAACTTCGGATGACCTACCACGGAGAAGACGGGGAGGAACTCCGGGAGTCTTTCGATTTCAGCAAGCCAGGCCAGCGCGCCGTGTTCAACAAGCTGTTTGGCCGACGGTTTGCCAATGGCCAGGCTCCGAAAGTCTTTGTCCGGGCAAATGAGGTGCTGGATATGCAGGTGCTCTTACCCGTGCCGGATTTCGTGATTGCTCGCAAGCAGAAGCATTACTGGCAAGTGCAGGAGCGAATCTTCGATTATCGGGGGCAGTATCGTAAGGCGTATTGACGAGCTTTAGCTGTGTTCGTGAGATTTTCGCACCACGATTGTGCGAGATCTGGGGTAGAATGCTTGCTCACTAAATGGAAATCAGTTTCAGTAAGGAGTGCTGTTTTGTCGACGATCTATCCTTGGGTGCGTGGTTGTTTAGCGGTGGGGTCGCTCTTGGCCGTTGTGGGTTGCGGTGGTTCGGGGTCGTCGAGTGACGCGCCTGTCAGTTCTCCTGAGCCGGTTTCCGGAACGCTTTCTCTGGACAATGCTGAGGCCATCAGTCGCCGAGCTGCGCAGGCTGCCCTTGAAACGCTCGCATTGAATCGCTTTGCGATCACCTATCAGGGGCTTCTGCCGTGGAGCTCGATTCGACTGGGCATCTGCGAGCAAGGAAAGGTGAACCTTGAGAATGAGGTGGAATCTCCGGTCACCGATCTTCAGGGCAACACTCTTCCGGGGTCGCGCTACCGTTTCGAGAACTGCAAGAAGCCTGATGGCTCCCTGTATCAAGGTGATTTGGGCGTATACTGGAATCCGGCCTCGACGGCGTATGTGGTCGAGGTGGATGACTTCTCAATTGCTGTTTCCGATGAGGCTGAGCCCCATGCCTACAGTGGAATTTATGTGCTCTCCCGGGTTGGCGATTCGGGCTACGAAAGTGAGTTCGTAAACTCGGAGCGAGGGCCTGGCGCGGAACAGCCCGTCTTCGAGCTTGATGCGGCTCTTTCATACGAGGATGCAGGCCTGAGAACCTTGCAGTGGCAGGGGTACCTTTCGGCCTCTGATCAAGGCCGTTTTGAACTGTCTCAGGAACAGGGCGGAGAGTTGCGGAGCGTCATTTCAGACGGCAACAGTCGTCTCTACATCGACTTCATTGGTTTGGAAGGTCGTTTCCTCAAAGCGGAAATCGATCTCGGGGCGGATGGAGCATTGGATGCCACCTGGTCTATCGATCTGTATGAGCTGGATTTACAGGGAGCCCTCCTCCTGCTGAGGGAGGACGTTAAGGGATGAGGGTATTCACATCATTGGTGATTGCCGGAGGGCTTGTGCTGTCGGGTTGCACCAACGTGATCGGGGACGTGCCCCGTTCCATTCATCTATCGTCGTCTGCCGGGCAGGAAGCAGGGGAGCTGTTGTCGGTTGCCCGTGATTTCTTCACCGGCTCGGGGTATCAGTGCCATGCCGATCAGCCTGCAGACAGCCTGCGTTGCAGCCGACCACTCCGGGACCTGTACATTCATCAAACCACGGCAGTGGTCCGCATTTATTCAGACGATCACGCCACCCCTGAGGTGACACTGGTGACAACGCGCTGGGATGAGGGGCTGATTCCCAGCGAGTTTATCTCGGACGAATTCCACAACCCGGATGTCGAGGCGTTTTGTGAGTACGTGAAGGCGCAGGGTTTGGGAGCGTGTCAAACCGTCTCGAGCTAGGGCCTGCCATTGTCAGGGGGGCAGAACCGAAAACCAACGGCGGCAACAATCGGATGGAAACCATTGGCGAAGTCGGTTTTACTCATCGCTACGACCATGATTAAAAGGGTGATGAGATGTCCCGCTCCCCGGAACAGGATAGCGATTGGATGACAGGCGTCGGCGACTCTGCGGCAGGGGAGAGTGCGCGGGTGGCCAGGCTGGTCAGGGTGGCACAGCACATTGAGATGCACGCCGATGAAGCACTCACGCTCTCGAGCCTGGCGAAGGTGGCCGCTCTGTCACCGTCCCGTTTACAGAAACAGTTCAAGGCGGCGTTTGGTGTCTCTCCAAAAGCCTATCAGGATGCCGTCCGTATGCGGCGCTTCAAGCAATCCCTGAAAGACGGGAGTAAAGTGACGGACGCGATATTCGCCTCCGGGTTTGGTTCGGTCAGTCGTGTCTATGGGGAAGCGAACCGTAGCATCGGTATGCCGCCCAGGACCTATCGGGCCGGTGGTGCGGGTGAAGTCATCGTCTATGCCGGCCGAACCACCTCACTGGGGCTGATGATGATGGCGGCCACGGATAGGGGTGTTTGCTTTGTGGAATTCGGTGACGATGAAGCGTCGCTGGTGGGCCGATTGAGGTCGGAATTTCCTGAGGCTGAGCTGACCGCCTCACCAGCCCGGAACGCCCCGGAACTTGATGCCTGGATGGAAGCCCTGGATCAGCATATCAGTGCGGGAGCCCCACGGCCGGATTTGCCGTTGGATATGCGAGGCACCGCGTTTCAGGTAAAAGTCTGGCAGTTTCTGTTGAGTATCCGCGAGGGCGATGTCCTGAGCTACAGCGAGGTGGCCGCGAGGATCGACAAGCCCAGGGCGGTGCGGGCCGTGGCGTCGGCTTGTGGCAAGAACCGGATTGGCGTGTTGATTCCCTGCCATCGGGTACTGCGAGGGGATGGTGGCCTTGGCGGTTATCGCTGGGGTCTGGAGCGAAAGCAGGCGTTGTTGGATGCGGAGCGTATGCGCCGGAGCGATTAAGTGGACGTTGGGGTAAACTGGTCGTCCTGATAGAGCCGTGACATAGATAAATAACAATAAAAGGTGAAAAACCGTGATGCTTCTGACGGGCTTCGGGCTTGGTTGCCTGCTGCCGCTTTTTGTAATTACCCTGAGGGACTTCCGACACTTGCTGGTAGGCCGGGTGTTTCTCCTGGTGACCCTCACGTCTGCCGCGTTTCTGATTGACCCGCTGATTCCCCGAGAGTGGCGCTGGATTACGTCTGATCTTCAAACCGCCTTACCAGGCCTGTTCTGGTTGCTGTGCCAGTTAATCTTTGCTCCGCGTCCGCGCCTGAGGTCCGTCTGGGGCGCTATGGCCCTATACAGTTTTATTGCCCCCGCGTTGGCCCGGCCCTTCGTGGTACCCGGGGAATCGCCCGCTGTGGCGGTGTTTTTCGGCTGGCGGTTAGGGCAGTTTTTTGAATACGTGGTGGTGCTGCATGGGCTCAGTTTTGTGGTGCGATACTGGCGAAATGATCTGGTTGAGACCCGTCGGAAGGCAAGGCTCGCTTTTCTGTTGATCATTGGCAGCGCCGTTGGTGTGGCGACAGTGAGTCTTAACTTCGGGATCTACCACGAATACATTCGCGGGATTATTACAGGGCTTGCCGCGTTCGCCGCATTAATCTGCCTGGTGACTGCCCGCAGTGGGATCATGGAGCTGGTGGACCATGATCAACCGGCGAAAACCCGGTTTGACGCCGAGGTTCAGAGGCCGCCTGTTGAGGCACCGGACGGGCCTTCCGTGCAGCAGTCCCAGGATTCCGGGGCGCTTGGCCGGCTTATGGCCTCAGGCTTCTACCGAACCGAAAAACTGACCCTCAGGAAGCTGTCGGAAGCGACTGAAATACCGGAGTATCGACTTCGCAAGGTCATTAACCAGACACTCGGCTACCGTAATTTCAATGACTACATAAACCAGCTCAGGGTTGCCGATGCCGCAGAGCGATTGCAGAGTGAACCGGAAACGCCGGTTCTCAATATATCACTGGATGTCGGCTACCGAACCCTGAGTTCCTTCAACAGAGCCTTTCGGGACATTATGAGCACCACGCCGACAGAGTTTCGCCAGCAGTTGGAGGGAACCGACAAATCCTGATTAAATCCTGCAATCTGTGTCATTTCAGGTTTTGCACAGTCTCAGTTCTTTTTGCCTTCAGCCCCTGTCTCACAAGCCTTTGAAGAATTTGCACAGGCCTTGTGCTTTTCTGCATATCGGTTGTTCTCGCGTACCGGTTTGACCTTGCTTAATGTCAATTTGCACGCCGCCCCTCAGGGGAGCGCTTCAATAAAAACAACACGGTCAGCCGAGGATACGATGCGCCAGTCTCATACGTTCAAAAAACTACTCCTTATTACCGCCATGTCCGGGGGGCTTTTGCTTGCCGGCTGTGACGGCGACGATGGCAAAGACGGCAAGGATGGTGCCGACGGGCAGTCAGCCGGTGGCGAAGCCAGTTCTCCGCTCGCAGTTACCACGTCCGGGTTTGCGATCCCGGGTGATGCGATCCTGGTGGCTCCCGACGCCGTTGATGGGGATGACATTACGGAAGCCTTGTCGGTCGCCCTTTTTGATCTGCCTGAAGATGCTCTTGTGGTGTTGCCAAAAGGACGATTTGTGGTGACCGAAAGCATCGTTGTGAACAGCGCAAGCGGGTTAACACTGACCGGGCATGGTATTCACGAAACTGTTCTCGATTTCAGCACTTCCAATGGTGATGACGCCTTTCGTTTCCAGGGCGGGAATGGCATTACCGTGCGTGATATGGCGGTGTACGAGGCACCCAAGAACGGCATCAAGGCCACCAACGTCAATGGCATTCACATGACGTACACCGCCACCGTATGGGAGGGCGAGCTTGAGGCTAACAATGGTGCCTATGGCTTGTATCCGCTCAAGAGTCAGAACGTGTTGCTGGAGAACAACTATGCCTTCGGATCGGCGGATGCCGGAATCTATGTTGGTCAGTCTGAGAACATTGTTGTTCGCAATAACACGGCCAAGCAAAACGTGGCTGGTATCGAAATTGAGAATTCCACCATGGCTGACGTCTACAACAACATCGCGGTGGGCAATTCCGGCGGTATTCTGGTGTTTGATTTGCCGGGGCTGGATAAAGCCTATGGCGGTAACGTCCGGATTTTCAATAATCACGCCTACAGCAACAACGCAGCCAATGTCGGGGCCGGCGTGGTCGGGCTGGTGCCGCCTGGTACTGGCGCTCTGATCCTCGCCACCAGCGATGTGGAGATGTACAACAATCAGCTTACGGACAACGCTACAACGGCCGTCGCCATTACCAGCTACTTGCTGGTGAATGATGATCTGGCCAACTACCCCGCCAACTACGGTGCCACCATGGGTGACGGCTGGAGCCCAACCCTCAAAAACGTGTACCTGCACAACAATACCATTGCCCGTAACGGCGATGACCCACAGGGAGCCTTGCTGCAACCCATCATTGATGGCTACGGCTCCAATATGAACAGCAAGGGCTCGCCCCAGACCTTCCCGGCTATCCTCTACGACGGTATTGGGGAACTGCTCTCCAACACCGGTGATTTGGCGGGATTCAATGCACTGGTTGGTCCGGACGCTCAGGCGGATGGCGTGAACTATGATCCGTATGGTGCTGGCGACCAGATCTGCGCCAACAGCAATATCAACGCTAACCCGGCCCCGGCCTACGATGAGGTCAACACCGGCCTGGTATACCCCGACGACCCTGCTGATGTGACGCAGGTGGATGGTGACGGTAACCCGTTGCCGCATCTGTTGATTGATCAGATGGTCAACAATACCTACCTGAGTTGTGTCCAGCCGAGACTGGCACCTGCCGTGGTGAATTTCCGCAACAACATCTACGGCTGTACCGGTGATGACCTGGCAGAAGCGGCTTGCGCGCTCTAAGCGCAACGCCGGATTCATGATTGCCCGCATCCATCAAGACAGGAAGGGGCCGCCAGAACAGCCTGGCGGCCCCTTCCGTGGCAAGAGAGCATTTCAGATGAGAAACAATAAGAACCCAATGATCGCGGCGCTGATGGCGTCAATGTTGATGGCCGCCTGTGGTGGCGGCGGCTCGTCTTCAGACGATGGCGACAGCCCCGCCAGTACCGCCCTGAATGCAGGCGCCGGTGCACCGTCCGGTGCAAAGGGGAGTTGCGATGCGCAAACCCGAGGTGTGAACTGGGATGCGCTGATGACCGAAGTGTGCCCGAATCTTTCCGACTACAAACTGTTTACCGATGCCAGTGACCCGACAGCGGGACCAACCCGGGGCGGGGTGCCCTACGATCTTTCTACGGCGTTATTCTCGGACTACACCACCAAGTATCGGTTTGTGTTTGTGCCTGAGGGCAAAACCGTCAGCTTTGACGAATCTGAAGCTCTGGATTTCCCGGTCGGCACTGTGATTACCAAAACCTTTGCCTTACCGGCCAACACCGCGATGCGAGATGGCGACGAACTGGTGATCGAGACCCGGTTGCTGATCCACCGGACCGACGGCTGGATGGCGTTGCCTTATTATTGGTCATCAGAGACCGATGCCACCCTGGCCATTGCGGGTAAGCGGCTGACGGATCTGTCCACCATCAACAATCAGGGGCAGACGCTGACGTTCGATTATGCGGTGCCCAAAGCCGCGGACTGTACGTCTTGCCATTCCATCGTTCCGAACCTGACGGGCCCGGACGATCAACGAGAGCAGATTTTCCTGCCCATTGGTCCCAAGGCCCGCTATCTGAACAAGGACTTCACCTATCCGGATGGCACGGTATACAACCAGCTTCAGTACTGGGCGGAAGGCGAGTTACTGTCTGGATTACCCTCGGATTTCAACAGCGTAGAGAAAGCTGCGGTATTCAATGATGAGACGAATGTGGCGTCGCTCAGTGACAGCGAGCTGAATGACAAGGCCCGAGCCTATCTGGACATCAACTGTGCTCATTGCCACCGTGCTGATCTTACCTTGCCTGAGGGCTACGCCGGTGCGGCGGGCAGCAGCGGTGTTCAGCTCGAGTACAATCGCCGTTATGCGGATGCACCTGGCAAATTTGGTGTCTGTAAAGATCCGGTAGCGGGGGGGAAAGACGGCTATCCCTATGACGTTATCCCTGGCAATGCCGATGAATCGTATCTGCAGTTCCGCATCGAAACCACGGATAGCCGACACAAGATGCCTGAGCTTGGCCGGAGTACGGTTCACCAGGAGGGAGCTCTTCTGATTCGTAGCTGGATCAATCAGTTGCCTCTGGCGAGTTGCTCCCCGGTGCCTTAGAAACATGGTGGAGCATGAGCGCCGGGGGACTGGTATTGCACACTCCCCCGGCAATTATTTCCTGTTTCAGATACACTGTCGCTTTGATATTGGCGAACAGGCCGATATCCAATCGGGGAAATCTCATGAGCAAGAAAGTCGTCAAAGTTGTTTTAACGTCTGCAGAGATTGAAGAGCAGACGGCTGCCTTTTTAAAGTCCGGTGGGCGCGTTGAGTATGTGGCTAAAGGTAAAAGTTCGCAGTTGACCTCGGCTGGCCCGAAGCAGATTAATCTGAAGAGTAATTAAGAGATTTTCAAACAAGGTAGCTTCGGCTGCCTTTTTGTTTATGTGCCACTCATATCAGTCGAACCACGTCATAAAATATCGTAACCACTAGCCGACAGCAGGCAAGCTACACTCTTCTGAATCATGGATCTGATATGAGGCATAGCTGCGGTTATGAGTCACAACGAGGAAAGCCCGGGTGTCGGGTCGGGTTCGGGTGAACAGGACTCAACCACGGCCCTGATTGAAGCCATCAATATCCGCAGCATGTCGTTGATTGTGCTGACCAGCATCGCCTCCCTGTATTTTATCGACTGGGCCCAGCCTGTTCTGCTGCCACTTGTGGTCGCAGTTTTGATCAGTTACGCCCTGGATCCGCTGGTGGCGACACTGGATCGGATTCACATACCCCGTCCATTGGGTGCAGCTCTGGTTCTTTGCGCACTGATAGCGATTCTGGCGGCGGCAAGTGTGCCGCTCAAGCAGGAAGCCATGGCCATGCTGGACAAGATTCCCCAGGCCATCAAGGAGCTTCAGCGTGAAGATGCGTCTGCGTCCGAGGATGAAGAAAGCATCATGGAGAAAGCGCAGATTGCCGCCAAGCAGATTGAGGAAACCGCCGAGAAAAGCCAGGAGGAACCGGCTGTTCAGGCCGGCGTGACACCCGTGCGGCTGGTGGACGAGCCGATGGACGTTCGTGATTACGTGATCCGCAACTCGCCGGCCACATTAGTGCTGATTTCCCAGATGTTTTCTGTGCTTTTACTGGTGTTTTTCCTGCTTTCCGTCGGCAAGCTATACCGGCGCAAGATCGTTAGAATATCCGGTCCGTCGTTCCGGCGTATGCGCAAGGCGGCACGAATTATGAACGAGCTGCATCACCAGGTACGCCGGTTCCTTTTTGTCATGGTCATCAGTGCGCTTTTTGTCGGCATTCTCACCTGGCTGGCATTCCTGCTATTAGGAGTTGAGCAAGCGGCGCTGTGGGGCGTCGTGGCTGGTATTGCCAGTGGTGTGCCGTATCTGGGGCCTTTCCTGGTTCTGGTCGGCTCTGGGGTGGCCGCATTCCTGCAGTTCGGCGAGCTCAATACTGCCGTGATTGTTGCGCTTACATCGCTGGTCATCACCAGTATTCAGGGGAATCTGCTGATGCCGTGGCTGACGAGTTACGTCTCCAGTTTGAATGCCGTCGCCATTTTTATCGGGTTGTTGTTCTGGGGTTGGTTGTGGGGGCCAGTGGGCTTGATTGTGGCTACGCCCATTCTCATGATCGCAAAGTCCGTGTGCGATCATGTGGTGAACTTTCGTCCGGTAGGGGAGTTGTTGGGTAAATGATTCGGGTGTGACCACAGCTTCAATCCTTGATGACTTCTCGCTCGAATCGGCCAAGCACGACCACGATAATCAGTGAAAGCACCGTCACCATGCTGGCAAGGGCCAGGGTGCCAAGGCCGCAGGCTACGCCAATGGCGCCGGATACCCAGATGGAGGCTCCCGTGGTAATGCCCTGAACATTGCCGCGGCTCTGGATGATACTGCCGGCGCCCAGAAAGCCAATGCCGCCAATCACGCCTTCGACAATGCGTGTGGGGTCTATTCGGGCAGAAGGGTCGCCTTCCGCCGTGGCGAGCAAAATGTGCATGCCCATCATGATGAATGCGGATGCCCCCACGGAGACGAGCATGTGCGATCGCAGTCCCGCTGGCTTCCCTCGTAGTTCACGTTCAAGCCCAAGCACCAGTGCCAGGCCAGCCGCCATAAGCAGTCGAATGACCATGTCCATTAAAGGGATTTCGCTTTCCAGCACGGCTCGTCTCCTGGTCTTTCAATTTTGTTTGTATCTGCTCACGCAGATTAGCAGGTGAGGCCGGGATCGTCCTTCTATCAGGTTATTGCCGGCACGGTTCCGTGCCATATTGGCAATCCCATATCCTCGGGATCTTCATTGGGGCCGCCAGTCCGGCTCTTGAATGAGCCTTCTTCAATCGGTATCCGGAACAGAGCGGTTGCCCGGCGCTCCTTCTGGTTCGGTGCCCGTACCTGCTCCCAACGCCCTGGCTCAATCTGGTTGATGATGGCCCGGAATGCGGCGTCGAATTCTGCAGTATCCTCTACGAGCTGGGCGCGGCCGAACAACACCAGAGATTCGTAGTTGGCGCTGTGGTGGTACGCAGACTTGGTCAAAACCCATTCATTGGTGACGGCAAACGAGATGCAAAGGAGTTGGCCCGAGCCGAGGCGTTTTGACAACCGGCCTCCATTAAGGGTGTGAACGTACAGGTGGTCATCCATTCGCCAGGCGGTAATCGGGATGATGCGGGGCTCGCCGTCCTCCACAAAGCCCAGGTGCGCGGTTTTGAGTCGGTCAATCAGCGTGTAGGCAACCTGGCGGTCCACCGACGCTCTTTTGGTGGCCCGCCTCACGGTGCTCCTTGGGCAGGACGTGAGAGGTGAGGCTAGTTGAGTATCTGGCTGATTCATTCGCTGGTCCTCAAGGTTGTAGGTTGGACAGTTGCGTTCTATTTCACGTCACTTCTGATACCCTCAAAAGACCCAGATTGTGTTTTTTTATAGGACCAGTGGTTGTGATTGATGATATTCGGTTTGATGCTGACCAACCTCTGCAACTTCAGCTCTATCGACAGTTGGCTGATCGGATTCTGGCTCAACGCTATCCTCCGGGACACCGGTTGCCGTCCAGTCGCCAGATGGCGGAGGATCTTGGCGTCAGTCGGAACACAGTGAATGCGGTCTACGATCAGTTGAAAGCAGAAGGCTTCCTTCAGAGCCAGGCAGGTAGGGGAGTATTCGTTCACGAGGATATCGGGTCGGCTATCGAACCGGCTGGGAAAAAATTGAAAATACCCTCCGGCGGGAGTTTCCGACTGCCTTCACTGCCAGACAGGGTGCGTGGGACTCCCCGCAGAGCGGAAGATGCCTGCCTGCCATTTCAGCCCGGCCTGCCGGATCTGGACGCCTTTCCCGTCAACGCCTGGAACCGCGTGCTGCACCATCAGGAAAGCCGGCGGGGGCTTCGCGGTTATGACAGCACTCAGGGCTACCTGCCGCTGCGGACGGCCATTGCGAACTACCTCCGAACGTCGCGTGGCGTGCGTTGCCATGCCGATCAGATTGTGATCACCAATGGTGCGCAGCAGGCCTTGTCGTTGCTGGCGGATGTGTTTCTGAGTCCCGGCGATCGTGTCCTATGCGAGAATCCGGGCTATCGAGGTGCCCGCAATGCGTTGGGGCGCCTTGGCAATCCGTTGGTGCCCATTCCCCTGAAAAATCAGGTTCTTGATGTGACCGCGTTGCCACATCTGGGCTCCGCCAGGTTGCTGTTCTGCACCCCCACCCATCAATATCCCATGGGGGGGATTCTGGACCTCTCCCAACGGATGGCCCTGGTGCAGTGGGCTCGGCAGAACGATTGCTGGATAGTGGAAGACGACTATGACAGCGAGTTTCATTTCTTCAACAAGCCGTTTGCGGCGGTGCAGGGTATGTTCGACAATGCGCCGGTACTGTACGTGGGAAGTTTCAGCAAAACGCTGCTGCCGGCATTAAGAGTGGGATATGTCGTTCTTCCGGAGGAAGTAGTGGAGCCGGTGCTCTGGGCCAAACAGGTCAGTGGTGGCGAAACGCCCTTGCTGATTCAGGCCACTATTGCCGAGTTTATGGAGAGTGGCCAGTTTGTTCGGCACGTTCGCCGGACGCGTCAGTTGTATCGGGACAAATGGCAGTACTTCCAGGACGCGGTGCAGAGGAAACTCGGCAATCTGGTGCAACCGGTGGCCGAGAGTGCGGGTATGCATCTGGTGCTTGAAGGCCGGTTTGATGACTCAGCCTTGAGTGGATGGCTGAGGAAACAAGGCTTTGGCAGCACGCCCTTGAGTGCGCACTACATCGGAGAAACCGCATCATCCGGTCTGGTCATGGGGTTTGCCAGTGCCAGTGAGCGGGAAATGGAGGACTGCGTCAGCATCCTAAGAAGCGCGTTAACCCGGATGTAACCGCAGCTTGTAATTGACTCAAAATCCGTCGGAATAGCAAAGGGAAGCAGCATGACAACACCATCCGAGGCGAGACAGCGCGCCATTCTGAATCGTCTTGACCGGTTCAGTCGTCTGATGGACAGCAGCATCGGCCTTCCATTTACCAGGTTCCGGATTGGCATAGAGGCCATCATCGGGCTGTTACCGGTGGTTGGTGATATGGCTGGCCTGATCCTGTCGGGCTATGTGCTGGTAGAAGCGCAACGGGCGGGCGCCAGCAAGGCTGTGAAGTTAAGAATGCTCAGAAATATGGTCATCGATTTTCTGGGTGGCCTGTTGCCGGTGGTGGGAGATGCCTTTGATGCCGTGTATAAGGCGAATACTCGCAATACCAGACTGCTGAGAAACTATCTTGAGAAGGAATTGGCGATTGAACCACCGCCACCGCCGTTCCCCTGGGGAACGCTGATTGGGTTGTCGATTCTGTTTGCCGTGATAACCGGTGGTTTGTCGCTCATTCTTTGAATACCCGAACTGACTATGGATAGAGCATGATGCTGGACGCACTTCAGGCCAATGGCCTTATGCAGATACTACTACTGACATTGATGGCCGGTCTTGCAATGCCTGTGGGCGCAGCACTGGCATCGGTGGAGCGTATTCACCCGCGCTGGCTGGAAACCGAGGTGCGGCACAGTGTGATCGCGTTTGGTGGTGGCGCGCTGCTGGCGGCGGTTGCGCTGGTACTGGTGCCAGAAGGGACGGCTAACCTGCCCATGGTGGGTATCGTTGTCTGTTTTGCCGGAGGCGGTATCAGCTTTATGCTTCTGGATCGATGGCTGGCTGCCAACGGCACGCCGGCGAGTCAGTTGGTGGCCATGCTTTCGGATTTTGTGCCGGAAGCCATGGCCCTCGGCGCCACTTTTTCGGTGTCCAGTGAGGGCGGAATTCTGCTGGCCGGCATCATTGCGTTGCAGAATATTCCGGAGGGCTTTAACTCCTATCGGGAACTGGTGGACGCAACCCATTATCGAGGATTGAAGATTGTGGGTGCCCTGGCGCTGATGGCGTTGCTTGGGCCGGTGGCCGGTGCCCTTGGCTACTTTCTGCTGTCGGATGCCCCGAGTCTGGTATCCGGCATCATGCTGTTTGCGGCAGGGGGTATTCTTTACATCATTTTCCAGGACATAGCGCCTCAGGTACGCCTGAAAAAACACTGGGCGCCACCATTGGGTGCGCTTGCAGGCTTTCTGCTTGGGGTGATGGGAGAGGTTGCCTTATCCGGATAGGGGACGTTCCGGCGTAGTTTGGCTATCATTCTGCCCTTCATGCGTTGTTTACTTTTTTATTATCCCAGAACAGGAGACTAACCGTGGCGGATACATCACTTAAGGAAAAACTTTCCAGCGCAGTCAAGGACGCAATGCGGAGCAAGGACAAAGACCGCCTGGTGACGCTGCGTATGGCTCAGGCTGCGGTGAAGCAGATTGAGGTCGACGAGCGCCGGGAACTCACTGATGACGATGTTCTGAAGGTGCTGGACAAGATGTTGAAACAGCGCCGGGACGCCGCTGCACAATATGATGACGCAGGCCGGGGCGAACTGGCAGACAAAGAGCGCTCGGAGATGGTGATCATCGAGGAGTTTATGCCTGCCGCGCTGTCTGAGGACGATCTGGATGCGCTTATCCGCGAAACCATTAACGCGACGGGAGCCTCCGGTATGCAGGATATGGGAAACGTGATGAATGAACTCAAGCCTCAGGTGCTCGGCCGGGTGGATATGGGGCACCTGAGCAAGAAAGTTCGAGCTGCGCTGGCGGGTTAAGCCAGCGCTGGGACCACGGCCTGGTCAGGCGAAGTCGTAGTCTCCACCTTTCTCCAGTGCTCTCTGGTACGCGGGGCGCGCATGCACCCGCGCTACCCAGGCCTTGATGTTTGGCCTGTCGTTACCAACGATGCCCCTTGCGACGGATGCCTCCAGAGGAAAGCTCATCTGAATATCCGCCGCACTCAGCTGTTCCCCAAGAAACCAGGTGTTTTTGGCCAGTTGTGACTCCACGAAGTCCAGGTGGGTCTTGATCATCGGGCCGATAAAAATCTGGTTGGTTTTGTCCGAAATTCCTTTGGCGATCGGCTTGATAAAGAACGGCATTGGGCTGGTCTTCACCTTTTCAAACACCAGGCGCATGACCAGCGGTGGCATCAGTGAGCCCTCGGCATAGTGCATCCAGTAGGTGTAATCCAGCCACTGTTGGCCTCCGGCTTCGGGCAGCATGGTGTCTTTACCATAAGTGTGCGCCAGATATTCGATGATGGCACCGGATTCGGCAACCACCAGATCTCCGTCGGTGATGATCGGGGACTTTCCGAGGGGGTGCACTTTCTTGAGACTGGCTGGAGCCAGCATGGTTTCAGGGTCGCGCTCATAGCGCTGGATCTCGTAGGGTACGCCCAGTTCTTCCAGCATCCAGAGAATGCGTTGTGAACGTGAATTATTGAGGTGGTGAACTGTGATCATTCGGAAGCTCCGTTCCCGTTTTATAAGTGGTCAGGGTAGTACAGTAGGCTGAAAAAGGCTGATTGGTTCACTCGAAATGTAGTATTCCGCTGTTACCTATCCCTGCTGAAAGTGGCGCATGATGGATATGCATTGTTGATCAAACAGGGAGGAATGAACATGTCGAATAAAAAACTGTTGCTGCTGGCCGGCGATTTCACCGAAGACTACGAGACCATGGTGCCGTTCCAGGCACTGACCATGCTGGGCTACGAAGTACACGCGGTTTGCCCGGAAAAGAAATCCGGCGACAGCGTGAAAACCGCCATCCATGATTTCGAAGGTGACCAGACTTACACCGAAAAGCCGGGTCATAACTTCGCGCTCAATTACGATTTCGATAAGGTTCAGGTTGATGACTATGCTGGGCTGGTGATTCCCGGTGGTCGGGGCCCGGAGTACCTGCGCCTGAATGAGCGGGTGATTGAGATCGTGCAGGCGTTCAACAACGCGGGCAAACCCATTGCGTCGGTTTGTCATGGCGCCCAGATCCTGGCCGCCGCCGGAGTGCTGGAGGGGCGCGAGTGCAGTGCCTATCCTGCCTGTGGGCCCGATGTGAAAATGGCGGGTGGTCGTTACATGGACATTCCGGTCGATCAGGCTCACGTTCAGGGCAACCTGGTGACGGCTCCGGCCTGGCCTGCCCATCCGGCATGGCTGTCAGCGTTTGCTAAACTGCTTGGTGCTGAGATCTCGATCTAGTCTTAACCCGGCAGCCTCCGCTGGAGGCTGCCGTTATCACAGGAGACCGACTTCATGTGTGAACTCTATGTGAAAGCCGACCCGATCCTGTTTGAAAGTCGGTCCCGTTCTCTCCGTATCCGGGGGGTGGTCACAACGCTTCGGCTTGAGAACCAGTTCTGGGATATTCTCCGGGAGATTGCCGAAGTGGACGGCATGACCACCAATCAGCTCATCACCAAACTCCACGAAGAGGTGATGGAACTGAGAGGTGAAGTAGAGAACTTCGCCTCCTTTCTCCGTGTAAGCTGCACACGCTATCTGGCGCAGCGCGAAGCCCGTCCCGTTCCCCTGATAACGGCTCATTCATCGGGTAAGGCCCAGTCCCGGGTCGCGTCGGTCCCTTGAATTATCCGCCGTCCGGGCGCAGCTAGTAGGGTAGGTTCATTTCACACAACAGACAGGGGAGGCACCCCATGCATGTATTCATTGCCGGAGCCAACGGGCAGATCGGGCGTTTTCTATTACAGGAAATCGCGGATAGCAAGCATGAGGCACGAGCACTGGTTCGCCACGCAGACCAGGGGCCGGAGTTGCAGCAGCTTGGTGCCACGGAAACGGTGATTGGCGACCTGGAGCAGGATTGCAGCGAAGCCATGCGGGGCTGTGACGCCGTTATCTTTACTGCCGGGTCCGGCCCCCATACTGGTCCGGACAAGACAGTAGATGTGGATCAGGATGGCGCGATTCGCCTCGTGGATACCGCCAAGGCCATGGGCATCAAACGTTTCATCATGGTCAGCAGTATGCGAGCTGAAGAGCCCGAAAAAGGCCCTGAAAAGCTTCAGCATTACCTGCGTGCCAAGCGTAATGCCGATGAACACCTGAAAAGCAGTGGTCTGAATTACACCATTGTGCGCCCTGGCCGACTTACCAATGACGATGGCAACGGTAAGGTGTCTGTCAGCGAGCGACTGGACGCGTTCGGAGAGATTCCTCGCCAGGACGTTGCCCGGGTTCTGTTGGCTGTGCTGGATTCTGACAATACCGGCAATTGCGTTTTTGATGTAGTGTCTGGAGATGTGCCGGTGCGTGATGCGCTGGCGAACCTGTAAGCCGCATCCGCCGGCATGATCAACAAGAGAGCCGCAATGAGCGATAACCCGTTAGCCTCGATTCTGGAAATGGATGGCGAAGAACGCTACGACTATTTTCTGGACGCTGTGGTGGAAGAGCGCGAGCTCTGGATACTGGTCAATGGCGATAACCAGTTTCTCAAAATTGTCTCGGAGGAAGATGGCGTCGGGTATCTCCCGGTGTGGCCCGCTGAGGACTTTGCAGCAGATTACGCAGGGCCTTCGGGTGACCTGAGCCCCAAAGCGATTTCATTGCCGGACTTCTTCAAAAAGTGGGTGCCCGGGTTAAGCCGTGACGGGCTTGAGGTGGGTGTTTTTCCGGGCGCCGACAGTGAGCTATGGATAACGCAGCCGGAAGAGCTGAAGCAGGATCTTCAGGACGTGTTGTCGGGATCTTTCTGATCCCGGCTACACCAGAAAATTCCCCCTCTCTGATACGGTCAGTTCCACTTCTTCGCTTCGATCCTTTAGGGCGACCCCTGAGGTGCCCAGTCGCCTGGCTTCCTTAAGAAGGTAGATCACTTTCTCGCTCGCCTGTTCCACCCCCAGTCCGGCAGGGCGGATGTTGGATACGCAGTTGCGGCGGGCGTCTGGCAGCCCCGGCTCGGGATGATGAGTAAGGTAGACGCCGAGGCTGTCGGGTGAGCTGAGCCCCGGTCGCTCGCCGATCAGTACCACCACTTGTTGTGTCCCGAGCACCTGGCCTATGTGGTCGCCAATCGCTACGCGCCCCTGTTCTACCAGCAGGGGTGCTGCAACCCGCCACTCAGGGTCGTCATGGGTCAGTTTCCCGAGGAAGCTGCGCATGAACGCCGGGGCGTTTTGCTGCACGGCTCTGGCTGACAGTCCGTCGGCGATCACTATGGCCAGATCAGGGGGCTCAGCAGAGCCTGTTTTCGACGATTGTAGACGGCTGCTGGATGATTCGCTCAGAACACGCCCCAGATCCGGCCTTTGCAGGTAGCAGGCCCGGTCTGGTGCCTGGCTCTGAAGTTGAATCGGTGGGCCCAGGGCCGACATCTCGGGTATCTGCTGGAATTCGACGATCAACTGCTCAATATCCAGTGGATGGTGCACGGCATCCCTGGCGCGGGCATGTGCCAGCTGAAACTCAAGAAGCTCTGCTGTGGGGAGGCTGACGCCCGCCCTGCCAAGGCCGATGCGGGCTGGGGTGTACTGGCGCAGACCTCGCCAGGGGTTGTGAACGACGGTCGGGAACTTTGAGTCGGTCATGGTTATGCTCTCCTTCGCGGGCCGGAGAGGCTGTGGCGGAAGGCCGCTGGTATGTCGTTATTCAGCGACACCCGATCCGAATCCTCGAAAATCTGCATGGCACGCAACCATTGCTCGAACTCCGGTGCCGGTTTCAGGTTGAGCACACGGCGGGCGTAAAGGGCGTCGTGGAATGACGTGGTCTGGTAATTGAGCATGATGTCATCTGACCCTGGAATGCCCATGATGAATGTGCATCCGGCGACTCCGAGCAGCGTCAGCAGGTTATCCATATCATTCTGGTCGGCTTCGGCGTGGTTGGTGTAGCAGATGTCGCAACCCATCGGCAGCCCGAGCAGCTTTCCGCAGAAATGATCCTCCAGGCCTGCCCGGGTGATCTGCTTGCCATCATAGAGATATTCCGGGCCGATAAAGCCGACCACCGTATTCACCAGCAGCGGGTCAAAATGGCGGGCGACCGCGTAGGCCCTGGCCTCGCAGGTTTGCTGGTCAAGGCCGTGGTGAGCATTGGCGGAGAGGGCGCTACCCTGACCGGTTTCAAAGTACATTACGTTTTGGCCGACGGACCCGCGTTTCAGGCTCAGAGCGGCTTCCTGGGCCTCTTTCAGGGTGGCGAGGTTGAATCCGAAACTCTGGTTGGTGGCTTCGGTGCCGCCTATAGACTGGAAAACCAGATCTACGGGCGCCCCCTGTTCGATGGCTTCGAGGGTGTTGGTCACGTGAGTAAGCACACAAGACTGAGTTGGAATGTCGTAGCGCTGGATTACCTCGTCGACCATGGTCAGTAGCCGCTTGGTTTGAGCCACGTTATCGGTCGCTGGATTAATGCCGATGACGGCGTCGCCATTGCCATAAAGCAGGCCATCAAGAATGCTGGCGGCGATGCCTGCCATGTCATCTGTAGGGTGGTTCGGTTGCAGCCGGGTGGAAAGGCGCCCCGGCAACCCGACGGTGTTTCGGAATGCCGTGGTTATCTGGCACTTCTGCGCAACCAGGATCAGATCCTGGTTGCGCATGAGCTTGCTCACCGCCGCCACCATTTCCGGCGTCAGACCGGGACGCAGTCGTGCCAGCACCTCCGGCGAGGCGTTATCGCTCAGAAGCCAGTTCCGGAAATCGCCGACCGTCAGGTGAGAAACGGGGGCGAAGGCGGTGGCGTCATGAGAGTCCATGATCAGGCGGGTTACCTCATCCGTTTCATAGGGAATCAGGGCGTCGGTCAGAAATGTCTTGAGTGGCAGGTCGGCCAGACACATTTGTGCCAGTACCCGCTCTTCAGCCGACGCTGCGCCAACGCCGGCGAGATGATCGCCTGAGCGCTCTGGCGTTGCCTTTGCCATCAAGGTCCCCAGGTCCCTGAAATCCATGGTCTGAAATCCCATACGGTACGTATACTGGCCACTCATGGTCTTCTCCTTTGGTCCTGGGGTGTCTCTGCCGTACCCACGATCAGATTCCTTTAACTACACTGTAGTTTCTGGAAGAAAATGCTGTCACAAGGGCGTGAAGCCTTAAGTTTAGATCGGTTGAGCCGTTAGTTGAAAAGTGGAAGTACTGTCAGTCTGGCTGATGGTTTGGGGCGACTAGGAGCACTGGACAAATGTTCGGCAAAAAACTGCAACAAGAAAACGAGAACCTCAAGGAAGAGCTGTACATGTTGCAGCAACTCGTTGAAGACGTCGCGGAGGAGATGATGGCCCTGGAGTTGGACTCCGGTGGCCTGATCAAGTCTGTCAATTCGCGTTTCCAAAGCGAGTTTGGTGCCGGCAGTGATGCGGTGATTGGCCGGCACCCCAGAGATCTGGTGCCCGAATACCTGAGATCTACCCAGCATTTCCGGTTGATGACGGAGGCGGTCAGCAAAGGACGTGTATGGGTAGGCGCCTGGCAGGTGCAGAATGGCGCAGGCACTCATCTTTGGTTCCGGGCCATGGTATGTCCGATCAAACGGCGGGACGGTGAGCTGGACCACATCACGATCTTCGCCAACAACCTTACCCGGACCATTGAGACCTCTCGTGAGCACGAAAACCTGATTCGGGCGATGCAGCGTTCGACAGCGGTGATCGAGTTTGACCTCCATGGCCATGTGCTGACCGCCAACCACCTGTTTCTGGATGCGATGGGCTATCGGCTCGACGAAATCAAGGGAAAACACCACCGCATCTTTTGTCCTCCGGAAGTATATAACTCCCCAAACTACGAGCAGTTCTGGCAGCGACTGCGTAGCGGTGATTTTGTCGCTGAACGCTTCAAGCGGGTTGACAAGGCGGGCCGTGAAGTCTGGCTTGAAGCTTCCTATAACCCGTTGATGAATGCCCGTGATGAGCTCTACAAGGTTGTGAAATTTGCAACGGTGATCACCGAGCAGGTCCTTCAGGAACGGGAAGTCTCCAACGCTGCAGGCGTCGCCTACGACACATCTAAAGCGACGGATGCCAGCGCCAAGCGAGGCAAGGAAGTTATGGAGAATACGGTCACGGTGATGCAGCAGCTGGCGGACGAAATGAGTCGGGCGGTTGAACGTATTGGCGAACTTGATCAGCAATCCCAGACCATCAATGCACTGATCCAGAGTATTAGCGGAATCGCGGAGCAGACCAATCTGCTGGCGCTTAACGCTGCCATTGAGGCGGCCCGGGCGGGCGATCAGGGACGGGGCTTTGCGGTGGTGGCCGATGAGGTAAGAAAGCTGGCATCCCGGACGTCGGAAGCGACCGAAGAGATCACCTCGGTTGTCAGTCGTAACCAGGAGCTGACTTCCAGAGCGGTGGGTGTGATCGAATCCGGAAAATCCAGGGCGGAAGAGGTGCGGTCGCTCGTTGGCGAGGCCGGGGATGTGATCAATGAGATTCAGGAGGCCGCCCGTGAGGTTGTTGATGCTGTCTCTCAATTTGCCAACCGGTTGGGCAACTGACTCGGCCTAAGGTTCTACTGCCCTGAATTGCGACAGGTGCTAGACTTGGAATCCCTGCAGGTGTAAGGAAACCCTCAATGGCGCTTGGCCGTTTGCTGCTCGTTGTGTTGATGCTGTCGCTTGTTTCTCTCCCCGCCCTTGCTCTGGAATCGGTTGCGCCGGGAGAGCAAGGCGTGGCGCTGACAGACTTTTCCATCGAATACTTCATCGATGGATCGCAAACGAAGGACTATGAAACCGTTCGGCTTGAGTCTTTCGACCAGACCATGAGCACCACCACCCTCGGTACCCGGGCGGCGGTGACCTGGTATCGGGTTTCATTACACAACCCAGGCCCTGATGACCGTTCGCTGTTTCTGCACCTTCCCAAGGCTTATCACGTTCGTTCAATCGATATTGTTGAAGAGCGCTCCTCACGCGTCGTCAATCGGCTTTCCGTTAACCTCAATGAGGCTGACGCCCACCCTGCCATGTATCGGGGAACACTGGTGTATCCGTTCGAACTGCAAGCCGGGAAAACGACGGTTGTGTATGTGCGTAGTCACGCATACTCACACCAGTGGTTCTCGTTGAAGGTATACGATGACGAGAATTCCCGGCGGGCGCTGGCCGGGGGGCACCTCGATATTGCCCTTATGGTGGGGATGATGCTGGCGCTGGTGTTCTATAACGGCCTTTTGTATTTCGCCACCAGCAAGAAGGAAAACATTTACTACTCACTCTATCTGATTTCAGGCCTGGTCTGGATCGCTCTGTCTTACGGTTTGGTGGCGAAGGCGTTCAACGCTTACGGCGACGCAGTGTTTGTCCTGAATCTCTCTTTGATAACCATGCCGATTTTCCTGCTGTTGTTCATGATGGCCATTTTCGAAACACATGAGTATTTCCGCACCGAACATCGCGTGCTTCAGGGTATGCTGGCATTGCTGGTGGTGACGTTTGTTTACGGCCTGTTTGATATCGCGACGGCCCTGAAGCCTGCCAGCAGTCTTGCCGCCCTGATGATGGTAGTGACCTTCTCCGTGAGCATTTCGCTGTTCAGGAAGGGGCACCCTCTGGTCAAATTTTTCCTTGTTGGTCACACCTTTTTTGTGGTGTTCAACGGGTTTGCCGTTCTGTATTACAAAGGTCTGGTTGAACCGAACTACATCAATAGTCATGGAGTCGGTATTGGTATTGTTCTGGAAGCGCTCACCCTGGCTTTCATTATTTCTTACAGAATCAAGGTGTTGGAGGATATCCGGTCAAAGCAGGATGAACTGAAACGCCAGGCCTCGACGGACCCTCTGACACGGCTCTTCAATCGCCGGTATTTCATGGCGGAGGGAGAGTACGTGCTGGAACAGGCCCGGACCTCGGGTGAGCCGTTGTCGGTTATAGCCATTGATATCGATCATTTCAAAGCGGTCAATGACACCCATGGCCACAATGTGGGCGACTTGGTTCTGGTAGAAGTTGCCTCGGTATTTCGTCAGTTCAGCCGGGACAGGGATCTGGTCGCGCGCTTCGGTGGTGAGGAATTCGTCATTCTCCTGCCGGGTGCGGATCTGGCAGAGGCGTTTGGCTGTGCTGAACGTATCAGGAACGCTGTCGAAGCCATGATGATTGATGGAGGCGATGGGTTGGTGGTTCAAGTCACAGTAAGTGTCGGTGTGGCTGAGGTAAACCCCCTTCTGGAATCTGTGGAGGGGGCGGTCAAACGGGCCGACCATTCACTGTATGAAGCTAAGGCCGGGGGCCGCAACCGGGTTTGTGGCTATGATGGTCCGGCCGGCAAGGCCCTACCCACCTGAGAGTGGAGATCCTCTATTGGCGTCCCGCACATTAAGAAGCGCTAATCACGTTGTTTGAACCCTGTGCTAGAGTTGGAGTGACCGTGGTTGCTTTGGATACACGCAGCCATAGCCGAAATAGCAGTAATCATACTGATAAGGAGGCAAGATGATGGAAGCGAAATCCGGTCAACAAAATGAGTACGAACAGGTACGTGAGGATCTGCGCCGTCTTCAGGAAGATATGGCCAAGCTGACCAGAAGCGTCGCTGAAGGCCAGAAGAACAACATCAGTCATCTCCGAGACGAGATACGCCGCGAAAGCCGGGAAGCGTTTGACCAGGTAAAGCGGCGGGGCGATGAAGCCCTTGATCGCGCAAAGGATGTTAGCGGCAAAGCGGTGGAAAACGTGGAACACAAAATTGAGGAGCGTCCATTCCTCAGTATTGTTCTTATGTTTCTGGCCGGGTTGTTGGTGGGTCGCTTGTTGGATCGCTGATGATGCCTGACTCGGCCTGGTTGCAGGGCGCGCTCCGAAAAGCAGTCGCGGCCATCATTGGCTTCATGCTGCTTTTCGTATTGTTGCTGGCCCTGCTCATTACTGGCATCTATCTCCTCGTCAATGCCGCAACCCTGGCGCTGTCTCCCTGGGTGGGAGAAGCCGGGGCCATGGCATTGACGGGTACATTCTGTTTTTTACTGCTTTTACTGGTTCTCTACCGTCTTTCCCGGCCCGGCAAGCCCGGATCTTCAGACAGTGGCAGTTCTTCGGCTGCCCGTTCACCGACTAATCTTCTGCTTGATGTGATCCGGAAGAATCCGCTGGAGGCCGCGTCAGTGGCGTTTGCACTGGGTGTGGTTGAACAGGGTGATCCGCGTTTGAAAGCTTTGTTGCTGCAGGGTGGGATGGTTCTGATGAAAGATGCTCAGTCTTCCCCGGACAATCCTGCGGACTCAGGTGATGACGAGGTTCAGTCGTCGCCTTCCTGACGAAATGCCTGCGTCAGTGCGTTCAGGTGGGCGCTCAAGGTTGGCTCAAACGCCATCTGAAAGATCGTCAGCGGCTCCTGCTGCATGGCTTTGCGCGCAGCTTCGGGAGGATGGGTCATGTGCCAGCAGCCAATAAGCGCCTGTTGGCACTGCATCAAGAAATGAAAACACGCCTGGGGGCCCTTTCCGGTTGTCTCCCGGATCAAGTTCACCAGTAGCTGGGATTGCTCCAGCAAAAACAACTTGAACTCTCGTGCCTCCTGTTCTGTCAGCCCGGTTTCCAGGGCAACGTGAAGAATTGCGGTCAGACCGCAGAACAGCGGGTGCGATACCAGTAACGTGGTCATTTCTTCTGGCAGTCGGACCGGCGCCCCGGAGCGGGCATGTTCCGTCAGCTCAATAAAGGCGCGTTTATAGACAGCAATAAACAGCAGCTCTTTGCTGCGAAAATAGCGGTACAGCGCGGCCTTGGTCAGGCCACTTGCACTGGCAACGTCTGCCAGTGTGAGCTCGTGAAAACGCTTGGTGACAAAGAGTTCTGCGGCGGCATCCAGAATGTGTTGCTCGCGAGCGAATTTCTCCGCGTCACTCCGCGCCCTCTGTCGACCACCGCAAAGCCTGTGTTTCATTATTCCATTACGCCTGTAACCAACCTGCAAGACGCCGCGTGACGAGCCGCGGAGAAAACTTGCCTAACCATACCATCAACCGGTTCCGCAGTCCCGAGATCACTATGGCCTGTCCTCGCTTGGTTAAGGCCTCCCTGACGACATCTTCGGTAGACATGGCTCCTGATTTAAACAGTCGGGTGTTGGTCATGTTGGCTTCAGCCGCGAACTCCGTCGAGGTCGCGCCGGGGCACAGAGCGCTGACAGACACTCCGGAGGCTTTCAGTTCCTCATGCAGGGCTTCCGAGAAAGAGAGCACGAAGGCCTTGGTGGCGTAGTAGATCGCCATGCCCGGCCCAGCCTGGAACGCTGCCGTAGAGGCCACGTTGATGATAAAGCTGTTGTCGGTTTTTCGCAGGTTGTCGATCAGGTGATGGGTCAGGGCAACCAGTGAGGTGACGTTCACCTGAATCATATCCAGTTGACGTTTTACGCTGAGTTCGTGGAACTGGCCCCGGTCACCAAATCCGGCGTTGTTGATCAGGCCTCGCAGCTGCCATTGATTGCTTGCCACTGCTTTGATCACCTGATCAACGCCGTCAGGTGAAGAGAGGTCGGCTGCCAGAGTTTCGACGGATACACCGAATGTCTGCATCAGATCGCTCGCCAGTGCGCTCAGACGCTCCTCGCGCCTTGCAACGAGAATAAGATTTTCACCTTCTTTGGCTAACTCACGGGCAAAGGTTTCGCCAATGCCGGCGCTGGCGCCGGTGACCAAAACATAGTTCATGACACTCTCCTGTTAAGTGAACAATGGTTATTTAATCTACTTTGCCTTGCGCGGGATGTAAATAACCGCTGGTAACTTAATGACGTTCATCTGTCGTGTCTTTAATGCGTCGGGGGTGTGCATTCGCAGCATAAGCGGCCACAATCAGTTTCCTTGATCATGAGTTACGCCAGGGAGATTAGCGAATGGCAATGCGCTTCCAAACAGAGCCGTTCAACGGACCGGAGAATAAACGCGCACTCTGGTCGTGGGCGCTCTACGACTGGGCAAACAGTGCCTTCTTTACGATCATTCTTACTTTTGTCTTCGCCCAGTACTTCAGCGTCTCAGTGATTCAGGATGAAGTGGCGGGCACGCGGGCATGGGGCAACATCGTTGGTATAGCCGGGGTGGTGATTGCCATACTTGCTCCAATTCTCGGTGCTGTTGCCGATCAGTCAGGCCGGCGCAAACCCTGGTTGATCAGTTTTACACTCCTGTGTGTGATTTCGTCGGCCATGTTGTGGACGGTGACGCCGGATCAGAGTCAGTTCTGGACGGCCGCTCTGTGGGTGGGGTTGGGTACACTTGGGGCTGAGTTCGCTTTCATCTTCTATAACTCGATGTTGCCGGATCTGGCTCGGCCGGAGCGTACCGGACGGTGGTCTGGCTGGGCCTGGGGACTGGGTTATGTGGGCGGTATCGCCAGTCTGGTGGTGGCGCTCTATGGCTTTATCGAAGCGGACGGCACGATTTTTAACCTTGATCGAGACGCCGCAGAGCACGTGCGGGCAACCTTTGTTCTGGTGGCCGTGTGGTATCTGGTATTTGCCTTGCCGGCGTTCTTTTTTATCCCGGATCGTCCGTCAACCGGTTTGGGTCTGGGGGCGGCGACGCGGGCCGGACTGGCCCAACTGAAACAATCCATTGCTCATGTACGGCAGTATCGGGACATCGTGCGGTTTCTGATTGCGAGGATGCTGTACACCGATGGCCTGGCGACGATTTTTACCTTTGGTGGCGTCTACGCTGCCGGCACGTTCAACATGAGTCCCACGGAAGTGCTGCAGTTTGCCATTGCCCTGAACGTCACTGCCGGGCTGGGGGCACTGGGCTTTGCCTGGATTGACGATGCTCTGGGTGGTCGCAATACCATCCTGCTGTCGCTGGTGGGCCTGGGCTGCAGTGCGTTCGCAATTCTGGTGGTGGATGGGGCCACCGCGTTCTGGATATGGGGCATGATTCTGGGCATTTTCGTGGGGCCGCTGCAATCGGCCAGCCGTTCTCATCTGGCCCGTGTGGCCCCGCCGCATCTGCAGACTCAGATGTTCGGCTTGTTCGCATTCTCCGGGAAGGCAACCGCCTTTGCCGGCCCTTTGCTGGTGGGTTGGGTGACGTCGGTTACCGACAGCCAGCGTTGGGGCATGAGTACGATCTTGCTGTTCCTGCTGATCGGGTTTGTGCTGATGCTGAAAGTGCCTGCGACTGAGGCCCGAAAAGCGGAGGACTGACACGGTATCTGCCCCAGCTTCGGCTATTCTGATTCATAGCCTTCCCACAACAACAAGATCCTGAGGGGCGTTTTGCCATGGCCAGATATGACTTCATCATCAAGGGCGGCCGCTATTTCGACGGCACCGGGGCACTCTCGTTTACCCGCAACCTCGCCATCAAGGATGGCCGGGTTGTCCGTGTGACGGCCGATCCGATTCCTCATGACGATGCCGAGCGCGTTATCGATGCCTCCGGGCTTTGGGTGATGCCAGGTTTTCTCGATACCCACACGCACTACGATGCCGAACTGCTGGTAAGCCCAAGCCTCTCGGAATCTGTGCGTCACGGCGTGACAACCGTGCTGGTGGGGAGCTGCTCTTTGAGCATGGTGTGCAGCGACTACGAGGATGCCTCGGATATCTTTACGCGGGTCGAGACTGTACCCAGGGAGCGGGTGTTGCCAATTCTGAAAGCTCACAAGACCTGGTCGACGCCGCGTCAATGGGTGGAACATCTTCGTCAGGTTCCTCTGGGCCCAAACATTATCAGCTTTCTCGGGCACAGTGATTTGCGGGTGGGGGTGATGGGACTCAGTCGGGCAACGGATCTCTCAACGCAGCCCACCGAGGAAGAGTTGAAAACCATGGAACGCTTGTTGAAGGAGGCATTGGATGAGGGCTTCCTGGGACTTTCGACCATGTGTCTGAAGTGGGACAAGGTGGATGGCGACCGAGAGTGGTCCAAAAGCCTGCCCAGCACCTACGCGCGCTGGAGCGAGATTGCGCGCCTGAACAAACTGGTGCGGGCCTACAACCGCGTGCACCAGGGGGCGCCAAATGCGGCCACGCCACTACAGATCCTTCAGTACGTGCGTGAATGTCTGGGGTGGTTGCGCCAACCGCTCAAGACAACACTGATCAGTCAGATGGATCTCAAAGGCAGCGCTTACCTGACCAATCTGACCAAACTGACCTCGCGGGTGACAAATGCGCTTCGGGGCGACTTCCGTTGGCAGGTATTGCCGACGCCCTTCACCGTGTATGCCGATGGCATTGATGTCGTGTTCTTCGAGGAGTTTGGCGCCGGTGAGATGGCGCTGGACCTGAAAGATGCGGTGGAACGTAATGATCTCCTGAAAGACGAGTCGTACCGTCGACAATTCCGGAAGTTCTATGGTGAGAAGCTCAGCCCCCGGGTGTGGCAAAGGGATTTCGGTGATGCCATGATTATCGACTGCCCCGATGCAGCCCTGATCGGCAAGAATTTCGAAGAGGTGGCTAGGGCCCGTGGTGTGCATGTCGTCGATCTGTTCCTGGATCTGGTGGTGGAGTTCGGCAGGAATATTCGTTGGTACACCACCGTCGGGAACCATCGAAAACAGGTACTCAAACGCCTGGTGAAAGACCCCCGGTCGTTGATTACCTTCAGTGATGCCGGCGCCCATATTCGGAATATGGCGTTCTACAACCTGCCACTGCGCATGCTCAAGCTCGTTCATGAGTCTATCAATGACGGAGACCCCATCATGACCATGGAGCAGGCCGTACATCGGTTGACGGGAGATCAGGCCGACTGGTTCGGTGTGGATGCGGGCAAGATTCGTGAAGGGGACCGCGCCGATGTTGTGGTTATTGATCCGGCGGGGTTCAATCAGGACCTTGAGCAGGTGCACTGGGGCGAGATGGAAAACTTTGATCTGCAGCGTTTGGTCAATCGCAATCCCGGCATTGTAAAAACGGTTCTGATCAACGGACGGCTGGCGGTCGACGACGAGGAATTCTCGCCGTCATTCGGTCGTGAAATGGGCTATGGACAGTTTATCCCGGCGAGGTAATTAATCAGGTTATGGCCAAGGCCTCTTTTGCTAGAAAGTCACTGCGGCTGATGTTCTGGGTAGTTGTAGCCGCACTGGTGCTGATGTTTTCAATTATCCTGCTGTTCAGGTTCGTGAACCCTCCGACCTCGGCCTTCATGCTGGGTTATCAGATGGGTGATGCCCGCGAGCCTTTGCAGCACGAATGGGTGCCAATATCTGAGGTATCCGAATGGATGGCGCTGGCGGTGATCGCCAGTGAAGACCAGCGATTTCCGGAGCACCACGGGGTTGATTTCAAGGCTGTTCATAAGGCGGTCTCTGAATATCAGGCCGGAGAGGGCTTGCGAGGTGCCAGTACCATCACGCAGCAAACGGCCAAGAATCTGTTTCTCTGGAATGATCGAAGCTTTGTCCGAAAAGCCATCGAGGCGGGTCTGGCACTGGCAATTGATGCGATCTGGCCTAAACAGCGGATTCTTGAAGTCTATCTGAACATCGCAGAATTCGGACCGGGCATCTACGGTGTACAGGCAGCCAGCCGCGCCTACTACCGAATTCCGGCGGGCGTGCTGTCGCCACTCCAGGCTGCACATCTCGCTGCAGTCCTTCCTAACCCGAACGTGTTGAGCGTGCTTTCGCCCACGCCTTACGTCCAGGAACGTGTGGCCTGGATTGAGGGGCAGATGGCTCGGTTATCGAGGGCGGGGTATCTCGCCGAAATCAACGCTGGCAGGTAATGCCAAACCGTTGTTTATGGTTCACCGGCTCTTTGATGAGTGGGCCTCGCTCCGGCACTGGGATGGTGTCATACCAAACCGGGCTTTGAATGCCCGGCTGAACTGGCTGGCGTCGTTGAAGCCGCAGGCGAGAGCGATGGCAGTGATTTTGGTGGTTGATTGGCGCAGATGATCGCGTGCCCGGATGAGCCGTTGTTCCTGTACATATTGGTAGGGGGCGCAGCCAAACGTGGCCCGGAACAGTCTTGCGAAATGGTAGGGGCTGAGATTCACCCAGCCGGCCATTTCCGACAGTGTGAGAGGCCGGTCCAGTTCCGCATGAATCTGCTCCTGTAACAGTCGCCGGTACTGATGGGACAGTTGCCCGGTAACTGCGGGAGGTGCTTTGGTGACGCTGGCGTGTCGGCTGACCACCTGTAGCAGGAGCCACTGTGCCAGGTGATCCATCGCCATTGCCTGGCCGGGTGCCTGCCAGTCGCTAAGCACCAGGAGTTTACCTGCCTGGGCCAGGATCGGATCCTCACGGTGGTAGCGCTCGTTCAGTTGAATCTTATCCGGGTCGGAATCCCAGGTTTGACTGGCACATCGAGCGACATCGACATCATTGAAATAGAAATGGAAAAACTCGAATTGCCCGCCGATTTGCCAGATGGAGCGGCTGCCCGCAGGAAACAGGCACATGGCGCCGGGAAAGCCGCGGCTGACCGCCTTTCCGTTGACCATCCGCTGGGCTTGCTGGCCCTTGTCGATGTAGATGCTCAGGGCGTGATGACGAGGGCGCTCGTAGCGAACCTCACCCTCGCGGTTCTGCCATTGGGCGAGGGTTTTTCCATGCTCCAGGTTCATCATTCGCTGCGGCGCAACGCCCGCCGTGCGAAGGCTGTCGGCAATGTCCAGCTGCCCCGGTCTGTCTTGCACCGGTGAGTGGTTTGCTGTCGTTGGATTATCGATCATGGAAGGCCTCCGCAAGAATCATCCATGGTTCCGCAGGATCTGACAAGCTATCGCGCGTTCGTTTCCATAATCTGACCACCTGACGCCCGAACTTTCAATTCAATGCGGAGCATTCGAATCATGCCCATTAGTGCCCATTATGGACTGACTGTATTGATATGGGGTCTGACCTGGACGGCGATTCGACTGCAGGTCGAATCTGCGTCTGTGGATTTGGCAGTGTTCTATCGCTTTGTGATGGCTTCTGTGGTTGCACTTGCGGTTCTTGCCGTTACCCGGCGGCTGAGCAGGTTGACGCTTGGCCAGCATGGCTGGCTTTTTTTGCAAGGGCTGACGCTATACAGCGTGAATTTTCTCCTGATCTATCGGGCCGCCGAATCGATGACCAGTGGGTTGTTGGCGGTCGTGTTTTCTCTGGCGGCACTGTTCAATGCCTTCAACGGTTGGCTCTGGTTGCGAACCAGACCGACAGCGAGGCTCTACCCCGCCGTGGCCCTTGGTGTGACCGGTGTCGCGCTGCTGTTCTGGCATGACCTCCAACTCGGCAATGCCACTGGCGCGAGCATACTGTTTGCGGTCGCTGGAACCTTCTGGTTTTCCATGGGTAACCTGGTGAGCGTGAAGGTGAAGGCCGCAGGGGTTCCGTTGTTTACGGCCAATGCCTGGGCAATGGTTTATGGAGCACTTATTCTCGGATTGTGGTGCCTGATCCAGGGGGTAGAGTGGATGCTGCCTGCCACCTCAGTATTCTGGGGAGCGACCGTGTTCCTTGCCGTTCCCGGCTCTATTGTGGCGTTCTACTGCTACATTACGGTCATCCAGGTGCTGGGCGCCGACAAGGCAGGCTATGCCGCGGTACTGTTCCCGGTTGTCGCTCTTTCGGTCTCCACCTGGCTGGAGGGATTCGAGTGGACGACGCCGGCTATGCTGGGCGCCCTGCTGGCCATATTGGGAAACTATGTGTTGTTTCGTCCCGGCAAGCGTCAGAGCGTCAGCGCAACCAGCGTTCCAGAGCAACGGACCTGACTGACTCTGCTGCCGTGGGCTCACTTTGTCGTGCAGGACTCATCGCACCCGTTCGCACCGATCTCTTTGGGGGCCATTTTTAAAAACACACCCAGTGCGGCCAACAACAATGCTGTACTCGCAATAATCGCAACCGGATAAACGAGATTCCCCGCCAAATCAAGCTGGCTGTATTTGATGATCATGATCAGTCCCTCAAGCGACATGGCCACGCAAACGGTACTGATGAAGCGGGGCAGGGTACGGCGCATCATAGTCACTATATCGTGAGTTTCTGAACGGCCGCTGTATTCCGAGCGGATCACCATGGCCAGTTCGTAAACGGCCAGTGCGATAATGCTGCCGTTAACGCCATTAATCATGGCCTGCATCAAGGGCTCATCGGAATTCAGGAGTTCAAAGACATCGACGATGGTTGCTGCCACAAGAGCGAAGGCCAATCCGAAAAACAACCAGGAGAACAGCCTGGCGAACAAACCGCGTACTGGAATACTTCTCAACCTGTCGAGCATGCGTTTTCACCGTGACCTGTGGATGTGATGAGACAGGCTACGGATATTTCGTAAAGGCTGCGATTACAGGTTGCACACAGCGCGGTAACCTTGAAGCAAAGGGCGAGTTGATTATTTTACCTCCGCTCATCGCCAGGCCTTGTGGTTGGGCCGTTCACACCGGCTATCCTTGGGTTGCCAACACAGTTATCCACAGATTCTGTGGGAAAACTCTTTGCTGTTTGATCATTGTTTCGCCGGTTGTGGAGAATGTTATTGAAACCATAACTCGGCGCTTTCAAGGCGTAGTCAACGCTAAGGTCGCAAAGCGAACGTTCAGATGGTGCGATAACGCCGGCGCACACTAAGCGTTCGGTGATCCCAAATTGATTCGATGACCACCATCGGGCCAATTAAACCCAGTCAGTAACTTGTAGGTACTCCTCGCACCTTTTGACTGAGAGCGGCTTAGCATATAGATAGCCTTGTCCCGCATCACAGCCAAGGATTCGGAGATGGTTTTCTTGCTCTTTGGTCTCAATTCCCTCGGCCAGTACATCGAGTCCTAGGCTATGTCCCATCTGAATAATCGCTTTGGCAATTGCTCCACTTTCCTGGTCGTTAGGTAAGCCCCGGGTGAATGACTGGTCACTGTGGCCATCACAGCTGGGCTGGGCGATTCTGTATCTCCTGCTCTACAGCAGAGCTTGTGGGAGGGCCAGAATCCCCCTGCAGCTGGATATGCTCAGTCACGAGGCTCGACACATAGAAATCTCAGAGATGAGAATGAGTTGCATCCCATCTCGCTTACACTTACCCGGAGAGAGCTTTAGATAGCTTGGCTTGCCGGGTGGGAAGATTGACCGTTTCAGCTGCGATCATCCGGTCTCCGGAAAAGAGCCAGAATTCACAGGCATTGTCACTCTCTGTGGGACGCCGCTGAATTCGGTCGTATCCAGTGGCGATTCCAATACACTGGACTTTCATGCCGTTGAGATCTGACCAAAAACGAGGAGGAGAGGCAGGCGGAGACGGTTTACCACAAATATGAGCCGCCGCAATTTGTGCTTGAAGCATGGCATTGTGAATAGTTTCTATTCGGATGGGTGTATTGGTGGAAACGTTGACGGCTTTAGCGCAATCTCCGATCGCAAATATGTCAGGGTCAGAGCTACGCATGCCGCTGTCTACTATAATACCACCGTCGCAATCCAGGTTTGCGTCTTGCGCAAGTTCAGCATTGGGGATGGCTCCTATACCGATAACAACGACGTCTGCGGGTTTCGTAGTGCCGTCGGACAAACGGATACCGGAAACTCGGTCTCCCTCAGTGAGAATCTGGTTGACGCTAGCATTGAAGTAGAACATTACGCCGGCGGAGGCCATGCGGTTTCTGACAAAATTACTTGTTAATGGTGACGCTACTCGACACATCGCTCGGCTGTTGGCCTCAAACACAGAGACTTGTTTTCCCTGTAGATTGGCAGCGGAGGCGACTTCAAGCCCGATAACACCCGCGCCGAGAATGGCCACCTTCTCGCATTCCGGGGCTAACAGGGCATTACGTAATGCGGCGGAGTGGTCAAGATTCCTGAGATAGAAAACATTTTTTGCGCTCTCACCAGGTAAATCAATAGGACGTGGCCTCGCTCCTGTTGCCAAAATCAGCGTGTCGTATTTAATTTTCCTGCCGCCTTGAATCACTACTTGCTTTGCCGATCGTTCAAGCGCTATTACTTTACCGCCTTGTTCAAATTCAACTTTGTTGTCCCGAAAGAAATTAGGAGAACGGATCGGAGTTGGCGAGGGCAACTCATCTGAGGTCAAATAGGCTTTGGACAACGGGGGACGCTGGTAAGGCAGCGTGTTTTCCTCGCCCAAAATGGTAATCGTTCCGTCGAATCCATTCTGGCGGAGAGCCTCTGCGGCGGTCAGGCTGGCTATTCCAGCGCCAATGATAACTATTTTTTGCATATTCGCTCGATTCCTCTTTTGTTTTTGTAGCACTATAAAAGTCCGCGCAGTCGAGCTTCAGTGACTGCCTGAACCCGGTTGGTTACTTTAAGTTCGCTGAAAATCTTCTTCATATGCCATTTGACGGTATCCTCCGTCACGAGAAGCCGTTCAGCGATCTCTCTGTTGGTCATTCCGTTGCTTACGCATTTCAACAGAGAAATCTGCTTTATCGTGATAGTTGAGTGGGCATTGCCGGGCACAGGTGGCACGCTGGAGTCTTCTATTCTGACATCGGGATCCTTCGTAGCTTTAGCTTCAGAGTCGTCTGGCAGATCGTTAAAAAGATCCTGAGCAAGGGGGCTAAGAGAAAGTAGCGCTTCTTTGATCCAGAGCCGTGTGAAGTGACAGTTCAAATGTTCCGAAAGTAGGTTTGCATCAAGAATCATGCGCTTCGCCGATTTTGATGAGCCGAGGGCAAACGCTGCCAGGGCCTGACAATAGTGGGCGGCGATCCTGGTTCTAGCGTCTGAAATTGCGCTGGCGCTTTGTAGTGCTTGTTTGGCATATTTTTCGGCGACACCAAACTGTTTCCCAAGCCGTAGTCTATACATTGAGGTTACCAGGGCCATACGTGCTTGAATGGCCTGGTTTTGATTTGGCAGGAACGTCAGCTCACATTCATCGGGGAGTATGGGTGGACCCAATTCCTCGTTGTTCAGGAGAGTAAACTCAGCTAACTGAACTTTAGTCAGGATATTTAGACGAGAGAGCTCTCGCTCGCAGGAGGCTAAGCGGGATTGTTCCAACAAGGCCATGGCTCTATCTCGGAACCCTTGGTGGTACAGAAAACGGCTGTAGGCCTGTGTACACCCCCACAGAATATCTGTAACGCCATAGTTCAAAGCGAAATCGAACGAAGCCTGTGCAGATTCCTGGGTAACCAGGTGATGGTTCTGTTCGTGCAGGATTTGTAACTCAAGGGTGCCAAACATTTTATTTAAAAAAGTTTTTGGCACCTGAATCTTTTCTGCTGTTTTATTCGCCTGGATCAACACACTCATTGCTCGGGCGATGTCACCCTTGAACAGTTCAGCCTGAATTTCTGCAGTTTTAAGCCAGATAAAAGCGTAATGTTGATTGGATGACTGGATGGCCACAGCCGCTCGATGGGACAATCGCTCCAACTCTTCAAAATGGCGTCCACTGGAGGCAATGAATGCCTGGCAAGTAAGTGCTGCGCCTTTGCCAACCATGTTACGGTCGCCAAAGGAGTCTATCCATTTTTGACAGAGAACCTGACTCTCCAGTAATTCATCCTGTGTAGCTTTGCCTATCGCATTAACCAATTCCCGCCATCCTTCCTCATCAAGATTGCCCACCCCCCTGGAGCTCGGATGAAGCGAACTAACCAGTATTTCCTCTGCTTGACGAGCTTGTTGGCTGAAATACAAAATCCACGCGTAACCTATGCTCAAGGCAGCGATTTTTTTTATCGTACGAGCCGGTACTTTTCCAAACCAGGTGCGAAGTACTTCGATTTCACCCTGCCTCAGAGCCACGTCCAGAATAATGCTGTCACTTACGACGCGAGCCCAACGATGGTCACTGGCTTCCAGAGCTGCATTGATTGAATGGAGGTACTCTCCCCTACGCCAATGCCAGAACGCGACCCGTTTCAGTACATACGAGCGACGTTCTCGTTGGGTGGTGTTAAATAAACTACGCAAATACTCTCGCAGCACAGGGTGCATATCCATACGATCACCAGAAGTTCCGGTGGGAGCTAAAAGAGCATAATGTTCGTTAAGAAACGTAATTTCCCGGTCGGCCTCTTCTGTCTTATAGACATAGCCATAGCATTCAGCGCTGATTACTTCGAGCATCGCTGCATTGCAAAGAAAGGTCCTCGTACTATCGGGTAATGCAGTTAAGAGGTTGTCCCTGAAATACGAGCGAGTTTCCGGCCAAGTCGCTGCGGGGAGATTTGGGTTTGGGGTTTGGCACATAAGCCTGACAAGTGCTGGCCATCCACCGGTGGCTTTTATGATGTTGCTGGCTTCGGGGCCACCCATACCCGATAATTCACTAACCTCCTCTTCTGTAAATACAAGTTCATCAGCACCATACGTTACAACACCCGTCATCATAGACAAACGCGCCAACGCCCCGACGCGACTCGGTGCAATGAAAAATTTCACATTGCTCGGTGTTTCACAGATTAAATCCTCAATCAAATCCGCGGTATGTTTAGCCTCGCCAATCCCATCAAGGCAAATTCTTATCGTCTTTTTTGCATTACACAGTGCGTTTCGAAGAGCTTCGATGGTGTCGATGTCACTTTTTATCGTGCGCCAAGATTCAACTCCTTCGATTTGATATAAAACTAACGCTGCAAACAAACTGTCATTAACGCCATATGAGTCAGGGAAAGATCGGGTATTGATGTAAACGACGCTCTCAAGTTCCAGTTCGCGAGTGTTTGCTGCAAAGGCCACTTGTACAGATTTTCCATAGCCTGGCGGGGCCCGATACAGAACTACCTTTGATTCAGGCGTAGCAGAAGCGCTCAGGCAATAGCGGTCTAAACACCCTTGAGTAATGAAACACTGACGAGCCCACATCCTTTCAGACATCCTCCGACACCAGTCTTCCAAGCTATGGCGGGTCATGACAATCCGATCTCCTGCTTCGTCTCCCCGAAACGCGAGGGCGCTATGGGGTGAAAGCATATTGATAGATGTCTAGTGCGAAAACTACCCCTTAGGGTAGTTGTTTGATATCCGGTTCTGGCCAAACCTGTTCATGCCTACAACTTGTCAGTTCACCTGAGGGACTCGGTGTTCGCACAATGTAGAAAAATGATCAAGCTGAAAAACAATAAGGTGATCCTAATGTCAATGTCAGAAAATGTCTTAACAACAGAGTCTCTTCAGAGAGACCCTGATGCCGAAGGTTATGTCGACAGAAAACGCCACCTCTGGGTCCTTTCTGTGCTGTGGCCAGCGACGCCTCTTATTGGCCTTTATTTGGTATCCCAGACTGGATGGAGCATTTGGTACGGATTGGTGTTGATCCTTTGGTATGGCGCAGTTCCCTTGATTGATGCCATGTTTGGAGAGGATTTTTCAAACCCCCCCGAGTCGGCTGTGCCTCGGCTTGAACAGGATCGTTACTATCGGGTACTGACCTACTTGACGGTTCCTATTCACTATGCCGCCTTGATTGTCAGTGCCTGGTGGGTATCCACGCAACCAATGAGTGTTTTCGAGTTTCTGGCATTGGCCCTTTCCCTGGGAATCGTGAATGGCCTGGCTCTGAACACAGGCCACGAACTTGGCCATAAAAAAGAAACGTTTGACCGTTGGATGGCGAAGCTTGTCCTCGCCGTGGTCGGATATGGTCATTTCTTCATTGAGCACAATAAGGGGCATCACCGTGATGTGGCTACGCCGATGGACCCGGCGACATCCCGCATGGGTGAGTCCATTTACTCATTCTCACTGCGTGAAATTCCCGGTGCTTTCAAGCGGGCATGGGATTTAGAGGAACAGCGCCTCAGTCGTTGTGGAAAAAGTGTCTGGAGCCTGGAGAACGAAGTTCTTCAGCCTATGATTTTGACCGCTGTGCTTTATGCGGGATTGCTGGCGTTTTTTGGTCCCTTAATGCTGATCTTTTTGCCCATTCAAATGGCCTTTGGCTGGTGGCAGCTGACCAGCGCCAACTACATTGAGCATTACGGATTGCTGCGCGAGAAGATGTCGGATGGACGTTATGAGCGTCAACAACCGCACCACTCATGGAACTCAAACCATATTATGTCGAACCTGATTCTGTTTCATTTGCAACGACATTCCGACCATCACGCCCATCCTACAAGGTCCTATCAATCGCTTCGCGATTTCAAAGACCTGCCTTCCTTACCTTCGGGATATCCCGGAATGTTCCTGGCCGCAATGTTTCCCTCATGGTTTCGTTCGATAATGGACCACCGGGTGCTGGATTGGGCTAAAGGAGATCTCGACAAGATTCAGATTCAACCCGGCAAGCGTGAATTCTATGAGCGTAAATTTGGTGGGACTGATTCTGAATCAGTCGATACCGCCGCGGCTAAATGATCGGCTAATCGGAACTTATATACCTCGTTTACTTTATTTACGTTGCAGAAAAAGAGCCTCTGACGTGCACCTGAAAGAGGGTGCGCGTCGGGCGCTACCAAAACAAAGACAATAATATCGTTTGAAAGGTGCTCTAAATGGCTAAATATCAATGCCCTGATTGTGGTTATGTATACGACGAAGTGGTTGGTGATCCGCACGAAGGCTTTCCTGCAGGAACGACATGGGAAAAAATTCCTGAAGACTGGTCCTGTCCAGACTGTGCCGTCAGGGATAAGGTTGACTTCGTTGCGCTTCAAGAAGCGAACCCGGAACTTTCGGTGTCCGCAACCAATACAGCGGTCCGCCCTGCCAGCCAAGCTAAGACCGAGGGAGCATCGCAGAAAGCAACGGACGCATCTACTCCTTCAGCTAAAAATAAAACAAAGCCCAAAGCGAAACCGAAGCCCACCTCTTCAAAATCGCCCAAAGACTCGACTCAAAAAGATACCTATCGGAAGTGGGTCTGCATCACTTGCGGCCATATCTACGATGAAGCTCTCGGAGATGAAGCCGAAGGCTTCCCTGCGGGCACTCGTTTTGAAGATATTCCAGACGATTGGTGCTGTCCGGACTGTGGTGCCACAAAAGAGGACTATGTCCTCTATGAAGACTAGTAATCCGATTGAAAATAACAACAGTCTCGTTCAGCAAGAGGTGATTTTATAATGCAGATTGCTAGTCTGGCGGAGGTTGGGGTGACCAATGTGTCAACCAGCGATACGATTGATTCAACGTTCGCGGCCCTACAGCGGGCACAACTTGCGCGTCGCGGAAGCTTTACCTTGGAGGCTCGAATAGCGCAGCTCGACCAGCTGCGGGATTCAATTAAACGCCACGAATCAAACATCATTGCGGCGTGCGCGGCGGACTTTCGAAAACCCGCTCCAGAAGTCAAATTAACTGAACTCCTGCCGGTGCTTCAGGAAATTCGACACACTAAAAAACACTTGCGTAAATGGATGCGTCCGAAGCGAGTGGCTGCATCCGTTGGTGTTCTGGGCACGAAATCTTATGTTCGGCCAGAACCAAAGGGAGTGTGCCTGATTATTGCACCGTGGAATTATCCGCTCAATCTTGCGCTCGGACCTCTCGTCTCAGCGTTAGCTGCAGGGAACGGAGCCATCATTAAACCCTCGGAAATGACACCCCATACCTCAAAGGTGATTGCCAACATTGTCGCCGAAACCTTCCCTCCCGATCTGGTTTCCGTGATTGAGGGTGATGCCGCGGTAGCGCAGAAACTGTTGGCCTTGCCCTTCGACCATATATTCTTCACGGGCAGTCCTGCGGTCGGCAAGCTGGTCATGGAGGCTGCCGCCAAGAATCTTTCCTCAGTGACACTGGAATTGGGGGGTAAGTCCCCGACCATTGTCGGTCCAGATGCCAACATAAAGAGGGCTGCAAGAAACATTGTCTGGGGTAAGTTTGCCAATAATGGACAGACCTGTATCGCCCCAGATCATGTTTTTGTGCACGTTAATATCGCAGATCAATTCAATGAAGCACTTAAAACGGAAATTGGGCGAGTCTATGGAAAAACACCAGAAGCCCAGAAATCGACCGCCGACTATTGCCGGATTGTAAATCGACGTCATTTCCAGCGAGTTTCAAACCTGATAGATGATGCCAAAAGCAAAGGTGCAAGAGTCTTTGAAGGCGGTGTTACAGATGCTGAAGAGAATTTTATTGCTCCGACGTTAATTTCAAATGTATCCAGTGACATGGATATTTCACGTGAGGAGTTATTCGGCCCGATCTTACCCGTTATTGAATTCGACGATATTGATCTGGTTATCAAGAAAATCAACGATAACCCTAAACCGCTTGCGCTTTACATATTCGACAAAAAAGAGTCTTTTGCCACGGATATTATCGAGCGAACGAGCTCCGGCGCTGTAGGAGTCAACCTTACAGTTGTGCATTTTCTACATCCGGGTCTGCCGTTTGGTGGAGTTAATAATTCCGGGATAGGGGCGGCACACGGTGAATACGGCTTCCGCGCTTTTTCGCATGAAAAGGCGTTGATGGAGGATAAACATTCTCTTATGCATCTTCTTTTCCCACCCTATACAGCCTGGGTCCGGCGTCTTATAGAGGCAGCTGTTCGAATTCTGGGCTGAGCATAATCAAATAATAAGAGAGTTATTATGTACGATTACATTATTGTCGGTGCGGGATCGGCGGGCTGTGTATTGGCCAATCGGCTTACGGCGGACTCTTCAAAGCGAGTAGTGTTGCTAGAAGCGGGCCCAAAGGATAAAAATCCACTCATACATATGCCTATAGGTATAGCACTCCTTTCCAATAGTAAAAAGCTGAATTGGGCTCTTGAAACCGAACCTCAAGAACATCTGAAGGAGCGCCGCCTGTTTTGGCCTCGTGGTAAAACGCTTGGCGGGTCCTCTTCTATCAACGCCATGGTCTATATCAGAGGTCACAAAGCCGATTATGACCACTGGGGTCAAGTTGCCGGGACCGACCTCTGGGGATGGGATCGCGCTTTAAAATTGTTTCGTCGACTGGAAGATAATAAACGTTTTGGCGCAGATTCTTACCATGGGGAGGGCGGTGAGCTCACCGTAAGTGAACTCAAATCAGTCAATCCGTTGAGTCGAGATTTTGTTCGAGCGGCACCTCATGTAGAGCTCCCGGTAAACACGGACTTTAATGGAGAGACGCAAGAGGGATTGGGACTCTACCAGGTGACACAAAAAAATGGTCGGCGTTGGAGTTCAGCGCAGGCATTTCTGCGTGTCGCGGAGAACCGGCCTAATCTTGATGTGCTAACGGACGCGCGGGTAACCCGGGTGGTAATGGACGGTAAGCGGGCAGTCGGTGTGACACTGAACCAGGGGGGCGAATATCGCCAGCTTAGACTCAATAACGGCGGTGAAATCATATTGTCTGGTGGTGCGGTTCATTCACCACAACTGCTGATGCTTTCGGGAATCGGTGATAGCCAAGAGCTTGGAAAACACGGGATCCCCCTTGTGCATCATCTTCCTGAGGTCGGCCAGAATCTGGTTGATCATTTGGATATTACGATCATGCACGCGGCGAACTCACGTTTGCCCATTGGCGTTGCTCCCAGTTTCCTGTTTCGGGGCGTGAGCGCATTATTCTCATATATCTTTGCGCGACGTGGATTTCTTACCAGTAATGTTGCCGAGTCCGGAGGCTTTGTTAAATCCGAGCGCTCGTGCGAACGGCCAAATGTGCAATTCCACTTTTTGCCAACTTACCTGAAGGATCATGGACGAAAAGTGATGGCCGGGTATGGGTACACCTTGCATATTTGCGATCTAATGCCCAGAAGCCGCGGTTTTATTGGCCTCAAAAGCCCTGACCCATTGGCCGACCCGTTGATTCAACCCAATTATCTCAGTAACCCCGAAGACATCAAAACAATGATCTCGGCCGTTAAATTTGGACGACGGATACTCGGGGCACCAACAATGGCTTTACATAGTGAACGAGAAATTAAGCCCGGAAACTTGGTGTCTTCGGACGGTCAGATTGCGGACTTTATCCGGGAAAATGCAGAGACTATTTACCACCCCGTTGGCACTTGTCGTATGGGCGCGGATCCGGATTCAGTCGTTGATCCGGAATTGAAAGTCAGAGGGATTGAAGGGCTAAGAGTTGTCGATGCCTCGATAATGCCCAGTTTGGTTGCCGGTAACACCAACGCACCCACCATGATGATTGCCGAAAATGCAGCCGACATCCTCTTGGGAAATGTTTAGGTTCAAACCCGGATTATGCCTTCTACATTGGACCTTAATGACGCCAGATACTCGCGTCAACCAACTACAAAAACGACAGGAGATAAACGTGCTTGGCCAAATGATGAACATGGAGCTCACCGTGAATTCCTTGATCGACCATGCTGCTCGCTACCATGGAGACGCTGAGATTGTGTCGATAGGAACGGATGGAAATCCCAGTCGATCTGACTGGGCAACTGTTTCGGAGCGGTCGCGACAACTTGCGTCAGCGCTTCGAACGGCAGGCTATGTCCAGGGGGATCGGTGCGCGACCATTTGTTGGAATAACGTGGGGCACCTGGAATGTTATCTTGGCATCTCTGGTGGCGGGATGGTGTGTCACACTATTAACCCGCGACTGTTTCCAGAACAACTCGTTTACGTTATCAACAATGCTCAAGACAAAGTCATATTCTTTGACAAAACGTTCCTTCCCATTGTTTCAAATATCCGAGACCGACTGGAGACGGTTGAGGAATTTGTATTGATGTCCGAACCGGACGAAGAAATTGCAGCGCAATTTCCAGGATTGTTGTTTTATGAAGAGTTTCTCCAGCGAGGAACGCCTAACGCGAATTGGCCTGAAATCGCCGAAAACCAGGCTTCAAGCCTCTGCTATACATCGGGCACCACTGGAAATCCCAAAGGGGTGCTCTATTCACACCGCTCCACCGTTCTGCACGCGCTGGTAGCTGCTCAACCCGACGCACTGAATTTATCGGCACGGGATGTGGTGATGCCGGTTGTTCCTATGTTTCACGTAAATGCGTGGGGGGTACCCTACATTACGGCGATGGTTGGAGCCAAACTGGTGTTGCCTGGTCCTGGCCTGGATGGGCAAAGTTTGGTCAAGCTGATCGATTCAGAAAGCGTAACGATTGCGCTGGGTGTGCCTACGATTTGGCAGGGACTTCTCTCGGCTTTGGACGAGCTTGGCTCCTCGGCACAGTCGCTTAAACGGACGGTGATAGGGGGTAGCGCTTGTCCGCCCTCAATGATGTCGGAGTTTCGTGGTAAGTATGGCGTAGAAGTTGTCCATGCATGGGGAATGACAGAAACATCACCGATCGGAACCGTCAATGCACTGCTGTCGAAACACAATACTCTTTCGGAGGAAGGAAGAAACAAAATCCGTGAAAGCCAGGGACGGCCTCCCTACGGGGTGCAGCTCAAAATTGTGGGTGAAGACGGCCATCAACTGCCCGAAGATGGCATTGCTCAGGGAAATCTCCGCATCCGTGGTCATTGGGTGGTAGCCGATTACTTCGGTGTTGAACCAAATCAGACTCTTGAGGAAGACGGTTGGTTCGAGACAGGTGATGTTGCTTCGATCAATGATGATGGATTTATGACAATACGTGACCGCTCAAAAGATATTATTAAATCTGGTGGTGAATGGATATCTACAGTCGAATTGGAGGGAATCGCAATGGGCCATTCTGCCATCAATGAAGCTGCCGTAGTGGCGGCCTCCCATGATAAATGGGACGAACGACCGATCCTGTTGGCAGTAAAAATACCCGACGCAAATATTACTGAGGAGGAACTTCTTGCTCATTATCAAGGGAAAGTCGCCAAGTGGCAGATCCCGGATCGCGCGATCTTTGTGGAAGGATTGCCACGCAATGCCACTGGGAAAGTATTAAAAAACAAGCTGCGTTCTGAGTATGGGGAAGTATTAGTCAATAAACCGGCAAGCTAGCTTCAATGAGTGGCATTTGTGTTACGAAAAATTGCAGTTTTACCTAAAGCCAATTTGTTTTAATACCAAAAAGGATAATAAAAAATGAAACCTAAAATAATTAGTAAAGTCTCGTTAGTGGCGTTCCTTTTACTTTCACTTGCTGCGAGCCTGGCCAACGCTCAATCTGAGCCGGTTTACAGTAGAGGCGACTGGGTGGTTGGGCTGAATGCCACTAGAGTTCTAACCGATGAAGATTTGCGATCAGCCTCTGCGGGGAGTGCCCCCGTTCCAAATTCCAACCTGTCTATTAACAACGATACGACCGTATCATTCGACGTGTCGTATTTTCTGAGTAATCAGCTGGCATTTAACATTTTTGGCGGCATTCCCGCTAGTGCGGACCTCCAGGGCGAAGAGTCTCTCTCCGGTCTTTTTCTTGGTCAAACAGATTATGGTCCGGTAATTCTTTCGCTTCAGTATCATGTTTTGACGGGTAGCAACTTCTCTCCGTACTTTGGAGCGGGTGTAGGACGGATTCTCTTTTTAGATGAGAAGGATCGCGCACTAACCGACTTCGACGTCGAAGATACATGGGCCCCTGCGGTTCAGGCTGGTTTTCGCTGGAGGATACACAATAACTGGTCGGCAAATTTTGACGTTAGATATGCACCCTTCGAGGCGGATATCACCGGTAACCTGGGCCCGGCCCCTGTTCAGGCAAAAGTGGAAGTGGACCCCACTATCGTGAGCATCGGTGTTGCATATCGCTTTTAAATGCCAAGTATACCAACCGTCTGCATTTGCTGGTCGCTTTCAGCAACCTGCTGATTGATAAAAACCTGCAGCGTAAGACCAATGCGCCCCTTTTCCGCCAAGATTGCGGAAAAGGGGCAAAAACCAGCGGTTATTCAGATCTTCCTTAGGTATATAGCCCCAGCCTTATGCATCATTTAAAGGTCTCGTATCGTTTAGTCGAGTAGTATATAGCCATCAGGACCGGCACGTCCTTACTATAGAAAACCTTTTCAGTAGTCCCGCAAGTTTCATTTAATCGAGCAAGTGTCTTAACATTAATACCGCTCGTAACTATCGGTTCTTGATGTCCACCATCAATAAGCCGGAATCTTACTGTGTTTGATTTACACACCGCTTGAAGCTTGCAGTCTGAAAAGCCCTGTCTTGGCTGCCACCACCCATCCGCATGAAAAAGCATATGCTCAGATGAACCAAAACAAGAGGTCGACACCGAATGGGCGATGTTGCTTATGAAGGATTGAGTGATCGGAACCTCTACCCATAATGGCCGATAGAGACTTCGCTTTTTCTTTGTGGGTAAAATCAAGTTCATATTTTCGTCGGTAATTGCAAGGTGAGGTTATTAGTGGGACATATAGAGAATTATTTCACCTACATGGACTCCCCCTGCGGTCAAGCAACGCCATTTGAATCCGAAGCGGTTTGAGACTGCGGCTCTACATTCGGCCTCTTTGTGGGCGTTTTTGCCCGGGCCAGGATGATGATGCGTGTGAGCGGGGACCTTATTCGTTAGTCGGCTTCGCTGAGCCGCAGAAATAAACAGGTTCTCCCACTCTCGGTCTGACCGTTCCGTCATCGCTTGCCGTTGCAAGACTCTTCTGGCAGGCTTGTTCTGCCTGTCGTTGGTGCTCGGTTTTAGCCCTCCACAGGCTGTGTCTTAAACTCGGTTTGATTCATGAGTAGTGCCCATATAATCCGGGCGTTCTTGGCCGCCATCGCAACGGCGGCCCGCTTGTATCCACGTCGTTCCACCAGGTCTTTGGCCCAGTCACTGAGTCGATCATTCTTATCCGGTAATTTTGCAATCACTGCCCGGGTGCCATGGATCAGCAGCGTTCGCAGGTATTTGTCCCCGCGCTTGGTGATTCGGCCAAGTCGCACCTTGCCACCGGTCGAGTATTGTCGGGGCACCAGACCCAACCATGCGGCAAAGTGTCGCCCACTTTTGAACTGTCTGGGGTCAGGCGCACTGGCCAGCAGGGCTGTTGCGGTCTGTGGTCCGATACCCGGTATGGCCATAAGGCGCTTGGCCTGCTCATCGCTCCGGGCCATCGCTTCGACCTCCCGATCGTAAGCCAGGATTTCTTCATCGAGCTGTCGAATGCGTTGGTTGATGTTGTTGATTAAGCGGCGAGCGAGCATGGGTAAGTCGTTTTCGGCATCCTCCAGGATTTCGGGAACCCGGCGCCGTGCGGCGTAACGGCCCTGGGGAATGATCAGTCCGAACTCGGCCAGCAGCCCACGAATCTGATTGATCTGCGCGGTGCGTTCTTTGGTCAGTCCACGGCGAATACGATGCAGGCACAGTACGGCTTGCTGGTCTTCGGTCTTGATTGGAACAAACCGCATATTCGGCCGACCTACTGCCTCACAGATGGCCTCGGCATCGTTGTCGTCGTTCTTGCTGCTCTTGCGATAGGGCGCGACAAACCGGGGTGCAATGATTCGGACATCGTGGCCGAGTTTGGTCATTTCCCGAGCCCAATGGTGGGCACCCGAGCAGGCTTCCATGCCAATCAGGCAGGGTGGGAGCTGAGCGATATAAGGCAACAGCTTGGGCCGGTTCAGTCGTTTGCGAACCACGACCTTGCCGTGTTGATCGGTGCCATGAATACTGAACACAGTTTTCGCCAGATCGATGCCAATGGTTGTAACATTCATGATGACTCCTCCTGCTTTTGATTGAAGATGTCAGACACCTTCAATGTGGCACATCGATGCCGTGGGAGCAGGGGGAGTCCATATCATTCGCTATGGTGCTCTCGGTTTACCAGAGCAACAGTAATGTGTCTGGCTACGGGAAATTCCGCCGGTTGTGGCTCACGCATCCTTTGCGCTCACTGAAAGCTGTCGGTCGTAGGATATGATATCCATAGGCCGTATGAGTTGTGCATTGCTTTCGCAATTTTGGGCAAACTAAGGGCACAGCTCTACTCGGTCGTCAATTTCAATTTATGGACTGACCGCTCACCAAGGACTTCAGTTCAATATCCGGATCCTTCAACATTTCAGGATTGACCTGCCTGCGTTGTTGAACGAGGGTCTTGCCGACCATAAAAGCGATGGGCAGGTTGACCGCATCAACAGCAATGACACAGCCATCGCGGAGATAGAACACCGCAAATCCCTTGTCTTCCGGGCTTCCGCGCAGCACACGCTGATCATGATATTGCGACAACCCCACCATCTGCAGACGCACGTCATACTGGTTCGACCAGAACCATGGAGCGCTATTATAGGGTTTCTTCTCGCCCATCAGGGTTGCCGCCACTGTCCGGGCCTGATCAACCGCGTTGGCGACAGATTCAAGGCGCTGCATCTTCTCGAAGAAAAGATTCCGGTGGCGGGTACAGTCGCCGATCGCCAGGATGGCTGGATCTTCTGTGCGGGTAAACTCGTCAACAATAATGCCGTCATCACAGGGCAGGCCGGCGGCCTCAGCCAGCGCGGTTTCCGGCACAACACCCACTGAAACGAGCACGATGTCGGCCGGTACAGTGCCGCCGCTCGCCAATGTCACGCCAGCCACATGCCCCTGATCGCTAGCTTCGAAACCGGTTACCGCCGTGTTCAGGCGTAGATCCACGCCAGCGTTACTGTGTTTGGTGTAAAAAAACTCCGACATTTCCGGGCCTGTTACACGCTGCATAAGACGCTCGGCCGCTTCCAGTACCGTGACATCAACGCTTTTTTTGGTAGCGCTGGCTGCCACTTCAAGGCCAATGTAACCACCACCCACGATGACCAAGCGTTTCCCCGGAACCAGTTGTTCACGCAGGGCATCCGAGTCAGCTATGTCATGTAGGTAATGAATGCCCTTCAAGTCAGCCCCGGGTGCGTTCAGGCGTCGAACGTGTGACCCCGTGGCCAGGACCAGTCGATCGTATTTCAATGTGCTCTGGTCCGACAAACTGATGGTCTTGTTGTCCCGATCAATTTGTTCGGCACGTACACCGAGCCGCAACTGATGGCCGGCGTTCTCGTACACCGAGCGCGGCTTGAGGTACAGCGACTCCTGATCCACCTCGCCTGCCAGGTAGTTCTTGGACAGGGGCGGCCGCTGATAGGGTGGATGTGGCTCTTCGCCCACCAGGACCACCTCATGTTGATATTTCTTTTGCAGCAAGGTTGTCAGGAGCGCACCTGCTGCGTGCCCGCCGCCAACGATGACTGTCGTCTCTTTCTGTTGGTTTGCCATAGCCTGTCTCTTTCTACTGTTCTTTGGAATCAGATTGATCAGAAGTCCAGATGCCAACTGAGCCCTGTGACGCCCGCGCGCGCGGAGCTCAGCCGACCATCTCCCCGGCATCCTCAAGTATCATCGCGGCACCTTTCTCGCCGATCATGGTTGCCGGCTGATTGGTGTTTCCGCCGACCAGCGTCGGCATGATGGAGGCATCGACCACCCGCAGGCATTGCAGGCCATGCACGCGCAGGCGCGGATCGACCACCGCCATCGGATCAACACCCATCTTGCAGGTGCCAACCGGGTGGTACGCTGATTCACCGCTGCGCCGTACCCATGCGGCGAGATCGTCGTCATTCTGCAGCGCCGGCCCGGGCAAGACCTCAACCTCGTGGTGCGGGGCAAACGCCGCCTGCGCCAGGATCTTGCGCACCAGGTGGACACCGCGCACCAGTCGCTCGACATCGGCGGACTCGGCCATGTAGTTGGGGTCGATCAGCGGCGCGGCAAACGGGTCGGCACTGTGCAGACCGACGCGCCCGCGCGACGACGGCCTAAGCCCGTAGATCATCACCGCGTAGCCATAACCGCTCATCGCGGTCTTCAGGTCTCGCCCGTGATCGTCGTACAGCATTGGCGCGAAGTGCAGCTGCAGGTCGGGTACCGGCTCCTCGGGCCGGGAGCGGATGAACCCGCCGGCCTCGGCGCCGTTGCTCGACAGCACGCCCCGCCGACCGCTCAGATACGTCAAAGCGCCCCACAGCCCCTTGAGCCAGTAGCTCGGATGCATCGAGATGCTTTGGCGGCTGCGGGCGCTGACGCGCACGAACACGTCGATATGATCCTGGAGATTCTGCCCGACGCCCTCCAACGCATGGCGCAGTTCTATGCCATGCCGGGACAGCTCCTCCCGCGGACCGATCCCGGACAGCATCAGCAGTTGCGGCGAGTTGAACGCGCCGCCGCAGAGCACAACTTCGCGCCCGGCACGAACCTGCGTCAGCCCCTTTGTATCGCGGTATTCGACACCGGTGGCGCGGGTGTCTTCGAGTAGCACCCGGGTGACATACGCGCCGCTGCAAACCGTCAGGTTGGAACGCGCCGTGGCGGGTTCGAGATAGGCCCGCGCGTTGCTACAGCGTGTGCCGTCTTTCTGGTAGGCGTAGTAGAAGCCCACGCCCTCCTGCTCACTGCCGTTGAAATCTGTATTGAGCCGGTACTTTGCCTGGGTCGCCGCCTCGACAAACGCCGTGCTCAGCGGATTGGTATAGCGGCGCTCGGCAACGTTCAGCGGACCACCCTGACCATGAAATTCTGCCTCATTCGGCGTAAGTTTGGGCTCGAAATGTTCCGATCGGCGGAAGTAGGGCAACACCTCGGCGTATGACCACCCTTTGCACCCCAGCCGTGCCCACTCGTCGTAGTCCCGGGCATGCCCGCGAATATAGACCTGCGCGTTCATGCCGCTGGAACCGCCAAGCATCTTGCCCCGCGGCTGAAAAAGCGCCCGGTCGTGCATGTGACGCTGCGGTTCGGTATTGAACTGCCAGTTGTAGCGGCGGCTGAACATTAGCTGCAGGAAACCCAGCGGCATGTTCACGAAAGGGTTGCGGCGGCTCTCCGGACCGGCTTCAAGCAGCAGCACAGAATGGCGACCGCTCTCCGACAGGCGGCTGGCGACAGCACATCCGGCCGAGCCCGCGCCAACCACGACATAGTCAAATTGTTCGGTCGTCATCCTGGTTAGCCTGTTCATTAACTTTTTGGTGTCAGCTGGACCATCAGCTCCGAATAGCCCCGCACGAAGTTGGACTGCACGCGCTCCGGCTCGCCGACGACTTCGATCTTGTCAAAGCGTTTGAGAATCTCTTCCCATAGGATACGCAGTTGCAATTCGGCCAGGCGGTTGCCCATGCAACGGTGAACACCGTAGCCAAATGACATATGGTTTCGTGCGTCCTTGCGATCGATAATGAAGTGATCGGGGTCTTCGAACTTGCGCTCGTCACGGTTGCCCGAGGCGTACCACATCACAACGCGATCGCCCTTTTTGATGGTCTGGCCGCCCAGCTCAACATCTTGCTTGGCGACTCGGCGCATATAGGCCAGCGGCGTTTGCCAGCGGATGATTTCCGACACCATGTTCGGAATCAGTTCCGGTTTTGCCTTCAGTTTTTCGAGCTCCTTTGGGAATTCGTTCATGGCCACCAGGCCACCACTCATTGAGTTGCGAGTGGTATCATTGCCGCCAACGATAAGCAGCGTCAGATTGCCGATAAACTCCATCGGGCGATTGATCAGATCTTTGGTGTCGTCGTTGCTCTGTAGCAGGCTGATCAAATCGAAACCGGGCTCTTCGCCCGCCGCGCGGCGCGCTTCCTTATCCCTCCAGAGCCTGGAGAAGGACCAGGCCATGTCAGCCGCGTCGTCAAACATGATCTCTTCATCGGCATACTCGCCGCCGGTTGCCGATGCTGCCCCGGCCATCCGATCCGACCACTCAACCAGCTTGTGACGTTCCTCGTAAGGAAAATCCAGAAGGGTTGCGAGCATGCGACCGGTGAGTTCCTTCGATACAGTGGGCACCCAGTTGAAGGGCTGGCCCAGAGGCAAGCTGTCAAGCACATCGCCGGTACGCGATCGGATCAGCTCCTCCATTTCCTTCAGGTTCTTTGGTGCCACCACGCCTTGAACCGAGCTGCGCTGCACATCGTGTTTTGGCGGATCCATGGCTATGAACATTTCCACCGACAGCCCCTCTGGAGGGTCACCCAGAATGATTTGCGGCTCGGCGGAAAACAGGTCGTGACTCTTATCCACGAACATGATGTCTTCAAAGCGAGTCACCGACCAGAAGGGGCCGAAGGGGCTGTTCTTCTGGTAATGGACCGGAGCCTCATCACGCAACCGTTTGAAATAGGCGCGCCACTGATCCTGCCGATATAAAAACGGATTGCTGACATCGATGTCCTCAAGGGCCAGCGTGTTAACGTCCGGGATGGCTGATTCAACAAATTCGGGCACGGGCCGGCGTGGGCCGAAGGCCTTCTTCTTGGCGCCCATTAACAGTTTCAGCCCCTGGATCTGCCTGTGCATCGGCACCACCCTGGAGGTAGCATTAATCACTCGGGACTGAATGTCGTCAAATGTTTTGGACAGTGTTGGCATGCGTCCTCCTATGTTCACATCTGGAACTCGGGTAAATGCACGGTCATGCCGTCCATTTCATCAGTAATGACCACCTGGCAGCCCAGGCGCGAAGTGCTTGCCCGCTCCGGGGTCATTGACAGCATTTGCTCTTCCTCACCACCAGGCGTACCTGTCTTTCTGAACCAATCGTCCGAGACGATCACGTGGCAGGTACCACAGGCACACTCTCCCCCACAATCCCCGTCAATACCGGGAATCAGATTGTCAACGGCGATTTGCATTACCGAGGAACCAGCTTTGAATTCAGCAACATGTTCAGTTTGATCATGTTCTATAAAAGTAATCTTGCCCATTATTGTTCTCCTGCCAGTAGTGTTCAGTAATAGATATTGTCTGTCTGACGACACTCCTGTCAGGTCATTTCTTGACAAGCTGAGGTCATTTAAAGACAAAATGACGATCATTTAGGACGGGGAAGATCGATGATGACGACGCAGAAGACGGGTGATTTGCAAAAATCCGGTCCCGGTATTCCATCGAATTACTCACGGCTCATTGCACGTGAGCTCGATTTAACAGCCAAACAACTGCCACGTCTGCTGCTCGGCACCGGGCTTGGTGTGACGCAATTCCTGAGCGAGGAAAGCCTGCTTACCGCAGCGCAGCAGGTGCGGATTCTGCGCAACGCACTGGATTTGTCCGGCCAGCCGGAATTAGGGTTATGGCTAGGCAAGCGACTGACCCCGGCAACCCATGGTGCGATGGGATTCGTGGCCTACAGCAGCCCCGACTTTCTCACTGCGCTGCAAGCGATTCATACTTTTCTGCCCACGCGCGCGAGCTTCATCCAACTGCATTTGCGGCAAGTCAACGAGCGCCTGGAATGTATTCTGGACTACCAGGAGTCGCTGGACGATGACATACAGCGGTGCCTGTCGGATGCGATGGTTAAGGCCCTTTTTGAATTTGGCGAGTTTATAATTGGTCGCCCTTTGCATGAGGCTGAAATATGCTTCGCTCATCCTGAACCCCCGTATCAGGCAATGTATGCCGATTTTTTGCCCGGGCAGATTCGCTTTGATTGCGACCAGTTAAAACTTACGTTGCCGATGTCGTTGTGTCAGGAACCGAATGCCTCCGCCAATCACGAAAACTATCGTCTGGCCTTGCAACAGTGTGAATCGATGCTTGCGCAACTTCAGTCGGATAAACCGAGCTATCAGACCCAGCTGAAGATGATGATGTTGTCCCGACCGCCCGGAACGCTCAGTGAAGACGAAGCAGCAGCCTCGTTGTTCATGAGCAAACGCACCCTGGCACGCAAACTCAAACAGGAACGCAGCGGTTTTCGGAAAGTTCGCGACGAGATTCTGTCCCAGCAGACAGCGACCTACTTGCGTGACAGCCAGCTGTCAATCGAGGCCATTGCCGCGTTGATGAACTATCACGACAGTGCCAATTTCAGACGCGCCTTCAAGCGCTGGTTTGACCAGTCGCCTGAGCAGTTCAGGCAAAATGTCAGATCACAAACCGTGCATCCGCATGATTAGCGATCATAAACAGAGGCTACTTGCTTGCGTTTGTGAAGCCAGAACCTATGCCTGCCCCCCTTTATTGATCACACCGTCCATAGCGATCTGCCAGATCAAGTCGCCAATGGTGTCGAGTGAATGAGCCCCGTTCGGGTCGAACCAGGTTGCAACCCAGTTGAGCGCCCCAAGGCCGATCAGGCGAAGCAGGCGGCCATCAATATTCTTGCGGACCACGCCCTGCGCAATCATTGTTTCGAGGATACCGGCCCACAGGGACTCGTACTGGTCACGCAGTTCGATGATTTCCTCGCGAGCCTCCGGGCCCAGCGCCCGCCATTCAAACAGCAGCACGTAAACCGCGTCCGAATCGACCAACAGGGCTCGCAGATGCGCGTTGATACAAAGACGTAAACGCTCAACCGGGTCATCCGAACTGGCGTAAGCCGACTCGACCTCTGCGGTAACCAGGTCCACCCCCCGGCGCATCAGCTCGACAAGCAGCGCTTCCTTGCTGTTGTAACGATAATACAGACTTCCGGGCAGCATATTGCAGGCCTCGGCAATCTCCTTGAGCGACGTCCTTTCAAAGCCTTTCTCACGAAAAAGCCTGGCTGCGTTAGACAAAACGTCGCCCTGGTCGCCCAGTTTGCTTGGAGGAGCCATCTGTCTGTTAACCATCGCTTAAGTATCTCCTCAGCAAGCCAGTTCGTTATTCATCAGAGCGGCCACCACCTGACTTGTTACACTGATCGTACGCCATTGCACGGGTGGCGTGCCATTTGCCTCAACAGATTCTTGACTTTTGGTTGGTTAACCAACCAAAATCCAGCAACAATGTTATTCGGAAGAAACTGACATGGCAATGACATATGACAATCAGCTGTTTCCCGCCACTTCCGCCCCTGTGCGAAATGCAAACCGGGGTGGGCAGATCTGATGACGGAGTCGAACAGAGCTCAGCACAGTGACGCTGTGACGACGGCGTGGCAGTTCACCGAACAGGTTCCCCACGGCAGGGATCTGGGTATGCAGGTTGTCTCTGTGAACGGAAACCAGGTCTGCATGCGCCTGACCCCACAGCCGTGGATGTTCGCCGAAGAGGATACAAAAGAAATCTGCACCAGCGTGCTCTACTCGCTGGCCGACTCCGCCGGAGGCTTGGCGGTATTCGCGGGGGCCCTGGAGTTGATGCCCATTGCCACGCTGGATCTGCGCATGGATTATCTGCGGCCCGCCATCGGCGACCGTGCCCTCTTGGCGGTGGCCACCTGTCGTCATTTAACGGACGAGGTCGCGTTCATCCATTGCGACATCCTCAGCGAGAGCGATAGTGCACTGTTAGCGACGGCAAACGCCACCTTCATGCGCAACACCCAGGGCCAGCGATTCCAGGCCGGTGGACGAAAAAAGGAGGGCGCATGAGCACGACTGGCGATTCGGCACAACCCATCTCAGGCCCTACCGAAAGCGGGAAAGAATGTTCCGACTGGCAGGCTCTGCTGGAGCGCATTCCCTACGCACGGCACCTTGGGCTTGAGGTTCAACGCGACGATGTAGGTCTAGTGGTTCATATGCCGTGTCGTGAAGCGCTCATTGGCAACTTTATGCTACCCGCCCTCCATGGCGGCGTGCTTGGCGCCCTGATCGAACTCACCGCGCGGGTCGCTGCGCAAAGCCAGGATACCGACAAACGTTGCCCACGCATTCTCGACAGCCACATTAACTACCTCCGTTCCGCGCAGGCCCGATCGACGTTCGCCAGCGCCGAAATTGTTCGACAAGGCAGGCGGAGCAGCCTGGTCCGGGTGACCTGCTGGCAGGGCGATAAGCGCAAACCGATCGCCAGCGGTCAGGTTCAGTTGTTGCTCCCGACAGTGGCGGCCAAAGAAGCAGATCTTCATGAACAATAAGCACAACAACCCTGAACGCGACCAATTCCAGGCGCCGGATGGCGCGGAGATCGCACTGTGGCGCTGGCCGCAATCCAAAGCGCGCCCCACGGTGCACTGGGCGCATGCAACGGGTTTCCATGGCCGCCTGTACCGCCCCCTCCTTGATGGGCTTGCCACGGACGTCAATGTCCTGGCCTGGGACATGCGGGGGCACGGGGCCAGCGCCGGTGCGGCGAACTTTTCGACATTCCGGGGCTGGGAAACCTACTATCGCGACATGACCGCTCTGCTGGGTAGCCTGGACGAGCCGGTCTGGCTCGCCGGCCATTCTATCGGTGCCACCACCAGCATCATGGCCGCTGCCCGACGGCCAGACAAAGTGCTGGGCCTGATTCTGGCGGAACCGGTGATCATGGATCCGGGGCAGGGCCTGAAGTTGTGGCTGGCCAAGCTGCTACGCCAGTCACATCGGTTGTCACTGGCCGCCGGAGCCGCCCGTCGGCGCCGGGTATTCGACTCGCACGCTGCTGCGCTGGACAACTATCGGGGCCGCGGTGGCTTCAAGACCTGGCCCGATGCATGGCTGGAGGCCTACATCCAACACGCTTTTCTGCCGCAGGACGATCAAGTTCGCCTGGCGTGTGCGCCGGAGTGGGAGAGCACCACCTTTGCCCATACCGAACACAACCCCTGGCCCGGTATTCGTCAGTTGCGGTGCCCGGTTATCGCGCTGGCGGCGGAACGCGGGTCAACCTTCTCGCCGGCGGCGCAAAAACGTCTGCAGACCTTGTTGCCCTCGGCTGACGTGAGGGTTCTTGAGGGTACGACTCATTTTCTGCCCATGGAACAGAAGGAAGCCGTTCGCGATGCCATCCTGCAACTTGCTTTGTCCAGACACCGCGAGAACTGATACCCACACCTTGATTTTGCCAATCGGGACACCTGCCATGCGCTGTATGCTGACACTGTTTATCTCGCTGCTCATTCTGTCTGGTTGTCAGCAGTCTTCGGAACCGCCCCCAGAGGCCCGCGCCCCTATCCCCTGGGTAAAAACAGTTGAACTAAAGGACGCCGGCCCAACAGCGCACAGATTTTCAGGAACCCTGCGAGGCCGCCACGAAGTTCCTCAGGCCTTTCAGATCGCCGGTCGGATTCAACATCGTTACATTGATGCCGGTCAACGCGTGGAAAAAGGCGACTTACTGTTCAAACTCGATACACGAGACCTTGTAGCAACGGCGGAGGGAGCCGCCGCGGATCTGAAGCGTGCAGAAGCGGCCCTGGCAATTACCACCAATGAGCTCCAGCGCCAACAGCAACTTGTGGGGCGTCAGTTTGTCAGCGAACAAACCCTGCAACGCCTTGAATTGGCAGAGCGTGAGGCGCGCAGCCAGGTGCAAACGGCTTCTGCACGCAATCAGCAGGCTCAGAATGCCCTGGGGTATGCGGAACTGAAAGCCGCCCATGCAGGCGTGGTCACTGAGGTCAACGTTGAACCCGGTCAGGTTGTGGGTGTCGGACAAACCCTTGCCGTTCTGGCCGAAGATCAATCGCTGGAAGTGGAAGTTTTTTTACCAGAGGGCAGTAACCCGGCCAGGCGTGGTTATGTTCCTTTGCCCAATGGCGAACAGCTAGCTGTAAGCCTGAGAGAAATTGCCGGGGCTGCCGACCGCGCAAGCCGGAGCTGGCGTGCCCGATACAGCCTGGAGGGGCCCTACCCCTCGTCTTTAACCCTGGGGTCGGTGGTGAGTGTGCGGTTAGCGCAGAAGCAAACCGCCCCCAGCCATCGCGTACCGCTGGGTGCCCTGGATGAGAGAGGGCAAACGCCGCAGATCTGGTTGGTTTCCGACGGCACGGTAACGCCCCTGGCGGTCGATGTTATCGATCTGGGTGAGGAGTATGCGAAGATCAAGGTCGACATCAAGGCGGGAACGCCCATCGTCGCGCTGGGGACACACCTACTCACGCCTGGCATGGCGGTGCGGGAGCTGGCTCAATGAGCTTACCGAATCTTTCCGCGCTGGCAGTGCGCGAGCGTTCGGTCACCCTCTTTTTTCTTTTGCTGTCCGTTGTTACCGGTTTCTACGCGTTCTCGTCCCTGGGTCGGGCGGAAGACCCTGCGTTCACCGTCCGGGCGATGGTGGTCTCGGTAGCCTGGCCAGGAGCAACCCCCGAGGTGCTGCAGAATCAGGTCGTGGATCGTCTGGAAAAGCAAATTCAGGAGGTGGCGTATACCGATACCATTGAAACAACCATTCGGCCCGGGCAGGCCGCCATGCTTATCCGATTCCAGGATTCGACGCCCAGCGAAAAAGTGCCGGACCTCTTTTATCAAGTCCGCAAACGCATGCTCGATGAGAAGCCCAATCTGCCCCGGGGTGTGATCGGCCCCATCGTCAACGATGATTTCGCGGATGTGTATTTCTCCCTGCTGGCGCTGACGGCACCCGGGATGCCAATGCGTGAACTGACCCGAGAGGCAGAATCGATACGGGATCGCTTGCAACGGCTGCCCGGCTTGCAAAAAGCACAGCTCCTGGCGGAGCGTCCTGAGCGGGTGTATCTCGAATTTGATCAGGACCGGCTCAACAACCTCGGTTTGTCGGCAGAAGAGGTGTTGCAGGCGATAGAGGCCAACAACCGTCTTCAGCCTCTTGGCTTTGTTGATCTTGCCGGCCCGCGGGTTTATGTCCGCAGCAACATCGACCTGTCTGACCTTGAGCGCCTCACCTCAGTACCTCTGCGTATCGGAGACCAGCTTATCACCGTGTCTGATCTGGCCGAGGTGCGTTTAGGTTATGAAGATCCTTTGAGCTACATCGTCCGCTCCAACGGTGAGGATGCGATCCTGTTAGGTGTCGTCATGCGCGCGGGTGAAAATGGCCTGGAGTTTGGTGAGCGGCTGCGCGAGTTTGTCAGTGCCGAACAGGGCAGGCTGCCGCTGGGAATGTCAATACAGACCCTGACCGATCAGGCGGAAGCCATCACTCAGGCGGTTGATCTTTTTCAGGTCAAGTTTCTGGTTGCGTTGGTCGTGGTGATGGGGGTCAGCATACTGGCGATCGGTCTGCGCGCGGGTTTGGTGGTGGGTATTGCGATTCCCGTGACTCTCGGCCTGACTTTCTTATTGATGAAAATGGCAGGCATTAACCTTGATCGCATCACCCTGGGTGCGTTGATTATCGCACTAGGCCTGTTAGTGGACGATGCGATCATCGCCATTGAAATGATGATTGTGAAGATGGAGAGCGGCTGGGACCGGGTACGGGCAGCCAGTCATGCCTGGAGCGTAACCGCCGCGCCCATGCTGTTTGGAACGCTGGTGACGGTGGCCGGATTTGTTCCCATCGGATTTGCCCAGTCCGGGGTGGGAGAATACACCGGCAACATCTTCTGGGTGCTGGCTTTTTCGTTGTTGATTTCCTGGGTGGTGGCGGTAACCTTTACGCCTTATCTGGGCGTCAAGCTCTTGCCCGATTACACCGGGCATACGGGCCAGGACCTATACCAAAGCGCGTTTTATCAGCGGTTGCGCGGGGTGATCACAGCGTGTGTACAGTACCGGAAAACCGTTGTTTTGATAACAGTGGGTTTGCTGGCGATCAGTGCTTTCGGTATGGCAACCCAGGTGCAGAAGCAATTTTTTCCCAGTTCTGATCGCCCCGAAGTTCTGATCAGTGTCTATGCTCCGCAGGGGAGCGCTATTGCCACCACGGATCAAAGTGTCAGACGCCTGGAAGCGATTCTGATGGACATGCCGGAGGTGAAAAGCCTTTCTGCTTACATCGGTGCCGGTGCGCCCCGATTCTTCGTATCGGCCAACCCCGAGCAGCCGGACCCGGCATTTGCCAAGTTGATTGCCATTGGGCAGGACGTTGAAGGGCGCGATCGCATCATCTCGGCGCTGGAAACCAGAATCGCGGCGGGTGAATTTCCGGAGGCACGAGTGCGGGTGACGCGTTTGCTGTACGGTCCCCCGGTGGTCTGGCCGGTCAGTTTTCGTGTGCTGGGTCCGGAATCCGATCAACTCAGAGAGATCGCGCACCAGATCCGCACTCTCATGACCGGGCATCCGAATATCGTCATGCCGCATCTCGAATGGGATGAGCGCGTGCCCACTCTCTATCTTGATATGGACCCGCAAAACCTGGGTTGGATGGGCCTGACCCCGGCGGAAGTTGCCCGGCAACTGCAGTTCCAACTCCGCGGAGTGGCCGTCACCGAACTACGTCAGGGCATAAGGAGTGTTCAACTGGTGGCGCGTAATGCCCGTGGCGAAGTGATCATGCCGGAAGATCTTGAAATCAAAACCCGCGACGACCGCAAACTTTCCGTACAGCAACTGGGCAAGTGGCAGGTTCGTTACGAGGACCCCGTCATAAAGCGTTACAACCGTGACCCCTTCCTGGCCGTTCAGGCCGATGTAGAAGGTGCCCAGCCACCGGATGTTACCAAGGAGATATGGAGTGCGATGACGGGCCTGCGCGAACAGTTGACGGAGGGTTACCGTATTGAAATCGGCGGTACGGTGGAACAATCAGCCAAAGCCAATGCTTCAATCCAGACATTACAACCGGTGATGTTGGCGTTGATGCTGATCTTTATCATGCTTCAGATGCGTTCCTTTATCGGCACATTGACTGTTCTTGCCACCGCGCCACTGGGGCTGATTGGGGCTGTGCTGGCTCTGCTGCTGTTTAATCAACCCTTTGGCTTTACCGCGCTGCTGGGGCTGATTGGCCTGGGCGGCATCCTGATGCGAAACACCATGATTCTGACGCAGCAGGTGCAGGACAACTTCAAAGCGGGGATGGCTGCGAGAGAAGCCGTTGTCGAGGCGGCAGTGCAACGTTCCCGCCCCGTGGTGCTCACCGCTCTGGCGGCCGTTCTGGCGTTTGTTCCTCTGACCTTTGACCTGTTCTGGGGGCCGCTGGCTTATGTGCTTATAGGTGGCGTAGCAGTGGGCACTCTGATCACGCTATTGTTTGTCCCGGCGCTTTATGCCCTTTGGTTTCGCTTACAGATAAAAGATTGAGGTAGGTTTGAATGAGCGCCAATTTTGTTAGCAATTACAACTCACTTAAGTCTTCCAGGAAGGTGATTGAGTTCTGAAATAACCCTTACACACGACCTGTTTTGCCGACAACACCAGAACCGGTAAAGTCAGGTGTTGAAGCAGCCAGGAGAGTCGTCGAAGTGGCCAGTAGGCACGGACGTCTACGTTTTGACAGCATTAACGGTTTTTCCAGCATAGCGGCTGCGCCGTCGGGGCGCAGCACGATGTGAAGGTTGGGTTGGGTTGGGTCGGTTTTGGAATCAGGACTCGGTAGAGTTTCGGTACCCGGCCATCATTGCCATCATCCAGCCCGGGTACTCCTCGGGCAGGCGGCTGACTTCATCCAGGGCTACCAGTTCATCGTCGGACAAGCGGATTTGGGCCGCGCGGATATTGTCCCTGAGCTGCTCGGGCCGCTTGGCGCCAACGATGATGCTGGTCACAGGCTTCTGGTGTAGCAGCCATGACAGGGCAATCTGTGCCACATTGACCGGTTCGCCGTCGATCTGTTTGCCATCGGCAATCTCCCGCATAACCTTGATGACTTCGCTGCCCCGCTCGCGGTTGACGGGTGGAAAGTCAAACTTGGCGCGCCGGTTTTCTTCGGAAACGTCCGGCCCCTCGTATTTACCGGACAGGTAACCCCCGGCCAGTGGGCTCCACACCATCAGACCAACGTTCTCAGATTTCAGCATCGGAATAATATCCCGCTCCAGATCGCGACCTACGAGGGTGTAGTAGGCTTGCATGGATATGATCGGGCACAGGTTGCGGGCCCGGGTGATGCCGATGGCTTTCATCACTTGCCAGGCGGCCCAGTTGGACAGGCCCACGTAACGCACATGGCCTTGCTGCACCAGGGTGTTCAGTGCCTCCAGAGTTTCCTCGATCGGCGTGGCCGGGTCAAAACCGTGGATCTGGTACAGGTCAATATAATCCGTTTGCAGGCGCGCCAGGCTCGCCTTGCATTCGCTCATTATATGGCCGCGGGAAGCACCACGGGCATTGGGGCTTGCGCCCATGGGGCCGAGCACCTTGGTCGCCAGCACCACATCTTCGCGGCGAACGCCGAGATTCTTCAGGGACTGGCCGACGATGCGCTCACTGGCGCCGAAACCATAGATGTTGGCGGTATCGATAAAGTTGACCCCCGCCTCCAGGGCGATCTTCACGAGTTCGTCGGCCTGTTCCTGCTGCAACTGGCCGATCAGGCCCCAGATGTCCTCATCGCCGCCGAAGGTCATGGTGCCCAGGCACAGTTCGGATACGAACAGCCCCGAGTTGCCCAGCGACTTGTAGCCTGGACGATTGTCTCCATCGAACAGTGGTAAACTCTCAGTTGCCATGTTGCACCTCATCATGCTTTTCGGTTGGTGTTCCAGAATTCACTGTAAATACTGCCGGTTTCGGTTTGTTTGCACTCGCTTGTGTTACTGGGTGAAGATGGCCTTGTAGAAACGCATGGTGCCATCCCAGGAACGGCTGGCAGCCTCTTCATCATAACCAACCGGCATGCCGAACTCCTCGGCGATCTTGTCGGCGCCTGGGTTGGTGAATGAGTGCAGTACTCCGGGAAAGCTCACCAGTGTCAGGTCGACTTCGGCATCCTGCATCTCCTTGACCAGGCCCGCGACCTGATCCGAGGGGACCAGCTTGTCGGCACCGCCGGTGTACACCTGGATCCTGGCTTTCACGGACTCGGGTTCAGCCGTGAGGGGGCTGCCGAGCGCGCCGTGGAAGCTGACAACGCCGTCCAGATCGACGCCCATGCGCGCCATGTTGAGAACCACGGCGCCGCCAAAACAATAACCCTGTGCCGCAATTCGGGACGCATCAACACTTTCGTGGTTCTTCAGGATGTCCATCGCCTTCATGAAGCGCGCCTTGACCTGACTCATGTCCCGAGTGGCTTCCTGCATGAACTTCTGGGCGGTATCGGGATGGTCGGCTTGTTTGCCAGAGCCATACATATCCAGCGCAAACGCCGTATAGCCGGCCGAGGCAAGTCGTTCTGCCTGATTCCGGGCAAATTCATTGTGCCCCCACCATTCATGGACCACCAGAACCCCCGGACGCTTTTGCCCGAATTCATCATCCCAGGCCATGTAGCCGGTGAAGGTCTCGTCGCCGACTTGATACTCGATGGTTCTGGTTTGCGTTTCTGCCAGTACCTGCGTACTTGCAACAGTGAGTGACAGCGTGGCTGCTGCCAGTGCTGTTTTCAGGGTGCTCATCATCTGTTTGCTCCTTTTCGCTCGTTATGAGTCAATTTGCGTAGCGATTCTGTACATCAAAGCGCGATTCCTGTCCCGTCGTTACTGGCAGCGGGCGCGCAGCAGTCGCGTTGCGGCATCAAACACGGCGAGGTCTTCTTCGGTGCGCGCGGCAAGGTGGGCCCCTTCCAGCATCGCCAGGGTCGCCTGCGCTTCATCGGCGGCACCCAGGATGGCCGAGACGGATCCATCCCTTTGTCCCAGTTCAAACGTTGCCGTAATCCACTGCAGAACCATTGCGCGAACGGCGCCGACTCTGGCAATAACGGTGTCGGACAGGCTTTCGCGGCAGGTCGAAAAGGCAACGCACAGACACACGGTCTGGCCATCATGCAACGCCCCGCGGTACAGGGCAATGAGTGCCTTGAGGCGCGCGCCAGCGCTGGCATGGGCTGCGTCTATCTCGGTCAGACCCTGCTGCAGACTGGTCTGATAGCGCTCGATCAAGGCTTCGGAGAGCTTCGCCTTGGTGGGGAAATGATAATGGATCGAGGCCTTTCGAATGCCGATGGCCTCGGCCAGATCCGCGTAGCTGAACCCGTCAAAGCCCCGTGACCGGACGGTGTGCTCGGCAAGATCCATCAGGGCTGTTCTGGTATCACGGTTCATGGTTGTTCACCTGTCTGCCTTTTCAATCCCGCTATTGCCGGGCTTATACCCTCGGTGCCCCGGCAAATCGCAGGTGCCCCGTTTTCATCCAGATCTTGGCGCCGTCGTCCCCGGCCGTCACGGACAACCTGTGTCCTTCAGGGAGGCGCAGCCAGTCATGCCTGGCCAGCACCTCGCCATCCCTGATAGCCGAACCTTCGACCACCAGCAGTTCGATTCCGCCGGGCGCCTCAGAGGTCAGTGTCGCCCCCGCATCGAGCTGGCTGTAGGTCACGATCTCACGATCGTCCTCATGCAGCTTTGCGGTGGCAACGCCGCCCACTGGGGCGCCCAGCTCGGCCTCCATATTCTTGCTGAACTGGGTGCGGTCGGCCAGGTCGAACTGCCACAGTTTCACAAATATCGTACAGCCCGTTTCAGAGCCCGGAATATGTGACGTGGTTGGGGGGTTGCGCACGTAGGTGCCAGCAGGGAAGTCACCGTGCTCGTCCTGGAACACGCCATCGAGTACGATGAATTCTTCTCCACCGGTATGGGTATGCGCCGAGAAATGACTGCCCGGCGCATAACGCACGATGGTCGTGGCGCGGGCAACTTCGTCCCCGATCCGGTCCAGCATGCGCCGCTCCACCCCTTTCATGGGCGAGGGCTGCCATTCAATCTGGTCGGAATGCATAACCACCGGTTTGGAGAAATCTGCATTAATCTCCATGATATTCCTCCCTTTTGTGCCCTTCATGTTTTCAGCGCTTGCATTAAATCCGAAGGTTTCGGATTACCCGGCAATTGAAGGACGGGCTGCGACTTTTGCGCGCCAGGCCTGGAGATTGGTCAGAGACTCGGGAATGTCAACCTTCGCGAAATCCGCAAACCCCAGGCCGGCAAAGGCGGTGATGTCTGCGACCGAGAAGCTGTCGCCTGCGAGAAACTCGTTGTCCGCCAGAACGCTGTCAAGGTAGGCCATGGTTGCGCTGGCAATTTCTTTCTGTTTATTACCCCACTCAGCGCATTGCCAGGTTTCCAGATCCGGACCAAGCCCCGGGGTCGCGTGGTGGAAATAGGCACCCACGGCGTTCATCAGACCGTTTTCTGCCCGCAGATTCATCATTGCGATACGGGCACGCTCCGCTGGGGTTGTACCCATAAGGGACGGACCATCAAAGACGCCGTCGATATATTCGGTGATGGCATTGCACTGGGCGATGCAGGTGCCGTCGTCAAGTTCCAGCATGGGCACGGTGGCATCCGGGTTTTTCGTCTTGAACGCCTCGGAACGGTGCTCGCCGCCCATGACATCGACCGGGACGAATTCCACCTGGTTTGTTGCGCCTTTTTCTGCCAGAGCGATGCGAACGCGGAGCGGGTTCGGGAAGCCTTCGATATCGTAGATTTTCATTGATTGCCTCTGTTGGTCATTAAACATGCGCCAATTAATCTACCTATTAGTAGGTAGATGTGCAAGAGGCAATTTGATTGTTCTGCTTTTCTTTGCGCTGTTGACAAGACATTCCAAACGCCAAGAACAGCCCGGACCTTCTTGCAGTACATAGCCAAACCAAAAAGCCAGCTTCTCAGTTAGACGATTTGATAAATATCGAAGTGTTTTTGTTGAAAGAAGCGTGTGCGAAAGAGCAGCCGTGAATGTTCGCTTATGTTTAGGTTCGGACAATTTATGATTGCACTACCAAAAAAGACGATGAAATAGACGGTTCAACGGTTGTTAGACAAAGGTGCGTAACTTCACTCCGAGAGGGTTGCATTCCGCGAGGTCCGGGTTCGCTTTAATGCGGGTCCCCATGATGTAGTCGAACCAGGGACGGGCCATTGTTGGCTTTGATTGGAAACGATGTGCTGTTTCGGTCTGCGGGACGGTGATCCAGCTTTTTGGTTCAATGGTCAATGTCCTACAAGGAAGCAGGACAATATTGGGCATTGCTAAACGGCAGGTTTTGTTAACGTCCGCCCCCTTGGACGGGCCATCTACATGGTCGACATTCCTGGAAAACACATTAAGGACTTCCTGCTGTGAGCACCCCAACCGATACTTCTTATGACACCCCTGTTATCCCGAGAAAAGTTCCGGCCGGCCCACCACTGAACTGGATTTCGGCGGCGGTGCGACTGCTGCGCAGTAACTGGGGCGTGATTCTGCCCGCCTATCTGCTGGTGTTTCTTGTTCCGGCGCTGATTCAATATGGTGCGATGGAGATGATTTCCGGTGGCAGTGTCTTTGGCACCGTGGTGCTGGTGATTGTCAGCATTTTCGTAACGCTGCTACTCAACGCCGGTATGGTGGCTCTGTTCCACAGCGCAGCCGAGGCGACTCCCCGGTTTACCCAGGTGTTTTCCGGCTTCAGCGGGCACACGATCATTCATACTTTCCTGATGGTAGTGATGATGATTGTCGTCGGCATTGTACTGTCCGTTATTGGCTACGTGATCGCAAGTATTGCCGATTTTTCGTTTTCATCTGTTAGCCGCTATGGCATGGGTGGTTTCATGGATGATGGCTTCGGGCCCTCAGCAGGTATTGCTGCGATTCTGCTCATGTTCATTGCAGTGCTTGGCGCGCTGGTTCTGTTCGGTGCGTTGTTCTTCTATGCAATCCCGTTGATTGTGGTTGCCAGACAGGGGGCTTTAGAGGCTGTTCGTAATAGCCTGCGCGCGTGCTTCAAGAACTTGTTTGTACTGCTTTTCTTTGCTGTAAACGCGATGGTTGTTACTCAACTGGTACTGTTCCCCACGTTCGCAATTGGTGCTTCAACCGCATCGGTTGTTGGCATGACGGTGATTACAATTATCGTGTCATTTGTCTGGGGTGCGGTTCTCGCGGGCGCGTATTATCTTTCGTTCCGGGATATTCTTTTGGGCAAAGGTGATACCGAATCAGGCAACGATATCGAAGCCACTGTTCCCGCCTGAAGCGACCAAAAAACAAGCTATTGGTGGGTGTGCCAACACCCACCCAACCTGGCGAAGCGCCCATCTGTTCAGATTGATCATTTTACCTGCGCTTTCCGCCAGGGCCTGCCACTGCACGCTTTGCACTGCCTATCCTGTCGTTGCCAACAACGTTATCCACAGATTCTGTGGGCAAAACCAATCAGCCCTGTAGGTTCATCCGTAGCTGTGGAAAACACTTGTTCAAAAACCGGTTCATGGGGTTCTCGATGATCGAGGGCAGGTTGATACCCAAAGGGTTGGACTCGGCAAGCTCCGGATTTGCTTTGATACGGGTCCCCATGATGTAGTCGAACCAGGGACGGGTGACGCACCAGTTGGCGTCCTGATTGGTGTTCATATGGTGATCGTAATGCCAGGGAATGGCCTTCTTTCCCCACTCGGGTTCCAGGTGAGAGCGCCGGTGCACATAGAAGTACCGGCCGGCCGCATAGTAGGTGCCCAGTGTAAAAAACGGGGCTACCGGTAGTGCCATAGAGGTAACCGCAGTGAGCGCAAGCAGTGAGGTGACTTCGTTCCGGGTACGCCAGTTGGACAGCCCTTCTTCATAGCCTTCGTCGCGGTAATCCGTGGTGCGTACGATCTTGTGGTGCTGCCAGTGGCTTTTCATGGACTTCGGTACCGGGCTGTATCTGGGTTTTCCCGGCCGTGGGGTCCCGTGGAGGATGTATTTATGGGCATACCATTCAACGCCGTTGGCAAAAATCAGGGCGACCGGAAAGCCAATCATGAATCACCTCTTTCAGAGAGTGGCTGAGTTTTCATCGTGCCATAGCCGCCTCGAATTTCTGTGCTCATTTGCGTCAGCTTGTCAGGCCCCGTTGGCGGAATCGGACAACCTGATCAAATTGCCTCCAACATTGGGCGCCCCAGGGATGACGAGGGTCGGGCGAACCTATCCTGAGACTTCGCACAGAGTTATCCACAGATTCTGTGGGCAAACCGCTGAGTGATCCGCAGCCGTGCAGGTTCGTAATTCCCCGTAGTTGGGTGCAATCGCTTGAGAGTTCCGGTAGTGTCGCGCCCTTTTTGCCGCAAGGACCCATTCCCAATGACCGCCGAGACTATCCCTAAACCCAAGGCAAGCGAGAGCGTCTGGAGCGACAGTGATCCCGTTGTGCTGGTTCTGACCATTGGCTTTATTCTGCTGTTTGTTGGTGCTTCTGTTGTCGATGCCGATTACGTGGCTGACCTGATTGGTCACGGTTTTTCGTGGACCGCAAAATATCTTGGTTCTTTTTTCCAGCTGCTCCTGCTGCTCACGTTTTTTGTGGCGGTTGCCACGGGCGTAAGCGGGGCCGGTCGGGCCAGGATTGGAGGGCTGGATGAGCCGGAGATTGGCCGGTTCCGCTGGCTATCGATGATCATGTGTACGTTGCTGGCCGGTGGTGGAGTCTTCTTCGCAGCTGGTGAGCCGGTCTATCATTTTGTGGTCACCCCGCCGGCATTTGACACCGAGGCCGCATCCCCTGCCGCCGTTGCACCTGCGCTAGCCCAGTCATTTATGCACTGGGGGTTTCTCGCCTGGGCTGTACTTGGTTCATTAACGGCCATCGTGCTCTCGCGCGCGCATTACTCCCAAGGGCAGCCGCTGCAGCCACGTACGCTGCTTTATCCCGTTTTAGGTGAATGCGTCGTCCGCGGGCGCCTGGGCGGAGTCGTGGATGCTGCCTGCGTGATCGCCGTGGTTGCCGGCACCGTGGGCCCGATCGGCTTTCTGGCGACACAGATGAGCTTTGGCTTGCATGAGCTTTTTGGTGTCTCCGATGATTATGGCACCCAGCTCATGGTTCTGACCGTGCTGGCCGGGGTATACATGACATCCGCAATGACCGGACTGCATCGGGGTATCCAGCTGCTCAGTCGTTTCAACGTCATCCTGGCGCTGGTCATCGCCGGCGTTATATTTGTGTTTGGCCCAACGCTATTCCTTACGGATGTCTACGTGCAATCCATGGGGCAGTATCTGGGCTCGTTTTTCTCCATGGCCACGATGACAGCACAAACGGCGCCCGATTGGTGGATGAAGTGGTGGACGGTGTTTTTCTTTGCCTGGTTTATTGGCTATACCCCCTTGATGGCAGTGTTTGTATCGAGAATCTCACGGGGTAGAACCGTCCGTGAAACCACCATGGCGGTCGCCATACTGGCACCCATCGCTACGACCATCTGGTTCACGTTGCTGGGTGGATCCGGCATCTATCATCAGCTGTCTGGCACGTTTGATTTGACCGACGCCCTCAACAGCTTTCAGTTTGATGTCGCCACATTGACGGTTGCGCAGGCACTGCCGGGAGGCACCTGGATGGCGGCCGCCATCCTGTTGTTGACCACTATCTTTGTGGCGACAACCGGAGATTCGATGAGCTACTCCATTGCGATGGTTGGGGCTGGCCATGACGAGCCGCAACCCTGGATTCGGGTTTTCTGGGGTGGCGCCATGGCACTGATGGCCGCGATTCTTCTCTATATGGGTGCCGGTCAGATTGGCGTGTTGCAACAGTTCATTGTCATCACAGCCATTCCGGTGTCGTTGATTATTCTCCCTTCTCTGTGGACCGGTCCCCGGGCCGCCGCAGCCCTGGCGAAAGAGCAGGGGCTGACTTAGGTTTTTACTTTTCCCCTCAGGGATTTGATCTCCCCACGGCGGGTTTTGTTATCCACACGCCGCCGTTGGGAGGATTTCGTAGGCCGTGTTGGCCGGCGGGCTTTTTGCGGCTTTATTGCCTCCTGAATGAGAGTCTTGAGTCGGTTCAGCGCGTCCTCTTTGTTCTGCTCAAACGTGCGGAAAGACTGCCCCTTGATCACAATCACGCCGTCTTTACTGATGCGCTGGTCGGACAATGCCATCAAACGTTCTTTGTAAAACGGCGGCAGGGTGGAATGCAGGACGTCGAACCGGAGGTGAACGGCAGAGGCAACCTTATTCACATTCTGGCCGCCTGCCCCCTGGGACCGTATCTGCGTAATCTGGATTTCCCAGTCTGCCAGTTCGACGGCATTGGATAATTTCAGCATAGTGGCACGTGTTGAGAGCTCGGATTCGGGTGTTTACGAGTATCATCCTACGCAATCCGGCAACCAATCAGAAGCGATGAACACAGGGGACACTGAATGAAAGTGATGGTTTTAGGCGCTACCGGCCTGACCGGAGGCATGGTGGTGGAGAAACTCCTCCAGCAGCCGGAGATATCAACTGTGATCGCTCCGGTTCGCCGGCCGATGGTCGTGGAAAATCCGAAACTGGAGCAGCGCTTCATGGATTTTGATGCGATGGAGGCTCAGCCTGACGCTTTCCAGGTGGATGTCCTGATCTGTTGCCTTGGAACAACCCTGAAAAAGGCAGGCTCCAGAGAAGCCTTTCGCAAGGTCGATCATGACTATGCATTGAAGGCAGCTCAGATGGCCCGTAACGCCGGTGCACGGGCATTGATTCTGATGTCGGCCATCGGAGCATCGTCGCAATCCCCGGTTTTCTACAATCGAGTCAAAGGAGAGCTTGAGGACAATGTCCGGGCGCTGAAATTTCCTTATCTTGCGATTTACCACCCGAGCCTGTTGCTGGGGCCGCGCAAGGAGGCTCGAACGGCCGAGGCTCTTGGTGTGGCCGTCATGCCGGTTGCGAATCGGGCGTTGATCGGGCCACTGAGAAAATATCGGGCGATTGAAGCGGAAGCCGTCGCGTCGGCCATGGTCAACGAGCTCGAGACCATTAGCGGAATCACTTCGGGCGGTGCAGTGGTGAGAGTGTGGGAGTACGACGATATCTTAACGATGGGCAATCGTCGCTAATGCTGTCCTTCACCTGATGTAAAATCCGGGTCACTGTTCCCGAGCGATCGATGAGGTTGATCAATGAAATATGTACTTTTTCCTTTTCTGGTGTTTTCCGTGCTCATGGCGACAGGGTGCAGTCGCCCGGAATCGCCCCAGGAAGTATCGGAAGCGTTTTGGCAAGCTGTACTTGAAGAGGATGCTGAAGCGGCCGCAGATTATTCAACCCTGGTCGATGAAGCGGCATTCGATGGTTTTGAACAGCAATGGCAGAACGTGAGCATTGAGTGGGGGCGTGTGGTCATTGATGATAATCTGGCCCGGGTAACCACCACCCTGAGTGGTCTGGAGGGCCAGAACGAAGCCACGGAGTCCTTAACCTATCTGGTACGTAAAGGTGACGACTGGCTGGTGGATTATTATCGCACCGGCGATGCCCTGAAACAGGGCCCAGTTTGGGGAAGTCTTGTTGGGCAGCTGGAAAAACTGGGTGAAGATCTCAAGAGTCGCTGGGCAAATCAATCCGATGAGATGGCGGTAGAGCTTGAGAGGCTGGGGCGGGAGTTGCAGCAACAGGCCCAGAGTATGAATGAAGATATGTCGGCGTTGGCTGAAGAGTACGGTGACCAGCTGAGCCAGCATCTGGAAGAGCTGTCTGAATCCCTGCGGGAAGCGCTTAAATCTACCCCATCTGCAACGCCGCAGGACAGACGTACCTTGAACGAAACGGTAATCAGGCTTGAAGACCAGCGGGAGCAGTTGTCTGAAGTCAACTTGAAAACGCTTGCGGAGAGCACCGCGACCGCCGCCGAAGCCCAGCTGCAATTGAGCGAATTGAGCGAGGAGTTTGCGGCCTACAAGGCGGAATGGCGGCAACGTGTTGTCGACATGCAAGCAGAAATGGCTGAGTTTCTGGAGAATCTGAAGACCCGCTGAGCCCAGGGGCGCCTTGCCCTTCTTTAGTGCATATTTTTGATGGCGCACCCCGATGGTGCGCCTCTCTCATCGTTTGAATCCGGCAGTTGCTACTTCCCTTCAGGTTTTGACCGGTCCGCCGGTTCAGGCCCGCTCTTTGCTTAGCTTCCTTCTGAAAGCAGGTATGTTTGCACCACATCGTTGTAGTGCAGGCATGCAGTACCGATTGAGGAAGGCGCGCTATGACTTTACGCAGTGATTCCATGAACCTTTCATCCGATGAGCGGGGCTGGTTGCCCTGGTTTGGGGCCACAGGTAAATTGCGGATGGGATGGTCCTGTTTTTTGAACCGCCAGCAATATGCAACGAATGAAGAGATATTCGAGAGCATCGCGAAAACCCGTCGCGAAGCGCTGATTAACTGGGCAAATGGCAAGTGGGCCTTCCTTGAGGGGCTTGCGGCACGACTTGAGGGTAGCGAACACGATAGCATTTCAGAGGTACTGGATTCGGCCGTTACGCGCCTCCGGGAAATTTCCGAGCTTTTCGTTGTGAAAGAAGATGGCTCTGTTGTCGCCTCGACGGTGACCGGCAGAAACGGAGCCGCAGGCCTCATGCCCACGGCCGTGCAACGAGGGGTGAGAGAGCGGTTTCTCCACGGGCCCTACAGTGACCCGGTCACCTTGCAGCTTGGTGCCACAACTTCCAGATTTCATGACGATGTCACGCTGATGTTCTACCAGCCGGTCGCTCTTGCTGGCAATCAGGCAGCAGCAGTCTGTGCCCGGGTTCCGAACGATGTCATGAGTGACCTGATTCAGCGCGAGGCCGGGCACATTTTTGAAGAGTCTGGCGACAACTACATTTTCATGATCGAGAGTCAGTTTGATCCATCGATCAGACCGGGAGTTGCCCTGTCGCGCTCGCGGTTTGAAGACGCTACCTTCAGTCACGGCGACAACCTCAAAGACGGAATCCGTACGGGCTTCGGTACAGTACGGATTCGGGAACACACCGAATTCGAAATACGTTTTACCGACCCGGCTACGGGGCAGTTGCACCCGGGGGTACGGGAAACCATGGCCCGTGGTGAAAACCTCTACGTTAAGTACCCCGGCTATTCCGACTATCGCCATATACCGGTGATTGGCAAGGGCGTGACCTTCCAGTTACCCGGGTCTCCTGATCGTTGGGGCATGATGTGTGAAGGCGACCTGGAGGAGGTGTATCGGAAACGTTCGGTCAGCTATCGACTGACGGCGCGGCTCGGGGTCCTTATGGCGCTTATCTGGGCAGCCAACGTTGCGGTTTCGGCAAGCGGTGCTCCTCTGTGGCTGGAAGCCTCCGTGAACGCGATGGTTGCGCTCCTGGGGCTTGTCATCTTCCGGGCAAGTTCCGCCAAGCCATTGGCAGATAGTCTGTCATCACTCGCGGATGTCATACGGAACATTGCCGAAGGAGGCGGGAATCTGCGCCAGCGTCTCGATGTCGGCAAGACCAAGCGGGATGAGAGCGGGGATCTCGCGCGCTGGATGAACAGCTTTCTGGATACCCTCGACGGCATGGTGGGTCAGGTCATCAGTCTTGCGGGTGAATCCCGCTCCGCCAGTGAACACCTTGTGGGTCAGAACCGCCAGGCGGATGAAAAGATTCAGCAGGTGGTACACGACATAGAGCAGATGCTGAAGGGCGCTGATCTGCAGCAGAACGAAATCGAAAATGCCTCGACCACAGCGCAGGAAATGCGAGTTAGCATGGAAGATGTGGTGGCTCGTGCCAAAGATCAGTTTGCCCGTGTCAGCCGTGAAACCGAGAGCATTCGCGACGTTATCGTGCGTTCGGCCGAGGGTATTCGCGCCGCGAGTGAACGCACGGACGAGATCGGCAAGGCGGCTGAAATGATTAACGACATTGCTGCCCAGACCAATCTTCTAGCGCTCAATGCAGCCATAGAAGCGGCTCGGGCTGGTGAGGCAGGGCGGGGATTTGCAGTCGTCGCCGATGAGGTCCGGCAACTGGCCAGTCGGACAGCCCAGGCCACGACGGAAATTGATGAGCGTCTGTATCGGGTGCGGGAAGAAACTCAGCGCGCCGTAACCACAATGGAAGAAGGCATGGCAGAGATGGAGGCCCGTCTGGCTCAGGCCCGGGCGGCGTCGGATGACAATGCCGAACTGCATCACATGGTCGACAAGCTCTTCCGGGCGATCTCGGGCATTGCGGAAACCAACGCGGTCCAGAGTGCCCAGACCAGTGGCGTTGCTGACAGCGTAAGCTTCATGACGACGGTGATCGCGGGGTTGACGGCCAGTTCTGAGATGACGCACGTGTCGGCAAACAAGCTGAAAAACCTGACCGGTCAGTTTCAGGTGAGCAATGCCTGAAATAGAGTGGCCGGGGCGCTTCAGCCCCGGCCAATCGGTGGGCCCAGGAATCAATCCGTCAAAAGCGTTTCATACACCTCTGCCAAAAGGGCGCCGTCCAGCAGGGACAACAGTCGGTTGTGTGATACGGAGACGCCAGACCACGTCTGGTTCCAGCTGCCGGTACAACCATAGGTGATCAGGGTAGTATTGTGGTGGGCGTAGTCCAGGCAACGCCCGCTTCCCTCGTTCCGCAACTGCTGGTTTTCCTCATTGTATTGCCAGCGCTGGTTGGCATTATCGGCCTGGCATAAGGTCAGTCCGAGCCTGCCGCTGACAGGCGTCAGGCATTCCCAGGGAGTAGCCGTCGGATGGATCCGGCCTTTCAGGTCCATGGTCCAGCGGGGAGTGCTGTCAAGATCCTGAGGCAGCGGCGTGAGAGCCACATAGCCATCTTCATCAAGGTTGCTATCGAAGAACAGATTGTTGCCGCGAATGACGTCACCGCTGGGGACCAGATCATCGGCCGAGTCAATCAAGCCGTTTTCGATGAGCGCGTGAAGCAGCCGGCTCCGGGTTTCCGACACCGTCAGGTTGGCACGCCGGGCCTGTTCGAGAATGACGGCAATCTCTCGGGTTGCCTCGTCCTGTTCCTTCAGTTGTTCAAGGCGCTGCCAGGCTTCAGTCGACAATTCATTCTGCAACTCAGTATCGGTATAGCTTGCAACCAGGGTTGCAAGTTCACCGCTCATCACCGCGAACTGGGCGTTGTCCAACGCCGCCAACAACGTTTCAACCTCGGCTATTTCGCGTGCGCGCAGCTGTTGATAGCCTGTGTCCTGACCAACGATGCCAACCGGAGGCAGTTCAGGAATTGATCCGTCAAAGCTTGTTTGGGTCAGAGTCTGGATGTCGCCATCACGTCGACAGAACAGGCTGGCGCTGGTCGGCCTGAAATCGGCATGCAGATTGAAGTGCAGCTGATTGATACTGCCGGCATTGTGCCGGTCCGGGGCCACGGAAACCTGCTTCTGCTTGCCTTCGGCGTTGCTGACTTCCACCCAGCAAAGGTCGCCGGCAGCGCTCAGGTCTGGCTTCGGCAGTTCAAATACGTTGCCGTAGTTGCCGTGGAAAACCGGGTAAATGACAGCGGCTGTGCCATCGGGATCGTAGCCACCGAGGATAGTGGCCACCGGAACGCCAACCTCTACCGGTGCAGGGTGTGAACTGCTGAAGTTCTCATACTGCCCCGTGGTTGTGTTCCACTTCTTGTAACCTGAAGGGAAACTGGTATCCGGTACTGGTAGCCGTGCCACATCGTTCTGGATTATGCGGGCGGAGTAGCCGGTGTAATGCGTGTAGACCGAGAAAGGCCCACCGTCTGAACCCCCAGACATGGCGTCGCGCTTGAAATTGTAGGCGCCTGATTCATCCACACCGAACAGGTTGGCGCGCATACGATCCCGGTGTGCGATGTAGCCCCAGCCACTGTCGGCATGGTGTACTGCCCAGCGGCCGTCCTCGGTCAGACCCTGGCCTGGGTAGTGCCCCAGCCCGTAGGCGTGCCCCCACTCGTGACTGGCCTCGTTACCCCTGGTGGCGTAGAGCGTTCCGATGCCGTTACCGCCGCTCAGCCCGTGGGACACCCTGCCATTCTGATACATTCCCCAGGCGTGGTGGTTGGTAATCTGTTTGAATACGTGGGGGTGGCTCTGGTTCATGTGATTGCTGGTATAGCCAAAGTTGGCCATGTTGATACCAACACTGACCTGTGACTTGGCCACATTCTCACGCATATCGCCGCTATAGACACCGCCCTCAGCCTGGCTTGCGCCATCTGCCTCTTTGTCGTAAATGACACCTGATCTGATGATGACGCGGTCAAGTACCGCGTCGGCATAGCTGCCCATGACCAATCGCGATACAGGCATGGTCTGGAAGTAGTCGGTGGCGGCCATGATTGGGTCACGAAGAGTGTAGTGTCCGTTTTCCTGGCCTGGTTCGGTAAGCATACCCAGCCGAATACTCTGGAAAACAATCTGAGAGGCTTCGCCAATGTCGATATTGCCAGCGGGGAGGTCCCCAAAGACTGAGGTGTCCGAATCGCGATCGGCAACAAAGCGAAGGGACATTCCGTTCCTGATCGTGTCCCAAGGTAGCCGGATCGACCAGGCCTGTGTGGAATACTGAACTTCCCGGGAACCGGTCACATCGGATTCAGGCAAAGCATTGGGGTGTGTCATGGCCAGGGCCATGAGCGGTTCGCCGTGAAGACTCACTTCCACATCAACGGTTGTCGGGTTGAGGCCCGGTTCGGGAACAAACAACAACAGGGCATCCCTTAGCGCTGTGATTCTCGGCATGTATTTGCTCTGGGTTTCGTCAACCTGATTGCGCTCGAAATTGTTGGCTGGAGCGACCGAGTGAGTTTGCACAAACTGGACTTCACCCTTGAGTTCGCCGCCGGAGAGGTCGTTCCTGAGTCCCCTTTTATTACCTTCGAAATCCTGTGAGTAAAAATCCCGCGCAGCAGTTGGCAGGTAGGCTGCGGTATGTTCAACCTGAAGTGAACCAGACAGCGTGACGGTTTGCTTGCCATTGGTTGCCTCGATGGAAACTGGCACCTTTGCAGAAACGTCATCAGCCTCAGGGTTTCCGGTTATTTCGCCAGTGGCCGGATCGATGGTGGCCCATTCCGGGAGTTGTTTGGCCTGATACGTGATATCGCCGGAGAGTGTGTTGATTTCGGCCCGGAACGCATAGCTTGTCGCTGCAACCGCATTGGGCAGGTTAAGGATGCGACTGGTGGAAGTGGACCTATCGTCTCCGTCTGAAGAACTGCCACCGCAGCCAGCAAGCAATAGTCCGGTTAATCCAAGTACAACGGTTTTGCTCGAAAACATCTTGAATCCCTGTGAGTTTTCCTGTTTTTCATTTTTTTACAATGCCGGCGGGGATTCTGAGGGTCGTCCTGGATTCCGGACAGCGGTTGTTTGTAATAAAACTGTAACAATATTGAGTACATCACAGTTAGGTCTGTGATGGTTGGTTTTATGAGGGAGTCTATGGTAGGCGATTGACGGGCTGGATGGCTGTTGTAAGGGGCGAAGCCCCGGAATCCGTTTCGGGTTCCGGGGAAGACGCGCAGGCTCTTGATCAGAGCCCGTAAGAACGCGAAATGGTGTCTATCTCACCGCTTTCCTGCATGGCCTGGTAAGCCGTATTCAGGGCTTTGATCAGGTCTGGATCAGAGTCCTTGTTAATGGCCAGATACATCGGGGTTTCGCGGAAAACAAGAACTGCCTCAAGGCCGGTCACGTCGGAGGCATCGGCGGCCAGGTAGGGGCCTGCCAGGCCATCGGCCACCCATAGATCGATCTGATCCTGTTCCAGCCGCTTGGCATTCAGTCCATTGTTGGTGATGGCGGAAACGTCGAATCCTTTGTCTTCCAGGTATCCCGTCATCACATCGCCCTTGTAGCCACCGATACGGTAATCACGGGCATCCTCAAGATCGTCCAGTTTGATGCTGGAGCCGGGCTTGGCAAACAGGGTCCACTTGATGCTGGAGAGTGGTCCCACCCATTCAAAGAAAGGCTCCCGCTCGTCTGTCTTGGATACGCAGTAGATACCGTGGTCTTCGTGCCGTTGGGCGCGGTTCATGCCATAGCTGAGGTCACGCAGTTTGATGCTGTAGTCGACCTTGGCATTTTCAAGAACAGCTTTGAGCACATCGGTGCAGAGGCCGGTGATTTCGGATTCTGAATGGGCAAAGGGCTGACCGTTGGTGGTCATGTTATAAGGAGGATACTGTTCGGTGTAAACGCGCAATTGCTCGGAAGCAGTGGCACAGCCGGCCAGAACCAGCATGGCGGCGAAAAGTCCGAGTTTCCCTTTCATGAGGATGCTCCGTTTTCGGTTGAGAATTTGGGAGCTCACTATGATATTCAACCGGTGTTCAATGAGGCAGCTCGGATTCCTCTGCTTTACATTTGTGTCTTTCAGTGGTTGCGGTTAGTTAATGTTGTGTCCTGAGTGATTCAGGCCGCAACAATACGGTTTCTCCCTGCGTCTTTTGCTTCGTAGAGCCGTCCATCCACAGTGGCCAGAAATTCGGTTAGTGAATCATTCTGCGACGGAATAATGGTACCGATACCCATGCTGAGTGTTACCAACTGGCTCGCCGAATTATCTGCATGGGGAATCTGTTCACGAAGCAGCTCACTGATGCATCGCTCCGCCACTCTCACGGCGGCATCGGCATCGCTTTCCGGCAGAACAATGACGAACTCTTCGCCACCGAATCGTCCCACAAAGTCTTTGGGGCGTTTAATGGCTTTTGCTAGCACGGAGCTAACCCGTCGCAGGCATTCGTCGCCCTGAATGTGGCCATATAAATCGTTGTATTGTTTGAAATGGTCGATATCGAGAAGAATCAGTGATAACGGCTGACGGTTGCGCTGTGCGCTGAGCCAGGTGTCTTCAATAACGGTGTCGAACATCCGTCGATTGGACAAACCGGTCAGGCCATCCTTGAATGAGTACTCTTCGAGTTTCTTCTGAAGGGCTATCAGCTTCTCCTCGGTTTTCTTGCGTTCGCTGATGTCGAACATGAAGCCGATCAGGGCTTCTACTTCGCCACTGTCATCGCGAACAACATGCACGACGTCACGTATCCAGACATAGTGACCGTCCCGATGCAGAGCGCGGTAGTCTGCTTCATGATCGACGCCGCACTCCGATTGTTTGACGCAGAAATTGACGACCCACTCCTGATCCTCCGGATGCATACGGGTGGCCCAGTCTTCGACACTTTTCCAGCTATCCTGGGGCCAGCCCAGCAATGCATCTATCTGCGGGCCGATGTATTCGAACGCCATGGTCTGCCAGTTGATTTTCCATGGAATCGCCTTTGTGGATTCCAGCAGAGCCTTGTAGACAGAGCTGTCCGGCGTCATTTCGATGGATTGTTCTGGCATGTCTGGTTCCCCCGGAGATGTGCGCGGGCTAAGGTCTGATATGTCGAGTATGTCATGACTTTGCGGCTAGAATACTGCTTTTATGTCACTAACAGTGATCTTTCGCAACTTACAAGACAAGGAAACGTCCATTGGAAGCATTACTCTTTCTCGTTATCGGAGCTGGCGTGCTGCTGGTGCCTTTGGGCTCACTTCTGGGCTTTCTGGCGTTCCGGCAAAGAGACCGTCACGCCTCCCGGGTCGAGGATCTGGCTCGGGAAGTCGCCGACCTCCGGGCAGAGGTTTCCAGGCTTCGCGATACCGGGGTTTCTCTGCCGGATCCGGTGACGCCGGCCACCCCGGATGTGCCGGCGGATGTCGGGTACGTGCGGGAGCCAGCAAGTTCGGTGGCAGAAACGACAGACGCAGAGACATCTCGGGAGCCGGCCGCGGAAGACACAGCAATTGCCGTTCCCGTGAATCGGTCGGATGCTCTGGTATCCCGTGGCGTGGCGGCATTCAAAGCCAACTGGATGGTCTGGATTGGCGCGCTGAGTGTCAGTCTTGCCGGGATCTTTATGGTGAGCCATTCGATTTCCGCCGGACTTATCGGACCAGTGCATCAGTTGCTGATGGCGTTGTTGACCGGGTTGGGGCTGCATGCAGGCGCGGAATATCTTCGTCGGCGTCACATGGGGTCGGATCAGGTCTTTGCAGCACTGGCCGGCGGTGGCAGTGTCACACTCTATGCAGCCTTGTTGGCGGGCGTTCATCATTATGGATTGATCGGGCCCGTACCGGCGCTTTTCGCGCTGGCACTGGTTTCCGTCGTGACCATGTTTCTGGCGCTTGTGCATGGCCCATTGCTGGCCATTATGGGGCTATCGGGTGCTTATCTGGTGCCGCTGCTGGTCGGGGGTGAGGGCGGAAGTGCCGTCTTTGTGCTGAGTTACAGCGTTGTGATCACCGTCAGCTCCCTGCTGTTGATGCAGTATGTCTACCGTCCCTGGCTTTGGTTTGGCACCCTGGCCGGCGCCGGACTCTGGTGGCTTCTGGTTGCCGTTAGTGGACGCCACGGCCTGGCGGTGTCCTGTTATCTTCCCGTGCTTTTCCTGTTGTTTTCGGTCTTACCCGGAGATGGCCTGCTTCCCCTGCAGCGTCGAAGAGACGCCTTGATGGCAACATTGTTGGCCTGGGGAGCGTCTATTGCCTGGCAATCGACGGATGATCCCGCTTTTCTGGCGTGGCTATGGATGCTACCGGTCGCCGTATTGTTGCCCCAAAGCCGGCAGCGACTGTGGTTTTTGCCCTGGGCCGCGGTGTTGGCCACGTTTGCCGGCTGGCTTGTGTATTCTGCCGATCTGAGTCAGGACGTTCTGTTCAGGCCGTTGGCACAGAGTTTCCATCAGCCCTTCATCACCTATCTGATTCTTGCCTCTGTGCTGGTGGTATTGAGCGTCCTCTGGCAGTGGCGGACGCAGCTGGAGCTGAGGCGGTGGGCGTCGCTGGCGATGCTGGCGCCCGTTATCTGGCTGTTACTGGGTTGGTTGCTTGTTCAGGGCGGGCAGGCTGCAGGCAACTGGGCGTTGGTCGCGCTCCTGGCGGCGGCGGTCTATGGTGTCGTTGCCTGGCGCTTGGAGCACTCGCCAGGTTATCGCGTTGGCCTGGTCTGGGCGATACTGGCTGCCCACGCGTGCTATTCCATGGCGGTTGCCATGTGGTTGCAGGAAGCGTCAATGACATTGGCACTGGCCACTCAGTTCGTCAGCCTGGTCTGGCTTGGACGCCGATACCAGGCGCCCGAGCTGTTCCTGATTCTCAAGGTTTTACTGGCCATTGTGGTGGCGAGACTGACCTTCAATCCATGGTTGCAGAGCTACGATGCGGGTGGGCATTGGTCCCTTTGGACCTACGGAGGGGCCACGCTGTTTGCTGGCGCTGCTACCTGGCTGGCCAGAAAGGAGGTGATTCGGCCCTGGCTGGAAGCTGTCACCTTGCATCTGCTGGTTCTGTTCCTGGGCGTGGAGCTTCGTTACTGGCTATACAATGGTGATATTTTTGCGCGGGAATATGGCGTCACCGAGGCGTCAATCAATACCGTGCTCTGGGGCGCTTTGAGCATCGTCTACGTTTTCCGGTCCAGGGTCGCGGGAACGCTGGGGTGGCTTTACCGGTTGCTGGCGAGGGCACTGACGGTGATCGCTGTTCTGAGTTATCTCGTTGTTGCCGTGGTGCACAACCCCTGGTGGACCGACGGCACTATTGGCAGTACTCCGGTATTCAATCTGCTGTTGCTGGCGTATGGCGCGCCGGTCCTTCTGGCTCTGGCCAGCGCTCGATACTCCGATCTTGTGCCCGTTCGCTGGTCTCTTTGTACGGCTGCAGTGGCTTTCGGGGTGTTCACTTTGCTCGAAATCCGGCATCTGTGGCAGGGCAGTGCGATGACTCTGTCCAGTGGAATGGGGGAGGGCGAGCTCTATACCTACTCGGTGATTGGTATGCTCTACTCGATTGCCGCGATCCTTTGGTCCACACGTAACCAGAGCGAACTGCTGCACAAGGCAGGAATGATTCTGCTTGGTCTGGTCATCGGCAAGATCTTTCTGGTGGATATGGCCGGGCTGCAGGGACTGTGGCGGGTTGCTGCCTTTATGGGGCTGGGGCTGGCGCTGCTTGGCCTGGCGTGGATGTACCGGCGAACCTCCGGCTCCGGGAAGGCGTCAGAAGCCTGAGGCCGTTGATCAGGATTTTGGCGTTGCCCATGAGCGGTGTTCGCTATACAGTTAACAAACACTCACTTAATTCTGGCAGTAGATGAGGAAAACCAGGTGACAGAACTCGTAACTTACGAACTGAACGACGGCATTGCCACCATTACCGTGAACAATGGCAAGGCTAATGCTCTGAGCCATGAGGTATTTGACGCGCTGAATGCCGCGCTGGACCAGGCAGAGCAGGATAAGGCCATTGTCATTCTCACTGGCCAGCCGGGAATGTTTTCCGGCGGCTATGATCTCAAGGAAATGCAGAAAGGCCCGAAAGAGGCCATGGCGCTGGTTAAGGTGGGCTCTACGTTTACCCGTCGTCTGGCTGCATTCCCGCTGCCGGTTATTGCCGCCTGCAGTGGCCACGCCATCGCCAAGGGCGCGTTCGTTCTGCTTTCAGTGGATTATCGAATCGGGGTAGAGGGTGGATTCAAGCTCGGCCTGAATGAAGTGGCCATTGGTATGACCATGCACCATGCGGGCATTGAGATTGCGCGCCATCGTATGCCGGCCCCTTACTTCTACCGCTCGGTGGTAAACGCTGAGATCTTTAACCCGGAAACGGCTATCGCGGCCGGCTTCCTGGATGAAATCGTGGCGCCGGAACAGTTGGCGGAACGTGCCAACGCGGTGGCAACGCAAATGAAGCAACTGAACATGCGCGCCCACAAGCAAACGAAGCTCAAAACCAAGGCAGCTTATCTGGAGAAGCTGGACTGGTGCATTGAGCAGGATGCAGCCCACTTCGACGTACTGGGCTGATCCCTGCCGGGGCCACCTGTCTGGTGGCTCCCGTCGCTTCAGTTGGTTTCCCGGTAGTTCACCAGATCGTAACGCTTCTGGTAACTGCCGTTTTCTCCCGCACACAGCAATCCCGCCTGGACCGGGCAGCCCTGATCGTCAAGCATCAAGGTGCCGATGTTGCGGTCACTGGTCAGGAAGAAGTCGCTGTCTTCCGGCAGCAGGTAACGTTCCTGGTTTTTGCCCAGTAACTCGCCGATCCTGTTGATGGCCCTCAAGCCGATATTCTCACCCATGGGTACGTTGTTGCAGGCGCTGCTGCAGATCTGCCAGAGCACGGGCCCCTGGCTGGTTTGACGTCTTCGGGCAAAGGCGTAGTGTACGTCGCCAGAGAAAACCACCACATGCTCAACACCGGGTAACTGACAGCAGGATGATTTCAGAGCCTCGAGCGATGCCGTGTCAGCACTCCAGGGTTCCCGATCCAGAGTGCGTTTGAACATGGGAAAATTCAGCTGCAGGTATTCGATATGACTGAATCCGTAGGTGGGGGTCGGTGAGACCACAATCAGAGTGCGACATTGATGAAACCCGGAGAGTCGCTGGCCCAGTTGCTGGATCTGCTGATCAGACATCAGGCCAAGCGAGTGTTTGCCTCGCTTGCTGAATTCCCGGTGCGTGCGGGTATCCAGCACCGCCACCGGCGGTGTCTGTTCCAGTTCGTAGCCCCAGTACCGCTCAAGCAACCAGTCCCATTCTTTGTGGTCGGCTGGCGTATTCTGTTCGAGAAGTGTTTTGAGTTTTGCCACTTCGGACTTCACCAGAGAGGGCTGATTGCCCCAGTGCTGGCAGAGGAAGTAAGTCTGCAGAGCGTTGATCAGCACATACCGGCCAATGGGCGTGGTGCTCAGTTGCCGGGCGTTCTGTTTCGAGATGTTCCAGTCGTCGGTTACTTCATGGTCATCAAAGATCATGTAGGTCACCGTGTTGGCGAGCAGTTGGCGGACCTCCGAACGGGCCAGATGTGCAAAGCCAGACAGATTACGGTGGTCTTCTGCGTGTTGTCGCTCCGTGTAGACATATTGCACCGGCGGGTTCCGGCCATCCCGGGTATTGGCGGGCTGTTTGGCAAGCCGTGGCTTGAGTTCGTCGTGGCCCGCGAAGTCGAGGCCAAACTGGTGTCCGGCGCCTGAGAAGGCAAACAGGTACATGCTCAGATATTCGGCACGGGTCAGCAGGTGAGAGCTTTTGGCGCTGGAGCTGAATCCGTAGGGGCTTCGGGTTACCCAGTGCCGGTCATCCAGTTTCGACAGCCGGAGCAGGTCTTTGCCCGCCGGCAGGTTTTTCAGATCATCGGCCAGTCCAAGGTGTTTCTGCAGCTTGCCCAGATAATCCAGCAGCAAGGGTGACACATCGTCGGCGTAGATCTGGTCGCCGGTCAGAAACAGCTGGCTTGGCCGGCTCTCCTTGCGCAGATTCTCCGCCAGCAAACGGGCGCCCCGGGCGAGTTGGTCCGGCTTTTTGTCTTGCCCCGGGGAGTGAGGACGCCGGCAGGATGCCTGAATGAAATGCCGATGCTCCCGGGGCAGGTAAACACTGGGCAGCTTGTCCGTGCCAGGGCAAAGTGTCGCGAGCAGCTGGCTGTCTCCAAAGGGCTCGCCATCCAGTACTATTTCGTAGAAGAGCTCATTGGTTTGGTGATAAGGCTCGGCGTTGTCGAGGGGAAGGTCCGTCGACAGCATGCAGATATAGCAGTTATCGCCTGCTGGTATGAACTCGGCGTCGCAGTCTCTGGTAACTGGTGATGCTCTGACATCATCCAGATAGGTATTCAGTTGAATGCTCTCGGGACGCTGGTCTAATACCAGCCATAGGTTGAGCATGGTGCGATTGGAGTGGCGTACGATAGGGCCGCAGACGATCATGGGAAACTCCTTTCCGGTATGTGAATCCTTTCGGGGGTAATGCCTGCTTTGTTGTTGTCATTAAAACGTGCAGTATATCTGATCAAATTAACCGCAGGGATCGCAAACGCAGTGTTTATGCCGCCTGTGATCGCATGTCCTTGCCTTGCTAACAAAGTTATCCACAGAAAGTGTGGGTAAACACACAAAGGAATGACCGTTTCATGACCGATAAACCTGCAAAAGCTGTTTCTGCTTCAGCTATTGAAAAGCATGTGTATAAAGTGTTCCCGAACGATATGAACTCCCACAATACGGTGTTCGGGGGCATGATCATGGCGAAGTGTGACCGCTTGGCACTGGTGGTCGCGGAGCGGCACTCGGCCCATGTCTGTGTGACGGCGGCGGTGGATTCCATTCATTTTCGCGCTCCCGCCAAAGGCAATGACACCTTGTTGTTCAATCTGTCGCTGAACCGTAGTTGGGGCTCCTCCATGGAGATCGGTGCGAAAGTGGAGGCCGAGAACAGCTATACCGGCGAGACTCGCCATATTCTGTCTGCCTTCTTTACCTTTGTGGCACTGGATGAACACGGCAAGCCGGTGGATGTGCCCCAGGTAATCCCGGAAACCGAGGACCAGAAGCGCCGTTATGCCAAGGCACAGATACGCCGTGAGGGGCGTTTGCGCACCCGGGATGAATTGTCGAAGGCGAGTGGCTGAGGGCTATCGCATATTACCGCCAGTCGTGGTATACCAGCGCCCGTGATGACTAACTATTCTGGAACCGGATGTCATGCCTAAAGCAAGTGAAATCAAAAAGAATCAGGCGGTTGAATACGAAGGCCGCGTCTATTTCGTGAAGGATATCGAGCGCTCCGTGCCCCAGGGCCGTGCCGGAGGCAGCCTTTACCGGATGCGCATGTACGATGTGGTCACCAACCAGAAACTGGATGAGACCTTCAAGGACTCGGACATGCTCAATCTGGCCGACCTGGTGCGCCGGGAAGCGACCTTCTCCTACGCTGATGGTGATGAGTATGTGTTCATGGATACCGAAGACTTTACTCAGTACATGCTCAACCGCAGTGCCATTGAGGATGAGTTGCTGTTCATTACCGAGGACACCCAAGGGGTAATGGTGATTCTGGTCAGCGAAAACCCGGTGGCCATTGACCTGCCGCCGACGGTGGAACTGACCATTGAGGAAACCGACCCGTCCATCAAGGGTGGCTCGGCAACCGCCAGAACCAAACCCGCCCGCCTGACCACAGGCCTGGTGGTACAGGTTCCTGAGCACATTTCCACGGGTGACCGAATTCGCGTGAACGTGGAAGAGCGCAAATTCCTCAGCCGCGCCTGATGATATGGCAAGAGGTCAGCCGATTGAGCTGACCTCTTGTGCGCTGAGATGGCGGTAGCTGCCTGGCTCTAGCCCATCCACAGTCAGCCCGCCCATGCTTTCCCTGTGCAATGAGGTCACCCGGTTGCCCACGGCGTGAAACATGCGTTTTACCTGATGATAGCGGCCCTCGTAGATCGTCAGCCGTACTTCCCGCTCTCCTAATGGCTCCAGCGACGCGGGCGAGGTTCTGAGTTGTTCGTACTCGAACCAGATGCCTTCCCTGAACCGATCCTCTGTCTCCGGTGAGATGGCGTAAGCCGTGGTTACCCGGTATACCTTGGGGATTTTAACCGCCGGTTCGGTCAGCCGTCGGCTCCAGACTCCGTCACTGCTGAGAATCAATAGCCCGGTGCTTGCCCTGTCCAGTCGCCCTGCGATGTGCACATGTGGCCGAAGCGATGGGTCAATCAGTTCCATAACGGTGGGGTGCTGGTCATCGCGGGTGGCGCTCAGATAGCCCGATGGTTTGTTCAGCATCAGGTAATACGCAGGGGCCGCGCTCTGGATGATTCGCTGGTCAACGCACACTTCACGAAACCGCTGGATGTCCAGGTCCGGGTCATGGCAGCGCTCGCCATCAACCTGAACACGGCCGGCGGCGAGCAGGGTCTTGGCCTGTCGGCGGCTAATACCGTTCTGATTGGTGAGTATCCGTAAGAGTTTCATGTTGTGCCCGACAAAAAAGGAGCTCCGAAGAGCTCCTGGTGTGCTGTCTGATTTGCCATCAGTTATCGGCTGTATCGCCCTCCCAGCGGGCAATCTTCTCACGGTCCTGATCTGACACCACGTCTGACTCCAGTGATGCCCGCTGCTCTGGTGCAACCAGGCCCTGGGCAGCCATATCCCCGGTTCTGCGCGCTTCCTGCTCCTGGCGGATATAGTCGAGCCGCTGTTCGCGGTCGGCCTGCTTTTCGTTCTTTATTTCGTCGTTGCGGCGACGGAACTGGTCTTCCAGGTCGCCAACCACGCTGTTGATGAATCCATCGCATGGCGACAGGGACAGCAGATACCTCGGCTGCTCCAGGTTTTGCTGGCCAGAGACTGCAAACGTTGAGCTGACCGCTTCGGTTGCCAGAGCGAAGTAGGTGGCGTCGAAACTGAATACATCCTGTTCACTGGACGCACTGTGACGGTCGGCGCCGCGGTAATGAGTTGCCCGCATCACCGTGCCTTCACAGTGCATATCGAACAGGTTGGACTTAAAGAAGATCTCGGCCCAGAACAGATGGCAGATTCTGGACAGTGTCCGGCCGAAGCCGAGCAATAGCAAGCTGGCAAGCAGGATGGCGGCCGTGGCACCCGCGGGGACGAACAGCAGGTTCAATGCCTGGTCGACATCGAGCCGGGTAGCGCGAAGCTGATCCAGAGCGTAAACATGGTCCATCACGCGATCGGCACCCAGCCAGAGCAGCAGGGCACCCGCCAACAGGAGTATCTGGCCAGCGATGGTTCCGCTTGCCCGGGTCCAACGCAGGGATTTTGGCTCTTCGCGGTCTTCGACAACAGGTTGTATCTCGACCAGAAGGTCGCCGTTGAACTGCTCATTCTCCCGGTTGGCATCACCGGTGTCGTTGCTGTCCAGATATACCCGGTTCGGCAGCTCCTGCTGACGTTTTTGCATCAACACCAGGTCGCGCAGCGTCGTGAAAATCTGGCGTGGGTGCAGATCGAATCGCCAGCTGTTGTTAAGTTCAGAGCTGCTGGTTGCGATGGGCACCATGCCAATGCGTGCTTTGATCAAAACCACCGCAATGGCCGCTGTCGCCAGAGCACAGACGATAGTCAGGGTCAGCAGGGACCCGGTACGGAAAACCGGTTCAAGCAGGGGCATCAGGCCTGCCAAATCCTGGCGGGCACTGACGTGCAGACTGTCCCAGAAGCCAAGCCAGCCCTGGGCAGTCAGGATCGGCACTGCGATGGCACCGATGATCACCAGCGCCAGTCCCTTGCTGGTGGTCTGGCCCAGAGTGGTCATGTTACTGCGGGACAGCGGGTTGCCGAGTTTGACCCACAACAGGCCCAGGTACACCAGCAATGACGCTTGCAGGATCAGTGAGATAACCGTGCTGCCAACATCCGCGCCTTCGGTGCCTGAGAACACCATGGTGACCACCAGGCTGGCCACCAGAAAGGCGGCGATGGCCACGAAGCTCTTGGTCAGTTTCATGGCCAGACTCTGAGCGACGTTGCGAATGGGCCAGGGGGTGACAATCAGGTTGGGAAAGACCGAGTGAACCGCCCGGGCGAACCAGCCGGTGGGCTCGATAAAGGTCGGGTTGCTCTTGCTCATGAGCATGTTGTGGAGCATTTTGGAGTTATACAGGGTCGGCTCGCGTTCGTTCACGGCTTCACGGGCAACGTTTTTGGCCAGTGAGGCCGGCGCGGCGCGGCCCACGAAGAAACGCATGACCTGGAACAGGCCTCCGCCCAGCGCCTTCAACCCGCCCGTTACAAACAGGCCGCCGATCAACAGGTTAACCCAGGCCCTGGGTTTGTCGGTACCAAGCAGGGGTTGAATCTGAAACAGGAGATAGACGCCAATCGCCAGCAGAATTGCACCACGAATGGACCGGACCAGCCCTTCGAACCGGAATGGATTCCGGATGTTGAGTTTTTGAGCTCCGTACTCAAATGCCATGCTTTGTTCCTTTACATGAGTAAGAGAGAGTGTAGAGAGGCGCAGAGTTTAGCCTGAAAACTATGAACAATTACCGGCAATTACATAAAAAAATGTAAAACGGAGTAAGATTTTTCGTGGTCGGCAGGGCGGATTTTATAAGACCCGGATTTTTTTCATCAGCGCGGGCCATCCAACCGGCAGTTGTTCTTCCAATGCCTTGAGGACTGAGTCGGGTATCTGCCAGGGATCAAACGCCCGATTACAGCCATAGATAACCCAGTTGTTGGTTTTGCTTTTGAAGGTGAGCAGACACGGGAACTGGCGTTTCAGCTCGCGCAGCAGGTTACCGTCCGGCTCCGGCATGCGGTGATAGTTAAGAACGAGCCAGCCGTCAGGTTGGAGTGCCCGGGCACAGGCCTTGATGAACCGGCGTTGCGCTTGAAGGGGCGACATTCGGTCTGCGCTGTACAGATCCGTGACAATCATGGCGGTGCTGGCCCCCGGAAGCGTTTCCAGTGTGTGCCAGGCATCGGCGACGGTGACATGAAGGCGCTCATGTTGCGGGAACGAGAACCAGTCCCGTGCGGTCTCGAACACCTTTTGACGCAACTCCACCACATGAACCTGACTGTCGGGTAACAGGCGGTGTATGCCGTGGGCGACGACGCCTGCGCCCAAACCAAGCACAGTGATGTGGTCGGGCCTGGCGAAAGCAATGGGCAGCAGCATGGCGCGGCTGTATTCGTGGACGGGAACATGGGGTGCCCGGCGCAGAATTTTGCTTTGCTCAAACACGGAATCAAAACTGAGAATCCGGTGCTTGCGATCATCAATCACCAGAATATTGCCGTAGCGGTCATTGGCGACATGCACGATATCGCCCTTGATATCGGGCCGTTTGATGATGGTGCCCATCAGTTGGCGGCGTAGCGCTGGTGCAGGATACCCACACGTTCCACGTAGGCTTTGGTTTCCGCGTAAGGCGGAATGCCCCTGTAGCGGCCAACGGCGCCGGGGCCGGCGTTATAGGCGGCTGTCGCCAGGCGAGTGTCACCATTAAAGCGTTTGAGCATTTTGGCCAGGTAGTCGACACCGCCGCGGATGTTTTCGCCGGCCTCCAGCGGGTCTTTCACACCCAGTTCCTCCGCCGTCCCCGGCATCAGCTGCATCAGCCCCTGGGCACCGACCGGTGAAATGGCCTTGGGGTTGAACGCAGATTCGGCATGGATAACGGCTCGCACCAGGGCCGGGTCAACATTGAATTCAGCTGCCGCGGTCTGGATTTCACTGCGGTAGGGGCTCAGGAACAATGGCGTTTTGTGCCAGTCGACGCTGGATTCCGGGTCACAGGCGTAGCAGTGGAAGCGGATAACATCGAAGTCGGCGTTGCCCGGGCGCTGGCTGCTGTAGGCCACGACACCGTGCTCGTCGGTGTAACGATACACGGTTTCACTCTTGGTGGAGGCTCGTGGCTGGCTTTTGCTTTTCACATTGGTGAATTCCACTCGTCCGTCCGGATGCACGATGCGTTTGATGCTGTCGGCATGGGCCGTAGCTGCCGCGAGAAGGAGTCCGGTGACTAGGGCAATGGTGACTCTGGTCGTCAGGGATGTACCGCTGAAATTCATCAAGAACCCGAAGCTTTGTTTCTGAATGACACACTACGTCTATTATCGCGGTAGATGGCCGTTCAAGTGTAGGAGTTTCGTGCCTTCATGATACCGATTGTTCATGGGGTCACAAATTGGCTGTTGTCTTCAGGTATCGCCGGCAATCGGTCCGGCGGGCGGCGGAAGTCGCTTGCCCGACCAGTTCTCCAGCAGCCGGCAGGCAACCAGGTCGCCGGTTACATTGATGGCGGTTCGGCACATATCCAGAATTCGGTCCACGCCCATGATCAAGGCAATACCTGCGGCTGGTACACCCACCGATTGCAGTACCATTGCCAGAATGACAATGCCGACCCCCGGGGTAGCCGGCGACCCTATAGAGGCACCCACTGCCATGGCGACCACCAGGGCCATACTGCCAACACTGAGGTCGATGCCGTAGACCTGGGCCAGGAAAACGGTCGCGACGGCCTGATAAAGCGCAGTGCCATTCATGTTGATGGTTGCGCCCAGGGGGATTACAAACTGGGAAACCGACGGGCGCACCCCGAGTTTGTCCTCTGCGGTACGGATAGACAGGGGCATGACAGCGGCGGAGCTGGAGGTCGAGAATGCCAGCAGCAAGACATCACGGGTATCCCTCAGGAACTGCAGTGGCCGTACACCTGCCAGCAGTTTGAGAATGACCAGATAAAACCCCATCAGGACGGCGAGGCCGAACAGCACCGTTGCCACATACGAGGCCATGCCAATCATGGCACGAAAACCCAGGGTAGTCGTCAGTTGTGCCATCAGGCCAAACACGGCATAGGGGGCGAGGCGCATGGCCCAGCGAACCACGGTCATGCAGATTTGCTGCAGTGAATCGAGCAGGTCGAGCATCGGCTTGGCTTTGTCGCCCGACATACTGACCAGCGCAACGCCGATGATGATGGAGAAAATCACCACCTGCAGCATCTGCCCTTCCACCATGGCGTCCAGGGGGTTGCCGGGCAGAAGTCCAATCAGTGTCTGGGGGATGGCGTCCAGGCCGGGGATGTCGGCGGCCACCGGCGCGGCATCGGCTGGCGGTGTGGTCAGGCCGGTCATCAGATCTCCCGGGTTAACCAGGCCGCCCACCCAGAGGCCGATGGTGGCCGCAATGGCGGTTGTAATGACAAAAAACAGGGTAACCCGGGTACCCATTTTCCGGAGTTGTTCCAGGTTGTCGCTGGCGGCCAGTCCTCGCACCACCGAGGCAATCACCAGTGGTATGACGATCATCTGTATAGTGGCGAGGAAGAGCTGTCCCGGAAACGCCAGCCAGTTACCGATCAAGGTGCCCGTGTCCGGTTCGACCAGGCCGACCGAAGGACCAAGCAGGGTGCCCACCACCAGACCAAGCCCCATGCCAATGAGCACTTTAAGCCAAAGCCTGCCTTTGACCAGTGTGGCCAGGTAGACGCTCAGATGGCGCAGCGAACGAGGTGCATTGTCGGTGGTCTGAGCTGGTGTGTTATCCATGATCAACGTGTCCGTGTTGCCGTTTTTCTGTGCCGGTGACAGGCAGGGATCGGGCCTTTGAAGACAATAACCTTAGGATAGTCAGGCAAACTATGCATCTGGATCAATTTCTTTGTGATTCTGCTTCGGTCCACGACTGTTTGGGCTAAACTGCAGAGAACGCTGACGATAAGGAGCTTTTATGCCGTTCTCTCCGAACCACCTTGCTGAGCTGAACCTGTTACTGCAGTTTCCGTCCGCCTCTACCCAGGAGGGCATCAAGGTGCACGCTCACAGTGCGGCGCCGGAAACGCTGCGCGCGGCGGAATCCTTGTTTGCCAAAGGGCTGATAAGCCAGAAGGATGGTGGTTACCTGACCCCGCTTGGTTGCGAAGCGGTGGAGTTTACCCAGAAGCTTCAGACAATGCTCACCGCCCCATAGGGTGACTGTGTCTCTGTAATGGCAAGGCTGTACCTGTTCCCGGCCTGATTGGCCGGGTATAGTCGAGGCTCTTTTTCCAGCCTCTGCCGGGACTTATGCCACCGATCTATTACTCCTTTTTTGTGCCCGCCCTGTTTGTCTGGTTGTGGAGCACCGGGTTCATTGGCGCCAAGTATGGTCTGCCTTATGCGGAACCCTTTACCCTGCTGCTGATCCGTATGCTGCTGACGCTGGTGCCGTTGGCTATTCTCGCCGTGGCCATGAAATCCCGTTGGCCGGGCTGGCGTGGGGCCGGACATCTGGCGATTACCGGGTTGTTGGTGCAGGGAACCTATCTGGGCGGGGTGTTCTATGCCATCGATCAGGGCATGCCTTCAGGCCTGGTCTCACTGATTGTTGGTCTTCAACCGCTGGTAACAGCGTTGGCAGCCGTTCTGATTCTGCGGGAGTCGGTTGCTGGCAGGCAGTGGCTGGGGCTGGTCATGGGGCTGGCCGGGGTGGCGTTGGTGTTGGCGGAAAAGCTGGGCAGCGGTGCCAATGGTGGTAGTTTTTCACCGGTCACCATTCTCTGGGCCGGCTTGTCGTTGATCGGAATTTCACTGGGTACGGTCTATCAGAAGCGCTTCGGAACCGGAGTGGATCTGATATCTGGCACCATGATTCAGTACACAGCGGCTGCAGCGTTCTTCGCGATTGGTGCCTTCACGCTGGAAACCCGGCACATCGAATGGACAGTGCAATTCAGTCTGGCGCTGGGATGGCTGGTGTTCGGGCTGTCGGTAAGTGCCATTCTGATTCTGATGTGGCTTATTCGTCGCGGTGCGGCTTCGCAGGTGGCCAGTCTGTTTTATCTGGTGCCACCGGTAACGGCACTGGAAGCTTTTATTCTGTTCAATGAGCGGTTGGGGCCGTTGGCCATTGCCGGGGGAGTGGTGGCGGTAGCCGGGGTGGCCCTCGTGGTTACCGGAGGGCCACGACCGTTAAATCGCTGATGCTATACCTTTGGCCCCTTACCGCGCAGGGCGTTAACGACCAGCGACACCACCAGAAGCACCAGAAAGACGAAAAACAGTATCTTCGCGAAGCTGGCCGCTGTGCCTGCAATACCGCCAAAACCCAGAATTCCTGCGATCACTGCAATAACGAGACAAACAATAGCCCAATAGAGCATTTCCTGTCCTCCATTCAAGGGTTGCCCTTTAACCGTGGCACAGGGCTTCCCGGTACGCAATTTTCAGCGGGCTTTGTGGAGGGATGGTAACGGCCCCGTCATTTGGCCATCGCCGCAACAGAGTTCTTGTCAGTCCGTTTTTCGGGTTGGAAACACCGACGTGGAGAGTGTGGGCTGACAGCCAACGACACCTCGTGCCTGCTCGTGGGCATGCAGGTACCAACGCTGGCCGCCTTCCGGAAACGTGGTGCTGTTCACCTGAAACTCTGCGGTGCCCACGGTTGCAGGAATCGGGGTGCCATCGGCATGGCGGTAGACACAGCTGGTACCGATGGTTACAGGCCGGGCAACAGGCAGCTCAATGAAGCCGTCGCTGCGCACGGTCGGCGCTTCTCCATTGATGTCGGTAATCTTCAGGCAGGGGCCAAAATGAATACGATCCTGGTCGCCGACGGGTTCCTCCAGACAGTGTGTGGCCTTGAGAAAAACAACATTACGGTTGGCCCCTTCCTTTGTTTCTGGAAGGTTCTGGCAACCGGTCAACGTCACCGTCAATGCTGTGATGCCGGCGGCAATCAGATGTTTCATCGGGATCTCCTGCTTGTGCCAGTAATGTGTAAAGAATAAGGGCCACTTGAGTGCCTTCAGGCTTTCAGGCAATAGCGTCGTTCCGGGCGCCCAACGCTACCATAGTTTACTTCGGCGCAAAGCTCACCGGTGCCGACCAGGAATTCCAGATAGCGGCGGGCCGTTGTCCGGGAGGCTCCGATCTCGGCCCCCATTTCTTCCGCGCTCCAGTGACCCCCAGTGGCAACCACCCCTCTGATCTTGTCCAGCGTCAGGCTGTCGACACCTTTTGGCAGCCGTTCAGGCACGGAGGCTTCGGTGTCGTTGGTGGCTCTGGGTAACAGCGCATCTACTTCTTTCTGGGCGAGCTTGTTCAGTGCCAGCAGCTTGTCCAGATGCTCCCGGTAGCGGTTAATGGCTTCCTGCAGGCGCTCGAACACCAGGGGTTTCAGAATATAGTCGAATACGCCCCCACGAAGGGCGCTACGCAGTGTTTCTACCTCTTTGGCTGCGGTAATCAGAATGACGTCTGACCGACGGTCACGGGCTCTCAGTTCCCGGAGCAGGTCCAAACCATTGCCGTCGGGAAAGTAGACATCCAGGAGGATCAGTTCAGGCTCCAGTACGTCGATCAGATCCCTGGCATCGGCCAGGGTATGGGCTATGCCACAAAGTTCCACCTGTTCAACACGCTCAACAAACCGGCGCTGAATCTCGGCGATCTTCGGATCGTCTTCAACAATAAGCAGTCGGATCGTGGTCACGGATGTCCTCCCGCAATCGGCGTTTTCGGTAAGTAGAGCGTAAAACGACTGCCACCTCCGGACAGGTTTTCAACCGTCACCGAGCCTCCCCAGCGATCGAGAAACTGCTGAACCAGATGCAGGCCGATCCCGTGTTTCTCACCTTTGGTGCTGAAGCCACGCTCGAAAATCCGGGCCCGATCCGGCCCGGGAACTCCGGGGCCCTCGTCTTCAACCTCGAAAATCAGCTCGTGCCCCAGATCGGTCATCGACAGTGATACCCGGCCGCCGTTGCCCGCCTTGTGGAGCGTGGCTTCAAGCGCATTGTCAATCAGGTTGCCGAGAACACTGACCAACTGATCCCTGGGCAGCTCCGCCGGGAGGTCGGCCATCTGGCTGCCAGGGTCTATTTCCAGACGCAGGCCCATTTCCTTCGCCCTATTGTACTTTCCGAGCAGACAACCAGCGATAATCGGGTCTGGCACGGCTTCCAGCAGAAGATGCAGCAGCGCCTGATGGTCGCTCACCTCGCTGCCAATCAGATTAAGCGCCTCTTCAGTCGCGCCAATCTGTATCAGTCCGGCGATGGTGTGAAGCTTGTTCGAGTATTCATGGGTCTGGCTGCGAAGGGTATCGGCATACTGCTGTATTCGCGTGAGTTGTCTACTCACCTGATCAAGCTCATCTCGCCGGCGAAAACTGGCTACCACGCCGATGATCTGCTCACCCTGGCGAACTGGCAGCCGATTGACGACCATTTGTCGTCCTCTTAACCAGACTTCACGGTCGAAGTCTGGTTGTCCGGTTTGCAATACCGACATCAGGCTGCTTTCCGGCAGAATGTCCAGAATGGGCTTGCCTGCGAGAGGTTCGTTCTCAGGCAGTTCCAGTGTCTCATAGGCTGCCCGGTTGGCGGTGGTTATTATCCCGTCCCGATTGACCGCAATAATGCCTTCACGAACGGATTGCAGGGTAGCGTCACGCTCCTGGAACAACCGGGCGATTTCCTCTGGTTCAAGGCCGAAGATGGCACGCTTGAATCGGCCGGCGATGATGATGGCCGAGAACACTGTGAACAAAAGCATTAGGCCGACAACACCATAGAGAACAAAATTATATCGACGTATGGTGTTCTCAACCTGCTCGAGACTGTAACCCACCGATACGATCCCGATGATCTTGCCCGTTTCCGGAGTGGATACCGGAGCCTTTCCGCGCATGGACTCCCCAAGGCTGCCTTTGGCGCGAGCGACATACGCCTGGCCGTGTTGCAGAGCCTGTTGGCCGTAATCACCATCGTCGTCACCCATCGAATAGCCAATCCGGGTCGGGTCCGGATGCGCCAGACGGATTGCCCGGTGATCGCCAATGACAATAAACAGAGCTTCATTGGTTTCGGTAAGCCGACGGGCCAGTTGATTGAGCGCAGGGATGTTTCTGGTGCGGACGCCCTCGATAACAGCCGGTGTGGCGGCAACGGTTTTGGCGACCATCAGAGCGCGCTCGCCAATTTCCTCATACAGTGACTCACTGAGGTAATAGCCGGCAAAACTGCCAATCAGCACCGTTTGCAAGGTGCCGAGCAATCCCAGGGTCAGGATCATGCGGGTTTTCAGTTTGGTTTTTCTTAACACGGATAGAGCACGGCTTTTTGTCGTTTGCTTTTCAGGGTAATCCATCCTTGCGGCCACCGCCCGTGATCTTTATGCACAGAATGCAGAAAAAAGTCTTTAAAGGCGTTACGCCCACAAGCTTCTTTGTCTCGGGTTTCCCCTATTAGTCTGCCCTTAATCGCCTCACCGGAGAGCTCCTCCTCATTCGTTCCGGTGACCTGGCGATCATGACAAAAACAACTGAGTAAGGTGACCACAATGATGTTCAAACGATTCCTCTCTTTGGTGGCGGCGGCCGCCGTCAGTACCTCTGCAATGGCTTGGCAACCTTCTGGCAAGGTTGAGTGTCTGGCACCGGCGGATCCCGGAGGCGGCTGGGACTTTACCTGCCGGAGCGTAGGCAATGTGCTGCAGGACCTCAGCTTGGTTGATGGAACAGTGCAGACCGTCAATATGGCCGGCGCTGGCGGAGGCGTTGCCTACGCTCATACCGTGAGCAAACGCGCAGGTGATAACAAGCTGCTGGTGGCGGCTTCCACGGCAACGACAACACGCCTGGCCCAGGGCCAGTTTCCTGGCATGAATGCCGATATGGTCACCTGGGTGGGCGCATTGGGCGCCGACTACGGAATTATCGCGGTAAGCAAGAATTCCAGGTATCAGAACCTCAAAGAACTGATGGATGCCGTGAAGGCCAATCCCAAGTCCGTCAAGTTTGCCGGTGGCAGCGCACGGGGTGGCTGGGACCACCTGAAGGTGCTGATTGCCGCAAAAGCGGCGGGTGCGGAAAAACTCCCATCGATTCCCTATCTGTCCTACAACAATGGCGGTGAAGCCATGACTCAGGTTGTGGGTGGCCAGGTGGATGCGTTTACCGGTGATCTGTCTGAGGCGACAGGGTTCATGGAGTCCGGAGATTTGCGAGTGATCGCTGTTCTGGCCGATGAACGTTTGCCAGGCAAGTTCAGTGATCTGCCCACAGCGAGAGAGCAGGGCATTGATGCGGTAGGGCCAAACTGGCGGGGTTTCTACATGCCTAAAGACGCGGATGAAGCCGCCAAGCAGTATTGGGTAGATGCGGTCGACACCCTGTACGCCAGCGAAGAATGGAAACAGGTGATGGCCCGCAACGGATTGATTCCGTTTCACCCTCCTGCCAGCAAGTTTGACGAATTCGTGCGCAACCAGGTGCAGGACATTGAAGCACTCTCTCGTGAAATCGGGTTACTCAAATGACGGGCTTCGGTGATCGTATTCTCGGCCTGGGTCTTCTGGTCCTGGCAGTGGCTTATGGCTGGGCTGCGCAGCAGTGGCCGGAACCCTTTGGTGGCGCTGAGGGGGTCGGCCCAGAGACCTTTCCTACCATCTTGTCGGTGGTTCTGGTGGCCGGAAGTCTGTATCTGATGATCAAACCTGACCCGGATGCCCGGTGGCCGCTTGGTAAATCGGCACTGGAACTTCTGGTCTCGGTGTTGGTTCTGGTGGTGTATGCCTTGTTGCTGGAGCCGCTGGGATTCGTCATCGCGACAACGTTGGCGGTCGGAACGCTTAGCTGGCGCATGGGAGCAGCGCCTAAACGGGCCTTTCTTACCGGTTTAGGCAGCGCCGTCGTGGTGTTCGTCCTGTTCAATTATGGGTTGTCGTTGAGTTTGCCGGCTGGCCCGCTGGAGGTGCACTGATGGAAACCCTTGGCTTTCTGATGGAGGGGTTTGCCGTTGCGCTGACTCCGTACAACCTGATGTTCGCTCTGTTTGGCGCATTTGTGGGAACCCTGATTGGTTGTCTTCCGGGACTGGGGCCGGCCAATGGTGTAGCGATTCTTATACCACTGGCGTTTACGCTGGGACTTCCGCCCGAAACCGCCATGATTCTGTTGACCGCAGTCTATGCAGGCGCCATGTACGGGGGGCGAATCTCCTCCATCCTGCTCAACATACCGGGCGATGAACCGGCGATGATGACCTGCCTGGATGGCTACCCGATGGCCCGTAAAGGGAGGGCTGCTGATGCCTTGGCGGTTTCTGCCATCGCGTCTTTCTCGGGTGGTCTGATCGGGACCATCGGGTTGATCATGCTGGCGCCCGTGCTGGCCAGGTTTGCCCTTACCTTCGGCCCTGCCGAGTACTTTGCGCTGTTTCTGCTGGCGTTTGCCACATTGGGCGGGATCACCGGCAAGAACCCCATGAAGACGGTTATTGCGGCGGCATTGGGGATCATGATTTCCACGGTGGGTATCGATATTTCCACGGGAACCCAGCGCTATACCTTCGGTGTGCTTGAACTCTATGAAGGTATCGATTTCATTCTGGCCATTGTGGGTCTGTTTGCCATCTCCGAGTTGTTGTTTTTCGTGGAGCATCGCATGGGGGAAGGGCGAGAGAAAATGCAGGTTGGCAAGCTCAGCCTGAGCCTGAAGGAGTTGGTAACGACCATACCAACACAGCTTCGCGGCGGGATTCTCGGCTTTATTTCCGGTGTGCTGCCGGGGGCGGGTGCTTCTCTGGGGAGTTTTATCAGCTACACCCTGGAAAAACAGGTGGTCGGCAAAAAAGGCCGTTTTGGTGAAGGTGACATCCGGGGCGTTGTTGCGCCCGAGGCCGGTAACAACGGGGCATCCTCTGGTGCCCTGGTCCCCATGCTGACATTGGGTGTGCCGGGCAGCGGCACGACCGCTGTCCTGCTGGCGATGCTGATTTCGCTGAACATCACACCGGGCCCGCTGATGTTTACCCAGAATGCCGACATTGTGTGGGGCGTTATTGCCGCGCTGCTGATTGGCAACGTCCTCCTGCTGGTGTTGAACATTCCGCTGGTGGGATTCTTCGTAAGGTTGCTGTCTGTTCCGCCGATGTATCTGCTGCCAATTGTCACGATGGTCGCGTTTGTCGGGATCTACTCGATCAGCCACAGCACCTTCGATCTGTATTTCATGATTGCCTTCGGTATTGCCGGCTATTTTCTGCGCAAACTTGAGATTCCTCTGGTTCCCATCATTCTGGGCCTGTTGCTGGGGCCGGAAATGGAGAAAAACCTGGGACATGCCCTGGTCCTGTCGGACGGCGACTGGAGCATTCTTTGGGGGAGTCCTCTCGCCATCGGGCTATGGACTGTCGCCGGCCTTGGCCTGGTGCTGCCTTATCTCGTGGGGCCACTACTTCGCCGGAGGATGAATGCGGCGATCAAAGAGTCCCCTGTCAGCGACTAACCATATCTTTAAGGCTTTTCTGACGAGCTGCCTTTGTCAGTCTTTGCACCGGGCTTTGCCCGGTGTTTTTTTATGATCGCACGAAACTAGTCCGTGCGTGCCGTGGGACGATTGTCATCTCTGGGTGTAAGTGACTGTCCGCCCTCAGAGTCTGCACGCAGTGCCTGCAGCAAACGGCGGTCACGATCATACACATCGTTCCGGAACTGGAGAACGCCGGCCGGATCAATCCAGGTGGTCCAGTATTGCAGGTACACAGGCACCGGTTCCGATAGCACTACGGTTGCCGGTTCGGCGGTTGCCAGGGTCTGCTCAATTCGCTTTTTGTTCCATCCGTTGGTGTTTGCCAGCAATCGTTCGGCCAGCTCAAAGGGGCGTTCCAGACGGATGCAGCCGGAGCTCAGGGTTCGCTCCAGCCGACTGAACAACGATTGCGCCGGGGTATCGTGGAGGTAGATATCGTACTGGTTCGGGAACATGAATTTGACCTGGCCCAGCGCATTCTGGGGGCCGGGCTGCTGAATTAGCTGGTAGGGAAAGTTGTTCTTCGAGAGTTCCGTCCAGTCGATTTCTGCTGGATCGACTTCGCTCTGGTTTGCGCCCCAGCCCCTGAAAACCTTGAAGCCCAGGCGCTCCAGATACTCCGGATCTGACCGTATGATCGGTAGCTGGTCTTCGATCATCAGCTTCCGGGGTACCGTCCAGGTCGGATTGAACACCAGGTAGCGAATGCGATCGCTGAATACTGGCGTCTGCCGGTATGGCCTGCCAACAATTACCCGTTGGCGATGGACCTGCTCGCCGCTCTCTACGAGCACCAGCTCAAAACCGGCGATGTTAACGACGACATAGGTTTCTCCCAGGGATTCCGGTAACCACCGCCACCGTTCCAGGTTTGCGTCCAGGCGGTATATCCGTTCCAGGGGCAACAGGTTCAGCGCTGTCAGAGTGTCCCGGCCGACGATTCCATCTGGTTCCAGGCCGTGTCGGGCCTGGAATAACGGGATCGCAGTGGCCAGGGCGTCGTCGTAGTGTTGGTGATTCGAGGCTTCTGGTGAGTCGCCGGAGAGGTCGCCCAACAGTGCCAGGCGGCGACGAATGTCGGGTATGCGGTTGTCGGTATCGCCTGGTCGGATACTTGGTCCCGAAACGATAGCCGGCCAGTCTGCGCTGATCAGCTCACCCAGCGCTTTGCGTCGTTGTACCAGTTGATGGTAGGCCGCAGAGCGGGGTTTGAGATCCTGCAGAGTGGTGTAGACGGTGCCGCTGGCCAGGGCTTCGGACAAGACCGACTGCATCTCCCTTTGCTGGCGGTTGGCGGTCCATTCCGCATGGATGGTTGTGGGGTTGACCTTGCCGTGGTGCAGGTGGGACGCCAGTAGCAGGAAGGCATCCGAGAGTACAAGGTCAAGGTCGGTCTGTAATTCCTCGGCGCTGTCATTCAGGTCTTTCAGGGCGAGTGCTGCAAGGGTGTCGTAGTGGTAGTCGCGGGGGTTGAGACCGTCACCGGCCACTGCCCGGATGGCTTCGAGCAATTCCCTGCGATTGCTCGGGTCCTCCCAGGCCAGCGTGTACCCTCTGGCTTCGTAGAATCGCGTCAGTGCTTCCTTGGCATATAGCCGGGATTCCAGCACCGATACCGGGTAACCAGCCTGCAGGGCTTCAATGCGGTTGATCAGTCCATCATTGCCCTGGGCCCTGGCCGGAACCGCAAACACCAGAGCCAGGAGAAGGCAGTACAGGGTGAGTGGGTAACGAGCTTCCTGCATTCTGCGCCTCCATTGCGGTGTACGATCAAAGGCTGTCCCTGTGGTGTCCGTAATGCCTGGGCAGTCTATCTGACGGCAGTATAGCCTGATCGTTCAATCCCGGTAGGGGCAAATCGCGGTTGGCTTCTGCCGCCCGACGCTGCGGGCGGCAATGGCTGGGGCTTAGCCGGCGCGCCCAAACATACGTTCAAGGAAACCCAGTTCCCTGACATCGGGCACGGGCAGTTCATCCACCTGCTCCATGGCCTGGCGCCAGAAGGCCTCAGGCGTGTCCAGGTGCTCGACGGTCTTACGTTCTTCCGGGCTGTAATGATTGTGCTCCCCGGTCATGCCGGCGTCGGCCAGGGACTCTGTCCACAGGTAGATCGCCGAGCGGATGGTGCGCAACAGGCGGCAGTACACTTCACGGCTGAGATTGATCGCCAGTTCCGCCTTGAGGTTGATTTGCTTTTGCACATGGGCCATGTCGTCTTTGTCCAGCAATGCCCGATGACCATTGCCTTTCTTGCAGTTCAGGCACACCTGCTCCAGGGACTTGATGCCCTCCGGAAGGTCCAGGTGACCGTATTCCGAGGTCTGGCGCTCATCCACCGGCGCTGGAATCCAGCCGTACTGGGGCGATTTTGCAACAATGTGACCGGGCAGGTCGCGTCGGTAGGGCGGGGCCTTGTCCTTGTCGGTGTAGCCATCAAATTCTTCCCGCAACCAGGCCGCCATTTTCCGGTGGCGTAGCATGGTGGCGAGAGTAATGGCCGAGGGTACGATGTCCGTTAGCAGGTCGCTGGCGTCCTGGGTACGTTCCTGAAGATGATCCACGGATGTTGACATGGTCTGCGCTCCATTCGGGCCGGTTTATGGGCCCTGGTCTTTTTGTTGTTGTCTGGTTCTCCTGTGTCGGTATCGGGAGTAACCTATGGTTAAAAAGTAGTCAGTCCCGGGTGTTCGCACTGTTGTAAAAAAGTTATGCCTTTGTAACGACAGGTAAGCATGAGGAGGGACGCCTTATGAACAAAGACGGACAGGATCTGAGTGATATCCGACGGGCCATGGTCCGGTGCCAGCTGGTGCCTCGGGGTATTTCCGATGGACGGGTGCTGGAGGCCATGGAGCGTGTGCCCAGAGAGCAGTTTGTCCCCGAACATCTGCGCTTCGAGGCTTATGAGGACCACCCGGTACCCATTGGCCAGGGTCAGACCATTTCTCAGCCCTACATCGTTGCCCTGATGGCAGAAGCTCTGTGTCTCAAGGGCCGCGAGCGAGTGCTCGATATTGGCACCGGTTCGGGCTACGCCGCCGCCGTCCTGGCCAGTCTCGCTCTGGAAGTTTTTTCCATTGAGCGTATTCCGGAACTGGCGGCCCAGGCGCGTAAAAATCTGGACCGAACAGGCTTCACCCAGGTGCATGTGAAATGCGCAGACGGTACGTTAGGCTGGCCAGAGGCAGCACCATTTGATGGCATCTGCGTGGCTGCCGGAGCCCCTGCGGTGCCAGCGGCCCTCAAGCAACAACTGGCGGTCGGCGGGCGGCTGGTGATTCCGGTGGGCACAGAGGGCGGCCTTCAGCAACTGCTCTGCATCACCCGGCTGTCGGATTCCGAGTATGAGCAGGCGAGCTACGGCGATGTACGCTTTGTCCCGCTGCTGGGTGAGGAAGGCTGGCCTTAAGCCTTCCCTGGTTTAACTATGGGTGCTCTCGAAAATCCGATCGGCGGAGGCGGCAACAAAACCGCTATAGAGTTTGCCGTTGGCCATTGGGTAGCGCTTGGCAAATTCGTAAAAGCAGCTCGGAATGACTGCGTCCTGGTCGCTAAAGTGCGCGGTAACACGGTCGGCCATAGTGGACGACTGTTCCAGGCAGTCCTGCGGTGAACCTTTCACTTCTCCACCACTGGCATTCACGGAAAAACCCTGTTCTTTCAGCAGCGTGTTGATGTCTGGTACCGAGTGAATCGTGTCCAGGTGGTTTATGCTCACGGTAAAGTGGTTGGCGCGATAGCCCCAGGCTGCCAGCCAGCCGGCGTATTCACTTTCCTCAAGCAACTGTCGATAGGTTGAGTAATCCAGATTCCAGTGTCGACCTGAGTAGAGAAAGTCATCAGCCTGCACTCTTTTCGGGTTGATCTGGTCTACCAGACCCTGCACCACCGCTTGCAGCTGGTCTGAGCATTGTTCGACCAGCAGTTCGGAGATAAACACTTTTGGCACCTCCGGGTCCGGGTGCTCGTAATGCCGGGCATAGAGCTTCTTGGCTTCAAAATGGTATTCGCCACCGGGTTGGTAACCTAAAGCCAGGAAATGCGCAGCCAGGGCGTCCAGACCCACCGGCGCCAGGTTGAAGGTTCTCAGGGCGATATGGTCATTGACGATGGCGGTGTTCTCTCGCTCGGCCAGCAGGGCATGAATGCGGTCTGCCGATGGTGTTACGGCCCGGTAGTCTCCCCAGAGCGCTCGGAACAGGGTGTCGACGTCAGAGTGCATAGTGAACCTCCGCAGAATCTGTGACATGGATTGAGGCCGCCGGAATGGCTTGCTGGCCCAGGGGCAGGGTTCGTATCGATGCGCCCACACTGAGGCCCAGCGCATCGGCTTGCTTGGTTGAAAGCTCGATCCGGCCGCTGGCCAGGGCGTGAGTGTCTGTATTCACAACCATCGCGCGAAAGTCCTCGAGCCCGGTATTCGTCACAAGGACCGGGCGGCCTGTGTCTATAAGGTGTTGGTTTTCGGTTGTGCTGATCTCTGCCGACATCAGTGCAGCTTCCCGGACACTGCGGATGTTATCTGTCCGGCATTCAACGGTGGGGCCGGCATCAAACAGATCCACCATTCCCCGATGGCGGAATCCCTCTGCCTTGAGCATGGCCAGTGCGGGCCTGGTGTCCGGATGCACCTGACCGATGACAGCCCGGGCCGGATTGCTCATTAAATGAGTATAGAGCGGTAATGAAGGCATCAGGTCCTCGACGAAGTCCAGTGAACCAGCACCCGCCAGTTGCGTGACCTGGCTGAAATCCAGATCAATAAAGTGATCCCGCAGCCAGTCCCAGAAGGGCGACTGGCCGTGTTCATCAGCCACACCCCGCATCTGGGCAATGGCCAGGTTCGGAAAGCGGTCCAGATGTTGGGCGATAAAGGCGAAGCGGACTTTGGAGAGTAATTTGCCGGCATTGGCGCGGCGAAAAGCCGGGCGCAGATACAGTGAACAGAACTCCGTACAGTTCCGGTAGTGCACGCAGCGGGTGAGCGCGCCCACGGAGCGCCGGAGCCCCAACTCTCTGGAGTGATGAGTGAGGGTGCTGTGGCGAAAATGGTAAAGCGGTTGCGACCGGCCGGTTCCAGAGGTAATGCCGGTTGTACCCATGATCTGCCCGGAAGTCCCCTCTTCAAGCACAAACAGGTAGCGTTGTTCGCTGTGGTCGACGGCCTGTGAGCGGAAGCTGCGAATCGAGCCCTCAATTTTTCGGGATAGCCGGTCTTTGTCCGGCATCAGGGAAGTAAATCCCGGGCCGGACTCGCAGGCTATCTCGTACAGATCGTTCAGGTCGTCATGACGAACCGGGCGAATAATCATGGCGGCACCTCAAAATTGTTTTTTATCAGTATGAGTGCGTAAGCCGCCGATTTGCAGTGTCAGAATGTTCGAAATGATCTATTGTTTTGTTGAAATGATAGGTTTGGGGGTCAAAATGACAGAAAGTCGAGATCAGAAACTGCTTGCCCTGCTCCGGCGCAATGCCCGTACGAGTGTGACCGAACTGGCCAAGGCACTGCACGTGTCCCGATCAACGATTCAGAATCGTATTGCCAGGCTGGAGGCCAGCGGTGTCATTCGCGGCTATTCGGTGATCCTGGGAGGGGATTATCTGGAAGGGCAGGTGGAAGCCCACGTGTCTATCAAGGTCCGGCAGAAGCTGACCGCACGAACCAATACGGAACTGGAGCGTATCAGCCAGGTGGCACAGTTATTTGCCGTGAGCGGGGAATACGACCTTATAGCGATTGTCCAGGCCCGCACTCTGGAGGAGTTAAGTAAGGTGCTGGACGACATCGGCAATCTCGAAGGCGTCGAACGAACCAACTCAGCCGTCGTGCTGGAAACCCGCTTCAAACGTTAGCGTTTGACGGTCAGGAGCCGAGCATGCCTGCCCAGGCACTGTAGAGGAAGGCACCGGAACCGACCAGAATCAGGGCCCAGGCCGGAAAGATCAGAACAGAGCGCGTTGACGATTTCATAACGACCTCCTGAGGTGATGACAATCTTTACGCTGCAACTTTCAATCTAGACCAGACTTGACGGATGTCACGAAGTATTTTGAGTGACAGGTCTCAGATTCGAGCTAAACGGCCAATCACCGGGATTGTTATTGCTATTGAGGGAGTCGGAAAGTTGGCTAGTATGGAGAGGAAGAAAACAATAACAAGGACGCACAATGGCCGTAGACCCGAACAAGCAGACTTCACTGCATTGCCTTTATTACTGGGCAGAGCATACTCCCGACAACGTTTTTTTGACCCAGCCCTACCCCGACGGGCGCGTTGAAGATATTACCTGGCGTGAAGCCGCCGACCAGGTGTCGCGCATGGCCGCTCACCTGAACACGCTGGGGTTGCCTCAGCGAAGCAATATCGGGATTCTGGGCAAAAACAGCGCCCACTGGATTCTGTCCGATCTGGCCATCTGGGCAGCAGGGCACGTCAGCGTGCCGCTCTATCCAACTCTGAATGGCGAGACCGCAGCCTATATTCTGGACCACAGTGAAGCTCAGATGCTGTTTCTCGGCAAACTCGACGGCACGGCCGATGGCTGGCATGACATCAAGGGCCATATTCCCGAGCAATTACCGATTATCTCGCTGCCGCTATCGCCTCGGGACGACACGCCCAAATGGCAGGACATTATCGCCGAGCAGTCCCCGGCGAAACCGAAACTGCCCGATCCCGATGATCTGGCCACCATTGTTTACACCTCCGGCAGTACCGGGCGGCCGAAAGGCGTGATGCACAGCTTCCGGACCATGATCTCGGTTGCCGACGGGCTGCAGCAGCTATTCCCAGTGTCGGCCAGCGAACGTATGTTGTCCTATCTGCCCCTGGCCCATGTGGCCGAACGGGCGGCGGTGGAGACCCAGTCACTGTATTACGGTTTCCATCTGTACTTTGCCAATTCGCTGGATACCTTCCAGGAGGATCTGCAGCGGGCCCGGCCAACCCTGTTTTTCTCGGTGCCTCGCCTGTGGATGAAATTCTACCTGGGGGTGAATGCGAAGTTGCCGCCCAAGAAGCAGAAACTGCTGTTCAATATCCCGATTCTGAACACGCTGGTTAAGAAAAAGGTGCTCAAACAGCTGGGGCTGGATCATTGCCGGGCGGCACTCACCGGTGCGGCTCCGCTCTCGGCAGAGATCATCGGCTGGTACCGAAGCCTTGGTCTGGAGTTGCTGGAGGTCTACGGCATGTCGGAGAACTTCGGCTATTCCCATGCCAACCGTCCGGGCCAGGCCAAGGTGGGCACCGTTGGAATGGCCAACCCGGGTGTTGAACATCGGATTGGGGAGGGCGGCGAAGTTCAGGTGAGGAGCCCGGGCCAGATGCTCGGTTATTACAAGAACGAGGAAAAAACCCGGGAAGACCTGACGGATGACGGTTTTCTCAAAACCGGTGACATGGGTGAAATTGACCGTGATGGATGCCTGCGCATTACCGGGCGGGTTAAGGACCTGTTCAAAACCTCAAAGGGGAAATACGTGGTGCCGGTGCCTATCGAGAACCGGTTCAATCACCCCAAGGCGGAAGTGGTGTGTGTGGCCGGTGCCAACCAGCCCCAGCCGTGCCTGATGGTACTGCTTTCCGAGGAGGCCCGCGATGAACTGGAGCGGGGAGGCAGTCGCAGCGAGCTGGAACAAGAGCTGGCGGAGGAACTGGACTCCGTGAATGCGGAATGTGAGTCCCACGAAAAGGTGGCTTTTGTAGTCGTGGTGCGTGAACCCTGGACCATGGAAAACGGTATGCTCACACCCACCATGAAGATCAAACGCAATGTCATCGAGGATTTCTACAACCGCAAGATGGACGAGTGGTTTGAGCAGAAACGCAAAGTGATCTGGGAATTCTGACCAGGTACAAGCGAACAAAAAAACGCCGGCATGGAAACATGCCGGCGTTTTTTATTCAGCAACCCCGAAAGGCGTGCAGTCTGTTTTAGTGGCCGCCCTGAACCTGGGGCATATCCTGCGCCACGGCTACCGCCTTGCGATTGAAAATTCGCACCTTGCGGCTGATAAACTGCATCGCCTGCCTTGCGGCAGCGCGGGTATACTGGCGCCTGACCTCAGTACTGTTGTGGAGGATACTGGACGGCAGCGGTTTAACGGTTGCGATATGGTTCTGAGTCATAGCGCCTTCCTCCTTCATCTGGTGGATTGTTAGCGATCTATCTTTAATTTACGTTCAATTCTAAGGATTCTTTTTTGCAGCTTGAATACGTTAAAATCCGTACCCTTGTTGCAAATATGCAGTGATTATGGACTGGGATTATCTTCGATATATAAGGGCCCTTGCAATAGGCGGAACGCTTGCAAAAGCCGGTGAAATTCTGGGTGTTCACCAAACGACTGTTTTACGGCGACTTGATCAGATGGAAGAGTCGTTGGGGGTGCAGTTTTTTGAGCGTAACCAGAGCGGATTGCAGCTCACCCCCGTGGGAGAAATGGCCTTTCGGGAGGCTGAACGGCTGGCTACCGATATGGAAAACCTTGAGCGCAAACTGGTGGGGGATGATTCCGCACCGGTTGGCAAGGTTCGTGTGGCCGCCGAAGACGTGATGATGAATGAACTGCTCAGCCCGATTCTGGCCGAGATGGTGCGCACCTATCCCGAGATTGAGCTGGAGGTTCTCACTGATAACGATGTGGCCAATCTCAGCCACCGGGAAGCCGACCTTACCCTTCGGCCGGAGAACAAGCCCCAGGCAACGTTGGAAGGTGAGAGGATTGCCGCAATCGAATCCGCGGTCTATGGCGCAGCAAAATACTGCCGCCGGCACCGGAACATGGATATCGAGAATCAGCCGGAAGGCTGTACCTGGATACTGCCAGACGAATCCTTCAGCCACCTGGCAACGGGGCGTTGGTACCGCAAACAGCTGAAAAATGTGACGTCGGTGATTCGCTGCAATAGCCTGCAGTCCATGCATGCCCTTGCCCGGGCCGGGGCAGGCCTGGCAGTACTGCCCTGTTACCTGGGCGACGCCACCAGGGAATTGCGGCGGCTGTCCGATCCTCTGGAGGGCGAAAGCATCGACCTCTGGCTCCATGTAAACCAGGATACCCAGCAGATGGCCCGGGTCAGAATGGTCATGGAGTTTCTGGTAGAGCGTTTGCAGAGTCTGGAATCGGTGATCGAGATTTCGGGGGCCCTGTAGCTCAGTCTCCAGCCGAGCAGAACGGCCAGAACTGGTACCAGCGCCAGCACTGGAACTCCGCTTCGCACTGCTGCAACTGGTTGTGGTAGCGGTAAGCCCTGGCCCGGACCCGGCTGGCCAGGGCCTGAAGCTGCGGCTTACGGTCGAAAGAGCGCCGGGCATAGCCGGTTCTGCCTTCATGGTAGGCCAGGTACAATTCCCTCGGGGCGGTATAGGGGATACCCAGTTGCTGGTGGCTCAGGCGGTTATACCAGCCGACGAAATCCAGGGCATACTTCATATCGCTGCGCACCGTCAGCCAGTCACCATCGTTTGCTGCCAGGTATTCCTGCCAGGCTGGATCAAGGGCCTGGGCGTAACCGAAGGCTGTGGTTGGTCTTGCCCACGGAATCAGACCCCATAGCCGGGTACGCGGTGGTCTGGCATGGCTTCGGAACGATGATTCGTAATAGACAAAGGCCATCTGGGTGGCAATGGGGGTTCCCCAGCGTTGTTGTGACGCGCTGGCATAGTCGTACCAGACCGGATGCTCCCGGAAAATGTCGCAAAGGTTTTCTGGTCTCGCCGGGGGATCCGGAGCCAGCAGGCTGAAGCGGAGCGTGGCCCAGATCCCGATCAGTAGGCCGGCCACCGGTGGCCCGTACCATTTGGCCAGGCGAAGCCAGCGTGCTTTTTCAGCCTTATGGCGGCTCTTTTTCTTTCGGCCTGACCTGTTGCGTATTCCTACCAAACTGTCATCTCCTGAACCCCTGGATTGCTTGCTGCCAGCCTTGGGCCCATGGCATAAGAGAGTCATTGCATTAGTCAGGATGATAGGTAAATGAAGCGATTGGCCCTAGTTAAACCTGTTTTAGTCGTTGCCATGCTTGGCGTGGGCTCAGCTCAGGCGGCCCCGGATGCCGCCAGCGTGCTCGAAGCCTCCCCGATTGACGACATTGTTGAGCAATACCCGGCGATGCTAAGCCAGGGTATTCGGGAAGGGCTGAAACAACGCGGTCAGGTGCCGCCCATGGTGGCGGATACCGTTGGCTATGTCGTGAGCAGCAGTTTCAGCGCCGACAAAATTGAGCAGCAGATCATTACCGATCTGCAAGCACAGCTCACGGACGAACAGCTTCAGGCGGTAAGTGAGTGGTACCGGACACCCGTCGCCCGAAAAATTTCGAGCGCAGAGATTGCCGCCTCGGCGCCGGAAGCCTGGCCGCAGATACAGGCCAGCGCGCCGGAATTGAATCGAAAGTACAAAGGCACTCCCAAAGCCGAGATGTTCGATCGATTCGACCGGGCCGCCCGGGCAACCGAAAGCGCGGTGGATACCACCATTGCTGTTCAGTTGGGGTTGGCTACTGCCATGTCGGCACTCAGCAGCGAATCAATGCACTACGAGCAGTTGGAGCGCCGTATCGAAAACCAGCGAGGGATGCTTCGGGGTGTGGTTGGCCAGCAGGTCTACGACAGCTATCTTTATACCTACGACAAGGTGAGCGCCCAGGAGCTGGCACTGTACCTGGAGTTCCTCGAAAGCCCCGCTGGTAAGCAGTTTTCTCAGGTTGTGACCAGCAGTATTCAGCAGGCGATCATGGAGCCGGTGGAAAGCATAGGGCGGCAGATATCGAGGTTTATGGCACCGCCGGCAGGGTCAGAATAGGACGCACTCCGGCCGGCGTCGGAGATCTTCCGAACACCGGCCGGGCCGATCATCGGATCAGCTGCGGCTGGTGACTTCCAGCAGGTGGTAGCCAAACTGGGTCTTGATGGGGCCGATCACAGTATTGAGCTCGCTGTTGAAAACGGCTTTGTCGAACTCCGGAACCATCTGGCCCGGCCCGAAAGAACCCAGGTCGCCGCCGTTACGGCCGGAAGGGCAGGATGAGTGCTGCTTGGCGACTTCGGCGAAATCCTGGCCACCTTCGATAGCTTTCTTCAGTTCCTCACACTTGGCTTCACTGTCTACCAGAATGTGGCGTGCGGTTGCTTGTGCCATGATCAATTTCCTGTCGTTGGGTGAATGGAACACAGACCGGAATGCTGCCCGCAGCGGCGCCCTGAGGCAAGTGGTTTTTGTCCGTGTTTCTGCGGCCTCACAGTCTCTGGTGCAAACCTGTACAATGCCGGCTTTCTTTTCGCCGGCTCTCGTCGGCCTCTACTTCGACAGGTTTGTTTCTTGATCTCCACCGCCAATCTCACCATGCAGTTCGGGGCCAGGCCCCTGTTTGAAAATGTGTCGGCCAAATTTGGCAACGGCAACCGTTACGGCCTGATCGGGGCGAATGGTTGTGGTAAATCCACCCTGATGAAAATTCTGGGTGGTGATCTGGAGCCATCGGCGGGCCAGGTCATGCTGGAACCGAATACCCGGCTGGGTAAGCTCCGTCAGGATCAGTTTGCCTATGAACAGTGCTCAGTGATGGACACTGTGATTATGGGCCACGAAGAACTCTGGAATGTGAAAAAAGAGCGGGACCGCATTTATTCGCTGCCGGAGATGAGTGAGGAAGACGGTATGGCCGTGGCAGACCTGGAAGTGCAGTTTGCCGAAATGGATGGCTACACCGCGGAATCCCGAGCCGGTGAGTTGCTGCTGGGCCTGGATATTCCACTGGAGCAGCATAACGGCCCCATGAGTGCTCTGGCGCCGGGCTGGAAACTGCGTGTGCTGCTGGCACAGGCTCTGTTTTCTGACCCCGACGTACTGTTGCTGGATGAGCCCACCAACCACCTGGACATCAACACCATCCGCTGGCTGGAAAACATCCTGGTGGCCCGCAACAGCACCATGATCATCATCTCTCACGACCGTCACTTTCTGAACAGTGTATGTACCCACATGGCGGACCTGGATTATGGTGAGCTGCGCCTGTTCCCCGGTAACTACGACGAATACATGACCGCCGCCACCCAGGCCCGAGAGCGCATGCTGGCGGACAACGCCAAGAAAAAAGCCCAGATTGCGGAATTGCAGCAGTTCGTCAGCCGCTTCTCCGCCAACGCCTCCAAGGCCAAACAGGCCACCTCTCGCGCCCGTCAGATCGACAAGATCCAGTTGGAAGAGGTGAAGCCCTCAAGCCGCGTGAGTCCCTTTATCCGCTTCGAGCAGGGCAAGAAGCTGCATCGTCAGGCCGTGACTCTGAAAGGTCTGACCAAGGGCTTCGATGAAGGCCCCTTGTTCAAAAACCTGGATCTGCAGATTGAGGCGGGAGAACGCGTGGCTGTTATTGGCCCGAACGGGATTGGTAAAACCACACTCCTGCAATGCCTGGCTGGCGCTTATGAGCCGGATTCCGGCGAGGTGAAGTGGACTGACAGTGCCGAGGTTGGATATTTCGCCCAGGACCACACCGCGGATTTTGCCCGCGACGAGACCCTCACCGACTGGATGGCGCAATGGACCACCGGCGGCGAACAATTAGTGCGCGGCACTCTGGGGCGAATGCTGTTTTCCGGTGATGATATTGGCAAGTCGGTAAAGGTAATCTCGGGGGGTGAGCAGGGCCGCATGCTGTTCGGCAAACTGATTCTGCAGAAACCGAATGTAATGCTGATGGACGAGCCCACCAACCACCTGGATATGGAGTCTATCGAGGCTTTGAACCTGGCGTTGGAGAACTATCCGGGAACGCTGATTTTCGTAAGCCATGATCGCGAGTTTGTCTCTTCGCTGGCGACGCGGATTATTGAACTCTCGGCTGATGGGGTGACTGACTTCAGTGGCTGCTATGATGATTATCTTCGGAGCCAGGGCTACCTATGAATGAATCACAGGTTGTAAGCGCCACCCGGCAATGGGTTGAAGAAGTGGTGGTTGGTTATAACCTCTGCCCCTTCGCCAAGCGCGAGTTGGTCAAGAACCGCGTGCGTTTTGTCGTTAGCGAGGCAGAGAACGAGGATGAGCTGCTACAGGCGTTGCAGTCAGAGTTGCAGCGCCTGGAAGACGAGCCGGACGTCGAAACCACGTTGTTGATCCATCCTGGTGTGTTGCAGGATTTTCTCGCCTACAACGAATTTCTCGATGCCGCGGATGCCTTGCTGAGCTATCTGGAGCTGGAAGGTGTCTTTCAGGTTGCCAGTTTCCATCCGGACTATCAGTTCGCCGGCACCGATGCCGGGGCCGCGGAAAACTACACCAATCGCTCGCCGTACCCCATGCTGCACCTGTTGCGGGAAGCAAGCCTGGAAGCAGCTATTGATCACTATCCGGACGTAGATGGTATTCCCGACCGGAATATTGCGTTGATGAATGAGCTCGGTGTGGAGAAGATGCGTACTATTCTGAAACGGTGCACTGACGCCGAAACCTGACATTCCGAGCCTCTGAGTTGTAACGGAAATGACTGAGCATCGAACCCGCCCATTCAGTTCCAGCCAGCGCTTGCCCGAGCTGGAAACGCCGCCTGTGATGCATAACCCGAACGAAGCCGGGGCGTTGCTGGCGGAGTTTATCCAGCAACATCCAAGATTGATGATTCTCACCGGAGCCGGCGTGAGCACGGATTCCGGTATTCCGGATTACCGTGATGGCGATGGTGCCTGGAAGCGTAAGCAACCGGTGCAGCATAAGGCGTTCATGGAGGACTTCCACACCCGCCAGCGATACTGGGCGCGCAGTCTGATTGGCTGGCCGGTCATGCGTAATGCTGCGCCTAACCCGTCCCATCACTACATTTCGGATCTGGAACTGCTCAACCACAGCAGCCTGGTGGTTACCCAGAACGTGGATCGTCTTCACCAGAAGGCGGGTACCCGGGCAGTGACCGATCTACACGGGCGGGCGGACGAAGTTGTGTGCATGGGCTGCGGCTATCGTTGCCCCCGGGATGAGGTGCATGACCGTTGCGCCGAGCTCAATCCCGGATTTCGGAAGTACACAGCGGAGACGGCACCGGATGGGGATGCTGACCTGGATGTGGATTTTTCGGAGTTCCGGCCGGTGGACTGCCCCAGATGCGCCGGTATCCTGAAACCGGATGTCGTGTTCTTCGGGGATTATGTGCCAAAGGACAGGGTGTACTCTGCGCTTGATGTACTCAAGGCGAGCGATGGCCTGTTGGTGGTCGGTTCGTCGTTGATGGTGTATTCCGGCTTCCGTTTCTGCCGGTACGCCAGCGATTGGAAAAAGCCCATTGCCACCCTGAATCTGGGGCGGACCCGGGCTGAGGATCTGGTGGATCTGAAATTGAACGCGAGGATCGGGGAGACCCTGAAGGCCTCCCTCGATCAGTTGTGAGTGTTGTTTACATCAGGTTGTAGATGAACACCACGCCCACCGCAATCGGGGTGATGAAGCGCACGGTGACAAACCACAGGTTGAATGTACCCGGTGACAGGGCCAGCTCCTTCTCCATGGCAGGTTTCGACATTACCCAGCCGGCCATCAGCGCGACCAGTAGCCCGCCCAGCGGCAGCAGGATGTTGGCGGTGAAGAAGTCCAGCAGGTCGAAGATGGTTTTGCCTTCCAGCATCGGGATGAAGCCCAGTGGTGCGAAATCCGCCCACAGGTTCAGCGACAGAATAGAGGCAATACCCAGAGCCCAGCACACCACACCGGCACCCAGCGTACTGACGGTGCGGTTCATGCCCTTTTGTTCTTCCAGCCATTCAACGATCGGTTCCAGCAGGGAAATGCCAGAGGTCCAGGCGGCGAAAATCAGAAGTACAAAGAACAGGGTGCCGAACAGTGAGCCCATGGGCATCTGACCGAAGGCCAGGGGCAGGGTCTGGAAAATCAGGCCAGGGCCAGCACCGGGCTCGAGGCCGTTGGCAAAGACAATCGGGAAAATGGCGAGGCCGGCCAGCAGGGCGACACCGGTATCAATCACCGAGACGGTAATGGAGGTTTTGGCGATGGAAATCTTCTTGGGCAGGTAGGAGCCATAAGCCATCATCACCGCCATACCCAGGCTCAGAGTAAAGAATGCGTGTCCCAGTGCCACCAGTACGCCAGAGGTGGTGAGCTTGGAGAAGTCCGGCTGGAACAGGAAGGCTGCCGCTTGGCCAAAGTGGCCGGTGGTCATGGCGTAGCCGACCACAATCAGTAGCAGTACAAACAGTGCCGGCATCAGAATGCTGACGGCCCGCTCCAGGCCGGAGCGCACACCTTTCGCCACCACCAGCATCACCAGGGCCATGAACACCGTGTGCCACAGCAACAGGGTGCCGGGATTGCTCAGCAGGCCGGAGAAAATCGCACCCACGGCATCTGCGGTCTGGCCGGAGAGCTGGCCGCTGGCGGTGGTGCCAACGTAGGAAATGGCCCAGCCACCAATCACCGAGTAAAACGACAGAATCAGGAAGCCTGCAAGAATGCCCACGGCGCCGACCAGTTTCCAGGCCGGGTTCAGTCCGTCCCGCTGGGCAATGGCCTTGATGCTGTTAACCGGGCTGTGGCCACCACGACGGCCGATCATCACCTCGGCCATCATGATGGGAATACCGATGATGGCGATACACAGCAGGTACACCAACACAAAAGCGCCACCGCCGTTTTCGCCGGTTACGTAGGGGAATTTCCAGATGTTTCCGAGGCCCACAGCGGAACCGGTGGCCGCGAGGATGAACGCGAGCCGTGATGACCAGAGCCCGCGCTGGGCATTGGAGCCCTCAAGGCTGCCGGAATAGGCAGCAGAACCGGATGATGAGACAGACATGGTTTTCTCCCGAAGGTCTTGTTGTTGTTACTGGGGTTAAAAATGGAGCCGCAGAGACTGCGGCTCCCAAGGGGAAGCACCGGTGTCAGGTTATCCGGTGCGAGACAGCCGCTGGGGCGCCAGCCCAGCACCCGCGGCATGCTTGGTGAACCGCTCTTCAGCCAGTTCATTGGCGATTTCACCGGTAGGGAGCCCGGTGCGGTCAGAACGGTTAAAAATTTCGGTCAGGGTGTCGCCGATGGTTTCCACATGGGCGCGCACTTTTTCCGGGGATGCCCCTGTGCGTTCGTAGAACACATCAATGATGCCGCCGGCGTTAATCGCGAAGTCCGGAGCGTACAGAATGCCCCGCTGTTTCAGTGCCGCGTCGTGTTCCGGGCGATCCAGCAGATTATTGGCCGCCCCTGCGACGATACCGGCGCGAATGGCAGGAATACTGCGGTCGTTCAGGACGGCGCCCATGGCGCAGGGTGCGATAACATCCACGGGCAGAGTCAGTATGTCTTCCGCCGAGGCGGCGTGTGCACCGAGCTGGTCGACAGCTCGCTGCATGTTGTCGGTGTGAATATCGTTCACCCAGAGTTCAGCGCCAGCGTCTTTCAGGTGTTGGGCCAGGCGGAACCCGACATTACCGATGCCCTGGATGGCTACTTTCAGGCCGGTAAGGTCGTCGCTGCCGAGCCGGTGTTTTACTGCTGCTCTGAGGCCAACAAAGGTGCCGTAAGCGGTGACAGGAGAGGGATCCCCGTTACTGGGGGCGCCGTCGAATCCGGTACGGTAGGCAACGCCGGCCACGTGGCGGGTATGGCGTCCCATCACTTTCAGATCCGGCACGCTGGTGCCGGAGTCTTCGGCCGCAATGTAATGGCCTCCCAGGCTTTCAAGGTGCTTGCCCATAGCCTCCAGCAGGGCTTGTGTTTTGTGCTTGCGCGGATCGCCAATAATCACGGATTTGCCACCACCGAGGTCCAGATTGGCCAGGGCCGATTTGTAGGTCATGCCCCTGGACAGGCGAAGCACATCTCGCAGCGCTTCTTCATCACTGGCGTAAGGAAACATTCGGCAACCGCCTAAAGCGGGGCCGCGGGAGGTGTTGTGAATAGCGACAATGGCTTTGAGGCCGGTTTCGGCATCGCAGAAAAACGACAGGTGTTCGTGGTGATCGAACTCCGGATGGCTGAACAGCATGTTGAAATCCTCTCCCGCACAGCCGGATCCCGGCGGCAGGTTCTGTCTTGTTTTTGTCGGTCTGGCTTGTGGCCAGGGTGTTGATTTCAGGTGTCCTCCCGAAGGATTGGTCGGGTTGCCCTTTTGGGGCCGGACGAAATTCAAGCTAATGCAAGTTTACGTGAACGTCAACCTTGGCGGCCGGCGGAATTGTGAACTTGTTTGATTTAATCATCTAACTGCCTGAGCACTGGTAAGAAAAAAAACGCTTAATGGTGGTTTCTACCTATACGCGTTTTGCACTATCCGGCTTAGCTTCTTCAGATGTCTGTCGCCTCCTATCCTTATCAGTTTGATTCGCGGAAAGTCCGTTCCGAGTTCTTCCGCCTGCTCCCCATCTCATTCTTTGTGGTGGCGTTTGGTGCTGCCTTTGGTCTGGCCGCCATTCAGGAAGGGTTGACGCCGCTGCAGTCTATCCTGATGAGCACGACCGTGTTTGCTGGCGCTTCGCAGTTTGCGGCGGTGGATATCTGGGGCGCCGATGTCTCGGTTCTGCCTTTGATCGCCGTGGTTTTTGCCATCAATTCCAGGCACCTGCTGATGGGCGCCTCGCTATACCCGATGCTCAGGGAAGTCTCTCCCGGGCGGCGTTATGCGCTCTTGCTATTGCTGACCGATGCCAACTGGGCCGTCTCGGCCCAGGATTACCAGAATGGCAGGCGCAATCTGGAAGTGATTATCGGGGGTGGCTTGGTTCTGTGGCTGGCCTGGATTGTTGGTACAGCCCTGGGTGTCTACTTCGGCGGTTTGTTACAGAACCCCAAAGCCTTCGGGCTGGATATGGTGCTGGGTTGCTTCCTGCTGGCCATGGCACTGGGTGGCAATAAATCCCCGCGGGTGCTGGTCGCCTGGTGCGTTTCCGGCGCAGCCTCCCTTGCCGCCTGGAAATGGCTACCGCCCAATATGCACGTGGTGGTTGGCGCGATCGCTGGTGGTCTGGTCGGTTTGTTCTGGCTGGAACACAAAACCGAGGTGGCGGATAGCCAGCGGGAGGTGTCTGGTGACCATTGAAACTACCACCCTCGGTGTGCTGGCGCTGATCACTATCATGACCGTGGTGACACTGATTACCCGTTTTGGCGGCGTGTTCGTGATGTCGTTTGTGCGCATCAATCCGAGGGTAGAGAGTTTTATCAATACCATGGCCAGCTCGGTGCTGATCGCCATCATTGTACCCATGGCGGTGGGTGGCGATCTGGGTGCGCTGGCAGCACTGGTAGCCACGACGGTTTCCATGCTTGTGCTCCACAAGCCGCTTCCCGCTATCGCTATTGGCTTGCTGGCCGCTGCGACGGTTCGTTATTTGCTCTGATGTCGTCGGTGGGTGTGGTTGAAATCTGCTCAAGTTTTCGGTGATGGTGCCGTTAAGTGACCAAGTGTCACTGAGGTACCACTCCATGATTGCATCCAGCCAGATTTCGCTGTTTCAGGACAGCAGCCGCCAGGTCTCGGCGTTTGACAGTTCCCAACTGAGAATCCGCCAGTCTGCCGCCCCGGAGCCGCAGGGGCAGACCAATCGGGGCACCGAAGTGTCGCTGATCCGACAGGCGGCGTATCGCTACAGCAGCCAGGAGCAGATGGCCTTTTCCAGCACCAGTGAGGTGACCGGGGCCAACCGAGCGGCCACCTTCACCAGTTCGGAACTGGTCGAAAAGTCTTCAGAGCTGTTCCTGATGGGGCAGCAGGCGCTGACGGTCAGCCGAGCCGCCCTGGGGGGTGAAGCAGCCGCGGAATCGCCGAAGAGTCTGTCGGTATCTGCCGGTCGCTATATGTTCTACTCCGAAAGTGAAACCCGCAGCTTCGCGTCAACTGGCAGTATTACCCTCGACAATGGTGAAACCATCGACTTTACCCTGTCGCTCAGGCAGTCCCAGTCGCGTAGCTATGAATATTCCGAGCTGATCCAGATTCAGGAGCGTCCCCTGACTGATCCGCTGGTGATCAACTTTGGTGCTTCTACCGCGAGACTGACCGACACCCTGTTTGAATTCGACATGACGGGCAACGGCGAGACGGCGCAGTTCGCCTCTCTGGGCGCGGGCAGCGGATATCTGGTTTTTGACCGCAATGGTAACGGTAAAGTGGACGATGGCAGCGAATTGTTCGGCCCGGAAAGTGGATCTGGCTTCAGCGAGCTGGCTGCGTTTGATGACGATGGTAATCGCTGGATAGATGCTAACGATGAGATTTTTCAGTCCCTGTCGGTGTGGGTACAGACGGCTGATGGCGGCCAGGATCTGCGCTCGCTGGCGGAGGTTGGTGTCCAGGCACTGTATGTCGACAGCGTGGACGACCGCTTCACTCTGACCAATCCTCAGGGCGTGCCCCTGGGGCAGATCAAGGCCTCTGGTATTTACCTGACCACTGACGGTGAAGTTCGGACTCTGGAAGAGCTGGACCTGGCGGAACAGACCACCGAGTCGGCCCCGGCGGTGGAAACCGTTCTTGGGGTTCGTAACGCTGAACCCGAGATGAGCGGCGCAGCTTCTGCACGAGAGGAAGCGATCCGCAATGCCATAGAAAAACTGAACGAAATTCGTGAGAAGCAGCAGGCGTTTATTGAGGCTTCAAAAGAGCAGGGCGAAGAAAAGTCCCCGCTGGATGGTTATCTGAAGATCATTGATAAATTGCGGCTGGAGTTGCTGAACAGCCAGGATGAGAAGAAGCAGGCAGCCAGTCGGTATCTGGAATTCGCCAAGCTTTGACTTTGGGACAGTGCAGCTCAGGGGTGGGGGTGGTCTCCCAAAAATGTCGGAGGCCATGGATGGCCGGAGAGAAGCGCACATGGGTGAGGCAAGTGTTTATGAAGAGAAGCTTCATATGCAGCCGAACGACAGCAATCTTTGATTGCTGGCTGGACCCGCCTCCGGGTGCTTGTAGCGGTTTTTGGGAGACCACCCCCACCCCTGAGCGTCTAGCGAGCTGGTTGCTCGTGCATGGGGTTTGTGTCAAGCAAGGCCAGCTCGCCGAGTCCCGGTAATTTGATACCCAGCGCCATAGGATTGATACCCAGCGACAACCCCAGAATATTCACTTCCAGACCCTCTCGAACCCCGGCCAACACACCGAAATATCCACCCAGGGATAGTTGATAGCCCGCGCCACCCGGGCTTGGGGCGATCAGCCGGTCCCCCAGGTAGTCCTTGCCAATGGCGTGGCTGGGCAGGGCTACGTCGAAATCCGGCGTTTCCCGTATCACCCAGGCTACGAAGGTGTTGCTGTTTGGCCCCGGCCAGGCTTCGTATTGGGTGGGGTAGGGATAATTTTCCACTGCCTGGTAGATCTGAGGAATCAAGGCCGCGGCTTTCTCTCCCCGAATATCTGCATACAGTTCCGGCCTGGCGCCGTACCAGTGTCTGTCCGGGTCGCCGGGGCGGGAATTGACCACGTAGGTGCGCCAGCCGGTGACCTCGTGCACCTGATAATAATCAGCGCCCTGTTCTTTGGTCGCAATCCAGGTATGTACCGCAAAGTAGCCTCGCCAGCTCCAGGCGCGTGCGCCATAGACCTGAATAATGGCTTCCTCCACCTGTTCGGGTCGAGGCGCTATACCGGCGCTTTCCCGGCTGGCGGTACGCCAGCTCTCCGCAACCTCAAGGCTGCTGCTGGCGGCCAACAGAAGGGGGCCGCCCAGAAGCAACAGCAGGGCGCCGAGCAGGCCCGCGGCGTATTTGAGAAGTCGTTTCATTTACAGGTCCGGTTCGAGTATTTCCAGCATGCTACAGGCAAGATGATACGCCTTTTGACGGTCAATGGATGAAGCAGGTTAAAGAATGGTCGTTTGCCCAAGCTCGCGCTGGCTTCTAGGCTCAAGGTGTAAATATTCTTGAGTCAGGAGGCTGTCATGTCTGATCACCATGTCTACAAAAAAGTGGAAATCGTAGGCTCATCAAAGACGAGCATTGAAGATGCCATTCAGAACGCGCTGGATGAGTGCGGGAAAAGTATTCGCAATATGGAGTGGTTCGAGGTAACGGAAACCCGTGGCCACATTGTCGACGGAAAGGTCGGTCATTATCAGGTGGGCCTGAAAATCGGTTTCCGGATTGCCGATAGCTAAGCAAACTTAGCCGCTTCTTATGGCGCGGTGCCGGATGGTGGTCACCAGGTGATTCAAAAGCTCCCGAGCCTCGCCCTCATGCAGGCTGTGAAACTTGTCGTGCAGGACTCTCCGGTCGTGATCGGAAGCGCCGTGCCGGACTTCCTTCACCAGGTCCAGGTACTGGCAGGCGGCGAGGTGGGCCTTGATTTCCACGTCAATGAGCCGGGTGAGCAGTTCATCCACCGTTTCGTGACAGAAGGGGCGGTGCTGGTTCAGGTGATTTCGGGCGTCCAGCGCAGCGTTTCTGGCCTCCAGACGTAAGTCGTTGGCGGATTCACCGGTTTCGACAGTTCGCAGAAACTGCCCCAGGCGTTCGTGCAGAAGCCAGATGGCCGGCCAGGTCTTCTGGTAGGCTTCCATTTCCGTTTGGTAACGGGCTTGGTCCAGTGAGGAATGGCTGGTCGACGGGCTATGATCTGAGCGGTTGAACTGGCTGACCCGGATGTCATCCATTTCACGCCAGAGGGTGTCCGACCTTTCCCTCAATGCGCTGAGCTGGCTCTGGTTTTTGTTCCGTAACCGGGATGCCAGTATCAGGCTGAGAAGCGCCAGCACAAAGGCACCCAATGCCACCATCAGGGGTGGATCAAATGAGGTGAGTATGCTTCCTGGCAGACCGGTATCCATTGCCGTTCACCTGATTGAAGTCCGTCCTGGTCAATCAGTATACAGACTATTGCGGTGTTTGTTGTTTAAACGGCAGTAAGGTTTCCGCCTCTGCAAAATACCCTTGTACCTGCTCTGCTTCTTCCCGGGTGAAGTCGGCAATGGCGTCCCGGAATCCGGGGTGCTGTATACCGTGCCAGGAATGGGTGATCACCGGTTCAAACCCCCGAACCAGTTTATGTTCGCCTTGGGCGCCGGCATCAAAATGTGTCAGCCCAAGCGCCAGCGCCAGCTCGATTCCCTGATAGTAACAGGTCTCGAAATGCAGGTGATTGTACTCGTCCAGACAGCCCCAGTATCGGCCGTAAAGTGTGATTTGCCCCGACAGAAACAGGGCCCCGGCGATCATTTCGCCCTGTTTGATCGCCATGATTACGTGCATATGCTCGGATAGCTGCTCTCTCAGTAACGTGAAAAACTGTTTGTTCAGGTATGGTCTCTGGCCCCGCTTCAGATAGGTGGCCTGGTAGAACACATAGAAGGCGGCAAGAACCTGGTCTGAAATATCCTTGCCATGGAAGCGGGCAAAGGTGATGCCCTGTTCCGCCACTTGCCGGCGTTCCTTGCGAATGGATTTACGCTTGCGGGAATTCAATGCCGCCAGAAAATCGTCGAAGCTGTGGTAGTTGTGGTTGTGCCAGTGGAATTGGCAGCCGATGCGATGCAGTTCATCGTCATGCGCCAGCAGTTGCTGGTCTTCGGCGTTGGGAAACAGCAGGTGCCAGGAGTGTGCCCCCAGGTGGTGTGTCAGGGTATCCAGCAAGTCGTGCAGGCGTTCGGGGGTCAGCTGTCGCCGGACCTCGGCGTCCAGCAGCAGCCGTGGTCCGGCAGACGGCGTGAACGGAATGGCGATCAACAGCTTTGGATAATAGGGCAGGCCGTATCGCTGGTAGGCCTCGGCCCAGGACCAGTCGAACACATATTCACCCATGGAGTGGGTTTTCAGGTAGGCGGGTGCCAGGCCTGTAATCCGGCCTTCGTGTTTGAATACCAGGTGGCTGGGTGTCCAGCCCGTTTCGGGGCAGGTACAGCCGCTTTCTTCCAGTGCCTGAAAGAATTCGTATCGAAGAAACGGGTTGGAGACCCCCGTCAGTCGTTGCCAGTCCGATTTCGGGATGTCGGCAATACTGGCTCGGGTCTCCAGAGTGAGTTCGCGTGGCGCGTTTTCTGACATGGTTGGTTTCAGGTCGTTGACGAATACCTTCTACCATACGCCAGAACCCGCCATTTGATCACTCCTTGTCTTGCTTCCCACTGTTGCTACAGCGTTGCTGCATTTTTTCCTGCCACTGATTCATGCGTTTTTCCTGTTTGATCTGTCTTTCCTGGTGGATCTCCGCCCAGATCTGGCGCTGCTCCTCATTCAGTTTCAGGCGATCGGCCATTTCTGCCCGGTACGTTTCCCTCTCGGCCTGGCGCTCTTCACGGTTAAAGGGGCCTTTGCCTTCACGGAAGTTCTCGCACAGTTCCTGTTTGTCCCACTTGCCGTTCTGGTGGTGTTTGCCGTGCCGTTCCGCGAGAACAGCCGTGCTGGCGGCCATCAGACTTGCCATCAGTACACCGGCGGTTAACAGGGTGGTTTTTGCTTTCATGGGTCTTTCCTCGTCGTTGTTCACAATGGATGATGGCCATGCTACGCCGGCGCAACGTCAGATGGTGTCAGGGCTACGTAAAGGTTCGGTAAAGGCCGGGAGACCGCCCGCAGCGCTGCAGGATGGCCATGCTAGACTGTGACCGGCACATCCCAGAGAGAAGACGATGCAGAACCGGGTACTGTTGATTGAAGATGACGATGAGTTACGTGAGCTGCTGGCCCGCTACCTTGCCAGCCAGGGCTTCAGTGTGCGTGAGGCCGCCAATGGTCGTGATGGACTGGCTCTCGCTCTGGGCCAGGATTGTGACATTGTGGTGCTCGATATCATGCTGCCTGATATCAATGGTCTGGATGTTCTGAGGGAACTTCGGGGCAAGACGCACCTACCCGTGATCCTGTTGACGGCCCGTGGCGATGAAACCGACCGAATCGTCGGCTTTGAAGTGGGCGCCGATGATTACATTCCCAAGCCCTGCAATCCCAGAGAGCTGGTGGCGCGGCTTCAGGCCCTGCTTCGTCGTATCGCCTGGGATCAGAAAACCGAGGTGGACGCCAGCCGGACTTATGGTGACTTGCGGGTGGAGCCCGGTCAGCGCCGCATCTACCAGAATGACGCGCCCCTGGAACTGACGGGCACCGAGTATGAAGTGCTTCAGGTGTTGCTGGCCCATGCCGGCAGCGTGGTCCGCAAGACCGATCTCATGCAGTGGGCGCTGGGGCGCCGCCTTGAGGCCTACGACCGCACTCTGGATATGCACATCAGCAATCTTCGCAAGAAACTGGGCAATGATGACCCGCCCCGTATCGAGACGGTGCGAGGACTGGGATACAGCTACCGGATACCCACATGATGAAGCGTTTCATGTTTCCTCTGTTCTGGCGGATTTTTCTATCCATCTGGCTGGCCATGGCGGTAACCGTGGTGGCCAGCCACCTTGCCTCGCGTTATCTGTTGGACCGGGAACGCCAGGCGATTGAACGCCAGGTGGGTTTACAGGAACTGGCTCGCGAGGCTCTAGTCATTCGTGAACAGCGGGGTCGGGGGGATGCCTGGCGCTTTTTGCGTTCGGAAGGTGAACGCCTGGATTTGCACCTGATGCTGATCGAAAAGGAGCAGGGCCAGCATCGACTGCCCCGGGCGATTCGGGAACGCATCCAGTCCGGTTGGTACCCCCACAAGCCAGCTGTTCTGGATCTGCAGGAGGGCTATCAGCTAGTTGCCTGGCCCCGGATGGGCGGCGATGGTTGGCTGGACCCGAGAATGTTCCGGTTTGTGGAGATGGGGCTGGCGTTCCTGTTGATCTCCCTGGCCTGTTGGTGGATTGCGCGAATGGTCTCGCGGCCGTTGAGACACATGGAGGGAACCGCCCGGGCGATTGCCGGGGGGGATACTGGGCTGCGGGTTGCTGGTCGCATTGCCCGGCGCCGTGATGAAGTGGGCCAGTTGGCGACGGCATTTAACGGTATGACAGACCGGCTGTGCCAGCTGCTGGACCGTCAGAACCAGCTGTTGCGGGATATCTCCCACGATCTTCGTACTCCGCTGGCACGGCAGCGGGTGGCGATTGAGCTGGCTTCGGATAGCGGCGCCGATGAGGCATTGATGACCAGTATTCTGCGCCAGAACGAGCGGCTGGAAACCATGACCGGCCAGATTCTGACCCTGTACCGGGTGTCCGAGAACGGCGGTGATATGGCGCGTGAGCCGGTCAAGCCGATGGTCCTGGTCAATCACGTGCTTCAGGATGCCGCCGATTATGCTGAGCACCAGCGCGTGGACTGCAAACTGGTGGCCTCGGAGGAGAGCAAAGCGGTGTCTGTGCTCGGTGACAGCAGTTTATTGCAGCGTGCGTTTGATAACGTGCTGCAAAACGCCCTGGACCACACGCCACCGGGTAAATCGGTGAAGCTCTCTCTGTCCACGGACAATGAGAGAATCCGTTTGATCGTCGCTGATGAGGGACCGGGTGCTCCGGAAGACCTGCTACAACACTTGTTTGAGCCGTTTTTCCGGGCTGACAAATCCCGTGGTGGCAAAGGTTGGGGGCTGGGGCTCGCTATTGCCCGTGATATCATTCAGGCCCACGACGGGCAGATCAGTGCCCGCAACCGGGACGCGGGCGGCCTGGAAGTGACCCTTGAGCTACCGGTCTTTGTCGGAGGCTGACGAATCGACTTTCGGGCTTTGATCCGGTGTGTTGTCACTGCCCGGTCTCAGCTTGCTGGCTGCAGAAAAATCAATGCCTTCCTGCAGCTCGTCCTCATCAAACCGGACGCCGCAAGCGGCCTTGCGTATCCGTGCAGGGGCTGCTGTCCCGGGTTGTGGATGTTCGTTGTCTTCGGTCGTCATAGGATCGCCCATGAGTAAGGATTACCCGATTCCTGCAGGATACCTTGAGCGGGAAACGGAAGTGAAGAAAAGCCGCTTTATTGCCCGAGTGTATCCCGTCACTGACCGGGATGACGTACGTGCATACGTTGACCAGGCCCACCGCGACTACCCCGATGCCCGTCATGTCTGCTGGGGCTATCAGATCGGCCGGCCCGGCTCTGCGGCAGAGGCTGCCATGAATGATGATGGTGAGCCTTCCGGAACCGCCGGCAAACCCATTCTGGGCGTGATCCTGCATAAGGATATGGGCGACGTGCTGGTGATCGTTATCCGCTATTTTGGTGGCATCAAGCTTGGAGCCGGTGGCCTGGTTCGGGCCTATGCCGGCGCCGCTGAAAGTGTCTTGTCCGCCGTTGACCGCGTGGTGCAGCAGGCACGTGTGCAGGCAACGGTGCAGTTCGGGTTTGCCGATGAGCAACCGCTGCGGCACTGGTGCGACGGGCATGAAGGGCGTATCGACGCGATTTCCTATACTACGCGGGTGACAGCCAGCGTTTCCTTGCCTGTGGCTCAGCAACAGGACTTCAGCGCTTTTTGTGAGTCCCAGAAGATGGATTACCGTTTTGAAACCTGACTGACTGAGGCAGGCCGGTAGCCCTGGGCACGCGTATACTGGAGACATATGGGAACAACGGAGTTAAGCCTATGCGTATTATCATGATCGCTGCTTTGGCGTTGGCCATAACCGGCTGTGCCAGCAATGTGGTGACCGACTACAATCCAGCCACCGTTTTTGGCAATTACAGCAGTTGGGCCTTTGCCAGCAACGCCCAGGACTCTGGTTTCACCTCGCTGGATGACGCCCGGGTTCGGGACGCGGTAGAGCGCGAGCTGAACCGGAAGGCCATGAAAAAAGTGACGGAAACTGAAGCTGATCTTCTGATCAGCTGGCAGATTGTGGCCGAGGAACGGCTTGAGCAGGTAGGCGTTGGCCTGGGGTTCGGGTTCGGCCATGGCAACTTCGGCTGGGGCCTCTCATCGCCGCCACCGGTGCGAGAGGTAACCGAGGGCAAACTGGTGGTGAGAATGGTTGATCGGACCACCGAGGAAGTGGTCTGGCAAGCCGCGAGCCGGCGCTATCTCAATGAAAACCAGTCTCCGGAAACCCGCCGCGAGCTGATTGACGAGGTTGTCTCGGAAATGTTTTCCAAATACCCTCCGGGCCTGAACTGATTGCAGATAAAGGCGTAATCATGGGTATGAACAAGCGCAAGGGTGGTCTGGTGTTCTCCACGGATCAGGGGAGGATGTGCCCTGAGTGCCGGAACCCGCTGGATGACTGCACCTGCCAGGCGGCGCAGAGGCCGGCCGGAGACGGTATTGTGCGCGTTAGCCGGGAGACAAAGGGCCGCAAAGGCAAGGGCGTGACCCTGGTGACGGGTATTCCGCTCGACGACAAAGAACTGAAAGCCTACGCCAAACAGCTAAAAGCCAAATGCGGTACAGGTGGTACAGTAAAAGACGGTGTGGTGGAAATACAGGGCGACCAGCGAGATATTCTGGTGCCGTTACTGGAGCAGAAAGGCTGGACCGTCAAGCGCGCGGGTGGCTAACGTTCCGAAGCCACCACAGTTGACCAATTCAGGGGAGGCAGGCATGCACATAGCGGTACTTGGGGCAGGGGTCGTTGGTATTACCACGGCGTGGTACCTGCAGAAACAGGGGCACCAGGTAACCGTGGTCGACCGCCAGAACCAGTCAGGGCTGGAAACCAGCTACGCCAATGGCGGGCAGGTGTCGGTGTCCCATGCCGAGCCGTGGGCCAATCCCTCGGCGCCCCTGAAAGTCGCTAAATGGCTGTTCCAGCCGGATGCCCCGCTGTTGTTCCGGCCGCGGCTCGACCTCTATCAGTGGCGCTGGGCGCTGTCGTTCCTGGCCCAGTGTACCTCCGCCAAAGCCGCCCACAATATCCGCCAGATGGTCAATCTCGGCACCTACAGCCGTTCTTGCCTGCAGTCGCTGCGGGAAGAACTGACTCTGGATTATGACCAGTTGGCGAAGGGCATTCTGCATTTCTACACCAATCCTGCCGAGTTTGATGCGGCCCTGGAACCTTCCCGCATTATGCGTGACCTGGGCTGTGACCGTCAGGTTATCGATGCCGGCCGTGCGGTTGAGCTGGAGCCGGCGCTTGAGCCGATCCGTCATCGAATTGCCGGCGCCACTTACACCGCCGATGACGAAAGCGGCGATGCCCGCAAATTTACCCAGGCACTGGCTGAGAAATGTAAAGAAGCAGGGGTGGCCTTTGAATATGGCACCGAAGTCCTGGGTTTTGATCGGGCGGGTGACCGGATTCTGGGCGTGCTGGCACTGAAAGACGGCAAACACCACACCCTGAGGGCGGACAGCTATGTGTTGAGCCTGGGCAGTTTCAGTGGGGTACTTGCCCGCCAGCTCGGGATGTTCCTGAATATCTATCCGGCCAAGGGCTATTCCATTACCGTGCCGGTGAAAAACGAAGAAGCGGCCTTTAACGTCAGCCTGACCGACGACGAATACAAGCTGGTTTACTCGCGCCTGGGCGACCGAATGCGGGTGGCCGGCACGGCAGAGTTGAATGGTTACAGTCGCGACTTGAACTTTACCCGTTGCCGAGCCATTGTCCGCCGGGCTGCGGAAGTGATGCCCGAGGCCGGTTATTGGGACCAGGCCGAGTTCTGGACCGGCCTGCGGCCTGCCACACCCTCCAATGTGCCCTACATCGGTAAGAGCCATTTCAGCAATCTGTACCTGAATACCGGCCACGGTACCCTGGGCTGGACCCACTCCTGCGGCTCGGCGGCCGCTCTGGCGGATATTGTGGCTGGCAAGAGTCCCGAGGTGGACTTCACCTTCTCCGGTCTCTGAGCAGCCGAAGATTCAGGTAACCGCACAACCAGAAACGCCGGCGTCTGTTGCCAGGACGCCGGCGTTTCTGGTTTCTCGGGACCCTAGTCCTTCAACTGATCCCGAATCAGTTTCTTGTTGATCTTGCCGACGCTGGTCTTCGGGATGTCCTCCACAAACCGCATCTGCTCGGGAATCGCCCATTTGTTGATGTCGCCACTGTCGACAAACTGTTGCAGGTGCTGCTTGATATCCTGCTCAGAGATGGATTCTCCGGGCTTCAGGGTGATCAGGGCGTAGGGCCGTTCCCCCCATTTCTCATCGGGCACACCCACGACCGCAGCCCCGGCAACGGCCGGGTGCTGGCTGATCATGTTCTCAAGGTCGAGCGACGACAGCCATTCGCCCCCGGTCTTGATCACATCCTTGATGCGGTCTTTGATCGTGAGCGTGTTATCCGGCTCCATGGAGGCCACATCGCCGGTGTGCAACCAGCCGCCTTCCCACAGTTCCTCGCCTTTGTCCGGCTGTTTGAAGTAGCTCTGGGTCAGCCAGGGGGCCCGGGCGACCACTTCACCCTTGGCTTCGCCATCATGGGGTACCGGTTTGCCATCAGGATCGACAATTTCCAGTTCCACCATGGGCACGGCTTTACCGGTCTTCACCCGGATTGCGGTTTGCTGATCCAGAGGCAGTTCAAAATCCGCCGGGGTGAGGTGCGTGGTGCTCAGCAGCGGGCAGGTTTCGGACATGCCGTAGCCGGTGAACATCTTGATGCCGAGTTTCGCCCCCGCATCGCACAGGCCTTTGGTCAGTGCGCTGCCACCGATGAGCACATGCCAGTTGCTCAGGTCGGCGGTCTTGATGGACTCGGTGGCCATCATCATCTGCATGATGGTGGGCACGCAGTGGGAGAAGCTGACCTTGTGCTTCTTGAGCAAATCCACCAGCAGTTCCGGCTCATAACGGCCGGGGTATACCTGTTTGATGCCCATCATGGTGGCCGCGTAGGGTACGCCCCAGGCGTGAACGTGGAACATGGGCGTGACCGGCATATACACCGAGGATGAACGCAACAGCGGCATCTCGTCGAAATGGGAGATGCTGCCGGCCATGGAAAGAGTGTGCAGAACCAGCTGGCGGTGACTGAAATACACGCCTTTCGGGTTGCCGGTGGTGCCGGTGGTGTAGAAGGTGGTGGCGACGCTGTTTTCGTCGAAATCCGGGAAGTCGAAGTGGTCGCTGGCCGCGGCCAGCAGGGCTTCGTACTCGCCGTGTGTGACGAAAGAGGCGTTGCCCGCCTTGTCGCTGTCGGTTACCTGAATCCAGGTTTTAACGGTTTTGATCTCGTCTTTCACGCCATCGATGATGGGCAGGAAGTCATCATGCACCAGCACCGCGTCGTCCTCGGCGTGGTTCATGGTGTAGACAATCTGCTCCGGCGACAGCCGCACGTTGACCGTGTGCAGTATGGCGCCAATCATCGGAATCGCAAAAAAGCACTCCAGGTACCGGGGCGTATCCCAATCCATCACAGCCACGGTATCGCCAGGTTTGATGCCGGCGTCGGTCAGGGCATTGGCAAGGCGATGGATGCGCTCGACCAGGTCTTTGTAGGTGTATTTGCTGCGATTGGCGTAAACAATCTCCTGATCCGGGTTATAGCGGGGCCCGGACATCAGCAAGCGCTTGATCAGGAGCTGGTACTGGTGGGCGTTTTCAGCTGGTTTGAGAATTCGGGTTTGTGCCATGTTGTTGTCCTCTTTCTCTGCTTATGTTTGTTGTCTCGGTAAGAAAGACTGGCTGACTGACTGAGGCTTATCCGTAGGTACATAGATAAGCGGTGTCGACATCCGTTCTCGCTTTGAAGCTCGCTTGCCCCGCTACTTCAAAACTTTCGCCGGCACCAAAGGTTTGCCAGTCTTGCTGGCCCGGCAGCAGCACCGTCAGTTCACCGCTGACGACCGTCATGGTTTCTTTTTCTGAGGTGCCAAATTCATATTCGCCGGCACTGATGACACCGACTGTGGCAGGCAGTGTGCTGGACTGGAAAGCCACCGATTTTACCTTGCCATCGAAGTATTCATTGACTGTCAGCATGTCTGGTATTCCTTGAAATGGTTTGCAGCCTACTATACTGGAAATTCCTGTGCTGCCAATCACAAACTATTGGTTTGAGGTGCCTTTTTCAGTGTGGGTTGGCATCTCTGGCTCTAGCTCCTCTAGACCGCTACTGAGCTTATGGGTCTCCGGGTCGTATCGTTCCTGCAGCTCATCCTTAATGGTGCCTGCCCATAGTTTGGTGCCGGTGAAATAACCGGCCCGGCCTATGACATGGGCGGCAATGGGAGCGGTCAAAAGAATGAAGATAACAATGGCAACGGCGCGAGCGGCCACGGTGCTATCCCCGAAATAGAACGCCACGCCACCCATGGTCATCATGGCCCCGAGGGCACCGGCTTTGGTCGTGGCGTGCATACGGGTGGGGAGATCGGGCAACCTGAGAACGCCGATGGCGGCCAGTACCATGAAAGCAGCGCCTGCCAGAAGCAGAACGGATACCAGTATTTCAATCATTCTTAACGCCTCCGCGCTCCACGAATCTGGCGAAGCCGATGGCTGCCAGAAAGGCTGTCAGGGCGATAACAATGGCAACATCCAGGAAACTGGCTACGCCGGTATCAATCGCGTGCACACCCACGTAGCCAACCACGATGGATGCAATCAGTTCCAATGCGACCACCCGGTCCGGCAAGGACGGACCACGGGTAAGCCGAATGAAGGCAAAGAGCAGCGCCAGAGACAGCATCAGATAGACAATATTGATCACCACATTCAGCATGACTGGCCTCCTAGCGCGTCACCTTCAGGATTCGGCGTTCGAGTTCTCTCAGGTCGTTTCTGAGCTGCTCTTCGTCGTGAAGAAACATGGCGTGGATAAACAGCACCTTTCGATCGTCAGAAACATCCAGGCTCAGGGTTCCGGGGGTGAGAGAAATGACGCTGCTGACAAAGAGAATTTCCATATCGGTCTCGGCCCGGAGCGGAAACGCGATCACTCCCGGCTTCATGTGCCAGACCGGCGTTGCGATGTCATAGGCGACCCTCAGATTCGACTTCACCAGTTCTTTCAGGAAATACACCAGGAAAGCGGCGAGACGGGGAATCCGGCGGGAATACCCTTTCAGCACCGGCACCTGTTTCTGCAGCACCATGAGGGCGACGTAGCCAAAGATAAAACCTGCCAGCAGGTTCATGGCCGTGATGCTACCCGTGAGGGTTACCCAGGCCAGAGCCAGCAGTAAATTCCAGAACAGGCCGATCATTCAGGTTGCCCTCCCAGAACCGCTTCTATGTAAAGCTGCGGGTTCATCAGCTGCTCGGCGGCGGATTCTGCAAGCACGTAAATGGGCTGACCATAGAGGCCAATAATCAGTGTGCACACCGCAAGCCCCACCACCGGGGTGTAGTAGGCCCAACTGCGTTTGTCTTTGATGTCACCATTGAGCCGTCTGGTGTCGGTAACGTGCTCGGGGACTTTCTTCCAGAACACTTCCGCCCAGATCTTGATCATGGAGTAGAGGGTCAGCAAGCCCACGAGCAAGGCGACCGCTGCGACAAGATATTCGCTGGATTCCAGTGTGGCACGGACAACAACGAACTTGGCGAAAAAGCCGGACAAGGGCGGAATACCGGCCAGCGACAAGGCCGGAATCAGGAATAGTAACGCCAGGTAAGGGCGCTGCCGATACACGCCACCCAGGTCTTTCAGTTCATAGCTGCCCAGCAGGCGATAGGTGATGCCGCTTACCAGGAACAGATTCGTTTTAACGATGATGTGATGCATGATGTAAAACACACCGCCAATCAGCGCCAGGGGCGTAAACAAGGCCAGCCCCAGAAGCATGTAGCCGATCTGGCTGACGATGTGGAAGGACAGAATCCTGCGGAACTCGAACTGTGCGGCGGCGCCGAGCACACCGGTCAGCATCGTCAGGGCGGCCGCCCAGAGCAGGATGGTGTGGGTATATTCCACATCCTGGGTGAAAATCAGGGTGAATACCCGATAGAGTGCGTACACCCCGACTTTGGTCAGCAGTCCCGCGAACAGTGCGGATACAGCGACCTGAGGGGTGTGGTATGAGGCCGGGAGCCAGAAAAACAGGGGGAATGCCGCCGCTTTGATGCCAAACGATACCATGAACATAAGCGACACCACGGTGATCATGCCGGGATCCTCAACACGGCTCACCTTCTGGGCAATATCCGCCATGTTGAGGGTACCCACCATGCCGTACAGCAGGCCGACGGCTGACAGGAAGAGGGCCGATGAAAACAGGTTCAGGGTAACGTATTTGATGGCGCCTTCCATCTGGGCACGCTCGCCACCGAGGGTGAGCAGGGCAAAGGATGCCAGCAGCATGACCTCAAACCAGACGAAGAGATTGAAAATATCGCCGGTCAGGAAGGCGCCAGTGACCCCGGCAAGCAACAGGTGCATCAGCGGGTAGTAGCCGAACCTTTCGTGGCCCGGGGGCGTTGAAGCCAGCGAATAGATGGCAATGGCGAGCCCGATAATGCCAGTCAGCACAATCATGATGGCGCTGAGGATGTCCGCCACCAGCACAATGCTGAACGGCGCCGGCCAGCTGCCCATTTCCATCACCAGGAAGCCTTTGTCGATGGTTGAGCGCATCAGCCAGATGCTGGCGGCCAGCAAAAGAGCGGTGGCTACCACGGCAACCAGGCGTTGCAGCTGAACCGAGCGCCACAGCGCCAGGGACAGGGCGCCGGCGGTCAGGGGGATCAGAATCGGGAGAACAACTTCCAGGTTCAAGTGTCGGTATCCTTCATCTTGTCCAGATCATCGGTGCCCACAACTTCGTATGCCCGGCGGATCAGAACCACCGCAAAGGCCAGAACGCTGAACGCGATCACGATAGCCGTAAGGATGAGGGCCTGGGGTAACGGATCTGCCACCGTTCCAGCCACCTGCTTCGCGCCGTCGGCTATCAGCGGAGGTGCGCCCCGGGTTAGACCCGACACCACAAAAATCAGCAGGTTTGCCGCATTGCTCAGAATGATCAGGCCAATAACGATTTTCACGATGGAGCGTCTGAGCATCATGTAGATACTGGCCGCGAACAAGATACCAACCACAAGGGCCATCAGGCTTTCCATAGCGATGCTCCCCGTTCAAAAAACTGTGTTCGCCTCATCCCTCAACCTCCATCAGACCGATCACGAATGTCATCAGTGTGCCAAGGACCGCCAGATACACGCCAATGTCGAAGACGAGTACGGTCGATAACTTCAGGTAGCTGTCACCAGGCAGCGGAAGCTCCCACCAGTGGGCGGTGAGCATGGCCTGACCAGACAACAGGGCCGGAATTGTGGATGCCAGCCCGAACAGCAGGCCGGCTGCCAGGAGATCCTTCGGGTGCACCCGAAGGAGTTTGCGGGTGGCTTCCGCGCCGAAGGCGAAGGCGTAGAGAACAAACGCGCTTGCAGCGACCAGGCCCCCGATGAAACCGCCGCCGGGTTCGTCGTGCCCGCGCAAAAGCAGGAACACCGAAAACATCAGCTGCAGCGGCATGATCGCCAATGCCGCGGTGTGGAGAATCACGGTGTTGGATTTCATGGCTTGTACTGGTCCTCCGCCCTGAGCTTGATCATGGAGTAAACGCCAATTGCGGCAAGACCCAGTACAAATATTTCCCCCAGAGTATCCAGTTGCCGGAAGTCCACCAGAATTACGTTGACGATATTTTTGCCAAACGCCAGACCATAGCTGTTTTCAACGTAGTAGCTGGAAATGCTGTCAAAGTACTGGATATCCAGAACAGCAAGAATGATGAGCGTCATCACCACGCCCGCAAACACTGCGACAGACAGGTCCCGGTAACGTTCCCAGGACGAGGACAGCTTGGCAAACGGTGGCAGCCGGAACAGCACCAGCACAAGCAGAATGACGGTGAGGGTCTCCACCAGTAGTTGGGTAATGCCCAGATCCGGTGCACTGAAGTGAATGAAGGTCAGGGCCACACCAAAGCCCAGTACCCCCAGCGAAGCAACCGAGCCAAGCCGGGACCGGGTGACACAGGCAAAGACGGTCGCAGCGACAATCAGGAGCGCGATTCCCCACTCGTAGAAATAACTGTCACTGAAGTCAAAATCCAGCTGGAGACCATGCCGGGTCAGCAGGGTATAGCCTGCCAGAGAGAAGGTGACAAGAACCAGTACCAGAAGATAGATTCCGAGAACGCCGTTCTGCAGGAGCCGGGTCTGCCAGCCCGCAACCTGACTGATACCTTCCATGAAGCGGAAATAACCCGCCTCGGGGCCGATTCGGCTGGCGGCGGTATTAAGCGCATACAGGGTTGGCTGCAGTCGGCGCCAGCCTACCACCAGGAACGAGCCTGCCAGGAGACTGAGACCGGAAAGCATCAGGGGAAGGTTGATGCCATGCCAGAGGGCGAGGGCGGTTTCTACCGGGTAGCCGGAGACTGCTGAAATAGCGGCGTCCAGAACCAGATTTGCGGGCAGAGATGGCATGATTCCGAAAACCAGGGCGAGCAGTGCCAGCACACCGGGGCCGATCAGCATTGCAAACGGAGCCTCGTGGGGCAGTTTGGGCGTTTTAACAACCGGCCCGAAAAAGGGCTTGATAAACACCAGACCGGCGACGGCCACCACCAGCATGGCCGAGAGAACGGCGGCCACCAGAAGCCCGGTTTGCCATATTGGCGCATTCAACAGCGACTCCAGTAACAGTTCCTTGGCCACGAACCCGAACAGTGGTGGAAGCCCTGCCAGTGATAGGGCGGCAAGCCCGGTAATGACGGCCGTTTTGGGCATGCTGTGCCTCAGGCCACCCATCCGGGTAATATCTTTGGTGCCGGTTTCGTGGTCCAGGGCGCCGGCGAGCATAAACAAGGCGCCCTTGTACAGGGAGTGGGCCACCAGGAAGCAGATAAAAGCTGTGATGGCCAGTTCAGTACCCACACCCACCAGCATGGTCAGGGTGCCCAGCGCCATCACCGTGGAATAAGCCAGAACCTTCTTGATGCCGGTGCTGCTGTAGGCAAGATAGGCGCCGGTGAGCATGGTTAATGCACCAAACACCAACAGGGAGCCGCTCCACAACATGTCTCCGCTCATTGACGGATTCAGGCGGGCCAGCAGATACACGCCCGCCTTCACCATGGTCGCAGAATGCAGGTAGGCCGAAACCGGGGTGGGTGCCGCCATGGCGTTTGGCAGCCAGAAATGGAAAGGCGTCTGCGCGGATTTGGTAAAGGCGCCAATCAGTATGCAGACCGCGGCCGCGGTGTAATGCGGATGCTCATGAATGGACAGTTCTGACGCCAGAAGGCCCGAGAAGGAGGAATCCCCGGTGATAAAAATCAGCAGGATCAGGCCCGCCATCAACACGAGCCCGCCACCGGCGGTTACGAACAGGCCCTGGAGCGCACACTTTCGTGCCTCGGCATCTTCATGGTTGAAGCCGATCAGCATGTAGGAAGTGATGCTGGTCAGTTCCCAGAACACAAAAAAGGTAATGAGATTGTCCGAAAGCACCAGTCCAAGCATGGATGCCATGAAAGACAGCATGATGACGTAGAACCGGGCGAGGTCTTTGTGGCCTTTCAGGTAAGAACCGGCGTAGATCAGAATGAAGGTGCCGATGCCGCTGATCAAAAGGGCAAACACCAGGGACAGGCCATCGACCATGAAGTCCAGGGTTATCCCGAGCCCCGGCATCCAGGGCGTTTCAATCAGGAGCCTTTCACCACCACGGATCGTGGGAATCAGGCTGGCGAAGTAAGCTGTGAGGGAAGCGGGGAGCAGAGCCAATACCCAGCCAATGTAACTGCCTGCCAAACGATAAAGCGCCGGTACCGCGACCGCCAGCATAAAACCGGATAGCACAGCCAGTAACATCATGGGAGATGGCTCCTTTAAGGCCTGACTTTAAGTGTTTTTACAGATTCTGGTTGCCGGTAGCCCTTTGATAAATACGATCCTTTTTTACAAAAGGCTCACCGAGCCCATGGTTGCAAGGGACTCACTGATCCCAGCTTTGACCGCGAGTGTTCTTGGAGGTTCTGACTTCCAGGTGCATCGCGGCTTTTGCCAGGAAGTTGGCGCTGATGGGCGCCGTCATGAACAGGAACGCCGTGATCAGGATTTCCTCTATCCCGATGCCTCGTCCAAGCGTGCTGAAGTAAATCACGGAGCTGATCACGATGGCGCCAACGCCAACCGTGGTGGCTTTGGTTGGGCCGTGTAGTCGGGTGTAGAAATCCGGCAGTCGAGCCAGACCAATGGCACCGATCAGGGTAAAAACGCCACCGATAATCAGCATGGCGGAAATGGCGTATTCTGCGAAGGTGCTCATAGGGTGTCCTCCGGGTTATTCAATGACGCTGCCGCGCTTGAGGTATTTGGCCATGGCGACGGTTCCAACAAATCCCATAACCGCAATCAGCAGCGCAGACTCAAGGTACATGCGTGTTTTCAGCGTGATGCCCAACAGAATGATCAATGCGATGGCGTTAATGTAGAGGGTGTCCAGCGCCAGTATCCGGTCCGGCGCATCCGGGCCCTTGATCAGGCGGTACACGTTCAGCAAGGCGGCCAGCGTGACCATGGCAATGGTGATGTAGAGCGCGGTTAGCATCATTGGAACATCTCCAGCAAAGGCTTTTCGTACCGGTTCCGGATAGTGTCGATGACTTCCTGCTCGTCCTCGGCGTCCAGGGCATGAATCAGCAGCAGTGTGTTGTCATCGCTCACATCCGCGCTAACGGTGCCCGGCGTCAGGGAAATGGTGCTGGCTAGAATGCTGATAGCCAGCGGATCCGTTAGTTCCAGGGTGTAGCAGATGAACATCGGCCGTGGTGCGCGAGGGCTCAGTATCAGCCTTGCCACATCAACGCTGGCGACCACAATGTCCCACAGAACCCGCAACAGGTAGGCAGGTGTCTTCCAGGCCTTGAGCAAGGTGGGTGGATCTGGCCAGAAACCCTGGGTCATCAGGGGGATTATCCAGGCCAGGATCAGTCCAAGAACAATACTGCCGCCACTGATGCCGTCACTCAGAAATTGCCACATGACGAACAGGGTCAGGCTCAGCCAGGGGTGGGGAAACCTCAGTCGATCAAGCATCAGTCATCCTCCCCGACCATAGGCATCTGCAGGATTTCGATATAGGCATTGTTATTGTGTAGCTGTTCGGCCGTTGCATCGGTATAGCGTGTTATTGGACCGGCAAACACGACCAGGACGATCGCCAATGCGGTGAGCGCGCCTGCTGCTACAGAAATCCGACCATTCAATGGGTCCGGCTTTTCCAGGTGACCGTCGACGGTTCGCCAGAAAACAATACTGCCGGCCCGACTGTAGGCAATGATTGTGAGGAAGCTGCCAACCAGCAGCACTGACCAGAGCCAGGCCATTTCGAAACCGGGCTCAACGGACTGTAGAATCAGCAGCTTGCCAATGAAGCCGCTGAGCGGAGGCAACCCGGCGGCGGCAACGGCACCGATCAGAAACAGCACGCTCAGGAAGGTGCGGTTATGCATCCTGGGCGCGGTGATGATGCGATCGTTCGCGCTGCCGCGCTGGTTGGCTATCAGTTCCGATACAAGGAACAGGCCGCCGACGGTCCAGGTCGTGCTGAGCATATAGAACAGGGCGGCAGACAGGCCGGCTTCGGAGCCCAGAGAGATGGGAGCCAGCAGGGTGCCCACGGATATGATCACCTGCCAGGCCACAAGCGTCTTCAGGCTACCAGAGCCCAGAGCGCCTATGACGCCCATGGCCAGGGTGGCCAGAGCGATCGGGAACAGCCAATCCATGCCGAGATTGGCAAGCTCACCGGCTTCGTCGCCAAACACCAGCGGGTATACCCGCAGGATGGCGTAGATGCCCACCTTGGTCATGACCGCAAACAGAGCCGCAACGGGCGCCGTGGCTTTGGAGTAGGCACGGGGCAGCCAGAAACACAGCGGCAGAATGGCGGCCTTCAGGCCAAAGACTACCAGCAGCATCATGCCGCCGGCCTTGACGATATTCAGGCTTTCACCGGTTACCTGGGGAACCTTGACCGCAAGGTCTGCCATATTCAGGGTGCCGGTGACGCTGTAGATCATGCCCACACTGATCAGGAATATCGCCGAGCCGATCAGGTTGAGAACCACGTAGTGGAGGCCAGGTACAGTCCTTATGGTGCCTCCACCATGCATCAGCAAGCCGTAGGAGGCGATCAGAAGCACCTCGAAGGCAACGAAAAGGTTGAACAGGTCACCGGTCAGGAAGGCGATGTTGAGGCCCATCAACTGGAACAGGAACAGGGCGTGGAACTGTCGGTTACCCTCATCGGCGCCGCCGATGGCATACAGGTGACAGAACAGGGCCAGAACAGAGGTCATGACCAGCATCAGCGCGGCCAGCCGGTCCAGAACCAGGACAATCCCGAACGGCGGCTGCCAGTTGCCAAAAGCATAAATGCGGTAACTGCCGTCGTTTGCCAGCACCAGAAGGACTATGGCCGAGACCAGGATCAGCACGGTGGTTGCCAGTGCTAGGGTTCGGCGCAGCGTGATGGGGGCATAGCCCATCAGTGCCTGCAGAATGCCGCCAAGCAGAGGAATCAGAATCGGAGCGGTAAGCCAATGGTTCATTTACCGGTTACCTCCTCGTCTTCCTGCTCCGGTGCTGGCGATTTATAGGGTTGTTTGCCATCAACATGGTCATCTTCGTTATCCGCAAGGTTTCGTAGCGACATCACCACCACAAAGGCTGTCATGGCGAAGCCAATCACGATGGCCGTTAAAACCAGCGCCTGCGGCAGTGGGTCGGCATAGCTTTCCGCAGTGCCGATAATCGGTTGCTTGCCGGTAGCCAGCCGGCCAGTGGAGAACAGGAAAAGGTTTACCCCGTAAGACAGGAGTGTCAGGCCAACCACCACGGGGAACGTGCGCGCCCGCAGCAGCAGATAAACGCCGGAGGCGGTCAGGGCACCAATCACCAATGCATAGACAAGTTCCATTACGCGCCCTCCCTCTTACTCTTGATGGCCGAATGCGGCGATATGCGGCCAATGGTCACCAGCGCCAACAGGGTGGCCCCGATTACCGTGAGATAAACACCCAGGTCGAAGACCAGTGCTGACGCTACCTCGAACTTGCCGACTACCGGCCAGGTGATATAGCCGAATGTTGAGGTCAGGAACGGATAGCCGAAGGCCAGGCTGGCCGCGCCGGCAATGGTTGCGAACAACAGGCCCAGGCCAATGACGTTGTGATATTTGAACGGGATCCGGTCCTGGGTCCAGTTCAGGCCACTGGCAATGTACTGGAGGATCAGGGCTATCGAGGTGATCAGACCCGCGATAAATCCGCCGCCGGGCAGGTTGTGGCCACGCAGGAAGATGAATGCCGACACCATCAGGGACAGCGGCAACAGTGGCCGGGCAATCAAGCGCAGCATTAACGGGTAGGCATCCCGTGACCAGGCATGGCCTTCGCCATCACTGGGTGGTGGCGTTAGCGGCGTATTTTTCAGCAGCGCGTAAATGCCCAGGGCAGCAATCGCCAGAACGGTGATTTCGCCCAGGGTATCAAAGCCCCGGAAGTCCACCAGGATGACGTTGACCACGTTGGTGCCGCCACCGCCCGGTTTGCTGTTCTCAAGGAAGAAATCGGAAATCGAACTGAACGGTTGCGTCAACATGGCCAGGGTAACCAGAGTCATACCAATACCGGCAATACCCGCGATGGCGATATCCCGGAAGCGACGTTTCAGTGGGGTTTCCACGGGTGTCCAGCCAGGCATGTAGTAGAGCGCCAGCATGAGCAGAACAATGGTCACCACTTCCACCGACAACTGGGTCATGGCCAGGTCGGGCGCCGAGAAGCGGGCAAACGCCAGTGCAACGATCAGGCCCACCACGCTCAGCACAACCAGCGCGTAAAATCGCTGCCGGTGCACGGCAGCCGTCAACAGGGCACAAATGATCAGTACGCCTGCGGCAATGGCCGTGGGCCAGTCCACAGGGCTCAGCCCGGTCTCACCAATGAAGATGCCCAGATCCAGCAGTGGCATGGCAGCGACTGCCAGTACGCTGACCACAAGCAGCATGCCGTATCTTTGCAGAGAGCCGTTCTCGATTCTTGCCGTAAAGCCGTTCGCCAGGTCGACAATCCGCAGTACGATCGCTTCGAATACGGCCTTCTCGTCGATTTCCTTGAAGCGCGCGTGGAAATCAAAGAATTTCTGGCGCTGGCTATACATGATCAAACCGCCAAAGAAAGCCGCAAAACTCATGATCAGTGGCAGGTTAAAGCCATGGATAACCGCCAGTTGATAATCCGGCACCTCGCCGCCAAGGGTGGCGTGGGCGGCAGCGTATAGCAGAGGCCCGACCGATACTGCCGGGAACATGCCTACCATGATGCAGGCGAAGACCAGGATCTCCACCGGGATTTTCATGTACCGGGGCGGTTCGTGGGGCGGGTAGATGGGCAGATTGACGGGCTTGCCGTTAAAGAACACGTCGTGAATAAAACGTGCGGAATAGGCGACCGCAAAAATACCGGCCAGCGTGGCGACGATCGGCGGCAGCCAGGCCCAGATGCCGGGCAGATTCAGTTGTAGGGACTCGGCAAAGAACATTTCCTTGCTCAGGAAGCCGTTCAGCAGCGGAACCCCGGCCATGGATGACGCGGCCACCATGGCCAGAGTGGCCGTATGGGGCATGTATCGCCACAGGCCGTTAATCCGGCGCATGTCCCGGGTACCGGTTTCGTGGTCGATAATACCGGCGGCCATGAACAGTGAGGCCTTGAAGGTGGCATGGTTGATGACGTGGAATACCGCTGCCACCGCTGCCAGTTCGGTACCCATACCGAACAGCAGCGTGATCAGGCCCAGGTGGCTGACGGTGGAATGCGCCAGAAGCCCTTTCAGGTCGTGCTTGAACATGGCCACGTAGGCGCCAATCAGCAAAGTTGCCATGCCGGTAAAACTGACCATGTAGAACCATTGTTCGGTACCAGCCAATGCCGGGTACAAACGCGCCATCAGGAAAATGCCGGCCTTGACCATGGTGGCGGAGTGCAGGTAGGCCGAAACCGGCGTTGGCGCCTGCATGGCATGGGGCAGCCAGAAATGGAACGGGAACTGGGCAGACTTGGTAAACGCGCCCAGCAGTACCAGCGTCAGGGCGACGGGGTACATGGAGTGGGCTTTGATAACATCGCCGGCGGCCAGCACATCGTCCAGTTCAAAACTGCCGACAATGTTGCCGATGATCAGAATGCCCGCGAGCAACGCCAGCCCACCGCCACCGGTCACCGCCAGCGCCATGCGGGCGCCACGACGAGCGTCCTGTTTGTGGTTCCAGAAACTGATGAGCAGGAACGAGGTGAGACTGGTCAGTTCCCAGAAAATCATCATCAGCAAGAGATTGCTGGAGAGTACGATGCCCAGCATGGAGCCTTTGAAACAGAGCAGCAGCGCGTAAAACTTCCCGATATTCTCGGCCGGCTTCAGGTAATAGCGGGCATAGAGAATGATCAACACGCCAATAATCAGAATCAGCAGTGCGAACAGCAGAGACAGTCCATCGAGGCGGAAGCTGAAGGAAATGCCGATCGCCGGTAACCACTCCCAGGATTGCAGGACGGTGCCACCGTTGGCCAGTGTTTCCCAGTGCGGGAACAGGGCAGCCAGGGCAATAAGCGCCGGAACAGAAGAGGCAATCGCAATCGCTGTCCGCCCCCCAAGGGCAAACAGCGGGGCAGCTATAGCCCCCAGAAATGGCAGAAATACAACCAGCGGTAGCGACATCGCAACCTCGTTATCGGTGTTCTTTTACATGAGTACCAAAGGCGTGTTTGCCTGAGTCTAGTCTCCGACCAGCCACCGTGCACGATGAGCATCGGGATCGGGTCGGCATGGGTCAGGGTGGATTCAGCAGGAAACAGGCGGGTCCGGGAAATACGGAAGGCGTCCCCGGTGCCGCGCGATGTCAGCGGTAACGGGTGGGCGGGTGATTCTAATGCAGCCGAAGGACCTTGCGGTCATGGTTGCTCCGTCAGTCAAACTTGAAATGCGATGATACGTGGCCCGTCGGTCAGGTCAAGTCAACTTGCCATTGATCAAGTGTATACTCCCGATAAATATTCGATGAGAGTGCGCCATGACCAACGCCTATCCCAACCTGCTGAAACCGCTTGATCTGGGGTTCACTGAGCTCAAGAACCGGGTGCTGATGGGGTCGATGCATACCGGCCTCGAAGACCGTTTCTGGAATATCCACAAGTTCGCCCGGTATTTTGCCGAACGGGCGGAAGGTGGCGTCGGGCTCATGGTAACCGGTGGCTTTTCTCCCAACCTGGTGGGGCAGCTGGCCCCGCTGGCGTCTACGATGAATAACCGTGCGACTGCTTTGCTGCATCGTCATGTGACCGGGGCCGTGCATGAAGCGGGCGGAAAAATCTGCCTGCAATTGCTGCACGCCGGTCGTTATGGTTATCAGCCGCTGATTGTGTCGGCCTCGGCCACCAAGGCACCGATCAGTCCGTTCAAGGCCAGAGCCCTCTCAACAAAAGGTGTGGAACGGCAGATCAATGACTTCGTGAATGCCGCCAAGCTGGCTAAATTCGCCGGCTACGACGGCGTTGAGGTGATGGGCTCCGAAGGTTATTTTATCAACCAGTTCCTGTGTGAACGCACCAACAAGCGAACCGACAAGTGGGGTGGGCCCTACGAAAACCGAATGCGCTTGCCGGTGGAGATCGTTCGCCGCATGCGTGAGGCGGTCGGGCCGGAATTCATCATTATTTACCGCCTGTCCATGCTGGATCTGGTGGAAGGCGGCCAGACCTGGGAGCAGATCGTCACTCTGGGCAAGGCCATCGAGAAAGCCGGTGCAACCATTATCAACACGGGTATTGGCTGGCACGAGGCCCGCGTTCCCACCATCGTGACCTCGGTACCCCGCGGCGGCTTTGCGGATGTGACAGCCAAGTTCTATGGCGAGGTGGACATCCCGGTGTGTACCACCAACCGTATCAATACGCCTGAAAAAGGCGAGGAAATCCTTGCTGCCGGTAAGGCTGACATGGTGTCCATGGCACGCCCGCTGCTGGCCGACAGCGAGTTTGTCCGCAAGGCGGAACAGGGGCGCGGCGACGAGATCAATACCTGTATCGCCTGCAATCAGGCGTGTCTGGACCATGTGTTCCAGGCCAAGCGCGCCTCCTGTCTGGTAAACCCCCGGGCCTGCCACGAGACCGAACTGGTGCTCACGGTAGCGCCTGTCGTCAGGCGCGTAGCGGTGGTCGGCGCCGGTCCCGCTGGCCTGGCAGCAGCCACCACGGCGGCAAAACGGGGGCACAAGGTGACCCTGTTTGAAGCTGAGGACAAAATTGGCGGCCAGTTCAATTACGCCAAACGTATTCCGGGCAAGGAAGAGTTCTACGAAACCCTGCGCTATTTTCAGCGTCAGATTGATCTGCTGGAAATCGACCTGCGGCTCGAAACCCGTGTGGGGGCCGACGAGCTGATCGAACAGGGCTTTGACGACGTGATCATCGCCACCGGCGTCAAACCACGAACACCGAAGATTGAAGGCATCGACCACCCGAAAGTCCTTGGGTACCTGGATGTACTACGCCACAACAAACCGGTGGGCAAGTCGGTGGCTGTGATCGGGGCGGGTGGTATCGGTTTTGATGTCAGTGAATTCCTGACTCACGACTTTGGCAAGCACCCGGAAGGCGAACAGGTGAGTGTGGCTGAATGGCAGGCGGAATGGGGGGTGAATCCCACGTTTGAGGGCCCCGGCGGCCTGGCTGAACGGGCGCAGACCCCATCGCCCCGCAAGATTTATCTGATGCAGCGTAAAACCGGCAAAGTCGGCGGCGGCCTGGGCAAAACCTCAGGCTGGGTGCACCGAAGCAGCCTCAAGCATCGGGACGTCGAAATGCTCCGGGGTTGCCGTTACGATCGAATCGACGATCAAGGCCTGCATATTACCCTGACCGACAAGGACGGAAAGACCGGCGAGACCAGAGTTCTGGCCGTGGACAACGTGATCATCTGCGCGGGACAGGAAAGCTATCGGGAACTGTTCGACCAGCTTGCGGATAAAGGCGTGAAAGCGCACCTCATTGGCGGTGCTGATGTGGCGGAAGAGCTGGATGCCAAAAGGGCCATCCGTCAGGGAACCGAAATCGCGGCAGCCATTTAAAAAGTGACCTGCTACGTCATCAGTTGACCGGAAGTGGCGTTCGATAGCTGTTGTCTGGATAAATGGCTATCGAACGGTTTTCAGGGCATTGGAAATCGCCTCTGCTTCGGCTTCCAATACTTGGCAACGCAGGCTGTTACCCTGCTGACTGGCCTGCGCGAGCTGCTTGCGCTTCATATCGTATAGCCGGTTAAGTACATCGGCCCGGCTCTGCTTCAACGGTGCGTTCATGGAAACGACCTCCCCCGAAGGGTTAATACTGTCAAGATTATTTACGTACAGCGGCAAAAAATCGCCTACAAGACAGTTTGATGCATAACCCGCGCCACAGAAACACTACCAAAGACTGAATTGTGACCTGTAACACCATACTATCGGCCGAATTTCGCCCGATAGGCGCCCGGTGAAAGCTTCGTATGCCGACGAAACAGCCGGCTGAACGAGCTCACATCCTCGTATCCGACCGCCCGGGTGACCGACTCAAGCCCTCCCGTTGAGGATTCGAGTAGCCGGCGAGCCTCCTCCACACGGAGTAGCTGCAGATAGCTGGACGGTGAATCCCCTGTCGCCTGCCGGAACCGACGTAACAGCGACCTTTCGGACAACCCGGCGAAGCTGGAAAGCTCTGGCAATGAAACCGGCTCTTTGAAATGCGCCTCTAGCCAATCCTGAACCTGGTGAATCACCTTGTCTGAATGGTATCGCTTGGCCTGCAGCACGCTATAGGGAGCCTGGCTCGTGCGCCCGGCGTCAATCACAAACGCCTTCGCCAACTCCCGGGCCACCTGCGCACCTGCCAGCCGCTCCACCAGGTACACCCCCAGGTCCCACCAGGCCATACCACCCCCGGCGCAGGCTACGGGGCCATCAACCGTGACCAGCTTGTCGGCATGGAGATTTACAGCCGGAAACTGCCGTCTGAACTGTTCACCAAACCCCCAGTGTGTGGTGGCCTCCCGACCGTCCAGTAACCCCGCCGCCGCCAACAAAAACGCGCCGGTACAGTTACTGGCCACCCGAACATCGCCGGGCGTCGCAGTCTGAAACTTTGAAAGCCACTGAATCAGGAGGGGGTTGGTTTGCAGAACTTCATCAATGGGTGCACCAATGGTCGGAATAATCAGCAGGTCATCGGCACCCAGTTCGTCAATATCCTGCCAGGAACCATCCGCCAACAGGGTCACGCCATTGATGCATCGGCAGGGCTCGCCATCCTCGGTCAGCAGCCGGGTTCTGAACCATGCCGTCGGCTGCTCGCCATGAATTCGGGCCCAGGTCACCCCGGCCAGGCGAAACAGGTCGATCATACCGGTGATGGCGCTGGCCAGAGCTCCGTTAAAGCCGATGATGGTGACGGTTTTCAATGAAGGACTGCTCCGTGGTTGTGTGAAGCTTGATCAGCCGATGCTGAAGTAGGCGGGAGGTGTGGGGGAGCTTTCCGGGAGTGTACGCAGCAGGGAAGCTGCGCTCAAGCCCCGATGGATGGGTTCACGGCGTCTCCCGAAAAGTTCCCCCACACCTCCTGCCGGGCGTCAGTCACCACTAGCTGATGGCGGATTCAACCAAAAATAAGTCAGAAATGACAATTCCAACAACCATAGCCGTTATGAGACGCTATGACCAATCAACAGGAGACCAAGAATGACCGACACCCTGATCGACCGCCGCGACCTTGCCTTCCAACTTTATGAGGTGATGGACACCGAATCCCTCATCCAGCGCGAGCGCTTCAGCGAACACAGCAAAGAAACCTTCGACGCCGTCATCGAAACCGCTGACAAAATGGCGAAAGAAAAATTCGCCAACCACAACAGCGCCGCCGACAAAGACGAACCCAAATTCGTCAACGGCCAGGTAGAAATGCTCCCGGACGTCAAACAGGCCTTCGATGCCTACGCCGAAGCCGGCTTCCTCGCTGGCCGATACGACTACGACCTCGGCGGCATGCAATTGCCGGAATCCGTCATGGCGGCCTGCAACGGCTTCTTCACCGCCGCCAATCCCGGCACCGCCGGCTACCCGTTTCTGACCACCGCCGCCGCCAACCTGATTCGTGTATTCGGCAACGACGAACAGAAGACCAAATTCCTGTCCAATATGCTCAGCGGCCGCTACAGTGGAACCATGGCCCTGACCGAGCCCCACGCCGGCTCCAGCCTAGCAGACATCCGCACCTCCGCCACGCCCACCGACGACGGCCACTACCTGATCAAAGGCGCCAAAATCTACATCTCTGGTGGCGAGCAGAGCATCACCGAAAATATCGTTCACATGGTGCTGGCGAAAATCAAAGGCGCACCGGCGGGCGTAAAAGGCATCTCCCTGTTCATCGTCCCGAAATTCCATGTGGACGAGAACGGCAACCCGGGCGACCGCAACGGCGTCAGCCTCGCCGGCCTGATCCACAAACTCGGCTATCGTGGCACTACCAGTACCGCCCTGAGCTTCGGCGACGACGCTCCCTGCCACGGCTACCTGGTAGGTGAACCCCATCAGGGCCTGAAGTACATGTTCCAGATGATGAACGAAGCCCGCATCGGCGTTGGCTTTGGCGCCGCGGTGATCGGCTATCGGGGCTACATGCACAGCCTGGAATACGCCAAGGACCGCCTGCAGGGTCGTAAAGCCAGCGAAAAGAATCCGGAAAGCCCGCAAGTACCCATCATCGACCACGCGGACGTACGCCGCATGCTGCTGGCCCAGAAAGCCTACAGCGAAGGCGGCCTGGCGCTCTGCCTCTACGGCGCTCGCCTGATGGATGATCAGCACACCCACCCGGATGACCAGAAACGAATGGAAGCCGGCAAGCTGCTGGATTTGCTTACCCCGGTGATTAAAGCCTGGCCCTCGGAATACGGTCCGAAAGCCAACGATCTGGCAATCCAGGTCTACGGAGGCGCCGGCTACACTCGCGAATACCCGGTCGAGCAGTGCTGGCGCGACAACCGCCTGAACCCCATCCACGAAGGCACCAACGGCATCCAGGCTCTGGACCTGCTGGGCCGTAAAATCTGGCAGGACCAGAGCCACGGCCTGCAGTTGCTGATGCAGGAAATGCAGGTGGATCTGCAGGCGGCCACCACCGAGCGCTGCCAGCAGTGGGCTTTGTCTCTAAGTGAGACTTTGCAGCAGGCGGTAAAAGTCACCCAGAGCCTGGGTAAATCCCTGATGGGCGGCGAAGTCGACAAAACCCTGGCTAACGCCAGCTGCTATCTGCACCTGTTCGGCCACATTATCGTGGCCTGGATGTGGCTGCGGCAGGCCAATGCCGCAGCCCACGCACTGGGGTCTGCCAACAGCGACAGCGAACGCAACTTCTACCAGGGCAAACTGCAGGCCGCCCAGTACTTCTTCCACTGGGAATTGCCCACCGTGGCTCAGGATCTGGTGCTGCTGCGGAATCAGGATGATACGTGTCTGAATATGAAGGCTGATTGGTTCTGAGTTTGGAGTAGGCCCAATCTGCCGGGATCGCTTTCAGGGACACGCTACAAGCACATCCATGTGCGCTCGACTGTGGCCATCCATGGCCACAGACGGTCCCTGAAAGCGATCCCGGCAGATTGAGCCCGTATATGGGAATAGCCTGCTGACAAGAAAACGTGAAAGGAAAGCGTAATGGCTTTGGTAAATGTTGATAAGAAAAATCATATCTTGCTGATCGGCCTTAACCGCCCGGAAAAAATGAACGCCATGAACCGGGCCATGTACCACGAAATCGCTGCCGCCTATTACCAGCTCCAGAACGATCCGGAGCTGCGCGTGGCAGTGATGTACGCTGAAGGTGACCACTTCACCAGCGGCCTGCAACTGGATGACTGGGCCGGCGTGTTCGCCAACGGTAAAGGCATTGAACCCGGCGAAGGCGAACTCGACCCCTTCGATATTACCGGCGATAGCCTCACCAAACCGGTGGTCTTCGCCGCCCAGGGCATCTGCTTCACCTGTGGCGTCGAGATGATGCTCAACACCGACATCCGCGTGGCCGCGAAAGGCACCCGCTTCGCTCAGCTGGAAGTGAAACGCGGCATCTTCGCCTGCGGTGGCGCCACCATTCGCCTGCAGCGGGAAATCGGTTGGGGCAACGCCCAGCGCTACCTGCTCACTGGTGATGAATGGACCGCGGAACAGGCTTACCAGTGGGGCCTGATTCAGGAACTGGTGGAACCCGGCGAACAGCTCAACAAAGCCATGGAAATCGCCGAAAAGATTGCCAAAGCCGCACCTCTGGGCGTTCAGGGCAGCCTGAAATCGTCCAAGATTGCCGTGTCCGAAGGCCAGGAAGCGGCCAAGGAACGTCTGTTCCCGGAACTACGCCCGGTCATGGCCAGCGAAGATGTCAAAGAAGGAATCCAGTCATTCCTGGAGAGAAGAGAGGCGGTGTTCAAAGGCAAGTAGCAGGATTGCCTTGTTAATCGAGATTTAGTCCTTAGCGAATCGTCGAATCAGCGACTATCCCACGGAAGCGAAAGCGGCGGGTTGGGGCCACCCTTCCGGGAGTGTGCGCAGCAGGGATGCTGCGCTCAAGCCCCCATGGATGGGTTCATGGCGTCTCCCGGAAGGGTGGCCCCAACCCGCAGCCGGCACCATAACCGACAGGCTAGGGCCAGCAATCAAGCCAATAAATCAGTCAGATCTCAGGCAGCTTCAGACTCAGCCCCCCGAGCCGCAGCCTCCGCCGCCACTTTCGCAGCGTAATCCGCATACTTGGCCATCAACTCCTCCTTGCGATCAGGGTCCCAGTTGATCTTCGACAGATCCCCTTCATAGTGGTCAATCACCCGCTTATCCATCGTCTCGTACCACCACTGGGGCAGGTAGGCCGGCAACAGCATCGATGCGTACCCTCCCGGCAACTGGGGCGCCTTTTCAAAATGGCGCAAGGCCTGGAAACTCCGGGTCGGATGGGCGTGGTGGTCAGAATGCCGTTGCAACTGATACAGGAACAGGTTGGTCACAATGTGATTACTGTTCCAGCTGTGTTCCGGCTTCGTGCGCTCATATTTGCCATTCTTGTCCTTCTGCCGCAACAGACCATAGTGCTCGATGTAATTCACACTCTCCAACAGACTGGCGCCATAAACCGCCTGTGCCGCCAGGAACGGCACCGCCCTCGGGCCGCAGACCAGCGTCGTGGCGCCAAAGAACCCGGCCGTCATGGCCCAACCCTGTAGCAGTTCGTTATCAAGACTCCAGAAGCTCTTACCCTTGCGTTCCAGGCGTGCCTTTTCGATCTTGACCGACGACTTGATGCCACCGAACACGGTTCGGGGCAGGAACTTCCAGAAACTCTCGCCCATTCGGCTGCTGGCGGGGTCCTCAGGTGTGGCTACCCGCTTGTGATGACCAAAATTATGTTCAACCACAAAGTGGGTGTAGGCGGTGGGAGCCAAGGCGGCCATGGCCATCAGTTTGTTCAGTTTATTGGACTTATGGCCCAGTTCATGGGCGGTGTTGATGCCTACCCCGTTGATGGCGCCTACGGTCAGGGTCAGGCCGATCTTGTCCTCAAGTGGTGTGTTTTTCCGGCTGGCCAGCCAGGCGCCCATGAAGGTCATGGCGTACTGGGTGGGGATAAACGCCTTCACAATACGGTCGTAATACTTGTCCTGCTCCAAGGTCTTTACCGCCGATTCAGGAGGATTGCTCTTGTCTTCACCAATCGCCCGGTCCAGTGCCGGAATAATGCCGTGCACCAGTGCCGGCCCGGTCCAGGCCAGAGCCTTCAGTCGTTTAGGGGCCAGGGCGTAGCCAGTCAGAGCGGCAAGGCCAATGCCTGGAAGCGCAGGCCCCAACAGCCACATATAGCGCTTGGGATCTTTCCAGGTCTCGGCCTTGGTGGCGGTGTCTTTTGAATCCGGTGCCCCGGTTTTCCGGGGCGCGGCGACCTGGTGCGTGTCGAGCGAGGATTTCACTTTGGCGTTCATATGGGCTCTCCGTGGAACTCGTTGTGTTTGTTTGTTCAATTTATGTCGGACAATCTTGCAATACAACAAGTAAGAGAGTCTGGTTAAGCGAACTGGCCTCTAATGACAATCAGGCTCCAGCTGGCGAATCCAGAGCTTGTGGTCCAGACTTTTGGAAACAAAAAAAACAGGGAAGCGTCGAATGAGTGCCATAAATCCATCTCCGGCCACTATGTCCTGGACGTTGCAGCACCGGCTCCAGGAATACGCGCGCGCCATGAAGCTGGCAGAAATCATCTATCAGGACCCGAATGGGCAGGTCTGCGTGGTTCACGGCGTTATCCGGGAAGTGCTTAGCCGGGCCGGGCGGGATTTCGTGGTGCTGGGAAAAGGACAGGTGGTCTCAGCGGACCACATCATCATGATCGACGGTGAGCGGTTAACGAAAGGGTAATCGCCCGGTAATTGCTATTGACCGCGGGCTGCCTCTACTCTGTTGGCGTTGTACACATATACCGACAGAGGGACATGTTATGAACAAGTTTACCTTGAGCGCACTCGCACTAGTTGCCACGCTTGGACTTTCTGCCTGCAGCTCCGAGAGCGATGAAGGCGCGGATTTTGAAGAAGCGGGTGAAAATGCCGAGGAAATGATGGACGACGCCGCTAACGCCACCGAAGAAACCTGGGAAGAAGCCACGGGTCAGGATGAAGGCGTGATTGGTGAAATGCAGGAAGGTGCCGAAAACGCCGGCGACGAGATTGAAGAAGCCGCGGATGAAGCGGGTGACTCCATGGAAGAAGCAGCGGACTCCATGGAAGAAGGCTACGACGAAATGACTCAGTGATCAGCTGAGTTGCATCGCGCGGTTGCGGGGCCTTTTGGCCCCGTTTCTGTTTCTGCCTCACCGGTTGTCATCGAACGTTCAACATTCTGACTTAAATCTGTTTACGTCCTGTCACATTACTTGCCGACACTTGCCTCTCGAAATAAAGGACTTGTCCACCAATCCGAGAGAGGCAAACCATGGCCAAGCACGATCTTGATCCCAATTACCTGGACCCGAACTACGAGCCAGTCGTCAATCATTCCGAAAACACCCCGTTCCATCAGGTACTGTCTGCCAGAATGCAGCGTCGTACCGTCATGAAAGGTAGCGTAGGCGCCGCTCTGGCCAGCGTTATGGGGTTGGGGCTTGCCGGTTGTGGCAGTGACAGTGATAGTGACAACGATGGCGGTACTACCGGTGGAAACACATCCAGCACTGAACTGGGTTTCAAGGCTGTCCCTACTTCAACCGCGAATCAGGTCGTTGTTCCCGAGGGATACTCCTCTGAAGCGTTTCTTCCCTGGGGCACGCCAATTACCGGGTCTTACCCGGCCTATAAGCCGGATGGCACCAATACCGGAGAAGAGCAAGAGCAGCAAATGGGCATGCATCATGACGGCGTGCACTTTTTCCCGATTGATCTGAAAGCCGGTGGTAACAGCTCCAGCGAAGGTCTGTTGGTGATGAACCATGAGTACATCAATCAAGGCGCTTTGCATGCCAACGGGGCTACCTACATCAACGGTATGCGTCCGGCCGATGAAGTGCGCAAGGAAATCGCCGCGCACGGTGTGTCTGTGGTTCATATCAAACGCGACAACAACGGCAAGTGGGATATTGTTTTCGGGAGTCCGTTTAATCGCCGGGTTACGGGTAATACCGAAATGGATATCCGTGGTCCGGTGCGTGGTTACGACAAACTGGTCACCAAATACAGTCCGGATGCAACGGAAACCCGCGGTACTCTGAACAACTGCGCGATGGGCCCGACGCCGTGGGGAACTTACCTTGCGGCTGAGGAAAACTGGCACGGGTACTTCGCTAATAGCGATGCAACGCAGCCCCGGGAGCAGACCCGCCATGGCGTCGGCGATTCAAGCCGCTACGACTGGGAGTTGGCTGACAGCGGTGCGGATCAATACGTGCGCTTTGATGTTACCCCGACGGGTGCGTCGGCGGCGGATGATTACCGGAATGAGGCCAATACCTACGGTTTCATGGTGGAAATTGACCCGTTTACTCCAGAGAGCAAACCACAGAAGCGAACCGCGCTGGGCCGCTTTGGTCACGAGGGTGTGATTTTTGCGCCGGTTAAGGAAGGTGAGCCGGTCGTATGTTATTCCGGTGATGATTCCCGTTTCGAGTACATCTACAAATTTGTCTCCTCGAAGCCCTATTACGCTGCAACGGCCGGCGGCTACCTTCTGGACGAGGGCACGCTCTACGTGGCTCGCTTTAATGACGATGGCTCGGGGAACTGGCTGGCGCTGGATCTGAACGATGCGGATTTTGCTGCCAAAGTGGCTGCGGCCCAGGGCGAAATGGTTGGCAACGTTCAGTTTGACGGTTTTGAGAATCAGGCTGATGTTTTGTTGAACACTCGCCTGGCTGCCGACATCGCAGGTGCGACCCCGATGGATCGCCCGGAGTGGGGGGCTGTAGATCCGAATTCCGGTCAGGTTTACTTTACGCTGACCAATAACTCCCGCCGGACGGAGGAGCAGGTTAACGCGGCAAATCCGAATGCCAACAACCGGACCGGTCATATTATTCGCTGGAGCGAAGACGGCAACGACCACACTGCGACCAGCTTTGACTGGGATATCTTCGTGTTCGCCGGTGAGCAGGGCACGGAAACCGTGGTTGACGACCAGGTTATCGTATCTCTGACTGATGACAACATCTTCAACAGTCCGGATGGCCTCTGGTTCGATTATAACGGCCGCCTCTGGATTCAGACCGACGGCTCCGATGCAGCACCTTATCAGAACAACATGATGCTGGCGGCCAACCCGGAAACCCGCGAGATCAAGCGTTTCTTCGTTGGGCCGGTTGGCTGTGAGGTTACAGGCGTTGTCTCCACACCGGATGTGAAGACCATGTTCGTCAATATCCAGCACCCGGAAGCAAACTGGCCGGATGCCAACGATCCGCGTCCGCGTGATGCAACGGTTATCGTTACCCGCGATGACAGCGGCGTTATCGGTGCCTGATCAGTCATAACGGTTGTCAGGCTCTGCCAAAAAGCCCGGGCGGACTCGTTCCGCCCGGGCTTTTCTCTTCTGTATTTCAGATTTCCTTCCAGATGCCGATAAACTCCTTGGGCCCTGCAATAGTGGTATCTTTAGTCCACTAAAGTAGGAGTTATTAACCTATATCATTTCTTTAACCTCAGGGATGGCCTGCAATAACAACATGCTTGCGTTAGCAATGACAAAGATGAGGGCACCATGGGTTTACTCGATCGCACTGCAATTTTATGGGGGGTGGGCATTGCTGTTGCGCTCGGTATTGCCTGCATTCTGGTGGCTCCGTTGATGGGGCTCGATGCCGCCTCTCTGTTAATCGGGCTCCTTGTGGGCCTTGCTGCTGCGGCTTGCTATCTGGTTTTACGGGTGCTTGAACCAATAGAGCGTGGAATCAACGACCTGAATGATGGCTCCCTGGCTGACAATCATCCCTTGCGGGCTCAGTGTGCGCAGCTTCTGGCGGATGCCCGTGCGGGCAAGGCCCTGGTTGAAACCCTCTCGGCCAGTGCCGACAAGAATGCCATCTCGGCCGCCGAAGTCTCGTTTGCGGCGGATCAGGTGAAGCAGCGCCTGGACCGACAGGTTGAAGAAACCGCTCAGATGGCCGACTACGCCGGCCAGATCACGGAATCGGTTCGGGAATCATCGGAACAGGCCACCAACGCCGCCACCATGGCATTGCAGAATCGCGAAGTCAGCGTGGAGGGGCGTCAGTCATTGGTGTCGGCCATTGAAAATGTGCGCTTGGTGCATCAACAGTCGGAAGAGAACCTCAGGTTGATTCAGGCCCTGCACGAAAAATCCGGCAAGATCCAGGGCGTGACGTCCACCATTCAGGGTATCGCCGAGCAGACTAATCTTTTGGCACTGAATGCCGCCATTGAGGCGGCCCGCGCCGGTGAACAGGGCCGCGGGTTTGCGGTGGTGGCTGATGAAGTCCGGCAGTTGGCCGGGCGCACTGCCCAGGCCACCAGTGAAGTGGCAGACACCCTCGACGAAATCCAGAATGACACAACCAAGATTGTGTCCCGCATTGAATCTCTGGCGAAAACCGTGGAAGACGGGCTGGCATCTGTAGAGAGCGTTGGCGGCCAGCTGGATCAGATTCGGGATCAATCCGACCGGGTTCAGCAGCAGGTTGCCCGTATTGCCGAGATCGACCAGAACAACGAGCAGAGTCTGGCCCAGGTGTTTTCGGCTATTGAGTCTGTCCGTGACCATATATCCGAAAGTGATACCAGTGTGGCATCGCTGGCGGACCAGGCTTCCACGTTGATGGAGCTGGCGGAGAAGGCGAATGCTGCCTTTGCGCTGAACAGCAGCGAAAGCTACCACCGGCCGTTTTATGAGAAAGCACTGGAAGGGGCGCAGCAGATTGGCCAGTTGTTTGAGGCGGCAATTCGAGAGGGCCGTTTGAGTGAAGCGGCGCTGTTTGACAAGAAGCGAACACCGATTGCCAACACCCAGCCCCAACAGTATTCCAGCAGCTTCGATCGGTTTACTGACCAGATGTTTCCGGCAATACAGGAGCCCATCAAGAAATCCCATGAGGCTATGGTGTTCTCCATCGCCTGCGCGCCGGACGGTTATGTGCCTACCCATAACAAGGATTTTGCCCACCCGCCGAGTGGTAATCCGGAAGTCGACCTGGTGAAAAGCCGCAGCAAGCGACTGTTCAATGACCGCACTGGCATACGCTGTGGGAGTCATACCGAAAGTATGCTGCTCCAGACCTATCGCCGGGACACCGGTGAGATCATGCACGACCTGTCGGTGCCCATCTATGTGAACGGTAAGCACTGGGGCGGTTTCCGGGTTGGGTATCGGCCGGCGGGGAATTGATCGCACTGGGCTCCAGCCAAGGCTGTGATAGACTGCCAGGGACGTAACAAGGAGAACACCTGTGTCCGAAACCGAGTATATCCCCGCAAAACCTGACGGTCAGCAATCACAGGAGCCCAGCTCTGCGAGGAATCTGGCGGTGGTGGTTTACATCCTGCAGGCGTTGTCTTTTTTCCTGGGGGGGCTGACGGCACTGGTGGGCGTGATCATCAACTACGTCAAACTGGATGATGTCCGTGGTACCTGGATAGAGCCCCATTTCCGTTGGCAGATCCGCACCTTCTGGATTGGTTTGCTGTGGACAGTCATCGGGGTGATTACCACCATGCTGATCGTGGGCTGGTTTATTCTGCTGGGTATTGCGATCTGGGTGATCTACCGAATTGTCAAAGGCGCCCTGGCCCTGAACGATGGCAAGACCCCGATGTAACGGGGTCTTGATGGCTCAGCCTTCCGTCACTTCTTCCAGGCGTAATGCGCTCAGCATACCCGCCAGCCCCATCAGGCCCAATACCAGAATCACCGCCACGTCCGAAATCATGGAAATGGCGGCTGTGAACCCCCCGGTTACCAGCAGCAACACACCGATAACGGTATTGCTGACTGCTGTATAGTCTGTCCGTTTGTTGCCACCGGCCATATCCACCAGATAGGTTTTACGCCCCAGGCGCACGCCGGCATGGGCAATACTCAGCACAAAAAACGCGACCGGATAGAACCAGGCACCGCCAAACCCGGGGCCCAGCACCAGCGCCAGAACACCAACCACCAGGCAGACCGAGCTGGCCATGGCGGCACCCCGAATCATTACTCGGCGGCTGGAGGTGTCGGCGGCCCAACCCCAGAAGCTGGCGCTCAGGGAGCTGGCCAGACTGCTGGCGAGCAGAAAGACACCCAGCATCCAGCCGATATCGGATTCCTGTTGGGCGAGCACCACGAAATAGGGAGACGCGAGAGCCGAACACAAAAGCAGTGCACGAGTGATGACAAAATGCCTGAAGGGCGCATCGTCCCGTAGCAGCGACAGGCTTTTAAAAGCCTCGTTGATAGCGTTGCCACCGCCCCCTGTTTCCCCGGCGTACTCTTCCACATTGGCAAACAGAACCCCGGCAATCACCCACAGCGTAGCTGCCAGGAGCAGCAATGTGGTGTAGAACGCAATGCTGGGGTCGCCCCGATCCCAGAACAACAGTCCTGTGAGCACTACCGTGGCGGTGCCACCAATGGTGGTTGCCAGCCCAGACAGCCGACCCCGGCGGGTTTTGGGGATACATTTGCCCTGAACGTCTTTCATAGAGACCGAACAGAATCCCCGGGCCAGTGAAAACACAACAAGCGCCGCGACAATACCGCCACCGGCCGCATAGCCTTCAAGAAACCACACGCTTGCCGCCATCGCAGCCACGCTGACGGCCTGCCCGAAACTGCCCAGGGTCCAGAACCATTTGCGCACCGCCTTGCGACGCACCCAGGCGGCGATCACCATTTGTGGCACCATGGAGCCGGATTCCCGGATAGGCACCAACCAGGCTACCAGAGCCGGTGCGCCAACGGCACTCATCAGCCAGGCCAGCACGGTCTTGGGGCTGATCAGCAAGTCTCCGAGTTTGGTGAGCACATTGCTGAACAGAATCAGGAAGAAGTTTCGGGGTACTTCCCGACAGGCTTCCTCCGGGATGTCTTTACAGACCCGTGCGTCCTCTTCGTTGGCAATCAGTCCGTAGAGCTGGTCGATGGTGTCGGGTTTGGTTGCTGGCAAAGGGCCGTCCTCCGGAAAAATGTTTGCCAAGCATACCAGTTAGCTCGGGTGTGCTTAAGCGGGAGGACCAGCGGTGCCGGTCAGACCAGGTGGTGGTCCCACTGTACCGGTAGCCGCGCGATGTCTTTCGCAGCTTGTCCGGCGCTCAGTTGCACCAGTCGGCCCTGTCCCGAGGACACCAGGAAATCGCCTCCTGCCAGAGTCTGAATGCCGGCGCAGTCAGTAATGCGGGCTTTGGCAACCAGCTCCCCGGTCTTGCCGCGGAAGACAATAACGGTGCCGCCCACGGGGGAAGCGGCGGCGATCAGGTCGTTTTCAGGATGGGCCACCACGCTGGCGATGTAGTTGCCGAGGGCGGCCTGGGTTTCCGGGTCAAAGCGATATTCCCGGAGTTGCCCATCTTCTATGCGCGCCAGCAGCGGAGGTCGCTCGTAGAGCGGGCCCTGATACTGGTAGGCAACATAGATTTTGCCTTCGGTGCTGACGCTGACGTGGCGGGAGCTCTGCTGGTGGTGGGCAGGGGCAAAGCGGCCAACGATCTGGCCGGACCGGCGGTCCATCAGAATCAGGGCCGGCTGCATGGTATCCAGATTGAGTTTGATGCGGTCGTAATCAGGGTGGGTCAGAATGCCGCCCAGGCCGATGACCAGAGTGTTGCCGTCCGGATGCAGGGTAAGCTCATGGGGCCCGATGCCTTCCAGTTCAAAGGTGTCCACCCGTTTATAGTCCTGCTCGGCATCGTAGACGGTGACAATGCCTTCGCCAGGCTGGTAGCGGCTGGCCGTGGCGTAGAGCCACCGGCCGTCGGGTGAGAAGACGCCGTGACCGACAAAGTGTTCGCCTTCCGGGGCCATGATGCGGTGTCTGCGTTGGCCGGTTTCTGCATCAAACACATAGAACGACCAGCCCGGTCGGCGCTCAAAAAACAGAGTATCGTTTCGGCCGGGCCGGTTACAGCCGCTGTGGCATCGGGTGTCTACCGGCGCCTGCCACTGAACGTTGCCGGATCGATCAAAGGCACTCACGCCAAAGCGTCGATCCGGCAGGCCAACCGCGCCAGCATAGCGTTCGGGCTGTGGGCCGGTTTTGCGGGGGAGCAACGAGCACCCGGTGAGGGTGGCGGCCATAGCTCCGGCGACGGTGGCTTTGATCAGGGTTCTGCGATAGATGAGCATGGGTATACCTGTTCAGTCGCCGTCACTTGAGTTGAAGCCACGCACTACGCCAAGCGCCACGGCGGCTTCGTCATTGACCAGCGTTGAAAGCTGGGAAACATCCACAAAGAGCCCTTGCAGAATGCGGAACCGCTCATCACTCTCCATGAGCGTTGCCATGGCAGCATGGGCTTCCGGAAAGTTGTCAGCCACTTCCTCAAACTGCCTCTGAATGTGCTCTGCCAGTCTGGCCTCGCCGTCGGTTTTCAGCAAAGTGATCAGTCCGGGAAGGTAGAATTTCTCGAGCCCTGCCACTGTTGCTTCCACCGCCATCAGACTCTGGCCACTGCGCCAGGCATCGGTGATGTAAGGGTTGCGTTTGCCATTACCCCTTAGCCCCATGGGCTGCGCCAGTCGTCGCTCTTCCAGTATTTCAAGCGCCGTCATACCGGCTTTGATGGTGGTGTCGCGGTATGGCCCGGTGTCCAGATAGTGTTGTTTGAAGCTGGCCCAGCTGTCTGCGAGACCCCGGGCATTGCGTGCCATATGTCGGGTGACCGCCGAGAGCACCTCACAGTTTTTGGCTGCGGGCAGGGCGTTTTCTCCACTGTTGAGTTGCTCATCGAATAGCAGGTATTCGGCCATGGGAAAGCCCTGAACCGCTACCCCGGATTGGTTGATCACCTCGGCGTTAACGGGAGCTTCGGTGTCAAGCAGATACCGGGCCTTGCGAGCGACCAGGTTTTTCGGGTCCGGCCAGAACTGGAATTGCCAGGACAGGTTGTTGTTCTCCACCGGGCCGAAGTCAACAAATCGGACCCGCTGCCAGGCCAGGAAGGCATCGAGCCAGGCATCGTTCAGGGCCGGTCGGCTGTCGGACGTTGGCGTATTGCAGTAACCGACTGCCGCCGATGCCAGTTGTTCGGTTTTGGTTGCCAGCGATTCGTAGCCGTTTTGAATAGCGCCATGCCACTGTTCGCGGGCCCGGGTATCGGCGTTGGCCGCGAGTGCCGCCGTAGTGCAGACGAGCAGGGCGGAGGCGAAGAACAGTCTGGTGATCGGTTGCATAGTGGATCCTCAGAGTGAATTCAGAAAATCGATCAGGGCGCTGCGCTCCGGCTCGGCCATCTGACGATAGCGGTCAGCTGCCGGCTGGGCTTCGCCACCGTGCCAGAGAATGGCTTCTTCCAGCGTGCGGGCGCGGCCGTCATGCAGAAAACCGGACTGGGGGTTAACCACCTGGGCCAGGCCGATGCCCCAAAGCGGTGGCGTGCGCCACTCGTTGCCGTCAGCGAGGAACTCGTCCCGGCCGTCTGCCAGGGCCGGGCCCATGTCGTGCAGTAACAGGTCGGTGTAGGGCCAGATGGTCTGGTTGCTCAGATCCGGGCGGTCGGCCACTTCTCCGGTCTGGTGTTTCGGGGTGTGGCAACCGGCACAGCCGGTTTCATTGAATAGCCTGGCGCCTTTCTGCACGGATTCAGCGCCCAGATCCCGACGGGCAGGGACCGCCAGACTCTTGGCGTAGAAGGTGACAAAGTTGGCGACCTTGTCGCTCACTTCGGGCTCACCACCGTGAGTAAACCGTTCGCACTGTTGTTCCGGGGTGCAGTCGGTGGTGGGTTTGATGGACGATGTCAGGCCCATATCGCCGGCGAAGGCGCCCATGCTTTGCTGGTGCACATCCGGTTCCGCGGCTTTCCAGCCAAACCGGCCCGGCAGCGTTTGCTGGCTGGCGACATCCCACACCTGATTAAGCTTGCCGGAAATCCCGTTGTTGTCGGTATCTTCCGGATCGGCCAATGCCTCAAGATCGGCAATAGGGATGGCTTCCAGCAGTCCCATGCCGATCATTTGTGGTGCCACCCGGGGAGAGACCAGCAAATTTGCCGGCATAGGACCATAGTTGGGGTTCTCGATGCGATATTCCGGTTTGCGCAGTTCAACCACCGTTCCATCCCCAAGTATTTCCTGAACTGGCTCCCAGTCAATCACCAGATCCGCTTCCGGTTTTGCGGCCGGCAGGGCCGCAGTCTGCAATTGACTGCCGTAGACCGGTGCGGGTTTGAAACCGTGCTTGCGCAGGAGTTCTGCATCCTTGACCGGATCGGCGGGTACTGCCAGCCGCAGGAACAGGGAGACAGGCGGTTCATCAACGCCGGGCGGGTGTCCACGGCCATCCTTGATGTGACAACCCTGGCAGGAGTTGGTATTGAACAGGGGGCCCAGGCCGTCCCGGGCATCGGTGCTGGCCGGTGCTTCCACCCAGGGATTGCGGAAGAAACTGTTGCCAACGCTGAAATCCAGGCGTTTGGTCATGGACAGGTTGCCCTGGGGCAGCGAGTAGGCGTTGGTGTCGGCCTGATTGACCGTGCCTTCACCGCCTGTGGCCGGTGTAGTTTGTATCGGGTAACCAGCGTGAGTCTCTGCAATCAGGGGTTGAGTGCTGAAGGCCAGCGGCAACAGACAGAAGATGAGTGCTCGTTTCATAACTACTCGCGTTTCAGAATGGAAGAAGCCATGGAAAATCGACCTTCGGGCATAAAAGGAGGGTTTTCCATGGCTTGTTCTTGTTAGCAGGATACCGGGAGTTTCTATCTCCCGGTATCCGTTTACTGCAACCGGATCAATCAGAATGAATGGCCGGCGTCGTCCGGGGACAGGGCTTGAATGCCCAGTTGCCGTGCAGCCTGCTCGATAGAGCCGGTCTGCTCAACCAGCGCCATGATAGCACCGTTGACAATGCGGGTGCCTTCCGCGTTGCCCGGGGCGATCATGGTGTCAAAGGCCATCGGGTTCTGGCTGCTCTCGGCGCGGGCTTTCATGAGCGCCAAGGCTTCCATTGACGCGTCCAGCTGACGGTTCAGGCGAGCATCCAGCTCCGGGTTGGTCTGCTCAACCAGGTCAGACAGGGACGGGCCTGAAACCACAGAGCCATCTACGCGACGATAGGTGCCGGTATACACGTTCTGGATGCCCTGGCCGTTGTAGTAGTGCGAGTTGTGGGTGTTATCGCTGAAGCAGTCGTGTTCGTCCTCATAGGAGTTGGCTTCCAGGGCAACTTTCATGCGCTCACCGGCCAGCTCGCCGAGGGACAGGGAACCCATACCGAACAGCATTTTCTGGATGCCCTCGTCGGCGTTTGCGGACGTCAGCTGGGAACGGTAGTTGTCTGAGGTGCCCGGGGCCCACTGGGCAACCATCCACTCCAGATCATCGACCAGCAGATCAGTCACGGCATCCAGGTACTGGGCACGGCGCTCACAGTTGCCGTTGGTGCAGTCGTTGCCTTTGGCGTAGTCAGTAACCGGGCGCTCGCCTGCGCCACCTTCAAAACCGTGCAGATCCTGGCCCCACAGCAGGAATTCGACCGCATGGTATCCGGTGGCTACGTTGGCTTCGGAACCGCCCACTTCGTTCAGGTCAGCCAGCAGTTCGGGGGTGAGTGTTGCCACATCCAGAGTTTCCCCGCCGACGTTAATGCTGTTGCTGGCGACGATGTTGGCGGTTGCACCGGCATTACCGAGTTCGTGCTGGTAGTCGTCGGCTTTGACGTAGTCGATCAGGCCTTCGTCCAGTGGCCAGGCGTTCAATTGGCCTTCCCAGTCATCCACGATGGCATTGCCGAAGCGGAAAACCTCTGACTGCTGGTAAGGAACCCGTGAGGCCAGCCAGGCTTCTTTTGCCGCTTTGAGGTTGGCTTCGGTGGGGTTGGCAATCAGACGGTCAGTAGCCTCGTCCAGCGCACGCGCAGTAATCAGGGCATCCTCGTAGGTGGCATGGGCCAGATCGGCGTAATGGGTTACCACCGATGCTTTGGTGGCCTGCGCACTTTGCTCGGCGGACCAGGGCGCGTTTGCGCAGCCCGCGGTAAGGGCTGTGGCAATGGTCAGTGCCAATGGGGCTGGGCGAAACAGGTTTTTCATTTCAAACTCCATGTTGATGAGGTCTTTTTGTAAATAAGAAATATTAGCGTTCAGATTATGGGTTTGGAAACCCTACATAGCAAGGGGTTTTTGATATCGGGCAAGCCCAAGACTCAGTTTTTGCTTTCAATACCGACCACCCTTCGGTTGGCCGTTCCGGAGGTCAGGCTCAGCAGGAAGCTTTCCAGGGCGTCAAGCTCATGCTGTTCAAGGTTCAATGGCTTGAGCAGGACGGATGTTTGTGGAAATAGAGGGTCAGTCAGCTGGTGTTCTTTGGGTTTGGGTCTTGGTGCCCCGGCGTTATACATGGCCAGAATCCCACGGAGATGCGGAAAATTACCGGTGTGCATATAAGGCCCTGTTGCGGCGATATCCCGTAACGATGGTGTACGAAAACGGCCCACATCGGCCGGCTTTTTCGTCACGTTATAACGCCCAAGATCTTCCAGTTTCCGGCCGTAGTAGGTCAGCCCGATATTGTGGAATTTTTTATCGGACAATAACGGTCCCATATGGCAATTGGCGCACCGAGCCCGGGTGCGAAAAAGATGCAGTCCCAGCAGTGCCTGGTCACTTAATGCGTCTCTATTGCCTCGCAGAAATCGATCAAACGGCGCAGATCGTGAGCGTAACGTACCCTGCCAGGTTTCCAATGCCTCCCCAGCATGCTCAAGGGTTATGGCATGGTCTCCGAAGATTTCCTGAAATTCCGCTCGGTAGTGCTCGGAATTGTTGAGCCTTGATTCTATGCCTTCCCGGGTTCCTGCCATCTCAATCGGGTTAAGCATGGGCTCAATGGCCTGTTCAGCCAGAGAGGATGCGCGTCCATCCCAGAACCAGGTGTCACGTAGGCCGGTGTTTAACAAGCTGGGGCTGTTCCGGGTGCCCTCCTGAAATCTGTGCCCGTTCGAGGTGCGGCGGCCATCGGCAAACCTTTGATCTGGATGGTGGCAACTGGCGCAGGTGAGCTGCTCCGATGCGGACAGTATCGGGTCGAAAAACAGCCTTTCGCCCAAAATCCTCAGTTTCTGTTCCCTGGCATCAGGTTTTGCTGGTGGCGGGATTAACCCCAATTCCTGGTAGTCAACGCCCTCGTCAATGGTGGGTGTCGGCCAGAGTGCCGGGGGCTGCTCGTAGCATCGTCTCAGTTGAGAAATGGAGGCCTCGCAATCCGTGATCGTCACATTTTTCGGGCGGCTTGAGTTTGCTCCGGAAGCCTCGGTACCAGCCAGCAGGAGAGTCAGGGCAAGGGGAATGAGCTGCGGTGTGCGTAAACAAGAAAAAATCGGCATAGGTCTTCCTGATATGGTTAAGCGAATAATAATGATTTGCATTACTAATTCAAGTCGGCATAATTTACATATATCAAAAACGAATCAACCGACAGTTAGGAGTTGCTCTCATGAGTCGTTGGCGCTTGTTGCCTTCTGTGTTCCGATCGTTGCGGGTTGGCCTGGTGTTTTTATCCGCACTGGTAATGTCCGCTTGTGGCGGTTCCTCGGGTAGTAGTTCGGATGGGGGAGGGGCGAGCACCACCGCCAGCGTAGTTGGCACCGTGACGGACCCCGCCATAGAGGGAGCGGCGGTTCGGCTGGTTGATGCTCAGGGCGACGCTCTAACCCGGATTCAGATAACGGACCAAACGGGACAGTTTTCGTTCAAGTTGTCTTCTTCTGTCGATTTGGCGGGGGCCCGCGTGGTGGCCGTTGGTGGAAGGGATGTGGAAACAGGCCAGGATCTTCAGGGAATTACGCTGGAGGCCCGTTTGCGCACGGGCTCAGAAATCATGGTCACCCCGCTGACAACACTGGCGCTGGCCTATGAGCGCGAGGGCGGAACGTTGGCAGGTTTTGCAAGTATGCTGGGCCTGACCGAACAAGAACTGGAATCCGATCCGGCCAATTCGGCTGCAACCCAGCGCGCCAGCATGCTGTTGACTGAGTTGATGGTGGCCATGAAAGGTGCAGCTGACAGTACCAGTAGCCTGCTGGATAAACTGCAAATGGCCAACGGCAATCTCGGTGATACCGCAGACCTTCTGGTCGCCGATGCTGGTCTGCCGGCCGCAGTGGTCTCTCGACTGCGGGCCGTGCAAAGCCGAATTGCTGCGCTGGATAGCCTGGCGGAAGCGCCGGCCAACGCAGAGGCCATGGTTCGCGAACTGAACCGGCTCAACATCCGCAAGGGTGTCGCTGACTACCTTAGCAACAACCTTGATTTCCAACCGGCCAGTGACAGAGAACAGGCCAACCTCAATGCCCTGGCCGATGCCATTTTTGACGCCCTGAACCAGCGGGGCCTGCCTGCCGACAGCGCCGCCCTACTGAACATTGCCCGCTATGTGGTGGTGATCAATGCCCTGAGTGCCGAGGCCATTGCTGCGTCAGATTTCACCGTGCCCCAACCCATTGACCCGGAAAACCTCCTGCCCTTGCTGGCTGACACCGAAGTGGTCGACAGTACGCTGCCGCTTGCGGTGGGGGAAGAGCTTGGCGACGACAACGCGGCGCGGGTGGAGTACTTCTTCCGTTCTGATCTGTCTCCATATTATCGGGCTGCCCGACTGTTTGATGGGGTGATGGATGATCAGGTTACCGATCCGGTGTATGTGTCTGTTGTGCGGGGGCTCGCCGATGCCGGATTTATAGATCAGGCCGAGTTGATGGCACAGACCTCAGTTTTTCAATCTTCATGGAAGGGCGAGGCATTCCAAGAGGTGGGACGCGTTCTTGAGGGGCAAGGTAAGACCGAAGATGCGATTGAAGCGTGGGACAAAGCGCTTGAATTCTATAACCAGTACCTCAAGGTTTTGGAGGACGAAAATGGTGTCCCACTGGTAAGTGCAGATGATGCATCCTTCTACCAGACGTTAAGTGGTGACTATCGTAACGCGGGCTTTCCGCAGAAAGCGGATGAGGCAATGGCCGGGGTAAGAGCCTATATCAAGAGTCAGAAAGGGCAGCCATACACCACTGCCTATGCGAGGCTGGCCGTTGGCGTCGGCAATAACGCCGAGGCTCTGGTGCTTGAGGCGATTGGTAACGGTTCCGTCGGTGAGTCCTATGATCGCGCTCGTGAGGCCGCGTCCTTTTTCCACGAGGTGGTGTCATCGATGGGAGCACGGGAGTCCGCTGACAAGTGTTACGCCATAAAGACGCTTCAGCTCGCGAGTGTTGCGGAGTTTTATGGGTCGCTTGGTGAATATGAAAAGCTGAAGAAGACCCTGGATGAATTCGAGGCTCTGCTTGATATCGGTTGTAATCAGGCGTCCGTTATTTATGCCAAGAATTATGCCGATGCCTACGGTTTGTTGGGCCTGGATGAGCGCTTCAAGAGCCTGCTTGAGGAAAAAGTACGGCCTTATGATGTGGCTAACGATAAAGCCTACGAAGCGGATGCCCTTGCAGCATTCTCCGTATACGAGGCGCTGGAGCTGGCTAAGTCCGATCAGAGCAATAGAATTAATGATGCTGTGGTGCTGATCACCGGTCGTACCGACGATCTGGCCGACGTTGTTGAGTTGTTGACGTACACCGGCACCGGTCGGAAGGACGGAGGGTTCCGTTATCTCTCCCGGCGACTTTGGGATGAGGGATACGCTGTGGAAGCTCTGGCGATTGCTGATATCGCCTTTGAGATTACCCTGTCGCCCGAATTTGCGGCTTCTGAAACGAGGCCAAGCTCCTACATCGGTCAGGGCTGCCGTAAAGTTGCCAAACTCTATGACTGGTTCGGCGAACCTGCGAAGGCGCGGACCCGCATGAATGAATGTTCGGCTGCGGTAGAGAACCGCATGGCGCTCTGGTCTACCGTCGAGCAGGCAGACGCCTATGCTCTTCTCGCCGAGAGTTACCAGTTCATCGGTGAATATGCACAAAGTCTTGTCTATGTTCCGTCCTGGAATGCCTTGATCGATGTGATGGGTGACAAGGCCGAGCAGTCCTATCAGAAAACCCAGATTGCTATCTTCGCTGCCAATGCGGGGGACTTCGCGCTCGCCACTCTGGCGATGGATGAGGCCATGAATCTGGCGGCCGCCATTGCCGTCGAGACGGATTCACAAAGCCAGATTGAAGACGGCATTGACGAGCACCTTGATGTTGCAGCGTATCAGCAACAGATGCTGGATATTATCCGTGGTCGCATTGCCGGAGACGGCATTGCAGCGGGAGAGCCCGAGGCGGCCGAGCGTGCCCGTATCCAACTCAGAAACGGTTTGATCGGTTCGGACGGCGCATCCGGTGCACTTCCGTTGATTGCGGCCATCAATGATCCGGAAGATCGAGAAAACTACCTGAGAGTCGTGATTGTTTTGTTGGCAAGCGCACAATTCTTTGACGATGCTGAACGGCTTGCTCAGGAAGCAGATTACTCCACTAGCAGAAACGCCCGACTGGCTCTGGTTGCGAAGGGGTACGCTTCCTATGGCGACTATCCTGACTCAACGGTTGTGAGGTTCGACTTCGACAAAGACGGCTTGCCGGACTTCTTCAGCCCGGCAAGCACCCAGCAGGAGCGCGACGCCCTCGCGGTTTCCCTGGATGATGATATCGATGGAGACGGTATCGCGAATGCATCGGATGCAACACCCTATTGTTCTGTTTGTGAACTGTGAAGCTTGCAGGAACCGGCCAGCGCCTCTGTCGTATTCCACCACGGCGCTGGTCATCAAGCCCGTTACTGGTCACCTTGTCGGTGATCAGTCACGGTGTGGTGGCACAAGACAGCACTGATCATTCCGCCGCGAAGCAACTGCCTGAACTCGTTATAACCGCGCCCGTTGCCAACCCGGGTGGTGTGGGTGAAACCGGCGCTGGTGAATACGTATTCGAGCGGGACTATATTGAACAGTTTGGTGCCGTGGATGGCGGCCTTGAAGGCGTTCTGAAACTGGTTCCGGGTATCCAGTTTGGCGAGGACAGCGAGGGTGTGGATGGGCTGACGGATCTGAAGCCCGAGTCCATCTCGATATCCGGTGGCCGATTCTATGAGAACCAGTTTGTCGTAGACGGATTGGGTAACAGCAATCGCCTGGATCCGGCCTCCGACAGCGACGGCTCTGGCATTGATGACATCGGCGGTCATGAGCAGGCACTGTTTCTGGATGCGGACCTGATCGGCGAGCTGAAAGTGTATGACAGCAACGTGCCGGCGGCATACGGAGGTTTTACCGGCGGGGTTGTGGATGCGACTACCCGCAGGGCCGGGAATGATGCGGAAGGAAAGCTGAGTGTCAGCGGCACCCGCAGCCAGTGGACCCAGTTCAGGACCTTTACCCGGGACTGGGATCCGGAATCCCAGGCGCTGCCCCCCATGCCGCCTTCGGAACCTGAATTTGAGCGTTATCGGGCCAACTTCCATTACTCAACGCCGATGACTGACTCTGTCGGGATTCTGACCAGTGCCAGCCAGGCCTATTCCGAGACCCCGGACGTCACTCTGGGAGAAACCCGCAACCGGGTTCAGCGTAACCAGAATGTCCTGGTCAAGCTGACGTCGGAACTGGGTGCCAGTGGGGTGTTGGATATTTCTGCCACTTACGCGCCGTTCGAAAGCGAAAGTTTTCTCACCGACGTAAAGGGCAGTGACTATTCGGTGGAAGGCGGCGGCTACAGCCTCAAGGCAGGGTACGACTATCTCGGTGAGGCGGTTGAGCATAAAATTGACCTGGGCTGGACCCGGAGTGTGAACAACCGGGAAGCCCCCAATGGCTTCTACAATTGGGAAAACACCCGAAGCCGTCAGTGGGGGCGTGAGGCAGACGTCGGCCTCAGTCGGGAAGGGGGCTACGGCGACCTGGATATGGTTCAGGAATCAGCCACTCTGGCCTATCGTTTGAAAGCCTTGCCCGTCACAGTTGGGGGCGTTGAATTTCGTCATGAGGCCGGTAGTGAAATCAGCCAGAGCAGCTACCGTTACCAGCGGGATAAAACGCTCTTCGTTTACGACAATGCGGTCGTCAATAGCGACGTGCAGTGCCGGGGTATAGTCGACGACTGCGTGCAGGAAGAGCAGTACTTTTCCGGCCGGCGGGTGTATGAAGCCGACGATGTGACGGTGCGCCTGAACGAGGCTGCACTCTATGCGGAGAGCACCCTGGCCTGGCAACGGCTGAGCGGCACCCTGGGGGTGCGCTATGACTACAATGACTTCCTCAAGAACCACGACTTAGCGTTCCGGTCCCGGGCAACTCTGGATGTCTTTGGTAATGCCAGTACTCGACTGATTGCCGGCTATAACCGTTACTACGGGGCGGCCCTGCTGACCTATAAACTGCGGGAGGCCCGGGCGCCTTACTATCGTGAATACCGAAGCACCGAGCAGAACATTGTTACAGACTGGCAGCGTGAGTCCGGGCAGGGCGATTACCGTTATGTCTTTGACGATATGGCAACACCTTACAGCGATGAGCAAACCGTTGGGCTTGAGCAAGCGCTGTTGGGCGGTGTGATGACTCTCAAAGTGGTGAAGCGGGACAATCAGGACGAGTTTGCCCGCACCGAAACAGAGACCCGGGAAGACGGCTACCGCTACTACATCATGAACAATGACGGCAGCAGCGAGTACCTGGGCGTCTCCCTCGGTTGGAACGCTGTCTACGGCAACACGCTGATCAGCGTGCATGGCACCTGGTCTGAAACCAAGACCAACAATGCCGATTACGACGACCCGATTGATAATACCTCTTCTTCAGAATATGTTTCCTATAAAGGCAAACGCATGCCTTATGGCGAGCTGGACATCCTACGCAGCGATTTCAATCGACCGATTGTCGTGAATGTGGGTGTGGCCCACCGCTTCTCAGAGCAGCTCAGTGCCTCGGCCAATGCCCGCTATCGTGGCGCCTACGACCAGATAAAACGAACCGGTCGTCAGGTTGAAGGTGAGCTGATCGATAACGGTGGTGAAGTTGTCCGCGAAAGCCTGACGGTCTATGAGGACGAGGAGCGAAAAGCCACCCTTCTGTTCGATCTGGGTATCGATTACCGCATCCCGATGGTTGGCGACACCGTGCTGGTGACCGGCGCTGAAGTGAAGAATGTATTGAACGACCGTGTGTACACGGTGTCTGAAGGCGATTCGGGCATTGAGCCCGGCCGGCAATTGTGGCTCACGCTCGGTCTGGATTTCTGAGGCCACTTGCTTGGCTGAGGTGACTGCGGCTTAATGGGCTCCTGATTCCGGGAGCCTTTTATGCTGAGTTATCTTCACGCCTTCCACGCCGGCAACTTTGCCGATGTTCAGAAGCATGCCGCACTGTCACTGGTGCTGGCCATGATGCAATCCAAGAAATCTGCCATAGCCTGTTTTGACACCCACGCGGGCAGTGCCCGTTACGATCTTGGCAGCGAGCGGGCCCGAAAAACTGCGGAAGCTGACGGGGGTGTTCAGGCCTTGTGGCGGGTCCGGGAGCAACTGGCCTCCGGCGACTGGCAGCCGGTTCTGGAGGTATTGGCGCGGTACAACCCGGGTAATGGGCTGCTGCAGACGTATCCGGGCTCACCGGCATGGTTTGCGGAATTTTGCCGACCGGGTGATTCCGTCACCGCTTTCGAGCTGCACCCTTCGGAAGAGCGTCAGCTGACTCAGTGGGCTGATGAATCGGGGGTGAAGGTGCGCCATGAGGATGGCCTGAAAGGGCTCCTGAATTGTCTGCCGCCGGCACAGCCGCGACTGTTGGCGCTGATTGATCCTTCTTACGAAATCAAAACCGATTATGAGGCCGTAGCCCGGACATTGATGGCCGCGTGGAAAAAATGCCGCCATGGCGTCTATCTTATTTGGTATCCCCTGTTAACCAGTGGCCTGGAGCAACAGCTGATGGATTCGCTGAGGGCGTCCGGTTCAGTGCGCAAGATTCTTCAGTGCGAGGTTATGCTGGATCAGCCGCCCGAACGGGGCATGGTGGGTTCCGGCATGCTGATTGTGAATCCACCCTGGGGGTTTGATGAACGCTTTGCGGCCATGATGTCGGATCTGACCGGCCCGGGCCGGCTCGGGCTGTCGCCCTCCATGGACTGGCTGGTGCCTGAATAGGCCCGGAGTATCGCCGTTGACTGACAACAACCAAGCTGATCACCCATGCCTGCCTGGCGGACTGATTCCTCTGGAGCAATGGCGTGTTCCGGAGACCTCCGTCCGCAGAACCATTCGCAGTGGTCTCCGGGATATTCTGGATCAGTTAAAAGCAGGCATTCATCCCGATGAACAGGCGTTCAGAAGTCTGGATGATTTGCCTACCCTGTCGGAACGCCAGATTCAGGACTATGCCCCGGTACCGGATCGTGAAGAACTTGCCCGGGCTTTATTGAACGCGCTGGAACAGTTGCGCCGGTCAGGCGGGCAGTCTCGCAAGGCCAGTTTTCTGGTGGCACCACCATTCTCAGGTATTGCCGAAGCTTTGGGGGCCTCGGGTCGGCGGGTGATCGCCCCGCCGGACAATCTGTTAATGCCTGAAAGAGACATTACCGGCTGGTGGGATCACCAGCTTCAGGACGATGACTGGGTAATACCGGAACTGGCAGATTTCTGGCTGCGACACCGGTCCGGTCTTGGCTTGTTGCGTGAATTATTCGCGCGCCTGGCGCGGGATAAAGTGGGTGAGGGCATCATTGGCTGTTCCAGCTGGTGTTGGCAGTTCTGGACTCAGTACCTGCCAGAGCTCCACCTGGCCCCATTAACCCCCAGCCCTTTGTCGGGGGATCGTCTTACCAACTGGCTTGGACATCTGGCGGGGGAGCGCTCGCAAGGACCACTGACGGCGAGAATGACCCAGGATGGCCTGTATGTACTGCCGGCGCCAACCGGGGACGACGAGCGAAAATACAGCCTGTTTACCCGGGATCTGGCCACTTTGGCTCGGGGAAATCCGGGGGTTGCCCTGGCTATCTGGCGCCGAACTCTTCGGGCACGGCCCGAGGATGAGGCGCAGCAGCAAGGGGAAGGGGATGCACATCAAGAGGGCCGCCAGTGCTGGGTGGCGCCACTGGATCAGCTGAGTTTGCCTGCCGTGCCCCAGAGTTCAGCCCGGCGGTCCGGCTACCTGCTGCATGCGTTGTTGATGCATGGCGGCCTGAGCCTGGGGCAGCTGGAGCTGACGTCGGGGTTGCCTGGCGAGGAATTGCGGATAGCGCTGTCCCGGCTGGAACGAGCCGATGTAGTGACCGGGGATGAGCAGGAAGGCATCTTTCGGGTGCAGGCATTGGCGTATCCGGCTGTCCGGCGGTATCTGCAATCCAAAGGGTATCCGGTGGACAGCTTCTAGGAGAAACGGTTATGGGCGATTTCGGTATCAAGGACGCACTGTCTTCAATTACCTCCGAGGCTTTGCTGGAAGCCCTGGCGGTCATCGTTGCGGCTTCGTTGCTGATCCTGATGGTTCAGAAAGCAGTTCCGGTACTGGCTGCGAAACTATCGGGAAAACCGAGGCTGTACCTTCTCGCATCCGTTCCTCTTTTCCGGCTTCTGGTCATTGTTCTGACGATCATTGTGGTGGTGCCCATTCTGGTGGAACCCTCATTCGAGAACATGATTGCCATCTTCGGTGCCCTGGGTCTTGCCTTGGGTTTTGCGTTCAAGGACTACGCCAACAGCCTCATTGCAGGTATCGTTACGCTCTATGAAATGCCTTACCGACCGGGTGACTGGATCGAAGTGAACGGTCGCTATGGTGAGGTGCGGAGTATCGGTACCCGGGCCGCAGAAATCGTGACGCTGGATGATACCGTGATTGTGATTCCCCACAGCCTGCTGTGGAATACACTGCTGGCCAATGGCAATGACGGCACGGATAACCTGATGTGCGTGGCCGAGGTTTTTCTGGACCCGAACCACGATGTCGGCCGGATGCTGGGCCTGTTCCGGGATGCGATCTTTGCCTGCCCGCTCACCAAAACCTACCAGCCGGTGCTGGTCACGGTTGCCGCACGGGAAGCCGGTATGTGCTATCGGTTGAAAGCCTACCCGCTGGAGCCCAGAGAGCAGGCGCGTTTCATTTCAGACCTGACCGCAAGGGCCGCGGAGATCTGTGGTGACGAGGGTGTCCCGATGGTCTCCTACCCTTATCTGCAGGCTCAGAAAGCCTGATCCGGGCCGGGCTGATCAGTCACCCGCAATCGACGTTGCCCGCTGAATCAGCGCCTGGCCTTTCTCTCCGGTCAGTTCGATAAAGCGTCGCCGGGCGGGCAGGCTCGCATCGCGGAAGGCCGCCCTTTCAGCTTCCGTCAGCCGTACGACCCGGATACCGCCCTGTTCCAGTATGGTCTCCAGCCGCTCCTTGTTCAGGTCCTCCTGGAGAGTCCAGGCTTCCTCGGATAACTGTGCAATGGTTTCCTCCAGCCATTTCCGTTCCTGCGAGGGGAGTCCTGCGAACCAGTCCTCATTGGCCACAACAGATGCGATAAACCGTGAGGCCCTGGCCATGGTCATGACGTTCTGGACTTCATTGAACCCCATTTCCTCAATAGCAAACACCGGGTTGCTCTGGCCGTCGATGTTGCCGAGCTGGAGATCGCTGTATACCTGGGCGAAAGGCGTCTGTACGGGGTCAGCACCATAGCTTCGGAAAGCCTCTGCTGCGGTTTCCGAGGTCATGGTGCGAAATCTTAACCCCTGGAAATCAGCGGGGGTTCTCAGGGGGTTGTTGGCCGTCCAGGTCATCCAGCCTTCCGGCACGAACCCCAGCAGTTGCAGGCCAGCGTTGTGGTAGGCCGGTTCAAATGCGGAAATAAACGCGGGCGCCTCCAGAAGGCGGCGGGCTGGTTCCTGTTCTTCCGGAAGCAGGAAGTGAAGATTAAACAGGCCGGTTTCCGGAACGGTATCGGCCAGGTGGCCGGGTGAGGCAAAGGCCAGGTTGACTGAGCCGTTGCGAGTCAGTTCTGTCAGTTGGGCTGAGGTGCCCAAAGAGCCGTAAGGAAAGACATCGACCTCAATCCTTCCACCAGACAGCGCTTCGACCTGTTCCCTGAACTGCTGTGCGTAAAGATGCTGAACACTGCCTTCAATCTCTTCCAGGGCAAAGCGCCAGGTGACCGGATACTCTGGTTTGCCGTTCGCCGTACTCTGCGCGGCTGACGAGGAGCCATTGTCGGAGCAGCCGGTCAGCAGCATCACTGCCGCAGTGGCAACGAGGCTGAAGCTGAGAAGCGGGTGGCGTTTGGTCATTGTATTCAGGGCTCCAGAATCCGGCGCATTTGAGTCTAGAGGGAAAAGGTAACACAACAGACCGAGGAGAAAAGGCCGATGTGTAAACGCCAGACGAACAGCTACAAAAAAGCCCCGCCGAAGCGGGGCCAGACGACGAACCGGATGCAGGAAATTTACATCAGAGCGTCAACGCGGTTGCGTACCTTCGGCTCACTGCTATAGGCGGTGGCAATGGCGTTATAGGTGGGGATATCGATACCAACGTCTTCGATCACCGAGACCATCTCGTCGTTGGCTTCCATCTGTAGTTCCTGGGCCTTCTGCTGAGACTCGGCTGATTCGATCTTCTCGATGTATTCCTCTCGCACTTCCATAACACCGGATTGTGCCTCAATGAATTGTTTCAGCTCAGCATCGCTGTAATTGGTGCTTTGGCTACCTGCGGCGGCGGGGTTGCTGTAGCCGGAGCCCTGTTCGGCCGGGGCCGGGTTCTGTTGTGCTATCACCGGTGCGGTTGCCAGCAGTGCCAGAGATGCGGTGATGGATACAAGCAGTTTGTTCATAGCTTTACTCCTGGTTTTAATGAGGCCGGCTCTGTTGTCCAGCCACAAACTCGTGAATGTCGATGTGCCGGTAGCGATTCCCGTGCCAGGTTTTAAATTCTCTATAAAGACAATAAAAACAAAAGGTTATTGGTTTTTTATGGTTAAGGCTCAGTAATCTGCCTTGTGGCAAAATGCCACATGTGGCAGAAAGACTGTGACATTTCTGCAGAGTGGTGTTTATGGCGTTGATGGGAAAACGGGTGGGAGCACTGTTCCGCTCGCTGCAACTAACGTTGGTGCTCAGTATTGTGGTGCCGCTGCTGCTATTCAGTGGCATTGCTATCTACATTGGCATGGGTGCGGTAGAGCGCGCTCTGAACGATCGCCTTCGTGAAGACCTGGAACTGGTGGCGCGAGCGGTCAGCGGGCCGGTGAGTAAGGCGCTGGCCGAAAGCGATGAACTGGTCCTGGGAGAATCCCTGAAATCCATCTTCCAGATCGGGCGCATTTCAGGGGCCTCAGTGTTTGATGCCGGGGGTGACCGGGTGGCCAGTCTCGGTGTTGCTGACTCCGATGTCACCAATAGCGCCAGCGCCGAAAAGGCAATCGCCAGTGGTGAGCTCGGGGGCGCGTTTCGTTGGGTGGATGGCGAGTCGGTGTTTTCCCAGTTCACGCCGCTGGTTGCGGAAGACGGGCGGATTCAGGGTTTGTTGCAGGTAACGCGGCAACGCAGTGATTTCCATGATCTGGTAGCCACCAGCCGTTGGTGGGCAGTGGTGATCTGGTCGATGATTGCGGCCACCATCATCCTCGTTGTCGTTCTGGGGCATTACCGGACCGTGGGGCGACATGTGAACCGTTTGCTGGAGAGCATGGCCTCTCTGCAACCGGGCGCCTGGCGGTTGGAGACACCGGGGGCAGGGCCACAGGAGCTGCGTCAGATTCAGCAGGGCATTCGTGCTCTGGGCGAACGAATGGCCGAGGCCGAGGCCGAAATCGAAGACAGGATTGCCCGGGAACGGGCGCTGGCAGAACAGCTGGAATACCAGGAGAAAGTGGCGATGATTGGCCGGGTCGCAGGCGGGGTAGCTCACGAACTGGGGGCGCCTCTGAACGTTATTCAGGGCCGGGCCCGCATTCTGGCCAGGGCCGGGCTGGAGCAGGAGCAGCAACGGCATCTGGATGATATCGAACATCAGGTGGACCGGATGACCATGATTATCCAGCAACTGCTGGACTGTTTCCGGCATGTGCCCGAGTCCCGGCGACCCGTAAACCTGGCAGACATTCTCGAGGACGTCGTTACCCGCGCCCGTGAAGACAGGCGCTGCCAGGCGGTTTCGCTGCAAGCCGACGCTTTTGACAGGCCGATGCCGACACGGGCGGAGCCGCTCCGGGTTGGCCTGGCGTGTCTGAATGTGGTGAGAAATGCGTGTCAGGCTGGCCGGGAACAAGTCGCGCTCTCTGTCGGCGAGACCGGGGAGTTTTGGGTGTTCCGGGTCGAGGACGATGGCCCTGGTATACCGGCGGAGCATCACGCCAGGGTTTTCGAGCCGTTCTTCAGCACCCGCCCGGCCGGCGAAGGCACGGGGTTAGGGCTGGCAGTGGTTCAGAGTGTCATGAAAGAACACGGGGGGGCCGTTGAGGTGATTGATAGCGAGTTGGGTGGTTGTGGTATGGCGCTGTATTTTCCGAAAGAGGTGGGGCAATGAGCAGCCGGCCTGTCACGATCCTGCTGGTCGAAGATGACGCCAGCCTTGGCCAACTGCTGATGGAGGAGTTGGAAGTGGATGGATACCGCGTACGCAGGGTCAGTATGGTGGCCGAGGCGCGGACTGCTCTGGCAGACGAACGCCCGGGCCTGATCGTATCGGATCTGCGCTTGCCCGATGGTGACGGTCTGGAGATTCTGTCGCTTCAGCAGGCCGAGCATCCCGGTATTCCCTTTATCGTGATTACCGCGTTTGGGACGGTGGACCAGGCGGTCGATGCTTTGAAGGCCGGCGCTGATGATTTTCTGACCAAGCCGCTCTCAACGGATCATCTCCGGTTAAAGATCAAACGGTTGCTGGCCCAGGCGGATCTGAACCGGCAGTTGGCGGAGTATCAGTCCGGGCGCGGCGGCGATGAAAACATGGGCTTGATCGGCGGCAGTGCGATGATGGATCGCCTCAGGTCAGACATTCGCCAGGTTGCCCGCAGTCAGGCCGCGGTTCTGATTAATGGCGAAAGTGGAACCGGGAAAGAGCTGGTTGCGAGGGCAATCCACCAGCAAAGTGAGCGCTCAGCACGGCCGTTCCTTGCGGTGAATTGTGCCGGTATACCGCCAGACTTGATGGAAAGTGAATTCTTCGGTCACGAGGCTGGTGCTTTTACCGGTGCACGGCAGGCCCGTAGGGGGCTGTTTGCAGAGGCGAACGGTGGCACCTTGCTGCTGGACGAGATTGGTGAAATGCCATTGGCGCTGCAAGCCAAACTGCTTCGGGTGTTGCAGGAGGGCTGCATCAAACCAGTGGGGGCTGACCATGAGGAAATGGTGGATGTTCGCATTCTGGCGGCAACGCATGTGGATTTGCTTCGGGCTGTTGAGCAGGGTCATTTCCGCGAAGACCTGTATTATCGTCTCGAAACCCTGTCGTTAACGGTGCCTCCCCTGAGGGAGCGGGATGAGGATGTTGAATTGCTGGCCATGCATTTTCTGGGTGAGGCAGCACGTCGTCACAGCCGGGGGTTCCTGAAGTTCAGTGACGTCACGTTAAGGATACTCCGCGATTATCCGTTCCCGGGCAATGTGCGTGAGCTGTCCAGTGCGATTGAGCGGGCGGTCACTTTTTGTGAAAGCGATACCATACAGCCCGAGCATTTGCCCGAACGCATCCGGAAGCGCCAGGGCGGGATTGTTCAGGCTGCCGTTGCCGCTTCGCCCGGGAAACTTTCCGAATGGCCCACCTTGGAGATGCTCCAGCAGGATTACGTGCGCCGGGTCATGGCTGCCGTTGATGGTAATAAACGCCGGGCGGCCCAGATACTCGGCATTAATCGCAGAACACTGTATCGCTGGCTGGAGTCGGATTTGGAGCATGGGCATGACTGATCAGAAACAGGCCATGATGTACGGCCTTGCCACGGTGCTGCTGTGGTCGACCGTTGCTACCGCCTTCAAATTGTCACTGGCGGATCTTGCGCCGGTTCAGATGCTGCTGGTGGCCTGTACCGCATCCATCGTCGTGATGGCGGCTATCCTCATGCTACAGGGGCGCTGGGGACTGGTGTTCCGTTTGCGGCGTGGCCAATACCTGCAGTCCATGCTGATGGGGCTGATCAATCCCTGTCTGTACTACTTTCTGCTGTTTGGTGCGTTCGACCGTCTGCCCGCCCAGGAGGCTCAGCCTCTTAATTACACCTGGGCACTGGTGCTGGCCTATCTGTCGGTGCCGTTTCTGGGGCAGAAACTGCGCAGGATCGATATTCTGGCGGGGTTGGTGTGTTACGCCGGAGTGGTAGTGATCGCCACCCGCGGTGCGGTAACTTCGCTCTCATTCTCGGACCCGCTCGGTGTCTCGCTGGCGTTGGGCAGCACGCTGGTTTGGGCGTCTTACTGGATTATTGCCACCCGGGATACCCGGGACCCGGTGGTTGGCCTGTTTCTTAATTTTCTATTTGGACTGCCGGTCATTGTGCTGGTGTGCTGGCAGACGGCGGGGTTGGCGATGCCGATCGGGAGTTCGATGGCCGCTGCGGTTTACGTCGGCGTTTTTGAAATGGGCATAGCCTTTGTGCTGTGGTCCCAGGCCATGAAAAAAGCAGAAAACACCTCGAAAGTGAGCAATCTGATTTTTATCTCGCCTTTTCTGTCCCTGGTGTTTATCTACTTCATTCTGGGCGAAGTTATTCTCACCTCGACCTACGTCGGGCTGGTGCTGATCATTGCGGGATTATGGCTGCAGCAGAAGAAAGTCCGTGACCGGGAGCAGGCGTTGAACCATGGCTGAGAACTGGTATCTGTACCTTGTTCGCACCGCATCGGGTAGCCTCTACACCGGAATTGCCACAGATGTGGAGCGGCGGTTTGCCGAGCATCAGGCGGGGGCACCCAAAGGTGCCCGGAGCCTGAGAGGTAAAGGGCCGTTAACCCTGGAGTTCCATGTACCTGCCGGCGACAGGAGCCGCGCCTCCCGACTGGAATGGCAGGTCAAGCGCTGGCCCAAGGTTCGAAAGGAAGCTTTGATCCGGGGTGTCGTCAGGCTTGAAGATGATGCCTGATGTGACGCCCGGCAACGGCCAGAGCGTCTCTGGCCCGGTCAAGCTGCGCGGCGTGCACCTGGAATACATGCCAGAGATTGTTGTAGATCTCCAGCGTGGTTTCCACGTGTTCCTGTTTGGCCGCCTCCGCCAATCGACGGGCGTCGTTGAGCAGAACTTCCTGGCTTCCGACCTGAATCAGCAGGGGAGGCAGGCCACGCAGGTCGCCGTAGACAGGCGACACCAGCGGGTGCGTCAAAGGCACGCCGTTGGCATACATTTTCGCGGCTTTGAAGGTCCAGGCAGCGTGCAGGACCGGTTCACATTCCGGAGTGTAAAGATCCTTTTCTGACAGATCTGTCCAGGGCGAGAAGCAGGTGACGGATGAGGGTAGTGGATGACCGTGGTCCCGCAATCGCATGGCCAGTACCACCGACAGACCGCCGCCGGCGGAATCTCCGGCCAGGGCAATGGAGCCGGGGCTTACTCCCTGGTTGATCAAGGCCAGATATACGGCTTCGGCATCGTCTGGCGCGGCGGGAAACGGGTGCTCCGGCGCCAGCCGGTAATCCGGTACCAGTACGTCGCAGCCAGATAATTTGGCCAGATGGCCGGCGATGCCGCGGTGGGTATTGGCCGACCCCATGACATAGCCTCCGCCGTGAAAATACAGTACGGTGCCTCCAGAACGGTCTTCCGGAGAGGCACGCAGCACCGGTACATCGCCCAGGTCTTCCCACGCGAAACTGACGTCTTTAGGCGGGTAGGATGTTCGATAAGCTTCCCGGGTGTATCGGCGCTGCACCGATAACGGAAACGCCCGGGACAGGACGGGCTTCACAAAACGGTGCATGGTCCCTCTCAACCCGGCCTCAAGAAGCGGCTGGAACATCTGTGTTCTCCCTTGTGAATGCGTTAGGATGACTGGCATTTATGGATTCATGACAGGCGTTTAACTCTACGTGTACTGGAAAACAGATACCATAGAAATACCGAATTGGGACAGACATTCCCTGCTGGACCGTCTGGAACCGTTTGATCCGTCCGCCAGCCGGGAACTGAGTTCCGAGATGGAGGCGTATTGCCGGTTCTATGGCCTTGATCTTTGGGTTGAGCATCCGGATGTGGTCTACCATCAGGGGTACATCTGTGCTGAGCGGCATGAAGTGATGGTGCATTACTTCCGGCTGCCGGAGAGCGCCAGCCCGAAAGGCACGGTGTTCATTCTGCATGGTTATTTTGATCATGTGGGTCTGTATACCCAATTGATTGACCGCTGTCTTGGTGCAGGCTTCGATGTTCTGGCCTACGATCAGCCCGGGCACGGATTGTCGAGTGGCACGCCGGCCGCCATTGGCAGTTTCCTGGAGTACCAGGCCGTACTGTCGGAAGTAATGGCGAAGGTCAGGGACAAGATTCGGGGGCCCTGGTACGCAGTGGGGCAGAGTACGGGTGGCGCAATATTGATTGACTACCTGCTGTCGAACCACCACAACCGGGAGTCCTCGGCGTTCCGCAAAGTGGTGTTGCTGGCGCCACTGGTAAGGCCTATGGGCTGGCTGGGGGCAAAGATTCTCCACAGTCTGGTCAAACCGTTCCTGACTCGCTGGAAACGGGTATTCGGCCCGAACAGTGGCGATACCCGCTTTCTTCGGTTCCTGCGGGAACACGACCCGTTGCAGGCAAGAGCGGTTCATGTCGATTGGGTGACTGCATTGCGACAATGGGTGCCGCACATTGAGTCGGCGAGGCCGGTGGATTTTCCGGTCACCGTGGTGCAGGGTGAGAAGGATCTGACGGTAGACTGGCAGCACAATCTGAGGATTATCCGGAATAAATTTTCCTCAGTGAAGGAACGAAGAATACCGGACGGTCGTCATCATCTTGTGAACGAAGCGCAGGATTTGCAGGCGACGGTATTCAATACCATTATCGATACATTCTCGGAGTAAGCAGTGGCTGTAGTGCCAAAAGCTCCGGACCAACGATTACAGAAGCGGGAGAAGACAGTGAAAAAGACAATTCTTGCCTTTGCGGTAGCAACTGTTGGCCTGAGTGGCTGTATGACCTATGACCCGTATACCGGGGAAGAGAAAACTTCGAATGCCACCAAGGGCAGTATTATTGGCGCGATCGGTGGTGCTGCTATTGGCGCAGCAACCTCCAGCAGCAGTGATCGTGGCAAAGGCGCACTGATTGGTGCCGCTGGCGGTGCGGCCGTGGGTGGCGGTATCGGCTACTACATGGATCGCCAGGAGGCCCAGCTGCGCCAGAAGCTGGAAGGTACCGGTGTTCGCGTCGTCCGTAATGGTGACCAGATCGACCTGATCATGCCGGGTAACATCACCTTTGATACCGACCAGTCCACCATCCGTTCCGGTTTTACCGGCACTCTTGAGTCTGTGGCCCTGGTTCTGAAAGAGTTCGACAAAACCATCATCCAGATTGAAGGCCATACTGACAGCACCGGTTCAGACAGCTACAACCAGCTGTTGAGCGAGCGTCGCGCGTCTTCTGTCCGTGACTTCCTGTTGAATCAGGGCATTGAGCCCCGTCGTACCCGGGCCACCGGTTATGGCGAGCGCTACCCGATTGCTTCCAACGATACGGCTGCGGGTCGTGAACAGAACCGTCGCGTTGAGCTGACACTGGTGCCGATGCAGTAATAACCTGCTCAGCATTCAACAAAAAAGCCCCGGTTTATGCCGGGGCTTTTTGCTTTATGGCAGGAGCAATCAGTTGGTATTGCTCGGCAGCCATTCGTCGATTCGCTTCTTCAGATCCTCCAGCTGATCTTCGCCGGAGTCCTTGAGTTCGCCCAGTTTGCTTCGGGCAGTCTCGATGTGGTCTTCAACGGACTGAATGCGCTCTGAAAACTCTCTCTGAATTTCGGCTTCCGCTTGGTCATCCTTTGCCTTGGCCATCTTTTCGTCGGCTTCGGCACGCAGGCTGTCGATCTGTTTGCTCCAGTACTCGGTCTGGGTTTCCAGTTTCTTCTGCAGAGATTCCTTCAAGGACATAATTACCTCCATGCTGGGCCTGTTCCGGCCCGGTTTGAATGACTGGTACTTTTCAGCATGGCTACGTATGGCCGAATCTCAAGGGCGGCAGCATGAAGTTTTGTTGAAATGCGGCGTTGTGGCCCGAAATGGCATAAAAAAACCGGAGCTCCCAGGGGGATGCTCCGGTTCTTGAAGGCAGCTGTCTGTCAGAACAGTACGCGGCAGCGAATAGTGCCTTTTACCTGGCGGAGTTTTTCCAGCGCCAGCTCACCGTAGGCCTTGTCCACATCGACCACCACATAACCAATATCTTCCTTGGTTTGCAGGTACTGGCCACAGACGTTGATGCCGTTTTCGGAGAACACCTGGTTGATTTCCGACATTACGCCCGGCACGTTCTCGTGAATGTGCAGCAGGCGGTGCTGGTTCGGGTGGGACGGCAGCGCCACTTCCGGGAAGTTCACCGAAGAAACGGAGGTTCCGTTGTCGCTGTACATGGCCAGCTTCTCGGCCACTTCGCGCCCGATGTTTTCCTGGGCTTCAATGGTTGAGCCACCCACGTGCGGAGTCAGGATGCAGTTGTCGAACTCGCGCAGTGGAGAGACAAACTCTTCGTCGTTGGACTTGGGCTCCACCGGGAATACGTCGATGGCTGCGCCCAGCAGTTTACCGGAACTCAGCGCATCGGCCAGGGCGTCGATATCCACCACGGTACCGCGGGAAGCGTTCATCAGAATGCTGCCCGGCTTCATCTGGGCAAACTGCTCGGCCTTGAACATGTATTTGGTTGCCGGAGTCTCCGGTACGTGCAGGGAAACCACATCGGAAATGTTCAGCAGTTCCTGTAGCGTGCCCACTTGCGTGGCGTTACCGATCGGCAGTTTGGAAACCACGTCGTAGAAATAGACGTCCATTCCCAGGCTTTCGGCCAGCACGCTGAACTGGGTGCCGATGTTGCCGTAACCGATGATGCCAAGCTTCTTGCCACGAATCTCATAGCTGTTCTTGGCGGATTTCAGCCACTCGCCACGGTGGGCTTTGGCGTTTTTTTCCGGCACGCCGCGCAGCAGCAGGATGGCCTGGGCCAGAACCAGTTCTGCCACGGAACGGGTGTTGGAGAAAGGCGCGTTGAACACGGCCACGCCACGGCGGGTCGCGGCCTGCAGGTCAACCTGGTTGGTGCCGATACAGAAGCAGCCCACAGCCACCAGCTTCCTGGCGGCTTCAAATACTTTCTCGGTCAACTGGGTGCGAGAGCGGATACCAACGAAGTGCGCATCGGCAATCTTCTCGATCAGCTCTTCCTCACCCAATGAATGGGTCAGATACTCGATATTGGTGTAACCCGCGGCATTCAGGGTATCAATGGCAGATTGATGCACGCCTTCCAGCAGCAGGATCCGGATTTTGCTCTTTTCGAGAGACGTATTTGACATGGGCTTGCTTCCGAACCTTTCGTCACGTGAAATGACCTGCAGCCAGGGATCGTCGGCCTGGCTCACAGAACAGGGGCGGTATGATACCATAAACGCAGATTTTCACAGCGCGCCGGTTTGCCTGAATCAATTCTTTGTGAGTGATCTCTGAACAGGCCCTGGCCCAACTTCGAAGAGACTGACACATCCATGAGTTCCGAACAGATCATCGCTTCCCTTAAAGAGCTGGTTGCCACCTCCGAAAACCCGGGCAAGGTTCTCACCGATCCTGCGGATCTGGACAATTACGGCAAGGACTGGACCAAAATCTACCCGCCCAAGCCGCTGGCCATTGTCCTGCCGAAAACCACGGAGCAGGTGCAGGCGCTGGTGAAGTTTGCCAATGACAATCAGGTGGCTCTGGTACCTTCGGGCGGACGTACCGGCCTGAGTGCAGGCGCCGTGGCCGCCAATGGCGAAGTGGTGGTAGCGTTCGACAACATGAACCAGATTCTGGATTTCAACGCCAGTGATCGCACCGTACGTTGCCAGGCCGGGGTGGTGACCGAGCAACTGCAGACCTTTGCCGAAGAAAACGGCCTGTACTATCCGGTGGATTTTGCCTCCGCCGGGTCGAGCCAGCTCGGTGGCAACCTGTCCACCAATGCCGGCGGCATCAAGGTCATTCGCTGGGGCATGAGCCGGGACTGGGTTGCCGGACTGAAAGTGGTGACCGGTAAAGGTGATGTGCTGGATCTGAACAAGGATCTGGCCAAGAACAACACCGGCTACGATCTGCGACATCTGTTCATCGGTGCCGAGGGCACCCTGGGTTTCATTACCGAAGCCACCATGAAGCTTACCCGCAAGCCGGATGACCTGACCGTGCTGGTGCTGGGCCTGAACGACCTCACCAACACCATGGATGTCTTGCAGGCTTTCCAGAAAAAACTGGATCTGACCGCCTACGAGTTTTTCTCTCACCAGGCCATGGGGCATGTACTGGCCCACGGCCAGGTTCAGGCACCGTTCGAGACCGAGGCTCCATATTATGCGTTGCTGGAGTTCGAGGCTGTTTCTGATCAGGTAATGGACGATGCCATGGCACTGTTTGAGCAGTGTGTGGAAGAAGGCTGGGTGCTGGATGGTGTCATCAGCCAGAGTGAAACCCAGGCACAGAACCTTTGGCAGCTGCGTGAGCGGATTTCCGAATCCATCGCGCCGCGAATTCCCTACAAGAACGATATTTCGGTGGTGGTTTCCAAGGTGCCGGGTTTCCTCCAGGAAATCGACAACGTGGTTACCGAACACTACCCGGACTTCGAGATCATCTGGTTCGGCCACATTGGTGACGGCAACCTGCACCTGAACATCCTCAAACCGGAGGACATGGCGAAGGAAGATTTCTTCGAAAAATGCCAGCAGGTGAACAAGTGGGTATTTGAAATTGTCGAGCGTTATCAGGGCAGTGTCTCTGCTGAGCACGGTGTGGGCATGACCAAGAAACCCTACCTGCAGTACACCCGCAGCGAGGCGGAAATTGCCTACCTGCGCGGTATCAAGCAGGTGTTCGATCCCAATAACATCATGAACCCGGGCAAGATCTTCGACTGATGCAAGAGCACATTGTCGTACTCACCGGCGCCGGAATCAGCGCCGAAAGCGGCCTCTCCACCTTCCGGGACAACGGTGGGCTGTGGGAGCAGCACAGTGTGTACGACGTGGCCACGCCGGAGGCGTTCGAGCGCAACCGGGATCTGGTGCTGAGGTTCTATAACGAGCGCAGGCGGCAACTTCAAACCGTCCAGCCCAATCCTGCACACCGCTTGCTGGCGGAGCTGGAAAGCCGTTTTCAGGTGACCGTGGTCACCCAGAATGTGGACGACCTGCATGAGCGCGGCGGTTCCAGCAATGTGCTGCACCTGCACGGTGAACTCACCAAGGCCCGCAGTTCCGCCTATCCGGACCTCATTTACGACATCGGCTACAACGACATCAATCCCGGGGATACCTGTGATCGCGGTGCCCAGCTTCGGCCCCATATCGTCTGGTTCGGCGAAGAAGTCCCGATGCTGGATGCGGCGGCAGAGGTGGTGCGCACCGCAGACCAGTTGCTGATTGTGGGTACGTCGCTGCAGGTATATCCGGCGGCGGGGCTGATCTACGAGGTGGACATTGATGTGCCCATCACGGTGATTGATCCTGGCGAACCTGCGTCCGTCTCCCGGGCACGGGTGATTCGCAAAGGGGCCTCGGAAGGGATGCGGGAGTGGGTTTCGCGTTATTTGTGAACCTGGCGTTAGCCTCGGAGGTATTTCTCCAGTTCACTTCTGAATGCGGCCTGAACACCTAAGCGTTTTAGCATCCAGTAATGTCCCGCAATCATCCGGTCTATGAAAATACTCTCGACCGGCGGTTTGAAGTAATCCAGATATTTGAACACCGTGCTGGTTTTTGCGGCCACGTGTTTATGGATATCGGCCTCGGCGAAGTCGTAGGGCTCATCGTTCAGGAACGGGATGATCAGGATGTCCCTCCACATGGCGTAATAGGCTTCATCGACCGCCGGTTGGCTGTCCACGCGAGCGCCCAGGTCGATCAGGTACTGGTCCAGGGCCTGGTAGTCCTCATCCAGCGCTGCGATCAAGGCTTTGCGGTAGGCTTCTACAATCTCCGGTTTGAGTTTCTTCACGCAGCCGAAGTCATACATGATAATGGTGCCATCCGGCCGGTAGGCGAAATTGCCCGCGTGAGGGTCGCCGTGAATGCACTGGAACCGGAACAGCTGATCGGCCATGATCGTGAAAATCCGGTGGCCAATCAGGTTAAGGGTTTCCTGGGAGTAGTGTTCCGGTGTGACCTTGCTGACGTGGTCGCCCTCCACCAGCCCCAGGGTCAGGACCCGACGGGTTGAATGGCTGTCGACCACCTCCGGGATGATCACCCACGGCTGATCATTGTGGAATTCGTGGAACAGCTTGAGGTTTCGCGCCTCGTTCTCGTAATCCAGCTCTTCCTTCAGTCGAACCCGGATTTCGCCGAACAGCTGGTCAACCGTCTCCTTGGGCATTTTCAGCAGGCCGCCGAGCTTCAGGGCCAGTCGTAGCTGTTTGAGGTCGGAGTCGCAGGATTCATCCACGCCGGGGTATTGCACTTTCACGATCACATCCGTGCCATCGTGCAGGCGGGCGCGGTGTACCTGGCCGATGGAGGCGGAGGCGTAGGGTGTTTCCTGCAGGTATTCAAACAGCTCGCCAACCGGCTTGCCCAGCTCACTTTCCACCTGTTCCAGAATCACCTCGAATGGCATCGGTGGTGCTTCTTTCTGGAGTTTTTCCAGCGCGTCCGAGAATTCTTTGGGCAGGAAGTCCTGGGTCTGGGAGGCTATCTGTCCCACCTTCATCACCGCCCCCTTGAGCTCGCCCAGGGTATCGGCAATTTGCCCGGCCATCCGGGTGTAGCTTTCGCTCTGGGCGCCTTCGTCATTTTCGGTGCGGAACATGCGCCGCGCTCTCTGGCCGGCGTACTGGCCCGCCACCGTGGCGGTCATGCCTGCGAGTTTGAAGAAGCGTCCTGTGCGTGAAGTAACGGGTTTCCTGGCCATGGTAGTGCCTGTTCTACGGGAAGTTTGCAGCTCGTCTGAATATCCGTATCCGTGTTGCGTTCAGACCACTGTGGTCTCCACAAATAACACATCTTCCAGCTCCAGGGACAGAGTCTGGCCGCTGACAAGCGGGCCAACGCCTTTGGGCGTGCCAGTCAGCACCACATCGCCGGGTAACAGGGTGAACTGGGTGCTCATATGAGCAATCAGGGGCGCGATCGGGTTCAGCATGTCGCCGGTATTCCCGGTCTGCTGGCGCTGGCCGTCGATATCCAGTCTGAAGTTCAGGTTGCCCTTGGCAAGTTGGTCGGCGGCAACGAACGGTGAAAGCGGGCAGGCGCCGTCGAAGGCCTTTGCGCGCTCCCAGGGGTGTCCCTTTTCTTTCAGGCTGCTTTGCACGTCCCGCAAGGTGAGGTCCAGGGCCAGGCCATAACCGAGAATGGCACTTTCCACTTCGCTGGCGGAGGCATTGGTCAGGGGGCGGCCGATAAGTACGGCCAGTTCGGTTTCAAAGTGCACCGCACCCTGGCCTCTGGGGTAGACCAGCGGGCGGGTGATATGAACCGCTGCGGTGGAGGGTTTGATAAACAGCAGCGGTTCTTCCGGTACCGGGTTGTTCAGCTCCCGGGCGTGTTCGGCGTAGTTGCGCCCCACACAAACGATTTTGCCAAGGGGAAGATGAACCGGTGTTCCATCTTTCCAGTGATGCTGATAATCGCCCATGGTGGCGCCTCCGCTCAGTCTCCTTCGAATGAGCAGACAGTATAAACCTGCAGACCTTCTTCCTGCAGCTTGCGTGAGCCACCCAGATCCGGCAGATCAATCATGGCGGCTACTTCAACGATTTCAGCTCCGATCCGACGGATCAGCCGGGTTGCGGCCAGCATGGTGCCGCCAGTGGCAATCAGATCGTCCACCAGGATGACCTTGTCGCCAGGTTTGAAAGCGTCTTCGTGCAGCTCGACGGAAGCCGTGCCGTATTCCAGTTCGTAGTCTTCCACCAGGGTGTCGAAGGGCAGTTTGCCCTTCTTGCGCACGAGTACCAGAGACGCATTCAGCTCGTAGGCCAGCGCCGAGCCAATAATGAAGCCTCGGGCATCGACGGCGGCAACCGCATCAATGTGCTGGCCATGGTAGCGATGGACAAATGCATCGATCAGTTTACGAAATGCCGTTTTGTCCTGAAGGACCGTGGTGATGTCCCGGAAGGAGACGCCGGGTTTGGGCCAGTCCGGCACAGTGCGGATGGCTTTCTTGATGCTCTCGGAAAAATAGTCCATGGGCGGATCCGGTGATTACTCTGGGCGCCGCTCAGGCGGCGTCCAGGAACATGAATTTCAGAACAAATACAACGGCAATGGTAACGACGCTGGCGTTAAGATCGGACCAGCGGCCAGACAACGCCTTGATCACGGCGTAGGTGATGAAACCCAGGGCAATGCCGTTTGCAATAGAGAAGGTCAGCGGCATGGTCAGTGCCGTGACGATCGCTGGTGCGGCGTCGGTGATGTCATCCCAATCGATCAGTTTGAGGCCGCTTGCCATCAGCACGGCGACGTAGAACAGGGCCGGTGCGGTCGCATAGGCAGGAATGATGCTCGCGATCGGCGACAGCAGCAAACAGGCCAGGAAAAGCAAGGCGACGACAACAGCCGTCAGTCCTGTGCGACCACCGGCGGAAATGCCAGCCGTTGATTCGATATAGCTGGTGGTGGTTGAGGTGCCCAGGGCTGCGCCTGACATGGTTGCGACGGAATCCGACATCAGAGCGCGTCCGAGACGGGGCAGCTTGCCATCTTTATCCAGCAATCCACCGCGCTGGGCTGCTCCGATCAGGGTGCCGGAGGTATCGAAAAGATCCACGAACAGAAAGGCAAAGATAATGCTGATCATGCCAACATTCAGTGCGCCGGCCAGATCAAGTTGCATAAAGGTGGGGGCAAGGCTGGGTGGGGCAGACACAAAGCCTTTGTATTCCACCATGCCAAGCATCATGGCTGCCACGGTAACAGCAAGGATGCCGATCATCACGGCGCCGGTGATTCTGCGGAAGGAAAGTGCACAGATCAGTACGAAGCCTGCGAAGAACAGCAGGCTCTCAGCCACTTTGATGTCGCCCAGACCCACAAGGGTCGCAGGGTTATCTACCACGATGCCGGCGTTTTTCAGTGCGATCAGAGCAAGAAAGAATCCGATGCCGGCGGAAATGCCAAAGCGTAAGGACATCGGAATGCTGTTGATGATCCATTCCCGGATCTTGACCACACTCAGAATGAAGAAAATAAACCCGGAGAGAAAGACAGCGCCCAGCGCCACTTCCCAGCTGTATCCCATACTGCCGACGACCGTGAACGAGAAAAAGGCGTTCAGGCCCATGCCGGGGGCCAGGGCAATTGGATAGTTTGCCCAGAGGCCCATAATCAGCGTACCGATGGTTGCGGCCAGACAGGTGGCCACGAAAACGGCTCCGAAATCCATGCCGGTGGACGACAGGATGCTGGGGTTGACCACGATGATGTAGGCCATGGTCAGGAAGGTGGTAATGCCAGCTACCACTTCTTTACGGACGGTGGTGCCGTGGGCCTGGAGTTGGAACAGTCGTTCAAGCATGACTTGGGTCTGCCTCTAGAATGCCTGGATTAGGGAGTTTGAAAGTCAGTTTGCGTGCGGAAAACGTGAATTGGGTGAAAAAACGGCAATGTTACCGGCTCAGGCGCCTCACGCCAAGGGATGATTCAGAGTTCAGTTCAGCATCTGGTCTCGTTGCAGGCGGATATCAAAGCGCACCGCGAGCATGCGAACAATCACGATAAACAGCAGGCCAATAGTCAGCGCCATGGATTCGCTCTCCAGCAACCACTGGCACACAAAGTACAGCCAGCAACCGGCGAAGGCGATAGAGGCGTAGATCTGGTCCTTGCGGAAAATAAAGGGAACTTCGTTGCACAGGGTGTCACGCAGGGCGCCGCCGAAGCAGCCTGTCATTACACCCAGCATGGAAGCGATAAACCAGGAGTGGCCCAGATCGAGAGCCAGTTGCGCACCGAGAATGGAAAAAATGCCAAGGCCGATGGCGTCCGGGAAGACGATTCTCGATTCTTTCAGGGAATGGGCCCGGCTCCAGTAGCTGAACACGATTGCCATGGCCAGGATCATGATCGGCTGCTCCTGGTGCTTGATCCAGTACAGCGGGTGATTGTCCATGATCAGATCCCGCAATGTGCCGCCACCCAGAGCGGTAATAAAACCGATGGCAAAAACACCCACCGGATCCATGTTTTTGGACCGGGCGACGATCATGCCGGAAATGGCAAACGCCACAACGCCAATCATTTCAAGAGTATAGATGATGTCAAACATGGGGCAGCTCTGATTTGACGAAATTCGGTCCGGGGCGTGGGTGAAAGGCTGGAAGAATAGCGGAATTCGTCCCGGGATTCATCTTCAGGCGTTGATGGCCGATTCGGCCAATGTGATCTATTGCGCGACAGTTACGCGTATCACTGCCTTGTTTCCCGTTTGATTGATCCGGAGTACTGCAATATGGCCCTGATGCGACTCGCCTACGCCAGCGAAGCAACGTTTGAAGCCCAGCCCCTGGAAAAGGGTGTCGAACCCCACGTGGCCAGAATTCTCATGGTGTCCCGAAGAAATAACGGTCGGGCAGGCCTCGTCGGTGGCTTGTACTATGGCGACAACCGGTTTTTCCAGTACCTTGAGGGCGAGGAAGAATTTGTCCGGGAAACCTTCGAGCGAATCCGCCAGGACTCTCGTCACCGCAATATCCGCATGCTGATTGAAGAGCCGCTGGACTTCCCGACCTTCTCCAACTGGTCGATGAAGTATGTACCCCTGTCATCCGACGTGCAGGCCTTTCTGGACAAGCACCAGTTACCGGACTTCAACCCGGCGGCGTTCTCCAGCCACCAGTGTGAGGAAATGATTGACCTGATTCGGCGCTCCAGCGAAGACCAGAAACTGGTCAATCACGACGAAGACAGCCCATCCCGGGTTCCACATTCACAAACCCTGTCTCCCGGCGTCAGGTATGGGCTTCTGGCCGCTGGCGTGACGATCATCGTCGCCGTGGTAGCGGGCGCTGTACTGTTCTGAATCCGCCGGCTTATCAGCCGGGCTTATTGCCATGAATAAGCAGCCTTGATTTGCTTCACGGGCTCTGTGCGTTTAGCTTGATCCGGGTCAATTACAACATCAAATCAGACCCGCCCTGACGCCATCAGGGTAAGACAGACAGCCCAGGAGCAACCATGAAAGCCATTCTGTGCAAAGAATATGGCCCGGCAGAGAATCTGGTCATCGAAGACATTGCCAGCCCGGACGTAAAAGGCAGCGGCGTAAAAATCCGGGTCAAGGCTGCAGGCCTGAACTTCCCGGACACCCTGATCATTCAGGGCAAATACCAGTTCCAGCCGCCCATGCCGTTTTCCCCTGGTGGCGAACTGTCCGGTGAAGTGCTTGAAGTGGGCGAAAAAGTCAGCCGTTTCAAACCCGGAGACCGGGTAGCCGCCTTGACCGGCTGGGGTGCGTTTGCCGAAGAAGTGGTTGCTCCGGAAACCAACCTGTTGCCAATTCCGGACTCTATGTCCGATGAGAAAGCAGCGGCTTTCATGATGGTGTATGGCACCTCCTATTATGCGTTGAAACAGCGAGGCAACCTGCAGCCGGGCGAAACCCTGCTGGTACTCGGCGCCAGCGGTGGTGTTGGCCTGGCAGCGGTGGAGCTGGGCAAGGCTATGGGCGCGAAAGTGATCGCGGCGGCCAGCTCTGCTGAAAAACTCGCGGTGGCCAGGGAGGCCGGTGCTGATGAACTGGTGAACTACACCGAGGAATCGCTGAAAGATGCGGTGAAGAAACTGACCAAGGGCAAAGGTGTGGATGTCATTTATGACCCGGTCGGCGGAGATTTCACCGAGCAGGCCCTGCGCACCATGGGCTGGAACGGCCGCCATTTGGTGATCGGCTTTGCCGCAGGGGATATCCCCAAGATTCCTGCGAACCTGACGCTGCTCAAGGGTTGTTCCGTGGTAGGCGTGTTCTGGGGTAGCTTCACCCAGCGCGAGCCGCAGACCAGTGCCCAGAACATGATGGAGCTGTTGCAGATGTATGCCGACGGCAAGATCGATCCCAAGGTCAGCGAGGTTTTCCCGTTCGAGGAATATGCGGCGGCGCTTGGGGCGCTTACGGGGCGTCGGGCCACTGGCAAGATCGTTTTGCGGGTTGAAGAATAGTTCTTGGAGCCTGAGGGGTAGCCTCCCTCCTAGCCTTTAGGTTTCGGTGTGGGCCGCGCTGGGGAACGCTTCCAAAAAACCGCTACAAGCACATCCATGTGCGCTTATTTCGGGCCATCCATGGCCCTCAAAATTTTTTGGAAGCGTTCCCCATCACGGCCGGTCAGCTTCACAGTAATAGTCAGGGAGAAAAGCTAGGTTTTTCAGTAAACTGACTATCACTCCTTGGCTCGGAAGTGAGTGCGGGGTGCCCCTCCCAAAAATGTCGGAGGCCATGGATGGCCGGAGAGAAGCGCACAGGGATGTGCTTGTAGCGGTTTTTGGGAGGGGCACCCCGTACTCACTGTCACCAAGCGTTGCAGGCTAGGTTATGAGGCCCCTCTCCAAAAGTCAGGATCAAAACCGAACACCCCCCGAATCAATATCGGACACCAACTCCGGAGTCAGCAAAGTATAACCGGACGAACCGGGCAGCCAGGCGTACACATCGTCTTCCGACCGCTCCAGAGAATAGCCGAGCTTCTGGATGTCCACCTTCCGGTACTTGAACGTTCCCGTCTTCTCGATGGCATTGGTCACCCGCACAAACACCGGCACCGCATAGGCCGGCAGATTCTCCTGCAGATAGTCAAACAGCTTGTTGATATCGAAGGACGAACCATTTGACTGAGGCACCAGCGTTACCATGCCCGCCTTGCCGTTGGTTTTGGGAATCTCGACACCGTACACAATGGCTTCTTCCACCATGCCGGAGCCATCAATGATATTTTCCACCTCCGTCGTCGATACGTTCTCCCCTTTCCAGCGGAAGGTGTCGCCCATGCGATCGACAAACTGCAGGTGACGGCAGCCGATTTCTTTTAATACATCACCGGTATTGAACCAGGCATCGCCTTTCTTGAAGCCATCGCGCAGGATGGATTTCTCGGTGGCTTCCTTCTGGGTGTAGCCCTCGAATGCCCACTTCTTGTTGATCTCCCCGATCAACAGGCCAGGCTGGCCTTTTTCCACTTCCTCCAGACGGCCCTTGTCGTTGCGGATCGGGTCCCGGGTGCCTTCGTGGTATTTGACCAGCTTGTAGGGCGCGGTGGAGAAACCCACGGTGTTGTCCATGTTGAAAAAGTTGCTGAAGCCGATATTGCCTTCTGATGAGGCATACAGTTCAGCCACCTTGTCGATGCCAAAACGTTCTTTGAATTCTTTCCAGATGGAGGGGCGCAGGCCGTTGCCGATCATTTTGGTCAGGCCGTGGTTGCGGTCCTGGCTGCCGGGAGGTTGATTCAGCAGGTAGCGGCACAGTTCGCCCACGTAGCCGAAGGTGGTGGCGTTGTAGCGTCGGACGTCGTCCCAGAAGGCGCTGGCGGAGAATTTTCGGCGCAGGGCGATGGCAGAGCCACCGGCGAGGACCGAGCCCCAGCACACCAGCAGGGCGGTGCCATGATACAGCGGCAGCGTGCAGTACAGGACGTCTTCCGGTTCCATGGCCAGGGAGAGCATGCCAAAGCCGCCGTAGGCTTTGATAAATTTGCGATGTGAACCGGGCGCTGCCTTGGGCAGGCCGGTGGTGCCTGAGGTGTAAAGATACACGGCGGTATCGCCCATGGTTACCGGGTTGCTCAGGACCGGTCGGGTTGAGGGCCGGCGGCTGACTTCCAGGGCCAGATTGACGAAGCCCTCCGGCGCGTCACCAAAGGTGTTCAGAGTGTTGCCGTCATGCAGGTAGAGCAGGGGATGCGTGTGCCGGAGCTGAACCTCTCCACGAACCGACTCGGCATTGTCGATCAGTTCGCTACCAACCACCAGCAGTCGTGGCTCGATCAGGTTGATACTGTGGGCCAGCACTTTGCCTTTCTGGGAGGTGTTCAGCATGGCGCAGGCCACGCCGACCTTGGCTGCGCCAACCACGGTCGCCAGTAGTTCCGGTCGGTTTTCCAGCAGTACCGCAATGGCATCGCCCTTTACCAGCCCCTGATCTTTCAGGTAATGGGCAATTCGATTGCTCCAGGCATCCAGTTCTGCCCAGGTAATGCTGCGATCATCGAAGAGAATGGCAGGGCGCGTGGGGTGTTTGTCAGCGTTGCGCTCTACCAGCTTGCCAAGGGTCAGCTCTTTTTTGTCGTCCTTTACCCGGTAGTAGTAAAGCCCTTTTGCCACGAAGGGAAATTTTTTCAGAACCGTGGGCAGGCTGCGCATGATGTCGCGTGCGGTTACGATGTCTTGGCTCATGGTGCGTCCGTTTCAGTCGTCATTGTCTTTGTAAGTTTTGAACCGCGGACCAACCCATTGCTCCGCGGCTAATCCAGGAACAGATCCGGCAGCAGTGGCTTGTTGCCTGCGGCATACCGGTAGTGTTCGAAGTCCTTCACGCCATCCTGGCGAAGTACATCCTCGTCAATCAGCGCTTGCCCGGTCAGTTCGTCCGCACTGCGGGACAGTATGCTGACCGCGGCATCGGCCATGATTTCCGGCTTTCGTCCCTGCGCCATCAATTGAGGTCCGCCCACTTCGTGTTCTATGGCGGCAGTGGCAATCAGAGTCTTTGGCCACAGGCAGTTCACGGCAATGCCATAGCGTCGGAACTCCTCGGCCATGCCCATGCTGAGCATGGTCATTCCGTATTTTGTGGTGGTGTATGGCCCGTACTGGGAAAACCACCGGGTATTCAGGTTCAGCGGCGGCGACAGGCTGAGAATGTGGCCACCGGATTCCTTCAGCCAGGGCAGGGCCGCCTGACTGCAGGTGAATACGGCCCGGGCGTTGACCTGATGCATCAGGTCGTATCGGCTCACTTTCAGGTTTTCGACACCGGTCAGGCGTATCGCCCCGGCGTTGTTCACCAAGGCATCGATACCGCCAAAATAACCGGCGGCTTCGTCTATTCGCTGGCGGACCTGTCGTTCATCCCGCACGTCCAGTACCAGCGGTAGCGCCTGGCCTCCGGCGTTGCGAATTTCCTCAGCGACCGTGTGGATGGTGCCGGGTAGTCTCGGATGCGGGGTATCGGTTTTCGCTGCAATGACCACGTTGGCGCCTTCCCGGGCGCAGGCCAGGGCAATAGCGCGGCCGATTCCCCGGCTACCGCCGGTTATAAACACTGTGCGCTGCTGTAGCCGGCTCATGATTCTGCCTCCTCAGTGGACTGCACGTCTGCCAGAAGTTGGCCACGCTTGACCTGGTCTCCTTTGCGGGCGAGCAACTGGCCAACGGTGCCCGTGCGATCCGCCTTAACCGGATGCTCCATTTTCATGGCTTCCAGAATCACCAGGGTCTGGCCCTGTTCCACCTGATCTCCCTCTGCCACCAGTACATCTATAATGGCACCGTCCATAGTGGCTTGGACCTTGCCGCTGCCGGTGCCCAAGGCACCTTGGGCGGGTTGGTGCGTAATATCCCGAACGCACCAGGAACGGCCGAACGCCTGCAAATATAGGGAATCTCCGCTCCGGTAGTATTGGCACCGCTGACGAACCCCGTTGTCGATAATGCACAGCAGGCCTGGCTCCTGGCTTTGCAGTTGCAGTTCATAGTGCTCTTCGCCGTGGGCCACCAGCAGTTTGTGGCCACTGTGCCGAACCAGCAGTTCCAGGGCTTCATCCCGGGCCTCAAGTTTCATCGGCATGACGGTGGCGGGTGCGTTACTCCAGCCCTCCTGGGCGGATTGCCCAAGACTCAGGGCGCAGGCGCTGAGGGCCAGCTCGCGGATGGTGAGCGGTTGGGGCGCCAGTGACGGATCATCCTTGAAGGCCTGCTGCAGGAAGGCCGTGGTGGCTTCACCGGCACCAAAGATGTCATCGGCGATGATGCGGCTGAGGAAATGGCGGTTGGTGGTCACACCAAAGACTGTGGTGTCTTCCAGCGCCCGGATCAGGCGGCGACGGGCTTCGTCCCGGTTCTGGCCCCAGGCGATGACTTTCGCAAGCATGGGATCGTAGTGGGGGCTGACCACGTCACCGGAGCGCACGCCGGTATCAAACCGCAGTCCTTCGCCTTCGGCCGGAGTGAACTGGTGCAGGGTGCCGGTTTGCGGGTTGAAACAGCTGGCCGGGTCTTCGGCGTAAAGTCGTACTTCGATGGCGTGGCCATTGAGTTGGATGTCATCCTGGGCCAGAGGTAGTGGGCGGCCTTCAGCGACCATCAACTGCCAGGCCACCAGATCCTGGCCGGTAATCAGTTCGGTGACCGGATGCTCTACCTGCAGGCGAGTATTCATTTCCAGGAAGTAGAAACTGCGGTCTTTGTCGACCAGAAATTCCACGGTACCGGCGCCCTCGTAACCGCAGGCCAGGGCTGCTTTGACAGCAGCTTCGCCCATGGCCTTACGCAGTTCCGGGGTAACAAAAGGTGAGGGCGCTTCCTCGACCACTTTCTGGTGCCGGCGCTGTACGGAGCAGTCCCGCTCGCCCAGGTAAACGGCGTTGCCATGGCGGTCTGCAAAAACCTGGATTTCTACGTGCCGGGGTTCGATGACCGCTTTTTCGATGATCAGTTCGTCGTCACCGAAGGCCTGTTTGGCTTCTGAGCGGGCCCTCTTAATGTTGTCGGCCAACTCGCTCTCGCTCTCGACCAGGCGCATGCCCCGGCCGCCGCCACCTGCGGAGGCTTTGAGCATGAGGGGGTAGCCGATGTCCTGGGCTGCGGCGATGAGTTCATCATCACTGGCGTTGTTGCCCTCGTAGCCAGGGACTACGGGCACGCCGGCTTCCTGCATGGCGATTTTCGAGCGGCGTTTGCTGCCCATGAGTTCAATGGCGTTTTCGGGAGGGCCTACAAAGGTGAGGCCGGCCTGTTTGACGGCTTTGGCGAAGCCGGAGTTTTCGGAGAGGAAGCCGTAGCCCGGGTGGATGCAGTCGGCGCCTGTTTTCCTTGCGGCATCGAGGATGGCGTCGGCGTTGAGGTAAGACGCAGCAACCTGTGCCGGGCCGATGCAGACGGCTTCGTCGGCTTGTTCAACGTGCAGGGCGTTGGCATCGGCTTCGGAGTAGACGGCAACGGTTCGGTAGCCCAGCGCTTTGGCTGTACGGATGACCCTGACGGCGATTTCGCCTCGGTTAGCGATGAGTAGTTTTTTTAGCATACGTGTTGTCTACCTTGTTACTGGACCGCCCCAGGTTGGTGTTCGTCCGCACCACTGGCGGGATAAGCCTCCGGAAAACCGCTACGAGCACATCCCTGTGCGCTTCTCTCAGGCCATCCTTGGCCTTCGAAATTTTCCGGAGGCTTATCCCGCCAGTGGCGCTCCCGCGACCTTGGGTGTTTGCCTGCCCAATGATTGTTGAGTGGCTTGTTTTAATATTTGTTTTCGTTAACTCTCGGCCCACTTTGGCTCACGCTTTTGCATGAACGCCATAGTGCCTTCCGTGCCCTCGGGCCCCCGAATGGAGGCCGCGAATTTTTCAGCGGCGTCATCGAGTAAACCGGCCATGGCTTCATGTCCCACCCGATGCAGTAAGGCCTTGGTTTCTGCCGTGGCGTCGGGGGCGCACAGGCGTACCCGTTCCAGAGCCTGGTTCAGCATGTCGCTTAGCTGTTCTTCGGATTCCGCAACCTGGTGAACGATGCCGAGTTTGCAGGCTTCCGTTGCGTCGATTCTCAAACCTAGCAGCGCCAATCGACGGGCCTGGGTCAGGCCGATGCGTTCGACAACGAACGGGGCGATCTGGGCCGGGATGACGCCGAGGGTGGTTTCCGGCATACCGAATTTGGCAGTCGGGCCGGCGATGGCCAGGTCGGAGACGCAGGCCAGGCCGAAGCCGCCGCCCATGACGGCGCCTTCGGTGATGGCGATGACGACTTTGGATGATTCGTTGACTTGCTGGATCATCTGGCCGAAGGCGCGGTTGAGTTTGTAGAACGGGTCGTCGCGGCCTTCGCCGGCTTTCTGGCTCCGGGCGCCGGCCATGTCTTTGATATCGCCGCCGGCGCAGAAATGTCCACCTGCGCCGCGGATGACGGCGGCGCGGATGCTGATGTCGTTTTCGATCTCGCTGAAGATGGTGGACAACTCAGCGACCATCTGCAGACTCATGGCGTTGCGGACGTCGGGGCGGTTGATGGTGATGAACAGGGTGGGGCCCTGTTTTTCAAGAATCAGGGTTTCGCACTGGGGTAGCTGTTCCATAAAAAGGCTCCGTTTTCGGGCGGCAATCGGGTACCAGTCGCAATGTTCGGGGCCTTGGGGGCAGGTAGGGCTTTCCGGGACTGTCTGCAGCAGGGATGCTGCAGTCAAGCGTACATGGATGTATTCACAGCGTGTCCCGGAAAGCCCTACCTGACCGCGAGGCCTGACTCCAAACTCCAAACGTTAGTCGCGTTTCTTGCCAGGTAAGGTGCCCATCAGCTTGCAGATGATGCCCAGCATGATTTCGTCGGCACCGCCGCCGATGGAGACCAACCGCACATCGCGGTAAGCCCGTGACAGGGGGTTGTCCCACATGTAACCGTTGCCACCCCAGAACTGCAGGCAAGCATCGGTCACTTCTCGACCGAGACGCCCGGCCTTCAGTTTCGCCATCGACGCCAGCTTGGTGACATCTTTGCCCTCAACGTGCAGCTCACAGGCCTGATAGGTCAGCGCGCGCAGCGCTTCGATTTCGGTCTGTAACTCCGCCAGGCGGAAATGAATATACTGGTTGTCGATCAGCGGCTGGCCGAAGGTCTTGCGCTCGCGGCAGTATTCAATGGTCTGCGTGACACAGTTTTCCAGGGCCTTGATTACGTTGGCGGCCCCCCACATGCGCTCCTCCTGGAACTGCAGCATCTGCATCATAAAGCCGGTGCCTTCTGCGCCGATGCGGTTGCGCTGGGGAATTCGCACGTCGTCCAGAAACACCTGGGCGGTTTCTGATGAACGCATACCCAGCTTGTTCAGGTGCGGGCTGAAGGTGATGCCCGGTGTGTTCATGGGCACGATCATCAGGGTTTTATTCTTGTGGGGTTTGTCGTCGCTGGTGTTGGCCAGCAGACACATGAAATCCGCTTTCGGGGAGTTGGTGATCCACATCTTGGAGCCGTTGATGACGTAGTCATCGCCGTCTTTCTTAGCCGTGGTTTTCAGGCCGGCCACATCGGAGCCTGCGCCCACTTCACTCACACCGATACAGCCCACCATATCGCCGGCAATAGCCGGGGCCAGGAAATCCCGTTTCAGTTCATCGGAACCGAAGCGCGCAATCGCGGGGGTACACATGTCGGTCTGCACGCCCACGGCCAGCGGAACACCGCCGCACTTGGCCATGCCCAGTTCTTCAGCAGCCACGAGGTTGTAGCTGTAATCCAGACCCATGCCGCCGTATTCCTCCGGCTTCTGAATGCCCAGCAGGCCCAGGTTGCCGAGTTTCTTGAACAGATCGTGAATGGGAAACTCGCCGGCTTCCTCCCATTCATCGCAGTGCGGATTGATCTCCTTTTCGACAAAATCGCGGACGGTCTTTCTGAGGGCTTCGTGTTCGGCTGTGAATTTCATTGTTGTTCTCCCGGTAAATCAGTGTGGAAATCAGAAACGGGCGACGCCGTAAACGTTGGGTCGCAGTGGTCGTTGTTCGGCTTCACGGCAAACGGAAAGCACCATGGCCAGAACACGGCGGGTATCCCGAGGATCGATCAGGCCGTCGTCCCAGAGCCTGGCAGTTCCGTAAAGGGCGGTGGAGCCGTCTTCCAGCTTTTTGGCGGTGGCCTGTTCCAGGAACGACAGAGTCTTTTCGTCCGGCTCGATACCACTTTTGCGTTGTTTTTCTTCAGCCACGATGCGCATCACCTTCCCGGCCTGGGCGGGGCCCATGACGGCGGTGCGGCTGTTGGGCCAGGCGAAGATGAATCTCGGGTCCAGGCCCCGGCCGCACATGGCGTAGTTGCCGGCGCCGTAGGAACCGCCCACCACCACGGCGAGTTTTGGTACCCGGCAGTTGGCCACGGCCTGAATCATCTTCGACCCGTGTTTGATGATGCCGTTCTGTTCGGAGTGGGTACCGACCATAAATCCGGTGGTGTTATGCAGAAACAGGATAGGCGTGCCTGCCTGATCGCAAAGCTGGATAAACTGCGCCGCCTTGGCGGAGCCGGCAGGGGTGATCGGGCCGTTGTTGCCGATGATGCCTACGCTGTGACCTTGAATACGGATGGTGCCGCACACCGTCTGGCTGTCGTAGTCGTTCTTGAAATCCAGGAACCGGGAGCCATCGGCGATGCGGGCCAGGATCTCTCGCACGTCATAGGGCTTCTTGGCGTCGGAAGGAATCACGCCCAGCAGCTCGTCCGCCGGATACAGCGGCTCATCCCACTGTGGTTCCTGGCGTAGCGGCAGGTTTTCGTTCCAGGGCAGGGCGCCCAGAATCTCCCGGGCCTGCCGGATGCCATCAGCATCGTCTTCCGCCAGGTATTCGGCGGTGCCGGCAACCGTGGCGTGCATTTCTGCTCCACCCAGCTCTTCATCGGTGGCGACCTCGCCGGTAGCCGCTTTTAGCAGAGGTGGGCCGGCCAGGAACATCTTGGCCTGTTCGCGCACGGTGATCACATAATCCGACAGACCGGGCTGATAGGCCCCGCCGGCAGTGGCGTTGCCATGGACGACGGTTACCTGTGGAATACCGGCTGCTGACATACGGGCCTGGTTCGCAAAGCCCCGGGCGCCCAGCACGAAGATATCGGTGGCGTAGTTCAGGTTGGCGCCGCCAGATTCTGACAGCGACACCACCGGCAGCTTGTTCTCCATGGCGATCTGCTGCAGGCGCAGGGTTTTGTCCAGACCGGCGGGAGTAATGGTTCCGCCCTTGATGGCACTGTTGCTTGCGACCACCAGGCAGCGTACTCCGGCTACTCTGCCGATGCCGGCAATAATCCCGCCTCCGGCCATGGAACCGTCTTTGTCATCATGCATCTTGTAACCGGCCAGGGAGCACAGCTCCAGAAACTCACTGCCACGATCGAGCAACCGATTGATGCGATCCCGCGGCAGCAGCTTGCCCCGCTTGGTAAACTTCTCCCGGGCCGATTCCGCCAGGTCCAGAACCTTCTGCTCCACATCCCGGAAAGTCGAGATATGCGCTTCCATGGCCTCGACATTGGCCCGGAACTCGTCGGACTGGGGGCTTATTGTTGTTTCCAGTACCTGCATGAGAAATCCTCAGTCGTCACTCAACACTTTCGGCGTTACCGCCCGATGGAAACCGTTGTAGGGCTCGTTATTCTTCGCCTTCGGCATCGGCCACACACGCCCACCCTGGGAGGCGGCACCATCAATCCGCAGACAATCGCCGCTGATAAACGCGGCGCCCGGGCTGAGCAGGAAACAGATCGCCGAGCTTACCTCTGATTCTGTACCCATCCGCTTGATCGGCACCGCATCCGCCAGGCTACGAATCCACGACTTCATATGGGCCGGGTAGTTGTCCATCCCGCTGGACGCAATCCACCCCGGCGCTACTGCATTCACCCGAACCCCGGACGGCGCCCATTCGACCGCGGCCGTCTGGGTAAAATTCACCATACCGGCCCGTGCGGCCCCTGAGTGGCCCATGCCAGGCATGCCACCCCACATATCCGCCACAATGTTCACAATCGAACCGCCGGTTTTACTCAAGGCCTGGGTATAGGCCTCCCGGGAAATCAGAAAACCGCCGGTCAAATTCGTGCGCACCACAGTTTCCCAACCCTTCTGGTTAATGCCTGTTAACGGAGACGCAAACTGCCCGCCGGCATTGTTCACCACCCCGTTCAGACCGCCGTGGGTCTCAATAATGGCCTTCACCGTGATCTTGACCGACTCCTCCTCGCGAATATCGCAGGCATGGGCGCTGGCAATACCGCCGTCTTCCTCAATCTCGGCCTTAACCGCGTCTACCTTCTCCTGCTTACGACCCACCAGCGCAACCCGGGCACCGAGCGCCGCCAGTTCGTGAGCCGTGCAGCGGCCAATCCCCGAACCGCCACCGGTGACAATAAAAACCTGGCCTTCAAACAAGCCCGGGCGAAGAACAGACTGATAACTCATACAAAATTCCCTATTCCAATCCAAAGAATCCACGAAAAACGTTCGGGCGCTCCGCCGGGGTACAGCCTTCCGGGACTGTGCGCAGCAGGGAAGCTGCGCTCAAGCCTACACGGACGTATTTACGGCGTGTCCCGGAAGGCTGTACCCCGGTGGGGCGCTTGCACCCAAGCTCAGGGAAGTAATGCCCTGTCGGGGCTCTTGCCCCAGAACCGGGGTTAATACATTCATTGAGGAACCAGATTCGAAGGCACAGGCACCGGAAACTCCAGCAACTGCTGAGCAAACGCCTTACCCTGCGGATCAATCCGAAGCGACGCCACACCGCCGCCACCTAGACTGTGCTCCAGCAAGAAATTGAACGCATGCAACCCAGGCATAGACCAGCGAGTCACCTTGCCGGACTCCGGATTCAGCGTATGAGCCATCCACTCGGCCACCGCCTGCTCCGTTAATGCCGCCTCAATGTAAGGAACATACTCCGGATCCCGCGCAATCACCCCGATATTGCTGTGATCGCCCTTATCCCCGGACCGCGCCCAAGCCAGCTTGATCAACGGCACCGAGGTATCCGCTGCCACCTCCATCCGGGACTCCGGCTCAGCCGCGAGATCGCCCGGATTGAAACCACCTTCGGTCGCTACCTCCACCTCAGACTTCTCACCAGCCAGATCCACCGAAACCGCCACCTCCGACTTCGGTACCAGGCAGGAATACAAACGAATCTTCGGCCACACGGTTGGCCGACCGCCGACAATACCGGTGATGCCAGGCGCCATACCGGTAGCGGCCTGGGCGATTTCCCTGGAAAACAGCACCAGGGCTTCTTTCTTCGGATGGGCGGTGGCAATCTTCACCACCACTTCCCGGCATTGGTCGCCCTTGCCATGGGGGCCATAGGTAGTCTCGGTGCCCAGCAATTCGATACTGGTTTCGGAATAATCCGGCAGGCCGCGCTCGGCAAACATCGCTGACGTCCTGGCAAGAACAGCTTGCGCCACTCGTTGTGCCTTGGCGCGGGCATCAAAGCCGGCCAGCAGGAACGTCACCGTGCACTTGAATCCGTCGGGCCAGGTGCCTGATACCTTGTAGCTGTCTGTCGGCGGCAGTCCCCTGGCACCGGACACCCGGACCTGGTCCTTGCCGATTTCCTCCAGTGTCACCTGAGTGAAATCGCAGGTTACATCTGGCAGCAGGTAAGCCCGTGGGTCGCCAATCTCATACACCAGCTGCTCGCCCACAGTGCCCCTGCTGACCATGCCGCCGGTGCCCTCGGGCTTGGTCATCACAAAATCGCCAGAGGCGCTGACCTCGGCGATGGGAAAGCCCATATTGGCGTAGCCATCAGCCACCTGTTCCCAGTCGGTGAAATTACCGCCGGTAGACTGGGCGCCGCATTCCAGCAAATGCCCGGCCAGGCTGCCCTGGGCCAGTTTGTCGTAGTCGTTCCAGCGCCAGCCGAATTCATGCACCAGCGGCGCCAGCACCAGCGCACTGTCTGCGACACGGCCGGTGATAATGATGTCGGCACCCTGTTCCAGGGCCGCCACCAGGCCGGGCGCACCCAGATAGGCGTTCAGGCTCACCATCATGGCGGGGAAGGGCTGACCGGTGGTCATTTCAGTAATGCCGGCATCGCCCAGCTTTTTCTTTTTCATCAACAGATCATCGCCGAGCACCAGCACAATCTTCAGATCGACGCCGGCCTTTTCACACAGGGCCTGCAGAGCATCGCGGCAAGCCACCGGGTTTACTCCACCGGCATTGGCCAGAACCCGGATGCCTTTATCCTTTATCTCGCCGAGCAGAGGCGCCATCACCGTCTGCACAAAATCCCGGGCGTAGCCCTGAGTCGGGTCTTTCATCTTCTGGCCGGCCATGATCGACATGGTGATCTCGGCCAGGTAATCGGCGACCAGGTAATCAATATTGCCCTGGCGTACCAGTTGGGCAGCGGCGGTTTCGGTATCGCCCCAGAAAGCGGCGGAGCAACCGATACGGATGGTTTTGTTGGCGTCTGACATGTTCTTGGCCTTGTTCTGATACCCGCACTGGCGAGAGGTTATCCAACGATCGAAACGACAATACCAAGCAAGCGCTTGGTTTGTAAACAGGCAAATCTCGGGTAGAATAAAAAGTCCCAGCAAGACAACCGGATGGCCTTTGTGAACCAGAACCCAATCCTGCAATCCCTCATTGCCGAGCAACTTGTATCTGATCCCGCCAGCGCCCGCGGGCGCCTGTTAAACGAAGCAGCAAGACTGTTCAGGGATAAAGGCTACGAGCGCACGACGGTGCGGGATCTGGCGGCGGCTGTGGGTATTCAGTCAGGGAGCTTGTTCCACCATTTCCGCACCAAGGAGGAAATTCTCAAGGCGGTGATGGTCGAGACCATTCGGCTGAATACCGCCTTGATGCAGGCCGCTGCCGACCAGGCGGATTCAGCGAGAGAAAAACTACGGGCACTGATCAGGGCAGAACTGGAGTCGATTAACGGCCAGACCGGAGAGGCCATGGCGGTGTTGGTGTATGAGTGGCGCAGTCTTTCGGAAGGCTCCCAGGCTGAAGTGCTGGAATTGCGGGATATCTATGAAGACCTGTGGTTGTCTACACTCCAGCAGCTGTCGAAGGAAAACCAGCTTGGGGCGGACCCTTTCATTACCCGAAGAATGCTGACCGGCGCCCTGAGCTGGACGGTCACCTGGTATCGCCCGGAACGGGGCGGTCTGACCCTCGATGGACTGACCGATCAGGTGATGGCAATGCTGGGTCTTGCTCAATGTTAATGTGCACAAGTCACAAAGTGGCACGCTTGTTCCGAAATGCGCTACATATTTAACTCATTGTTATAAATCAATAAATAATAAAATAATTCGATTCATCCCGGGCCATTGGCCTGATCGGCATGTCGGTTTCGGCAATAAAGCCATTTCTGTCTGACAATATTCCTCGCATTCTTGCTCTCGTTCGAGCTCTGGCCAGAGGTATCCGGAGCTGGTTCACGGATTGACGAGAATTAAATGTGATAAGAATTTCTCGCACTCCCTTACATACAAAAACAATGTCAGACAGGTCGAATTATGATCTCCTCAATGGTCTCTCAAGCGCGTCGGTTCTCGGCTCGTGTTCGCCAGGCAATGCTGGGAAGTTCGGTACTGCTGCTGGCCGGATGTTCTGCCAACCCTATCTACACCACCACCGGCATCGTGTTGTCGAACTACTCGGAGTCCGAGGCAACCCCCTACGTTATGCAGATGTCCGATCCGGGCATGGCCTGTGCGCTGGGTGAGGGCACGGATCCGCTGGTTTACTCGTTTTCGAGAGTCACTGATGCACCGGATTCAACCGGTTCCCTGCTCATGCTGCTGGCGGCGAATTGCATGGAATACCGGGCCTGGGAGGCTGAACTGGCTTATCTGCGGGCGGAATACCGTGGCGATGTTCCCGCCGCCAAAGATGCCCGGGAAGTCTCCAAAAGACTCTACGCGCGCACCGCTGAGCGCCGCTACGAAGCCTTCAAGCGTGCCATGGCCGCCTACGATTTTGACCCGGCGGCCGAACCTCTGGAATGCCCGTTCCTTTTCAGTGATCAGGACGAACTCACGTTCCTGCTCGGGCTGCTAACGGGGATGCAGGCCATTGTGAACGACTCCAACTCCGGCGCCCTGGCGGGTGTGCCTCGCAACATTGCGCCCCAGGCCGAGCGTGCCGCCCAGTGCGTGGATAATGAAAAATGGGGCGGTTTGCCCAACGCCGTTCGCGCCCTCGTCTGGTTACTGTTGCCTGACACCCGACCGGACCTGTCTCCAGACCCCTGGCAGGTGATGGAAAACAGCGCAGAGCTGAGTGTTGAGTCCGGTATCCGTGCCTCTTACGCCGTTCAGGTAGTCGCTGCGGAAACCTTTGGGCGACCGCAGGTGCTGGCACAGGCCATTTCGGAATTCGCAGAGGCTGAAGAGCGCATCGAGGTTTGGGAGGAATATCGGCTGGTGGACGAAGTGGCCCGCAGGATTGTCCAGTTCGCATCGGACAAACACTGGAGCGCCAACTACGGCCACCGCACACCACGGACCTTCTTCGGCAAGATGAGTCCGGAGCGCAATACCGAGAACGTTGAAACCATGGATCTGGAAGGCCTGCTCTGAGGCTGGCCTTTCAGTTATCTATGACTTAAATATCAAAAACACAAGAATGACCCGGAGGTCGTCATGATTCGCAAATCCCTTGCAGCCTTGTCTCTTGCCATTGTCGCACCACTGGCATCTGCCCAGTCGGTTTCCATGTGTGTGTTTGATGTCATCGGCGCTAACGGCGACGTCTACAACATGGTCAAGGACTACGCTCTGGAAATGAAAGCCCATGGGGTAGATTTCCAACTCAAGCCCTACACCGATGAAGGCGTGGCCATTGGCGACTTCAACGCGGGCCAGTGCGATGCCGTCGCCGCGACCGACATCCGTATTCGCCCATTCAATCGTTTTACCGGAAGCATCAGTGCCGTCGGTGCCCTGCCAAGTTACGACGACCTGAAAACCCTGCTGGCCACCCTGGCACAGCCCAAGGCCGCGTCCCTCATGAAGGACGGTGACTATGAGGTACTGGGCATTGTACCGGCGGGTGCCGGTTATCTGTTTGTGAATGATCGCAGCATTGATACAGCGGGCGAACTGGCCGGAAAGCGTATTGCCACCCTGGACTACCAGAAAGACGCCATCCACATGGTGAACTATGTAAAAGCGACGGTGGTTCCCTCTGATATCACCAACTTTGCTGGCAAGTTCAACAATGGGTCGGTTGATACTGCCTATGCGCCTGCGTTCGCCTACCAGGCTCTGGAGCTGTACAAGGGGATCGGTGACAAGGGGGGCATTGTCGACTACCCGCTCGCCCAGCTGACCATTCAGATCATTGCCCGTGATGGCGTGATCGAAGACGACACGGCCCAGAAGGCTCGGGAAGTTGCCTGGGGCATGTACCCACAGGCAATGAATCTGATTAAAAGCCAGGAAAACGGGATTCCCGACGAGCAGTGGATACGGATCCCGGAAAAGGACATCGTTGGTTACCAGGAGATGTTCCGCCAGAACCGTTTGGAAATGCGCGATGGGGTTGACGGAGCTCCCAACGTTTATCACCCGAAAATGCTGAGCCTGCTCAGCAAGATCCGATGTGCCAGCAATCCCGGCGCCTCCGAGTGCACAGCGGAAAACCGGGAATAAGCGGAGAGCCTGACCATGAACTGGCGCGCAATGACTGCAACCGGCGTAAGAACGTTGTATCCCATGCACAGGTTGCATGGGATGATTCTGCTGCTGTTGCTTCTGGCCACCCTGCTGCTGGGGATGGGCAACTCGCTCCACTCCCGGTTGCTATGGGTCGGCGAGCAGGTTTGGCCTAACTATTACCTGCTCAATCCGGATGCAACAGAGCCTACCTGCAACCTTTTCATGGACATTGATAAAGAGGTAGAGCGACGGGTCCAGGCCTATAAGCCAGACCCGGACGACCTGTTCAGTTCCCCGCCGGATCCCCAGGCTATCCGGCAGTCCCTGCAGAGTAACCTGGCGCTGTGTGAGCAGCGCCACCTGCAGTTTGCCGAAAACCAGAAACACGCCACCTGGGCGCTCGGTGTCTACAAGGCTGTAGAGCAGGGTTTGGCCGACTTCCTGCTCGATAACATAGACCTGACTAAGTTCCTGTTTATCGGCATGTTTGCTCTGGCTGCCGCCATTGCCGCAATGGATGCCGACCACATTGCTTTGCGTCTGCCCCGCAATCGGGCGGAGTGGCGTTTAAGCCAGGGCGTGCAGTTCGTCATCAACGGCCTGATGGTGCTGTCATTGAACGCTTACATGGGCCGGCTGGCTCAGTCTCCGGGGTCTGAGGCGAACATTGTCCTGCAGTACGCCTGGGCAGGCGTGTTCGGGCTGTTCATGATCATCAATGCTTTTCGCTTCGTCTATGTGCCGGAGCGAATGAGGGCGGGCAGTCTGGCGCTGGCTTCCGGCCTTGTGGTGCCGCTGTATTGCACCATGGGCTTCATTGCCATGAGCTATTTTTTCTTTGTGGATGGCTACTCCTCCGGGCTGGCAATCTACTTCGGCATGATGTCGAACCTTTCCTCCATGTTCATCAACATCGGACTGTACGTGCTGGTGGGCATGATGCTCAAACAGACCCGGGTTCCAGAGCTGTTGCTGAACTTGGTGAAGCCCTTCAATCTGCCTGCACCCTTGCTGGCTTCGGTGATTATCTTTGCCACTGCCTTCCCGACAGCATTTACCGGAGCCTCAGGCATTTTCATTCTGGCCGTGGGCGGGGTTGTCTACGACGAGCTTCGGCGGGCCGGGGCAGGTCGTCAATTGTCACTGGCCACGACCGCCATGTCGGGCAGCCTTGGGGTGGTGCTCAATCCCTGCCTGCTGATTGTGGTGGTTGCCGCACTGAACAAGGAAGTGACCACCACCGAAATGTATGGATGGGGGTTCTGGGTGTTCATCATGTCGGCCACCCTGTTCTCCTTTGTGGTGTGTAAGACCGAAGGCAACTGGAGACCAAGGCCGGTCCCGGGTGCATTCCGCGCGGCCGTCATGGAGCTGCGACCGTTGTTGCCTTATGCACTGACGGCAACGGCAGTGATCCTGGCCATCTGGGCGATCCTGGGGCTTCAATTCAACGAGTACAGTGCGCCTTTGATTCTGCCGCTGGTTATGCTGGCGCTGGTAGCCCTGGACGCCGGCCGGAATAGCCGTGACGATGGCCAGAGCCGTACCAGTGCGTTTTTCTCCCGAAGCACAGCGGCTGCCAGCGATTCTGCTGTGCACATTGGCGCACTACTGGCGCTGATTGGTTTCTCGATCTGCCTGGGCGGTATTCTTGAGCGTTCTGATATTGTTCATGCGCTGTTCCCGGAGGATCTGACCAGCCCCTGGATTGCCATGCTGGTCATCGTGGTCATGCTGACGGTGATCGGGATGGTGATGGATCCGTTCGGTGCCGTCATACTGGTTTCCGCCACTATTGCCCAACCGGCCCTGCAGATTGGCATTGATCCACTGCATTTCTGGATCGTCTGCCTGGTGGCATTTGAACTTGGCTATCTCAGCCCGCCGGTTGCCCTGAATCACCTGCTGACCCGGCAGGTGGTGGGTGAAACCGAAGTGCTGGCAGCGGAACGTACCGGCACCTTCTGGCACCGCTATGAGAGATTGTTGCTGCCGCTGGTTGTGATGATTCCCACGCTTCTGCTGGTGGCCTTTGTGCCCATGCTTTTCTACGCTTTGTAAGGCCAGGAGAAGCGAAGTACTATGAAAGAACCCGCGATGCCAAGGCCCGCGGGTTTTTTCATGGGGCCCTTAAAGGTCTGACACAGGTCGATCAGGGATGTCTGGCCGTATACTCTGTGAACAGTTTCAACAAAGAATAAGAGAGACGCCGTGAGATTGTCGATTCTTGCTTTTGTTCTGGTGCCAGGGATGGCATTGCTCACCGGTTGTGGCGGTGGTTCGGGCGGCTCCGATGCCGTTTCACCGATAGCGCCGCCCAGTCCGCTTTCCGGGGTTATCAGTATTGAAGCCAACAGCCGGGTTGATCAGGACACGATGGACCAGCTGGGGCTGGATGGGGCAATCCCTGCACCTGGGACTCAGAGACTCCCCGAAAACTTCGTGCTGGCTGGCTATGTCAGTGGGAGTGGTGGAACCTATCCCGCCAATCAATCCGCTTGCCAGCCGTTGTTCTACTCGGCCGATTCCAACGATACCTACACCGTCCCGCTGGCCCCGGGCGAAACGCTTGTATTGCAGAGTTTTGGTAGCTGCCTGGGCGATCCAGAACTAGAGCTGCAGCTTGACTCACTGCCCGTGAAAACGGCGACAATTGGCAGTTCCGTCGTTCTTTCGAACTTTACGGAGGCTCGCGATTACAGGGTCAGCATTACGAACCGAAGCGCTGTACCGGCGAGGTACATCCTCGCCAAGACTGTCAGCATGACGTCGAATGGCCTCTCCTTTCAATGGCCTGATTACGAATTTGCCGAGGACCGGGCGTTGATCACAGTGGAGGGTGATCAGGGCGCGCAGATGGCGCTGGCATCCATGCAGGGCATTGCCCCCAGGCATCTCGGCGGCGAGAGCTGGCTGTTAACCCGAACGGCCCCGGCATCCCGTATTACCAATGCCAACCAACGTAAGCATGAAACCCTGAACTGGATCCGGAACCTCCGGCAAAAGCCGGGTTTTGCGCAGGTGCAGCCGGATTACCTGTTCAGCAGTCAGCAGGCAGGCACCCCCATCAACGAACCTTTCTATCCTCGTCAGTGGCACTATGGCTTGATCAACGGGCCGGCGGCATGGCAACTGGTTCATGGAGGTGGCGCAGGGGTCAATGTGGCCGTTTTGGATACGGGTATCCTTCGGCTGAATTCTGGCCAATGGCACCCGGATCTGGATGCCAACATCGTTGCCGGTTGGGACTTCGTGGATAATGACAATAATCCCGCAGATCCCGGTAACAGCATTGGCGGTGACGTGTTTCATGGCACCCATGTGGCTGGCACCATCGGCGCTGTTATAAATGGAGACGGTATCGGCGGCGTCGCCTTTGGCTCAGGTATTGTCCCGGTGCGTGTGCTGGGTGAGGGCGGCACTGGCTCAGCCTCCGATCTAATTGAGGCAATCAACTGGGTGGTTAATGAGGGGCTGGTCGATGTCGTCAATATGAGCCTGGGGGGATTGCCAGAGATTCCCCAGTTGGAGTCTGCGCTACAAAAAGGCGTTGAGAGGGATGTACTTTTCGTTGCCGCCGCAGGTAATTCATCAACCTCAGTAAAATCTTATCCAGCGGCTTCGCCCTACGTATTGGCTGTCAGTGCTGTGGATGGCGCCGGCAATCTGGCGGGCTACTCGAACTTTGGCAGTTGGATTGATCTCGCTGCGCCGGGCGGCGATGCTAGTCGTGATGGGAACCTGGATGGCAGCTCGGATGTGGTCTGGAGCTCCAGCGGTGAACTAACGGCGACTGGCCCGCGAGCGGGTTATCTTGGTCTTCAGGGGACCTCCATGGCGTCGCCCCATGTGGCAGGCGTTTTGGCCCTGATGAAGGAGGAGAGTCCCGATCTTAACCATGCCCAGGTAATCCGGGCGCTTAGAAATGGCCAGCTTACTGATTATAACGGTAGCCGAAGTGATGCTCTGGGTTACGGAGTGATTGACGCTGCCAAAGCAGTCTCTGCCGCCTCCAGCACTTTTGAGCAGACCGTACTCTCAGCTTCCCCGGCCGTGGTGTCGTTGAGCAGTGAGGGCCAGGACCAGCAGAGGGTTGATCTCAATGTTTTCGGCAATGATGCGATTTCCGGTGTTTCGGTCAGTTCTCTCCCGGACTGGCTTTCGGTGACTACGGATAACCTGGATTCGAGACCCTATTCACTGACCCTGGCATTACTCAGAGACCGGCTTGTGGCTGGAGAGGCGGCAAAGGGCACTATTGAAATTTCCTATTCGGTGAACAGTTCATCGGAGACTCTGTCCATTCCTGCGATTGGCCAACTAGTCAGCGATCAGGAGGCGAGAAATGCCGGTCGGCACTTTGTGTTGCTGGTGAATACCGAGCCTGATTCACGCGGGTTTTATCTGGCGGAATCCCAGGTGGTAGTGGATGCTGAGTCCGGCCAATATCCCTTCCGTTTCGAGTTTGATGATGGCGAGGAGCCGCGGCGTTTGAGTGAGGTTCGTCCGGGTGACTACTATCTGGTGGCCGGAACAGACCATGACGGAGATGGCCTCATCTGCCAGCCTGGAGAAGCCTGTGCAGAATACCCGGTTGCGGGTTTGCGTGAGATCGTTTCCATTACGGATGAGTCAAGCCTGTCTGATATCCGCATGACCACCAGTTTCTCGCGTCCAACCATTTCTACCTCCAACCCTGATATCCTTCCTAGGCCCGGGTTTAAAGGTTACAGATTACTGCAGCCTGACCAGGCGCCCTCGACCAACGACGGAGTAAAAGCAGTTCAATGAAAAGGACTCTGGTTCGACCATTTATCATCTCCGCTGCGATGCTGCTTCTGGCGGCGTGCAGCGCCACGGGCGGTCCCGGCGAGGGTGAGGGTGTCATGGTGCGGCAGATTACCCAGTCCGCTTATTGCGGCCTGACGGGGCCGGGGGTGGCGTTTGTGCGTTCGGAGGCCGATCGCGAAGCACTCCTGGATGTGAGTGGCCAGAATATGGCCACGGATGTGGTGCGCAAGGTTGATCTGAGCCGGGAGGCACTGGTGATGGTCACGCTCGGCCAGAAACCAACCGCCGGTTACAGCGTCGGGCTCCAGTCTGCGCTGGCGCAAGGCGAGAGTCTGGTGCTCGACATGCGGGTGAATGAACCGGCGCCGGACATGATGGTGGCCCAGGTGATCACCTCGCCCTGTGCGGTACTTGCGGTTGAGCCTCGGGGCTGGCAGCAGATTCGTGTGCAGGGCCTGGCTGAGCAGCCACTGGTTCGGACGTTTGAAAACTGAAACCACTTGGCGCCGCCACAAAACAACCGTTGATCTTTCAGCCTGAATCCCTAAGCTATGGCGCAACGATCATTTGCGGAGCCGTGCCATTCCTATGAGCGAGCAACAGTACAACGCCGATGCCATTGAAGTCCTGAGCGGTCTTGATCCGGTGCGCAAGCGCCCGGGGATGTATACCGACACGTCGCGGCCCAACCACCTGGCTCAGGAAGTCATTGATAACAGCGTTGACGAGGCCCTCGCCGGCCACGCCCGGCGGATTGATGTGGTGCTGCACAGCGACAATTCCCTGAGTGTGGAGGACGACGGCCGGGGCATGCCGGTCGATCTGCACAAGGAAGAAGGACTTCCCGGGGTGGAGCTTATCCTTTCCCGGTTGCACGCCGGTGGTAAATTCTCCCAGGGCAACTACAACTTCTCCGGTGGTCTGCACGGTGTAGGTGTTTCCGTGGTCAATGCCCTGTCCACGCATCTGGAAGTGACCATCAAGCGGGATGGCCAGGTGCATCGGATGACGTTCGCCAACGGTGACAAAGCCTCCGAGCTGGAAGTGGTTGATACCGTAGGCAAGCGCAACACCGGTACCCGCCTGAAGTTCACGCCCGACCCCAAATATTTTGACAGTCCCAATTTTTCGGTCAGCCGCTTGCGCCACAACCTTCGTGCCAAGGCGGTTCTTTGCCCGGGACTGACGGTGACCTTTCTGCAGGAGAAGACCGGCGAGAAAGACGAGTGGTTCTACGAGGACGGTCTTCGGGATTACCTGAGAACGGCTCTGGCCGATATTGAAGCGGTGCCGCTTGAACCCTTCACCGGCAGTTTCTCCGGCAACAAGGAAGCCGTGGACTGGGCTATCCAGTGGCTGCCAGAGGGTGGTGATGCGGTACTGGAGAGTTATGTCAACCTTATTCCCACTGCCCAGGGTGGTACCCACGTCAATGGTTTGCGCACCGGCCTGCTGGAAGCCATGCGGGAGTTTTGTGAATTCAGAAACCTGCTGCCCCGGGGGGTAAAGTTGTCGCCCGAGGACATCTGGGAACGGGTAGCCTATGTACTGTCGTTCAAGATGCAGGAGCCCCAGTTTTCCGGCCAGACCAAGGAGAGGCTGTCTTCAAGGGAAGCCGCTGCCTTCGTCTCCGGGGTGGTGAAAGATGCTTTCAGTCTGTGGCTGAACCAGCACACCGACATTGCCGAAGCCCTGGCGGAACTGTTTATCAGTAATGCCCAGCGCCGGTTGAGGGCGAGCAAAAAAGTGGCCAGAAAGAAGGTGACCTCTGGCCCGGCGTTGCCCGGCAAGCTGGCGGACTGTTCCGGCGGTGATACCGCGAGATCGGAGTTGTTCCTGGTGGAAGGTGATTCCGCCGGAGGTTCCGCCAAGCAGGCCAGGGATCGGGAATTCCAGGCAGTCATGCCGTTGCGGGGTAAAATTCTGAACACCTGGGAAGTGGACTCGGGTGAAATTCTGGCGTCCCAGGAAGTACACGATATTGCCGTTGCTATTGGTGTGGATCCTGGCTCTGACGACCTTGCCGGCCTGCGCTATAACAAGATCTGCATCCTGGCCGATGCGGATTCGGACGGCCTGCACATCGCCACGCTGCTGTGCGCTTTGTTTGTGAAACACTTCCGGCCGCTGGTGGCGGCCGGGCACGTGTTCGTGGCAATGCCCCCGCTGTACCGCGTGGATCTCGGCAAGGAAACCTTCTATGCCCTCGACGAACACGAGAAACAGGGCATCATCGACCGCCTGGCCGCGGAAAATCGCAAAGGCAAGATTCAGGTAACGCGCTTCAAGGGACTGGGCGAGATGAACCCGTTACAGTTGAGAGAAACCACCATGGCACCGGACACCCGACGCCTGGTTATGCTCACTCTGGAAGAAGGGGATGACACCGACGAGCGGATGGACATGCTGCTGGGCAAGAAGCGTGCTTCCGATCGCCGGGCCTGGCTGGAAGCTTACGGAAACATGGCCGACGTGGCGGTTTGATATTCCATAATCAGCTATAAAAATCGATAGTTATTCTTTCTCAGAATTGCTTTGCCTCGCTATCCTGCCAGTTTTCAAACCGGAAAAGACCGAGTTATGGACTGGCAAGGATGGTTTTCCCTGGGGTTGGCGCTTACCGCCCTGCTATTGATGAGTTCAGGCCGCTTTGCACCGCATCTGGTGATGATGGCGGTGCTTGTGGTGCTCAGTGCCAGTGGCATCATCTCCGCCGATCAGGCGCTGGCCGGATTCAGTAACAGCGGCTTGATCACCGTGGTGGCTATGTTTGTGGTGGCCGCCGGCATTCATCATTCCGGCGGCGTCGATCTGCTGGTTAACCATCTGCTTCGCAATCCCAAATCGGTCCGTTCCGCGCAGGCTCGCATAGCTCTGCCGGTTTCCCTGCTGAGTGGCTTCCTCAACAATACACCGGTGGTTGCCACCATGATTCCCGCCGTCCATGCCTGGTCCCGGAAGATCGGTATTTCACCCTCCAAGTTGATGATTCCGCTGAGTTACTCAGCGATTCTGGGCGGCACACTGACACTGATTGGCACCAGCACCAATCTGGTTGTTAATGGTCAGTATCAGCAACTGACCGGTGAGGCCGGGTTCTCGATCTTTTCCATTACGGCGGTTGGTTTACCGGTGGCCATTATCGGTCTGGCGGTCATGCTTCTGGTCATGCCGCGGGTGCTGCCAGACCGTAAGGATCAGCAGAAGTTTGGCTCCATGAGGGAGTTCACGCTGGAAGTGGCGGTGTCCTTTGAAGGTCCGCTGGTGGGCCGGACCGTGGGTGAAGCCGGCTTACGGGAACTGGAGCGATTGTATCTGGTGGAAATCGAGCGGGATGGCAGTGTGGTCACTGCCGTCCCCTCGGAAGAACGGCTGCGTGGCGGTGATCGGCTGGTGTTTGCGGGCGATACCCAGGCGATCTCAGACCTGTTGCGCATCAATGGCATCGTGCCGTCGGTGCACGACGATGAACCCAGTCTCAGTCAGGATCGTGCCGAGCGGCGGTTGGTGGAAGCCGCTTTGTCTCCGCAATCGGATGTGCTGGGCCTGACCATCCGGGACGCAAGGTTCCGGGACCGTTACGGCGCCGTGGTGCTGGCGGTGGCCCGGGGCGGCGAGCGTGTGTCAGGCAACCTCGGCAACATTCGCCTGAAACCCGGCGATGTCCTGCTGCTGGAGGCGCGTCCGGCCTTCGTCAGCCGTCAGCGCTACAACAAGGATTTTCTGCTCATCAACGACCTGGAAACGGAAACGCCCCGACATGACCGGGCCTGGCTTTCCTGGGGTATCCTGCTTGTGTTGGTGAGCCTGGCGGCCTGCGGGGTGATGAGTATGCTCAACGCCGCCTTACTGGGAGCCGCTCTGATGATCCTGTCCGGCTGCTGCTCGGTGGGGCAGGCTCAGAAATCGGTGGATGTGCCGGTCATCCTCACCATCGCAGCGTCCTTTGCGCTGGGAGCGGCATTGGAGGAAACCGGAGCAGCGGCGTTTATGGCCGAGGGTATTCTGGCTTTCAGTGCAGGCCAGGTGCTGCTAACACTGTTTCTCGTATACTGCGCTGTGTCGTTTCTGACCGAGGTCATCACGAACAATGCCGCAGCTGTACTGGTGATTCCGGTTGTGCTGTCGATGACCGGGAGCATGGGGGTGCCTGCAGAACCCTTTGTTATTGCAGTGATGATGGCAGCCTCCGCCAGCTTCGCCACGCCATTGGGGTATCAGACCAATATGATGGTGTTTGGTCCTGGTGGCTACCGGTTTTCCGATTTCGTGAAAGTGGGGTTGCCCATGAATGTGCTGGTGGGGTTGGTAACGGTCGCGGTGATTGCGGTGGTTTACGGGTTGTGATCCGCGTTGGCAAGAATATCGCAGCAGAGTACCCGGAGTTTGCCGTCCTGACGGAAGGCCAGTGACAGGGTCACGCACATGTAGGCGCCAGTGACGCACAGATAGGGAGTGGTCACATGAATGTTCTCTGGCTGGGCCAGCGCCTGGCGGAGATACTGCTGGCGAAACCAGTCTGCACTGCTGGTGTTTTCCAGTGGTCGGAATCTTGGGTCCTGCTTTTTAACGGCGGACTCGGAAACCAGAGTGTCTTCCAGCTGAACGCCCTGATCGTCCACCAGATAGCAGCGGGAAACCGTGTGGTGGCTGAGCAGCTCAAAGCAGGCCTGATCCATGGACAGACCCTTCTGCAGGCGTTCGATCACCCGCCGGAAAGGCCCGCTGAAATGGTTGACGACCAGTTGGGTCGGGTCGTGGCTAATCTGCTTGCTGCTTTTGTACTCTTCGAGCAAATCCTCGAAATTCATTGTGCTTTGGGGCAGTTCGTCCAGTTCCAGGCAGGGTCGGCGAAAGTAGAAGCCCTGTACAAAGTCGACACCGGCATCAATGGCAATCATGGCCTGATCCCGGGTTTCCACTCCTTCCAGCAACACCAGGCAGCCAGATTGATGCAGCAGGGATACCATGCCGTTCAGTATCTGCCTGGCGCGGCGATCTTCGGTTGCCCGGGTCAGCAGGGTACGGTCCAGCTTGACGATGTCCGGTGACAGATTCCAGATGCGCTCGAAATTGGAGTGCCCGGCACCAAAATCGTCAATGGCGGTCAGACACCCCAGTTTGCGGTAGTAGGCAACGGTATCCCGTAGCCGTTCAGCATCGTCGGTTGGCTGTTCAACGATTTCCATTACGATTCGATGTGGCGGCAGCCCGGTTTTCTCAAGCAATTGTCCAAAAAAGGAATCGGATTGAGAGCCAGAGGTGACCACCCTCGGGGAGACGTTCAGGAACAGCCAGTTGACCTGATCCTTGATCTCGCTGTAGTTGCGAATGTGCAGGTACCGGCAGAGTCTGTCCAGCAACAGATTTTCGGCTTCGGATGCGGGCAGCTCGAACAGGTGCAAAGGCAGAACAGCTGAATTGTCGTTATCGAAGGCCCGGATCAGGGCTTCATAACCGACGGTACGTTTGTGGGAAATGCTGTAAATCGGCTGAAGGGCGGTGCGCAGTTTGAGCCCGCGAAAATCCGCTGTCCACACCTGACCCTGCTGATTAAGCATGGGGGAAAGCAGGTCTACTTCCGGCGCGGGTAGCGAATCGGGAAGATTGTGGGACATAGGCAGGTCTGTACCCTTCAACGAATACATTGGCGCAGTACTGAAGTACACGCCAATCTGTTAGCCACTGTGCCTGTGTCCCTGGCACGGACGCCTGAAATTCAGGCGTTACCTCATCAATTCGTCGAAGGTTGCCAAAAAACAAGAACCATTACCACTACTTAATGCATAAAAGACGAAACAGTTTGTATCTTTCAGGCATTAAAACGGTGGTAAAGAAAACCCGGCAGTAGCCGGGTCTGTATCAAATCAGTTGTTGCTGGGTACTACCACAGACTCGTCAAATTCAAGTTCCATGTCGTTTCCTCTCGGTCACTGAGGCCCCGGACGGGGCGGATTAAAAGTATGGTTAAAGTTTATCGCTGTCATAATTTTCAACAATCCGTAAAACCGCATACGACCAAAGTGGTTGCTGTCAAGTGTTTGCGGATCGTGGATGCTATGGTCAGAAAATCTGATGCAGGCCAGCAAAACATTTTGATTTTGGTCAGCTCTCTGTCCTTCTAGACTATGCTGATCTTATCTGGAGGACGTGGAAAAGCCGTTTGGGTCCACATCAGCAACGGAGGCGATTGTTTTTATGCAGGCAAAGAATTCAGAAGACGCATACGGGTGGGTGGCAATCCTGCTGCATTGGCTGGTGGCCGCCACCATTATCGGGCTGTTTGCCCTGGGCTTCTGGATGGTCGATCTCTCTTATTATGATCCCTGGTACCGACAGGGGCCGGACATCCACCGCAGCGTGGGTATTCTCCTGTTCATGGCGATGGTGCTCAGACTGGTCTGGCGGCTGTTAAGCCCGCCGCCCAGGCCTTTGCCCAATCACCAGCGCTGGGAGGTGGTTTCTGCTCACCTGGCGCATGTGGCGCTGTATCTGTTGATCTTTGTCGCCATGATCAGTGGCTATCTGATTTCAACGGCTGACGGCTCTGCGATCCATGTGTTCGGCTGGTTTCAGGTGCCATCGGTGACAGGCCAGGTGAAAGGCCTCGAAGATACGGCGGGAGCCATCCATTACTGGAGCACCTGGGCGATTGTCGTCCTGGCCGGCGTTCATGCGCTGGGGGCGTTGAAGCATCACTTGATCGACCGGGACAGTACGCTTCGCAGAATGCTTGGGTTGGCCTGATAGTTCCGGGACAGCTAACTCTCTTAACTCAACGCAAAACAGACTCAAAAGGAGTGAATAATGAAGAAGATTCTTCTGGCTTCAGCCATTTCAGCCGCGATGGTTGCCTCTGTGCAGGCAAACGAGCACAGCGGTACTTACGCCTTCGATACCCAGGGCACGCACCAGTTCGTAACCTTCAAGATTTCCCATCTGGGCTACAGCTGGCTGTACGGTCGATTCAACGATTTTGATGGTGAGTTCACCTACGATGCGGACAATCCCGAAAACAGCTCTGTATCAGTAACGATCGATACCTCCAGCGTTGACAGCAACCATGCCGAGCGCGACAAGCATTTGCGCAGCGAAGACTTCCTGTACGTGAGTGAGTTCCCGGAAGCGACGTTCAAGAGCAAGCGTGTGGTGGTTGACGAGGCCGGTGAGGCGGACATCATTGGTGATCTGACTCTGCGTGGCGTTACCCGGGAAATCACCCTGGATGCTGAGCTGGTTGGCCACGGTGAAGACCCCTGGGGAGGCTATCGCATGGGTTTTGAGGCTGAAACCGAGTTGCGCCTGAAGGATTTCGGCATTCCCATGGATCTTGGCAAAGCCTCCGAAACCGTGGAAATCGAAATCTCGGTAGAAGGCATTCGCCAGTAATCGGATCCTTCCGGCGATGACGCGGCGGTCCGGTTAAACCCGGAACCGCCCTGTCTGTTGTTCCAGCTCCCTGACATAGCTCTCCAGCGATTTGGCAATGCCATCGATGGCTTTGGACCGATCGGCACTGGCCGCAGCCAGATCATTGATATCAGTAATGCTCCGGTTAATTTCATCTACCACCTGAGTCTGCTCTTCGGTGGCGGACGCCACACTGGTGTTGACGTCGGTGATACTGGAGATCGCTTCCAGAATGGCCTGGAGTTCCTGTTCCGCTTCCGTTGCCAGCCGTTCGGTTTCGGTGGCCTCCTTGCTGCCGGTCTCCATCACGCTCACGACGTCCGAAACACCGGTCTGCAGCGCGGTTATCATGGTCTGAATATCTTCTGTCGACTGGCCGGTGCGTTGCGCCAGAGTACGGACTTCATCCGCCACCACGGCGAACCCACGGCCTTGCTCACCGGCCCGGGCAGCCTCAATGGCGGCGTTCAGAGCCAGCAGGTTGGTCTGCTCGGCAATGCCGCGAATGACATCCAGCACCGAAGTAATGTTGTCGGAATCCGCAGAAAGTTTGCGGATAACCTCAACCGCTTTGGAAATCTGGGCGGCCAGGCGGTGCACCTGTTTCGACGAGTTGCGGATGATCTGGGCGCTGTTGTTCCCCTTGGTTTCCGCTTCGCGAGTGATCTCTGCGGCGCGGGAGGCGTTCCCGGCTACTTCTTCAATCGCACTCTGCATTTCGTTGATAGCGGTGGCCACCATGGAAATGGAGTCGGTCTGGCGGGTCACACCATCGTTGTTGTCCCGGGCGGCAGTGGCCAGCTCGGTGGCACCCGCACCGAGATCGCGACTCAGATTCTGAATGGACCCGATCATGCCCTGCAGGTTTTCCAGTACCTGGTTGAAACTTCTGGCCAGTTTGCCGAGATCATCCTCGACCGTTACCGGAACCCGCTGAGTCAGGTCGCCTTCGCCCTGGGCAATGTTGTCGAGCTGATCCCGGAGGGCGCTGATCGAAGAGATGATCAGTTTCATGAATACAAAGAACAACGCAATGGCGATAATGATGGCAATCACGGTGATCGCAAGAACGGTGGCCGAACTGGAAGTGCCTTCGGCGGAGGCTTCAGCGGAACGTTGTTGAGCCTGCTCGTCAGCGTGAGCACCGGCGTTGTCGTAATAATCCCGGAGTTGGTCAAACAATGGGGCTGTTTCTGTGGCAGCGAGACTCCGGGCTTGTTCCGGATTGCCGTTTGAGGCCAGCTCCATCACCCTCCGAGCGGATTGTTCCCAGCGATCAAATGCCCCTTCGAATCCGTCGCTGACATCCGAAATGCCCGTTCCTGCAAGGCGTTGAGAGCTTTCCAGGAAGCGCTGCCTGGCTTGCTCGGTGTTTTCATTGAAATCCTCCAGAGCTCCGGAGGTGTCTTCATTGTTGAAGGCCTGGTCCAGCAGTGTCATTTGGGCCACCAGTGCCTGATAGAGATCGCGGTCACCATTGAGGATCTGGCTGACCGAAGGCAGGTAGGTGGCGGCTATGTCGTCGGTATCGGAAACCAGATTACGTGCCGTCAGAACGCTGAAGACACCGACGATGACCAGGGCAAGCGCCGTGATGGCAAAAGGAAGTGCGATTTTGGTGCGTAATCCGAGTTTCTTCAGAGCGGTCATCTAACCCCCCAGGCTTCGACGTTAATGTCTTATCCAAAGCGTAGCAGGGGGGGCAGATTTGTCACATTTGAGATGCCAGGCCCTTGATATGGGTCAGGATTTGCCGACGGTTTCGGCGGATGACGGTTCGTCAGTCTGTTCACAGGCACGGCAAAGATGCCGTTGACGGAGGAACTGGGCGGCGAAAATAACGGCCCATATCAGTACCCCCGCCCAGATATAGGGCTCGGGAACCTGGAAGGTACCACTGATGGCAAACTCCACCAGGAGCATCAGGGCAACGGCCAGAACCGCATTGACCATGGCCGTAACCATGGCTTGCCCGCAGGCTTTGAGATTGGGTTTCATAGGTTTCCGCTTGTTCAGAGAGTAAACGGCGTTCTAATCACTGTGGCGAGAATACGGCTCACCTTACAGAGTCTCCATGCGGGAATTCCGCTATTGGAAATTGGTGTATCGGGGCTGGCGTCCATATAATGTGCGCCACAACATTGATAGGCATCCAAGGCAAAGAGGCGTCCATGCCAGAGTTTCAGACAACGGATGAAGGTTTCGAGCGGGTATCACTCCGGGACTACACCGAGAAGGCGTACCTGGACTATTCCATGTATGTCATTCTGGACCGGGCTCTGCCCAACGTAGGGGACGGGCTCAAGCCCGTACAGCGGCGGATTGTATACGCCATGTCGGAGCTGGGGCTGAAGTCCACCTCCAAGTACAAGAAATCGGCTCGTACCGTGGGTGATGTGCTTGGTAAGTTCCACCCGCACGGCGACAGTGCCTGTTACGAGGCCATGGTGCTCATGGCCCAGCCGTTTTCTTACCGCTACCCGCTGGTAGACGGGCAGGGTAACTGGGGGTCTCCGGATGATCCCAAATCCTTTGCCGCCATGCGATATACCGAATCGCGGCTGGCACCCTTTGCGGAAGTGCTGCTCAGTGAGCTCGGGCAGGGAACCGTGGATTGGGTGCCAAACTTTGATGGCACCATGGAAGAACCCTCGGTGCTTCCGGCCCGGCTTCCGCACGTGCTGCTCAACGGTACCACGGGTATTGCCGTTGGTATGGCGACGGATATTCCACCCCATAATGTTCGGGAAGTCACAGCCGCCTGTATTCGTTTGCTGGATCAGCCCGATGCGTCCGTGGATGAGTTGTGCGAACACATCAAAGGACCGGACTTCCCGACCAGGGCTGAAATCATCACTCCCCGCAAAGACTTGCGCCAGATGTACGAGACCGGGCGGGGTTCGCTGCGGATGCGCGCACGCTGGATTCGCGAGAATGGCGAAGTGGTGATCACTGATTTGCCCCACCAGGTCTCCGGAAACCGGGTGCTGGAGCAGATTGCCCAGCAGATGCAGACCAAGAAGCTGCCCATGGTGGCAGACCTGCGCGATGAATCGGATCATGAAAATCCGACCCGTCTGGTGATTGTGCCCCGCTCCAATCGGGTTGATCTGGACGGGCTGATGGCTCACTTGTTTGCCAGTACCGATCTGGAGAAGACCTATCGGGTCAACATCAACGTGATTGGCAACGATGGCCGGCCAGGCGTAAAAGGCTTGTACACCATTCTGACCGAGTGGCTGGCATTCCGGAAAACAACGGTAACACGCCGTTTGCAGCATCGCCTGGACAAGGTGCTGGCCCGGCTGCATCTTCTGGAAGGCTTGTTGATTGCCTACCTCAATATTGATGAGGTAATCGAGATTATCCGCACCGAAGACAAGCCCAAGGCCGAACTGATGGCGCGCTTTGGTTTGTCGGCGGAGCAGGCCGAGGCCATTCTGGAGCTGAAACTCCGGCATTTGGCCAAGCTCGAAGAAATGAAAATTCGCGGCGAACAGGATGAGCTCTCCGCCGAGCGCGATGAGCTGCAGGCCATTCTGGGCTCAGAAGATCGGCTTCGCGAACTGATCAAGACCGAACTCGAGCAGGATGCCGAGACCTTTGGTGATGACCGCCGTTCGCCGATTGTCGAGCGGGAGGAAGCCCGCGCCTTCAGCGAAACCGATCTGGTATCCAACGATCCGGTGACGGTGGTGCTGTCCGATAAGGGTTGGGTTCGCGCGGCCAAGGGTCACGACATTGACCCCGCTGGTCTCAGCTACAAGTCTGGCGACCGTTTTGCCCTGGCGGCGAAGGGGCGCAACAACCAGCAGGCGATTTTCCTGGATTCCACCGGCCGGGCCTATTCATTAATGGCCCACAGTCTGCCGTCTGCCAGGGGGCAGGGCGAGCCCCTGACCGGGCGGATCAATCCCCCCTCCGGAGCTACTTTCTCCGGTTTGTTGATGGGTAATCCCGAACGTAAGACACTGCTGGTCACCGACGGTGGCTATGGTTTCGTCACGTCGCTGAACGACATGATCAGCAAGAATCGCGCGGGCAAGGCCGTGGTCAGCGTACCCAAAGGCGCCAGAATCATGCCACCGGTAATGATTCCGGAAACGGCATCGACCCTGTACCTGGCGGCCATATCCAATGAGGGCCGCATGCTGGTGTTCCCGCTCAGCGAGCTGCCGGAGCTGGCCAAGGGTAAAGGTAACAAGATCATCAGTATTCCCTCCGCCCGGGTGCAGAATCGCGAAGAATACGTGGTTGCTGTCGCCGTGTTTGGTGAAGAGGATCAGCTGGAAGTGAAAGCGGGCAAGCGCAAGCTCGGCCTGCGGTTTGGCGATCTTGAGCACTACCTGGGTGAGCGGGGCCGTCGTGGTCACAAGCTGCCACGGGGCCTGCAGCGTGTGGATGGTATTGATGTGATTCCTTCGGCTGCGCGGGCCGAGGAAGAAGCCCAGAGCGGGGAGAATACAGACAGTGAGTGAGCTGGTGCTGGTAAACGTATCGGGCCGGGACAAACCCGGCCTGACCTCGGAAATCACTGGAATCATGGGGCGTTACGATGTCCGCATTCTGGATATAGGCCAGGCGGTCATTCATGACCATCTGACCTGGGGCATTCTGATCGAGATCCCGGATGAGTCAAAATCCTCTCCGGTGATCCGGGATTTGCTGTTCCGGCTGCACGCGCTGGATCTGCAGGTGCATTTTGCGCCGATTACCGAGCAGGAATATCAGGCCTGGGCTGAGGGCCGCAACCGGGCCTGTTACATCGTGACTCTGCTGTCCCGAGACATCAAGGCTGAGCAGATCGCCAGGGTGTCGGCGATTACGGCCCGCCATGGCCTGAACATTGACAATATTACCCGGCTGTCGGCAAGGCCGTCGCTGAACACCTCGGAAAACCGTATTGCCTGTGTCGAGTTCTCGGTACGGGGAACGCCCTCGGATCTTGAACAGCTTCGGGCCGATTTCCTGCACATTGCCGGCGAGATGAATGTGGATATCGCCTTCCAGGAAGATTCGATCTTCCGACGCAACCGCAGGCTGGTGGTGTTCGATATGGACTCCACGCTGATTGAAGCTGAGGTGATCGATGAGCTGGCCCATGAAGCGGGAGTCGGTGAGCAGGTCGCTGAGATCACCGAGCGTGCCATGCAGGGTGAGCTGGATTTCAGTCAGAGCTTTGCCGAGCGCCTGGCCCTGTTGAAGGGGCTGGACGAGTCGGTGCTTGAAGGGATCGCCAACAGGCTGCGCATGACCGAAGGGGCCGAGCACCTGATTCGCAGTCTGAAGGCGCTGGGCTATCGGACCGCCATCCTGTCTGGCGGCTTCACCTATTTTGCTCGTCATCTTCAGAGTAAGCTGGGTATTGACTATATCTACGCCAACGAGCTGGAGATTATCGACGGCAAAGTAACCGGTGAGGTGAAAGGTCAGATTGTAGATGGTAAGCGAAAGGCGGAGTTGTTGCTGGAAATAGCTGAGAAAGAGCACATTTCCCGGGAGCAGGTGATTGCCGTTGGGGACGGCGCCAATGATCTGCCAATGCTCAGTCAGGCGGGCCTGGGAGTTGCTTTCCGGGCCAAGCCGCTGGTCAAGGAGTCGGCACGCCACTCCATCTCCACCTTAGGGCTGGATGCCATCCTGTATCTGATCGGGTTCCGGGAAAGCGAGACCAATCAAACGCTTCAGAATACCCACCTCTGAAACCAAAAAAGGGCGAGAATGATCTCGCCCTTTTTTGGTTAAGCGGCCGTTGATCAGTTGTCGCCGAAGTCGTAGTTCATCTCCGGTACCGGCGCCTGCAGGTAGTAGCCCTGAATGTAGTTCACGCCTGCCTGCCAGAGCGTCGCAAGAACGCCGGCGTTTTCCACCAGCGGGATGATGGTCAGCTTGCCGGCATTCTGCAGGCTCTTGACCATTTCCTTGACCTGCTCTTTGGCCTCGTCACTCTTCTGGATCTCTTCCGTGAACGAACCATCAATCTTCACGTAATCCGCCTCAATGTGCTTGAGGGTGTTGAACGGATTGAGTGCGCAGCCGAACTGGGAAATGGATACCTTGCTGTGCAGTTCGTGCACCGCCTTGGTGAAGTCCTTGGCCTGCTTCATGTAGTTGTTGGCATCGCCTTCGCGGATCTGGAAGATCAGCGAATCTCCCGGCAAGCGGGCAGCTTTGAGGGCAACGCTGAGCCAGGGCGTGAAGGTCTTGTCCTGCAGCGTCTCGGCTGTGATGTTCAGGAACAGGCGAGTGTCGTGGCCCCTTGAGCGGTGGCTCGATAGCTGCTTGATGGTTTGCAGGATAACCCAGCGGTCGATCTTGATGGCGGTATCGCTGGGTCCCATCGGCGGCAGGAAGTCATAGGGCGAGACTTCTTCGTTGTCTTTGTTGAGCATCCGGACAAAGGCCTCGTAATGCTCCTCACCCTCACCGCGCAGGTTGATGATGGGCTGGAACAGCAGCCGGAAACGGTTATCGTCCAGAGCCTTGAGAATGGCCTCTACCGAGTTGGTTTCATCAAGGCTCTCGTATTCAGCCGGGTTATAGACCAGGATGCCGTTGCCACGCTCGTGGCCTTCCTGTTTTTTCACATCGGCCGAGGCAGTATGGGCCCGGCCCATGAGTTCTTCGGCCTTTGGTGAGTTTTCCGTGATCGCGGCGATACCGATGGACACGGTCAGCGGAACTGTCCGGCCGTTGATGTCGAACAAGTGGTCCTCGACCGCTTTGCGGATGCGCTCGCACAGACTTTCCATGCTGGCTTCATCACAGGGCAGACACATGACGCAGAAGGCATCGTCGCTCAGGCGGGCCAGGGTGACCTCGTCGCCGGCCTGTTCCCGAAGCAGGGTGGCGAGATCGCCCAACAACAGATCCGCGCCGGAGATGCCGACCTGGCTCTTCATGCTCAGGAAATTATCCAGGGCAATGTAGGCAAGGGCGCCGGTCTTGTTGTCTTTGCCAGCCGTGGCGATAGCCTGGGCCAGGGCATCCATCAGGTACTGACGATTGTACAGGCCGGTCAGCAAATCCTGGCTGCTGATCTGTTTCAGCTTTTCCTCCAGCTCTGCATCACTGTGTTCCGGTTGCAGAACGATCTGGGTGCAGGCCTCTCCGTCGTAGGTGGCTGCGGACACCGACATGGTGACATTCAATTCGTGGTCGTCACTGCGGCGCGCGGTGCAGTTCAGAGTCATGCCATCTTTGCGCTCTTCGGCGAACGCTTTCATGAACTCCTTGTACTTCTCCTGGCTTTCCGGCGTAAGGGTATCGAGCACCGGAATACAAATCAGTTCGTCGATGTCGTCGTAGCCCAGGAATTCCATATAGGACTGGTTGGCATAGATGTGCATGCCATCGTTGATGTAGGCAATGGCATCCTTGGAACTTTCCAGCAGCAACTGGCAACGCTGCTCGGCCTCACGCAGATGAGATTCCAGTACCCGGCGTTTGCGGCGCTCATCAAGAGCTGCCAGCTCCCGCTTGACCACCAGAACGAGCTGGTCGGTGTACTGAAAGGGTACGGCATCCTGGGCACCGGCACGGATGATGTTGACGGTACGCTCGCGGCTGTATTCCTCGGTCAGCAGAACGAAGGGGATGTCCTTGTCCATGCGCTTGACCATGGCCAGAGCATCGTCTGCCGCGAATTCCTGTTCCAGGTCGCGTGCCAGCAGCAAGTCCCAGTTGGAGGTCTTGAGCGCTTCTTCCAGATCTTCTTCCGAGGTAATCCGGTGAGCGCGGGTAGCCTTGCCGGAGTTGCGGAGCAAGCTGACCATGGATTCCGCATCGTTTTGTGATGGGTCAAGAATCAGCAGGTGTACGGTCGTGTTTTTCTTCTGCATTCGTCAGACGTCTCGTGGTGCCGGATATTCACGGATGAATGATGCAGGGGTTGGCCAGCAATAACAACCCTGGCCATGCCGGCAGTTGACGGGCCGCACTATTTAAAGCGACGGCCACAGTGAGTCAAATTCGTCTTCCGTAGTGCCTGGCGTTGATGGGGGAGCACCACGGCCGGCAGTTGGGGTGATGGGATTCTGGAGTTTCAGTTCGAACTGGCTGATGCTGCCAGTGGCCGAGACCTTTTTCAGTAGCTGTCCCTGGTCTTCCCGGCCATCTTGCAGCAGCGAGATCCGGCTGCCGGTCTGGAACGGCAGTCGCGGGGTAATCAGTGTCGCGGCCTGATTCACCACGCTGATTTCGGGCAGCAGCAGGCCCCTGAGGTACTCGCTGCTGTTGCCGACTTTCTGAATAAGTCGCACGGCACAGGGCGCGGCGCTCGGCGCCAGTAGCTCAATGCCCACCTGAGTGCCCTGGTTGCGGATCTGGCGCAGCCAGCGCACAACGGCAATGCTCCAGGGGTGCGAGCTCTGTTCTCGTACACCCAGAATTTCACCGGCCTGGAGTGACGCCGGGACATTGCTCTCCCAAGCTACGCAGTAGCCGCCCGGGCTGGTATTGACCAGTAGCGCATGGTGCGATCGCGGCCGGTTTTTGTCCTGGCTGCCGGAGGGCTGATGACTGCCACCACTGGTACGGAAGTTGATCGGGGCATCGGCAGAATGCAGCCGGTCTTCGTTCGGGCCGGCATCGTGTGCGCCGGACCAGGCATCTGCCTTGCGATTGGCATTCCGGATAAACAGGTTATCGGATTCGAGATGACTGCTTTCGTTGCCATCCAGGAACTCCGAGAACGCTTTCTGGCCGGCTACGAAGTAGTGCGCAGCGGTGAGACCTACGCACACTTCCAGCGTGCCCTGGCTGGCGATGCGGTTAAAATTGCGCTTGGCCAGAATGCCGAGTGCCTGGCTCAGGTGCGTAAGTAAGGTATCGCTCACCGTGGAGGGAATCTTGAGGGCTTCGCCTCCATGGCCGTCTTGGCGCCTGGCGTGCAGGGTCTCTGCCAGCAGGGTGGATAGATCGCGGGTGTCGAAGCTGAAGCTTTCATTGCCCGGTGTATTTTCGAGCAGGCTGCGGTAGACCGGCGGATTGTCTTTTTCCATATTGATGACGAACAGGCTGTCGGGGCCCAGATCCGGGGCACACTGGCAGTGCTCGGTCCAGGATTCGAACAGGTCATATACCTGTGTCAATTCGGCCTGACGCAGTTGGTTAGGCCGCGCACAGCCAAGCAGAAGAATACGTTTGTAGCTGTCGACAACCGTACTGGCTCGTCGGTGCGTGAGGGTGTCGTCATCCACCTCCATGTTGGCCAGTTTGTTCCGGTGCGCAAAACGGAACATGCGATGGCATTCCAGCCAGCTGCTGGCCGGGCTCGGACAATACAGTTGATGGGACCGAAGTATGGTGGCGGCCAGCTCCGACATTGCCCTATGGATTGCCGTGGCAATTTGGCGCCGGTGTTTATCTACTCCGCCATTGTCGACGTATTCCAGCAGACAAAGCTTGTACCCGGCGGCCAGATGCAGCTGAAGTGCCTGGGTCAGATTGGCAATCTTTCGCTGCTTTTCAGGCAGCGCGATGGCGAGCCCGAGGAAGTGTCGCGATAGCTCATTACAGACAAAATGAATCTTGTCCCGCACGATTTCCAGAAATTGCAGGCGCTGGAGCGGCGACAGGAACAGATGGTTCAGCTCAATGATCGCGTGATATAGCTGACGAGATGCCTCACCGGTATTGGCCATCGGCAACTGATCCGCCCAGGCGCGAAAGGCCTTGGGGCTGGTGTCGCAAAACGACAGGCTGGCTGTTTTCTGTTCAGGAACCTTGAGCTCTGGTTTCAGGATCTTACCATCCATGTTCTCACGCCAATGTCGGGACCGCGGTAGTTGTAACTCAGCGAAAACGCCGAAAATACAGGTCGTTATTGTTTATGGATCTTGCACTTTAAGATAGCAAAGCAACGACAAAAAGCGAGAAAATCACGAGTTGACAATCTTTGACAAGTGAAAATGGGCCATCTTTTGCGACAGGTCTCACGAGCCCAGGTCCAGCGGGGTCTTGCTGGCGCGGCCGGGAAGCTCCCGAACCAGCTTTGGAACCAGGAAGCCGGGCAGATTTTCCAGCATTTCGTTAACTATCCGGATGGCGTCGGTGTCACTCACGGAGAAGTGCCGGGCACCGGAGACGGGATCAAAGGCGTGCAGGTAATAGGGCATAACCCCCGCTTCGAACAGCGTCTCGCTCAAGGCTGAGAGTGTGGCGCTGCTATTGTTGACACCTCTGAGGATTACGCTCTGGTTCAGCAGGGTAACCCCGGCCTCGCTCAGACGTCGGAATGCCTGGCGGGTGGCCTGGTCGATTTCTGCCGGGTGATTCACGTGCACCACCAGGACCTTTTGCAGTCGGGTTCGGGACAGCCAGTCAATCAGGCTGTCGCATACCCGCTGTGGTATCACCACGGGCAGGCGGGAATGAATGCGCAACCGGCGAAGATGGGGGATGTCACCAAGCAGTTCGGCCCATTGCGAGAGCAGGCGGTCGTTCACTGCCAGTGGGTCGCCACCACTGAAAATCACTTCGTTGATTTCCGGGCTGGCGGACAGGCTGTCGATGACCTGGCGCCGGTCTTCCGGCCCAAGACGGTGATCGCCATAGGGAAAATGCCGACGAAAACAGTAGCGGCAATTGATAGCGCATTGTCCCGTGATCATGAGCAAGGCACGGCTGGTGTATTTGCGAATCAGGCCGGTGGTCTGGATGGCCGACGCCTCTTCCAGCGGGTCCGATACGAAATCCGGATGAACTTCCGCCTCTTGGGTGATAGGAAGTACTTGCCGCAGCAAGGGGTCATCCGGGTTGCCTGGCTCAATCCGTGCCAGGTAGGGCTCGGGCACCCGGATCGGAAACAGTCTGTGGCCGCAGGCGGCGCCTCTTAACCAGTCCTCCGGAGCGAGCCCCAGACGTTCCAGCAGTTGTTCCGGCGTCGTGACCGATTGACTCAGTATCTGTTGCCAGTCCGGTGTGTTGCCTGGTTCAACCCGAACCTCGGGTGGATGGCTGGCATCGCGGGCTTCTATACGGGCGGGGGTTCGCTGTATCATAGCGACCTTTGAAATTTTAACGACAGTCTGTCAGGTGGACATTTCATGGCTTCATATTCTACCAACGAATTTCGCAGCGGTCTCAAGGTTTTGCTGGATGGCGACCCTTGTATCATGCTCGAGAATGAATTCGTCAAGCCGGGCAAGGGCCAGGCATTCAACCGGGTCAAGCTGCGCAACCTCATGACCAACCGGGTCTGGGAGCGTACCTTCAAATCCGGAGAATCTCTGGAAGCGGCCGACGTGGTCGAGCAGGATATGGAATACCTGTATACCGATGGCGAGTTCTGGCACTTCATGCTGACTGATGGCTCATTCGAGCAGTACGCGGCTGATGCCAAGGCGGTTGGCGATACCGTCAAGTGGCTGAAAGAGCAGGACGTATACACCGTGACCTTGTACAACGGCGCGCCGCTGACCGTGACCCCGCCGAACTTTGTCGAGCTGGAGGTGGTTGATACCGATCCCGGCATGAAAGGCGACACTGCCCAGGGTGGCTCCAAGCCAGCGACCCTGTCCACAGGTGCCGTTGTGAACGTGCCCCTGTTCATCACCATTGGTGAGGTGTTGAAGGTTGATACCCGCTCCGGTGAATACGTCAACCGTGTCAAAAGCAGCTGATCATCGATCATGACTGATCGCCCTGTCTGGCAGCCCTCTGCCTCCCGGGCCGCTCTGGAAAGCCGCGCACAGCTTCTGGCCCACGTGCGCGGCTTTTTTTCTGAGCGGCAGGTGCTGGAGGTAGAAACCCCGGTGCTGGGACGCCACGGCGTAACCGACGTCAATCTCGACGGCATTCCCTCTGCGGTCGACGCTGGCGGCGTTCAGGGGGGGTGGTTGCAGACCTCCCCTGAGTATCACATGAAGCGGCTGCTGGCCGCAGGTTCAGGATCAATCTTCCAGATTGCCCGGGTGTTTCGTAACGGTGAGCGCGGCAAACGTCACAATCCGGAATTCTCCATGCTGGAGTGGTACCGCGTTGGCTTTGACGATCAACAACTGATGCGGGAAGTCGCGGATCTGGTCTGTGGCTGGCTGGAGTGTTCGCCTCCGGTAACCCTGAGCTACCGTGAGGCGATGCAGTCCATTGCGGGTATCGACCCGATGACCATCACCGACCGGGACCTTGAACGCTACTGTGAGCAATGGCTGGAGCCGGAACAGCTGGCCGGCCTCGGCCGCGATGGCTGCCTGGATCTGGTCATGAGTTTCGTAGTGGAGCCGAAGCTGGGCTGTGAGCAACCGGTTTTCATTACCCGCTATCCCGCCTCCCAGGCAGCTCTGGCGCGCATCTCTGAGCATCAGGGCTTTAGAGTGGCGCACCGGTTTGAGCTCTACATCCATGGCCTGGAGCTATGTAATGGTTATTGGGAGTTGACCGATCCGGCGGACCAGCGAGCCCGTTTTGCCGCCGACAACCATCTCCGGCGTGCCAGTGGCAAGCCGGAGATGGAGCTGGACGAGTCTTTTCTGGCTGCGCTGGAGACAGGCCTGCCGGAATGCGCCGGTGTGGCCATGGGCCTGGACCGGCTGTTGATGCTCAAGCTGGGCAGTCGCAATATTCAGGACGTCATTGCATTTCCGATTGAACGGGCCTGAGCCCTGCTATTTGACGTTCAGTTTGCCGAAGGCTTCACCCAGCTTTACGGTTTTCTCTGCCACCTGGTTCGGTTGCCATTTAACAGCACCCTTTGGCATCACCAGTACGACGGTTGAGCCCAGGCGGAAACGGCCCATTTCCTGACCTTTTTCAAACTGAACGGCATCGTCTCCACGGTACTGCCATTGCGCAACTTTGCCGGAATTGGGCGCTACCACGCCGGCCCAGGTGGTTTCCACGCTGCCCACAATCATCGCGCCGACCAGTACCATGGCCATGGGGCCTGCGTCGGTGTCGAACAGGCAAGCCACCCGTTCGTTTCGGGCGAACAGGTTCGGCACATTTTCAGCGGTTACCGGGTTGACTGAGAACAGCTTCCCGGGTACGTAGACCATTTCTTTCAGGGTGCCAGCCATGGGCATGTGAATACGGTGGTAATCCTTGGGCGACAGGTAAATAGTGGCGAACTCGCCTTCCCGGAAGGGCTCGGCCCGTTCGTCATCGCCGCCGAGCAGTTCAGTGAGACTGAATGACTGTCCCTTGGCCTGGAATACACGGTCTGTGCTGATCTGGCCAATCTGGCTGATGGCGCCGTCCACCGGGCTGGTGAGGGTTTCCGGTGCGGGGTCTATGGTGCGAGCGCCCGGCTTGAGTGCACGGGTAAAAAACGCGTTGAACGTGGGGTAGGCGGTAAAGTCTGGCTCAGCGGCCTCGCTCATGTTCACGCCATAGCGGCCGATAAACCATTTGATCACACGGTTTTTCAGGGCTGGAGTGCTCTCGCTGTCGGCCAGACGGCCTGCCAGGCGGGAAACCGCCAGCTGGGGTGTGACGTATTGGCTAAGAACAAACAGTTTATCAAGCATTCCGGGAGACTCTTGCGATCATAAAGCGCGGTAGTCTACCAAACCCGGCGCAGTGTATAGAAATTGTTTCACAGCTTCGCTGTTACGGTTGATGCTTGCTATTATCAGATCACATTTTGGGTGTTCCCGGCTGAGCCAGCTTCGGGTAGTAACCGGCCCCGGCCGTTAACCAGACAAAAGGCGTGCATAGTCACCATGTTATTGATCATTGGAGCTGTGGTCGTTGTTGCGTGCGTTCTTGGTGGGTACGTTCTGCACGGCGGCAATCTGGCGGTTTTGTGGCAGCCGACAGAAATCCTGATTATCGGCGGAGCGGCCGTTGGTTCATTTATCATCGCCAACCCGTTACACACGGTAAAAGAGGTGTTTCAGGCGTGTATCCGGTTGCTGACCGGGTCTCCTTTCAATAAATCCTATTACATGGATTTGTTAAGTCTGCTCTATGAGGTGTTCGACAAGTCCCGCAAGCAGGGCGTCATGGCCATTGAGGAGGACATCGATAATCCGGAGTCGAGCCAGATCTTCAGTCGTTATCCGGCGATTATGAAATCCAAACACCTGTTGGATTTCATCACCGATTACCTGCGCATCATCAGCTCCGGCAATATGGCGCCGCATGAGCTGGAAGGCATGATGGAAAACGAAATCGAAAATCGACAGCACGAGCTTGAAGAGCCTGCTCATGCGGTCAACAAGATTGCTGATGCTCTGCCAGGGCTGGGTATTGTTGCCGCCGTGCTCGGGATCGTTATCACCATGGGGTTCCTCACGGAAGGGCCGGAGAAAATCGGCTTGAGCGTTGCGGCCGCACTTGTTGGTACCTTTCTGGGCATCTGGATGGGGTATGGTTTTGTCGGGCCAACCTCGATTGCGCTTGAGCATGCCGCCAAATATGAGCTGAAAGCCTACGAATGTGTTAAATCGGCCATTGTCGCGACGGTGTCAGGACAGGCTCCCCAAATGGCAATCGAATTTGGGCGCAAGGCACTCCCTACCGAAAAGCGACCGGGATTTCAGGAGCTCAATGACCACGTTCGCTCAAAGTAACAAAAAGCCTGGTTAGCCTCGGAGAGTATCTTGGAAGAACAGCCGATCATCATCAAACGCAAGAAAAAGGTTGTCGGCGGGCATCACGGCGGCTCCTGGAAAGTTGCGTTTGCCGATTTTGCGACCGCGATGATGGCGTTTTTTCTGGTGCTCTGGCTCACCGCCACGGCGAGCCCCGAACAGAAAAGGGCGGTCGAAGGCTACTTCAAGGATCCTGTTGGCTTTACCGAAGGCGGCTCGCCCAACCCGGTAGACCTTGAGGGCAGTGCCTCGGTCATTGAGGAATCTACCCAGGATCAGGAGGCCAGCACCATTCAGATTGAAGACGAGGTGGTGGATGAACTGGCGGACACTCTGGAGCAGCGCCGAATGCAGGAGCTTTTCCAGGAGTTGCAGGAACGGATCGAGCAGAATCAGACCCTGCAGGAGTTCAAGGATCAGTTGCTGATCGATATTACTGACGAAGGCCTGAGAATTCAGATTGTAGACCGGTCCGGTCGGCCCATGTTCGACAGTGGCCGGGCAGAGTTGAAGTACTACTCTCAGGACATTCTGTTTGAGTTGGCCAAGACCCTGGGGTCAGTCAACAACAAGCTCAGCATCACAGGTCATACCGACGCCACGCCGTTTAGTGGCCGACCGGGTTACACCAACTGGGAGTTGTCGGCAGATCGCGCCAACACAGCGCGTCGAGCGTTGGTGGCTGGCGGCGTCCGGCTGGAACAGATCGCCCGGGTGGTGGGATTGAGTGATTCGGTGCTGTTCGACAGGAGCAACCCCACGGCTCCGGTAAACCGTCGCATTTCCATTATTGTTCTGAACAAAAAGACCGCCGACAGTATCGAGACCGGGGCAGGGCGCTCCGATCAGCCGCTGATTGATCTTACTCGCCCGACGGAGGAGCAGGAGCAGCAGGCTCTGGAACAGCTGGAAGGTGGCGACTGGTTCCAACCGAAAGAAGAGCCCGCTCCGGGTGAGCTGAATTGGTAGCGTTGGTTCTGTGGGTTCAGGTGAGCTTGAGACCACGAGCCTGCTGATCGGTCATATCCTGAAGGATGCGATGAAAGCTCTTCAGGCGTTCCGCTGAAATCTCGCCAGCCTCGGCTGCTGCGTCCAGAGCGCAGCCCGGATCTCCCATGTGCCGGCAATTGCGGAACTTGCAGAGCCCGATCAGCGGCCGGATTTCCCGAAAGCCGTATTCCACTTCCTGGGGCGTCATGTGCCAGAGACCGAACTCCCGGATACCCGGAGAATCGATCAGATCGCCCCCCCCGGGCAGGTGGAACAGTTTTGCCGTGGTGGTGGTATGCACGCCTTTGCCGGTACTCTCGGAGACCGCGCCCACCCGTAGCAGTTCATCCGGTAACAGTGTCTGAATGATGGAAGACTTGCCCACGCCGGACTGACCCACAAAGACACTGGTCTGATTCCGCACCAGAGCTTCTACTTCCGGGGCTGGCGTGCCGGCGGTTTCTGCGGCTGAAGTGCGCGCCACCTCATAGCCCAGCGCCTGATATCTGGCCAGCAGGGCTTCGATCTGATCCCGTTTGTCGTCGTTAATCAGATCTGTCTTGTTCAGCAGGATTACCGCCGGAATGTCAGAGCTTTCAGACGCCACCAGATAACGATCGATCAGGTTGTCGTGGGGCTCGGGCTCGGGGGCAATTACCAGAATGATATGGTCGATATTGGCGGCCACCGGTTTTAGCGCGCCAAAGTTGTCCGGGCGCTGCAGCAGGTTTTCCCGTTCACAGCGGGCAACAATCACGCCGGTTTTGCTTTTGCCCGGGCGCCAGACCACCCGGTCTCCGGTCACCAGGCTGTCAATGTTGGCTCTGACGAAACAGCGGAACACCTGCCCGGATTCCGGGCCTTCAAGCGCCTCGATATCCAGTTGCTGGCCGTAGTGAGCAATCACCAGTCCATTCTGCTCAGGACCAAGCTCACCGGCGGCGGCTTGTTCTTCCACCGCTTTTTCCTTGCGTGCAGCTCTCACCGTCCGTTCTTTCTGGATCTTTTCGATGCGCCATTGCTGGCGTTTGTTCAATCGTCGTTTTGCCATCTGCGTTCAATCGGTTAACCGGCGTTTGGGTATCACATCATACGTGAATCGTGGACAATACACAGAACTTCATCCACCCGACAAAACGGCATAGGTAACAGCGAGATGAGTAACGGCGACCGCCTGATCTGGATTGACCTGGAAATGACCGGTCTGGATCCCGAGCAAGAACGCATTATCGAGATGGCCAGCATCATCACCGACTCCCAGCTGAATATCGTGGCAGAGGGGCCGGTGATTGCCATTCATCAACCCGACAGCCTGCTGGAGCAGATGGATGAATGGTGTACCCGCACCCATGGTGCCAGTGGTCTGACCCAACGGGTCAAAGAGAGTACCATCAGCGAGGCAGAGGCCGAGCAGCAAACCCTCGAGTTTCTGGGCAAACATCTTGAGCCAGGACAATCCCCGCTCTGTGGCAACAGTATTGGTCAGGATCGGCGGTTTCTGGTGAAATACATGCCCAAACTGGAAGCCTTCTTCCACTACCGCAATCTCGATGTCTCAACGGTAAAGGAGCTGGCCCGCCGCTGGCGCCCGGACGTGCTGGAAGGAGTCAAGAAACAGGGCAGTCATCTGGCTCTGGACGATATCCGTGACTCCATCAATGAACTGCGTCACTACCGGGATCATTTCTTCAAGCTATAGTCCGTGCTGTTTCAAGGCCCAGGCCACGTGCTCGCGGACCAGTTCCGACGGGTGGTCGGCCCGGGCTTTGAGTGCCTCCACCACCGGAATGGTGCTGGGGGCGTTGCCCAGTCCCACCGCCAGATTCCTGAGCCAGTTTTCATAGCCGGTGCGCCGTATTGCTGACCCTTCCGTGCGCTTCAGAAACTCCTGCTCGGTCCACAGGAACAGCTCCGCCAGGGATGAATTGTCCAGACCATGCCTCGGTTTGAAGTCTTCCTCGTCGGTGGGCTTGTTGAACTTGTTCCAGGGGCAGACCAACTGACAATCGTCGCAGCCGAATACCCGGTTGCCCATTTGTGAACGCAGCTCCTCCGGGATCGGTCCTTTCAGTTCAATAGTGAGATAGCTGATGCAGCGCCGGGCATCCAGTAGGTGAGGGCCTACAAAGGCGTCGGTCGGGCATACGTCCAGGCAAGCAGCGCAAGAGCCGCAGTGTTGGCTGTCGAACGGTGCATCCAGGGGCAGAGGGGCATTGGTGAAGATTTCACCCAGAAAAAAGAACGAACCGGCTTTGGGGTGAATCAGCATGTTGTTTTTGCCAATCCAACCCAGTCCGGCCCGTTGCGCCAGTCCGCGCTCAAGTACCGGCGCGCTGTCGACAAATGCCCGGTAGTCATAGCCGTTGACAGCCTCGTCAATCCATTTTGCCAGCGTGGCCAGGCGTTTGCGCATCAGTTTGTGGTAGTCGCGCCCCAGGGCGTAGCGAGTAACGTAGGCCCGTTCCCGGTCAGTAAGCACTTGTTTCGGGTTGTCAGGTGCTGGCAGGTAATCCAGTCGGACGGAAATGACCCGGGTGGTCCCGGGTACCAGGGAGTCGGGTGTGTAACGTTTGTCGCCATGGTCGGCCATGTAGGCCATCTGGCCGTGGTAACCTGCTGCCAGCCAGCGCTGCAGGCGTTCAGCGTGAGGCCCCGTCTCCGCCTGGGTAATCCCGGCATCGGAAAAGCCCAGCTCCCGTGCCCAACGGCGGATCTGTGCAGGCAGGTCCGCGAGCTCTGTATGGAGCGTTTCTGAAGCTGGGTGTTCTGGAGTAACGGCCATAGTGGACTGCTGGCAGGTGCGGCCCTGCGAAGATTTAATTTGATTAAGTTATGACCTTTTTTCCTGTTTTGCTATGCTTTACAGGTATCTGGCCAATTTTCTTAAACCGGTTTCTGTATCTGGGAGTTCCCGGCAAATGCCCTCTGTTTCCGAGCACAGTCTACCAGAAGCGCTCTATTCCGCCGACTCGGTGCGGGCGATGGATCGCTATCTGATTGAACAGCAGGGGGTGGATGGCTTCGAATTGATGCAAACGGCAGCTAGATCGGCGTTCCGCCATCTGGTGGCATTCTGGCTTGGTGCGCAGCCTGTGCTTGTGTTGTGCGGAGCTGGCAATAATGGCGGTGATGGTTACCTGGTGGCCGCCAACGCTAAGCGTCATGGCATTGATGTGGCGTGTGTTGCCGTGGCGCCGACGGAAAAGCTCACGGGCGACGCCCGGTCTGCGTGCCAGAAAGCCCGGGCCGATGGTGTCGAGATTCTTGAAGGCAGTGCCCTGTCCGATGCCGATTTGCAAGCGCGGATGGATAGCGCTGCGGTGGTGGTAGATGCCATGCTCGGTACCGGAGTAACCGGCGCGCCCAGGGAGCCCTTTGCCAATGTTATTGGTCAGTTGAACCAATCCGGAAAGCCTGTATTGGCGGTGGATTTGCCGTCCGGCCTGGATGCCACAACCGGTGCCGCGACAGGGGATGTGGTGCATGCCGATGTGACGGTCACTTTTATCGGCGCCAAGACTGGCCTCTTCACCGGCGCAGGCGCGGGTGTCTGTGGTCAGGTAATGTTTGAAGCGCTGGGGGCGATTAACGCCGGTCAGCAGAGCGGGGAAATGCCCTTGGCCGAGCTTTATCCCTGGGCGCGATGCCAGTCCTGGTTGCCGGAACGCCCCGCTAACGCCCACAAGGGCATGTTCGGTCATGTCCTGGTGGTGGCGGGAGATCACGGTTTCGGCGGGGCGGGTATCATGGCTGCAGAGGCGGCCTCCAGGGCCGGCGCCGGGTTGGTGTCATTGGCCACCCGGCCGGAATACGTTACCGCTGCGCTGGCTCGTTGTCCGTCGTTGATGGTCAGGGGTGTAACCCACGGGTCTGAGTTGCCGGCTTTACTGGAGAAACCCGATGTCGTGGTCTGCGGACCCGGGATCGGCCAGTCCGCCTGGGGACAGCAAATGCTGCAGCAGGTTATTGCCAGTGGCAAGCCCAGAGTGTTGGACGCAGATGCACTCAACATCATGGCCGACCGCGCCCCGGCGCCGGCGGACAACCATGTGCTGACGCCCCACCCGGGAGAAGCGGCCAGGCTGCTGGGCTGCAGTGTTCAGGAAGTCGAGGCGGACAGGATGGGAGCGGCAGCACGCATACAGAAGCTGTGGCATGGCATTGTCCTGCTCAAAGGTGCGGGTACGGTTGTTGCCACCGGCAGCGGAGTGCCCGGCATAATACCGGGCGGTAATCCGGGGATGGCGACAGGGGGCATGGGCGATGTGCTGTCGGGCATCCTGGGGGCATTTCTCGGGCAAATTCCGTCCGCCCGTCAGGCGGTAATGGCTTCAGCGGCTTTACATCTGGCGGCCGCGGATGAGGCGGGGCAGAATAAAGGCTATATGGGGCTGCTCCCGGCTGATGTGATCGAAGCCGTGCCACAGGTGCTGGTAAGGTCGGAGCGGCCTGAATGTTTTAGTGACCGGGGGAATCGATGAGTATTTTTGGTAATGAACGCCGGTTGTTTCTGGAAGATGAGGCCGAGACGGAAAAACTTGGTGGTGAGTTGGCCCGGTTGGCCAGTCATGCCCGGGAAGGCCTCACCGTTTTTCTCGACGGCGAATTGGGGATGGGCAAGACGACCCTGAGCCGTGGTGTTATGAGAGGGCTTGGCCACGAGGGTGCCGTCAAGAGCCCGACCTATACACTGGTTGAACCCTACGAACACCTGGAACCACCGGTGTACCATTTTGATCTGTACCGGCTGGGTGACCCCGAGGAACTGGAATACATGGGAATCCGGGATTATTTTGCCAGCCAGAGCATCCGGATTATTGAGTGGCCGGAGCGTGGTCAGGGAGTCTTGCCTGATCCGGATCTGGAAATCCATCTTGAACGGGAAGGTCAGGGGCGCTCTGTGGTATTGCGCGCCCGTTCGGAGCTTGGGGCTTCCTTGCTTAATGAAATAGAACTGATAGGGCCGGATTCATGAAAATCTTGGTGATTATGGCGCTGTTGCTTTCAGCCAGTACAGTTTTGGCCGGTACCCGTGTCGAGGGGGTGCGTTTGTGGCCGGCTCCGGATCATACCCGCCTGGTGCTGGACACTGCCGGTCTGGTTGAGCACAACGTATTCTCTCTGAGTGGACCGTCCCGGCTGGTTATTGATCTGAAGGATGCTGCTCTCGGCACGGATTTCAGCAAGGTCGACCTTTCCGGCAGCCCCATTCAGCGTATTCGCAGCGCGCCAAGGAATGGTAACGATTTGCGGGTGGTGCTGGATCTGAAAAGTGATATCAAGCCTCGCAGCTTTGTGCTGGAGCCGAATCAGCAGTATGGCCATCGTCTGGTGGTCGATTTAATTGACGAACAGGGCAGCCGTCTCGATCGGGCGACGAGCCCGACGGTGACCCAGGATTCTGCCGGTAAGCGTGACATTATTGTGGTTATTGACGCCGGTCATGGCGGCGAAGATCCGGGCGCAATCGGGCCCCGGGGGACCCGGGAAAAGGATGTCGTGCTGAGAATGGCAAAGCGTCTGGCCGATCTGATCAACCAGCAGAAAGGGTTCACTGCCAAGCTTACTCGGACAGGCGATTATTACGTGGGCTTGCGGAACCGCACCTTGCTGGCCCGCAAGTACAACGCGGATCTGTTCGTGTCGGTGCACGCCGATGCCTTCAGAACGCCGCAGCCACGGGGAGCATCCGTCTTCGCGCTGTCTCAGCGCGGTGCCACCAGTGAAACGGCTCGATGGCTCGCCCAGAGCGAGAACCGTTCAGATTTGATCGGTGGTGCCGGCGGTGTCTCTCTGGATGGCCGTGATGACATGCTGGCCGGGGTATTGCTGGATCTCTCCATGACCGCAAGTATCAACGCCAGTCTGGGGGTTGGAGATTCCGTGCTGGGCCGGTTGGGCCGTGTGGCCAAGCTTCACAAACAGGGGGTGGAGCAGGCGGCATTTGTGGTTTTGAAGTCGCCGGACATCCCCTCGATTCTGGTGGAGGCCGGTTTCATCTCGAATCCGACCGAAGAGAAGAATCTTGCGTCCGAGTGGTACCGCAACAAGCTGGCCAACGCCATTTTCGATGGCATCGAGCAGTATTTTCGTCGCACACCACCTCCCGGCACTTTGCTGGCCTGGGAAAAACAGCAAAACCGGGGTGGCACCGACGTCAGCCAGTACCGGATACAGCGAGGTGATACTCTCTCGGGCGTTGCCCGGGAGAATCAGACCACCGTCAGCGAGCTGATGCGCTTTAACGGGATGAACGATGATCGTGTTATGGTAGGGCAAACCATTCGCATCCCCTCATCCTGATCAAGAGGTAGTCCCCGGATATGCCCCACATCCAGTTACTGTCCCCCCGGCTTGCCAACCAGATTGCTGCCGGGGAGGTGGTAGAACGTCCTGCTTCTGTTGTTAAAGAGCTGGTTGAAAATGCCCTGGATGCCGGGGCCTCGCGCGTCGATGTGGAGATCGAGCAGGGTGGGGCAAAACTGATCCGGGTGCGTGACGACGGCTCCGGTATTGAAGAGGCGGACCTGCCTCTGGCCCTGAGCCGGCATGCCACCAGCAAAATCCTGACCCTGGATGATCTTGAGGCTGTGGCCTCTCTGGGATTCCGGGGTGAGGCATTGGCCAGTATCAGCTCCGTGTCACGCCTGACCCTCACCTCCCGTACCGAGTTGCAGGAAGCGGCGGCCCGTGTTGAGGTGGAAGGCCGCGACATGGATGCTCGCATCTCACCGGCGGCCCATCCCGTGGGTACCACGGTTGAAGTGAGGGATCTGTTCTTCAATACTCCTGCCCGCCGCAAATTCCTGCGCACGGAAAAAACCGAATTCAACCACGTTGAAGAGTGTGTTCGCCGTCAGGCTCTGAGTCGGTTCGATACCGGTTTTACCCTGCGTCATAACCAGAGAGTGGTGCAAAGCCTGCGCCCTGCTGAGACGGATCTGGACAAGGAACGTCGGATTGGTTCGCTGTGTGGCCAGCAGTTTATCGACAATGCGGTGGTTATTGATGCCGAGGCCACCGGGTTGCGCCTTTGGGGTTGGGTGGCGCTGCCGACCTTTTCCCGCAGTCAGGCAGATCTGCAGTACTTTTTTGTGAATGGCCGGGTGATCCGGGACAAACTGGTCGCCCATGCAGTTCGCCAGGCCTACCGGGACGTTCTGTACAACAACCGTCACCCTGCATTTGTGCTGTACCTGGAGGTAGATCCGGCTACGGTGGATGTCAACGTTCACCCAACCAAGCATGAGGTTCGGTTCCGCGACGGCCGGCTGGTTCACGATTTTATTTTCCGGACTCTGCATCGAGCCCTGGCGGATGTACGCCCGGACGATCATCTCCGTGGGGCGGCGGCCCAATCCTTTGGTCGTGAGTCTGCGGTTGTTGAACCCGAGCATTCGGCTGGCGGTTTCAGTGCCCCGGGTACATCGGGACCCTGGCCCACACAGTCACGCACTGAGGCTTATCCGTCGTCGCCCGGGCAGTCACCCCAGCAGGAGTGGCGGGCCAGTGATCAGATGGCGTTTTACCAGTCGTTGAATGAGGGTGGCGGTGTTTCAACCCCTGTTGCCCGGGCAGAAATGCCAGCGGCGTCAGCTTCGGTTACGCCGCCCAGGGATGATGCGGAAGAGCCGCCACTGGGTTATGCGATTGCCCAGCTGCACGGAATCTACATTCTGGCCCAGAGCCGTGCCGGCCTGATCGTGGTGGATATGCATGCCGCCCATGAGCGTATTACTTATGAGCGCATGAAGCGGGCCCTGGTCGAACAGGATCTTAAGAGCCAGCCTTTGCTGGTGCCCCTGTCACTGGCAGTGAGCCAGAAAGAGGCGGCGCTTGCGGAGAGCCATGGTGAAGAGCTGCAGCACCTTGGTCTGCAGATTGAGCGTATCGGGCCAGAGACGTTGGCAGTGCGGCAGATCCCGGCATTGCTCCGAGGGGCAGACACTGAGCAGCTGGTGCGCGATGTGCTGGCAGATCTGATTGAGCACGGCCAGAGTGATCGCGTTGAAGCGGTCACCCATGAATTGCTCGGCACCATGGCCTGCCATGGGTCGGTGCGGGCAAACCGGCAGCTCACGATTCCAGAAATGAATTCGTTGCTTCGCGATATGGAAGCAACGGAGCGCAGCGGACAGTGCAACCATGGCCGTCCCACCTGGACCCTGGTCACCCTGTCTGAACTGGACAAGCTGTTTCTGCGGGGGCGCTAAGCGGTGATTCCCGATAACCGCTCCCAGCAGGGTTCATTGCCGCCAACGATCTTTCTGATGGGGCCGACTGCGTCTGGCAAGACCGATCTTGCCATTGAGCTCTGCCGTACGTTGCCCTGTGAAATCATCAGTGTGGATTCCGCGATGGTTTATCGTGGCATGGACATTGGCACTGCCAAACCTTCGCCTGAAGAACTCGCCCTGGCACCACATCGATTGATCGATATCTGTGATCCGGCGGAGACCTATTCCGCGGCGGATTTTCGCCGCGATGCGTTGGCGGCCATGAGCGAGATATCTGGCCGTGGCCGGATCCCGTTGCTGGTGGGTGGCACCATGATGTACTTCAAGGCGTTGCTGCATGGCATGTCGAATCTGCCTTCGGCAAATCAGGCGCTGCGGGCAGAAATTGAGCGGGAAGCCGAACGCGATGGCTGGGGCGCCCTTCATGAGGAGTTGGCAGAAAAAGATCCCGACGCTGCGCGCCTGATTCATCCCAACAATCGCCAGCGACTGATGCGGGCCATTGAGGTGATCCGGCTTACAGATAAGCCGATCTCCTCGTTCTGGCAGTCAGAATCGGGAACTTCCGGGCAACATCCGCAGTCTGGTATTGAGGATTACACGTATTTTACCAGCTGGCAGGCAGACGAAAGCGCTGGCCTGCCGTATACTGTTTTTCAGTTTGCCCTGGCGCCTGCCGAGCGCTCTGTGCTGCATTCGCGGATACAGAAACGGTTTCTGGCAATGCTGGAAGCAGGCTTCCTTGATGAAGTCCGTGCCTTGATGGCGCGGGGTGATCTCAGCCCCGATCTTCCCTCGATGCGTTGCGTGGGTTATCGACAGGCCTGGGATTACCTGTCAGGCAACGAGGATTACGACAGCTTTGTTGCCAAGGGCGTTGCCGCCACCCGTCAGTTGGCGAAACGGCAGCTTACCTGGTTGCGAAAATGGCGAGATGTGCACTGGCTGGACTCCGCCGACCCGCAAGTGGTGCTGGATACCTTGAAAAAATCCGGGCTTCACACCACATTTAACGTTGAATAATGACGATCTGCATTTACTTATAAACAGGAGAAAACACATGTCAAAAGGGCACTCTTTACAAGACCCTTACCTCAATGCATTGCGCAAGGAACGCATTCCGGTTTCCATCTTTCTGGTCAATGGTATCAAGCTTCAGGGCCAGATTGAGTCTTTTGACCAGTTCGTGATTCTTCTCAAGAAGACGGTGAGCCAGATGGTTTACAAGCACGCTATTTCCACTGTGGTTCCTGCTCGTAACGTCCGGCTACCGCAGCAGAACCCGGCAGGTGAAGGTGAGTCTGAAGACTGATAACGCCTGCTTTTCCCGCTTTCACACCCGCGCTCCAGGACAGCCTATGTGCTTGAATGGTCGCGGGTGTTTGTGTTTATGGAGTTGATGAAACTTGTTTGAGCGTCCAGATGTCGGAGAACGGGCGGTTCTCGTTCACATTGATTTTACCGCCCACGACGATACCGAAGATCCGGGAGAGTTCCGGGAACTGGTGACATCCGCCGGCGTAGAGCCGGTTGCTACGGTAACCGGCACCCGGAAGCAGCCCAGCCCGCGTTTTTTTGTGGGAGAGGGCAAGCTTGAGGAAATCCGGGATGCCGTGGCCGCTTCCGAGGCCGATGTGGTACTGTTCAATCATGCCCTGAGCCCGAGCCAGGAACGTAACATTGAGCGCGAGCTCAAGTGCCGGGTGCTTGATCGCACGGGCGTGATCCTGGATATCTTTGCGCAGCGGGCCCGGACCCACGAGGGCAAGCTGCAGGTGGAACTGGCGCAGCTGGAGCATATGTCTACCCGGCTGGTGCGGGGCTGGACTCACCTGGAGCGCCAGAAAGGGGGTATCGGCTTGCGGGGGCCGGGTGAAACCCAGCTCGAAACCGACCGCCGGCTGCTGCGCGAACGCATCAAATCCATTCACCGGCGCCTGGAAAAAGTCCGCAAGCAACGGGATCAGGGCCGTCGCGCACGCAAGCGTGCCGACATACCCACGTTGTCGCTGGTGGGTTACACCAACGCGGGCAAGTCCACGCTGTTCAACCGAATTACCACTTCCAGCGTATATGCAGCAGACCAGTTGTTCGCGACCCTGGATCCGACCCTGCGCCGTCTGGAACTTCCCGACATCGGGCCGGTCGTAATGGCCGACACCGTGGGCTTCATCCGGCATTTGCCGCACAAGCTGGTGGAGGCCTTCCGGGCGACGCTGGAAGAAACCACGCAGGCCACGTTGCTGTTGCATGTGATCGACTGTCACGACAGCCGCCGGGATGAAAACATCGAGCAGGTGGAAAATGTGCTGGCCGAAATCGGAGCCGATGAGATTCCGATGCTACAGGTGTTCAACAAGATTGACCTGCTTGATGGTTTTGAGCCCCGCATTGATCGCAACGAAGAAGGATTGCCGGTGCGAGCCTGGGTGTCGGCCGTAAGCGGTGAAGGCCTGCCGCTGCTGTTTGACGCCATCGTCGAGCGTCTGGCAGAGGATGTCGTGCACCACTTTGTGCGTCTGGGTCCGGCCGATGGCAAGCTCAGAGCGCTGCTGCACGAGGCGGGTTCGGTTCTGAGCGAAGAGCATTGCGACAACGGCGATCAGGTACTGGAAGTCCGGCTGCAGAACCGGGACTGGCTGCAGCTTTTGAGCCGTGCGGGTGTGCGTGAAGACGTGATCCGGTTGGAAAGCCGGCCGGTCTGAACGGCCCCTGCTATTGCCGGGGCCTTGATAAATCCCTAGTATTTGCAGCCATTCGATTAAACACGAACGGAGAGAACTATGGCCTGGAATGAACCGGGTGGAAACCGCAACGACAATGATCCCTGGGGAACCGGTGGTGGTCGTCGCGGCAATGATCAGGGGCCGCCAGACCTCGACGAAGCGCTGAAAAAAGGGCTCGACAAGCTCAATCGCATGCTTGGCGGCAAAGGCGGTAATTCTGGTGGTGGCAGCAGCTCCGGCGGCAGCGCAGGTGGTTTTGGTGCCATTCTGGCCATTGCGGCCATCCTGGTCGCGGGCTATGTCATCTACCAGTCGTTCTATACGGTTGATGAACAGGAGCGGGCGGTTGTGCTGCGCTTCGGTGAATACAACCGTACCGAGGAGCCGGGTCTCCGCTTCAAGGTGCCCTTGATTGACACCGTCAACAAGGTTCGCGTTACCAGTATCCGTACCGCTGAGTCCTCCGGCCAGATGCTGACCCAGGATGAAAACCTGGTGACCGTGGATCTTCAGGTCCAGTATCGCGTGGGTGATGCCCGGGCGTACGTGCTGAATGTACGGGATTCCAACCAGGCCCTGGCATTTGCCACCGATAGTGCCCTGCGGCATGAGGTCGGTAGTTCGTCCCTGGATGACGTACTGACTGAAGGTCGGGCGGAGCTCGCCGTGCGGGTTGAGCAGCGCCTGCAGAGCTTCCTGAGAGATTACGGAACCGGTCTCGAGATTGTCCGGGTCAACGTCGAGAGCACCCAGCCTCCAGCGCCGGTACAGGACGCGTTCCGTGAAGTTCAGCGTGCTCGCGAGGATGAGCAGCGTCTGAAGGAAGAAGCGGAAACCTACCGCAACAAGATTGTTCCCGAGGCCCGAGGTCAGGCACAGCGCATGATTGAGGAAGCCAACGCCTACAAGCAGGAAGTAATCGAGCGGGCACGCGGTGAAACTGCACGCTTTAACCAGCTGCTGGCCGTGTATGAGCAGGCCCCGGTCGTTACCCGTGAGCGCATGTACATCCAGGCACTGGAGCAGGTGCTGGGTAACAGCAGCAAAATCCTTGTCGATACCGAGAGCAGCGGCAACATGATGTATCTGCCCCTGGATCGTCTGACGCAGGGTTCCCTGTCGTCATCTGGCAGCCGGATGTCCGGCAGCAATGGCCAGCAGGTGGATATCCAGACCCTGACCGATCAGGTGTTGCAGGAGCTGCGCACCCGCCAGGACACCAATACCCGGAGGAGCAGATAAGTTATGGGACCTAAAGGTGTAGTGGGCCTTGCAGGCGCCCTTATTGTTGTCCTGCTCGTGCTGTCCAGTGTTTACATCATTCCTGAGACCCATCGGGGCGTGAAACTTCGCTTCGGGGAACTGGTTGAAACCAATATCCAGGCTGGCCTGCATTTCAAGGTACCGGTTATTGATCAGATCAGGGAGTTTGATATCCGGGTGCTGACGATGGATCTGCCTTCCCGCCAGTACCTGACGGTTGAGAAGAAGCCGTTGGATGTGGATTCCTATGTTGCCTGGAAGATCCTTAACGTGGATCAGTTCTATCGTGCCACGGGTGGCGATGAGTTCCGTGCGCAGACCCTGATCCTGTCTCGCGTGGACAACGGTCTGCGGGATGAATTCGGTATCCGTACCATGCATGAGGTGGTGTCCGGTCAGCGGGACGAGCTGATGCACACGCTACGTGACCGGGTCAACGAGACCTCCATCAAAGAGTTTGGTATCGAAGTCCTGGATATTCGGGTGAAAGCCATCGAGTTCCCCGGACAGGTGAGCGAGAACGTCTATCGGCGGATGGCCACGGAGCGCCAGAAGCTGGCCCAGGAATTCCGTTCCCGGGGGCAGGAGCTGGCCGAGGGTATCCGTGCTGATGCCGACCGTCAGCAAACGGTGATCCTGGCCAACGCCTTTGCAGAAGCCGAAACCACACGCGGTGAAGGTGACGGGGAAGCGGCCGCCATTTACGCTCAGGCCTACGGTGCCAACGAGGAGTTCTACAGCTTCTACCGCAGCCTGCAGGCGTACCAGAATACCTTCTCCAGCAAGGACGACATCATGGTGATTGATTCCGACAGTGACTTTATGAAGTTCCTGAAGAGTCCTGCCGGCGCTAACTGAGCCGGCTGACACCAGCCAAGCCGGAATCTGCGGGGAATTTTTACTGAACCCCTGGATTCCGGTTTTTTTGTGCCTGCCAACCGTGTAAAATTCTGGCGGTTTTGTGTCGGGTTTTCTGAGCCCGAGCGCCTAAATCCTGAGTTACCCCCTGGTCCTATGGCCAGCGTGGGAGAAACGGACAACAGAATCTCATGACTGTATCTGATCGCTGGTTACTGCCTGACGGGGTAGAGGACATTCTGCCGCCGCTGGCCGGGCGGATCGAGTCCCTGCGCCGGGATGTTATGGATACCTGCCAGCGCTGGGGCTACCAGCTGGTTATTCCTCCGCTGATTGAATATCTCGAATCCCTCTTTACCGGTACAGGCCACGACCTGGAACTGCAGACGTTCAAACTGACCGATCAGCTGACCGGTCGGATGATGGGTGTTCGCGCCGATATGACGCCCCAGGCTGCCCGCATAGACGCCCATACCCTGGGCCAGGACGGCATTACCCGGCTCTGCTATGCCGGACATGTGCTGCATACCCGGCCTCGCCACATGCTGACCGGACGGACACCGATACAGGCCGGTTGTGAGCTGTTTGGCAGTGGCTCCGAAGCTGCCGATATGGAAGTGATCAGTCTGATGCTGGAAACCCTGCGGGTGGCCGGTTTGACCAGACTGCATCTGGACCTGGCTCACGTTTCGATTTATGAAAGCCTGGTTTCTGACGCCGGATTTGATCGTGATACCGAAGCGGCGGTGTTTGATGCCATGGCACGCAAGTCCGTACCCGAGCTGGATCGCCTGCTGGGTGAGTGTGTGCCGGGCTCTGCCGGTTTCAGGTTGCGCCAGTTGGCCAGGGTCAGCGGTGGGGTAGAATCCCTGGCCGATGCCCGGGAAATTCTCAGTGGCGCCTCCGGTGCTATTGATGCGGCGCTGGATCAACTTGCCCGAGTGGCGGACATGTTGAACCGCGATTTTCCGGAAGTCAGCCTGGGCTTCGACTTTTGTGAATTGCGCGGATACAACTATCACACCGGTTTGGTCTTTGCGGCCTATGTGCCGGGCCATGGCGATGCTGTGGCGAAAGGTGGCCGATATGACGCTATTGGCAGTGACTTTGGTCGCGCGCGGCCTGCTACCGGGTTCAGTCTGGATATCCGTGCACTGGTGTCGCTGGGCGAACGCCCGTTCCGTAAAGCCGGAGCCATATGGGCGCCAGCGGACAACGATGCCAGGCTGGAAGGCGTGATTTCCGGCCTGAGAATGACTGAAACGGTGATCCGGGCATTGCCGGATGATCGTGAGACGGATCCTTCGGAGCGGGGGTGTGACCGTCAACTGGTGAATCGTGATGGCCAATGGGTGGTAGAAACCATCGCCTGAGCCGTTTTGTTTAATTTCCGGGGTAAATCTTCAGGGCGTGTGCTTCTGGCCCGTCTGAATTGAGAGAGAATCATGGGTAAAAACGTAGTTGTGCTGGGCACCCAGTGGGGTGATGAAGGCAAGGGCAAGATTGTTGACCTTCTGACAGACAAGGTGGCTGCCGTTGTCCGCTTTCAGGGCGGGCATAATGCCGGTCACACACTGGTGATCGAAGGTAAGAAGACGGCTCTGCACCTGATTCCGTCCGGCATACTGCGGCAGGATGTCCAGTGCCTCATCGGTAACGGTGTGGTGCTCTCGCCGGAAGCCCTGCTGAAAGAAGTGCGGGAGCTGGAGGCTAACGGTGTTGCCGTTCGTGACCGCCTGAAAATCAGCCTGGCGTGCCCGATTATCCTGCGCACCCACGTGCGTATTGATCAGGCCCGCGAACGTGCCCGTGGCAATGACAAGATTGGTACCACCGGCCGGGGAATTGGCCCTGCGTATGAGGATAAGGTTTCCCGCCGGGGTGTTCGGTTGGGTGACCTGTGCAACCCCGCCGATTTCGAGATCAAGCTGCGGGAAATCATGTCGTACCACAACTTCGTTCTCACCGAGTACTTCAAGGAAGAGGCCGAGGATATCGATGCGGCCCTGGAAGAGCTCAAGCAGATGGGCGAGGAAATCCTGCCCATGGCCGCAGACGTAACCGATATTTTGCACGACTACCGCAAGCGCGGAGAGCACATCCTGTTCGAAGGCGCTCAGGGCTCGTTGCTGGATATCGACCTGGGTACCTATCCGTACGTGACGTCCTCCAATACCACCGCTGGCGGCACCGCTACCGGCTCCGGTTTTGGTCCGCTGTATCTGGACTATGTGCTGGGTATCACCAAGGCCTACACTACCCGGGTAGGTTCCGGCCCGTTCCCGACCGAACTGTTTGACGACATGGGCAAGCACCTCGCCGTCAAGGGCAACGAAGTGGGCACTACCACCGGTCGTTCCCGCCGTTGTGGCTGGTTTGATGCGGTCGCCCTGCGCCATGCTATCCAGATCAACAGTGTGTCCGGTATCTGCCTGACCAAGCTGGACGTTCTGGACGGTCTGGAAACGGTGAAGGTGTGTATTGGCTACAAGACTCCGAACGGCGAAATCACCCGTCCCCCCATCGGCTGCGACAGCTACAGCGATATCGAGCCGGTGTATGAGGAGCTGCCGGGCTGGAGCGAGAGCACGGTTGGCCTGACCAGCGTGGATCAGCTGCCGGAGAACGCCAAGGCCTATATCCACTTCCTGGAAGAGCAGATTGAGGCGCCGATTGATATTATTTCCACCGGTCCGGATCGTGTGGAAACCATTACTCTGCGGCATCCGTTCGGAGAGTAAGTTCAGAAGCTAATAAAAACCGCCTGTGGTGGATGCCCCAGGCGGTTTTTTTGTGCCGGTTTTCTGGTGCAGGGTGTCAGGGCTTTTCTGCGATCAGTGTCGCCCGCTTGGGGCCCGGGTAGCCTTCAATGGTTTTCGAGGGGTTGTCTGGGTCCAGAAAGTCCGCCAGTGAATTGAAACGCATCCAGTCGGTCTGGCGCTGCTCATCGGTGGTGGTCTCACTGACGTCTACCACCCGGGCGTTGCGGAACCCGGTTCTGTCCAGCCACCGGAGCAGGGTCGGGCAGCTCGGCAAGAACCAGACGTTGCGCATCTGGCCGTAACGGTCTTCGGGCATCAGGCTGTAGCCCTCCGGGCCGTCTACAACCAGGGTTTCCAGCACCAGTTCGCCGCCGCGACGCAGCGTGCCCTTGAGTTCCAACAGATGGTCCAGCGGTGAACGACGATGATACAGCACGCCCATGGAGAAGGTGGTGTCAAAGCATTCCATGTCGGCCGGGAGGTCTTCCATGCGCACCGGGAGCAGATCGACCGGAGCCTGGCCCAGATACCCTTTGACTGCCAGGAACTGAAACATGAACAACAGCCCCGGGTCGATGCCGATCACCTGCCTGGCCCCCGCTCCAGCCATGCGCCAGCAATGGTAGCCGGAGCCGCAGCCCACATCCAGAATGGTGCGCCCGGCCAGATCCGCCAGATGCGGCGCTACCCGGTCCCATTTCCAGTCTGATCGCCATTCGGTGTCAATGTAGGTACCGAAAAAATCGAACGGGCCCTTACGCCAGGGCATCAGTCCCCGCAATCCGTTCTCAAGGCGGGTCATGGCGTCTGGATCCAGGCCGCTGGGGCTGGTCAACGTGATTGCAGACCGATTCAGGTCGACCCTGGCATCGGCAACATCTGGCAAGGACTGCAGTGCGTTGTGCCAGCGTTCCATATCGCCGTGGGGGTTGTCCTCAAACCGTCGAGTGAGTTGTTCTTTCAGGGCTGTGGTCCACCGGGTGTTACCGGTTTCGTTCAGGTAGGAAAGAACGGGATCAAAGTGCTTGTGCCAGTCAAACAGTGCCATGGTATGTCTTTCGGTGGATAAGTCAGGAGTTCTTGATGGCCAGCATCGAGACAAAGTTGAAGCACTGGTACCACACCAGTACCTGGTCAAAGCCGGCGCGCTGCAATCGATCCCGGTGGTCTGCCAGGGTTTCCGGGATCAGTACTTTCTCGATGGCGGCACGCTTCTGGCTGATTTCCAGGTCCGAATAGCCGTTGGCCCGCTTGAACTCGTGATGAAGGCGGGTCTGGATGGCCTGTTCCGCGTCGGATTCAAATCGGATCTTCTCGGACAGAACCAGCACGCCGCCGGGCAGGGTGGCGTCGCCGATACGGGTCAGCAGGGCCAACCGCTGCTCGGGCGGCACGAACTGCAGCGTGAAGTTCAGGGTGGTGACTGAGGCATTGCTCAGTTCGGTGCTCAGGATGTCCTCGCAGCGCAGTGTAACCGGCAGGTCGTGATCATCCAGAGCGACATAATGCTCGCAGCGCTCAATCATCGCCTCGGAATTGTCCACGCCCACCAGAGTGCAGTCCGGGTAGGGGATGCCATGGCGCATGGCCAGAGTGGACGCGCCGAGCGAGCAGCCCAGGTCGTAACAATGTGAGCCTGGCTGAACGTACTGTTCCGTGATCACCTCAATCATCGGGATGATGGTGGTGTAGCCGGGGACAGAGCGACGGATCATGTCCGGAAACACCCGGGCGACGGACGCGTCAAAGCGGAAATCCTCGGGATTGCGCTCAGTGGCAAATAACCGGTCGGTCAATTGCTCCGGGGGCGTGCGATTACTCATCGCCCGCTCCGGCCTCGCGCTCATCGGGGCGAGGTGTCGCCAGATCCTTGTCGGTAGGGGACGGCCGTGCGCAGCGAACCCCACGGTTTTTGTAGTCGACCAGAATGCCCCGGAAAGATGGATCGACATCGGCAGCAATGGCCAGGTAGCCATTCTCACAAACGGCGTGCAGCTCCGAGGATTTGCGGGACATACGGAAGGTTTCGCCGGGTTTGACGTGAATGGCGGTAAATTCACCCACCGGAGCGTGGTCCTTGTTGTCGGAGTGATCAATCCGGCCAGACGCTTCCAGCACCAGTACCGTGCCGACGATGGCGGCAACTCCGGTAACAATCAGGCTTTTGGCTGTGAAACGCCGTTCGTTATCGCTCATGGGTACCTCGTGTCAGAAAATCAGAATTGGCCCGGCACGCTGATAGCCGGTTCCTGTAGTGCGGCCAGCTGTTCCCGTAAGGACAGGATCTGGTCTGACCAGAACCGCGGCTGTGAAAACCAGGGGAAGAATCTCGGGAAGGCCGGATCTTCCCAGCGCCTTGCCAGCCACGCACAGTGGGCGACTTGCCTGTAGCATCGCAGGGGTTCAATCAGGTGGCGTTCGCGACGATTGAAATCCCGGAACATTTCATAGCCTTCCAGCAATTCGCCAAGCTGGGCGCCCCGCTCGCTGGCGTCTCCGTTCAGTAGCAGCCACATGTCCTGTACCGCCGGGCCTGTGCGACAGTCGTCCAGATCCACAAACAGCATGGTTTCGTCCCGGCACAGAATGTTGCCGGCGTGACAATCACCGTGAATGCGCAAGGTGTCTACCGGGCCGGCTTCGGCTATCCGTTCACGGCAGTTGGCGATCAGGTCCGGAATCAGGGAATTCCAGGCCGGTCTGAGATCATCCGGAATCCAGTTACCTTCCACCAGCAGCTGGTTGTTCTGTTCCAGCCCCGCCAACAGATCAAACCCAGGTCTGTGCTCAAACGGTTTCAAGGCACCAATGTTGTGAATCTGCCCCAGCCACTGGCCCAGTCTATACAGGGTGTCGGTCACACTGGTATCCGGGGCCTGGCCGCCGCGTTGCGGAAATACCGCGAATCTGAAATCCCCGTACTGGCCGAGGGAATGCCCGCCCGGCAGCACCAAAGGGGCAACCACGGGCACCCCGGCCTCCTGCAGTGACAGGGTAAATTCGTGTTCTTCCAGAATCGCCGCATCTGGCCAGCGGCCTGGACGGTAGAATTTGGCAATTACCGGTGGCTTGTCTTCAATGCCGACCTGATAGACGCGGTTCTCATAGCTGTTCAGGGCAAACAGCCGGCCGTTGACCTCGAATCCCTGCGCCTCAATGGCATCCAGAATGACTTCCGGGGTGAGGGCATCGTAGGGATGCGAGGATGGGGTGATCGCCGGAGGTTCAGTCTGCATAGGGCTCAGAATGTGGTGTCGTATCGGGTTTTCATGGATTGCAAATGGTACCAGTTTTCGTCCAGCTCCCAGCGAATGCGGTTGACCCGACCCGTGGCCAGGACGAGATCCCCGGCTCTGGCCTGAACCTGGGCAAGCTCCCGTTCTGCTTTCTGCCAGTCGCGATGGGTGTCTGCCAGATGGCGCATGCCGGGGAATACGGCGGTCAGGGCCTTCTGGGTTGATACCGAGTGGGACCGAAGAGAACTGATGACGGCAGTATCTCCCTCAACCCTCAATACGCGGTGCTGGTACGGGTAACCGGCGACGACTCTGTCTTCCTTCAGTTGCGCGTTCAGGTGGGTCACTTCAAAGCCACGCCAGCCAATCCAGCCAACAAAAAGCGCGGCAACCACCATAACGGTAATAAACTGTTTTCTATCAGACATCGCCAGGCTCCATGCGTTCATTCTGTCTTGGGGCAAGTATAACGGTTCTTGGCGGGCAGGTAATGCAACCAGCGTTGATCTGCGGTAATTTCCCTGCCAGAGAGCAGGGTAGAGGAATGCGGAGTGGCTCAGGAGCAGTTCAGTATACAGACCGTAGTAATCGGCGCCGGCGTAGTAGGACTTGCCATTGCGCGTGCGCTGGCCCGTTCGGGGAGAGAGGTGCTGGTGCTGGAAGCCGGTGCCGCCATTGGTGAAGGCATATCCTCCCGCAACAGCGAAGTCATTCATGCCGGTATCTACTACCCGGAGCATTCCCTCAAGGCTCGATTGTGCGTGGAAGGCCGGCAGCAGCTTTATGAATATTGTGTCAGCCATAAGGTTGTGCATCGAAAATGCGGGAAGTGGATCATTGCCAGTGACGCCGCGCAGGCCGAACGTCTTGTTGGCATTCAGGCGCAGGCGGGCCGAAATGGTGTACCGCTGGTGTTATATGAAGGCGCCGCGATGGCGTGCCAAGTGCCCTCGATCCGGGCTACTGCCGGGCTCTGGTCTTCGCAAACCGGGATCGTAGACAGTCATGGCCTGATGCTGGCGCTGCAGGGTGATCTGGAAGACGCCGGTGGCCAGATTGCGTTGAACAGTCCGGTGGTGTCTGCCGAATCCGGTCCTGAGGGGCATGTTCTGAAGGTAGGTGAGGCCGGAGATCTGACCCTGAAGGCTCGGGAAGTGATTAACGCCGCTGGACTTGGTGCCCCGGCACTTGCGGGGCTGTGGTCGGGGTTGCCAGAGCGTGCGCGGCCGGAACAATGGTTGGCCCGTGGTGTGTATTTCAGCTTCAGTGGCCGCCATCCATTCAATACTCTGATCTATCCCATACCCGAACCCGGTGGGCTCGGCATTCATCTGACTCTCGATCTGGCTGGCCAGGCCAGGTTTGGGCCGGATGTGGAATGGATTGACGAAGAAAGCTATCGGGTCGATCCGAAGCGTGTTCGTGGATTTGCTGACAGTATCCGGCGCTGGTGGCCGTCCCTGGACGAGGCCCGTCTGCAGCCGGCTTATGCGGGCATTCGCCCTAAACTGGCGGGCCCGGATGGCGGCTTTGCCGATTTCCGCATCGATGGCCCCGAGAAACATGGTATTGACGGCCTGGTCAATCTGTTCGGGATTGAGTCGCCAGGACTCACCTCGTGTCTGGCCATCGCCGGACACGTACTGGCAGAACTCGCCAATTGATCAGCCGGGTGTACGCGCCAGTGCCCAGACCTGGATTTCCTTCGCTCCCGCTCTGGTGAGCACCGAGGCCAGCTCGCGAACGGTGGCTCCGGTAGTGACCACGTCATCAACAATGGCGATGTTTGCCGGCACCGGTCCGGTAACCTCAAACAGCCCCTGAAGATTGGCCAGTCGGCTTGTCCGGTTCAGTTTCCGTTGTGCGTGAACTCGTCGCGTTCGTCGCACCAGACGGGCGTTGACAGGCAGGTCCAGCCGCCTTCCCACGGCCTCGGCAATATCCTGGGCCTGATTGAAGCCCCGTTGCCAGCGCCGGGTCCAGTGCATGGGGGCGGGGATCAGAACCTGCGGCCGGCCCTCGGTTGCCAGATGATGCTCAATGTAGTCGGTAAAACCCGCCAGTAATGGTCGCGCGAATTTGTGCTGGCCGTGGTATTTGTAGCGGCCGATCATGCCATCAACCGGGAACTGGTAACGCCAGGGGATCAGCGAGCGGCTGTAACGCGGTGGTGAAGCCAGGCATTCGCCGCAATGTCCATCCGGGGTTGGAAAGGGCAAGGGCAGAGCGCAGGTCAGACAGCACCAGCGGTTGGCGGGCAGGTCGTTCCGGCAGTCCTGGCAAAGGCCATCCTGGGCAGCGCCAGCGAGGCAGATGACGCAGCGTCCGGCGCGTCTTGAGCTGTTAACCTTAACCTTTGTCGAGGTTGACAGCGAGATCAGTCCGTTTATCATCGCGGTTTATCCGTAAACCAAAAATCCCGGAAAGGTTAACAGGACTCTCACATGACTGCCACCGCTACCCGTCACGACTGGACGCTTCAGGAAGCTCGCGAGCTTTTCAATCTTCCGTTCAATGATCTTCTGTTTCGCGCCCAGAGCATCCACCGGGAGCACTTTGACCCGAATGAGGTTCAGGTGAGCACGCTGCTCTCGATCAAGACCGGTGCCTGCCCTGAAGACTGCAAGTATTGCCCGCAGAGTGGTCATTACAACACCGGGCTTGAAAAGGAGAAGCTGCTGGAAATCGAGAAGGTGGTGGCTGAGGCCCGCGTTGCCAGAGAAAAAGGGGCATCCCGGTTCTGTATGGGTGCCGCCTGGCGTAGCCCGTCAAAGAAAGACATGCCCTACGTTCTGGATATGGTCCGCCAGGTGAAATCCCTGGGCCTGGAAACCTGTATGACACTGGGCATGCTCAAAGAAGAGGAAGCCAGGGAGTTGGCAGACGCTGGCCTGGATTACTACAACCACAACCTGGATACCTCCGAGAAATACTATAACCACATCATCACGACCCGTACCTACCAGGACCGCCTGGATACGCTCGACAATGTGCGCAAGGCCGGTATGAAGGTTTGTTGTGGCGGCATCATGGGTATGGGTGAGGATGAGGATGACCGCGTCGGTCTGCTGGTTCAGCTTGCCAATTTACCCCAGCACCCGGAGAGCGTGCCGGTGAACATGCTGGTGAAGGTGAAGGGGACGCCGCTGGAAGATGTGGAAGACCTGGACCCATTTGATTTCATTCGCATTATCGCCGTCGCCCGGATCATGATGCCGGCTTCCCATGTACGTTTGTCCGCGGGCCGTGAGCAGATGAATGAGCAGATGCAGGCACTCTGTTTCATGGCGGGAGCCAACTCCATTTTCTACGGTGAGAAACTGCTGACCACCTCGAACCCGGAGGCGGATGCGGACATGCAGTTGTTCCGCAAGCTGGGTATCCGGCCGGAGCAGCGGGAGCAGTGCGCGACCGAGGAGCAGGAGGAAGAGGCCATTGCCGAGGCGGTGGAATATGAGGCCACACGGCACATGTTTTACGACGCGACCCGGGAGTCTGCGTGATTCCGCATGCGTGACTTCGCCAAAGAGATAGAAGAACGAAAGCAGGCCGGGTTGTACAGAACCCGCCGCCTGATCGCCGGCCCCCAGCAGCCGACGCTGACGGCGGATGGCCGGTCGTTGCTGTCGTTCTGCAGTAACGACTATCTGGGCCTGGCCAGTCATGGCGAAAACATGCGGGCGCTGGAGCAGGCGCTGCCGGAGGTTGGCCTGGGCGGAGCTGCTTCGCATCTGGTTTGCGGCCACCACGAGGCCCATCATCGCCTTGAGCAGAGGCTGGCAGCGTTCACTCGGCGGAGTGCGGCATTGTTCTTTTCCACCGGGTACATGGCAAACATGGGTGTCATTTCCGCACTGGCGGGCCGTGGCGATACCATCTTCTCGGATCGACTGAATCACGCTTCGATCATTGACGGCTGCATTCTCAGCCGTGCCCGCGTGCGCCGCTATGCTCACGGTGATGTGGCCGCGTTGGAAGCCATGCTCTCAGCAACCTCTGGCCACAAACTGGTGGTTACCGATGGCGTGTTCAGCATGGACGGAGACATTGCGCCACTCACGGAACTGGCTCGCGTCTGTAAGGCTCACGATGCGCTTCTGGTGGTGGACGATGCCCATGGCATTGGTGTTCTCGGGCCACAGGGCCGGGGGAGCGTGCTGGAAGCCGGGTTGTGCCAGGAGGATGTGCCGGTGTTGATCGGTACTCTGGGCAAGGGCGTGGGAACCTCCGGGGCCTTTGTCGCTGGCTCTGACGTGTTGATTGACTACCTGGTACAGAAGGCCCGGACCTATATCTACACCACCGCCATGCCGCCGGCACTGGCCGCGGCAACCTGCGCCAGCCTGGATGCTGTTGAGAGCGGCGATGAGCGACGCGCTCATCTTGACGCGTTGATTCAGCGATTCAGGGCAGGTGCTCAGGATCTGGGTTATGAGCTGATGTCATCCCGAACGCCCATTCAGCCCATCATGATTGGAGATAACTGGACCGCGCTGGCCCTCAGCCGTGCACTGGAGGATGAGGGGCTGCTGGTAACGGCGATACGGCCGCCCACGGTACCGGAGGGCGAGGCCCGCTTGCGGGTTACGCTCAGCGCCGCCCACACGGAAGCGGATGTTGACCGGTTGCTGCGGGCCCTGGCGAAGAGCCGTTCCGTCCTGAGTGAGGCCGTGGCCCGGGAGCCAGCACTATGACCATCTATACCCGAATCGAACCAGCGGCTCAGGCGGAAGGCGGAACCGGAACCAAGCAGTCCATCGCCCGGGGGTTCGGGGGCGCCAGTGCCACCTACGACGGTGCATCCCGCCTACAGAAAATCATGGGCGACGCCATGCTCGCCGAGCTTGCAGACACGCCAGTGCCCGAATCGGTTCTTGATTTGGGCTGCGGAACCGGCTGGTTTAGCCGGAAGTTAGCGGAGCAATACCCCCATTCCGCAGTTACCGGCGCAGACCTTTCACCAGGCATGCTGGCTGAGGCTGCGAATCGGAGCCCGGGAGCAATCTACTGGCTACACGCTGATGCCGAACAGATTCCGTTGGCGGATAACAGCGTTGACCTGATCTTCAGTAATCTGATGATTCAGTGGAGCGCCCGGCCGGAACTGATCCTTCGGGAGTGCCGCAGAATTCTCAGGCCTGGCGGACGACTGGCCATATCGACACTGCTAGACGGCACCTTGTCTGAATTGAAGCAGGCCTGGGCCGAGGCCGATCCAGGACAGGCGCACGTAAACCGGTTTGTTCCGGAAGCACAGTGGAAAGCGCTCGTGGAGACGGTTCTGTCAAACGCAAAACAGGTTACTGAAACCATCTCACTGCCGTACCAGTCACCCATGCACCTCAATCGTGAGTTGAAAGAACTCGGTGCGGTGTTTAAAGGCGAAGAGCGCCGGCGGACGGTGACAGCGCCGGGGCGTTTTCGGGCGATGTGTCGTGCCTATCCGACGCGAGCTGACAACGTCGTTGAGGCTGGGTACTGTGCGGCTTGGGCGTATTGGGTTGGTTAGTTGAGCTGTTAGTATTTAGTGGTTGGACTTCCTCTGAAACATTTGGGCGAGGGTGCCATTTCTCCTTCCAGGACTGTTGAGGGCCAAGGACGGCCCGAAACAAGCGCACATGGATGTGCTTGTAGCGTGTCCTGGAAGGAGAAGTGGCACCCTCGCTTGCGCCAAAAGTAGGAATATAAAGCATGGCGAAACATACTTTCTTCGTTACAGGCACCGACACCGGCGTCGGCAAAACCATTGTCTCCGCCGCCATTCTCGAGGCAGCCAAAGCCGCCGGCAAACGTACCCTGGCCATGAAGCCTATCGCTTCCGGCTGCGACCAGACACCTGAAGGCCTGAGAAACGAAGACGCCCTGATGTTGCAGGCCGCCATCACCGAAAAACTTCCGTACGACACCATCAACCCCATCGCCCTGGAACCAGCCATCGCCCCCCACGTAGCTGCCCAGCAGGCCGGAAAACAGGTCACCGCCCAGCGAATCGTCGGGTTTTGTCGTGGCATGCAGATCCGCCCCGCCGATCTTCTGCTGATCGAAGGCGCCGGTGGCTGGCGAGTACCACTCAATGATCGGGAAACCTACGCAGCGGTGCCGGGAGAGTTGAAACTGCCGGTGATACTGGTTGTGCCGCTGCAACTGGGCTGTATCAATCATGCCATGCTCAGCGCCGAAGCGATTCGCGCCGACGGACTGGTTGTTGCAGGCTGGGTAGGTAACCATCCCGAAGAACAGGTGATGAGTTGCGAACAGGATACCCTGAACTACCTGTCCACCCACCTCGGCGCGCCTTGCCTCGGTGTGCTTCCCTGGTTGGAAAATACCGTTACCGCCGAGATGCCGGCGATCCTGTCTCGGTATCTGAATATCACACCGCTGATTGAAAATTGACCAGAAATGTGAGTTAATCAGGTCAAAGGTTCGTCACAGGAATGGCTGCTCATGATCAACAACACACTTGCTATCGGGATTCAGGGTATCCAGGACGGCATGGTGGGCATGGAGAACGCGGCCCGGAAAATTGCCCGAGGTGGCGTTGACGGTCCTCAGGGCTCAGCGGAGGGCGCTGGAAATCTGGTGGAACCCATGATCGACCTGAAGCTATACGAGCGCAGCGTCGAGGCCTCTTCTCAGGTCGTTAAAACCGCCGATGAAACGCTGGGTACCCTGCTGGATATTCGCGCCTGAGCCAGGTTTCTGTGAACGTATTCTCCTCAATCGCTCCCATCTTCTCCGGCTCTCCCACCGGTGCGTCCACGCCGGTCGCAGGCAGTGGCCGAACACCGGAGGCTTCCGGTGAAAAGCCTGCCAGTGGCGATACTTCATCAACCTCAAAACCGGTTGAGCAGTCTTCCGAAGGACGAAAATCCGACCAGTCTTCCGAATCACGCTCCGACGCGCGCGAGAATCCGCAAGGCCTGACCGATGAAGAGCTGAAGCAGCTGACTGACCTCAAAGCCCGGGACAGGGAAGTGCGTGCTCACGAGGCGGCGCATCAGGCTGCCGGTGGGCAGTACGCGGGTGCTATGTCGTTTACCTACCAGCGAGGGCCGGATGGCGCCCAGTATGCGGTAGGCGGTGAAGTTCCCATTGATGTTTCGCCGGTGGCGGGGGATCCTCAGGCCACCATTGAAAAAATGCGCGTGGTGCGGGCTGCTGCCATGGCTCCTGCCCAGCCCTCCGGTCAGGATCGCGCTGTTGCCGCCCAGGCCATGCAGACCATGTTGCAGGCACAGTCGGAGCTGGCGGCAGGTGAGGGCGAATCCCGGACGGCGGAAGCCTCTGCCCGTGTTGAGGGAAGCCAGGGTGATGCTCGCAGTGCCCGTTCCCGCGAGGCAGAAGAGAGCTACCGCAATGTCTCTGCCATGGCTGGCGACTCCCGCTATTCCGAGTCTGTGACTTCCCTGTTCGCCTGATCGCTTCGTCTGGCCTTTCTCTTTGTCTTCCCGTTTTCTCCGGGCCTTTCTGCCCTGAAAATTTACTGATCGAACACAAAACCAACACAAATTTCCGTCAAGGCTATTGACAATTCTGTGCCTCAAAACGTATGTTTCAAACAAGTGTTTAATTAAGGCCGTGATGCGGTGCATCATGGTGTCTGAGCAAACCCGAGGCCAGAAGCTGTAAACCCGTTTCAGCTGAGACCCAGAACCGAGGTGGATTCCATGCCTGAATACAAAGCGCCCCTGCGTGACATTAAATTCGTAATGAACGAGCTGCTGAACAGCGAGCAGCACTACGCCAATCTGGAAGGTGCCGAAGATGCAACTCCGGATATGGTTGATGCCATTATCCAGGAAGGTGCGAAATTCTGTGAGCAGGTGCTGTCTCCGCTGAACCAGGTGGGTGATCAGGAAGGCTGTACCTGGAGCGAAGACGGCGTGAAAACCCCGACCGGCTTCAAAGAAGCGTACCAGCAGTACGTTGAAGGTGGCTGGCCGTCCATGACTGCCGATCCCAACTACGGTGGCCAGGGCCTGCCGCATTCCATTGGCCTGGTTATCAGCGAAATGGTTGGCACCTCTAACTGGTCCTGGGGTATGTACCCGGGCCTGAGCCACGGTGCCACCAACACGATCGAAGCCCACGGCACTGAAGAGCAGAAGCAGACCTACCTGACCAAGCTGATCAGCGGTGAGTGGACCGGTACCATGTGTCTGACCGAGCCGCATTGTGGTTCTGACCTGGGCACCCTGCGCACCAAGGCCGAGCCGAACGCTGATGGCAGCTACAGCATCACCGGTACCAAGATCTTCATCTCTGCCGGCGAGCACGACATGGCTGAGAACATCGTTCACATCGTACTGGCTCGTCTGCCGGGTGCTCCGGAAGGCACCAAGGGTATCTCCCTGTTTATCGTGCCCAAGCAGTTGCCGAACGAAGACGGTTCTGCCGGTGAGCGCAACGCGGTTTCCTGTGGCTCCCTGGAGCACAAGATGGGTATTCACGGTAACGCGACCTGTGTGATGAACTTCGACGGTGCCAAGGGCTGGCTGATCGGGCCGGAGAACAAAGGCCTGAACTGCATGTTCACCTTCATGAACACTGCCCGTATCGGTACTGCTATCCAGGGCCTGGGTTCTGCCGAGCTGGGCTTCCAGGGTTCCCTGGCCTACGCCAAGGAGCGTCTGGCTATGCGTTCCCTGAGCGGTCCGAAGAATCCGGACGGCATCGCTGACCCGATCATCGTGCACCCGGACGTACGCCGCATGCTGCTGACTCAGAAAGTTGTGGCCGAAGGCGCCCGAGCTCTGATCTACCTGGCTGGCCAGCAAGTGGACGTGGTTCACTCTGGCAAGACTGAGGAAGAGCGCAAGCACGCTGACGCGCTGCTGGGCTTCCTGACCCCGATCGCCAAGGCATTCCTGACCGAGATCGGTTACGAGTCTGCCAACCTGGGTATGCAGGTATTCGGTGGTCACGGCTTCATCACCGAGTGGGGCATGGAGCAGAACGTTCGTGATTCCCGCATCGGCATGATCTACGAGGGTACCACCGGTATCCAGGCGCTGGATCTGCTGGGCCGTAAGGTTCTGATGACCCAGGGTGAAGCTCTGAAAGTGTTCACCAAGCAGGTTCACGTCTTCTGCAAAGAGAACGCAGACAACGAGCAGCTGAAAGAATTCATCGAGCCGCTGGCTGCGATCAACAAGGAGTGGGGCGATCTGACCATGAAGGTTGGTATGACCGCCATGAAGAACCGCGAGGAAGTCGGTGCTGCTGCTGTGGACTACCTGATGTACTCCGGTTATGCGGTCTTCGCTTACCTGTGGGCCCGCATGGCCAAGGTAGCACTGGACAAGATGGCCGAAGGCACCTCTGAGGAGATGTTCTACAACGCCAAGGTTCAGTCTGCACGCTTCTACTTCAAGCGTCTGCTGCCGCGCACCCGGACCCACGCAGAAACCATGCTGGCCGGTGCAGACAGCCTGCTGGATATGCCGGAAGAAGCCTTCGCTATCTAAGGCGGGGTTGCTATCTGGTTGATGGCACTGAGAAAGCCCGTTCTCCCGCAGGAGGCGGGCTTTTTTCATGAGTTGCCGGCGTGTTTTGAGGTAGAATAGCGCGCCATAGAACAACAACCTTGTTTCGGACACATAGCCGAGCGGGTGGGCTCCGACCTCCAACAGAAGAGGCATCAACACCGCCCCCCAAGTGACTGACTGAATTTCTGGAGAGTTTTACATGGCTGATTATCAGGCACCCCTTCGTGACATGCGTTTCGTTCTGAACGAAGTGTTTGACGCACCCTCCCTGTGGGCGTCACTGCCAAAGATTGCAGAAAACGTAGACCCCGACACCGCTGACGCCATCCTTGAAGAAGCGGGCAAGATCACCAGTGGCGTACTGGCGCCCCTGAACCGTGAAGCCGACGAACAGGGCTGTAAGTGGAACGAAGGCGAAGTTTCCACGCCGGAAGGGTTCAAAGAAGCCTACCAGACCATCGTGGAAGGTGGATGGAATGGTCTGGGTGGTAACCCGGACTTCGGTGGTATGGGTATGCCCAAGACGCTGGTGGCCCAGTTTGAAGAAATGATGCAGGGCGCCAACATGGCCTTTGGTCTGGCTCCGATGCTGACCGCCGGCGCCTGCCTGGCCCTGGACGCCCACGGCAGCCAGGAGCTGAAAGAAAAGTACCTGCCGAACATGTACTCCGGCGTCTGGTCTGGTGCAATGGACCTGACTGAGCCTCACGCCGGAACCGATCTGGGTATTATCCGGACCAAAGCTGAACCGAACGACGACGGCTCCTTCAACATCACCGGCACCAAGATTTTCATCACTTGGGGCGAGCATGACATGGCGGAGAATATTATCCACCTGGTGCTGGCCAAACTGCCGGACGCGCCGAAAGGCCCGAAGGGGATTTCCCTGTTCCTGGTGCCCAAGTTCATGGTGAACGACGACGGTTCCCTGGGCGAGCGTAACCAGTTCAGCTGTGGTTCCATCGAGAAGAAGATGGGTATCAAAGGCTCCGCCACCTGCGTGATGAACTTTGATGGTGCCAAAGGCTGGCTGGTTGGTGAAGAAAACAAAGGCCTGGCCGCCATGTTCACCATGATGAACTACGAGCGCCTGGGTGTGGGCATCCAGGGCATTGGTGCCGCCGAAGCGTCCCTGCAGAGCGCCCGCGAATACGCCAACGAGCGTATCCAGAGCCGCGCGCCGACCGGTGCCCAGCAGCCTGAAAAGGCCGCTGACCCGATTCTGGTGCACCCGGACGTGCGCCGCATGCTGATGACCATGAAGAGCTACGTAGAGGGTGGTCGTGCCTTCTCTACCTACGTTGCCCAGTGGCTGGATATCTCCAAGTACTCCGACAACGACGAACAGCGCAAGCATGCCGAAGGCATGGTTGCCCTGCTGACGCCGGTCGCCAAGGCTTTCCTGACCGATCGTGGTCTGGACACCACCATCATCGGCCAGCAGGTCTTTGGTGGCCACGGTTTCATCCGCGAGTGGGGCCAGGAGCAGCTGGTACGTGACTGCCGCATCACCCAGATCTATGAGGGTACCAATGGCATCCAGGCCATGGACCTGATGGGTCGTAAAGTGGTGGGCAGCCAGGGCAAACTGTACGAACTGTTCGCTCAGGACGTTGCTGCCTTCATCGAAGCCAACAGCAGCGACGAAGCCCTGCGCCCCTATCTTGAGCCGCTGGCGGCCTCCCTGGAGCGCCTGTCAGACGTCACCGAACACGTGGTGAACCAGGCGGCTGACAATCCGGAAGCCATTGGTGCCGCTGCTGTCGATTATCTCGACATGTTCGGCTACACCGCTCTGGCGTATATGTGGGCCAAAGTGGTCAAAGCTGCTGCTCCGAAAGCCGAGGGCGATACCTCTGGCTTCTATACCGGCAAGGTCAAGACCGCTCGCTTCTACTTCGACCGCCTGTTGCCAAAGACCGTGTCTCTGGCCGAAGGCATTCGCAGTGGCAGCGACGCCATGATGGCGCCGGCTGCTAACGAAATCTGATCAGATTTCTGAAGCAGAAATGAAAAAAGCAGGCCTTGATGGCCTGCTTTTTTATGGATGCTATTAACTCAGGTTTGGGCCAGGAGGTGGGGTAGAGCTTTCCGAAACCTTGTGGAGCCAGGGATGGCGGAACAGAGCGTACATGGAAGTATTCACAGCGTGTTTCGGAAAGCTCTACCCCACCTCCTGGCTTGCGTCAGTCTATAGACGTTCTATCAGCCCAGGATTCACTACAAACGGGTTCTCATTGCCCTGAATTTCGGCAATCCGCTTATGCCGGCTCAACTCCCGGTCATCCGGGGGGTCCAGTTTGCTCCAGCCTTTGAACACCGGCGTGGCCCCCAGCCAGGGCAGGCCATAAGTATCCACCATATAGGCCATGGTGCGGGCAACGTCGCCTTTAACCCGCTCTGGCGGTTCAAAGAACTGGGCGCTTTCACGAATCCCGCAATCATCGGCGCCCGTGGTCTCGCCAAGATTCTCATACCGGGCGTTACGCCGCCGCATTTCAACGCGGGTTCGTACCGGTACCATGTTATGAAGATCAGACGTGATTTGCCGATAGCGATTGTCCTGGCGGCACTGGGAGGTTGTTCCGCAGTCCAGGGCAGTGCGAATGTCGGCAAGTGGATAAACGTAGCCATCGGTCATGACAAAGCCCTTACCAGTGAAGGGAGTATCACAGAAAAACGACGAGCCGCCGTCAGCATACAGGTTGCTCCAGAATTCATTATCAATGACCGTTTGCGGGTCACTGAAACGGGTGTTCTGGCCCACGACCATGCCGGCGGTAAGTGAGAAAGTCAGGGTGACGGAGAGTGCGATTATTTTTTTCATATGACCGTTATACCTCACAGCACGTGTCATACGCCGTGGCCAGCCAGACGACTGGTTGGTGGCAAAATGAACAGTTCGACGAAATTATGACGAACTGTTCAGTCTTTACTGTGAAGTATGGCACAGAGGCAGTGAGACAAAAGCCCCTGTTTACGGAGAGATGTGTTTATTTGTTAACCAGTTAACGCTTTATTTCAGTTTGTTACGGATGTTCTGGTAACCGGTTTTCAGATCCTCTCCCAGCTTGCGAGCAGTTTCCCTCGCCTCATTGCTGGCATTCTCGGCATCATGGAAAATCTGATCCAGCTTTGACCGGAACCGATCCCAATCCTGCTCCAGATCGTCCCATTCGTCTTTTACATCTTCCCTTGCAAGGTGCAACTGAACGCGCGCCTCGTCACGATATTGCTTGATCTTGTCGGACAGCTTGTTGAAATCGTCTTGCAGACTCATGGTATTTCTCCTTCCCTGATGAGTTGGGAGTTCTACAATGCGCCCGAACGTGAAAAAGTGTCAAGTCCCTGAGCGGGCCGGTGTTATCCCGCTTTGATTCAGATCAGCTGGCCCGCTTGCCGGCCAGAATAAGGGAGAGATCCCGGAGGTGATGCCAGGGGGAAAGATCATCGAAGCCCTTGGCAGCCCGATCAATCAGACTACAAAGGTTGATTGCCTGGTGTAACTGGGCCAGTGAAAGTCTTCGAGCCGCTTGCTGGACGGCGGACGAGCGCTTTGGCTGGAAAACGCCGCGCTTTTTCAGAAAGCCCGCGGGGTTTTCTCCACCGGGCAAGGCGGTTTTAAGCTCAACAATCAGATGAAGGTCACGAACGAGCACAGTGAGTAGTCCAAGAGGGTTTTCGCCCTCCTGCTCCAGCACCCCGATCATGCGGCAGGCATGAACCGCCTTGCCGGAAAGCAGTTCCGTGACCAGTTCAAAGCCGTTGAACCTGGCACTATCCTGTACGGCCTGCTCCACCGTCTCTTCATCGATGGTTTTGCCGTTGGTGAGCAGCGTCAGACGGTCCAGCTCCTGGCTGGCGGCCAGCAGATTGCCCTCCAGGCGCTCTGCAAGAATACCGAGTGCTCCACGGGTCAGGCTGAGGCCTTTTGCGGTGGCCCGTTGCTGCAACCATCCAGGAAACTTGTCTCCCTCGACCGGCCAGAGCGGAACGTGCACGCCATGGCCCTGAAGTTCCTTGTACCATTTGCGTTTGGTTTCGGCGGCATCCAGTCTGGCGCTGATCAGCAGGAGAATGACGTCCTCTGGCGGGGATTGCAGTACCTGCTCCAGAACCCGGCGGCCATCGCCAAGTTTGCCGGTGGGCAGATGAATCTCAATGCGACGTTTTTCAGCGAACAGGGACAGGGCGTTGCATTCGTCAGCAACCGTATTCCAGTCGAACTGATTGTCTGCGTGAAAGGTGAGCCGGTCCAGATAGCCAGCTTCACGGGCGGCGGCGCGGATCTGGTCACAGCATTCCTGAACCAGCAGGGGTTCATCGCCGGAGATCAGGTAAACCGAAGCCAGGCCTTTCTTCAGAAGTTGTGGGAGTTGGCCGGGCTGGGTTTTCATGGTGATTCAGGCTCCTCACCATCGGCGGTGTGTTCCTGAACCAGGGCATCAATTCGTTGTCGGGACATAGGCGCCAGCCGGAAGATAACTTGTTGGGCAAGGCGATCGCCCAATTGTTGCCGCAATTCGTCTTCCTCGCGCTGTTTGGCGAGTACATTGGTCTCGTCGTAGCGGTAGGTTTCACTGGCGTTCAGGTCGGTGGTGGCAATCAGCGGGATCTGGTCCTTGGTCACCAGCTCCATGGCGACCGTGTGGCGCAGAATGTACTCAGCCGCCGCTGCCTGTGCGGTAATGGCTGAAGCCCGGCGGTCCTGGCGGTAGTCCGACAGGCGCAGCAGGTAGTCTGCCTGGCCTGGATTCCGCAGCTCGATGCCACCGAGCTCCAGCTGCTCACGCAGAGACTGGCAGAACTGTCCGGGCAGGGAGGACGGGCAGTCAATAGCCAGGGGTTGCAGGGCAGCCGGAACGGGGGAGCTGCCCCGTAACTGAAAGCCACAGCCGGTCAGGGTGAGCAGCGAGGCAAGCAGTGCCAGAAGGCCCAGCTTTTTCAGTTCAGGGGCAGGGCCGGGCATCTTAGTTAGCCACCACGTTCACGAGTTTGCCAGGCACAACGATCACTTTTCGTACGGTCTTGCCGTCGGTGAAACGCATGACGTTTTCGTTCTCCAGGGCAAGCTTCTCCAGATCTGCCTTGCCAATATCCGCCGGTACGTTCTCCTTGGCCCGGACCTTGCCGTTCACCTGCAGAACCACCTCGATTTCGCTACGAACCATGGCGCTTTCGTCGGCAACCGGCCAGGAGGCGTCGACCACCGTGTCAGAGTGACCGAGGGCCTGCCACAGGTTGTGACAGATGTGCGGCACAATGGGGGAAAGCACCAGCACGGCGGTATCCAGGGCTTCCTGACGCACTGCGCGGGTTTGCGGCTCGTCATCGCTGAGCCTGCCCACTTCGTTGAGCAGTTCCATGACAGCCGCGATGGCGGTGTTGAAGGTCAGGCGGCGGCTGATGTCATCGCTGACTTTGGCGATGGTTTCATGAGTCTTGCGGCGCAGGTCTTTCTGAGCACCATTGAGGCTGGCAGGATCAACCGCCGGAGCTTCGCCACTGGCGGTATGCTCATTGACCATCCGCCACAGGCGTTTGAGGAAGCGATGGGCGCCCTCAACGCCGCTGTCGGACCACTCCAGCGACTGCTCAGGTGGTGCCGCAAACATCATGAACAACCGCACAGTGTCGGCACCGTGCTGATCAATGATGGCCTGGGGATCGATGCCGTTGTTCTTGGATTTGGACATCTTGGTAACGCCACCGATTTCCACAGGCTCGCCGTCCGATTTCAGCACCGCTCGCACTACCTGGCCCTTGCCATCGCGCTCAACCGTCACATCGGCCGGGTTGAACCAGGTTTTCCCGCCATTTGCTTCATTGCGGTAGTAGGTCTCGGCCAGAACCATGCCCTGGGTCAGCAGGCGCTTGAATGGCTCGGAACTGTTCACCAGACCAACGTCGCGCAGCAGCTTGTGGAAGAACCGGGCATACAGCAGGTGCAGAATCGCGTGCTCGATGCCGCCGATGTACTGGTCGACTGGCAGCCAGTAATTGGCGGCAGCCGGGTCCAGCATGCCCTTGTCGTAGTTCGGGCTGCAGAAACGGGCGTAATACCAGGAGGACTCCATGAAGGTATCGAAGGTATCGGTTTCCAGGGTGGCTGGCTGGCCGTTGTATTCGGTCTTGCACCACTCCGGGTCGGCCTTGATCGGCGACTGGACGCCGTCCATTTCAACGTCTTCGGGCAGACGAACCGGTAGCTGGTCATCCGGCACCGGCATCTCGGTGCCGTCTTCCAGCGTCATCATCGGGATGGGCGCACCCCAGTAGCGCTGCCGGGACACACCCCAGTCACGCAGACGGTAGTTCACGGTACGTTTGCCAATGCCCTGGGCTTCAAGGTAATCCGCGATTTCCTCAAACGCCTCTTCGCTGGTCAGGCCGCTGTATTTGCCGGAGGACACCAGAACGCCTTTCTCGGTGAAGGCCTGCTCCTGGATATCGATATCGCGGCTGTCGTTCGGTGCAATCACCTGTTTGATGGGCAGCTTGTACTTGACGGCAAACTCGTGATCCCGCTCATCATGGCCAGGAACCGCCATCAGGGCTCCGGTGCCGTAGTCCGTGAGTACAAAGTTGGCGACCCAGACCGGGATTTCTTCCTGGGTCAGCGGGTGAATGGCCTTGAAGCCGGTATCTATACCTTTCTTTTCCATGGTCGCCAGCTCGGCTTCGGCCACCTTGCTGTTACGGCACTGGTCGACAAACTCGGCCACATCGCGGTGGCGCTCGGCCGCCGCCTTGGCCAGAGGGTGCTCAGCGGCGACTGCCATGTAGCTGACGCCCATCAGCGTGTCCGGGCGGGTGGTGTAAACCGTCAGACCACCTTCCTGCTCTTTCAGCGGGAAGGTCAGCTCGGTCCCTACCGATTTGCCGATCCAGTTGCGCTGCATGGTCTTGACCTGCTCGGGCCAGCCCTCCATGTCTTCCAGATCGTTTAGCAGTTCTTCCGCGTAGTCGGTAATGCGGATGAACCACTGCGGAATCTTTTTCTGCTCGACCAGGGCACCGGAGCGCCAGCCCCGACCGTCAACCACCTGTTCGTTGGCCAGTACGGTCTGGTCAACCGGGTCCCAGTTCACGGTGGACATCTTCTTGTACACCAGGCCTTTCTCGTAGAGGCGGGCGAAGAACCACTGTTCCCAGCGGTAGTATTCCGGGTCGCAGGTGGCCAGTTCGCGGCTCCAGTCGTAGCCAAACCCCAGCTGCTTGAGCTGGTTCTTCATGTAATCAATGTTGGAGCGAGTCCACTTGGCCGGTGCAGACTTGTTGGCAATCGCGGCATTTTCGGCAGGCAGGCCGAAAGCGTCCCAGCCCATAGGCTGCATTACATTCTTGCCCTGCATACGCTGGTAGCGGGAAATCACGTCGCCGATGGTGTAGTTGCGGACGTGGCCCATATGCAGCTTGCCGCTGGGGTAGGGGAACATGGACAGGCAGTAGTACTTGGGCTTGCCCGGCTCTTCCTTGACCTTGAAGGTCTCGTTGGTTTCCCAGAAAGTGCGGGCGGTCTGTTCTACTTCACGTGGGTTGTATTGTTCGTCCATTCCTGCCATTGCCAAAAGTACCCTGTGTGAAAAGGATGTTCGAGAAAAGGCCGAACATTCTAACGCACACGCGGCTTAACAGGTAGTCTGCCAATTCTGCGGGTTTGTGCCAGACTGAGAGTATGGTGAAAGGTGCAGATAAGGAGCCCAAATGAGCGAGCCAGAACGCAGTCACCTCTCCGGAAAAGCCCTTGAGGTTTACGACCGAATGCTTGAGCGGGTACAGACACGCCTGCATGAGCTACAGGAAACGTCGTTGCAGACGCTGGAGGAAGAAGTTCAGAAAGCGATAGAAGTGGAATACGAGATCGAGGAAATGACCCGGGAAGAAGCGGATCTGCTCGGGGCGTATCTTCAGCGGGATCTGGAGCACCTGTTGCATTTCGTGGAGGAGACCGGCGAAGGCCTGGGAGAATGGCTGCAACTGGATATCGCATTACTGGAACACACCCTGGCAGACCGGCTTCTCTCGGTGGCCGATCAGACCCTGGTTGATACTCTGGAACTGAAGCAGAAGCTGGAGAATCAGGACGTCAGTCACTATATCTCCGGTGAAGTGGCCACGGCGGGTATGTTCCGGTGCATGAACTGCAGCCACATGCTTTGTCTGACCAAGACCAGCCACCTGCATCCCTGCGAGGCCTGCGGCTCCCATTACTTTGAGCGGGTAACCAGCCGCTGGCCACCGAAAGAAAGCTGAAGCCATCGTCTCGAGCCTGCAAGCCATCTGAGCAGCAGGCTCAAGGCGCTCAGTTTTTCGGGATTACCCGCTCGCGAATGAACACAATCAGGATGATCGCCAACGTCAGCACCGGCCAGGATCCTGTTTGCATGTAGGGTGTGCTCCCGGTTGCCGTAAATACCTCACCGGTCAGCACCGCGCGCTCGAACTGTGGGATGCGCTCGGTAATCTTGCCCTTGTGATTGATGATCGCAGTGACGCCGTTGTTGGTACCCCGCAGCATGTAGCGGCCGGTCTCCAGGGCTCTCATGCGGGCAAGCTGCAGATGTTGCAGCGGCCCGATGGAATCACCGAACCAGCCGTCGTTACTGATCGTCAGCAGCAGATCGGTGTTGCGGGCATTAAACGCCACGAAATCGGGGTAGGCCACTTCATAGCAGATGTAAGGGGTGATTTTCATGCCATTGGCGACCAGCGGCGCTTGCTGCTCTGGCCCAGGCGTGAAGCTACTCATGGGCAGGTCAAAGAAACCGATCAGCCCCCGCAGCAGACCTTGAAGTGGCACATATTCGCCAAAGGGCACCAGCTTCTGTTTGTGGTACATGCCGTCGCCATTGCCGATGGCCATAATGCTGTTGTGGAAGGTGTAGTCTTCAATCTGGCCGCTGTAGCCATACCAGGGGATGCCGGTGATCAGCGTGCTGTTTTCTCCTAACTGTTCCCGGATATGATCAATGACCTTGCCAGCCTGGTCCTGCGGAATGGGGATGGCTGTTTCTGGCCAGAGGATCAGGTCGGTTTGCCAGTGCGCTTCGGTCATGCCCAAATAAGCCACAATCTGATCGCGCAGGAAATCAGGATCCCACTTGATCTGTTGCGGTATGTTGCCCTGCATCGCCGCAAAGCTGACGGGCTCTTCGCTGAGCTCGGTCCAGTCAGCTTTGTTCATGGCCGGGGCGATCAGCCAGGGCAGCAGAGCTGCTACCAGAACGGCGCCAGCAGTGACCTTCCTGTCAAGTTTGAACAGCCACCAGGCGCCGTAAGCAGCCACTGCGGTAACGGTGATCCAGAAGGTAATGCCATGCACGCCAGTCAGCGGCGCCAGCCCGGCCAGGGGGCCGTCGGTGTGGGCGGTGCCCAGATAAAGCCATGGAAAACCGGTCAGCAGCCAGCCGCGCAGCCAGTCACCCAGAATCCAGATGGCAGGGAACAGCAAGAGTCGGCGTGGTGCGCTGTCTTTGGCGAGTTTGCCCCAGAACCAGAACGCCAGCCCATGGAACAGGGCCAGCCCGGCAATAAACAGGACCATGAGTACAATGGCCAGAGGTACCGAAGTATTGCCGTGCTCGCTGATGCTGACGTAAATCCAGCTGGCACCGGAGGCGAACAGACCAAGCCCGGCCAGCCAGCCGGAGCGGAACAGCTTGTCCGGCGCCTGATGGACGGTGACCAGCAGGATCAGAAACACCGACAAGGGCCCCAGCCACCACAGATAGAATGGCGAGAAGGTCAGTGTTTGCAGAGCGCCGGCAATCACAAGGATTGCGGCGCCCAGCCATTTTCGGGTGGTGAACGGGAGTTTCAGTGGCGGGTGCTGTGGATCATGACTCACTGCGGGTTACCTGCAACAGACGGATGACTCGGTTATCGGCGTTGGCAATAGTAAACTGCAAGCCGCCGAATTCAACCGTTTCGCCCCGTCTGGGCAGGTGTCCAAATTCTTTCAGTACCAGGCCGCCAATGGTATCGAACTCTTCTTCGTCCATGTCTGTCTCGAAGAATTCGTTGAAATCATCGATGGGCGTCACGGCCTTCACCGCAAAGGTCCCGTCGCCCCGGGCCTTGATATGGGTCTCCTCATCGAAGTCATGTTCGTCTTCGATTTCACCGACGATCTGTTCCAGCACGTCTTCGATGGTGATAAGGCCAGCGGTTCCGCCGTACTCATCCACCACAATCGCCATGTGATTACGATTTTCCTTGAACTCCTTGAGCAGCTGGTTCAAACGCTTGCTTTCGGGAACAAAGGTGGGCGGCCGCAGGATTTCGCGGATGCGGTTCCAGTTCAGATCGTTGTTGAGGGCAAGAGGAAGCAGGTCTTTCGCCAGCAATACCCCGATGACGTCATCCTGGCTCTCGCCGATGACCGGAAAGCGGCTATGGGCGGAAGACATAATCTCGGGCAGGAACTCTTTGGGTTCCTGAGATGCCTTTACGGTGATCATCTGGGAGCGGGGGATCATGATCTCGTCCACCCGCATGTCGATCACTTGCATGGCGCCTTCAATGATGCTCATGGAGTCAGCATCAATAATGCTCTGGGATTCAGCATCCCGCAGGATTTCCAGCACGTCCTCGACGGACTCAGGCCCGCTGGAAAAGGCCTGTGATATACGCTCCAGCCAGGACTTGTTGCCCTGACTGCGACTCGACTGATCGTCGCTCATGAGTCTGGTTCCGTTTCCTCTGCTTCGTAAGGGTTAGCAAATCCGAGCTGCGCGAGCAGCCGGATCTCGAGGGCTTCCATGACCTCGGCTTCATTATCTTCAATATGATCGTAGCCCTGGAGATGCAACATACCGTGCACCACCATATGGGCCCAGTGGGCGACAGCGTCTTTGCTCTGCTCCCGCGCTTCCTGTTCAACAACTGGCGCGCAAATCACGAGATCTCCGGCCAATGGCACCGTTATACCCGCTGGTGCTTCAAATGGGAAGGACAAAACATTGGTAGGCTTGTCCTTGCCCCGGTACTGGTGATTCAGCTCACGGCTTTCGTCGTTATCGACAATACGGATGGTAACTTCGGTTGGATTCTCATCCTGCCACGCCGCCTCTGCCCAGGCTTCAAACAACGCCTCGGTAGGTACGCCCGTGCCGTCAAAGGCCATCTGAAGGTCCACAGTTACCTTGCTCATTGGCCTGTGGCACTCCCGTCGTTGAAAGAATCGTAGGCTTCAACAATGCGTTGAACCAGGGGGTGACGCACCACATCCTTGGCGTCGAAACGGGTAAAGCCAATACCCGGGACCTTGCTCAACACGCTGGCGGCATGAATCAGCCCGGAATTCTGTCCGCGGGGCAGGTCCACCTGGGTGGTATCGCCGGTAATGACCGCGGTAGAGCCAAAGCCTATCCGGGTCAGGAACATCTTCATCTGCTCCCGGGTGGTATTCTGGCTTTCGTCCAGAATAATAAACGAGTTGTTCAGGGTACGGCCGCGCATGAATGCCAGGGGGGCAATCTCGATCACACTTTTCTCGATCAGGCGGGTTACCTGATCGAATCCCAGCATTTCGTATAGTGCGTCGTAGAGCGGGCGCAGGTACGGGTCCACTTTCTGGGCCAGATCACCAGGCAAAAAGCCCAGCTTCTCGCCGGCCTCCACCGCCGGCCGAACCAGCAGAATACGCTTCACCTGCTCGTCTTTCAGAGCCTCGACAGCACAAGCCACTGCCAACCACGTCTTACCGGTACCCGCGGGCCCGATGCCGAAGTTGATGTCGTGGGTGCGAATGTTATGTACATACTTCTGCTGATTCCGGCCACGGGGTTTGGCGGTCAGCTTGGGTGTCTTGATAACAGTGACCTGGCCTTCATCGTAAGGTACATCATCCGGCAGCCGTTCCAGGCCGGTTTCGCGGATGAACAGGTGCACGGTATCGGGCGGTATGTCATCACTGGCCTCGGTTTCCCGGTACAGATGCCGGATAACCTCGGTTGCCGCCGCTACGTTTTCAGTGCTGCCTTCCACCCGAAAGTGATGCCCGCGCCGGCCGACTTTCACTTGCAAGCGCTGTTCGATCATTTTCAGGTGTTCATCAAACTGTCCGCACAAGGTTGCCAGGCGGCGCTGGTCCACCGGGTGCAGGTCAAATTGTCTGGTATCGTGAGTGTTCAATCTTGCTCCGTTCTGTTTTAACTCCAGACTGGGTGCTAATGGCTGGAGTAGGCATTTCCAATTTTGGGAGTATGGCCGATGCGTGGGTTCGCTTCCACAGGGACGCTCAAGACGTCCTGTTCGCTTAGCTTCGGCCATCCATGGCCTACGATACCCTGTGGAAGCGAACCAACGCACCGGCCTTTCCTGCTATGTGCAGGTTCGCGAGACGAAAAACAAGTACGAGTTTTTACAGGGCCTGCTTTCTTATTAACGAGCGTCTTCGTGAACCAGGCAATGATGGGGCTTCTTTAGCATGCCACCGTGTGGTCAGGCGGAGGCGGGCTGGATCAGCCTCCCAAAAATGTCGGAGGCCATGGATGGCCGTAGAGAAGCGCACATGGATGTGCTCGTAGCGGTTTTTGGGAGGCTGATCCAGCCCGCCTCCCAACGCCACACAAAGAGCACATGGGTGCCGAAGCCTAAAACAACTCGGAACTAACCGGCACACCACGAAGAGAGTTCGGGTAGGCCTCGACGATTTCTACGTCGATGAAATGACCAACCACCTCAGGATTCTCGTGGCGGAAATTCACAATACGGTTGTTCTCCGTACGCCCCGCATACTCGCCCGGATCCTTCTTGGACAAACCAGTCACCAGAATACGCTGAGTAGAACCCACCATCTTCCGGCTGATATCCATCACATTCTGATTCAGGCGATCCTGAAGAATGCTCAACCGCTGCTTCTTCACCTCCATCGGCGTATCGTCGGGCAAGTCAGACGCCGGCGTGCCAGGGCGGGCGCTGTAGATGAAGCTGAAGGACATGTCGAAGCCGATGTCGTTGATCAGCTTCATGGTGTCCTCGAAATCCTTGTCGGTTTCACCCGGGAAGCCGATGATGAAATCCGAAGAAAAGCTGATGTCCGGGCGGATCTTGCGCAGGCGGCGCAGCTTGGATTTGTACTCCAGCGCCGTGTGGCCTCGCTTCATCGCTGCGAGGATGCGATCAGAACCGCTCTGCACGGGCAGGTGCAGGTGGCTGACCAGTTCGGGAACCCGCTCGTAGACTTCAATCAGCGCATCGCTGAATTCCACCGGGTGAGAGGTGGTGTAGCGGATGCGGTCAATGCCGTCGATGGTGGCGATGACTTCGATCAGTTCTGCAAGGTCCATCTGGTCGCCGTCGTGGGTTTCGCCACGGTAAGCGTTCACGTTCTGGCCAAGCAGATTCACCTCCCGCACTCCCTGGGTAGCCAGATGGGCCACTTCGGCGATGACGTCGTCCACCGGGCGGCTGACTTCCTCGCCACGGGTGTAGGGCACCACGCAGAAGGTGCAGTATTTGCTGCAGCCTTCCATAATGGAGACAAACGCAGAGGGGCCGTCGGCGCCGGGCTCAGGCAGGTTGTCGAATTTCTCGATTTCCGGAAAGCTGACGTCGACCACGCCAACGCCGTTACCCTTGGTGCGTACTTCGGTGATCATGTCGGGCAGGCGATGCAGGGTTTGCGGGCCGAATACCATATCCACGTAGGGCGCCCGGTCGATGATGGCCTGGCCTTCCTGGCTGGCGACGCAGCCGCCGACGCCGATGATCAGGTCGGGTTTTTTGGTTTTGAGACTTTTCCAGCGGCCAAGCTGGTGAAACACTTTCTCCTGGGCTTTTTCGCGGATGGAGCAGGTGTTCAGCAGCAGGATGTCGGCGTCATCGGCGTTGTCGGTGACTTCGACCGCTTCGCCGGTTTTGAGCAGGTCTGCCATGCGGGCAGAGTCGTACTCGTTCATTTGGCAGCCGTGGGTTTTGATGTACAGCTTCTTGGCCATGGGTCTCACGTAGTTTGGTGTGTTGGCGCCGGGGTGGAGTGGGGCGCTGGCAAAAATGGACTGCGTATTATAACGGGGTGCTTAATCTTCAACCACCGTTGTCTCGGTATTCCTCATTTGGCTCTGTGCTATTATTCGCCGCTTATGTGCATGAAGGCTTTTGGGGTGGGCTTTCCAAAAACCGCTACGAGCACATCCATGTGCGCTTCTCTCAGGCCATCCATGGCCTTCGAAATTTTTGGAAAGCCCACCCCAAAACCCTTCCCAGACACCTGTACTGGATTCTACAAGCTTGATTGTTGGTTTGTGGGAGCCGGAAAATCATCGCTAGCCAATTTACTTATGACTCCCGAACGCCTCGCCCGAATCAAGCAAGTCCTCAACACCCGTCAACCCGACCTGCGGGTGCTGACGGATCAGGTGCACAAACCCAGAAACCTGTCGGCCATTATTCGGTCCTGCGATGCCTTCGGCCTGGCCAATATGCACGTGGTGTGGCCCAAGGAGGGTTTTCGGGCATTTCGTAAGACAGCCGGTGGCAGCTTTCATTGGGTAACAACGCATACCCATCCGACCATGGATAACGCGGTAACGGAGCTGAAGGCCCAGGGGCACAAGCTGTATGCGGCGCAATTGTCAGACCGGGCGGTGGATTTTCGGGAGGTGGATTACACCGTGCCGTGCACGATTATCATGGGTAACGAAGTGGACGGTGTGAACCCGGTGACCGCCGAGCAGGCGGATGAGCATATTGTGATTCCGATGATGGGAATGGTGGAATCGCTGAATGTGTCTTCAGCCTGCTCGATTATCCTTTCCGAAGCCCAGCGTCAGCGGAAGCTGGCGGGGATGTTTGACCAGCGACGGATGCCAGATGAAGAGTACAACCGTCTGCTGTTCTGTTGGTGCCAGCCAACAGTGAAGCGGTACTGTGATGATCGCAACCTGCCGTATCCGCCTATTGATCATGAAACCGGGGAGTTGATCGATGGCGTGGGCTGGATGCAGGAGGTCAGGAAGCTCAGGGCCAATCGCCCCCGGTGGGACGATCAGCCGGAGAATGTGGCAGAGGACTGAGTTTTGATCAGTCCTCGCGGGCTTCCAGGTACCGTTGCAGTTGTTCTCGCAGCGCCTTGGGCAGGCGGGTGATGGTGAGGGCATCTTTGTCACGGTCGTAGTACACCGCCTGGTTCACCAGGTCCGAGGAAAAAGACACGCTCATACCTCCACCGGAGCCCGCGATGCGCACCAGTTTTTTGACCTTGCGGTGGTCCGGGTGCAGTACGCCGGTTTCCGGTAGTTCGGCGTTCTGGCTGGCGAATTCCTTGAAGCGCTGGGGCTGGCTTTCGTCCAGGTAATTCGACAGAGCTTCGATTTCCACGGGCTCGCCCAGGGCGTGCTGGTCTTTGCAGAATTCGTAGGCCTTGGCGCGCACTTCGCCGGCTTTTTCCGGTTCGCTGGTTTTGGCGAAGGCTTCCACTGCGTCCAGGAAGGTCATGGTTTCCTTTTCCACGTCCACGCTGTTGGTGAAGGCGCACAGGCGGATGAACAGTTCGCCGGGGTCGCCGGTGCCTCGACCGTGGATCAGGGTCATGTAGTTTTCGCTGCCGTTGGCGTTGCGCCAGTCGTCCAGTTCAATTCGCACGGCCAGGTTCAGGCGCGACAGGCTGAGTACGTCGGTGGCGTCCAGTTTCTGGCTGCCGTCGAAGCGCATGGCGCTGTCGGTTTCCAGGATAAACAGGTACACCACTTCGGCATCGGCCAGGGCGTCGTGTACGATCATCAGGTGGCCGTCGAATTCTTCCTGGCTGCCGGTCAGCAGTTCCTGCCACTGGCCGAAAAGACGGTCAGTCATGGCCGCGAAGGTCTGTTTGTCTTCCAGGTAGTCTTTGAGCCAGGCGCTGAAGGGGCATTCGCCGATGTCGTCTGAGAAGCGGCCGTATTTCTTGCCGGGTTTGCTGTTGAACAGGCGCTTCATCTGCTTGTGCAGGGCTTCGTAGTCGCCGCCCGGTTCCTGCAGGGCCTCGCCCGCTACGAGGCGGGCAGGTTGGCCCGGCTGGTATTGGCTTGCGAAGGCGGTGCGCAGGTGTTTGATGGCCATGGGTCAGCTCCTGTCAGATTCAGTCGGCTTGGCGGAGCGTGATTGTGCCACGGTTGGCAGAGAAAGAAACCCCGGTCCCGACGTCTTCGTTCGGGCCGGGGTTCTCAATGGGCGGGTATGGAAATCAGATTCGCTTGCTGCGAATCAGTTCCTGGACCAGTGTCGAGACGGCGCCGGGAATGTCAGCTTCGTTCTCTGCGTTGGCACTGGCGTTGGCAATGTCCGAACCCAGGTTCACGGCAATGGCTACCAGCCCGTGAGCGGTCAGCAACTGCGCTACCCGACGGCGTTCGTCTGCGTCGCCCGCATTTTCTTCGGATACCACGACGGCGGTCTTGCCCTGATCGAACAGAGCTCGCTCAACGGCCAGCGCCAGTTCCGGGCCATGTTTGCCGTTACAGGCGATGATGGCCGGCTTCTGGGCCAGGCGTCGTTCGCGTTCCTCGGCGGTGACCGGGTCCAGGGATTCCAGGCCATCGGCCAGGCCTGCGATCATGCCCGCCCCGATGGTTACGTTGGTCAGGCGGTCAATGACGATGAAGCTGCCGGTGGCGTGGTTACGCTGATAGGCGTCAAACGCGACCGGTTGGTTCAGGGTCAGTTCGCACAGGCCGATCTCATTCAGGGCCAGTTGGCTGGGATTGGCTTGCTGATCCAGAGTGTTGACATCGGTCTGATGGTGGATTTTCTTCACGGTACCGGAAGTAAAGGTGGGGCCCAGCTTGATGTCATACAGCCGGCCGGTTTCCAGCGGTGCGTCGGTCATCCAGACAATGTTGGCGTTGAAGCGGTTGTGGACTTCCGGTTCGTCCTCCACTTTCACCAGCATGTCGCCACGGCTGATGTCGATCTCGTCTTCCAGGGTCAGGGTGACCGCCTGGTCGATGTAGGCTTCGTCCAGGTTGCCGTCGAAGGTCACGACTTCCTTTACTTTGCTGGTACGGCGTGAGGGCAGGGCCATCACTGCATCGCCAGGGCGAATCACGCCGGAGGCGATGGTGCCGCAGAAGCCGCGGAAGTTCAGGTTCGGACGGGTCACGTACTGCACCGGGAAGCGGAAATGCTCCAGGTTCTTGTCACGGGACACTTCCACCGTTTCCAGAATTTCCATCAGCGGCTGGCCGGTAAACCAGGGGGTGTTCTCGCTCTTGTTGACGACGTTGTCTCCATCCAGCGCCGAGATGGGAACAAAACGGATGTCCTTAAGGCCTAGTCGTGAGGCGAAGGCCAGGTAGTCGTCGCGGATTTCATTGAAGCGCTCTTCGCTGAAGTCCACCAGATCCATTTTGTTCACGGCGACCACGATGTGCCGGATGCCCAGTAGCGAAGCAATGTAGGAATGCCGGCGGGTCTGAGTGAGTACGCCGTGGCGGGCATCAATCATCAGGATGGCCAGTTGCGCAGTGGATGCGCCGGTGGCCATGTTGCGGGTGTACTGCTCATGGCCCGGGGTGTCCGCGATGATGAACTTGCGTTTGTCGGTGCTGAAATAACGGTAAGCGACATCAATAGTAATGCCCTGTTCCCGCTCGGCCTGAAGGCCGTCCACCAGCAGTGCCAGGTCCAGTTTTTCGCCGGTGGTGCCCATTTTTGCGCTGTCAGTTTTCAGGCTGGCCATGTGATCTTCATAGATCATCTTGGTGTCATGCAACAGCCGGCCAATCAGCGTGCTCTTGCCGTCATCCACACTGCCGCAGGTGAGCAGGCGCAGGAGTTCCTTGTTCTCGTGTTGCTTCAGGTAAGCCTGAATATCTTCTGCAATCAGATCAGACTGGTGTGACATGTTAGAAATACCCTTCCCGCTTTTTCTGTTCCATGGAGCCCGCTGAATCGTGATCGATCACCCGGCCTTGCCGCTCTGAACTGGTGGCCAGCAGCATTTCCTGAATGATGTCGGGCAGGGTGTTGGCCTCGGATTCAATGGCGCCGGTCAGCGGATAGCAGCCCAGGGTGCGGAAGCGCACCGATTTCATCATCGGCTTTTCACCTTCTTTCAGGGGCATGCGGTCGTCGTCCACCATGATCAGGGTGCCATCGCGCTCTACCACGGGCCGCACGGCTGCGTAATAGAGGGGAACGATGTCAATGTTTTCAAGGTAGATGTATTGCCAGATGTCCAGCTCAGTCCAGTTGGACAGCGGGAAGACCCGGATGCTTTCGCCCTTGTTGACTTTGCCGTTGTAAATATTCCAGAGCTCCGGGCGCTGGTTCTTCGGGTCCCAGCGGTGGTGTTCGTCACGGAAGGAATATACCCGCTCCTTGGCGCGTGATTTTTCTTCGTCCCGGCGGGCGCCCCCGAAGGCGGCGTCGAACTTGTACTTGTTCAGGGCCTGCTTCAGGGATTGGGTTTTCATGATGTCCGTGTGCTTGGCGCTGCCATGAGTAAAGGGGCCGACGCCTTGCTTCACGCCTTCTTCATTGATGTGCACGATCAGGTCTAGCCCGAACTTCTCCGCTACATTATCCCGGAACGAGATCATGTCCCGGAACTTCCAGGTGGTATCCACGTGAAGCAACGGGAACGGTGGCTTGCCCGGGTAGAAGGCTTTCAGGGCAAGATGCAGCATCACGGCAGAATCTTTACCGATGGAGTAGAGCATGACCGGGTTGTCGAACTCGGCGGCCACTTCCCGAATGATGTGGATGCTTTCGGCTTCCAGCTGTTTGAGATGGGTGAGGTTATATGTGGTCATGTTCATCCGTTGCCATGGAGGGCGAAGTAATGGCTGTAATTTAGATGAACAACTATATCAGAGCAGCTTAGGGTATAAGAAGGAGTGCTGTAAGAATTTCAGGTTCTAATAATATAGCCTTCGCCGGTGTCTGGAGGCGGGTGTAAACGCCAGCGACGTCGCCACTGGCTTCCGTCAGTGAGCTTCGCTGGAGGGATTACGTGCGTCCGAAAGCAATTTGGCAACGTAACGATCGACATAGTCAAAGCCGTTACCTTCGAATTCACAGAACTGGATACCAATCTGGAACTCGTCTCGGGCAATGCGACGCATGTGTACGATGTTCCCATCGGCAAGCACCGTGACCGGCTGGTTTGCAATGACGGGCACCGAAAAACGGGTTTTGACTTCGATCCAGTGGCCGGGGGCCGGTGTTTTCAGGCCCGGAACCAGCTGTTTGACGGTGTCCTGATCACAGGAGAGCATCACGCCTGAGCGGGACAGGTTGGATACCTGGCAGGTAAGGCAGCAGCCATCCGGCTTTTCGATGGTAATGTCGGTTGAAACGTCCACCCGCTGCTGGTTTCGCAGATTGGGTTTGGCGGCAAGAGGTTTCATGTTCACTCTTCTGGCATGTGTGGTTTGAAAAGAAGTTGCCTTTCCCATAAACGCCTTCCAGAAAAACGCATAAACGATTGAAAGTTTAGCTGTTTAAAAAGTGAACAGCAAGAATCCTGTCGGTAATTGTGGCACTTTTACTACAAATTTCTGAACACGGTGTCACAGTTTTAGTCGGTAAGTTGATCTGCGTCAGCGGATTTGTGGTGGCGGAGTAGGTGGTGCTACTGCTGCAGTTCTTCCGGTCGTGAGGTAAAATTGCCCGCTACACTCATCGGGAGCATGGCTCCGGACATCCTGCAGGCTTTTATGACCGAGAAAACGCAAAACGCGCCCCAGAGCGGAAAAGTAGGCTTTATCAGCCTTGGTTGCCCGAAGGCGCTGGTAGATTCTGAACGTATCCTGACCCAGTTGCGCCTGGACGGCTACGATGTGGTGCCCACCTACGACGACGCCGATATTGTGGTGGTGAACACCTGTGGTTTTATAGATGCCGCCAAGCAGGAATCCCTGGACGCCATTGGTGAGGCAATCAGTGAGAATGGCAAGGTCATCGTCACCGGTTGCATGGGGGTTGAGGCCGACCGGATCCGTGAAACCCATCCGGGCGTGCTCGCAGTGTCCGGTCCTCATGCCTACGAAGAAGTGGTCGGCGCCGTCCACCAGTATGTGCCGCCCAGGAAAGAGCATGACCCGTTTGTGGACCTGGTGCCGCCCCAGGGCGTCAAGCTGACGCCCCGCCACTATGCCTACCTGAAAATCTCGGAAGGCTGTAACCACCGTTGCACCTTCTGCATCATTCCCTCAATGCGGGGCGACCTTGTCAGTCGCCCGATTGGCGACGTGATGGACGAGGCCAAACGGTTGGTGGATGCGGGGGTGAAAGAGATTCTGGTGATTTCCCAGGACACCTCCGCCTACGGCGTCGACATCAAATACCGCACCGGTTTCTGGCAGGGGCGCCCGGTAAAGACCAAAATGCAGGCGTTTTGTGAAGCGCTGGGTGAGATGGGCGTGTGGGTTCGGTTGCACTATGTCTATCCCTATCCCCATGTGGACGACATCATTCCGCTGATGGCCGAAGGCAAGATCCTGCCGTACCTGGACATCCCGTTCCAGCACGCCAGTCCGAGAGTACTCAAAGCCATGAAGCGCCCGGCCCATGACAGCAAGACCCTGGAGCGCATCAGGAAGTGGCGGGAAATCTGCCCGGAACTGACCATTCGTTCCACCTTCATCGTGGGTTTTCCGGGGGAAACCGAAGAAGATTTCCAGTACCTGCTGGACTGGCTGGACGAGGCTCAGCTGGATCGAGTCGGCGCCTTCACTTATAGCGCGGTGGAAGGGGCGCCGGCGAACGAGCTCGAAGGTGCGGTCCCCGAGGACGTGAAGGAAGATCGCCTGGCTCGCTTTATGGCCAAACAGGCAGAAATCTCGGCTGCCCGCCTTAAGGCAAAGATTGGCAAGACCATTGATGTGCTGATTGATGAAGTGGACGAGGAGGGTGCGATTGGCAGATCAAAAGCCGACGCGCCTGAGATTGACGGGATGGTCTACCTGAACGACGAAACCGACCTGGTTCCCGGTCAGATCGTTCAGGCCGTGGTTGAGCATGCCGACGAGCATGATCTCTGGGCGGTTCTGGTTTGACCTGATCAATGCGTCGGCGAAGCGGGGCAGCCAATCGGTTGCCCCGCTTGCGTTTGGGGTCAGGCGATTTCGATCAGCACTTCGCCTGGCGTGACCCGATCGCCTTTGGCGACATACACACCTTTCACCGTGCCATCAACACTTGTATGTACCTCGGTTTCCATTTTCATGGCCTCGGTAATCAGCACCGCCTGGCCAGCTTTTACGGTGTCACCTTCCTTAACCAGCACGTCCACCACATTGCCCGGCATGGTCGTGGTGACGTGGCCGGGATCGGTGGCCTGTTTCCGACCGCTGCCGGCGCCGGCTTCGTATTCGTTCAGGGATTCAAACACCACTTCCTGGGGCATGCCGTCCAGAGACAGATAGAGCTTGCGCTTGCCCGGTCCTGAGCCGCCAACACCGGTAACGGCCACTTCGTAGCTTTCGCCGTGTACGTCAATGCGGAACTCGGTGGCGATGGCGGTGCCCAGGCGGTCCCGGCCCTTGTGCTCGGCCGGTTGCAACTCTTCGGGCTTCAGTGTGCCATCCTGCCGTTGTTGCAGATATTCCCGGCCAAGATCCGGAAACATGGCGTAAGTCAGCACGTCTTCCTCGCTGGTGGCCAGGCTGCCAATGTCTTCTCGCAGCTTGTTCAGTTCCGGGCTAAGCAGGTCGGCGGGGCGACCGTCATTGACGGTTTCGTTGCCGATAGCCTTTTTCTGGATTTCGGCGTTCACCTCGGCAGGTGGCTGGCCGTAACCTCCCTGAAGGTAGCGTTTCACTTCGTTGGTGATGGTCTTGTAGCGTTGACCAGCCAGCACGTTATAGACCGCCTGGGTCCCCACAATCTGGGAGCTGGGGGTGACCAGTGGCGGGTAGCCCAGATCCTTGCGCACACGGGGAATCTCGTCGAAGACCTCGCGTATGCGGTCCAGGGCGTTCTGCTCTTTGAGCTGGTTGGCCAGGTTGGACATCATGCCGCCCGGCACCTGATTGATCTGTACCGAAATGTCCTCGCGGGTAAATTCGCTTTCAAACTGGTGGTACTTCTTGCGCACTTCCCGGAAGTAGTCGGCAATCTCGCTTAACAACTCCAGATCCAGCCCGGTGTCATAGTCCGTGCCCTTCAGGGCGGCCACCTGGGATTCTGTTGCAGGATGGCTGGTGCCGTTGGCAAAGGCGGAAATGGCGGTGTCGATACGGTCTGCGCCGGCTTCCACCGCTTTCAGTTGGCACATGGCGGCCAGGCCGGCGGTTGCGTGGCTATGGATGACCAGAGGCAGATCCACGGACGATTTAATGGCTTTGGTCAACTCGTAGGTGGCGTAAGGAGTTAGCAGCCCGGCCATGTCCTTGATGGCAATGGAGTCGGCGCCCATGGCCTTGAGTTCCTGGGCCTGCTTCACGAAAAGCTCGGGTGTATGCACCGGGCTGGTGGTATAGCAAATGGTACCCTGAGCGTGCTTGCCCGCCTTCTTCACCGCTTTCATGGCGGTTTCCAGATTGCGCAGATCGTTCAGGGCATCAAAGATGCGGAACACATCAATGCCGTTGTCGGCGGCTTTTTGCACGAACGCTTCCACCACATCGTCAGCGTAGTGACGGTAACCCAGCAGGTTCTGCCCCCGCAGCAGCATTTGCAGGCGGGTGTTGGGCAGCGCCTTGCGCAACTGGCGCAGGCGTTCCCAGGGGTCCTCTTTCAGAAAGCGCACGCAGGCGTCGAAAGTGGCGCCGCCCCAGACCTCCAGGGACCAGTAACCCACCTGGTCCAACTTGTCACAGATCGGCAGCATGTCTTCGGTGCGCATGCGGGTCGCAATCAGGGACTGGTGGGCATCACGAAGGATAAGATCGGTAACTTCAATTTTTTTGGCGTTGCTCATATTCAATCCTCCTGTGGATTACCAGCCGGCGTGGGCCGCGATCGTGGCTGCGATGGCCAGCGCAATTTCGCTGGGGTGGCGTTTGGTGGAATAGTTCAACAGCTCCGGATGGCTGGGCACGAAACTGGTGTCAAACACGCCAGCCTGGAAATCCGGATGATCCAGTATTTGCTGGTAATAGTTGGCGGTTGTGGTGATGCCATGCAGGCGCATGTCATCCAGAGCCCGCTTGCCGCGCGCGATAACTTCATCCCAGGTCAGTGCCCAGACCACCAGTTTCAGGCACATGGAGTCGTAGTAGGGCGGAATCTCGTAGCCCGTGTAGATGGCGGTGTCCACTCGAACACCTGGGCCACCGGGGGCGTAGTAGTGGGTAATGCGCCCGAAACTGGGCAAGAAGTCGTTTTTGGGATCTTCGGCGTTGATGCGGAACTGCAGCGCATAGCCCCGGTACGAAATATCCTCCTGCCGGTAGCTGAGGGATTCCCCCGCGGCGACCCGCAACTGTTCCCGGACAATATCCACCCCGGTAATGGCTTCGGTGATGGTGTGCTCCACCTGCACCCGGGTGTTCATCTCCATGAAGTACACCTCGTTGCCCGAGAGTAGAAACTCCACCGTGCCGGCATTCTCGTAGCCCACTGCTTTTGCGGCCTTGACGGCGAGGCTGCCGATGTACTGGCGCTGTTCCGGTGTCAGTTGCGGGCTGGGGGCGATCTCAATCAGTTTCTGGTTACGACGCTGAATGGAACAATCGCGCTCATACAGGTGAATGGCGTTGCCCCGGCTATCCGCTAGAATCTGCACCTCGATATGGCGCGGATTGACGATGCATTTTTCCATGAACACCTCGGCCGAGCCGAAAGCCTTGGTGGCCTCCGAAATCACCCGTGGGTACTGGGTTCTAAGCTCCTCCGGTGTATCGCAACGGCGAATTCCCCGGCCGCCACCGCCGGAGGTGGCCTTCAGCATCACCGGATAGCCAATCTCATTAGCCAGCTTCAGGGCCTCATCCAGATCGGCCAGATTGCCCTCGGAGCCGGGAGTAATGGGCACGCCGGCCGCCCGCATGCTGTCGCGGGCCTGGGTCTTGTCACCCATCTTGTGAATAACGTCGGATTTCGGGCCAATAAAGGTCAGACCCTTTTCTTCGCACAGCTGAGCGAAGCGGGCGTTCTCCGACAGGAAGCCATAACCAGGATGGATGGCATCGCAGCCCACCTCCAGGGCGAGATTGACGATGCGGGCGGGATCCAGGTAGCCGGCAATCGGATCCTCGCCCAGGGAGTAGGCTTCATCAGCGCGCTTGACGTGCAAGCCGTAGCGATCGGGCTCGGTGTAGATCGCCACAGACCGGATCCCGGCCTCGGCGCAGGCCCGCACGATACGCACCGCAATTTCGCCTCGGTTGGCGATCAGTACTTTCTTCAACATGGGCGATTCCTCGTTTCGTCGTCCCGAATGAAGGTGTTAAAAGCCTAACGATGGCAAATGATGAGTTAAAATTGATATTATTTGGGTTATATATAAGTAATGACTTATGAATAGGTGAGGCGGGAGAACTTGTGCCATTAAGTGTCCAGAAACTGGCTAGCCGCCTTACATTTCGGCAGCTGCAGGTGTTCAAGGCCGTTTACGATCTGAAAAGCTACAGCAAGGCCGGTGATCTGCTTGGACTGACCCAGCCCGCCGTATCCAGCCAGATGCGTCATCTGGAGCAGGCAGTTGGGATGCCTATGTTTGAGTACGTGGGCAGGAAGCTGTATTGCACCGCCGCTGGCGAGGAGATGGCAGCTTGCGTAGGCTCGGTGTTTCGCGAGTTGACGGACATGCAGAACCGGATGGCGGCGCTGGAAGGTCGCGTGGCGGGGGATCTCAAGCTGGTGGCGGTCAATACCGCGCAGTATGTGGTGCCTTATCTTTTGCGGTCGTTTCTGCAGATTAACCCGCAAGTGAATGTTTCGGTCGCAGTGGTCAACCGGGCGGCTGCCCTGGAACGGCTGAGCGATAACAGCGGCGATCTGGTCATTATGGGGATGGTTCCTCCAGACCGGCCGCTGACCTCATTTCCCTTTCTGGATAACGAGTTGATTCCGATTGTTCCTGGTGGCCACCCACTGCTAAATCTGCAGTCTGTCAGTGCCGGGGAGTTTCTGAAGAACCAGCTTCTGACCCGTGAGCCCGGTTCCGGCAGTCGGCTGGCGCTGGAGGTTTATTGCCAGCAGCACCGTTTGAAAATGGAATCCGCCATGGAACTGGGTTCGAACGATGCGGTAAAACACGCGGTATTGGCGGGGCTCGGGGTGGCGGTGGTGCCGAAGCTCAGTGTTGTTTCAGAACTGGCACTGGGTTCGCTGCATGCCCTCAACATAACCGGCTTCCCCCTGCGCCGCAGCTGGTGCGTGGTCTATCCTCAGGGCCGGCACCCGACGCCGGCCATGCAGGCCTTTATTGACTACATCCAGCAAAATATATCGCAATTTGAGAGGGTGTTTAGAAGACTGGAGTCGTAGTGGTCGTATTTTCTGAGGACAGAGGGTTTGGAAAAGACTATTTCACTGGGGTTCGAGAGGGTGGGTTTGGAGCCCCTTCACAAAAATGTCGGAGGCCATGGATGGCCGGAGAGAAGCGCACAGGGATGTGCTTGTAGCGGTTTTTGGGAAGGGGCTCCAAATCCACCCCTCCCCACTATCCGAAGGCTAGGGCCAAAACAAGATGGCCCACGCCAATGCTAGCCGCCGAGCTTGCGAACGAGAATCTCATTGAACAGCTTGGGATTGCCCTGGCCCTTGGAAGCCTTCATCAGAGGGCCCATGAAGCCGCCAAGCATCTTCTTGCGCTTCTTCGGATCTTCCTCGTTCTGGTATTGAGCCACCTGATCCGGCATGCCGGCCAGCACCTCATCCACCATGGATTCCAGGGCGCCGGTATCCGACACCTGCTTCAGGCCCTTGGCTTCGATAATGGCATCGACATCGTTGTTTTCGCCCATCCATAGCGCCTCGAACACTTTCTTGGCACCGGCGGAGGACAGTGTGTTATCGGCGATGCGGGTCACCATGGCGCCCAGTTGTGCGCCGGTAATCGGCGCCTCGGCGACGGACTTCTCCTCCGCATTCAGGCGAGCGGAGAACTCGCCCTGAATCCAGTTGGCGGCCAGCTTGGCATCTTTGCCGTGTTCCACGGTGTCTTCGAAGAACGCGGCCAGTTTGGCATCCGCAGACAGGATGCCGGCGTCGTAGTCGTTCAGGCCGTGTTGTTCCTTGAAGCGGGCCTTGCGGGCGTCGGGTAGCTCCGGCAGGCGGGCGCGGGCGTCTTCGATGAAGGCGTCGTCGATTTCCACCGGCAGAAGGTCCGGGCAGGGGAAGTAGCGGTAGTCGTTGGCTTCTTCCTTGGTGCGCATGGAGCGGGACTCGTCACGGTCGCCGTTGTACAGGCGGGTTTCCTGCACAATCACGCCACCGTCTTCCAGGATATCCATCTGCCGCTCCACCTCGTGGGCGATGGCCTGTTCCATGAACCGGAACGAGTTCAGGTTCTTGGTCTCGGTGCGGGTGCCCAGGGTGTCGGAGCCTTTTGGCTTCAGAGAGATGTTGACGTCAAAGCGCATGGAACCCTGGGACATATCGCCGTCGCAGATACCCAGCGAGGTAACAATGCTGTGCAGCTTTTTGGCAAAAGCCACGGCTTCCTCGGCGCTGGTCATATCCGGCTCGGTCACCACCTCAATCAGCGGCGTGCCGGCGCGGTTCAGGTCGATGCCGGTCATGCCATGATAATCCTCGTGCAGGGATTTGCCGGCGTCTTCTTCCAGGTGGGCGTGGTGAATGCGCACGCGCTTGGTGCTGCCATCGGCCAGGTCGATGTCGACATAGCCGGGGCCAACGATGGGCTGGGCCAACTGGGTGGTCTGGTAGCCCTTGGGCAGGTCCGGGTAGAAGTAGTTCTTGCGCTCGAAGACCGAGCGCCGGCCGATTTCGGCATTGGTTGCCAGGCCGAACATCACTGCGTAGCGGAACGCCTGCTCGTTGGGTACCGGCAGGGTGCCGGGCATCGCCAGGTCAACCGCGTTGGCCTGGGTGTTGGGCTCGGCACCGTAAGCGGTGCTGGAGCCGGAGAAAATCTTGGTCTGGGTGGCGAGCTGAACGTGAATTTCCAGCCCGATCACGATATCCCACTGCATGTGTTCGTCTCCTAATCCGGGCTTATTGAGGTTCACGCTGGTGCCAGTCGGTCACCTGCTGGAACTGATGGGCGGCGTTCAGCAGGCGGGCCTCGGAGAAGTAATCCCCGATGATTTGCAGCCCCACCGGCAAGCCGTCGACAAACCCGGCCGGAACTGACATGGCCGGAATGCCCGCCAGGTTAATGGCGATGGTGAACACGTCTTCCAGGTACATGGACACCGGATCGGTGTTCTTCTCGCCCTGCTTGAACGCCGGCGTTGGCGACACCGGGCTCATCAGCACGTCCACTTCCTTGAACGCATTGATGAAATCCTGCTGGATCAGGCGGCGTACCTTCTGGGCCTTCAGGTAATAGGCATCGAAATAACCGGCGGACAGGGCATAGGAACCCACCAGGATCCGGCGCTTCACCTCGTTACCGAAACCTTCCGCCCGGCTGCGGGTGTACATGTCCATCAGGTCTTTCGGGTCTTCGCAGCGGTAGCCATAGCGCACGCCGTCAAACCGGGACAGGTTGGCGGACGCCTCCGCCGGAGCGATCACGTAATACGCTGCGATGGCCAGCTTCGCGTTTGGCAAGGAAACCTCCTTCACCGTCGCGCCCAGCTTTTCATACTCGCGAATCGCGTTACGAACCTGCTCTTCCATAGCCGGAGCCAGCTGGTCACTGAAGTATTCCTTCGGCAGGCCAATCTTCAGGCCCTTCAGCGGCTCGTTCAGGGTGGCCGTGTAATCCGGTACTTCCCGGTCAATGCAGGTGGAGTCCTTCGGATCGTGCCCTGCCATCACATTCAACATCAGCGCGGCATCTTCTGCCGTGCGCGCCATCGGCCCGCCCTGATCCAGGGAAGAGGCAAAGGCAATCATCCCGTACCGGGATACCCGGCCATAGGTCGGCTTCAAACCGGTGATGCCGCACAATGCCGCTGGCTGACGGATTGAGCCACCGGTATCCGTGCCCGTCGCCGCCGGCACCAGTCGTGCCGCTACCGCAGCCGCAGAACCACCAGATGAACCACCCGGTACCCGCTTGTCACCACCGGACAGGCCCCAGGGGTTGGTCACGGCGCCATAAAAACTGGACTCGTTAGACGAGCCCATGGCGAACTCGTCCATGTTGGTCTTGCCAAGGCACACCGCGCCAGCCGCCTTGAAGTTAGCCGTTACCGTCGCGTCGTAGGGAGGCACAAAATTATCCAGCATTTTCGAGCCGCAACTGGTGCGAATGCCGCTGGTGCAGAAGATATCCTTGTGAGCAAAGGGCACCCCGGTCCACACTGTGGCCTTACCCGCCGCTCGCATCTCGTCTGCAGCCCTGGCCTCGGCCAATGCCTGCTCATCGGAGATGGTAATAAAGCTGTTGTACTTGCCGTCTTCTGTCTTCAGACGGTCCAGGAACTGCTGCGTCAGCTCCACACTCGAAATCCTGCCACTCTCCAGCTCTCTGGAAAGCTCTGCTACAGACTTGTTATGCATGATAAATCCCGAAATCTCTGATGGACGACCAAATCACTCGATAACCCTGGGCACCAGATACAACCCATCCTCGGTAGCCGGCGCAATCGCCTGGAACGCCTCCCGCTGATTGGTCTCGGTAACCACATCCGGCCGCAGCTTTTGCACGGCATCCAGCGGATGCGCCATAGGCTCCACCGAATCGGTATCTGCAGCACTCAACTGATCCACCAGGTCCAGGATATTGCCCAGATCCTTCTCCAGAGCCGAAACCTGCTCGCCGTCCACTTTGATGCGGGCGAGCACGGCAACTTTCTCGATGTCCTCGCGGGAAATGCTCACGTTGCCTCCAAAAAGCGTGTGTGAAAACAATTTAATGTCAGGTTAGAAGCCAGGAATAACGTATGGGGATGCTTGTGAGGATGGCTTTCCAAAACTGTGCGAAGCCATGGATGGCGGAGCTCAAGCGACACAGGGATGTGCCGAAGGAGCGTGTTTTGGAAAGCCATCCTCACAAGCAGCCATGCTCCACGGTTAACTGCGCGCGGAACCCTGGCGACAACAAAGCCCGACATATTACCAGAACCGCGCGCAACATTGGCCCCGTCTAAAGCCATAAAATGTGAGAATGGTAAGCCCCGAAGCCCCGATGGCGCCTTGCCTGAGTAGGTGCTCACTGCTAAAGTTGCCGCATTCTTTTCTGCAACCGCAACTCTCAGGTTGAAACAACACGAATGTTAATCAAAAGACTCCGAGGCTTATTCTCAAGCGACCTGTCCATCGACCTGGGCACCGCCAACACCCTTATCTACGTGCGCGAACGCGGCATTGTACTTAACGAACCCTCTGTCGTGGCCATCCGCACCAATAACTCCCAGAAAATGGTCGCTGCCGTCGGGTCCGAAGCCAAACGCATGTTGGGCCGCACCCCGGGCAATATTACCGCCATCCGTCCCATGAAAGATGGTGTGATCGCCGACTTCGTCGTGACCGAAAAAATGCTCCAGCACTTTATTCACAAAGTGCACGAAAACAGTTTCATTACCCCGAGTCCCCGCGTACTCGTGTGTGTGCCCAGCAAATCTACCCAGGTAGAGCGCAAGGCCATCCGCGAATCGGCCCTGGGTGCAGGCGCCCGCGAGGTGTTCCTGATCGAAGAACCCATGGCGGCCGCCATTGGTGCCGGCCTGCCGGTGGAAGAAGCCAGCGGCTCCATGATTGTCGACATCGGTGGCGGTACCACCGAGATCGCGATTATCTCCTTGAATGGCATCGTCTATGCCGAATCCGTCCGGGTTGGTGGCGACAAGTTCGACGAAGCCATCGTTACTTACGTCCGTCGCAACTACGGCAGCCTGATCGGCGATTCCACAGCCGAGCGTATCAAGCATGAAATCGGCTGTGCCTATGAAGGCCTGGAAGTGCGAGAAATCGACGTTCGTGGTCGCAACCTGGCTGAAGGTGTGCCCCGGGCCTTCACCCTGAACAGCGAAGAAATTCTCGACGCGCTTCAGGAATCCCTGGCCCAGATCGTCCAGACCGTGAAGAGCGCCTTGGAGCAGTCTCCGCCTGAGCTGGCCTCCGACATCGCTGAGCGCGGCATTGTGCTGACCGGTGGCGGTGCGCTGCTGCGCGGCCTGGACAAGCTCATCAGCGAAGAGACCGGCCTGCCGGTCATTATTGCGGAAGATCCGCTGACCTGCGTAGCCCGTGGCGGCGGTAAAGCCCTGGAAGTGATTGATCGCGGTGGCATCGGAATGTTCTCCCAGGAGGGGTAACCCCGTGGGAGGGCTAAGCCATTAAGACCATATTCGTCCAGGGGCCGGTACCCGGTTTCCGGCTGTTTCTCGTCGTTCTGTTATCGGCAGCGTTAATCGCTGCCGATGCCCGTTTTGACAAGCTCACCACCGTCCGCAGCACTCTTGCCACCGGTCTGGCACCGGTGTACTGGCTTGGCAATGCCCCATATTCCTTTGCTGACTGGTTTTCCGGCCTGTTTGTTAGCCGTGATGATCTGCAGCAGGAGAACGAAGAGCTCAAAACCCGCCTGCTGATTCTGGAGCGTCGTGCTCTCAAGTACGCGGCTCTGGCGTCGGAGAATAACGAGCTGCGCCGGCTGCTGAATTCTTCCGAAGTACTGGATGACCGGGTCATTGTGGGCGAAGTGGTGGGGGTCTCCCCGGATCCGTTCTCCCACGAGATCATCATTAACAAGGGCGAGAGTGATGGTGTCACGACTGGTCAGGCGGTACTGGACGCAGAGGGCCTGATGGGCCAGGTGATCCAGACCAGCCAGTTCACCTCCCGTGTCCTCCTGGTGTCCGACAGCAGTCACGCCGTTCCCGTTGAGGTAGTGCGTAATGGTCTGCGTTCGATTTTGCTGGGTAACGGCGAAACCGATGAGCTGGATCTGGTTCACGTACCGGATACTGCTGACATCCGCGAGGGCGACATGCTGGTCAGTTCCGGTCTTGGCGGGCGATTCCCCAGAGGCTACCCGGTGGCAGAGGTCAGTTCCATCGTCAAAGAGCCGGGGGAGCCTTTTGTGACCATTCAGGCCGCGCCGAAAGCCCGCCTCAACCAGAGCCGGCTGGTGCTGATCGTGTTTCAGCCGGAAGAGCGTTCGGTGCCCGAAAATGGGCAGGCGGCCCCGGATAACGAGGAGGCAAACTGATGTTGTCTGTCATCAGTTATCCGCTGTTCGCCATCACCGTGGTGTTATCGTTGGTGTTGAGTATCTCCCTGTTCCCGGTGGACTGGTTTCAGTTTCGCCCGGAGTGGCTCGGACTGATTGTCTTCTACTGGACCTTCCGCGCCCCGGCCCAGTTTGGCATTCTGATGGCCTGGTGCCTGGGGTTGTTACTGGATATTCTCGAGTCCACCCCGCTGGGCGTGAATGCCATGGGCATGGCCCTGATCGCCTTTCTGGTGCTGACCATTCACCAGCGGTTGCGGATGTATCCGCTGCCTCAGCAGTGCCTGATGGTGTTTCTGTTATTGGGCATCAACCAGATGCTGGTACATTTCGTGAAACAGTTACTGGGTGCTGAAAGCGCCGGTTTCAGCTACTTGTGGCCAGCCTTGACGAGCGCTCTGGCCTGGCCTGTGGTCAGTGGCGTACTGGACACAATCAACCGTAAACTGGGATAACTGTATGAGCTGCCTCATTCTGGCCTCGGCATCACCGCGCCGCGCTGAGTTGCTGAGACAGATCGGTGCTGACTTTCAGGTGGCGCCTGCCGAGATAGACGAGACTCCGCAACAGGGTGAAGCGGCTCAGCACTATGTTGAGCGCCTGGCCCGGGAGAAAGCCTCTTGTGTTGCCGGTGAGGCCCCGGGTGCCTGGGTACTGGGGTCTGACACCTCTGTTGTTGTAGACGGAGAGATTCTTGGGAAACCGGAGTCCGATACTCAGGCTTGTGAGATGTTGCGCCGGTTATCTGGAAGAACCCATCAGGTGATGACCGCGATCGCTCTGGCGCAGGAGCAGAATTGTCGGTCATTGGTGGTGGTCACCGATGTCAGCTTTCGGGAGCTCTCAGAAGCCGAAATTGTCGCCTACGTCGCCACCGGTGAACCCATGGACAAAGCGGGAAGCTACGGAATTCAGGGACTTGGTGGTATCTTTGTTCGGGAACTCAAGGGCAGCTACAGCGCTGTGGTGGGTTTGCCCCTGCAGGAAACCGCAGAGTTATTGGCAGATGCCGGCGACCCTGTCTGGCGCCACTGGCCATGCAGTAAGGAGAGCCAAGCATGAGTGAAGAGATCCTGATCAACGTGACTCCGGTGGAAACCCGGGTCGCCCTCGTTGAAAACGGCATGTTGCAGGAAGCCTATATCGAGCGCACCAGTCGCAAGGGGATTGTCGGCAACATTTACAAGGGCAAGGTCGTTCGGGTGCTGCCCGGCATGGAAGCCGCGTTCGTGGACATCGGCCTGGAACGGGCGGCTTTCATTCATGCGTCCGACGTCGTCAGTGGCCAGACATCTGGCGACGAACCGTCAGACGCCCCCAGGACCGTACCCGATATCCGTACCCTGTTGCGGGAGGGGCAGTCCCTGGTGGTGCAGGTAACCAAGGACCCGATTGGTACCAAGGGTGCGCGACTCACCACCCAGCTTTCCATTCCCTCCCGTTATCTGGTGTTCATGCCAGGCGTTTGCCATGTCGGGATTTCCCAGCGTATTGAAGATGATAATGAGCGCGCGCGGCTGAAATCCCTGATCGAGGAAGGCGCAGCGGAACACGATGATGTGCAGGGTGGCTATATCATCCGCACCGCGGCGGAGGCTGCCTCAGCCGAAGACCTGATTGCGGATATGACCTACCTGCACCGGCTCAGCCAGTCGATTCAGGAGCGCATTGCCAAGGCGCCGGCACCCTCGGTGGTCTATCAGGACTTGCCGTTGTTTATTCGTACCATCCGGGATCTGATCCGACCGCAAACGGAAAAAGTGCGTATTGATAGTCGCGAGAGCTATCAGCGGGTAATGGAGTTTGTCAAAGAGTTCGTCACTGAGTTTGCCGACAAGGTGGAGTACTACCCGGGTGAGCGGCCTATCTTTGACCTGTATTCGGTTGAAGATGAAATCCAGAAAGCCCTGAGCCGCAAGGTGCAGCTCAAATCCGGTGGCTATGTGATCATCGATCAGACCGAAGCGATGACGACCATCGACATCAACACCGGTGCCTTTGTGGGCCACCGCAATCTGGAAGAGACCATCTTCAAAACCAATCTGGAAGCCGCCCGGGCGATCAGTCGTCAGCTTCGGCTGCGGAATCTGGGCGGGATCATCATCATCGACTTTATCGACATGGAAGACCCCGAACACCAGCGCCAGGTGCACCGGATGCTGGAGAAAATGCTGGAACGGGATCACGCCAAAACCAAGATCACCGGCGTTTCCGAGCTGGGCCTTGTGGAGATGACCCGAAAACGCACCACCGAAAGCCTGGGCCAGGTTCTGTGCGAGCCGTGTCCGATCTGTGACGGCCGGGGATTCCTGAAAACCGCCGAAACCGTATGCTACGAAATCTTCCGGGAAATCCTGCGCGTTAACCGTGCCTATGAGGCCGAGAATTATCTGGTGATGGCGTCCCAGAAGGTGGTGGATCGCCTGCTGGATGAAGAGTCAGACAACGTTGCAGACCTTGAAACCTTTATCAGTAAAACCATTCGCTTCCAGGTTGAGCCTTTCTACAGCCAGGAACAGTACGACGTTGTTTTGCTCTGACACCTGAGCAGCAGGGCGTTGCAGGGAGCTGAGTCTTATGTCGATCCGCGAGCCGGACAGTTCGCAACCAGCCGAGGATGAGCGAGGTCTGGTTGCCCGCGGGTTGGCGGTCTTTGCCAGTGTGGTCTGGTGGTCCATTCTGACGCTGCTGGTGTTATTCGCACTCTATGTTGGTGTCGGTCGCCAGCTCACCTCCGATATCAACAGCTTTTCCGATAAACTATCGGCTTCTCTCTCCGAAGCCACTGGCCTGGATGTGTCTGTTGGCAGTTTATCCTCCCAATGGTATTGGCTGGATCCCTCCATTACCGCCAAAGATATCACCATCAATTCCCCGGATTCAGACCGCATAGCCGCAGAACTTGAGCACCTGGAATTGCGGCTCGATTTTTTTGCCTCCCTGTTCCGCTTACGCCTGGTGTTCCGCAATTTTGACGCTGACGGTCTGGCGTTAACGGTGGTTCGCCCTACCGAGGATCCATTTATCAATCCGGTGGAAGAGATTGTGGAGCTGGCCGAGCCGGGTGCGCCGGAACTTCAGGAGTGGATTCGCCTGGCGGGCCGCTGGTTGTCGGATCCGGAAGTCCGGGTGACACGGGTCAGCCTGGCGCTGGGCCCAAGCCGGCAGAACCTGCGTTTTCTGGATATTCCACAGCTTGATCTGTCCTACCAGGGCGGCTTGTTCCAGGCCTCAGGCCGGGCCATGCAGAGCGGTACAACCACACAGCTGGCCAGTTTTGCTCTGGTAGGACAGCGGTTTTTCAGGGGTGAGTTTACCGGTCAACTCTACTTGGATGTGGATTCCGGTCGACTGTTCGACGGCCTGATTGATGATCTGAACTGGCGGGGCATACGCGTTGAAGGCTTCGATCTGGGGGGCAGTGCCTGGCTAAGCTTTGAGGATGGCGAGCTGCAGCAGGTTCAGGGCCAGGTTCGCACTCCCTATCTTCAGTTAGGTGTTAACCGTGAATCGCTGGCGCCTCTTGAAGATATCCAGGCTCACTTCGGTTGGCGGCGGGGGGAGGCCCTACGTTTGCAGAAGCTTCGCTGGGACTGGATCGGCGATCAGGTTCTGCCGTTCAGTGTTCGCATCGAAGACGGTCAGGATGAGCTCAAGTTGGTGGCAGACTCACTGCCGCTCAAGCCTTTGCGGCGATTGGTTCAGGCCCTGGAGCTGCTGCCGGATGCCGCCAGCGAGGCGCTGGAGCATTATCAGCCTGCGGGTTTTCTGGACGATATGTTGTTTACTCTGCCAGAGCAGGGCTCCCGGTTCTCGTTAAGTGCCAGATTGCGGGAGTTCGGGGTGCGGGCCTGGTCTGGCGCTCCCCGCGCCGAGGGGCTATATGGCTTTATTCAGATGAATCCAGACAGCGGCAGGGTGACCCTGGATACACCAGAACCCGCCATGCTGGGCTTTCCGCAGTTGTTCAACACTGACTGGATGCTGGACTCTCTATCCGGAACTGTCGCCTGGACCCTGGAAGGAGGGATCACCAGGGTATTCTCCGATGATCTGGAGTTTATCTATCGTTCAGATACCCGGTTAAGCGGCGCGTTTGACCTGCGGCTGGATCGATACGGGGAGGACAATCTTGGTTTGAGCGTCGGCGTAGAAGGCGGCAATGCCGATATGCTGGCGGATTTCGTGCCGGCGAATGCTGTGGGCGAAGGGCTTTACGAATGGCTTACCAACAGTATTCCGGAGGCCGGTATCCGGGGGCAGTACTACGGCCACGGTCGTATTGATTCCTCCGCGCCGGCTGGATCCTTTGTTTCCTCCATGTGGTATGAATTCGATAACGCCACGATTCGATACGACCAGCGCTGGCCATCTGTGGAGCGGGCCAGCGGGCGGGTTGAGATCCAGAATGCTGACACCCGGGTAACACTCGCTCGGGGCGAGATTGGTGGGTTGGAGCTGGAAAACGCCAGTGTTCACGTCCTTCCCGGAGATGGGGAAGCTGGCACGCTGGTGCGCGTAGATGCAGTGTCGACGGTTCCGGCAGAGAGAATACCCTGGTGGCTGGCCAATACTCCGTTGGGGGAATTGTTGGGATACGGTACCACCCGTGCCCGTTATGACGGGGAGTTTGAGCTGAGTCTTGGGCTGGAGCTACCGCTATCGCAAGGGCAGGACACCCGGGTTACGGCGCAGGTAAAAACCGATAATGCCGGATTCCAATTACCGGATGCGGGACTTCGCTGGCGGAATATTCGGGCTGACCTGACTTACGACAGTGTTGATGGATTTTCCGGGCCACCGGTCACTGCTCGTTTTTTCGATCAACCGGTCAGTGTTGTTTTTTCCACCGCGGAGGCCGGCGACGCCATGCTGATACGCCAGCAAGGTGGTCTGAAGCTGCCAGGCTCCCTGGCGGCCTTTGGCCTGGCTAACGATGCGGCGCGCGGACTTTCCGGAGAACTTGTCTACACCGCTGAGCTGGAATTAGGCGGTGCCAGCGAACCGGTGATTTCCCTGTTTTCAGACCTTGAAGGTCTGCAGGTGGATTGGCCCAAACCACTGGCAAAGACCGCGCGCGAGCGAACCCCCCTGTCGGTCCGGGTTGATCCGTTCCAGAGCGAAGGCGTGGCGATCGCTGCGCAATGGCAGGATCGTCTGGACGCTGAACTTCGTTTTAAAGAGACGGGCTTCGAGCTGGTCTTCGAACATTTGAATCTGGGCGCTCACCATCTGACCAATATCGCCATTGATGCGCTTGAGCTGGAGGACCGGTGGGTCGTTCATACCGACTCGGATCGGGCCCGGGGCAGGGTGGTGTTACCCAGAGAAGGAGGCACGGTAGAGGCCGACTTTGCAACCCTGCGCCTGGTACGGGAGACCAGTGCCGCAGAGCAGGACAACGAATTTCTGACTCTTGAGGAGCAGTTGCAGGCGTTCAGGGAGCTGGATATGGGAAATTGGCCCGACATTGATGCCAGAATCTCGGATCTCCGGCTGGATGGCGAGTCAGCGGGAAGCTGGCGTTTCAAGCTGCGCCCTGAACCCTATCGGTTGCGTGTGCAGGAGGTGGAAGGCCGGCTTGGATCCCTGGTGTTGTCCGGCGATATGACCTGGAGCATTGTGGATGACCGGGAAACGACCCGGTTTACTGGTAAGCTGGAGGGCGGGGCCCTTAAGGATCTGGAAGCGCTGACTGGCAGCACCATTCCGATGACCAACGAAGAAACGGCGGTTGAACTGGATCTGGATTGGCCGGGAAGCCCGAACAACATTGCTCTCAGCAAGATAAGCGGCACGGTCAGTGCCCGCCTGGACGACGGCATGATCATGGAGCAGAGCAATTCGGCGCAATTGTTCCGGATCTTCAACCTGCTGAACACTGATACGCTCTGGCGCAGGTTGCGGCTGGACTTCTCGGATCTGTACGAACGGGGCGTAGCCTTTGACGCCATTTCCGGTAAAGCCAACATCATAAATGGCCTGGTGACCATGGATCCGGAACTGCAACTGGTGGGTCCGTCCGGCGCGTTCAAGCTCAGTGGCAATACCAACATGGCCGAAGAAACGTTGGATATGCGCCTGGTCCTAGTGCTACCCGTGACACAGAATCTGCCCCTGGCTGCCATACTGATGGGGGCGAGCGCCCCCATCGGCGGCGCCTTGTTCGTGCTCGATAAAATTCTGGGCGACCCGTTGAGCAAACTGACCAGTGCCACGTACAGTGTCACAGGAACCTGGAGCAATCCGGAAGTGGATCTGCGGGGCGTGTTCGATACCGGTGAGTAAGGAGGCCATGATGGTTCAGGTCGCGGCAATACAAATGGTCAGTACCCATGACATCGATGCCAACCTTGAAGAGGCCCGCAGACTGCTGGCTGAAGCGGCAGGCGCAGGGGCGAAGGTGGCTGTGTTGCCCGAGAACTTCGCCGTTCTGGCCACCGCGCAGATGCTGGAGTGCGGCCGCCGGGAGGCGAGTAGCGAGCCTGTTATCCGTCGCTTTCTGGCCGAGCAGGCCCGGTCATTGGGGCTCTGGATTGTCGGCGGTTCCCTGCCGTTGGCCAGTCGGCGAGATGGTTCAGAGATAACAGACCGGGTACGCGCCACCTGTCTGGTGTACAACGATCATGGCGAAGAAGTGGCCCGCTACGACAAGATTCACCTGTTTGACGCCATGGTTGAAGACGCCCACGGCCAGTATCGGGAATCGGATACCTTTGAGCCCGGTGATCAGGCGATTACGGTGGATACGCCGGCCGGACGACTGGGGTTGGCGATCTGTTACGACCTTCGCTTTCCAGAACTGTTCCGGGCCTTGAGAGAGCAGGGCGCCGAATGGGTCTGCCTGCCCAGCGCCTTTACCTGGCAGACGGGCAATGCCCATTGGCACGCCCTGATACGCGCCCGCGCCATTGAAAACCAGGTCTGGGTGGTGGCGCCGGGGCAAGGGGGGCAGAACAGTAGCCGGCGAAGAACCTATGGCCACAGCCTGATCTGCGATCCCTGGGGTAAGATCGTCAGTGAGTTCGACGAAGGTCCGGGCATGGCTTGCGCCAATCTGGACCTGGAGCAGCTGAATCAGTTGCGAAGCCGTATGCCCGTGTGGGAGCACCGGCGGCTCTGATTACTGCTCGGCGTCGTCGATCCATTCCCGCAGAGCCCGGAACAGCTTTCGGGCCTGGCCGGTATTCTTGCCTTTTTCGACTTCCTTGCGGGCATTGCGCACCAGATTGCGCAGGTGCTGTACATCGGCCGAAGGGCAGTAATCAATAAACTCTCCTACCACCTTGTCACCTTCGGAAATCATCCGGTCGCGCCAGCGCTCGGCCAGATGGTGTCGGCGGGTATGCTCTTCGCTGCCAGCGTGGAAGGCGTCGATGGCACGGCCAATAGCTTCGGGGTCGTCCTCCTGGCGCAACACCTTACCAATGTACTGCAAGTGTCGCCGGCGGGCCTCACGCTGGGGAATCCGGCGTGATTCAATGATCGCCGCTTTCAGGGTCTCGCTGATGCTCAGGGTGGCCAGCTGTTCGTCGTTCAGGTCCAGCATGCGTTTGCCCAGATCCTGAAGCGCGTGCATTTCGCGCTTCAGCTGCGATTTGCTGGGGCCAAGGTCGTCCTGGAATTCGTCGTCAAATTGGTCAGTCATGGTAGGTCACAGGTTGCTCAGGCATAGAAAATGGTGGCCAGTCCCAGGAAGGCCATGAAGCCGACAACGTCGGTTACGGTGGTGAGTATCACACTGCCGGCCAGGGCCGGGTCAATGTTCCGGGATTTCAGGAACAGCGGCAAGACGGTGCCCACCAGCGCCGCCGCCACCAGGTTAATCACCAGTGCCGCCGCGATGATGGCACCAATCAGCCAGTCCTGGAACCAGACCACCGCGGCGGTGGCAACCACCACCGCCCACAGCAGGCCGTTCAGTACCCCGGACAGAAACTCACGGTTCAGCAGCCAGCCCACGTTGGCACCGCTGATCTGGCCAACGGCCATACCCCGGATCACCAGGGTCAGAGTCTGGCTACCGGCAATGCCGCCCATGCTGGCCACAATTGGCATCAGTACGGCCAGTGCAACGACTTTGGCAATAGTGTCTTCAAACAGTCCAATCACGGCCGATGCGGTAAAGGCCGTGATCAGATTGATGCCCAGCCAGACCGCGCGCCGGCGGGTGGTCTTCATCACCGGGGCAAAGGTGTCCTCGTCTTCATCCAGACCAGCCATACTCATCAGGGAATGGTCTGCGTCCTCACGGATAACGTCGACCACGTCATCGATGGTGATCCGGCCCAGCAGCTTGTTGGTCTCATCCACCACAGGGGCAGAAATCAGGTCGTAGCGTTCGAACAGAGTGGCGACCTTGGTGTCGGACAGGGACACGGGAATGGGTTCAATGTCCGTGTCCATCACTTCCCGAACGGTAGCCGCGGGATTGGATACCAGCATCCGGGTAATGGGCAGCATGCCGATAAACTCGTCCCGACGGCTGACCACAATCAGGCTGTCGGTCATCGGGGGCAGGCTGCGGTGACGGCGCAGGTAGCGCAACACAACGTCGATGCTGATGTCCGGCCGTACCGTGATGGTATCGGTGTTCATCAGGCCGCCGGCAGTGTCCTCCGGGTAAGCGAGGACTTCCTCGACCCGCTGACGGTCTTGCTCATCCATGGTGTCCAGGACTTCCTGGATCACCGTGTCCGGCAATTGCTGAAGCAAGTCGGCCAGGTCATCCGACTCGAAATCTTCCAGAATGTCCGCAAGCTCCTGCGCGTTCAGCTGGCTCAGGAAGTAGCTACGAATATCGTCGCCAAGGTACTGGAGGACTTCCCCTTCCAGCTGCTTGTCGACCAGGTTCCAGAGCAGGGCCCGTTGGCGTGGTGGCGAGGATTCCAGAAGGTGAGCAATATCGCTGGGGCTCAGACCGCCATTCAGAATGCGGGCCACCTGCTTGAGGGCACCACTGTCCAGCGCTTCACTGAGTGAGCGAAGGCGTTGGCGGGCCTGGCTTTTTTCCAGAATGTCGGTCATTGAACCACCTGCGATCAGAAAACCTTTGCATTATAGCGGAGTTAGGTGGCACACGTGAGAAAGGATTGTAGGTGAATGACGAAACCGGAGGTTATTCCCCTTCACCAAAATAATCGTTGATCAGGGCAGCCAGCGCGTCGATGGCATCCTGTTCGTCCGGGCCATCGGCAACCAGTTCCACTTCGGTGCCCTGGCTGGCGGCCAGCATCATCACCTGCATGATGTTCTTGGCGTCTACGTCCCGGCCTTTGCCGCGGATTCGCACCTTGCTGTCAAAGTCTGATGCGGTGGCCACAAGCTTCGCCGTGGCCCGCGCATGCAGGCCGAGTTTGTTGATGATGGTGATGGGGCGGCAAATCATAGGCGCTCAGATTTCTCCCCGGGTTTGAAGGTGTGGCAGTTCGGTGTGGCGCACCTGCACATTGCGGTAATTATCGCGGAAATAGCGCCCGAGCTGCTCACACACATAAACAGAGCGGTGCTGGCCACCGGTGCAACCGATGGAAATGGTCATGTAACTACGATTGCTGTCGGCAAACGAGGGCAGCCAGGTATTCAGGAAGCCCGTGACGTCATCCACCATCTGACGTGTCAGCGGTTCCCGTTCCAGAAATTCGATGACCGGCTGATCAACGCCGGTGTGCTTGCGCAGGCTGGTGTCCCAGTATGGATTGGGCAGGCAGCGGACGTCGAAGACATAGTCTGAATCCACCGGCACGCCATGTTTGAAGCCAAAGGACTGGAACAGCAGTGCCAGTTCCTGATCCTTGCGGCCGGCCACGCGCTGCTTGATCATGTCGCGTAGCTCGTACATGGAGAGCCCGGTCGTGTTGACGTAAAGATCGGCCAGCTTTGACAGGGGTTCCAGTAATTGCTTTTCGTTGGTGATTGCCTCCCGCAGAGACGTCTTGTCATCGCTCAGCGGATGCTTGCGGCGGGTTGCGTGAAAGCGTTGCAGCAGTGACTGTTCGTCGGCATCCAGGAATATGATTTCAACCTCGACACCGGTCTGCTTCAGTTGCTGGTAAATGGTTTCAAAATTGGCCAGCTCGGCGGACAGGTTACGGGCATCAATACTGACGGCCATTTTTTTCAGCCGGCCGGGCGCTTCCTGGGTGGCCGCCTCTCGGGTCAGCGGGAACAGCAAGCCAATGGGCAGGTTGTCGATGCAGTAGAATCCCAGGTCTTCCAGCACATGCAGAGCCGTACTCTTGCCGGAACCGGATCGGCCACTGACGATAATCAGCTTCATGGGACTGTTTCTCCTTCAATCTGCCTGGCAGCCTGTCCAGATATCAGGCTGATCTCAGTGATTATTCTCCGCCATACGCTGGTAAAGGGTCGCGGGATCTTCACTTTGGCGCAGCCGGGCGCAGAAAGTGCTGTCATTGAAGCGCTCCGCCAGCTGGCTCAGTAATTCCAGGTGTTCACTGGTGGCTTCTTTGGGGACGATCAGTGCAAACACCAGATCTACCGGCTGGTTATCGATAGCATCAAAGTCTACCGGCTCCTCCAGAGTCATCAGCACGCCGATGACCCGGTCCAGGCCTTCCAGTCGGCAGTGGGGGATGGCAATACCCTCACCGATACCGGTGCTGCCCAGCCGTTCGCGGGAGACCAGATTGTTGAAGATCTGGGTGTCGCTGAGGATTTCATCCTGAAAGTGAATCCGTTCAGCGATGAACTCCAGCACACGTTTCTTGCTTGAGGCCGGCACCTTACAGAGGGTCAGTTCAGGGGCAAGAATATTGTCGATGGTCAGGGATGGCTCGCTCATGGATCGACTGCATGTCCGTAAAAAAAAGGCTGCGGCCGGTTAGCCCCGCCGCAGCTCGTTTCATGAAACACCCGGTAAGGTTCGCGCTTCAGCGACCGCCGTTACCGTGCATCCGGTCTACGTTCTTTTCCTTGTGCTTGAGGATCTGACGGTCCAGCTTGTCGACCAGAGCGTCGATTGCGGCGTACATGTCCTCATTTTCTGCCTTTGCGTGAATCTCACCACCAATCACGTGCAGCGTGGCTTCCGCCATCTGGCGCACCTTCTCGACCTCCAGGGTGACCTGGCAGTTACTGATATGGTCGAAGTGACGCTCCAGCTTCTCGAACTTGGTGTTGACGTAATCCTTCAGAGCGGGAGTCAGTTCTACGTGATGGCCTGAAATGTTGAGTTGCATAGGCGTCTCCTGTTGTCATACTGCCGGCGTGCTTGCCGGCTTGCATGCCAGTGCATCTTGCACCGGCGAAAGTTTAAACCAGGCGTTTTCGTTCGTTCGAGGGAGGAATATGCATGGCCTCCCGGTATTTGGCGACGGTACGCCGCGCCACGTTGATTCCCTGTTCCCCTAGCATGGCTGCAATTTTGCTATCGCTCAATGGCTTTTTCGGGGTTTCCTCGGCAATCAGCTTCTTGATCATCGCCCGGATGGCTGTAGACGAGCATTCGCCGCCCTCGGCGGTGCTGACGTGGCTGGAGAAAAAGTACTTCAGCTCGAAAATACCGCGGGGCGTGTGCATGTACTTCTGGGTGGTAACCCGGGAAATCGTGGACTCGTGCATTTCCACCGCCTGGGCAATGTCAGACAGGATCAGAGGCTTCATGGCTTCTTCGCCCTGATCCAGGAACCCTTGCTGGTGTTCAACGATGCGGGTGGCCACTTTCAGCAGGGTTTCATTCCGGCTTTGCAGGCTCTTGATAAACCATTTCGCTTCTTGCAGCTGGTCGCGCAGGTAGGTGTTATCGGCACTGCTGTCAGCCCGGCGGATCAGTGACGCGTAGCTGGCATTCACCCGGATACGCGGAGCGATTTCCGGGTTGAGTTCAACCCGCCATCGGCCTTCGTGTTTGCGTACGATAACGTCCGGGATAACGTAATCTGGTTCGGCCCGGTCCACGACATCGCCAGGGCGCGGGTTCAGGCTGGTGATCAGGGCCAGTACCTGTTTCAGCTGGTCTTCCTTGAGCCGGCTGCGGCGTAACAGCTGCGCGTAGTCCCGGTTGCCAAGCAGATGCAGGAACTGGGTAACCACCAGTCTCGCCTGGCGCAGCCAGGGGGTATCCGGTGGCAGCTGATTGAGCTGAATAAGGAGGCATTCCTGGAGATCACGAGCGAACACGCCGGGCGGGTCGAAGTGTTGCAGGCGGTGGAGTACCGCTTCCACTTCGTCCAGTTCTAACGGGTCTTCTTCGGTTTCGTCCAGCAGGCCTGCGTGAATGTCCTCAATGTCAGACGTCAGGTAGCCGCGCTCATCCACAGCATCCAGCAGCGCGTGGGCAATGGCCTGATCCCGCTCGCTCAGAGGCGTCAGGTTCAGCTGCCACTCGAGGTGATCCTGCAGGGTTTCGGTAGGCGAGTTCCGGGTTTCGAAATCCGATTCGTGTTCGTCTTCGCCTTTGCTGGCCGGAGCCGGGGCAGACTGGTAGATGTCGTCCCAGGCGGTATCCACTGGCAGATCATCGGGAATGTTGTCCGGAATATCGTTCTCGGACGACCAGTCCGGGCCGTTCTCGGTTTCGTCCCAGTCCGGGCTCGCGTCCTGGTGGCTGTCGTCCTGGTTGGCCTCAGAGCTGGAAGCGTCACTGTGCTCGTGCTCTTCGCGCTCGTCGCCTTCCGCGTGCTCATCGTCCTCTGAGGTTTCCAGCATGGGGTTGGATTCCAGCGCCTGCTGGATTTCCTGCTGGAGATCGAGGGTAGAAAGCTGTAGCAGGCGTATGGCCTGCTGCAGCTGGGGCGTCATGGTCAGACTCTGGCCCAGCTTAAGCTGTAATGAGGCTTTCATAACCATGGCTCAAGATCCATAACTCATGGGCATCCCGGTTGTTGCTTTGCCGGCGCACAGGCCGAAAAAAATGTTGTACGCTGGTTACTTGCCATTGTCTGTGAACAGTATAAGCAAGTTTTTTGCCGAGTTTACTTGCTACAGATCATCAAAACAATCAGACCTCGGATAAACCCTGTTTTATCAGGTCAGAGCCGGAACTCATCACCCAGATACACTTCTTTCACTTGCTGGTTTGCCAGAATGGCTTCGGCATTGCCGGAGGCGATGATGTGGCCGCCGGAAACGATGTAGGCATTCTCGCAGATGTCGAGGGTTTCCCGAACGTTATGGTCGGTAATCAACACGCCTATACCTTTATCCCGCAGGTGCCGGATAATGTGCTTGATGTCACTGACGGAGATAGGGTCTACGCCCGCGAAGGGTTCGTCCAACAGGATAAACGCGGGCTCCATGGCCAGCGCCCGGGCGATTTCAACCCTGCGGCGTTCGCCTCCGGATAGCGCCATACCCACGCTGTCTCGGATGTGAGTAATATGAAACTCTTCCAGCAACTCTTCCAGCTTGGCCTCCCGTTCCGCCCGACTCATGCCTTTGCGGGTTTCGAGGATGGCCATGATGTTGTCCCGCACGGTCAGTTTGCGAAACACGGAGGCTTCCTGGGGCAGGTAACCGATGCCCTTGCGGGCGCGCCCATGCATTGGCAGTGGGGTGATGTCCTGGGTGTCGATGGTGATCCGGCCGTGATCCGCAGGCACCAGGCCCACGATCATGTAGAAGCAAGTCGTCTTGCCGGCGCCGTTGGGGCCGAGCAGGCCGACAATCTCTCCGGAGCGAATTTCCAGAGAAACGTCCAGTACTACTTTTTTCTGCTTGTAGCTTTTTGCCAGATTACTGGCCCTGAGAACTGCCATCCGAATCTTTCCCGTCACTGGATTGAGCTGAATTACGAGGCTGAATCACCATTTCCACCCGGCCGGAGCCGCCGTCGGATGGCGTGCCGCCTTCCGCAGTAACAACGCGGCGAACGGTGTCGTAGTGGATGACATCGCCCCGGAATACGTTGCCGTCTTGTTCAATAACGGCCTGGCGTTCAAAAATGACCAGGTTTTCATCGCCAGACCAGGTGATGTTCAGGGCCTTGGCATCGGTCATGCCTTCGCCTTCCTGGCCGGGTTGCCGGTAATGGGCGGGGTTGCCGGCGGCTTCAATCCGGCTGACACCCTGTTGGTTGCGGTAAAGTACCACCCGATCCGCGTCCAGCCGGGTTTCGCCCTGAATCAGTTCGACAGCGCCGGTGTAAACGGCCGTTCCGGCGCTTTCATCCAGGCGGGCCGAATCTGCACTGACCTTTATGGGGATATCGGAATCCAGGTTGAATGCCGATGCCGGGCCGGCCAGCAATGCCAGGGCCAGAATCGCTGGCCGGCAGAAAGATCGTTTACCTGACGGTTTCATATTGTCCCTCTACCCGGGAGTTGAGTTCGAGAATGCGTTCGTTGATCCAGGCTTTCATGCCGGTGGAGCGGGTGACGCCGAAAGGCTCGGTGATGGTCACCGGCTGGTCGGTATAGACGGTGCCGTTGCTGTTGTCCAAGGTCAGCGCCCCGGTCTCCAGAATGGCTTCGCGGCCTTTGGACTGTCGGGTCAGTCGGACGTTCCCCATCAGTTCCAGCATTTCATTGTTCTGCTGAAGGCTACCTTCATTAGACTCGATGAGCCAAGGTTCGGGACTGCCCTCACTGAAAAGTCGGGCTCTCGGCGTATCCAGATGAGCCGTGCCGGTTGCTTCAAACTGCTCAATTCTGGGGCTTTTGAGATCAAACTGGAGGTTCCCTTGCTCATCCCAGGCGCGGTATTGGCCGCCGATCACAAAGCCGTCGGGCTCTGCGGGCCCCCGTAGTTCGCTGGCGGCATTCCGCGAACTGACAGGCTCGTCACTTTGCCACAGCAGAAAAACGGTTGCTGTTACGGTGGCGGCAAGGGCCAGGGCTGTAATCCGCCGTTTGCCACGATCGCCGAAAAGCCGCTCGGTGATCATGCTGGCTCGTCCAGATAGGGGGCAAGAGTGTTGTCCAGATGCCCTTGCGCCCAGAGCAGGAGATCGCAGGCCTCGCGCACAGCGCCCTGTCCACCGGGGCTGCGGGTACAGTAGTCGGCGTGTTGCTGAACCAGCCAGTAGCCGTTGGGTACCGTGATGCCAAGGCCGGCAAAACGCAGCGCGGGCAGGTCGGGCAGGTCGTCGCCCATGTAGGCAATCTGCTCCGGCGCAAGGTTCATATCCCGGATCAATTCCAGTAATGCAATTTTTTTGTCTTCGCGACCCTGCATCAGGTGCGGGATGCCCAAGTCCGACATTCGTCTTTCCGTAAGCGGAGAGCGTCGTCCGGTAATCACCGCCACGGTGATGCCTGCCTGCATCAGTTGTTTCAGGCCCAGGCCGTCAAGAATGTTGAAGGCCTTGAGTTCATCGCCGCTGGCACTGAAATAGAGGCGGCCATCGCTCATGATGCCGTCCACGTCCAGGGCGATCAGGCGAATGTCCGAGGCTTTGGCCTTCAGGGCTGCGTCCCAGTGGGTTTGTAACGGATGCGCTGTCTGAGTCATCAAATCACTCCGGCCCGCAGCAGGTCGTGCATATTAATGGCGCCCACCAGGGTGCCGTTTGCGTCGGTAACCGGCAAGGCGTTGATCTTCATTTCTTCCATGATATTCAAGGCTTCTGCCGCCAGGTGGTCTGCCCGGATGGTTTTGCCGTTGCGGGTCATCACGTCCTGGATGGGAGTAGTGTGCACATCCACGGATTTGTCCAGGGTCCGGCGCAGGTCGCCGTCTGTGAAGATGCCCGTCAGGGTGCCGGCGGCATTAACGACCGTGGTCATACCCAGACCCTTGCGGGTTATTTCCAGCAGTGCCCCGCTCAGGGTTGTGCCCTCGGCAACCTGAGGAATCTGGTCACCGGTGTGCATGATGTCGGATACCCGCAGCAGCAGGCGGCGTCCAAGGCTGCCGCCGGGGTGGGAGAACGCGAAATCCTCGGCGCTGAATCCCCGGGCTTCAAGCAGCGCCACGGCCAGGGCATCCCCCATGACCAGGGTGGCGGTGGTGCTGGAGGTCGGGGCCAGGCCCAGCGGGCAGGCTTCAATGGCCACGCTGACATCCAGGTTGGCAACGGCCTCCTGTGCCAGTACGGAATCGGGTTTGCCTGTCATGCTGATCAATGGTGCGCCCATGCGCTTGATCAGAGGGAGAATGGTGACCACTTCGCTGGTGCTGCCGCTGTTGGATATGGCGATGACCACATCCTGGGGTGTTATCATGCCCAGATCGCCATGGCTGGCTTCGCCGGGATGAACAAAAAAGGCGGGCGTGCCCGTGCTGGCGAGCGTGGCGGCAATCTTGTTGCCGATGTGCCCCGATTTGCCCATACCTGTCACCACAACCCGGCCTTTGCAGGCCATGATGACCTCGCAGGCGCGGCTGAAATCACCGTTTATACGGCTTTCCAGCGCTTCAATGGCTTCGCGCTCGATGCGGATTGCCCGTAGGGCCGAGTTGCAAAAGTCCTGGGTGTTGAAGGTATTTGATTCGGTCATGTCGGCTGGCTGTCTGCTCGATCTGGGATTTGAGGCCGAAGTATATCACTTCTGGTGCCCCCGGCTCGCCTGCATCAGGGATTCTGATCATTGCCATCAAGACATTTTACGTTGCTTTAATTGAGGTCTGGGAGAGCTTGTCATAATGTAGGCGCTCCTTGAAAGGGATGGATTATGGAGTCATCTGCGTACATAACACTTAGGGATGTGGTGTTTTCCCGTTCCGGGCGCCGGATTTTTGATGGAATCAGTCTGGATATTCCCAAAGGGAAGGTGACTGCCATCATGGGGCCCAGTGGTACCGGTAAAACCACGCTCCTCAGGCTCATCGGGGGTCAGCTTCGCCCGGATTCCGGCCAGGTGATTGTGGCAGGCCATGACGTGCCCCGGCTAAAGCGCAAGGCGCTTTACCAGCTGCGCGAAAAAATGGGCATGCTGTTCCAGAGTGGCGCGCTGTTTACCGATCTCAGTGTCTACGAGAATGTCGCTTTCCCGCTGCGTGTGCACACGTCGTTACCCGAAGATATGATTCGGGACATTGTTCTGATGAAGCTGGAGGCGGTGGGCTTGCGTGGTGCCAGAGAGCTGATGCCCTCAGAGTTGTCCGGTGGCATGACCCGGCGCGTCGCTCTGGCCCGCAGTATCGCACTCGACCCGGAGTTGATCATGTACGACGAACCCTTTGCCGGGCAGGATCCGATTGCCATGGGCGTGCTGGTCAAGCTGATCCGGGATCTCAACAGTTCCATGGGGCTGACCAGCGTTCTGGTGTCGCACGACGTGCCTGAATCCCTGAGTATTTGCCATTACGCCTGCATTATTGCCGACGGCAAGGTGATCGGTGAGGGCACTCCCGAGGAGCTGCGGGCACATCCGTCTGAGCGGGTTCAGCAGTTTCTTGAAGGGCAGCCTGATGGCCCGGTGCCGTTCCATTACCCGAGTGGCGATGCGGCGGCTGATTTTGGTGTGGGAGGGCGGTCTTCATGATGGATCGTATTGCCGGCCTGGGGCGGCTCGGGATCGCGATCATTGCCTCCTTCGGTCGTTCCGGGCAGTTTCTTTTCGGCGTGCTGGCCGGCGTCCCCAGGCCTGCAACAGGTTTTCCCCTGCTGGTCAAACAGCTTTACGCAGTCGGCGTGTTGTCGCTGGCGATTGTGGTGGTGTCTGGCTTGTTCATCGGGATGGTGTTGGGGCTTCAGGGCTATACCATTCTCAGCGATTACGGCTCGGAGTCGGCGATTGGTCAGATGATTGCGCTCACGCTGGTGCGCGAACTGGGGCCGGTAGTGACGGCCCTGCTGTTCGCCGGTCGCGCGGGCTCCGCCCTGACGGCAGAGATCGGCCTGATGAAGGCGACGGAACAGCTCTCCAGTATGGAAATGATGGGGGTAGATCCGTTGCGCCGGGTCGTTGCACCGAGACTTTGGGCCGGTTTTCTCGCCATGCCGGTACTTGCCATGATTTTCTCGGTAGTGGGGATCTGGGGCGGCATGCTGGTTGGTGTGGAATGGCTGGGCGTGTTTGAGGGTTCCTTCTGGGGCAACATGCAGTCCTCCGTCGATTTTGTGGATGACGTGCTTAACGGCTTTATCAAGAGTGTGGTGTTCGGGTTCGTGTGTGCCTGGATTGCGGTCTACCAGGGCTATGATTGCGTGCCCACCTCTGCTGGTATCAGTTCGGCGACCACCAAAACCGTGGTCTACTCATCGCTGGCAGTGCTCGGTCTCGATTTCGTACTGACTGCCGTCATGTTCGGTGATTTTTAACAGGATTCAGGGAGCCTTTCATGGCACAAAGAAGCACAGAAATCATTGTTGGGCTGTTCATGATTGCCGGTTTGGCCGCGCTCATGTTTCTGGCGCTGCAGGTGAGTGGCCTGTCGCCGAAATCCGCGGAGCAGACCTATACGCTGTATGCCAATTTCAACGATACCGGTGGCTTGACGCCCCGAGGCAAGGTTTCCATGGCTGGTGTCACTGTCGGTACCATCGAATCCATTACCCTGGACAGGGACACTTTCCAGGCGCGGGTAACCATGTCTATCCATGCTGAGGTTGATAACATCCCGGCCGACAGTGCAGCAGTAATACGTACATCCGGACTGCTGGGTGAGCAGTACATTGATATATCGATTGGCGGGGACCTGGAGTCGCTGAACGCGGGGGATACCTTTTATTCCACCCAGTCCGCCATGAATCTGGAACGGCTGATCAGTAACTTTGCCTCCGGCCGCTGAGCCAGAGCCATGCACAGGAGAAACTAATGAGTGTCCTGAAACACCGTTTGACGTTGATGATTGCCATGGTCGCCCTGATGGTGGGCCAGGTCTGGGCCGGCCCGGAGGAGGATCTGAAGCGTTACGTGGACGAGAATACCCAGAAGCTGGTGCAGAAGCTCAATGCCGAGAAAGGGTTGTACGAAAAGGATCCTGAGGCGTTTTATGCCAGCATGGATGAAACCCTTCAGGAGTTTGTCGATTTTCGCCGGATTGCTGCCCGGGTGATGGGTCGATATGCCCGCCAGACCACGCCAGAGCAGCGGGATGCTTTTGTCGAGAAGTTCAAGCGCAGCCTGTTTGATAGTTATGCCCAGGCCCTGGTTTCTGCGGAAGATTTCGAGATCATCGTCAAGGAAGCCACCATCCTTCCTCAGAATGAGGATCGCGCTTCGGTAGAAATGGAGTTGATCAGTGCCTCCGGCAACCGTTATCCGGTCACTTACTCAATGTACCGGACAGGTGACGACCGCTGGATGATGGAAAACGTCATCGTAGAGGGCGTGAACATCGGCCTTGCCTTCCGGGATCGCTTTGCCCAGGAAATGGAAGAGAATCGCGGCCAGGTTCAGGCGGTCATTGACGGCTGGGGTGACGCGGTTGAGGCCCTGAATCTGGACGAGCAGGTGGATCGTTCATGAGTGATCGGTTGCCGGGCATCGTCCGGAACGGCAAAACTCTTCGCGTAACCGGCGATGTCGATGCCGACACGGTCCTGGCGCTGCGCAAGCAGGGGGAACAGGAAATACGACAGGCCGATGGGACGCTTGAGGTTGATCTGTCCGGGCTTGGCACCGCCCACAGTGTGGTGCTTTCGATGCTTTTATGTTGGCAGCGTCTGGCGTTAAGCCGACATTGCCATCTCTCCTTCACAGGCGCCAGTGAGCGACTTCGTTCTCTGGCCGCACTCAGTAATCTTCAGGATCAGATTCCCGGATTTGCCGAGCACAGCTGACCGGCGCCCGGGAATTGGTTACAATTCCGCCCCTGATTTCAACTTAGTCGAGGAATCCTTATGGACGCCGCCCAGGTTACCGAACTTGTCAAAGAAGCCCTGCCCGGTTGCGAGGTTCAGGTACAGGTTGATGGCAACCACTATCTTGTTGTGGTGGTGGGTGACGTATTTGAGGGACTGCCCACCATCAAACGGCAGCAAATGATCAACAAGGTGCTATTCCAGCATGTCATGGACGGCACCATTCACGCCCTTCACCCGAAAGCCTTTACCCCGAGCGAGTGGGCCGATCAGCAGGCCGGCGCCTGAACCGAACAGGATAATTACCGTGGACAAACTATTGATCAGGGGTCGAAAGCCCCTGGACGGCGAAATTCGCATTTCCGGTGCCAAGAACGCGGCCCTGCCCATTCTGGCGGCGACACTGCTGGCGGATGAGCCGGTTACCGTCGGCAACCTGCCGCACCTGAACGATATTACCACCATGATCGAGCTGCTCGGTCGCATGGGGGTGGAGCTGCTCATTGACGAAAAGATGAGTGTTGAAGTGCACGCCAACACCATCAAGCACTTCCATGCACCGTACGAGCTGGTAAAGACCATGCGCGCCTCCATACTGGTGCTTGGCCCGCTGGTGGCACATTTTGGCGAAGCCGAAGTCTCCCTGCCGGGTGGCTGTGCCATCGGTACCCGACCGGTTAACCTGCACATCCACGGTCTGGAAATGATGGGTGCCGACATAAAGGTGGAGAATGGCTACATCAAGGCCAAGACCAATGGCCGGCTGAAGGGCGCCCACATTTTCCTGGATACGGTCACCGTAACGGGTACCGAAAACCTGATGATGGCAGCTGCGCTCGCCGAGGGTAAAACCATCCTCGAAAACGCGGCCCGTGAGCCGGAAGTGGTGGATCTGGCCGAGTGCCTGATCGCCATGGGTGCCGATATCAAAGGCCACGGTACCGCGACCATTGAAATCAATGGTGTGGAGCGCCTGCACGGATGCCACTACAACGTGTTGCCGGACCGGATCGAGACCGGAACCTACCTGGTGGCGGCGGCTGCGACCGGTGGTCGGGTGAAAGTAAAAGATACCCGGGAAGATATCCTGGAAGCGGTGCTGCTCAAGCTGGAAGAGGCGGGGGCGCACATCACGACCGGCCCGGACTGGATTGAACTGGACATGAAAGGCAAGCGGCCCAAGGCTGTCAGCCTGCGGACCGCGCCGTATCCGGCGTTCCCAACGGATATGCAGGCTCAGTTTGCGGCCATGAATGCGGTCGCCGAGGGTTCCGGAACCATCGTCGAAACCGTATTTGAAAACCGCTTCATGCACTTGCAGGAACTGATCCGGATGGGTGCAGACATTACCCTTGAAGGTAATGCGGCCATCATCAAGGGCGTTGAACACCTGACCGGTGCTCCGGTGATGGCAACCGATCTGCGGGCCTCAGCCAGCCTCGTGATCGCCGGTCTGATGGCAGACGGCGATACCATTGTCGACCGCATTTACCACATTGACCGCGGTTACGAATGCATTGAAGAGAAATTGCAGCTGTTGGGTGCCAGCATCCGCCGTCTGCCAGCCTGAATTTGACCAACGGGAACCCGGAAGGATACATGACAGATTCCATCACCATCGCCTTGTCGAAGGGTCGCATTCTGGAAGAAACCTTGCCGCTGCTGGCGGAAGCGGGCATTGAGCTTGTCGACGACGTGAAAAAGTCCCGCAAACTGGTGTTTCCCACCACCGACCCGAACGTGCGGATTCTGATCATCCGGGCGACCGATGTGCCCACCTATGTTCAATATGGTGGCGCGGATCTGGGCGTTACTGGTAAGGATGTTCTGATGGAGCACGGTGGCGACGGCCTCTACGAACCGCTTGATCTGAACATCTCCCGTTGCCGGTTGATGACCGCAGGCAAAAAAGGCGAGCAGCCACCGGCAGGCAGGATTCGTGTTGCCACCAAATTCGTCAACCTGGCCCGGCGCTATTATGCGGCTCAGGGCCGGCAGGCCGATATCATCAAGCTCTACGGGGCCATGGAACTGGCACCGATCCTGAACCTGGCCGATGAGATTGTTGATATCGTGGATACCGGCAATACCCTTAAGGCCAACGGGCTGGAGCCAAGAGAACTGATTGACCACATCAGTAGCCGACTGGTGGTTAACCGGGCCTCCATGAAGATGAAACACGGCCAGATAAACCCCATAATCGAGAAGATGTCCGCGGCCGTTGAACGACGCCGCGATTCGTAGTGTTACTCCAAGACAGGATCTGAAAAATGACCGACAGAATCACCAGACTGAACACCACCCAGAGCGACTTTGACAGTGCGCTGGCCCAGCTGCTGGCCTGGGACGACAGTGTGGATCATCAGGTGAATGAGTCGGTTCGGCATATCCTGCACGAGGTGAAGACCCGGGGCGATGCGGCGGTGCTGGAGTTTACGGCCAAGTTTGATCGCCTGGACGTTGGCTCCATGGCTGAGCTGGAAATGGATAAAAGCCGTTTGCAGGCAGCTTTGGACCGAATTCCCCAGGATCAGCGTGAGGGTCTGGAAAAAGCGGCGGAACGCATCCGTGACTACCACGAACGCCAGAATCAGCAATCCTGGCAATACCAGGACGAAGACGGAACCGTGCTGGGCCAGAAGGTAACGCCGCTGGATCGCGCCGGTCTGTACGTGCCGGGTGGCAAGGCGGCCTATCCTTCGTCGGTACTGATGAATGCGATTCCGGCCAAAGTCGCTGGTGTCTCTGAAGTTATCATGGTGGTGCCGACCCCGGATGGTGTGGTGAATGACATGGTGCTGGCAGCGGCCGCCATTGCCGGGGTAGACCGCGTGTTTACTATCGGTGGCGCCCAGGCCGTGGCTGCGCTGGCCTATGGCACGGACTCCGTGCCCTCTGTCGACAAGATCGTCGGCCCCGGTAACATTTTCGTGGCCACCGCCAAGCGCGAAGTATTCGGAGTTGTCGGTATCGACATGATTGCCGGCCCTTCGGAGATACTGGTGATCTGTGACGGCAAGACCGACCCGGACTGGATCGCCATGGACCTGTTTTCTCAGGCCGAACACGACGAGCAGGCCCAGAGCATTCTGGTCAGCCCGGACGCAGACTTCCTGGATGCGGTGGAAGCCAGTATCAATATGCTGCTGCCGACCATGGAGCGAGAAGAAATTATCCGCACCTCCATGCTGGGACGGGGTGCACTGATTCAGGTGGCAGATCTGAAAGAAGCCGCAGAAGTGAGTAATCGGATTGCGCCGGAGCACCTGGAGCTCTCAGTGGAAGACCCGCAGGCCATGCTCGACGACATCCGCCACGCCGGCGCGATTTTCATGGGCAGGCACACGGCCGAAGCCCTGGGTGACTATTGCGCAGGCCCGAATCACGTTTTGCCAACGAGCGGCACCGCACGATTCAGTTCACCTCTGGGTGTGTACGATTTCCAGAAGCGCTCTTCCCTTATTGGCTTTACCGCTCAGGGCGCCGATCGTATGGGGCGGGTGGCATCGGTTCTGGCTCGTGGCGAAGGTCTGACTGCACACGCACGTTCAGCGGAGTACCGGATCAATGAGTAAGTACTGGAGCGACCTGGTCAGTGAACTCAAGCCCTACGTGCCGGGTGAACAGCCGAAAATGGCCAATCTGGTGAAGCTGAACACCAATGAAAACCCGTTCGGCCCATCGCCAAAAGTGATTGAAGCCATTCAGAGAGAGTTAAATGACAGCCTGCGCCTGTATCCGGACCCGGAAGGCCAGGCCCTGAAAGATGCCATTGCCGAATACCACGTGGATTTTGGAATCAATCCCAAACAGGTGTTTGTTGGCAACGGCTCCGATGAAGTGCTGGCGCATATCTTTCAGGGGCTGCTGAAACACGACAAGCCGATCCTGTTTCCGGACATCAGCTATAGCTTCTACCCTGTGTATTGTGGCTTGTTCCAGATCGAAAGTGCGGTCATTCCATTGACTGACAGCTTTGAGATCGATCCGAACGACTACAAGCGTGACAACGGCGGCATTATCTTCCCGAACCCGAATGCGCCGACGGGACGCTACCTCGGACTTGGGCACGTAGAGGATATCCTGCAGGCCAACCCGGATAGCGTGGTAGTGGTTGATGAAGCCTATGTTGATTTCGGTGGCGAGACGGCGATTCGTCTGGTGAACCAGTACCCGAACCTGTTGGTGTGCCAGACCCTCTCCAAGGCCCGTTCACTGGCTGGCCTGAGAGTTGGCTTTGCGGTTGGTAATGAAGATCTGATCGAGGCTCTCAACCGTGTCAAAGACAGCTTCAATTCCTATCCGCTGGACCGTCTGGCTCTGGCTGGTGCCGTGGCTGCGTTTGAGGACAAACAGTGGTTCGAGGATTCCTGCAGTGGCGTGATCCGCGAGCGCGAGCGGGTGACCAGGGAGTTGGAAACGCTTGGTTTTGAGGTGCTGCCATCCAAGGCAAACTTTGTTTTTGCCCGCCATCCCGGCCATGAAGGCGCTGCGATTGCGGCGAAGCTTCGGGAGCAGGGCATTATTGTCCGGCATTTCAATAAGCCAAGAATCAGCGATTTTCTGCGCATCACGATTGGTACGAGCGATCAGAACAATGCTCTGATAAAAGGTCTCGGTGTGCTGTAAGGCCTTGCTCCCAAAGGGCGGGCTCGCTAAGCATTGAGCCAGCTGGCGTGCAGAACTTCGGTGGTAGTGACGGGCGGGAGGGGCTTCCCGGAAACCGCTACAAGCACATCCCTGTGCGCTTCTCTCCGGCCATCCATGGCCTCCGAAATTTCCGGAAAGCCCCTCCCGCCCGTCACCGCTGAACTGAGTGCACGCCAGCTTACGATGATCATGAGTCAGATAGAGCAGGAGAGGTGTCATGGCCCTTAGAAACGAAATCCTCGTTAAAATAGCCGAATGGCTCCAGCCCGATAATTTTCAGGACTATGCTCCCAATGGGCTGCAAGTAGAGGGTAAGGAGAGCGTAGGCGTTATCGTGACGGGAGTGACGGCATCGCAGGCACTGATCGACGCAGCAGTCGAACAGAACGCAGACATGATCCTTGTCCACCACGGCTACTTCTGGAAAGGCGAAGATCAGGCCATCCGCGGCATGAAGAAAAACCGGATCAAGCAGTTGCTGGACAACGACATCAACCTCGTCGCCTACCATCTGCCACTGGACGATCATCCAGAGTATGGCAACAACCGGCAACTGGCGGAAGTGCTCGGAATCCAGAATCCGAGGCCGCTGGGGGGGCTGGTCTGGCAGGGTGAGTTGCCGGAGCCCTTGTCAGTAGAAAAGTTTGAGTTAGAGATGGCTCGGGCTCTGCACAGGCAGCCGTTGCACGTTGGTGCAGGGGCAGACAAAATCAAAACCGTCGCCTGGTGTACGGGCGCCGCTCAGGGCTTTATCAACGTTGCTTTGGAGGCGGGCGTAGACGCCTACATCAGTGGTGAAATCTCGGAGCCGACAACTCATACCGCCCGGGAATGCGGCATTCATTACTTTGCGGCGGGCCATCACGCGACAGAGCGTTATGGAGTGCAGGCGTTAGGGGCGGCGATTGCTGAGGCGTTTGGTGTTACACACCGTTTCATCGATTGTGATAATCCGGTATGAAGATCGTTGTCAGGCTGCGCGTGGCGCAGCCTCTGATTTCGAATCAAGCCGGGCGCTTCTCGCCCTTGTCCAGGCCGTAGTCCTCGGCAAGCGTGCCTTTGGCCTCAGGGTCGGCCTTGGGTGCATAATCCCTGGGGGGTTCTGAAGGCTCGCCATCACTGCCATGCTCCAGTCTGCCCTTGGATTTCTGATCCAGCTCTTCCATCCAGTCTTCGTCATTGCACAGACGGTTGGCGCCGCGAGCCATATGCTGGTTCACATCCCGGTAGGCGTCGTTGAACCGGCGCAACAAGTGCGCGGATTCCATAAAGTGTTCGTTCACCTGGGCCTGATAGCGCGTAAACTCGCTGCGCAGCTCTTCAATCTGCTGCTCCGCCCGGCGCTGCCGTAACGTTGCTCCCTGGCCGGAACGGCCAACCAGAATCCCGATGACAATGCCAACTACCAACGCGGCAACTGCCGCCAGAATCAGGTTTGTCATATGAAAATCGTCCTTATATTGCCTGGAAGTGAGCCAATCCCCGTAAACGGAGTATAACGCCCCAAACCGATTGAGCCCATGCTGAAACACTGAGCCAATCGTCGTATTGCCCCGAGAGCCGCCCGGCGTGGCGAAAAAACGCGAAATAGGCGACAATACCGCGCCGATTTTTCACTCGACTCAACTATTCAGGAAGCCTGATGACTGCAGCTACGTCCTCCGATACCGTTGCGAACCTGACCCCTTGGGAGCGTTACCAAAAGGATCTTGAACGCCCGGATTTTCACAAGGACCCCGCCCAGGTAGATGCAGTCCAACGCCTGCAGGCACTGTACGATAAATTGGTGGCTGCTGAAAACGAGCGCAACAAAGGGTTGGCCAAACTGCGCCGCAAACTCAAGAAGGGCCGGGAAGAGCCGGTTAAAGGCCTCTATTTCTGGGGCGGCGTTGGCCGGGGTAAAACCTATCTGATGGACACCTTTTTTGAGTCGCTGCCATTCGAGCGCAAGATGCGGGTGCACTTCCACCGTTTTATGCAGCGCGTTCACAACGAATTGAAGGCTTTGAAGGGGGAGAAAAACCCCCTTGAGATGGTGGCTAAAAAGTTTGCGGACGAGACCCGTGTCATCTGTTTCGACGAGTTCTTCGTTTCCGATATTGGCGATGCCATGATCCTTGCCACGCTGATGGATGGGCTTTTTGGTCGTGGTGTTACCTTGGTGTGTACGTCCAACATCGTCCCCGATGGCCTTTATAAAGATGGCCTCCAGCGCGCGCGGTTCCTGCCAGCCATCGAGCTGGTAAAGAAGTACACCGATGTGGTGAATGTGGATGGCGGCGTAGACTATCGCCTGCGTACCCTGGAGCAGGCAGAGCTTTATCACTGTCCGCTGGATGATGAGGCGGATATCAGCTTGCGGAACAGTTTCGACGCCCTGGCCGTCGAAGCGGCGAAGCACAGTAAAACCATGGAAATCAACGGTCGCAAGATTCCGGCCCAGGCCCACGCAGACGATGTGGTCTGGTTTGACTTCAAAGACGTGTGTGACGGCCCCCGGAGTCAGAACGATTACATCGAAATGGCGCGCCAGTTCCACGCCATTATCGTCAGCAATGTACCGGTGCTTGGTGGCGACAAGGACGACCAGGCGCGCCGTTTTATCAACATGATCGATGAGTTCTACGACCGCAACGTCAAGGTCATTATCTCCGCTGCGGCGCCCATCACCGAGCTCTATTCGGGCGGGCGCCTGAGCTTTGAATTCGAGCGCACGGAATCCCGGTTGCTGGAAATGCAATCCCAGGAGTATCTCGAAGCGCCCCACAAACCATAACCAGAATCATAAAGAACCAACAGAGAGGTCACAGCATGAGTCAGGACAACGTTGTCATCGTGAGCGGTGTTCGCACCCCCATGGGTGGTTTTATGGGTAGTCTTGCCCCGGTTTCCGCGCCGGAACTGGGCGCAATTGCCATCGCTGAGGCGGTGAAGCGCGCCGGCCTGCAGCCTGCCGATATTCAGGAAGTCATTATGGGTAACGTGCTGCCGGCTGGCCTGAAACAGGGGCCCGCTCGCCAGGCCATGCGCAAGGCGGGACTGCCAGACAGTACTGGCGCCACCACCATTAACAAACTTTGTGGCTCCGGCATGAAAGCCACCATGTTTGCCCATGACCTGATCAAAGCCGGCTCAAACGACATTATGGTAGCCGGTGGTATGGAGAGTATGTCCAACGCGCCTCACATTTTGCTGGGCGCCCGCCAGGGCTACCGCATGGGGCCTGGGCAGGCGCCCCAGGACCATATGTTCCTGGATGGCCTCGAAGACGCCGAGACTGGCCGTTTGATGGGATCTTTCGCCCAGGAAATGGCGGACAAGAAAGGCTATACCCGGGAAGAAATGGACGACTACGCGATTTCCTCCCTGAATCGTGCCAAGAAAGCGATTGAAGAAGGCCTGCTCAAAGAAGAGATCATCCCCGTTACCGTCAAGACCCGTAAGGGCGAGGTGGTGGTAGAGGATGATGAGCAGCCCCACAACGCCAACATTGAGAAGATTCCGACACTGCGCCCGGCGTTTGCCAAAGACGGTACGGTGACTGCGGCAAACGCGTCTTCCATTTCTGACGGCTCCTCAGCACTGGTACTGATGCGTGAATCCGAAGCTGAAAAACGTGGCCTCAAGCCCCTGGCGCGGATCGTTGCCCATAGCACTCAGTCCCAGCATCCCAGCGAGTTCACCTGTGCGCCAGTGGGCGCGATCCAGACACTTTTCCAGAAAACCGGCTGGACCAAGGACGATGTTGACCTTTACGAGATCAACGAAGCCTTCGCCATGGTGGCCATGATGCCTATCAAAGAGCTGGGCCTGGATCCGGACAAGGTGAATATTCACGGTGGCGCCTGTGCCCAGGGGCATCCGGTTGGATCTACCGGTTCCCGTCTTCTGGTTACCCTGATGCATGCCCTCAAGCGCTATGGCAAAAAGAAGGGTGTTGCCGCGCTCTGCATCGGAGGTGGTGAAGCCACCGCAATGGCGATCGAAATGCTGTAAGACGACAGGTGGTTGCACTCCTGAATCTTGTCTATAGTGAGGGAGTGCGAGCCCCGGCTGAACAGAGAGTGACAGCAAAATCATACTTTTGACTGATCAAAGCCCCCGAAAGGCTTAGCTATAGTGCAATCATCACGGCACTGTGTGTACAGCCGTCAGGACACCTAACACCAGAACAATCGAGCAGCGACTCAGAACAACAACGGAGTAGCCTTCCAATGACAAGAAAAACTCAACCGTGGCAGCGTTGGACCAAGTTACCACTTGCCGTAGCCATAGCCGCCGGTGTGTCCGGCCAGGCAGCAGCATACTCGTTCTACATGGGTGATGTTGAGGCTCAGTTCAATACCACGTTATCTGCCGGTGCTTCCTGGCGAGTAGAAGAAGCTGATAAGCGTCTTCTGGCTCCGCACGATGGTCGGGGTACTGCTTCCACCAACAACTATGACGACGGTAACCGCAACTTCGATAAAGGCGATACCATCTCGAAGATCGTCAAGGGCAACAGTGAGCTGTTCCTGGATTACGCAGTCGACAGTCAGTATCTGACCCGAGTAGGCGGTTTTGTTCGTGGCCGTTACTGGTATGACTTTGAACTCAAAGATGAGAATCGCCGTTACGTAGAGCTCAATGAGAAAGCAAAGGATAACGCGTCAGGCGGCGAAATTCTCGATGCCTATGTGTTTTCTGACTGGTATTTCGGCAACATCCCCGTGAGCCTGCGCTATGGTAAGCAGGTGGTGAGCTGGGGTGAAAGTACCTTTATTCAGGGTGGTATCAACACCATCAACCCGGTAGACGTTCAGGCGTTCCGTGCTCCGGGCTCTGAGCTGAAGGATGCGCTGCTGCCGGTTGAGATGTTCTACATGTCTGCCGGTGTGACTGAAAACGTCTCCATTGAAGCCTTCGTTCAGGCCAAATGGGAGCCGGTCCGGCCGGACGATTGCGGGACCTTCTTCTCCACCATCGATTTTGTCGCCGATGGCTGTGGCCCAATCTGGCCAGCAGGTGATGTGAGCGAGGCTCAGAGTCAACTGATTGATGCCACAGATGGACTTGGTCTTGGTGGTTACGCCATTAATCGCCTTGCTGACGTAGAAGCGGACTCAAAGGACCAGTTTGGTGTGGCGGTTCGCTGGTATGTGCCGGCGCTGAATGATTCCGAGCTGGGCTTCTATTACATTAAGTACAACAGCCGTCTGCCGTACGTCAGCGGTGTGCTGAACGATGGTCCTGGGCCCCAGGCGGGTGGGTTCCCTGAGTACTTTATGGAGTACCCGGAGAACATTGACCTCTACGGTATCAGTATCAACACAACCACGCCCGGCGGCTGGTCACTGGGTGCCGAGTACAGCTTCCGTGAGGATGTGCCCCTTCAGTGGAACGCTTTTGAGCTGATCTATGCTGGTCTGCAACTGCCAACCAACCCTAATGATCCAAATTCGACGCCTGTTAGCCTCTTGCAACAACAGCGGCAAAAAGAACTTGGAGCGGACTTCGATATCAACGGTCTGAGGGCTTCTGGCTATGACCGTTACAATGTCTCCCAATTCCAGTTCACGCTGATCAAGTTCTTCGATCAGGTTATGGGTGCCAGCCGTCTGTCCCTGATCAATGAAGTGGGTATGACCTGGGTACACGATCTGCCGGGCTACGACGAGGCACGTTATGGGCGCTCCGGTACTTTTGGCGTAGGTCCGGTGCCCACGCCTGCGGGTGATATCTGTCCCCAGCTGAATCTGAACCCGGACTACTGTGAGAACGACGGCTATACCACAGACTTCTCCTGGGGTTATCGCACGCGTCTGGTTTGGGACTACCCGAACGTGTTTGCAGGCATTAACCTGTCGCCGCAGCTGGCCTGGAGTCACGACGTAGAAGGTTATTCCCCGCAGCCGGGTGGTGCCTTCAACGAAGGAAGCAAGGCGCTTGGTCTGTCCGTTCAGGCGGTTTATCAGAACAAGATCACAGGCAACATCGGCTACACAAACTTTTTCGGTGGCAAACCGTATAACGAGTTGACCGACCGTGATTTCGTGAGTGCGAGCGTTTCCTACTCATTCTGAACCGGACCGAATTCGTTCAACGAGGTAATTTAGATGAAATTAAACAAGAAACTACTGGCCACAGGTGTACTGGCTGCAAGTCTCTTTACCGGTCAGGCCTGGGGCGCGGTTTCTGCAGAAGAAGCGGCCAAGCTGGGCGATACTCTGACCCCGATGGGTGCAGAGAAGTCTGGTAATGGCGGTGCCATCCCGGCATGGACCGGCGGGTTAACAACTCCGCCGGCGGGCTACAAGGGCGACGGTATCTATGTAAATCCGTTCCCGAATGAGCAGCCCGAGTTTGTCATTGATCAGAGCAATGTTGATCAATATGCCGACAAGCTGTCTCCGGGCCAGGTGGCGATGATTCGCCAGTACGCCGATTACAAGATTCCGGTCTATCCGACCCATCGTACGGCGGCTTACCCGAAAGAAGTGATGGATGAGACCGTTGAGAACGCCACCAAGGTGGAGTTGATTCAGGACGGTAACGGGCTGGGCAATTACGAGAGTGCAACGCCGTTCCCGATTCCCCAGAACGGCCTCGAAGCTATCTGGAACCACATTACCCGGTATCGCGGTGGTTCGGTGCAGCGGAACGTTGGCCAGGTCACTCCTACAGCTGGTGGCGACTACTCAGTGGTCAAGTTCCAGGACGAACTGACATGGCGTACTTACCTGAACGATTATCAGCCAGGTGAAGACGACAACGTTCTGTTCTACTTCAAGCAGGCTATTACTGCGCCAGCGCGTCTGGCGGGTAACGTACTGCTGGTACATGAAACGATTGATCAGGTGAAAGAACCGCGCCGGGCGTGGATCTACAACGCCGGTCAGCGTCGGGTTCGTCGTGCTCCGCAGGTTGCCTACGATGGTCCGGGTACTGCAGCCGACGGCATGCGTACCTCTGATAACTTCGATATGTACAACGGGGCGCCAGACCGCTACAACTGGGAGCTGCTGGGCAAGAAGGAAATGTACATTCCGTACAACTCCTACAAGCTGGTGGATCGCAGCCTGAGCTATGACGAGATCATCAAAGCCGGACACATCAATCAGGATCTGACCCGTTACGAGCTGCACCGTGTGTGGCACGTGCGTGCAACCCTGAAGGACGGTGAGCGGCATGTATACGCCCAGCGTGACTTCTACATTGATGAGGACTCCTGGCAGGCAGCGGTTATCGATCACTACGATGGCCGTGGCGAGCTCTGGCGTGTCGCTGAAGCCCACGGAATGCAGTTCTACGATCAGAACGTGCCCTGGTACGCGATCGAAGTACTGTACGATCTGCTCTCCGGTCGTTACCTGGCTCTTGGCCTGACGAACGAAGAGAACCAGCCGTACACCTTCGGTGTCGAGCGTCAGTCACGGGATTACACGCCGGCGGCTCTGCGTCGCGCTGGAACCCGTTAATAACAGCGTTTCACCGCTGTCAGGAAAAGCGAGCCTTTACGGCTCGCTTTTTTTTTGGCCGTTGGTAAGTGTCTCCGCGTTAAAAAATCGCCTCTAACCTCTTTTTTCCCCGTCAATTTTTTGCAGCAAGCACCTGCTTTGGTTTAACCTCTCCCTCAAGACTCATACTAAAGGCGTACCCCATGCAGGACGCCATGCCGTTTTCGGCCTAAGCAAGACTCTTATTTTCCGGTTTGGGCGTTCGTCCGGCCGGTTTCAAACGGGGCAGTGCGTGAAATCCTTTAAAGAAGGCTGTGCAGCCAACGACGAGTTCCAGACCGCGAACTCCAGTCTACAGAGCGGTGAGCTGGTGCGGGATCTTATGGAGCACCGGCTGAGGGTGCCATCTGTACCAGACGATACCCTGGCGAGGCCGAATCTGGATCGAATGATATGCCAGGCCTTGCAAGCAGGTAGACTGCTACAGCTAGAAGCACCCGGAGGTTACGGCAAGACTCACGCCCTGGTCAGTGCGCTGGCCAGTGCACCGGACGTGAATGTTCGCTGGATATCCCTGAACGCCGGGGACAACGCTCCCTCCCGTTTTCTTTCCATACTTGCGATGGCATTGGGATTGGCAGAGGTACTGCCGCCGAATGGTGGAACCTTTGAAGACCATTTGACGATGCTTCTGGTCAATCGGGATCGGCAGGCCCGCGAGGTCAGAGAAGTGCTGGTTCTGGATAATGTCCATCATCTTACCAACCCGGCAGTCAGCGGCTTATTGCACCAGTTGGTTACCCACCTGCCTTCGGGTCTTTCAGTTGCTATGGCTTCTCGGCTTCCGGTGCCCTTTGAGAGCCACACACTGGAATTGAATGGCAACTACACCAAGCTAGGACCCGATATTCTGGAGTTTTCGCGGTCTGAAACCTTTGAGTTTTTTGCGAAGGCGCGCTCCGACAGCCTGATTACCAGCGTCGCGATTGATCATTTATTCGGGCTGACTGAAGGTTGGCCAACGCCACTGGCACTGTATCGGCGGGAGCTGAAACAGGGCGGGGAGCGTCGGGCCCTGCACGAAACCCCTTCGGTAGAGCGTTTCCTGAAAGACTGTATTGCGGCCCAGCTGGGGTCCGCTCAGTTGAAATCACTGCGGGCGATTGCCGAGATGGACAGCTGTTCGGATGAGTTGTTTTTCGCTATCGAGCCTTCCGTGTCAGAGTCGGGGATGCCACCGTCTGAGGCTGCTGATCGTGGTCTGCCCTTGAAGCCGGTCCCTGGCCGGGGCCGGTGGTATCGCCTGAACCCATTGCTACAGGCCTGGCTGCAAACCCCGGTGATGGGGGGCTACATCACCCGAATGCTTATGGCCAGCCGATGGTTCGAGCAGCGCCAGCAATTCCCGGAAGCATTAAAGTATGCGGTCCTGGCCGGTGATAGCGATGAGGTCGTGCGCATTGCCTCCGAGAGTACCGAGGCGCTGTTACTGGGCCAGGATACTGCCTCTTTGTTGAGCTTGAGAAAAAACCTGCCTGCAGAATTGCTGGAGCGAAGCGCCCGGCTGCGTATTGTTTACGGCTGGGTACATGCCATTGGTGGTCAGTTCCAGCAGGCAAAGCAGCTTCTTGAAGGCTTCAATGACCGGGACCGGAACGAGCATGAGGGCCGCATCTACGCTTTGAAGGCGTTTATATTGCGCGGTGAGGGCTTTGTGCAGCCCGCGTTGGCCATGGCTGACAAGGCGCTGGCGATGGGTAGTATGTCGACCCAGGCGCAGTTGGTGACTCAAATTGTTCGTTCGAGCGCGCTTTGTGCGGCCGGGTCTTTTCAGGAGGCTCGGGATGCCAATCGCGTTGCTTCCAAGCTGGCCCGCGAAGCTGGCGATTCGGGGTCCGAGGCCCTGGCGGTATACGCCCATGCCCGCATTGAACTGGGCAAAGGGGCACTGCGCCACGCGGAGCAACTGTTGCGAACCGGGCTGGATACGGCCATGCAGGAGCTTAGCCGGCCGGCACGAATCGGGGAAACCCGCCTGCAGCTGAATCTGGTTCTGGTGCTCTGGCATCAGGGGCGTCTGACGGAAGCCGATCGACTATTGGTCAACTGTGCCCGTCATGCCGAACAGACCCGTGATCTCGGGTTGCTGCTCGCCATGGCGTTGAGGGTACTGATGTGTCGCGCCCAGGGCCGGATGGATGATGCCTTCGTCTGGGTGGGCCGGGCAGAGCGCACCATGCATACCTGGCAGGTGGATGAGAGCCTGTACGTACCGGTTCTGGAAGCGTTGAAGGCCAGCTGTTGGCTGGCTCAAGGCCAACACGACAGTGCGACGCAGGCGATCGCCAAACTGGAACCTTACCGTAAAGGTGGATGTGTTCCAGAGCTTTTCCCGATGATGCCAGGCCTGCTGGATTGCTTGCAGGTGCGGGCTGATATAGCCAATGGCGACCTGGTGAGAGCCCGGGAACATCTGGATGCTGTCTCAGAGAAATACGAGGGCGGCATGCCCTGGGGGCTGCAGCTGCATGCGGGTTTGCTGGATGCTGTTCTGCTGGAAGCCGAGAAAGGCCTTCCTGCCGCCCGGAAGAGGCTGGAGAGCGTCGTTGCCCAGGCGAGCCGGGAGCATTTTATAAGCCCCTTTGCAGAGCTTATGAAAGAGCTTGGCCCGTTGATGGACAAATGTTATCGCCATCTTGATAACGGGGACTTCACCGCAGCGCTTGGGCGGCTGTTTGGTTGTGAGCCCGTGGCACCGGCGGCAGACCCCCTGGCCGAGCCTATCAGTGATCGAGAGCAGGGCGTTCTGGAATTGATCGCCCAGGGGCTATCAAACCAGGAAATCGCCGACAAATTGCACATTTCGCTGCATACCGTGAAAACCCACGCCAGAAGGATAAACGCCAAGCTGGATGTTAAATCACGGACACAGGCAATTGTCCGGGCCCGGGAGCTGGGGCTGCTGTAATACCGCAGCCCCGCAGGGATTATTCGTTAGCTGTTTTCGGCCAACAGTGTTTCAATTCGCTGGTCTTTCTCCGCCCAGATCTCACTTACCCATCGCTGGAAGTCGACCCTGACCTCCCGGTTGTTTTCGTAATCCATTCCAAGAAAACGCTCCGGCACTTCGCGGGTGCGAATATCGATCACGATCTTGCGCACCCGTCCGCACAGGTAGTCCCAGATGCCGGGTCGACCACCGGGATACACGATAGTGACATCCAGCATGGTATGAATCATCTCGCCCATGGCGCCAAATACAAAGGCCGTGCCGCCCGCTCTGGGTTTCAGCAGATGCTTGTAAGGTGAGTTCTGGCGCTGGTGTTTTTCCGGGGTGAAACGGGTGCCTTCCATAAAATTGAAAATGGTCACTGGTGTGTACCGGAATTTTTCACAGGCGGCCTTTGTCGCTTCAATGTCCTTGCCTTTCAGTTCCGGGCGTTTGGCGATCTGTTCCTTGGTATGTCTGTGCATAAACGGGAAATCCAGAGCCCACCAGGCAACTCCTAACAAAGGCACCCAGATCAGCTGCTTTTTCAGGAAGAACTTCAGCAGTGGGATTTTGCTGTTCAGTACATATTGAATAGCGGGAATGTCAGCCCAGCTCTGATGGTTGCAGGTGACAAAATACCAGTGCTCCTTGCTGAGTTCTTCCGCACCACGGACCTCCCATTCCACCCGGTGGAGCAGATTCATCAGGGTGTTGTTGAAGCCGATCCAGTACCAGGCAATGGCATTCAGCACGATAGTGCACGCCTTACGAAACGGCTGGACTGGAACAACGAGTTTGGCCAGTGCTACCAGCAACAGTAGCGGAAGAAACAACAGGGTGTTGATCAGTATCAACAGCACCGCAAGGATGCCTTTTAGCGGCGCGGGCAGGAAATCAAGCATCGGAGAATCTCGAATCTGTCAGGTTCAGGGATTAGCCTTCAAACGGGCTCAGTTGGCCACCGGATCCACCGGGCAGGAGCGTCGTGTCCGGAATGGCGGATGCCAGCCGTTCAAACTGCGCAGGGGTCCGGTCACCCAGCAGGGTTCTGAATTCCTCGTCGTAGAACTCCAGATTGTTGTAACGGATCATGGCGCGAATCTCTTTTATGTACTCCTCACCACGCTCGGAATAGCCAAGCAGGCCTTCTGCAAGCTCCCACCCAGACAGGGGTTTCTGGGCTTTGCGATCAGCGAGTCGAATATCCCGAACCGTTTGATAGGTGGGATGACGGTTCAGATTCTGAATGTAGGAGCGCACGGAGTAATAAGGTGAGGGGAATTTTGCCACTTCGTGATTGGCACCCTCGATTCGACTCTGCGGAACCAGCCCGCAGCCACGGGAGAAACACCATTGACCAAAGAGATTGTTACCTTCGGTCGCAAACCGGGAGGTCCCCCAGGCGGATTCATTCGCTGCCTGAGCCAGGATCAGAGACGGAGGAATGACATCGAGGCGTTTCCGAAGCAGGTCGAACTGCTGGTCAGTTCCGGCCTCGGCCTCAATGCGCAGTCGATCTCCCTGGCTTGTTAGCCATGCGAGTTCATCTTTAGTCAGAGCATCCTTGCCTTCAAGCGTGGTGAGATATTCGCGCTCCAGCAGAATACGGGAATTGGCAAGCACTATCCTGGGATAGAGGTAAGAGAAGAACGCGACTTTCTTTTCAGTGGTGTCCTGATAGGTTGAGAAGTCCGGAAGACCCTCATTCGCCCAATTTGGAAGCGGTGGCAGAGAAGACAGCGTAACTTCGCCTTCGCCTTCTCCCGGCAGGGTGTTCTGACTTGCGGTTGGTGTGTAAATAGCACCCGCAACAGCAAACGCAAACAACGGCATCAACAGCATCAGCGCCCGGTTAACTGCAGTCATAAACCCCTCGTTACTATCGATATGGCTTGAATTATAACAGGTTATACGGGGCTGTCCGCGGTTCAGGTTTTAAGGCGCAGAGGATTCCTCAACAAGGGTTGCGAGCAATAGCCCGGTTTTCATTTCCGGGCCGGTATCGTCGCTGATAACCAGGAAGACCTGGTTGCCGGCCGCGGTATAGAAGCCGCGCATCTCGTATTCTCCGGCGCTGGTAATCGAAATGCCCCCTTCCAATGTTGTTGTGAAGCTGCCATTAAATTGCATCGTCAGTTCTTCAGGGGCCACCACCTCGTTGTCTTCGATAAGGTGGTTCACCATCATGGTTGTGCCCTCGAAGCTGGCAGAACTGTTCGCCAGGGTCAGCTGTGCATTGTTCACGTGGTAGAGCCGGTTTTCCTCCTGGGTCACGCCAACGATGGCGCCCTGTAACCGATAGGTGCCTTCTGTCAGTGCTCCGTCTGTGAGCGTTTTTCCTGCCACCAGGAGGCCACTGCCCAACGTGCCATCATTGAGGTTAAAGGCCATCAGATCCTGATTTGGGGTTGCCGCCCCCAGGCCCATGTCGGGGATGCCAAAGTTGGGGTCGTTGAAGTTGGTTCGTTCGTCGATCTCGTTGCGGAACAACCCCAGCCGCCCCATATAAATATCACCCGAGCTCAGGCGGGAACGCCGGTTAATCAGATTCCAGGTGTCGTTGCTGGTATCGGGTGTGGCTACGCCACCGGAGGCGTCGCGGGCCAGGGTGAACTGATCCACATTGGCGGTGCCGTTCAGGGTCTGATCGTTCGCTGAGCCGAATACCCATTGACCATGCCCGGTTTCGAATGTCGCAGGCGCCCCATCGGCGAAGCGGGTGGCGAGGTAGGCCACGTTATAGGCCTGTCCGGCCATATCGGAGATCTGGAATGCCTCCGCACGTTGGAGGTGTAGCTCGAATACGCTCAGGTAGTGGTTTTCGAGAATGTTCCGGCGTTTGAGCTTGCCGTTATCATCTTCCAGCGCGATCGCTTTGCCGCCGGTGAAATAGTTGGTCAGTACCCGGTCTGGCCCGCTCTGGTCATTCACCGGTTCGGAAGTAAAGGCATCCAGATAGTACGGGTTTCTGGTCCAGCCATTGATCAGGCTGCTGTTTCGTTTGGTGATGGTTTGGTACAGGGCTCTTCCTGCCAGCAAGCGAGCCGGTGTTTCGGTGGTCAGTGTGGCAGCACCCGGGGCGCTGGAATGGCTGTTTCGTTCCCAGGTTTCGGTCCCGCGCTCGAAAAAGAGCTGCTCTGGAATGCCGGAATTATTCCGCTCGAAAAAACCGTGAATCTGCGTTTGGCGATCGTAAGGTATGTCCGTGGCCAGAGACGTGATGTTCAGGTTGAAGGCATCAAACGACGTGAGCGTCAGTGCGGGATACAAAAAGGCGCGGTTGTCCTCGGTCAGCCGCTCTACCTGAGCCATACGGACGCCCCACTGGCCGGCTCCAGCCACATTGGATTCGCGAAATGTCTGGCCCAACTCCAGGCCGAGAAACACGGAGTTGTAATCCGCCGCACTGGCGGAAATACGGTCTGAGGATGCCTGGCCGAGCAGTGCGTAATCCGCCATATCTGCTACATAGCTGGCAAAATCAGCCCGGTTAGCCAGTGTAGAGGTCGCTTGGGTAACGTTAGCGTTCTCCGGAATATCAATCTCAAAATCGTGTACCTGATCGGCAAGAGTTCCCCATACATACTTGTTCAGGCACGACGCGTTATCCACGCAGGCCAACACGGTCTGAAAATCATTGGTGGAGTACCGGCGCCAGAGCACCTCGGTAACCAGGTAATGGGAAAAGGGGTTCACCTTTACATCCCGGTCGGCGTCTGCTGCCAGAGCGGTCATCGTGGCGGTGCCATAACGGGCCTCAATGATCACATCCGGACCAACGGGAACGCCATTATCAAAGGTCAGAATAAAGTGGCCGTCCGTCCCTTTTTCAGTGGAGTAACGAACATCATCAAAGGTTTGTGCGCTGGTGTTGGTGCGGTAAACCCGAACCTGATCGGGAATCACAATACGAAGGTTACGCCGTGTTTGCTCGCCCTCAGGTGCCAGATTAACGGGTAATTCCATGGTAACCCGTACCTGATTTGGCTTCAGGCCCCGGGCGTTGCTGGAATCCCCGGTACTGCCGGAACTAAAATCATCCAATGCGTTCTGAGTGTTGCCAAACCGGTTGGGGATGTCTTTGGCGCCGTCAATCGCACTATCTCCGCCCCCACAGGCGGAAAGCAACAAGGAAGTAGCCAATATGGAAGGGATTGTCAGTCTCATGAAAGCGCAGTCCGGTTTGCAAATGTCCGGACAGACTAGCAGTAATCAGGAGGGCAGGGCGTGAATGGCTGCACGAATCAGTCACCCGGCAAGGCGCCGGGTAACCGAGGCGAAGGGGTCAGAAGAAGATCTTGATACCGGCCAACACGCCCTCATCCAGATTCACATCTGGAGAACCGGCAAAATCCAGTTCTGTGTTCAGGTAACGGTAACCGGCAAACACTTCCGCATTACGGATGACACGGTAGCTGCCCCGAAGTTCTACGCTGGTCATGTCGTCGGAATCGCCGAACGACAGAATACTTGGAGCGTAGTGCAGGCTGCCGCCAAACGACAGACCGGGCACGGTCGGAATGTTCACCGTGGCGAAACCACCAAGGCCGATGGCACCGCCATCAACATCGTCGTCATCCCAGCCTACGCCACGCATGCCGATGCCGGCAGTTGTTGGCAGGTTACCAAGGGCAGTGCGGCCCTGGGCGTGGAAATCGGCATTGATAATGTGGCGACTACCTTCATGGTAGGTGTATCCAGCACCCATTTGCAGCTCTTCCTGGCTGCCGAAGAAGTTAACCTGACCTTTGACCGAATCGTTGGTCAGACTCAGATCCAGGTCACTGGCCAGAACCGGAGCGGCGGCTAGAGAAAGTGCCAGTGCTGAGACGCGGGTAATCTTCATGTGTACACCTTTTTTGCTGTCGTTATGAGAGCGTGGCCGGCGCAACTGCCGGTATATGCGATAGTTTCAACGTCAACGGATGTTAAACATCTGCCGGGTGGTTAACAACTTAAAAGCCCGTAAGTGGCTCGCAACCAACACGTTAGTGACGGGTAACTTCGCCGCCCTGGTCGAGATCATCGGGAGAGGCGTTTTCGGCGGGCACCCGATACTCCTCATTGGCCCAGGCACCCAGATCGATCAGTTTGCAGCGCTCAGAGCAGAAGGGGCGCCAGGGGTTGGCCTCGCTCCACTCCACGGATTTCTTACAGGTGGGACACTCTACATTCATGGCATGATTCCGGGCAGGTGACTTGCGGCTTCATCAGGATGTTGCAGAAGCCTGACAATATTGTTCCAGCACTGCCCGTAGCATTTCAAGGTTGACAGGTTTAGCCACAAAGGAATCCATGCCTGCTTCGCGGCAACGTTCCTCATCTTCTTCCATGGCGCTGGCTGTCAGTGCCACAACCGGTACCCGGCTGCGACCATGGTTGGTTTCCCAGGCCCGGAGCTGGCGTGTTGCTTCGTAGCCGTCCATCCGGGGCATAACGCAGTCCATGAAAACCACATCAAACTGGTGCCATTGCCACAAAGAGGATGCGGCCTGCCCGTCGTTTGCCGTCATGACTTCGCAGCCCAGTTTTTCCAGCAATCGCCGGGTAAGGGTGCGGTTTACGGGATTGTCTTCCACCAGCAGCACCCGCATCCGACCGCAAGGGATTTCCCGCTGGCGACTTCCGGCATCCGCCATGGTCTTCAGAGAAAAGCGGGTAAGAAACCGGCGTTCCTGTTGAGTGTCATGGGTAAACAGCTGGTTCAGGATCGGAATCAGGTAGGATTCCCGGAGAGACTTGCTCAAGAAGGCATCAGCACCGGCCTGGCGAAAATGCTCGGCGTCCCCTCGCTGGGGGTTGGAGGACAGGATCAGAAGCCTCATTTCGGTCCATTGCGGGTTGCTCCGTACCTGGCGGCACAGTAAATCCGCATCCATGTCGGGCACGAAGCCGTCCAGAATCGTAGCGTCGTAGGGTATGCCTGCATCAAAGGCTTGTCGCAGGGCGGTCAGTGCTTCCCCGGCTGACCGGACGGCATCAATATGAACATCGTAGCGGGATAGCATCTCCAGGGTAATCTTGCGTGACAGCTCGTAGGAATCAACGACCAGTACCCGTCGGCCCTGCACCTGCCTTGAATCCGGCCGCACCTTGGCGGAGCCGTCGGTTGCTTCCTGAAGTGACAGTTCCACCCAGAAGGTAGAGCCCTCGCCGGGCCGGCTCTCCAGATCCATCGAGCCGCCCATCAAATCGACCAGTTGACGGCAGATGGTGAGCCCAAGCCCCGCACCAGGTAACTGACGCTGGAAGCGCTGACCAAGTTGAACATAGGGCTCGTAGACCAGAGGTATGTCCTCCGGATTTATACCAACCCCGGTGTCCTCAACCGCCAACCGTAGGCGCACTTTGCCTTCTTTTCTGCCAAGAACCTCAATGCTGATAAGCACATGGCCGGAATCCGTGAATTTGATGGCATTTGATAACAGGTTCAGCAACACCTGTCGAATGCGTACCGGGTCTCCCGTCAGCGCCCAGGGCAGGTTTTCATCCACCCGTACTTCCAGGGCCAGACCTTTTTCCCGGGCCCTGGAGCCAAGCATATGAATCAGGTCGTTCAGGGTTTCGCGCAGGTCAAAAGGAATAGCCTCAAGCTCCAGCTTGCCGGCTTCCATGCTGGAGATATCCAGCAGGTCATTGATGATGGAAGACAGGCTTTCCGAGGCATTGAGCAGGGTATTCACATACTCCCGTTGCTCCTGGTCCAGAGGCGTGTCGGTCAGCAAATTGGCGTAACCGAGGACAGACTGAAGCGGAATACGCAGCTCGTGGCTGACATTGGCCAGGAACTGATTCTTGGCGTGATTGGCCCGGATGGCTTCGTCCCGTTCGCCCTGAGTCTGGATGGTGGTCTGCCTTAATGAGCGGGTGTCCTCGAGAATCTGCAACCGCATTTTATTCAATGCCTGTTCCAGTTCTGAAAGCTCATCGGGCCGGGAAGGGTTGCGCCGGCGCAGCTTGAGAGGTTCAACAAGCGCATCCAGATTCAGCTTGGCCGCATAGTCCGCCATGGTTTCCAGGTGGCGGGACAGTGCTACCCGTACAATCAACAGCAATCCCAATGTGCCCAGCATCACCACAATGGACTGGAACAGGAGATTCAGCAGGGCGCGATCGAGGATATCCTGGTATACCTGTTCAATAGACGAAACAATGGTCAGTTCCCCCACTCGTTGCGGACGGTCAAAACTGGAACGGTTGAATTCGAGGGGGAATGTCTGGGTAATTACCCGGCCTTCAGGGTAGGAGCCGGTACTGAATTCTTCGCCGGTGGTCGTGATTACCCGCGCATAGCCAATAAAAGGCATGGAACGCATGTCGTCCAGGCTATTAGCTACTTCGCTGAAATTCATCACCCACAGGTTGGTGCTCATGCCGCCAGCGATAAGTTCAGCGGCGCGCTCCTGACTGCTCTGCAATTCCGATTTCTGGCGTTCGAATTCGCCAATCATCTGAACACCCGTTGCCACCAGTGACAATATCAGGCTGTACAGCAGCACCCACCCAAGCAACCGCAGTGCCAGTGGGCGCAAACCCAAACGCTTGAAGAACTGGTTTGAAGGCAAGGCACAAGTTCCCTGTGTCGACTACAAAATCACCAAGGTGCATCTTAACAGACGGATATCACTTCCACACGCATGATTGAATCTTCGTTCACAAATCGAAACCGAACGTTCTTGTCGAACAGGTTGGCTCCGTAGATTCGTTGTTCATCCCGTCCTCGGCGGAACGACGGGCGCGGGTCGTAACTGACGACGTCCTCAATCAGGGCGCGGAAATCCGGATAGTCGGCCTCCGGAAGCTGGCTTAGCTGGTCAGAGGCTTCCGGTGCAAAGATCACCTCCAATCTGTCGGTCGGCGCGCTGTCTGCCCAGCCCAGTGATGCCTCCGGGACAGAATCCGAGAATGGCAGGTAGGGCTTGATGTCGAGAATCGGTGTGCCTTCAATCAGGTCGTGATTACTGATCTTCAGGACCAGTTCGCCATTTTTGCGAGCGAGCCCTTCGTTTCTGACGACGGAAAGGCCGAGACTGTTCGGGCGAAAAGGCGATCGGCTGGCAAACACACCGATTTTCTTGTTACCCCCAAGCCTCGGGGGCCGAACCACCGGGCGCCATTCGGCGCGAACGGCTTCATGAAACTGGAAGGTAAGCCAGATATGGCTCGCTGACTCAAGGCCCCGGAAAGCGTCTTCACGATCAAAGGGACTTTGTATAACCAGTTCCGCGTGGGCATGGCGGGTAAGGCCGGGTTGCCGGGGAACGCCGAACTTGTCCTGAAAGCAGGAGCGAGTGATGGCAATCGGTGTGAGTGTCAGAGCTTCCTCGGCGGGCCGGCTTTTATGCAGTGGTCTGCTCATTTCTGATGTCATTCCCGGTCAATGGTGCCTGCAAAGTACATTTCGATTCGGAATACGATTGACGCCTGGTCGTCAAACCCGTCATCGCGCCGATACTCCAGGGCCGGAATCAGCTCCGCGAACAGCCAATCGTCATACACCCGGTAGCGCCATGTGATATCTGTAAAGTAGTTTGTGGTGCGCCAGGTTGGCTGGCTCTCGCCAAGCACGCCAATACGAGGGGTGATCACCGACCGGGTATTCAGACGTTTCTGCACGCTGTGAACATGGGCCCCGACAAATTCGCGGTCAGAATGAATCCATTCCAGCTCGGATGAGTTGTAGTAATGCCAGCCGTTACCCAGTGAGCGGTTTAAACCAACCCAACTGCGAGCCCCCCAGCCTTCGGTATGATAATAGTAAAAACGTTGCTGGGCATTGAGTGCCCAATCGTTGTCGATTTTCCAGCCCTTGCGCGCTTTCATACGCCAGAAGAGTTCGGGTGGCAGCCTCAGTCGGCCACCAATATCGGTTGAGAGGTTGATGGCATCACCGACATCGGTCAGAAATCTCAGGGCGCCGGTTGTTTCAGTGTCGGTTCGCTCTGGCTCTGTCAGTTGCCTGTCCCGCTCACGCTCCGCTAGTGGGATCAGTTCCTCGCTTTCACTCTCTACTACCAGTCGCAGTTTCTCCTCAGCGGTGGGGACATCGAGACGAAAGCGAAGCTCCGGCTCAAACTGGGCCGGATCGCTGTATTCGGATTCTGCTGCAAACCCCAGTCTCAGGTAGCTTTCGTTATTTGGCAGCGCCTGGGAAGAGCCGGACAGTGTTCGATCCGCCCATGCACCCAGGGACTGCACTGTTGGGCCATGCTGACGTTCCTGCCGAATAACCCAGTCGCTGACTCCCAGCCACCAGGAATCCCTGGGCTCTGCCCAGAAATCAGCGGGTTCGAAGGTATAGAACGAGATTGGCAGGCGCTCCGGCGCCAGAAGGGCGGGCACCGAGATGTCGCGCATGGTGATAACCGGTTCTGCCGCTTTTATGAAGGAACAAGCGAGGAGACCGGTGGCAAGTGCAGTAAGAATAAGTGCGGGGCGGATCAGACTATGCTCCTTGGCTGAAATCCGCCAGAAAACGTTGGTGCAGAGCCTGTACTGAAGCTTCCACACGCTCCAGCGGCTGCGCATTGTTGATAATCGCATCGGCTTTTTCGCGGCGGGCGGCTCTGGGCATTTGGGCGGCGAGTATCCGCTCCACCTGTTCGCGGCTATTCCCGTCTCTCTCCATGGTGCGGTCAATCTGAGTTTCTTCCGGTACATCCACCACAACAATCCGCTCCACCAGTTCGTGCTGGTTGGTCTCCAGAAGCAGGGGAGAGACCAGCATCACATAGGGCAGATTGTAATCCTCGGGTGATAACTGGCGGATCAGTTCCTGGCGGATAATGGGATGCAACAGGCCTTCCAGCCAGCGTCGTTGTTCCAGATCCTCAAATACTTTCTGACGCAGGGCAGCACGGTCCAGTTCGCCGTTACCCTGAAGAATGCTCTCGCCGAAGTGATCAGCGATGGCCCTGAGGGCTTGTGTGCCTGGTTCCACGACCTGTCGGGCGACATCGTCAGCATCCACCCAATGCACGCCGAGAGCACCAAACATGCGTGCAACGGTGGATTTTCCGGAGCCAATACCTCCGGTGAGGCCGATAACCGAATAGGGGGACATTCAGACTCCTAGGTACCCGAACCATATGGCCTGGATTTCAGGCCCAAACCACAACGAGAGTAAGCCTGCAGCGGCCAGGTAAGGGCCGAAAGGAATCGGCACTTCACGCCCGTGTTTGCGGAATACCATCAGACTGATGCCCACTATCGCGCCCACCAGAGAAGAGAGCAGAATCACCGCAGGCAGCAGCTGCCAGCCCAGCCAGGCCCCCAGCGCCGCTAACAGCTTGAAGTCCCCGTGCCCCATGCCTTCCTTGCCGGTGGCCAGCTTGAACAACCAGTACACGCTCCAGAGCGAGAGGTAACCTGCCACGGCGCCCCAGAAAGCACTGCCAAAATCCGTCACCACTCCAAAAGAGTTAAGCACCAGGCCAAGCCACATCAGGGGCAGGGTGATGCCGTCTGGCAGGAGCTGGGTGTCGAAATCGATCATGGTCAGCGCCACCAGCGCCCAGACCATCAGCAACGCCCAGAGTGCGGACTCGGATGGCCCCAACAGATAAACCGTTACAACGGAAAAAACCGCAGTCAGTGCTTCAATGATGGGGTAACGCGGCGAAATACGTGTTTTGCACGAAGAGCATTTGCCACCAAGCATTAGCCAACTTATGACCGGAATGTTCTCCCAGGCACGAATTTTGTGGCCGCAGGACGGGCAGGTGGAGGCCGGCTTTGAAAGAGTTATCCGCTCATCTGACTTGCGGTCGCCCTCCGGCACTTCCAGAAACTCCTCGCACTGGCAGCGCCATTCCTGCTTCATCATTTTGGGCAGGCGAAGGATGACAACGTTCAGAAAACTACCGACGCAGAGAGAGACGAAAATGACGACCAGATAGAGAAGCCAGGGAGTGGACAGGATGGTTTCTAGGGGGAGCATTCAAAGACTCTGGTTTATCGTTTTTTTTGCCCCCCTCTCCCTGCAGGAGAGGGGGTATGCCGGTGGAAATCAGCCGACGACCTGGCCCATCTGGAAGATGGGGAGGTACATCGCGACGATGAGACCGCCAACCAACACGCCGAGAACCGACATGATCATGGGTTCCATCAAGGCGGTGAGGTTGTCCACCATATCGTCAACAACAGCTTCGTAATGCTCCGCAACCTTGCCGAGCATTTCGTCCAGGTTACCGGACTCTTCGCCGATGGCTGTCAGCTGGACGGCCATAACGGGGAAGACGTCTTGCTGACGCATTGATGCCTGGAGTTGGGTACCGCTTGAAACATCATTTTTGATGCGCATAACCGCATCGCGATATACCGCATTGCCCGTCGCACCGGCTACCGAATCCAGCGCATCAACAAGGGGGACACCGGCAGCAAAGGTAGTGGAAAGCACCCGGCCAAACTTCGCGACGGCGGATTTATCGAGAATTTCACCCACAACGGGCAACTTGAGTGTGTACTTGTCGACAAAATCCGAAAACTTTGGCGAGCGGCGTTTTGCCTCTTTGAATGAAAAGATAACGCCTACAATGCCAAGCAAAACGACAAACCACCAGGATTGCATCCATTCGGAGAGTCCCACCACCATCTGCGTGAACACCGGCAGTTCTGCGCCAAAACCCTGGAACAGGCTTTCGAACTGGGGGACAACCTTAACAAGCAAAATGGCGGTTACGACAATGGCAACCACAATAACGGCAATGGGGTAAGTCATCGCCTTTTTCACTTTCTTTTTGAGCAGCTCAGTTTTCTCGAGATACGTGGCAATTCGGTCCAGCATCTGCTCCAGAGCACCGGCTTTCTCGCCGGACTCCACCAGGTTGCAATAAAGATCGTCAAAGTGTCTTGGGTGTTTGCGCAGCGCAGAAGCGAAACCCGTACCAGACGAAATGTCGTTGCGAATGCTCATCACCAGTTCTTGCAGACCCTTGTTCTCAAGGCCGTCGGCAACGATGTCGAAGCTCTGCACCAGAGGTACGCCAGCCTTCATCATCGTTGCGAGCTGGCGGGTCAGCATCGCAATGTCGAACGGTGTGATTTTCTTTTTGCCACCAAAGAGTGGTTTGGGCTTTTTCTTTACCTTGTCCGGAATAATGCCCTGTTTTCTCAACTGGGCCTTAACCAGGGCCAGGTTTGATCCAGTCAGTTCGCCCTTGGCTTTGTTGCCTTTGCGGTCTTTTCCTTCCCAAACATACGATTCCAGCTTCTGCGCTTTTTCTGCCATGCTTAATCCTTCGTCACGCGATTGGCTTCCTCAAGGCTGGTCACTCCCTGAATCACCTTCATAAGAGCCGACTGCCTGAGATTTCGGAAGCCTTCTGCCTGAGCCTGCTTTGCAATTTTAATGGAGCTGGCTTCTTCCATAATCATGTTTGCCAGTTCATCGGTAATGCGGACCACCTCGTAAATACCGACGCGGCCCTTATATCCACCATTGCATTTATCACAGCCCTTGGGGCGGTACAACGTGAAGCCTGTATCAATTTGTTCTTGTGTGAACCCTTCCTTCAAAAGCACGTCCTGAGGGACGTCTGAGGGTTGCTTGCAACTGTTGCACAGTCTTCGGCCAAGTCGTTGGGCGATGATCAGGCTAACCGACGTTGCGATGTTAAAGGCAGGCACGCCCATGTTCATCATCCGGGTCAGCGTCTCGGCGGCGCTGTTGGTGTGCAGTGTAGATAGAACCAGGTGACCGGTCTGTGCGGCTTTGATGGCGATGTTTGCAGTTTCAAGGTCCCGGATCTCACCCACCATGATGACGTCCGGATCCTGACGCAGGAATGCGCGCAAGGCCTCGGCAAACCCAAGGCCTACCTTGGTGTTGACGTTTACCTGGTTGATACCCTCAAGGTTGATCTCCGCCGGATCCTCAGCGGTCGATATATTCCGCTCGGTGGTGTTCAGAATATTAAGGCCGGTGTAGAGTGATACCGTCTTACCAGATCCGGTCGGGCCAGTTACCAGGATCATGCCCTGAGGCTGCTCGAGCGCCTCAAGATACATTTCCTTCTGGTCTTCTTCGTAGCCCAGCACGTCAATCCCGAGCTGGGCCTGGCTGGGATCCAGAATCCGCAGAACAATCTTCTCTCCCCACAGGGTCGGGAGGGTGTTCACCCGGAAGTCGATGGCTTTGGTTTTGGATAACTTCAGCTTTATCCGGCCGTCCTGGGGGACTCGGCGCTCAGAAATATCCAGTTGCGCCATGATCTTCACCCGCGCTGAAATCTTCGGTGCCAGCTTGATGGAAGGGCGGGATACTTCTTTAAGAATGCCGTCTGTACGGTATCGAACCCGGTACGCTTTTTCATAAGGCTCGAAGTGAATATCGGAGGCGCCACCACGGATAGCGTCCAGCAGCATTTTGTTCACATACTTAACGATCGGGGCATCGTCAACTTCGGTTGTCGATACGGAACCGTCGTCATCTTCGTGATCGCCGCTCTCCGTCTCAACTCCCTCGAGGTCTGCATCTTCAAGGTCGCCCATGGTGGAATCATGGGATTCCAGATAGCGATCGATGGCAGCCCGTAGCTTGGCGTCGTCTACGAGGATGGCATCGGTGCTCAGGCCAGTATTGAACTTGATCTCGTCCAGGGCCTGAATGTTCGTGGGGTCCGACACCGCGATAAACAGGCGATTCCCGCGTTTGTAGAGCGGCAGGGCGTTGTGTTTGCGGAGTAGTTTTTCGTCGACAACCTTCTCAGGCATCATCTCAGGCAGAAACGCATCAAGATCCATTACGGAAACGCCAAATTCCATCGCCGCTGAGAAGGCGAGCTTGGAACTGTCAGCCAGCTGATTCTGTGTCAGATAGGTGATCAGTGGAATGCGGTTCTGGGAGGCCTGGAGAAATGCATCCTTTGCTGTTTCTTCATCCAGCAGGCCGTCGTCTACGAAGCGGCGTGCAAGTCCTGTCAGTGTCACGTTTCTGTTATTGGTCGCCATAAATGCTCTGAGAAGAATCGTCTAAGTGACTGAATGTCGTATTCAACGATGGAGAGTTTAGATGGAGCGGAATGGTTTGGAAAGGTGCTGTCAAAAGAGTTGGCGCAACATGGAGAGACATGTCGCAATAGGGTTCGTGTCTAAAATTCGCTGCAAGGGTGACAAAAAACGTCACACCTGGACTGAGCGCGGCGCACCTGCGAGTTCGTGACCTGGTTCACATAAGCTCATAACACGCTGACCAAGAGTGACTTTTTTGCATTATATGACAATTGGCACGCCGCATGCTTTGCTAAGAGCAGCTCAAAGCGGATGCGGGGCCTTGCTCCACAGCCCCCGGAGCTGTAACACGCAAAACGACAACTCTAGAGGTCGATAACATGCAAGAAATCAAAATGAATCACGCTCAGAAGGGTTTTACCCTGATCGAACTGATGATCGTTGTAGCGATCATCGGTATCCTGGCGGCTGTTGCTATTCCTCAGTACCAGGACTACACCGCTCGTACCCAGGTTTCTCGTCTGGTGGGCGAGGTTAATGCTCTGAAATCCAACGCGGAAAGCATCTTCAATAATGGTGGCCAGATCGGTACTGAAGACGATCTGACAACTGATCCTCGCACCATCGGTATTGGCTGGACTGGTTCTAACCTCGTAGAAAACGGTACTGGCGCAGCAAACGCTCCTGATTACGGTCTGACCATCAACAACCCGGCGGCAGCTAACATGTCCTGGAACGTTGTTATGGGCACTGATGCATCTGCAGCGGTTCGTGGCGCAACTATTACAGTTACCCGTACTTTGCAAGGCGCGTACAACTGTGTTGTTACTCCGCCAACTACCAACAACGGTTGGAAGGACAGCTACGCACCTGCAGGTTGCCCGGCTTCCTAATGCGAAGATCGCATAGCTGAGACACCGCAACGATCACCAGTTGTCAATGCGGTAGACTAAAAGCCCAAAGCAAATGCTTTGGGCTTTTTTATTGGGAGGCGAGATTGTTTTGAGGACAGTTCAGGTTAGGGTGATAGCCACAGTTGCCTTCGCGGCGACTACATTGCTCGTGGTTCTTCTTGCCGATTTTCTATCAAGCTCTGCGGGGTCGTACGCAGACCAACGATTTCTTTTGGTGGCCTGGCTGGGGGGCATTACGGTTGTCTCTACCTATTTGTTGATCTCCAGAGGTGTTTGGTTCAAACCAGCCTTTGTGCTGGCCTTGCCGTTTGTTCTGCTGATTATTGGCTTTCCAGTGCTTTCGCTGGCTTTTGTCCAGCAGCCCTACGCCTATGTCGAGCCCGGCCTGTACTCATTCTATTTTGCCGCCGTCATTCTGGGCGGTATCGCTCTGGCCCAATCAGATGTCACCATGAAGTGCCTTGAGGCACTTGTTGTTATAACGGCTGCAGTCTGTTTTCTCTACGGTGCAATGTCGCTGAATGTTTACCTGTTTGCCCTGGCTGGTAGCTATTCCGAACTCTCTGATCTGATTCCCTGGGGATTTGTCAATATTCGCTATTGGAGCCATGTGGCGACGTGGCTTCTCCCTGTCTTTCCCTTAGCTGTGTTGGTGGGTCCTTATGCAAACCATCGGCTTTGGCGAGTGCTTGTTGCCGTTGGTGCTGGGCTATGGTGGTGGATTGTCTTCCTGTCGGCATCTCGTGGATCTGCGCTGGGTGTGGCCGTGGGTGTCGTTGTCGCGAGCGTAATCATTGGTCGCCAGTGTTGGCCATGGTTGAAGCAATTCCTGGTCTACCTTGTGCTTGGTGGCTTCTTCTGGTTTGTATTGTCGCTGCTTGTGCCAATTCTGGTTTTCGGGGAGCTGGAATTGCGAACCATTAGTCAGGGGAGCTCGGGCAGAGCGCCGTTGTTTATCGAAGCGTGGCAAATGAGCCTGCAGAGATTTCCTTTTGGAATGGGGCCCCAGTCTTGGCTGACTCACGATCTTTTGACGTCATCTTATGCTGAGAGCAAAAAGTTTGGCCATCCGCACAACATGTACCTTATGTGGGCTGCTGAGTATGGGTGGCTGCTTGTTCTGATATTGTTCTGGGTGGTTTTTCAAGTTGCTTCGTTTCTCTACGCTCGCTGCAAAGTCATAAAGTCGAGTGCAGGTTCAACCGAGGCGGTTGTTCTTGCAGCCCTGTTGGCTTCTGTTGTGGGTGCCTTGATTCATGCGGGCGTATCAGCGGTCTTTATCGCACCTGGCTCGATGCTAGTGGGGCTGTTGATCATGCCTGTTTTTTTGGGTTTTATTGTTCCGGGTACCCTTAAGGGGAAGAGATATAAGAACGATGCCTCGCGACCCTTGAGAAAAGCCCTTCAGGCGGCCGTAATCGCCACGCTTGTCTTTTTGCTCTGGGGTGCCTGGGCGGTTGAGGTGAAGAATTATTATCTCGATATGAGAGAGGACGAGTCCTATTATTACCAAGTCTTGAGGGAGCGAGCTCTTCCCCGATTCTGGTTGCATGGCTATTTCCCGCGCAATGACGTGGGAAGCTGAAATTAGCGCCCTGTGGAGTTGACGCTGATGGCCTGTTTTTTGCCTTACTAAATGCCAAGATGCATAGAGTGAGGCATGGTCATGGTTCGGAATAGCGACGGTTTTACCCTGATAGAATTGATGATTGTTGTTGCCGTTATTGGCATTCTTGCGGCTGTGTCTCTGCCTTTTCTTCAGGCTAACACCATGAAATCCCAAATCAATCGTGCTGCGGCGGAGCTTGCGTCGTACCGATCGGCGTTTGAGGCGAACCTCTCTGCTTCCACGCCGGTCAACAATGAAACCTTGGGTTACTCTCCATCCGCTTTGACGGTTGGAAGCTCCGCAATTGAAATTGCAGCGGTTAACCCTGACGGTTCTGGTCATATCGAGGTGACCATGGGCGGCAATGCTCACCCAAATTTGGCGGGCATCGTGATTCGATACGAGCGGAGCATTGGTGGTGCCTGGGCTTGCGTTATAGACAGAACCGCTGCGCCAAACTGGCAGTCTCGCCTGCTGCCTCCCGGTTGCACTGAGATCTGATAGAAGGGCTTATTGGCGGGTCAGGTAAGAGGTTAATGCCTCGATCTGCACCTCCGACAAAACTCCAGCCACCCCAATCATCGGCGTACTGTGTTTGGTCGGGTCCATCTCCTTGAACCGTCTAAGGGCAATCCCAAGATATTCAGCCGGTTGGCCGGCCAGACGGGGCATATCCCTGAAACCTTGTGCCTTGTCACCGTGGCAACCGGCGCAGCGCACAGCAAACAATTTTTCGACAGCGTCAGCCTTGGTCGGGTCGCTGCCGGTGCGGGGCTTCGCCGTTTGCTGGCTGTAATAAACCGCAATATTAATTCGCTCCTCCAATGACAGTGTTTTCGCCAGCTTGGACATCACATAGTCCTCACGGGTACCGTCGCGGAATTTCTCGAACTGGTTGAACAGGTAGAGCGGATGTTGGGCGGCCAGGTTGGGTATGTACTCGCGCTTGCTGTTGCCGTCCTCACCGTGACAATAGCCACAGAAGCGGATGCGCTCGTGACCGGCCTCGTAGCTGGCCTGGCGCTTGGCGTCATCGGCCATGATGGCGTTCAGTTGTGACATTGCATCGTCGGCAGGGCTGGCTGAAACCACTGGACCGGCCGCCAAGCCTACGACGATCATCAGTTTCCTCAAGTGCGAACTACCCAGCATAAGCCACCTACTTCTTCGGAAAGGCCAGAGAATAATCGGGGGGCCAGCAACTGATCTTGCCAAAGATCAAAAAAACGCGAATCGGGCGGTGTTCCGTCTTGAGGGTGTGTAAATTCCGGTCCATAGCCCCTCACTCACCCACGGTTTTTGCGTTAAGCTTTGTCTATCGCCAACCAGACAAGGACTTACGCGCCTATGAAACTCCGCTTCCTCGGTGGTACAGGCACCGTCACCGGCTCCCGTTATCTGCTTTCCGACGACAATCACCGCATGCTGGTGGATTGTGGCATGTACCAGGGCGTGAAAACCCTGCGCCGCCGAAACTGGGCCAAGTTTCCGGTAGATCCTTCAACTATCGATGCGGTGGTGCTTACCCACGCGCACATTGACCATTCCGGCTACCTTCCTGCGTTGGTCAAGAACGGGTTTAAAGGCAAGATCTACTGCACCAAAGCCACTCATGAGCTCTGCAAAGTACTGCTGCCAGATGCCGGGTTCCTGCAGGAAGAGGATGCCAAGTACGCCTTCCGGAAAAAGTTCTCAAAGCACGAAAAACCGGAACCTCTGTTTACCGAAAAAGACGCCTGGGAAGCTCTGAAACACTTTGAATCGTTGCACTACCACGAGAAGTTCGAGCCGGTGAGGGGTTTTGAGGTTCAGTTCACCCCGGCCGGGCATATCCTGGGCTCCTCCTGCGTGCACGTTACGCACAAGAGTTCATCCCGCACCGTGGTGTTCAGTGGCGATGTCGGGCGCCAGGACGACATCATCATGCGCCCACCAGAGCCCATCAGTCATGCCGATGTTTTGGTGTGTGAATCTACCTACGGCGACCGCACCCATGGTGAAACCGATCCAGAAAAGGATCTGGAGGAGATTATCACTAAAACCGCGGGCCGCGGCGGGATCGTATTGATGCCCGCTTTCGCCGTTGGCCGGGCCCAGATGTTGTTGTACGTTGTGCACAAACTGATGGGGCAGGGGCGAATTCCCAAACTGCCGGTGTATCTCAACAGCCCCATGGCCATCAAAGCCACGGAAATTTTCTGCAAACATCACAAAGAGCACAAGCTTAACGGCGCCCAGTGCGAGCTGATCGACGACAAAACAGAGTTCGTTCGCACCGTCGAGGAATCCATTGAGCTGGACGCCGTGAGATATCCCTGCGTGATCATCTCAGCCAGTGGAATGGCCTCGGGCGGCCGGGTGTTGCACCACCTTAAAACCCTGCTGCCAAATCCCAGAAACAGCGTTGTCTTTGCCGGCTTCCAGGCACCCGGTACACGCGGCGATGTCTTGGTGCATGGCGCCGAGTCGGTCAAGATTCACGGTGAGTACTGGCCGGTCAAAGCAGAGATCCATAATATGGATTCCATGAGTGCTCATGGCGACTATCGGGAAATCCTGCACTGGCTGGAACAAGGTACCTTGAAGCCCGAAAAGGTGTATGTGACTCACGGCGAAGCGGTAGCCAGTGATACCATGCGCAAGCGCATCTCGGAAAAGTTCGGATGGGATGCCGAGGTACCGGATTTGTTCGAAGAGGTAGAGATCTGATGCACTACAGCTCCATACTGCCAGATGTGATCAAAATTGCTGATGAAGCCAGCGAAAAAGTGCTGCATATCTACCAGTCTGATTTCAAAGTAAATTATAAGGAAGATCACTCACCAATCACCGCTGCAGACATTGCCAGCCACGACATCATTGTTAAGGGGCTGCGCCAAATCAGCCGGGATATTCCAATACTCTCGGAAGAGGGCGCGGAAATTCCATGGGAAGAGCGTAAGAAGTGGCGGCGATTCTGGCTGATTGACCCCATCGATGGCACCAAGGATTTTACCCAGCGCACGGGCGAATTCACCGTCAACATCGCGATGATTGAGGACGGCGAGCCTGTAATGGGCGTGGTCACCGCTCCGGCCCTGAAAGAAGCTTTCTGGGGCATCAAGGGTGAGGGTGCTCACATGCGGGACCGCACTGGCAGGGTGCACCGCATACGGGTGGCAGAACCCAAAGACACGTTGCGGGTGGTGGCCAGCAAAAACCACCTGAATGAAGAGACCCGCGCCTTTATCGACACCCTCGGCGCACACGAAACCGTCCAGGCTGGCAGCTCCCTGAAATTCTGCCGAATTGCCGAGGGTCATGCTGATATTTATCCGCGAATGGGCCCGACCAGCGAGTGGGATACCGCAGCCGCCCACGCGGTGCTCGTCGCCGCAGGGGGGAAGGTGCAAACGCCGGAGGGCCAGCCCTTGGTTTACGGAAAAGAAAACATCCTGAACCCTAATTTCATTGCCGCGGGAAACTGGTATTTCTAACCCATGACCTGGTACGCACTACAACACAAGCCGGCCCAGGGCGACCGGGCGGTCCAGCACCTGCAGAATCAGGATATCGCCTGCTTCTACCCGAAAATCGAGGTGGAGAAGATCAAGGCAGGTAAACGCACCAGAAAACTGGAGCCCCTGTTTCCGGGGTACGTATTTGTGAACCTGGAGCAAACCGACCCGATGTGGGCAAAGCTCCGGTCCACCCGGGGAGTGTTGCGCATTGTCAGCTTTGCCAACCGGCCAGCACCGATTGACGATGAAGTGATCGCCCACATTAAAAGCAGTATGGATAAGGTGGCAGAGCAGGGCGGCATCAAGCCGGGCCAGCCCATAGAGCTGGATGATGGGCCGTTTAAAGGTATTAGCGCAATTTTTCAGGCCTATGATGGTGAAGAGCGCGCGATTGTGCTGATTTCGTTTATGCAGAAGCAGCAGCAAGTAAAGGTGCCTGTTTCCGTCATCAGATCCTGAAAAGCCTGATGGCGAAAATGTGACCTGATTAGCTGCACTTTCTAATATTTAACAAATGTTTACTGCCATAACGCCCTGATTGTTGAAGTGTCAGACTTTTTGTCACTTGCGTGTCATACCCCATGCCGTAGAATCGTCACGCTTTTGAAATACTTCATTCATTCCCAGACAAGGAAGCTGTTGGGAACTTCTCTCCCGTTGTAGCCGTTCTATCCTTGTCCTAAGAAAATCAAATCCTATGACCTCAAAACACTGGGCCCTGGTCGGTGGGGCGGTAGCGTGCCTTAGCGTTAGCACAGTCGATGCTGCACCGTGGACAACCGTTGGCGATGCTTATGAGCGCCATCAACTCCAGAAACGAGCGGATTCAGGTTCTTTGAACCATACCGTTACGACCTGGCCAGTTATGAAAGACTCTGTTGGCATGGCTCGCAATAACGGCCTGTCTGCTGGTTTGGCGATCTCGGGCAGCACAGAGAACGAGTTTATTACCGACTACGCCAGCGCGGAGTCTCAGGAAGGCATGCTTGCAGCCAGGGCGGAGTATGATGCTAACTGGTGGGCTGCAGGAATCAATGCGCAACTGGTTGCCAATCCAAGCGACGACGATGCAGCCCGCCTCGATGGTAGTTACCTGGCTCTGTTTCCGGGCAACTGGGTCCTGGGGGCAGGCGCCGTGGAAAGATGGTGGGGACCAGGTTGGCAGAGCAGTCTGATTCTTTCGAATAATGCTCGGCCTGCACCTGGCGTTTGGTTAAGCCGCCATCGTGAAACGCCATTTGAAACGCCCTGGCTATCCTGGCTCGGTCCCTGGCAAATCACCGCCACCGTGAGCCAGCTTGAAGGTGAGCGTGAAGTGGCCGATCCACTCCTGGTTGGATTTCGCGGAACATTCAGACCGATCGAAGGGCTGGATATCGGCCTTACACGCACATTTATTTTTGGCGGGGATGGCCGGTCTGCCTCTTTCTCTACGTTCTGGGATGCCTTTGCTGGTAATGACAACCCAAGGGATGCCGCCGAGGACCCGAGCAATCAGCTCGGGGCAGTGGACGTTAGATACGGCTTTGAAATAGGCGAGCAAACCGCCTCGATTTACGGCCAGATGATGGGCGAAGACGAGGCGGGCGGCTTTCCGTCCCGGAAATCCTGGCTATTAGGCGCAGATGCAACCACCAGCTTGTGGGGCAGGGAGCAGCGTTGGTATCTGGAGGGAGCAGACACGTTGGCTGATAACCTGTTTGGTTCGCCGATGGAAGACATAGCGTACGAACACCGGGTTTATCGCACGGGCTACCGCTACAAGGGCCGTAACCTCGCCGCAAGCATTGACTCAGACAGCCAGATTCTCACTCTGGGCTATTTCGATTTTCTGTCGGATGGCAATACCATCGGCGCTTCTGTCAGTTATGTTGATTTTACTGGCAATCCCCCTTCCAGAGTTACTGTGCCAGATTCGGACGTAACATACTTCTATTCCTCAAGAGATCAGGCTGTCATGTTGTTCGGCGGCTTTTGGGAGTTTGGGACGGAATACGGTAAGGTCAGGCTCTCTGGCCAGATCGCAGAAGATAAAATTGCAGTACGCTCGCGAGAGTTGGACCAGTGGTCTCTCTCTGCGCGGTGGTCTTATGGATTCTGATAATTCAGGCAAGATTGAATGAATAGACATCACCAAGCGAAAGCCGCAGTGAAGACCGCTCCGCTGATGGCCTTCGTTGCTGTATTAGCCGGTTGTGCGAGCAGTGGGCAGATCAACACGGCTAAAACGATTCCAGTTCCGCAGTGGTTAAACACCAAAAACACTGTAACCTTCCTTTCAGACCAGCATTCTCAGCAGATCGATAACGCCAGAACCGGAGAGACCGTAAAGCTGGGAGCTTCGCCGTGGGGCGAGAATGCACAGCTACGGGTCGGCGAGCGGTACTTCTCTGCTACCGGTAAATCCTGCTTTATTACCAGCATCGTAGGTTCGGAAGGGAATCTGCCCGCAACGGTATGCGAGTACCCTGAAGGCAACTGGGGAGTAACCCGGTCTTACACTGCAGAACAAGAGGCGGTTCAAGACCAGGAAATCGGAGGTGTGCAATGATCACTCGTCATTTTGCCTCCGTGGTGACGGCGTTGTTATTTGTAGTCACTTCCATAGTGAGTGTGGGTGTGAGCGCTCAAAGCATCGGTGATATACCCGCAAGCCAGCGTGAGCGCCTGATGCCTCAAATCCAGGCGGCAACGGAAAACGCGGGCAGTGGCCCTTCCGAAGCAGATACCGCAGACCAGGAACGCCAAGCTAGAACCCTGAGGTCTACGGGTACTTACGGCCCGATACTGACGGAACAACAGCAAGAGGAGCTGCAGCCTTTCGGTGCGGAGCTGTTCGCCGGTGGCTTTCGAGGCTTACGTTCAGACGGGCTCAATCCAGACTACCGCGTTCTGCCGGGCGACCAGGTAACGCTTCGCCTTTGGGGCGCTGTCGAGATGGATCGAGTGCTCCCGGTAGACGCACAAGGCAACATATTCATTCCTGCGGTCGGCCCCGTTCAGGTCGAGGGAGTCAGCCATAGCCAGCTGGATTCCGTTGTGAAAAGTGCTGTGCGCCGTGTCTATCCGGACAATGTGAATGTTTACACCAACCTGCAGGGCGTTCAGCCCGTCTCGGTATTCGTGACTGGCTACGTCAACAAACCGGGCCGGTATGTGGGTGTGCCTAGTGATTCTATCCTTTACCTGCTGGATCAGGCCTCTGGTATAGATGAGGAGCTGGGTAGCTATCGGGACATCAAACTGAGCAGAAATGGCGAAGTTATCGCCCGGATCGATCTATACGATTTTCTACTTCAAGGCACGCTGAACCACCCACAGTTGCAGGAAGGCGACACCCTGCTGGTTGAAAAGCGTGGCCCCGCCATCACCGCATTGGGAGATGTCAGCAAACCCTATCTTTTCGAACTATCCCCAGGCCCTCTTACAGGCTCCATGCTTAGTGAGCTGGCGCCGTTGCGTCCCGGTGTTTCCCACGCCCTGATTCGTGGAAAGCGCGGTACTGCGCCTTATTCCGAATATTTACCTCTTGAGCGTTTTGAATCTGCTGAACTCGCCAACGGCGATGAAGTCCTGTTTCTGGCTGATCAGCGCTCCCAGAATCTTGTGGTTCAGTTAGAGGGCGCCTACCTGGGCAAATCTTACTATGTGGTACCCAAAGGCACATCGCTTCACGAATTGCTGAACGAAATTGCCATCAACCCGGAAGAAACCGCCTGGGAAAGCATCTCGCTGCGCCGGGAAACCGTGGCTGAACGCCAGAAGGAAGCTCTGAACGACAGCCTGCGCCGGCTGGAGACCACCTACCTTGGTGCCTCATCATCCACTGCAGAAGAATCTGCCATCCGGGTACAGGAGGCGGAATTGATCTCTCGCTTCGTGGAAGAAGCCCGCAAGGTGGAGCCCAATGGACGCCTGGTGGTGGCCCACCAAGGGAAGCTGGTAGATGTGCGGCTGCAGGATGGCGACACCATTACGCTACCACAGCGCACGGATGCCATCCTCGTGTCCGGTGAGGTCTATATTCCGCAATCCCTGGTGTATATCCCGGGCCGCAGCGCTCGCGATTACATTGATGCAGCCGGCGGCTTCAGCCAGCATGCCAACCCTGACCATATTCTGATTGCCCGCCAGAATGGTGAGGTAAGGGACGCGGGTGAGGTGCAGCTCCTGCCGGGGGATCAGATACTGGTCCTACCGAAGGTAGAGACCAAGAATCTGCAGATTGCGTCTACGGTTACCCAGATTCTCTATCAGATTGCTGTAGCAACAAAAGTGGCGCTGGATCTGTAGTGACGACACTCGGTACCCGAACACCGTTGCGTATTACTCTGAATGTCTGGGAGGGGCTATTCCTTCGTGAGGCGGTAGCCCGTCTGAGTGCAGATCGTATTGCCTGGCTGTGGCTACTGGCTGAGCCAATTGCTCATGTTGCCTTGCTGGTTTGGGTACGGACGCTTCTGGGACGGGTAAGGGTGATACCCGGTGCCGAGTTTATTCCTTGGCTTATTATCGGTATCACACTCTTCATTCTGTTCCGCAATCAGGTCAATCGGGGTATGGAAGCGGTGAATGCCAATAAGGCCCTGTTTGCCTATCGACAGGTGCTACCCATAGACACGGTTCTGGTGCGCTGTTCTTTGGAGGGAGTCCTGAGTTCCCTGGTCGTATTGATGTTGCTTTTGGGCTTGAAGTTGCTGGGTTACGACATGACCCCAGGTCGGCCGCTGGGAGCACTGGTTGTGTGGTTTACGGTCTTTGCATTCGGAATGGGCGTTGCCTTGGTCTTTTCTACTGTGGTAACCGCCGCGCAGGAGGCATCTAAGTTTATCAAAATGGCCATGTTTCCCCTCTATTTCCTTTCCGGGGTGATGATTCCCGTTCAATACTTTCCCCACGACCTCCAGAAATACCTGCTGTATAACCCCATGCTTCACGCAGTGGAACTCATCAGGCTCGCCTATTTTGAGGGCTACCGAGCTGTTGAGGGTGTTAGCTACGTCTATCTTCTCGGCTGGACAACCACGAGTATTACCCTCGGGTTTCTATTGCACATACGGTTTAAAGCCAGGTTGATTGCCAAGTGATTGATGTTCGGAATGTATACAAACGATATCACGGTCCGTTCGGTGGAGATTGGGTGCTTCGGGACGTCAGCTTCACCATTCCCCGCAACGTAAGTGTTGGCCTCGTTGGTAAAAACGGAGCAGGCAAATCTACTCTGCTGAGAATCATCGGTGGGATGGATACTCCTGACCGGGGGACAGTTGAAAAGAATTGCAGAATATCATGGCCGATAGGCCTTGGCGGAGGCTTGCAGGGTTCCATGACGGGCCGCCAGAACGTCAAGTTTGTAGCACGAGTGCAAGGCGGAGGGCACCGCATCCCTGAGATCATTGAACAGGTTCAGGAGTTTGCGGAGATTGGAAAGGCATTTGACCAACCAGTGAAGACCTATTCCTCTGGTATGAAAAGCCGTCTGGCATTTGGTTTGTCGTTTGCGTTCAACTTTGACGTCTATATCTCAGATGAGGCGACAGCCGTAGGTGACGCTTCGTTCAAAGAGAAAGCGAAAAAAGCATTCCATGATCGGGTTGGTAAGTCCAGCTTGATCATGGTGTCTCATCAAACCGGTATTCTGAAAGACCTGTGTCAGGCCGGAATATGGATCAATGATGGTGAAGCCGTCTGGTTCGACGACGTGCACGAAGCCATCAAAAGCTATCACAAGAGCATTGGTAAATGAGTCGATTTCTGAAGCGTAATCCGACCTGGATTGTTGCTGGTTTGGTTATTCTTACTGTCGTTGTCTATTGGGGGTTCCTGGCCTCAGACCGCTATGTATCAAGAGCCCACATCGTGTTGCAGAGCCCTGAGATTATTCCCAGCGGCCTTAACGTATCTTCCATTCTGTCAGGAACATCGGGATCGGGGGATTTATTGCTTCTGAGGGAGCATTTGCAGTCGGTCTCGATGCTACAAAAACTGCAAGGAAGTATGAATCTAAGAGAACATTACTCGAATCCTGAGATTGATCGGTGGTCCCGGTTGGAGTCTGCGGATGTGCCAATTGAAGCTTTTCACGACTATATGAATAAGCGCGTGGCCATCACGTTCGATGATTATTCGAAAGTGTTACGGATTGAGGTTCAGGCTTACGATCCAGAAACTGCCCAAGCAATAACACAGGCCCTTCTTGACGAGGGGGAGCGACACATGAACTTGATGGGCCAGCGATTGGCACAGGAGCAGGTCGCCTTCATCGATAAACAAGTGCAGACTCTTGAAGAACGTTTGCTTTCTGCAAGGGAAGCTTTGCTGCACTATCAGAATGAAAAAGGACTGGTAGCCCCCACCCAGACTGTTGAAGCAATTTTCTCAACGGTTTCTCGCTTGGAAGCCGAGTTGGCGGTGTTGAGGGCACAAATCAAGTCACAGAAAACCTATCAAAGTATTCAATCGCCTACCGTTAGGCGAATGCAGTCCGAGGCGGACGCCCTGGCACAACAGATTGAAATTGAAAAAGCAAAGCTGGCTACGACTGGAGGAAACGCTCTTAATCGGGTTTCTGCGGAATATGAAACTCTTCAGCTGAAAGCGAAATTTGCCTTGGATCTTTACTCAAGCGCACTGACCTCCTTAGAAAGCACTCGAGTAGAAGCGGCCCGTAAACTCAAACAGGTCTCAATTTTAGAGTACCCCACCCTGGCTCAGTATCCAGAGAAACCGGAACGCTTATACAATATAGCGGTGGTGACGGTTTTTGCCCTTCTTTTCGCCACGATAGGACAGCTTGTGATTGCGGTGATCAGGGACCACCGAGATTGATGCTATCTGAGCAAGCTCCATTTACCTGGAGCGATTTCTGCCAAGCATACAATATCCCGAACCACGTCTACGCGGTGGGTTTTAATTGGCACTGGCGGCCGGCGCTTCACCGGTTCCTGCAAGGGGCCAGTATCACCCACGTTAATAGGGTAGAGAAAGTCCCAGACCGCCAGGTCGCCGTTGTTTGGGGGCAGCGCCTGATGCCTGGCGAGGGCCAGGACATCACTTTGGTGCGGTTGGAAGACGGGTTTCTTAGATCCGTAGGGCTGGGCGCGGAGTTTCAGCAGCCGTTGTCCTGGGTCGCCGACTTTGAGCACCTTTACTTCAGTGCACGAGGCGAATCAAGGCTGGCAACACTCCTTGCCTCCCATCATTTTACGGATAGTGAAAGAGCTCGTGCCGAACGGCTGCTCCAGGACATCCGAAACAGGAACATTAGCAAATATAATCTCAACGGGGACGATTGGCGAGCGCCAGTGGGAAAAGAGAAGGTTATCCTCGTGCCGGGGCAGGTAGAGACGGACGCCTCAATTGAATATGGTTGCGGGGAAATTCGAACTAACCTCGGCCTTCTGCAGCAAGTACGGCAACAAAATCCAACCGCTTGGATCGTTTATAAGCCCCACCCGGATGTCGTGGCCGGTGCCAGACGTGTTGGAGAAGGCGAAGCGGCAGCGTCTGATTACGCCAATGAGATTGTCATAAACGCCGCCATTGGACCAATGTTGGAACAGGTTGATGAAGTACACACCCTCACCTCGCTGGCCGGCTTCGAAGCGTTAATCAGACACAAACCGGTAACCTGTTACGGTTTACCCTTTTATGCAGGCTGGGGGCTTACTGAGGATAAGGTAAGCAGCCGGCGTAATCGCGAACTACATTTATCAGAATTGGCGCACGCAGTCCTGATTCAGTATCCATTCTACGTAAGCCTGGAATCAGGTATGCCCATAACACCTGAGCAAGTGTTGAATGAAATTCAGCGACAGAAGGTGAGGGAACGATCATGGGTGCAAGGCTGGAGACGGTTGTTGAAACGGAGCGCAAGGCGGGCGGTTGGGATAATAAGGAGAGCGCCATAGGCATTGCACACTTCAGGGCTACGCCGGAACCAAAACGCATAGCGATTGTTGGTACTCTGGCTGAGACAATGCTCGGGTTCCGGGGCGAACTCATCAAAGACCTTGTCAAACAGGGGCACGAGGTATTCGCCTTTGCAACGGATTATACGGAACAGAGTTCGCAACAGATCAGGGAGATCGGTGCGACGCCAGTGGCTTACCGTATGGGGCAATTCAGCCTTAATCCGTTCGCAGAATTAGCTTCCGGTTACCAGTTATATCGATTGTTTCGAGCCCACCGAATTGATCTTAGCTATTGCTATTTTTCCAAGCCCGCCATCTATGGAACCGTTGCCGCATACCTCGCTAAGGTTCCAACAAGGGTGGCCAAAATTGAGGGGCTAGGCCGCGTTTTTACCGTAGGACCCAATGGCCAAAGTTGGAAGAAAAAGGTCGTGGCATGGGTTATGAAGTGTCTGTTTCGGATGTCCTTGCCTTTGGCGAATCATATTATAGTCCTTAACGAAGACGATAAGCGTTCATTGCTCAGCTTTGGTGTGCGCAAGCCAGAGCCAGTTGTGATTAACGGTATCGGAGTAGATCTGGACCGCTACTGTTACACCCCACCAAGCACAGATCCAATACGATTTATCTTTGTCGGCCGTTTGCTGAAAGAAAAAGGCATCGAATACTTTATTGAGGCTGCAAAAGCTATAAAGCCGCTATACCCCAATACCGAATTCATCATTGTAGGGGCTGTAGATAATAACCGTGGGGCAATCACTCGGCCCCAGCTTGAGCAGCTTGTGGAGGACGGGATTATTACCTATCCCGGGCCAGTAAAAGATGTAAGGCCTTGGCTTGCGAGAAGTAGCGTATTTGTGTTGCCCAGTTACTACAGGGAGGGCGTACCACGAAGTGCCCAAGAAGCACTCGCAATGGGACGCCCAGTGATCACGACAAATATGCCAGGGTGCAAAGCTACTGTAGAAGACGGAAGGAATGGCTACTTAGTGTCAGCACATAACCAACGAGAGCTTAATCAAGCGATCTTGAAATTCGTTCTCGATCCGAGCTCAATTACACTAATGAGTTATGAAAGCGTGAAGATTGCGAGAAGTAAGTTCAATATCGCTTCAATCAATCAAAGAATAATATACGATCTAAATAATATTTCGTTGATCTCTACTAACGAAAATTTTAAAAAAGTATTGCGATAGAAAATATCCATCAATTATCCTACAAGGTAAGCCTGTGAAGTTTTTTGACAGAAAGTATTTAAAGTTTTCTAATTATAAGAATAGATTGAAGCTGATCTTTGGAAAGCAAAGCCAGCTTGAGCTTCCGGTAGAGCTATACGGCCAACAATGGAAAGATAACGATGTAAAAGTGGTAGCTTTATTCTTTGGTTTTAGTCCTTGGAAGAGGCAGGTTATAAGCGAGCTTTTCCCGGAGTATAAAAGTGCCTTTGTGCTTGGGAAAGCTTCCATGAGGCGAGTGGAAAGGGAGTTCATATCCAAACTCCCCGAACACTACCATTTGAAGATTTTTTGTTGGGGAAATAAGTATCCGAAAACCTTTCCAAAAAATACTTACTTCTCTAAATCAAAAAAGAAAAAAATTCAAGTAAGCCGGATAGAAGACGGCTTTTTGAGATCAATTGGATCTGGCGTGTTGCATACTAGGCCAGCCTCGTTGTGTGTGGATGATCTTGGTATATATTTTGACGCGAGCAGGCCTTCTCGTTTAGAGGAAATTATAAACGATCCAGAAGAGTTAAGTGCACCTGAGCTTCTTAAAGAAGCGGGTGTTGTAGCTAGTTTGATTAGGTCAGGACGGTTGACAAAATACTATGATCCAGACCCTTATATGGAGAGGCTTCGTCAGAACCCTACAGGTGAAAAAACTATCCTGGTAATTGGCCAAGTCGAGGATGATGCTTCTTTATTAAAAGGAAAAGCATCTGTTGCTTCTAATTATGATCTCGTGAAGTTGGCTCGAAAAGAAAATCCTAATGCGAGAGTGCTATTTAGACCTCATCCCGATTATTGGTCCGGGATAAGAAAGCGAATTGGGAAGGAAAGAGGGTATAAGGATTTATGTCACGTAGTGCCACCTTCAGTCAGTTTGTATGAGTTGTTTTCCGTATCTGATCATGTTTACACAATTACTTCACTCTCTGGATTTGAGGCTCTTATATATGGCTTGAAGGTTACAACGCTAGGCGCTCCATTTTATTCTAATTGGGGGCTCACAGACGACCGTGTAAAACTTCGTCGGCGAAATAAAAGTCGGTCTATTGAACAGTTGGTGGCTGCGGCTTATCTTAAATATCCCGTGTATATTCATCCCAAGAGTCGACGAAAGTGTAGTTTTTTTGATATTGCGGGATATTTTATAGTTGAATCTCTCAAAGATAATGATTATTTTTCCCTTTCTGGTAACAAGCTCTATTGTGAGACGCTGAGTTTTGATAAGTATCTAGGCCTAAGTTTTGAGTTGCTTGCAAGAATTGAGAGAAGCGATAATTATGCAAGCCTAAACGAAGATGATGTCAAAGATTTAAATGAGTCAAAGCTGATTTTTTCAGAATATCCTCATTTGAGTCATTTGCTGATTAAGAGCGCGAATTATGATCTTCTGCGGTTGGTTACAGGTTACTGCTTGGATAATATCCTAAGTGATGTTAAATCATCTGCGCTAGTTGATTTTAGAGAGCTTTCTGAGTTTTTTTATGCTTTATCAATTGCTCTCAGGAATTCAAACGGTAGAGTTTTGGGGGAAATTCCAAATCTTATTCCATACGTTGAAGGCAAGGCGGTAAGAGGTGATAATTATTTCGATTTCTTAAAACACTATATTACGTGCCTTTCATTGAATATCCAGTATGATATTCTTGGTCATGCTGTGAAGCGACTTGAGCAATCATTAAGAGAATATGAAGGATTAGAGTTATATCTGGACTCTAATCGTTTAGAAGAGCAGATTCGTAAGATCGGACGGCTTAATCCAAGTCCCGACTGGCTACTTCAAGTTTTGTCAATTATACGGCAGGGGCCATCGAGGTCGGAAAGGAATCACCAGAAGCGCCAAGAAATATTGGTAATTCTTCTTGGTTGCTTGAAGTCTGCTTTGTCTAATAGATACATGTCGTTCAGCGATGCCTATCTTAATGGCATGTTGACTGCGATAGGTGCAGGAGACTTTGAATCTCTGAAATTGTCGATTACGAATCTGCTCGCCCTTTTTGAGATTGCTGGAGATACATCAGATAAGGAACTAAGTTTTAACGAGCGTAGTAGTCTTTTTGTAATCCTCTCACAGAGAAAAAAGCATTGGGGTATCGTAATCGATGCTCTTTTAAAAAATAACGCCTTCATATTTGCGGATCGGCTTTTATCTAAGCTTGATTTCCAAATTTTTGATGAAGCTGAGCGCCTACGCTTTAGTTTTCTGATTGCGCGAGGTCTAGGCAAAAGCAAAACCGCTCAGGCTTATTTGTCTCGACTAGTGGATGAGTTTGGCGATACTGATCGTGTTATTAATTTGAAGTCCAGGTTTTATCGAGAGATTGGCCAGTTTGAACGTTCGATACATGAGTATCAGAGAATGTTAGCCCTTCCGGGTACCGTTGCCAGAAAAAACGCTATTCGTACCGAGATTGAAAAACTGAGTTTTCTTAGAAATAGCAGTCGGTACTTAAATAGCGTATCTCAACCAAAATTTCCAAAAGGTGTGATTTTTCTTGCCTCGCAGACTTGCTTTAATACGTTGGCTATGATGACTCCGGCTTTAATTCAGTGTAAAAAGCACGGTTATGCTGTTGTTTGTCTAACTCAGGGTATGGTGGAGCATGACTCAACTGGTATTGAATTTATTGATAAGTTTCAAGGGGTTATCCCGTTAAATTTAAGGCCTAGTTCAAGGCAATACGACTGGACCGTTGATTGGGAAAATAAAGTCATTTCCTGTCAAGGTATTAATTTTTATCAAGGTTTTTACGAAAGATTATCTACCTATGTTAGACGTTTTTACGTTGATATAAATGTTCGGAAGGTGGATGAGCAGCTAAGAAATATGCTGGACAGATCGGATCTCTGTCTTAGTGTTTGTGAAAGAATTTACAGGGAAATTGTTAAAGATAACAATATGCCGGTCGTATTTGTTAGCGGTAACTCCCACGTAACTCCGTTTTCTATATTTAGAGATTATGCGATTAATAAGGATGATGAAAAGCTATCCTACGTGAATTGCAATGTTGCTTATGAAGCGTACTTTTCTAATTTAGGTAGCAAGTATGCGAATACAATGTGTGTTACTGACATGACCCTTCATAAAGATATCCGTGCGCCGTTTATGGCCCGTGCCGATCAGTTTGTCCCTTGGTATGAAAAGAATAGAGATAATCCAGAGTATATGCAGAAGGCCGATGCTTTGATTAACGTAAATCGGGTTGGGTCCGACTCAGATGCGTCCGCAGTTCAGTTGATCGAATATCTTAAGACAATGAAGGCGAGTGGTAAACGAATAGTATGTGCGTTTGGAAAGGTACCCGTCGACTTGAATGTCCCCTATGACGGCGGTCCTGCCCATAGCGATATGGCTGACTGGATCAATCATACTGTTTCGATATGTTCGGAGCTTGATGATGTGGTTTTATTGGTCAAGCCTCATCCACATGAGCTGAAGCCTGAGATTGCTTTAGATTTGGTTGAAGGCTTTCATGATCTGATTTCTGTTCAGGTGGGCGACAACGTAAAATTGTTAGACCATAAGGAGATAAATGGTCATGCTCTTGCGCCATACTTAGATCTTGCTCTTCTTTATAACGGGTCTAGTGGTGTCGAGCTCACAGCACAAGGCATTCCAGTTATTATGACCTCCTATTTTGGGAAACATGATTATCCTATTTGTTTGAATTACCCAGAGTCTCGAGAGCATTATGAACAGATGATTTCAAAAAAGATGTATCGTTACCCTGATGAAGATCTCCGGAGGCAGGCTGCCTTTCTTTTGTGTTATTTGGGTACGGACGAGATTTCTATTGAGAATAGATATTCCAAAAGGCAGTTGACCAACGACAAAATTGGAGTACCTAGTTGGCGGGACGAATTGATGGAACAGTTTTTGAACGAGGGCGATCCGAAGATGGAGTATATAGCGAAGAGGATCGTCGAGAAATTTGAGGGCCCAGTGATGCTTCATGGCCGAGCATAAACTTTATGAAGAGATACCTCGTTGTCTCACCTGCGTTGCGTGATATATCTAGTTTAAAAGTTTTGGTTGGAGGGGATGTTAGGTTCAGTCGATTAGTTAAGTGGGCTTCTAAGGTAAAGGTTGGGACCGATGTTGATGCCGTTCTGGCCTGGGGACGGAAGGACTCAGCGATTGTGGCAGAGAGGGTCGCAAGGCGGCTAAATCTACCGCTCTATAGGGTTGAGGATGGATTTTTGCGCTCTTTTGCTCCAGGGCAGAGTGAGCATACCCTTTCACTCGTATTCGACGATAAAGGAATATACTACGACTGTTCTGTCCTGAGCGCATTTGACGTTTTCTCGTGTAGAAAACTATCTGAGCGAGAAAGGGAAAGGTCCGAGAGCATCCGAAGACAATGGGTTGGCGCTCAGGTTTCGAAGTATAATCACGCTAGATCGCTTAACGTTTATCCGTCGAGTAGGTGCGTATTGGTTGTAGACCAAACGCGAGGAGACGCTTCGATAAAATATGGGGCGGCTTCGCAAACGAACTTCGACGATATGCTGAATCAAGCTTGGACTAGTTATCCAGATCATAGGATTCTGGTCAAAACCCATCCCGAGGTCATTGCAGGAAGTAAAAAGGGCTACTTAACAGATCACCCTCTACTAAAAGAGGATCGGGTCGTTTTGGTTGCCGATGACATCCACTCGCCAAGCTTGTTAAGAATCGTTGATGCGGTCTTTTGTGTTACTTCTCAAATGGGGCTTGAGGCGTTGTTTTGGGGCAAGCGGGTGCATTGTTTTGGTATGCCATTTTATGCTGGTCGGGGATTAACGAAAGACACTTTGGTTGCCCCTACCTTCCGAAAACCCTGCACCATCGAACAATTAGTACATGCAGCCTTAATAGACTATTGCCGTTATGTAGACCCAGAAACAAATAAGCGTTGTGATCCGGAACGCCTGATTTCGTGGATGGGTTTGCAGCGGAACATGATGGAGCGATTTGGTGCGACACTGAAGGTTGCACGCTTCCCCCGATGGAAAAGGCGCCATCTTAAAAAATTCTTTTTGGGGTCTGAGCTAATTGAGAATTGCTCGGACCCTGATGCACCTATTGTAGTTTGGGGTATGAGTAACGTGCCTGAGGGTGATCGCCACAGACAGGTCATCAGAGTCGAAGACGGGTTCATCCGTTCGGCTGGACTTGGTGTCGACCTCGTAGCTCCCCAATCATGGGTGCTGGATACAAGGGGAATCTACTACGATTCGACCAAACCCTCAGATCTCGAGCAAATATTGCAGTTTTCCGAGATTGATCAAACCACTGTTGAGAGAGGTAAAGCACTCATTGAACGCCTGTGCAAGGTTGGAGCTACGAAATACAATGTAGGGTTGAGGGACTGGGTAAGGCCTCCGAATCGTAAAAGGGTCATTTTGGTTCCAGGGCAAGTAGAGTCCGATGCCTCTGTTAGGTTTGGCTCCCCTACGATAAAGACAAATGCTGATCTTTTAGCTGCGGTTAGAGGCGATAATCCCGACGCATGGATTGTTTATAAAGTCCATCCAGATGTTGCTGCAGGCATGCGCAAGGGTAAGCGGCGATTGGAAGAAGATCTGTATGATGAGGTCGTCACGGATCAGGACATGCATCATATGTTAATGCAGGTCGATGAGGTCCACACCATGACCTCATTGGCAGGGTTTGAGGGTTTAATCAGAGGGAAAAGAGTCGTCTGTTATGGGCAACCGTTTTATTGCGGTTGGGGATTGACGGAAGATAAGGAGCCCGTTGCACGTCGAACTCGCCCGCGTTCGCTTCCAGAGCTGGTTGCGGCTGCGTTGATTCTGTACCCAACATATGTGAGTAGCTCAAGTGGTTATTTTACCAGTGTTGAGAGGGTGTTGGATGAGATTCAACTAGCCCGGGCTGAAGTGACTATTCTACAGCGGGTCAGAACACAAATTTCCCGTTATCTGCGATTTATGTGGCGCTTCTAAGTTGTTGGTATCAGTTTTTGCCAATCCTAAACTATTGAACGTCGCAATCCGCGCGGTCACGCTGGCCATACGGTTTGGCTTGATCTTTATTCTTGCGATCTATCTCCCGCCCTCTGAAGTTGGCTTGTACGGTTTGATCGTGGTCACGGTCAGCTATGCCCTGTATTTTGTTGGTTTTGATTTCTACACCTTCAGTACGCGAGATCTCCTGAATCGACCAGCCCATCAGTGGGGGCGGTTGTTGTTTTCACAGGGTGTGTTTTTTGGTGGGCTGTACGCCCTGATGCTGCCGGTATCTCTTCTCTTGTTCGTTTTTGGCTTGCTTCCCTGGTGGCTGGCGGGGTGGGTAATGCTGTTGATTGTCTCCGAGCATCTGGCTCAGGAAGTATCGCGCCTGGCCATTGCCATGGGGCGCCCAGTATTTGCTTCACTCATGGTGTTTTTCAGGCAGGGTATCTGGGCTTTGCTGTTTATGGTCTGCCTGGTTTACTCCGAATCCTATCGATCTTTGGCTGTTTTACTGCCCTTTTGGGCTGCAGGTTCGGTGTTGAGTGTGCTGATGGGTGGGCTGCTGTTGCGTTCTATCAACTGGCGCAATCTCGGCGTTGAGTGGGCGTGGTTGAAAAAAGGCGTGCTCGTTGCGTTGCCGTTGCTGATTGCCACGCTTGCCTTGCGAGGCATCATGACGGTAGATCGATTTGCCTTTGAGGCATTGAATGGGCCGGATCTTCTTGGCGTATACAGCCTGTTCATGGGCATGGCGGGGGCCGTGTTGGCGTTTATGGATGCCGGCGTATTCGCGTTCCTCTATCCACGTATGATCACAGCTCACAATAGCGAAGACCTGTCTGGGTTTCTGTCAGCGAGGGCGACTCTGAAGAAACACACGTTGGTCTGGTCGATGGTTTTGGTGCTCGGCGGGTCAGTGGCAGGGCCCGTTCTGTTTAGTTTTCTGCCCAACGCAATCTATTTTGACCATTGGCCAATGTTCGTCGGGGTTTTGGTCTCCATGGGGCTTTTTGTAGTGGGGATGATCCCTCATTACGGCCTCTACGCGGTTTCCCGCGATAAACCCATCATTGCAGCCCATCTTATTGGGCTCTTGGTGTTTGTTTTGCTGGTGTTGGTTCTTGGCCAGACAAGTCCGGAATGGGCTGTGATCCTGGCGTTCGGAGGCGCATCGCTGGCAATTGGGATAATTAAACAGGTTTCATGCGCCCGGGTATTCCGAGCGATGGGAATCACTCATACTCTAAGTTGATCAATTGAGGATATTGAAAGCTTATGTTGCAAGGTAAAACTATTCTGGTCACTGGCGGCACTGGGTCATTTGGCCACAAGTTCATTCCGATGACTCTGGAAAAGTATAACCCGAAGAAAATCATTGTCTTCTCCCGAGACGAGATGAAACAGTGGGAGATGGCCAAGCTGTTCCAGGGTGACGATCGTCTTCGGTTCTTTATTGGTGATGTCCGTGACAGAGATCGTCTTTACAGGGCTTTGGATGGAGTCGATTACGTAGTGCATGCGGCCGCCACGAAGATTGTTCCCACCGCAGAGTACAATCCGTTCGAGTGTGTAAAGACCAATATCCATGGCGCCATGAATTTGATTGATGCTGCCATTGATAAGGGTATCAAAGGCGTTGTGGCGCTCTCGACGGATAAGGCAAGCAGCCCGATCAACCTGTATGGTGCCACCAAGCTGGCCTCAGACAAATTGTTTGTGGCGGGGAATTCATACGCTGGTGGCCATCAAACCAAGTTCTCAGTCGTGCGCTACGGTAATGTTATGGGCTCGCGTGGATCGGTTATCCCGTTCTTTATGTCCATCAAAGATAAAGGGGTTCTGCCGATTACAGACCCACGTATGACGCGTTTCATGATCAGCTTGGAGCAGGGCGTTGAGCTGGTTTGGCATGCCTTTGAAGATATGGTTGGTGGCGAGATTTATGTGAAGAAGATTCCTTCCATGAAGGTGACCGACCTGGCTCGCGTTGTTGCACCAGAAGCCAAGCAGGAAGTGGTAGGTATTCGGCCGGGTGAAAAACTGCATGAGCAGATGATTGGCGCGGAAGACTCTTATTTCACTTACGAGTATCCCGAACACTTCAAAATTCTGCCCAACATTAATGATTGGGGAACCTGCAAAGACCGGATTAAAGACGGTAAGCGTGTTCCGGAAGGGTTTGTCTACGCCAGTGACAATAATGATGAGTGGATGAGTGATGCTGAGCTGCAAGCTTGGATCGACCGTCATAACAGCGAAATTGGCAAGATTTGATCATGATTCCCTACGGAAAACAGGATATTAGCCAAGCCGATATTGATGCGGTTTTGGGCGTTTTGGAGTCAGACTTTCTGACCCAGGGCCCAATGGTACCCAGGTTTGAGCAGGCCGTGGCAAGCCACGTTGGCGCCAGCCACGCTCTGGCGGTGAATAGTGCGACGTCCGCGTTGCACATCGCCTGCCTGGCTTTGGGCCTTGGTAAAGGCGACTGGCTATGGACGACCCCCGTGACTTTCGTGGCGTCTGCTAACTGCGGTTTGTATTGTGGCGCAAATGTGGATTTTGTCGACATCGATCCCAAAACCTACAACCTTTGTCCAGAGGCGTTGAAGGCGAAGCTTGAGTCGGCAAAGCAGTCAAACCGATTGCCCAAAGTGGTAGTGGCCGTTCATTTGTGCGGCCAACCTTGCGATATGCAAGCGATCGACGGCTTGGCGAAAGAGTATGGTTTCAAGCTGATCGAAGACGCCTCCCATGCGATTGGCGGTAAGTATCAGGGCGAATTCATTGGCAGTTGTCGGTATAGCGATATAACCGTCTTCAGTTTCCATCCGGTGAAGATCGTGACTACGGCTGAAGGTGGTATGGCCGTAACCAATAGCGCAGAGCTGGCGGAAAAAATGAACCTGCTCCGTAGTCATGGTGTTACCCGAGACCCCGCCTTGATGACGCGTGAGCCAGACGGCCCCTGGTATTACCAGCAGGTGGACTTGGGTTTCAACTACCGGATGACCGAGCTACAGGCGGCGCTCGGCGTTAGCCAAATGGACCGGCTTGATGCTTTTGTGGCCCGCCGGCATCAGTTGGCAAAAAGATACGATAGACTGTTGAGCGATTTGCCTGTTGTATTGCCCTGGCAGCATCCAGACAGCTATTCTGGACTTCACCTCTACGTTGTCCGCCTAAAGCTGGATGTCATTTCCCGAACTCACCGGGAGGTGTTCGAGTCTTTGCGGGAACAGGGAATTGGGGTCAATCTGCACTACATTCCGGTACATACGCAGCCATTTTATGAGTCCATGGGCTTTGAGGCTGAAGCGTTACCTCAATCAATGGCTTACTACCGCGAAGCGATCAGCCTCCCTATGTTTCAGGGATTAACCGATGATCAGCAAGACGAAGTAGTTGAGGCACTCCGAGTGGCTCTGGCGGGAGAGTGATCATGACGTCAGTAGCGATCATACCCGCCCGAGGTGGCAGCAAACGTATACCCCGGAAAAACGTCAAAGCTTTCTTCGGTAAGCCAATGATTGCCTGGTCGATTGAGGCTGCGCTGAAGAGCGGGTGTTTCGAACGAATCATCGTTTCAACCGATGACGAAGAAATCGCTGCGGTTGCAAGGGAATACGGTGCAGAAACGCCTTTCATGCGTCCAGCAGATCTTTCCGATGACTATACCGGCACGATCCCGGTGATTCAGCATGCTGTCGCATGGCTGGCGTCCACTGGAGTTCCGGTGTCTCGGGTTTGCTGCCTGTACGCTACGGCTCCATTTGTGAGCTCAGATGATCTCATACGGGGGCAGGAGTTACTGGTTGGTGAGGGTTGCAGCTATGCGTTCTCGGTAACCAGTTACGCATTTCCTATCCAGCGGGCCATTCGAATCAAGGATGATGGTCGAATAGCGATGTTCAGCCCCGAGCACTTTCAAACTCGTTCTCAGGATTTGGAAGAGGCCTGGCATGATGCGGGCCAGTTCTATTGGGGTACAGCTGAGGCATGGAGGGAAGGTCGGCCGATTTTTTCAGAAGACGCCGTACCGGTTATCTTACCCAGGCATCGGGTTCAGGATATTGATACGCCGGAAGACTGGGATCGAGCAGAATGGTTGTTCCGCGCTATGCGGGAGCAAGGTGCAAGTTGATGCGTATTGCGTTTCGTGCGGATGCTTCAATCGATATTGGTACCGGCCACGTTATGCGTTGTCTGACGCTGGCGGAAGCTCTGCGCAGCAGGGGGCATGAGTGTCTGTTCATCGGTCGCGATCACCCCGGTAACCTTGAAGCATTGATTCGGCAAAAGGGATTTGAAGTTCACTTGTTGGCGCCAGGACGCTCCGATGCGCTAATCCCCGAGCAGGAAAGCGTGCCGGCTCATTCTGATTGGCTGGGCGTTCCCTGGCATTTCGATGCAGACCAAACCCGGAATATTGTGGGCGGAAGGCAGGTTGATTGGGTCGTTGTAGATCACTATGCTCTCGATGCTCGCTGGGAACAGGAAGTATCCCAGGTGGGAGCGAAGGTTATGGTTATTGATGATCTGGCCGACAGAAACCACCACTGCCGTTTATTGCTGGATCAGAATCTTGGTCGGCAACCAGAAGATTATGATGGTCTGACCAAGCCTGACTGTATCCGGCTCTGTGGCCCACGCTATGCGCTTCTGCGGCCCGAGTTCGCGGCTATGCGGAAGCTCAGTCTTGAGAGAAGGAGATCGCCAGAAGTAAGGCGAATCCTGATTACTCTTGGGGGGGTAGATCGGGAGAACGTTACTGGTGAAGTACTGAGAGTACTGTCTCGCAGCCGTTTGCCTCCGGAAACCGAGTTGGACATTGTGATGGGCGCATCTGCTCCCGGTCTGGACTCTGTTCGAGTTCAGGCAAGCAAACTCCCGTTCAGGGCGACGGTGAGCGTGAACGTGAGCGACATGGCCGAACGTATGTGTCTGGCGGACCTTTGTATAGGAGCTGCTGGAGGCACGTCTTGGGAGCGCTGTTGTCTTGGTTTACCGACAGTCCTGCTGGTTTTGGCAGAGAATCAGGAGGGGGGAGCCAAGGCTCTCGGCGATGTGGGTGCGGCAATTGTGGTCCGGCGCGAAGGTGAAAGCCTTGACGCGTTGGGGAGCGTCGTTGACCGGCTTTTGGGTTCTCATGAGCTTTCTGAGATTGGGCAAATGGCCTCGTCAGTCACAGAAGGCAACGGAGTTGAATCGGTGCTTGAAAAAATGATGCTCTGCTCGGAGGAACACTAGTGGAGAGCGATAGGCTCAGAAAAATGCAGGCTTCAGATCTCGAGTTGGTGCTTGCATGGAGAAATCACCCCAACGTCCGCCGCTACATGTATACGACTCATGAGATTGAGCTCAAGGAGCATTCTGCATGGTATGCCAAAGCGAGAGAAAACCCGGCCGTGCACCTGATGATCTATGAGCATGATGGGCGAGATCTTGGGTTCGTGAACATCACTCAAGGTCGGTGTGATTCAGTAGCCGATTGGGGGTTTTATATGTCTCCGGACGCTCCAAAAGGTATGGGGAAACTGCTGGGGAGCGCAGCATTATCGTTTGCGTTTGGTGATTTGCGTCTGCATAAGCTCTGCGGTCAGGCGCTTTCGTTTAACGAAAAATCGATCGCCTTCCACCGTCGGCTGGGCTTCAGGCAGGAAGGTGTGCTGAGAGAGCAGCATTATGACGGTGCCGTTTATCATGATGTCGTGTGCTTCGGGTTGCTGGAGCACGAGTGGCAGGCAAACATTTAAGGAATTCAAAGATGAGTAATCCGGTAATCTCGATCGCAGGTCGACAGATTTCACGTAATCATTCGCCCTATATCATTGCGGAACTCTCAGCGAACCATAATGGACGGCTCGAAACGGCTTTGCAGATTATTGAGGAAGCGGCTCGAGCCGGAGCTGATGCGGTGAAGCTGCAAACATACCGTCCAGACACTATTACTCTGGATTCCACTGCTGAAGATTTTCGAATTAAGGGTGGATTGTGGGATGGCCGCACTCTTTATGAGTTATATGAGGAAGCCCACATGCCCTGGGAGTGGCATGAACCTCTGTTCAAGCGCGCCAGAGAACTCGGTATCCCTATTTTCAGTTCTCCTTTTGATACTTCAGCGGTGGATTTGCTGGAAAATCTCAATGCACCGGCCTACAAGATTGCATCGTTTGAGGCTGTAGATCTTCCGCTCATTCGGTATGTTGCCAGTACCGGTAAACCCATGATTATTTCGACCGGCATGGCCGATGCAGAGGAAATTCAGGAGGCTATCGAAGCGGCTCGAGAGGGTGGGTGCAAGGAATTAGCGATTCTCCACTGCGTGAGCGGCTATCCTGCGCCAGCCGAGGACTATAATCTGCGTACGATTCCAGACATGATCGAGCGCTTCGGATTGGTAACAGGGTTATCGGATCATACGCTGGACAATACTACTGCGATTGCAAGTGTCGTTTTGGGTGCCTCGATTATTGAAAAGCACTTCACACTCGATCGGAATGGCGGAGGGCCGGATGATAGCTTCTCCCTCGAACCTGAGGATCTGACTGCATTATGTCGAGATAGCAAAACTGCCTGGAAAGCTCTTGGTGAGGTAGATTATGGCCGGAAATCCAGTGAGCAGGGTAATGCGCAGTTTCGACGTTCACTGTATTTTGTAAAAGATCTGAAGGCAGGAGATGTTGTCGACGTTGCCGCAATCAGAAGTGTAAGACCTGGCTACGGCGTTGCGCCGAAGTATATGGATGAGGTTATTGGAAAGCGCTTGAAGGTGGATGTGACCTGTAATTCGCCAGTTTCGTTTGAGCTGCTTTCGGATACCTGACGCACTGGTAGGGATGTGCGGTTGTCATGTAAGAACCCCCGAGCTCCTTCGGGGGTTCTTACATTTTCGTTACTGAAAACCACGACATCTTGCCGTAAAATGATCTCCCGTCTATCGATCTCTGCCGAAGTTAGCGTGTTTTTGCAATCTCGGCGGTAATTACATCCTAACTAGGGATTTTGATGTCAACTTCTGAGCGATTTTTCCTCGTAGAGCTGACTGCGGCTTTAGTCAGGAAAAGAAGAATATTCTGCATTAGCCTGTTAGCCCTGCTTGGCTTGGGAGGCGGGTATCAACTCTTTTCTGCGCCGACATATAAATTCGTCACCCTTGTGGAGGTAGCGCAAGACGGCGAGGGTACTTTGCTTCAGCCCGGTCCGGCAATTGTATCTTTCGTGGACAATGAGTGGCTCCCGGAAATCCGTAGAGAATTTCGGAATGAATGGGGCCACCCTCCGGGCTTTGGTTTAAGTGTGGATGTTATTGATGGGGGGTACGTGTTGCTCTCTTCGTATGGTAAAGAGCGCACCGAAGAAGAGGTAAAGTGGTTCCACTCAAATGTTACAAGCAAGTTAACTGAACGTCAGGCTGAGCTGGAGCTAAGAGCCCGAACAAAACTCGAATCGCAGATTACCCTTGCAAAAAGGGCGCTCGAGGCGCCAGAGGCACCGGAGTCCGCATCGTCGCCCGGTACTGATCTTTTTGAGACTCTGATCTCACTTGAGGGGAAACTCGCTGGCTTGCGCGCTGCAGACGTCAGGGTGATAGCGCAGCGGAAAGATGAGCCGCTGGGACTCGGGTTGCGGGTTAGATTAGGACTGGTGGTGTTTTTCTCACTGGTCGCATCCGTGATGGTTGTGCTTTCGTACTATTTCGTGCGCCAAGTTGCTGAGTTAGTTAAGGATGAGAATAATCCTTAACCTCCAGTCCGTTGGGTGTGTGGCATGACGTTCCGGTACGGGCTGGCTTGGCTAGTGTTGCCGTTGATAGCCGTTTTTGGTGCTTTTGGATACACGGGCTGGGTGTTTGAGGGTTATCATTGGGGCTATCTCGGTCTTATGTTGGCTTGGGTGATCGCCTTTGTTGTGGGTTTCGGTTTTACCGTGCAGGTCTTGCCACATCATCCGCATCGCGAGGCTCGTTGGCCAACGCCGGTAAGTATCAGGTGGGACTTGTTCGCCCTTTTGTTGGGTGCCCTTGCAATTGCTGCTTTGTTTTACGATCGCTACTATTTGAGAGGAATTGATTACTTTTCGGTTGGTATTGCAAAAAGTCGGTCTTTGCTCAACGAAGGAGTCCATGCCAGCACAGTTTATAGTGTGTTCGGTAACTTCTTTCTTTATTCCTATCTTTTTCCCTTAATCCGCTCGATTATTCAATGGGAAGAGCGACAGCCTCAAACCCTGCGTTTCATCTTGGTGTCTGTTTTTGTTGAATTAGTGGCGGCTTCTTTTTTAATGGGTGGCCGAACCGCAATCCTATTAACGATTATGGTCGGTTTGGCGAGCTTCGTTACACGGCATTTCCTGGGTAAGAGTTATCGACCTTCCTTTTTTACTCCTCTGAGACTAACTGTTATTGGGGTCTTGGCACTACTGACTTTCGGGTTGTTTTTCTGGTTCCGAAGTGTAGCCTTCGGCAGTGGTAATTCGTATTTATATTATCTGAATATATGTGGGCATCTTACCAAGGGTACGAATCTAGCCTGTGATTTTGGCATTGAATCTGGGCCTTGGAAAGATATCTCAAATTATTTCCATCTGGTCATGCTCTACGGAACGCATGGTGTGTGGTTCAGTGAATCTGTTATCTCATCAAGCTACCCTGAAAGTTTGGTTACACCACAGGGGCTTTTTGCTGTCTTTTTCTCGCGCTTTGGATTCGATGCCCCGCAGTCTGCCTTTGAGGGATATTGGATTCCCGCGGCAGGATCTTTGACGAGTGATTTTGGCATTGTTGGCATGTTGAGCGTTTCTGCTGCTTTTGGAGTGCTGGCTGCGGGCAGTATCCGGCATTTAAGGGTGGGGGATATGGGGTTCGCGGTGTATTCTACCGTATTCCTGATTGCACTCTGGCTGTTATCATTCTTGATTTTCCCGTTTAACTTGCCCGGCCTTCTTCTGGCGGTCTTGCTTGGCTTTTTTTTAGGCGGACTCTTTCTGATGGCCGCTACGTTAAAACAATTGGTTAATACAAGGTTTTCATGAAAATAGGTCTCACCAATCTTTTCTCGTTCAGGCCGCATGTTGAGCATTTGGAGTTTTTGGCTCAATTGCTGGAGGAGGCTGGTCATGAGGTCGTCTTCTTTACTTGCGACTCTGCGGTTGAAACCTGTTATATCCGAGAGCTCCGCAATCGGTCACGGCTCCGGGAATGCGCGCAGTGTATTGCCGGTGGTGTCCGTAGTTACCGTACAGCTGGCGTGACTTCGGTGGGCAAGGATCAAGGTGTATTGACGGATTCTGAAGTTGACGATTTGGCCTTGTCCAGCTCGGCAACGCTGACGAGAACTGAGTCGGAGCTTGAATGGGGTGAGCCGGAGGTTCGCGAGATTAGAGCGAGACTGGCAGGTCCCATCAAGCAGGTCTACCAGAGCGCGCGAAAATGGATCAAGGACGAGCAGATTGAAGGGGTTATTTGTTTTAACGGCAGAATGGACCTGCCCCGTGCGGTGACCTATGCATGCGAAAGTATGGGCGTGCCTTTTATTACGCATGAAAGGACCTGGTTTGGGGATGGAATTCAGTTGATTCCCAATGGAAACTGCCTGTCGTTAAGAGCACTCGGAGAATTGGTAAGGGAATTTGACGATAAGCCGCTGACTGCTGCCCAGGCGGCTTATGCCGGAAAGCTCATCGGTTCCAGATTCTTACAGAGAAACTCCCTTGAGTGGCGACTTTACAATAAGAACCCAGAGCCGGCCCCTTGGCCACTGAAGTCTGATGGCAAAAGAGTGTTGGTGCTCCCCAGTAGCAAGAATGAGTTCGCTGGTCATGATGAGTGGCTTACCGAGTGGAAAGATAATACCGAGGCATTAGACGATTTCTTTGATGCTTTCGGGATTCGGGCTGGTCAAGTCGTTCTCCGTTGCCATCCCAACTGGGGGGAAAAGATCGGCAACGTGGATGGTGATCGATCTCTCCGCCTTTATACCCAGTGGGCCGAAAAAAGGGGGATCTATTGTATTCGCAGTGAGGAGAAGGCAAATACCTACGACCTGATTCAACAGGCAGACATCGTTGTTCTCAATGGAGGAAGTTCTTCTGTCGAGGCCGGTGCGTGTGGCAAACAGGTCGTCTGTCTCGGGCCATCAACATATCAGGATGCCGGTTTCGTTCACGTTTTTCGCTCGAGAAACGAGCTGTTCAACAGCAGTTCCCAGCTTGACCTGGATCCCGAGTTGATTCGTCGAAAGACATTGAGATTTTTATACGTTCGATCGCATAGGTTTCCGCAGTTTGTGCCATTTGTGAAGGCGATTGAAACGACTAAATACAGGTATTTCAAGGGTGCGGATGCATCTGTCGTCATCGAGATGTTCAAGCAGGGACGAATCGAACCAGACGATCCGCAGTTTGCCGAATCGGATGTCGGCGAGAATGAGGTAGTTCAGGCAATGGAACAGGCAGATTGGGGAAAATTGGCTGATTACTCGGTTCCAATTGAGCCGGGGGAACCGCTATCTATTAAAAGACGCCCGGGCTTTCGCTGGATTGACAGCTTGAGGGCAAAGTTCGCTAGAGGAGACCGGGCGCAATGATAAGTAGTCAACCAAGAGTGTCTGTCGTTATGCCGGCCTATAACGCCAGTGCTTTCATTGCCGAGACCATTCAATCAGTGTTGGGGCAATCCGTTGAAGACTGGGAGTTGATTGTTGTCGATGATTGCTCAACAGATAACACCCGAGAGGTAGTGACGGCTTTATCTAACGAAGATTCCCGTATTCGCCTGATTGCGCTGGAGAAGAACTTCGGTGGCCCGGCAGGGCCACGGAATGTCGGGGTCAAGGCAGCTCGTGCTGATCTTGTCGCGTTCCTGGACTCAGATGATATCTGGCATCCAGAAAAACTACGGCTTCAGCTCGAAGTGATCAATAATACTGAGGCCGCGTTTGTTTGCACCGCAATGACCGATTTTGTTGATGAGAGTCATCTGTCATTTCCCTCCATCGATAATGTGGAGCAGACCAAGGTGACCTATTGGAGCCAGACTGTCAGAGCTCAGATTCCTACTTCGAGTGTAATTGCGTCTAAAGCGTTGTTGATGCGAGCTCCGTTCAGGGAGGACTCGGATTACAAAGCGGTCGAGGACTATCATTGCTGGTTGCAAGTGCTGCAAATGGTCGGTGTCTGCGTGAAACTTCAGGTTCCGCTGCTTTATTACCGCAGAAGCGAGGGTCAGATTTCCGGCTCCAAGCTGATGATGATGAAAAAGGTTTTGATGGTTCACCGGGAGTACCCGGGGCGCTCTCGCATCGCTGCGTTGGCCTTCACTTTTACGCACGTTCTGGGTGGTTTTTACTTCCGATTTTTGAAGAAGGGTATGTGATATGCGGATTCTGGTAACTGGTGGTGCGGGCTTTCTCGGCTCCCACTTGTGCGAACGGCTGCTCTCCGAAGGGCATGATGTCTTGTGTGTTGACAACTTTTTCACAGGGCGAAAACGCAATATTGCTCATTTGATGAGCAATCCCTATTTTGAGGTGATGCGCCATGACGTCACCTTTCCGTTGTACGTCGAGGTTGATCAGATTTACAACCTTGCCTGCCCTGCTTCTCCTGTTCACTATCAGCACGATCCAGTCCAGACCACGAAAACGAGTGTTCACGGGGCTATAAACATGCTTGGTCTTGCCAAGCGGTTGGGTGCGAGAATTTTTCAGGCCTCTACAAGCGAAGTTTACGGGGATCCTGAGGTACATCCGCAATCGGAAGGGTACTGGGGTAAGGTAAACCCGATAGGAATCCGTTCTTGTTATGACGAGGGGAAGCGCTGTGCTGAAACGTTGTTCTTCGACTACTACCGTCAGCACAACCTCTCAATCAAAGTTGCTCGCATATTTAATACGTATGGTCCGCGAATGCATCCGAACGATGGCCGGGTTGTCAGCAACTTTGTTGTTCAAGCATTGCGTGGAGAAAACATAACGATCTATGGTGAAGGTCAGCAAACCCGTAGTTTCTGCTATGTTGACGACTTGATTGAGGGATTTGTCAGGCTCATGAATGCGCCGGAAGATTTGACTGGGCCGGTTAATCTTGGAAATCCGAATGAGTTTACGATACGGGAACTTGCAGAGCGAGTCATAGAGTTAACAGGTTCTTCCTCGACGCTCATTTTTAAGCCCCTGCCAGAGGACGACCCCAAGCAGAGGCAACCTGATATTTCCTTGGCAAAAGATCGGCTCAAGTGGTCCCCGACCATTGAGTTGGAGGAAGGACTTACCAAAACCATATCTTATTTTGATGAGCTTTTAAAAATAGCGGACCTTGACTGATATATGGGGGCGCCAAAAAGAGTCTTGGTCACTGGTGCATCAGGGTTTATTGGTCGTGCGTTGTGTAAGCGACTAGTGGATCAAGGGTTTTCAGTTCGTGCTGTTATTCGTCCAGGTGGCGATGAGCCAGTGCAAGGCGTGTCCTATGTGGCACTAGATCTGGAAACAACGACAGATGTACAAGACTTGGTTCGGGATGTTTGCTACGTGGTTCATCTTGCTGGTCGAGCTCATGGCAAAGGTGGCAAAGCTGAGCAGACCCTTCATTCATTTGTGAAAAGTAATGTTGATCCGACACGCGCTTTGGCTGAGGCTGCGGCGACGGCAAAAGCTTGTCGGTTTGTGCTGTTGAGTTCTATCGGGGTGCATGGAGACAAAAGCGAAGGACAGCCTCTTAGAGAGGACAGCGAGCTGAAGCCACACGCCAATTACGCTGAGTCTAAGGTATTGGCCGAGCAGGTACTTCAAGATGCTTTGGCGGACCAGGAAACGAGCTACGCAATCATTAGGCCGACCTTGGTATATGGAGTGAATGCTCCAGGTAACTTTGCGCGATTGATCAAGGCATGTCGCAGTCCAGTTATGTTGCCGTTGGGAATGGCAACTAATCGTAGAAGTTTTGTCTCCGTTAACAGCCTCATTGATCTTATTGTTCTTTGTATGGAACAAAAGGCGGCCAAGAACCAGGTATATGTTGCTGCTGATAAATACCCTGTTTCTACAAAGGATCTGATTGTATCCATCAGATCGGGGATGAATAAAAGGCCGGGGGTCTTCCCCTTTCCAAGAACTCTAGCTAGATCAACATTTTTGTTATTAGGGAAACGCCCGATATATCAACAACTTTTTGGCGATCTTGTTGTAGATGCCGGTAAAGCCGTTCGAGAATTAGGGTGGCAAAACGTGGCAAATACACTGGACGAGGTAAAAAGGCTTGGGCGTGAGGAGGTGTCCCTGTGATACGGCTTTTGGATATTTGGATCGCTTTTGTGGGACTGATTGTTGGCTTTCCAATCATGGTACTTTTGTACTTGGTAGGCTTGCTTGACACCGGGTCACCAATTTTTGTTCAGGAGCGGGTAGGACGTCACGGGAAGCCTTTTAGGCTCGTTAAATTTCGGACGATGAGGAAGACCGCGGCTTCCGTTGCCACGCATTTGGCCAATGTTGATGACATAACCCGTTTTGGCCGATTTCTGCGAGGCTCGAAGTTGGATGAGCTTCCTCAGTTATGGAATGTACTGAAAGGTGATATGAGTCTTGTTGGTCCCAGGCCTTGTTTGTTTAGTCAGCAGGAGTTGATTCAGGAGCGCGAAAAACGAGGTGTGCTGGACGCTAGGCCCGGGATCACCGGTCTCGCTCAAGTCAGTGGTATTGACATGTCAACGCCCGAGCTTCTGGCCAAGACTGACTCGGAGATGCTTCAATCGTTGAGTGTCGGGAAGTACTTTGCCTACATCATCCAGACTGTTTCAGGAAAGGGAGCAGGTGATCGGGTACGTCGTGGAGGCTAAAAACTTGGCTAGTAGAATCATTGAAGCTGTGTTGAATTGGTCTCGGCCCCAGAAGCGTTCTGTATCTGTGGTAGTCGATTTTGTCTTATTATCGGTCGCTATTTGGGGTGCGTTTGCACTTAGATTTGAATCAAGTACCTGGTTGCCAGACAGCAAACAACTGGCAGTTTCTTTGGCTACGGTCTTCGTTACCATTGGCGCCTTTGTTAAGTTGGGTCTGTATCGAGCGGTTATCCGTTATCTTAGCGAGCACGCTTTTCTGGCCATTATCATTGGTGTTGCTTTCTCCAGTGTGTCATTGATTGTCTGTGGTTTTCTATTTCAAGCTCTGGTTCCGCGTTCTGTTCCAGTCATATATGGAGCCTTTGCGTTTCTGCTTGTGGCCGGGACGCGTTTCACGATCAGGTCTGTTGTGAGACGCCCACGAGAAAAGGCAAAGAATAGCGTTTTAATTGTAGGAGCTGGCGCAAAGGGCATGCAGTTGGCTTCCGCTCTCGCGCAGGGTGTTGAGTATCGGCCGGTTGGATTTGTTTCATTGCTCAAAGGGAATCACCGCTCGGTTATCGGTGGATTACCGGTCTATTCGGTTGAACATCTGGACAAGGCTGTAAGGGAGCTTGATGCATCCCGGGCGTTACTGGCTCTAGAGGATGCGATACCAGTAAACAGGAAGCAGTTACTCGCGTCTTTGGAAAAATTGTCCATTCCGGTTCAGACAGTCCCGTCTATGTCCGAACTCGTTGCCGGTCAGGCACGAATTAACGACATCAGGGATTTGGAGATTGAGGACCTATTGGGGCGTGATCCTGTTCGGCCTGATACGGCAATTGTATCTGAGAGCCTTTACGGAAAATCGGTGATGGTAACCGGCGCCGGTGGTTCCATCGGCTCTGAGTTGTGTCGACAGATTATCCGGCACAAGCCCAGAATGTTGGTTCTGTTTGAACAATCTGAGTTTTCACTGTACTCCATTGAGCGAGAACTTCGGTCGATCAGTCAGATCGAAAATCTTGATGTGACCATACACGCGATTCTTGGAAGTGTGACCCATAGAAGGCGGTGTGAGGCCGTTTTGAAGGCTTTTGGTGTGCAAGCGGTCTATCATGCGGCTGCATACAAGCACGTGCCTTTGGTAGAGCATAACGTCATCGAAGGCATACAGAATAATGTGTTTGGTACCTGGCATACGGCCGAAGCGGCCATAGCAGCAGGTGTCGAGCGATTTGTGTTGATCTCAACAGATAAGGCCGTTCGCCCAACCAATGTGATGGGTGCGACCAAGCGTATGGCAGAGCTTGTGCTGCAGGGCTTGTCGCAGCGCCAGAGCCAGACTGTTTTCTCTATGGTGCGCTTCGGGAATGTGCTGGGGTCTTCTGGGTCTGTGGTACCTCTTTTTCGAGACCAGATTCGTGATGGTGGGCCAGTCACCGTTACGCACCCGGATATCATCCGCTACTTCATGACCATTCCGGAAGCCAGCCAGTTGGTGCTGCAGGCTGGTAGCATGGGGCAGGGGGGAGAGGTTTACGTGTTGGATATGGGAGAGCCGGTAAGAATAGCCGACCTTGCCCGTAAGATGATCCACTTGATGGGGCTTGAAGAGAAAACTTCAGAATCTCCGGGCGGCGATATTGAGATTGTCTATACCGGGTTACGGCCGGGGGAAAAGCTTTTCGAGGAATTGTTGATAGGCGATAACCCCCAGGGTACGGCTCACCCAAGAATATTGATGGCGCGCGAAGTGTCATTGACATGGGATGAAGTTGAGGAGTATCTGGGGCGACTCACAAGAGCCAGCCAGAGCTTTGACTGTAAAGCCGCATTGAATATTTTAATAGAAGCCCGAACGGCCTATGCGCCTAACGGTGATGTGGCTGATCTGGTTTGGTGTAAAACCGGGGCGGCAATTCCTGAACACCACGATAAAGATGGCAAAGTCCTTCGCTTGAGCTGACTGCATGGAAGTGTTCCGCCAGAGACATCAACAAGGATTGTTGAATGATTGAGATAAAACACCACGGTGCTGTGAATGGCGTCACTGGCTCCTGCCATGAGCTCCAGGTCTCGGACTTTGGTATTCTGATTGATTGCGGTCTTTTCCAGGGGAAGGAGAAAGGCGCGGCCTCTTCCGCCACGGAGCTGGCGATAGACTTCCCCATTGATCATATCCGCGCACTTGTGGTCACTCACGTCCATATTGATCACGTTGGGCGGATTCCCTATCTTCTGGCAGCTGGATTTGAGGGGCCCATTATCTGCTCTGAACCCTCTGCCATTATGCTGCCGGAAATCCTCGAGGATGCGCTGAAGATCGGCTTTACCCGGGATCGGGCTTTGATTACCCGGGTTTTGGACCGTATACGTAGCCAACTGGTGCCGCTGCCCTATGGCCAGTGGCATGAGCTGGTTTCTGAGGGCGATGCTGCGCTGAAAATCAGGTTACAGAGGGCCGGGCATATTCTCGGTTCTGCCTACGTGGAATGCGAGCTCCACGATGGCCATCGCAACGAACGTATCGTATTCAGCGGGGATCTTGGCGCGAGTCACGCACCACTCCTGCCCGAGCCGTTATCACCTGAGAAGGCTGATCGCCTGATCATCGAAAGCACATACGGCGATAAGAACCACGAAGACCGGGAAAGCCGCCGCTATCGATTGAAATCGGTTCTTGAGCATGCCCTGGAAGACGGCGGTACGGTGCTGATTCCGGCATTCAGTATCGGGCGCACCCAGGATCTGCTTTATGAGATCGAAGGACTGATTGCCGAGTTTGGGGAGACTGAGATTTCGCAGTCGAGTGCAGAAGGCTCCTCTGGACCACTCCGATGGCAGAATCTGGAAATTGTTGTGGATTCGCCGCTGGCCGCTGAATTCACCCGAATCTATCGGGATCTCAAGCCATTTTGGGATGACGAGGCCCGGGAACTTGTCAGTGCCGGCCGGCATCCTCTGTCGTTTGAGCAGCTCACGGTGATCAATTCCCACGAGGACCATTTGAATGCGGTTGAGTATTTGGCTCGTACTCATCGTCCCTGCGTGGTTATTGCGGGGTCTGGTATGTGCGCTGGTGGAAGGGTGGTGAATTACCTCAAGGCGATGCTGGGCGATGCCCGAAATGATGTGGTTTTTGTGGGGTATCAGGCGGCTGGAACGCCAGGGCGGGATATTCTGACTTACGGGCCGCGTGGTGGATGGGTGGAGCTGGACGGAGAACGATATGGCATTTCGGCTCGTGTTCACTCGGTCGGTGGTTATTCTGCTCACGCCGGGCAGGATGATTTGCTTCGGTTCATTGCAGGTATTCCTGAGACGCCCGCCGAAATTCGCGTTGTCCATGGCGATTCGGGTGCCAAGCGCGCTTTTAAGCTGGCGTTGGAGGCAATGGCGCCGGATTCTGATATTCTGATTCCAGTAGGATAACGGGGTGAGCATGCGCTGATCATGCGACCGTTCGCCCAAGCGCTTAGACCTTATTTAAGGCAGGAGAATATATGAAAAGGATTGCGGTAATCGGCCTTGGTTACGTGGGCTTACCATTGGCGGCTGCATTCGGCGAAAAGCGTGAGGTGGTTGGCTTTGATATCAACCCCAAACGGATTGCCGAGCTGAAGGATGGCATTGATTTCACGCGCGAGGTGAGCCGGGATGAACTGGCGGCGTCGTCGAAACTGTCGTTTACGGATTCTCTGGATGGCATTGCCGATTGCCAGGTCTACATCGTGACCGTGCCAACCCCGATTGACGAATACAAATCGCCAGACCTTACCCCGTTGGTAAAGGCCAGTGAGAGTGTGGGTAAAGTCCTCAAGAAGGGTGACATCGTTGTTTATGAATCCACGGTGTTCCCCGGTGCGACTGAAGAAGTCTGTGTGCCGGTTCTGGAAAAGATGTCCGGCCTCAAGTTCAATCAGGATTTCTTTGCCGGTTACAGTCCGGAGCGTATCAACCCGGGCGATAAGGAACACCGCGTTACCACCATTATGAAGGTAACCTCCGGCTCCACGCCCGAGATTGCCGATGAGGTAAATGATCTTTACGCCGGCATCATTACTGCGGGAACCCATAAGGCCAGTTCCATCAAGGTAGCGGAAGCGGCAAAGGTCATTGAAAATACTCAGCGGGATTTGAATATTGCGCTGATGAATGAGCTGTCGATGATTTTTGCCCGCATTGGGATCGATACCCATGAAGTGTTGGCCGCTGCTGGCACTAAATGGAATTTCCTGCCGTTCAAACCCGGATTGGTCGGCGGGCATTGTATTGGTGTAGATCCGTATTACCTCACCCATAAAGCTCAGGCCATTGGTTATCATCCTGAGATTATTCTTGCTGGTCGCCGTGTGAACGACAATATGGGGCCGTACGCAGCCGCCGAACTGGTTAAGGCGATGATCAAGAGGGGACATACCATTGCCAATTCGCGTGTATTGGTCATGGGGCTAACGTTCAAGGAAAACTGTCCGGATTTGCGTAATACCCGCGTTATTGATGTGGTTAATGAGTTAAAGGATTTCGGTTGTCAGGTAGATGTCACCGATTGCTGGGCCAATAATGAAGAAGCCGAACATGAGTATGGTATTTCTCTGGTCCCCGAACCGAAAGCCGGTGAATATGATGCGGTATTTCTTGCGGTACCGCACCGCGAATATACCGCTCTTTCAGCGGAGCAACTGCGTGCTTATACCAATAGCAACGGCGTTTTATTTGATTTGAAGGGTGTGTTGCCGTTAGGGCAGGCGGATTTACGCCTTTGATCTTTAGGTGAAATACAAAGCCGGCCATTGTGCCGGCTTTTTTGTTAAGTGGATTTAAGTAATTAATTTTGCCTCGTTTCGGTTTCTCTATTATTATTTGTTTCGACTTTCGGTCATATTCAATCAGTATTTAAAACCCCACGATAAAAGGTTTTATTTCCATGGCAAAGATTAATGATTATTACCAGAAGAAGCAGCTGATGGAAAAGCTGGCCGCCGAGCTGGAGAAGCTCGAAAAGGACCAGGCACTGAAAAGCGAACTGGAATTCGAAAACAAAGTTCGCGATTTGATGAAAGAGTATGACAAATCACCGAAGGACGTTCTGCAGATTCTGTCTGCTATTGATCCTTCTATCGCTGGCGCCAAGGCCGAGACTGCAACCGGTACCCGTGCCAAGCGTCCGCTGAAAACCTATAAAAACCCGCACACTGGTGAAGTGGTAAAAACCCGCGGTGGTAATCACAAGACTCTGAATGAGTGGCGTGAAAAGCACGGTAAGGAAGCGGTACAGAGCTGGCAGCAGGATTAACTGCTTATCCCCCTCCCTCAATAGAGGGAGGGGGATATTAACTGATTACGACTTTGTTCCGCCCGCTTTCCTTGGCTTTATATAAAGCCTCATCTGCCTTTTGCATCCACTGCATATAGTTCTCTGGCGTTTCAGTTAATTGCGCGATGCCCATGCTTACTGTGTAGCGAATATCGCCTGCCGTTGTGCTAACCGTGCTGTTCTCAATCGCCTCACGAATGCGCTCGCAAATGACCCGGGCACTCTCGGCATCGGTTTCTGGCAAAATAATGCCGAACTCTTCACCGCCATAGCGGCCGGCGCTGTCCGATTGCCGGATGTTATTGCGAGTGACCTCGGCGGTATGGCGAATCACCTCGTCTCCGGCCAGGTGGCCGTAGGTGTCATTCACCGGTTTGAAGTGGTCGATATCGAACATCACCAGGCTTGTGGCCTGGCCATAGCGCCGGAAACGTTCATATTCGGCATCCACCAGGTTTTCCCAGGTGCCCCGGTTCAGCAGCCCTGTTAGCCGGTCTGTCATGCTGAGTTTCGCCAGTTGTTCGTTTGCACGTTCCAGGGCCCGTTTGCTGCTGGCGAATTCGGTTACGTCGTAAATCAGCAGGCACACCTTCTCCACCTCTCCGTTCGGAGCGGTGATCGGGCTGATGGTCAGGTTCTGGAACATGTATTCTTCCGTGCCTGTGATCGGGCGTGTATTCCGGAACTTGAACAGGTAAGGGCGCTGTTCCCAGGACGTAAAGGCCCGGGTGTTCAGCATGGCGACGGCGTCTACCTTTCGGGTAAGCCAGGCTTCCGGGATGTCCGGAAAGGCTTCGAACAAAACCTTGTCCTGAATCTGGCTGGCGGTAATGCCACTGTGGTGTTCCATGAAGCCGTTCCATGCCTGGACGTGGAAATCCAGGTCCAGCACGACCAGCCCCACCTCGACGGATTCGAGCATGTCCATCAGCCAATGGAATTCGTTGGCGCCCTGATTAAAGGCCATAGTCAATCCACCAGATACGCGAGGCGTTTTTCAAGAAATGGGATGGAGTCCTCGGTTAGCAGGATCAGCATGTTGCAGCGGATATCCCGGTTTTCCAGAGCATAGCTGATCTCAATACACAGCAGCTGTTCTTCCCGCTTGCTGTGATGATCCAACAGTTCGTTAACCGGGCGGTGCTGGCCGAGAACGGTCGGATGACCCAGGCCCAGCTTCAGGTCGAGTTGATCGCCAATACCGTTGATGAACGCGCCAAACAAGATGCTCGACATATCCATGAGCACTTCCACGTTCACGGATTCGCCTTCCAGCACGTCATAGTGAAGCAGTTCGGCCATTTCCCGGAAACTGGCGTCTTCAAACAGCAGGAGGGCCTCGCCTGCGATACCGGCGCCGGTAAAGCCCTGGCAAACGGCTGAGTAGTCTTCTGCTCGCTGCGCAGCCGATATTGCCATGTGCAGCTCGGAGTTGGCGATAAACGCAACTTTGGGGATAGGTTGTTTGACAAATACCTTCAGCAGCCGGGCCAGCAAGTCGGAGGAGCGCCCCATGGCGACGTTGGATATCTCCTGCAGGTAATCACTCAGGCTTACCGATATTTCCGGACTGGCTGCCTCTCGGGTATGAAGGCTGGCGTCGTTAAGGGCAGTGTCTTCGAGTTCGGAAGGGCGATAGAAACCGTACTCTTCGAGCAGTCGGGAAACAACGCCGGTGTCGGTTGGCTTTTTGATGAAGTCGATGGCACCCAGTCTGCGCACACGTTCCCGGGCTTCCGGCTGAATGTCGCCCGAGACCACGATGGTCAGAACTGGAAGATCCTCTGAGCGGATGTGTTCCAGCACCTGGTAGCCGTCGAGTTCCGGCATGTTCAGGTCCAGAAATAACAGCTCGGCTTTCTGATCGCGAAGTATGGTTAGCGCCTCCTTGCCATCTTTGGCGAAGAGGATGTCGTCTGCCAGGCCGGGTGGCAGAGCTTTGGCCATTTGTTTGCGCGCCAGTGCAGAGTCGTCGCAGATCAATATTCTGGTGGTCATGGAGTGCCGTTTGGGGCCTTTAACGAAAGGGCGTAAGTATACCAATCTCAAGCGTTGTGTATATGCGGGCTACATTACAAGTTCGCTAAGCTACATATTGGTTCCTAAGTTAGTTTAGTCCTGTGACGAACATCAAGCTTGAACAACAAATGACGGCCAGGTAATGAATGAATGTGATGTACCTCACTCAATGTACGAGGCTCGGTCGGATATAGTCGTGTTGCGGTCAAAAAGAAACAGTTTGTTACAAAGAATAACGGGCCGCATGCCAGCATCGAAATAGTAAAACCAGCGGGCAGGCATGGAGTCGGGTGTCGAAACTGACTCACTAAAACAATCAGAGACACAATCTATGACAACGCAAGCGTACGGATGCGCTGCCCTTGCCATGCTCTGCCTGGGTATTTCGCCCGTTTCCCAGGCAGAACTGGAGCCCATTTCAGACAATGCGATGGGCGAGGTAACCGGGCAGGCCTTTATGCAGATTGAAAACATCCCCGGCCAGAACCATGAGTTCACGCGCATGACGCTGACCATGGATGTAGAGACCCGTGTGAATATTGACGATATTCAGGCCGGCCAGATCAATGGCGGCACGGACTTCTCTGCCACCCACCTGGCCCTTGGTCATATCGCCCGTAACGACGGCGAGATCTTCAATGGCAAGACCTACAATGCCGGGGATGAAATTCCTTTCGAAGCGCGCATGCCCTACATCGAACTGGCGGAGGATGCCGCGGGCCTTGCCGGATTCCGCATGGGGTTTGGGCAGGCAAGGGGCTCGGTGTCGTCCCATACCACCAGCTTCAGCGGCGACATCGGCCTGAAAGTGCAGGATGCAACCGGTGCGGTTTACGATACCTATCTGTTTGATGGCGATGGTGGCGCGGCCACCAACTACCGTGCCTCTCACATTGGTATTGATCCCAACTCCTGTGTTTCCGGAGCTAACTGCACGCCACTTACCCACCTGCAATCACTGACCATAGGTGAGGATAACGGCAGTGCCGATGGCACCATCGGGTTTACAGATGCGTTTTTCGTCGGTTTTCAGCGCGATGACGGCGTAGCCTGGCAAACGCTGGACGGTGCCAACACCATCAGTGTTGGGAAAGGGGTATTTATTAACCTGCCTACCAACATGACCGTGGATCTGAGCCAACTTGTTGGCCCGGATGGCATTGACCGCCTGCGCACCCATCAGACGGATATGGGTACCAAGCTGTTTTGATTTTGCTAGACTCCTGCCTCTGAACCAACACGCAGGAGTCTTCCTTTGATCCGCTCTTTCTACTGGCACGATTACGAAACCTTTGGCGTAGACCCGGTTCATGACCGGCCCTCCCAGTTTGCGGGTGTGCGCACCGATGCGGATCTGAATATCATCGAAGACCCGCTGGTGATCTATTGCAAGCCAGCCGACGATTACCTGCCATCCCCCGAAGCCTGCCTGATTACTGGTATTACTCCCCAGAAAGCGTTGGAGGACGGATTTCCGGAAGCCGAGTTTATCGCCCAGATTAATGAGGCTTTCAGCCAGCCCGGTACCTGTGCCGTGGGCTACAACAGCCTGCGGTTTGATGATGAAGTGACCCGGCATACGCTGTATCGCAATCTCCGGGATCCCTACGCCAGGGAATGGCAGAACGGAAACTCTCGCTGGGACATCATTGATATGGTGCGGCTGACCTACGCCTTGCGGCCGGAAGGTATCCACTGGCCCCGCAAAGAAGATGGCAGCCCGAGTTTCAGGCTGGAAGAGCTGACGGTGGCCAATGGCATTGCTCATGAGGCTGCCCACGATGCCATGTCGGATGTGCTGGCCACCATTGCCGTGGCAAAGCTGATCAAGGAAAAGCAGCCCAAACTGTTTGATTTCGTTCTGAACAATAAAGACAAACATTCCGCGCGGCAAATGCTGGATACCGCCGCTATGAAGCCGGTGTTTCATATTTCTGCTAAATATCCGGCTACAAGAGGTTGTTGTGCGTTGGTGGCACCGTTGGCAGAGAGCCTGAGCAACAAAAACCAGGTGATCGTTTACGATCTTCGGGAAGACCCGGAGGCGCTGATCAATGCCTCGGTCGAGGAGATACGTGAGCGGGTATTTACGTCTCAGGCGGAACTGGGGGAGGGTGTTAGCCGCTTTCCACTGAAAGGCGTGCAATTGAACAAGTGCCCTGTGCTGGCGCCAGCGACCATGCTCTCCACGCTGTCACAGGAGCGGTTGGCCGAGCTGGAGCTGGATGGAGACGTACTGCGGGCCAACCTGGCCAAACTGCGCAAAGCACCAGATCTGCCCGCCCGCATTGCCCAGGCCTTCGAACAGGATTTCCAGGGCAGCGACCTGACCGATCCCGACGAGCAACTGTACGCGGGCGGGTTTATCAGCAAAACCGACCGGGAGAAACTCAACTGGTTGCTGACCCAGCCCGTGGAAACCCTGGCCGAGCAGGAAGTGAGGTTTGAAGATGCGCGCCTGCCGGAGATGCTGTTCCGTTACCGTGCCCGCAACTATCCGGATACCCTGATTGGCGAGGAAATGGAGCGCTGGGAGCAGTTTCGTACCGAACGGTTGATGCAGCCGAAAAAGGGGTGGCGTTCATTGGAGGCTTACGGTCGGGAACTTCAGCGATTGGCCTCTGATCCTGAGCTGACGCCCAAAAAGCAGCAGGTTCTGGAAGATCTACATCTTTACGGTGAATCTTTGATTCCCTACCTGTAGCGAATTGAAGACCCCGGGCATCCTCGCGTGAGGATTGTCCCGGGATCTGGGTGGCGCCGATTAGCGCCGACGCTGGAAATACACGCTCAGGTTCTGCCCCATCAGGCTTTGAACTTCACTACCCAGGGCTTCCGCCTGGATCTGGCGCTGTACCGGGCCGGTGGCCAGGCTGTGGCCATCTTCGTCCCGGGCTTTAATCAGCTTCCACTCCACTTCATTGCTCACCAGGGCCAGCAGCTCTTTGAGCTGGTTGGCGTCTTGCGGCCGGAACCATCGATCGCGGCAGCCGCCCAGGCTGTAGAAGTCCTCGTCCTTCAGCAGCTCTGTCCAGAGGGTATCTTGCCGGTTGGCCAATACCATCCTGCGAAGTTGACGCAGGGCGGTACGAGTGGGCTGCAGATTGTGCTCCGCGACCAGGCGGCGAATCTGTTTGTCGCCCTGGGTTTGCTCGGCCAGCGCCGTGTGCATGTGCACAATGGCACCGGTGTTCGAGGCAGTATTGATGAGTGCGGCCAGAGAAAGCTCGGTCATGGCCGGTGAGGGCACACGGCCCACTTCCACCCAATGGACCTTGTGACCATCGGCCACAAAACGCTGTGCGATGGACCAGGGCCAGAACACGATGTTGTCCATGTTCAGGCTCTGGGCCATGCGGGTGCCTTTGGCGATATTGGCCAGGGATTCATCAACTGCAATCACTTCGACATCGTTCAGGTATTGCGCCAGCTCCATGGCTCGCTGGCCAGACTGAGCGCCGCACACCATAATCCGCAACGCGGCGGGGAGGTTGTCGGTGTTCAGGCCAAGTTCCTGCGCCATCACGGCTTTCAGGCTGGTCTCCGTCCGATAGGCCAGCTGGCTCCAGGCCGGCCATGCCTGGGGCACATCGGTTTTCTCCAGGCAGAGTTCCTCGGCTTTTTCGTCAAAATTCTGCTTGATGGCCTCTTCTTCTGCCCGGTTGTAGTAGCTGGCTGCCATAATGGGTTGCATGGCCAGTGGCCAGTCCACCAGGTTCCATTGGCCGAGTTGAACTGCAAAGTTCTGGTGGAAAAGCGCACCATACATGGCGCTGATCATCAGAGAGCCAATCAGGGCCTCTTGAGGTTCCCCTACGGCGAATTGCGCCATGATGCTTTCATTGATGGTGGCCGCCAGGCGTTCCTCATCGTCTTCCGCGGCCAGCGCGAAGCCGGTGCGGTCGGCGTATTCCGCGATCGCCAGGCAGAGGGGCTGCAGTTCGTCCCTCAGGCTGGCCGTTTGAGCGACCTCCGCCATAATGGCGCGGCGCAGTAGCACCACCAGTTCTTCCACAGCGGCATTGGGCATCAGAGTTTTCTGGAGCGCCAGGATCAGCAATTCATCTTCTGCCGCGGCATCCAGGAAGATTTCGGCGTTAGGGTTATCCAGGTCGTATTGCTGCTGGATGATTGCGCCGACAAAGTGGCCGATTTCCTGGTGTGGCAGACCTTCTTGCCGAAGCAGGGCAATGGCGTCCAGCGCCAGATCGCTGTCGGCTTTGTGAACCTGAAGGTGCTGCGCGCAGGAGAGCATGCCGGAATAGACAGAATCCCATTCCGATCCGCTTTGGAGTAGCTTGCGGTAGTGCAGATAGGCAACATCAAACTGGCCTTGCAGCCGTTTGGCATGAGCAACGCCGCAGAAAGCGGCGGCAGATTGCCGGTCGCATTCCAGTGCCTGCAGGAAATACTCCTCCGCCAGGGCGGGGCGCTCGCTCTTCAGTGCCCAATAGCCCAGGTTGCAGTATTGCTGGGCCTGCGCCGGTTGCCGATTGAGACTGGCATTGAACAGGGCATGGGCCTTTTCAAGCTGGCCGTCGTCCATCTCCACTCGGCCGAGCAGACCAAGGGCCGCTGCGTGATCGGCCTCCAGCGCCAGCGCCTGATTCAGGTATTCCCGGCATTCATTGCGCGCTTTCAGCCGCTGAATGTAGGAGAGCCCGTTGCTGTTGGACTCGCCGTACGCCAGGTTTGCCTGGAGCACCAGGCGCGCGACCTGAGCCTGAACGGAGCGGGAAAGATGCGCGTTATGATGTTGTACTTGCATGGAACACCTCGTTACCAGCCAATATCCGATGCGGCAAAGGTCTGCAGTTTTTTGACGGTTTGCCGGGGTTTGGGGGAGGTGTAGCGAAAGGTGTGCCAGTTTCAGTTTTGTCCATAGTCGTGTCTGTTTACAGCGACGAGTTGAAGGTTTTGGTTATACTCGGGCCTCGATGCCAGGAAAAGAGACGCCGGGAACTTATGACGGGAAGCAATAGCATGACGAGGACAATTCTCGTAACAGGTGGGGCAGGGTTTATTGGCTCTGCCGTTGCACGGTTCATTATTGAGCGCACTGACGATAGCGTTGTGGTGCTTGACAAGCTCACCTATTGCGGCAATCTGGACAATCTGGCCGGGCTCAAGGGCCATCCTCGTTTTGTGTTTGAAAAGGGCGATATCTGTGACCGTGAGCTGGTGGATCGCCTGTTGGAACGGTACCGGCCTTCTGCTGTGCTGCACCTGGCTGCCGAGAGCCATGTAGACAGATCTATTGAGGGGCCTGCAGTTTTCATTGAGACCAACATCATTGGAACCTATACCCTGCTCGAGGCTACCCGCGCATACTGGGGCCGGCTTGAGGAAGGTGAGCGCCAGATGTTTCGGTTCCATCATGTCAGCACCGATGAGGTGTTTGGTGATCTGGCGGATTCACGGACAGGACAAACCGCCTTCACCGAGCAAACGCCTTACTCCCCGAGCAGCCCCTACAGTGCAAGCAAGGCCAGTTCGGATCACCTGGTCCGGGCCTGGAGTCGAACCTATGGTTTGCCGATTCTTATTACCAATTGCTCCAACAATTACGGGCCGTTTCAGTTTCCAGAAAAAATCATACCGCTGATGATTACCAACGCGCTGGCAGGTAAACCTTTGCCGGTATACGGTGACGGGCGTCAGATCCGGGACTGGCTCTACGTTGAGGATCATGCTGAGGCTCTCTATCTAGTGCTCACGAAAGCCAGTGCGAACGAGGCCTACAACATTGGCGGTAATGCCGAGATGAGGAATATTGATCTGGTTCGTGCTTTGTGTGATGTACTGGAGGAAGTTGTTCCCGAGAAACCGCAAGGAGTTCAGCGTTTTGAAGACCTGATCGCCTTCGTTGAGGACAGGCCCGGGCACGACTTGCACTATGCTATCGATGCTTCCAGGATCCGCCGTGACCTGGAGTGGGAACCAAAACAAACCCTCACATCCGGGCTTCGGAAAACAGTGTATTGGTATCTGGATAACCAGAACTGGTGCGAGCGAATTGCCGACGGCAGTTATCGGTCGGGGAGCGTTTGATGCGCATTCTTCTGTTTGGTGGTGAGGGCCAGGTTGGCTGGGAGTTGAGGCGTGCGTTGTCGGTTCTCGGGCAGCTAGTGGTACCTGCCAGAAAGCCGGGAGAGGGTGGTGATTTAGGTGACCTGGAGGGCCTGAGGCAAACCATTCGGCGCCATTGTCCGGATGTGGTGGTGAATGCCGCCGCTTACACCGATGTGCCGGCAGCGGAGCACGAACGGGCGCGGGCTTTTGCCATCAATGCTCTGGCGCCTGAAGCCATGGCGCAGGAGGCGGCGCGCTGTGGTGCCTTGATGGTTCACTATTCAACCGATTACGTTTACGACGGCCAGTCTGATGACGCCTATTCCGAGACGGACGTTGCACAGCCCTTGAATGTCTATGGTGAGAGCAAGTTCGACGGTGACCGTCGAGTTATGGCGTCAGGTTGCGACTACCTTATTTTCCGAACCAGTTGGGTCTACTCCGTCCGTGGCAAGAATTTCCTGACAACGATGCTGAAGCTCTTGCGTGAGAGAGATCGGCTAACGGTGGTTGATGATCAGCGGGGTGCGCCGACCTCGGCAGAGCTGCTGGCGGACGTGACTGCTCATGCTGTTGCCCGCACCTACCCAGATCGTGCGTTATGCGGGCTTTATCACTTGACTGCGAGTGGGGCAACGTCTTGGTACGGCTATAGCTGTCTGATTGCAGACCTGTTAAGGGAGCGATCGGCCGGGCAGGTGATTGACGATGCGGCCATTGTCCCGGTAACGGCTGCGGTCTATGGCTCAGAGGTTTTGCGGCCGAAGAATTCCTGCCTGAATACATCCCGGCTTGAAAAGGCTTTTGATCTGGAGCTTCCGGATTGGACCACGGGCGTGATTCGGGTTGTCGACGAAGGGCTTTATTTCGAGAAACGGAGGCAGCTGTGAAAGGTATCGTGTTGGCTGGTGGATCCGGAACCCGGCTGTACCCCATTACTCAGGGCGTGTCTAAACAACTGTTGCCGGTTTACGACAAACCCATGATCTATTACCCGCTGTCGATACTGATGCTGGCGGGTATTCGGGAAATCCTGATTATCACCACACCTGAGGATAGTTCCACATTCCGAAGGCTGCTGGGCGATGGCAGCCAGTTTGGCATCGAGATCGAGTACGCGGTTCAACCCAGGCCAGAGGGTATCGCCCAGGCATTTCTTATTGGTGCGTCGTTTATTGGTGCAGAGAGCGTGTGCCTGGTGTTAGGGGACAACATCTATTACGGCCAGGGCTTGAGCCAGAAACTTCAGCGGGCGGCCTCGCTTGACTCCGGTGCTACGATTTTCGGCTATCAGGTGAAAGATCCCGAGCGGTTTGGCGTTGTTGAATTCGACGAGGAGGGGCGAGCGGTTTCCATTGAGGAAAAGCCCGCGGTGCCAAAGTCCGACTATGCGGTCACGGGTCTGTATTTTTACGATAACGATGTGGTTTCGATTGCCAGGAGCATTTCGCCTTCGGCGCGTGGAGAGCTTGAGATCACTGCGGTAAACCAGGCGTATCTGGCTTCCGGGAAATTGAACGTGGAGCTCCTTGGTCGTGGTTTTGCCTGGTTAGATACGGGAACGTTTGACTCTCTTTATGAAGCGTCCGGTTTTATTGAAACGCTTGAGAAGCGGCAGGGACTGAAGATTGCCTGTCTTGAGGAGGTTGCTTTTCGAATGGGTTACATAGACCGTGATCAGTTGCTGGCTCAGGCGGATAAGCTTGATAAAAACAGTTATGGCCACTACCTCAGACGACTCGCGCAATAGAAGACAACAAGGCGACCATGGATATCATTGAAACCAAGATACCCGATGTAAAAGTGCTGGTACCCCGGGTGTTCGGGGACAGCAGGGGGTTCTTCAAGGAAACCTGGAATCAGCGACAGCTGGAAAAGCTGGGACTGAACCTGTCCTTCGTACAGGACAATTTCAGCCGCTCCTGCCGGAACACGTTGCGGGGCCTGCACTATCAGTGCGAACGACCACAAGGCAAGCTTGTCTGGGTGAGCCAGGGAGAGGTGCTGGATGTGGCCGTGGATATTCGTCCGGATTCCACGACGTTCGGGCAATGGGTGTCCGAAGTGCTGTCCGATACCAATCACCGGATGATGTGGATCCCTCCTGGGTTTGCGCATGGTTTTCTGGTCAGGAGCGAGCAGGCGGACTTCCAGTACAAGTGCACGGACTTCTACGCTCCGGAGTTTGAGCGCTGTATTCGGTGGGATGATGAAAACCTGGGTATCGACTGGGGGAGTGTCGAAACCCGTCGGTTGATCATTTCTGACAAAGACGCTGCCGGCCGGCCTTTCCGGGAATTATTTCCCTAGTGTTGTAGCAGAAACAAAAAAGCCAGGTTGCCCTGGCTTTTTTGTTGGGACATTTGTTTTGGTGTGTTAGCCCTGCAGCAGCTGAAGTACCTGCTGGGGGCGGGCGTTGGCCTGAGCCAGAACTGAGAGACCGGCCTGCTGGAGAACCTGGGTTCTGGCAAGGTTCGCAGACTCCGCCGCGAAGTCGGCATCCTGGATCCGGGAGCGAGCTGCAGAGAGATTCTCTGACGTGGTGCTCAGGTTGGCGATGGTCGATTCCAGCCGGTTCTGCACTGCACCCAGGTCTGCGCGGATTCCGTTAATGGTTTCCAATGCAGAGTCGAGCACTCTCATCGCACTGCTGGCGCCCTCGAAAGTACTGATGTCGATGTCGGCTACTTTTTCCGGGTCGGAGCCAAAGGTGTCTGTGGTTGCGAAAATGCCGCCTGCGCCACCGGCCACCGTAGAGGAAACGGCAAAGCTGGAAGCGGAGTCAAAGTTTATCTCACCAGCTATCCGGGCGCTGTCGTTACCGCCTGTGGCCAACTGGGCTGTCGCCTGGGAGGAGCCGGTCAGATCCATCGTCGGCGAGCCAGCTCCATTGCTGGTAAAGCCTTCAATGACAACGTCTTTACCGCTTTCCTGGATGAGCTTGATGGTTCCGCCATCCACTTCGGCCGTAATGCCGGTTTTGCCACTGCTGGCGTTGATCTCGCGGGCTAATGGCTCAAGGTCGTTAACGTCGGATATCTGGGCGGAGATAGTTGCATTGTTGCCATCGCCGGTCGACAGGCTCATTGTCACGGTGCCGCTTGCGCTCAGGTTGGACAGCTCAACGCTGGTGCGGGCACTCGCGGAGACACCGGTTGTTTCGGCGGCTTTGTTGATTTCGGCGGCAATCGATTCTGCTGTGGCACCAGAGGCTGTGATGTTAACCGTCTGCTCATCAAGCGAACTGGAAATCGTAATATCCTGAGGCTGTATCGCATTCAGTGCGGGTGCCGTACCACCTGAGGCTACGGTGATAGAGCCTGTGGAGCTACCGCTGGCGATGGTCTCGACCGTGTTGTTTGCCAAAGTGTCAATTCTGGTACCGGTGATCGACACAGAAATGGTCTGGTTTTCGTTGGCACCGGCCTGGAATTTCTGAGCCTGGAACGTTCCGTCGAGAAGTTTAAGGCCGTTGAACTCTGTGGTGGTTGCGATCCGCTCGAGCTCCTGTTTGAGCTGATTCACCTCGGCCTGCAGGGCTTTCCTGTCTGAAGCAGAGTTGGTGGCGTTCGCAGCCTGCACGGCCAGTTCTCTCATCCGTTGAAGGATGTTGCCAGATTCCCCCAGCGCGCCCTCAGCTACTTGAGCGAGCGAGACACCGTCATTGGAGTTTCGTACCGCCTGGTTCAGGCCCTTTACTTGCGAGGTAAAGCGTTCCGCAATTGCCAGCCCGGCCGCATCGTCTTTTGCTGAATTAATTCGCAAACCTGAGGACAAGCGCTGAAGTGTTGTGTTTGCGTCCTGCTGAGAGGCGTTCAGGTTGCGTTGAGCGTTCAGCGACGCGATGTTGGTGTTGATGATCTGAGGCATGTCTGTTCTCCCTGCTCAGCTTTTGCCGGGGGCTGGTTCGTCGAAAAACGAGAAGGTGAACCTTTGCCGGCTGGAATTCGTTAATTTGCCGTTTGCAGGGATCAAAGCCAGGCGCGTGCCATGTTTAAAAAAATACTTTAATAACATAATTTTAAGGAGGGATGGTGCTGACGCGGTTTCGTTTTCTTGCCGCGTTGTCAATAAAATGACCGGCCGAGAGGTAAGGATTTGCCGGTATGGGTGAACAAGAAACTCATTGGAGCCCGGGTTCTGTTTACTGCTAGGATTGAAGTAGATGAACAATAACGACTTTTTGAGGACGCCTACGTGGCTGATGACCTGATTACCGTTACCCGGCCCAGCCTTCCTGATCTTGAAAAGCTGCAGCCTCTTTTGGAGGAAATCTGGAAAAGCGGGCGGTTAACCAACGGTGGGCGCTTTCATGAGGAATTGGAAGCCCGCCTTTGCGAGTATCTGGGGGTCGAACATCTGTCCCTGTTCACTAACGGCACGATTGCTCTGGTTACTGCTTTGCAGGCGATGCGCGTTACCGGGGAGGTGATTACCACGCCCTATACCTTCGCGGCGACGCCCCATGCTTTGTTATGGAACAAGCTCAAGCCTGTTTTCGTGGATATCGAGCCGGATAGCTTTAACCTCGACGCCTCAAAAATTGAAGCCGCGATAACCCCGGAGACCACAGCCATACTCCCCGTACACTGCTATGGGACTCCTGCAAATATTGATGAAATCCAGCGAATCGCCGATCTTTACGGGTTGCACGTTATATATGATGCGGCCCATGCGTTTGCAGTCAGATACAGGGGCCGGAGCCTACTGGAGGCTGGTGATATTTCCGTGCTCAGCTTTCACGCCACCAAGGTGTTCAACACCTTCGAGGGTGGGGCGCTGATACTCAAGGACAAGAAAACGAAGCAGCGGGTCGATTACCTGAAGAACTTCGGTTTTGCCAACGAGACCACGGTGGTCGCCCCGGGTATTAACGGCAAGATGAACGAGTTCCAGGCAGCGTTGGGCTTGTTACAGCTTGAGAAAATTGATTCCGACATTCGGGCCCGGCAGAGTGTGTACCGGAAATATCGTGAGGAACTCATGGGTATTGAAGGCCTGCAACTGATGGAAGAGCCGGTCGACACTGAGTGGAATTACTCCTACTGTCCGGTTCTGGTAAATGAGAGCTTCCCACTGTCCAGGGATGACCTTTATTCTGAATTCCGAAAGCAGGGGATTCTGGTACGCCGCTATTTCTATCCGCTGGTCTCCGATTTTCCAATGTACTTTGACCCTTCGGCGGTGTTCGAAAATGCCGCAGATACCGCCCAGCGAATTCTTTGTCTGCCAATCTATAGCGACCTCAATGATGAGGATTTTGGCCGAATCATAAGCTGTCTCCGTGAAGCCGCCAATGGCCATCATGGGGCTTCAGGACGCGGGCAATGAAACTGGCGGTTATGCAACCCTATTTCTTTCCGTATCCGGGCTATTTTCAGTTGATGGCGCACGCGGACACCTGGGTTGTGTTTGATCATTGCCAGTTTGTGAACAAGGGGTGGGTCAATCGCAATCGTGTTTTGCACCCCAATCCGGAGAAAGGGTGGCAGTACATCACCGTACCCCTGAGCAAAAGGGGGCGTTTCGATTTCATTGATGACATTGAGATTGACGACAGCAGTGACTGGCGTAAAAGCCTCACAGGTAAGCTGGTTCATTATCGTCGCGCGCCGAACTATCGGAAAACCATGTCGGTTTTTGAATCAGCCATCGGGGCGCCCAACGCTGTCCTGTCCAGATTTCTGACCCACAGTCTCCGGGTACTGGCTGATCATCTTGGCATCAATACAAAGATCCTGGTGTATTCTGAGCTGGACCTGGGGATCGATCAGGTCGCCCATTCCGGGGAGTGGGCGCTCAAGATCGCCAAGGCCATGGGGGCGGAGCACTACATTAACCCAATGGGGGGGCAGGCTCTGTTTGACCCTGCACAGTTCCGTGAGGCGGGCATTGGTCTCTCCTTTATGGAATCGACTATTCGCCCGTACGTTCAGAATGGCTACGATTACGTTCCGAACCTGTCCATCCTCGACGCCTTGATGTGGTGTGATGAGGGGACGCTGCAAGACATATTGCTGAACGACTTCACCCTCCACCCAGCCTGAGTGTCAGTGATGAGTGACGATTATCTGCACAAGGAATACCCGAAACAGTTTGATCGCGACGCGTTCTGGCAACAGATCAAGCGGACGGTGAATGGCAAGCCTGTCAGTGAGCAGGATATTCGGATGATCGTGGATCAGATATCGGGGGCGCTACAGTTTCGGCCAGGCGACGTTCTCCTGGACCTGGGATGTGGAAACGCCGCGCTGGCCAGCTATCTGTTTGATTCGATATCAGAATACCATGGCGTAGATTTTTCGGAGTACCTGGTTGGTGTGGCCCGGGAGTTTTTTTCGATACCGGGCAAAACGCATTTCTATTGTGGGGATGCGGTAGAGGCGACCCTTGAGTTTACTGAGGCTTCCCGAATTACGCGGGTGCTCGTCTACGGTGTGATCTCTTATCTTTCCGCTGGCTCAGTGAGCACGCTGTTGAAGACCATCTGGAGTCAGTACAGCGCCTGTGAGCGAATCTTTATCGGCAATGTGCCGGATAAAACGAAGGCGGCCGATTTCTTCCAGCGGCGCAATGTCGCGGATTATCGGTTGGACGACCCGAAGTCGCCGATTGGGGTCTGGTGGAGCGCGGACGAGTTCGTTGCCCTGGGCGAAGCATGCGGTTTTAACGTAGACATCATGACGATGCCGAATGATTTCTACGGCGCCGGCTACCGATTTGATGTGCTTATGACGAGGCCAGTCTGATGTCTTCGACAGGCTTTCTCTCAACATCCAACCTTTACGAGCCTGAGAAAGAGCGCATTCTGAGGTATATAGATCAGTGGCTTGAAAACGGTGGGGAGAGCCGTCCGGGTTGGTTAGTGTCGTTACTTGAGAAACGTCTCTGTGAGTACCATCAGGCTGAACACTGCGTGGCCATGTCCACGGGTTTCTGGTCATTGGTGGCGAGCTTGCGGTTAAGTGCCCTTGATGCTCCAGAGGTCATTATCCCGTCGTTTACCTACCGCCGGCTGGCTGATGTTGTGTTCTGGGCCGGTAAGGTTCCCCGTTTCGTGGACATTGATGAGTCCACGCTGGCTATCTCTCCCGAGTCAGTTGAGCGGGCTATTGGGTCAAACACCGCAGCCATCCTTGCGGTTCATCCCATCGTGAATTGTTGCGATGTTTCGCGACTGACAGAGATTGCAGCGAAATATGCCGTGCCAATGGTCATCGATGCCGTGGAGTCCGTTCACGAAACCTGGCAGGGAAAACGCGTAGGGTCTTTTGATGTGCCCGAGGTGTTCTCGTTGCACGCGAGCAAGCTGATCAATGGATTGGAGGGCGGCTACGTGTGTGTGAACGACAGTGCCTATGCAGGCAGGCTTCGTGATTTCAGATCCCGCGACAAAAGTAACGCCCGACGTCTGAAACCCGGGCACTGGCTCGCTTCGGACATGCCCGATATCCATGCTGCTTTTGCCCTTGCCGGACTGGACGAAATAGAAGAAAACGTCCGCCACAACCGCAGGATTTACCGGGCGTATCAAAGAGAGCTCAAAGGGGTTGCCGGTATCCGGCTTCTCGCGTTTGATGAGGCTCAGCAAACATCATTCAAAAATATTGTTGTTGAGGTTCCAGGCGTGAGCGGGGAAGAAAGAGACTGCATTGTGCGGAATCTGAATCAGGCTGGCGTTCTGGCCCGGGCCCACTATTCACCACCGCTTCATAGCAAAAGCCATGAGTACCCGGTTTTGTGCCCGGAGCCTCTTCCCGCAACCGAACGTGCTGCCCGGGCATTGCTCAATCTACCCTGTGGCTTCAGAGTCTCTGAAGCGGATGTGACGCATGTCGTCGCCATGATCAAGTCTCTACTATCGGACGTCCCCGGGGGTTGTGATGGCTGAATACAATGCCCGTAAAGTGGTTTCCGACATTCTGGCCAACCGCTATTTTACGAACCATGGGCCTCTTGCCCGTGCGCTGGAGCAGACACTGGAAGAACACATGGGGGCCCGGCACGCGGTGTTGGTCGGAAGCCTGGAGCTGGGGCTTCTGGTGGCCCTGATTGCGTTGCGAACAGGGCAGCATTCACGCCTGGTCTATTACCCCGGGGATGAAGATCCGTGCCTGGTACACGTAGGGGCGTTCAGTGGTCTTTCAGTTCATGCTCTGGATAACCCCGACAGTGTTGTTCAGGACACCGATGTCCTGTTTCGGACGCTCAGGGAGGAACGCGACTTGAACTGTGCAGCGGTTGGTCAGGGCCAGCAGCAGCTTGTCGTCCATTATCCGGACTGGTCAAGCGACCGCCCGGAGCAGGGGATTTCCGATGGCTTTCCTGAGCCAGTCCTGCTGGAGTTACCAACAAGGCACGGTGGCGCGGTATTACTGTTTAACTCTGACGAGCTCGCGGAGAGAGCCCGCAACGTTCGTAGCAGTTACGGTGTTCGCAAACAGGTACCGGTGTTTGTCACTTGCAACGGTCGATATTCGGAAGCACAGGCCGGAACGGTTCTGGATTATCTGGCAAATTCCCTTGGCTGGTCATAGCCGCCACAAAGATTACTAGAGGTAAGACATGAGCGCTGAAATAGAACAATTGAAGGCCAGCGCCTACAGCGAGTTCGGAGCTGGCAACTATAAGCGCGCTGCAGAACTTCTTTTGCAGGTTGAGTCGGTCATCGGAAGCTACGATGCGTTGTCAAATGACATCGCGGTGGCGCAGTTCAAACATGGTGACTTCGAATCAGCCATCAATAAGTTCCGAGAAGCGTCAGAGTTGCAGGCAAACACGTCTCGCCTGATCCTCGACAACCTGGTTGAAGTCATGAAGGAGCGTGGCGCGGCTAAAGCACCGGTGATTCCGCCGGAGCAGGTGATCGCGCGTCACCTTTCTAAAAGCTATTGCCCCCTGTGTAATGCCGTTAACCAGGGGTTCCACGCGCTTCCGGAGTTCTACCGGAAGCATGCCGAGGACAATGGCTTCAAATATTTTGGCCAGGGTGAAATGACAGCCCACGATTCCTATACCTGTGCGTCTTGCGGTGCGTCGGACCGGGAGCGTCTTTATGCGTACTGGCTGTCCGCCCTTTTATGTCGAGGTGAATTGTCCCGTGATGCCAGCGTCATGCATTTCGCGCCGGAACCGGGTTTCTCCCGCTGGTTAAAGCAGATTGGCTTCGCCGATTACCAGACTGCCGATTTCGCCATGCAGGGAGTGGATCACAGGGTTGATCTGATGGATCTGCCTTTTGATGCGAACAGCCTGGACTTTTTCGTGTGCAGTCATGTTCTGGAGCACGTTCAGGACGATGCCAAAGCATTGTCAGAGTTGTTTCGCGTTCTGAGGCCAGGTTGCAGTGCGCTGTTGATGGTGCCGATTATCTGTGACCTTGACGAGATTGATGAGGACCCTGCTGAGGAGCGGGAAGCCGAGAGGTGGCGGCGCTTTGGCCAGGACGATCATGTTCGTCTGTACAACCGGGAGGGCTATGTCTCCCGGGTACAGAACGCGGGGTTCAGGTTGCAACTGCTGGATGTCGGGTATTTTGGTACTGCCGTTTACCAGTCGCTTGGCCTGAAAAAAGAAAGCGTTCTTTACGTTGTAACCAAACCCGAAAAGAGTGACCAATGACAGATCAGCAAAACGAAACCCTGGCCGTAAGTTTTATCATCACGGCTTTCAAGGCCAGGTTTCTGCGAGAGGCCATTGATTCCATCTACGCTCAGAAAGACGTTGAGGGCTTCGAAATCCTGGTGATGGATGACTGTGCCGATAACTCGGTGGCTGATGTCGTCACTGGTTATGATGACGCTCGCATCCGCTACATCAAGTCCGCAACACAGTTGGGTGGCCTTGTTGGAATGGATTACGGCGTTCGCCTCAGCCGCGGGCGCTACATCAAGTTTCTCAACGACGATGACGTGCTGGCGGAAAACTGCGTGGTCAGACTCAGGTCGGCGCTGGAGCAGCCGGGCGTTATTCTGGCCACCTCCCGGCGGAAGCTGATTGATGACTCCGGCAATGCGCTTCAGGACCGGCTCTTTAACCTTATGCCGGTCCGCGAAGACGCACGGTTACTTGGAAAAGACGTGCTCGAGTTTTTCCGGGTGTTTCCAATCAATTTCATTGGTGAGCCCAGTACTATCATGGTTCGCCGAAGAGACCTGCTGGGCGCGTATCCCCATTTGAGCGCCCTGAACAATCGCCTGATCACATCGGTCAACGACCTGGCTGTTTATGCCCGATTGTTGATGGTGGGTGATCTTGGGTACGTGCAGGAGCATTTATCCTGTTTCCGCATTCACGCTGGTCAGAATCAACGCCACGCAAGCGCTCAGACACTCGGTGAAAATGGCCGAAAAGCCTTCCTGGCCCAGTTGGATGCAATGCTGGGCGGGGAGATCAAACAGGAAGGGCACGTTCAGGCCAAACCTCTTTGGGATCAAAGCAGCAACTTCCAGAAAGTCGATTTCAAGGGCTTTTACCAAAAAGCCGGAGGTATTGATGACGCTGGTTTGATGTCCTTTTCCGACCTCGAGCGACGTACCGAAGAGTGTGGTCGTCCCGGCGGCGTGATAAGTCTCGATAACTGGTACGGGCAGCGTGAGTTGTCCATTCCTCTGGCCAAACGTCTGGAGACAACCGCAGCACGGCAATCGCTGTGTCTGGTTCTGATCGATGAAAAGCCGGAGGATTACAACCTCAATATTTCTGTACTGGCATTCAGGATCGCACGCTACTACTGCCCCTCACTGTCGTGTCTGGTGCTCACCCCGGATGAATCGTTCTACCGGAAGGAGCTTTTTCAGGACGTTTCCTTTGCCGAATATGACCGATCAGACCTGATCTCGGTGCTTAACGAAGCGGCTGCCTCTGATCTCAAGAGTGACTGGTTGGTGGTGGCCAGAACGCCTTCCGAGTTGACCCCGGCGGGCCTGGTGCTGTTGTTGGCTGAGCTTGAGTCTTCTGGTGCAGTGCTGGATGCCGCTTATGGTGATGAGCTGGTCGAAAACAATGGTAAGACCGAAAGCGGCTATTTCCGACCCGGCCTCAACCTCGATATGTTGCTCAGTTCACCGGCCGATATGTCCAGGCATTGGCTGTTTCGCCGGGCAACGCTGGTCGAGCTTGGTGGGTTCAGCAAAAACGATGACAGTGCTTTTGAGCTGGGTTACATCCTGCGCCTTATAGAGGAGCGGGGGTTCGGTTGTATCGGCCGTACCGACGAGCCCCTGTTTCTGCTGCACGCGGGTACGCAGACGTTCGACCTGGCCGCATACGTACCAGTGATCCGAAGTCATCTGGAACGCCGAGGGTATGCTGGTGCCGGAATTGAGCCGGGCTTGACCTCAAGCAGTCTGCGGGTTCGCTACCCCCATGCCGGCGCGCCCCTTGTGTCGATCATTATTCCTACCAAGGACCAGCTACATCTCCTGCAAACCTGTGTGGAATCTATTCTCGAAAAGACCGCCTACCCGAATTACGAAATTCTGGTGGTGGACAACAACAGCGAAACGCCTGAAGCGCGCACATGGCTTGATGGCCTCAACAGTATGGGCCTGCCCAACCTTCGCGTGCTTCGTTACCCGAAGCCCTTTAATTTCTCGGCAATCAACAATTTTGCGGTAACGCAAAGCCGGGGAGACTACGTTCTGCTGCTCAATAACGACACAGGTATCATAAAAGAGGACTGGCTCGACGCCTTGATGAACCATGCTCAAAGACCGGAAGTGGGCATTGTTGGCGCCAAGTTGTTGTTCCCCAACGGCAAGGTTCAACACGCTGGCGTTGTCGTGGGCATGAGGGGGCCGGCTGAGCACATTTGTATTGATGCAGAGGCCAATGACCCCGGTTATATGAACCGACTCATGGTCGACCAGAATTACTCGGCTGTGACTGGCGCCTGCATGCTGGTCAGAAAATCAGTTTACGAGCAGGTCGGTGGATTGGACGAGGAGGCCTTTGCCGTCTCCTACAACGATATCGATTTCTGTCTGAAGGTGGCTCAGGCGGGTTATCTGAGCGTTTGGACCCCCCATGCGCTGGTGATGCATGTTGCCAATGCCAGTCAGACCTCGGTCGATAAAACAGCCGACGAGAACAAGGTTCGTCGCTTCCAGAAAGAGCAGGAAGCGATGTTTCAACGCTGGTTGCCCTACATGGGCAACGACCCCGCTTTTAACAGAAACCTGTCGTTGAGAGCGAATGGATTTGAGGTGGATCATCGTGTGGAGCTGAACTGGCAGCCCCAGAAGGCCCTTGGACTCTCCACCATTCTTGCTCACCCTGCGGATCCCTGGGGCTGTGGTCACTACCGGATCATGCAGCCGTTACTGGCCATGAAAGAAGAAGCCGTCGCGGGCGGCATGGCGGACTTTGACTGGCTTAACATTGCTGAAATGGCCCGGTTGGATCCCGATGTCCTGGTGTATCAGCGACAGATCACCGATCAGGCTGTGGAGCACATGCAATCAGCCCGTCGGATACTGAAGAAGCCGACAGTCTTCGAGCTCGACGACTATTTACCGAATTTGCCGATCAAAAGTGCGTACCGGGAAAACATGCCAAAGGATATATTGAAGTCCTTGCGTCGTTCCTTGAAGCATGTGGATCGGTTTGTTGTTTCAACTTACCCGCTGGCAGAGGCATTTTCCGGATTGCACCCGGATATCCAGGTGGTTGAAAACCGTTTGCCAATGGCGTGGTGGGGAGACCTGGAAAGCCTGAGGCGCCAGTCCGAAAAGCCCAGGGTGGGCTGGGCAGGCGGTATGGGGCATACCGGTGACCTCGAACTGGTTGAAGCGGTTGTGCAGGAACTGGCTGATGAGGTCGAGTGGGTGTTCTTTGGCATGTGCCCGGACAAGCTTCGTCCATTTGTCGCAGAGGTTCATGAGGGGATCGAGATTTCGCGGTATCCGCGAAAGCTGGCCAGTTTGAATCTGGACCTGGCTATAGCGCCACTGGAAGACAACCTGTTCAATCGTTGCAAGAGTAACCTGAGACTGCTGGAGTACGGGGCCTGTGGTTATCCTGTGGTGTGCAGCGATGTCGAACCGTATCGGGCACACGGATTGCCGGTCACGCTCGTAAAGAACCGCTTCAAGGATTGGGTCGATGCTATTCGAATGCATCTTTCGGATATGAAAGCGACCGCCCGGGCGGGTGACAAGCTCAAGCAGAGTGTGCGTGAAAAGTGGATGCTGTCAGGCGACAATCTGAAGCTCTGGCTGAATGCCTGGACTAAATTCTGATGTCTTACATTTTTTTACAAAAGAAGCGAAATTTTTTCTAAAGGAGAGTCTGAGCGTGCCGTTAAGTGGAATAACAGGGCGGCGCTCCAAACTTGAATCGGGCGCCAGACCGTTTCAAGAGAAAACGACATCAGTCGAAGGAGAAGCATTATGGCTCTCGGTATTAACACTAACGTTGCTTCATTGTCCGCTCAGAACCAGCTGAACAAATCCCAGAACCAGTCCAATCAGGCTCTGGAGCGTTTGTCCTCAGGTCTGCGCATTAACTCTGCCAAAGACGACGCGGCTGGTCTGGCGATTTCCAACCGCTTCGAAGCTCAGATCCGTGGTCTGAACCAGGCAACCCGTAACGCCAACGACGGTATCTCTCTGGCGCAGACCGCTGAAGGTGCCTTGGGCGAGGCAGGCAACATCCTGCAGCGTGTTCGTGAGCTGGCGGTTCAGTCTGCTAACGCTTCCAACTCTTCCTCTGATCGTCAGGCTCTGCAGGACGAAGTAAACCAGTTGGTTTCTGAGTTGGATCGTATTGCAACAACTACCAACTTCAACGGCCAGAAGCTCTTCGACGGTACTTTCGGCTCCGCCCAGTTCCAGGTTGGTGCCAACGCCAACGAAACTATTTCTGCCTCTACTTCCAACCTGCGTACCGACAAGTACGGTAACAACCAGGTGATCGCGAGCGGTGCAGCAGCTGGCACAGCCGCTTCTGGTGGTGGCGCGGTGAATGGTGTGTCTTCCGGTTCTGTGGCCATCAACGGCTACCTGGGTTCAGAAACCATCAGCGTTGCGGCCAACGCGACATCCAAGGATATCGCTGCTGATATCAACTCCAAGACTGCAGACACTGGCGTAACCGCCACGGCCCGTACCGAAGTGGATCTGGCCTTTGCAGCTTCTGGTAGCTATACCCTGAATCTGACTGCGGACAACAGCGAAGCTCAGTCTGTGTCCTTCACCATTGACGCAACCAGCGGCCAGGATTCTCTGTCTGCTGCGGTAGCGGCGATCAATGACCAGTCTTCCAAGACCGGTATCACCGCAGAAGTTGCCGAGGATGGTGCTTCCATCGTCCTGACCAACGAAACGGGTGCGGATATCGTGGTTGGCGATACTGGGGTGCAGAACGCCGGTAACGTGACTATTACCAAGCAGTACCGCGATGACGAGGGTGCGCTCCAGGATGCCGGTGCTGCGGCAACCCTGACTGCGGACACCACCGCTGAAGATGTGGCAACCAGTGGCTATCTGCAGCTGGATTCTGATCGCTCCTTCGCGGTCGATGTCACAAGCTCTAATGCCTTCGCGGATACTGGTTCTGAGTTGCGCAAGGTGTCTGATCTGGACATCTCCTCTTTCGAGAGCGCGACCCAGGCCCTGAAGACCGTAGACGCGGCACTGAACACCATCAACTCCCAGCGTGCGAAGTTTGGTGCGATCCAGAGCCGCTTCGAAAGCACCATCTCCAACCTGGAGTCCACCAGCACCAACCTGAGCGCCGCTCAGAGCCGGATTCTGGACGCGGACTTCGCGGCTGAGACAGCCAAGCTGTCCAAGGCCCAGGTGCTGCAGCAGGCCGGTATCTCCGTCCTGGCTCAGGCGAACGCCCGTCCTCAGCAGGTTCTGTCTCTGCTGCAGTAAGGGCTTGGCGGTAACGGCCGGAACCTTCGGGTTCCGGCTTTACGCCGTTAGAGGAATAGCGAGGTAAAGCTATGAATGACGTTAACCTGAATAACCCGGATCTCAAGCTGGTGCGTTCCAACGCCCAGGCTCCGGGGAAGGCACTGTCGTCATCTCAGGCCGAGGGCGGAAAAGCCCCTGACCTTGCTGCTTCAGGTTCGAGTGGCTCAGCCATTCAGAGCCCGCAGGCCGCGACTGAGACATCCAGAGCCGAGAAGCTTCAGGCTCGTTCGGAAGCGCAGCGGGATGAATTGAATGATGCGGTGAGCCAATTGAATGATTTCGTGCAGAATGTGCAGCGGGATCTTCAGTTTGAGGTGGATAACGAGATGGGGCAGACCATTGTTAAAGTGGTTGATCAGAGCACCCAGGAAGTCATCCGTCAGATCCCGGACGAAGTGGCAATGAGGTTGGCAGAAAAATTGCAGCAGGATGAACCGCTGACGTTGTTTAACATCAAAGTGTGAAAGCTTGCCGCTTTTACGCGGATGCCAGACAACGGTATTTCAGCACCGCCGCACCCTGACAGGGTCCGGCGGTGTTCTGCTTTATACGGTGCTAGACTGTCCGTTACAGGGTGTTACAAATTGGTGTAGTGGTTAGCCGAAATATAGGCAAAGTTTTGCCGCTGGCAGCCGATAAAGGACTAAGTAAGCGAAGCGCCCCCTTGAGGAGGCATGGTTATGGCAAATATTTCAGCATTAGGTATCGGCTCGGGAGTTCTGAACTCTGATCTGGTTGATCAGCTCGTTGAAGCTGAGCGTGCGCCTAAAGAGAATCGGCTCGACACCCGAACCCAGAAGGCAGAGTTGCTCATTTCTGCCTATGGCACCTTGAAGAGTGCTATCACGGAGCTTCGGCTGCCGATGCGTCAGCTGAGCGCGCCCGACAATCTGAAAGCCTTTTCGGCAACGTCTTCAAATGAGGATGTGTCGGTTACGGTAGACAGCACCAAGGCCAGCCGTGGCACCTACAACGTCAATGTGTTGAGCCTTGCGCAGTCGCAGTCCCTGGCGTCTTCTACGTTTGCTGACCGTGACTCTACGTCGGTCGGTACCGGATCGTTCACCATTTCTTCCGGTGATAAATCGGCGACGCTCACCATCGATGGTTCTAACAACACCTTGCAGGGGCTGGCGGACGAAATCAACGAAGCGGGCATTGGCGTATCGGCTGGCGTTATCGACACAGGTAGCGGCTTCAGGCTGGTATTGTCTTCCGAAGAAACCGGCGAGGCAAATGCCATTTCCGTTTCGGTTACCGATGATGATGGTAGCAATGACGACGCTGCCGGTCTGTCCCAGTTTGTGTTTAACGACACCACTCAGAACATGCAGGAGACCATCGCTGCCAAAGACGCGAGGGTCGAGATCAACGGTATTGAGATTACCCGTTCGACCAACTCCTTCACGGATGTTATTGATGGCCTGAGTTTTGAGGCAAAAGCAGAAGGTGTGACCTCCACCATCAAAGTCGAGCAGGATTTCGGTGCGGTAGCAGATCGTGTCGGAGCGTTTGTTGAAAAGTTCAATGCCCTCCAGACAACCATCAAAGGGTTGTCCGGCTTTAATGCCGAGACGGGGCAAGGCGGTATTCTTTCGGGTGATACCACCATCCGCTCAATCCAGGCGCAGTTGCGCAATGTTCTGGGCCGCGTGGTGCCAGGGCTTGAGAATGCCAGTATTCGGACCCTGGCTGATGTCGGCATTACCACAGACTATGAAACCGGCGGTTTGAGCTTTGATCGTGCCAAGTTTGAAGAGCAGCTGAAAAAGAACCCGGACGACGTGACTGCGCTGTTCGCCGAGCAGGGCCGTACCTCAAGCGCAGACGTTGAGTTCCTTGGCTCTGGCAGCGGCACAACCCGTGGAAACTACGCGATCAATATCACCCAGGCTGCCACTCAGGGTGGCGTGCTGGGTGATTCGGCATTGGCCGACGGTGTGGTGATTGACGGTACCAATGACGAGATCGAGTTCACCGTCGACGGTTCCACCAACTTTACCATTCAGCTCAGCCAGCAAACCTACGCAAGTGCGGCCGATCTGGTGGCTGAAATCCAGAGCCAGATCGACAGCAACTCGGCCTTGAATGCAGCCGGGCAATCTGTGCGGGTAGGGCTCGACAGCAATGGCGTACTCCAGTTTACCTCTGGAGCATTCGGCAGTAATTCAAATGTCAGCATCCTGTCCGTGGAAAATGGTGCGGCGCTCGGGCTTTCCGCCAAAACCGGAACCTTAGGCAAAGACGTTGCCGGTACGGTCAATGGCCAGGAGGCGACCGGTGATGGCCGGGTACTGACCGTCACTGGCGCGGGCGGTGCCAAAGGCATGCAGCTTCAGGTTGCCGGCTATAAGGACGGCGATCTCGGGCGGGTAAATTTCATCGAAGGTATTGGTGAACAGGCCGTTAATCTTGTCACCGACATTGTGGGTGCCGACGGCATTCTCGACGCAAAAACGGATAGCCTGAGCCGTGATCTTGAGCGGATTCAGGAGGAACGGATCCGGCTGGAAGACAGGATTGCCTCCTACCGTGAGCGGCTGGTCAGCCAGTTCACGGCGGCGGATTCCCTGATCTCCCAGCTCAACAGTACAGGCGATTACCTGACACAGCAGCTTGCGGCACTGGCTCCGCAGAACAACAGTAATCGATAAGCGGGGCAAGTCCCGGTAACGAAGAGGTTTATTATGAACGGTTTACAGGCATATCAGCGGGTAAACGCTCAAACCAGCATCACTGACGCTGACCCTCACAAGCTGATCCAACTGCTATACAGCGGTGCCCTGGAAAGGATCAATATGGCCAAGGCCCGGATGCAGGCCAATGACATTGAGGGTAAAGGCCGGCTCATCAGCAAGGCCATTGAAATCATCGGCGGCTTGCGCAGCTTCCTTGATTTCGAGAAGGGTGGCGATCTTGCAGAGCGTCTGGAAGGTCTGTACGACTATATGGAGCGGACTCTGTTCGAGGCGAATGTGAAAAACGATCCCGCCAAACTGGATGAGGTCGCTGAGCTCTTGCGTTCAATCAAAGAAGGTTGGGATGGCATCCGCGAAGAAGTGGTAACCCAGCACTCCCAGGCCGCTGGCTAAACCAGTACTTTTGCCGTCCATGGCGCCCCTATCCTTTGGCAGGGTAGGGGCTTTATAGCCATTCCCCCCGCCATCCCGTACAATGTTGCCCTTCTTTTCAACACATCCATTCTGTTCAGTCTGGAGCAAGGGCATGTCTGATATTAAAAAGGTGGTGCTGGCCTATTCCGGTGGCCTGGATACTTCCGTCATCGTTCGGTGGTTGCAGGATACCTATAACTGTGAGGTGGTAACCTTTACCGCCGACATTGGCCAGGGCGAGGAAGTGGAGCCGGCGCGTGCGAAAGCCGAAGCGCTGGGCGTTAAGGAAATCTACATCGAGGACCTGCGCGAGGAGTTTGTGCGCGATTACGTGTTCCCGATGTTCCGCGCCAATACCATCTACGAAGGCGAGTACCTGCTGGGTACCTCTATCGCCCGCCCGCTGATTGCCAAGCGCCTGATCGACATTGCCAACGAGACGGGTGCAGACGCCATCTCTCACGGTGCTACCGGTAAAGGTAACGACCAGGTTCGTTTTGAGCTTGGCGCCTATGCCCTGAAGCCGGGCGTGAAGGTGATCGCTCCCTGGCGTGAGTGGGATCTGAACTCCCGCGAAAAGCTGCTCAAGTATTGTGAAGAGCGCAACATCCCCGTGGAAATGAAGAAGGGCAAGAGCCCGTATTCCATGGACGCCAACCTGCTGCACATCTCCTACGAAGGCATCAACCTGGAAGACCCCTGGGCGGAAGCCGAGGAAGACATGTGGCGTTGGAGCGTATCTCCGGAAGCCGCGCCGGACAAGCCCACTTACGTGGAGCTCACCTACAGGAAAGGCGACATCGTTGCCGTTGATGGTCAGGAAATGAAGCCCCACGTGGTGCTGGAAACCCTGAACAAGCTGGCCGGTGAAAATGGTATTGGCCGCCTGGACATCGTCGAGAACCGCTACGTGGGCATGAAGTCCCGAGGCTGTTACGAAACTCCGGGTGGTACCATCATGCTGCGCGCCCACCGCGCCATCGAGTCCATTACTCTGGACCGTGAAGTGGCACACCTGAAGGACAGCCTGATGCCGCGCTATGCTGAGGTGATCTACAACGGTTACTGGTGGTCCCCGGAGCGTGAGGCTCTTCAGGCGCTGATCGACCAGACCCAGAACTACGTGAACGGCACCGTTCGCCTGAAGCTGTACAAGGGCAATGTAGACGTGGTCGGCCGTAAGTCTGACGATTCTCTGTTCGATGAGAAGATCGCCACCTTTGAAGAAGACCAGGGTGCTTACGATCAGAAAGATGCGGAAGGCTTTATCAAGCTGAACGCGCTGCGCCTGCGGATTGCCGCTGGCAAAGGCCGCAAGCTTTGATGGTTTGTTGATGCCCTGAAAACGCCCGGTTCATAACCGGGCGTTTTTGTTTATACTTTTCAAACAATTCCAACAACGAAAGTCATCACCATGAATGCGTTGGGCACAGCTTCCGTCGCCGCTTTGCGGCAGTATGTTCGCTACGCCGATGCCAAAGGTATCGCGGTTGATCCGCTGTTTGAAAAGGCGGGTTTGAAGCCGGAGATCCTGGATTCCGATGAGGGCCGAATCGACGGCGAACAGCTCCAGGCATTTATTCACTTGCTGGCCGAACATACCGGTAACCCGGTATTGGGATTGGAGACCGGCGACTATGTGCAACCCGGTTCCTACAGTGTACTGGGTTACATCACCATGAGCTGCGCCACGTTGGGGGAAGCGGTTACCCGTATTGCGCCCTATGAGAAGCTGGTGGGGGATATGGGTACCACCCGCCTCAAGATGAAGGGCGATTCCGCGACACTGATCTGGACCTGCAATTTTACCGATTCTGTGGTGTGGCCCCAGGTGGTGGACAATGTCTTTGCCTCCTGGATCAACTATGCGCGATGGCTGGCAGACAGCACGGACGCCACGCCGCTGGAAGTTCGGCTGAGGCGGCCTTCTCCCGGCCCGGAGCATGAGAAGGCCTATGCTTTGCGCTGGCAATGCCCTGTACAGTTTGATGCAGAGGAGGACAGTGTCACCTTTGCTCAGGCACTGCTCGCAACCCGCCTGCGTCAGCCAGACCCGCTATTGCGAAAAACCCTGGAAGCACACGCATTGTCTCAGTTGGCGTTGCTCGACACCGACACGGATCTGACCAGCAAGGTAAAGCAAAGTATCCAGAAACAGCTCGCCGAGGGCATTACCCGCCAGGATATGGTCGCCGAGGATCTGGGGATGACCAGCCGTACCTTACAGCGAAAGCTGAGTCAGGAAGGGGTGTCGTACCAGAAATTGCTGGATGAGGTGCGCCAGCAGATGGCGGAGGACTATTTGCAGAATACCGACATGAGTATTCCGGATATTGCCTTGCGCCTGGGCTACAGCGAAACCACGTCGTTTCATCGAAAGTTCAAAGCAGCGACGGGTAAGACGCCGGGGGATTTTCGCAGGCAATAAAAAAGCCAGCTTATAAAAGCCGGCTTAAGAAATTCGGAAAGAACGAAAGTGCCTGAAAAATTCGTTGATCCTGAGGAATCCACCTGCGGTACCCATATGGCGGCGGAGGTACTACTCGGCTCCTCCGCCATGGGTGGATACTGCTTGATTCCACAATGTCAGAATAAGCCTGATCGCCTTTCCTGTCTGTTTGTGAAGTGTGTCCCAGTGTTACTGTTTGTGATCGCTACACACCTTCCCGTATCTCCGGGGTGATTTCGGTGAAACGACGGGTTTCATAGGCATCTACCAATCCTTGAACGGCTGCGCGCTCCAAATCCTGCACTGTTGGCGTGCCGTCCTGGGCATCGGCTTTGCACAGGGCCATACCGGCCTCCACAGAGATGAAGCCGGCGGTGGTTTTCAGGGCTTTGTGGTTGATGCCGTCAAAAATGCGCCGGAACGCGGTGGTGGTGCAGTGATCACTGTTGGGAAAGTAGGAGACAATCGCAAACTGGTTGTCACCTACCCGACACAGGGCATCAATCGGGCGAATCAATGTGCTCAGGCGCCGGGCGATGCCGATCGACAGTTCGCTCATCACGCTGGGCGGATGTTTGCGCTTCAGCTCTTGCCAGTTACGGATGCCGCACATGACGTAGGCGGTTGACCCGCCGCGGGATTCGGCGTGGCGCAGGGTTTTCTGCAAGCGCTGGCGCGCGTATTTGTTGTTGGTCAGCCCGGTTTCCAGATCAATGATGTTGCTGGATTCCAGTTCCCGGTTGTTCTCCACCAGCAGCGCGTTGGCGCGCAGCAGGGTGTTCTGCCGGTCTGCCATGCGGTCCGCCGCAAAGATGCGAGGGATGAGCTGTTTGGTCATGTCTGATTTGTAGATGAAGTCGTCCACACCCCGGTCGAACGCTTCCGACAAGGCTTCCACGCTCTCGCGGGCGGTGAGCAGAATCACATAGGTGTAGTGGTTGTTCTGCTCGTCTTGCTGGCGAACCTGGTCGGTCAGCTGCAGGCCGTCCATTTCCGGCATCAGCCAGTCTGCAATCAGTACGCTGACCGGGCGTTGTTCCATGAGTTTCAGGGCAGCCGGTGCGTTGTTGGCGATGCGTATGTCGCGGTATCCGGCATTTCGCAGCGTACGGCCCACCACCATACTGCTGAATTTGGCGTCGTCTACTACGAGAATGGGAAGATCGAGGTTTGGCATTATTTATCTACTTCTTACCAGTCCATTGTCAGATGCGGTTCGCCACAGCTCTTGGTATTCTTGGCGGTTTCGAACATCCGTAATCAAATTGTCGCCACAGTATACCCCTCCGTGGCCTTTGGAGAATAACGACTATGCCTTCTTTTGACATTGTTTCAGAAATCGAAATGCACGAAGTTACCAACGCGGTGGATCAGGCCAAGCGTGAACTGGGTAACCGCTGGGATTTCAAGAATGTTGAGGCGGATATCGAGCTGGAGGACAAGCGCCTGACTTTGAGCGCAGAGCAGGAGTTCCAGCTGGAGCAACTGGTGGACATGATGCGAATGGCTTTTGCCAAGCGCAACATCGACACGCGTGCCCTGTCGGAAGATGGCGAAAGCAAAGCGGGCAAGCTGGTGAAGCAGCATTTCACCCTGAAGCAGGGTATTGAAACGGACATGGCCAAGAAGATCGTCAAGATGATCAAAGAGCAGAAGATGAAAGTGCAGGCCAGCATTCAGGGCGACAAGGTACGGGTTACCGGCAAGAAACGGGACGACCTGCAGGAAGCCATTGCCATGTTGCGTGAGGCAGAACTGGACATCCCGCTGCAGTTCAACAACTTTCGCGACTGATTCGGAGAGGCTCTTATTTATCTTCCCCCCAATGTTGTAGCCCTGATTCGGGATACCGCCTACACCTACACCCGCTGGCAAGTAATTGCCATGTTGTTTCTCGGGTTCTCGGCGGGGCTGCCCTTTCTGCTGGTGTTTTCCACCCTCAATGCCCGCCTGGCAGACGTTGGGGTGGAGACCGCCACCATCGGTTTTTTCAGCTGGCTTGGCATTACCTATTCCATCAAGGTGTTCTGGGCGCCGGTGGTGGACCGGCTGAAACTGCCGGTGCTGGACCGTTTATTTGGCAAGCGCCGCAGCTGGATTCTGCTGGCCCAGGCGGGCATTGCCACCGGGTTGTACCTGATGTCCCAGACGAACGCCCTGGCGGCTCCGGAGACACTGGCGTTGTTCGGATTGTTGGTGGCTTTTTCCTCCGCCACGCAGGATGTGGCCATTGATGCCTATCGCATTGAGATTGCTCAGGAGCGCCTGCAGGCGGCGTTAGCGGCCACATACATCTTTGGTTATCGGCTGGCGTTGCTGGTGGCTGGCGCCGGTGCACTGTATGTGGCGGAGTTCTGGTCCTGGGAAGTGTCGTATCAGGTGATGGCAGCGCTGGTGGGTGTGGGTGCCTTGACGGTTCTGTTCGTGAAAGAGCCGGAAGTAAACCATTTTGCGGCTGCGCAGGACATTGCCCACCGAATTGAGGAAGAGGTGGAGAAACGAAGCCACCTACCGGAACGCCTGGCCAGGTTAACTGGCTGGTTCTATGCCGCGGTGGCTGGCCCGTTTCTGGACTTCTTCCGTCGGTATCGGGAGCTGGCGGTGGCCATTCTGGTGCTGGTGGCGGTGTATCGCATTTCGGATATTGCCATGGGGGTGATGGCCAATCCGTTCTATCTGGATTTTATGGGTTTCAGTAAAACCCAGGTGGCCGATGTCACCAAGGTGTTCGGGTTTTTCATGACCATTGTTGGCTCCATGGTCGGTGGGGTGCTGGTGGTGCGCTATGGCGTGCGCCGGATACTACTGGCAGGTGCCGTCATGACGGCGGCAACCAATCTTCTATTCGTGCTGCTAGCCCAGCAACCACCGGATATCGCGGCGCTGGCCTTGGTGGTGAGTGCCGATAACCTCAGTGGCGGTATTGCCAACGTGGCGCTGATTGCCTGGCTGTCCAGCATGACCAGTGCCTCGTTCACCGCCACCCAGTATGCCTTGTTCAGCTCGCTGATGACGCTGCCGGGCAAGTTCCTGGGGGGCTTTTCCGGGATTGTGGTGGCGAACTTTGGCTACGCCGAGTTCTTCCTGATTGCGGGGTTGATGGGCGTGCCTGCGATTCTTCTGGTGCTGTTTATGATGCGACACGGCGCCAGGCTGGATGCGCTGGCGCCAGTCAAACATGAGGAAGATGCCCTGGTGAAATAGCGGCCGTTCAGGAAGAGCAGCTGATGTTCAGATGTTTCCCCCAATCCGGTGGCAGGGCAGCGTATTTCTCATACTCGGGTTGCTCATCAAAGGGCTTTTCCAACACCTTGAGCAGTTCCTTCATTGGCTCATAGTCGCCGTTCTGCGCCTCCAGGATGACTTGCTGGGCCAGGTAGTTGCGCAGAATGTACTTCGGGTTTACCCGGCGCATGGCGTATTCCCGTTCATCGTGGCCACGGGTTTCCTTCTGTAGTCTGGCTTCGTAACGTTCCAGCCATTCGTCAGCCACGCTGCGATCTGCGAACAGATCACGAACCGGCGCGGTACCATGGTCGTGCAGGTTGGACAGGCCGCGGAAAAACCGGGTGTAGTCCACGCGGTGTTCGTGGAGCATGTTGAAGGTGTCCATGATCAGGCCCATATCTGACCCATCCGCTTCCTCCAGCCCCAGTTTGGCGAGCATCTGGTGTTTGAAATGCTCGTTGTAGGCGGTTTCATAGCGTCGCAGTCCCCGGCGAACGGTATCTTCGTCCATGATCGGCAACAACGCATTGGCCAGGTACTGACAGTTGATAAAGCCTACCTGGGGCTGGCGGTTGTAGGCATAGCGGCCTTCGTGATCGGAGTGATTGCAAACGAAGCCGGCGTCGAAATCGTCCAGGAAGGCGAAGGGGCCATAGTCAAAAGTGTCACCGATAATCGACATATTGTCGCTGTTCATCACCCCATGGCAGAAACCAACGGCCTGCCATTTCGCGATTAACCTGGCGGTGCGTTCCACCACTTCCTCAAACCAGCGGGCGTAGCGTTGGTCCTCCGGCAAGCTGATCAGGTGAGGGAAGTGCAGGGCAATTACATGCTCTAGCAATGTTTTCAGGGCGTCCGGCCCTTCATGGTGGGCTGCAAACTCGAAGTGGCCAAACCGGATGTGGCTTTTCGCTACCCGCATCAAAGCGGCGGCGGTTTCAATAGATTCCCGGCGCACCGGGTCTTTGGCGCTGATCATGAACAACGCCCGGGTGGTGGGAATTCCCAGGCCATGCATGGCCTCACTGCACAGATATTCACGAATGGTTGACCGGAGTACTGCCCGGCCATCGCCGAAGCGGGAGTAGGGCGTGGTGCCTGCCCCTTTCAGGTGCCAGTCCCAGCGTGTGCCGTCTGGCCCCACGGTTTCCCAGAGCAAGAGGCCTCTGCCATCGCCCAGTTCCGGGTTATACATGCCGAACTGATGCCCGGTGTACTTCATGGCGACCGGGTCCATCCCCTCCAGAAGTTCGGCGCCGGCACCAATGGCCGCCCAGTCATTTTCATTCCGCACCAGAAATCCCATATCGCTGGCCAGGGCCTGGTTAAAGCAGACCATGCGCGGTTCAGACAGAGGAGATGGCTGTACCCGACTGTAGAAGCTGTCCGGTAATTCCAGGTAGCGATGTTCCACCTGAAAACTGTTGTTGCTCATAAAGCGACCTGGCTTTGGTATGAATACTGCGTATGTATAGGGTTGAAGCCTAACAACAGATTGCAGAGCAGGTGAACCAAATGCAACCACACCTGATAATTTTCACCGACCTGGACGGCACCTTGCTGGACCATCACAGCTACAGCTGGCGGGCCGCATCGCCGGCCATGGCAAAGTTGGCCGCTAACGGTATCCCCTTGCTTTTTAACTCCAGTAAAACCGCCGCCGAGATGCGCCATCTGCAAAACGCGATGGGCATACGGGCCCCCTTTATCGTCGAGAACGGCGCGGCGGCGGTTATCCCGACGGGCTGTCTGGGCCGCACCGAAGAACAGGTGATGAATTTTGGAGCAGATCACCAGCAGGTCCTTCGCACGCTTATGGTGCAGAGAAAGGCAGGTGCACAGTTTCGGGGCTTTTCGGATATGGCGGATGCGGAACTGGCGGAGGTTGCGGGCCTGGATGAGGTGGAGGCCTCTCGGGCCCGGCAGCGCCTGGGTACGGAGCCGCTGATCTGGCAAGGCAGTGACCCGGAGCTGGACCAATTCAGTGCGGCACTGGGGCGTGAGGGGCTCCGTCTGGTGCAGGGGGGCCGCTTCTGGCACGCCATGGGGCGCTTCGACAAAGCCGAGGGGGCCCGCTTTTTGCTGGAGCAATACCGGGAGCACTATCAGGGCGAGCCGCTAGTCACCATCGCATTGGGCGACAGCCCGAACGACCAGCGCATGCTGGAGGCCGCGGATATCCCGGTGGTGATTCGCGGGGTGAACAGCGATCAGGTCCAGTTACCATCGCAGAAGCACCCCATGCGCTCCCTGAAGCCCGGCCCGGAGGGTTGGAACGAATGCGTACTCAATCTTCTTTTCGAGTACGGCTACTAGGCCGCCAGGCGTGGCCAAAAGCATAGGAGAGGCGCCATGGGCGACTTTTACCAGAATGGCATAGTAACGACCCTGCACAATCTTGTGCGACGACCGGTAGAAGACATCGAGGCCGATCTGCTTCAGTTCCGTAAAGCGCGGCCCATGTCACTGGTGTTGCCGTCGCTGTATTCAGAGCTGGAAGGCCCCGCCCTGAAACACATTGTCCAGGAGCTGACAAAGGTGCCTTACCTGGAAGAGATCGTGATCGGGCTTGATCGTGCCAACGAAGCGCAGTACCGGCACGCATTGGAGTACTTCTCCGAGTTGCCTCAGCCGTTCAAGGTGCTGTGGAACGATGGGCCGCGTTTGCGGGCCATCGACCTCAAACTTCGCGAGCAGGGCCTCGCGCCCACTGAAATGGGCAAGGGGCGGAATGTCTGGTACTGCTTCGGTTATGTGCTGGCCTCCGGGGTGAGCAAATCGGTGGCGTTGCATGATTGCGATATCCTGACCTACTCGCGGGACCTGCTGGCACGGTTGATTTACCCGGTGGCCAACCCTGGATTCAACTACATGTTCTGTAAGGGCTATTACGCTCGGGTCGCCGACAGCAAGATGAATGGCCGTGTCAGTCGTCTGCTGGTCACCCCGCTGATTCGTGCCCTGAAAAAAGTCTGCGGCCCGAACGATTTTCTCGACTACCTCGACAGCTACCGCTATCCCCTGGCCGGAGAATTCTCGTTCCGCACAGATGTTATCAATGACCTGCGCATTCCCAGTGACTGGGGGCTCGAGATTGGTGTGCTCTCGGAGATGAAACGAAACTACGCCACCAATCGCCTGTGCCAGGTGGATATTGCTGATGTCTACGATCACAAGCATCAGGATCTCTCGCCGGAGGACGCCAGCCGAGGGCTGTCCAAAATGAGTGTAGACATCGCCAAGGCCCTGTTCCGAAAGCTGGCCACCAATGGCGAGGTGTTCTCCAATGAAAAGTTCCGCACCATCAAAGCGACCTATTTCCGTATTGCTCTGGATTTTGTGGAAACCTATCAGAACGACGCCGTGATCAACGGGCTCGGCTTTGATCGGCACAAGGAAGAAAAGGCAGTGGAATTGTTTGCCCAGAATGTGATGCGCGCCGGCGCCTACTTCCTGGATAACCCCATGGACACCCCCTTTATCCCCAGCTGGAACCGGGTGACCAGCGCCATTCCGGACATTCGTGAGCAACTGCTGGAGGCTGTTGAGCTGGACAATCAGGAATATCGGCCATGACTCAGCCACTGAAGAGCAAGCTGCAAGGTATGCTCGAGGTCGTCTATCCCTCGGTAGATTGCGACTTTCTGGCGGAGCAGTTACTGGCCACCATGGGGCTGGCGCCCAATGCCGACGCCCCACCGGCCCACCAGAACCATTGGGACGAAACCGATGTGTTGCTGATTACCTACGCGGACACGCTTCAGCAACCGGACGAGAAGCCGCTGGTGACGCTCAAGCGCTTCCTGGATGACAGCCTTAAGGACTCCATTTCCGCGGTGCACATACTGCCGTTTTTTCCCTTCAGCTCTGATGATGGCTTTTCGGTGATGGATTACCTTGCGGTGAATGAGAGTCACGGTGGCTGGCCGGAGATTGAGGCCATTGCCCGGGACTACAAGTTGATGTCCGATCTTGTGATCAACCACATGTCGGCCCGCAGCCGGTGGTTCGAAAACTATAAGAAGCGCATCGACCCGGGTAAGGACTATTTCTTTGAAGGCAACCCGAAAGACGACCTCAGCCAGGTAGTGAGGCCACGTACGTCGCCCCTGCTCAATCCGGTGCAGACCGACGACGGCGAGCGCTATGTGTGGTGCACCTTCAGTGAAGATCAGGTAGACCTGAACTTTGCCAACCCGCAGGTACTGTTGGAGTTTGCGGGGATCATCCGCCAATACTTGGAACGAGGTGTGATGATTTTCCGTATGGATGCCGTGGCCTTTCTCTGGAAAGAGCCGGGCACGCCGTGTATTCATCTGCAGCAAACCCACGAGCTGATCAAGATCCTGCGCTTGCTGATTGAACATCACACGCCGGACGCGGTAGTGATCACCGAAACCAATGTACCCAATCGAGAGAACCTGACTTATTTTGGCAATGCCAACGAAGCCCATGCCATCTATAACTTTTCGTTGCCGCCTCTGCTGATCAACACGCTGGTGACCGGCAATTGCCGACATCTGAAAACCTGGCTGATGAGTATGCCCCCGGCGCAGCTGGGCACCACCTATCTGAACTTTATCGCTTCCCACGACGGCGTTGGTCTGCGGCCCACAGATGGCCTGCTGACCGAAGATGAAAAGCAACGCCTGATCAACACCATGGAGTCGTTTGGGGGTAAGGTGTCCTACCGCCGGACGGCCGACGGGCGGGATCAGCCCTATGAGATGAACATTGCGCTCTGGGATGCCCTCAAAGGAACCGCAGAAGGCGGTGCTGACCACTGGCAGCTCGCGCGATTCCTGTGTGCGCATACCATTATGCTGGCCCTCGAGGGCATTCCCGCCTTTTATATTCACAGCTTGCTGGCCACGGAGAACGATCAGGCGCGGGTGGAGCATACCGGGCGCCTGCGCTCCATTAACCGCAGTCAATGGCAGTTGTCGCAACTGGAGGAAACCCTCGCAGATCCACTGACCCACCACAGCAAGGCATTCCGGGAGCTGAAGCGCTTGATTGCCATACGCCGTGCTCAACCTGCTTTCCATCCGAACGCCACGCAGTTCACCTTACACCTGGGGTTGCAGTTGTTCGGGTTCTGGCGCCAGAGCATGCGCCGGGAGCAGTCGGTGTTCTGTATCCATAACATCAGTCCCGAGGTGCAGCAGGTGGCGCTCAGTGATATTAATCTGATTGGAACGGATCGTTGGGTAGACTTGATCTCCGGAATGGAGGTGGATGATCTGGCTGGATCAATCACCCTGAAGCCGTATCAGAGTGTGTGGTTGTCCAACCAGCAGAGACGCTGAGCGTTAAGGCGAATGCCTCAGGAATGAGGCATGGTTGGTTTGTATTCTGCAAGTCGGTGGTTATAATCGGGGCTGCTCAGGATGAGTCAGTTCAACATAATCTTCAGGGATCGAAGTCATGCCCCAGGCAAGCGGATTGCAGTTCACCGCCCGTGTAGGCGAATTCCCCTCGGACCACTTTGTCGTTGTCGGCTTCGCGCTGACCGAACGGCTGTCTGATCTGTTTCATGGCCGGTTGCAACTGGCCAGCACCGACCCGGATGTGGCCGCCGCCGATGTACTGGAACAGCCGGTAGACCTGGTGGTGTGGCAGGATGGCCAGCCCCTGCGCCGGTTCACCGGCGTGGTGAACGAATTTATGCGGGGCGACACCGGCCACCGCCGCACCCGCTACGAAGTCGTCATCCAGCCGCCCCTGTGGCGCCTGGGCCTGATGCACAACAGCCGCATCTTCCAGACCCAGACCACCGACGCCATCGTGCGCACCCTGCTCGAAGAGCGGGGCATTGTGGATTCCATCTTCGACTTCAAACGCCCACCGGAAGAACGGGAATACTGCGTCCAGCACCGGGAAACCGACCTGCAGTTCCTGGAACGCCTGGCCGCCGAAGAAGGCTGGCACTACCGCTACCAGCACGGCAGCGTGGATGGCGAAGAACAACCGGCACTGATTCTTGCCGACCACCACGGCGATGCCCCGAAACTGGACCCGGTCACCTGTAACACCAAAGCCGGCGGCAGCACCCAACAGGCCTGCGTGTTCCAGTTTGCCTACGAAGAACGGGTCAAAGCCGCCACCGTGGCCATGAAGGACTACACCTTCAAGAACCCCGCCTACGCCCTGATGCATGAACACAGCGCTGCCGACGCGAACCACCGGGAAGACTACCAGCACTACGACTACCCCGGCCGCTACAAAGCCGACGCCAGCGGCCAGCCGTTCACCCAGAACAAACTGGATGCCCTTAGAAACGACGCCGCTATGGCCAACGGTAAAAGCAACCGCCCGGATTTCACCCCCGGCGCCAAAGTGGAACTGCAGGACCACGACAGCCAGACCCTGAACCGGGAATGGCTGCTCACCGCCATCACCCATACCGGCAAACAGCCCCAGGCCCTGGAAGAAGAGGGTGGCAGCGAACCCACCAGCTACCACAACACCTTCAGCGCCATCCCGGCCGACAAAACCTGGCGCCCCCTGTGTAATCACAAACCCGTGATGGACGGCCCCCAGATGGCGCTCGTCACCGGCCCGGACGGGGAAGAAATCCACTGCGACCAGTACGGCCGGGTAAAAGTAAGATTCCCGTGGGATAGATACTCGAAGAACGACGAACACAGCAGCGCCTGGCTGCGCGTGGCCCAGGGCTGGGCCGGCGGCCAGTACGGCTTCATGGCCTTGCCCAGAATCGGCCACGAGGTCATCGTCAGCTTCCTGGACGGCGACCCGGACCAGCCCATCATCACCGGAAGAACCTACCACGCCACCAACACACCGCCGTACGCGCTGCCGGAACACAAAACCCGCACCACCCTGAAAACCAAAACCCACAAGGGTGAGGGCAGCAACGAACTGCGGTTTGAAGACGAAGCCGGCGAAGAACAGATCTACGTGCACGCCCAGAAAGACCTGGACCTGCTGACGGAAAACAACCGCACCGAAGTTATCAAGAACGACAGCCACCTGACGGTGGAGAACCACCAGTTCAGCCACATCAAAGCGGCGGACCATTGCACCACCGACGGCGAAAACCGGCTGTCCGTTGGCGCAGATTGCAGCCAGACCGTGGGCGGCACCTACCATCAGAAAACCGCTCGTGCCATGGCCGCAGAAGCTGGCACCGAAGTGCACCACAAGGCCGGTGCCAAGGTGGTGCTGGATGCCGGGGCAGAGCTGACGATTTCCGGGGGTGGTAGCTTTATCAAGCTGGACCCGAGTGGGGTTACGTTGAGTGGGCCGGGGATCAAGATCAATTCCGGGGGTAGCCCGGGGAGTGGTTCGGGGCAGGGAGCGAGTGGGCCAGCGTTGCCGCAGGACGTGGAAAAGAATGTTCACGGGATGGTTGAACCGGTCTTCCCGCCAACCGGCTTTGCGGAATCCGAAGGGCAGGCAATAGCCATTAAACAGGCCGCTGTGAACGGTAAGCCCTTTTGCAAAATCTGCTCTGAGCGCATGACACAAAGGGGCCGCGTATGAAATGGCCATTTTCCAGTGGCCAGCGGGCTTTCGTTGTTGTAGATGCGGCGTTACCTGGGTTAAGGGCCAAGTGGTACGAACTGGCGGGAACCAGCGACAGCATTCCCCTGTACAACGGAACACCCTTTGCACACCTCTTAGAGGTGTCCCCGATACTGGCCGAGATTAACCCCGACCATAAATTCCTGAGCTGGGCGCACCAGTCCTCCCCATCAAACAACTGGGGGGTATTGCTGACTGCCGATGCAAACTTGGCGGAGTTGGCAGCCCATTTACGAAAGTCTCTCACCCTTGTTGATGAAAATGACAGCGAGGTGCTGTGCCGTTTTTACGATCCGGACATCCTGCCTGTCTTTTGGCAATCGCTGAGTGTGTCCGAGCAGCAGACCTTTGCCGGTCCCGTAACCCAGTGGGCCGCCCGACAACTGGGTGAAGAGACCTGTTGGCTCAGTGAGCCTGTTGAACGGGGGGCGCAGTCGACTTGGCAAAGGCTTAAGCCTTTATGGCTTCGGTTAACTGAGCAACACATCCAGGCCATGAGGCCGATCTACCATCGCCACCGGGTGCAACAGGCGGTGGTGGAATTAAACCAGTCAATGACCTGGCGGCTTATGCATCTGGCGAATGAGATTGTCGTTCAACGGATTGACGAGACCGTACAGGCGATCTATCGATGGCATGAGGCGCCAAGTCCCCAGGAAACACTCACTTTCTGCCAACTGTGCTTAGAGCGCTGTTCCCACTTCTATCGGGCAGCCCGGGCAGAGGAGCTCCTGGCATCAGCGGATCTGGCGCAGGCCTTGGTTGACATCGAACGCGACCTGGCCGAACAGCCGGACCACTACGCCCCCCACCACGACCCGGACTGGATGCCGTCGTATGACGAAACGGCCCTGATCAGCAAGCGCCGTGAACAACGTTGGAGTGATCAAGGATGACAGCCACCGAGCAATGCCCGATCTGTAACGACATAACGCCCAAACTGGCGTTTATTTGCAGCTTCGTCTGCTTTTGCAGCGTCAACCCCATGCAGTCCCAGACCGGCCGCAACATGAAGCAGATGTGTGTCGATGCTTCCCTGGATGCGGTGAATCAGGTCTCGGATACCGGCATCCGGCCGCAGGTTGGGTATTACATGCCCCTGGCGCCGGGGCTAGTTCCACAGCCACTAATGCTCAAGGATAGAATGGGGCAAGAAACGGCTGAACCGATCCGCAACTTTGGTCATATGATTAATAGGATTCGAAACCTAAAGACTCCGGCCGATGCGTTGCTCAAAGATGAGATTGAGCAATACAGTAAAGGCGAGCTTCGTATACCGGATGCCGTAGTTCTGCGAGACCCTGCCGGGTTGCCAACTCAGGACAACCTGCTGGGGGTGGTGGAGGTCAAATTTCGAGGGGACCGCTGGGGAGACGGACAGGCAGAAGCCTATAGACGGATTGCTGGTTCTCGAAATGGCTTGCACGAACTCAACGAGGACACTTGCAAGTGCAACGGTACAGAACAGCAATTGGTACCTGAAGACTCCTTGCAGCCTGCGCGGGATTTGTATGAGCAGGAAGAAGAGCATGGGCTGGGTGATTCGTTGTTGCTCGGGTTGGAAGTGTTGGCCATCGGCGTTGCGATGACAGCGCTGGTGCTGGATGATGCCACCGGGATCGGAACGGCGGATGATGTTCTGCTGGCACCGCTGGGGGCGAGGGCAGCGCTCCAGAGCGCCCGTTTTTACCGGGGAACCTCTACTGTGGTTCGTGGAAGCAGTGAAGCCGCCAAACTCGTTGCGCAGAGGATGTCATCATTGCGTCCAAGCTTGGAGCGCATCGGAGCCGCATTTTAAGCTTCAGGACAGGGGAGACTTACCGTGGATGAACTGAAAGAACTGAAAGAACTGATGACTGTGGAAGACGCTGATGGTGTCATGCTTAAACTTAGCCTGAACGTGGAAATATACTTCCGTAATGCCTGGCGTACGGATATTCGGGAGGCGGTACTGGCGGTCTTCAATGAATACCGGGAGTATTTCGGCCAGGAATTCAAGTGGACCACCAACCCGAATACCGGTCGCTGGAAAAGCCTGAAGAAAACGCCTTACCCATACCCGGATGAGTGGTTGTTGGATGTACCGCAGGACGAACAGTGGGAGTTTGTTTTCCATGGTGGGGAAAAGAAGACCGACGCCTCCGATGTGGATGTGGTGTCACTTGGTAGGAGAGTAAATAAAGGGGATGAAGGGGCTGCGTCCCTTGATAGTTTCTTGTCGTATATCTATATGCATTTCCCCATCGACTTCTTCATGGATCGTGAGGAAAAACTGCCATCTGTATTCAATCGTTGGTGTAGCTTGCTGAACGCCGAACAAGCCTATGCGGGATTTGGTTTGGCTATTTCTCATGGTTATGAAACCCGGGTAGACCCCTTGGTGTATCAGTTAGGTCAGCGTTTCCCTGGACTGAATATCAGTGATCGGATATCTCATTCCGATGATTTGATTTGCAACATTAAAACCCCCAATTGGCTTACGGCTATCTGCCAACCCTATGTGGATCAACTCGGTGGTGAGGCTGTATTGCAGGAAACGCTGCCAGATGGTTGGATGTCATCCTACGACGGCGGCGTGATAATACAAGCCGGTCCCAAGCCTCTTCTTGGAGATCGAGAGCAGAGCCTGGATGTGGCCCCCTATCGAAAGGTAGCGCAAGTCTTGCGACCAATTCGTTCCACTGATCATGATGGGATAGCTATGGGGCGGGTGGATGGTGCGAAAGTTTTCAATGCCCCTGAGTATCAGGAGTGGCTGTCCCGCTTCGATGGAGAGCCGGAGGTGAGTCATGACTGACACCCTCGCAATGGATCTTATGCCTGCACAGTGGTTTCCAGACATTGAGTTGACTCGGCTTGCCGTAGGCGAGCGCAGCATTGATATCGTTGGTGCCGGCGAGTGGGCCTTGCAGGGAGATCTGTTGCTGTTTGAGGGCAAAGGTACCCTGCGTCTTTCGTTGACGGAAGCACCAAGGATTGAAATCTGGAATGGCGAAACCTGGCAGGTGCTCCCCGAGGATTTTCTGGAGCATGCGACGACCGTCACTCACCTCCAATACGACCGGGCGAGCGGCGAGGTTGTGGTCAATGCTCGTGCGGGGGACAAGCAGGCCAAGATTCGGCTGGCGGGTATGCTCACCGGTGTGGAGTGGTTGCCGGCGTCGTAGACCGGAATCAAAAGGGGCGTGGGTTACATGGATGTGAGTAATGACATCAGGGTAGAAGACGCCGACGGCGTCATGCTCAAGCTCTGCCTGAACGTGGAAATTTACGTCCGTAATGCTTGGCGTACGGATGTCCGGGAGGCGGTGCTGGCGGTCTTCAATGAATACCGGGAGTACTTCGGCCAGGAATTCAATTGGACTACCAACCCAAATACCGGCCGTTGGAAAAGTCTGAAGAAGACACCTTACCCGTACCCGGACGAGTGGCTGTTGGATGTGCCACAGGACGAGGAGTGGGAGTTTGTTTTTCATGGTGGCGAAAAGAAGACAGATGCTTCGGACATAGACTTCGTCTCATTGGGAGGCGGGAAGGCAAGAACCATAGAAGACCATCCTCTCTCCAACCAACGATCGTTGTCATATCTCTATTGCCATTTTCCGATAGATTTCTTTATCGACCGCGACGAAAAACTACCAGATATTTTTAAACGTTGGTGTAGCTTGTTGAACGCTGAGCAAGCGTATGCGGGATTTGGATTAGCTATATCTCACGGTTATGAAACTCGTGTAGACCCTTTGGTCTATCAGTTGGGGCAGCGTTTCCCTGGCCTTAATGTCGGCAAAGGAACAACACACTCTCTGTATTTGCTGAGCAGCATCAAATCGCCGGCATGGCTCACTGCCATCTGCCAGCCCTATGTGAATCAACTTGGTGGAGAGGCTGCGTTGCAGGAGGCGTTACCGGATGGTTGGGTGTCACCGTATGACGGCGGTGTGATTATCCAGGCTGGACCCAAGCCCCTGCTGGGTGACCGGGAGCAGGGTCTGGATGTCGCCCCCTATCGACAAGCCGCCCAGGCCTTACGTCCGATTCGTTCAACCAAGCACGGTGGAATAGCCAAGGGCCGCGTGGACGGTCAGACTGTGTTCCATACTCAGGAATTCCGCGAATGGCTGTCCCGCTTCGATGGAGAACCGGAGGTGAGTCATGACTGACACCCTGGCAATGGATCTGATGCCAGCACAGTGGTTTCCAGACATAGAACTGTCCGAGCTTGCCGTAGGCGAGAGCAGCATTGACATCGTTGGTGCCGGCGAGTGGGCCTTGCAGGGAGATCTGGTGCTGTTTGAGGGCAAAGGCACCCTGCGTCTTTCGTTGACGGAAGCTCCAAGGGTGGAAATCTGGAATGGCGAAACCTGGCAGGTGCTCCCCGAAGATTTTCTGGAGCATGCGACGACCGTCACTCACCTCCAATACGACCGGGCGAGCGGCGAGGTCGTGGTCAATGCTCGTGCGGGGGACAAGCAGGCCAAGATTCGGCTGACGGGTATTCTCAACGGTGTGGAGTGGTGCCCGGTTTCATAGGGTCGAGCCACATCTATACGTGTGGTCAGGACGATTTAACTGATCGATCCCCCCCCCCTCTGTCAAGGTAGTTGGAACCTCACCTGATGTTAGACTCTGTAAAAGACGCTACCCGATGGCCGCGAGATTCAGTACGGCTATAACGCGGACGGCAAACTGATCGGGGTTGATGATGGCCACTGGCCGTTGGCTTTCGAGTACGACGAATTCGGTTTGTTGAAAACCGAACATCAGGGCTGGGCGAGCCTTCGTTATCGTTATGATGAATTTGATCGCCTGCACGAAATGGTACTGCCGGACGGCCAGGCGCTGGCTTACCACCGGGACACAGCCGGGTTGTTGTCAGGCATCGACCTGAATGGCCAACCGCTGACTCGCCACCGAATGGCGTCCACCGGCGAGGAAGTCGAACGGCAACAGGGTGAGCTGTTGAGTGCCTATGTATACGATGACGAAGGTCGCCTGACCCAGCACCGGATTCATCAGGGTCGCCTTAAAGACATCAGCGCCCAGCGCGACTACCAGTACGATCCCATCGGCAACCTCAAAAGCATCCAGGACAGCCGCAAAGGGCTCAGACAATACGTCTACGACCCGATGGATCGTTTGGTGGGCGTGCGGGGCGATCTCTATGAGCAACTCATACATGACCCGGCTGGCAACCTCCTGGAGCAAAACCTGGGGGCTTCAAGCGGTCAATCTGCCAATGTGCGCGGTAACCGGCTTACCATGCACGGTGACAGCCATTACGAGTACGACGAATTCGGCAACCTGATTGAGGAGCGTCGAGGTAAAGGCCAGAAACTGGTCACCCGGTATACATACGACTGCGAGCACCGGCTCACGAGCGTCACCACACCGGATTGCAGCATCTGGCACTACGAGTACGATGCCTTCGGCCGCCGTATCGCTAAAACCAACGGCCTGACACGAACCGAATTCCTCTGGCAGGGCGATCGCCTGATTGCTGAAGAAACCGGGGATCAGTACCGCACCTACCTGTACGAACCTGACAGCTTCAAACCCCTGGCGCTGGTAGATGGCCACGGCCCCGAACAAGCCGAAGTCTATTATTACCACCTGGACCATTTGGGAACGCCCCAAGAGCTGACCAGCCAGCAGGGCAGGCTCGTCTGGTCAGTCACCTACCGCGCCTACGGGAATGTGGTCCAGCAACAAGTCTCAGAAATCGACAACCCGCTCCGCTTCCAGGGCCAGTACCACGACCCGGAAACCGGCCTGCACTACAACCGGCATCGATACTACAACCCGAATACCGGTCGGTTCATTACGCCGGATCCGATTGGCCTTGCGGGTGGGTTGAATAATTATCAGTATGTGCCTAATCCGACGGGGTGGGTGGATCCGTTGGGGTTGGCGGCACACGAGAAACGTTCACCTGATAGTTCCATAAACACTGAACTTCAGGCTAGCCTTCGTTCACTGCCTGAGGGCAGCTATAGGGTGATAAATCAGGTTGATACGCCGGAAAACTCGGGTTTGCCAACAATAGGGCGCTTGAAATCGAATTGCTGCAGGACGTCGACGGAGTAAGATTCTACGGAGGCGATGCTGCAAAAGAAGGTGCTTTCGTTGCCGTAGGAAAAATTCCGAATAACTTACAGCATGCACGTCAGCATTTGGCGCTTAGTCCGTTCTATGATGCTTCGGGCCGATCCGTTTATAACACAATGGATAATCTGGTAGATGTTCGTATTCAGAAAGCTGCGAAAGTTTTGATCGGCGAGGTGGCACCTCAGCAATCTAGGGCAGGTAGGCTTTATTCCGGGGGGGGGGACGCAGATTCTAACTCAACATTGGCTGCCCGAAAACTCGGGGAAAGTTATTTATATGAAGTCGGAAAAGGTGCGCTAGTTGATATGAAAACTGTGCAGTTCGTTGGCGAAACGCAGGATAAAAAGTTCTGTTTTGTTTTCCAAGATGAAGAAAAGGAAAACTACTATCTTGATGAAGACGTGTGTCGCGTCTCTGGCCTGAGCCCTTTAATTTATGACCAATTGGCTACTAACCGTTCTTTTTTGGTTAGATTTGAGGAAAAGAGTGGTGTTCGTTACATAGTCAGTATAGCGCTAGGGGATTAGAGTGCTACTGAGCAATTGAGCCAGACCTCGTTGAGGAGGGGGAGCCATAAGAAGGAGGAGTTGGTGGCGTTATCGGGCCAGCCTCAGCGCTACTTGGATACCGCGCAGCACTTGCATGATGTACCGAGGCTGGAACCATTCGACACTAGATGCCGTCACCGCTGAACATGCCGTCGCACCGGCCGCAACCCTCACTTCCGGCGCGATTCTGTAATGGCTGGACCGAAAACCGGCGCCATTACAGAATCGAAGTCACTTTACCAACTCCCCACATTCTCCATACTCGCCCAAGGCTCCCGTGCCGGGAGCGCATCGCCTTTCTGCAGCAACTCAATGGAAATCCCGTCCGGCGTCTTGATGAACGCCATATGGCCATCCCGGGGCGGGCGATTGATGGTGACGCCGCTGGCCTGGAGTTTCTCGCACAGGGCGTAGATATCGTCCACGCGGTAGGCCAGATGGCCGAAGTTGCGGCCGCCTGTGTATTCCTCTGGGTCCCAGTTGTAGGTCAGTTCGATCATGGGCGCCTTGTCTTCCCGGGCCCGGGCTTCATCGTCCGGGGCGGCGAGGAACACCAGGGTGAAGCGACCTTTTTCGTTGCTTTTACGACTGATTTCTACCATGCCCAGCAAATCGCAGAAGAAGTGCAGCGTGTCCTCCAGGTTGCTCACCCGGATCATGGTGTGCAGGTATTGCATAAGGTGCTCCTTGGCTGGTCAGGTTCTGAATTGTGTACCCCACAGTTTACGGTATTCTTCGGCTATGACTAAAAACGAGATTACCGAGACGTTGCGGGCGTTCGAGGTGCCGGCGGTCCGGCATCTGGCCTGGTTGTGTCTGTCGCCTCAGCTGTTAAGGCATGAGCTCAGTTTCGATCCTGCCGCCCATCTGCCCCCGGAATTCCTGGAGACGTTGAAACGGTGGGAGCGGAACCCTGATACCCTGCCTGCGCGGTTGACGGAAACGCCGGAGGGTCGGCTTGGCCACTATTTCGAGCGCCTGTATGAGGTGTTACTGCGGGATCTGTTGGGTTGGGACATTGTACTGCAGAATCAGCAGGTTCAGGCCGAGGGGCGAACGCTGGGTGAGCTGGATTTTCTGGTTCGCAACCGGAGCTCCGGCCAACTGGAGCACCACGAAATTGCCATCAAGTTCTATCTCGGCTTCGTAACCGAGGCAAATCAGGTCCGGTGGTACGGACCCAATGCCCGGGATCGGCTGGATCTGAAGACTGAGCGCCTGCTGAATCACCAAAGCCGCTTGTGCCAGCGACCAGAAACCCAGGGCTTGCTGGCCAGTGTTGGCGTCTGCGAAACGGTAACGCCACGAATTTTCATGCCAGGCTATCTGTTCTATCCGGTTGCTCAAACGCTACCTGAGGCCCCGGCACAGGTGCCGAGGGAGCATCTGAAAGGTCACTGGATGAGGCTTGATCAGGCCCGGCAGGAGAATATCTCTGGCTGGGTGCCCCTGTTCAAGCCGGACTGGATCGGCCCCTGGACTCAATCGGCTGAGCCGGATATGGCATTGGCGAGGGCGGCGCTTGATCGGGTGGAGTGCGCCGGGATACCCCAGTTGTTTGCCATTTTGAACAGGCGGCCGGAATCCGATCGCTGGGTAGAGGACAGGCGGGTGTTCGTTATGCCGCCCCAGTGGCCGGGTGCAGGCGCCTAAGACCATTGTAGGGGCTGTTCGGTTCACAGAAACGGGCGTTGGTCGTTGTCACATTCGTGACACGGTTCTAGAATTCCGGGCTGTTCAGGTGGCATCAGGACGATGCCCGTAAGCCAAGGAAGGAGATGCCCCGATGGAAGATTGGCAAGGATGTCTGTCTCCGGAGTGTCAGACCGCGCTGTTGATGGCCCGAGAAAGTGTTGGGCGCCGGGGCGGTTCTGTGATTACTGCCGAAGATTTTCTGCTGGCATTGCTCGATGCCATCCCCGCGATTCCCCCGTTTTTGCAACGCCAGAGTATCGATCTGGACGAACTCGTTCGCACCATTCAGGGTGAGCAGCCCATCGTGACCGGGGTGGTCGGAGACGGTGATCTGTCCTCCCAGTTGATCTATTGGATTGCCTCCGCCCGCGAGTCGGCCGAGGCCCCCTGGCTCGATTGGCCCTTGCTTCTGAAAGCCCTGACGTCCCAGTGTGAGCGGCTTCAGGATAAAGCCTATGTGGCTGTACTCGAGCTTGTGACCTACTGGCCCTCGGCACATGACGTGCCTGTGCCCACCTCCGATGCCCGTTTCGTTGCGCCGGTATCGATTGCTGAACCAGAATGGCTCGCGCTGGCGGAAGATGTTGCGGTTGCCCTGGCGGCCAATCCCGAAGCACTGATTTGGGTTCGAGGGCCGAGGGGTGCCGGCAAGTCGGCCTGGCTGCACTCGCTCCTGAGCACTCCCGGCCTGGCCTGGGTTCAGGTTGATCCTCGCCGGGAGTCGGAAGTGCTGGCCTGTGATCAACCGGTTTTACCGTCAGGTGATTCGTCCTCTGAGCATTGGCCTGCGCTGGTATTGGACAATGTCAGCCCCGCCGATTTGCTGACGTTGATAGCCGAGCCGCTGGGCCTGATCCGGGATCTGGTTTCCGGCTGGTCTGGGCCAATCCTGCTGATTGGTCGTGATTCGATGACGGATTCCAGCGGTGTCGTTCGGCTGGGGCAGTTGCTGGGTCGTGAACCTGAGGTTCTGGAGTTGCCTCCAGTGAGCGTCCGTCAGCGGAGGGCGGTACTCACCGCACATCAACCGGCAATCGAAAAGCGTTGGAATATCCAGGTTTCCCAGGCGGCTCTCGAATATGCGGCTTCCCGACAAAGCAGCTGTGTCAGCACTCCTGGTGGTATGCTGCAGTGGTTACGGCGAGCCGCCGCCCGGCTGGATTTGTTTGCCAGTCGTGGCTCGGTGTCGGCGGCGGCACTGGAGGGCGAAAAAGATGTGTGGCGCCGGCAGTCTCTGGTTGCACTGGCGCGGGGAGAAGATTGCCATCTCCCGGAGCAGAAAGCCAAGGTCCTGATGATTGAACAGGCGGCGGCGGATGTTCTCTGGCACGAGCGCAAGCGGGCCGGCACGCTCCGACGATTGCTGGTGGACGATCTGCGCGAGGAACTGGAGCGATGGGTTGCAGCGAGGCCCGGGCCGGTTCACTATGTGCGACATTGCGAACAACTGCAGGGAGAATCCTTGGGTGCAGGATCTGGAAATCTACATTCGTGACCTTGAACCGGCCGCGGTCTCCAACTGGCTGGAAGGCCAACTGGACGAATTACAGTTGGACGATACCGACGTCAGTTCCGTGGTGAAGGGCATGGCCAGGTATAGCGGCGCGCGGGTGCGCATCACGCTGTATCCGGGCGCTTTCGGCAAGCGTTTCACTTCACTGGTGATGGAAGGCGATGAGCTGCCCTGGAACAGCGACCTGGATTGCGCTCGTAGTGCCTGGCGGGCAATGGATACTGAAATCCGCTGCAGCCCGGGAGACTGGAAAGAAGGGGACCCGGTGGAGGACGATAAGTGGTGGCGGCTGGATCATCGCGGCGAGCAGTTGGTGGTCTGGAACTGACAGTCACAAGGTTTTCGGCTTGAAACAAAAAAGCAGCCCCGAGAGGCTGCTTTTTTATTGGCGCGTGCGGGAGCTGTCTCAGTCGCTCAGGATAGACACGTTGTCTGCCTGCAGGCCTTTGTCTGCCTCAACCACGTTAAAGCGCACCAGTTGGCCCTGGCGAAGCACGCGGCGACCACGGCCACGGATGGCGCGGAAGTGCACAAAGATCTCGTCGCCACTGTCACGAACGATAAAGCCGAAGCCTTTCTTGACGTTGAACCACTTGACGGTGCCTTCCTCGTTACCTTCCGGAGTGCTGTCGTCAAAATCGTCTTCGTCGTCGTCATACTGATTGCTGGGCTGGGCACTGCGAGGTGCTGCCTTGCGCGCGGCTGAGTTCCTGGCGGCAGGCTGCTTGCCGGCGAGTGCAATCGCAGCAAAGGCGGCAACGGCAAAGACAACAAACGCGAACAGATAGGCCGCTATGCCACCCTGGCTGCCCAGAGCTTCCAGGCCCTGGCCCAACGCCAGGATTTTCAGGGGTTCCGGAGTGGTGGTAAGCAGAAGGCCGAGTACAAACGGTGCCGGAATCGCGATCAGAATGGCAACAAGGATCGCTTTGGCTGGATTACGCATTGGTTGGTTATTCTCCATGGTTTAACACTGACGATAAAAAGCCGGACATCGGGTAACATGGCATGTCTGGCCGGTGAACGCCGCCAACCCCGGGAAAACTGATTATCCCGGCCACAGGCGGTAAAAGGCGGCATGATACCAGATTACAGAAAGGGCTGACCAAACCTCATGAGCAAAAACTCCCTGGAAGAACGACTGGCAGAACTGGAAATGCGACTTGCGTTCCAGGATGAGCTGATCAACACGTTGAGTGATCAGGTCGCCAAGCAGGAGATGGACATTCGGGAACTGTGGGACGCCAAGAAAATGCTGCACAAGCAACTCAAGGATATCTCGCCGTCCAATATCCGGCGGGAAGAAGAGGAAACACCCCCGCCGCATTATTGATCAGAGGCTCATTGTGAGCCTCTGGTTCGATTCTTTATGCCAGCAGCTCGACCAGGATCTGTTCGTAGATCTCGGACAGCGTGTCCAGGTCCTCAGCCTTCACACACTCGTCCACCTTGTGAATGGTGGCGTTGATCGGGCCAAGTTCGACCACCTGGGCACCGGTGGGCGCAATGAAGCGACCGTCTGAGGTGCCGCCGGACGTAGACAGTTCTGTTTCACGGCCAGTCACAGTTCGAATGGCATTCTGTGCGGCTGATACCAGCGCGCCTTTGTCGGTCAGGAATGGCCGGCCACTGAGGTGCCATTGCAGGTCGTACTTCAGGTGGTGGCGGTCCAGGATGGCGACCACTCTTTCTTCCAGACTTTCCGCGGTGTTCTCGGTGCAGTAACGGAAGTTGAAGTGCACCAGGCACTCCCCGGGCACAATATTGCTGCCGACGCCGGCCTCGACACGAGTTATCTGGAAGGTGGTAGGCGGGAAGAAGTCGTTGCCGTTGTCCCAGAATTCCTTGGCCAACGCGTCCAGTGCCGGTGCAACGTTGTGGACGGCATTCTCGGCCAGATGCGGGTAGGCCACGTGGCCCTGAACGCCGTGAACGGTGAGGTATCCGTGAAGGGAGCCGCGCCGGCCATTCTTGATGATATCCCCTACCTGATGGGTGCTGGAAGGTTCGCCAATCAGGCACCAGTCCATTTTCTCATTGCGGGATTCGAGAGTTTCCACCACTTTCACGGTACCATCCTGGGCCGGGCCTTCCTCATCGCTGGTGATCAGCAGGGCAATCGAGCCCCGATGATTCGGGTGGTTGGCCACAAAGCGTTCACAGGCGGTGATGAAGGCCGCCAGGCTTCCCTTCATGTCCGCTGCGCCCCGACCGTGCAGGTAGCCGTCCTTGATGATCGGGTCAAACGGCGGGTGAGCCCAGTTTTTCTCGGGGCCGGTGGGTACCACGTCGGTGTGGCCGGCGAATGCCAGAACCGGCCCATTGTCGCCCTTTCTTGCCCACAGGTTGTCGGTTTCGCCAAAGCGCAGGTTCTCCCCACTGAAACCCAGCGGCGCCAGGCGTGACATCATGAGTTCCTGGCAGCCCGCGTCGTCCGGCGTTACGGATTGGCGGCGGATAAGGTCCTTGGCAAGTTCCAGGGTGGGGGAGAGCGACATAGAGAAACCTGTTCGATAAGGAAAGAGTAGAGGGAATAACACCACAGAACCCCCGGTGTTCGTGGGTTCTGTGGCGGGCTGCAGCCTTAGTTGTTGGCGTGCAGTTCTTCGTTCAGTTCAATGGCGGTCTTGTTGGTTTTACACTCAACCGCACCGGTCTGGCTGTTGCGACGGAACAGCAGATCGTTTTTGCTGGCCAGATCGCGGGCTTTCACCACTTCCACCAGTTTGTTGTGGTCATCCAGCAGGGCCACCTTGGTGCCTGAGGTGATGTACAGGCCAGCTTCAACGGTACAGCGATCGCCCAGCGGGATGCCGATGCCGGCATTGGCGCCCAGCAGGCAGTTCTCGCCCACGGAAATAATGATGTTGCCGCCGCCAGAAAGCGTGCCCATGGTGGAACAGCCGCCGCCCAGATCGGAGCCTTTACCGATCACCACGCCGGCGGAGATGCGCCCTTCGATCATGCTGGTGCCTTCGGTACCGGCGTTGAAGTTGATAAAGCCTTCATGCATGACGGTGGTACCTTCGCCTACGTAGGCACCCAGACGTACCCGGGCGGTGTCGGCAATACGTACACCCTTGGGCACCACGTAATCGGTCATCTGCGGGAATTTGTCGACCGACTTCACTTCCAGAATGCGGCCTTCCAGGCGTGCCTGCAGTTGCCGCTCCGGCAGCTCATTCAGGTCAATGGCGCCTTCGTTAGTCCAGGCCAGGTTGGGCAGCAGACCAAAAATGCCGTCCAGCTTCAGGCTGTGGGGCTTGGCCAGGCGATGTGAGATCAGGTGCAGTTTCAGGTACACCTCCGGCGTGCTGGAAGCGGTATCGTCCGTTGCCAGTACGGTGACTACTACGGGGCGCTTGCTCTCAGCCGCTTTCTCGGCCAGTTTGGCCTGGTCTGTCCGGCCCAGTTGGCGAAGGGCGTTGGCAAACTGTGCCAGTTGTTCTGCTTTCACGCTGATGGCCTGGTTGCCACCTTTATAGTCCAGCGCAGACTCAACCACGTCGATCAGGTCTCTGTCGGGTGTCATGATCGGCTGCTGGTAGTACACCTCCAGCCACTCGCCCTGGTTGTTCTGGGTGCCGATTCCGATACCGAATGCAAAACTCATCTGGTGGTTGCTCCTGTTGTCATTAAATAGTCAGAAAAATTCAGCCCAGCCACGCAGACCAGTCGTCTGCGTTGAACCCCACATTTACGCCGTCTCCGCGCTCGACGACAGGGCGCTTGATGATGGAGGGGTTGTCCAGCATGATCTGGTGGGCACTTTGGGCGCTAATGGTATCACGAACCTCGTCGGGAAGTTTTCGCCAGGTGGTCCCGCGTTTGTTCAGGAGCGTTTCCCAGCCAACGGCCTGTTCCCACTGGCTGAGCTTCTCGCTGCTCAGGCCGTCTTTCTTGAAATCATGGAACTCATAGTCCAAGCCGTGCTCATCCAGCCACTTCCGGGCCTTTTTAACGGTGTCGCAGTTGCGGATGCCATATAACTTCATTGTTTAAAACCTTTTACGAACTCAACGATACGTTTCGCCGCCTCAACGCATTCCTCCAGGGGAGCCACCAGCGCCATGCGCACGCGGTTTTCACCCGGGTTGTGGCCGTTTACCGTGCGCGACAGATATCGGCCCGGCAATACGTGTACGTTCTGTCGGGCAGACAGTTCCCGGGCGAAAGTTTCGTCGTCCATGGGCGTCTCCGGCCAGAGGTAGAAGCCGGCATCCGGGAAGTCGACGTTCATCACTTCGCGCAGAATGGGCACGACTGCCTCGAACTTGGCCCGGTAGGCGGCGCGGTTTTCGCGCACATGGTCTTCATCGTTCCAGGCGGCGATACTGGCCAGCTGATTATGTATAGGCATGGCACAGCCATGGTAGGTGCGGTATTTCAGGTAGCCGGCCAGTACCTCGGCGTCGCCGGCCACAAAGCCGGACCGCAGGCCCGGCAGGTTGCTGCGTTTGGACAGGCTGTGGAACACCACACAGCGCTTGAAATCGTGGCGGCCGATGGCGGCGCAGGTTTGCAGCAAGCCTTCCGGCGGGTTGGCTTCGTCCGGGTAGAGCTCTGAATAGCACTCGTCCGAGGCAATCAGGAAATCGTGCCGGTCAGCCAGTTCAATCACTTTTACCAGGGTTTCCCTCGGAATCACCGCTCCACTCGGATTGCCGGGCGAGCACAGGAACAGGATCTGGCAGTTCTCCCAGACCGACTCGGGCACGGCGTCGAAGTCCGGGATGAAGCCATTGCCGCCATCGCAGGGCAGATAAACCGGTGTGGCGCCGGCCAGGAAGGCTGCGCCTTCGTAGATCTGATAGAAAGGATTGGGGCTGACCACGGTGGCGGGTTTGCCAGCATCCACAACCGCCTGAACCAGGGCGAAGATGGCTTCGCGGGTTCCGTTTACGGGCACCACGTGGCGGTTCGGATCCAATGACGCCGGTGCAAGATCAAACCGGTGGGTTGCCCATGCAGCAATCGCGCTACGAAGTTCGTCCGTGCCTTTGGTCGTGGGGTAATTCGCCAGTTTATCCAGATTATCGGCAATAACGTCCTTTACGAAGGCTGGCGATGGGTGCTTGGGCTCACCAATTCCCAGGGAGATGGGCGCCAGATGTTCTGGCACCGAAATGCCGGCCTTCAGTTTGGCCAGTTTCTCGAAGGGATAGGGGTGAAGTCTTTCCAGATTGGGGTTCATTGAATCTCGTCCAGCATTTTACAGAGGTCCTGTTGCAGGGCCTGGCACACGCCCGGGTCGCGCAGGGGGTCGCCCTGTTCGTCGGTGATGAAGAACACGTCTTCAACCCGCTCTCCCAGAGTGGCAATCTTGGCGTTGGTCAGCCGCACACGGTGTTCCAGCAACACCTGGCCAATCCGCGCCAGCAGACCGGGGCGGTCCGGCGTGATCAGTTCCATCACCGTACGCTGATTGATGGTGTCGTTGGAGAAAGTCACCTCGGTCGGGAACGCAAAGTGTTTCAACTGCCTTGGCGTTCTGCGATGGATGATGTCCGGATAGTCTTCCGGGTCGTCCAGTTCTTCAATCAGTCGCTTGCGTACGCGCTCCTTCCGGGCCGGATCGATACCCAGCGGCTGGCCCTTGTCATCCAGAACCACATAGGAGCTGATGGAATAGGGGCCTTCGGTGGAATTGATGCGGGCATCCACAATGTTCAGGTTCAGCTGTTCCAGAACAGCGGTGGTGGCGGCAAACAGGGCGACGCGATCTTTCATGTAGATGATGATCTGGGAATAGCCGTCAGTCGGGCCACCCCGGGTGTCCCGGATCAGCACCAGAGGATCCGGGTTGTCGCCGTGGCGAATGATGGCGGCTGTTTGCCAGGCGATATCGACAGTGGAATCCTGCAGGAAGTATTCGTCGTCCACGGTATTCCAGATCTGGTCGATCTGTTCATCGGTCATGTTCTGGGCGTGGAGGATTTCCCTGGCTTCCTCCTGGGTGGCCCGGATCCAGGACTGCCGGTCTACCGGATTGTCAGTGCCGCGGCGCAGCGCTCGTTTGGTTTCTATATAAAGCTGGCGCAACAACGACGCGCGCCAGGTGTTCCACAGTTTGGGATTGGTGGCACTGATATCGCAAACCGTGAGGATGTAGAGATAGTCCAGGTGGGCGAGGCTGGGTACCGCGCGGGCAAAGGCCTGAATGATGTCCGGGTCGGAAATATCCTTGCGCTGCGCGGTCATCGACATCAACAGGTGGTTTTCCACCAGCCAGGACACCAGTTGGGTGTCCCGTTCACTGAGATGGTGCCGCTCGCAAAAGGCTTCGGCATCAATGGCGCCAAGCTCGGAATGGTCGCCGCCCCGGCCTTTTGCCACGTCGTGGTAGAGGCCGGCAATAAACAAGGTTTCCAGTTTGGGTAGCCGGTGTATCAGGCGCGAGGCCAGGGGGTATTCGGTTCTGGCCTCGGTGCTGTTGAGCCTCACCATATTGCGGATCACCCGCATGGTGTGGGCGTCTACCGTATAGATATGGAAAAGGTCGTGCTGCATCTGGCCAATGATCTGGCCGAACTCCGGCAGGTAGCGGCCCAGCACGTTGTACTTCTTCATGGCCGACAGGGTCTGGTCCAGGGCGTGGGGCGTGCGTAGCAGCTCCATAAACAGCGTAGTGACGGCCAGGTCAGACCGGAACGCGTCATCAATCAGATGCCTGTGGGCCCGGAGTGAGCGAATCGTGGTGGCCCGGATACCTTTGATCTCCGGGTGTTGCGCCATCAGCACGAAGATTTCCATGATCGCGTACGGGGCGTAGGCGAACACCTGATTGTTCACCGCTTCAATGTAAAGGTTGCGAACCTGGAAACGTTTGTTCAGGGGGCGGATTTCATCTTCGCCGCCGCTGCCAATGATGGCTTCGTCATAATACTGCAGGATCACGTCGGCCAGCTCCGCCAGTGCAAGCACAGTGCGGTAGTACTGCTGCATCATCAGCTCTACGCCCAGACGTTTACCTTCGTCCTGGTAACCGAGCATTTGTGCCAGGGCGCGCTGGTGGTCAAATAACAGTCGATTTTCATTGCGGTCGGCCAGCAGTTGAAGGCCAAATCGGAGCCGCCAGAGGAAGGTCTCCCCCTGGTACAGAATCTGGTGCTCTTCTTCGGTCAGGATGCTGAAGCGGGTGAGGTCGGCAATATTCTGCAGGCCGAAATGGCGCTTGGTGATCCAGCCGATGGTCTGGATATCCCGAAGGGCGCCAGGAGAGCCTTTGACGTTGGGCTCCAGATTGTACTCCGTGTCGCCGTACTTCTTGTGACGTTGCTGCTGCTCTTCACGTTTGGCGAGGAAGTAGTCCCGATCGGAGCTGACGTCGTCCGAATACACCATCTCACTGAGTTCGGCCCGTAAACCATCCGGGCCTGCGATCGTGCGTGTTTCCAGCAGGTTGGTCAGAATGGTGATGTCTTCCCGGGCGGCCTGAATGGATTCCGCCAGGCTGCGAACGCTGTGGCCAATATCCAGTTTGAGGTCCCAGAGCAGAGTGACAAACGCTCCCAGGTCTTCCTGCCAGTCCTCTTCTATGCCATTGCGGGTCAGGATCAGCAGGTCAATATCGGAATGAGGGTGCAGCTCGCCCCGGCCATACCCCCCCACGGCCACCAGTGCAATGTCTGCGGAGCGGGAGAACGGGTATCTGTTCCAGATCAGCCGGAGTACCTTGTCGATGGTGTTGGCCCTGGCAAGAACCAGGGCGCGGACATCGGCACCTTGCTGAAATGCCTCGGCATCAGCGTTATAACTTTCCCGCAAGAGTTCGCGTGCGGCAAACACCGGTGAGGTGTCGTTACTGATTCGGGATTCCAGCTCGCTTCGGTCCACTTAGAATGACTCTTCCGATCGGCGGGTCAGCACCTCATAGCCATCCGCAGTTACCAGAATGGTGTGCTCCCACTGTGCCGACAGTTTGTGATCCTTGGTGACCACCGTCCAGCCATCTGCCAGTAGCTTGGTCTGGTATTTGCCCTGGTTGATCATCGGCTCGATGGTAAAGGTCATGCCTTCTTTGAGTTCCATGCCGGTGCCGGGCTTGCCGTAGTGCATTACCTGGGGCTCCTCATGAAACACTTTGCCAATGCCGTGGCCGCAATAGTCTCTGACAACGGAGTAACGGTGTTTCTCGGCATACTGCTGTATTACGTGGCCAATATCACCCAGGCGGGTTCCGGGTTTCACCAGTTCAATGCCTTTATATAGGCACTCCTGGGTGATCTGGATCAGACGTTCGGTGCCGGGCTTGGGTTTACCCACAATCCACATCTTGCTGGTGTCGCCGTGGTAACTGTCTTTGATGACAGTGACATCAATATTGATGATGTCGCCTTCCTTCAGCACTTTCTTCTCGGACGGGATGCCGTGACAGATTACGTGGTTGACGGATGTGCAGATAGACTTGGGGAAGCCCTTGTAGTTCAGGGGCGCGGGAATTGCCTTCTGTGTGTTGACGATATAGTCGTGCGCAATACGATCCAGCTCTTCCGTGGTGATGCCGGGTTTGACATGTTCGTCGAGCATTTCCAGAACTTCGGCAGCCAGGCGACCGGCCACGCGCATCTTTTCAATCTCTTCGGGGGTCTTGATAGTTACCTGCATCGGGCTTCCTGTTGATTTGTATCAAACCGGCATTTTAAGGGGCGGCGACATAAGGTACAAGGCGGGGAGCAGGCTATGCTGGCCATAGTCCGGGGCTAAAAATAATGGCGTTTGGCCTGGCAGATATGGTATAAACGCGCCGCCGGAAACGAATCCGGCAAATTCACACACGTGTCAGCACGTTGTCCCAGGGTGCCGGCTCCTGTTTAAAGGAGGCTGGTTGGGGCAATCGGACGCGTGGAGGACTAACCCGAAGCTAAAAGGTAAATATCATGGCTCAGGTAAATATGCGTGACCTGCTCAAGGCAGGTGCTCACTTCGGTCACCAGACTCGCTACTGGAACCCGAAAATGTCGAAGTTCATCTTCGGCGCCCGTAACAAGATTCATATCATCAACCTGGAGCAGACTGTTCCGGCCATGAATGAAGCGCTGAACTTCATTCAGTCTCTGGCTGAGAACAAGAACAAGATCCTGTTTGTTGGTACCAAGCGCGCGGCTTCCAAGATCATCAAGGAAGAAGCTCAGCGTTCCGGTCAGCCTTACGTTAACCACCGCTGGTTGGGTGGTATGCTGACCAACTACAAGACCATCCGTCAGTCTATTCGTCGCTACCGTGATCTGGAAGCCCAGAGCCAGGACGGTACTTTCGACAAGCTGACGAAGAAAGAAGCCCTTGAGCGTACCCGTGAGATGGATAAGCTCGAGCGCTCCATCGGTGGTATCAAGGATATGGGTGGCCTGCCGGATGCCCTGTTTGTTATCGACGTAGACCACGAGCGTATCGCCATCAAGGAAGCCAATAAGCTGGGTATTCCTGTTATCGGTGTTGTTGATACCAACAGCGATCCCGATGGTGTTGATTACGTGATCCCGGGTAACGATGACGCCATCCGTGCTATCCAGATCTACGTGAAAGCCGTTGCCGATACCTGTCTGGAAGCTTCCCAGTCTGCCGGCGCTGGCGCTGACGAGTTTGTTGAAGTCAGCGAAGATGCTGCAGGCGCTGCTCCGGCCGCCGAGTAACATCCAGGCTTAACGTTTGAGTTGTAAGGTATGCCCGCCTGTTTATGCGGGTATACCTCCCCACCGAATTCGGAAAAGACAAGAGGATTGAACATGGCTGCAATTACCGCTGCAATGGTCAAAGAGCTGCGTGAGCGTACCGGCCTTGGCATGATGGAGTGCAAAAAAGCACTGGTTGAAGCTGAAGGCAATGTTGAAACTGCGATTGAAGAGCTGCGCAAGTCTTCCGGTCTGAAAGCCGCCAAGAAGGCCGGCCGTACTGCCGCTGAAGGCGTGTCTCTGGTCAAGGTGTCTGACGACAACACCGTGGCCTTCATTCTGGAAGTGAACTCCGAAACTGACTTCGTTGCTCGCGACGACAACTTCATGAACTTCGCCAACGACGTTCTGAATGTTGCCTTCGAGAAGGGCGAAACTGACGTTGCCAAGCTGATGGAAGGCGACCTGGAAGCCAAGCGTGAGGCGCTGGTTCAGAAGATCGGTGAAAACATCACCGTTCGTCGCATCATCAAGGTTGAAGGCCCGGTTGTGGGTGGTTACGTGCACAGCAACAACAAGATCGCTTCCGTTGTTGCCCTGACTGCAGGTAACGAAGAGCTGGCTCGCGATATCGCCATGCACGTTGCTGCTGTTAACCCGCGCGTTGGCAAGCCTGACGACATGCCGGCTGAAGAGCTGGAAAAAGAGAAAGAGATCATCAAGGCCCAGCCGGATATGGAAGGCAAGCCTGCTGAGATCGTTGAAAAGATGATGGGTGGCCGCATCAAGAAGTTCCTGGCTGAAAACAGCCTGGTTGAGCAGCCGTTCGTCAAGAACCCGGACCAGAAAGTGGGTGACCTGATCAAGTCGGCCGGTGGCGACCTGGTTGGTTTCATTCGCCTGGAAGTGGGTGAAGGCATCGAGAAAGAAGAAGTGGATTTTGCTGCTGAAGTGGCTGCTGCCGCTGGCACAGGCAAGGCCTGATTCCTCTTCGAGGCACTGCCGTGCAATATGGCAGTGCCACCTGAGTCTGCCACGTCAGCCGGGTTCGCCCGGCTTTCGTGGCGGGCTTGTATCTGAGATACCCCTTTTTTGAGGAGTATGTCAGATACAAGCCTGCAACGGGTTTGCGCCGGATAGCCAACAGACGAGAAGGGGACCACCATGCCGACATCTTCGAAAAACCAGCCCAGATACAAGCGTGTTCTGCTCAAGCTCAGTGGCGAAGCCCTGATGGGAGAGCACGATTTCGGTATTGATCCCAAAGTTCTTGATCGTATGGCCCTGGAAATCGGTGCCCTTATTGGCATTGGTGTTCAAGTGGGGCTGGTCATTGGCGGTGGCAACCTGTTTCGCGGTGCAGCCCTCAATGCGGCAGGCCTTGATCGCGTGACCGGAGACCACATGGGGATGCTGGCCACGGTCATGAACGGCCTGGCCATGCGTGATGCGCTGGAGCGCTCGAACATCCGTACCCGCGTGATGTCTGCTATCCCCATGAGCGGTATTGTTGAGCATTATGACCGTCGCCGTGCGGTGCGGGATCTCAAGGAAGGTGATGTGGTCATCTTCAGTGCGGGTACCGGCAACCCGTTCTTCACCACGGACTCTGCAGCCTGCCTGCGTGGCATTGAAATTGAAGCTGACGCTGTTCTGAAGGCAACCAAGGTAGATGGCGTTTACTCGGCCGATCCCCATCTTGATCCTACCGCAGTAAAATACGACCACCTGACCTATGATGAGGTTCTGGACAAGAAACTGGGCGTGATGGATCTCACGGCCATCTGCCTGGCGCGGGATCACGGTATGCCGCTGCGGGTCTTCGACATGAACCGCCCCGGTGTTCTGACGCGCATTGTGACCGGGGAACGGGAAGGCACACTGATTGAATGAATAAGGCTGCCGGCGCCTGAAGTGCCGGCTTCCTGCATGGAACCAGACGAACGAATTGAGGAAGCTGACGTGATTAACGACATCAAAGCTGAAGCCGAAAAGAAAATGAAAAAGAGCCTGGAGGCTCTGCACTCGGCTTTCAATAAAATCCGTACCGGACGTGCCCATCCGGCGATCCTGGACAGCGTAATGGTGAACTACTACGGTCAGGAAACACCGCTGAAGCAGGTGGCCAGCGTGAACGTGGAAGATAACCGGACGTTGACCGTTGCGCCCTGGGAAAAGAATCTGGTGCCCACGATTGAAAAGGCGATCATGACGTCTGACCTTGGCCTGAATCCGGCCACCAGTGGCGACATCATCCGCGTGCCCATGCCGATGCTGACCGAAGAGACCCGTAAAGAAATGGTCAAGCAGGCAAAGGCGGATGCGGAGCATGGTCGGGTGTCTATTCGTAACGCTCGTCGCGATGCCAATCACATGATCAAAGAGCTGGTTAAGGAAAAGGAAATCAGCGAAGACGATCAGCACCGTGGCGAAGATGAAATTCAGAAGCTCACCGACAAATACATCGCCGAAGTTGAAAAGATGTTGAAGTCGAAGGAAGAGGACCTGATGGCGGTTTAAGCGCCCGGGTTCATTCAGGAGCAGGATCAGCGGCGGGGGAGTCCCGCCGCACAGAGGATTTCATGACGGAAAAAGTTACCGCAGAAATTCCGGTGGCAGCAGATAACTGCCCCCGGCATGTCGCCATTATCATGGATGGCAATAACCGCTGGGCCAAAGCGCACCGGCTTAAGGGAGTGGCGGGCCACAAGGCCGGGGTGGATGCGGTCAAGGCGGTGGTGGAAACCTGCGCCAAAGAGGGCGTGGAGGTATTGACCCTGTTTGCCTTTTCCAGCGAGAACTGGCGCCGGCCCAAGGACGAAGTATCAGCTCTTATGCGTCTGTTCCTGATCGCATTGGAGCGGGAAGTCCGCAAACTGCATCGCAACAATATCCGCCTACGGATTATCGGTGATCGTTCAGCCTTCAATCCGGCGCTCCAGGAGCACATGGAGAAAGCCGAGGCGCTGACCCGTGACAATACCCGTATGACGGTGGTGATTGCGGCCAATTACGGTGGCCACTGGGACATCACCCAGGCGACCCGTAAGGTGGCGGAGCAAGTGAAGGCGGGCCAGCTGGAACCGTCAGATATCACCGATGACCTGATCCAGGAGCACCTGAGTATCGGTGATCTTCCCATGCCGGATCTCCTTATCCGGACAGCAGGCGAACAGCGCATCAGCAATTTCCTGTTATGGCACCTGGCCTACACCGAATTCTACTTTTCCGAGGTATTCTGGCCGGATTTCAAGAGCGAGCAAATGCTCAAGGCGCTTGATGCCTATGCCCATCGACAGCGCCGTTTCGGTCAGACCGACGACCAGATTGCTGCTCGCGCTGCACAACAATAACGACCAAGCGACCAATACCGTGCTTAAAACCCGAATCATTACCGCACTCATCCTGGCGCCGATTGCAATCGGTGGTATTTTTTTCCTTCCGCCTCTGGGGTTCGCCCTGTTTACCGGCGCCATCATCACGTTAGGGGCCTGGGAATGGGCCAATATGTCCGGAATCGAAAGCCAGCCCGGACGCGTCGGGTATGCACTGGTTATGGCGGCACTTCTCTATACCCTGGGCGGCCTGCCAGCACTGTTGGTGCTTTGGCTGGCGATTGCCTGGTGGTTGGTCTGTTTCTGGCTGGTCAGACGGTATCCCGCCGGATCCGAACGCTGGGGCGCTATCCCGGTCAGGGCGCTGATGGGGTTCATGGTGCTGGTGCCCGCGTGGGTGGGCCTGAATCACCTTCGCAATGGCGGCTTCCAGTTTGGCGACGTGGCCAATAATCTGGTGGTTATTCTGTATATTTTTCTGGTGGTGTGGGTGGCTGATATCGGCGCCTATTTTGCCGGCCGTGCCTTTGGTAAAGCCAAGCTGGCACCCCGCGTCAGTCCCGGCAAATCCTGGGCTGGCGTCTGGGGGGGATTGGCTGCCGTGGCCTTGCTCGCCATTGTGGCCAGCCTTATGGCCAACGCAGGTGTCGCGGAAGCCATGCTGCTGGTGGTGGCAAGTCTGGTGACCGGTTTTGTCTCGGTTCTTGGCGATTTACTTGAAAGCATGCTGAAGCGCTTTCGAGGCATCAAGGACAGCAGTCAGCTGCTGCCCGGGCATGGCGGCATTATGGATCGTATCGACAGCCTCACTGCGGCCATTCCGGTATTTGCCCTGATGATTACTCTGTTGGGCTGGTTGACCGCCGGCCAGGTCGTGGCATGACGAAACGCTCGATTACGGTTCTTGGCGCAACCGGCTCCATCGGCTTGAGTACCCTGGATGTTATTCGCAGGCATCCGGACCGCTTTTCAGTGTATGCCCTGACCGCAGGAACCCGGGCGGATGAATTAGCAACCCTGTGCCGTGAATTTCGACCGGCCGTTGCGGTGATGGCCGATTCAGAAGCTGCTGAACGCCTGAAGGCGCTGTTGGCGGATATGCCCGAGACCCGAGTGCTGGCGGGAGAAACGGGGCTCTGTGAGGTGGCGGCTTCAGCGGAGTCGGACACCGTGATGGCTGCCATTGTCGGCGCTGCCGGCCTGGCGCCAACGCTGGCCGCAGTCCGGGCCGGCAAACGCGTTCTTCTTGCCAACAAAGAAGCGTTGGTGATGTCCGGCAAACTGTTTATGGACGCGGTTGAGCGCCACGGGGCCGAGCTGCTGCCCATTGACTCCGAGCATAATGCCATTTTTCAGTGTATGCCGGCGGACAAGGTGCGAGACCCTCATGGCGCGGGTATTACCCGTATCCTTCTGACCGCCTCCGGCGGACCTTTCCGGGAGTCTGCGGCTGAGGACTTGCGGGCGGTGACGCCGGCCCAGGCCTGCGCCCATCCTAACTGGTCAATGGGCCAGAAGATTTCTGTGGACTCTGCAACCCTGATGAACAAGGGCCTGGAGTTGATTGAAGCCTGCTGGCTGTTCAATACCACGCCGGCAAACGTGCAGGTTCATGTCCACCCCGAAAGCATCATTCACTCCATGGTTGAATATGCCGACGGCTCGGTGCTTGCCCAGTTGGGAAGCCCGGATATGCGTACACCCATTGCCAATGGCCTGGCCTGGCCTGAGCGTATTGAGGCTGGTGTTGCGCCCCTGGATTTGTTCGCCATTGGCCGTTTTCACTTTGAGCGCCCGGATTTGCAGCGTTTCCCCTGTTTGCGCCTTGCGGCCGAAGCCTTTGCTGCCGGCGGTACAGCGCCAGCGGTACTCAATGCGGCGAACGAGGTTGCAGTGGCGGCGTTTCTGGAAGGCCGGCTGTGCTTTGCCGATATCCCCGTTATTATAGAGCGAACCCTGACGGCCACAGAAGTTGTGCCGGCGGACAGCTTTGACACTATTTTCGCGAAAGATGCCGAGGCTCGCCGCCGGGCCAGGGAACAGATCAGCCTGCTGGCTGTCTGACGTCCCTGGGTCTGACAGGCCGCTCATTCAGCCATAAACCGGAACGTCTATGCAGATCATTCAAACCGTACTGGCACTGGCGCTTACCCTCGGAATTCTGGTAACGCTGCACGAATACGGCCATTTCTGGGTGGCACGCCGATTCGGTGTGAAGGTGCTTCGTTTTTCAGTGGGGTTCGGCAAGCCTCTGTTTTCGTGGTTTGACCGTCAGGGAACCGAATATGCGGTAGCGGCTATCCCCCTGGGGGGATACGTGAAAATGCTGGATGAGCGGGAAGGCCCGGTACCGGAAGAGCTGCGTGATCAGGCGTTTACCTCGAAACCTCCTTCCCAGCGCATCGCCATTGCGGCTGCCGGCCCAATTGCCAATTTTCTGTTCGCGATTCTCGCTTACTGGGTGTTGAGTGTTGTTGGCGTTACCACGGTCGCTCCGGTGGTTGGCGAGGTGGCCCAGGGCAGCGTTGCGGAACGGGCAGGGCTGGAAAGCGGGATGGAAATCCATACCGTTGACGGCCATAGGGTGACCTCCTGGCGAGACGTCAACATGCGGCTGCTCGAGAGGGCGGGGGAGTACGGTCAGGTTTCGCTGGAGATTTCCCGGGATGGTTCCAGGGGCACTGTGGCGGGTCCATTGGACGGCTGGCGCCTGAGTGATGATACTCCGAACCCGCTGGCGGAATTCGGGATATCCCCCTGGCGTCCGGATGTGCCCGCGGTGCTGGGTGAGGTGACTGCCGATGGTCGGGCAAATGCGGCCGGGCTGCAAGGCGGTGACCGCATATTGGCTGTTGATGGCGAGCCGGTACCGGACTGGTTTGCTCTGGTGGAGCATATTCGGAATGCCCCGGAACAGACTCTGGAACTGACCATCGAGCGCTCTGGCGATGAATTGAATGTTCCGGTAACACCTGCTTCGAGAACGCTTGAGGATGGTCAGGTCGTTGGTTTCGTAGGTGCCGGCGTAAGCGCAGTGAACTGGCCTGATGAACTGTTGCGGGAGGTCCGCTACGGGCCGTTGGCGGCGATACCGAATGCTGTGAATGAAACCTGGGCCGACACCCGCCTGACACTGGTGGCGATTAAAAAGATGGTCACCGGGCTGCTGTCTCCGACCAATCTCAGTGGACCGATTACCATTGCCCGGGTTGCCGAGGCGAGTGTCAGCTCGGGGTTCGAAGACTTTGTGCGCTTTCTGGCGTATCTGAGTGTCAGTCTTGGCGTGCTTAACCTGCTCCCCGTTCCGGTTCTGGATGGTGGGCACATTGTGTACTACACCATCGAAGCCATTCGCCGGAAGCCACTTTCCGAGCAGGCCCAGGCCTTTGGATTACGAATCGGTATGGCTTTGATACTGACTTTAATGGTGTTTGCTCTTTACAACGACCTGATGCGGTTGTGAGAATTGCGGGCTCCTTACCGCACATTAACCAGGCGAAATAACTGAATGAGACGTTCCCTTCTAGCTGTAGCCGTTGGCCTAGCAATTACCGCAACCGGTATAAAGCCAGCGCTGGCGGATGAATTCACGGTTGCGGATATCGAGGTAGAGGGCCTTCAGCGGGTTTCAGCGGGTTCTGTGTTTTCGGCTTTTCCGGTGAACATCGGCGAGCGTATGGACGAGACCCGGTTGGCCGACGCCATCAAGGATCTGTTTCGGACCGGATTGTTTACGGATATTCAGGCCAGTCGTGATGAAGGCGTGCTGATTCTGTCGGTGCGTGAACGCCCGTCGATTTCCTCCATTGAGATCGAGGGTAACAAGAATATCGAAACCGAGATGCTGATGGATGCCCTGGCCGGTGCGGGCCTGGAGGAAGGTCAGGTATTTCGGCGTGCTACCCTGGAGAAACTGGAACTGGAGATCCTTCGCTCCTACATCGCCCAGGGCCGCTACAACGCAAGAGTAAAAGCCACCGCGGAAGAGTTACCCAGGAACCGTGTTGCTATTCGCCTGGACATCAACGAGGGTTCTGTCGCTGCCATTCAGCACATCAATATTGTTGGGAACGAAGATTTCAGTGATGAAGAACTCATCGGCCTCTTCGAGTTGCGTACCAGTAGCTGGTGGAACTCGCTGACCAACAAAGATAAATACGCCCGGGAACGTCTGAGCGGGGATCTGGAGTCTCTGCGTTCGTTTTATCTTGATCGCGGCTATCTGGACTTCAACGTTGAATCCAGCCAGGTGTCCATCTCGCCGGACAAGCAGGAAGTCTTTATCGCCATCGCCGTTAATGAAGGCCCCCAGTACACCATCTCCGACATTCGCTTGCGCGGTGAGCTGATTGTCGGTGAGGAGGAGCTCCGGAAATTCATTCCGGTTAAAGAAGGCGATGTATTCTCCCGTGCACAGATGACGGCGATTTCCGAAGCGCTCTCGTTCCGGCTCGGCCGCGAAGGCTATGCGTTTGCCAACGTCAATGCGGTACCGGAGCCGGGTGAAGACAATACAGCTGCGGTTACCTTCTTTGTGGAGCCCGGCAAGCGGGCCTATGTACGTCGGGTGAACTTCGACGGCAACGTGTCCACTAAGGATGAGGTGCTGCGCCAGGAGATGACCCAGATGGAGGGCGGGGTAGCCTCGTCCGATCGCATCGAGTTCTCCAAGACCCGTCTTGAGCGCCTGGGTTACTTCCAGACTGTTGATGTTGAAACGGTCCCGGTACCCGGCACCGATGACCTGGTCGATGTGAACTACAGCGTGCAGGAGCAACCAACGGGCAGCTTGTCCGCATCGGTGGGTTTCTCGCAAAACTCGGGCGTGATTCTGGGCGCGTCTGTGTCCGAGAATAATTTCTTCGGTACCGGCAAGCGTGTCTCGTTTGGTGTGAACTTCAGCGATTCGGTAAAGAGCGCCAACGTTTCCTACCTGGATCCATACTACACGGTGGATGGGGTAAGCCGGGGCTTCAGTCTATTTGCCCGTGAAACCGATTACGAGGAAGAAGACATTTCCTCTTACCTGCTCGATGAGTACGGTGGCCGGGTAACGTTCGGGTATCCGACAGATTCCATTACGCGGTTGAATTTCGGTGCTGGCGTTACCCAATCAAACATTAAGCCGGGGGTATTCTCGGCCCAGGAAGTTCGCGATTTTATCGCCGACGAAGGGGATTCGTTCACCAATTACTTCCTGTTTGGTAGCTGGCGGCGGAGTACGCTCAACCGAGGTGTACTGCCAACCAACGGTTACAGTCATTCCCTGTCGCTGGATGTCGCTGTGCCAGGCAGTGACCTGACCTTCTACAAGGCGACCCACAAAACGGATTTCTATTTCCCGCTGACGGATTCCGCCAACTGGGTCTTCAGAGCGCGATCGGAGATCGGGTATGGGGACGGCTACGGTGACCGCAGTCAGATGCCGTTCTTCGAGCATTTCTATTCCGGGGGCTATGGCTCTGTTCGGGGATATGAAGCAAACTCTTTGGGTAACAAGGCGGAGCGTGCAGCAGGCGACTTCTCGGATCCCGATCCGTTCGGTGGTAACGTTCTGACAGAAGGCGGGCTGGAGTTGATCTTCCCGACGCCTTTTGCAGGAGATTCGCGTTCGATGCGCACGTCGTTCTTTGTCGATGCCGGTCAGGTGTTTGATACCGAAAGAGGTTTTGACCCTGAGTTGGGTGAGGTACGGACTTCAGCCGGTATCAGTTTCCAGTGGATCACCGCGGTAGGTCCCTTGGCTTTCAGTCTGGCCAAGCCGCTGAACGATAAATCCGGTGACGATACCCAGGTCTTCCAGTTCTCACTGGGGCAGACGTTCTGACCGGTCTATAAAAAAAGAAAGAATGAAACAAAGGAGAAGATTGATGACCCGTTTGATGACTATCCTTGCCGCCGCTCTTATGGCCTTCTCGGCCCAGGTGGCGGCGGAGACCCGTATTGGTGTGGTGGATCTGCGCCAGGCCCTGTTCTCTTCCAATGATGCCCAGGCCTTCAGCGAAAAACTCCAGCAGGATTTTGCCGGCGACGAAGCCCAGGTGCGTGAAGCTCAGGAGGCCGCCCGCAAGTTAAAGGATCGGTTGGAGAAGGACGGCGCCATGATGAACGAGAGCGAGCGTAATCAGTTGGCCGCCGAGTTTCAGGAAAAGGTAAAGGAATTTAATTTCCTCAAGCAGCGCCTCGACGCCACCGTTAACCAGCGCAAGCAGCAGTTTCTGGAAGGTGCGCGCCCTGAGGTGGACGCCGCTGTGAAGGAACTCCTGGAAGAAAATGACCTTGATCTGATTCTTCCCAGCGAAGCGGTGGTTTACGTTAAGCCGGAGATGAATCTGACCACACAACTGCTTGAAAAACTGAACCAGTGATGTAGAAAGGGGCTCCCCGGCCCCTGTGTTTGGAGAAAACGATGACACAGAAGTCCTATCGGCTGCAGGAGATTGCCGAGGCATTGGGAGCGAGCCTCCGGGGAGACCCCGATATCCGTATTACCGGGCTTGCCACCTTGCAGGCGGCGGTTCCGGGCCAGATCAGTTTTCTGGCAAATCCCTCCTATGCCAAGTACCTGAAAGATACCCGGGCGTCAGCGGTGATTGTGTCCTCGGCTGCGGCGGATGATGTTCCGACCAATGTCCTGTTACTGGACAATCCCTACCTGGGCTATGCTCACCTCAGTCATTGGTTTGATCCGGCTCCCAAGGCTTCCCCGGGCATTCATCCAACTGCCGTGGTTGATGAGTCTGCCAGTATTCCTGAATCTGCATCCATAGGCCCGCATGTTGTGATTGAGGCCGGGGTTTGTATTGGTGAGCGCGTAGCGATCGGTGCTGGTGGTTTTGTCGGTGCGAGAGCGAGTATCGGGGACGACAGTATCCTTCGGCCCCGGGTCACGCTTGCACATGATGTGGTAGTCGGTAAGCGCTGTCACATTCTCAGTGGTGCGGTGGTTGGTTCCGACGGCTTCGGCTTTGCCAACGAAAAAGGCGTCTGGCACCGCATCGCGCAGCTTGGTGCCGTGGTGCTGGGCGATGACGTGGAGGTTGGCGCCAATACCACCATAGACCGTGGCGCCCTGGACGACACCACAATAGGCAACGGCGTAAAGCTGGACAACCTGATTCAGATTGCCCACAACGTACAGATTGGTGATCACAGCGCAATGGCGGCCAAAGTCGGAATTGCAGGTAGCACCCGGATTGGCAATCATTGCGTGTTTGGTGGCGCCTCTGGCGTGGCTGGTCACCTTGAAATAGCCGACCAGGTTCACCTCACCGGCATGACCCTGGTAACCGGTGATATTCGTGAATCGGGGGTCTACTCCTCCGGCACCAGTGCGGATACCAATCGCCAATGGCGGAAAAATGCCGTCCGTTTTCGTCAACTGGATGCTCTGGCGCGACGGATCAAAGAACTGGAAAAGAAATTAGAGGGCTGAGGCCGATCAAGATGATGCACATCGATGAAATTCTGGAGTACCTGCCGCACCGTTACCCCTTTTTGCTGGTGGATCGGGTGACTGAGGTCGAAAAAGGGAAGTCGATCAAGGGGTACAAGAATGTATCGTTCAATGAGCCCTTTTTTACCGGTCACTTTCCGGACAATCCGATTATGCCGGGTGTCCTGATTATTGAAGCCATGGCGCAACTGTCGGGGATTCTTGGTTTTGTGACTGTGGAACGGAAACCGTCGGACGGCGTGGTACAATATCTGGCTGGATCCAGTAAAGCGCGTTTCAAGCGCCCCGTTTTACCGGGTGATCGCTTGGATATGGAGTCAGAGTTTATCTCTGGCAAGCGCGGTATCTGGAAGTTTGATTGCCGTGCCCTCGTAGATGGCGAGGTAGTGTGCGTGGCAGAAATACTTACCGCTGAGAGAGAAGTTTGATGGCGACAAATGACTGGTCGGGTGTCCATCCTCAAGCGATTGTGGACCCGTCAGCCAAACTGGCGGATAACGTGACGGTTGGCCCCTGGAGCTATATTGGTCCGGGGGTGGAAATTGGTGAAGGTACCGAGATTCTCTCTCACGTGGTCATCAAGGGGCCGACGGTGATTGGCCGCAACAACCGAATCTTCCAGTTCTCCAGCATCGGCGAAGAATGCCAGGACAAGAAATACGCTGGTGAGCCGACCACGCTGGTCATTGGTGATGACAATGTTATCCGCGAGAATTGCACTATTCATCGTGGCACCATTCAGGACCGGGGTGAAACCAGGATCGGTAATGGCAATTTGCTGATGGCTTATGTGCACGTGGCCCACGACTGTATTGTCGGCAACCATACCATTCTCGCCAACTGTGCCACGCTGGCAGGGCATGTATCGGTAGGAGATCATGCCATTCTGGGCGGCGGTACCATGGTGCATCAGTTCTGCCATATCGGGCCCCACAGCATGGCTGCCGGGGGCAGTATCGTGCTCAAGGATATTCCCGCCTATGTCATGGCCAGCGGCCAGTCTGCCCAGCCTCATGGAATGAATGTGGAGGGGCTGAAGCGTCGTGGTTTTGCCAAGGATACGCTCCTGAGTCTCCGCAGAGCCTACAAAGTGGTCTACCGCCAGGGTCTGACGACCGAGCAGGCCATCGAAGAGCTTGAGCGCAACTTTGCCGATGTCCCTGAGGTTCTCCCGCTGATTGACTCGCTCAAAGGAGCGGATCGCGGCATCATCCGTTAAGCCAGCCGGAGGCCGCTGGTGACACAGCTAAAGGCCAATTCGGCCACATTCTCAGGGCGAACCATCGCCATCATTGCCGGCGAGGCATCGGGAGATATTCTCGGTGCCGGACTGATTCGTGCGCTAAGAAAGCGTTACCCGAAGGCTCGTTTTGTCGGAATCGGCGGTGATGAAATGATCGCTGAGGGGTTTCACTCGCTGGTGCCAATGGAACGGCTTTCCGTGATGGGGCTGGTGGAAGTGCTTGGCCGGATCCGTGAGCTGTTCAGTATCCGTGCGCGCTTGCTGGATTATCTGTTTACTACCCCTCCGGATGTTGTGATTGGAATCGATTCACCGGATTTTACGTTGGCCATCGAACGTCGGTGCCGGGAAGCAGGCATCCCCTCGGTACACTACGTAAGTCCTTCGGTTTGGGCCTGGCGCCAGAAGCGTATCTTCAAGATTGCCAAGTCTGTGGACCTTATGCTGACGTTGTTCCCCTTTGAGGCCCGGTTTTATGAGGAGCATCATGTGCCCGTGTCGTTTGTGGGGCACCCCCTGGCTGACAGGATAGCGCTGGAACCGGATACTCTGGCTGCGCGTGAGAGCCTCGGTCTTGAGGTGGATAAACCTGTGCTGGCGGTGTTGCCGGGTAGTCGGGGTGGTGAGGTTGAGCGCCTCGGCACTCTGTTTCTCGAAGCGTCCCGTTGGCTCCAGGCACGTCGCCCGGATCTGCAGCTGGTTATTCCCTGCGTCAATCGGGATCGTGAGCGGCAGGTGCGTGAGCTGGTTGAATCCCTGGAGGTGAGCTTGCCGGTCACGCTGGTTCGTGGTCGGTCGAGGGAGGTGATGGCTGCTAGCGATGTGGTGCTGCTGGCGTCGGGTACCGCGACACTGGAGGCGATGTTACTGAAAAAACCGATGGTGGTAGGTTACCGGCTCAGCGATTTCAGTTACAAGATACTGTCCAGATTGGTCAAGGTTCCCTGGGTGGCGCTTCCTAATTTGCTGGCCCAGGAGCAACTGGTGCCCGAATTGTTACAGGACGACGCAACGCCGGAGAAGTTGGGGGCGGCGGTTCTGGAAAGGCTGGAAAACGAACAGGAGCGCGACAGGCTGCATCAGGCGTTTCTGGAGTTGCACCAGGCGCTGCGCCAGGGCGCCGACGAACGTGCGGCGGCAGCGGTGTCTGAGCTGCTGGAGTCCCGAAGCTGATGGCGGCCAAGGCATTTCCTCCTTTTGAAAGTTCCTATCGCGGCTCGCTGCTGGCCGGTGTGGATGAAGTGGGGCGCGGCCCGCTCATCGGAGCGGTTGTAACGGCCGCTGTGATTCTTGATCCAGCGCGGCCTATCCCCGGGCTGGCGGATTCCAAAAAGCTTACCGAAAAGAAACGCCTGCGATTATATGATGATATTCTGGAAAACGCGGCTGCCTGGAGCCTGGGCCGATGCGAGGCCAGTGAAATCGACGAGCTGAATATCTATCAGGCGACAATGCTGGCCATGAAGCGTGCCGTTGAAGGGCTCTCGATAGCCCCGGAGTACGTCCTTGTGGACGGGAACCGTTGCCCGAAGTGGCAGTGGCCATCCGAGCCCGTGATCAAAGGTGATAGTCGGGTTGAGGCGATCAGTGCTGCCTCTATCCTGGCAAAGGTGACGCGAGATCGCGAGATGGAGGCGTTGGATGTCCGGTTTCCGGGTTTTGGGCTCGCCCAGCACAAAGGGTACCCCACGCCTGTGCATCTCGAGGCGCTCAATCGCCTTGGGGTGACCCCGGAGCATCGCCGATCCTTTCGGCCGGTAAAGATGGCGCTGGATGCCGTCGGGGTTTATGGAGGTTCGTCCGCGCCTGTTCAGGAGTTGAACTATCCTGCCGATTTGTTTGAAAATATCGATTGACAGGGTGCGGGGTCGGCGGTAGTATACGCGCCACGTTGACAGGGGCAACCCAGTTAACAAACAGTTTGATGCGGGGTGGAGCAGTCTGGTAGCTCGTCGGGCTCATAACCCGAAGGTCGTTGGTTCGAATCCAGCCCCCGCTACCAATCCAGAAAAGCCAGCTTTTGCTGGCTTTTCTCGTTTCCGGGGCCAGTGTTTTATTCTGGCCCTGATTCTTGCAAGGCAGGCCAGTTTTACTGGTCTGCCTTTTTTGTTTCCGCTTCTCTGCGATGTGCCGGTGTCCCCTCAATTCCTTTCGATTTCCGTCTTGCATTATGGTGACGGAAAAATGACGATTTTTTATCTATAAAAATGACATTTATCGCATCATCATCGGCGTCGATTTTATAGTATTTCACAAAATCGACGGAAATATGGTGGTGAATAACCGTGAAACGCGTCATTTATATGTCAAGGGCATGGATTGCCGCGTTGTTGGTAGGGATGGTGCTCGCGGGGTGCGGCGGCGGTGGTTCCGGGGGTAGTGAATCCGCGACTCAATCTGGCAGCCTACCCAATACCGGAAGTAGTGTTGGCAGTGCTCAGCCGGTTGCAGAGCGCTCTGCTGTATTGAGCTGGTCTGCGCCTATGACTCGTGTAAACGGTGAGTCGATCGCGATGGGAGAGCTGGACAGATACGTGATTCGTTACGGGCAGGATGCTGATGATCTGTCCAGAGAGATCACCGTAGATGGTGCCAGTGGTGAGGCAGAGATGTCCTATGTGGTCGATAATCTTGATGCGGGTACCTGGTATTTCACCATCCAGGTTCAGGACACTGCCGGTCTTCTGAGTGAGCCTTCTGAGCCGGTCAGCAAGACCATCCAGTCCTGAGCAGGCATACCGGTTCAGAACATCGGGTCTGCGATTGGTAGCTTCAGAGTGAAAGTGGTGCCTTCGCCCGGCCGTGAGTCGACGTTGATCTCCCCTCGGTGTTTTTCCACCACCGTTTTAACGAACGAAAGCCCCAGGCCGGTGCCATGCGCTCCGGCTATCTCGCTGCGCTTCTGTCGATGATAGCGGTCGAACAGTAAAGGCAGTTCCTCCGGATCAATGCCATAGCCCTCGTCTGATATGGCCAGACAGGCCAGATGCGCTGCCTGATAGACGTGAACGCTGACTGCAGAGTCCGGGGGGCTGTATTGCACGGCGTTGGTCAAAAGGTTGATGACGGCCCGTTCCAGAAGTTCGGCGTTGCCTTTCAGCCAGAGGTCTTCGGTACCGTTCAGCACGATCGAAATGCCTTTTTCCTGGGCCTGCTCGCACACACTATCCCGAGCGTTCTCAACAATCGCCAGAAATTCGCACTCGTAGAACCGGGTTTCGGTCAGTTGCTCGGCGCGAGCCAGCTGCACAAACTCTTCGGCCAGATGATAGCTACGCCGCGCCAGCCGCCCCAACTGGTCGAGTTGGTTGGCGTCAATATGGCGGGGATCCCGTTTCAGTTGTTCAATCAGGGCCAGCTGAGAGACCAGAGGTGAGCGAACATCGTGTGAGATGAAGTCGATCGCCTCACGATGCTGCCGTTGCTGCTCCCGGAGTTCGGAGATGTCTGAGATGTTGGCAATAATGCCAAACTGGCGACTGTTTTGCAGGGCAAAAGGTGCCAGGTGGATGAGAAAATCTTTACCGTTCAATGTCAGGTCTACGGTTCGGCTTTGTCTCAGGGTCAGCGCCTCTGAAATGGTTTCGAACCAGGGCGGCAAGTCCCGGGGGTCGTGGCCATCAAGGAGGGTGGCCAGGGGCATGCCGCTGAGACTTGGCATAGGCTCGCAAAACCAGTCTTCAATGTGACGGTTGGTAAACCGTATAACGCCTAATTCATCGGTCACGATGATGCCATCGGGCATGTGCTCGAAGCTGTGGCGAATAAACGCCTGCATTTCTGCCAGCTTCTGGGTGGCAATGCGCACTTTCTCGATCCGGGCCGAAATGTTTTCCCGGGGCCCCTTCTGGCGTTCACTGTCTGCATGGGGCTCCAGCTCCAGCTGGTTCAGATAGCGCTGGATGACCTCCCGACTGAGGTCGTTCGGCAGTGTCAGGCCGAGCAGGTAGCTGGTGCCGCCACGAATCAGCGTTATCCAGCTTTGGTTCTGCTGGTGTTCCCACCGTCCTGGCGTTTCCGTGGGTGGGGCCTGGGCAAGGGTCATTTCCTGTACTTCCAACAGGTCATCCTCTGCTGCCAGCAGCCATCCGGGTGGGTGGAACAGCGCACGCAAGTGCATCAGCAGTTGGTGAGGATGCCGGTTCGAAGGTTCAGGGAGGGATAGCCGCGGCGTTCTGGTCATCTCGTCCAGTTGCCGGTTGAGAAAGCGATTGGTCATGGCAAGCCGGAGTGCACTGGCAATGGGCATCGCGGCCATCGGCAGAATCAGGGCGTTGGCTACGGACAGCTGAACCCGGGCCCCAATTAGCAGCAATACATAACCGGCTACCAGTCCTGCGGCAATGGTTGCACATGCCAGCAAGGTGGCAGCAGGGCGCAGGCGAGGAAGAAGCAGAGCTAACAACAACAGCACGAGCAGGTTCAGTGCGGGTGCTACCCAGGGCTCCGCCGGCACGATCAGTATATTCTGCTTACTCGCGGAATAGACATTGGCATGGAATTCCACCCCGGACATTGGTCGGCTCAGACCGGAAAACGGCGTTGGCAGTATGTCGCCAAACCCCGCAGCGGTAGCGCCGACCAGAACGGTTTTGCCGGCAAACTCCTGCGGTGAGGGCGGGTGGCTCAGCACGCTCGCGTAGGAGTAGGTGGGTAAGGTGCCGGCCCCGCCTGCCAGGGGCACCAGCCGATAATCCTCCCGGACGTTGATGTAGTTCGGCAATTGCGCCTGCATCTGATTCGATATTGGCAGGTGAGCGGCGAGTGACAGGGTCGGCCATAATCGGCCGGCAAGGCCGTTGTACAGATAGAGCCCGCGGGCGACGCCATCTGTGTCCAGCTCGATATGGGCATGCCCGATTGCCCCTGCGGCACCTGCCAGGCTGGGTGTGGGGAGTTGTTCACTGATCAGCCGTTCCCGGGTTGGAGCGGTAAGATAGGCTGGTAGAACAACGTTGCCATGGCGGGCCATGGCGCTAGCCAGTTCCTCATCGCCCGGCCCGGCTTCCGGAAACAGGATGTCGAGTACAATGGTTTCTGCGCCCGCTTGCCGCAAGGTGTCGATCAGCGAGGCATGCAGACTTCGGTCCCAGGGCCATCGGCCAACCTGTTCCAGGCTGAACTCATCAATGGCAATGATGGCCACCGAATCATCCATGGGCGCTGGCCAGGTTGTGATCGCCCTGTCATACATCCAGTCATTGATTCGACTCGGCAGCTCAGTCGCCTGAATCAGTAGCAGGGTGGTGACGAGTAGCAGGCCCAAGGACCACGGTGTTGTTGTTATCGGTAACCAGTCCCTTCGCATCGGCCTTTTTGTCGTAGAAGGTTAGTCGAGATACAGCTCCCTGCCCGGGCCCCAGCGACTGGCAAGAGGGCCGTCAGAAAGCGCTTTGACGCGGACAAAATACCTTCTTCCGGGAATCAGGCGCAAGGCCGCAGTGGTATCGGCGATATCGGCTTCCTTGATGATATTGCGAAACGCCGGCTCTTCAGCCAGTTGCAGACGGTAATCCGTGGCGGTGTCGATGTTTTCCCAGAACACCCGAACCTGGCTGTCCAGATAGTTCACGCTGATAATCCGGACTGGCGGCAGAGTGCCGTTAACAACGATCTTGCGCGGTTCGGAGGTGGCAACAGAGCTGCCTCCCGCCTCCGTAACCACGCGCCAGTAATACTGGCCGGGGCTCAGGGGGCGCGACGGAAGCGCCTGGCTTTCCGGCGCCCACTCGCTGGTTGTCACCAACTGCCGGAAGCTGTCATCTTCGGCGATCTCCACCCGGGCAACTTCGTTGGCGCCATTGAGTTGCCAGCGGAATTCCGGCATGTCGTCGTTCACGCTCTCGCCATCAGCCGGTGCGGTGAGGTCCGGCTTTTTTGCCTGAAGGTCTACCTCAAGTTCCGCGGTACCGGGCATTCCGGCAATACCGCGCTGATCAATCGCGGCGAGCTGGATTTCGTAGCGGCCATTGTCAAGTTGGGCGATGTCGAAACGGGTACCAGCCACATCACGACTCTGCACCCAGGTGCCTGATGCCTGGTCAAAAATGTCCAGCCGATAGGCCGGGTAACCGCCTGCCTGCCAGGACAGTTCGGCCGGAAGCTGAGTAAGCACCGATGGCAAGGGATTCATGGTTGGCGCTGGCGGAAGTTGCCGAATATTCAGGGCGCCTCCGTTGGCGGTGGAAACACTCGCGCCATAGCCGGCTGGAATGCGGCGGGTGTTGCCTGGCTGGCCGAAGTCCACCACACCTTCGGTAACCTGCACGCTGCTGCCGTTGGTGGTGGCTTGAATGGCAAATACCGTACCCCGGACCGCGGCGACAGCGGATGGTGTTTCGATTTCGAAGCGGGCTCCGCCCTCAATGACCGGGCGAACACGGGTGTGAACCTCGCCCCGTTGCAGGCGAAGCCGGGTGTCGACCATGCCCGATTTGCCAAACTGGGTCAGGCGATTGAACATGAGGCGGGAGTTCGGGGAGATCCGGAGTTCCGAGCCGTCGGCCAGTTCAATGGTTGCCGATCCGGCACCGGAGAGAATTTCGTCGCCAACCCGGACAATCGAATCTTCGGACAGAGGGAGTTTTCGCCCATCCATTCCGGAGATCTGTTGCACGTTGCCGGTGACCGCAATCACCCGGGCCGGTTCGGGCTGACGTTTCAGCCAGTTTACGGGAATGCGCAGGGTATCCCCGGCGCCGAGTTTGGCGTTGCTGGCCAGGCCATTATGCTCCAGCAGTCGTTGCTGTGTGGTCTGCTGGGAAAGCAGCGTCTGGGTTATGCTCGCAACCGTATCACCCTGGCGTAAGGTATAAACCCACTCCGGGGCATTGTCCCGTTGTTGGCTGCCGGATACCGCAGAACCCCGTGCGATTGACAGCTCCGCGACAGTGGTCGCTGGTACCATGAACGCCAGTGCAAGGAAGGCCAGGGTTTTCAGGTGCTTGCTCAGAGCGTCAGGCATTTGCAGTGTCATCGTTCCGAATTTCGTTTGCGTCACCGGGCTTGATGGCTTCGAGCCGATAGCCTCGCTGGTAGATGGTCTTGATGCGAAATCCGTTTTCAGGGTTGAGCCCGAGCCTTCTGCGAAGGCGGCTCATATGCGTATCCACCGTGCGGGTATTGATGTCCCTGGTCAATCCCCACACCCGCTCCAGCAGCATTTCGCGGGTGAGCAGGCGGCCCTGGTTCTGGAACAGGAACAGGGTCAGGTCGAAGTCCTTGTCGGTGAGCGTTAGTGGCTCCCCGTGCAGGAGAATTATGCGTTGGTTGGTGTTGATCTCGAAGGGCCCGTAGACCAGAACCTCCTTTTCGATTTCCGGGTTGCTGCGGCGGGCCAGTGCATTGATGCGTGCGACCAGTTCAGCCGCTCGTGCCGGTTTGGCGATATAGTCGTCGGCGCCGGCATCCAGGGCACGAACGATGTCGGTTTCACTGTCACGCTGGGTCAGGAAAACGGCCGGCACAGGCCAGTTCAGCTGTGCCCGGATGTTTTCCAGTACCTCAATTCCGGTCATGTCCGGGATCTGCCAGTCCAGAATGATCAGATCATAACTGCGGTGCAAAACGGCACCGAGAAACGATTGGCCGGTCGGAAAGCTGTCACAGTGATGTCCTTTCTCTGAAAGGATGGACTGGATGTGCTGCGCCTGTTCGTGTTCGTCTTCCAGCAGAGCAATGCGCATTAAGCCTGGCCCTCGATCGTGTTGCCTGGTTTATATACCGTAGCGCAGAGCCCTTGGTCAGACCCTGCAGTGTCGGGGATTATCCCAAAAAATGAGTTCCCGTTCAGTATCGTTATGTAGAATTCCGTAAGTCCACCGCTGGCCGGCCGTTGTGATCATCAACTGTTTGTCGGCAGCCGGGGAAATTGCTGCAGCCCCAGAACCAGCCTTTTTTGCTTTTGCGCCGCACCAGGGGCGAGAAACAGTGGGGGCAGGGTACCGGTTTCTGGCTGGTTCCGTCCTCGGGTTGATGGTCCTCCAGGGGGCGGGTGCCCTTGCAGGCGGGGTACCGGGTGCACGCAAAAAAAGCGCCGAACTTGCCCTCCCGTTCAACCATCGGCGCCCGGCATTTCGGGCAGTGAATGGCGGTGCCTGGTGTCTCTGTATTCGCCAAACCCGCAGCGGGCGCTTGCGCCATGAATCCGCGGATTTCATCTTTGAGGGATTCCAGAAACGCTCTTGGGTCCTCTTCGCCCCGGCGAACGCCCTCGAGAGTGGCCTCCCAGACAGCGGTGCGATCTGGCGTACGAATCGATTCCGGTAGCGCCGCGATCAGGGATTTCCCCTTGTCGGTGGCGCGGATAAAGCGTTTTTCCCGGAACAGGTAATCGCGGCGGAACAGCGTATCGATAATGGCTGCGCGAGTCGCTTCGGTGCCAAGGCCATCGGTTTCCCGCAGCGTTTTTCTCAGCTCGTTGTCGGCGACAAAACGGGCGATATTGGTCATGGCCGATAGCAGCGTGGCATCGGTGAAGTGTTGTGGCGGCTGGGTTTTGCGCTCGTTAGTCTGGGGGTCAGTGCAAAGGACCGGCTCGTTTTTTTCCAGTCTTGGCAACGGAGCTTTTTCTGGCTCTTGCCCGGGTTCCCGCTTGCGGATTTCCAGCGTTTTCCAGCCTGGCTCGATCACGGCTGTCTCGGTGGCGCGAAAGCGATAGTCCTGAATCGCGACCGTCAGCCGGCCTTCCCGATGCACGGCGTCAGGTGCAAACTGCATCAGATAGAATCGACTGATCAGATCGTAGATTTTCTGTTCGGCCGAAGACAGCTTGCCGTTTGGTGCGGGCCGCACTGTGGGAATGATTGCGTGGTGGGCATCCACTTTTTGGTCATTCCAGGCGGCAGAGCGGCGTTCTGTACCGGTTTTCTCGCAGAATCCGGACAAATCCGGGGCGACACGGGCGATGGCACGAATCACCGCCTCCCGTTGGCTGAAATGCTCCTCTGGCAGGTAGCGGCTGTCTGACCTTGGGTAGGTAATCAGTTGATGGCGTTCGTACAGGTTTTGGGCGGTGTCGAGCACGTCTTTCGCGCCCATCCGGTATAGTCGTCCAGCCTCTATCTGGAGTGCAGACAACGACAGAGGTAACGGCGGCGGCTCCGGGCGATCGCGAAACCGGGCTTCATCAATTCTGCCGGGTCGACCGCTGATGGCGGCGACAATCTGCTCGGCTACCGACTTGTCCAGCAGCCGGTTTTCTTCATCCAGATGATCCTGAAATTCGTCACCGGGTAACCAGCGAGCAATGAACGGTCGCTGGTCGGCCTCCGGCTCGCTGGCCTGGAAGGTGGCTTCGACCCGGTACCAGGGCTTGGGCTGGAAGTGCTCGATGGTGTTGTCTCGATCCACCACCAGCCCCAACACCGGAGTTTGCACCCGACCCACGGAGAAGACGCCCTGTTCGCCCCGGGTTTGATAGCTGAGGGTATAAAACCGGGTGAGATTGATGCCATAGAGCCAGTCGGCCCGCTGTCTCGCCAGCGCAGAATGGGAGAGTGGGCGGAACTCCCGGTTGTCTCGGGGGTTCTGTATGGCGCGGGCTACCGCCTTGGGGGTAAGGTCGTTGATCAGTATCCGTTTTACCGGTGCCTTGGTGCCGAGATAGCGCAGGACTTCGTCGACCAGTAGTTGGCCTTCACGGTCGGGATCGCCGGCGTGGGTAATCAGGTCGGCCTTGCGAACCAGGGCTTCAAGAACTTTGAATTGCAGGCGCACGCTGTCCTTGGGCACCAGTTGCCAGGGTTCCGGGAACATGGGCAGGTCTTCAATGCGCCATTTTTTCCAGGCCGGGTTATAGCGCGCAGGCTCGGCGGGCTCCAGCAGGTGGCCTATACACCAGCTTACCGTGGCAGCATCTGGTCCTTTACCGCAGCGTATCCAGCCCTGGCCTTTCTCGTGGGGGCCGGGCAGTGCGGCGGCAATGGCCCTGGCCAGACTTGGCTTTTCGGCGATGTACAGGTGCATGGGTATCTGGGGATTGGTTGCTGGCAGGGGAATGTGTCGCTTTGAGGCTTTTGTGTCAAGGGCTTCGGGGTTCCGCGGCGTACTGTAGTAGACTGTTTACACAGCAGGTCGGGACATTGATGCTTAAAGTCCGAAGTAGGTGTTTTATGAAAGTACAGGAAAGCATAGAGGAAAAGCTGGTCGCGGGCTTTAACGCCAGCGTGATTTCTGTGGAGAACGAAAGCCATATGCATTCGGTGCCACCCAACTCTGAAACCCATTTCAAGGTAACGCTGGTGTCAGCGGATTTTGAAGGGCAGATGAAGGTGCGGCGCCACCAGGCAATTTACAAGGTTCTGGCGGATGAACTGGCGGGGCCGGTGCATGCTCTGGCATTGCATCTGTATACGCCGGAAGAGTGGACGGCCAGTGGTCAGGCGTCTCCGGTTTCGCCCAACTGTATGGGCGGGTCGAAAGGTGATGCAGCAATGGACAAGAAGCTTCAACAAGGAGCTAATGGATGAGCCAGTTTTTTCAGATTCACCCGGAAACACCGCAAAAGCGTCTGATCAAGCAGGCGGTGGAGATTTTGCGCAAGGGTGGGGTGATTGTCTATCCCACAGATTCAGGCTACGCACTGGGCTGTCACCTTGGTGACAAGCAGGCGGCAGACCGTATCAAGCGAATTCGGCGCCTGGACGACAAGCACAACTTCACCCTGGTGTGTCGTGACCTGTCAGACATCGGGGTTTATGCCAAGGTGGACAATACCCAGTATCGGTTACTGAAGAATTTCACGCCGGGCCCGTACACCTTTATTCTGGACGCGACCAGCGAGGTGCCTCGCCGGTTGCTGCATCCCAAACGGCGGTCTATCGGCATCCGGGTTCCGGACAACGAGATTGTTCGGGAATTGCTGGGTGAGCTGGGTGAGCCGATTATGAGCAGCACCCTGATTCTGCCGGGTGAAACCGAACCTTTGACCGATCCTTACGATATTCGCGAGACCCTTGGGCATGAGCTTGATCTGATTATTGATGGCGGTTTCTGCGGTATGGAGGCTACCACGGTGGTCAACTTTACCGGTGATGTGCCTGAAGTTACGCGGGTGGGCAAGGGTGATCCGGCCCCGTTTCAGGTTTGATCTGATTAGCAGTTACCCCCGGGCTTCAGGCCCGGGTATTCAGGCTGAAGGCGTAGCGTTGCTGCGCTGTGATACCCGTCTCGGCGGGTGTGGCGGTGCGGCGAAGGCTGTCATAACGGTGGATGACATCTTGCAGTCCATTGAACTGCTGGTTTTCGCTGAGCAGTGAATCCAGCAGGGAATTGTTCACGCCATAAGCCTGATTGAGCTTGAGCGCATTATCCATAAAGTGCAGGGTGGGTTCGGTCACGCTCAAGCGGCTTAACGCCTCACCAAATCCCCGGTTGTTGTTGAGATCCTGTTGTATCCTCTCCCGCACCTGGTCGGGAATTTTGCCGTCCAGCTGAATGCTGCCTTGCTCGGTTTTGCTCACGCTCAGCGCCGTTGCCGGGTGTACGTTGTATTCGGCAAGTTTGTGCCGCAAGGTTTCACGAACGTAGGACAGGTCCTGGGCAACCGTCTGCTTGTACTGGGTCAGTGGCAATTGCCGGGTTTTCTGACTGGCCGAGTTGCGCTCCTGCCACTGTGACGGCGTGAAGCGGTCGTCGGTGCTGCTCTGGGGCTCGCCTGTGGCGGCGCCTTCATTGCTTTTACCGGCGGGTACGTCAGTGCGCGGCGCACGGTTGTCCATGGCTTGCTGAAAGCGCGTGCTGGCCTGTAACAGTGATGTCAGCAATGACATGGTTGCCTCCCCTGAACGGAAAATCTCTGCCGGATATCACGGAATTAGTCCGTGATGCATCAGGCTTTGCAGGTTTCGGGCCAATCTGCCTTGCCTTCTGGTTTGAGTGTGCCGGGACGAATGTAAAACATTGCAAGGAATGACATAGCGGGCGCGTCCGGATGATCTGCGTCATAAAAAAATTGATGCATATCTATAAAGTTATGCGCCAATTCGCCGTCATTACTCTTGGATGTCCAGATCATCTTCCGTTGTCGGGGTCACATGAAAAAACAATACTCAATCCGTTTCCTGTTATTGGCAGCACTGGCTGCGGCTTTCACCGTCATTCTCGTGTTTACGGTTGTTTACAGCGCGCAGTCCCAGCGAGCCCACCTCGAAGAGTACAGTCACAAATACGTGGATGGTCTGGCAAAGTCCTTTTTCGATGGCCTGAACACCATGATGGTGACGGGCACCATTAATAACCGTGATGTTCTGCGCGAGAAGGTGATGGCTCCCGAGGACGTACTGGATGTTCGGGTGATCCGCAGCGATCAGCTGAATGCCATGTACGGTGCTGGGAATGCTGCCGAACAACGCCGTGAGCCGCTGGACATGAAAGCGCTGGATGGTGAACGGGTAGAGCACTATTCGGAGAACGACGCGGGTCGTGTCTACACGTTGATCGAGCCGGTTATTGCCAGCGAAAACTATCAGGGCGTGAACTGCCTCGGCTGTCACCAGGCCCAGGAAGGGGACGTGCTTGGCGCTATTCGGGTCGACTATTCTTTGGCGGAGAGCGACGCGCGCCTGCAGCAGCAGTTGATGGTGAGTGGCGGTATCCAGATTCTGATCTTTGTGGTTATTTTCATACTGACTACCGTAGTGTTGGGGCGCCTGGTGTTTTCCCGCTTACGTCGGCTACACGACCGAATGGATGAAATCTCCCGCAATTCGGATCTCTCCATAGAGCTGGAGGTAACCCGAAACGATGAGATTGGTTCGGTCTCTCGTGCGTTCAATCGGATGGTCGCCAAGATCCGCGCCAGCATGCATACGGTGATGGACAACGCAGAACAGGTTGAAGCGGCGGCCCGCACCATCGCCGGTAAGGCAGAGACCACCGAGCAGGAAGTGCTGGCCCAGAAAGACAATACCGACCAGGTGGCCAGTGCCACCACCGAGATGGCCGCTTCCGCGGTGCAGGTTCGAGAGAACGCGGTGACTACCGCACGGAAATCGGCCGATACCACCAAATCGGCAGAAACCGGAGAGCATCTGGCTAGAAATGCGGTTCAGGGTATTGAATCTCTGAACGCGGAAGTCCAGAACGGTGCGCAGCGTATTGAGCAGTTGGATCAGCGGACAACGGAAATGGCCTCACGGCTGGAGCTGATTTCAGAGATTGCCGACCAGACGAACCTGTTGGCCCTGAACGCGGCCATTGAAGCGGCCAGAGCTGGTGAGCAGGGCCGGGGATTTGCCGTGGTCGCAGACGAAGTACGGGCGCTTGCCTCGCGCACTCAGGCGTCCACTGAGGAGATTCGCCAAACCATTGAGGGGCTGAAAAAAGAGGTGGTGGATTGTGTCGGTACCATGCGCCATGCCTCGGAACTTGCCCAGCATCAGGTGGATTCAATTCTGAAAGTGGAAACCGAGCTGCAAACCATTGCTGCAGCGGTGCGTGAAATCACGGGGCTGAATGAGGAAATGGAGAGTGCGGCTAACGAGCAGAGCGAAGTGTCGGACTCCATCAATCAGAACGTGATTGAAATCAGCCGCTCTGCCGAGCAGACCTCCAGCGATGCCCAAGAGACCGCGCGAATTGCAGGGGATCTGCTGGCCATGGCGGAAACCCTGCGCAAAACCATCGAGCAGTTCCGCCTGTCCCAGAGCTGAAATGGGCGATATACCGGGGCACTCAGCCCCGGTGATCAGACACAAACGGATTGGTGGCGCGTTCCTGGCCAAACGTAGACATGGGGCCGTGGCCACAGATAAAGCTAACGTCATCCCCGAGCGGGAACAGCTTTTCCCGGATAGAGTGAATCAGGGTGTTGTAATCGCCTTTCGGGAAATCCGTGCGGCCAATGGAACCATTGAACAGCACGTCACCCACCTGGGCCAGTTTTGAGCCTCGATGGAAAAACACCACATGGCCAGGGGTGTGGCCCGGCGTATGCAGTACTTCCAGGGTTTCATTGCCAACGGTCACCGTATCCCCGTCTTCCAGCCAGCGATTGGGCGTGAACACCTCCGGCGCCGGAAACCCGAACATCTGTGCCTGCATGGCCAGGCCCTGAATCCAGAAGTTGTCGTCCTTGTGCGGGCCTTCAATGGGCAGCCCCGCTGATTTGGCTAGCTCCGCCGTGCCGCCGGCGTGATCTATGTGGGCGTGGGTGAGAAGGATCTTTTCCAGAATCACGCCTTCGTCCTCGGCTGCCGCCAGAATGCGATCCAGGTCCCCGCCAGGGTCGACCACCGCTGCTTTGTGGGTTTCGGTACACCAGAGCAGGGTGCAGTTTTGTTCAAAGGGTGTGACGGGTACGATCTTGTACTTCAGCGACATACTGTTCCAGTTTGTTCAGATTTGATTTTGCGGTAGAGAGCATCCGGGGCAATGTCTGCTTCGTTGGGCCAGCAGATGGCTCCGAACTCATCAACTTTTGCTTGAGCAAAGAATGCCGGGTCTTTCAGGGGCTCGAACATCGGGCCAAACAAACGATCTGCAAGGCTGATCTCGCCGTGAGTACCATCATCGAAGGTGACGGCCAGTACGTAATCGGCCTTGGCTTCCACATGGGTGACTCTGGGCATGCTGTTCATTCCAATGGCTCTATCTTCTTCAGTGGCTGGTGCAGCTCGGCAAGGCGCCAGTCTGCGATAAGGTCCTGCCGGTGTTCAAAGGCCCATTCGATAACCATCGCTTTGGCTCTTTTGGGCAGTTTGCCCTCAACAATCTCCAGCGTTTCGATCAGAATGATGGCCTCGTGTTCCCCCATAATAAGCGTGAAAATGGGGAGGATTATGGTCATCGTAATACATCCGTATCAGAATGCCGAAGAATTCACTGATGGTTGGCATGGGCCCTCCGTGGCTCATAAGGTGTCATATTTTGGTAGACCGATAATAACAATCTGCGGACAGGTGAGCTATTGAAGAACTACCTCCAGAAAATCCTTCAGGGCCAGGCGATTAACTACGGGGCCTTTCTGAAGAAGCTGCCGGATTCCCAGCGTCGGCGGCATCGGGAGCTGTTCGCAACGGAGAAGGTTGGCGCCAATCGCTGGCAGGTAACCATTCTTGATGAAGCTGCGTTTGCGGAGTTACATCGACAGGCCGCTTCACCCGTTAGCAGAGTAGATGCGGCGAAGAAGGGCGATTCCCACCGCCACGGCACCGATGTGAGTTTTCTGCTGGTATATCATCACGCCCTGACAGGCAACCGGCCGGATTCGGTGGTGATTACCGGAGATTCGGTGGATATCGGTTTTCGGCCAGCGCCCCGGGTGCTGGTGGTGGAGAATGAGCGAAATTTTTATTACTACCGACAGATGCTGGCCTTTGCCGGTGACTGCCTGGGCCAGACAGTTGATCTCACAAACAGCGATGTCGTGCTCGGTGGCGGCAATCGGATTACCGGTACTGCGGATTTGAACTGGCTGACCAGTTACGATGAGGTGCTCTGCGCCTTTGATTACGATGCCGGCGGCCTGCAGATGTTTTCATCGGTGCGATCGGCACTGGGCGACAAGGCCTGCTATCTGCAGCCGGCTGACTGGCAACCTTGGCTGAGCCGTTTCCGCAAAACCCCGGACTCCACCGAAAGGTTTACAAAAGCCCTGTCGCTGGCGGAAGATCTGGAGTTTGTGTCGCTGGCGCAGGCCTTCCGGGCCACCGGCAAATTCATGGAACAGGAGATGATTCTGGATGAGTGATTCACAGGCGAGCGCGAGCACGTTCACCTTCGGCATTCGCCGCCTGGTGCTGGTGGACTCCGCCGGCTTCTGTTACGTGGAAATTCCGGTAGACAACCACGGCCTGATTCTGGGGCCGGGCAACCTGGGTAAATCCAGCTTGCTGAACTCCCTGCGCCTGTTCCTGTTGCCAGAGAATAACTTCAAGAACAGCCGCAAGAAATTTGCCTTCCGCAACGCCAGCGCCGGCAGCTTCTACACCAACGAAGAAAGCTTCCAGCACTACTTCCCCAGCCAGTTCAGCTTCCTGATTATGGAAGCGGAAAACCCGGCGGGCAGCCATTGCCAGATCCTGTATCGCGACAACGCAAGCCAGCTTAGCTACGGCCGGGCCTTTGTACCGGTCAGTTACGACCAGTTGCGACCTTTGTTCTGGAACGGCGACGATGAAGATGGCATTGGCCAGGCGGTGCCGGAGCTCTCATTCACCCGGCTGTCGGAGGCGCTGAAAAAGCTCTCGAAAGAGACCAGGCTGGTCAACGACCCGGCCAAACTGAAAACCATGCTCTACAGCAGTGAGTTGATGAACGCCGACGCGGTGCGCTACTCCGTGCTGCCCCTGGGCGAATCGGGCGAACGCCGAGTTCAGTCCCTGCGCACCCTGATCCTGCTGCTGTTCGAGATGAAGGCGGACGATCAGGCCATGGCCAACGCCGTGGCCAGCATTATCGAAGCGGACAAGAAGTTTGCTGACGATGCCTTTGACTTCAACATCGACGATTTCCTCAATCGCCACGATCAGCTCAAGCAGCAGCAAAGCCAGCTCAACCGTATCGAGAAAGAGCGACACCGGTTTGAGAAGCTGAACCGGGACTACCAGGCCTACCAGACCCTGCTGCGCAGCCAGCACGAGTTTGCCGCCTTCCGGGACGGGGTGACCAACGCCTTGGCCGATATTGCTGCCAAACGCGGGGCGGCGCTTGAGGCTTTCAACGATCAGAACGACACCCTGCGCCACGTGCTGCAAACCCTGAAAAAACTGGAGCAGGATGCCAGCGGTTTGAAGGGCGAGATTCGCTCCGCCGATCGGCGTATCAAGCAGGCCGAACAGAGCCAGAAAGACGGTGAGCTGCTGATCTCGCAGTATGGCGATATGACCCTGCAGGAAATTGCAGAGATCCAGACCGAAGAACTGGAAAGCAAGAAAGGCCACCTTGCTGCCCTGAAAAGCGCCGCCCAGGCGGAAATCCGACTGGAGCAGATTCAGCGCAAAAAGCAGGATCTGGAGCGCAAGCTGGAAACCCTGAAAGACCGGGAGAGCAAACAGCAGTGGCAGTTGCAGAACCAGCTGGACGAAACGACCGCTGCGCCGTTGCGGGCGGTTGATCCCCGGCTGATGATGGCGAGCCCCGGCCAGGATCTGGATGCCGATAGCAAAGCCACCATTGAAGCCTTCGCGCGCCTGTTTGCCCCCAACGATCGCGGCTTTGACTGGTTTGATACTGAATACGAGAACCAGCCTGCCCGGCACACCAACTTTGCCGAGCAACGCCATTATATTGAAGGTGAACTTCATGGTCTGGAGAAAGAACGCTCAGAGCTGGCTGACACCGCCAATCAGGAACACGACCGACCTCAGTTGATCGAGCGCACGGACAAGGAAATCCGGTCTATCGAGAAAGATCTGGAAACGCTCCAGCGCTACCCGGCGGCGGCCACCACCCTGCGGGATGCCACCGAGGAGAAAAAGGCGGCGGAAGAGCAGCTTGCCAAGCTCGACGAGCAGGCCCGGCTGGAGCAGGAGAAACAGGACGCGGTTCAGGCGAAAGCCACGAGAGCAAAAGCAGAGAAAGATCGCACTGAAGAGCGAGAGCGCGAGCTGGCGGCCCTGAGTAAAAGTGTCGGCACTGTGGAGCACCGCTTCCCGCACCTGAGAGCGGTTGAAGCGGAGCAGCCACTGGACATTGATCGTGTATCGGCGGCCGCCTTCGACGCCCTGCAAAGCCAATTGGATGATCTGGAAGAGCGGCGCCGCAACATTCTCGACCACCTTCGCCAGTTTGTGTACCTGGGTATCCATGAAGATACCGAAGGGGAATTGCAGAAAGACAGCCCCGCGTCGTCTGTTATCCGAAGCACCTTCAAGAGCCTTTCAGATCTGTACGCCGGCATGGCCGAGCGCTGGAGTGTTCTGGAGCAGCAGGTCGGCATCCACAATGAAACCGTCGCCAGCTACCGCCAGGCCCTGAAGTCCAACCACGAACACATTGCACGGTTCGAGGCCCAGCTCAATCGGGAACTGGACGGCGTTCGCATCAACGATCTGGTGGAAATCCGGGTGGACATTCACACCGATCCGAAATTCCGTAACTTGGTGGAAGAAGCCAACAACATTGATCCGTATGGCAATAAGCTTCAGTCCGATGCTTTCTACGACCGCCTTAGGGTGTTTGTAGCGGACTTTTTCGGGGAGCAGGGCGGCAGCAAGCGCCTCACCATGGATAAAGTCATCACCGGCATTTCCTACCGCACCCGCAAGGAGAACGCCGCCAATCTGGACAAGAAAGGCCAATCCACCTCTACTACCGCGCTGATCAACCTGGAGCTGGTTTACCGCCTGCTCAAGCGGGTGCTGTACCCTGGCGTGCAGCTGTCATTCCCTATGGTGCTCGACGAACTGGCCAGCGTGGATATCAGCCAGATGCCGTCGTTGCTGGAACGGCTGCGCAAGCAGGGATTCAACCTGTTCTCTGCCGCTACCCACAGCGCCAGCGCCGAAGTGATCTACCTGATTGGCCGGCACCTGGAAGTGGGGCAGATGCGCACCGCGCGGCCCTACAGCAAGGAACGCACTCTGGTGTTCTGGGGCGGCGCGGAAGGTTTTACTGGTGGTGAACCGCTGAGCCACTGGGCAGACCAGACCCAGAACAGCTTGCTGGAGCCGGTGGATGAGTAAACGCTTCAGCACCCTGGACACCACCCGGCTGCTGTTTGAGCACCCGAAAATCCTGTTCCGGATGATCGAGCGCATGGACCGCAATGAAGCCCGGTTCATCCGGGAAAGCGACCTGGTGGCCGAGGTGATGGATTACACTCGAGGCCTGGGCAAGGCCGATCGGGAGCGCGTGCGGCTGGCCCTGAACACCGACAATCTGTTTCGCAGTGGGCTGATCATCGACGTCATCAAGGCCGACGGCGAACGCCGGCTGGTATTTCAGGACGCACTGATCAATCTGATGCGGGCCTGTAACGCCTCGCTCTACCAGGAGCTTACTGACGCCCGCCTGCGCGGCCATCTGGTGACTCTTCGGGATGTGCGCAATCGCCTGGAAACCAGCAGTTTCAGTGATGCTGATCCGGATTACACCGAGCTGCGGGACGATCTGAACGAGCGGGTCAGCCAACTGATCGGCCTGTTGCGCCAGAACGTGTTGCGCATGCAGACCATCAGTGCCCAGCTGGCGGACCTGTCCGGTGATGCCAGCCGGGCGCCGGAGAAGTACCTGGAGTTCCGCCAGAATCTGTTTGAGCAGATCGTGACCCTTTATGAACGCCATATCAAACCCACGCTGGTGTTCCTGAACCCGGACACCCGGCTGCCTGACGGCAGCAATCTGTTCGAAACCCTGGAAGCCATGGTGCGCCTGCTGGAGGGCCACGATGACCACAGCCTGGCGGATCAGCTGTTCCGTTCCTCTATCAGCCTGAACGCCCTGTACAAGCCCATTCAGGCGGTGGCCCAGGAGGTCGAACACTTCCTGCGCAAAACCCGCCGGGGTATGGCCCAGTACAACGCCATGGAGCATTTCTACGGCAAGCTGCGTGCGCTCAAAGACGACACCGAAACCCTCAGCCTGCGCCGAAAATGGCTCGAAGGCGGCGATTTTGCCCGCAGCACCGGCTTCCTGGTGGGCCTGCGGGCACAGCAGCGGCCCAAGCATTATGCCTTTGGCCAGTCGTCGAGCTACTACCAGTTGTTGTTCAGCGAACTGGAGCTGCGCCTGAGCGATCTGCGCCGCCAATCCGAAGTGCCGGTACTGCAGGAAGTGGCCGGAAGCGGCCGCGAAAGCCGGGTAGACCTTCAGCGCATCAACCAATTGTATAAGTGGCTGGAAACCCTGGAATTGCGGCCCACGGCGGATCTGGTGCGGGAGCTTCACGGCCGGCTGGATGGCTTCATCCCGGGCTACCGTTTTGCGGACCTGCTGGCAGCCCTGAATCGGCTGGTCAATTCGCCGCCGGAGGGTATGCAGGTGACAACCACTAACCGTTTCCGCACCCTGGAACAGGCGCCGGACTGTGAACAGTTTGTGTACCGCAAACGACGCCTTGAAACCAATACGACTGATACAGAACAAGAGCCAGACCATGCCTGATTTCGTGGAAACCCGGGATACAGAGAGCCCCCTGAACGAGCAGGGCGCGACCAGCTTCGAGCAGATCCTGCCGGCTCACAGTGCCGCCATCTACCGGGAGTTCCAGGCTGGCCGGGTGATTGTCCGGGATGTGTGGGACAACAACCGCTCGGAACTTCGTGCCAACCCCCTCTACAACCTGCTGTATAACCACCTGTCTCACTTCCGTACTTTCTATGAGCATCTGGGTAGCGACCTGGTGTTCAATGAAACCGGCGCCTTTTTCTTCCTGAAAGAGAGCAGTGACGACGAAAGCGAAGAGCACGATGAAAACGCTTTCCGGGTGCAGGTGGTATTGCTTCTGATCGGCCGTTACTTTGCCCGAAGCGGCAGAGATCTGGATTATCTGGGGCGCCCTGAAGCCGGTTTAAACGAGCAGGATCTGGCAAATCTGGGGGCGGATGAGGAGTATCAGGACATCCTTCGGGCCGCCCGTTTCGAGAAAGGGTTGAGCGAAGCGCTGGATTACCTGGAAAAACGGAACCTGCTGTTTCGCTCCGGGGCGGGGCGCTATTTCCTCAGTTCCGCCGGCAGCTATTTCCTGCACCAGTTGGTACAGGAGTATGAGCAGAGTTAGTTGCCGGTCAGGCAAACGCCAGGTTGTTCCTACCGCTGGTTTTCACGGAATACATGGCCTTGTCGGCGGTGGCCAGTAGAAGCTCAGCGGTCTGGCCGTTGTCCGGGTACAAGGCGATTCCCACCGAGGCACCAATGTGCACAGTCTGGCCCTGAATGTGAAACGGCTCATTCAGCACCTGGATCATTTTGCGAGCAATGGGTTGGGCATCGGCATCGTTGGTCAATGGCCCGGTTATGATCACGAACTCATCCCCACCCCGGCGCCCCACCACATCATTGGCCCGAATACTGTGCTTGAGCCTTCTCGCGACATTCCGTAGCAGCTCATCGCCAGCTTGGTGGCCCATGGTGTCGTTTACCGGTTTGAATTTGTCCAGATCCAGGAACATCAGGGCGAAGTGATGATGCTGGCGCCGTGCCTGCTCGATGGCTTGTTCCAGGTGGGTTTCCAGGGCCGTGCGATTTGGCAGGCCAGTGAGTTTGTCGAAATGTGCCAGCCGGAACATCTGCTTTTCTGCCTGTACCCGTGCGGTAATATCGCTGAAGGTCAGGATCAGTTGCTGGATTTGTCCCCGGGCATTGCGTACCGGCGAAACCGTCAGCAGGTTGGGGAACGGATCATTATCGGGCCCGGTCAGCCAGACCTCGCCTTGCCAGGCATTTTCCGCGACAAGATGCCGGTGGATTTCTTCCCGGTCTATCTCCTTGCATCTGTCACTGTCGATAAATGCCATCAGGTTTGTATTGCGAAGTGTCTTCGTTGTTGCGCCGGTAATCTCGTTGAAGGCCGGGTTAGCACGAATAACCTGTAAACCGGTGTCACAAATCACGATGGCTTCGTGGGTGTGGTTAAAGACCTGCTGGGCCAGCCGAAGCTCATCGGTAGACCGGGCAATCTGGGAGGCCTGGTTGACCAGTGCATGCACAATCGGCATCAGTGAACGCCAGACCATTGTGCCGGCAAGGGCGGAGAGCATGAGTATCAGCACAACACTGATAACAATGTCTTCGATCACTTTACCGAACACGCTGGAAGTCCTGGCATTCATATGGATTTCCCAGCCATATCCTTCCACTAGTCTTATGAATGCCAGCACACGGGTGCCGTCTGGAAGCGAAGCCCGGAAAAAGTCGAGGTCTGGTTTGTAATCGATACCTTCCTGTTCGGCCAGGCAACCATTGGGTGTTGTCAATTGAAACTGATGACTGCGCTCGGTCCAGATCAGTCGCCGCGTTCTCTCGACATCAAGCAGGCACAGACTGGAGTCCGCATCCACGCGAAAGATGGGAATCAGTGAGGAGAGTTCGAACAGCAGAAGATCATAGCCTACGATCTGTTCATCCACGCGTATCGCAGCGATGACGTGCAGTAACGGCCTCGCTTCGTTATTTACCCCTACCGGGTAGGACTGGATATCAAGCCCGGATGGCATAGGCAGGTCAGCGGGAAGTTGATCGTCCAGAGGCCCGACGCGCACAACTTCGGCGCCACTGGCATCAAACCGGACGATGGCGGCAAGGTTGTCGATGTTTTTTGCGGCATCGTCAAGCCTGGGGCGAGAAAAGGTCCGCAAGTCAGCGAGTGCCAGGTTTCCCCTGTTGTATTCGACCATAACCCGCGCGAGCTCAGAGCGACTGGCGGTTTGTCGCGCCAGATCCTGATGCTGATCGAATACCGCCCGAACGCTCTCGGCCTTGGCATCGGCCACCAGGCTCGCAGTGTCTGCGGCCTGGTTATGGATCTGATTGATCAGGGGGGTGGAGACCACCACGGCAATACTGATTCCAGTGAGAACAACTGCAACGATGGCAGTGGTGATAATGCGGCGTTTCTGCTCGAAGATATCCATAGGTGCCGTCGGACGAAAGCGAGGTTATAAGGACATGGTATCCGTTTTTTGCAACGGGTATACCCACCTAGAGTTGTTTTCTGTAACCGATGTTGACATGTGTCAGCCTTCATGTTTGAGATTTTCCATGTAGACTGAGGTTTTTATAGCAGGAGTACTGAATGACAGAGCCCGCACTGTTCCAGTCCCGGCCCAGACGGCGACTATTGTGGCTGGCGCTTTTCACGTTGGTGGTGGCCGTTCTGGTGTCAGTACGCTTGCAACCGCAACCGGTTGAAGAACGGCTTGTGCGCCTGCATGCCCAGAATGAATTCGGTACGGAATCACCGCTGCTGGGCGAAGCCTTGGCTCTGCAGGCGCTCCTGCTGGATTACCGGGACGACCGCCTGCTGTTGCTGAAAGCTCAGGCCGCGTTGCAGGTATACCCCGAGTGGACCAGGTTTGTAATGGATCTGTTTGGTGAAGAACCGGAATTTCGGCGGGCCCTGCGAGCCCATGGCGAGTATCTGATGCCTCCTGTGATGCATTTTTATCAGAATCCGGTTGGCTCGATTGAGATGATGAACCGGGTTGCCGGCACCGGTAAAGTCCTGACGCCGGAACAGCGTGCCTGGTATGCCGTCAACTTCGCCAATAAAGAAGGGCAGGATTTCACGGGCCAGTTCGTGGTGGGGGCCGATGGCAATAACATAGAGTGGATCTGGACGGAGCGGATTACAGAGGGCATTACGCAGTTCTTCACCAGTGGCATCCGGACTCTGGAATCCCGGTACCGTACCGATCAGCCGATCCGCATGGAAGATGTCGGCTGGGCCGCCGTAGACGCGCTGATTATTGGCAGTGCGGTGAAATTCCTGAAAGCCGGTCGGGCGGCAGCAGGTACTGCAAGAGCCTCGAGTGTCACCGCCCGTTCCGCGGCCTATTCTTCCCGCCTCGCGCGGGCCGGGCGAATGGCTTCGGTCATGGTTAGCAACGCAAAGTGGCCCGCTGCGGTGGCTCTGGTCTATGTCGTTGTCAAACACCCCGCCTTACTGAACGACGTATTCGCCGGCGCTGCCCGGGTACTGGGCGTGCCGGCCTGGATGGTGCAGATACCAGGATGGTTCCTGGTACTGCTGCCACTGCTGTTGCTTACGCGCTGGCTACTGGCCACCGTGCTCTGGTTGCTACCAATAACGTGGCTCCGGGGGCGGAGGCTCAGATAGTGCGCACTAACCGGACGTTCCGGTTTTTCAGGACCGTCGTGGCCTCCTTGAGTTGCTCAGAACTGGAGGCATGCACGGTCAGTACATACTTGCCCTCCTTTAGAGCCGACTGCGCTTTGGCAACATAGGGTGTGTGGTCCGGCCGGAGCGTAACGCCTCCAGCCACCAACAGGCCAAGTATCAGGCCGAGCGCCGCAAGAACGGCTGCGGCAACCACGCCATTCTGGGCAATAAACCCCACGCCGATAGCGCTCAGTATCAGGAACACAATAAAGCCTGCGACTGCACCGCCGATACCGAGCCAGAGATGCGAACGCACCAGCGTTTGCCATATGCCCTGATTCTCTGGCTCCAGCTCTTCACCCGGGTGTTGGTCCTGGGGGCTTACAACAATGACTTGCTCGTGATCCAGACTGGTTTCCTGCGACAGCACCCGTGCAACGCCGTTGGCATCGGTTTCTGTCTCGAATATTGCGGCTACTTTATGGGCTTCCTGTTCACCGGTAATACTCACTGAGGGTTTCATGGAAAGACCTCCTGAGTGTTTCGCCGAGGACCAGATCCTCGTCAAAACATAGCGGCTTCATCAGTAACCCTAGTACACCTGAACCTGTATTTCGAATGACCGTATGGCAACAAACCGATCGGGAATCGCCCGCCATCCCCCAAATTACCAGGCCAGCCAGATTGTGTGACGGGCGCCTTTACCCGGACGCAGGGCTCTCACAACAACGGGTTCCACCGAAAAGCCAGCGCGCCGCAAGCGTTCGGTAAAGGCCTGTTCCGGACCGGCCGACCAGTAGGCGAGAATGCCGTCGTTGCTCAGGGATTTCTGGGCGGCGGCGATGCCTTCCGGAGAGTAGATCCAGTTGTTTTCTTTACGGGTAAGACCTTCCGGACCGTTATCCACATCCAGCAAGATGGCGTCCCAGTTGCCATCGCCCTGCCGCAAAAGTTCTGCCACATCGCCAATGTGAACGGCGGCCCGGGGATCGTCCAGGGGGTAGCCGGCAGCTGTGCCCAATGGTCCGCGATTCCAGGTTTCTACCTCGGGAACCAGCTCGGCCACCGTCACCTGAGCCTGATCGCCTGTAGCCGAAAGCGCTGCCGCCAGGGTAAAGCCCATACCCAGCCCGCCAATCAGGATCCGTGGCGCGGGCAGATGGCTCAGGCGTTCACAGGCGAGGGTGGCGAGTGCATCCTCCGAACCATGTAAGCGGCTGTTCATCAGTTCACCCGGGGCGCCGGCAATCTTGATGGAAAACTCGTCATTACGTTGCAGCAGTCGCAAGCAGGTGCCGTTGCCGGGGATGGTTGCGGTGCCAATTTCGTTAAAGCGGGCCATGGTTGGTTTCCGGTAGTGTGGGCAGGCGGGCATTCTAACCTGTTGATACAGCCTTCGGCGAAAACCGTATCAATCAGTTGCTGCTAAACTGCAGCAATCAATCCGTCCGGCGCAAAGCCCGCCGAATAGTAATGACGGAACCGAAACCGTTGGAGGCAGACTTGGAACGAATGCAAAAGGTAGTCCTGGTGACAGGAGGCGCGAAGGGAATTGGCCGAGGCATAGTGCTGCACCTGGCGGCGGCGGGCTGGAAAGTGGCATTCTGTGATACTGACCAAGCCGTAGGTGAACAGTTGGTTGCCAACGCAGAGGGTGAAGTCGTGTTTCTGGCAGGCGACGTTGCCAGCGAAGCGGATGTTGAGAATATCATTTCCCAAACGGTGCACTGGGGTGGTGGCCTGAATGCCGTTATTAACAACGCTGGCATTGCGGACCCTCATACCGGCCCGATAGAACAACTGGGCCTTGAACAGTGGAAGCGTCGAATGGATGTCAATCTGACCGGGCCGTTTCTGGTGAGCAAACATGCGGTACCGTATCTCCGGAAGGCGAGGGGCGTGATTGTGAATATGGCCTCCACACGGGCCCTGCAATCAGAGCCGGATACTGAAGCCTACGCCGCCACCAAGGGCGGCCTTGTGGCACTGACCCATGCGTTGGCCATTAGCCTGGGACCAGAAATACGGGTGAACTGTATCAGCCCGGGCTGGATAGATACCCGTGACTGGCAGGGAAGCGAGCAGGCTGTCGAGCCTCTGTCAGAAGCGGATCACCAGCAGCATCCGGCCGGCCGCGTTGGCAGGCCCGAAGACATCGCTACACTGGTGGCTTACCTGATTTCCTCCGAGGCTGGCTTCGTCACCGGGCAGAATTTTGTGGTGGACGGAGGCATGACGCGCAAGATGATTTATCAGGAGTGAGTGCTGACCGATAGCCTTGACTACACTGCAACAGAGGTCCATTTGGGCCGGCCGTAAGGAGGTAGCGCATGAAGATTGGTGTACCGAAGGAGATCAAGAACCGCGAATATCGGGTTGGTTTGACGCCAGCGGCGGTTCATGAATTGTGTGGCCATAAACACAAGGTTTTGGTCGAAACTGGTGCAGGTGTCGCCATCGGCTTTTCCGATGAGGATTATCGGCAGGCAGGGGCACACATTGTGGAAAGCCCCAGGGAAGTTTTCGAGCTGGCCGAGCTTATCGTGAAGGTCAAGGAGCCCCAGTCTGAAGAGCGGGCGATGCTGAAGCCGGAGCACACCCTTTTCACCTATCTGCATCTGGCGCCGGACAAACCCCAGACTGACGATCTGGTGCGCTCTGGGGCCACGTGTATCGCGTACGAAACCGTGACTGACCGTACCGGCCATTTGCCCTTGTTGGCACCCATGTCGGAAGTGGCCGGACGAATGGCCATTCAGGCGGGGGCTCACTGCCTGGAAAAGGCCATGGGAGGTCGTGGCGTGTTATTGGGAGGTGTGCCCGGTGTCCCACCGGCGCGAGTAACGGTGGTTGGCGGGGGCGTGGTTGGTCAGAATGCCATTGCCATGGCCATCGGTATGGGAGCCCAGGTGACAGTGCTGGATCGTAACATGGACGTGCTCAGGGAACTCGACCATCGGTATGGGAATCGTCTGACCACCTTATTTTCAACTACTCAGACGCTTGACCAGGCGGTCACTGAATCTGATCTGGTTATTGGCAGCGTGCTTATTCCGGGTGCATCGGCTCCGAAAATCATTACCCGGGATATGATTCGCCGGATGCCCGAGGGCAGCGTGATTGTTGATGTGGCCATTGATCAGGGAGGTTGTGCTGAAACCTCACGGGCAACCACGCACGATGATCCCACCTTCATTGTTGATGGCGTTGTGCATTACTGTGTTGCCAACATGCCCGGCGCCGTCGCGCGCACATCCACGCTGGCCTTGAACAACGTGACCTTGCCTTATGTTGTTGCGCTGGCCAACAAGGGGGCTGACCGGGCGATGAAGGAAGACCCGCATTTGAAGGCCGGTCTCAATGTCGCTGCGGGGAAAGTCACCTATCGGGAAGTCGCAGACGCTACCGGGCACCCCTATACAGACCCCGAATCCTTGCTGGGGTCCTGACCCTGGCTCCCTGGAGGTATCATGAAACTGATTGGATCTATCACGTCGCCTTATGTACGCCGCATTCGGCTCCTGCTGAGCGATGAACCATACGAGTTCATCAATCTCGATATTTATGGGGAAGACCGTGATGAGCTGCGGCGTACTAATCCCACCCTGAAAATCCCGGTACTGATTGATGGCGATCAGGAGCTCTATGACTCACGGGTTATCGCCCGTTATCTTGGTCAGAAGCTTGGGCTTGACGCCCTCACCTGGGACCAGGAGAACCAGTTAACGCTGATTGATGGCGCCAACGATTCTGCGGTAACCATGCTGCTTTCTGAGAGGTCCGGAATCGATACCAGCCAGGATGCAATGTTCTATAACCTTCAGCGCGAACGCATCATGACAACGCTGCGAACCCTGTCCGCCATGGTGGAAGCGGGGCAGTTTAAGCAGTGGAACTATCCTGCCATCTGTCTCTATTGTCTGGTGGACTGGCTGGATTTCCGTGACCTGGTGGATTTTTCCGGGGTCGATAGCCTGTTGGCTTTCCGGGATGCTCACGCAGACAACTCGTGGGTTTCGGTAACCGATCCGCGCAAATAGGGTTCCCCCACGCCCGGAACTCAATCTGCATTTTTCTCCCCCTCCGCCAAAGCCCCTCTGCATAGCCGAGGGGTTCGGGCATCAAGTGAGCGTTTCAGCAACTGGTCGTATTATGCGCTAGGGTAGGTGGTGACTCTTCGCATGCTTCGGCAGATAAGGAGGAACGCTTTGAGTAACTTTCTATCCCTATGGAATGAAGCGGCAACCACGAGCCTGGGCTTTTTCTGGATGGCGCTTTGGGCATTTATTCTGGGTTACGTCATAAGCAGTCTGATTCAGGTTCTGGTTACCCGTAGGAAGATGCAGCAGGCCATGGGGGAGGATGGACCGCGCAGTATCGCGCTCGGCACGTTTTTTGGTTTCATTTCCAGTTCTTGCAGCTTCTCCGCACTCGCCACCACCCGTGCAATCTTCAATAAGGGCGCCGGTCTGGCGCCGTCTCTGGCGTTTATGCTGGCCTCCACAAATCTGGTGATTGAGCTCGGTATCGTGATCGCGGTTTTTCTGGGTTGGCAATTTGTGGTTGGCGAGTATGTGGGTGGTGTACTCCTGATTCTTGTAACCTGGCTGCTGATCCGACTTACCCGGCCGCGCCGGCTTGAAGCTCAGGCTCGCCGAAAGATGGATGACGGCGACGGGGACGGCGGCAACTCTGACAAAAGCTGGAAGGAAAAAATAACTAGTAAAGAAGGATGGCAGGCGATCGCCCAGACCTATGTGATGGAGTGGCAAATGGTCTGGAAAGATGTCCTTATCGGCTTCACCGTAGCCGGCATCATCTCCGCCATGGTGCCTCAGAGTTTCTTTGAAGCTCTCTTTATTGGCGCCGGTGGCGAGAACGCGGCCAACCCTGGCTTCCTCGCTGTACTGTCGCAGACACTGGTTGGGCCGATTGCAGCCTTCTTCACCTTCATCGGTTCCATGGGCAATATTCCTCTCGCGGCCGTATTGTTTGCTCAGGGAGTGAGTTTTGCGGGCGTCATGGCCTTTATCTTTTCCGATCTGGTTGTGCTGCCAGTGCTCAGAATCAACGCCTCCTACTATGGCTGGAAGATGGCGCTGTACATCCTCGCACTGATGCTGGTCGGCATTGTGACTGTGTCATTGCTGATGCACTACAGCCTGGCCCTGCTGGGCATGTTGCCGGACTTCAGCGGCCAGACCTCAATGGGAGAGCGGGAGTTCTTCAAGTGGAATTACCAGGCTGTCTTGAACATCCTGTTTCTGACCGCCACAGCGATACTGCTATGGTTCTGGCGACAAGGGCAGAAGCAGCATTCACATGACCACCACCATCATGATCACGATCATGGCGGATCTTCGCTGACAGATAAGGTGCTGAGTGTTCTGGTAGTGGTTGCGCTGCTATGGCTCGCGGGCGGTGTTGTGGTGCCATTGTTCTGACGGGGCCATTCGGTGGCTGCCTTTATGGTACCCCCGGCAGGACTCGAACCTGCTACCTTCCCCTTAGGAGGGGGACGCTCTATCCAGATGAGCTACGGGGGCATCGTAAAGGAGGCGGTATGATAACGGCCTGAGGCAGCGGGCTCAAGGCCGTCATTTTTCATTTGTTCACACTGTCTTGCCGTTTCCGGGTAGATCACGTGGGTAGTCGCTGACTATCATAGGCTCGGCCTGTTTTCAGGCAGGGGATGGCGCGGAGCCGTCGGATCAAGTACCGGATAAAAAGGAAATCTGCATGAAGTTCTACAAGTTGCTTGCGCTGTTGCTGGTCGTGTCTTTCTCCCAGGCCAGTCTGGCTCAGAGTTTTGGTGGCTTTGACTCCTACGGCGAGGGCACGAAATCCCTGCTGACTACCGTTGTGAAACAGCTGGGTGTCAGTGATCCCGACAACAGTGTGAAGGTCAAGGTATTTGACACCATTGACGTTGCTCTGGAAGGCAACTGGTACTCCTACTGGGTTGGCATGAACGACCTGGCCAGCTCTAAATACCAGGATGGCGCCGAGAAAGGCTTTGTGCAAGTGATGTTGCCCACCAACGACTCGGGCATCTGGATTCTGACGTTCAACAAGGCAAAGGATATTCCGCAGATTATTGTCTCCATGGCCCAGATTCGTCATGGCAGCCAGGACGGAGCCTTGTCTGTGTATAACGAGAAGAAAAACGACACAGAGAACTACGAAGTAAAGAATGAAAGCGACAAGTTTGCTTTTATTCAGGAGAAGGGCAAGGTGGCATTCAGCATTCTGAATGTGGGGACCGGCACTGGGTCTGTGGTGTATTTCAATCAGTTTGCGGTGGATCTGTAACCGGCTTTGTTAACCCGACAACCTGCCCGGCAGGCGAATGATCGCCGGGCAGGTTCGTAGTATCTCTCGTCAATCCTTCGGTACAGGGCCAAGGTCCCGCAGGGTCTGAAGGATCGCCTCATCATTCACGGCATCGCCTCCGGTGGTGACCAGCAGAGCACGTTGTCGTTCAAGCATGGCCTGTTCGAAGGTCTCTTTCAGTTCCTCCAGCGATACGTTCCGAATAGCGTCGGCCAGGGCTTGTCGGCTGTTAAACTCGGCATTTTCCCGGTCGATCTCCCGCCAGTATCGGCTGGAGACTTCGCTCAGTTGCCGGTCACGCTCCAGCAGTTGGCTGATCACCGCCTGTTTTTCCCGCTTAAGCCGGGTGTCATCCATCTCCGCCAGTTGTTGCGCAAAGGTTTGGCTGAATTCCTTGACGGCCGAGTCGATGGCAGATGCATCAGCGGATGGGGATTGCACAACCAGCCCGAGCGCCGGCGTTTCCAGAATCTCGAACGCGGTCGCGTAGACGATGTATCCGAGCTGGCGCGTGGTCCGGATTTCCTCATAGAACGGGCTACTGATGATTTGTGCCAGCAACCGATACCGGGCTCGCTCGGCGTAGGAAGTGTTGTTGCCCTGCAGGTATAAGGTGTAACCGGTATCGGGGTGCTCAACCGCCAGATGCGCGGCGGTCTGGCTCGGAGGCAGCTGGCGAATTCGCGCCCGATCCACGTTGTTACGCTGGTGATCGTTCAGCACCAGAGCCTGTACCTGTCTGGCCATATTCAGGGCACTGGCCTGTGTCAGGTTGCCATGGGCGAGCATGACGGGATCAGTGCGGGCGAGGAAACTGCCGGCAAACCCCCTCAGCTCATTCAGTGTGACGTCGCGCGCAGCGGCCAGGCGCTCCTCCACGGGAAACGTGCCTTCCAGCAAGGCGGTTTGGACAAATTCCGAAGTCTGCTGCACCGGCCGTTCTTTGCTCTTGTTTTCCAGAGCATCCATCAGGTTCTGTCGCGCGATCCTGAATCGTTGTTCGGTAAGGGCGGGATTGGCGAACTCCAGCAGTATCTGGTTAGCCAGCTTGTGCAGCTTGTCGCTGTAGCCGCCGACACGGATGGTAACACCACGAAGATGGGGGTAGACGCTGTAGTCCAGCCCGGCCAGCCGGGCAGAATAGGCCCAGGCGTTGAGGTTGGTGTTAATGGCGTCCACCAGCAGTTGTGTGAGCACTGAACTCCGGGCGGATTCCCGCGCTGCCGGCGTTCTCAGGCTGACAAACAGATTGGCTTTCGGAGTGGCGAAACGGGTATCCCGGGCGTACCAGATATCCAGTCCGTCCAGTTCGGCAATTTTCTCCGGGTGAGCCATGCTATCCCCCCCCACCAGTTCGAGATCTTCTGGAACAAAGGGGTTGGATTCGGGCAGGGCAAGCTGTTCAGCCAGGCTGGGAGCTGCCGGATTATCGAGGTTCAGGGGTGTCCTGACCCAGGGCGTCTGATACCACCGCGTGAGGTTCGGCTCGCTCGCGTCCAGGTTGGGCGCAGCAATCCAGACTTTAAGGTTGGCTGGTTTCAGCTGATTGAGGATCGCCCTGTATTGCTCTGGGGCATACCGCTCAAGCAGCCAGGGGGCGCTTAGAACATCTTCAGGCGGATAGTCCTTGAGGAGTCTGGACAGTCGCATGGCCTCGCTTTGCGCTTCAGCGCGTTCCCGGAAACGGAAATCAATCATGGCCAGCTGTCGCATCTCGTTGAAGCGTTGCTGGCTGATGCCGTTGTCACGAATACGATCTATATATTCAAAGGTGAGGGCAATGATCTCATCCTGGTGTTCCAGGCCTTCCCGGGTGAGCGACATGCTGATGTCGAGAGTGGCGTGTTCGCCGGTGTCCATCCCTGTGCCTGCGGAAAGGCTTTCTACCATGCCTGCGCGTTTCAGAACGTCAAACAGGCTGCCGGGGCCTTCGTGGCCCAGCAGGTTGGCAACGTAGGCTGCGGGTTTACTTTTATAGTAACGCTGCTGAGAGGGGATCGGGAAAGACAGCGTCATGCTGCGATTGTCTTTCAGCGCCTCGGCTGTCACTTTCTCTGGCAACGGGGAGGTGTCGTACAGCGGGTGAGGGTGAACCTTGGGTTCAAGGTTACGGTTGGCGATGGCGCCAAAGCGCTCCTGCACCATGCGTTCCAGCTCATCCAGCGGCTGTGGGCCGTAGACTGCCAGGGTCATGATGTTCGCCGAATAGTTTTCTTCCCAGAAACGAATCAGGTCAGGCCGAAGTGGGTTGCCTTCGGTATTTTCCAGGGTCTCCAGGTTGCCGACCGCAAACTGGCTGAAGGCATGCTTCTGATTGCCCGCCGCCTTCCTGACAGAAAGCAGGCGCCGGCCGTCATCTTTAAGCTTGGAACTGTACTCGGAGTGGACGGCATTGCGCTCACGATCCACCAGTTCCGGCGTGAACAGCGGATGAGAAAACTGTTGGGCGAACCGGTCCAGTGCCGGCTCCAGAAACTCTGCTTCGACATCAAAGAAATAGTTGGTGTCCTCAAACGCTGTGAACGCGTTATGACTGCCGCCGTGGCTGCGAATAAATTGCTGGTATTCGCCTGCCTCCGGGTACTTCTCGGTGCCCAAAAACAGCATGTGCTCGAGAAAGTGCGCCAGGCCAGCCCGCTCTTTCGGGTCGTTTCCGCTGCCCACGGCAACGTTCATGGAGGCGGCGGCTTTGTCTGTTTCCGGGTCCGAAGCGAGGATCACCCGCAAGCCATTGTCGAGTTCGATGAACCGATACTGGTTCGGATCATTGGGACTTTGGGTGGGTGACACACTGGCTGTCGCCAGTGGAGCCAGTAACACGGTGACGACCAGCAACAGCCTCTGCAGCAGAGCGTAGCGAGATCGAACAGGTAACGGATGTTTCGAAGTCATGGGGCCTCGGGTTCCGGAATGGCGTTCAGGTCGGAAAAGGGATCAGTGCATCTGGTTGTTTTTGGCGCTGTCAGGCTTCTGTTCTATGGTTTGGCGCGCGAGTTTGGCCGCCTGGTCAGCGTCGAGTTCACCAGAGGCGATCCGCTCCAGCACCGTCGCCATGATCGCAACGGACTGTCGATAATCGGCAAACTCGGCCTGAAACGCCTTGTCGATTGCCTGGTATACGGCCTGGATCTTGTCTTCCCGGGAACCACTGTCGGCGGCGGTGTCGTTGATGGCCTTCAGGCAGGCACGGGCGATGGCAATATAGCGTTCGGTGTTCGGATTGTTTTTCGGCATGGCAGTTTCTTTTAAACCTTGATGTCTGGCTCGGTTAGTGACGCCGGATGGCGCTGGAAGTTCCCGATTATGTCATTGGTAAGAACCTCTTGCATTGCCTGGTCGTAATTAAATGACCCAATGCGGTGGTCGCGGTTTCTTGTGCTAATCTCAATCACATTGTGTCGATAAACCGGACAGGGAGTGAGGTGGAGTTGGCTGCTTTTAGAGTAATTACTCTAACAAAAACAATGGGTTACAGAGTAAAAGCTCTAAAAAAGTTCGATACATGAGGGTTGCAATTAAGTAGAATTGCCGACCGATGGAATCGGCTACGACTTTAGTCGTATCTGTGTCGGTTAAAGACAAAAAACACAACAGGCAGAATGGAGTACCTATGAATTATTTCCTGACAGGCGGCACCGGTTTTATCGGTCGTTTTCTGGTTGAGAAACTCTTGGCGCGCGGCGGCACCGTGTATGTTCTGGTTCGCGAGCAGTCCCAGGACAAGCTGGAGCGACTCCGGGAGCGCTGGGGTGCAGACGACAAGCAAGTGAAGGCTGTGATCGGCGACCTCACCAGCAAAAACCTTGGTATTGACGCGAAAACGCTGAAATCACTGAAAGGAAATATTGACCACGTATTCCATCTTGCCGCGGTCTACGACATGGGCGCAGACGAAGAAGCCCAGGCGGCCACCAATATCGAAGGCACCAGGGCGGCTGTTCAGGCTGCAGAAGCCATGGGCGCCAAACATTTCCATCATGTGTCATCCATCGCGGCAGCGGGTCTGTTCAAGGGTATCTTCCGGGAGGATATGTTCGAAGAAGCCGAGAAGCTTGATCATCCTTACCTGCGCACCAAGCACGAATCCGAAAAAGTTGTGCGTGAAGAATGCAAGGTTCCGTTCCGCATCTACCGCCCTGGTATGGTCATTGGCCATTCGGAAACCGGCGAAATGGACAAGGTGGACGGGCCCTATTACTTCTTCAAGATGATTCAGAAGATCCGTCACGCGTTGCCCCAGTGGGTACCCACCATCGGTATTGAAGGTGGCCGGCTGAACATTGTACCGGTGGATTTCGTGGTCGACGCCCTGGATCACATTGCCCATCTGGAGGGCGAAGATGGCAACTGTTTCCATCTGGTGGACTCCGATCCGTACAAGGTGGGTGAGATCCTCAATATCTTCTGCGAGGCCGGCCATGCCCCCCGCATGGGTATGCGCATCGATTCCCGGATGTTCGGTTTTATTCCGCCGTTTATTCGCCAGAGCATCAAGAATCTGCCTCCGGTCAAGCGCATTACTGGTGCGCTTCTGGATGACATGGGCATTCCGCCCTCGGTGATGTCTTTCATTAATTATCCGACCCGTTTTGATACCCGGGAGCTGGAGCGGGTACTGAAGGGTACAGACATTGAGGTGCCGCGACTGCCGTCCTATGCCCCGGTGATCTGGGACTACTGGGAGCGTAATCTGGACCCGGACCTGTTCAAGGACCGCACCCTCAAGGGCACGGTTGAAGGTAAGGTTTGCGTGGTCACCGGCGCGACCTCGGGTATTGGCCTGGCAACGGCAGAGAAACTGGCAGAGGCCGGTGCCATTCTGGTCATTGGTGCCCGCACCAAGGAAACTCTGGATGAAGTGGCGGCCAGTCTGGAGGCCAAAGGTGGCAACGTGCATGCTTACCAGTGCGACTTTTCGGACATGGACGACTGCGACCGCTTTGTTAAGACGGTGCTCGATAATCACGGCCACGTGGATGTTCTGGTGAATAACGCGGGTCGCTCCATCCGCCGCTCACTGGCGTTGTCTTTTGACCGGTTCCACGATTTTGAGCGGACCATGCAGCTGAACTACTTTGGCTCCGTTCGGCTGATCATGGGCTTTGCGCCAGCCATGCTGGAGCGTCGCCGCGGGCACGTGGTGAATATTTCTTCCATCGGGGTACTTACCAACGCTCCGCGTTTCTCGGCCTATGTCGCCTCGAAATCCGCACTGGACGCGTTCAGCCGCTGTGCCGCTGCAGAATGGTCGGATCGCAACGTGACCTTCACCACCATCAACATGCCGTTGGTGAAAACGCCGATGATCGCGCCCACCAAGATCTACGATTCCGTGCCGACGCTGACGCCGGATGAAGCCGCCCAGATGGTGGCGGATGCGATTGTGTACCGGCCCAAGCGCATTGCCACCCGTCTCGGCGTGTTCGCGCAGGTTCTGCATGCGCTGGCACCGAAGATGGGTGAGATCATTATGAACACTGGCTACCGGATGTTCCCGGATTCTCCAGCAGCCGCTGGCAGCAAGTCCGGCGAAAAGCCGAAAGTCTCTACCGAGCAGGTGGCCTTTGCGGCGATTATGCGGGGGATATACTGGTAATCGTCGTTATAAACCAAGAAAAAAACCCGCCTCGGCGGGTTTTTTTTCAGGTTGGCGATTTCATTCCTGGGGTTCTTCGGCAATTTCGATTGGCGGCGGCGGAAACCCGCCCAGTTCACGCCAGCGATTGACGATGCCGCAGAACAGGTCTGCTGTCTTTTCCGCGTCGTAGGCGGCCGAGTGGGCTTCCTTGTTGCTGAAGGGAATGCCCGCCAGTTTACAGGCCTGGGCCAGCACGGTGTGGCCGTAGGCGAGGCCCGCCAGGGTAGCGGTATCAAACGTCGAGAATGGGTGGAACGGGTTGCGTTTGATATCGGCCCGCAGCGCTGCCGCGAAAACGAAATTATGGTCAAACGTGGCATTGTGGCCCACCAGGACCGCTCGCTTGCAGTCGTGTTCTTTTACCGCCTTGCGGATGGGAGAAAAAATCTCGCTCAGGCCTTCCCGTTCCGGTACCGCCTCCCGCTCCGGATTCCAGGGATCGATACCGGTGAAATCCAGGGCCGACTGCTCCAGATTGGCGCCTTCGAACGGGTCGATCTGCTGCACGTGGGTTTCGCCCCGGCGCAGCCAGCCATCCTCATCCATGGTCAGCATTACGGCAGCGATTTCCAGCAGAGCATCACGTTCCGGGTTGAAGCCGGCGGTTTCCACATCGACCACCACCGGCAGAAAGCCGCGAAAGCGCTGGGACATGGGGTGGGGCTGTTTGTTTTCGTCTGACACTCGAACTCCGATGTTCGTGGTAGTGAATGAATAGGGTTTACGCCAGGCGCCAGTTAACGGTTTCGCCAGCCTTCAACGGAACAATGCCACCGCCGGCTAGAGGCAGGTTCTCCGGCATGGTCCAGGGTTCCCGCACCAGCGTCACGGTGTCGGTGTTCCGGGGCACGCCATAGAAATCGGCGCCGTTGAAGCTGGCAAAGGCTTCCAGCTTGTCCAGAATGCCCAGTTCCTCGAAGATATCGGCATACAGGCCGATGGCGCCGTAGGCGGAGTAACAGCCAGCACAGCCGCAGGCGGCTTCCTTCTTGTCTTTCGCGTGTGGGGCAGAATCCGTGCCCAGGAAGAAGCGGGGATCGCCGCTGGCCACGACCTCTCTTAGCGCTTCCTGATGCTTGTTGCGCTTGAGGATGGGCAGGCAGTAAAGGTGTGGGCGAATACCGCCGACCAGCATGTGATTGCGGTTATACATCAGATGCTGCGGTGTGAGAGTTGCCCCTAGGTTATTGCCCTGATGGTTACGGACAAACTCGGCCGAATCGGCAGTGGTGATATGCTCAAGAACCACCCGGAGCGACGGGAACGCAGTCAGCGTTGGTGCCAGAACCCGCTCCAGAAACACCTTTTCCCGATCGAAAATATCGATGTCGCTGTCGGTCACCTCGCCGTGTACCAGCAACAGCATGCCGCAATCCGCCATCGCCTCCAGCACCGGGTAGATATTGCGAATGTCCGTTACGCCGGAGGCAGAGTTGGTGGTGGCGCCAGCCGGGTACAGTTTCGCTGCCACTACGCCGGCGGCTTTGGCTTCACGAATGGTCTCGGCGGTGGTGCTCTCGGTCAGATACAGGGTCATCAGGGGCTGGAAGTCCGTTCCCCGGGCCGCGGCCAGAATGCGATCCCTGTATGCCATGGCTGCGCTGGCATCGGTTACCGGCGGTACCAGGTTAGGCATGATGATAGCGCGGCCGAAGCAGGCGGCGGTGGCGGGCACCACATCGTTCAGAATGTCGCCGTCGCGCACGTGCAGGTGCCAGTCGTCCGGGCGTGTGATGGTTATCTGTCGGGTCATGAGAAGGTATCCGAAAGCGAGCGCAAAATTTCGCGGATTATATCAGAAGCGAAAAGCAGATGTTTTTAACCTGTTCGTAAGTTATCCGGCTCAAGTTCCCGGTCGGGTCGCCGTTAACCGGTTAGTTCACTGGTTTAAAGGCTCCACGGGGCATTCCTATGGTTTCACCCAATTGGTTCTTCAGGCAGAGCAGATTGCTGAAATTGCTGGCGACGGCAGGGTTAATGTCATTGCCCTCTGCGCCTGTGCTGTCATCCAGTTATGGTGCCGGTATTGAAAACAGCCAGTGGTATCTCTCCGAGTCGGTCTTTGAGTGTTCCCTTGTCCATGAGGTCCCTGGCTTTGGCCGCGCCGTGCTCAGGCACCGGGCAGGGGAAGACCTGCGTTTCTATCTCGAATCGGATCTCAGTGTGATGCGCCCCGGCCAGGGCCAGTTAGTGGTCGAAGCTCCGCCCTGGCGGCCAGGAGTTCCACCGAGCCCCATTGGTGCTGTGCAGGTAACGGATAGTCCCCGCTCGGTGAACCTGGGGAATCGGGAAGCGGTGTTGATTGCCCAGGGGTTGTCCCGAGGTATGCAGCCGACAGTAACCCGAGCCGCGGTATACAGCGGCCAGCCCGTGCGGGTGCAGTTGTCGAATGTGAATTTTTCCGGCCCGTACGCCGGCTATCGTGAATGCGTTGCCAGTCTGCTGCCGGTTAACTTCGACCAGGTTCGGCGCAGCCGGGTTCCGTTTGCCAGCGGGAGTACCAGCCTGTCACAGGCAGACATGAACTTGCTCGACAATATTGTGACCTACGTGATGGCCGACAGCACGGTAGAAAGAATCTTCGTGGACGGCCATTCCGACAGTATTGGTAGCCGGATTGATAACCGCGCGCTGTCGGAGGAAAGAGCCAACGTGGTGGCCGAGTATCTCAAATCCAGGGGAATTGATGAGACTATGCTGACGGTCCGGGCCCACGGTGATCAGTATCCGGTTTCCCGCCAGCCGGCTGATAACCGCCGCACCACCATTCGTTTGCAACGCCAGGGTGAGCGCCCGGAACTGCTGCAGGCTAACGGTATGGGAAGCGAGTTTTCGGGATAGCCGGAACACGCCATCCCGAGTTTCAATACACTGCGTTCAGGACTTCCAGGTGCGCGGCCACACCCTCTGCCAGGGCTTTCAGGTGATACCCGCCTTCCAGCGTGGAGATGATGCGGTCGTTGGAGTGGTCATTGGCGACACTCACCAGCATTTCCGTTAACCAGCGATAATCCTCGGTTTCCAGATTCAGCTCCGCCATGGGGTCCAGCCGATGCCCGTCAAAGCCTGCCGAGATCAACACCAGTTGCGGACGAAAATCCTGCAGTTTCTTGAGCCAGGCGGCTTCAACCGTCTTGCGGTACTCAGCCGCTGAGCAGTCGGCTGCAATCGGCGCATTGACAATATTGTCGGCCTGCCGGTGCACGTGGGAATGGGGATAAAACGGATGCTGAAAGCTGGAACACATCAGTATGCGTTCATCACCACTGACAATATCGACCGTGCCGTTACCCTGATGCACATCGAAATCGACAATGGCCACCCGCTCAAGGTGATGGAAGGTGAGCGCCCGCATCGCCGCCAGGGCGATATTGTTATAGAAACAGAACCCCATCGACTTGGCACGTTCGGCGTGGTGTCCCGGTGGCCGGGCGCAGACAAAAGCGTTGGTTACCTGGCTGCTCATCACCATATCGACAGCCTGCACATTGCCCCCCGCGGCCAGCTTCGCTGCTCTCAGGGTGTCCGGCATCATCGCGGTGTCCGGGTCGGTGAACACCCGGCCCCGGGTTGGCTGCATCAGGTCCAACTGGTGCAGATAGCTTTCCGGATGCACGGTCAGCAGTTGGTCCCGGGTGATTTCTTCCGGACGAACCCAGTCCAGTTCCTGTTGCAGGTTGGTATCCGCGAGGTAGGCGAGAATGCTTGAAAGACGCTCAGGGCTTTCCGGGTGCTCCGGGCCCATGTTGTGTTTCTTGCAGTCGTCGTGGGAAAAAAATGCCGTGGTCATGGGTAATGCCTGAACCTGAATATGCTTATTATCGCATTCATGTTATCAGGGATAACCGAAGCCTGTCGTATTTCTTTGGTCTAATAACTCGTTAGTCGATTTACATCATGAAATCGCCACCTAAGATAAGGTATACACTGATAAGCAAGCCGTTTTATTGAAGTTTGTACATTCCTGTCGCGCACACCACTGGGAGAGCCGCGTTGAGTACCCGCTATCTGGAAAGCCTGTTCAATCCTGAATCCATTGCCGTTATTGGCGCCTCGGAACGCGCTGACAACCTCGGGGGTATGGTGTTGCGGAACCTGCTGGGCGGCGGCTATCCGGGCCGGCTCGTGGTGGTCAACCAGAGCGACTACGAAAACGTGCACGGGGTGCCCTGTGTGCGCAAAGTGTCCAAACTGGATTTCAGTCCGGACCTGGCGATCATCTGTACCCCGCCGGACACGGTGCCGAAAATGATCCGGAAACTCGGTGAATGCGGCGTGCGCACCGCCATTGTAATGACTGGGGGCATGTCCCGGACTCACAGTAAAACCGGCCAGCCATTGATGTATTCAGTGCGCGATGCCGCCCGGGAGACCGGCATCCGCGTACTGGGCCCCAACACTATCGGTTTGATGGTGCCGGCGCGGCATCTGAACGCCACCTATGCCCATATGGGGGCCATTCCCGGCCGCGTTGCTTTCGTGGGGCAGTCCGGCACCATTGCCAGTTCGGTGCTGGACTGGGCTTTTGCCAGGGGGGTGGGCTTCTCTTACTTCCTGACCCTGGGCGATGGCATGGACATCGATCACGACGACCTGATCGACTATCTGGCCCAGGACACCCAGACCCGGGCGATTCTTCTGCACATTGAAAACATCCCCAATCCCAGGCGTTTCATGTCAGCGGTGCGGGTGGCCTCCCGAACCAAGCCTGTGATTGCGGTGAAATCCGGACGGGTGCCCGAATCCGAGTGGTTTACCCATGCCTTGCCCGCTGGTATCAAACGCAGCGACCCGGTCTACGATGCCATGCTTCAGCGCGCCGGTGTGTTAAGGGTGGACGGGCTTGGCCAGATGTTTGATGCCCTGGAAACCCTGACCCGGATGCGCCCGCTGCGTCGGGAATCCCTGGCCATCATGGCCAACGGCGTGGGCCCCGGCGTATTGGCGGTGGACCGGCTGGCGGATCTCGGCGGTGAACTGGCGGAGCTGTCGGAAGATACGGTCAGGGAACTGGGGGAACTGTTGCCGCCGTACTGGACCCGCAAGAACCCCATCGACCTGAACTATGACGCCACGCCCGAGCTCTATGGCAAGGCCATCAAGATTCTGGCGAAGGACCCGAACGTGGCTAACGTGCTGGTGATGTACGCACCCACACTGATCGAAGACAGCCTGCAGATTGCCGATTCCGTGGTGCAGGCGTCCAAGGGCACCCGCCTGAACATCTTTACCTGCTGGTTGGGGCAGAGCACGGTGATGGATTCCCGGGAAGAGTTTTACCGGGCTGGGCTGCCATCGTTCTTTAACCCGGAAAAAGCGGTGATGGCGTTCATGCAGCATGTTCGGCATCAGCGCATCCAGCGGCTGCTGACCGAGACGCCCGAATCGTTTACAGACCACTTCGCCGACCGGGCCAACACCCGCAAACTGGTCGCCAGGGCCTTGCGGGATGGCCGGCGGCATCTGTCTAACCGGGAAGCCCGGCGGGTGATTTGCGACTACGGCATCAATACCATTGAAACCGTCTACTGTGATGACGTGGAAGAGGTGCTGGAGGTCTTCGCTGTCGAGCGCCGCCCCATTGATGTAACTGTTATCCACGAAGATGTGTGTTATCCCTTCCTGGATCTGAGCCCGACCCAGCGCCGCTATAAGGGCACGGTCAAAAAGCTCAACAGCGAACAGGTGATCATCGACAGCTGCCGCTTCCTGATGGACGAATATCGGGAGCATTTCCCGAAAAGCGGGTTCCTGGGTTTTGCCGTCCAGCGTTCCTACCAGCATGTTGGCGGCATCGAGTTCAGTGTGGGGATCACTCGTGATGAGGTGTTCGGGCCGCTGGTGGTTTGCGGGGCAGCCGGTGCCCAGATCAATATCATGACCGATCGCCAGATTGCCTTGCCGCCCCTGAACATGGTGCTGGCCCGCGAGCTGCTGCGGCGTACTTACATGTACAAACTGCTTAAAGAACACAGCCTGAAGCCGGAAGAGGATATCCGGGCGGTGTCCGAAACCCTGGTGACGCTGTCACAGATTGTGATCGATATACCAGAGATCAAGGGCCTGGAAATCTCGCCATTGCTATTCAATGAGCAGGGCGCCGTTGCTGTAAACATCGCCATTGACCTGGATGAACATCCGATCAAGCCCATTATCCAGCCCTACCCGCGAGAGCTGGAGGAGTGGCTGGTATTGCCCAAATCCGGTCGCCGCGTGATTATTCGCCCGGTGCTGGCGGAGGATGAGCCTGCTCATCGGCTGTTTCACGAGCATCAGTCTCCGGAATCCATCCGTTACCGATTCTTCCAGTACCGCAAGCATTTTTCCCGGGAAGACGTGGCCCAGATGGTGCAAATCGACTATGACCGGGAAATGGTGTTCATCGCCAATGCGCCCCGTGAAGATGGTGAAGGCGAGGAGACCCTGGGTACCGTGCGTACCTGGACCGATGCCGACAATCTGCGTTGCGAGTTCGCCGTCATGGTAGATGACCGGATGAAAGGCGAAGGCCTGGGCGTGGCCCTTATGCAGAAGATGATTGATTATTGCCGTGCCCGGGGCACCATGGAAATGATCGGCAATGTGTTGCCGGACAACCGGCCGATGTTGCAGCTGGCCGAGCATCTGGGGTTCGAAATCAAATACAACCCGGAGGAAGAAGTGATGGATCTGCGACTGGTACTGAACGAGCCGCAGAAAGACTGGCAGAAGGAACGGCTGGGCAAAGGGGGGCATCTGTAGCCCCCCGTTCCTTTACTCCTCGACGATGGCGGAGCGATCTTCTCCGCCCAGGGCTTCCAGCAGCCCGGGAATCAGCCGTGACAGCTCCAGAGTCATGATGGTGAAAGCTGCATCAAACTTGGCCAGGGCGTCGTCGACATCGACGTCGTCCAATTGCTCTTGCAGGGTTTCACCGAATTTCAGCCGGCGTATGCCCAGCTCTTCGTCCAGTACGAACGAGACATTGTCGTCCCAGGTCAGGGCCAGCTTGGTCACCTGCATGCCAGCTTCCAGGTGGTTGCGGATCTCGTCGGCTCTGAGATCAAGGCCTTTACAGCGTACCACGCCGCCATCTTCTGACGGGTCTTTCAGTTCGCATTCGCTGCCCAGGGTAATGTTGGCAGGGTGATCAATGCTTTCGTTCAGCCAGCCGGTGAAGGTGAAGGCGGGGGATTGCTCAACCGCCGGCGGGCGCACAGGCAGTGATCCCAGGCTCTTGCGCAGGGTGGAGGCTAGATCTTCGGCCTGTTTCGCAGAGCCGGCATCAACCACCAGCACGCCGTCCTGAGGGGCCAGGTAAGCAAAGCATCGGCGGTTGCGTGAAAACGCCTGGGGCAGCATTTCCAGCATCACCTGTTCTTTCAGTTCGTCTTTTTCCTTCCGGCGCACCTTTCGGCCCTGCTCCAGCTCAATGGCTTCGGCACGCTCTTCCACAGCTTCCTTCACCACCGGCCCGGGCAGGATCTTCTCTTCTTTTCTCAGGGCAATCAGGTGATAACCGTTGGCGCTGTGCACCAGTTGGTCGCCATGCTTACCCAGGGGCGGAACCCAGCCCTGGCGATTGGTTTCCTGAGGACCACAGGGTTTGAATGCGTCCGCCTGGAGTTTCTCTTCCAGCGCTTCTGCGGAAATATCGAAAGGTTTGGTGAAACGGAAAACACGGGCATTACGAAACCACATGGGTCTGAATCCTTGCGTCAGGTCGGAGCTTGTCGAATCGAAAAAAGGGGAAGGGATGATACGGCTACCAGGCGGTAGCCGTAAAGTGACGGCAGGCCGGTCAGATCTGCATAACCTCCACCAGCACGGTTTTCACGATAAAGCCGACAACACCGGCGCCAAGCACGGTAAACAGCGCGATGGTGCCGAATTTGCCGGCCTGGGATTTCTTGGCCAGATCCCAAACAATGAAGCCCATCCAGGCAATAAGGCCGGTCAGAAACACCAGCATGGCGATCTGGGAAAATACTGCTTCGTTCATTGCTACTCCGATATCAACAGATGTCTGAAGGTGTTAAACACAGGTCGGAAAACCGCCTGACTACTGCTCGTCCCGCAGGAAAACCCAGTTGTTGTTATCGGATTGGTCTTCGCTGAAATAGTACCCCTCCAGGTTGAAGCCTTTGAGATCATCAGCCTGGGTAATTCGATTCTGGATGGCGTAACGGCACATCAGCCCCCGGGCTTTCTTGGCGTAGAAGCTGATCATCTTGTACTGGCCGTTTTTCCAGTCCTTGAACTGGGGGGTAACGAGGCGGGCGTCCAGGTGTTTTTTCTGCACGCTCTTGAAGTATTCGTTGGAGGCCAGATTCACCAGCACCTTGTCGTCGCTGGCCAGGAGCTGGTTCAGGGCATCGGTAATCTTGCTGCCCCAGAACGCGTACAGGTCTTTGCCCCGGGTATTTTCAAACCGGGTGCCCATTTCCAGTCGGTAGGGCTGCATCAGGTCCAGCGGTTTCAGCAGTCCGTAGAGGCCGGAGAGAATCCGCAGGTGTTTCTGGGCAAAACTGAAATCCTCACTACTGAAACTCTCGGCATCCAGACCGGTATAGACGTCGCCCTTGAACGCCAGAACGGCCTGCCGGGCATTATCCGGCGTAAACGGTGTGTGCCAGCACTGGAAGCGCTCGGCGTTCAGTTGCCCGAGTTTGTCGCTGATGCTCATCAGGTTGCTGACCTGATGCGGTTCCAGCTCCTTGAGCTGGTCAATCAGTTCACAGGCATCGTCCAGGAAGTCCGGTTGGGTATGGGTTTCCGTTGCCAGGGGGCTCTCATAATCCAGAGTCTTGGCAGGGGAGATGATCATCAGCATGTCAGAGGATCCTCATTGCAGAAACGTGAGTAACTGGTCCCTGGTGAATGGCCAGTCAAGCTCCGCCCCGGTGTCGTTGCGGCGCAGCACCGGGATGCGGGTGCCATAGCGCTCCACCAGGGCTTCGGACTGGGCGATGTCCACCACATCCACCGGAATAGGCTCGGGCATCGGGGTGCTGACCAGCAGCGCCTCTGCCAGTTCACACAAATGGCACTGGGGTGTGGTGTAAAAAAGCAGTTCCATTATTTTTTCGGCTGCGCGTCAATTTGCTGGCCGTTAACGCCCTTGCTGTCCCGGCCCATCAGGTAGAGGTACACGGGCATCAACTGTTCCGGATCCGGGTTTTTCTTCGGATCTTCCGCCGGGTAGGCCAGCACCCGCATGCCTGTGCGGGTCGCGCCCGGGTTCAGGCTGTTCACCCGGATATTGTGGCGCTCGTCGTCCAGCTCATCTGCGAGTAACTGCGCCAGGCCTTCAACGGCAAACTTGGAGACCGCGTAGGCTCCCCAGTATGCCCGTGCCTGCCGGCCAACGCCGGAAGAGGTAAAGATCATGGAGGCGTCATCGGATTTGCGCAGCAGCGGAATCATCGCCCGGCTCAGCAGGAATGGCGCTGTGGCATTCACGTGCATGACCTTGTTCCAGGTTTCCGGATCGTACAGCTCAACCGGGCTGCGAGCACCCAGAATTCCGGCATTGTGCAGGAGGCCATCCAGGCGACCGAAATTGTCTTCCAGGGTCATGGCCAGCTCTTCATAATCCTTGACCGCCGCCCCTTCAAAGTTCATAGGCACGATGGCAGGTTTGGGGTGGCCAGCAGCTTCAATCTCGTCGTAGACTTCCTCCAGCCGCGAGACCGTACGCCCAACCAGGATGACGGTGGCGCCATGGGCAGCAAAGGCTTTGGCGGCAGCGCGTCCGATACCACTGCCGGCACCGGTTACCATGACAATGCGGTCTTTCAGAAGATCGGCGGGTGCCTGGTAATCTTGCATAACCTGTCTCCGTAAATCAGGCCAGACCAGGCCTTGGCCAGCCCGGTCGAAAATAATTGGGCGCTATTGTAACAGCTTTGTCAGGTCGCTGACGGTATCGGCGATGCGGTCGGCTTGCCACAGGTCAACGGTCTCCGGTTGCTCTATGTAGCCGTAACGCACCGCGATGGTGTGCATTCCAGCGTTCCGGCCCGCTTCAATGTCCCGTTCATGATCACCGACATAAACAGATTTTATCGGTTCCACCTGAATCTGACGGCAGGCCAGCAGCAGTGACTCCGGGTGCGGCTTGCGTTCAGCCACATGGTCCGGGCAAATCAGGGCGGCACAGCGTTGCGCCAGGCCCAGGGCTTCGATCAGGGGCACTGCGAAGCGTGCGGGCTTGTTGGTGACAATCCCCCAGGGAATGCCCCGGCTCTCAAGGCTGCTCAGCAACTCGTCCATGCCCGGGAACAGGCTGGTTTCAACGGCCACACCGGTTTCATAGAGGTCGAGAAAGGCCGTGTGCTTTTCAGGATAACCCTCGTGTTCGGGCTCCAGCCCGAATCCCACCCGAATCATCGCCCGGGCGCCGTTGGAAACCGAGCGCCGGATCTGTTCTGCGGGCAGTGCCGGCATGCCGTGTTGCTGTCGGAGCTGGTTCAGGCAGCGGATGAAATCCGGGGCGGTGTCAATCAGGGTGCCGTCCAGGTCGAAGAGCACCGCCGCCGGTGTCTGCTCAGTCTTCACGGGTATCCCGGGCATGCATCAGGTAATTGACGTCTACATCCCGCCCAAGCTTGTACACCTTGGTGATAGGGTTGTAGGTCATGCCGGTGAGCTCGCGGACTTCCAGCCCGGCATGGCGAAGATGGTCAGACATCTCCGATGGACGGATAAACTTCTTCCACTCATGGGTGCCCTTGGGCAATAAGTTCAGAACGTATTCGGCACCGACAATGGCAAAGAGGAACGACTTGGGGTTGCGATTGATGGTCGACACGAACAGGTGGCCGCCGGGTTTCAGCATACTGGCGCAGGCTCGAATAACCGATGCCGGGTCGGGTACATGTTCGAGCATTTCCAGACAGGTAACCACGTCATACTGGCCGGCATGTTCAGGATCCCGCGCCAGTTCCTCAATGGTGGTCTGTCGATAGTCCACCTTCACGCCGGACTCCAGGCCATGGAGCTTGGCCACCGACAATGGCGCCTCGCCCATGTCGATACCGGTAACATGGGCGCCCCGAAGTGCCATGCCTTCGGACAGCAGACCGCCGCCGCAGCCAACGTCCAGAGCCCGTTTGCCGGCCAGCGAGACGCGCTCGTCGATGTAATTCAGTCGCAACGGGTTGATGTCGTGCAGGGGTTTGAATTCACTGGTCGGGTCCCACCAGCGGCTGGCGAGCGCCTCGAATTTCGCAATCTCGTTCTGGTCTACGTTCTGGTTGTTCATGTTCGGGGTTACTCCGGATAATCAGCTGAGAATCTGTTTGCGCCATTCGTTCACCCGCAGAACCAGATCTGGTACGTCTATGCGGGTTAGCCTGCCATCCTGTAATTGTGGTACGCCATGAATCCAGCTGTGGCTTACTGCCCGGCCGTGGTTGCTGTAGACCAGGTGCGAAGCGGGATCGTAGACAGGCTGCAGATAGGGGTCGCTCAAGTCGACGGCGATCAGATCTGCCAGTTTGCCCGCCACCAGGGAGCCGATGTCGTGGTCCCGCCCCAGGGCTCGGGCACCACTGAGGGTCGCCATTTCCAGCGCTTTGTGAGCCGACAGGGCTGCCGCATCGTCCGCCACAGCCTTGGCTACCATTGCGGCGGTTTTCAGTTCGCCGAACAGATCCAGATCGTTGTTGCTCGCGGCCCCATCGGTCCCGATGGTGACATTGATATCGTGATCCAGCAGTTTCTGCACCGGACAGAACCCGCTCGCCAGTTTCAGGTTGGACTCCGGGCAATGGACAACATGGGCGCCGGTCTTTTTCAGATGAGCCAGGTCGGATTCGTCGATCTGGGTCATGTGTACACACTGCGTATTGGTGCCGAGAACACCCAGGTCTGCCATACGCGCCAGTGGTCGCTGCCCGCTCGCTTTTACCGCTTCCGCTACTTCAAAGGCGGTTTCGTGCAAATGCAGTTGAATGGCGGCACCGGTTTGCTGCGCTAATTCCACGGCGGCACCCAGAGGACCGTCGGAAACGGTGTAAGGGGCGTGGGGCCCAATGGCAGGCATGATGTAGTCATCCCGCTGCCATTGTTCAATTAGGTCCGCACCTTTGCGCAGGTATTCTTCTGGCCCTGAACCCCATACCGTTGGCATATCCATCAGAGGAAAGCAGATCTGCGCACGCATGCCGGTGTCGTGGGCTGCCTGGGCAGTCACTTCCGGGAAGAAGTACATATCCGAAAACGTGGTGGTGCCGGTGCGGAGCATCTCTGCCATGGCCAGGCGCGTGCCGTCTGCCACGAACTGCTCGCTGACAAACTTGCCCTCTGCAGGCCAGATATGATCATTCAGCCAGGTCATCAATGGAAGGTCGTCAGCCAGGCCCCGGAACAGGGACATGGCGGTGTGGCCGTGCAGGTTGATCAGCCCGGGCAGGACAACATGCTGGTTCAGGTCGAGGGTTTCCCGGGTGCGATAACTCTGGTCTGCCTCAGCCTGCGGCACGATCGCCAGAATTCGGCTGCCTTGAAGGATTACGGCCTGGTGTTCAAGGACAACCCCGAAGGGTTCGACGGGAATCAGCCAGCGGGCATTGATTCGGGTATCGGCTGCGGTGATGGTTTCTGCCGTCATTAACCTGCCTTGCGGGTTCGGGGCACCGGAGGCGCCTTGAAATTCAATGGGCAAGTATAACCAGCGCGGTCAGGCAGAACTACCCCGGTGGTGGCCGCTGTGCTGCGATTTTCCAGACATTCATCAAGCCTCTTCAAATCAGGGCAGTCAATCTGGTTTGATAGGGCTATACTCGCTGTTTTTCTTTGGTTCGGGAGTTGTTTATGGCAGGTCGATCTTCCAATCGTTCCATCGGGACGGTGGCAATGCGCTGGCACGGGGACAGGCTGGAATTGCTGGATCAACGCCTGCTCCCGGCAGAGGAGCACTGGATTGTTGCGGATGGTGCCTCGGCGGTGGCCCAGTGCATAACGGATATGGTGGTGCGTGGGGCACCGGCCATCGGCATCAGTGCTGCGTACGGGGTGGCCCTGGCAGCCCGCCACGCAGGCGGAGGCGATTGGCAGGCCGAGATCAAACAGGCTATTCGAGTGTTGGCGAAATCCCGGCCTACGGCGGTGAACCTGTTCTGGGCGCTGGAGCGCATGGAAAAGGTGTTCCACGCCTGTCATTCTCTGGACGAAGCCACTGATCGGCTGGCGGCAGAGGCTGTTCGTCTGCATGAGGATGACCTGGCGGCCAACCTGGCCATGGCGGATTATGCGCTGGAGGTGATGAATCCCGACAAGCCTGTCGCAGTGCTGACCCACTGCAACACCGGTGCACTTGCCACCGGAGGATACGGTACCGCGTTGGGGGTGATTCGCCGTTTGCACGAGGAAAAACTGTTGAAGAGGGTCTATGCCGACGAAACCCGGCCCTGGCTTCAGGGCAGCCGGTTAACCGCCTGGGAGCTGACCCGTGACCATATTCCCGTTACGCTCAATGCCGATGGCGCGGCAGCGGCCATTATGGCTTCCGGCAAGGTTAAATGGATTGTTGTGGGTGCCGACCGGATAACTGCCAACGGTGATGTGGCGAACAAGATTGGTACCTATAACCTGGCGGTCCTGGCTCGGCACCACAAGATCGGGTTTATGGTGGTGGCTCCCTCCAGCACCGTGGATATGTCGCTGGAGTCCGGCAAGGATATTCCGATCGAAGAGCGGGAGGGCACCGAGGTTCGTGAAATCCGCGGGATTCCCCTGGCGCCCGCCGGCGTTCAGGTCTTCAATCCGGTCTTCGACGTGACACCGGCCAGCCTGATTGATGCCATCGTGACCGAGAAAGGCGCAGTGCGTAACCCCAACATCACCGGAATGCGGGCGCTGTTTACCTGATATTCCGTTTTGCCCCCGAGCTGGTTGCCGGCTTGTCCGGCGCTGGCTCGGCAGTCTTCATGCCAGCTTTCAGTTCTGCCACTTCCTTTTCCTGCTGTTCTATAAAATGCAGTGACATTTCAAAGCTCTGGCGGGTAAATTCCAGCACTTTGCGGAAGCCTTCATCCGACAGGTTTCTGGCATCGTCGTGCCGGCGGAAGATGTTGATGAATTCCCGTTCCCGCTCAAACTGGAGCGGAATCCGGCCAATACCCCAATCGTTGAGTATCTGCCACACCTCGGGGTTATAGTTACGGGTGGTGCGCATGATAAACGGGATCGGATCGTTGCGGGCCACCAGGGCGGCGAGTCTCAGGATCAGCTCGAAGGAGAGGGTGGAGGTGCCATTTTCAATGGCTTCCAGCAAAGACTTGTCTTTGAGGTTCAGGGCTTCACTCATTTCCGAGAGCGTGAGGCCCGCAACTTCCCGTATGTCTTTCAGCGATTGGCCGGCTGTCAGCATGGCCCGCAACTGATCCTGAGAGTTAATCAGGGCCCGACCGACCCGCAGGGAGGTGTCGGTTGCCCGGGCGCCCAGGCGAAGTGCCGAACCCGTCAACCCGGCTATGCGTTCCAGCATACCGTCTGGGGTTTTATCTTTCGGGCCAGAGGATTCCAGGCCCTCAGCTTCGTCCATGGAATACATGGCGTGCAGGGCGTCCAGTAGCATGTCCCGGAACACCCGGGCACGCTGTTGGGTACTCTGACCGCTTTCCCCGGACGGCTGCCCAGCCATGATTTATGGTGCCTCAGTCTTGGCCGCAAACTGGGTGGGCATCAGAATGGACGCCATACGTTGATCCAGCTCCAGCAGGTCGGCCATGATGTGTCCGCCTTCCTGGATGACGAAATCCAGCTCTTCGTCGGTGTTGTCCAGATCTGCCGCCTGTTGATCCTGCCAGTCTTCCAGAGCTTCCAGGTCTTCAAAAGGTTCTTCGCCCTTCAGTTCCCTGCGGGCATTGGCGATGGTCAGGCGGGTCTGCTCGATCTGGTTGTGCTGGTTCTTGCGCTCGTCCACGTTAAGGCTGACGTAATCCATCTGCCGCTGGCGGTTAAGGAACTCAATTTCCTTCTGCAGCAGCTTGAACTCCGTGTTGGTGGCGAACCGCTCTTCGTGGCGATTCCGCAGTTCGTCAATCACGCCGGTAAAGTCGAAATAGCGGGCATGGGGAACGGCCTCAATCTGGTCCCACGGCAGGGCGTGGTCCAGAGCGTCCTCACCAATTCGGGTTTTATCGATGCGCGACGGGATTTCGATGTCTGGAATCACCCCTTTGTGCTGGGTGGAACCGCCGGAAACCCGGTAAAACTTGGACTGTGTGATTTTCAATTGACCGTGGTTCAGTGGCCGAACGGCCTGAACCGTGCCTTTGCCGAAGGTTTGGGAGCCAACCACCAGGCCTCGACCATAATCCTGGATAGCGCCGGCGAAAATTTCAGAGGCGGAGGCGCTCATCCGGTTGACCAGCACCACCAGAGGGCCGTCGTAGACCACGGACGGATCCTCGTCTTCCAGTACCTGGACATCGTTGTTGGCGTTACGGATCTGGACCGTGGGGCCTTCGTCGATAAACAGACCAACCAGGTCGTTGGCTTCGTGCAGTGCGCCACCGCCGTTATTACGAAGATCCATGACCACGCCATCCACGCCGCTGGCCTTGAGTTCCTCAATCAGTTTACGCACATCGCGGGTGGTGCTTTTGTAATTTGGATCGCCAGCCTGCATGGCCTGGAAATCGGCGTAGAAGGTGGGGATATTGATGACCCCGATACGATAGGTCTCGCCGTTTCGGTCCAGTTCAATCACGTCTTTGCTGGCGCTTTGCTCCTCCAGCTTCACCTCGTCGCGCTTGATGGCGATGGTGCGTGTGATGGTCTCGTCACTGGCGTTGGCCGGTATTACTTCCAGGGTTACGGTGGAGTTACGGGGGCCGCGGATCAGATCCACCACCTCGTCCAGGCGCCAGCCGATCACGTTTACAGGCTTTTCCTCGCCCTGGGCAACCGAGACGATGCGGTCGGCAGGCTGCAGCTGACCCTGCTTGGAGGCCGGGCCACCGGGTACCAGACGCACTACCTTGGTGTACTCGTTATCGGATTGCAGTACCGCGCCGATGCCCTCCAGCGAGAGACTCATGTTGATATTGAAGTTCTCGGAGGTTCGGGGCGAAAAATAGGACGTGTGAGGGTCCCACATACCGGTAAAGGCATTCATGTAAGCCTGGAATGCATCTTCGCTGCGGGCCTGGTACGCGCGTTTGAGTTGCCCTTCATAGCGGCGGCGCAGCGTCTCTTCGATCGCTTCATCGTCTGCGCCGTTCAGTCTCTGGGCCAGAACCGCGTTTTTAATACGCTTCGTCCAGAGCTCGTCCAGAGCGGCTTGGTTTGCCTCCCAGGGCGCCTCGGAACGGTCGACGCGAATCCTGTCATCGGCAGCGAAGTCCAGTTGCTCAATACCGTTATCAATGAGCCCCAGGGCGAACTTCAGGCGTTCGATAACCCGCTGTTGAACCAGGTTGTAAATATCAAAGCCCGGCTGGAGTTGGCCGGTCTTGAGCGCTGACCCCAGGTGTTTCTTGACCCGGGAGAGGGCGTCAATGTCTTCCTGGGTCAGGTAGATTCTCTGGCTGTCGAGGTAATTCAGGTAGGCATCGAAAACATCGCCGGACAGTTCGTCGCTGATGCCGAGATTGCGGAAATGCGTGAACTGCAGCTGCCGGGCAATCAGAATGTTGGCGCGGGCCTGGTCAATAGTGGGCGCAACCGGCTCATACCTGGCGGAGTCATCAATCTTTGCGTAGGCGCCGGAGACAAGGAGGCCCAGGGCCAGAGCCGTGACCGCGCCTGCTTTCCGGGTGAGGGAAGTCAGGGAAGGGCGCTGCATGGAGTTTTCCGCAATGGTCATAAATGCATACCTGAAGCTGCTGGGAATCGCCACCAATGACAATGGGGGTGAATACCCGTGACTGTTCAATTTATTGTAGGCAACCGCTACACCTGTTGCCATAGGCCAGGGGTATAGCTTCGTGACAATATGTCCATATACGTTTCAGCCTGAGGCTAACTATGGGGGCGTGTGACCGGAAGTAAACTGTCGGGAGTGTGAGGGTAGAGGTGGCCGGAGGGTTTGGGCCCTCCGGCCGGCACGGTCAGCTGAAGTTTTCGTTGCGTTCGGCTTTCTGAAGCAACAGGGATGGTGGTGTGAATCGCTCACCGTACTGATCTGCCAACTGCTGCGCCCGCTCCGCAAAGGCCCGAACGCCATACTGGTTGACGAACTGGATGGCACCGCCGGTCCAGGGCGCGTAGCCAATACCGAAGATGCTGCCAATGTTGGCGTCTTCTACGGTTCTCAGCACTTCCTCCTCAAGACAGCGGATGGTCTCGATGGCCTGCATGAACAGGATGCGATCTTTCAGATCCTGCAGCTTCACACGGCGTGCCTTGTCCTGGTCCACGAACAGGTTTTCCAGTTCCGGCCACAGGTATTTTTTGCCCTTTTCCGGATACTCGTAGAAACCGGCACCGGCGGCTTTACCCTTGCGTCCGTGGGTATCCACCATGGCATCGATGACGGCTTCGGCTGGATGCGGCTGCCAGGTACCGCCGGCGGCTTCCGTGTCTTTCTTGCTTTGGGCGCGGATGTGCTGCATCAGGGTCATGCTGACTTCGTCAGAGATGGCCAGCGGTCCTACCGGCATGCCGGCCAGAAGTCCGGCATTCTCGATGCTTGAGGGGTGAATGCCCTCGGCCAGCATGCTGATACCTTCGTTCACGAAGGTGCCAAATACCCGAGAGGTAAAGAAGCCGCGGCTGTCGTTCACTACAATGGGAATCTTGCCTATTTGCTGCACGTAATCGAACGCCCGGGCCAGGGTGTCATCGGAGGTTTTCTCGCCGACGATGATTTCCACCAGTTGCATCTTGTCCACCGGGGAGAAGAAGTGCAGGCCGATAAAGTTGTCCGGCTTGGCCGAGGCCTGGGCCAACTGGGTGATGGGGATGGTGGAGGTGTTAGAGGCAAAAATGCCGTTAGCGACCATTTTCGGCTCGGATTCCCGGGTAACCTTTGCCTTCAGATCGCTGTCTTCAAAGACTGCCTCGATGATCAGGTCGCAACCTTCCAGGTCGTCGGCAGAGGCGGTGGCGTTGATGCGGGCCAACACTTCGTCTTTCTGGGCTTCGGTCATGCGGCCGCGACTGACTTTCTTCGCCAGAAGATTTTCGGAATAGCTTTTGCCTTTCTCGGCGTTTTCAACCGAGACATCCTTCAGCACCACCTCAATGCCGCGGCTGGCAGTGGAGTAGGCGATACCAGCGCCCATCATGCCTGCACCCAGTACCCCGACTTTCTTGAAGCTTTCCTTTTCTACGCCGTCCGGGCGACTGCCGCCGGCCTTGATGGCGTTGAGCTGGAACCAGAAGGTGCCCGTCATGTTTTTGGCCACCTGGCCGGTGGCCAGCTCGGCAAAGTAACGGGTTTCAATCAGGCTGCCATTGTCGAAATCCACCTGGGCGCCTTCCACCGCTGCTGCCAGAATCCGTTCCGGTGCCGGATAGCAGCCTTTGGTCTTCTGTTTGAGCATGGCCGGTGCAATAGCCAGTTTCTGGGCCATGGCCGGATGATGCGGAGCTCCGCCGGGGAAGCGGAAGCCTTTCTGATCCCAGGGTTGCTGGCACTTGGGATTGGCTTCGATGAAGGCCCGGGCCTTGGCGATCATGTCTTCCGGTGAGCTGGCGAGCTCATCCACGATACCGGCCTTCAGAGCGGCTTTTGGATTTACCTTCTTACCCTCCATCAGGAACGGGAAGGCGGCTTCCAGGCCAATCATCCGGGACAGTCGCTGGGTACCGCCACCGCCGGGCAGCAGGCCCAGGGTGACTTCCGGCAAGCCCAGTTGGGTCCGGTCATCATCAATGGCAACGCGATGATGGCAGGCCAGGGCGAGTTCCAGGCCACCACCCAGAGCGGTGCCGTTGATAGCCGCCACCACAGGTTTGCCACAGGTTTCCAGCACCCGCATGTCGGCTTTCAGGCCGTTGACCATGTCTTCAAACTCTTTGGCCTGTTCGCGGGTCACTGAGTACAGCTCATTCAGGTCGCCACCGGCAAAGAAGCTTTTCTTGGCGGAGGCGATGATAATGCCTTTGACATTATCCAGGTCGCCTTTGACCTTGTTGACGGTTTCGGTCAGCGCAGTTCGAAACTCGCCGTTCATGGTGTTGGCGGACTGGCCCGGCATGTCGATGGTCAGGGTCAGTATCTGGTCTGAACCCAGGTCGTATTTGATGGCACTCATGGTCGGTTCCTTTTATATGAAAGTGGCGTTCAGACGCGCTCGATGATAGTGGCAATGCCCATGCCGCCGCCCACACACAACGTGGCCAGGCCGTAGCGCAGTTCTCGGCGTTCCAGTTCATCCAGCAGGGTACCGAGGATGATGGCGCCGGTGGCACCCAGCGGGTGGCCCATGGCGATGGCGCCGCCGTTCACATTCACTTTCTCGTCCGGAACAGACAACTCTTTCTGGAAGCGCATCACCACCGACGCGAAGGCTTCGTTCACTTCAAACAGGTCGATCTGGTCCACCGTCATACCGGCTTTCTCCAGTGCCTTGCGGGCAGCCGGGGCAGGGCCGGTGAGCATAATGGTGGGGTCTGTGCTGGTAACTGCAGTGGCTACGATGCGGGCGCGGGGCTTGAGGCCGAGCTCCTTGCCCTTGGCTTCGCTGCCAATCAGCATGGCGGTGGCACCGTCGACAATGCCGGAAGAGTTGCCGGCGTGGTGCACGTGGTTGATCTTCTCCACGTAGTGGTATTTTTCCCGCGCGACGCCGTCAAAGCCCATCTCACCCATCATCTGGAACGAGGGCTTGAGGCCTGCCAGGGATTCCACGGTCGTGTTGCCGCGAACGTGCTCGTCCCGGTCCAGTATGACCACGCCGTTCTGATCAGTAACCGGCACGATGGATTTGGCGAAATAACCCTTTTCCCAGGCGTTGGCGGCTTTTTGCTGGGACTTTACGGCAAAGCCGTCGACATCTTCGCGAGTGAAGCCTTCCAGAGTGGCGATCAGGTCGGCGCCGATACCTTGCGGCATGAAACCTGTATGCAGGTTGGTTTCCGGGTCGGTCGCCCAGGCGCCTCCATCGGAACCCATGGGTACGCGCGACATCGCCTCTACACCACCGGCAACCACCATGTCTTCCCACCCGGAGCGCACTTTCATGGCGGCCAGGTTCACGGCTTCCAGGCCGGAGGCGCAGAAGCGGTTCAGGGTCACGCCGGCGACCTTCTCATCCCAATCAGCGGCCAGTGCCGCCGTCTTGGCGATATCCGCGCCCTGGTCACCCACGGCGGTGACGCAGCCCATGACGACATCATCTACCTGAGAGGTGTCGAGCCGGTTGCGCTCTTCCAGAGCCTTGAGCACGGTAGTGAGCAGCGTGATCGGCTTAACACTGTGCAGTGAGCCATCTTTCTTGCCGCGGCCGCGGGGGGTGCGAACGGCATCGAAAATGTACGCCTCGGTGGTCATATCTGTTCCTCTGATTGTTATCCGGGCTTGTTTTCAAAGAGTGATAACCATAGCGGTTCAGTGTAGTCCCCGGTAATGACAGCCGCTGCCAATCCCATTGGCGAAATTGCTCAGGGACAATGACACAAACGCTTGTGACTTCTATCTTGAATAAAGATTGATCCTATAAAGCAGGCAGGTGTAACCATGTCTCTGAGAGATGCTATCGATAATTTCTACGAAAGGCTGGTGCTGGATGCGATCGATGCAACCCGGGAGGAGTCGGACACAGCGGATTATCTGACCGACGTGATGTGTGTGGCTCTGAATCGTTTGCCGGCCAGGTACTATCGGCACACCATCGATATGATGTTCTACCTTGCCGATGAGGAATTAAAGGAGATGAAAGAAAAATCCCTGGCTGCGGTCAGGCAAGCCAGGGATTTTGTAAGGCAGCATCAGAGAGAATGATGCTTTAGTGCTGCAGGCGGTTTTCCAAAGCCTGAACCAGTCGACCAGCGTGTTCTGTGCTCTGGTCGTTCATCTCCGGGTGCAGGCACCAGAGTGCGATCAGCCTTTCCAGTTCCTGCTCGGGTGTGGTTTGATCGCCACCACCCAGGCCTTCGGCCAGACGCTGAACCTGGATTTCCATACGCCGTCCCTGGTCTGAGTCCGGAGTCTCCTGGCCGGCAACGATCTCCGCCCTGATCACCAGGTCTCTACCTGTAAGAGAGGTCGCGCCGTTAACCAGATTCTGCCAGTTTGAAGGAACCTGTTCCGGGGCAAGGGCGCCACCCACACGCTCTTTGATCAGTGTCTTCCAGTTATCGAGTCTGGCTTTCAGCTTTTTGCGCTGCCCCAGCTCTGTCAGATGCTGACGAAGGTCTTGTACTTCGCCCCTAACCGGTCGTGAGAGCGGCATATCGGCTAACGGCTTGAGCTCGGTCTTGGCTTCATGGATCAACGCATCGTCAGCCTTTGTGCCGAGATCGCGGTACTTGGCAACCACTGCGCGAGCGTCGGCGTCAGCCTTCTCAGTCGCTTGTTGCTGTGCAGACCGCTGGGCATCGCGTCGCTCGAAGATCTGGTCGCAGGCTTGGCGGAACGCCTGCCAGAGCTTGCGATCTTCGCGGTGCCGGGTGATGCCGATACGCTTCCATTCCGATTGCAGGGCTTTGGCCTGATCCATGGCCTCCTGAAGAGGCTCATGGTCAATCAACGCCTGAGCCCGCTCGACAATCGCCTGTTTGGCGGCCTCGTTTTTCTGTCGCTCCTCGTCCAGGGGCCGCTCCAGGTTCTTCAGCAGGTCGTCAAACCGCTTCTGTACCTGCCGGTTAGCCCGGAAGTCTACCGGCCAGGCCGCTTTCCATTCCTGACGGGCGGTCTGATGAATCCGTTCGGCACCTTTCCAGTCAATACTGGCCCAGTCTGCCTGCGCGAGGAATCGTTCGAGTTCCTCGCAGATGGCTTCCCGTTTGTGAAGGTTGGCCTGTTTGAGATCGGCTTTTGCCTCGAAGTAGGCTTTGCAGGGCTCATAGGCCTGATCTGACGCCGCTTTGAAACGATTCCAGAGGGTTCGGTCGGACGAGCCGCCGAGCTCTCGCCATTCGTTCTGCAGTTCTTTGATTCGCTCTGCCTTGGCCTCCGGCTCCATCGGTTGTTCCGCCAGATATTCCATCTGTTCGCAAAGAGAGACCTGCTTGGGCTCGGTGGCGAATCCCTGCCAATCGCTCAGTTCCCGGAACTGGCCGGCAAGTAACTGCATCTTCGCCTGGACGTTCTTGCGGTGGCGATCATCAAGCGCCTGAAACTGGTTCTGGGCTGCTTTCAGGAGCTGGCGGGATTCACGGAACTGTTTTGCTTCCAGGGCGGCTTCCAGTTTGGGCAGTGTGGTATTGAGAGCGGCCGCATTTGCTTGCTGCTGTTCCCGGGTTCCGTCTGACGTGGGCTGGGCGCGCGGCTTGCCGGCCAGGGCCCGCAGTTCTGCAAGGGCCTGGGGTAGCGGGAAATTCTGCGGCCAGGCCACTTCCTGAAGCAGTGCTTTTGCGGCAGTCTGAGGGCTGTCAGTATCGTTGCTTTCCAGCTCACCGATTTGTGGTCGTGCCAGATTCAGGCGCCGCACCGCACCAAGGTAGTTGCGCAGAGCCAGCATGGCCTGTTCGTATTGCTTCTGCTCCTGTTTGTCCACCTGGGTGTCCCGCGTGGCTTCCAGCCATCGGTTTTCCTGGGTTTTCTGCAACGCATCGAGGGCAGATTCTGAGGGAAGTCCAGAGGGCGCTGCGGCTTTAAGCTGGTTCAGGGTTTGCTGCAGCAGTTCCAGTGTTTCCTGCCGTTGCTGCTTCTGATCGAGGTGCCGCTGCTCTTCCTGGCGCGTCTCATCCAGTTGCTTCTGGCGTTCACGAATCTGGTGGACCGCTTGCAGGAATTGCTGGGTCTGCTCTGCGCTGGCCTTGTTTTCAACGCTTTGCCAGTGATCCTGGAGAGCGTTCAGTCGGGCCTCGTAGAGCTTGGTATCTTCGCTTCTGGCCTGCTCCTGTGCCTGGCTGACCAGTTCAGTGATGCGATGCTGGATGGCCGCTTCGCTGGCCTGTTGTTCCTTCAGGGTTTGAAGTGACTGTTTGACAGTCTGGTAAACACTTTTATCGCGGCCTTTTGCCTGTTTCAGTACCGCCTGTAGGTGCTCTTCCTGGTTAATCTGGCTCGCTGCCTGCAATCGAATGGCGGAGGTCACACCTTCTATTGCCAGAGCCGCGAGTTCCGATTGTTCAGGGCTGGCGTCAAGCTGGCGTTCCTGCTGCTGGCGCAACTGCTGTCGGTTGTCTTCTTCGGTTGGCTGGTTGCTTTGCTGTTTTTCGGATGCTTTGTCGCTTACGGGTGAGAGGGTTTTGCGGTTCTTGAACAATTTCTGAATGAATGCAGCCATAAACGGTATCCTTGGGATTGCAACCAGTTTGCGGTGGCGGCAGAGTATCTCCGCCTTCCGGCCCGATCAGGTGTCTGTTTCGGGTAGTGTGTTTGCGGGGGTGCCCCGGGACGCTAAGTCTATCGTTTTGCAAGTCATCGCGGAAAGGGCCTGTATGGCAAAAGATCAAAAACATGACGATCCGGAATACCAGGCTCGTTCGGTAGCGCTGCGCCTGCTGGCCCGCCGGGAGCACAGCCGGTATGAACTGGCGCTCAAGCTGCGGCAGCGCAGGATTCCACCGGATGTTTTTGATCCGGTGCTGGATGAGTATGAGTGTGAAGGCTGGTTGGATGATGACCGGTTCGCGGAGATCTATACCCGCCAACGCATCGAGGCGGGTTACGGGCCGCTGCGAATACTGGCCGAACTGCAGCAGCGTGGAGTGAATCAGACTCCGGCGTGTCTGTCGTCCGTCGCAGAAGAAGAGTGGTGCCGGAGAGCGGTCCGGGCCCGTGATAAACGGTTCGGACTGGCTGATGTGCAGGGGGATCTGCCTGAAAAGCTCCGCCAGGCCCGATTTCTGGCCCGGCGTGGATTTTCATCATCTCAATCCGAGCATGCCTTGAGCGCGGGACCGGATGATGACTGATTCAGAGTGTCGGCGGTATCAACCGTAGTTCCGGAGGCAGATCAGCGCGAAGATCCGGCTGAGACTCGCTGGCCGGGGCATCGGAGCCAGCTTCGTTGTCGCCAAGCCAGGCCAGTTGATCTTCAAGCCCGGGCGCTGAAGGTGCGTCCGGTTCGGTAATCCGGACCAGAACGTCGTAATACCGTCGGATATTCTGCACGTAAACCACCGGTTCGTGCCCGCGTGCGTACCCGAACCGGGTTTTGGTGTACCACTCTTTCTGTGCCAGCAGCGGCAGAAATTCCTTCACATCCATCCATCGGTCCGGGTCTTTTCCGGCGGATTCAGCCAGGCGTCGGGCATCTTCAAGATGTCCAAAGCCGACGTTGTAGGATGCAAGCGCAAACCAGGTGCGATCCGGCTCCGGAATTCGTTCCGGGATGCGCCCGTGCACCATCCGGAAATAGCGGGCCCCGCCCTCAATACTTTCCTCGGCATCCAGTCGGTTATTAATACCGATGTAATTGGCGGTAGTGCGGGTGAGCATCATCAGACCGCGAACCCCGGTGGGGGATACGGCGTTGGGGCGCCAGTGGGATTCCTGGTACCCGATGGCGGCCAGCAGGCGCCAGTCCATGCCGGATTCCTCGGCATAATCCTGGAACAGTGACTGATAGCGGGGCAGGCGGTTCTCGACATGGTGCATGAAGGTCCGGGCGCCGACGTAATTCAGTCTGTCCAGGTGGCCGTAGAACCGTTCCGCGAGCTGGGCCATGGTGCCGTTGTTGTTCATCCTTTCCATGAAGGATTCGGCGGCCTGTACCAGGGTGTCGTCCTGAGCGGTTGGAAACAGCCAGACAAGCTCAGTGGGCTCGTTCAGTGAGAACGCTTCGTACACCTTTGGGAAGAAGACGTGGTTCAGATCCAGCTCATTGGACGCCACCGCCGCATAGCCGAATTCCCCGCTTTCCACCCGGGCCAGAAGACCCGCAGCATCCAGCCCCGGATGTTTCTGAATGATGGGGCCAGCCTCGTTCCCGGGATCAGCAACAAGGTGCTCATGGTTGCTGTCGGCCAGCATATGGATGGTTTCGGAGGCGAGATCTTCCAGTGATTCCGGTGCAGGAACTTCTTTGTTATAGACGATAACCGATTGCGCGGCGACACCTATGGGCACCGAGCGGTACTGCTCGCCAAAGTCGGGCCGTTGTGTCAGGCCGGCCAGACCGATGTGCGCGTAGTTTCTGGACAGGACAGAGAGGATTTCAGAATTATCGTCGGCGACCCGAACCCGCAGTTCAACCCCGAGTTCGTCGGCAAACAGTCTGGCCAGCTCGTAATCGTAGCCGGTGTCCTGTTCTCGATCCTGGTAATAGATAGAAGGCGCAACCCGGGTGATGACGTGCAAAACGCCTTCTTCCCGGATTTCCTGCAGCGTTGTGGGCTGCGAGCAGCCTGTGGCAAGGAGAACTGCCAATACAATGCTCAACTGCGCACTACTGCGTCGGAAAGTGCTGATAAATCGTGACAAATCCCTGCTCTCCGCTACACGCTCAATGGTCAGGATGGTCCGGGAGGTGCTCCCATGCTCCTGCTTTTTGATGCTTCTTGCTTTCCATGCATAGTCTCAATGATCACTGCTGAGGGCGAAATGGTCAATTGGTCTGGTTAATAACTGTGCAAAAGAATGTCAATTTTACAGTGCGGAAAGAGGCCAGCTTCCGCTGTAACCCGAGGTCGGTTTCAAGTATCATTGCGGCCTTTCAGACGTCCCCCGATTCGCGCGATACAGGTTGATATCATGCTTGAACTTCGCGGCGCGCCAGCGCTCTCGCCTTTTCGTTCCCGCAAACTGCATTCCCGTATACAGGAAATGGTGCCGGGTGTAGAACATGTGTATGCCGAGTTCATGCACTTTGTGGATCTTGATGCCGACCTTTCCGATTCGGAACAGGCCATCCTGGATCGCCTGCTTACCTATGGTCCCAGTGTCCAGGTTGAGCAGCCGGATGGGATTTTATTCCTGGTGGTTCCGAGGCCGGGCACGTTATCGCCATGGTCCAGCAAGGCGACGGATATCGCCCGTAATTGTGGCCTCCGGCAGATTCGCCGAATTGAGCGCGGCATTGCCTACTATGTAAAGGCCAGCAAGAAACTTGGCCTGGAGCAGCGCGAGCAGATCGCAGCACTTCTCCACGACCGTATGACTCAGAAAGTGTTCCACGAGATGGGCGGCGCAGAACTTCTGTTCAGCCACGAAGAGCCTCGCTCTCTGGGACGGGTACCGGTGTTGTCTGGTGGCCGGGATGCCCTGGTGGAAGCAAATGGCCGGTTGGGCCTGGCGCTGGCGGACGATGAGATTGATTACCTGGTCAAATCCTTTGTCGGCCTGGAGCGGGATCCGACGGATGTTGAGCTGATGATGTTTGCTCAGGCCAACTCTGAGCACTGCCGCCACAAGATTTTCAACGCGTCCTGGGATATCGATGGGGAAGGCCAGGAAAAGTCCCTGTTCGCGATGATTCGCAATACCTTCGAGATGAACAGCGAGGGCGTGCTGTCGGCCTACAAGGACAACGCGGCGGTGATCGCCGGCAGCGAAGCCGGTCGCTTCTTCCCGAATCCGGACTCGGGTGTCTACGGCTATAACCGGGAGCCGGTGCATATCCTGATGAAGGTGGAAACCCACAACCACCCGACTGCGATTGCCCCCTTTTCCGGCGCGGCCACAGGCTCTGGTGGCGAAATCCGGGATGAAGGCGCGACCGGTCGTGGTTCCAAGCCGAAAGCCGGTCTCACCGGTTTCACCGTTTCCAACCTGAATATTCCCGGCGACGAGCAACCCTGGGAAATCGGCTATGGCAAGCCGGACCGGATTGCCTCTCCCCTGGATATCATGATTGAAGGCCCCATTGGTGGGGCGGCCTTTAACAACGAATTCGGTCGTCCTAACCTGGCCGGTTACTTCCGGACCTTTGAAGAGAAGGTGCCTGGCGCCGCCGGTGAAGAGGTCCGTGGGTATCATAAGCCGATCATGATTGCCGGTGGTCTGGGCAACATTCGCGAGCAGGACGTAGAGAAGGGCAATATTCCGGTCGGCGCCAAGCTTATCGTGCTGGGTGGTCCGTCCATGCTGATTGGCCTTGGCGGGGGCGCAGCCTCTTCCATGGACTCCGGTTCCAGTAATGAGAATCTGGATTTCGCATCGGTACAGCGCGACAACCCTGAAATGGAACGGCGTTGCCAGGAAGTTATCGACCGTTGCTGGCAGATGGGCGACAAAAACCCGATCTGCTTCATTCACGATGTCGGGGCCGGCGGCTTGTCCAATGCCATGCCGGAGCTGGTCAAGGACGGTGGCCGTGGCGGCAAATTCGAGCTCAGGGATATTCCCAGTGACGAACCGGGCATGTCGCCCCTGGAGATCTGGTGTAACGAGTCTCAGGAACGTTACGTTATGGCGGTTGCGCCTGAAAACCTGGATCTTTTCGATGCTCTGTGTCGTCGCGAGCGCTGCCCGTATGCAGTGATTGGTGAGGCGACCGAGGAACATCATCTGGAGCTGGGTGATTCCTACTTCAACGACAAGCCCGTTGATCTGCCGATGGAAGTGCTTTTCGGCAAGCCTCCGCGCATGCATCGCAGTGTCAGCCGTTCCTCCTTTACCAAGCCGATTTTCGATTCCACGAAAATCGATCTTCACGATGCCGTTCGGCGGATTCTGCGTCTGCCGTCGGTTGGCTCCAAGAGCTTCCTGATTACCATTGGCGACCGCACTATCACCGGGCTGGTGGCCCGGGACCAGATGGTCGGCCCCTGGCAGGTTCCTGTCAGTGATGTGGCGGTAACCGCAGCATCTTTTGATGTGCGCACCGGTGAAGCCATGGCGATGGGTGAGCGCACACCGCTTGCGGTGATTGATGCGCCGGCGTCTGGCCGAATGGCTGTGGGCGAAACCATCACCAACCTCGCGGCGGCGCCGATCGCAAAGCTGTCGGATATCCGGCTTTCCGCCAACTGGATGGCTGCTGCAGGTCATCCGGGCGAGGACGAGAACCTTTACGAGACCGTTCGCGCTGTGGGTATGGAGTTGTGCCCGGCGCTGGGTATTACCATTCCAGTGGGCAAGGACTCCATGTCCATGAAAACCGCCTGGGAAGAAGATAATGGCGAGCAGAAGAGCGTCACTGCGCCGCTGTCGCTGATCGTCAGCGGTTTTGCTCCGGTGACCGACGTTGCCCGCACCCAGACACCTCAGCTGCGCACGGATGCCGGTGAAACGGATCTTATTCTTGTTGACCTGGCCGCTGGTCAGAACCGTCTTGGCGGATCTGCGCTGGCGCAGGTTTATCGTCAGGTGGGTGCTGTGGCGCCGGATCTGGACGACCCCGAGGATATCAAGGCATTTTTCGCGGTTATTCAGGGCCTCAACGCCGATGGCAAGTTGCTGGCCTATCATGACCGTTCCGATGGTGGTCTGTTCGTCACCCTTGCGGAAATGAGCTTTGCTGGCAGAACCGGTGTCGATATCAAGCTGGATGGCCTCGCGGAAGACGAATCCCAATTTGCCCGCGAACTCTTCAATGAGGAACTGGGTGCGGTTATCCAGGTGCGCCGTGAAGACACTGATTTCGTTCTCCAGCAATTCTCCGGTGCCGGGCTGGGAGATCACACCAGTGTCATTGGTACTCTGAATGACAAGGATCGGGTTCGGTTGTTGTTTGCCGGAGAGCCGGTTCTGGATGAGGCGCGCACAGATCTGCAGCGCCTCTGGGCAGAAACCAGCTACCGTATTCAGTCTCTTCGCGACAATGCCGACTGTGCCCGGGAAGAATTCGAGAACCTGCTCGATGCCGAGGATCCGGGGCTGAGTGCTGATCTGACCTTTGATCTGAATGAAGACGTCGCGGCGCCATTTATCAATACCGGCAAACGGCCGAAAGTGGCGGTGTTGCGGGAGCAGGGCGTAAACGGACAGGTTGAGATGGCGGCAGCCTTCGACCGCGCAGGCTTTGAAGCGACGGACGTTCACATGAGTGACCTGCTATCCGGTCGCATCAGTCTGGAGAAGTTCCAGAGTCTGGTGGCTTGTGGCGGTTTCTCCTACGGTGATGTGCTGGGTGCTGGTGAAGGCTGGGCCAAGTCCATCCTGTTCAACGACCGGGTGCGTGATCAGTTTGCTGCGTTCTTTAATCGCCAGGATACCCTTGCCCTTGGTGTCTGCAATGGTTGCCAGATGCTATCCAATCTGCACGAGCTGATTCCGGGCAGTGAGGGCTGGCCCCGCTTTGTTCGAAACCAGTCAGAACAGTTCGAAGCGCGCTTGGTGATGGTTGAGGTTACTTCCTCACCATCCGCCTTCCTGGATGGCATGACTGGCTCCCGTATGCCGATCGCGGTTGCCCACGGTGAGGGGAGGGTTGAGTTCGCTTCCGGCACGTCAGCCAAGGCGCTGTCGGATAACGAATTGGTTGCTCTCCGATATGTCGACAACCGTGGCCGGGAAACGACCCGTTACCCCTATAACCCCAACGGTTCAGAGTCTGGTATTACCGGTATTACCACACGGGATGGTCGCGTGACCATCATGATGCCCCATCCAGAGCGGGTGTTCCGGGCCGTTCAGCACTCCTGGCGCCCGGATACCTGGCAAGAAGATGGTCCCTGGTTGCGCATGTTCCGCAACGCCAGAAAGTGGTTTGGTTGATTCGCTGAATCGCAGCTGAAAAGAGAAGTGAAAAGCCAGCCTCCGGTCTCTGTTTCCAAGAGAGTCGAGGCTGGCTTTTTTTATTGTAGGTTGGTTAAGCCGGTACCTTTGATGTCAACCCCAAATTCAACCCCTGATGCCCTAAAATAGTCTGTAAATTTGCTGTCTCGGGGCTTGACTAGACAACTTTATGCACATTTCCGGTGCCGCCCTGGCCGTTCTGTGAGCAAACATTGAGAACTAAGTTCAGTTTTTGTGCGAAACCTTTAACCTATTGATATTAAAGGAAATAAAATCATGGGTGAAAATGTCGGCAATTTAAGAGAAGTCCAGTATTCATGGGGCTTGGGGGGCGATTCCCAAAAACTTTCCCCAGAGTTATCCACAGAATCTGTGAGTAAGTTTGAATTCTCTAATGCTGGGTGATATTTGATCAGTCAGGGAGGTGTCCGTGTATAAATTTTGCTACTTCGTACCCGAGAGTCATCTGGAACAAACCAAGCAGGCACTGTTCGATGTTGGTGCCGGAAAAATTGGAGAATACGACAGTTGTGCCTGGCAATGTGAAGGCCAGGGACAGTTCCGACCGCTGGCGGGAAGCGATCCGTTTCTGGGGCAGCAGGGGCAATTAGAAACGGTGCGGGAATATAAAGTGGAGTTAGTGTGCGACGACAGCCTCATAAGAGATGCGCTAGCCGCATTGAAGGAAGCACATCCTTATGAAGAGCCGGCTTATGAGATCTTTCGGCTGGTTGATCTTTGACGGCCGGTCAGGCTTTTTTTCCCATTGGGTGGCGGATATCACTGACGTGAACGCCAAACCGCTCTGTCTCCATATCGATAAGAAAAAGCTCAAGGGTTTTGCGTACGGTTGGAAACGATATCTCGTCCCATGGGATCTCGCCGGGGGAGAAAAGGCGGGACTCCAGGGATTCTTCTCCGGCGCCGAATTGCCCGTCTATAAGGCTGGCGCGATAGAACATGTGAACCTGGTTGATATGCGGCACATCGATGATGGAGTAAAGGCCTTCGATGGTGACGTCGGCAAGGGCCTCTTCCAGCGTTTCCCTCGCTGCAGCCTCAATGGTTGTCTCGGCATTTTCCATGAAACCGGCGGGCAGGGTCCAATAGCCGTAACGGGGCTCGATCGCGCGCCGGCATAAAAGTATCTGGCCTTCCCAGACCGGAACTGTACCCGCCACAATCCTCGGGTTCTGGTAATGTATGGTCTCGCAGCTGACACATACGTAGCGGTGCCTGTTGTCACCCTCCGGAATGCGTTGTTCGACCGGATGGCCGCATGTGCTGCAATACTTCATTAGTTTCCCCGTATACTGAGTGTCTGTTGATGATCAGTTTAACGATCCCGGCTGTCTGTGTCTCATGCAAAATCGGGATGCCACTGGAGTAGCGAGTGCGAGACCTATTAACTAAAAAATTATCCAATTATGCCCCTCGACAGCTGGCACTGGATTATCCGGAAGCCGGTATTCTGGTGCCGGTAACGGATGATGAAAATAATCCGGAAATGATTTTCACCCTGAGGTCTGCCAACCTGAAAACCCATCGTGGCCAGGTGTCTTATCCGGGCGGCAAGCGGGATCCCGAAGATTCGTCGCTTGCGGCCACTGCGTTGAGAGAGACCCATGAAGAAATCGGGTTGCCTCCCGACCAGGTGGACGTCATCGCACCATTAAGCCAGGTAATGTCACGCTACGGCATTCTTGTAACACCCTACGTAGGGGTTGTTCCAGGCGATCATCCGGTGGTGCCCAATCCCTATGAAATAGAAAGCGTGTTCCGGGTACCGCTTTCCTTCTTTCTGGAAGACAGGAGGGAGCGCACCGATGCCCTCAGTTTTCTGAACCACACCTTTTATGTGCCCTGTTATCGCTGGGAGCGTTACCAGATCTGGGGGCTGTCCGCGGTTGTTCTGGTCGACTTTATGAACGCCGTGTACGATGCCGGAATCGATCTGCTCGAACCCCCTCAAGGAGGCTGATATGTTTTACGAGCTCGAAGACAAGCGCCCCCAGGTAGTTGGCGATGGTCAGTTTGTTGCTGAAAACGCCGTTATCATTGGCAATGTCCGGTTGCTGGAGAAAAGTAGCGTCTGGTTTAACGTGGTTATTCGGGGCGACAACGAGTGCATCACGGTTGGTCCTGAATCCAACGTTCAGGATGGATCGGTGTTGCACACCGATCCGGGGCTGCCTTTGACCATCGGCCGGGGTGTTACTGTCGGTCATAAGGTGATGCTGCACGGATGTGATATCGGCGATTATTCACTGATTGGCATAAATGCGGTGGTGCTTAATGGGGCAAAGATCGGCAAACATTGCCTGATTGGCGCCAATACGCTGATTCCTGAAGGTATGGAAGTACCGGATGGTTCGATGGTTGTGGGCTCTCCTGGCAAGATCAAGCGTGAACTGAACGACAATCAGAAGAAAATGCTGGAAATGAGCGCGGCGCATTATGTTCAGAATGCCACGCGTTACCTGGAGAAACTTAAAGCGTGTGATCCGGAGCAGAAATGAACAGGGCTGATCGGGTGCGCTCACCCTGCGTAAGCGTGTGCGCCTTAGACGAGAACGATGTTTGCATAGGGTGCCATCGTACCAGTGACGAGATTCTTCACTGGACTCGCATGACAGACGATGAACGCCGAGAAGTTTTGAAACTGGTGGCAATACGTGAACAAAAGGTAGCTCTATAAGATGACCGATAACACCAAGACCAGCGTCAGATTGGGTACACCTCTTAAAAGCAACTCGTTCCGGGTACTTTTTTGTGGTTCCGGGGAATTGGGCAAGGAAGTTGTGATTGAGCTCCAGCGCTTCGGCGTTGAGGTGATCGCCATTGATCGATATGCCGATGCACCGGCAATGCAGGTGGCCCATCGTTCCCATGTTGTCGACATGCTTGACCCTGTGGCTTTGCGGAGCGTCATCGAGAAAGAGCGCCCGAACCTGATTGTTCCGGAGATAGAAGCTATTGCCACCCCGGAGTTGGTCAAGCTCGAGCAGGAAGGTTATCGGGTGATACCCAGTGCGCGGGCGGTCAACCTGACGATGAATCGTGAGGGTATTCGTCGGTTGGCTGCGGAAGAGCTCGGGTTGCCAACGTCACCGTATCGGTTTGCGGGTACGCGGGAAGAGTATTTGCAGGCGGTTGCGGAAGTCGGGCTTCCCTTGGTGGTAAAACCAGTGATGAGTTCGTCTGGCAAGGGGCAAAGTACAGTAAAGACCGAAGCCGATATTGAAAGAGCCTGGGAGTACGCACAAACCGGAGGCCGGGCAGGAAAGGGCAGGGTAATCGTCGAAGGCTTTGTCGATTTTGACTATGAGATTACTTTGCTGACGGTGAGGCATAAAGAGGGGGTAACCTTCTGCGAGCCCATTGGTCACAGGCAGGAAGATGGTGACTATCGCGAATCCTGGCAGCCGCAGCCGATGAATGACCTGGCATTACAGCGTTCAAAAGAGATCGCCCGTGCTGTGGTGGAAGATCTCGGCGGTTACGGCATCTATGGTGTTGAGCTGTTTGTGAAGGGTGAGAACGTCTGGTTCTCGGAGGTCTCACCTCGCCCTCATGACACGGGACTGGTCACGCTTGTATCCCAGGACCTGTCCGAGTTTGCTATCCACGCCAGGGCCATACTGGGTATTCCCGTTCCTGTTGTTCGACAGAATGGTCCCAGTGCGTCGGCGGTCATTCTGCCGGAGGGAAGCTCCACAGAAGTTTCCTATACCGGCCTGGAAGAAGCCCTGGCACAACCGGGAACCCAGCTACGCCTGTTCGGAAAACCGGAATTACAAGGCAGGAGGCGAATGGGGGTAGCGCTGGCGTTGGGTAGCTCCATAGAGGATGCCCGGGAGAAAGCCCGCACTGCAGCAAGCTCTATAAAGGTCGAATTCTGAAAGCCTGATCCCTGAATCCATGGTGAGGGGTGAAAATCCGGGTGATTTTTGGTCGTTCTGGTTGTATTCTGAACAGCTCGATAGGTGGAAACCGAAGCCCGGTAAAATAAATTGAAAATGGGCGTTGACAGTTTTCCTGAGGGCTGTAGAATGCGCACCACTTCTGAGGGACACGGCAGACAACGCCGGTTCACGAGGGATGCAACTACTTGAAAGTGTTCGAAAATTTGCTTCAAAAATTCTTCGAAAAAAGTGGTTGACAGGGCAGCGGAACGATGTAGAATACGCGGCCTTGATTGAGCAACAGCTCAAACGCTCTTTAAAAAGTTAACCAAGTAATTCGTGTGGGCGCTGGTCGAGGTATTTCGGACACGAAATATCAGGACAGTGACTCGTCGAAATTGAGTTTTGTCTTGAGCAAGAATTAAGAACTTTCGGGTTCTTGTATGATTTAAACTGAAGAGTTTGATCATGGCTCAGATTGAACGCTGGCGGCAGGCTTAACACATGCAAGTCGAGCGGTAACAGGGGAAGCTTGCTTCCCGCTGACGAGCGGCGGACGGGTGAGTAATGCTTAGGAATCTGCCCAGTAGTGGGGGATAGCCCGGGGAAACCCGGATTAATACCGCATACGTCCTACGGGAGAAAGCAGGGGATCTTCGGACCTTGCGCTATTGGATGAGCCTAAGTCGGATTAGCTAGTTGGTGGGGTAAAGGCCTACCAAGGCGACGATCCGTAGCTGGTCTGAGAGGATGATCAGCCACATCGGGACTGAGACACGGCCCGAACTCCTACGGGAGGCAGCAGTGGGGAATATTGGACAATGGGGGCAACCCTGATCCAGCCATGCCGCGTGTGTGAAGAAGGCTTTCGGGTTGTAAAGCACTTTCAGTAGGGAGGAAAACCTTATGGCTAATACCCATGAGGCTTGACGTTACCTACAGAAGAAGCACCGGCTAACTCCGTGCCAGCAGCCGCGGTAATACGGAGGGTGCAAGCGTTAATCGGAATTACTGGGCGTAAAGCGCGCGTAGGTGGTTTGGTAAGCGAGATGTGAAAGCCCCGGGCTTAACCTGGGAACGGCATTTCGAACTGTCAGACTAGAGTGTGGTAGAGGGTAGTGGAATTTCCTGTGTAGCGGTGAAATGCGTAGATATAGGAAGGAACACCAGTGGCGAAGGCGGCTACCTGGACCAACACTGACACTGAGGTGCGAAAGCGTGGGGAGCAAACAGGATTAGATACCCTGGTAGTCCACGCCGTAAACGATGTCAACTAGCCGTTGGGACTCTTGAAGTCTTAGTGGCGCAGCTAACGCACTAAGTTGACCGCCTGGGGAGTACGGCCGCAAGGTTAAAACTCAAATGAATTGACGGGGGCCCGCACAAGCGGTGGAGCATGTGGTTTAATTCGACGCAACGCGAAGAACCTTACCTGGCCTTGACATCCAGAGAACTTTCCAGAGATGGATTGGTGCCTTCGGGAACTCTGAGACAGGTGCTGCATGGCCGTCGTCAGCTCGTGTCGTGAGATGTTGGGTTAAGTCCCGTAACGAGCGCAACCCCTATCCCTGGTTGCTAGCAGGTAATGCTGAGAACTCCAGGGAGACTGCCGGTGACAAACCGGAGGAAGGTGGGGATGACGTCAGGTCATCATGGCCCTTACGGCCAGGGCTACACACGTGCTACAATGGCGCGTACAGAGGGCTGCCAACTCGCGAGAGTGAGCCAATCCCTTAAAACGCGTCGTAGTCCGGATCGGAGTCTGCAACTCGACTCCGTGAAGTCGGAATCGCTAGTAATCGCGAATCAGAATGTCGCGGTGAATACGTTCCCGGGCCTTGTACACACCGCCCGTCACACCATGGGAGTGGATTGCACCAGAAGTAGTTAGTCTAACCTTCGGGAGGACGATTACCACGGTGTGGTTCATGACTGGGGTGAAGTCGTAACAAGGTAGCCGTAGGGGAACCTGCGGCTGGATCACCTCCTTAAACGAAGCCGAATGCTTCGGTCAGAGTCCACACGAATTACTTGGTTGGCTAATAAAGAGAGCAGATGGGTCGTTGCAGGCCCGTGTTTTGGGTCTGTAGCTCAGGTGGTTAGAGCGCACCCCTGATAAGGGTGAGGTCGGTGGTTCAAGTCCACCCAGACCCACCAGAATTGTTCAGCTCGTCGTTGTCGAAGTACTTGCATAGCAGGCTATGCGGCGCACTTCGACGCCTAGATCTGATCAATTCTTGTAGATAGCTTCTTGGGGCTATAGCTCAGCTGGGAGAGCGCCTGCCTTGCACGCAGGAGGTCGGCAGTTCGATCCTGCCTAGCTCCACCAAACTTTACTGACTAACTTCGGTTAGCAGTGTACAGAAACGAATGTTTCATATCGATGAAGCCTTCCTTTCTGATCACTGGGTCAGATTTGCTCTTTAACAAATTGGACGAGATAGAACACGAATATTTTTCTCTCATTATCTCCGAGAGAAAATGTTCAAAGTGATAGCGATTTCAAGCGTTATCCGGTGTTGTCGTTGAAGTGGTTGTTCTATTGCTTCAAGTGACTGTCTCGAAGATACCTCGGAATCAGGCTTGCCTGGTGATGAGTGTGACTTCGTGATCAGTTGTCTTGGGGTTATATAGTCAAGCAACTAAGCGCATACGGTGGATGCCTTGGCAGTCAGAGGCGATGAAAGACGTGGAAGCCTGCGATAAGGTTCGGGGAGCTGGCAAACGAGCTGTGATCCGGACATCTCTGAATGGGGAAACCCACCAACCTTCGGGTTGGTATCTTACACTGAATCCATAGGTGTAAGAGGCGAACCAGGGGAACTGAAACATCTAAGTACCCTGAGGAAAAGAAATCAACCGAGATTCCCTAAGTAGCGGCGAGCGAACGGGGACCAGCCCTTAAGCTGAACAACTGGTAGGAGAAGGCTCTGGAAAGTGCCGCCATAGTGGGTGATAGCCCCGTATCCGAAACCTGAGTTCAGTGAAATCGAGTAGGTCGGCGCACGAGAAACGTTGACTGAACATGGGGGGACCATCCTCCAAGGCTAAATACTCCTGACTGACCGATAGTGAACCAGTACCGTGAGGGAAAGGCGAAAAGAACCCCTGTGAGGGGAGTGAAATAGACCCTGAAACCGTATGCGTACAAGCAGTCGGAGCAGACTTGTTCTGTGACGGCGTACCTTTTGTATAATGGGTCAGCGACTTATGTTCAGTGGCGAGGTTAACCGTTTAGGGGAGCCGTAGGGAAACCGAGTCTGAATAGGGCGAATTAGTCGCTGGGCATAGACCCGAAACCGGGCGATCTATCCATGAGCAGGTTGAAGGTGCCGTAACAGGCACTGGAGGACCGAACCCACTGTCGTTGAAAAGCCAGGGGATGACTTGTGGATCGGAGTGAAAGGCTAATCAAGCCCGGAGATAGCTGGTTCTCCCCGAAAGCTATTTAGGTAGCGCCTCGGACGAATACCACAGGGGGTAGAGCACTGTTTGGGCTAGGGGGTCATCTCGACTTACCAACCCCATGCAAACTCCGAATACCTGTGAGTACTATCCGGGAGACACACGGCGGGTGCTAACGTCCGTCGTGAAGAGGGAAACAACCCAGACCGCCAGCTAAGGTCCCAAAGTACCAGTTAAGTGGGAAACGATGTGGGAAGGCTCAGACAGCTAGGAGGTTGGCTTAGAAGCAGCCACCCTTTAAAGAAAGCGTAATAGCTCACTAGTCGAGTCGGCCTGCGCGGAAGATGTAACGGGGCTCAAACTGGTCACCGAAGCTGCGGCTGCATACTTTGTATGCGGGGTAGGGGAGCGTTCTGTAAGCCTGCGAAGGTGTGTTGAGAAGCATGCTGGAGGTATCAGAAGTGCGAATGCTGACATGAGTAACGACAATGCGGGTGAAAAACCCGCACGCCGGAAGACCAAGGGTTCCTGCGCAACGCTAATCGGCGCAGGGTGAGTCGGCCCCTAAGGCGAGACCGAAAGGTGTAGTCGATGGGAAACGGGTTAATATTCCCGTACCTTGGATAGCTGCGATGGAGAGACGGAGAAGGCTAGGTGAGCCGGGCGACGGTTGCCCCGGTTTAAGCATGTAGGGAGTGGACTTAGGCAAATCCGGGTCCACAATCCCGAGACGCGACGACGAGTGCCCAAGGGCGCGAAGTCATTGATGCCCTGCTTCCAGGAAAATCTTCTAAGCTTCAGGCTATTCGAGACCGTACCCCAAACCGACACAGGTGGTCAGGTAGAGAATACCAAGGCGCTTGAGAGAACTCGGGTAAAGGAACTAGGCAAAATGGTGCCGTAACTTCGGGAGAAGGCACGCCGGTGTGTACGTGAAGCCCCTGCGGGTGGAGCGGAAGCCGGTCGAAGATACCAGGCCCCTGCGACTGTTTATTAAAAACACAGCACTCTGCAAACACGAAAGTGGACGTATAGGGTGTGACGCCTGCCCGGTGCCGGAAGGTTAATTGATGGGGTTAGCATTCGTGCGAAGCTCTTGATCGAAGCCCCGGTAAACGGCGGCCGTAACTATAACGGTCCTAAGGTAGCGAAATTCCTTGTCGGGTAAGTTCCGACCTGCACGAATGGCGTAACGATGGGGGCGCTGTCTCTACCCGAGACTCAGTGAAATTGAAATCGCCGTGAAGATGCGGTGTATCCGCGGCTAGACGGAAAGACCCCGTGAACCTTTACTATAGCTTCACAGTGAACTTTGAGCATGCTTGTGTAGGATAGCTGGGAGGCTTTGAAACCGGGACGCCAGTTCCGGTGGAGCCAACCTTGAAATACCAGCCTGGCATGTTTGAGGTTCTAACTCTGGCCCCTTATCGGGGTTGAGGACACTGTGTGGTGGGTAGTTTGACTGGGGCGGTCTCCTCCCAAAGCGTAACGGAGGAGCACAAAGGTGGGCTAAGCACGGTCGGACATCGTGCGGTTAGTGTAATGGCACAAGCCCGCTTGACTGCGAGACAGACACGTCGAGCAGGTACGAAAGTAGGTCATAGTGATCCGGTGGTTCTGTATGGAAGGGCCATCGCTCAACGGATAAAAGGTACTCCGGGGATAACAGGCTGATACCGCCCAAGAGTTCACATCGACGGCGGTGTTTGGCACCTCGATGTCGGCTCATCACATCCTGGGGCTGAAGCCGGTCCCAAGGGTATGGCTGTTCGCCATTTAAAGTGGTACGCGAGCTGGGTTTAGAACGTCGTGAGACAGTTCGGTCCCTATCTGCCGTGGACGTTGGAGATTTGAGGAAAGCTGCTCCTAGTACGAGAGGACCGGAGTGGACGAACCTCTGGTGTTCGGGTTGTCACGCCAGTGGCATTGCCCGGTAGCTATGTTCGGACAGGATAACCGCTGAAAGCATCTAAGCGGGAAGCCCCTTCCAAGATGAGATCTCCCCGAGGCCTCGAGCCTCCTGAAGAGCCGTTCAAGACCAGGACGTTGATAGGTCGGGTGTGTAAGCGCTGCGAGGCGTTGAGCTAACCGATACTAATTGCTCGTGCGGCTTGACTATATAACACCCAAGACAATTGCGGATGACGCAACGAAATCCACATCACTCAGTTCCTTCTCGTCCCCCAGTGATCAACCGTTTTGCCTGACGACCATAGCGGTCTGGAACCACCTGATCCCATCCCGAACTCAGAAGTGAAACAGACCTGCGCCGATGGTAGTGTGGCGTTGCCCATGTGAGAGTAGGTCATCGTCAGGCTCCTAAATAAACAAGCCCCAGCATCCTTGATGCTGGGGCTTTTTTATTTCTGCCTTTATGGTCACTATCGACCGATTAATTCAATAACGCCGCCAACAATGCTATGCAGCAAACTGAATTGTTCATCGGTGCGCGCAATATACTCGTCCAGAACCCCTCCCTGCCATGTCACAAGCCAAACCAGTGCCACCAAACCCGCAATGGATAAGCCGCCCAGCCAGCGCATTTGCCGTTGTTGCTGGTCTAACTTCTGAACCTGTTGTAGCTGACATTCGGTAAAGGCAGCGCGCAACTCACGGATTTCTTCCTCCAGCTCTTCATAGGCAATTTCCAGCGTAGACAGGCGCCCGGTCATGCCCCGGGAGTTCTGTTCCGTTGCTTCCAACCCGTGATGTCCTCCTTCCTCAACGGCCAGGCGGATGGCTTCACTTTGTTCCTGATCAGGCACGTTAGACAGAATGATATCCAGAGTTCGCATCAGCTGGTCCCGGTCAACCTGCTTGCGAATGACACCGGCAGCACCGAGGGCTCTGGCTTCCTGTAGGTAACGTTCTGCGTTCTGGGAGGTATACATGAATACCGGGATGTCCCGCGTCTCCGGCTGCTGCTTGAGTCTCTCCAGTGCCTGAAAGCCATTCATGCCCGGGAGGAGATGATCAAGGAAGATAAGGTCGAAATGTTCCTGCTGAAGCAGGGGGAAGGCCTGCTCCGCAGTGGCAACCCCTTTGGTGGAGATATCCGCTCGTTCAAGCAGCCGGGACAACAGAATACGGGCCGTTGACGAGTCTTCGATGATCAGTGCGTGCCCTCGCGGCATGAGAGAGCTCCTCCCTGGAAGTGACAGACGTTGTTACGCCGTGATGAATCAGTCCGAAAGACTCGGGCACTATAAGTGCAGCTCAGAAAATATGCAGTGGGTAGGCGGGCCCGGGTTCCGTTTTTGAGACTCCCATTTCATTTTTGCGTCAGGGCAGCCAGATTTCGAATACACCCCCACCCAGGCTGCCGCCGTTGTGCAGTTTGATGGAGCCGGTTCGCTCGCCTTCGCTATGCAGTGCGGCCACAGACGAGGCGAAGAACAGCCCCAGGCTGGTACTGCCGGTATTGAAGTCCAGCGACTTGAAACTCAGGGTACCAGTATGTTGCATGCTTTCCGGGTAGCCCTGGCCATCATCTTCAACCCCCAGCACCAGATAACCGTCTTCTTCGCGCGCAATAAGCCGTATCTGGCTTTTGGTATAACGGATGGCGTTGTTGATGGTGTTGTTGAGTACACCGGTCAACAGGTCCTCGTCGAAAAAACCATTGATGTCATCTGCGGCAATTGAATATTTGAGCCCGAGTCCCTGCAACAAAGGGATGTGCCTGGCGAGGTGCTCCTCCAGGAAATCTGGCACAAAATGCTCGTCAATGTGCGCAGAGAGATTGTTTTCTCCCAGGCGATAGATACCCAGTAACTGAACCAGATCGTTATGCATACGCTCGGCTTCGTACTGGAGCATGTTGAATTTGTCGGAGCCAGCAAGGGATTGCTCATGTTCACCACGAAGTTCGTCGAGGCTGTTCAGTAACATGCCGAGAGAATTTTTCATGTCGTGCACGGCAGAGGCCAGCACCATCGAAAAGTCGATGTTTGGGTCGGTCATGCGGTCAGTCCTTTCAGTTTTCGGGTGAGGGCCAGGTATCGACGGTGTTGACGATGCTGCTCCGGCAGCTTGCTCAGACGGTCCAGGCGCTGTTGGCAGGCAGCCAGTAACGCCGGCTCCGGGTTCTGGTCATATTGCTTCATCAACACCTGAACCAGGTTCAGGTTCAGGGCAGCATGGTCCGGAACGATCGCCAGGGCTTTGTTGAAGGCTTCCACTGCAGCGTCGAGGTCGCCTGCCTCAAACGCTTTGATGCCATCCCGGTTCATGCTGCGTGCTTCCAGTTTCTGACGGAAGCCAACGGGCTCGTCCAGAAGGTTTTCAATTTTCTGCAAGGTGTCCGGGTCGTTATCAAATCGTGAGGCCAGATCGCCGAGGATTCTTTTGGCCTGATCTTCCCGGCCCATCCGGAACAGGGTTTTTGCGAAATCCAGCCCCATATCGGCCGGGAGTTCCTCCAGGCTTTCGAGCTCCGAGCTGACCGCGGTAAGAATCTTCTCGGCCTCCCGGTGGCGGCCCTGGCCGGCATGGAGACGGCACTGCACGATACGGCTTTTGAGCCCGATGGTTTCATCGTTGTCGAAGCGTTTCTCCATTTTCGTAAGCACAGAGAGGGCTTCTGACGAGCGCGCCGCGCCTTCTTCGTCCAGATCGCCCTCGCTCAGATCGGACAGGCTCTGGGCGAGCGACAGGTAATGCTCTGCATTGTCGTGTATGGAATAGGTGCCCAGAGACACCGTCTGTCGCCACGCCTGGGAGGCGGTGTCAATATCCTGGTTTGCGCCGGCCAGTTCAGCGAGATGCTTCTGGCGGAGCAGAGCGTTGGGGGAATGTTCAGCCGCTTTCTCAAGAACCTGTTGGGCCTGGGCCGATCGTCCCTGTTTCTGAAGGCCTTCGGCCAGCAGGTCGTAGGCTTCCATATAGTCCGGGTGTTTTTCAATCAGAGCCTTGAGGCCGTCGACGGCCTGATCAAAGTTCCGGTTGGCCAGCAACACCTTGCACCGGCCTAGCCGGGCCCAGGACAGCTCCCGCTGATTCAGAACATCATCGTAGACCTTCTGGGCGTGGGCCAGGTCGCCGACCATGAAGTAGAGTTCCCCGAGTGTCTTCATCAGCCAGGTTTTGTAGCGGGGCTGTTTGGGCAGGGTTTGCAGGCAAAGACTGATGGCTTCCGGGTAGTTTTCCCGGTCGATCTCCCGGGTGATGGGGAGCAGGGCATTGCGCTGTTTGATCAGGCTGCCCAGACGTTGCTCCAGCATGGCACGGTTAATGGGCTTTGTCAGATAGCCGTCAGGCTGATATTCCCGTGCCCCCATGACCATTTCCTTGGAGGTTTCCGCGGTTACCATCAGGAACAGCGATGACCGTTTGAGGAGTTTCTTGTGCCTCAGCTCTTCCAGTACGTGCTGGCCGTTTTTGCCTTCCCCCAGATTGTAGTCGCACAGCACGACATCTACGTGATTGTAGGTACAGTACTGGATGGCGGGCGTGGCGTGAGCAACCAGTTCAATCTTGTCGGCACCACAACTGCGGAGCATCTGCCGCATGGATAGCCGAAAGTTCTCGAAATCGTCGACAACAAGAAAAGTAAGCTTGCCAAACGGATTTACTGCGTCTTTCCGGTCGGATGGATTCATGGCCACTTCTGTTTAAGTAGTTTGTTTACGAGCGCTCGCAGGGCTGCAGGCTTCACTGGCTTGTACAGTACCTGGTAGCCCCGGTTGCCTGCGTCGTCACGTACCTCCGGCGCCATATAGCCGGTAATGAGGATGCCGGGAATATCGCTTCCCAGATGTTCCCTTATGCTGTCCATGGCATCCAGTCCATTGCGGTTATCATCCAGCTGATAATCAGCAAGTATAATATCGGGCCTGCGTCCGTCCAGTTTGTCCAGGGCATCGTCCAGGCTTTCGGCGGCAGTGACATCACACTGCCAGTTGCCCAGCAACGCGACCATGCCTTGCAGAATGGCTGCGTCATTGTCGATGCACAGAACGTGAAGGCCCCCGAGATTGGATACCCGTCTTGAACTGCTGCCGCTTTTCTGCGAATCCAGCCGGCTTTGATCGGCCGGGGCGACCGGAACCGTGATCCCGAATACGCTGCCTTTGCCCTGGATGGAGTGCACGGTGACGGGGTGGTTAAGCATGCCGCTGATACGATCAACAATGGCCAGGCCAAGCCCCAGCCCCTTCTTGTCGCGACCATGCTGGAATCGGCGAAACTCCTCAAAGATGTGATTAAGCTGGTCATCTGACATACCCGGTCCGGTGTCCCAGACTTCAATGCGCAGATAGCCTTTCAGGCGTCGGCAGCCCATCAGAATCTTGCCGCTTGCGGTGTAGCGGATGGCATTGGAAAGGAAGTTCTGTACCACACGACGCAGAAGTTTCGCATCGGAACGGACCCAGGCGGTACTGGGGACTACATGCAGTTCCAGCCCCTGATCCTTGGCGATGGCTGAAAACTCGGTGGCCAGATGCCTGAGCAGCTCGTTGACTGGAAACACGCCGATATCCGGCTCAAGTGCCCCGGCATCAAGCTTTGAAATGTCCAGCAGTGTACTGATGATCTCCTCAGCCGCGCCCAGCGAGCTGTCGATGTGGTCTACCAGATCCCGGGTTTCGCCCTCGTTCACTTTGCCGGACAACGCGGAGGTAAAGAGTCTTGCTGCGTTCAGGGGTTGCAGCAGGTCGTGGCTTGCAGAGGCAAGGAAGCGGGTTTTACTCTGGTTCGCCTGCTCGGCTACCGACTTGGCCTTGAGCATCTGCTCATTGATCACCTGCAGTTCCTGGGTGCGCTCCCGGACCCTTTGCTCCAGATAGATGTTGGTTTCCTTCAGGGCCTGCTCGGTCCTGCGCATGGCGGTAATGTCCTGGAATGTGGTGACATAGCCGCCGCCTGGAATCGGACTGCCATCCACCCGGACGACCGTGCCATCGGGGCGCTGACGCTCGTAAGACATGGGTTTGCCTTCACGCATGCTGTTACAGCGGTTCTCGACGATGTCGTCAATTCGACGGGCAGACAGGTTGGCGTTGGTGAGGTTATAGCGCATCAGGTCTTCAACCGGCCGGCCAACCCGGACAAAGCCCTTGGGATAGTTGAACAGCTCGAGATAGCGATGGTTCCAGACGACAAGTTGCTGCTGATGGTTGACCACGGACACGCCCAGGCTGATGTTCTCGATGGCAGACTGCAGTAACTCCCGGCTGAAGGTCATGGCCTGGGAGGCTTCATCGACAATGCTGACCACGTCCTCGATCTGCATATCGCGGCCAGTCAGGGTCGACTCCAGAACCACGCGGGCCGTGGAGGCTCCAATCACCGATGCCAGCTGGCGCTCTATGTACTTCATCAGATGGGTGGAAGCTGGCCGCTGAGGATAGAGCCGGATGGCATTACGTCGTTCGTAATTCCTGAAAATGCTTTCGGAACGTTCTTCCCCCATGAACCGGTCGGTCAGGGCCTGCAGGTCGGAGGTAAGAATCTCACCCTGCCAGCTCTGGTGCTGGGCATTCTCGGCTTTGGGCTGCGCATCGTGGAAGAACGCGGCAATCTGAATCTTCTCCCGAATACGTTGCCGGGTAATCAGGGAGAGCAGAATATAGGCCCCGGTGTTTACCCCCAGACTCCAAAGAATGCCATGGCTAATCTGATCCAGGTCGGAACCGAACAGGGCTGTTGGTCGGGTCCAGTTCCAGCCAAACAGGCCGTGCTCAATCAGGGTATCCGCAACCCACCCGGTGGACACCAGCGCGGGCAACAGCAAGGTGTAACACCACATCAGGAAGCCCAGCCCAAGGCCCCAGGCAGCTCCGGTGAAGTTACCCTGGCGCCAGAGAATACCGCCTACGAGCGCGGGACCAAACTGGGCCGCTGCGGCAAAGGACAGTAAGCCAAACGCCGTCAGGCTGTAGTCTTCGCCAGCCATGCGGTAGAAGCCGTAGGCGGTCAGCAGTACTACAAAGATGGCAACCCGCCGGATCGTCAGCAGCAGGAAGCTGAGATCAGTTCGTCGGTTCATGCCTGGTCGGAAGAACTTGAGCAGGCCTGGCATGATGATTTCATTACTTACCATGGTGGCTATGGCGACGGAACAGACAATCACCATGGCGGCCGCCGCTGATCCACCGCCCAGAAACGCCAGTACGGCAAGCCAGTGTTCCCCTGCCATGATCGGCAGTTGCAGGATGACGATGTCCGGATCGCTGCCCGCCAGGTGAGTGCTCAACAGTCCGGCGGCGGCAATAGGAATGACGAATGCGCTGGCGATGATCAGATAGATCGGCATCGCCCAGCGAGCGACCTCAAAATCCCGGTGATCGGTGTTCTCCACCACCATCACGTGAAATTGCCGTGGCAGGCAGATGATGGCCAGCATGGCAACCAGCGTCTGTGTGAGGAACGCAGGGGCTTCCAGCGACTCTGTGGTAAGCGTGCCCATCAGGTCAGCTTCGCGGACTCGGGTAAACAGGTCCCCGAAGCCATCGTACAGCCCGTAGCCAACAAACAGCCCCACCGCCACAAAGGCGATGAGCTTGATCAGTGATTCAAAGGCAACGGCCTGGATCATGCCCCGATGATGTTCTGTGGACTCCAGGTGCCGTGTTCCGAACAGCACGGTAAAGACCGCCAGAGCCAGGGTGATGTACCAGGCAGAGTCGTTCCAGGCCGCTGTACTCAATTCCTGATAACTGTCACCGGTGCCCGAGAGGACATTAAACCCCAGGGCAATGGCTTTGAGCTGAAGGGCAATGTAGGGAACGCTGCCGATCAGGGCAAAGATGGCCACCATGGCCGCCAGCACCTGGGATTTGCCGTAACGCGAGGCAATAAAGTCGGCAATGGAGGTGCTGTTGTTGCGTTTACTGATGTAGATGATGCGCCGGAGCAGCGGCGCAAAGAAAATGAATACCAGTAACGGGCCCAGGTAGATGGGGAGAAATGCCAGACCTTCCTGGGTGGCCCGACCAACTGCGCCATAGAAGGTCCATGACGTGAAATAGACGGCCAGGGACAAACCGTAAATATGGGTTCTGGCCAGACGGCGCTTGTAGAGCCCCGGGTGCCGGTCACCTGCCCAGGCGATCAGGAACAGCAGTGAAATGTAAGTGATCGATATAAGGACAAGCAGCCAGGCGCTAATCATGGGGTCTTGTTATCCGCTCCTGTGGTCTCAGCTTCTGCAAATGATGGTATAGAGTGGATCGTCGCTCTCCAGCAACTTCATGTTATCTACTCTCGGCGCCCCGTCGGAACCCAGTGGTACCAGCTCCCGGCTGCCACAGTTAATGAGATGAATCCGGTGCGAAACCGCATCGGTGACCGTCTGCTCGAAACGATAAAGGGTGAAGCGAACAATGTTCTGATCACCGGTATCACGGCTGATACTTTCCTTGTCGACCGCAGAGAATGAGGTCACGTAGGGAAACACAAAGGTCCAGGGGCGAAAGAAAATTCTCTCCTGTTCGGTGGCCACAACCACAGCTTCTTCCGGCAGCATGGCTCGTTTGTGGTCATACCAGGTGTATTCTCCATAGATCAGATAACCCAGCATGCCCGCACCGGCAAAGACCGGAATCAGCCACTTCGGGGCTTTTTTGGCGGTGGCCGCGCGAATACCCATGGCAATGCCAGCGGCACCAAGACCGCAAAAAACGGTGGCTACAAAAGTCCAGAACATACAACGGTTTCCTCAAAAAAGAACGGGCTCCCTCACTGAGGAAGCCCGTTCGGTTTCAACCTGTCATCAGGTGCGATGAATCAGATTGTCTTTCGCTTCAGTGATCCTGGGCAGTACCGGCACCACGCGGGTAGCGGACGCTTTCAACCAGTTCCTGAATTTCAACGGGCGGCTCTGCAGTCACCTTGGATACTGCGAAGGCTACCGCAAAGTTGACGATCGCACCAATGGCACCGATAGACAGCGGGGAAATACCCAGCACCCAGTTCTCGGGAGTGTCTGCCAGATTGTTGGTGCCCGGGATGAAGAACCAGCCTTTGTACACGAAGATGTACACCAGAGTGAAGATCAGGCCGGACAGCATGCCCAGGGTCGCGCCCACGTTGTTTACGCGTTTGGAGAAGATACCCATCATCAGTGCCGGGAACAGCGAGGCAGCCGCAATACCGAAGGCAAGGGCAACCACCTGAGCCGCGAACCCTGGCGGGTTTGCACCGAGATAGGTGGCGACCACAATGGCAACGGCCATGGATATCCGGGCAGCCATCAGTTCGCCCTTATCACTGATACTGGGGTTGAATCGTCCCTTGATAAGGTCGTGACTCACCGCCGAGGAAATCGCCAGCAGCAGGCCGGCGGCTGTCGACAGCGCGGCTGCAAGACCACCGGCTGCGATCAGGCCAATGACCCAGCCTGGCAGGTTGGCGATTTCGGGGTTGGCCAGTACCAGGATGTCACGGTTAACCACCAGTTCGTTGCCGTTCCAGCCGCGGGCCTGGGCTTCAGCTTCAAACGCAGGTACGTCGTTGTAAAGCTGGATACGGCCGTCTTCGTTTTTGTCGGTAAACTGAATCAGACCCGTTACTTCCCATTCCTTGACCCAGTTCGGGCGCTCATCATATTCGATGGGAGCGGCCTGGGTTCCGTCCGGGTAGATAGTGGTCATCAGGTTCAGGCGAGCCATGGAAGCGACAGCAGGAGCCGTCAGGTACAGCAGGGCAATGAAGACCAGAGCCCAGCCGCCAGACCAGCGCGCGTCAGCCACCTTGGGCACAGTGAAGAAACGAATGATAACGTGTGGCAGACCGGCAGTACCGATCATCAGGGACAGTGTGAACAGAACCATGTTCAGTTTGTTGTCCACATCAGCGGTATACTCGTTGAAACCGAGATCAGTGATGACCTGGTTCAGCTTCTCAAGCAGCGGCAAGCCAGAGTCGGTATGGGTAGAGAACATGCCCAGGCCCGGAATCGGGTTGCCTGTCAGTTGAATGGAAATGAACACGGCGGGAATCGTGTAAGCGACAATCAGTACACAGTACTGGGCTACCTGAGTGTAGGTAATGCCTTTCATGCCACCGAGTACCGCATAGACGAATACAACAACCGCTGCGATGATCAGACCGGTGGTGGCATCCACTTCCAGGAAGCGGGAGAAGGCCACACCAGCGCCAGCCATCTGGCCGATAACGTAGGTTACCGAGGCAACGATCAGACAGATAACGGCTACCAGTCGCGCGTTTGCGCTGTAGTATCGATCCCCGATGAACTCAGGAACCGTAAACTTACCGAACTTCCTCAGGTAAGGAGCCAGCAGCATGGCCAACAGGACGTAGCCACCGGTCCAGCCCATAAGGAACGTGGAGTTGGCATAGCCACCGGCCGCGATCAGACCAGCCATGGAGATAAACGAAGCGGCAGACATCCAGTCAGCACCGATTGCGGCGCCGTTGGTGATAGGATGCACACCACCGCCCGCAACGTAGAAATCGCTGGTACTGCCGGCCTTGGCCCAGACAGCGATGTAGAGGAGGAACGAGCCCCCTACGAACATAATGTTGATTGCAAATTGGCTCATTTGTCCTTACTCCTCATGCACGCCGAATTTTTCGTCGATCTTGTTCATGCGCCATGCATAGTGAAAGATCAGAACAATGAAGGTAAGGATGGAGCCTTGCTGGGCAAACCAGAAGCCCAGATCGGTGCCGCCTACGGGGATTCCCGCCAGCATCGGGCGTAACAGAATAGCGAAGCCGTAAGATACCAGGGCCCAGATAATCAGGCTCCCGAATATCAGGCGTAGATTCGCCTTCCAGTAGTTTTCAGCGTCGTAGCTATGACCTGACATACAATCACTCCTGTATTGTTGTTGTGGAGATTGGGTGTTTTTTTGGTGAGGTGTTGCGGATAGAGAATTTATTATTCATGTAGTACTTCTCCGACTTGTTGTCTCCTCCGACTTTACCGGTCAATGGATTTATGGATATTGGCAAATGGTCTAACTCTCAGTAACTTGCCTTGTATTTGGTCAAGGACATCGCCAGTAGATCCTGTTCCGCTAATAGCGGTGCATATGCTGTAAACGGCGTTGATAATGCAGCTTTTCACTGAGTTCTTTGAGAGTTTTGACGTCGTTTTTCCGGGCTTTATTGAGGGCTATCAGTGCCAGTTCTGCGGTGACCAGCGCGTCGGCTGCGGCGTGATGGCGTTCACTGATTTCCAGGCCAAATACATCCGCCCAGTCGTCCAGGCCGCGCCCTTTGATCGTTGCTTTCGGGAAGAACGCCGGCATCAGCTCGGCAACATCCATCCAGACGTGGGGCAGGGTGTAGCCCAACTGGCTTTTCAGCGTCTTTTCGAGGAACTTCTGGTCGAAGGCGGAGTGGTAGGCAAGTATCGGGTCGCCGTTCATCCATTCCAGAAGGTAGAGCAGTGCATCCTGGGTTTCGTAGCCCTGAGTCAGGGCTTCTGGGCCGATGCCATGGATCAGCACGGTTTCCCGAATGTCCAGTTCAGGGCGACGCAGTATCAGGTCAAACTGGTCATTGAGGTGGATGACACCACCTTCGATGGCAACCGCTCCGATGGCAATCACTTCATCTTTGGACGCGTTCAGGCCGGTGGTCTCAAGGTCAAGAACAATCAGCCGGCTCCGGGACAAGGGCTGGTCGCCAACCGTTTTCGGGCTGGGCAGATTGGCGGCATCGTGATCGCCGACTGTTCCGCCGCGTCTTCTGGCCAGCCACTGTTTGATGTATTCCAGCATGTTCTGTGCGCAGACCTATAGTTGATACGTAACTTCGAGTTTCTGCTGGAGCCGCTGGGCCTGGCGGAAAGACTCGCGAAGTATGCGCCGGTCCAGAGGATTCAGGTCGTCCGGATCAATGTAATTGGTCAGCTCCTCGCCCCGGTCGAGCATCTCCTGATGAGCACGCATACGGATGGCCTGAATCAGGCTGTAGGCTTCCTTCCAGGCGTTGGCGTCCTTGGCGTCAAAGATGTCTTTTCTGGCCAGGGCGTCAATGCGCTCCAGGGTATTGGCGGCTTCCACCCCATGGGCCAGTGCGAACACCCTTACGGATTCCACAAATGGCGCCAGGCCCTGACGTTTCAGATCCAGCGAGTGTTTCTTCTCGTCGTTCAGATAGCGGAAGTTCCGGAACATGGTCAGGGGCGGTTTTCTCTGCAGCGCGTTGCCAGCGAGCATTTTCTGGAACAGGGCGTTCTTGCGGATGCGTTGGAGCACCTTCTCCAGCAGACGATGGAGTGGCTCAGTGGGGCCGAAGACCGCTCTCATATCCAGGAATATCGACGAGTAGACCAGGTTCTGGGGGGTTGAGGCATCAATAAAGCGGATAAACCAGTCGTCCCATTCCCGGTCACTCAGGCAGAGTTTGGGGTTGCTGGCCATAATGTTGCCTTTGCACAGGGTGAACCCGCACTCCGCCAGTTCGTCGTTGACCTTGCGGGCAAAGGGCAGCAGTTTCTCACGCACCTGGTCTTCGGTCATGCCCTCTGGTGTCTCGAACAAAATGCCGTTGTCCTGGTCGGTCAGCAGGGTTTGCTCCTGGCGGCCTTCACTGCCAAAGGTAAGCCAGGTAAACGGAATGCCAGGGTCGTTTTTCTTGAGGTTAAGTTCGAGTACCCTGCGCACGGTGACATCGTTCAGGGTGGTAATGATCTTCACCACCTGGCCAGAATCCGCGCCGTGGGCCAGCATGGCGTCGACCAGCCTTGAGACATCGGAGCGAAGGCTGACCAGGGTGCGCAAGTGGGTGGCAGTGCCAATGGTTCGAGCCAGGTTGACCAGGTCTACCCGCTGAAGAGAGAACAGATCCCGCTCGGATACCACGCCAATCAGGCGGTCCTCTTCGTCGACCACACACAGATGGGCAAAGTGGTGTTCCGCCATCAGCATTGCCGCCTCAAAGGCGTCCGCTGTGGCGGGCAGGCGACAGGGATTGCCTGTCATCACCTGGCGAATGGGCGTGTCGAGGGGGCCTTTTTCCTCAGCGATCATGGTGCGCAGGTCGCGCAGCGTGAAAATGCCGGTGGGATGACGATTGTCATCGGTGATAATGATGCTGCCCACATTATTCTCGTGCATCCGGGCTACGGCCTTGCGAACCGGCAGATCCGGTGAGCACACAATCGGGTTGCGCAGCGCGTAGCGCTCCAGGGGGGTGTCGAGGCTGTTGCTGGAGCCAATGGAAGCCATGGCCTTGGACTGGATGCGCTGATTGACCTGATCCAGCAGGCTGCTCACGCCCCGCAGGCAGAAATCGCGGAAGGATTCGCTTTCGGAAAACAGGGTGATGAAGGCGTTCTGTTCAATACTGAGGCAGAAGGTATCGCCGGAAGCCCTGTGTAGCGTTCGGGTCGGGCGCTCGCCAATCAGTGCCGCAAGCGGAAAGCACTCACCCTGGCTGATTTCAAAGGTGGTTTCTGCCCGGTCTTCTTTTTCATTGTGGCGCTCACCCCGGATACGTCCCTGCTTGACCACATAAAACCGCTTGACCACTCCATCGTCGGGCGAGAGCACTTCGTCGCCATCGGCGTAAAACCTCAGGGTCGCATGCTCGGCAAAATGGGCCAGATGGGTGTCGTCCATGCTGGAGAACGGGGCATGTTCCCTCAGGAATGACATAATCGCTCGGGTGTTCTGAGGGCGGGTAGTGTCCTGATTTGCTGCGGCCATATCGTGATCCGTAAGCTTGGGAGCCAGGTACAGGGGAGCTCCATCATTATTATTCTCCGCTTGCAGTGTAGTTCAGCGGAACCCGGAGGGGCTCTACGATTTTCGTCGCAGAGCTTTTCTTTATGGTAGACCGGTGCGGTGATAGAGTTCTGATACTCGTCAAACCGGAATCAGTTAGTGTCATGACCAGTAAAGATGAACGCCTTGCCTTCCTCGAAGAAATGAAGGATGTGCAGCGGATACGCAAACCCAATCGGGCCGAGGTATCGGTGCCCAAGGAGCTGACGCCCGGGCACCTTGAACGCCAGAGGGCGGCGGTTGAAAAACCGGTGCGAGACCTGAACCCGCTGACGTCCGATATGGTAGAGCCGCTAACGGCACACGACATTCTCAGCTGGCAACGCCCAGGCGTTCAGCACGGGGTTTTCCGCAAGCTGCGTCTTGGTCAGTACCCGATCGAGGCCCGGCTGGATCTGCATCGCATGACGGTGGAAGAAGCCCGCCGGGAAGTGTTCGGTTTTATCAACGACTGCGTACATTACGGTTTACGCTCGGTGATCATCCTGCACGGCAAGGGCGAACGCAATCCCGATGGCATCGCCCAGCTCAAGAGCTACCTGGCGAAGTGGTTGCCAGAGCTGGACAACGTTCTGGCTTTCCATTCGGCAAAGAAACACCACGGTGGCACCGGCGCGGTTTACGTAATGGTCAGGAAAAACGATCGGGAAAAACAGCATAATCGGGAGATCCATGGTTCCAGATAAGGAATCGTCTGGATCATTCGCTACGACGGAAACACGGATTCGGGAGAATTAAGATGCGTTTGGTTTTAGTGGCTTTGATTTCTGTACTGACATTGGCCGGCTGTAAAGACCGGGTAATCTGGAACGACAATGGCAAAGTGGAAAGTGCCACCCAGAACCGTGAAGTCTGGGATTCCAACGGCAAGCTGGAAACCGGTGAGCGCAAGATCTGGGTAAACAAGGATGGTGAAGACGTCGTCAAGTAAAGGCGTGGCGGTAAAACGCGCCGAACCTGCCAAAACAATAACATGATGAGGAGCACGGAATGGCTTTCACGCTGACTGTGAACGGTCGCCAGCATTCGCTGGATGTCGAACCCGATACCCCGTTGTTATGGGTGCTTCGGGATGAACTTGGGTTGAAAGGGACCAAGTTTGGCTGCGGTGCAGGCCTCTGTGGCGCCTGCACTGTGCACCTGAACGGTCAGCCCGCCCGTTCCTGCTCTACGCCGGTGGAGATGGCTGAAGGTGCCGAAATCACCACCATCGAAGGCCTGTCCGCTGATGGCGAGTTGCATCCGTTACAGAAAGCCTGGGTGGAACAGGGGGTGCCCCAGTGTGGTTATTGCCAGTCTGGCCAGATCATGACGGCCGCGCACCTGCTGACTAACAACCCCTCTCCGGATCGCGAACAGATCGTCACCGCCATGACCGGCAACCTGTGTCGCTGCGGCACCTATCCTCGCATTGTGGCTGCGGTTGAGTCCGTCGCCGGTGGTGTGGGTCAGTACCAGCCGGCCGGGGAGGATGCGTAATATGGCGATGAATCGACGGGATTTCCTGAAGGTCAGCACCTCGGCTTCCGGTGGACTGCTATTGGCGCTGAATCTGCCTGGTTGTGCCTCCGTGCAAACCGGCTATGAGCCTGAAACCGGGGAATGGAAACCGAACGCCTGGCTGGAACTCACCCGGGACAACGACATTATTTTCACCCTGGATCGGGTTGAGATGGGCCAGGGCACCTACACCGGCCTTACCACTTTGATAGCGGAGGAGCTGGATGTAGCGCCGGAGGCCATTCGCGTGGAATTTGCCCCGGTTTCTCCGGAGTACCGTAACCCGTTGTTCGGGCTCCAGCTTACCGGTGGCAGCACCAGTGTCGCCTCCAGTTGGCAGCCCCTGCGGGAGGCCGGAGCTTCGGCGCGACTGATGCTGGTGATGGCCGCCGCCCGGGTTTGGCGGGTCGAGCCGGGACAATGCAAAACGGAGGGCGGGTACGTACGCCACCCCAACGGCCTGGATTCCATGCCCTATGGCAAACTGCTGGAGTTGGCGGACAAAGAGGTGATTCGTGGTGATGTGCCACTGAAACCCCGTTCCCAGTGGAAATACATCGGCCGACAGGCCGGAAGGCTGGATGCCGAGGCCAAGTCCACCGGCCAGGCGATGTACGGGATAGACGTAGAGCTGCCGGATATGGTCTATGCCGTTATGACCCGGAGCCCCCGCTATGGCGGACTGGCGGTCAGTTTCAACCGCGATCAGGTTCGGGCCATGCCGGGCGTGCTTGATGCCTTCATCACCGAGCGCGGTGTGGCCGTAGTGGCAGATCGCTATTGGCGAGCCCGCAAGGCTCAGGAAGCGCTGGCGGTTGAGTGGGATTTTTCCGAGGCCGTCGGGTTATCCAATCCGGACGTGTTCAAACACTATCGTCAGGCCGCCGGTGACGATCCCGGCGAGGACGAACGGGTGGACGGTGACCCCGAGGCTGTTCTGGAGAAAGCGGGTACCCTGGTGGAGGCTGAATATGAGCAGCCGTACCTGGCCCACGCCACCATGGAACCAATGAATGCGACTGCCTGGTATCGGGACGGTGGCATGGAAGTCTGGGCGCCGACCCAGGCGCCGGATCTGGGCCGCATAGCCGCCGCGCGACACACCGATCTCTCTCCGGATGACGTGACTATCCACACGACCTTTCTTGGCGGTGGCTTCGGCCGCAGGTTGACTCAGGACTACATTGAGGAAGCGGCCCTGGTCGCCTACCGGGTGAAAGTGCCGGTCAAACTGATCTGGTCCCGGGAAGAAGACACCCGCCATGGCTTTTTCCGCCCGGCCATGTTGCATCGTATGGCGGCCAGTCTGGAGGATGGGCAGTTGACGGGCTGGGATCATCAGATTGTTGGCCCGCAGATACTTGACTGGTACGTCCGGAACGCTGCACCAGCCCAGTACCCCTGGGCACCAAAATTACTGTACGGAACATTGGGCAGGGTTGGCCTGATGGTTGAAGGTATCGCAACCCCGAAAGACATTTCGGCCATTGAGGGGGCTATTGGCTATCCCTACGCGGTACCCAATGTCCGGGTTCGGCATACCCATACTGACCCGGGCGTGCCAATTACCTGGTGGCGATCCGTGGGCTATTCCCACAATGGTTTCGCGGTTGAGACCTTTATGGATGAACTCGCCAGCCAGGCCAACGAAGATCCGGTCAGTTTCCGGCTGAAACTGCTGGAGAGTGAGCCCCGTCATCGGCGGGTTCTGGAGCGGGCTGCCGAGCTGGCGGGCTGGAACCAGCCGGTGCCAGAGGGCAGGGCGCGCGGAGTGGCTTTGTTCAAGAGCTTTGGTACCTATGTTGCCCAGGTGGTGGAAGCCAGTATTGAGCAGGGCGGAATTCGCGTTCACAAGGTCACCTGCAGCGTGGACTGTGGTCAGGTGGTGAACCCGCGAATTGTCGAGGATCAGATGACCGGTGGCATTGTCTTTGGCCTGACGGCGGCGCTGAACGGGGAAATTACCCTGGACGGCGGCGAGGTGCAGCAAAGTAACTTCCACGATTATCGTCTGCTGCACATGCATCAGGTACCGGAGATGGTGGTGGATATTGTCGACAGCGAAGAGCCGCCCACCGGCGTTGGGGAACCTGGCGTCCCGCCGGTGATTCCGGCCCTGGGCAACGCCTTGTTTGCGCTGACCGGCAAGCGCCAGCGCCGTCTGCCCCTTAAAGCCTGAGCGGAATCGGTTTTACCCGGGCTGGGGTGGTTCTATAATGGCGCCAGATTCGCGCCCGGGCAGGGCTCGTACCAACCCGGAGGATGCCTGTGTTTGATGTAACCCGCTACGCCACCGCCGCCCAATCCATCGTCGAGGCCGGCCGCTTTCTCTACGACCGCGGCTGGTCGCCCGCCACCAGCAGTAATTATTCGGCCCGTATCGATGGCGACCATGTGGCGATTACGGTATCTGGCCGGCACAAGGGCCAGTTGGGCGCAGGCGACGTCATGGTGGTGGATCTTCATGGCCAGGCGGTGCAAAGCGATTGCCGCTCGTCGGCAGAAACCCTTCTGCACACGGTGATCTATCAGCTTTATTCCGAGGTTGGCGCCGTTCTGCATACCCACTCGGTCAAGGCTACCGTGCTTAGCCGCCTGATCCCGGCGGGGCAGGCACTGGAGCTTGAAGGCTATGAATTACAGAAAGCCTTCAATGGCGTGCAAACCCATGAGGGTAAGCTGATTGTTCCCGTGTTCGACAACACCCAGGATATTCCGGCACTGGCGGAGGAAACCCGGGACTGGTTTGCGCGGCACCCGGAACAGCCTGGATACCTTATCCGCGGCCATGGTCTTTACACCTGGGGCCGCACCATGGCCGATTGCCTGCGCCATATTGAAGCGTTTGAATTTCTCTTTGAATGTGAACTCGAAACCATGAGGGTACGCCGATGACCACCCTGAGCATTTTTCATCAGAACCAGCCCGAACAGGCCCAGACGGTCGTAACAGACCCGGACACCATCCGGAATAAACTGAGTGCCCACGGCGTGCATTTCGATCGTTGGGCAACCCGCGATCTGCCGGCAGACGCCACCCAGGAGGAGATTCTTGAGGCCTATGCCGACGAAGTGGCAAGGCTCAAACAGGATTGGGGGTTTCAGACCGCAGACGTGGTCAGCCTGACCGCGGATCATCCCCAGAAAGACGCGTTCCGCCAAAAGTTTCTGGATGAGCACACCCACAGCGATGACGAAGTGCGCTTCTTCGTTCGTGGTCAGGGGTTGTTTTACCTGCACTTCGGTGACCAGGTATACGCGCTGCTGTGCGAGAAGAATGACCTGATCAGTGTGCCTGACGGCACCCGGCACTGGTTTGATATGGGGCCGGAGCCTGAATTCACCTGTATCCGGTTATTCAGCAACCCGGAAGGCTGGGTTGCGAGCTTTACCGGTGAGGATATCGCTTCCCGGCTGCCACGTTATGAGAGCCTGGCGGGAGGGGCCTGATGATTCGAGTGATCCTGACGGACATCGAGGGCACCACCAGTTCGATCTCCTTCGTACACGATGTCCTGTTTCCCTACGCCAGCGAGCACTTGCCGGAGTTTATCCGGGCCAACCATCACACCTTGCCGGCGGTGGCGGAACAGCTGGTTCGGGTGGCAGAGATCAGCGGTACCGACCGGAAAGATATCGATGGCCTCATCAATGTGCTGCAAGAGTGGATTGCCGAAGACCGCAAGGAGGGGGCGCTAAAGGCGCTGCAGGGCATGGTCTGGGAGCAGGGGTACCACAGCGGTGAACTGAAAGGCCATATCTATCCGGATGCCGCGGATTATCTCAAGCGCTGGCATGATCGGGGCCTGAGACTGTTCGTATATTCCTCCGGGTCCGTCAAGGCCCAGAAGCTGATCTTCGGTCATAGCAATGAAGGCGACTTCACAGTTTTCTTCTCTGGTTATTTCGACACGGCCGTCGGGGGCAAAAAGGAGTCCCAGTCCTATCGCAACATTCTTGCGGAGCTGGGGGTAGACGCGGGCACAGTGCTGTTTCTGTCCGATGTTGAGGAAGAGCTGCGTGCCGCCGAGGAAGCCGGCCTGAAAACCGCCTGGCTGGTACGAGAGGGCGAACTGCCGGATACCGCTCGGGTCGTGGCCAGGGATTTTTCGGAGGTTGATGTGCTGTTGCGCAAACGATAGGAGGTGATTCATGCCCGGGCGCCGCTGGTATTCATGGCTGGTACCGGCTGTGTGTGCACTGAGCCTGCTCGGGTGCAATCCCTTTTCAGACGCTGAATCCCTCACCGATGAGTACCTGGAACGTTTGGCCCGGGTACTCGATACCGCGCCCGTTCCCAGGGCCGAGCTGCCCGCCGCCTCCATTCCACCCAGGCGGAGAGAGCGTATACTTGCCCTGCCGGAGCTGGATCTGGGCATGCTGGATTTTCTGTCGCTGTACGGCTGCGAGCTCCAGTATGTGGTGGGCGAACGCAATTCAGTGATGGGCAAGGTGATGCAGCCCATCAATCAGTTACGTTATGAGATTCGTTTTATCCGAGCTGCGGAGGCCTGTCTGCCCGAGGTAGACGACGAGGAACTCACAGACGCTCTGGAATCCGCCATTGAAAGCAAACGGGACAGTCTGCCGCTGGCGGTCTGGAATGCCACCTGGGGTACCGAAGAGGTGGAGCGCCAGTTTACCCTGTCCAAAGGCTATTATCCGGTGGCGGAAGCGGGTAATCCCGCGTCGGATCTGGTCCGGGATCTGCAGCAGCTGAACCGCCAGGTGGAAGCCTTACTGGCTCAGAAGCTCGAGATCTCCCTGGAGAACCTCGGCCAGGTTCATCAGCGCTGGCAGGCGGATGTGCTGGCGGGCCAGACTATTAACAGCGCCCGCTTGCTGATCAGCACCCTGAGTGCCGGCACCGAGCTGCTCGGCACTCGACTGGAGGGCCGGCCGCTGTGTCTCAATGGCCAGCCCAATAACCAGTCGGAGATTGTTCAGAACTTCTTCTTCAGTATCTATATCGGAAAAATCCAGCCGTACATGAGTGATGTCAGCCGGGCACGGGATGCGCTGATTGCGGGCTTTGCGGAACTCGCCAGACAGCAGCAAGCCGTGATGCCAGAGAGTTTTACGCCCTGGTACCAGCGTCATCTGGCGGCTGATACCCGGAATAGCCTCTGGCAGGAACTGGATCAGGCCATGATGCGGCATACCCGGCACTGGCAGGATCTCTTGGGGCAGTGCGGGCTTCGTCCGGGCGCCTGATGGTCCGTTTTACTCAGCGTTGGCTTTCCGGCGTTACTCTCAGAATTTCCTCCACCGTGGTCAGTCCCGCGGCCACTTTCTGGGCGCCATTGAGCCGCAGTGACTTCATGCCTTCTTTGTAGGCATCCAGCCGAAGCTGTTCCAGCTCGCAGTGATCGGTGATCTGGCGGGTGAGTTTGTCTGACAGTGCCATAATCTCGTATACCCCGGCTCGGCCCATGTAACCGGTGTTCCGGCATTCCAGGCAGCCGACCGGCTGGTAGAACTGCCGGGGCAGCAGTGCCTTCCACGGCCGGGTCAGCGTCTGCCAGGCGTGAGCATCCGACTCCCCGGGCTGCTTGCAGTGCGGGCAGAGCGTACGCGCCAGTCGCTGGGCCATCACGCCAAGTACCGTGGCCCGGATCAGATAGGGCGGAATGCCCAGCTCCATCAGGCGGGTGATGGCGCTGGGGGCGTCGTTGGTATGCAGTGTTGAGAGAACCAGATGCCCGGTTAGCGCTGCCTGCACTGCCATTTCAGCCGTTTCCAGATCCCGGATCTCACCGATCATGATGATGTCCGGGTCCTGCCGCAGCAGAGCACGCACACCGTGGGCAAAGGTCAGGTCGATATTGGTTTGCACCTGCATCTGGTTGAATGCGGGCTCCACCATCTCGATCGGATCCTCAATGGTGCAGATGTTGAGCTCCGGAGATGCCAGTTGTTTGAGCGTGGAATACAGCGTGGTGGTTTTACCGGAACCGGTGGGCCCGGTTACCAGCACGATACCGTGGGGCCGCGAGGTCATAGTTTGCCAGCGTTCCCGGTCTTCCTTGCTGAAGCCCAGTTGCTCGAAGGATTTGAGCAGTACCTCCGGGTCAAAAATCCGCATCACCATTTTTTCACCGAACGCCGTTGGCATGGTGGCCAGGCGCAGCTCCACTTCGCTGTTATCGGGTTTGCGGGTCTTGATGCGGCCGTCCTGGGGTCGTCGTTTCTCGGCCACGTTCAGGCGCCCGAGGATTTTCAGGCGGCTGGTCACGGCCACCCCAACATGTTCCGGGAATTCGTAGACGTTGTGCAGTACCCCGTCGATCCGGAACCGCACCTGGGTAACCGTGCGCCGGGGCTCTATATGAATGTCGGAGGCTCGCTGCTCGAAGGCATATTGCAGCAGCCAGTCAACAATTTTGACTACATGCTGGTCGTTGGCGTCCGGATTCTCGCTGGCGCCGAGGTCCAGCAACTGTTCGAAATTCTGATTTCCGGTACCGCTTGACGACTGGCCGCCACTGGCTTTGCTGACCGAGCTTGCCAGTTGATAGAACTCGACGGTGTAACGGCGGATATCCTCTGGATTGGCGACCACCCGGCGAATGTCCTTGCGTACCGCCTGGCGGAGGTTGCTTTCCCATTCCCGCTTGAAAGGTTCGGTGCTGGCAATTACGACTTCATCCGGTGTGATCTCCACCGCGAGAATGCCATGGCGTTGTGCGAAGGCGTAGGACATCACCCGCGCGATGGCCGGCGTGTCGATCTTGAGCGGATCGATATGGTAGTAGTCCTGTCCACCCCAACGGGCAAGCCAATGGGTCAGCCGCTCCAGATCAAGAGTTCGGCCGTCCCGCTGGCTGGTCAGTGCGGCAATTGCCACCAGCTCGAGAGGATGTCGTTGTGGCGTATGGCCGGCACCCGAGGCGGCACCGAGATTGGCCGTCAGTACTTTTTCAGCATCTCGCTGGGCGATCTCGCCGCTTTCCACCAGCGCTGAACAGATGTCCCTCAGGGTCAGGGTCTGGCGATGCGGCGGTGCCGGCATGGTCACGATGTCATTCGCCATCTATGTGCCTCCGGGAGCCAGCAACATCAGTTTGCAACCGGTCGATTGACCTTGAGATGCACCATGGCAACGGTAAACAACAGGAACGTCAGGATAGTCAGTGTCACAGGACCGGCGGCGCCCTCCGACAGCCAGGCTGAAACCACGGCCTGAGTGAAGTAGAAAATCACCACAAACGCCAGCCAGATATAACCCCGATTGTGACCCCGGAAAACCGGTACCGCGAACGCTAGCAGCGGCAGGAGTTTGACGGTCAGCATCAGGGGTATGGAAACACCCTCCACCGGTGCGGGCCAGAACGTAGTGACCAGCAGGGTGGCGAGCACGGCGAGGTAAAGGGCGATGGTCAGGCGTGCGGTATTTCTGGCTTTGTCGTTGTGGAGCATGGAGCAGTCCGCATTAAGGGTTGTTTGAAAGTTTGGTCCAGTTTAGTTGGCCAGTTTCAGGGCCAGTCTGGCGAGGCGTTCACCGAAGGCCTGGCACAGGGTTTTCTCATGGTCACTCAGGGCCTGCTGTTCACCGGTGCCGGCCCAGTGGGAGGGGCCATACGGTGTGCCTCCGGTGGCGGTCTCGTTGAGCGCGCTTTCGGAATAGGGCAGGCCACACAGTACCATGCCGTGATGCAGTAACGGCATCATCATGGTCAGCAGGGTGGTTTCCTGGCCCCCGTGCAGGCTGCCGGTGGAGGTAAAGGCGCCTGCCGGTTTGCCGGCCAGTTTGCCGTTGAGCCAGAGGTCGCCGGTGCCGTCCAGAAAGTGCTTGAGTGGCGCTGCCATGTTCCCGAAGCGGGTCGGGCTACCCATGGCCAGTCCGGCGCACTCCGCCAGGTCGGCTTTGGTGGCATAGGGGGCTCCCGCATCCGGAACCGGGGGCAGGCTGGCGGCGGTATCCGGGGAAACCGGCGGAACCGTCCGGATTCTGGCTTCTATTCCTGCCACTCTGGCAACGCCGCGACCGATCTGTGTGGCCATCTCGGCGGTCTGTCCGTTGCGGCTGTAGAAGAGCACCAGCACATAGGGAGTTGTTTCTGTCATGGGTAGCCCCGGTAGTCAGAGAATGTCCAGTACGTTTTCTGGAGGCCGGCCGACGGCAGCCTTGCCATTGGCCAGTACAATCGGGCGCTCAATCAGCTTCGGTGTGTTTGCCATGGCACGTATCAGGGCTTCGCGGCTGAGATCCGGGTTGTCCAGCCCTTGTTCCCGGTATTCGGCTTCCTTGGTTCGCATGAGTTCCCTGGGTTCGCAACCAAGCAGATCCAGAATGTGTAGAAGTTCCTGCTCTGTCGGTGGCGTCTCAAGGTAGCGTATAATCACCGGTTCGATGCCCTTTTGCTGCAACAGTTCCAGGGTCTGGCGTGATTTTGAGCACCTGGGGTTATGGAAAATACGGGTAGCTTCTGTCATGGTCGTGGCCGTTTAACCTATTGATTGCAGACTTTTCCGGGGCGTTAGTCTAACAGGAGGATAACCCTTGCAGTACCCTCAGTCTGGGCTCTTTTGTAGTGGCGCACGTTGGCTGGCATGGCCGGTACTCATGCTGATGCTGTTGTTGGTCTCAGGTTGTGAAAAGATCGAGCTGGAACGGGCCGACGGCACCCTGGCCAACTGGAACAAGTACCGCGGCCAATGGGTACTGGTGAATTACTGGGCGGAGTGGTGCAAACCCTGCCTTGAGGAAATCCCCGAGCTGAACGAGTTGGACAAGGCTCCGGATATTGCGGTGCTTGGGGTTAATTTTGATGGCGTTACGGGTGTGCCGCTGGTTGAACTCGGCGAACGTATGGGGATTGAGTTTACCATGCTGGCCTCTGATCCGGGGCCGGGGTTCGGTTGGCAGGTGCCGATGGCGCTGCCTGCCACTTTCGTTGTGGATCCTGAAGGCACCCTGATTGAGGCCCGATTCGGGCCCCAGACCGAAGAAGACATCCGAGCACTGATTGGCGAATGACCATGGCAAACACCTTTGTACACCTGCGCGTTCACTCCGAATACTCCATGGTGGATGGCCTGGTTCGGGTCAAACCGTTGATCAGCCGGGTCGCGGAACTGGGCATGCCGGCGGTTGGCCTGACCGAACAGTCCAACATGTGCTCACTGGTACGTTTCTACAAGGCCGCCATGGGCGCGGGCGTCAAGCCCATTATCGGTGCCGATATCTGGCTGGAGAATCCGGATGAGCCCGAAACCCCGTTCCGGCTGACCTTGCTGGCCCGAGACAACGATGGTTACCTGAACCTGACGGAGATCATTTCCCAGGGCTATACCGAAGGCCAGCGCTACGGCAAGCCGATTGTCCAGAAAACCTGGCTGGAATCCCGTGCCAAGGGCCTGATTGTGCTGTCCGGCGCCAAGATGGGGGACGTCGGCAAGGCCTTGCTGGCCGGGAAGCCGGAACTGGCCAGGGAGCGTGCAGACTACTGGCGAAACCTCTATCCCGACAGTTATTACCTGGAGCTGCAGCGCACAGGGCGGGCCGGTGACGAGGATTGTCTGCACATGAGTGTGGAGTTGGCGGCTGAACTCGGTTTGCCGGTGGTGGCGACCAATGACGTTCACTTCCTTGAGGCGGATGATTTTGAAGCCCACGAAGCCCGGGTCTGCATCGGAGAAAGCCGGACTCTGGACGATCCCAGGCGGGATCGTCGGTTCAGCGACCAGCAATATCTTCGCAGCGCCGAGGAAATGATCGAGCTGTTCTCGGACATTCCGGAAGCCGTGGAAAACACCGTGGAAATCGCCAGGCGCTGTTCGGTGAAGGTCCGGATGGGCGAATACTTTCTGCCTAATTACCCCATTCCGGACGGTATGACCATGGACGAATATTTTCGCCATGTGTCGGAAGAAGGACTGGAAGCCCGGCTGGCGAAGACCCTGAGCAAGGACGATCCGGAGTATGATCAAAAGCGTGAAGAGTATTACAAGCGCCTGAAGTTTGAGCTGGATATCATTATCCAGATGGGGTTCCCCGGCTACTTCCTGATCGTAATGGACTTCATCAAGTGGGCCAAGAACAACGGCGTTCCGGTAGGGCCGGGCCGGGGTTCCGGTGCCGGCTCGCTGGTGGCGTATGCGCTGCTGATCACGGACCTGGATCCATTGGAATACGACCTGCTGTTCGAGCGGTTCCTGAACCCGGAGCGGGTCTCCATGCCTGACTTCGACGTCGACTTCTGCATGGAAGGCCGGGACCGCGTCATCGACTACACCGCCCAGAAATACGGCCGGGAAGCGGTATCCCAGATTATTACCTTCGGTACCATGGCCGCCAAGGCGGTGGTCCGTGATGTGGCCCGGGTGCAGGGAAAATCCTACGGTCTGGCAGACAAACTCTCCAAACTGATCCCCTTTGAAGTGGGCATGACCCTGAACAAGGCGATCGAGCAGGAGCCGCAGCTCAAGGAATTTCTGGAGCAGGACGAAGAAGCCCAGGAAATCTGGGAGATGGCTCTGAAGCTGGAAGGTGTGTGCCGTAACGCCGGCAAGCACGCCGGGGGCGTGGTGATCGCACCCACCAAGATCACCGATTTTTCGCCGCTTTACTGTGATGACGAAGGCGGCAGTCTGGTGACCCAGTTCGACAAGGGCGATGTGGAAGACGCCGGCCTGGTGAAATTTGACTTTCTGGGGCTGCGAACCCTGACCATCATCAAATGGGCACTGAACATGATCAACCCGCGCCGGCAGCAGCGTGGGGAAGGCGAGCTCGACATCAGCGCGATTCCGCTGGACGACAAGCCCTCTTTTGACATGCTCAAGAAAGCAGAGACCACGGCGGTATTCCAGTTGGAATCCCGGGGTATGAAAGACCTTATCCGCCGCCTGCAACCGGACTCCCTGGAAGACATGATCGCCCTGGTCGCCCTGTTTCGGCCCGGTCCGCTGCAGTCCGGCATGGTGGACGACTTTATCGACCGGAAGCACGGTCGGCAGCCGTTGTCTTATCCGCATCCCGATTACCAGTATCAGGGCCTGAAGCCGGTTCTGGAGCCCACCTACGGGGTTATCCTGTACCAGGAGCAGGTCATGCAGATCGCTCAGGTGATGGCGGGCTATACCCTTGGCGGCGCCGACATGCTGCGCCGGGCCATGGGTAAGAAAAAGCCGGAAGAAATGGCCAAGCAGAAAGCCATCTTCCTGGACGGTTGTGAAAACAACGGCATCGACAAGACCCTGGCGGAAAACATCTTTGACCTGGTGGAGAAATTCGCCGGTTACGGCTTCAACAAATCCCACTCTGCCGCATACGCACTGGTGTCGTACCAGACCCTGTGGCTGAAAGCACACTATCCGGCCGAATTCATGGCTGCGGTTCTCACCGCCGATATGCAGAACACCGACAAGGTGGTGACGCTGGTGGAAGAGTGCCGCAACATGAAGCTGGACTTGCTGGTGCCGGACGTCAGCCGGTCCGCTTATACCTTTACCGTTAACGATCAGGGCCAGATTGTGTACGGCCTGGGCGCAATCAAGGGCCTGGGTGAAGGTCCCATCGAGAGCATTGTAGAAGCAGCCAAAGCAGGCCCCTTCCAGGATATCTTTGATTTCTGCCGCCGGGTGGATCTGAAAAAGGTCAACAAGCGGGCCATGGAAGCCCTCATTCGCTCTGGCGCCATGGATAAACTGGGTGCCGATCGCGCCAAGCTGATGGCCAGTATCGACAAGGCCATCCAGCAGGCAGACCAGCAGTCCCGCAACGATGCCGCCGGCATGGTGGACATGTTCGGAGAAATGCTTGAGGGCGGTGGCGACGATGAAGACACCTATGCGGACGTTGCCCACGTTCGGGAGTGGCCGGAGAAAGAGCGCCTGAAAGGCGAAAAGGACACTCTGGGCCTGTACCTTACCGGCCACCCCTTTGATGAATACGAACGGGAAGTGCGTCGGTTTGTCCGTTGCTCAATCGCCGATCTGAAGCCCAACAAATCGCCCCAGCGGGTGGCCGGGCTGGTGGTGGCCCAGCGCACCATGAAGACCAAGACCGGCTCTACCATGTGCTTCATTACTCTGGATGATCGCAGCGCCCGGATTGAGGCTACCCTGTTTTCCGAGGCCTTCTTCGAGAACCGGGAGTTACTGCAGTCGGATCAGGTAATTGTGGTGGAAGGACAGGTCAGCCATGATGATTACTCCGGCCAGATGAAAATGCGGGTCAGCAGCGTGATGGATGTGGCGACCGCCCGTCAGCAGTTCAGCCGGGGTATCAAACTGGCGTTGCGCTCAGAGCAGTTGCAGAATGGACTTCTGGACAAGCTGGACGATACCCTCAGGCCGTTTCGCAGTGAAGGCAGCCCGGTCTGGATTGAGTACCGCAGTGCCGAGGCCAGCACCCGTATTGAACTGGGTGAAAGCTGGCGGGTACAGCCAGACGACACACTGTTGTTCGAGCTGAAGCACCTGGTGGGCGACCAGTCTGTGGAACTGGTCTATGATTAAGACCAATGTCCGCTTTAGCCTTGCCGGCAGCGCTGCTATCTTTGTCCCAAATTCTGGTTTTGGCGGGTTTCGGCCCGCCTGGCAATAAAATGATGGAACATCATGAACCCTAACTACCTGGATTTCGAACAGCCGATCGCCGACCTGGAAGCCAAGATTGAAGAGCTTCGCATGGTGGGTAACGACACCGATATCAATATCACCGACGAAATCAGCCGCCTGAAAAAGAAGAGCATCAGTCTGACCGAGTCGATCTTCTCCGACCTTAAGTCCTGGGACATTGCCCGTCTGGCCCGGCACCCGCGCCGGCCCTATACCCAGGATTATATTGACCTGATCTTCGAGGATTTTGACGAACTGCATGGTGATCGACGCTACGCCGATGATCTGTCGATCATTGGCGGCACTGCTCGCCTCGATAACACGCCGGTCATGATTATCGGCCACCAGAAGGGTCGTGAAGTGCGGGACAAGGTCAAGCGCAACTTCGGGATGCCTCGTCCGGAAGGTTATCGCAAGGCTCTGCGCCTGATGGAAATGGCTGAACGTTTCAAAATGCCGATTCTGACCTTTATCGATACCCCGGGCGCTTATCCCGGTATCGGTGCCGAAGAGCGCGGACAGAGTGAAGCTATCGCATTCAACCTCGCGGTGATGTCGAGACTGAAAACTCCGATTATCTCTACCGTGATTGGCGAGGGTGGTTCCGGTGGCGCACTGGCGATCGGTGTCTGCGACCAGCTCAATATGTTGCAGTACTCCACCTACGCCGTTATTTCTCCGGAAGGCTGCGCCTCCATCCTCTGGAAGAGCGCCGAGTACGCAGCCCAGGCGGCTGAGGCCATGGGCGTTACCGCCGATCGTCTGAAAGAGCTGGGTGTGGCTGATCACGTGATCGATGAGCCGCTGGGTGGCGCTCACCGTAATCCGGAAAAAATGGCGGAAACCCTGAAGACGTCGTTGTCCCAGGGCGTGGCTGAGCTGAGCCGATTGCCGCTGGATGAACTGGTTTCCCGCCGGTACGAGCGTCTTACCCGCTATGACGGCGGGCGGTAACACCGCTCGCCGGGATACCTGGCCCGAGGACCTGATCGGGCCGGTTCAGAAACTTCCCGCCTGTCAGGAACTCTGGGTCGCCCTGAGCGGCGGCCTGGACTCATCCCTGCTTTTGCATGTCGTTGCGGCCGCCTATCCGCGCGTCAGAGCGTTGCATATCAATCATCAGTTACAGTCCAATCACGATCAGACGGAGCGAGCCTGTATCGATCTCTGTGCGGGACTGGGCGTCGAACTCCAAGTGCGTCGAGTGAATGTAGCTACGGGCGCGGGGAGCCTCGAAGAGTCAGCAAGAGCGGCGCGCTACGAGGTCTTCAGGGAGGTTCTGGGAGACAACGACCTTCTACTGATGGCGCACCATGCAGACGACCAGGCGGAGACGGTTCTGTTCCGGCTACTGCGTGGTACCGGTGTAAACGGCCTGGCCGGAATGCCTGTCTCCCGGTCGCTCGGGCGAGGGCATCTCTATCGGCCCTGGCTTGGCGTATCCCGCAGTCGATTGGAGCAGATAGCGCGTGAACAGGAGTTAAGCTGGGCAGAAGACCCCAGCAACCAGAGTGAAGTGCACGACCGTAATTATCTGAGGCACTCGGTAATGCCGGGCCTTAAAAAGCGTTGGCCGGGTTTGTTGAGGCGCCTTGCTCACACTGCACGGGCCTGCGCCGAGAGTGAAACCCTGAGTCAGCGGCTGGCGGAGCTGCAATGGCAGAGTTGCGGCGACGATAAAGGTCGAATCCGCCTGGCCCCGTTCTCGGCACTTGGGCGGATCGAGCGCCGGAACCTGGTACGCTGGTGGATTCATGGCCGGGGATTGCCGGTTCCGGCGCTGTCAGATTGGTGCTCAGCACTCGATCAGTTGCTTCATGCAGGGTCGGATCGAACTCCGGAAATTCGTGGCGACGGGTTCTGTATCCGCCGTTATCGGGATCACCTTTACCTGGTGCCCCAGGTCGCAATCCCTGTGGGTCCCAGGTCCTTGTTGCCGGGGCAGGTCATGGAGTGGGGGTGGTGGACCCTTCGACTTGTGCCTGCTTCGCAGAGCACTACAACGGAAGCCGCCTGTCCGGAAATAAGGGTATCTACGAGGCAGGGCGGCGAGCGAATCCGGTTCGGTAGCAATTTACCCTCCCGATCGCTGAAAACCTGGATGCAGGAGCAGGGCGTGCCACCCTGGGAGAGAGCTGCTCTGCCGCTGGTTTCCGAGGTCACGGCGGCTGGAGAGGCATGGATTGCCATTGGCGATTTGTGGTGTTCTGAACAATACTCCGGAGGCGCCAATGCCGCCGGCTGGCGGCTGATTGTGGAGCGGGATTGTGATTGAGTAGAGAGGGGCTTTCTGGTAGTCTGGCGTCCCATCTTGAGATGAATAATCTCCCTCCTTCACCGAACCAGATAATCACGGAATCTGCATGACGCGTTATATTTTCGTCACCGGCGGTGTCGTGTCCTCATTGGGGAAAGGTATTGCGTCTGCCTCACTGGCAGCCATCCTTGAGGCACGCGGCCTGAAGGTCACCATTCTCAAGCTGGACCCGTACATCAACGTGGACCCCGGCACCATGAGCCCGTTCCAGCACGGTGAGGTTTTCGTCACCGAAGATGGCGCGGAAACCGACCTCGACCTTGGCCACTACGAGCGTTTCATTCGCACTCCAATGACCAAGCGCAATAACTTCACCACCGGCCGGGTGTACGAAGAGGTTATTCGCAAGGAGCGTAGGGGCGATTATCTGGGTGGTACCGTTCAGGTCATTCCGCACATTACCGATGAAATCAAACGCCGTGTGGTGGAAGGCGCAGCCGGTGCCGATGTGGCATTGATTGAAGTTGGTGGCACGGTGGGTGACATCGAGTCCTTGCCCTTCCTGGAAGCCTGTCGTCAGCTGAAGGTGGAAGTAGGCTCCCAGCGTGCACTGTTCATGCATCTGACGCTGGTACCGTACATTGCTACCGCCGGCGAGATCAAAACCAAGCCGACCCAGCATTCCGTGAAAGAAATGCGCTCCATCGGCCTGCAGCCGGATATCCTGCTGTGCCGCTCTGAGCACGAAGTGGACGCAAGCTCCCGTCGCAAGATTGCCCTGTTCACCAACGTGGAAGAGCGCGCGGTCATTCCGATGCAGGATGCAAGGTCCATCTACGCCATTCCGCGCATGCTGCACGAATACGGTCTGGACCAGTTGGTTATCGAACGCTTTGGTCTCGATGCCCGTGAAGCAGACCTGAGCGAATGGGACGCGGTTGTGGATTCACTGATGAATCCGCAGGATGAAGTCACCATCGCCATGGTCGGCAAGTACATGGAGCTGCTGGACGCCTACAAGTCCCTGATCGAATCCCTGCTGCACGCCGGTATCAAGACCCGCACCAAGGTCAACATCAACTACATCGACTCCGAAGACATCGAACGCGACGGCACCTCCGTGCTGGAATCCGCCGATGCCATTCTGGTGCCCGGTGGCTTTGGTGAGCGTGGCGTGGAAGGCAAGATCCGCACCGTACAGTACGCCCGTGAAAACAAGGTGCCGTATCTGGGCATCTGCCTGGGTATGCAGGTGGCGGTTATCGAATACGCCCGCAACGTGGCCGGCCTGAAAGACGCCCACAGCACGGAATTCCGTGAGCACACACCGGAGCCGGTTGTCGGCCTGATCACCGAATGGCTCGATGCCACCGGTGAAAAAGAAGAGCGCACCGAGGAATCCGACCTCGGCGGCACTATGCGTCTGGGGGCCCAGGATTGTGTGCTGACCGAAGGCTCCACCATCGTTGGCTGTTACGGCAAGAAGACCATTCGTGAGCGCCATCGTCACCGTTACGAAGTCAACAACCACTTCCTGCCGAGACTGGAAGAAGCAGGCCTGCAAATCTCCGGCCGCTCTGCCGATGGCAAACTGGTTGAAGTGGTGGAAGCGCCCGATCATCCCTGGTTTGTTGCCTGCCAGTTCCATCCGGAATTTACCTCAACACCCCGCGACGGCCATCCGCTGTTCAAGGGCTTTGTTGAAGCCGCGCTGGCGAACAAGAAAGGATCCTGATTATGGCGCGCAGCAACCTGAACGTCTCGGGCATCGAGATCGCCAACGATAGGCCGTTTGTGCTGTTCGGCGGCATGAACGTGCTTGAGTCCAGGGAACTGGCGTTTGAAGTGGCGGAAAAGTATGTGGATGTCTGCACTCGTCTGGGCATCCCGTACGTATTCAAGGCGTCCTTCGACAAAGCCAACCGCTCATCCGTCAACTCCTTCCGCGGCCCCGGCCTCGACAAGGGGTTGCAGATCCTGGTTGATATCAAGAGCAAGTATGGCGTACCGATCATCTCAGACGTGCACGAGCCCGGCCAGGCTGCCCCGGCGGCGGAAGTCTGCGACATCATCCAGTTGCCCGCCTTCCTGAGCCGGCAGACTGACCTGGTGGTGGCCATGGCCAAAACTGGCGCCGTCATCAACATCAAGAAAGCCCAGTTCCTAGCACCTCAGGAAATGAAGCACATCATCACCAAGTGCGAAGAAGCCGGCAACGACCAGATCATCCTCTGCGAACGCGGCACCAGCTTCGGCTACAACAACCTGGTGGTGGACATGCTCGGCTTTGGCATCATGAAACAGATGAATGTGCCGGTGTTCTTCGACGTCACCCACGCCCTGCAGATGCCGGGCGGTCGGGCCGACTCCGCCGGCGGGCGTCGCGCTCAGGTCACCGACCTGGCCCTGGCGGGAATGTCTCAGGGCCTGGCGGGCCTGTTCCTTGAGGCTCACCCAGACCCGGATAACGCCAAATGCGATGGCCCCTGCGCATTGCGCCTGAGCCAGCTGGAACCCTTCCTTGAGCGTGTGAAAGCTGTCGACGATCTGGTAAAAAGTTTTAAACCTATCGACACCGCCTGATTGGCGGTGTTGGTATTTTGACAGGTCGCATGCCTCATTGTTTTTGGAATGACGGCATACCGTGAACCTTGAGAGCGAGCGACTGGAAGGGCCTGGCGAAAATTTCGGAGGCCAGGGATGGCCGGAGAGAAGCGCACATGGGTGAGGCAAGCGTGTATGAAGCGGAGCTTCATGCGCAGCCGAACGACAGCAATCTGTGATTGCTGGCTGGACCCACTGGTGGGTGCTTGTAGCGGTTTTCGCCAGGCCCTTCCAGTTGATCGCTCCGGCACCATCATTCAAAGCTTGTATAGTGATTAAAAGATAAAATCTGGAGAATCAACCGAATGACCAAGATTGCCAACATCAAAGCCCGTGAGGTTCTGGATTCACGTGGTAACCCCACCGTGGAAGCAGACGTCATCCTGGAAGACGGTACACTGGGCCGCGCTTGCGCGCCGTCCGGCGCCTCTACCGGTTCCCGCGAAGCTCTGGAACTGCGCGATGGTGACGCCTCCCGTTACCTCGGTAAAGGTGTTCGCAAAGCCGTTGAAGCCATCAACGGTCGAATTCGTGACGCCCTGCTGGGTAAAGATGCCGCCGACCAGCGCAGCCTGGACCAGATCATGATCGACCTGGACGGCACCGAAAACAAAGCCAACCTCGGCGCCAACGCCATCCTGGCCGTATCCCTGGCCGCCGCCAAAGCCGCTGCCACCTCCCTGGGCAAGCCACTGTATGAGCACATCGCCGATGTAAACGGCACCTCCGGCAAATTCTCCATGCCGGTGCCGATGATGAACATTCTCAACGGTGGTGAGCACGCCGACAACAACGTCGACATCCAGGAATTCATGGTCCAGCCGGTCTCCGTGAACAGCTTCGGTGAAGCCCTGCGCGTTGGTGCCGAAATCTTCCATAGCCTCAAGAAAGTGCTGAAGGCCCAGGGCCTGAATACAGCCGTAGGCGACGAAGGCGGTTTTGCCCCCAACCTGCCGTCCAACGAAGCAGCCCTGGCGGCGATCAAGGAAGCCGTCGAGAAAGCCGGTTATGAACTGGGCAAAGACGTCACTCTGGCGCTGGACTGTGCCTCTTCCGAATTCTACAAAGATGGCCAGTACCAGCTGTCTGGTGAAGGCAAGAGCTTCGATTCCGAAGGCTTTGCCGATTACCTGTCCGGCCTGTGCGACCGTTACCCGATTGTGTCCATCGAGGATGGTATGGACGAGAGCGACTGGGACGGCTGGAAAGTGCTGACCGACAAACTGGGCAGCAAGGTTCAACTGGTCGGGGATGACCTTTTTGTCACCAACACCAAGATTCTGAAGCAGGGTATCGAGAAGGGCATTGGTAATTCCATTCTGATCAAGTTCAATCAGATCGGTAGCCTGACCGAGACTCTGGATGCCATCAAGATGGCTCAGGATGCTGGCTACACGGCGGTCATCTCTCACCGTTCCGGCGAAACCGAAGATACCACCATTGCGGATCTGGCCGTGGCTACCTGTGCTGGCCAGATCAAGACTGGTTCTCTGTGTCGTTCCGACCGGGTTGCCAAGTACAACCAGCTGCTGCGTATTGAAGAGGCGCTGGAAGGCAAGGCACCATACCGTGGCCTGAGCGAAATCAAAGGTCAGGGTTGAGGATTAGCGACGTTTTCTGACCTGCCGGTCCATTCCGGCAGGTAACAAAATGTTAAGGCCATCGCGTTCTGAATGAAAATTCAGACACGATGGCCTTTTTGTACAGTGACTTACAGAAAATTGTTGCTAATCTACTATAAGGTCTATACTTGACCCTCGACTCGTTTATTTTGTTGTTCATTTTCTGTACGGATTCGGCATGAAATCGCTTTGGGCCATTCTGGTAGTGCTGATACTCCTGCTGCAGGTTCGCCTGTGGATCGGGGAGGGCAGTTTTGCGCAGGTGTGGGCCCTGGAGCAGTCGATTGCCGAGCAGCGGGAAGAGAATGCCGAGTTGGCGGCCCGGAATGACCGGCTTTATGCGGAGGTGCGGAATCTTCGCAATGAGCAGGGCGCCGTTGAGGAGCGGGCCCGGATGAATCTTGGCCTGATTCGTGAGGATGAGACGTTCTTTCTCGTTGTTGAAAATTGATTTCAGACCCGGGTGGTGCGAGCGCCGGGGAGTGTCTCTCCGGGAACCGCTACAAGCACATCCATGTGCGCTTCTCTCAGGCCATCCCTGGCCTTCGAAATTCCCGGAGAGACACTCCCCGACGCTCACCTGACCTTTGAAGTGCCGTCCCATGAAAAATGCAGATCTTTGGCTTATTGTCCCCGCCGCCGGTATCGGCCAGCGCATGAACGCCGAATGCCCCAAGCAATACCTCAAAATCAATAACCGTTTCATCCTGGATATCACCCTGTCCCGTTTGTTGGACAACGCCCCGTTTAAAGGTTGTATGGTGCCGCTGAATCCGAAGGACCACTGGTGGCCGGAGAGTGAGTCGGCGAGGGATGATCGGGTGCAGACCTGTACTGGGGGCAAAGAACGGGCGGATTCGGTGTTGTCGGCTCTGGTAGCCCTGGAGGGGCAGGCGGCGGATAATGACTGGGTGCTGGTACATGATGCGGCGCGGCCCTGTGTTCATTCTGAAGATCTGTCCCGTCTGATTGAGACCTTGTCTGAGCATCCGGTGGGTGGTTTGCTGGCTGCGCCGGTGGCGGACACGTTGAAGCTTGCCGAGGCCGGATCATTGCCGGTGGTTAGTGAGACCATTGACCGGAGCAGGTTGTGGCGGGCGTTGACGCCGCAGATGTTCCGGTTCGGAGCGTTAAAACAGGCGTTGTCATTGTGTCTGGAACGTGGCCAGGCGATTACGGATGAGTCCTCTGCCATGGAGTTTTCCGGTAACATGCCGGTTCTGGTGGAAGGGCGCCCGGATAATCTGAAGATTACGGTCCCCTCGGATCTGGCGCTGGCGGAGTTTATCCTCGGGCGTCAGTGATTCCCTGCATTCTGTTCTGTTTTCGGAGATGATCATGCGCATTGGTCAGGGCTTTGATGTCCATGCCTTCTGTGAGGGCGATTCTGTCATTCTTGGGGGTGTGACAATTCCCCATAGCCACGGTCTCATGGCGCACTCGGACGGGGATGTTCTGTTGCATGCGCTTGCGGATGCGCTGTTGGGTGCGGTGGCGCTGGGTGATATTGGCCATTTCTTTCCGGATTCCAGCGAGGAGTGGGCCGGCGCAGACAGCCGGGACTTGTTGCGGCGGGTGATGCAGCGGGTGCTGGATGAGGGTTACGCGGTTACCAATATTGATACCACAATCATTGCCCAGGCGCCGAAAATGGCGCCCCACATAGAGGCGATGCGGATGAACATTGCCGAGGATCTGGGCGTGCCTGCTAATCGGGTGAGCGTGAAAGCCACCACCACAGAAAAGCTGGGTTTTACCGGGCGAGGGGAAGGCATTGCCTGTCAGGCGGTGTGTCTGCTTGAGGCGGTTTCCCAGTGAGTGAGGATTCTCAGTGGCTGTTGGACTGGCCGGTGTCTGGCGGAGCCCGGGTTGGTCGTGCTGAACTGAAAACGTCGCCAGAGGATTTCCGGGTTACGGAGTTGCTCTGGCCGGAGCGGGAGGACGATGCCGCGGCGCCAGGTCCGGTTGAGGTATCCGGCGACGGTGAGCACCTTTGCCTGCGGCTGGAGAAAACCGGTGACAATACCGAGTACGTCGCCCGGGAGCTGGCGGCACTGGCGGGCTGTCGTTCTTTCGATGTTGGTTTCTGTGGCCTGAAAGATCGGCATGCGGTGACGGTTCAGTGGTTCAGTCTTTATCGGCCTGGCCAGGAAGCGGACGATCAGGCGTTGATGGCAGAGGTTGGCCAGCGTTGGCCGGTTCGGGCCGCGGTTCGCCATTCCCGCAAACTGAGGCGCGGCGATCATCAGGCCAATGGTTTTGAGATTGTGCTGCGCAATGTGACGGGCCAGCGCGAGCTTGTGGAAGCCGGGCTTGCGCGGTTGGCGAGTCAGGGCGCCCCCAATTATTTTGGCCCCCAGCGGTTCGGTTTTCAGGGAGCGAATCTCGACCGTGCTGTACAGATTGATCCCTCACGGCTCAATCGCAAGCGCGGACGCGCTGGCAGAAGCGCGTCGAAAAACGTATTGTACTTTTCGGCGGCACGTTCCTGGCTGTTCAATCAGGTACTTGCGGAGCGGGTCAGCAATCGAACCTGGACTGAGGTGTTGCCGGGAGAGCCGGAACCCTCAGGTGCCGGGCCAACCGGACCACTGTGGGGCGATGGCGGTACGCTGGCCTCGGGCGAGCAGGAATCCCTTGAGCGTGGCGTGGTGGATGCCTGCCCGGAGTTGACCAGGTTGTTCCAGTCCACCCGCATGAAACCGGAGCGTCGCCCCCTGGTAGCCCGCCCGGGAGAGTTCAAATGGCAGTGGCTGGATACCACCACCCTGCGGATTCAGTTTGTGTTGTTGCCCGGGCAATATGCCACAACGGTATTGGGTGACCTTTTCGAGCTTGAGGACCTGAGCCTCAGCCGTGATAACAAGTAGTTTGGCTAGCGGAGATAATTGTGCGAATTCTGTTGTCCAACGACGATGGCGTTCATTCGCCGGGTCTGGTGGCGCTGTATGAGGGTCTGAAGGGCCTCGGGGAGCTGGAAGTTGTTGCCCCGGACCGGGATCACAGTGGTGCCAGTAATGCCCTGACACTGAACCGACCTCTTACAGTAGAGCAGCACCCCAATGGTTTCCGGTCTGTCGACGGAACGCCGACAGATTGCGTACACCTGGCCGTTAACGGTTTGTTCGACACGGCGTTTGATCGGGTGGTGTCGGGCATCAATACCCACGCCAATCTTGGTGATGACATCATCTACTCGGGCACAGTGGCTGCTGCTACAGAAGGGCGCCATCTGGGGCTGCCTGCCATTGCTGTATCGCTGGTCAACAATGGCCACTTCCATTACGACACGGCTGCCCGGGTAGTGCGGCTGTTGCTGGAGTACAAGCAGGCCCTGAAACTGGGCCCCCGTTCCATTCTCAATGTAAATGTGCCGGATCTGCCCTGGGAACAGCTTAGCGGGTTCCGCGTGACCCGTCTGGGACACCGTGAACGGGCCGAGGGTGCGGTGCCGATGACCTGCCCGAGAGGCAAGCAGAGATACTGGATAGGGGCAGCGGGGCAGGGCGGAGATGCAGGCCCGGGTACGGATTTTCATGCGGTGCGTGAGGGCTATGTGTCCATCACCCCGGTGCACATCGATATGACCCGGCACGAAGCCTTGTCCGGCCTCAGGGAATGGGTTGACGGTCTGGATATGACTACCGGAGGTCAGTCATGACGGCCCAGCTCGAAGGCATCGGCATGACCTCACGGCGCACGCGCATGCGTCTGGTGCAGCGTCTACGTGAGGGGGGAATAGAGTCTGACCGGGTGCTTGAGGTGATTGGCCAGGTGCCCCGGCATATCTTTCTGGACGAAGCGTTGTCACACCGGGCCTACGAGGATACCTCGCTGCCCATCGGGCATGGCCAGACTCTTTCCCAACCCTACATCGTCGCCCGGATGACTGAGCTGTTGCTGGCCCATGCGCCGCAACGAGTGCTGGAACTGGGGACCGGCTCCGGCTACCAGACGGCCGTGCTTTCGCAACTGTTCCCCGAGATCTACAGTGTTGAGCGTATCCGCCCGCTCCAGGATCGCGCCCGGGACCGGCTGCGCCAGTTAAACGTGCGCAATGTCCTGCTTAAACATGCGGATGGTGGTATGGGCTGGCCAGAACGAGGGCCCTTCGATGGCATCATCGTAACGGCAGCCCCGGTGGAAGTTCCCAGAGAACTGCTGGATCAGCTGGCCGATGGTGGCGTGCTGATAGCCCCGGTGGGGGAAGAGAATCAGGTGTTGGTTGAGATTATCCGCAAAGGCAATCGCTTTGAGCGCCACAACCTTGAACCGGTGCATTTTGTGCCTTTGTTGGGTGGAGTTATCCGTTAATGTCAGAACCGTCGGTGTCGGAAACAGACCAGAACCAGACTGAGTATCATCATCGCCTGCCTGCGATATTTCTGAGGGGCATGGCGATGGGGGCCGCGGATATTGTGCCAGGTGTTTCCGGTGGCACCATTGCCTTCATCACCGGTATCTACTTCCGCTTGCTGGAGGCCATCAGTGCCGCGCCCGTAGCCTTTGTGCGCCAACTGGTGCGGGGTAATGTGGCCGGCTTCTGGCGAGCCATCGACGGAACATTTCTGGTGTGCCTGCTGGCGGGGATTGTCTCGAGTGTTGCCAGTCTGGCCTCTGTTATTACCTGGTTGCTCGAAACCCAGCCGGTTCTGATATGGAGCTTCTTTTTCGGTTTGATCGTGGCCTCGGTCTGGCATGTTGGTCAGCAGATCCAGCGCCCTCGGGCCGGTTTGCTCGTGCCGTTTGTGGCGGGGGCTGTCTTTGCCTGGTGGGTGACGACCTTGCCGGCCAGTGAACTTGCGCCCACGGGTATTGCCTTCCTTGGAGCTGGCGCGCTGGCCATCTGCGCCATGATTCTGCCCGGAATCTCTGGCAGCTTCCTGCTGTTGATTATCGGCATGTACGCCCCCGTTCTTGCCGCGATCAAAAATCTTGAACTGATCCATCTGGGGCTGTTTGTGCTGGGTTGCCTGATTGGGTTGTTGTCGGTTGCGCGCCTGATTACGCTGGCCTTTCGGCATTTTCACGACACTGTGTTAGCGCTGCTCACCGGCTTTATGGTGGGCGCCTTGAGTAAGGTTTGGCCCTGGCAGGAAACCCTCAGCTGGCGTACCAACAGTGCCGGGCATCAGGTACCGTTGAGCCAGACCCCGGTGACACCGGAAACCTGGACAACGCTTTACGGGCAGGATCCCCAGATTCTGCTGGCGGTGTTAATGGCGGCGCTCGGGCTGGCGTTGGTATTAGTGATTGAATTGGCCGGCAAAAAGGCAACGCCTGCGGAGAGTGGTTCTGCCTGAGCAAGAGAAAGCGTTACCTGGCGCACAAAAAGACTGTTCCCGAGGGTAACAATCCTGTGCACAGGGTAACTTGGAATTGCCCGATAATCGTGCAATATATTAGTAAGTTAGTCCTGAATGATAAGAAACTGGATAAAATCAGGGCTATTCTTAAGACGGATTTTTCATAACCGGGCAGCTTTTAATACGTGACTCTTTTTAACGGGCGCATTCAATTTGAGCATTTCCCCGTTTGGTGGTCTGAAGTCCCGGCTTCTGAGCGCCGGAGCCCTCCATTGTTCCGGGCCCTCATGACGGCGCTTCTGGTCGTCGCCGTGCTTGTGCTCTCTGGCTGCAATACCAGTGCAATCTATCAGGACGATCTGTATAACCCCCCGGTTTACTGGGGCTCCCATGTGGTCAAAAAGGGCGAAACCCTGTATCGGATCGCCTGGCAGTACGGCCGGGACTATCGGGAGCTGGGTAATGCCAATGGCATCGGGCCGCCCTGGAATATTCGTCCGGGGCAGGTGCTTCGACTCGATCGCAAGGGCACGATCCCCCGGACCGCGCGGACGACCGCGCCCTCCAGACCCGCGGCATCACCACCCCCTTCCCGTTCAGGTGCAGGCGCGACGGTGTCGAAACCGGCTGCCAAACCCGCGACCTCCGCTCCGACGGCCAGGTCATCCGGTAGTCAGGTGGTGGCCAATGTGCGGTGGCACTGGCCGCATTCTGGCACTGTAATTGCAAACTTTTCTTCGTCTGGCAAAGTCAATAAAGGCATTGATATCGCCGGCAATCCCGGTGATGCTGTCAAGGCGGCGGCTGATGGAAGCGTGGTGTACGCAGGAAACGGGTTGCTAGGTTATGGCAATCTGATTATCGTGAACCATAACGAACATTATTTGAGCGCCTACGCACACAATCGGAAAATTCTCGTAAAGGAAGGGGAGGGTGTGAAAGCTGGACAGGTAATCGCCGAACTGGGCAATACCGGAACCGACAAACCGAAGTTGCATTTCGAGATACGCAAGAATGGCAACCCGGTAGATCCATCCAGGTATTTGCCAAGGCGCTGAAAAACGCGCACGGGCCCGAGGCCCGCAGGGTATTACCCAACAGCCTGACTGAAACCGCGAAACAGAAGAACAAAAACGGCAACGGTAATTGCCAGCCAACAAGTAAATGTCCTGAAGAAAACCAAAACTGAAACACTCCCGGAATAAAAAGAAGTAGTGGGTGACAACAGGATTATTGAGAGGCGGGGTAAACAATGTCAGTAGAACAGGAAGATATCATCATTGATCGCGTAGCAGATCTGGAAGACGCCGACGATCAACTGTTAGCCGAAGACAAGCCTGAAAAAGCTTCTGCTGAAGACGAAACTGCAGAAGTCGAAGACGGATTTCCCGCACAGGGAAAGTACTACTCCAACCAGAAGCAGCTGGATGCCACTCAGCTGTACCTCAACGAAATTGGTTTTTCTCCCCTGCTTACTCCGGAAGAAGAGGTGTACTTCGCGCGGCTTGCCCGTAAAGGCGAAGAGAGCGGCCGTAAGCGCATGATCGAGAGTAATCTCCGGTTGGTGGTCAAGATTGCGCGCCGCTACGTCAACCGTGGGCTGACACTGCTTGATCTGATCGAGGAAGGCAACCTGGGGCTGATTCGGGCGGTTGAGAAGTTCGATCCCGAGCGTGGATTCCGTTTCTCCACCTACGCTACCTGGTGGATTCGCCAGACCATCGAACGAGCCATCATGAACCAGACCCGCACCATCCGTCTGCCGATTCATGTGGTCAAGGAATTGAACCTGTACCTGCGGGCCGCCCGTGAGCTGACCCAGAAACTGGACCATGAACCGACCGCGGAAGAAATTGCCCGCATGGTCGACAAGCCGGTTGACGACGTAAAACGCATGCTCGGCCTCAACGAGCGCGTTGCCTCCATGGACACTCCGATCGGGGCTGGCAGTGACAAGTCCCTGATGGATACCGTGGCCGATGAGGGCGCGTCGGATCCTGCGGATCTGCTGCAGGACAACAACATGTGTTCATGCCTGGAGAAGTGGATTGATCAGCTCAGCGACAAACAGCAGGAAGTGCTTTCCCGCCGTTTCGGGCTGAGGGGCTATCCCATCAGTACCCTGGAAGAGGTTGGCCAAGAGATTGGCCTGACCCGGGAAAGGGTGCGGCAGATTCAGGTGGAAGCCTTGCGTCGCCTGCGGGAGATCCTTGAGAAAGAGGGATTGTCCGGAAGTCTGCTGTTCAAATAGACTGGATTGACGAGATCAGTGAAAAAGCCGGCCATGGAAACATGGTCGGCTTTTTTGTTAAATGTGGCGGCAAATGAGAACCAGGTGGCGATCAGCCCGCAAAGTTCGTTGTTAGAATGGGCCACCGGGCAGATCTAGGGAGTCGCCCTGGTGTCGAATGAAACACTCAATAATAACGATCGAAAGGAAAGGACTATGAAGAAGGCTCTTACTGCAGGATTTGCATCCCTTTTGCTAACCGGTGTTCTGTCAGCCCCGGCTTCCGCCCTGACCGTAGGGGACGTCGATGTGCCCGATACCTATTCTGCCATGGGGCAGGAACTCAAGCTCAATGGCGCCGGCACCCGTTCCAAGTGGTTTATGGATCTTTATGTGGGTGGTCTCTATGTACCTGAACAGGTGAGCGATGGCGAAGCGGTTATCAACGCTGATGAGCCCCAGGCCATCACGCTGCACATTACCTCGGGGATGATCACCAGCGAGCGCATGACTGAGGCGACCATGGACGGCTTCAAGGCATCCACCGATGGTGACCTGTCTGCTATCCAGTCGGATGTGGACCAGTTCATGGCGGTATTCCAGGAAGAGATCACCGAAGGTGATGTGTTTGATCTGGTTTACCTGCCCGGCGAAGGCGTTCGCGTACTCAAGAACGGCGAGCAGAAAGATACCGTTGGTGGCCTGGAGTTCAAGAAGGCGCTGTTTGGTATCTGGCTGTCAGACAAGCCCGCCCAGGAAGACCTGAAAGAGAAAATGCTGGGCCAGCGTTGATCGCAACCCGGACCTGAAAAAGCCGGCATTCGCCGGCTTTTTTGTTCCTGTCAGTTCGCTTTCAAGACAGTTTACTGGTAGTCCCGCTTTTGCTTGAATTCGCACAGATCCTCAATTATGCAGGCGCCACATTTCGGCTTTCGGGCTGTGCAGGTATACCGGCCGTGCAGGATCAGCCAGTGGTGAGCGTCCATCAGGAACTCTTTCGGCACCAGCCTGACCAAGCGTTTCTCGACTTCCAGTACATTCTTGCCCGGCGCGATACCGGTACGGTTGGAGACCCGGAAAATGTGGGTGTCCACGGCCATGGCTGGCTGCCGGAACGCTGTGTTCAGCACCACATTAGCCGTTTTACGGCCGACGCCGGGCAAGGCTTCCAGGTCTTCCCGCCGGGCCGGGACTTCACTGCCGTGTTTCTCGATCAGAATGCGGCAGGTCTTGATCACATTCTCGGCCTTGCTGTTAAACAGGCCGATGGTCTTGATGTATTCCTTCAGGCCGTCAACGCCCAGGGCAAGAATGGCCTCGGGCGTGTTCGCTACCGGGAACAGCTTGTCGGTGGCCTTGTTCACGCCTACGTCTGTGGCCTGAGCGGAGAGAATGACCGCAATCAGTAGCTCAAATGGCGTGCTGTAATTGAGCTCTGTGGTCGGATTGGGGTTAGCCTCCCGCAACCGGGAGAAAATCTCGGTACGTTTTTCTTTGTTCATGCTGGCCCGATCTGGTTCAGGAAATAGTGCCGGTTACGCGCACCCGTTTGCTACCTGTGCTGGCCGGAGCGGGTTCGGCGGCTTTTCTGCGTTCTTTGAGGTGATTGTCGATGCCGTTCTTCAGGGCAATCAACAACCCGAGGCCCATAAAGGCGCCCGGTGGAAGCACCATGAACAGCATGTCGGGGTACTGTTCGAACGGCCGGATGACCCAATCCGCCGCCATGGGGCCGAGGAGCAGGTGCATGTCGGCGAACAATGTGCCCTGGCCGATCAGTTCCCTCATAGCGCCCAGGGTCATCAATACCGCAAGGAAGCCGATCCCCATCATGGCGCCGTCCAGAATGGCGGGTAACGGTGGATTCTTGGAAGCAAAGGCATCGGCACGGCCAAGAATGGCGCAATTGGTAACGATCAGCGGGATGAAGATGCCGAGAATCTGGTACAGCTCATAGGTGAACGCTTGCATCAGCAGTTCGGCGCAGGTTACGAACGAGGCAATGATCATGACGAACGCCGGCAGTCGAACGGATTCGCTGACGAAGTTCCGGATAAGGGAGACCGACAGGTTTGAGCCCATTAACACCAATAGTGTGGCCAGGCCCAGGCCGATGGCGTTGACGACCGTGCTGGTGACGGCAAGCAGCGGACACAACCCGAGAACCTGCACCAGGGCAGGGTTGTTGTGCCAGAGGCCGTCCTTGATGATTTCGCTGGACGTTTTCGTGCTCATGATCAGGAGTGCTCCGCTGGTTGAGTATCGGCGGCAATGGCTTCCGGAGACAGGCGGCGCTTACCGGGCTCCGGGGGCGCGTTCACCCGTTCGCGGATGATCTCACGGTTCTGGCGAAAATAGACCAGGGTTTTCTGTACCGCTTTCACCACCGCTCTCGGAGTGATGGTGGCTCCGGTGAACTGGTCGAAGATGCCACCGTTCTTCTTCACGTTCCAGGCGTTGGGGGCAGGGTTACCGAGAGACTTCCCGTCAAACGCATAGATCCAGTCAGACTTGCGGGTTTCGATACGATCGCCAAGCCCCGGTGTTTCCTTATGGCTTGTGACCCGAACGCCCAATACCCGGCCTTGAAGATCCAGGCCAACCAACAGGCGGATATTACCGGAGTAGCCGTCTGGTGCCACGGTGGGCAGTATCATGCCGATAGGCCGGCCGTCTTTTCTGGCAACCCAGGCCCGCACGGGGCCTTCAGCGGGTAGCCGCTCGCTGGCAGGCAGGGTGACCACATCTCTCAGCAGGTCATTATCATGCTGGCTTTCCGGAATAATCTCGAACAGTGCCCTGGCCTCGGCGCGGGCCGCCTGCTCCTGAATCCGGTCTTTGGTCAGCCCCTGAGTCAGGGCAATCGTGCCGCCGGTAATAATGGCAAACAGGCCCAGGCCGATTGCGCTTCGACGGATGGCGGTGGTTACTGCACTCATGGTCAACCTCCACTCCGGCCCGGGACGCCCCGGCGGGCCTTGTGATGGCCGTAGGTGCGGGGTGGTGTGTAATGGTCGATAAAAGGAACCGCGAAGTTCATCAGTAGCACGCTGAACGCGACCGCATCGGGATAGTTGCCCCAACTGCGAATCAGGTACACCAGGACACCGATGCCGGCACCGTATATCAGCTTGCCCTGATGGCTGGTGGCTGCCGAAACCGGGTCGGTGGCAATAAAGAACGCGCCAAGCATGGTACCACCGGCCAGCAGGTGCAGTTGCAAAGGCGCGTACTGGTCGGCGTTGCTGCCAAAGGCCAGGCTCATGGCGGCAATACCGGCCAGGAAGGCAACCGGAATATGCCAGGTTATGATTCTAAGGGCGATCAGCAGGACGCCGCCGGCCAGGAAGGCCAGATTGACCCACTCCCATCCCCGGGCAATCAAGTTGCCAAAGGTGGGGTGGCCGAGCACTTCCACTGACGTGTGACTGGCAATCTTGTGTTTGTATTCGTCCAGCGGTGTTGCCATGGTCCAGCCGTCGACGGCGGTCTGGCCCCCGGTGAAAATCTTCGCGAGGGTCTCACCAAAGCCGGGCGCGCCGCCCCAGAGCGTGGCTGCTTCGGCCCAGTTGGTGGTCATGGCGACCGGAAACGAGATCAATGCCAGGGCATAGCCCACCATGGCCGGGTTAAAGGGATTGGAGCCCAGACCACCGTACAGCTGCTTGGCCACTACGATTGCTGAGACCACGGCAATACCGGACACCCACCAGGGCGTGAACTGGGGCAGGGATAGCCCCAGCAGCAGGCCGGTGACCGCTGCGGTGTTGTCACGCAGGAAAAAGGCGACGGGTTTGCCGCGCAGCTTCAGGAAGGCGGCTTCAGAGCCCAGCGCCAGGGCAATGCACCAGATGACATTGATCAGGTTGCCCCAGCCAAAGAACAGAGTCTGGGCCAGCAGGCCGGGCAGAGCGGCCAGAATGACCCAGAGCATGACCTGTGACGTGGGCCGCGCGCGACGAGCGTGGGGTGAGGACTGTTGAACAAGAGCCATGAAGTTCCAGCCTGATTGAATTATTGAGACGACGCGGGTTCTTCCGCCACTTGCTTGCGAGCCTGATCAAGCGCCTGCTGAGCCCGTTGCACCCGATCATGGTTCTTGGCGACCGCACGTTCGAGTTTCTCAACATTATCCGCCTGCTGAGACCGGGCCTCATCGAGCATGCCCTGCATGGTGTTGAGCTTGGCTTCTGCCTGGGTGAGTTGCTTCTCCAGCGCCTCTATGTCGGGCTTGTCATCGGCCACCTCAGTGCTGCTCGGTACCGGTTGCTCTTTGGTGTCGGCGGCTGTTTTGGCCTTCTTGCGTTCCAGGGCCTGCTGTACCAGGGCGGCTTTGGCTGCCCGGTCGTCGCTTGCCTGGCCATCGGCGGCGGCCATTTCGGCTTCCGCCTGCTTTTTGGCCTGAGCTTCGGCAGCAGCCTTGGCCCGCTCCTTGCGCCGTAATTCCTTTTCCTGTTGCTCCCGTTCCAGGCGGGCCTGACGTGCCTCGAAGCGCTCGCGAGCGCGATCCGCTTTCAGCTGTTCCGCGCGCTGGGTGCGAATCTCGCCTTTGGCAAACCGATAGTATTGGACCAAAGGAATGGAGCTGGGGCAGACGTAGGAACAGGCTCCGCATTCGATGCAGTCGAACAGGTTCAGGTGTTCTGCTTTCTCGAATTCACCCGCCTTGGAATACCAGAACAATTGCTGCGGCAACAGTTCCATGGGGCACGCCTCGGCGCACTGTCCACAGCGGATGCACGGTTGCTCTGGCGGCGGAGCCGGCAGTTCTGCCGCGGTTGCCGCGATCACGCAGTTGGTGGTTTTTACCACAGGCACGGAATCGGTGGTCAGGGTATACCCCATCATGGGGCCGCCAAGAATCAGCCGGTCAAGACGTTCCTGCGCCATCCCTGCCGTTTCGAGCAGGTGATGGATCGGCGTGCCGATCAGGACTTCAAAATTGCCGGGTTCCCGCACCGCCTCGCCAGTAACGGTTACCACACGGGATATCAGCGGCTTGCCCTCAAAGACAGCACGGCCCACGGCGACTGCAGTTCCGATGTTCTGGCACATCACCCCGATATCGGCAGGAATACCGCCACTGGGGACTTCCTGGCCGGTCAGAATCTGTATCAACTGTTTTTCACCACCAGACGGGTACTTGGTGGGCACCACCGCAATTTCAATCTGAGTGCCCGCCACCGCCTTGCGCATGGCGGCAATGGCCTCGGGCTTGTTGTCTTCAATGCCGACAACGCACCGGGAGGGCCGGAGAATCCACGCCATCACTTTCAGGCCTGCAACCACCTCGGCGGCCTGCTCGCGCATGGTCATGTCGTCGGCGGTGATGTAGGGCTCGCATTCCGCGCCGTTGAGAATCAGGGTATCGACCTTGCGATCCCTTGGAGGCCTCAGCTTGATATCGGTAGGAAAACCGGCGCCACCCATGCCGGAAATGCCGGCTTCGCGAATTCGCTGCAGCACTGCTTCCCGGTCAAGTTGTTTGTAATCGTCAATCGGTGACAGGGCGCACCACTGGTCTTCGCCATCCGGTTTCAGTACCACGCACCAGTCCGCCATACCGGACGGGTGGGGAACCGGACGTTGTTCAATGGCCTCGATCACCCCCGAAGTGGGAGCATGCACCGGCACGCCCATGCCATTGGTAACGTCTGCGATTTTCTGACCCTTCAGTACCCGGTCGCCCACCGCAACCACCAACTCTGCCGGTTCGCCGATGTGTTGTTGCAATGGCAATACCAGGCGATCGGGCATGCCGGCCTTGCGGATCGGGCGGGCCGTGGACTGATGCTTGTTCTCGGGCGGATGAATGCCGCCGGTGAAATCCCACAGCTGAGTCATCAGGCGCTGGCTCCCTGGCGATCGGTGGCGATGATTTGGGGCACTGGAGGTGTCCAGGTCCAGGTACGGATATCCGGCTCGATGGTGATCATGTCGATGCAATCCACCGGGCAGGGTTCCACGCACAAGTCACAGCCGGTGCACTCGCTCTCGATAACGGTGTGCATGTGCTTGGCGGCGCCCAGGATGGCGTCTACCGGGCAGGCCTGAATGCATTTGGTGCAGCCAATGCATTCGTCCTCGCGAATAACTGCCACCCGCTTGGCCTGCTCAACACCGTGTTCTGCGTCCAGCGGTTGTGGCTCTACATCCAGCAGATCGGCCAGCGCCTTGATGGTGCTTTCACCACCGGGCGGGCATTTGTTGATGGCGTCGCCGTTGGCAATGGATTCGGCATAGGGCCGGCAGCCGGGGAAGCCACACTGGCCGCACTGTGTTTGCGGCAGCAGCGAATCAATCTGGTCTACCAGTGGATTGCCTTCAACTTTGAACCGTTCAGAGGCAAACCCCAGTAGCCCGCCAAAGACCAGGGCAAGCGCCAGCAGGACCAAAACGGCAATCAGGAAACTCGTCCACATAACAACCGCTCCGTCAGACCGCGACCAGGCCGGTGAAGCCCAGGAAAGCCAGCGACATGAGCCCTGCGGTAATCATGCCGATAGCCGCGCCCCGGAAGGCCACCGGCACATCGGATACGGCAATGCGCTCGCGCATGGCGGCAAACAGCACCAGCACCAGGGAGAAGCCGACGGCGGCGCCAAAGCCGTAAAGCACAGATTCCACAAAGTTGTTGTTTTTGTTGAGGTTCAGGAGGGCTACACCCAATACCGCGCAGTTGGTGGTGATCAGGGGCAGGAAAATCCCGAGAACCCGATACAGCAGCGGACTGGTCTTGCGTACCACCATTTCGGTGAACTGTACCACCACCGCAATCACAAGGATGAAGGTGATGGTTTTCAGGAAAGCGAGATCCAGCGGGGCCAGCAGGTAGGTGTAGGCCAGATAACTGCACACCGATGACAGGGTCAGCACGAACGTGGTTGCCAGCGACATGCCCATGGCGGTTTCCAGTTTCCCGGAAACGCCCATGAAAGGGCACAGCCCAAGGAACTGCACCAGCACAAAGTTGTTCACCAGAATGGTGCTGACCAGAATCAGTAAATACTCTGTCATCGGAGCGTCTCAGTCTCTGCTTTACATCACCCGCATGCCCGGCACAGCGCCGGAATCCGGAGACAGAATGAAAATATCCTTACCACCGGGGCCGGCCGCCAGCACCATGCCTTCGGACATACCGAACTTCATCTTTCTGGGTTTGAGGTTGGCGACCATCACGGTCATACGACCTTCCAGATCTTCCGGTTTGTAGGCGGACTTAATACCAGCAAACACGTTGCGTTCGCCATGCCCCACGTCAAGAGTCAGTCGAAGAAGCTTGTCAGCGCCTTCCACATGTTCTGCTTTGACAATCTTGACGACCCGCAGATCCACCTTGGCAAAATCCGGGAACTCGATTTCCTCGGCGATCGGTTCGAGATCCTTTGCCGCCTCCTTCTTGCTGTCGCCCTGGGCCGCCGGCAGTTCCTCTTTGGAGGCCTCCAGCATTTTTTCGATCTGGTCCATATCCACCCGGTTCATCAGCGGCTTGAACTTGTCGATGCCGTGGTTTTCGAGCAGGGCTGCACGGTTGTTCCAGTCCAGACGTGAATTCAGGAACGACTGGGCTGCATCAGAGGTCTTCGGCAGTACCGGTGCCAGATAGGTCATCAGCAGGCGGAACATGTTGATGGCGTTGGTACAGATAGCCTGCAGCTGGTCATCCTGGCCGTCCTGTTTGGCAATCACCCAGGGCTGCTCATCATTCACGTACTGGTTGGCAATGTCTGCCAGTTCCATAATCCGACGCATGGCGCGGCCGAACTCACGGGCTTCGTAGAACTCTGCAATCTGTTCACCGGCATCAATAAACTCTTTCAGCTTGTCCTGCTCGGTGACCTTGCCCAACTTGCCGTCAAAGCGCTTGGTGATAAAACCGGCGCTGCGGCTGGCAATGTTCACCACCTTGCCCACCAGATCTGAATTCACCCGGGCAGCAAAGTCTTCCAGGTTCAGGTCCATGTCATCCACACCGCCGGTCAGCTTCGCGGCGAAGTAGTAGCGAAGGTACTCCGGGTTCAGATGGTCCAGGTAGGTCCGGGCCATGATGAAGGTGCCGCGGGACTTGGACATTTTCTTGCCGTTCACCGTCACGAAGCCATGGGCCCAAACCGCGGTTGGCGTGCGGAAGCCCGCATCGTGCAGCATTGACGGCCAGAACAGGGCATGGAAATTGATGATGTCCTTACCGATAAAATGGTACACCTCGGCACTGGAATCCTTCTTCCAGAAATGCTCGAAATCGATGCCCTCGCGGTTGCACAGGTTCTTGAAGCTGGCCAGGTAGCCGATAGGTGCATCCAGCCAAACGTAGAAGTACTTACCTGGTGCATCCGGGATCTCAAACCCGAAATAGGGCGCATCCCGACTGATGTCCCACTCCTGCAGGCCCGCATCCAGCCACTCGGCCAGCTTGTTGGCCACCTGGGGTTGCAGAGCACCGCTGCGGGTCCACTTGCTCAGAAAATCGTGGAACTCCGGCAGTTTGAAGAAGTAATGCTCGGATTCTTTTTCCACAGGGGTGGCGCCAGACACCGCAGAGCGGGGGTTGATCAACTCGGCGGGTGTGTAGGTGGCGCCGCAGGCCTCACAGTTATCACCGTACTGGTCTTCGGTTTTGCACTTGGGACAAGTGCCTTTGATGAAACGATCCGCCAGAAACATCTCTTTTTCCGGATCAAAGAACTGCGTGATCTTGCGCGTGGCAATGTGATCATTGTCCTTGAGCTGGCGGTAGATGTACTCCGAGAAGTACTGATTCTCCTCCGAGTGCGTGGAGTAATAATTGTCGAAACGGATGTGAAAGCCCGCGAAATCTTCCTGATGCTCCTGACGAATCCGGTCGATCAGCTGCTCCGGGGTAATCCCCTCACGCTCGGCCCGCAGCATAATGGCCGTGCCGTGAGCATCGTCTGCGCAAACGTAGTAGCAGTTGTGGCCGCGCATGTTCTGGAAGCGCACCCAGATATCGGTCTGAATGTATTCCAGCAGATGCCCCAGATGAATGGGCCCGTTGGCGTAGGGCAGGGCGCTGGTAACCAGAATATCGCGCTGTTGCTTGCTCGCTTGCGTCATGGTGATGTCCGAACCTTATGTTGAGTCGGGTTGGAAAGACAAAAACGGGGTTCCGGCGCCAATCGCAATTGATTGTTCCAGGTAAAGACCCCATATGGTCAGAAACGGGCACAGATGATACCTTCCGAGCCATCATTTTTCACCTGCATTCAAGCTTATGAGCTTATTCCGGAGACCCCGATGACCCAGATTTCCCAACAGGCCCTAGAAGCCGCCGTTCGCGAATACCGGGACCCTTACCTGAACAAAGACCTGTACGAACTGGGAGCCGTGAAAAACCTGAGCGCAGACGACAGCGGCAACGTAACCCTGATGGTCGAACTGCCATACCCTTCTAAAGGCATCGCTGGTGGCCTGAAACAGATCGTCGCCAACGCTCTGGAATTTGTCGATGGCGTTGAAAGTGCCGAGGTACACGTAGCCCAGAAAATCCACAGCTACAAAACCAACAAAGACCTGCCGGCCGTCCCCGGTGTGAAAAACATCATCGCAGTCGCCTCCGGCAAAGGCGGCGTGGGCAAATCCACCACCGCCGTCAACCTCGCTCTCGCCCTGCACGCCGAAGGTGCCCGGGTTGGCATCCTCGACGCCGATATCTACGGGCCCAGCATCGGCATGATGCTCGGCGTACCCGAAGGCAAACGCCCGGACGTACGCGAAAACAAATACTTCGTCCCCATGCTGGCCCACGGCCTGCAAGCCAACTCCATGGCCTTCGTCACCACAGACAAAACCCCCATGGTCTGGCGCGGCCCGATGGTCAGCGGTGCGGTGATGCAGTTGCTCCAGCAAACCCTGTGGGATGAACTCGACTACCTCATCATCGACATGCCTCCCGGCACTGGCGATATCCAGCTCACCCTGGCCCAGAAAGTCCCGGTCACCGGCGCCGTCATCGTCACCACTCCCCAGGACATCGCCCTGCTGGACGGCAAAAAAGGCATCGAAATGTTCCGCAAAGTCGACATCCCGGTGCTGGGCGTAGTCGAAAACATGAGCGTCCACATCTGCTCCAACTGCGGCCATGAAGAACCCCTCTTCGGCCACGGCGGTGGCGAACGCATCGCGGAAGAATACGAAACCACCCTCCTGGGCCAGCTACCCTTGCACATGACCATCCGCGAACAGGCCGACAGCGGCGCCCCGACTGTGGTTGCCGAGCCGGATTCGGAAGTGGCAAGACGCTACCGCGACATCGCCAGAAGGGTGGGGGCGGAGCTGTCCACCCGCGAGCGGAATCTTGGTGGGACGATTTCCAGTGTTTCCGTGACGGAGCATTAACCAAGACCAGACCTGAAGGGACTTCAGCGCCGTAGTTGAATCGCGGCATCAGGGTGCCCTTTCCAAAAATGTCGGAGGCCATGGATGGCCGGAGAGAAGCGCACAGGGATGTGCTCGTAGCGGTTTTTGGAAAGGGCACCCTGATGCCGCAGCCCCCCAACGCGGCCACTTTGGGGATGCTGCCCTATACCTTCGACAGTCACCGCACGACAAGGTAAACTACGCCCCAATTTTCCCACCAGCTGGAAACGAGAATTCACCCATGAGCATCAAATCCGACAAGTGGATCCGCCGGATGTCCGAACAGCACGGCATGATCGAACCCTTCGAAGCCGGACAAGTTCGGGAAAGCGAAAAAGGCCGCGTCATCTCCTACGGCACCTCAAGCTATGGCTACGACGTACGTTGCAGCAACGAATTCAAAATCTTCACCAACGTCCACAGCGCCACCGTAGACCCGAAGAACTTCGACGAAAACAGCTTCGTCAACTACACCGGCGACGTCTGCATCATCCCGCCGAACAGCTTCGCCCTGGCGCGCACCGTTGAATACTTCCGCATCCCCAGAAGTGTGCTCACTATCTGCCTGGGCAAAAGCACCTATGCACGCTGCGGTATCATCGTGAACGTCACCCCGCTGGAGCCGGAGTGGGAAGGTCAGGTAACCCTGGAATTCTCCAACACCACCAATCTGCCAGCGAAAATCTACGCCAACGAAGGCGTTGCCCAGATGCTGTTCTTCGAATCCGATGAAATCTGTGAAACCAGCTACAAAGACCGCGGCGGCAAGTACCTTGGCCAGACCGGCGTGACCCTGCCCAGGACATGAACGCCAACCAGTTTCTCAAAGCCGTCTCACAGCTGCAGGGCTGGCGCGAATGCGCCTTCCTGCTTGCCCTGGCCGAACGTTCCTTTCCCAACTACGCCCTGTTCGCCGACGCCGTTGGCCTGAAAACCGGCGGCAAGATGCGCCAGTTGCTCGATCTGGCCTGGGACATGCTCCAGAAAGACGTGGCCGATGCCGCAATTCCGCAGCTGCTCAGTAAACTCGAAACCCTGTGCCCCAATGTCGATGAGTACGATGCCTACGGTGTCTACCCAGCCTTCGATTTCTGCCAGTTGCTTGAGCAGGCGCTGCTGAACCGCCTGAACCCGAACAAACATCGCGCCACCGAAGCTTCCCAGTTGGCGACCCGCACCGTGATGGATTTTGTTGAGATGTCCGAGGGTGAGGGATTGGATGAAAACGAGCTGGTGCGCGTGTTTGAACACCACCCACTGCTCAAGGACGACAAGCTGTTTCAGCGTGACACCGTCATGGCGCTGAAAAAGCAGCGAACACCCAAAGAAGCCTTCCTGGCTGAACTCCGAGCCGGTGCCGCCAACGACGGTGTCAGCAATCTGGGAATCTCCCTGGAAGGCTGACATAAGGCAACCGAGCTACACTGCCTGTAACCTCCCTCAGTACTTTATTGAACGGAATGAATCATGAAACTCTCTGCTTTCGGTCGTAAATTCACCGCTGATGCCGGCATTACTTCCCTGATGGACGATCTCGGGAATGCCATGGCCTCCGGTGCAGACATGATCATGATGGGCGGCGGTAACCCCGGCCACATCCCGGAGATCCAGCAGAGAGTTCAGAGCATTCTGGGGGAGATGGCCTCCAGTGAGGCGGACGTACGTCGGCTGGTGGGTATTTACGATCCCCCTCAGGGGGAAAAGCAGTTTATTGCCACCCTGGCCCAGTTGCTCAATCAGGAATACGACTGGGGCCTGAAGCCCGAAAACATTGCGCTGACCAACGGCAGTCAGGCTGCCTTCTTCATGCTTTTCAACATGTTTGGTGGCGACTACGGTGATGGCCATCGCAAGCATATCCTGTTGCCGCTGGCGCCTGAATACATTGGCTACGCCGATGCCGGTATTGAGCAAGGGCTGTTCCACGCGGTACAGCCGGACATCTCCTTCACCGATGCCCATGAATTCAAATATCGGGTGGATTTTGACGCCGTGGAGGTGACCGGAGAAACCGGCGCTATCTGTGTCTCCCGGCCAACCAATCCCACCGGGAATGTGATTACCGATGAAGAACTGGCCCGACTGGAAGAACTGGCCCGGCAAAACGATATTCCGCTGATTGTCGACGGAGCCTATGGAACGCCATTTCCGAGCCTGTTGTTTGTCGACGCGCAGCCAACCTGGAACGAGCAGATCATCCTGTGCCTGAGCCTGTCCAAGCTGGGCTTGCCAGCGGCGCGAACCGGGATCGTGATTGCCGAGGCGTCCATCATCAAGGCGTTGTCGGGCATCAACGCCATCATGAACCTGGCCACCGGAAGCTTTGGTGCGATGCTGGCGGAACCGCTGGTGCGCTCCGGAGAGATTCTGTCCCTGAGCCGGGATGTGGTTTGCCCATTCTACAAGGAAAAAATGGAGCGGGCGGTATCGGTGTTCCGCGATGCTATGGGCGAAGATAGTTGCCGCTGGTACATCCACAAACCGGAAGGAGCGATGTTCCTGTGGCTCTGGTTCCCGGATTTGCCGGTCTCCAGTCTGGAGCTTTATCAGCGTCTCAAGGCTCGGGGTGTACTGGTGGTCTCCGGGCATTACTTCTTCCCGGGCTTGCCCGAGGATGGCTGGCGTCATCGCCATGAGTGTCTGCGGGTAACGTATTCCCAGGACGATGCCCGGGTGGCTGAAGGCCTGCGGATCATTGCTGAGGAAGTAAAAGCGGTGTGGGCCGAGCAGGGACTGGCCGATTAATCGGCCAGTGTTGCGTCTTTGAGTTTCAGCTCGTACTCGCTGCCGTCCGGCTCCACCTGGAGCAGGCGAATCAGCAGGTAATCCCGGGCCGGATCAAACCACATCAGGGTCTGGCGTTTGGAGTCTTCGTCCCGGACTTTTTCCGCCTTCAGGGTGTTCATGGTGCGGCCATTGTCGCTCAGGCTATCTTCGTCGATGACAGCAAAGCGGTCGTCGTCGTAATCCCCCTTGTCCAGCACCTGGTAGGTGACATCGCGTTTGCCTGCCTTGAGGTCCTGATGGAGTTGCAGTTGGTAGCCCAAGGGGTCCAGGGTGTTGTCTCGTAACTCCACTTCAAACTTATCGCCACGATAGCTGCCGGTGGCAATGCCTGCCTGCCAGTCAAAATCAATGGACTGTTTGCGATCTTTGATCAGGAAACCGGAGAGGTGATAGCGGTAGCGCAGGGGAATCACCTGGCCATCTTCCCAGCGAAAAATCAGTGATTCGTTGATATCGGCGATGAAAGAGTCGACATCCGTACGGTACAGCCAGACGTTATTGCCCTGGTCTGTCAGTTCCCGAACACCCTCGCCGTTGAGGCTGACGCCTTTGGACATGGAGGCGGTGTAGCGGGCCTCATAGGGCACCAGAGGGGCGTAATCTACATCGGCGGCGGACGCCGGCAGCGCAATCATGCCGGCAATTAGGGCTGCCCAGAGCTGAAAACGTGGTTTGTGGGGGGTGTCTGTGTGCATCAAAAAGCCTCTTTGACCGTCTACGCTAGCGACAGTGTAGTTGGTTCGGCGAGGCCTTGTGATGACAATCTGTTCAGTTCGCCGGCAGTCGCATGGGACGCTCGATGGGCGCGCCGTCAAACAGAACGCCCTCAGCGCCCAGCTGAATGCGACCCTCGCAGAACCAGCGCACGACGATGGGGTAGAGCACGTGCTCCTGTTGCTGAACTTTTTCCGCCAGGGACTCCGGAGTGTCATCCTCTGCCACGGCAACTTCCGCCTGGGCGATGACCGGCCCGCCGTCCAGTTCCTCGGTCACAAAGTGAATGGATACACCGTGGGTGCGGTCACCGGCTTCCAGGACCCTTTGGTGGGTGTTCAGTCCGGTGTAGGCCGGCAACAGGGAAGGGTGAATGTTAAGCATCCGGCCACGGAATGCGCGGACAAAGTCGCTGGTCAGAATCCGCATGAAGCCGGCCAGCACCACCAGATCCGGATTGTGGCGAAGGATTTCGGCCAGCAGGGCGGCGTCGAATTCTTCTCGGGAGCCATATTTTGTATGGTCGACCACAAAGGTGGTGAGATTGGCCTGGGCGGCGCGCTCCAGAGCAAACGCGCCCGGTTTGTTGCAGCCAACGGCAATGATCTCACCCGGAAAGTCGCGTTCCCGGGTGGCGTCGATCAAAGCCTGCAGGTTGGTGCCGCTGCCAGAGGCGAGCACCAGGATCTTCGGAACGGGGGCCGGATCTGCCTTCATGCCGTCAAAAGCCCCGGTGCGTAGCGAACAACGGGCTCAGCATCGCTGGATTCGGCTGCTTCCATTACGCCGATCTGCCATACCTTTTCACCCATGGCATTCAGGGTGTCCATGGCCAGTGCCTTCTGGTCTTCCGGTACACAGATGACCATGCCGATACCGCAGTTAAAGGTGCGATACATTTCCTCCTGGGCTACGCCGCCGGCATTCTGAAGCCACTGGAATACCGGGGGCAGCTCCCAGCTCTGGGTGTCGAGTGCGGCTATGGTGCCCTTGGGCAGTACCCGGGGGATGTTCTCGGGCAGGCCGCCGCCGGTAATGTGCGACAGGGCCCGAACATCGACTTCGCGAATCAGTTGAAGCAGATTCTTCACATAGATGCGTGTGGGCGCCATCAGGGCGTCGGCCAGTGTGGTGTCGCCCATTGACTGGCTCAGGTCTGCGCCACTGACTTCGATAATCTTGCGAATCAGCGAGTAGCCGTTGGAGTGGGGGCCGGAGGAGCCCAGCGCCAGCAGGGCGTCACCCGGCTGCGCGCGGCTACCGTCAATGATCTTGTCACGCTCCACAATGCCTACACAGAAGCCGGCCAGATCGTAATCGTCGCCTTCATACATGCCCGGCATCTCGGCGGTCTCGCCACCAACCAGAGCGCATCCGGCCTGCTCACAACCCTGGCCAATGCCTTCAACTACCTGAGCGGCAACGTCGACATTCAGTTTGCCGGTTGCGTAGTAGTCCAGAAAGAACAGAGGCTCGGCGCCGCCGACCACCAGGTCATTCACGCACATGGCCACCAGGTCGATGCCGATGCTGTCATGCTTCTGCAGTTGCATGGCAAGCCGAAGCTTGGTGCCTACGCCGTCCGTGCCAGAAACCAGTACGGGCTCTTTGTAGCCTGCCGGAATCGATACCATGGCGCCAAAGCCGCCGAGGCCGCCGAGTACTTCCGGGCGACGGGTGCGCGCTGCAGTACTCTTGATTCGGTTGACAAGATCGTTACCTGCGTCGATGTCCACGCCGGCATCGCGGTAGGTCAGGGAGGGCTTCTGTTCGCTCATGGAAAATAACCGTAGGCCTGTGAGTCAAGGCGCGGATTTTAACAGGTGCGCACGGGGGCTCCAAATGGAATTGGGAGCACAGGCAATATTGCCGGTTTCAGATTGCCTGACTGCAACCTGTGCTTGCTACTCTCGGCTCTGGTGATGGTGTATCCTGTGCGCCAACCATGGGAATGGCAAGGTGTTTCATGACCGAATCAGTGAAAACAGCCAGGAACGGGCGAGTTGCTGCGTTTCTGTTGGCGGCAGTCTGTTGGGTACTCTCGGCCGGCCCGGCATCGGCGGTCAGCGTGTCGGGACTCTACGCGGCCGATGTTCCGGTTGCAGGCACCTCGGCGGATGCCTTGAAGGCCGGATACGCTGAAGGGCTGCGTCAGGTAATGGTGAGGGTGTCCGGAACCCGTGAGGTGCTGGAACTCGAAGGGATAGACGAGGTATTGGCAGACGCCGAGTCCATGTTGCTGTCTTATCAGGTGAACCGTACCGCGGGGCAGTCACGTTTGCAGATGAGTTTCGGAGCCGTCGGGGTCAACCGCGCGCTGGCGTCTGTGCAGGCGCCGGTATGGGGCGCCAACCGCCCCCTGACGCTGGCCTGGATTGCCGTGGAAGACCGGGGAGACCGGCAATTACTGACCCGTGCAGCGGATTCAGCGCCGGGAAGTAATGAGGGGCTCTGGGCGCAACATCTCTTATCAGCAGCGGCCGATCGCGGTCTACCCATCGCCTTCCCGCCGGAGACCTATGCCGGTGACCGGGCTTTGCTGTCGGATTTGTGGGGCCAGTTTGTCGGCCGCATCCAGCAAGCTTCAGACGATCTGTCCCACGACGCCCTGGCTCTGGTGCGTATCAGTCGTTCCGGCGGCCAATGGCGCGCAGGCTGGGTGGTTGAAGGCATGGGGCTCGATGCGGGCGAGCAGTCGGTCAATGCCGATACGCCGGAACAGTTGGCGCAAGCTTTGATCGATCGCTGGACTGAGCAATACGCCAGCCGATATGCGGTCACAGCCGGCGAGGCGGGTGAGGCTCCGAAAGTTGATATGGTGCTTGAGGGTGTAACGACGCTGGCGGATTACGGCCAGGTGACCCGGGCACTGCAGGACATGACTCCGGTAGTGTCTGTTGGTGCGTCACGGGTTCGTGGCAACCGGCTGACCGTGGAGGTGGCATTCTCCGGAGAACTTGACCAGTTGAAGGAGCATATCGCGCTGGACGCACGATTTGTGCCGGCGGAGCAGCCTGCAGAGCCGATAACGGCCAGCAAGAACAGCCAGACTGCTGGCTCGGACGGGGATGGTGCGGCGCAAACAGGCGAGCCCGGTTCCCGCAATGAAACCGAAGCACCGGCCGGAACGGATGCGCAGGATAGTGCTTCGACGGCTGGGTTCAGCTATCAGCCCCTGGCTCCGGGCGATGAGCAGGATGCCGAACAGGCTTTTGAGTCTTTGTACCAGGTACTTTATTACCGCTGGCAACCCGCTCCCGGCGCCACTGGCGGCGACCGAAGCTGATGGCTTGATGGAGGCAGCCCGGTGAGTTCTAAGCAGTGGCGCTGGATCCCGAATGCACTGACATTCCTGCGAATGGTGCTGATCGTGCCGTTCGCCGGCGCGCTGCTGGAAGGTAACTACCGGCTGTCTCTGGTGATATTCTTCGTTGCCGCACTGACCGATGCCTTTGACGGGTTTCTGGCTCGTCATTTCAACTGGCGCTCCCGGCTTGGCGCTGTGGCCGACCCTCTCGCGGACAAGGCGCTGTTGATTTCGGCCTACCTCATGCTCACCATTACCGGTGTACTTCCGCTGTGGCTGTTTGCCCTGGTGCTGGGTCGGGATCTTGTCATTGTCTGCGGCGGCCTGGCTTTTCATTACGGCATCGGCCGCTTCGATATGGAACCCAGTATTCCGGGCAAGATCAACACGTTTGTCCAGATACTGGTGGCGCTCGCCATTATCATCCTGCTGGCGGGTTTGCCCATGCAGCCCTGGGTCATCGACACCGGGATCTGGCTGGTTGCCGTCAGCGCGCTGGTGAGCGGGGGGCACTATGTGGCAGTGTGGAGTTTGCGGGCCTGGAGGGCGAAGCGGTCATGAAAGCCTCACAAATGGTATTGGGGGTCAAGCTCCGGGACGATGCCCGCTTCGACAACTTTCACGGCGACCGTAACCGTTCGGCCGCACAGCGGCTGGAGCTGGTGTGCCGGGAGCCGTCGGGGCTTCCGGTAGTGGTGATCTGTGGCGATTCCGATACCGGCAAAAGTCATCTGTTGCAGGCGATCTGCCATGAGTCCGAGCAGATGGGAAAAACCGCCGTCTGCATCAGCATTGTCGAGCTGCTGCCGTTCGGCCCGGACGCCCTGGCGGGCCTGGACAGTCATGATGTGATCTGTCTTGACGATCTGGAGCATGCCGCGGGTGACCCCGGCTGGGAGGAGGCGGTTTTCCACCTGTACAACCGGGTGCTGGATCGTAATGGCCTGCTGGTGGTCAGTCTGTCCGAGGTGCCCGCTTCGCTGCCGTTCGGACTGGCAGACCTGGGATCTCGTCTGGCGCATGGTTTGCTCATTCAGTTGGGCGTGTACCGGGATGAGGATCGGCAGCGAATCCTGATGGCCCGGGCAGAGCAGCGCGGGCTGGTGATGAGTGAGGATGTTGCCGGCTTCATCATGCGCAGGGCCCCTAGAAAGCTGGGTGATCTGCTGGGGCTGCTGGATACATTGGATGAGAATTCGCTGCAGGCCCAGCGACGTTTAACCATTCCGTTTGTTAAAGCTGTGATGGGATGGTAACGGTAAAGGGATTAATAACGATAAAGGCCATTGGAGAGACGACATGAGACGGGTTGTATTCAATCAGAAAGGTGGCGTTGGCAAGTCCAGTATCACCTGTAACCTGGCGGCCATCAGCGCCGCAAGAGGAAAGCGTACCCTGGTGGTGGATCTGGACCCGCAGGGCAACTCCACCCACTACCTGCTGGGCAAACCGGCGGCTGAACTGAAAGATACCGTTGCCGATCTGCTGGAGCAGACGGTCGCCTTCAGTGTCTTCAATCGTCGACCTGACGAGTTTGTACACGCCTCGTCATTCGACAACCTGTACGTGTTGCCATCCAGCCCTGAGCTGGATTTTCTGGAACGCAAACTCGAAGCCAAGCACAAGATCTACAAGCTCAGGGAGTTTCTGAAAAAGCTCAGCGACAGTTTCGATGAGATCTATATCGATACCGCCCCGGCCCTGAATTTCTACACCCGTTCTGCCCTGATTGCTGCCCAGCGCTGCCTGATCCCGTTCGACTGCGATGATTTCTCCCGCCAGGCGCTCTACAACATCCTCCATGAAATCCGCGAATTGCAGGAGGATCATAATGAGGAGCTGGTTGTTGAGGGCATCATCGCAAACCAGTTCCAGCCAAGGGCGAGCCTGCCCAGGCAGTTGGTCCGGGAGCTGACGGAGGAGGGGTTGCCGGTGCTGCCGGTACGCCTGTCCAGTTCCGTCAAGATGAAAGAATCACACCAGAGTCGCCAACCGCTGATTCACATGGCTCCGAAACACACGCTCACACGCCAGTATGAGGATCTATACCGTGTGCTGCATGGGGAGTCTGTTGAGCTGGAGCCATTGGCAGACTGAGAGGAATCCCATGAGTGAAAAAGCACGCCACCTGGATCAGGTGACCGACGGTTTGCTGCAGATTGAAATTGAACTTCGGCAACTGGGTGTCTGGCAGACAGAAAGCCTGCCACCGGAGGCGTTCCAGAGTACCCAGCCGTTCTGCCTGGATACCATGGACTTCACCCAGTGGCTGCAGTTCGTGTTTCTTGAAAAAATGAAGGCGCTGGTGGAAGCCGGTCACGCGCTGCCAGAGGTATCTGGTATTGCGCCCATGGCAGAAGAGCATTTCCGTGGGCGTGAGCAGTCCGGCCGTGAGCTGATCTCAGTGCTTGAGGAGATGGATCGGCTGTTGTCCTCTGGCGGCCGCTGATTATTCCGGGACTGGATTACTCCAGGCGCATGGACAAATCGATGGCTCGTACGTCTTTGGTCAGTGCGCCAATAGAGATGTAATCCACGCCGGTTTCGGCAACGGGCACCAGCGTGCGCGCGTTGATGCCACCGGAAGCTTCAAGGCGGGCTTTTCCGGCATTCCGTTTTACCGCTTCAGCCATGTCGGCAAGCGAGAACTCGTCCAGCATGATGATGTCGGCCCCGGCCTCAAGGGCCTGGTCCAGTTCGGCGAGCGATTCGGTTTCCACTTCCACGGGTTTGCCTGGTGCAATGCGGTGCGCTTCGGCGACCGCATTGGCAATGGAGCCGCAGGCGGCAATGTGGTTTTCCTTGATTAGAAATGCGTCCCAGAGTCCCAGCCGGTGATTATCGCAGTCACCGCAAGTCACCGCGTATTTCTGGGCCAGTCGCAGCCCTGGCAGGGTTTTCCTGGTGTCCAGAAGGCGTACGTTGGTATGGGACACCCGGCGAGCGTAATGGGCACAGGCTGTTGCCACGCCAGACAGGGTCTGCAACCAGTTAAGAGCAGCGCGTTCGGCGGTCAGAAGCGAGCGGGCCGGGCCTTGCATGCGGAAGATCACGGCGTTGGCGGGTACGTCGTCGCCATCGTGAAACTGCCACTGGAGTGTCACTGACGGATCCACCTGGTGAAAAACCTCCTCCACCCAGGCGCTTCCAGCCAGGCGGGCGTCTTCCCGGGTGATTACCCTTGCTGTTGCCAGTTTTTCGGCAGGGATCAGCTGGGCGGTGATGTCGCCATCGCCAATATCTTCCCGCAGACTCTGGGCAACGGATTCGATACGGGCCTGGCGCAGCAGTTCGGCAGAAATCATTGGGACGTCCGGAGGTTGATGGTGGCTTGGAAAATTGTGGAGGGCAATTCTACTGCCAGCGCTATCGATTCGCCAAATGGAGGTGTGAGTGGTCTGAAGTGTGATGCAGTTCCTGCTGACACAAAAGGTGACAAATTCTGACACAAGGTGACGACACTCGCCCGTATGATGTAATCCTATAAAGGTTTAAGTACCATCAGCTGATCGATTCCGGAGCATCCACATGGCGCACGATAACAAGGTAGTCCGCTTGGCCGGTCAGAAGCCGGTGAGCCGGTTCTCGTTACCGGTAGAGCTGGTGCGACTGCGTGACACATCGGGTCAGTCACTCAAGGCGGTACTTGCCAGTTTTTTCGAACAGGCTGACGACAGTTTGTTTGCCCTCGCAGACCGGGCCGGCTCCAACCAGGACCAGACTGCCTACTTCGACGCCATGCGGGAGCTGCGACTGCGCCGGAAGGCAATGACAGTGTCAGTCCTGCAATACGTCAGCCAGGCCTTCAATGAGCTGGGTAAGTTCAAACCTGCCCGCTCCGGTGGTTCACTGGAAGAAGTGGACCAGAACTCCCTCAGCCTAGTGGATCACTCTGACCTTGAACAGCAGGTAGCGATAGATAACCTGACCAATCGCCTGCGGAATCGATACCAGGAGCCGGTAAGGATGTTGGCGGCCCGGATTCGCCATCTTGTTCCACAGTTGGATCTCTCTGACGATCAAATGCCTCTCAGCCCGGAAGTCATTTGTGGCGCTATTTCGGATGCTTGCACCGATCTGGATATTGATATCCGTGCCAAGCTTGTGGTTTTGAAGCTGTTTGAGCGCCTGCTGGTGGACAAGCTCAGCGATTTCTACCAGGAATGCAACAAAACCCTGATCGCCGCCGGCGTGCTGCCTGACATGAAGCGGGCTCCGGTGGGTGGTGCTCAGGTAGCGCCGGGTCGCAGTGCGCCAAAGGCAGGCGGTTCGCCAGCGCCCGCCCAGGAAGCCCCGGCTGCCGAAGGTACTGCCCATAGCCATGGACCGTCGCCTACTTTCAGTGAGCTGAGTGCGCTGTTGCACCAGGGAGAGACCGGCAGTGCCGGTATGGCACAAACCGGCGCTGTTCTGGATACCGATCGTCTGATGGCGCGCCTGAACGAATTGCAGGGCGCAGCGCCGCAGGGTGAAGGCGACAATGTGGTGCCTTTGCGCCAGCAGTTACAGCCGCTGTTGCAGGGTCCGGAAGGGAAGCGATTCTCAGTAGGGCAGGTCGACAGTGATGTGATCAACCTGGTCTCAATGCTGTTTGATTTCATTCTCGAAGATCGGCAGTTGCATCCGGTTATGAAAGCGCTGATCGGGCGGCTACAGATTCCGGTGCTCAAGGTCGCACTCAGCGACAAGAACTTTTTCAATCGTGGTGGCCATCCGGTTCGCAAGCTCCTCAACGAACTTGCCCTTGCCGCCATTGGCTGGAGCGAGAAACGTGCCGGAATGCGTGATCCGCTTCGGGAAAAAATTGAGGAAGTGGTGGGTCGGGTGCTCACCGAATACACCGATCAGGTAGGGCTGTTCGAGGAATTGCTGAAGGACTTTGGTCACTTCATGGATCTGGATCGCCGGCGTCGCGAGCTGGTTGAGCAGCGCCTTCGGGATGCCGAAGAAGGACGCGCCAGGCAGGAACGTGCCAGTCAGGCTGCTACCGATGTTATCCGTGAGCACACGGCAGGCCGGGACATTCCCGAGCCGGTTTTACAGGTGCTGAACGAGCCCTGGACCCGCTACCTGCAGTGGGTGGTGTTGCGCGAGGGTGAAGAAAGCGAGCGCTGGCTGCAGGCAAAGGCTATCAGCGAGCGGCTGGTGTGGAGTGTTGACCCGCGACCGGTGTCTTCTGATACCCGGGCGGAACTGTTGCGAATGATTCCAGAGGTGGTGGAAGAGCTCCGTAAGGCGCTTCAGGAGATCTCCTGGGATCCGTTTGCAACCGATGCGGCCATCCGGGACCTGGAGCTTGCCCATGTCGATGTTTTCCAGAAACTGGTGACCGCGCCGGTTGTTGAAGACAAGGCACCCACGATTGAGAATTTCGAGGTACCTGAAGCTCCGGCAGAGCCGGCGGAAACTCCCGAGCAATCGGAACCTGCGCCGGAGGTGATTGACGAGGTGACTGAACCTGCGTCAGTCAAGCCTGCTGAGATCTCAGCCGGCGTTGAGACGGCAGCCGTCGCCGAGGAATCCGCGGAGATCCAATCACCAGTAGCGTCGGCGGAATGGCTGGCGAAGGCGGACGGCCTGAGAGTTGGATCCTGGGTTGAGATGGCCAGAGACGAGACCAGGGTCCGTTGCAAGCTGGCGGCCTTCATCAAGGCCACCGGCAAGTACATCTTTGTTAACCGCAGTGGTGCGAAGGTGGCGGAATATCATCGGGATGACCTGGCGATTGCTCTGCAGGAGCAGGCGATCACCATGCTGGATGACGGCCTGATCTTTGATCGGGCGCTGGAGTCCATCATCGACAACCTGCGTCATAACCGAAAAGACTGATCTCCGGTACTGAGTGCCCGCGCAGGGCACCGGCGACGTCGTGGCATCCATGGGCGCTTTGTGATTCAATCATCTGCATGAGTCCCCTGCGCCGATGGAAACACGTTGTCTAGTATCCAGAACGATCATCACCCACACTCCCTGAAAGATGCGGCAGCACTTTTGCGTTCCAGTGGCCGGTTCCCCGGCGTGCGCTGGTGTCCGTCGCCCAATTTTGGTCCCCGCCCGGACGGTTCCTCTATCTCACTGCTGGTGGTTCACAACATCAGCCTGCCGCCGGAACAGTTTGGCGGCCCGCACATCGAGAATTTTTTCTGTAACTGTCTGGATACTGCTGCCCACCCCTATTTTGAAACGATCGCAGAGCTGAAGGTGTCTGCACACGCGTTGATTCGCCGGGATGGTTCCGTTATTCAGTTTGTCAGCTGTCTGGACAGGGCATGGCATGCTGGCCGTTCCAGTTTTCAGGGTAAGGAGGAGTGCAACGACTACTCCATTGGTATCGAGCTCGAAGGTGCGGATGACGTTCCCTATACCGAGGATCAGTACCGTGCGCTGGCGCGTCTGGCGCTCCTGGCAATGACAGCCTGGCCGGAAATCACGCCGGGTCGCATTGCCGGCCACAGTGATATTGCTCCGGGCCGAAAAACCGACCCAGGGCCCGCGTTTGAGTGGTCTCGCTTCCAGACACTGCTGTCGAACGAGGAGATGGCCTGATGTCGTTGGTTGTTTTTCTGATTGCGTACGTGATTCGCCGCAGGCTGGACCGCGCCGATCACCTGGCTGGCGATGAGGTCTGGCGTAACTGGTTTCATCGTTGGGGCCGGGTAGAAGCGGGTCAGGAGCGGTCAGTCTGGAGAGGGGCGCTGCTGGTTGTGTTACCTTCTCTGGCGCTCGCTGGCGCGTGGGCGCTGTCCAGTGAGGCGGGCTACCGCTATGCCCTGTATCCGCTTGAACTGGTGCTGATGGTGGTACTGATGGGAGCGCCGGGCTGGCGCAAGGTGCTGCGAGCCTATTCCGATGCCTGGCGGCGCGGAGATATGCAGGCTGCCTGGCACCATGTTCAAGAGCGCCTGCCCGCCTCCGAAAGAGGAGCGGCGCTATCGCCAGAAGCCATGCACCTGTCGGTGTCGCGGGCGCTGATGGTCTCGGTTTTCGAGCGTTTCTTCCTGGTGGTTTTCTGGTATGCCGTCGGCGGCATAGCGCTGGCTTTTCTGGCTCGAGGGCTTGTAGCTCTGGCGGGCCAATGGCCGCAGGCGGCCGCGCGGGAACGCTATCAGCGGGCAGCCCGGCTTATCGGCTGGATTCCTTCCCGCTTGCTGTCATGCACATTCGGGCTCGCCGGTGACCTGGCCGGCTGGTCCCGGGAAATACGCAAGGTATTCCCGGGATTCGGGAAAAAGACCGCGGATGTGCTCATGATTTCCGCCAACGGGTCGTTAACTGGATATGCACTTGATCCTGCGCGCTTTTCGGAGTTGCACCCGGAAGAGTGGCCCGATTTTGGCGGGCGGAGCCTCAGCGCTATAAGGGACCTCCTCAACCGGAGCATGCTGGTGTGGATATGTGCGCTTGCATTGCTGGTGATCGCAGGCATGGCCTAGCCGGAAAGCAAAAACGGATTACAGAATAACACTAAATAGTGATTAAGTTTTTCCGGCAACGGGCGATAATCAAACAAAAGAATAAAGATTCAGTTGTTAGAAGCAGCGAGGGCTCTGTGAACTATATAATCAATCCGGCTGTAGCACTGATGAATCGGCTGCCCATGGTTTACAAATTCAGCCTCATCAGCATTCTCTTTCTTGGCCCTATCATCGTGCTTTCCTGGTTGGTGATTTCCGGGCTTAACCAGTCGGTTCAGACCATGACCCGCGGCATTGAAGGGCTTGCAGAACTCCAGAAGGTGGAGCGCCTGCTGGTGGCGGCGATGGATTACCGTGACTATCAGGCCCCCGGCATTCTGAAAGACGAACAGCCCTTGCTCGAAAAAGCCAACGAAGCGGCCAGTCGCATGGATGCCCTGTTGGCAGATCTTGCCGAACCACAGCGTTCTTTTGACACCTCCGGCTCCTGGCAGGAGCAGATCCTGGTTGTAAGAGAAGAATGGGAGACGCTCAAAGCCAACGATAACTATCAGGGCAACATTGACCCCCAGTTCAAGTACTACCAGGAGTTTGTGCAGAAGGTGATGGCCTTGCTGCCGGCGACCATTGAAATCAGCGGATTGGGTCAGGATGCGTCCCGGGAAAACCTGCTGCTGTTAGGGCTGGTGCGTTCTGCGTTGCCTGAGTCTCGCACTGTTGTTGGCCGCGCCCGTTCATACGGTATTTTTGCGCTGGTGGAAGGTCAGGTGGGCTATGCACTCAGCGAAACCCTGAATGAAATCTACGATCAGTTGACCAACCGCAGTTCGCTGCTTTCGCCGGCCCTTTCCGTTGCCGTGGAGGCGTCGCCCCAACTGGCAGAGAGTGCGAGCGGTGCCTTGACCCGCACGGAAGAGAGCCTGATGACAGTGCGTGATGAGCTGGATCTGAATGTCATTACGCCTATGCGCCTGGAGCTGCCCTGGCAGGAATTCGATGAGACCGTATCGGCGCAGATGGGATATTACGATACCCTCAGCGATCGTATCTTCGATGTGGTTGCCGGTAATCTTGAGGATCGCCTGGCCCGCCAGACCGGGCAGCGCACTCTGATTCTGGTGGCGCTGATTGCTGTGATGCTGGTGGTGGTCTACCTCTATGTGGGCTTCTTTATGTCTGTGCGGATTGCCATCAACCGGTTCAGCGAAGCTGCAAGAAATGTGGCCGCCGGCGATATGACCACCCATATCCGGTTGAACAACCGGGACGAACTGGGTGAGCTCACCTCCGAGTTCAACAACATGACCGATCGTATCGCTGAGCTTGTCCGGTCGGTGGGCTCTACAACGGCAGATGTTGATCAGCAGGCGGTCCGGGTGAATGACACCGCATCGGCTAACAGTCAGGCCGTGGCCCGACAGATGGAAGAGACCGGTCAGATCAACGAGGCCATGGGCCAGATGGTGGAAGCGGTCAATGAAGTCACCGAGAGTGCGCACCGGGTGGCGGATAGTGCGGGGAATGCCGAGAAAGATACCGAGAAGGGCCGGGAAGTGGTGGCCGATACCGTGGCGACCATTAACCGGCTGGCGACGGAGATTGCTGGCGCCGTTGATGTCATCAACCGGGTGAGTGCGGACAGTGACAATATCAGTCAGGTTCTGGTTGAGATTAAAGCGATTGCCGAGCAGACCAACCTGCTGGCGCTGAACGCGGCCATCGAGGCAGCGAGGGCGGGAGAACAAGGGCGTGGCTTTGCGGTGGTGGCGGATGAGGTTCGCTCATTGTCCCAGCGTACCCACAAGTCCACTGAGGAAATTGAAGGCATGATTTCCCGGCTTCAGGGTGGTGTAAAAGAGGCGGTATCTGCCATGACCTCAAGTCACGATGCCACGGAGAAGACGGTACAGAAGTCTGGTGAAGTGACCGAAGCGCTGGATCGGATCGCCTCGGGCATTTCCGAGATCGTGGATATGAGCCACCAGATTGCCCAGGCGGCGGAGGAACAGTCGGCCGTGGCCAGGAACGTGAATGCCAACGTGGAGCGCATTGGCGAATTTGGCCAGAGCACAGCCTCCAACGCCGAAGAGACTCTGGCTTCGTCCAGGCAGATGTCGGAGCTTACCGCGTCGCTTCAGCGCCTGGTGGAGGCATTCAAGGTGTAATCAGCGGTTGCTGTTGTGAAAAATCCGGCCTCAGAGGCCGGATTTTTTTTGCTCCCAGAGAATCTCCTGGCTGCCATCCCGGCGAGCCAGCACCCGGGCGATGACAAACAGCAGATCGGATAACCGGTTCAGGTAGTGACGCGAGGCAGTATTGATGGAGTCCTCGTGGCCAAGGGCCACCACCACGCGCTCGGCCCGGCGACAGACCGCCCGTGCCAGATGACATTGTGCTGCGGCAGGGCAGCCCCCGGGCAGGATGAAGTTTTTTAGCGGCGGCAGGTCGGTGTTGTACTCGTCCAGAGTCTGCTCCAACCACTCAATGTGATTGTCGCTGATCACCTTGCTGCCCGGGATGGCAAATTCGCCGCCCAGATCAAACAGGTGATGCTGAATGCGCCGGAAGGTATCGATCAGACGGTCGCCAGATGGAAGCGTCTCAATCAAAACGCCGATATGGCAATTCAGCTCATCGGCCATACCCATGGCTTCCACTCGCTGGGCATTTTTGGCGATACGGTTGCCATCGGCCAGGCCGGTAGAGCCGTCGTCTCCGGTTCGGGTGTAGATCTTCGACAGGCGATTGCCCATGGTCTTGCTCCCTCTGGTAAAAGTCAGTTCAGTTGTTGTACCTGTTCGGCGAGCATTTGGTTCACCTGTGCCGGTATGCCATGTTGATGGCCGAGCCGCGCCAGGTAACCGTTAATGAAGTCGATTTCCGTGGTTCTGCCTGCCTGTACATCAGCCCGCATGGAAGACGTGTTGGCGGCGGTTTTGCGGGCGACAGTCTCAATAGTCTCGCGCAGGTTTTCCGGGGCTTGTTGCGGTTGTCCGGCGGCAGGGAGCAGGCGGCTGATCTCCTCACACAAGGGGGCAATCCATTGCAGGTAAAACGGTTGCGTCAGAATCTCTCCGTTGGGGCAATCCAGAATGGCCGTAAAGGCGTTTATGCCGGCGTTGATCACCAGTTTTTGCCAGAGCCTTGCCAGTATGTCGTGTTCAGGGTGGACCATGAGGCCGCTGCTGGCGAGCTGTTGGGCAACCCATTCGGCCGATGGATTCCCCGCCGGGTTCAGGGCACCGACCCAGGTTGTGCCGCGGCCAGCGTGAACGGTCAGCCCGGGGGCGGGCCGGTTTGCGCCTTCGGTCGTGGATGCGGCCAGTACCGGCCGGTCCGGCCATGTTTCGGTGACCTGCTGCTGGCTCCCAAGCCCGTTTTGGAACAACACAATGGGAGTCTGTTTGGCAATGGAGGGCAGGGCCGCCTTGAGGGCTTCGAGAGTGTTGCCGGCTTTGGTCGTCACCAGGAGCAGATCAGGAGATTGGCCGGGTTGTAGCCAGGGAATAATGGTACTGCCTGATTCGCCGTCAATGGACTGAAAGCGATAACAGACGGGGGCAGGGGCCTGCCCCGGACGGGGCACAAACGCTACCTGCCCGGCAGGTAGCGTTGCCGCCCAGAGCCGGCCCAGGGAGCCGGCACCGAGGATGGCGATCATGGCCTTACATGGCCTCGATTTCTGCCCGTTGCGCACTGAGCCGCTGCAGGCTGCCCTGGGCATCCTTCAGCTTCTCTTTTTCCTTCTCTACGACTTCGGCTGGTGCCTTGGCGGTGAACTTCTCGTTGTTCAGCTTGCCTTCCAGGCGACCGATTTCCTTGTTTAGGCGTTCCAGCTCCTTGTCCAGGCGCTTGAGTTCGGCGTCCTTGTCGATCAGGCCGGCCATGGGCACCAGCACTTCCATTTCGCCTACCAGTTGGGTGGCGCTCATGGGAGCTTTGTCGCCCTCGAACCATTCCAGCTTCTCAAGTTTGGCCAGGGAAATGAGGAATTGGCGGTTGTCGTTCAGGCGGCGCTGATCGTCGGCGTTGCCGCCTTTCAGAAGTACCGGTACCTGCTTACCCGGGGAGATGTTCATCTCGCCGCGGATATTACGCACCGCTACAATCACGCCTTTCAGCCACTCGATATCGGCGGCCACGGCCGCATCCTGCTTGCTGGCATCCGGCTGCGGGTAGGGCTGCAGCATGATGCTGTCGCCCTGCTTGCCGGCCAGCGGTGCAATGCGTTGCCAGATTTCTTCGGTAATGAACGGCATGATCGGATGCGCCAGGCGGAGTACGGCTTCGAGTACGCGTACCAGGGTACGACGGGTGCCCCGTTTGGCCTCGGCACTGGCGCTGTCATCGCTCAGGGCTGGTTTGGACAGTTCCAGGTACCAGTCGCAGTATTCGTTCCAGATGAACTCGTACAGGGCGTAGGCGGCCAGGTCAAAGCGGTACTGGTCCAGGTGACGGATCACCTCCTGCTCGCAGTGCTGCAGTTCGCTGATGATCCAGCGGTCTGCCAGTGACAGTTCCACCGGCTCATTGTTCACGCCGCAGTCTTCGCCTTCCGTGTTCATCAGCACATAGCGGGCGGCATTCCACAGCTTGTTGCAAAAGTTACGGTAGCCTTCCAGGCGCTTCATATCCCAGTTGATGTCACGGCCGGTGGTCGCCATGGCGGCGAGGGTGAAACGCAGGGCGTCAGTACCATGGGCGGCGATGCCTTCCGGAAATTCCTTCTCGGTGCGCTTGCCGATTTTCTCGGCCAGCTTGGGCTGCATCAGGTTGCCGGTGCGTTTTTCCAGCAGGTCCGGCAGGCTGATGCCGTCGATCATATCCAGCGGGTCGATCACGTTACCCTTGGACTTGGACATCTTGTCGCCGTGCTCGTCCCGGATCAGACCGGTGACATACACGGTATGGAAGGGTACCTGTGGGGTGCCGTCTTCGTTTTTTACGAAGTGCATGGTCATCATGATCATCCGGGCAACCCAGAAGAAGATGATATCGAAACCGGTCACCAGCACGTCGGTGGGGTGGAAGGTCTTCAGCCGTTCGGTGATTTCCGGCCAGCCCAGAGTGCCGAAGGTCCACAGGGCGGAGCTGAACCAGGTGTCCAGTACATCGTCGTCCTGCTTGAGTTCCAGTGTGTCCGGGAGCTGATGTTTGCTGCGAACCTCAGCCTCGCTCCGGCCCACATAGATATTGCCTTCAGCGTCGTACCAGGCAGGAATCCGGTGCCCCCACCAGAGCTGGCGGGAGATGCACCAGTCCTGAATGTCGCGCATCCAGGCGAAGTACATGTTCTCGTACTGTTTGGGTACGAACTGGATGCGACCGTCTTCTACCGCTTCAATAGCCGGCTTGGCCAGGGTCTTGGCGTCTGCAAACCACTGATCCGTCAGCATCGGCTCGATGATCAGCCCGGAGCGATCACCGCGGGGTACGCTCAGCACGTGGTCTTCGATTTTCTCGACCAGGCCTGCCAGTTCCATGTCGGCAACAATCTGCTTGCGGGCTGCTTCCCGGCTCAGGCCGGCATAGGCGGCCGGGAGGGCGCTGTTAATCTCGGAATTTTCGGTGCCGTCCGCATTGAAGACTTCGGCGATTTCACGAATGTTAGCGTCCTGCGTCATGACGTTGATCATGGGCAGGTTGTTGCGTTTGCCTACGGCGTAATCGTTGAAGTCGTGAGCGGGGGTGATCTTCACGCAGCCGGAACCTTTTTCCGGATCGGCGTGGTGGTCGGCCACGATGGGAATGCGGCGGTTAACCAGCGGCAGCAGAACGTGCTGGCCAATCAGATGCTGGTAGCGCTCATCGTCCGGGTGGACGGCTACGGCGGTGTCACCCAGCATGGTTTCCGGGCGGGTGGTGGCGACGATGACGTAGTCTTTGCCGTCCTGGGTTTTCTGGCCGTCGGCCAGCGGGTAGCGCAGGTGCCAGAAATAGCCCTTTTCTTCCTTGTTTTCAACTTCCAGATCAGAGATAGCGGTGTGCAGCTTCGGATCCCAGTTCACCAGCCGTTTGCCGCGGTACACCAGGCCTTCATCGTACAGGCGGATAAAGACTTCCTGTACGGCTTTGTAGAAGCCATCGTCCATGGTGAAGCGTTCGTTGCTCCAGTCCACGGAGTTGCCCAGGCGACGCATCTGGCGGGTGATGGTACCGCCGGAGTGTTCTTTCCAGTCCCAGATGCGCTTGATGAATTCTTCCCGGCCGAGATCGTGGCGGGTTTTGTCTTCTTCTGCAGCCAGTTTGCGTTCGACGACCATCTGGGTGGCGATGCCGGCATGATCGGTGCCGACGGTCCACAGTGCGTTACGGCCCTGCATGCGCTTGAAGCGGGTGAGGGTGTCCATGATGGTGTGCTGGAAGGCATGGCCCATGTGCAGGCTGCCGGTCACGTTGGGTGGCGGGATGGCGATGCTGTAGGAGTCGCCTTCGCCGCTGGGGCGGAAATAGCCTTTGGATTCCCAGTTTTCGTACCACTGGCGCTCGATGTTTTCTGGCTGGTAGGTTTTTTCCATGGGATTATGCAGTGACCGTTTTGGTTGATTCACATAGGGAAATTCTGAATCGGACGATTATACATGGTCGTCTTGATCGCGGCGAACCTGGCTAGCGTTTCCGCATATCATGCACCCGAGCTTCAATGCCCAGTGACCGCAACTGCTTGTAATGCCCCCGCGCCTGGTTCAATACCGCCGGGTCATTGTGGGCAACCAGTGCCAGGCGGCCGTACTGGTCGGCGTCGTCGGGCAGTGTTGAGGACAGGACGATAACGGTATCCCAATCCACCGCGGCTGGCGGGTAGAGCAGGATGCCGACAGGATCGGTGCAGGGGGTGGTTGGGTCTTGGGCGATACTGTGGGGGATGAAGGCTTCGGGGGTGAAGTTCCACAGCAGGTCGTCGAGTTCCACGGCCTGTTCTTCGGTGTCACAAAGAACGCACACACGGTCGCCCTGCTGCCAGGCTTTGTCCACGAGTTTGGCGGCGTGGAGGTTGCGGGCGGCGTGGGTGTTCTGGGCGAGGATGTGGAACCAGTAGCGCTGGTTTTTATCGTCCCGGCCGGAGGGGCCGGCAGCGAGGCTGCCGGGCTCCGGGGAAGGGTTTGGCTGGTTATCCTGCATGGGTCATCAGGTAGTCGACCAGCAGGGGGACCGGGCGGCCGGTGGCGCCTTTGGCTTTGCCGGAGTTCCAGGCGGTGCCCGCGATATCCAGGTGGGCCCAGCGGTAGTCCTTGGCGAAGCGGCTCAGAAAGCAGGCGGCGGTAATGGTGCCCGCGGGGCGGCCGCCAATGTTGGCCATGTCTGCGAAGTTGCTGTCGAGCTGGCTCTGGTATTCGTCCCACAGAGGCAGGCGCCAGGCGCGGTCGCCGGTGCGTTCGCCGGCGGCGAGCAGTTCGTTCGCAAGCTCGTCGTTGTTGGACAACAGGCCAGTGGCGTGACTGCCCAGGGCGATAATGCAGGCGCCGGTGAGGGTGGCCATGTCGACCACGGCTGCCGGGTCAAATTTCTTCACGTAGGTGAGGGCGTCGCACAGCACCAGGCGGCCTTCGGCGTCCGTGTTGAGGATTTCGACGGTCATGCCGCTCAGGGTTTTGACGATATCGCCGGGGCGGGAGGCGCCGCCGTCTGGCATGTTTTCAGCGGCAGCGATCACGGCAACCACGTTGATCTTGGGTTTGGTTTCAGCCAGGACTTTCATGGTGCCGAAAACGCTGGCAGAACCGCCCATATCGTATTTCATTTCGTCCATGCCCTCGCCCGGCTTGAGGCTGATGCCGCCGGTGTCGAAGGTGATGCCTTTCCCCACCAGTACGTAGGGCTTGTCTTTGGCCTTGCCGCCACGGTATTCCATCACGATCAGGCGCGGAGGCTGCTTGGAACCTTTGCCTACGGCCAGGATGGTGTTCATGCCCAGTTTTTCCATCTGCTTCTCGTCCAGAACTTCGGTCTGGATGGAGTCGTAGTCTTTGGCCATGGCCTTGGCCTGTTCGGCAAGCCAGACCGGGTGGCAGATGTTGGGTGGAGTGTTGCCCAGGTCTTTGGTGTAGTTCATGCCGCGGCCGGTGGCCAGGCCAAGGTTGAAAGCATCTTTCAGGGACTTGCCGGCGCCGGATGCCTGTACCACAACTTTTTTCAGTTTGCGGGCGGCAGGCTTGTCGCTTTTGAATTCGGTGAAGGTGTAGAGTTGGTCTTCCAGAATCCGGCCAATCAGGTTTAGCCGGGCTTCTTCAGAGCTGACCGCAGCTTCGCCCTGAACCGCAGTATCGGTCAGGCTGATCAGTGCACTTTTGGAGGGGCCATCTTTCAATGCGCCGGTCATGGCAATCAGGCTCTTACGATAGGCTGTGGCTGTGCGGTCTGCATCTTTGCCGGTGCCAATTACCACAACGCGCTGCCAGGGTTGATCCACCAGGGGCAGGGTATTCACGGAGGCGTTCTTGCCGGTCAGGTCGCCGGCTTTCTCGAGTTGCTTGATCAGTCCGCCCAGCGCGTCGTCTGCCGCTTTGGTGGATTCTGGCCACTCGCCTTTCTCAGGCAGGCCGATAACCAGGCAGTCGGCTTTGGTGGCTTTGCTGCTCAGGCTGAAATTCATGGCAACTCTCATGGCAACTCCGTTGTCAGATTATGCTTTATTCAATTGAATTGAATGTTGATGGCAATGCTCATAAGGATTGGGGCAAAGCCTTTATTAATCAAGCCGGGTGCCCGCTTCGTTACGATGGTTTTATCGTGTAGGCCCCGTACTGTCATTCGTCGGCGAGGTTACATAGAATACGCGCTGTTCTCCTTAACCTCCATCTCCAATGACGGCGCCGCCAGAGAGACTGATTTGAGTATTATCTTCCGTTACCTCATTCGCCAGATCATGGTCAGTATGCTTGCGGTGTCAGGCATTCTGTTGCTGGTGTTCATGAGTGGGCGTTTTATCAAGTATCTGGCCGATGCTGCTGAGGGCGAGATTGCGGCCGGCGTCCTGTTTGCGATTATGGGGTATCGTTTCCCCGGGTTTCTGGAATTAATTCTGCCCCTGGGCCTGTTTATCGGAATTCTGCTGGCGTATGGCCGGATGTACCTCGAAAGCGAGATGACGGTGTTGTTCGCCTGCGGTGTGAGTGAAAAGCAGTTGCTGGCGAAAACGTTGCTTGGGGCGTTGCCGGTCATGCTGGTGGTGGGGGCCATGAGCCTTTACATCTCTCCCTGGGGCATGAAACAGGTGGAGCACATCTTTAACGAGCAGCGAAAGGCCACCGAGTTTGAAATGCTGGCCCCGGGGCGGTTTCAGGACTTTACCTCCGGTGATCGGGTCACTTACACCGAGGCCCTGAGCGACGACAAGCGCCAGTTGCAGGGGGTGTTTATTGCCGAGTACGACAAGGACGGTAAGGGTGTCACTCTGATCACTGCGGAGTCTGGCTCCCAGTTCATTGATGAGGAAACCGGCAGCCGGTTTCTGGTGCTGGAGGATGGTGGTCGTTTTCAGGGGGCTCCCGGCCAGCTTGATTACAATGTCACTGAATTTGAAGCCTACGGTTTGAAGATTGTCAGCGGCCAGGAGGGCAGCAAAGAGCTGGAGGAAGGCCTGAGTACGCTGGCGCTTTGGAACTCGGATGATCCGGAAGACCGGGCTCTCTTGCACTGGCGAATATCGTTACCGTTGATTGTGCCCATCGTCACCTTGCTGGCCGTGCGGCTCAGTCGGGTGAATCCCCGGCAGGGGCGGTTTTTCCATCTGTTGCCAGCCATGCTGGTTTACATCACCTATCTGGGCTTACTGATTGTGGCGCGGGATGCGCTGGCGGATGAAAAGGTGCCTGAATGGGTGGGTATGCTCTGGGTGCATGCGCTGTTCCTGGCGCTCGGCCTGTGGCTGCAGTTTGGCCCCGGGTGGCTGAACCGTCGTCGTCTTGAGAGGGAGGGGCGCCAGCGTGCATAAGATCGATGGTTATGTCATGCGTACCGTTGGCGGCGCCATGTTCCTGGTTATGGTTGTGGTGTTGTCGCTGGATGTGATCTTTGCATTCATTGCTGAACTGGAAGACACGCGCAACGAATATCAAACCCTGCAGGCGTTGTGGTATGTGGCGCTGACCTTGCCCCGGCGAATCTACGATTACCTGCCTCTTGGTGCCTTCATGGGGTGCCTTGTCGGCCTGGGCTCCATGGCCAGTTCCTCGGAGCTGACGGTGATCCGGGCAGCCGGCGTGTCGCTCAAACGCATTGTCTGGTCTGCCATGAAGCCGGCGCTGATCGTGGTTCTGCTCGGCGTGGCGATTGGTGAGTATGTCGCGCCGACCACCGAACGTATTGCCCAGAGTGACAAGGCGGTGGCCTTGGGTGCGGGGAGCAGCGTGGCTTCCGCGGAAGGGGTGTGGCATCGGGAAGGCAATACCTTCATGCACCTGAATGCGGTTCAGCCAAACGGTGTGTTGCATGGGGTTTCGCTGTTCCGGTTTGACGATGCCCGGCAATTGCGGGTTGCCAGCTTCGCCGAGCGTGCCATCTACCAGGGCGACTATTGGTTGCTGGAGAACGTGACCTCCACTCGCATTGAGCCGGAGCGGACCGTGCGTGATGTGAGTGCGTCACTGCGTTGGGAGACCGGCCTGTCGCCGAGCGTGCTGAGTGTGCTGATTGTGAAGCCGGAGAATCTGTCGATGACGGGCCTGTATACCTACGCGGCCTATCTCGGAGAGCAGGGGCTGAGTGCGGCGCAATACTGGCTCGCGTTCTGGAAAAAGGCACTGATGCCCCTGGGCACGGCGGTGATGGTGTTGGTCGCCATCTCCTTTGTGTTCGGGCCACTGCGGTCTGTGACCATGGGGTTCCGGGTATTTACCGGTCTGCTGGTGGGATTGCTGTTCAAGTATATGCAGGATCTGCTGGGGCCGATGAGTATGGTTTATGGCTTTAATCCGCTGATCGCGGTGTTGGCTCCGATTGTTGTTAACGGTATTGTCGGAGCCGTCCTGATGCGTCGGGCAGGGTAGTGCCGGACCTATTTTTTCTCGGGCCTGGCCACCTGAACAACCACGCTGTTGGAGGTGCGGTCGGTCAGCGACAACCCATTGATGGGATAGAACAGCGCGATGATGGCCGGGATGCTGAGCAACAACGTCAGCGCGCCCAGGTAGTAGGCGCCGAGAATGCTCAGGAAAACGATGATCGCAGCGGTAACATAGCGAATCAGGGCCTGGGTCCAGCTCACGGAGGTGCCATCAAGATTCTCGATGCGAACGCGCCATACCTGCATGCCGAGGGTCTGGCCGATGCGGGTCCAGAAGTAGGCGAAAAACAGATACAGCACCAGAAACAGAACGAAGGTCAGCCCCGGGTCTCCTGAGAGTTCACCGGCTTCGGCCATTTGTTCATAGCGATCCCAACCCGTAATCCATCCCGCAATCATGGTGTACACCCAGCTGGCGACAAGCAGCACGGCGATACTGATCAGTCCATCGTAAATGATGGCCAGGGCACGTTTCAGTCCGGTCGCCGGTGGCAGAAGTTCATCGGCTTCATGAAAGCGTCGGGGCATGGCGTCTCCTGTGAGTTTTCACGTTTTTCAAGTTCTCGGCGTGTGCTAGAGTAGCCGATTTGCACACGCATGTAAGTAATCGCATTTAACCTCAGACCCGGCGGTTCATTCGGCGGGTGTCTGGCAAGGTGTATCAGGTCGAAAGGTATCAAAGGTCTATGAAAACCGCAGAGTTGCGACAAGCATTCCTCGAATATTTCCAGCAGCAAGGGCATGCCATTGTGCCCAGCAGTTCACTGGTACCCCACGATGATCCCACTCTGCTGTTTACTAACGCGGGGATGAACCAGTTCAAGGATCTTTTCCTCGGCCGCGAGGAGCGCGACTATACACGAGCGACCAGCTCCCAGAAATGTGTGCGTGCCGGTGGCAAGCACAATGATCTGGAGAACGTGGGCTATACAGCGCGCCACCATACCTTCTTCGAGATGCTTGGCAACTTCAGCTTCGGCGATTACTTCAAGCGCGAGGCCATTAATTTTGCCTGGACTTTCCTGACTGGCGAACAGCACCTCAACCTGCCCCAGGAGAAGCTGTGGGTAACGGTTTACGCCGAAGACGACGAAGCCTTTGATATCTGGAACCAGGAAATCGGTGTGCCGGCGGAACGGATTGTGCGCATCGGGGACAACAAAGGCGCCCGCTACGCCTCCGATAACTTCTGGCAGATGGGTGATACCGGACCCTGCGGCCCGTGCACCGAGATTTTCTTCGATCACGGCCCGGATGTGGCAGGTGGGCCTCCCGGCAGCCCGGAAGAAGATGGCGACCGCTACATCGAAATCTGGAACGTGGTTTTCATGCAGTACAACCGCACTGCCGACGGCGAGATGCTGAACCTGCCCAAGCCCTCGGTGGACACCGGCATGGGGCTGGAGCGGATTGCTGCGGTTCTGCAGGGTGTTCACAGCAACTACGAAATCGACCTGTTCCAGGACCTGTTGAAGGCGGCATCCGACATCCTGGGTGGTGCGGCTACCACAGAAGCGTCTCTGCGCGTGGTGGCGGATCATATCCGTTCTTGCGCCTTCCTGATTGCCGACGGCGTGATGCCGTCCAACGAAGGACGCGGCTTTGTTCTGCGCCGAATCATTCGTCGCGCAGCTCGCCACGGCAACAAGCTCGGTGCTACCCAGCCGTTTTTCTACAAGCTTACCGGCGCTCTGGTTGAACTGATGGGCGAGGCTTATCCGCAGCTGGTGAGTAGTCGCAAGCAGATCGAAAAGGTGTTGCTGCAGGAGGAAGAGCAGTTCGCCAAGACCCTGGACAAAGGCCTGCGCCTGCTGGAGCAGGACATTGCGGAGCTGAAGGGTACCGAGATTCCCGGTGAAACCGTGTTTACCCTTTACGATACCTATGGGTTCCCGGTCGATCTGACCAACGATATTGCCCGCGAGCGTGGCCTGACTCTGGATTACGAAGGCTACGAAAAAGCCATGGAGGCCCAGCGCGACCGGGCTCGTGCCGCCAGCAAGTTTGGTATCGACTACAACGCCGCCGGCATCACGATTGAGGGCAAGACCGAGTTTACCGGTTATGACCACGTCGATGGCCATGAACGTATCCGCACGGTGCTGGTCAACGGTGAGGAGCGTAACGCGGAAGCGGGTGATGAGTGTGTGGTGGTATTGGAGCGCACGCCGTTCTATGCGGAGTCTGGTGGTCAGGTGGGTGATACCGGCCTGCTGACCTGGAGCGGTGGCCGCTTCCAGGTAACCGACACCCGCAAAGAAGGTGATAACCACCTGCATGTGGGCACCCTGATTGAAGGTGAGCTGTTCCCCGGGCTGGAAGTGGATGCGCGGATTGATCATGCCCGTCGTGAACGCACCAAGCGCAACCACTCGGCTACGCACCTGCTGCATGCGGCCCTGCGCAATATCCTGGGGGAACACGTTACCCAGAAGGGCTCGCTGGTCGACCCGGACAAACTGCGATTCGACTTCTCCCATTTTGAAGCCGTGACGCCGGAGCAGCTGAGAGAAATCGAGCGTACGGTTAACGAGCAGATCCTGGAGAACACGCCGGTAGATATCGACATTACCGATATGGATACCGCCAGGGAAAAAGGCGCGATGGCTCTGTTTGGTGAGAAGTACGGTGATGTAGTACGGGTGCTCACCATGGGTACCGACAAATACTCTGTTGAGCTGTGTGGTGGTACTCACGTTGCCCGTACCGGCGATATCGGGTTGTTCCGCATTACCTCCGAAAGCGGCATTTCCTCTGGCGTTCGTCGTATTGAGGCTGTAACCGGGTTGGGTGCGCTGGAATGGGTTGATGAAACCGAGCGTACGCTGCGCGAGACCGCACGTCTGGTGAAGGGCACCCGTGATTCTGTCGTCGACAAGGTCAAGCAGGTTCTGGACCGCAATCGCCAGCTTGAGAAGGATGTCGATGCCCTGAAAGCAAAACTGGCGAGTTCCGCGGGTACTGATCTGGCTGGTTCCGCGGTCGAAGTGGCAGGCCTGAAGGTGGTGGCCTCCGAGATGGAAGGCGCTGACCGCAAGGCCTTGATGGAAACTGCGGATCAGCTCAAAAACAAGTTGGGCGAGGGCGTTGTGGTGCTGGCCACTGTCGAAGACGGAAAGGTGGTGCTGGTGGCCGGTGTTACCAAGTCCGCCACCAACCGCATCAAGGCTGGCGACTTGATGAAGCATCTGGCCTCGCTGGTAGATGGCAAAGGCGGCGGTCGCCCCGACATGGCCCAGGGTGGTGGTAATGATCCATCCCGTCTGGCCGAAGCCCTGGCTGGTGTGCCGGCCTGGGTTGAGCAAAATATCGGGTAAACAACTGTTTTCTGATACGGGCGGAGGTTTATAATCCCGCCCGTTTGTTTTTGATGGCGGGGCGCCCAGTCCCGTTGTGACACCCCGTTTCGGAGTTTGGGAAACATGGCTCTGCTGGTTCAGAAATTTGGTGGTACGTCCGTCGGGACAACCGAGCGGATTGAAGCGGTAGCTGACAAGGTCTGTCGGTTCCGCAAAGAAGGGCACGATGTCGTGGTTGTGGTTTCGGCCATGAGCGGTGAAACCAACCGTTTGATTGCACTCGCCAACGATATTATGGATGAGCCTACCCCCCGTGAGATGGACGTTCTGGTTTCCACCGGCGAGCAGGTGACCATTGCCCTGTTGTCCATGGCACTCCAGAAGCGGGGCTGCGATGCCCGGTCCTACACCGGTTCCCAGGTCAGGATTCTCACCGACAGCAGCCATACCAAGGCCCGTATCAAGCAGATTGATGAGCAGCGCATGCGGGAAGATCTGGATGCCGGTCGGGTGGTCGTGGTAGCCGGCTTCCAGGGCATTGATGACAACGGCAATATCACCACGCTCGGCCGTGGCGGTTCTGACACCACGGCGGTTGCCCTGGCGGCGGCACTGAAAGCCGATGAATGCCAGATCTATACTGATGTAGATGGTGTTTACACAACTGACCCCAGGGTAGTGGACAGTGCCCGCCGGTTGGAGCGCATTACATTTGAAGAAATGCTCGAGATGGCTAGTCTGGGTTCTAAGGTACTCCAGATTCGCTCAGTTGAGTTTGCAGGTAAATACAACGTTCCATTAAGGGTGTTGTCCAGCTTTCAGGAAGGCGAGGGCACCCTGATTACTTTTGAGGATGAGAACGCCATGGAACAACCGGTTGTTTCCGGCATTGCTTTCAATCGTGACGAAGCCAAGCTGACGATCTCTGGTGTACCCGATACACCGGGCAGCGCACTGCGGATTCTCAAGCCCGTCAGTGATGCTAATATCGAAGTAGATATGATCGTTCAGAACGTGGGCGAGGATAACAAGACTGCCTTTACGTTTACGGTGCATCGCAACGATTTCAAGCGGGCCCAGGAAGTGTTGCGCGGTGTTAGCGCTGAGCTGGGTGCCGGTGAAGTGGGTGGAGATACCAAGATCGCGAAGGTCAGCATTGTGGGCGTGGGTATGCGCTCCCATGCGGGCGTTGCAACCAAGATGTTTGAAGCGCTGTCCAATGAGGGCATCAATATTCAGATGATCTCCACGTCAGAAATCAAGATTTCGGTGGTGATTGATGAGAAGTATCTCGAGCTTGCCGTTCGCGCACTGCACAGTGCGTTCGAGCTGGATAAAGCCGGGGTGGAGGAGAGTGCCTGAGGCAGGAGGTCTCAAATGCTCTCTGATCAAGGTCATTGAAGATAGCTATCAGGATTCAGGTAAGTATAAGTATTTCTGCGTCTTTAGTGTCTGAAGTGATCTCATTATAAAAGCAATAAGTAAACAGTAGTGTTTGTCGGAACAGGTAGCTCTGGAATAGGGAGTAAGGGATATGTTGATTTTGACTCGCCGTGTTGGCGAAACCCTCATGATCGGCGACGAAATTACCGTCACCGTTCTGGGTGTAAAGGGGAATCAGGTACGCATCGGTGTGAACGCGCCAAAAGATGTGGCGGTTCACCGCGAAGAAATCTATCAGCGAATTCAATCTGAAAAAGGCTCCGAAGAGCCGGAATCGGGCAATCGTTGATCAGTTAAAAAGCCGTTCGAGGGTAACCCGGACGGCTTTTTTGATTGTGGGGAAAATCGGCCAGAAAAAAGTCGTGTCAACCCTATGAAAACAGAAAAATTATGGTAGTATACGCCCCGTTCTCAAGGAGAGGTGGGTGAGTGGCTGAAACCAGTTCCCTGCTAAGGAACCGTACGAGCAATCGTACCGAGGGTTCGAATCCCTCCCTCTCCGCCATTTTCTCCCCGGAGAGAAGTGAGAACAGTTGAGGTAGCACTCAACGTTGCGATGCGCGGCTGTAGCTCAGCTGGATAGAGTACCTGGCTACGAACCAGGCGGTCGGAGGTTCGAATCCTCCCAGCCGCGCCAACATCGCAAATCAGTTTCAAGCGGCTGTAGCTCAGCTGGATAGAGTACCTGGCTACGAACCAGGCGGTCGGAGGTTCGAATCCTCCCAGCCGCGCCATATTAAAGTCAAAACGCCTCAGTTTGTGTACCCCACAGGCTGAGGCGTTTTGCTATACAAAATAAAAAACCCCGCCTTGTGCGGGGTTTTTTATTGTCTTTACCACATCAAGTCGTCGGGGATTTCATACCCTGCATACGGGTCGTCTTCGCCTGCGTCATCCTGTTTACGATCATGCATTGAGATGATGGCGCTCTCATCGCGCTCCATAATCTTGCGGGCCACCCTGTCCGGGACGATCTCATAGTGGTCACCCAGCGCCACAATGGCCAGACGGCCTCGAGAGAGTTGGTCCACCATCTGTTCGTTCACCAGAATCTTCTTGATCTTCTTGCCGTCGACAAACTGGTAGGAGGTTTCGCCGCGGCTCCGGTCCAGGCGATTGGTTTCGATCAGCTGCCGAATCTGTGCCTGAATCGCCTTTTTCTCAGCCTCTTTCTTGCGCTCAAGGTTGAGCTGCCGATCCCGTTCGGCCTTTTCCTGGCGAGCCTTGCGGGCGCGCTCTTCGGCTTCGTTTACAGTCGTGGCGCCTTTGGGCTGTTGCTTTCTCTGTTTTCTTTTTTCATTTCGTACTTCCCGGGCTTTCTTTTCGTCGGCCAGCCCGGCCTTTAATAACTGTTCCTGCAGTGAGGCCATCAGCGACTCCGTGAATTCATGATAAACTGGTGCGATCAAACGTTAAGTATACGCCGTCAGCATTCTCTCAATAACCCATCACAACCCACCCCACGGATTTTTCTATGTCATCTTTTAAAGCGCTTGGTCTTTCCGCGGCCATGCAGGCCAACCTTGATCAATTGGGTTACCAGCAACCCACGCCGGTTCAGGCAGAGGCAGTTCCGCTTGCGTTGGCGGGCAAGGACGTGATTGCCATGGCGCAAACCGGCAGCGGCAAGACAGCGGCGTTCGGGATACCGATTATCGAGACGATCGATCCGCGACGCTTCCATGTTCAGAGTCTTGTTCTTTGTCCCACCCGGGAACTGGCGGATCAAGTGGCTAAAGCGTTGCGAGAGTTGGCACGGGCCAAAGATAACGTGAAGGTGCTGACGTTGTGTGGTGGTGTGCCTATCGGGCCCCAGATCGGGTCGCTCAGCCATGGCGCTCATATCGTCGTGGGCACGCCCGGCCGGGTAGATGACCACCTGCGCAAAGGTACGCTTTCGCTGGATGGCTTGAAAGTGCTGGTGCTGGACGAGGCGGACCGCATGCTGGATATGGGGTTCGAGGAGGTGGTCACCAGTATCGTCTCCCAATCTCCCGGTGGCAGGCAGGCGCTGCTGTTCTCCGCCACCTGGCCGCCGGCCATCAGAAAGCTGAGCGAGCAATTCCAGAGCAAGCCGGAAGACGTGCGGGTGGAATCAAAAGCGGCCGCCATCACCATTGAAGAATCCTTTTACGAAATCCAGCCGGATCAGCGGGCGGCGGCCGTGGCAGCACTGCTTTCCCGTTTTCAGCCGGTGTCGTCTCTGGTGTTCTGTACCACCAAACGGGACTGTGATGAGCTGTCGGATGAACTGGGTCGTCTCGGCTTTTCGGCGTTGTCGCTACACGGCGATCTGGACCAGCGCGAACGGGACAGCGCTCTGGTTCGATTTGCCAACCAGAGTTGTACGGTTCTGGTGGCTACCGATGTGGCGGCAAGGGGGCTCGACATCAAAGGGCTACCACTGGTCATCAATGCCGAGCCTGCGCGGGATCCCGAGGTGCATACCCATCGGGTGGGCCGTACCGGCCGGGCAGGCGAGCAGGGGCATGCGGTTACTCTCTGCACTCCGCGCCAGGGCCACAAGATTACACGCCTGGAAACGGAGCGGGGCGAGCCGGTGTTGTGGGGCGATACCGAAGCGTTGCTGGCGGAGGCGTTGCGCCCGGTTACACCGGCCATGAAAACGCTGTGCCTGGCTGGCGGTCGCAAAGACAAAGTGCGCCCTGGCGACGTGATGGGAGCTCTTACCGGCGAGGCCGGTATTCCCGGCGCTGCCGTTGGCAAAATCGATCTGTTCGACTTTCAGTGCTTCGTGGCGGTTGAATCCCGATGGGCGGCCCAGGCGCTGGCGCGGCTGGAGAAAGGCAAGGTGAAAGGTCGGAAATTCCGGGTTAGATATGCATGATTAATGCCTGATGAGGCTGTTGCAGCAGGTGTCATTTCAGGCCGGGACGCTCGGAAAGTCCCTATAGAAATGCGTGCTTCAGGTTGCTCCTGGTCATTGAAAACGGTAAATTACGCAGGATTTTGCCTCCCGAATTGTTCCGCCGGGCCATTAGACTTTAGTTTTAGTGGTGGCTTGTCGGGCGGTACGGGGAAATCAACAAACCAATACAGGTAGCTGTTCGATATGAATGAGCTGATGTCACAAGCCGTAGACTTGATGATTGCCGGCATGGGCTTCGTGTTCGTGTTCCTGATTATTCTGGTATTCGCGACCGGCCTGATGTCCAAAATCATCCTGCGGTTTGCGCCGCCAGAGCCGGCAACCCCGGCCAGAACGCCACGTGCCAAGCCGAAGGCGCCCACGTCGGTTGACCCTGACACCGCCGAGGCCATCAAGAAGGCGATTGCACAATACCGGTCACGCCACAAGAAGTGACCCCGGTACACGATTAGAACCTTTTAACAGAAGGCTGACACGATGACTGACACGAAAAAACCGCTGGGGATTACGGACGTAATTCTGCGTGACGCCCACCAATCCCTGCTCGCCACCCGCATGCGTCTGGACGACATGCTGCCAATCGCCGAGAAACTCGACAAAGTGGGTTTCTGGTCGCTGGAATCCTGGGGTGGGGCTACCTTTGATGCCTGTATCCGTTACCTGGGCGAAGACCCTTGGGAGCGCATCCGCGAACTTAAAAAAGCCATGCCCAATACTCGCCAGCAGATGCTTCTGCGCGGCCAGAACCTGTTGGGCTATCGTCACTATGCGGATGATGTGGTTGACCGTTTCTGTGAGCGTGCCGCCGAGAACGGCGTAGACGTGTTCCGTATTTTTGATGCCATGAACGATCCCCGCAACATGGATCGCGCGATCAAGGCCGTTCGCAAGACCGGCAAGCATGCCCAGGGTACGATTGCTTACACCACCAGCCCTGTGCACACCATCGATATGTGGGTAGATCTGGCGAAAGAAGTCGCCGACATGGGCGCAGATTCCATCGCGATCAAGGACATGGCCGGTATCCTCAAGCCGTATGTGGCCTATGATCTGGTCAGTCGCCTGAAGAAAGAGCTGGATATCCCCATCCACATGCAGTGCCACGCCACCACCGGCATGTCGACCGCCACCGCCATCAAGGCTGCGGAAGCCGGTATCGACAACGTGGACACCGCCATTTCGTCCATGAGCATGACCTACGGCCATTCGCCCACCGAGGCGGTTGTTGCCATTCTGGAAGGTACCGATCGTGACACCGGTCTTGATCTGAACCTGCTGGAAGAAATCGCGGCGTATTTCCGCCAGGTGCGCAAGAAGTATGCGAAGTTCGAGGGCAGCCTGCGCGGCACCGATTCCCGCATTCTGATTGCCCAGGTTCCGGGCGGTATGCTGACCAACATGGAAAACCAGCTGCGCGAGCAGAATGCAAGCGACAAGTTTGACCAGGTGCTGGAAGAAATTCCCAAGGTTCGTGAAGACCTAGGCTTCATTCCGCTGGTGACTCCGACCTCGCAGATTGTCGGTACCCAGGCCGTACTGAATGTTCTGACCGGCGAGCGCTACAAGTCCATCTCCAAGGAAACCTCCGCCATTCTGAAGGGTGAGTACGGCGCAGCGCCAGCCCCCATGAATAAAGAGCTTCAGGAGCGTGTGCTGGATGGCAAGGAAGTCATGACCTGTCGTCCTGCAGATGTGCTTGAGCCAGAAATGGACAAGCTGACCGACGAACTGAAGAAGCTGGCGGACGAGAAGGGTATCAAGCTGGCCGACAACCTCGAAGACGACGTGCTGACGTACGCTCTGTTCCCGCAGATCGGCCTGAAGTTCCTGGAGAACCGCAACAACCCGGATGCGTTCGAGCCGGTACCGACTGCAGAAGACGCCGCACCGGCCAAGAAAGCCGCAGGCCCGGAGACTTACACCGTGGACGTTAACGGCAAGAAGTTTGTGGTGGCGGTTTCCGAAGGTGGCGAGATTACCCAGATCCAGGGTGACGGTGGCGCCGCGTCTGCTCCGGCCGCTTCCTCCGCACCTGCTCCTGCGGCAGGCGAAGGCGAGCCTCTGGTGGCACCGCTGGGTGGTAACATCTTCAAGGTTCTGGTTTCTCCGGGTGACACCGTTGAGGAAGGTGACGTGCTGATTATCCTCGAAGCCATGAAGATGGAAACCGAGGTTCGCGCACCGAAAGCCGGTACTATCGGCGAAGTCTTCATCAAGGTCGGTGATGCCGTCTCCCCTGATGATGAAATGCTGACAATCGCATAAGGGCCAGCATTCCATGGATAAATTAATGACACTGTGGACAGGCAGTGGCCTGTTCAACATCGAGCTGGGCCAGGTGATCATGATCGCTATTGGCCTGTTGCTTCTCTATCTTGCGATCAACAAGAAGTTTGAGCCGTTGCTGCTGGTGCCCATCGGGTTTGGTGGCATTCTGGCGAATATTCCGGAGGCAGGGCTTGCCCTGACTGCGGCTGAAAACGCTATTCACTTTGCTTTGCAGGGTGGCAACTCCAAGGTTCTGGCTGCACTGGCGGCGCCGCTGGATGTGGCCTATCAGGTCGGACAGGCGATTACGCCTGAGCTGAAAGAAGCCTTCAAAGTAGCGGTGAAAGAAGCCAGTTATTCCGAAATGGCGATGGCCAACTCCATTGCGCAGGATTACGGCTACGGCAATGGCATGCTGTATAACTTCTACTCTGTGATTATCGGCAGTACCGTTGGTCCTCTGCTGATTTTCATGGGTGTAGGGGCGATGACCGATTTTGGCCCTTTGCTTGCTAACCCCAAAACCCTGCTTCTGGGTGCGGCTGCGCAGTTCGGTATTTTCGGTACCGTTATTGGCGCGGCGTTGCTGGACTGGACGGGAATACTGGAGTTCAATATTCTCGAGGCCGCTGCAATCGGCATCATTGGTGGCGCCGACGGCCCCACCTCCATCTACGTATCCAGCGTACTGGCCCCGCATCTTCTGGGTGCGATTGCCGTCTCTGCTTATGCGTACATGGCGCTGGTGCCGATGATCCAGCCGCCGATCATGAAGGCGCTGACCAGCGAGAAAGAGCGTGCCATCAAGATGTCGCAGCTGCGCCCGGTGAGCAAGAGAGAGAAGATTGTCTTCCCTCTGGTTGTTCTGATTGCCGTGGTTCTGTTCCTGCCCGATGCGGCTCCGCTGCTGGGTATGTTCTGCTTCGGTAACCTGATGCGTGAGTGTGGCGTGGTAGAGCGTCTGAGCGATACCGCACAGAACGCGCTGATCAACATCGTAACCATCTTCCTGGGTCTGTCTGTTGGCTCCAAGCTGATGGCCGACAAGTTCCTGGATGGCCAGACGCTGGGTATCCTGGGCCTGGGTATTGTGGCTTTCGGTGTAGGCACCGCTTCCGGTGTACTGATGGCGAAACTGATGAACAAGTTCACCAAGGAAGCGATCAACCCGTTGATTGGCTCCGCAGGTGTATCCGCGGTGCCGATGGCGGCGCGGGTCTCCAACAAGGTGGGCCTGGAAGCCAACCCGCAGAACTTCCTGCTGATGCACGCAATGGGTCCGAACGTGGCCGGTGTTATTGGCTCTGCGGTTGCAGCGGGGGTAATGATCAAGCTGCTCGGCTGATCCTTACCGACACTGCCCTGAAAACCCCGCCTTTGGCGGGGTTTTTTCGTTTGTGGTCAGTGGAAATCCCGGGAGCTGACCGGTAGTGAGTTGATCAGATGGCTCAAGTCAGATAGCTTGCCGGCCATGACATGAACGATATCCCCCTCTTTTTCGATAACTCCTTTGACGTGTAACAACCGGGCGGTGAGCAACGGTTTGCGTTGGCGGCGGGCGGTGTCTAGCCAGACGACGACGTTGACGTTGCCGGTTTCGTCTTCAAGGGTGACGAAGGTGACGCCGGAGGCGGTGCCGGGCCGTTGGCGCCCGGTGACCAGGCCGGCTACTTGTACGGGGATGCCGGGGCGGGTGGCTTTGAGTTGGTCGGCGGTGAGGCAATGGCGCAGGTGGCCTTGTTCGCGGAGCAGGGCAAGGGGATGTCTTTGTAGTGTTAAGCCCTGGCTGCTGTAGTCGGCCAGTACGTTTTGCCCTTCGGTGGGCTCCGGGAGCAGGTGGCAGGGTTCCGGTGTGTATTCGGTCATGGCTTCGTTAGCGAAGAGCTCGGCGGGTTCTTCGTGTTCGAGCAGTTGCCAGTAAGCCTGGTGGCGGTTGCTGGTGAAGCCGGGCATGGCGTTGGCGCCGGCGAGAAGTTCCATGTCACTCTGGTTGAGGCCAGCTCGGGTGCGCAGTTCGGCGGCGCTTTGGTAACCGTTTGTCGGGCGGTTCTGGTGGGCGCGCTCGGCGCCATTGCGAGACAGGCCTTGAATGATTCTAAGGCCAAGGCGCAGGTGCTGCTCCGGGCCTTGCAGGGTGTGCTGCCACTGGCTGTGGTTGACGTCTGGTGGCAGCACGGTAACGTTGTGGCGCCGGGCATCCTGAACCAGCTGGCTGGGCGAGTAAAAGCCCATTGGCTGGCTGTTGAGCAAGGCGCAATAGAATGCTGCCGGATGGTGGCGTTTGATCCAGGCAGAGACGTACACCAGTAAGGCAAAGCTGGCGGCATGGGATTCCGGAAATCCATAGCCACCAAAGCCGCAGATCTGTTTGTACAGGCGCTCGGCGAAGTCGGCATCGTGGCCCCGCTCCAGCATGCCCTGAATCAGTTTGTCGCGGAAAGGTGTCAGATCGCCATGGGATTTCCAGGCTGCCATGGCACGGCGAAGTTTGTCGGCTTCGCCCGCACTGAAACCGGCGGCGACCATGGCCAGTTTGATGACCTGTTCCTGGAAGATCGGCACCCCGAGGGTGCGTTCCAGCACCTGGCGTACGGCATCGTTGGGGTATTCTACTGCTTCCATGCCGTGTTTTCGGCGCAGGTAGGGGTGCACCATGTCGCCTTGTATGGGGCCCGGGCGAACGATGGCGACTTCGATCACAAGGTCGTACCAGGTTTCCGGTTTCAGCCGCGGGAGCATGTTGATCTGGGCGCGGGACTCCACCTGAAAGACACCGATACTGTCGCCTTTTTGCAGCATGGCGTAGGTGTCAGGGTCTTCCTGAGGGACGTCCTGAATGGTAAACGTCGTGCCTTTCTCTTCACTGATCAGCGCCAGTGCTTTGCGAATGGCGGTGAGCATGCCCAGGGCCAGGACATCCACCTTCATCAGCCCCAGGCTTTCCAGGTCGTCCTTGTCCCACTGGATAACCGTGCGCCCTTCCATGGCGGCATTCTCGACAGGCACCAGTTCTGAAAGCGGGCCGGCGCTGATCACGAAACCGCCCACGTGCTGGGACAGGTGGCGTGGAAAGCCCAGCAAGGTGTTCACCAGCGTGAAGAACTGATCCGCGACGTTGGGGCTGCGGGTCAGGCCCTTGTCCAGAATCTGCTGGCGCCAGCCGGTGGTCTTGTCACGCCAGTCGATGCCATCCAGCAGCTTCTCCACCAGTGTGGCATCAAAGCCCAGCGCCTTGCCCACATCCCGAATGGCGCTGCGGGGGCGATAACGAATCACGGTGGCGGCCAGGGCGGCCCGCTCCCGGCCGTAGCGCTGGTAAATGTACTGAATGACCTCCTCACGCCGTTCGTGCTCGAAATCCACATCGATGTCGGGGGGCTCATCCCGGTCTTTGGAGATGAACCGTTCAAACAGCAGTTCCACATTGGCCGGGTTCACCTCGGTGATGCCCAGGCAGTAACAGACCGCGGAATTGGCTGCGGATCCCCGGCCCTGGCAAAGAATGCCCTGGCGCCGGGCAAAGTCGACGATGTCGTGGATGGTGAGAAAATAGTGTTCGTAGCGCAGTTCGGCAATCAGCTCCAGCTCTTTGCGAATCAGTGCCTGCACCTTCATGGGTGTGCCCGATGGGTAACGCCGCCGTTCACCCTCCCGGGTGAGTTGCGCCAGAAACGATGTGGGTGTTTCGTGTTCCGGCACTAAATCGGGAGGGTATTCATAACGCAGGCTGCCAGGCTCAAAGCTGCAGGCTTCGGCGATTGCCACGGTCTCCCGAACCCAGGGCTCGGGGAATAGTCGCCGGATAACCGGTATCGGGCGCAAATAACGCTCGGCATTCTGAAACAGGCAGTGTCCGGCCTGTTCCAGCGTGGTGTGGTGGCGCAGAGCTGTCAGCACGTCCTGTAACGGCTGGCGTTCGCGGCGATGCATATGAACCTGGCCGGTTGCCACCACTGCGCAGCGCATTTGTTCAGCTAACCACCGTACACGGACCAGTTGCTGTTCCTCGCCGGCTTCCAGTGTGCGGGTCGCTGCAAGGCGTAGCCTGTGCTCGAAAATCCGTTGCAGCCATTCGCCGGTGATCAATGCCTGGTGCGCGTTGGTTTGTGATACCAGCGGTGGCAGCCACAGGCAGAGGCAGTGGTCCAGCGAATGGGTTTCGATGTCCCGGGTCAATAACCGGTATTGCCCTTTCTCAGCGCGTCGCCGCCCGATGGTGATCAATTGGCAAAGCTGACCGTAGCCCTCGCGGGTTCGAGCCAGCAGTATGAACCGGGGTGGGGCAGTGGCGCCCTCGGGAGTATCGCTCAGTTCGAACCAGCTCCCGGTAATCAGCTTTACCGGGCTGTCTTTAAGGGCTGCCCAGGCTCTGGGGATGCCCGCCACCGAGCAGGCATCGGTGATGGCAATTGCCCGATAGCCAAGCTCCGCGGCTTGCTCGGCCAGTTCATGGGGGTGGGAGGCGCCGGTCAGGAAGGTGAAGTTGCTGAAGCAGAACAGCTCGGCGTAATCAGAATCCATCAGCCAAACCACCCGTGTATGTACCAGCCATCGCGGATATCCCGGAACACCCACGCCAACTGGCCGCTGGACAACTGGGCAATATAGTAGTCACGATGCACCCGCTGGCCGTCCCACCAGCCAGCACTGATGCGTTCCGGCCCCGAGAACCATCTGGCCGGAGGTTCTGCCAGTGGGTGTGGCGTGGATAACAGCCATAAAGGGCGCGCAGGCAGGCCAGAGACCTCTGGTGTTTCGCTGTGCCTGCTGGCTGGTTTTATGGCGGAGGCTGTCCAGGCAAACTCCGGGCGGTGGTCTGCCCTCGGTGCAAGCTGTTGCAATGCCTCAGTACCAAGGCGGGCCTGTAAACGACTGGCCAGCGTATGCCAGGCTTCATTCAGGTCCTGTCCATCGCCCAGGAGGTCCTGGCCAACCGGGGCTTCCCGGCCCAGAAACCGCTTTACCGACAGGGACAGACTGATCACCGGTGCCCGCAGCGGGTGCTGATCCAGTTTCAGGCGCAGCAGTTTCAGAAAGCTCTCTGCCCGATGCTCCGGGCCAGTCGTTCGCAACGTTAACCGGGTGGCTTCTTCGTGCCGGTGTTGGAGTAAAAGATGCAGGGTGTCGGTGTCCTGTTGGCGCCAGCACAGGTCTTCTTCCAGCTCGGTCAGAATCCGCTGTAGCGCGAACAAAAGCCCCTGGGCATGCTCCACTTCCTGAATAAAATCGGCCCGCTGGCGGAATCGGTGCGGGGGGTGCCAGGGCGATTTGGGGTCTGGCCTGGTGCCCTGGGCTTTTTGTATACGTGCCAGCAGCTCCGGGGATAGCCTCCGTGCCAGTTCCCGGGCTGGCAGATTGAAGACTTCAGCCAGCGTATTCAGCCCCAGGCGATGCAGGCGGGTACAGGATTTTTCATCAAAACCCGCAGCCACCAGAGGCAGTTTGCCCAGGGCCGTCAGAATGTGGCCTTTGTCTGCGGTGCACTCGCCTTTGCCTGCTTGCGCAAGGAGCTGAGCCGCCAGTGGCGTATGCCCAAGAGCCAGCCAGGCAGTGAGTTGCCGCTCTGCCAGAGCCTGCTCGACCGTTTGCCAAACGGCGGGAAGCCCGCCATATAGCCGCTGGAGGCTGCTGACTTCAGCCCACAGACCGTGCGGCGGCGACAGGGTAATGTGGGCCGCGTAACGATATAGCCAGCGGGCCTGCTCTTCCAGCAGATTGGTTTCCTGTTGAGAATCGAGATGCAGAATCACCAGGTCTGGTGCCAGGCCCAGTGCGGTCTTGAGGCGCATGCCCGGCCGAATACCCAGGTGATCGGCTTCTGGACAAACCTGCAGAATAGCCTGACCGGCAAGATCGACCACCGCAAGTGCGCCCTGAGTTTGCTGGCTACGGCGAACATGATCCAGCAGCAGGTGAGGGAAGTGCAGATACAGCCACAACATGAATCAGGTGGCTCCATCCTGTGACCATGGCCCCTGAATCACACCAGTGGGGTCGCTGGCCTGAATGCCCGCGCGATGCCCAAGGGCAAGAGTGCAGCGCTGCCCTGGCCAGCTACCACGGCGTTTCAGAATGTTGATCTTGAGATCCTGGTGTTCTCCGGGAATCAATTCCAGCCGAAGCGCGGCCGGTGAATGCTGCTCTGCCTGCCGACGTTCCCGAAACAGAATGCAGACATTGTTACCCGCTTCGGAGGCCAGTTGCAGCCGGCGGATATCCCGGGTGGCCAACTTCCCCGGCCAGGCCATCACCAGGCCTGTGACAGGGGAGCGCAGGCAGTTTTCCAGTGTCCACAGAAAGTCAGCGGAATCGTGAGTTTGAACCAGCACCAGTTGATCGGTATTTACGCCAGCCCTGGCCAGCGCCGGGGCATAAGGTGTGTGGGGCGGGTTCAGCCAGAAAATGGTCTTTCCCTGCCTGGCGACCTTCTGCATAAGCGGAAGTACCAGGTGCAGCTCGCCAATGCCACAGCTGTCCAGCAGGCATTCACTCAAGGCACCCTTGGGCCAGCCGAGCCCACCAAGTTGGTTATCCAGAACCTGATACCCCGTGTGCTCCGCCGGAGAGGCGTGTTTCTGGGGCTTATGACCCTGCCAGATACGGGCGTCCTGAAGCAGGTGGTTGAGTGATTTGCTCATGCTTATTTCTCGAATACTGTTTATATATACAGTATTCGGAAAAAGGGTCGATTTCAACTGCCGGGTTGATAAACGACGGGGGGGCACCCACGATGTGGTTGAAGCCACAAATATAGTGGAGGACGCTATGTCGAATCTTGGCCAGCAAAGCTGCAGCGCCTGCAGTGCCGATGCACCCCAGGTCACGGATGCTGAAAAGCAGACCCTGTTGAAAGACGTGCCTGAATGGCAGTTGATCGTTCAGGATGGGGAAGAGCAGTTACAGCGGGTGTTTACCTTCAAAAACTTTGTCCAGGCCCAGGCCTTTACCAACAAAGTGGCGGACCTGGCGGAAGAAGAAGGCCACCACCCCGCGATACTGTTGGAATGGGGGAAAGCCACCGTACGCTGGTGGACCCATAAAATCGGAGGCCTGCACAAAAACGATTTCATCATGGCCGCCAGAACCGACGAACTTTACCCATAATCGCTTCAAACAGACCGGAAACAGGAAGTGCCATGGACGAACAATCAATGGACAACCCGCTTACCCTGAAACTTGGCCACGAAGAGCTGATCATCCGGCGCCGCTACGAGATGATCAGCATCATCAATGATTTCTTCATCGCCATCTGGTTTCTGGTGGGGAGCATACTCTTCCTGTTTCCGAAGCATGAGACCGCCGCAATCTGGCTGTTTATTATCGGCAGCTTCCAGTTCCTGGTACGGCCCACCATCCGCCTGATCAGCCACATTCATATCCGCCGAATACCAGCGAGTAACTGGGAATCCTAAACGGCCTGGTCAATTTCCCTTCGCAAACGATCAACTGCTGCATGCCGAAATCGACGTCTTTGACACGTAAGCGAAGAGCTTCGTTAATCCTCAGGCCCGCACCGTAGATCAGCATGGCCACCAGCTTGAATTCGCCCTTTAGATTATCAATTACCCGCCTGGCCTCGTCCGGGCTGAACACAACCGGAAGCCTCGAAACTCCCGACAAAGCACTTGATCCAGAACACATAGGTTTTCTCGGTTTTGTAAGCGAGACCGCGAAGTCGGATAAAATTTCTGAGCCGATCCAGAAAGCGTGTGGATTGCGGAGAAATCGGGCAGCGGATGTCTATATCCTGGCTCCTTAATGGTTGTGTATAAATATACAGTATTTAATTTTCCGGAATTGTCAATCAAGTATCCAGAAGCGGAGTTATACGAACGCGTTCGCAAAACTCCGGGAAACCAGGGCGAAATGTTGCTAACCTTCTGATAAGTTTGAAAAGGAATATCGGGGCGTGCGGAGTTATACGCCCCCAATCTGGAGCAGGGGTGGCTCGAACACGGGCGTATAACTCCGGCGGTAGCCGTGGTGGATTTAGGTAATCTGCTGATTTTATTGGTGAAGCTGGGGTTTCTGAGAGTCGCTTTTTTTGGAGTTATACGAATGCGTGTTATACGAACGCGTTCGTATAATTAGCTGTTATGTGTAGGAGTATCCATGAGCGACGAAATTGAGTTTAAGCTCACAGAAGACGAAGCGTGGGTGCTTTTCGAGTTTGTCCGTAGATTTAGTGATACAGATCGACTCTCTATCGAAGATCAGGCCGAACAAAGGGCACTTTGGAATTTGTGCTGTATCTTTGAGAAAACGCTGCATCGAGCTCAAGACAATAGCTACGAGGAATTCATTGCGCAGCGTCGTGATCGGCTCCGAGATGAACTCTAAACTCCAGCACATAACAAACCGCGTAAGGCGGACGGCTTTCAGCCGCCGCTTCGCTCAGCGTTATGCTCAAAGGAGTAGTTAACTTTGGACGAAAAGAATAATCATTACAAAGAACTTATGAGCCGCATGAATAGTGCTCACGATCAGCAGTTCTACCTTGAAGCTTGCTGGTTTGCATATACGGTTCTTGAGGATCGTCTACTTTCCGCATTGAGACAGTCGGGAGGACCAACGTACGCCAATCATCGCCCTATTCGGATGCTCGGCAAGAAAATGCAGGAGATTCGTCAGCGTAAACGAAACGACGCTCTGCTGGCTGCGTACTTTGATGATCCGCTCATGGATAGAATCCATAAGTGGAAAGAGGATCGCAACGATCTTACTCACGCAATGGCCGATGGCACTAAAACGATGGCAGAAGTCGATAAGGCCGCATACTTGCTTAGCATGAGTGCTAAAAAGCTTGTAAAAGATGTTTGCGCGGCTGCACGACGCCTCAAGAAAAATCGAGAAAAAGCATAACAAATCAATCAAGTACGTTCCGGCCTTCGGCCTCCACCGGACGCCCCTGATGGGTCGCCGCTTATTTCAGCGTTATGCCGCTATGGAGCATTCATGACGATTCTCGATGAAATAGAAACAGAGGCTTGGCACATCCTGACCTCTATCTACACGCATCAGCGATTGGTGGAAGGCCTTGCTAAGAGCCCGACAAGATTTGAGTTGGCGAATCAACTTGTAGCCCTCAATGCATTGTTGGAAATGTTGGTGATACGCATAGCTCGCCTCGCGGATAAGCGGAAGGATGCAAGGTCTGTATCAATGCTTCTGAAGCGCGGCTCTTTTCGAGGATCGAGTGTAGACGTGAAAGAAGCAGCAGAGAAGTTTCTTTCACTTGCCGAGCCAGTCCTGAAAATGCGACATGAGCAGATCGCACATATGAAGCCCGGAACACTCAGCAGCTATGAGCCCCAAGACCTTCCAGCTGAAGCTATAAGGGCAACGGAATCCCTCGTCGACCTCATTGATATTGCTAGAGGCCAGCCGCTTTCATACACATACCGAGTAGGATCAATGGAGCCTGTCATTGATTTACGAGCCTCATTGGCGGCTGGTGAGATGGTCGCGGCGTAACAACTCATTCAAGCGGACGCCGTGCCGGCCCCGCTTAATTCCAGCGTTATGTGGTCAGAGCGGTATGACTAGGGAAGAAGGGATAGACGCGTTGGGCAGTATCGTCGATGCAGCAATATCGAATGCAGCAACTAGGAACAAGCTGCACGCCGAGTTAGCTGCTCTGAGAGCTGTGCGAGGTCCGCTTCCCGCGAAAGGCATTTTGGCCGAAGTTCAGAAACACGGTGACCAAGAGATTTCCGATGAAGTCGGATCTTTAATCAAAGATGTCTATTTCTACTTTGCTTAAACATTGGAAGTCACATAACCAGTACAGGCAAGGGACGCTCCTTTCGTCGCGCCCCTGCTGTTGGCGTTAAGGCATAAGACTCGAAATGATTTGGGAGTCATCTGATTGGAAGGAGCCGTTACTCAAATCGGCTAAGTGGCTGCGCTCAGTGAAGTTCTCCGACCGAACTCAAGAGAAGACTTTTGTTCGGATCGAAAAAGAGCTCTTTATAGGGTTTTATTCAATTCGAAAGCTGTTGGAGACTCTGAAAGTCTCTGATTCGACGAAAAAACTTAAATTTGAGGTCGAGTGGTATCCCAACAAAGAGCCGGTTCACGATTTGAACTGGCATCACCTTGACCGCCTGTACGACCTTTCCTCAAGGCATTTGGAGACAAGGGATATTGGGTTTCTTTGCAACCAGTTTATCCATAGCTACGTGTTTGTTGTTGCAGGCGACGCAGAGATTGACGGCGTTTACATCGCCTCTGATAAGATTCGCAACAAAAAGGTTTACTTTGTCTCTTTGCAAAATATTCTCAGAGCGTTTCGGGTAGTTGGGAGAGATTATCCAGCAAACCTCCAATTTACTCGTGATCCGGTGACGGGCGAAACAAGGGGGAGTGCCTGGTAGCCCTAACAAGTTGTTGTAGGTTGTTCCGGCCTGCGGCCTCCACCGGACGCCCCTGACGGGGCGCCGCTAAACAAAAGCGTTACGAGTATGGAGTAGCGAATGGCACGGATGGTTGATCCCGATCACGAGTGGGCAACTTTGGTTGGTCGGCTGCTTATTGCTTTTGCTGCAATGGAGAGCGTTACGCATCACTGTCTGAAAGAGTGGCTCAACGAATCTGTGTACCGTCACCTCGCAAAGATGAGGTTTTCTCAACGGATCGATTTGGTTATCGACCTGGCGAAGGAAAAACAGTCGCCCCCAGAGAAGATAGAGATCTTCATATCCAATTTAAAGAAAGCCAGGAAGCTCGCAGAAAAGCGTAATGCCGTAGCTCATAATCCCCTCGTGCTTTGCCTTTTCCAAGGTGAGGAGGAGTTCAAGGAGGCTATCGCCTCAGACAAGAAAGAGGACGAAGTTATTCAGCTCAGCGAGTTGCAGCAAATGGTTATTGAGGCCGAAGCTCTTGAGGAAGAGCTCTCGGATAGTAAGGTGAGGCTGCGAGAACATGAGTGGAAACCGCTCTCGTAACAAATGGGTCAAGCCGACCGGTACTACGCTGCGCTCCGTCCCGGCGGCTTACCCAAGGCGTTATGCACTAAATTGAGTACCAGCATGGACGTAATCGCAGAGTCCGTAAAACTGCACAGTCAGGCGTGGAGTGACCAGAGCAGATTCACGGAATGTTTGGAGCAAGCGGCAGGGCTGCTCAAGCAAGCTTATGAATCTGGAGATACCAGCTCTCTACTTATCAATAACTATGCAGCCGTGCTTTTGGACTTGCATCGAAATTTTGACGCCCTTGAATTACTGCGGCTTTGTGATCCGGATTTTTCTGAATTCTGCGCAAACTACGCCATAGCGGTCGCAAAAGCAGCTTACGATATCGACCTAATCCGCCATTGGAACCAAGCTGCATCAAAATACCCTAAAGACGAAAGAGCTATTGTCGCTTACATGGACTGGCAAGGACTGTAAATGCATAACAAGTGGCTGTTGTCGGACGCACCTACGCTTGCGCTTCGGTGCGCCGCAAAGCCAAGGCGTTAACAGTACAAAGGAAAAGTCATGAGCATCCTCAAAAATGCCCTTGATTCAATCGCAGTGGGCTTAGAAGATTTCGAGTCACCCGATGAACGAAGGATCATGTCATCGACACGGAATATATTTGCGGGCATCTTGCTGTTGTTTAAGCACAAACTTTGCGAACTAAGCCCTCAAGGTTCCGATGAAGCACTTATCAAGCAGAGGGTCTTGCCAGAACTTGATGCAACAGGAGCAGTCAACTGGGTTGGCAAGGGCAAAAAAACTGTAGATGTACAGAATATTAAAGAACGTTTTGATTCTTTGAATATATCTGTTGATTGGAGTCGTTTGGAGAGAATCAACAAATATAGGAATGATATAGAGCACTACTACAGCACCCAGAACAGTCAATCTGTGAAGCAGTTGATCTCCGACTCTTTTATTATCATTCGAGATTTTATAGTGGATGAGTTGGGTGATGATCCTAAATCGTTACTTGGTGAGGACTACTGGCGAATTCTTGTAGACGTAAACGAGGTTTACGCCAAGGAGAAACAGGAGTGCGATTTAACTCTGGAGAAGCTTAGCTACTACACCGATGAAATTCTCCATGCACTGCAAGAATATCATTGCGATGAGTGCGGCTCCGGCCTGCTTGAAACTGAGGATTTAGGTGAGGGAGCAGCGGCAACATTCAAATGCCGAGCCTGCGGAACTGAAACTCACTATGACGACATAGTAAACGATGCGGTGAACGAGTTTTACGCCGATGATGCGTACTCCGCTCAGAAAGATGGCGGTGAGACGCCGGTTGTCGACTGTCCTTTGTGCGGCTTCGGGACCTACATTGTCCATGAAGGTATTTGCGTTTCGTGTTGCGGGTCCGCCACTCATGAGTGTGTAAGGTGTGGCTGCAATATTCCTCCAGAGGAACTATCCGACGGCGACATTTGTGGCTACTGTGCCCATATGTGGGAAAAAGTTATGGCGGAGTAAAGTACAGTTAACCAAGTGGTCAACGGGACGCCTACTGCGCTGCGCTCCGTAGCCGCCCATTACCCACCGGCGTTAGTTTCTTATATGGATCGTCAGTGAAGAAAGAAGAAGGTGTCTCAAAGTACAAGCTCAACAGGATTGCCACTGAGGCCTTGAGGAATGCCATTCGTCTTCACTTTGATTCTATCCTTCTTTATGAAAATGGCTCGTTCCCACGTGCGTTTCAGCTTTCGGTCTTGGCTCTGGAAGAATTCTCAAAGGCCAACTGGGTAGACCACTATATTTGGACATCCGAAACCAACGAGGGGTACGAGGATGCCGAATTTGAGCAGGGTTGGCTAAAGCTCCTATATTTGCACCCAGCGAAGCAATGGAATTTTGTCGCTAGAGAGACAGACGATTACTCTCCAAATTTCGTCTCTTTGATTCAGAACCGACAGTTGGAAGAGAAGAAACAAAACTCTATCTATGTTGGCCTTTCTCGGGCCAAAGGAAAAATAGATGCAGATAGTCGAATTTCTACTCCGTGGCGAATTAAGCAAAAGGACGCCAGGCAGGTTATTTCGATCATCAATGACGAGCTACTCCGAATCTGCAGGAGAATTGAAGAGGATGAATTCTATTTTGAGGGCGGCAAAGATATGGATGATGTGTTTGATTATGAAATCTATAAAAAGATTTTGAAGTGGCCCCACAAGAGCGGGTTAAAGAACGACGGTTGGAGAAAGAGGAACCTCCAACGAAACTAACCAGTGCAGGCACGGCGACGCCTACTACATTGCGCCTTTGGCTCCATTTCGTGGGCGCGCATGCTGCAAGCATTAGCCAGAACCGAGGTAAAGGTTTTTGAAAATCGCTCTTGCAATGATCATGTCCGCAATTGCCTTGGTTGCGTTTTTATCGTATCTGACCGATCGAGTTACGGACGATGAGAGGTTTGCTCACTTCGAAGAGGCATGTCGCACTGCACAGGAACAAGTCTTTTCGAAGGTGCTTTCTGCCAGCATTGCTTTGGAGTATTACCCCGTTTCGGGTGTAATCGAACAAAATTACTATCCAACAAAATTGGCTTCTGACCTATTAAGCGAACCGGAAAGGTTTCAAACCGTACAGCTTCTATTCAACAGCGATGATTTGAGCTCCTCAAGACCGCGGACCAATTTGCTTTGCGAGGGAAGCTTTATAATCTCTGCGACCAATAAAGATCAGCTCAAGCTAGGGCTGTGCGGCATGGTTGGAGGAAAAGAACATTATCGGCAACGTCAAAGCAAAACCAATGTGTCTGATGTCGTTATCCGCTATCGTTATGGACCGCGTAATAAATACGATGTGAGGAAATTTATTTTCCTTATTGAAGACTATAAAAATGGTGAGCTTTTGGCGCTACAGAGCAGTTACCAACTTCTATTGGGCCAAATGGCAGAGAAAGAAAATCGGGTTTGGCTCGGCTGGGGCGCTGCAGAAGGGGCTCGCAATTGTCAGCTCAGCCCTCCGAAAGATTTTGTGCTGTCTGTTGTGGCACCCAATGGCTAACAAGGCCAGGCACGGCGACGCCTTTTTCGTTGCGGCTGCGCCTCCACTACAAAGCCGCGCATGCTGGCGGCGTTAGGCATTACTAATGAATGAACTAAGTGATCGGAAAAAGGAGCTTGAGGCCCAAGTACATAATTTGGCTCCGATCGTGCAAGGGCTGAAGAAGGCTCTCAAGGTTCTGGCGCTCTCAAATGATGACCAAGAGGTTCTCTCCCGCCTTTATGAGACGAACAAGGCAGTATATGAAGAGAGCAGAAAAGAACTCAAGAAGATAAAGAAATCGATCAAACCTAAGAAATCTCGTCAAACCAGGCAGCCGCCTAAGACGGTTGATCAGATTAAATTGAGTTATCGAAAAAGGGTGGCAGAGAAAATCCAAGAAATTCATAAGATTTCGGGTTTTAATCGCCGCCGCCCAAAGATTGTGCAAGGTGGGGCGCCCGGTCTAGGTAAAAAGTCATAGAGCCTAACAAGGCCAATCACGGCGACGCCTACTACATTGCGGCTTCGCCTCCATTTCGTAGCCGCGCATGTTGGCTGGCGTTATGCGTAGGAGAGAATGATTGGAGTTGGGCTGTTGGGATAAAGCCATGTTAAAGAGCATTGGCTGGGTAGGTGCTGCATTTTTCGTTTACGGCGCATTAACGCTAGATGCATTTTCCAGCCTGAATAGTGCCTATGGCTTTCTCGCATTCGCCGGCATTTTTAGCGCGGTTTACATTTTGCTTTCGGTGCTTGGCTGGCTAGCGGTCGGTCTCCCCAGTCATTGGGTTATTTGCAAGTATACGAGTGGTGGCTATCGATATTACGTTGTCGTCGCTATTCTGTTTTTTGCGGGTGTTTTGATCTTCTCAAATATGCAGGCTGCAGCGTTTTTTGGGCTGGTCGCGCTGGTACAAGCATTGGTATTCAGGTTTTACCTTACGGGTAAATCGCATAACCAGTAGTTCAAGTACGTTCCGGCCCTAGAGGGCCTCCACCGGACCGCCTTGCCTACGCGGTGCTCCGGCAAGTCGGCCGCTTAACATCGGCGTTACATGGTGAAGTCAGGCCTATGATTTCGGTGAAACTGAGGAATCTTCGTCACCAAGATAAAGGGGCTGTCATTTCTATGCTTCGAGATCCGCAGGTAATGCGGTTTCTTGGGCCTCGTCGTGCCCTGGCTGAAGATGAGGCAGATTCGTGGTTTGAGAGTGCGCTTACTAACCCGGCCCGCTTCGCTGTAGCCAACGCTGATACTGACGAGTTCATCGGGTTCTGCGGCATTAAACAGATGGATGGTGTTCTGGATTTCGGCTATTTCATCAGATCGGAGTTTTGGGGCAACGGCATAGCTGCCAAGGCATGCGAGTTGGCAGTTGAAAGGCTATCCTCCGAGATCGATTTCGATACCGTTCAGGTTTTCATCGCGGATGACAATGTGGCTAGCCAGAGAGTAGCTCAAAAATTGGGATGGCAGGCCACGCACAATGGTACTAAGGATGGAGAGCATGGCCGATACTACCGAATCACCATGTAACCAGGCGGTCAACCGGACGCCAAAAGCCAACCGCTTTTGGTTCCCTCCGCTGCGCTCCGGCGCCGGTTACCATCAGCGTTATGTTTTCTGAGGAAGTATGGACGATTACCTACTGACATTCGAAACTGACGAGGAAGGTGAGCAGGTCTTTGTTCATGGAGATCCAGCGGGCCTTGAGTATTTTGCAAAGCAGCTTCTCGAGATTGCTGGAAAAGCGAAAGCTGGGGATTTTCCCCATGAGCACTATTTCACCAACGAGTGGGGTGGCAACGAGTTGTCATCCGAACAGCAGTCGGAAAAAGGCAGGCTTATAAATCATGTCAAAGTATATGGTTGGCCTACGGTGGACGGTGGCAAGCCGTATTCAAAAACATAACCAATGCAGGCACGGCGACGCCCATTACATTGCGCCTTCGGCTCCATTTCATGGGCGCGCATGCTGCAGGCGTTATACACAAGGAATGTTCGTAGATCATGGCAAGGAATCGCGGCCAAGGTGGGCCGATTGAAACAAGGTTGATTAGCCTTTTTGCATCACTGTTTTTCTCTATCCCAACCGCAGTATTCGTTTGGCTCTGGGTCAATTTGGAGTTGGCGGTATACTGGGATGGCTTTCTCAGCAGTCGTTACCTCATTTCCTGTATCTTGATTTTTGCTGTGTTGGCGTTGCTGCTACCGAAACTGTTTCCGTCTATTCTCGGGGGTGTCTGGCGCGGTATCGCCAAAGTTTGGCACTGGTGGGGGTGGTAGCCTCATGTATAACCAATCGTTCAAGTTCGCTACCGGCCTGGCGGCCGTCCGCCGGACGCTTACTACGCTGCGCTCCGCAGGCGCCGCTTAACATTCAGCGTTAAAAATCGGAGGGAACCGTGCTCAAAATTGATACGCAGCCAGTGGTCTATTATTCACAGCTCGACGAGGATCACTTCTTTACTTGGGCGCAGGAAATCCCATGCATCAAAAGCATCGACCGCGGCTATCTGCATATCCAAGAATCAGAGGTGGACGAGCAAGCCATGAGAGATTTGCTAGCTATCTTGGAGCGCTACAGGTTGTCAGCAAAGCCTCTCGCAGCGCTTTGTACCCCCGAGAATGAGTCGTGGTTCAAGGACAAAAACAAGTTCTGGTACCAGGATGTCTTCGGGAGTTTTTAACAAGTTGTTGTAGTTCGTTCCGGCCTGCGGCCTCCACCGGACGCCCCTGTCGGGCCGCCGCTAAACCAAGGCGTTAGCGTTTTCGGGAGATAGCCATGCCTTTTATTAAAACCAAAGGTCCCAAAAAAGGGCTATGCAATATCTGCGGGACGCATGGCAAGCTGACTGAAGACCATGTGCCACCTAAAGGCACGATTAAGTTTCCTAGAATGACCCTGTACGGCATCAGCGAGGTGCTCAATGCAAAAGCTGAAAAAGATCGGAAGGGGAGGGATTTTCAGCAAGGTGTTAAATTCCGAAGTATTTGCTCCGTCTGCAATAACGACTATCTCGGTGGGCTCTACGACCAAGAATTAAAAAATTTCGCTAACAACGTTGGCTCGTACCTACATAGTTTGGTGGCTCGCCCTAATGCGACCACTTTTCCCGTTGTGCCGGGCAAAATTATTCGTGCTGTGTGTGGCCACATTCTCGCGCTCGGAGTCGAACGTTTTCCAAGGGGAGATATGGGCGATGCTATGGCGGATTTGGTATTAAACCCAGATAAAGAAATCCCAGACAGCCTGCACTTTTACTACTGGGTCTATCCATTCTGGGATCAAGTGGCGATTCGCAATTTTGGTTTTCTGGTTCATACCGGCACACCGCCACTGGTTAGCTCCGTTTTAAAATTTTTTCCGCTGGCATTTATGGTTCTTTGGGAGCCAGCTACGGACTTCAGGAGCTCGCTCGTCAGGCTAAATGACTTCTGTGTAGGTGCTGGCAATAATCAGGTGGATATACCGTTTCGTCTTACAAATATTCCGCCGCAGCGTTTCCCTGAGGCTCCTGGGGATTCCGGTGTTACGCTGCATGGTAGTGATTCATACTTTTCGAGCAGGTTGCGCCGATCGTGAACTACGCTAACCAATCGCTTAAGTACGTTCCCGGCCTCGCGGCCGTCCACCGGACGTCCCTGACGGGCCGCCGCTTAGCTTTGCGTTAAATGTCACAAGGAGTCTGGGTCATGGATTGGCTAATCTGGGTTTCGGTAGCCGCTCTTGCACTTGGGGTTTGGCACGAAATCAATAGGTTCCCCGCGACGGGTAATTCCCTGCGCAAACTCCAAGAAGCACTCGATGATCTTCAGTCAGAAAACGAGGACTTGAAGCAGCGTCTGTCGATCCTTGAAGACGACTATCAAGAGGTCTCGGAACAGCTAGATCGAATTCGTGATCTCGAGTATTGGCGGGCCATCGACGAAAAGGATGGGGAGGCTCTTAATGAACTCGACAAGCAGCGTGGGAACATTTAACCAATCATTCAAGTTCGTTCCCGGCCTGGCGGCCGTCCACCGGACGCCCTAGTCGGGCGCCGCTTAATTTTGGCGTTAACTGTCACGGAAGATCATAGTGAAATTTGAAGTATCGAGTAATCTTGAGCTCAGCCCGGAAGATATTAGCGCGCTGCTCACCATGAGCGGAGTGAATAGGGAACTGGGTCCTTTTATTCGTATGACAGCTCCTCCTGTATGGTCAAACAAGGCAATTTTCGAGTGGCCCAAAGGCGAGGTGCTCTTTTCAAGCTGGATATTGCTGTTTGGCATCTTCCCAATAGATAGGCACAAGTTCTTTCTTCAAAGTATCGATCGTCAACGGGGTTTTGTGGAGGAATCCAGTTCATTGATCAATAAGTTGTGGCACCATCGTCGGAACATCGATAGAAACGGAGCATCATGTCGGGTTACTGATGCCGTCGAGTTCCAGTGTCGGTTGCCTCTATTGGCCTACATTCTGGCGCCTGTTTACCGGTTCATCTTCAAACACCGTCATAAGGTGCTGAGGTCATACTACGGTGCTAGCGCCAGTTAACCAGTGCAGGCACGGTGACGCCCACTACATTGCGCCTTCGGCTCCATTGCGTCGGCGCGCATGCTGCAAACGTTACAAGGCAATACATGACTCTTGATCGGGACACGAAAAAGGCCCTTTGTTGGGATTCAGGCACCCGAAGCAGCAAATCAAGCCAAAAGGTGTCGGGGCCAGACTATTCCAAATCCTATGTGTGCCTTACGTGCAGAACTGCCAATAAGCGCCATGTTGAGGGTACGCCTTCCGATTATCCTCTCACCATGTCGTGTCCGATATGCAACGACACTATGTTCAACGTTGGGCGGCACTTTAAAGCACCAAAGAAAAGCGACAATGCCCAATGGAAAAAGGTCGGGTTTTTAATAGCGCATGGCTTCTTGTTCCAGAAAATCAGGCCAAATCCCAACAGCTATGAGTCTGTTCCATACCCTGACACATTGGAAGAAGCCAAAGAATTCGTGGTTAAGTACAAAGACTGGGCGATAACCAGTGCCTTGTAACAAGTTGGTCAAGCTGACCGATACTCTGCTGTGCTCCGTCCCGGCGGCTTACACAGGCGTTAACCAATGAAATGAATCTATCAGCAGTCGTAGACAAAATAAGGCAAGAGCATGGATGTTCCGAGGATGTCCCGGGATTTGATCCGCGTAATGGAAACGAGAACGCAACGTTTCTGTTTCTTTTCGAGGCCCCAGGTGCAAAGGCTCTAAAAACTGGATATATATCTTTTGATAATTCAGACCCAACAGCAAGAAACTTCAAGCAACAGCTTGAGCAAGCCGGAATAGATAGAAAAGAAATTGCTGTTTGGAATACGGTCCCCTGGTACATCGGTAACCAAAGCAAGTCTTCTATCCGAGCGGCGAAGGGCAAGGACATTCAGTCTGGCATTTCATATCTGCAGCCAATTATCGAGGCCATGCCTGCCCTCAAATGTATAGTGCTGGTTGGGAGTGCAGCGAGGCGGGCGCATATTTTTGTATCCCAAATCACAGATGCGAGAATACTGAGCTGCCATCACACCTCAGCTAAAGTGATGAATACAAATCCAAATGCCTTGGCGGAGAACATCCGAGTTCTCCGGTTCATGAAGCAAACATCGGCCAAATATGGTTAACCAGGGGCTCTAGCCGACCGGCACTACGCTGCGCTCCGTACCGGCGGTTTAGCACGGGCGTTAAGTTGCAATAATTATGAATCAGTTCGATGGACCAAACTGGCGAATCAATTTGCTGCCCGGGTGGCTAGGAGAGCATGAAGAAGGTTGCTCAATCGTTTTTCATCCGGAAGGCGTCGGAGCACTCGAGATCAGTAGCTATTCCAAAGAAGGAATGGTCACGGAAGAAGACTTAAGAGGGCTGGCGCAAGAGCACATAGAGGCCGGTGCCAAACTGACGGAAACCTCCGCTGGCGACTTCAAAGGGTTCACTTTAGCATTTGGTTCGGACAATGAATTTTGGCAGCTATGGTATGTGGCCAGTGGGCCAACGGCTCTGTTCATCACATACAACTGCCAGGCAGTCGACCGTGACGCTGAGATCGAATCGATCAAAAGCATGGTCTCAAGCTTGGCTGCAATTTATACCAGTAGGTGAGGCCGACCGGTACTCCGCTACGCTCTGTCCTGTCAGCTTACCCAAGGCGTTAAGAGGCGAGCAGTAAATGCAACAATTGCAGACATTCGAAGACCAGGTTATTTCGGCAGTACAAGACTTTGCAAACTCAATTCGTTCAGGAAGCAAAGTCGTGGCTGATATGTCTGCACTGATTGATGTAACCGATAATTTGCCTCTTTCCAGCTTTGACTACTGGGAGCGTTTGATTCGCTCTGAGTTTTCTTCGGCGTTAAGAGAGTCCAGCACTCCGAAATGGAAGGTTTGGTCAAAGCCCAAGGAATTTATAACCTGGCTTGACCTGATTAGCTGGGATGGTTACAGGCGAGAAAAAGCTCTACGAGCCCTGTCAGGGGCCGCGCCGAATGCATTCTTTTTTTCTCTAGCAGTTCGCAGGCTTAATGATTGGGTGCCTCAAGTTCGCAAGGCTGCAAGAGAAAAACTACCAGAGATAGCAGGATCTACAGATCCTGATTATGTCGTTGAGGCGCTAAGCATTGCGCTTTCCAATTGGAACTCTTGGGGCAGGATCGAAGAAGGAGATAAAGAAGTTCTTCTTCAAATTATCTGTGAAGAGAAAATTGCAAAGTCTCTTCGTTCTAAGTTGATTTCATCGGCTTCTGGGCCTATGCCATCGCTCTTTTCTCAACTTGGCCGGACACCGATTCTTGACGAAAAAATGGAAGAAATAGCTAGTTTTGCGATTCAGCCGTCGGTTCGAGCTAAAGCATACCGCAGCCTATTTGAAGGGCGGATTGTATGGATGGACGGCCGGAAATGGGAGTGGACCGATATACGTTATTGTGAAGGCCGGCTAAAGCCTGTCGTTGCTGAGCGCAAGCTGAATGTTAAAGCTCCAATGCTCGAACTATTGAAAAAATCATCTGAAGATCGATCATCTATCGTAAGGCGAGTTTCAGCTGAGATTCTGATACGAGAGCTAGACAGTTTAGGTTCTGTTGCCAGGACGTTTACTGAGCGTTTTATCTCGGATAAATCTCGGCCCGTATCTGAAAGGGGTGAGTTCGCATTAAAGAAACTTGATGAGGCGGAGCGTGCCACTACCTCTTAACAAGAGCATGTTGTCGGACTGGTTTTCCGCTGTGCTCCAAACTAGCCGCAAATGCGAGCGTTATAAGTTGCGAGAAGTTTTTGTTGGATTTTGGAAAGAGACTAGATATTTGCGATCCGATGCGGATAGAGGGTAGGGGATTGGGTAGTCTGAGTAGGTGGTTCAAGGTTCTACAGCTACTTTTACCAATTATACTGATCGGTATCGGAGTGCTTCATGCCGTTTCGACTCTGATAGGGGCCGGTTTTGACGCAGCTATCAATCAATTTCTATATCCGTTCATCTTTGTAACAAGCGGGCTCGTTCTCAGTGACTTCAATAGGCGCCGCAAGGATCTAAACTGAGGGTCTATGCCAAGACTTATAACAAGGCCCGGCACGGCGACGCCTACTACATTGCGGCTTCGCCTCCATTCCGCAGCCGCGTATGCAGGCTGGTGTTAGGTGAGCAAAATCAATGTTTCCGTTTCTCAAAAAAGCCTTATCTGGGCGCAATAAGCCAAGTATCGAAATCGTTCACGACAGGTTGGGCCCGATGACTTTTTTTGAAAGTGAAGGTTATTGGGAGGCGGCCAGTGGCGAGGTTTTCCATAGTATTCCAGGCGACGCGAGAGGGCCCTATCCTCAATCAGTGCAGTTCATACTGAGCAAGCTTGCCGAGCTTGATCACTATTTCGATAAGTGTTCCGAGCACCTTGTGTCGATCGCCTCGGGTTGGGATTCGATTCCAAAGGGTATGGCTGCTTCGGAGCTGTTTCAGGTCTCTGCTATTTCTGTGGATACGACTGATAACCGGGAGTGGGAAATTTGTTTCGAAACACGGCCGGAATTTAGGTGGATCCACATTGGGCTGCAATTTGAGAACGAGGAAATCCTCTCAAATGACATCAGCACCTAACAAGGCCATTAAGGTCGTACCAGGCTGATGGCCCTCCACCGGGCGCCCTTGTCAGGGAGCTGCTTCTGGCTGGCGTTAAACATTGCAGGAGGCATTGTGATAGTCATCTATGGAATCAAAGAACACCTTAACCCGATCAAGGCTCAGCTCTCTGAAGTCATTCACGGATGTATGCAAACCGTACTTGGGATGCCGGAAGACAAACGGGCTCATCGTTTCATCCCTATGGAAGCCGAGGATTTTTATTATCCTGGTGGCAGGACACCCGCTTACACGGCCATCGAGATCAATATGATGCAGGGTCGAAATCCCGAGACCCAAAAGGCCCTGATCAAGGAACTCTTCAAGAAGATTGAGTCCGTGGTTGGCATATCACCCGTAGATGTTGAAGTCACGATCAAGGAGCAACCGCCACACTGTTGGGGCTTTCGTGGCATGACTGGAGATGAGGCGTGTGACCTCAAGTATTCAGTCAATGTGTAACAATTCAATCAAATTCGTTCCGGCCCAAAGGCCCCCCACCGGAGGCCCTTTTCAGGGCGCCTTTTATTGCTGGCGTGAAGCACAGGGAGAGAGCGGTGTCATTGTTTGAAACAGAGAGGTTGGTTGCAAGGAAGCTATCCCATCAGGATGTCCCGGTGCTCACCGCAATGCTCAGTGATCCGGAAGTCATGAAATTCTCCGTTCGCGGAGTTTGCGACGAGGAAGCTACTCGAAAGTTCGTTGATTGGTGCCTTGAGTGTTACGCCTCTCATGGAATAGGGCCGTGGGCATTCTGTGAGAAGGAATCTGGGCATTTTATCGGCTTCTGTGGCATTGCGCCTGAGTTGGTTGGCGATGTCGAAGAACTCAATCTAGGTTATCGGCTGGCGCGCAGTTTCTGGCACCAGGGGTACGCGACAGAAGCTGTAAAGGGTGCCCTCCAGTATGCTTTCGATCAAACACACCGCGAGTCGGTAATTGTTATTATCGAGCCGGAGCACACAGCCTCTGTTAGGGTGACGGAGAAGGTTGGGTTCAGAGATTATACGATTCGAGAATTCCATGCCCGAGCTGTGCGGGTATATCGAATGACGTGCGACGACTGGGCATTGCATAACAAGTTGTCGTAGATCGTTTCAAGCCTGGCGGCCCTGCACCGGATACACTGCGCTCCGTAGTCGCCACTGAACCAAGGCGTTAAATATCAGCTGAATATGGGTCGCATACGGAAGTTTCTTCATGACGCTGGAAGGCTAAAGCCCTACTATCGATTCTGTTCAAATGTAGCTTCGGGTTCGGGAATAGTGATCGGTATTGGCCTATGGTACTTCACTTTGGTTCCGCTCTTGGCGACCTCGTTTGAGATTGATGTCGCTGAAGCAGCACAACCCGGCGATCCGACCGCATTCTTTGCGGTCACAATGGTTTTGCTATTGGTCGTGGCAATGATCATTTGCGTCCAGGGAGTCTTTTTGGCTCTGGTGTTACTTGGTCGCTTGAGGTTTGCTGATGTGATGTCGGTAATCTGGCGTTTGCGTTACCCTCGGAGTTGGGTCAATTATTAACAAGCCGCGTCACTCGAACGGCAGTGGTGGGCGATAGCTTCGTTAAAGATATTAAGCCCGCAATGTGGTTAGGTCTTAAGGCTATCTGGTTGACCCAGGAAAATGCACCTCGGGGAACTGAGGTTCGGGTCTTCAGGAGCTTGCGAGACTTGTGCATGTAACCAGGTTGATGGCTACGATGCCGGCATCACGTTGATCTGGAATGCGGCCCTTTGGTTCCTATGCCACAAACTCTACGCACTAACTGGATGATGAACGTGACTAAAACTCTGTATTTACTGCTGGTGTGTGTCTTGGTTGCTGGCTGTAGCAGCAAAGCCGTGTATGACAATGTGCAGCGAAACAACCGACAGGAATGTGTCAGTGTGCCACCCCCTCAGTATGATGAATGCATCGAACGTTCCAGTAAGTCATACGAAGAGTACGAGAGGGATCGGGCTGAGGTACTCAAATCTGAACCATAGAGCCGTGGGCGGGAAAGTCGGGCTCATTATGTGATTACCTTTCGCAGCCTTTCCGCCGCAGTGGTGGCACCCCGAAAACCCGCTTGTAAGCCCTCGAAAACGCCGCTTCGGATTGGTACCCCAGCTCTTCAGCCAACTCGGTCAGTGTCACGGGTGATTGACCAATTCTAAGACGCGCCAGGTTCATCCTCCATTCGGTCAGGTACTGTTTTACTGAAGTGCCTATCACCTCGGTAAACCGGGCGGAAAACCCGGAGCGGGACATGCCCGCGTGCCTGGCCAGCCGGCTGACTGTCCAGTCAGCCTCAGGATGTGCGTGTATGGCCGCCAGAGCCTTGCCCAGTTTCGGATCTTTCAGCGCACCCAGCCAGCCTTTGCTGGCTTCCGCGCTGGAGTTGATCCAGTGTCGTATGGCCTGAATCACGATGATATCTGCCAGGTGGGCCATCACCGTGACCCCGCCGGGTGATAGTGCGCGGGCTTCCTGCTCCATCAGTTGTATCAGCGTTGTAAGCTGGGCGGGCAGGGCGCCATCGTCGCCTTTTATGTGAATGCACTGTGGCAGTTCACGAATGAGCTTCTGAGCCGCAATCTGGTCGAAGCCAAGCACGCCGCAGGTCAGTCGGGTTTCTTCTTCGCCCGTGCGCTGTTCTTCCGTGCCGGCCCCGCCATAGCGCATGAACTCAAAGCGGTCTGTCAGCCGGGTGACAGGAATATCGAAAAAGGGCTCGCACGGCTGATCGTTACTATGGGAAATACAGTGGCCTTCCCCTTTGGGTACCAGCGCCATGTCGCCCGTTTTAAGGAGCAGGCTATCCTGGTCTTTGAAACGCAACCAGCAGCTTCCCTGGGTGACGATGTGAAACATCATTTTGCCCCCGAGCGGCGGCATCTCCATGCCCCAGGGGCTAATCAGTTCGGCAGTCGCGTAGACGGTACCATCCATGCGAAGTGAACACAGCGTCTCGCCGAGTGGATCGGAGGTTGTCGGCATGCGCCGCTCAAGTTCAGGGATCATTGTTTCTCACGGGTTTTGGACGATCTGCAAAATATAGTAGATAGAAAAGCATTAAGCATCAGTTTTTGTCCTCGTAAACTGGAACCTTCAGTGATCGTTTAACGAGGACCAAACCATGACATCAGAAGTCATCGCTGTTGTTGGCGCCACCGGTAAGACCGGTTCCAGGGTATTGGCAAAACTGGGTGAGATGGGGCTGGAGGCGCGCGGCCTGTCACGCTCTTCTCCCATCCCCTTTGATTGGGCAGACCGCAGTACCTGGGCCGCGGCACTTCAGGGAGTGCGTGCTGCCTACGTTACGTATTTCCCGGATCTCGCGGTGCCGGCGGCGGAAACGGATGTGCGTGCCTTTGTGGCGGAAGCTAAACAGCAGGGTGTGGCGCACCTCGTATTGATGTCGGGGCGTGGAGAGGTGGGTGCACGGCGGGCAGAACAGGTACTGGAAAGCAGCGGGTTGGACTGGAACGTGGTTCGCGCCAGCTGGTTTATGCAGAACTTCAGTGAAAGCTTTATGCTGCAGGGCCTGCAGGCGGGTGAGCTGGTGCTCCCCAGGCCCAACGCCAGAGAACCATTCATCGATGTGGATGACCTGGCCAGTGTGGCGGTAGCGTCGCTGACCAATCCCGCATTGAAAAACCAGGTATTGGAAGTTACCGGTCCGGAGCTGCTCTCGTTCGAGGAGTGTGTGCATGCGATTGCTGCGGCCACTGGCCGTGAGATCCGGTTTACGCCGTTACCGGTGGAGGCCTATCTGGATGGCGCCAGGGCGCTGGGTATGGCAGACGACATGGCGTGGCTGATCAACGAACTGTTTGTGAACATTCTTGATGGCCGCAATGAAAGCACCACTCAAACGGTTGAAGAAGTGCTGGGGCGGCCTGCGCGCCGGTTCAGAGACTATGTCACTGATGTTGTGCCTATGGGGGTGTGGTGATTGGGTGATCGCTTGCTTGAGGTTCGATATTGTCTGTGTCCGGAGTTTATGAAGAAGTTTATGGTTTTGTGAACTTTCCACGATAGACTCAGAGGACTGACGATAATACTGGATTGACAGCCAGTGTTGACCGAAAGGAGCCCTCAGCTGCATGCCGCGCACGGTATTGATAATCGAAGACAATCCCGGTATCGGCGAACTGGTCCGCATGCAGGTATCCGACCTGGGCATGACTGCGGTTCTTCGGGACCGGGGCGACAGCGGCCTGGCGCGTTTCCGGGACGGTGGTATTGACCTGGTGATTCTGGACCTCATGCTTCCGGGCCTGGATGGCTTGGCGGTGTGCCGGGAAATACGCTCCAGTGCGGGTTATGTGCCGGTGCTCATGCTGACCGCCAAGAGCACCGAGCTGGACAGGGTGCTGGGGCTGGAAATGGGGGCGGATGACTACCTCACCAAGCCTTTCAGCGTGGCGGAACTGTCCGCTCGCATCAAAGCTCTGTTCCGGCGCGTGGACGCGCTCTCCCGGAAGAGCTCAGCCGAAGACGATGTGGCGGAGATTGAGGCGGACGGGCTGCGGATTGATCCGGTTCGGCGCCGGGTGTTCCTGGAGTGCCGCGAGCTCGATCTGACCGCCCGTGAGTTCGATCTTCTGTGGCACTTTGCTTCCCATCGTGGCCGGGTTTTCAGCCGGGCCCAATTGCTGGATGCCGTCTGGGGGTACAATCACGACGGCTACGAGCACACCGTAAACACCCATATCAACCGCCTGCGTAACAAGATTGAGCCCGATCCGGCCGAACCGCGTTACGTTCAGACGGTCTGGGGCGTGGGCTATCGGTTTATGGATTAACCATGGGCCTTTCCGTGCTTCGAACCCTGTATGCGAGGCTGGCCATCGGTCTGTTCCTGCTGCTGTTGGTGGTGGGCGGGCTATTCACTTTGCTGAGCCTGGCCTCGGTCAGAGAGTATTCGGCTGCCGTTAACCAGCAACTGAACCGGAATCTGGCGCAGAATCTGGTCTCTGACCGAAACCTGGTCACCGATGGCCAGTTGAATCGGGATGCCCTGAAGCAGCTGTTCGAGCTGTATATGACGATCAATCCCAGCCTTGAGATTTACCTGTTGGATACCGACGGGGCCATTCTTGCCTATTCCGCCGATCCGGACCGAATCAAGCGCAATCGGGTATCCCTCGAACCAATCCAGACACTGCTCGAAAACCCGGACGCCTATCCTCTGCCGGGGGACGACCCTCGTAGTCACGATCGGCAAAAAGTGTTCTCTGTAACCCCTGTTCCCTCGGCAATCGACCCTGCCGGCTACCTTTATGTGGTTCTGAGGGGTGAAGAATTCGACCTCGCGGAGAGCATGGTGCACAGCAACCGGTTGTTGCAGATGGGCGCAGGCGCCCTGGCGGTGAGCCTGCTCGTCGGGCTCCTGGCCGGGTTGGTGTTCTTCCGAATGTTAACGCGGCGGCTGTCCCGGCTGACTGAACGGGTGGAGTCGTTTGAACGGGAATTGTCCTCTGAGCAGAGTCCTCCACTGGCCGAGAAGGGCGACGACATTGATTACCTGGCCTCTCGGTTTGATCTCATGGCGCGACGCATTGTGGCGCAACTGGATCTCCTGAAGCACAAAGACGCCCAGCGTCGACAGCTGGTTGCTCAGGTGTCTCACGATCTTCGAACACCGCTGGCGTCTATTCAGGGCTACCTGGAAGCGCTGCGGATGAAGCATGAGACCCTGGAAGCCGAAGAGCGAGGCCGGTTCCTGGCGGTGGCCCTGTCAGAAACACACCGGTTGGGCAGGCAGGTTGAGGAGTTGTTCGAACTGGCCGCCCTGGACGCCCGTGAAAAACAGCCGGATATCGAGCCGTTTGTCATGGCTGAGTTGCTCTACGACGTCGTTCAGAAGCATAGACCTGCGGCAGAACGAGCTGGTGTTGAGCTCATCATTTCGGCGACAGAGACCGAGAGCGTGCTGGCGGATATCGCGATGACCGAGCGGGTTCTGGACAATCTCATCAGCAATGCCATCGCCCATTCTCCGCGGAATACAAGAGTCATACTCACGATGTCAGTACGGGATGGTGGAGCAGCGATCACTGTTGCCGATGCTGGGCCTGGCATCCGCGAAGAAGACCTTGGCCAGGTGTTTGACCCCTTCTACCAGGCCGCGGGAGCCGAACGTACCGGGCATGCCGGCCTGGGACTTGCGATCGCCCAGCGCTTGGTCGTCCTGCAGCAAGGCAGGCTCTCAGCGCACAATGCGAACGGTGCTGTCTTTACCCTCTGGCTACCGTTAGCTTCCTCCAGCTAGCTTTCCGCTGCGTTATAGATTTGTGATAGTTGCTGAACGTTTTTGTGAATTCAGATCGCTAGGCTGTGATTATGGATTCAAGCGAGGAGAAGTGTCATGAAACGCAAAGTTATAGGCCTGTTTTCCGCCCTGGCGCTGGTTTCCGCCGCCGGTCTTTTTGCGGCACAGGTGGCAGCAGAGCGAGTGGATAGTACAGGTAATGCCTACGCACCGGATGATCCGGATCTGGCCGTGGCAACCTTTGCTGGCGGCTGTTTCTGGTGCGTGGAAGCCGGCTACGAAAAGATTCCTGGTGTTGTCGAGGCAGTGTCTGGCTACGCTGGTGGGGAAGAAAAAAGTCCGACCTATAAACAGGTCTCTTCCGGGCGCACAGGCCACACTGAAGCCGTCCAGGTATATTACGACCCGGATAAAATGACCTATGAGGGCTTGCTGGCCGGTCTCTGGCGAATGATGAATCCGACCGACCTGGAGGGCCAGTTCGTTGACCGTGGTCGGCAGTACCGGCCCACCATTTTTTACCACAACGAGGAGCAGAAGCGCCTCGCAGAGGCGGCAAAGCAGGCACTGGAGGCTTCCGGCGTCTATGACAAACCGGTGGTGATCCCCATTGAGCCGCTCAAGAGATTCTATCCGGCGGAGGAATACCACCAGGACTACTACAAGAAGAATCCGGTCCGCTACAAGTTCTATACCTTCAATTCGGGGCGTTATCAGTTTATTGAAGAGGTCTATGGCGAGGATTATGAGCTGGATTTCTCGCGCTATCAGCCCAATACCGGAGTCAATGACTCGATGCCTGCGGAGGACGATCCGACAGAAGCGGCGGCAAGCGGGGGTTTTAACCCCGAACGTTTTCAGAAGCCGGATGACAAGACTCTTCGGCAGCGTTTGACGGAAATGCAGTATGAGGTCACGCAGGAGGATGGTACTGAACCCGCCTTCAACAATACCTACTGGGACAACACCAGGGAGGGGCTTTATGTGGATGTCGTTTCCGGTGAGCCGCTGTTCTCCTCACGGGATAAGTACAAGTCCGGTACCGGCTGGCCGAGCTTCACTCGCCCGATTACGCCAGAGGCAGTGGTAGAACGTGAGGACAAGTCGTTTTTCATGACCCGGACGGAGATTCGCAGTGCCCATGCTGATTCTCATCTGGGCCATGTCTTTGACGATGGTCCGGCGCCGACGGGATTGCGCTATTGTATGAATTCCGCAGCCATGAAGTTCATCCCGCTGGAGCAAATGGAAGCCGCGGGGTATGGCAAATGGATCGACGCTGTCGAGTAAGATTGCGCGATAATAGCGTCGGAATAATTTACATGACTGGCTTTATGTTCTAATAAAGGTTTTAAATATCAATAAGATATAAATAGGCACGCTATGTGCTTCCTTGCTGGCAACGTCATTATCTCTGGAAGAACCAAATAAGGAAGTACAGATGAACAAGTTGGGCAAAGCGCTTTCTGTTGTTGCAGTGTCCGGGCTCGCCAGCGTTGCCAACGCGGGTGTTATCGAAACCGTATCTGGCTGGAATGGCTCCAGCGAAATAGCCGCCTTCGGTGAATCTAACAGTGCTACGTACGGACAAACCTTCAAGGTGGGCGGTTCTGAAACCCAGCTGGATAGCTGGACGTTCTTCCTGAACGACAGAGTTAACCCCGATTACGTGGACTTTGCTTTCTATGTAATGGACTGGGATGCTGCCACCACCCGCGCGACCGGCTCCGTGCTTTTCCAGAGTGCCGCTGTGTCCTCAACCAACAACGGTGGTCTTGATGGTATGGAAGAGTTTACCTTCAACACCGGCGGGTTGAATCTTGTCGGGGGTAACGACTACATCGCGTTTATCAGTTCGACCGGCTTGTTCGATGGCCAGACTGGTACCGCCTCTGCAGGCTCCCTGCGTGACGAGTCTGCCTATCTGGACGGTGGCTTTTTCTGGCAGAACAACGGCAATAGTGCCGGTACCTGGGATACCCAGAGCTGGAGTTCCGGGTCGAACTACGGCGACCTGGCGTTTTCAGCCTCCTTCTCGTCCGCCGCGAAAGTGCCTGAGCCAGCCAGCCTTCTTTTGCTCGGCCTTGGTCTGGCTGGGCTGGGCTTCTCGCGCAGAACGAAAGCCTGATCCCATTGAAGACGGACGCCGGCACACTATGTGCCGGCTTCGTTCCATTCAGGGGGTTGCGTTAACGCACCCGGACCTGATCGCCGTCTTCCAGGCCACGGCCGGGGTGCCGGACCACCCGAACGCCCTCCTGCAGTCCCTGCGTTACCTGGGTCATTAAACCGTTGGATGGTCCTGTCGTGACTGTCTGGCGTCTAGCCGTTTCGCTCTCAACCATGAAAACCGCAGAAGCGCCGTTGTATTCGAAGATCGCTGAGGTGGGTACCTGCAAGGTGTCTTCGCTTTGCCACAGGATAAAGTCAGCGTCCACCCGGTAGCCGTCTCCCAGCTGTCGCCACTGCTCCCGTGGGCTGACCATATCGGCAATAACCTGAACCCGTTGTTCTTCCACGCCCAGAGCGGATACATCCTCAAAACCGATAGGCTCGATACGACGAACCGTTGCTTCCAGTACCGGCCCGCCCCAGCCACTCAGTCGCACGCCAAGGCCGGGTTCCAGTTTGACGGCATCAAAACTCAAGACCTCGACCACCACTTCCAGAGCGCCAGGGTCTCCGACCTCCAGTATCGGCTCGCCGGCCTGGATGACGCCCTCGCTCTGGCGAACCAGAGCCAGAACCGCGCCGTTAACCGGAGAGCGCACGGCGACCCGCTCGGCAGGTTTCTGACCATTGGAGGACGCGGTTGAAATCTGCAGCCGGGTTTGAGCGGCGGCCAGTTCATGGGCGGCCACCTCTTCATCAAAGCGGGCGGAACGCAGGATTGCCTGTGCCCGGGCTGCCGTGGATTTCGCTTGTTGTAACTGTTCGGTGGAGACAAAGCGGGATTCTTCCAGAGCGAGCAGGCGCTGGTATTCATTCTGAGCGAACTCAGCATCAGCCTCCGCCGCCTGAACCTTTTGTTGGATGGATTGAAGTGCCGCCTGGGCGGCGGCTGCCCGAGCCTCGGCTTCGGCGCGGGTCCGGGCGTCCAGGATGCTGGCGGGCGTCGGGTCCACAAACGTCAGTAGCTCCCCGGGAATCACCGCGTCGCCTACGTCCAGCTGAACCCGGTGAATATAGCCGGCCACGGGGGAGGAAATCAGATAGCGATCTTTGACCCGGGTTTTGCCCTCTTCAAGAATGGTCATTTCCATGGGGCCGCGCTCGACGGGGGCAAGGTCAACCCAAACGGGCTCTGGCCGCAGGATAAGCGCGAAGACGATGGCTGCCACCGAGGCCATCAAAAGCCAGAAGGCCCATTTTCCTTTGGAGATGCGTTGTGTCGCCATGTTGGGTCCCATGTGAGTGTGTGTGCATTATTCCCGGGTTTTCAGAACCGCGACAAGGTCCAGTTTACGAAGTCGCCACCAGGTGATGAAGCCGGAAATCAATGCCGACAAAATGACCACGTTGGCCGCCAATGCCAGGGTTTGGCCGGTCAGGACCAGAGGAACGCGATAGAGTTCGGTCTGCATCGCGGTAACCACAAAACTTGCCAGTCCAAAACTAATCGCCCAACCCAGAGGAATTCCCAGTAACAGCAGTATGGCCAGTTCCCCGAGCAGAATGTGGGCGACTTCGTTGTGGCTGTACCCCAGTACTCTCAAGCTCGCCAGGTCTCGCCCCCGTTCGGCCAGGGAAATCCGCGCGGTATTGTAGATCACACCGAAAGCAATAATGCCGCCGAGCAGGCTGATGATGAAGGTGTAGGTCAGGAAGGTGCGCGCGAGCGTCTCGAAGAAGCTGTCGAGCATTGCCTGTCGCAGATTGGTGGCCATCACTCCCGGCGTATCCCGGAGTTCCTGGTAGACGGTGTTGGTTTGCTCCGGCGCCAGATTCATCAGCATCTGGTTCACTCTCGGGCCTTCGCGAAGCGCCTTGTTCATGGCGGCCAGATTCATGTAGGCGCCCACACCGAGGAACTCGCTGGTAACGCCAGCCACCGTGAGGTCCAGTTCCGGGCGTCGGCCTTCCAGCACTCGCACCCGAACTGTGTCTCCGGTCTCAACATTCAGGGCCTTGGCCAGAAAGTCGGTTACCAACAGGCCGGCAGCAGGAATGGCCACGTTCTCCAGATCCTGGTTAACCACAAATTGCAGTTTGGCGTCCCGGGGTAAGCCGGTGAGCACCGTGCGCCATCTGCGGTGTTCGTTAACCAGCTCTACCGTAACGGCCCGGCGTCCTTCGACGTAACGCACACCGGATTGGCGCGCCATTCCGTACAGTGCGGTCGGGTTGACCGGGTCGGTGAGTGTGGCGGTCAGGTCCTGCTTCTGCACCCGGGCGAATTGGGTGTGCACCATCAGCGAAACAGAGCTGAACTGGAAATTGCCAACCACCACGATGGCCGTGGCCATGGCAATGCCAAATACCGAGAGGGCGGTTCGGCCTGGCTTGCGGGCGAGCTGCCTCACGATCATGCGTGAAGGCTGATGAAAGCGCACCCAGCCCAGCAGCCGTTCGGTAACGGTAACCCGGTATCGGGCGGGGCTCTCGGGCTGCATGGCTTCCGCCGGGGGCAGGGCGGCCGCAGCGCGGATGGAGCGCCAGCCGCCGAGCAGTGCAACTGCCAGGCTGATCAGGGCCAGTAACGCCAGCCACCAGGGATTGATTCGGAACAGTAGCGAAGGAAAGCGGTAGTAATCCATATACAGCTCTCCCAACCGATGCCCCAGCCAGAGGCCACTGGCGCAGCCGATGGCAAGCCCGGTAAAAGCAATGGCCAGCACCAGTTGGCTGTAGTGCCAGCCGATCTGGCCATTGCTGTAGCCGAAGGCTTTGAGAATGGCGACGATTTCCCGCTGGGTACTGATCAGGCGTGTCACCACCACATTGAGCAGAAACATGGCGACGCCCATAAAAATGGACGGAAAGATAATCGCCATGGCCTTCAGCTGCTCGAGCTCGTCACTGAGAAAACGGTGTGAGAACTGGTCAGCCCGGGCGAACGCACCGGTACTGCCGTAGCGCGCCAGCAACCGGTCCAGTGGGTCGATCACATCTTCCACAGGATGCCGTTGGTCGATCTGCAGTACCAGACTGTTGAAGGCACCCCGCATGTCCATGGCGGCGGCCAGTGCTTCCTGATTCAGCCAGAGCACGCCAAAGCGCTGATAATCCGGCAGCATGCCCCCCGGAGGTATCACGTAGATGAATTCCGGCGACTCGACAATGCCCACGATTTTCAGGGTTTGTTGTCGGCCATTGATGATGGCGTTGAAACTGTCGTCCAGAGTGAGCTGGTGCGCATCCGCGAAGCTGCCAATGATTGCGACTTCATTGGCGTGGGTGGCGCTTGGCAGTCGACCTTGCCGGACATACAGCTGGTTTACCTCGGGTTGGCCGGTCGGAGGAACAGACACCAGGTGGGCCGACACAGGTTCGTCGTAATCGGGGAGATTGAGCTTCGCGGCGCCTTCCACCCGGCCGCTCAGGCGGTTCACACCCGGTAGCTCGGAAACCGTTTGCAGCACATGGCGGGGGGCCCGTTTTACCGAAACGAATACATCCGCAAACTGGTGCTCCTGATAGTACTGATCCCGGGTGGCTGTCAGGGAGGAGTAATTGACCAGGGACATCAGGCAAACCGCGATCCCGCCCGCAATCACCAGCGCGATCGCCAGCAGCTGGCCGCGCATCTGCCAGATTTCCCGTCTCAGTTTGGTGTGCAGTACGCTCGGCCCGAAAATCATGGCATCACCAGCTCAGGGTGTTCGGGTCCTGGCGTTCTGAGTTGCGGTGCTCACCGCTGATCACGCCATCCGAAAGGGTGATTACTCTGTCCGCCATGTTCGCGATTGAAGCATTGTGGGTGATGATCACTGTGGTGGTGTCGGTTTCCCGGTTGGCCCGTTCCAATGCCGCGAGGACCAGAATACCGGTGGCCGAGTCCAGGGCTCCGGTAGGCTCATCGCACAGCAGCACCCGGGGTCGCTTGGATATGGCTCTGGCAATGGCCACTCTTTGTTGCTCGCCACCGGAAAGCTGAGCCGGGAAATGGTCCAGGCGACTGGCCAGGCCCACCATGTCCAGGGCTTCTTCCGGCGCCATGGGGTCTCGGGCAATCTCGGTCACGGCGATGACGTTTTCGCGGGCGGTAAGGCTGGGGATGAGGTTGTAGAACTGAAACACGAACCCGACATAATCCCTGCGATAGCGGGTAAGCTCCCGGTCTGAGGCGCCGGCCAGATCGATGTCCTGATAACGAACTTCGCCGGTAGTGGGCACATCCAGTCCGCCCAGAATGTTCAGAAGCGTGGATTTGCCTGAGCCTGAGGCGCCAAGCATAACTACCAGCTCCCCCGGATAAAGGCTGATATCGACCCCCCGCAGGGCATGCACTTCCACATCGCCCTGACGGTAGGTTTTGGTCAGGCCTTTCGTTTGAAAGACAGGAGCGGTCCGGTCGGCGTGACACGCCATGGCAGGTTCCATTGCAGTCCAGTTGATCCAGAGCCGAGTATAGCCCAATACCGATGACCGATTATTGATCCCGCGCAGACGTATTCCACGTGCGTACCCGTGCCGGATTCGGTTACAGTCATGCCACTAACCCTGTAAAGCCAATGGGAGAAAACGGAATGAGTGACCCAACTTACACACCTCCGAAAGTCTGGAAATGGGATCCGAACAACGGCGGCAAGTTCTCTAACATCAACCGCCCCATCGCCGGCCCTACCCATGAAAAAGAGCTGCCAGTGGGGGAGCATCCGTTCCAGCTTTATTCCCTGGCAACGCCCAACGGTGTGAAGGCAACGGTCATGCTTGAGGAGCTGCTGGAAAAAGGCATCAAGGAGGCGGAATATGATGCCTGGCTGATTCGAATCACCGAAGGGGATCAGTTCAGCAGCGGGTTCGTGAAGGTGAATCCCAACTCCAAGATCCCTGCCATGCTGGATCGCAGTGTGGACCCGGCCATCCGGGTTTTTGAGTCTGGTTCCATTCTGTTCTACCTGGCGGAAAAGTTTGATGCGTTTCTGCCCAGGGACCCGGCCAAACGCACAGAAACCATGAACTGGCTGTTCTGGCAGATGGGCAGTGCGCCTTTCCTGGGAGGCGGCTTTGGTCACTTTTATGCCTACGCGCCAGAAAAGTACGAGTACCCCATCAACCGCTACACTATGGAAGTGAAGCGCCAGTTGGACGTGCTCGATCGTCAGCTGGCGGATAACCAGTACATTGCCGGTGATGAATACACCATCGCCGACATGGCCATCTGGCCCTGGTACGGAGCCCTGGTGAAAAACATGGTGTACGAGGCGGCCGAATTCCTGGAAGCCCACACCTATACCAACGTGGTTCGCTGGACCGACGAGGTGTCCAAGCGCCCGGCAGTTAAGCGTGGCCGTATGGTGAACAAGGCCTGGGGCGATCTTGCCTCCCAACTGCACGAGCGGCACGATGCCAGCGATTTTGATTTGCGCACCCAGGACAAACTGGAAGGCAACGCCTAAGCCATAAGGAGGACGGATGGCTCTGCCCGACGCACTTACCGAAGACCGGATCTACCATCGGTGCCCGCTGGACAAACTGGATTTTGAAACCACGGAAAGCCTGGAAGATCTGGCTCTGCCCTTCGGTCAGGACCGGGCACTGCGTGCCCTGGAATTCGGGGCCAGCATGAAGGCCCAGGGGTTTAACCTGTTTGTGTTGGGGCCCTCCGGTGCCGGCAAGCATGAGCTGGTACGGCGGGTATTGGCCAGCCATGCCGCGGAAAAACCGGTGCCGTCGGACTGGTGTCATGTGTTCAATTTTCAGCAGTCGGACAAACCCGGGGCCATTGAGCTGCCGCCGGGGGAGGGGCGCTTGTTCAAGGCCGATATGAGCGAACTGGCCAACGAACTGAAGACCACCATACCGGCCACCTTTGAAAGCGAGGAATACCAGGCCCGTATTCAGGAATTGCAGGAAGAGGTTACCCGGCGCCAGCAGCAAGGTCTGTCTGAGATTCAGGAAGAGGCAAACGCCAACAATATAGCCATGCTCACCACCCCGGCCGGTTTTACCTTCGCGCCCATGCGCAACGGCGAGGTGATTGAACCTGAGGAATACAAGACCTTCTCCGATGAGGAAAAGGAGTTGGTCGAATCCAAGGTGGAAGACCTCCAGAAAAAGCTGCAGCAGGCCATCCAGCAGGTGCCCCGGCTGCGCAAGGAAGTCCGGGAGCGGGTCCATGCCCTGAATGAGGAAATGGTTCAGCTTACCCTGGGCGGCCCCATGGGGGAGCTGCGCGAGAAGTGGGGGCACGTGCCGGCCGTGGTCGCGCACCTCGACGCGGTGCGAGAGGATGTGGTGGAGCATGCCGAGGCGTTTCAGGATACTGAAAACGGCGCACCGGCAGGGTTGTTGAACCGCTACCGGGTGAACCTGCTGGTGGATAATGCCGAGACCCGTGGGGCCCCCGTCATCTATGAAGATCTTCCCAACCACCAGCACCTGGCAGGTCAGATCGAACACCGGGCCCACCAGGGTAACCTGTACACGGATTTCACCCTGATTCGGGCCGGGGCTCTGCATCGGGCCAACGGGGGCTACCTGATCCTCGACGCCCGGCGGGTACTGTCGCAGCCCATGGCCTGGGAAAGCCTCAAACGCATACTCTTTTCCGGCGAGATCCGCATCGAATCCCTGGAGCGCCTGTATGGCCTCGCCACCACGGTAAGCCAACAACCGGAGCCGATTCCGCTTTCGGTAAAGGTGGTGCTGCTTGGCGACCGGATGCTGTATTACCTGCTGTCCCACTACGATCCGGACTTTCTGGACCTGTTCAAGGTGGAAGCGGATTTTGAAGACGACATGGAGCGGGATGAGGCCAGCTACTTACTCTACGCCCGGATGATTGCCACTATGGCCCGGTCGGCTGGTGTAAGAGCCCTGGACAGGGAGGCGGTTGCCAGGTTGATTGAACACGCGAGCCGTCTGGCCAGCGATCAGAACAAGCTGACGGCCCATGATCGTGTACTGAAAGATCTGCTCACCGAGTCGGACCACTGGGCTGGTGTGGCCAACAGCCCGCAGGTGTGCGCCAGCCATGTTCAGCAGGCCATTGACGAGCGGGACTACCGGGCGAGCCGGGTCCGTGAGCGCAGTCTGGAGCAGATTCGCCGGGGTGTGGTGATGATTGCCACTCAGGGCGAGCAGGTGGGGCAGGTGAATGGTCTGTCGGTACTGCAGCTAGGCGCCACCCGCTTTGGTCAGCCCACTCGCATTACCGCCACGGCGCGCCCTGGCAAGGGCCAGGTGGTGGATATCGAGCGGGAAGCCAAGCTTGGTGGGCCGATCCACAGCAAGGCGGTGATGATTCTGTCCCGGTTCCTGGCCAATCGTTATGCGCCGATGAATGAGCTGTCACTGTCGGCCAGTCTGGCCTTTGAACAATCCTACGGTGGCGTGGAAGGGGATTCTGCCTCGGTGGCGGAAACCTGTGTGTTGTTGTCCGCCATCGCCGGCGTTCCGCTCAAGCAGTCCCTGGCGGTTACCGGCTCCATGAACCAGCATGGTGAGGTGCAGGCGGTGGGTGGCGTCAACGAAAAGATTGAAGGCTTCTTCAATGTCTGCCGGCAGGACGGCGGCGTAAACAGCCAGGGTGCCTTGTTGCCGGCCAGCAATGTGGAGCATCTGATGTTGAATGAATCGGTGCGGGAAGCGGTGCAGGACGGAAGGTTCTCCATTTATCCCGTTACCCATATCGACCAGGCCATTGAGTTGTTGACGGGCTTGGAGCCGGGGCAACCGGATGCTGATGGCGTGTTCCCTGAGGGCAGCTTTAACCGACGCGTGGCAGACAGGCTGGCCGCGTTTGCCGAGGTTGGCAAAAGCAAGGACAAAGACACGGGTCAGGATAATGGCAATGGCGGACACAACGGTCAGTCATAAAACTCCGGAGCCAGACCCCGCCGTAGCCCGGCGGATATTGGTGTTGCTGGATGGTTCCAGGCGGAGTCTGGCAGCCCTGGAGGCTGCGGCAGACATTGCTCGTGCGCAGCAAGCCGAAGTTCTGGGTATCTTTGTGGAGGAAGTAAGCCTGCTGCGTAGTGCCGGTTACGGTTTTGCCCGGGAAGTGGGCCGGAGTTCCGGCGTGGCGAGGCCCATGGATGTCGACGCTCTGGAAGTCCGTATGCAGGCAACTGCAGAGAAGCTTCGCCGTACTCTCGAGCGAACCCTGGCGCCCTGGGGTGTGGCCCAGGCACTGAGATTATGCCGGGGTGAAGTGGTAGAGCAGGTATTGGGGCTGGTACAGCCTGATGATTTGTTGGTGCTCGGCGGGGCTGGCTGGTCCGGTATTTCATCTTTCAGGCTGGGCTCAACCGCGCGGGGCCTGTTGCGGCAGGCGCCGGGAGATGTGCTGTTGTGGCCGGAATCGCGCTCATTACCACCGGGCAGGGTGGTGGTGTTGCTGAACCACGATCAGGGCGCGAATCATCGGGCTGTGCGGGTAGGCGTGGAGCTGGCCAGGCGTGGGCAGCGGGCGCTGACGGTTCTGGTGCGCTCAGACGCCGCTGATGATCCCGAATTGCTTGAGGAGCTTGCAGCCATGCTTGAAGCCGGGGGCATTGCTGCCCGGGTCAGGCGTTTGCCCAAAGCCGGTGCTGCTGCCATGGCGAGGGCCGTGCGGGAGGAGGGAGCAGCACAGCTGGTGATCAGCCGTCAGTGCAGCCTGTTTGAACAGCAGGGCGCGGAGTCCCTGCTTTGCCAACTGAATCTACCGGTCACCATCACGCCCTGAGCAAACCGCTGTTGTGCCGGCAGTTGTTCAGGCGGTCTCCCGGCTGCGAGCTTCCTCCAGCACCTCGGTTATTTCCCCGGCTGACAGGGTTTCCCTTTTCATGACGGCTCTGGCAAGGGCATCCAGTTCCTGCCGGTGTTCGGTCAGGAAGCTCACGGTAAAGGCTTCAAAGGCCAGTAATTGCGACTGGATTTCCGAGTCGATCATTTCCGCGAGTTTTTCGCTGTACTCCCGGGGCGCGCCCATTTCCCGGCCAAGGAACACATGTTCTTCGCCGATGCCCAGGCCCAGCGGGCCGATCTTTTCGCTCATGCCCCACTGGCCGACCATTCGTCTCAATAGTTTGGTGGCTTCTTTCAGGTCATTCTGGGCGCCGGTGCTGACCTCTCCGTAGATGATCTTTTCGGCAGAACGCCCGCCCAGCATCACCTTGATGCGGTCCTCCAGGTAACTTTCGGTGTAATTGTATTTGTCTTCTTTCGGGGTCTGTTCGGTCACTCCCATGGCCATGCCGTGGGGAATAATGGTGATCTTGGTGAGAGGATCTGCCTTGGGCATGTAATAGGCCATAATGGCATGCCCGCATTCGTGGTAGGCCACGGCTTCACGCTCTTCCGGTGTTAACTGGGCGTCCCGTTCCTCTCCCAGAATCAGGCGATCGTGGGCCACTTCAAAACAGTGGTTGTTTACCTCAACGAGGTTGTCGCGGGCGGCTGTAAAGGCCGCTTCGTTCACCAGGTTTTTCAGGTCGGCGCCGGAGAAGCCGGTCGTGCGCGCGGCCACCTGCGTCAGGTCCACATCCGCAGCCAGCGGCACCTTGCGCACATGTACCTTCAGAATAGCTTCCCGGGCCTCCCGGTGAGGGCGGTCCAGGGTGATTTTCCGGTCAAACCGGCCCGGGCGCAGCAGAGCGGTGTCCAATACATCCGGGCGGTTGGTGGCGGCCAGCACAAGAACGTTCTCATGGGCCTCGAAACCGTCCATTTCCGTGAGGATCTGGTTCAGGGTCTGTTCGCGCTCGTCGTGGCCGCCCCCCAGGCCAGCTCCCCGTGAGCGTCCGACGGCGTCCAGCTCATCGATAAAGATCAGTGCCGGGGCTTCCTTGCGAGCCGTCTGGAACATGTCCCGAACCCGTGCCGCGCCAACGCCCACGAACATTTCGATGAACTCGGAGGCACTGATGCTGAAGAAGGGAACTTCCGCCTCGCCGGCAATGGCCCGCGCCAACAGGGTCTTGCCGGTGCCCGGCGGGCCAACCAGGAGAACCCCCTTGGGCATGACGGCGCCCAGGCGACGATACTTATCCGGAGACTTCAGGAAGTCGATAATTTCCGAAATGTCCCGTTTTGCGGACTCAATGCCCGCCACGTCGTTCAGTGTCGTGGTGGAGGTTTCCCTGCGGGCGCGGCGGGCCCTGGACTTGCCATAGTCAAAGGGGCCGCCGCCCTGAGTCATGCGTTTCTGGGCGGCACCCCAGAACCAGAACATCAGCGCCAGTAACAGGATCCAGGGCAGGAAGCCCAGGATCAGCTCCTGCCACCAGGGGCGGCCGGAGCGGGAGCCCCGAACCAGGACTTCCTGTTTTTCCAGTAGTGGTAGCAGCTCCGGGTCTTCCACCTGTGGCCTGAGCGTTATGAAACTGCTCGACGGTGGACGGCTGTCGTTGGCAAACCGGCTGGCACCGGAATCCGTAAAGCGTCCGCTGATCTCTTCGGTGCGCAGGGTAACTTCGGCAACCTGGCCGCTCATGACGGCCTGTTTGAACTCGGAATAGGCCAGTTCCTGTTGTTGCTGTTGGTTATTGCCCTGTAGCCACAGGAACATCAGGAAAATGGCCGCGCTCAACCACAGAAACGAGTACTGGTTGGGTATCGTCGGTTGCGGCTGCGGTGTCTGGTCCTGCTTTCCGGGTTCGTTGCTGGGTGTCATTTCGGCCTCCGGTCACCCTCCATGATTTTTGCTACAAACACCGATTTTCCGTAGGTCTCGAAAGACCATTTCATGGTGTCTGAGAGCACCTTCATCACTTCGTCATACTCGCCGAAGATCTCGGTACTCATGCGACCAGGGTGGACCTCAAGGCTGGTCTGTTCCAGGCGTGCAATCAGATCCCAGATCGGTTGTTTGTAGTCGTCCTTGAGCGGATAGCAGCTCAGTTGTACGGAAAGATACATCAGTTACCTCCTGTCCGGGATGCGCCCGGTCAATATTGAATGGCTCAGAATCCCATGGCAGACGAAGTGCTGCGCCGGGGATCGGCTCCGCCGTAAAGCGTGCCGTCTTCGCCAATCAGGATGCTCTGGATGGCACCCATGGCCGAGCCGGTGTTGATGGTGTGCCCTCGCGCCCGGAGCAGATCCAGAGTGTCCGGGCTGATACCCTGTTCCACCCGAATCTCGTCCGGTAACCACTGGTGGTGGATGCGCGGCGCACTGACGGCTGTCTGTATGTTCATATTATGGTCGATCACATTCATGATCACCTGCAAGGTGGTGGTGATGATCCGGGAGCCGCCGGGGCTGCCGGTTACCAGGAAATTGCGGTCGTCCTTTCGTACGATGGTCGGCGACATGGAGCTGAGCATGCGTTTACCTGGCTCCACCTTGTTGGCTTCGCCGCCGATCAGGCCATAAGCATTGGGAACCCCCGGCTTGGCGCTGAAATCGTCCATCTCGTTATTGAGCAGAAAGCCGGCACCGGCCACGGTAATGCCCGAGCCATAGCTGAAATTGATGGTGTAGGTGTTTGATACCGCGTTGCCCCAGCGGTCCACCACCGAGAAGTGTGTGGTCTCCGGGCTTTCCCGGGGCCCAGGTTTTCCAGGCGCGATCTCGCTGGCGGGCCGGGCCTTGTCTGCCTTGATGGATGCGCGAAGTTGGTCGGCGTAGCCCTTGCTGGTCAGCCCTTGCAGCGGCACAGCTACGAAGTCTGTATCCCCCAGGTATTCCGAGCGATCTGCGTATGCCAGTTTCATGGCCTCGGCCATGTGGTGGATGGTGTTTGCGGAGTTGTGCCCCCAGTCGCCGATGGGGTAGTCCTCCAGAATGTTGAGGATCTGCACGATGTGAGTGCCGCCAGAGGAGGGCGGCGACATGGAGTAGATATCAAATCCCCGATAGGTGCCGTGGACCGGCTGGCGAACGGCGGGTTCATAGTTGCGCAGGTCTTCCAGAGTAATCAGACCCTCGCCCCGTTGCATTTCCGCCACAATCAACCGGGCGGTTTCTCCTTCATAAAAGCCTTTTATACCCTGCTCGGCAATGCGCTGGAGGGTGTCGGCCAGTTCCGGCTGGCGAAATACTTCGCCAGGTTGTGGGGCCGATCCATCCTCTCTATAGAAGGTTGCGCGGGTGGCTGGCCAGCGTTCAAGGCGGTCCCGGGCCTGCTCCAGGCCTTCGGTGAATCGGTGGGGTACCACAAAACCCTCCCGGGCCAGTCGAATCGCCGGGGCCAGGGCCTGGCTGAGGCTCAGGGTGCCGTGCCGCTCCAGTGCCAGCGCCAGCCCGGCTACGGTGCCGGGTACCCCGGCGGCCTTATGGCTGAACCGGCTGCGCTCGCTCACGACATTGCCGTCCTGATCCTGAAACATGGTTTCGGTGGCTGCAGCCGGTGCGGTTTCGCGATAATCAATGGCTTCCGGGGCATCGCCGTTACCGGGCGAGTAGACCAGAAAGCCGCCACCGCCAATATTGCCGGAACGGGGTTGGGTGACGGCCAGGGCGAAGCCGGCGGTAACAGCGGCATCAATGGCGTTGCCCCCGTCTTTCAATACCTTCAGGGCAACCTCTGTGGCCAGGGTGTGGCTGGTGGCAACCATACCCTGGGAGCCCTGTACCGGATGGAAGCGCTCCCCTTCCAGAATGGCCTGTTCGTTGGCGTTTGTGCTACTGGCAAGCAGGAAAAGCATCAGCGCGGCTGTCGCTCTCCAGAGCCGCCTGTGGCTGATTTTCGAAGCGGGGCTGTAGATCACTCTGTCCATGGTCGGATTCCTCGTTTCTGGCTGTCAGATAGGCTATCATAGCCGGTCATTTTTACCGGTGCGTACCGACCATCGCCGTGAATGTCCGGTTTGTGGTTTCCTGTCGCGCCCGCTTTCCCCGGATTCAAGTTAAGGAAAGGCTTCATGGAGCATACCTATCGTCTTGTTATTTCCTGCCCGGACAGGGTCGGGATTGTTGCCAAGGTGAGTAATTTTCTGTCCACCTATAACGGCTGGATTACCGAGGCGAGCCACCACTCCGATACCCAGGCCGGCTGGTTTTTCATGCGGCATGAAATCAAGGCCGAATCGATACCGTTCGGGCTGGATCAGTTCCGTGCCGCCTTTGAGCCGATTGCCCGCGAGTTCAACATGAACTGGCACATTGCCGATTCCGCGCGCCCCAAGCGGGTTATCCTGATGTGCAGCAAGGAATCACACTGCCTCGCCGATCTGTTGCACCGCTGGCACAGCAAAGAGCTCAACTGCGAGATCGTTGCGGTGATTTCCAACCACGATGATCTGCGCCGTATGGTGGAGTGGCACGAGATTCCTTACCACCATGTGCCGGTGAGTAAAGAGAACAAGGCTGAGGCCTTCGCCCATATCGACGAGCTGTTCCAGCAATACGAAACCGACGTGGTGGTCCTGGCCCGTTACATGCAGATTCTGCCTGCCGAGCTGTGCGGAAAGTACTCCGGCAAGGTGATCAATATTCACCACAGCTTCCTGCCGTCGTTTGCGGGTGCCCGCCCATACCATCAGGCCTACAGCCGGGGTGTGAAGCTGATTGGTGCCACCTGCCACTATGTCACCCAGGATCTGGACGAGGGCCCGATCATCGAGCAGGACGTCATTCGGATCAGTCACAGCGACTCCATCGAAGACATGGTTCGCCTGGGTAAGGATGTGGAGAAAAATGTTCTGGCCCGGGGCCTGCGGTCCCACATTGAAGACCGCGTGATTACCTACGAAAACAAGACCGTGGTGTTTGATTAAGGCTTTACCACAGTTGCCCCCGGTGGGGGCGGTCTGTGGTATGCTTGGCGGCTTGTTGAAGAATAAAGACGGGGCCCGGAAACGGCCCCGGAACGACTTCCAGATAACGCAAAGGAACCTTTCTCGATGGGTGAGTTAGCCAAAGAGATCCTGCCGGTCAATATTGAAGACGAGTTGAAACAGTCCTACCTCGACTACGCCATGAGCGTTATCGTTGGCCGGGCATTACCCGATGTCCGGGACGGCCTGAAGCCGGTACACCGCCGGGTGCTGTTCGCCATGTCCGAGTTGGGTAACGACTGGAACAAGGCCTACAAGAAGTCCGCCCGTGTGGTGGGTGACGTTATCGGTAAATATCACCCCCACGGTGACTCTGCGGTATACGACACCATCGTTCGAATGGCCCAGCCATTCTCCCTGCGCTACCCGCTGGTAGACGGCCAGGGTAACTTCGGTTCCATCGACGGCGACAATGCCGCCGCCATGCGTTACACCGAAATCCGCATGGAGAAGATCGCCCATTCGCTGCTGGCGGATCTCGACAAGGAAACCGTCGATTACGTAGACAACTACGACGGCACCGAACGTATTCCGGAAGTCCTGCCGACCCGTGTGCCTAACCTGCTAGTGAACGGCTCCTCCGGTATTGCCGTGGGTATGGCGACCAATATTCCACCCCACAACCTGACGGAAGTGGTGAACGGCTGCCTGGCACTGATCGATAACCCGGATCTCACGGTCGATGAGCTGATGGAATTCATCCCGGGCCCGGACTTCCCCACCCAGGGCATCATCAATGGCCGTGCCGGTATCGTGGAAGCCTACCGCACAGGACGTGGCCGCATTTATATCCGTGCCCGCCACGAGATTGAGCAGGACAAGAAGACCGGCCGCGAATCCATCATCATCACCGAGCTGCCTTACCAACTGAACAAGGCCCGTCTGATCGAGAAGATCGCGGAACTGGTGAAGGAAAAGCGCCTGGAGGGTATCTCCGAGCTGCGTGATGAATCGAACAAGGAAGGTATCCGGGTTGTGATCGAATTGCGCCGGGGCGAGAACCCGGATGTGATCATCAACAATCTGTTCGCCCAGACTCAGCTGGAAACCGTGTTCGGTATCAACATGGTGGCGCTGATCAACGGCGAGCCCAAGACCCTGAACCTGAAAGAAATGCTCGATGCGTTTGTGCGTCATCGTCGGGAAGTGGTCACCCGCCGCACCATTTATGAGCTGCGCAAGGCTCGTGAGCGGGGCCATATTCTGGAAGGTCTCACCGTTGCCCTGGCCAACATTGATGAAATCATCGAGTTGATCAAACAGTCGCCCTCTGCTGCAGAAGCGAAAGAAAAGCTGATGGACAAGGGCTGGGCGCCTGGCGACGTACTCGCGATGTTGGAGCGTGCAGGTGAAGATGCTTGCCGCCCGGATGATTTGCCGGAGATTTATGGCCTCCGAGAAGGCCTGTACCACCTGTCGCCGGAGCAGGCCCAGGCGATTCTGGATCTGCGACTGCACCGCCTGACCGGTCTGGAAACCGAAAAGCTCCAGAACGAGTACAAGGAAATCCTGGAGAAGATTGCCGATCTGCTGGATATCCTGGGCGACCCCGAGCGTCTGATGCAGGTGATTCGTGACGAACTGGCAGAAATTGTCAGCCAGTATGGCGATGAGCGCCGTACCGAGATCACCAGCTCCCGTCGCGACCTGACCATCGCAGACCTGATCGACGAAGAAGATCTGGTGGTGACTATTTCCCACAGTGGCTATGCCAAGACCCAGGCCGTTGAGGATTACCAGGCCCAGCGCCGTGGTGGCCGGGGTAAAGCGGCAACGTCGATGAAGGACGAAGACTTTATCGAGAAGCTGCTGGTTGCGAATTCCCACGACACCATTCTGTGCTTCTCCAACAAGGGTAAGGTGTACTGGCTGCGGGTGTTCGAGATTCCCCGCGGCAGCCGTGGCTCCCGTGGTCGCCCCATGGTCAACATTCTGCCGCTGGACGAAGGAGAGCGTATTACCACCTTCCTGCCGGTACGGGATTACCCGGAAGATCAGTTTGTGCTGATGGCCACCTCGGCCGGTGTGGTCAAGAAGACACCGCTGCCGAACTTCTCGCGCCCACGCAGCAGTGGCCTGATTGCCCTGAATCTCGATGAGGGTGACACCCTGATTGGTGCCGCCATTACCGATGGTTCTGCCGAAGTGATGCTGTTCTCCAGTGCCGGTAAAGCGGTGCGCTTCCAGGAAGAGCAGGTTCGCCCGATGAGCAGGACGGCTCGTGGTGTCCGCGGTATCAAGATGCCGGAAGGCCACCATGTCGTGTCCCTGATCATTCCGCAGGAAGGCGGTGTGATTCTGACGGCCAGTGAGCATGGTTATGGCAAGCGCACGGCCATTGATGAATTCCCGGCCTACAGCCGTGGCAGTCAGGGCGTTATCGCCATGCAGTGCTCCGAGCGAAACGGTAATCTGGTGACTGCGCTGCAACTGTTTGATGGCGACCAGATGATGCTGATCTCCGACAAGGGCACACTGGTGCGTACCCGCACTGATGAGGTGTCGGTACTGAGCCGGAATACCCAGGGCGTGCGTCTGATCCGTCTGGCCCAGGAAGATGAGCGCCTGGTGGGTGTGGAGCGGATTGCAGAATCCGATGATGAAGAAGAAGTGGAAGGCGAGGAAACCGAAGAATGAGCAGGGCGTTCAATTTCTGTGCTGGTCCGGCCACCTTGCCGGAAGCTGTGCTGAAGCAGGCCCAGAGCGAAATGCTCGATTGGCGCGGCACCGGCATGTCGGTGATGGAGATGAGCCATCGCAGCGATGAGTTTGTTGCCATTGCAGAAGCGGCTGAGAAGGATCTCCGTGAATTGGCCGGTATTTCAGATGATTACGCTGTACTCTTCATGCAGGGTGGAGCTTCCAGCCAGTTCTCGACCATTCCGCTGAATCTGCTTGGTGACAAGGCCTCGGCCGATTACGTGAACACCGGTATCTGGTCGAAAAAGGCCATTGCCGAAGCCAAGCGCTACGGTAATGTGAATGTGGTTGCCAGCTCTGAAGACAGCGGGTTTACCACCATTCCGGATCAGTCCGGCTGGAATACCAGTGCCGATGCCGCTTACCTGCATTACACGCCGAACGAAACCATCGGTGGCCTGGAATACGATTTTATTCCGGACAGTGGCAATGTGCCGCTGGTGGCGGATATGTCTTCCACCATGCTGTCCCGGCCGCTGGATATCAGCAAATTCGGTCTGATCTATGCCGGCGCCCAGAAGAACATCGGCCCCTCGGGCCTGGTGGTGGTAATTATCCGTAAGGATCTCCTGGGTAAGGCCCGGAAAGAGACGCCGACCATGATGAACTATCAGGTCATCGCCGATAACGGCTCCATGTACAACACCCCGGCGACCTATTCCTGGTACCTGTCCGGGCTGGTGTTCAAGTGGCTGAAAGAGCAGGGCGGTGTTCAAGCCATGGGCGAGATGAACGCCCGGAAAGCAAAGAAGCTGTATGGCTTCATTGATGCCAACGATTTCTACGCCAACCCCATTGAACCACGCTTCCGCTCCTGGATGAACGTACCGTTCACTCTGGCCGATGATGCGCTTAATGCTGAATTTCTGAAAGGCGCTGAAGCCCGGCATCTGCTCAACCTGCAGGGCCACCGTTCGGTCGGTGGTATGCGTGCCAGCATCTACAACGCCATGCCGGAAGAAGGTGTCGACGCCCTGATCGACTACATGGCGGAATTTGCGAAGGAGCGCGGCTGATCATGACGGATGAGAAGACCCGCCTGGGGGAATTAAGGGAGGAGATCGACGCCCTCGATCAGCAGATCATGGAGCTGATCAGTGCCCGGGCGAAATGTGCGCAGGAAGTGGCCCATGTCAAAATGGCGGCCAATCCTGGTGAGGATGTATTCTTTTACCGGCCTGAGCGCGAAGCTCAGGTGTTGCGCCGGATCAAGGAAAAGAACCCGGGGCCTTTGCCCGCTGAAGAGATGGCGCGGCTGTTCCGTGAGATCATGTCGGCTTGCCTGGCGCTGGAAAAGCCCATGCATATTGCCTTCCTGGGCCCGGTAGGCACCTTCACCCAGGCGGCGGCGCTCAAACACTTCGGCCACTCTGTCGTCAGCGTGCCGCTGCCTGCGATTGATGCGGTATTCCGCGAGGTAGAATCCGGTGCGGCGCATTACGGTGTGGTGCCGGTGGAGAATTCCACTGAGGGTATGATCAATCACACCCTCGATATGTTCATGTCTTCGCCGTTGAAAATCTGCGGTGAGGTGCAGCTTCGCATTCATCATCATCTGCTGGTATCGCCGAAGCACAAGGATGAGGAAATTACCCGCATCTATTCCCATCAACAGTCGTTCGCCCAGTGCCGGCAGTGGCTGGATACACATCGCTACGGTATTGAGCGTATTACCGTTTCCAGCAATGCCGAGGCGGCGCGCCGTGCGGCTGAAGAGCCGGGTGCGGCGGCGATTGCCGGAGATATGGCGGCGGAGCTGTACGGTCTGGAAAAGCTGGCTAACAGCATTGAGGATCGCCCGGACAATACCACCCGCTTCCTGATCATTGGGCGGGAGGAAGTGCCGGCCAGTGGCCAGGACAAGTCCTCGATTCTGGTCTCCATGCGCAACAAGCCGGGCGCTTTGTACCAGCTGCTTGAGCCGTTCCATCGTCACGGCATCAGTCTGACACGGATTGAAACGCGGCCTTCGCCCAGTGGCACCTGGGCTTATGTTTTCTACATTGATTTCGAAGGTCACATGCAGGATGACAGGATCAGCAAGGTACTGGCTGAAATTGATGAAGAAGCCGTGGAGCTGAAGCGCCTGGGGTCCTATCCCATCGGCGTACTTTGATTTCGAATGTCGATCCTGAGGAGAGTTCAATGGCAGTGGATTACCAGAGTCTTGCGGTAAAAGGTGTTCAGGCTCTGTCTCCGTACCAGCCCGGCAAGCCGATTGAAGAGCTGGCCCGGGAGCTGGGATTGAATCCGTCGGAGATCATCAAGCTGGCCAGCAATGAGAACCCGCTTGGGCCGAGTGAGAAAGCGTTATCGGCCGCCCGAAATGCCCTCGATGAAATGTGCCTGTACCCGGACGGCAATGGCTTTGATCTGAAGCAGGCTCTGGCCCGTCGCTTTGGCGTGGAAATGAGCCAGATCACCCTCGGTAATGGTTCCAACGATGTGCTGGAAGTCATTGCCCGGTGTTTCGCCGACTCTGATAGCGAAGTGGTGTTCTCCCAGTATGCCTTCGCGGTTTACCCGCTGGTAACCCAGGCGATTGGCGCCCGAGGTGTGGCGGTGCCTGCAAAAGACTGGGGGCACGATCTGGATGCCATGGCCGATGCGGTGACCGAGCGCACCAAGCTGGTGTTTGTTGCTAATCCGAATAATCCCACCGGTACCGTGCACACCGCCGATGCGATTGAAGCGTTTCTGGATCGTATCCCTGAACAGGTTTTGGTTGTTCTGGATGAAGCCTACTGCGAATACCTTGTTGGTGACGAGTACCCGGATGGTATTCGGCTGCTGGACAAATACCCGAACCTGATTGTCTGCCGCACCTTTTCCAAGGCGTGGGGGCTTGCAGCGTTGCGAGTGGGCTACAGCATCAGTTCTCCGGCCATTGCTGACATCCTGAACCGGGTTCGCCAGCCATTCAATGTCGATACCGTTGCCCTGGCGGCGGCCACAGCAGTTCTTGAGGATGAGGCCTATCTGCAGAAATCCCGGGAGGTGAACGAAGCCGGCCTGCAACAACTGGCGGAAGGCTTCGATCGCATGGGGCTTTCCTACATCCCTTCGGCAGGCAACTTCATTGCCGTGGAAGTGGGTGAGCCAGCCGCCGGTATCTATCAGGCCTTGTTGGCCCATGGCGTGATTGTTCGGCCCGTCGCTGGTTATGGCATGCCCCGGCACCTGCGTGTATCGGTCGGCCTTCCGCAAGAAAATGAACGTTTTCTCGATGCGCTGGCTGAGGCATTGGCGTCAGCAGGGCTGGGGGCATGAAGTGACAGTTCCGAGTGCGCCTTTTCGTCGGGTTGCGGTTATCGGCCTGGGGCTGATTGGCGGTTCTTTGGCCAGCGCCATACGCACGCAACAGCTTGCGGGAATGGTGACCGGTTTTGATACCCGTCAGGATGAACTGGCTCTCGGCGTTGAACTGGGTGTAATAGACGAGGCTGCGGATTCCATCGAGCAGGCCGTAAAGGGCAGTGATCTGGTGGTGTTGGCCGTTCCGGTGCGGGCCACCCGTGCGGTGCTGGAACAAATTCGGCCCGTTCTCGAAGAGGGCGCCATCCTTTCTGATGTGGGTAGTACCAAGTCCAGTTTTGTCTCCGATGTGGAGGCAGTGTTTGGTGAGCTGCCGCCATGGGTAATACCCGGCCATCCCATTGCCGGTTCCGAGAAGAGCGGTATCCGTGCGGCCCGGCCCGATCTCTTTGCCAATCACAAGGTGATCCTGACGCCGTCGCAAAATGCCGACCAAGATGGCCTGAATCGTTTGCGGACCGTCTGGGAAGGTGCCGGTGCGACCGTGCTTACCATGTCGGTGGGGTATCACGATGAGGTGCTCGCGGCCACCAGCCATTTACCCCACCTGATCGCTTTTTCGCTGGTAGACACTCTGGCGGGCGAAGATGAGAATATGGATATCTTCCGCTATGCCGCAGGTGGGTTCCGTGATTTTACCCGGATTGCCGCAAGCGATCCGGTGATGTGGCACGACATTTTTCTCTCCAACCGGGATGCCGTACTCCGGGTAATAGACCACTTTACCGAAGATCTGGATCAACTCCGCGCTGCCATTGCCTGTGGCGATGGTGCCACGTTGCTCAGGGTTTTCAGCCGTGCCAAGGCGGCGCGGGAACATTTTTCCAAAATGCTTTCAGGACAGGCGTACGTGACTAACAACAGCGATAAACAGGTGACTTTCCAAATGCAGCCGGGCGGCACCGTGAAAGGTGACATCCGGGTTCCGGGCGACAAATCCATGTCTCACCGTTCCATCATGCTCGGTGCCCTGGCTGAGGGGACAACCGAAGTGAAGGGCTTCCTGGAGGGGGAGGACAGTCTTGCCACCCTGCAGGCGTTCCGGGATATGGGCGTCACCATCGAAGGTCCGGATGACGGTTTTGTGCGCATTCACGGCGTCGGTATGAAAGGCCTGCAGGCGCCCCGTGGCCCGTTGTATCTGGGAAACTCGGGTACGGCCATGCGCCTGTTTGCCGGATTGCTGGCCGCTCAGCCCTTCGATTCTGAGCTCACGGGCGATGCCAGTTTGTCGAAGCGGCCTATGGGGCGCGTGGCAGATCCACTGCGTGCCATGGGAGCGGTCATCGACACCGGTGAGGGTGGTCGGCCGCCGTTGAAGATTCGGGGTGGACATGCACTCACGGGCATTCATTACGAAATGCCGGTGGCCAGTGCCCAGGTGAAATCCTGCCTGCTGCTGGCGGGACTCTACGCTGAGGGTGTTACCTCGGTGACCGAGCCGGCGCCAACCCGGGATCATACCGAGCGCATGCTGGAGGGTTTCGGTTACCACGTTCACCGCGACGGTGCGACTGCCAGTGTCACCGGTGGAGGCAAACTGTCTGCTTGCGCCATTGATGTGCCGGCTGATATTTCCTCGGCCGCGTTTTTCCTGGTGGCGGCCAGTATTGCCGAAGATTCTGACCTGACGCTTCGCCACGTTGGCATGAACCCCACCCGTGTAGGTGTAATCAATATCCTGAAACAGATGGGTGCCAACATTGAAGTGTTCAATGAGAAGGTCATCGGTGGAGAGCCGGTAGCCGATCTTCGGGTACAGTCAGCCCGTTTGAAGGGCATCGACATTCCGGAAGAGCAGGTGCCGCTGGCCATTGACGAGTTCCCGGTATTGTTTATCGCTGCAACTTGTGCCGAAGGGCGCACGGTATTGCGCGGCGCCGAGGAACTTCGGGTGAAAGAGAGTGACCGTATCCAGGTGATGGCGGACGGTCTCGCGGCTCTGGGTGTGGAGACCACCGTGACACCCGACGGCATCATTATAGATGGCGGCCAGGAAATAGGCGGCGGTACCGTGGAAAGCCATGGTGATCATCGCATTTCCATGTCGTTTGCGGTGGCATCATTGCGCGCAACCGGACCTATCCGGATCAACGATTGCGCCAACGTGGCTACATCGTTCCCGGGTTTTGTTGATCTGGCATTGCAGACAGGTATTCGAATTAACGCAGAAGGTAGTGATTGATGAGTAATAGCAAGGCACCGGTAATTACGGTTGACGGCCCTGGCGGTTCTGGCAAGGGTACCGTTACCCAGATGTTGGCCCGCAAACTGGGCTGGCATCTGCTCGACAGTGGTGCCTTGTATCGGCTGACGGCCCTGGCGGCTACCCGCCAGGGGGTTGCGCTGGACGACGAGCCGGCACTGGTTCGGGTTGCCGCAGGGCTCGATGTTGCGTTCATGCCGACGCCTCCGGGTGAGCCTGCGAAGGTTCTGTTGGCCGGGGAAGATGTTACCTCCGAAATCCGCACCGAGACCTGCGGTGATAACGCGTCAAAAGTCGCCGTCATGCAACCGGTGCGCGATGCCTTGTTGCAGCGCCAGCGGGATTTCCGGGTGGCGCCCGGGCTGGTGGCCGATGGGCGCGATATGGGTACGGTGGTCTTTCCGGATGCACCGGTCAAAATCTTCCTGACCGCCAGTGCCGAGGAGCGGGCCCGTAGGCGCTACAATCAGTTGAAGGAAGCAGGTGTCGATGTTAACATTGACGCCCTTTTAGAGGAGATACGGGTACGTGACGAGCGGGATATGAACCGTTCTGCGGCCCCCCTCAAGCCTGCAGATGATGCGCAAGTCATTGATTCTACGGGTTTGAGTATCGAAGAGGTGTTAGACAGGTGTATGGCCGCAGCAGGTCAGGCCTGACTACACCTTTTTGTCGTTGAAATGCCGGAACAGCGTACTCTGCCAGCCGCTGGCTGATTCCGGACATCGTTAACAGACCGTGTTGCTGGTGACACGGAGCACACTTGCGTTGATCATATAGGGCACATAATGAGCGAGAGCTTTGCGGATCTTTTTGAAGAAAGTCTAAAAGAAATTGACATGCAACCGGGTTCCATCGTCCAGGGAACCGTAGTTGACGTCGACAACGACTGGGTCACCGTTAACGCCGGACTGAAGTCCGAAGGCGTTATCCCCGCCTCCCAGTTCCTGAACGAAAAAGGCGAGTTGGAAGTAGCTGTCGGCGATGTTGTCGATGTGGCTCTCGATGCAGTTGAAGACGGTTTCGGTGAAACCCGTCTGTCCCGTGAAAAGGCCAAGCGCGCTGAAGCGTGGAAGGTTCTCGAGAAGTCCTTCGAAGCTGAAGAAGTGGTCAAGGGTATTATCAATGGCAAGGTCAAAGGTGGTTTCACTGTTGATCTGGCCGGCATCCGTGCCTTCCTGCCGGGTTCCCTGGTAGACGTTCGTCCGGTTCGCGACACTGCGCACCTGGAGAACAAAGAGCTTGAATTCAAGGTTATCAAGCTGGACCAGAAGCGTAACAACGTGGTTGTTTCCCGCCGCGCCGTTCTGGAAGCTGAAAACAGCGAGCAGCGTGAAGCTCTGCTGGAAACCCTGACCGAAGGTCTGGAAATCAAGGGTATCGTCAAGAACCTGACCGACTACGGTGCATTCGTAGACCTGGGCGGTGTTGACGGCCTGCTGCACATCACTGATATGGCCTGGAAGCGCATCAAGCATCCGAGCGAAATCGTGAATGTGGGCGACGAAATCAATGTTAAAGTCCTGAAGTTTGACCGTGAGCGCAACCGTGTGTCTCTGGGTCTGAAGCAGCTGGGCGAAGATCCCTGGGTCGACATCAAAGGTCGTTACCCGGAAGGTTCCAAGGTTACTGCTCGCGTAACCAACCTGACCGACTACGGCTGCTTTGCCGAGCTGGAAGAGGGTGTTGAAGGTCTGGTCCACGTATCCGAAATGGATTGGACCAACAAGAACATCCATCCGTCCAAGGTTGTTCAGGTAGGTGACGAAGTAGAAGTGATGATCCTGGATATTGACGAAGAGCGTCGTCGTATCTCTCTGGGCATCAAGCAGTGCGTTGCCAACCCGTGGGAAGATTTCTCCAGCAACTTCAACAAGGGCGACCGTATCTCCGGCAAGATCAAGTCCATCACGGACTTCGGTATCTTCATCGGCCTGGACGGTGGCATCGATGGTCTGGTTCACCTGTCTGACATCAGCTGGAACGAGACTGGCGAAGAAGCCGTTCGCGAATACAAGAAGGGCGACGAAGTTGAAACCGTTATCCTGTCTGTTGATCCAGAGCGCGAGCGCATCTCCCTGGGCATCAAACAGCTGGAAAGCGATCCGTTTGCCGAGTTCGTTCAGCTGAACGACAAGGGCTCCATCGTTAAGGGCACCGTATCTGCGGTTGACGCCAAAGGCGCCACCATTGCCCTGAACGAAGAAGTTGAAGCGGTACTGAAAGCCTCTGAAATCAGCCGTGACCGCGTAGAAGACGCGCGTAACGTTCTGAAGGAAGGCGAAGAAGTTGAAGCGAAGATCATCAGCATCGATCGCAAAAACCGCGTGATCAACCTGTCTGTCAAGTCCAAAGACGTTGAGGACGACAAGCAGGCCCTGGAAAACGTACGCAGTAAGGCTGCAGAATCCTCAGGTGCCACCACCATCGGTGACCTGATCAAGGAGCAGATGCAGCAGCAGAACGCTAACAAGGACTAAGTTTCCGGTTGGTGTCAAAAAAACGGGCTCTAAGAGCCCGTTTTTTTTGTGTTTTTTTCTGGTTTGGCTAAACTAGAGGCATTGGAACCCGGTAATTTGCTGCGGAATAATAACGACAGAGGGAAAAGCCTCATGACGAAGTCCGAACTGGTTGAACTGATCGCTTCGAAGCAGACTCAGCTCTCCGTAAAGGATGTTGAGCTCGCGGTGAAAAGCATCATCGAGCATATGTCTCAGTCCCTTGCCGACGGCCAGCGAATTGAGATCCGTGGATTTGGCAGTTTTTCCCTGCATCATCGGGCTGCCCGCACCGGACGTAACCCGAAAACCGGAGACGCCGTGCAACTGCCAGCCAAGTTTGTGCCGCACTTCAAGCCCGGCAAAGAGCTGCGAGAGCAGGTCAACGACAGCATGAAAAAAGGTTTCTGAGGCCCCGAGAAGGCAATTAACACACGAAACCTCACATACCGGGCATCTGACCCGTTGGGAGCGCTTAAGACATGGCAGGACTGCGGAAGATCCTAATTACCTTGCTGGTTCTGGTTCTGATTCTTCTGGCGCTGGTGTTTTCCCTGAATAATCAGATGGCGGTCTCGCTCAACTTCCTGTTGTTCGAAACCCAGCCCCATGGCGTTGCTGTCTGGATCATCATGGCGTTTGTGATTGGTGCACTGGTTGGGGTGCTTGTGACTACCATGGCTACCGTCCGGACGTCTGTATCGCGCCGTCATCTGCAGAAGCGTCTTGAGCGGACAGAGCACGCACTCGAAAAATCCAGGGCACAAAACGACCGGGCACTTTGATGGACATGCTGTTTCAGTGGCTGCTTCTGACGGCGGCCGTTGCCGCTGGCTGGGCTGTAGGTCGATACGGAAACCGCTCTGGCCGCGCCTCCCGAGCCATTATGGACGAGGATTCCGTTCGGGACCGTCTGCAGTTTCTCTTTACCAACTACTCTGATCAGGCCGTCGAGAACTTCGTTCAATCCCTTGCCGTCAACAAAGACACCGTCAGCTTGCATCTCTCCATTGGCAGCCATTTCCGGAACAAGGGAGAGACAGACCGCGCCATTCTGATTCACCAGAATCTTCTTGCCAGACCTGAGCTCCCGGCCCGTTATTCGCCCCAGGTTACCCAGGAGCTGGCAATGGACTATCTGAATGCCGGATTGCTCGACCGGGCCGAAGCATTGTTTCACCAGTTGATGGGCGACCGCGAGTACGGGCGCCGCTCAGCCATTGCGTTGATTGAGCTCTATCAGCAGGAGAGAGAGTGGGAGAAGGCGGCCCAGGTGGCAAAAACCCTCACTCGTGGTGATGCGGATCCTGCTACCTTCAAAGCGCTGGCCTACATTACCTGCGAATTGTCTGATGGCGCCCTGAGCCGTAACGACGACCGCTGGACAGCGCAGAAGCTGGCGAAAGAAGCGCTGGATTACGACCGCTCCTGTGTGCGGGCAACCCTGCTGCTGATGAAGCTCCAGATTCGGCAGGGCAATTTTCGGGAGGCGGCAAACCAGTCCCTGAAAATTTTCGACCAGAATCCGGAGTTCGGTCCGGAAGCGATAGACCGGTTGATGAAGCTGGAGCGTGAGCATGGTGATGTTTCACGCCTTTATAAAAAGCTTCGTAAGCTCTATGAGCAGTATCCCAGTACCAGCCTGCTGCTGGCCCTGGTGGAGTCAGTTGAGCGTTCCTCCGGCCGGCCGGCGGCCATTGATCTACTGCGCATGGAGCTGGAGACCAGGCCCTCCGTGCGAGGGCTTTTGCGGTTGGTGGAGATGGCGGGCTATGAAAAAGGCATGACCACCGATGAGGGGCGCCTTGTCAGCAGAATAGGGCACCTGATTCTCGCAAACCGCCCGGTCTACCGTTGCGTAAGCTGCGGATTCTCCGGCCAACAGTTACACTGGCTGTGCCCAAGCTGCAAACAGTGGGAAACCGTGCGTCCCATTCAGGGCGTAGAGGCGGAATAACCTCGCTTTGACCCATCCCGATTACCTTTCTACCCAGGAACCTGAACGTGCAAAACCTGAACGACCCGAAAATCATCGTCGCGCTCGACTTTCCTTCCCAGAATCCCGCCTTGGCCCTGGCTGATCAGCTTGATCCGGCAAAATGCCGCCTGAAAGTGGGCAAGGAGCTGTTTACGCGCTCAGGCCCGGATCTGGTAAAAGCGCTCCAGAGTCGCGGGTTTGATATTTTCCTGGATCTGAAATTTCACGATATCCCTAATACCACCTCGGCTGCTGTGGCTGCCGCTGCAGAGCTGGGCGTGTGGATGGTGAATGTGCATGCCTCAGGCGGCGAGAAGATGATGGTAGCCTGCCGAGAGCGCCTGGAATCGTTCGGCAATGATCGCCCGCTCCTGATCGCGGTTACCGTGTTGACCAGCATGTCTGACGAGGACCTTGCTGGTATCGGTATAACCAGTTCGGCAGAAGCCCATGTTTCCCGTCTGGCAACCCTGACCAAAAACAGCGGCCTGGACGGCGTGGTTTGCTCGGCTCAGGAAGCCCCGCGTCTGAAAGCGGAGCAGGGCAGTGACTTCCAACTGATCACGCCGGGAATTCGACCGCTGACCGCAGACAAAGGGGACCAGCAACGCATCATGACCCCGACCGATGCCCTTAAGGCTGGATCTGACTACCTGGTGATTGGTCGCCCGATTACCCAGGCGCCGGACCCCTTGGCTGCTTTGAAAGCTATCTATGCCGAGGTGGTTTCATCTTGATGTCTGGTTTGGGGTTAGTTATCGATTCCTAGCCTGCTAGTTTGGTGCGGGCGCCATGGATGGTGTTCCCTCCCGAAAACCGCTACGAGCACATCCATGTGCGCTTCTCTCCGGCCATCCATGGCCTCCGACATTTTCGGGAGGGAACACCATCCATAGCACATCATCCATAGTGGTAACGCTAACTAAATAGAACGGAGAAGCTTGCTGTTGTTTTTTCAGCATTGAAGTTCGATGGTTTCTGATGTGTGTTTATCAGGTACTTAATGCACGCAGTTTTTTGACTATTACGCCTTGGCTTGATTGGTGTGATGGGAAGTCCTTTCCAAAAATTTCGGAGGCCATGGATGGCCGGAGAGAAGCGCACATGGATGTGCTTGTAGCGGTTTTTGGAAAGGACTTCCCATCACGCCACGGCTTATTACAAGCAGGCTGGGTTCGGTGCCTTGAGCATAGCGTAACGCACGAAAAAGCCCGCTAATTCAGAGAACTAGCGGGCTTTCGAAATAGTGGCTCCCCGAGCTGGGCTCGAACCAGCGACAAACGGATTAACAGTCCGTTGCTCTACCAACTGAGCTATCGGGGAACGTCGTCGTGTGACGAGGCGCGTATATTATGTTGGCCATACCGCCCCGTCAACCCCTCAGCTTAAAATTTTAGCCAAGAGCCTTCTGCAAACGCTCGACCGCCTTCTGCAGGTTATCCATGCTGGTGGCAAAGCTCAGCCGCATGTGCCCCGGGCAGCCAAACGCAGAGCCCGGAACCAGAGCCACGCCGGCCTCGGTCAGCAGCTTCTCGGCGAATTCCACATCGGTGCTCACGCCGTCAGTGGCATCGATTGCACCCTGGAAGCTCGGGAAGACATAAAACGTGCCGTCGCCGTTCAGGCAGTCCACACCAGGCAGCTTGTTCAAGGCCGCTACTAGCCAGTCGTGGCGTTCCCTGAAAGCCTTGACCATCTCGCCCACGCACGCCTGATCTCCATCCAGAGCGGCTGTTGCGGCGGCCTGGGAGATAGAGCAGGGGTTCGAGGTGCTCTGGGACTGGATCTTCTTCATGGCACCGATGATTTTTGCCGGGCCAGCGGCATAGCCGATGCGCCAGCCAGTCATGGAGTAGGCCTTGGAGACACCGTTCAGTACGAAGGTGCGATCATACAGCTCCGGGCAGGCGTTCAGGATGTTGCAGAACGGCTTGCCAGTCCACAGGATCGGCTCGTACATATCATCTGTGGCGACCATGATGTTCGGGTGCTTTTTAAGCACCTCACCGATGGCCTGCAGCTCTTCCATGGTGTAAGCCATGCCACTGGGGTTGGACGGGCTGTTGATCACGAACAGGCGGGTGCGCTCAGTAATGGCGTTTTCCAGCTGTTCCGGCGTGATCTTGAAGCGAGTCTCTGCGGTGGTTTCGATGATCACCGGTTTGCCTTCGGCCACCAGCACCATATCCGGGTAGGAAACCCAGTAGGGTGCGGGAATGATGGCCTCGTCGCCTTCATTCAGTGTCGCCAGGGCGAGGTTGAAAAAGCTCTGTTTGCCACCACTGCTTACCAGTATCTGGTTGGCTTCGTATTCCAGGCCGTTGTCCCGTTTGAACTTCGCAATAATCGCTTTCTTCAGCGCGGGCGTACCATCCACGGCGGTGTACTTGGTCTGGCCGTTTTTGATGGCGTCGATAGCCGCCTGTTTGATGTGATCGGGGGTGTCGAAGTCAGGCTCGCCAGCACCGAGGCCGATAATATCCTGGCCGGCCGCGCGGAGTTCTGCGGCTTTGTTGGTAACTGCGAGGGTGGGGGAAGGCTTGATCGCCTGTACTCGGCTGGAAAGTTGAAGGTCCAAACTTGAGCTCCTTAAAGCTGCGTCTTATTGGGCTGCGATCGGCCGGGCAACTGGAGCCAAAGTTACTGGCTGATTTTTCACCCAGCCGTCGATCGCACAGATGGTATCATGAAGCTGCCAGAACGCTAAATTTCTTGAGGATGCGACGCAAATATTCCGTCGTTTCCGGTGTCCGGAGGTTAAAACGCCAGATATGGCCAACAAAGCATCCAGTGCAAGGGAAGGGGCTTTTCGCGTCGACTCGCCCTACCAACCTGCCGGCGACCAGCCCAAAGCGATTGCGGGACTGGTAGATGGCATTGAATCCGGGCTTGCCCATCAAACGCTGCTCGGGGTAACCGGTTCTGGCAAGACTTTCACCATTGCCAATGTGGTTCAGCAGGTTCAGCGGCCAACCATCATCATGGCCCACAACAAGACCCTGGCAGCCCAGCTCTATGGCGAGTTCAAGGAGTTCTTCCCCGATAACGCGGTGGAGTACTTCGTCTCCTACTACGATTACTACCAGCCGGAGGCCTACGTACCGTCTTCCGATACCTTTATCGAAAAAGACGCCTCCATCAATGAGCACATTGAGCAGATGCGGCTGTCGGCCACCAAGGCTTTGCTGGAGCGCCCGGATGCCATCATTGTCGCGACGGTTTCTTCCATCTACGGTCTGGGTGATCCGCAATCCTATCTGAAAATGATGCTGCACCTGGACCGGGGTGACCAGATGGATCAACGGTATATCCTGCGGCGGCTGGCCGAACTGCAGTACACCCGCAATGACATCGAGTTCCATCGCGCCAATTATCGGGTGCGGGGCGATGTCATTGATGTCTTCCCGGCAGAATCCGAGAAGGAAGCCATTCGCATCGAACTGTTCGATGATGAAGTGGAGAACCTGAGCTATTTTGACCCGCTTACCGGAGAGGTGCTCAGGCGGGTGCCGCGCGTGACCATTTACCCGAAGTCCCACTATGTCACCCCCCGGCAGACCGTGCTGGATGCGGTCGAGCACATCAAGCAGGAGCTTGATGTTCGGCTGCAGCAGTTGAGGGATAACAACCGGCTGGTGGAAGCTCAGCGGCTGGAGGAGCGTACCCGCTACGACATCGAGATGATGCTGGAGCTCGGTTACTGCAATGGTATCGAGAACTACTCCCGCTATCTCTCCGGGCGGAATCCCGGTGAAGCGCCACCCACGCTGTTTGACTACCTGCCACCCAACGCTTTGCTGGTAGTGGACGAGTCCCACGTGACCATTCCGCAGATTGGCGCCATGTACAAAGGGGACCGGTCCCGTAAGGAAACCCTGGTGGAGTACGGTTTCCGTCTGCCATCAGCACTGGACAACCGCCCCATGCGGTTTGAGGAGTGGGAGCGAATTGCGCCGCAGATGATCTTTGTCTCGGCCACACCGGGGAATTATGAGGCCGAGCATGCTGGCCAGGTGGTGGAGCAGGTGGTACGACCGACCGGGCTGCTGGACCCGGAGATTGAGGTTCGGCCCGCGTCTACCCAGGTGGATGATCTGCTGTCTGAGATTCACCAGCGCGTGGAGGTGAATGAGCGGGTGCTGGTCACAACACTTACCAAGCGCATGGCCGAGGATCTGACCGACTTCCTGATGGAGCACGACATTCGCGTGCGTTATCTGCATTCGGACATTGATACCGTAGAGCGAGTGGAGATTATTCGGGATCTGCGGCGGGGCGAGTTTGACGTGCTGGTGGGCATCAACCTGCTCCGGGAGGGGCTGGATATGCCGGAAGTGTCACTGGTGGCAATACTGGATGCGGATAAAGAAGGCTTCCTGCGCTCAGAGCGTTCGCTCATACAGACCATTGGTCGGGCCGCCCGTAACGTGAACGGCAAGGCCATTCTGTATGGCGACAGGATCACCGGTTCCATGCAGCGGGCCATTGATGAGACCGAGCGTCGTCGTGCCAAGCAGATGGCACACAACGAGGAGCATGGTATTACCCCCACCGGTCTTAACAAGAAGATCGCGGATATTATGGAGGGTGCCGCGGGCGGCGGTGGTCGTGGCCGGCGCAAAGCGGAGCGTCCCGGGCAGAAGGCAGCTGAAGAAGCCGAGGATTATCGCGTAAAGGTAGGCAATCGCTCGCCGGAAGATGTCCTCAAGGAAGTGGCGAAACTGGAAGACGAGATGTACAAAGCCGCCGCGGATCTGGATTTCGAGACCGCGGCACGACTGCGGGATCAGATTTCGGAACTGAAGGAAGCGGCCCTGCGGACCGGCTGATCAGTGGCGTTTGGGGCCGACAATCACTGCCGCCTGCAGGGGCTGGTTGCGGCCATAGCGCGACATCTTGTCGAATACCCGTCGGTCGATGGGCAGGTATTGCTTGTCGGCCACGGTTTCCCCTTCCTCGGTATCGATTTCCGGGTCATGCAGGTACACGAAATCCTCGTCGATGGCACATACGGTTACCCAGTGCGGCACCCGGCTCCGGTTCAGTTGCCAGGTGCTGATCAGGATGACAGGGATGCGCCCGTCCTGCAGGGCCTTCTCCATTGCCTCCAGGGTTAGCGGGTCGTGATGCAGCTGGATTTCTGTCTGCCCGATATCGTGCAGGAACCCCTCGTGCACCAGTTCCAGTACCCGCTTTTTATCTTCGTTGCGGACCGTATCTTTGAACAGCGCGCCTTCCTGGCTGATCCAGGCGCTGGCCTCGAAGCCCCGGTGCCAGGCAGATAGTGCAAGCCCATGGGGGCCACAACCGCCATGCCCGGCCAGCATGAAGATGGTGGTGGCTTCACGCCAGATTTTCAGCTCCTCCAACGTGCTTACTGGTTGCTGTTCGTCAAGGGCCGCCATCGCCATGATTAATGCAGACGGACCGCAGGTGAACTCGGTGGTCTGGGGGTAATAGGGCACCGGAAGAAATTCGCGAGAGGGCTCGTAGTAGAGGATCCGCCGCTCGAACCGTAAGGCATCGCCGTGGTCTTCGTAGTAGTCCCGGTAGGTGCCAAACTGCCGATATCCCAGCCGACGATACAGGGCAATGGCTCCGGTGTTGTCTTCACGCACTTCCAGCCGCATGATGATGCGATCAGCCTCAACCGCTTCCTTCTCCGCCTCACGGACCAGTCTTTCACCCACACCGCGGCCGCGGGCAACGGGTGAGACTGCAATCGAGTAAATCCGAGCCAGCCGGGTGGCTGCATTCATCAGCACCAGGCAGTAGCCCACCAGTTCGCCGTTCAGTTCGGCGATAACTAGTCGGTCCCTGGGCATCTCCAGAAAGCGGCGGAAGCTGCGCCGGGATATCCTGTCCTCGGTAAAGCAGCGGTTCTCCAGCTGAACGAGGGCATCCAGATCACTGGCATGGGCTTGGCGGAGCATTACATCGGTCATGGTCTGGTAAACCCGGTCAACGAGAAAAAGGGAGCGCCTGGCGGCCACGCTCATTGCCGCTATTATGGTAGACAGATGCCATCCCGTCATAGCAGCGGATGATGCGTAAAAGCACGCATCTTCAGGCGATTGTCTGGCAAGGGGATGGGGCGTATTGTTGCCGGAATTATCAGGCTCTACCTTCAGGGAGGAATGCCGCTTTATGTCCCGATTGCTCATCGTTGTAGATCGCGCCAAAGACTGGGCACCGTACTACCCCAGCGAAGACGTGCTTACTTTCGATCAATACCTTCAGTTTACCGCCCCGGTTAACAGCCGCGTGCGGGTGATAAACCTGTGTCAGAGTGCCAGGTATCTGAGCCGGGGCTACTACTGTTCGTTGCTTGCGGAAGCGCGCGGGCACCACGTGGTGCCATCGGTTATGACGCTCAACGACCTGAGCCGTAAGGGACTGTTTTCGCTTGAACTCGAAGAGCTGGACAGCAGTGTCATCCAGTGGCTGGAAAAATCAGCCTCCGAAATCGATCCCGCCACCGATGACCGGGACGCTACCCATGAAGTACGAATCCGAACCTATTTTGGCCAGGCCGAACATCCAGACCTGAAGCCCGTGGCCCGTGCCCTGTTCGAGCGGTTTCCGTGCCCGATTCTGGAAGTGGTGTTCCGTCACCGAAAACAATGGCAGATCGAAACCATGAAGCCGGCGGCACCGGCGGATCTTGACGAGCGCGAGCAGGATTTGTTTGCGGCCGCCCTGGATCGCTTCAGCAGCATGATCTGGCGCAAACCGCGCACCCGTCGCCGCTACCGTTTTGATCTGGCTATGCTGGTGAACCCCGAGGAAGAGTTGCCTCCGAGCGATGAGATGGCTCTGAAGCGTTTTGAGCGTGCTGGCAGAAAGCTGGGAATTAACGTGGAGCGCATTACCCGCCGGGATTACATGCGCCTGCCGGAATATGATGGTCTGTTTATTCGTGAAACCACCGCTATTGATCACCACACTTATCGGTTTGCTCGCAAGGCAGAGGCCGAGGGGATGGTGGTAATTGACGACCCGGTGTCGATTCTGCGTTGTACCAACAAGGTGTTTCTGGCGGACCTGCTTAAAAACAACAAGGTGCCAACACCGAAAACGCTGATCCTTTCAAAGGATCAGAAGGATGCGGTACAGCAGGTGAGTAATGAACTGGGCTTTCCTGTGGTCATCAAAATTCCGGATGGCGCCTTTTCCCGTGGTGTGATCAAAGCCAAGGACGAAAAGGAACTTCGGGCAGGGCTGAAAGACCTGTTCAAACAGTCTGCGTTGGTATTGGCTCAGGAGTACTTCTACACGGATTACGATTGGCGCATTGGTGTGCTTGGCGGCCGGGCCATCTATGCCTGTAAATATCTGATGGTGAAAGGTCACTGGCAGATTTACCAGCACGGTGGTGCCACAGTGGAAAGTGGCGGTTTTGAAACCATGCCCACCTACGAGGTGCCTCGCAATGTCATCCAGGCGGCATTGAATTCGACCCGGTTGATCGGTAATGGGCTTTACGGTGTCGACATCAAACAAGCCGGGAATCGGGTGGCGGTGATTGAAGTGAATGACAACCCGAGTATCGACTCGGGTGTGGAAGACAAGTTTCTGGGCGGAGAGCTGTATACCCTGGTGATGCAGGAATTTCTGTCGCGCATGGAGGAGAACCGGCGCCGTTAAACCGGCGCGTCAGTTGGCAGCGACCCAGACCCGGACGCTGCCAAACCAGGGGTAGTCTGCCAGAACCGCTCGAACCTGTTCCGTGGTCAGGTGTGGCCCGGAATGGTTTTCATCCAGGAAGATTTCCAGGTGGATGCGATTCTTGAGGTAATGAAGCCGGAGCCGGCTTTGTGGTGGTAGCTCTCCCAGCTTCTCTGTCAGCAGGCGACGAAGTGCTTCGCGATCGGGTAGCCCCGGGTCGGTGGCGTGGGGCACTTTTTCATCATTCTCGGCGTCGATATGGAAGTTGATGTCCCGAATGTTCTCCAGGGCATCCCGCATGCCCGTGACCACCTTCATACCAATCTGATGCCCTTCGGAAACGCTGATTTCCGGGCGAACTACCAGGTGTACGTCCAGCAGGATGTCGTGCCCCATCCGCCGGCTGCGCAGTTCATGAACATTTCGCACGCCATCCGTTTCCAGGGCAATGGTTTTCAACATCCGGGTATCATCTTCGGACAGACCTGTATCGACCAGTTCTTTCACGCTGTCCCAGGTGAATTTCCAGCCGATGTGCACAATGATGGCTGCAATGAGGACGGCGGCTACCACGTCGAGCCAGACGAAACCCAGCATGGCACCGATGGTAGATACCAGAACGACCACTGACGAAAATGCATCGGTACGGCTGTGCCAGGCGTTGGCAATGATCAGGTCTGAGCGGATTTTCATGCCAACATGGCGAGTATAACGGTAGATCCATTCCTTGCCTGCTACCGAGGCCGCGGCCGCTACCAGCACTGGCCAGCCCGGAACCAGCTGCGCTTCACCGGACAGGAGCCTGAGAATGTTCTCCCAGGCCAGGGCCGCGCCCACGGCAATAAGAATGCTGCCCAGTACCAGAGTGCCGAGGGTTTCGATTCGCTGGTGTCCGTAAGGATGGTCCGCATCTGGCTCCTTACGGGACAGACGCATGACCGCCAGAACCACCCAATCCGATGCCACATCGGTAAATGAATGGATACCATCCACCAGTAGCGCCTGGGAATTAAAAAGAGTGCCGCCAATGACTTTTATGATGCCCAGAACGGCATCGAGAATCATGCCAATGATCGTGACCCGGGTCGCCGCATGCTTCTCGGATTCGAGATTATTCTGGCGCTGCTGGCTGGGTTGATCAGGCTGTTCCATTGGATTCACTCCGGGCTTTTCGCGATGAGGGCAGTATAACGGGATTAAACGTAGAAATGGGTGGAATTAATGGCCTGGCTGTGATCGATTTATGCACATCATGACGAATTGGTTACCCGTTAGCATTTTGTTACCAAAGCCGTCAAATGATAATTTTATCTATTTAAGCTATTGATAAATAAAGGGAAAATAACTGATCAAAAAATGATCAATTTGTAGGCTGGCGCAGTTATCAAGGGGTCGGGGCGCTTGCTCGGCAATTTTCAACAGGGTTATCCACAGATTCCGTGGAAAAGCGTCGGGAGGCTATACAGGGCGGGGTTTTCGGGACTAATTGGGGTTTACACAAGATGGTGTGGAAAACTTTCGGTATACTCCTGCCACCCGGAGAAAGGAGTTTGACGATGTACGGCCTTCTGAGAAACCTGCTGTTCCGATTGCCACCGGAGCGGGCCCATAATGTTGCCCTTGGCAGCCTGGATGTTGCTCAAAAACTGGGCATCCTGAATACATTTACCCGACAGCCGGAGCCTTGCCCGGTAAACGTGATGGGCCTGGAATTCCCGAATCCGGTTGGATTGGCTGCTGGGCTGGACAAAAACGCCGACCACATTGATGCTCTTGGTGCTCTTGGTTTCGGGTTTATCGAAGTGGGCACTGTTACGCCTCTGGCACAGCCCGGTAATCCAAAACCCCGAATGTTCCGGTTGCCGGAGCACCAGGCCATCATTAACCGCATGGGGTTCAATAATGAAGGCCTGGAACACCTCATTACCAATGTCCGCCACCGCCGTTACCGGGGCGTACTGGGCATTAATGTCGGCAAGAACAAAGACACCCCGAATGAGCAGTCTGAACAGGACTACCGTAAAGGAATAGCGGCTGTTTACCCCTATGCCGACTACATCACCGTTAATGTATCTTCTCCCAATACGCCGGGCCTCCGGGATCTGCAGTTTGGCGATTCGCTCAAGCAGCTTTTGCACGCCATAAAGGAAGAGCAGGCAGCGTGTGAGCAAAAGCATGGCCGCTATGTGCCGGTGGCTGTAAAGATCGCCCCGGATATGGATGAGCAGGGCATTCGCTTTGTGGCTGCAGCATTGCTCGAAGCTGGCCTGGATGGTGTGATTGCCACCAACACCACGATCAGCCGGGAGGCGGTGAAGGGGCACGCTCACGAGCAGGAGGCGGGCGGTCTCAGCGGTGCACCGGTACGGGAAGCGTCTGTGAAAGTGATTCAGGGGCTGTATGCTGAGCTGGGCGATCGGCTGCCGATTATTGGCGTGGGCGGCATCACGGATGGCGACAGTGCGGCAGAGAAGATTCGCGCAGGCGCAAAGCTGGTGCAGATCTATACCGGGTTTATTTATCGTGGCCCGTCACTGATCAACGAAGCAGTGGAAGCGATCCGGAAAGAAATCAGCTGAGGCAGAAAGAAGGTGGGCCCGCTGAGCGGGCCCTTGCGGGGAATAAACCCCGTAGCGCTTCTTCGCATGGTACGGGGCGGGAGGCCCCGTTTGGGTTGCTCTGGTTACTGCTCTGATTGTGATTTGTGTGTAAAAATTGAAAAAAACAGATCAGGGTTAAACGGGGTTGGCCATTATGTTGCGGTTACGTTGGCCAGTTTATGGATGCCGGAGACGCCGGTCATGCCCTCCCAGTTATCTGTGCGGCCTTCTCGCCACCCGTTCAGCCATTCCTGGCGGACTTCCGGTTGTTCTAACGGGCAGCTGTCTTTGGATTTGCCGGACACGCCAGCGAGATAACCCCGCTTGAATGCACGAGCGTACATGTCTCTCTTCTGTCTTTTCATGCCGTTCCTCACTGATGGATTAACAGAACAAGCGTGTACACATCTGCAGTGACCTTGGCAGTCGGGAGCCTCTCCGGGACAACCCACTATTGCCAGCTCCGGTCAGAGCAGTCAGGATCCTGTTGACGGAGACTTTTATTCGGCCTCCGGAACGACGCGTCAACTACAAGGTAAGACGAATCTCGCGCCGGTGTACACTATTTATTTCATCTATATGGCGCTTCTTTTATATTTTTGTGAAATAACGATGACAGTCGCTAAAAGGCTTTTACTGCCATTCCGGAAACTTACCGGCCCTATTCAGAAGACCAGGAGTTGATCTTGTCCAAGCATGTCTTTTTCGTAACCTGCCCCAAAGGCGTCGAGTACCTCCTGGCCGATGAATTGAAAGAATTCGGCCTGAACCTTGTGCGGAATGCACCCGCCGGTGTCTGGGTTGAGGGCGAGCTGGAGAGCGGCTATCGGGCCTGTCTGTGGTCCCGTTTGGCGAACAGGGTGATTCTGAATGTGGCGGATGTGGATGCCCGGAGCGCCGACGAACTTTATGCCGGTGTCGTGGATCTTGACTGGCAGGCCCATATACCCGCGGGGGGGAGCTTCAGGGTAACGTTTCTTGGCCAGAACGAAGCCATCCGGAACACTCAGTTTGGCGCCCAGAAAGTGAAAGATGGCGTTGTTGACAGCATTCGGGGTGCCGGTGCACCCAGGCCCTCGGTTGCGCCGAAAGACCCGGATGTCACGGTATCGGCGCGGTTGAACCGGGGCCGCTTGTCGTTGGGGATTGATCTGAGTGGCCACAGCCTTCATATGCGGGGCTACCGAACCGAAAAGGGTATCGCGCCCTTGAAAGAAAACCTTGCAGCGGCTTTGCTGCTGCGGGCAGGGTGGCCCGAGATTGCCGCTAACGGTGGTGACTTTGTGGACCCGATGTGCGGTTCCGGTACGCTGGTGGTTGAAGCTGCGTTGATGGCGCTGGACATTGCGCCGGGGCGGAAGCAGGAGCGGTTCGGGTTCGAAAAGTGGCCAGGACACCAGCCCGAGCTCTGGCTGTCGCTGCGCCAGGAAGCGGAGCGTCGGGCCCATGAGGGCAAGCAGGGGCGCATTCCCATTTTTTCTGGCTTTGATCAGGATGGCCGCGTGATTTCAACCGCGGAGAAGAACATCCTGCGAGCTGGCCTGGAAGGTATCGTTCGCGTAGAAGCCAGGCCGATCTCCGAATTCACTCGCGAGAATGACTGGAGCGATACTGGCCTGGTGCTGACCAACCCGCCCTACGGTGAGCGGTTGAGTGAGCGCAAGGAACTGGCGGCCCTGTACCAGAGCCTTGGAGAGGTTGTGGCCCGTGAGCTGATCGGATGGCGCCTGGGCGTGTTCACCGGTGCGCCTGAGTTCGGGAAGTCTCTTGGTTTGCGAAGTTTCAAGCAGTACAAGTTGTTCAATGGCAAACTGCCGGCGCAGCTGTTGCTGTTTGAAGTACAGCCGGAGAATGCCCGCACGCCCCGTGATCCGGCCGCGCCGGGGCAGATTATGCCCCGCATCGCCAACGCCGAACGGGCAGACATGCTGCGTAACCGTCTCAAGAAGAATCTGAAAACGATTGGCCAGTGGGCCAGGAAGCAGAACATTGGCTGTTACCGCCTATACGATGCCGATATGCCGGAATATGCCCTGGCGATCGATATCTACGAGGGGCGGGTACATGTTCAGGAATACCTGGCCCCGAAATCCGTTGACGAAAAGGCAGCCAGAGAGCGCCTTGCCGAAGCCATGGCGGTGATCCCGGAAGTGCTTGAGGTCGCGCCGGAGGATCTGGTGTGCAAGCAACGTCAGCGCCAGACCGGTACCCGGCAATATGAAAAACAGGCGGCGACCGGCGAGTACTTTAACGTGCACGAGCACGGCTGCGCCCTGAAGGTGAACCTGAAAGACTATCTGGATACCGGCCTGTTCCTGGATCATCGCCCGGTACGTTACTGGATCCAGCAACATGCCAGGGGCAAGCGTTTTCTGAACCTGTTCTGTTATACCGGCGCAGCGACCGTGCACGCAGCGGTTGGCGGAGCCAGCCGCACCCTGAGCCTGGACATGTCCAAAACCTACGTCAGCTGGGCTCAGGATAACCTGGCTCTCAACTCGGCAGATCCGCGCAAGCATGTCGTCGAACAGGCAGACTGTCTGGCCTGGCTGGCAGACCGAAAAACCGCGAATCAGACCTTTGATCTGATTTTCATGGACCCGCCCACCTTCTCAAACTCAGCCCGGATGGCTGGCGTTCTCGATATTCAGCGCGATCATGCCGATCTGGTGCGGCAGTGCATGGCACGACTGTCCAGTGATGGCCTGCTGATTTTCTCCAATAACTTCCGTAAGTTCAGGCTGGATGAGGCGCTGGAGTCAGAGTTTGAAGTGAAAGAGGTGAGTGCCAGCACTCTGGACAAGGATTTTCAGCGCAACCCGAAAATCCATCGGTGCTGGCATATCCGGCATCAGAACTCGTAACGGATACCTGAGGAGAACTGGAAGGCATTGGCGCTGGTGTCCGTGTCTTCAAACAGCTTGCCGCCCTCGAAAACCAGGTAGGTGTTATCCATCAGTTCCAGGTCCAGGCCGGCCAGCCAGCTGAAGCTGAAACTGCTGCTCGGGTAATCGCCCTCGATATCCCGAAACTGGGCATTGGCGTCGGCATCCCGGTTGTCGAGGGTTGCCTCCCCGCTGACATGGGTAAAGCCAGCCTGGGCATAGACATTGCCAAGCTCACCGATGGGGTAGTGCAGGCCCATGTACCAGCTGCCGAAGTAGTCGACGGCCAGGCTCAGGTCGCCACGGGAAATCTCGGCGTCTGCCAAGCCGCCCCCCAGCCTCACCTCTGCATGAATCAGGTCGCTCAGGTGGCCGCCAATCACCAGTGTCGCTGCCTGGCCCCAGCCATCCTCGTCGGACTGCCCGATGGAGCGGTGTTCAATGGCTGTCGCCAACAGTCCGACATAGTGTTTATCGGAGCGAGGGGTCTCCTGGCCAAAGGCGGCGCAAGAAAACAGGCCAAGCGCTATCAGGCTGGATGTGAGGAAACGGGGTGTGACCTTGTTCATTATTATCAGGCTTCCTGTCAGTAACGGTACTGACGCCCGATTCTGCCTTGTGTAACGCAATGTTACGCGGACTCATGTCACAGTTCCCCGTGATCAGGGGCCGGACCTCAATCCTCCAGGTAGCCTTCCTCACGGGCCAGCAACAGCAGGGAATATACGCCGTTTTCCGGCAGCTGCGGTTCAAGCCCTTCATCAAAGAGCAACTGCCGGCGGCGGTCTTCCAGTGCTTCGCTGTCCAGGCCGGTAATCAGCTCGGAAATGGGGGCGATTTCAAACGGGGCCTCCTGGCGAACGGCACTGAAGATCAGGTCTATCAGGATTTCGTCCGGATCCAGTCCATCCACGTATACGGTCTGGTCCGGCAGATCCTCGTGCAGCTCCCTGGCCAGTTCCAGCAGGGGGACCCCCTGTTCTTCCAGATACAGCAGGTCTACATCGCCCAGGTCGCCATCTTCGGGCAACCAGGCATCCTCCGGTGCAATTACCACGGTTTTCATCTGGCCGTCTGCAAGGGACCAGGCGATGGCCGTGGGAAACAGGGCGTCGTCGGTCTGGCAGTATTCGATATCCAGAAAGCGGGGTAGCGACACAGTGAACTCCGGAATCTTCGGTGAGTGCTTATGGCGGTGCGCAGCGTACCCGGTAGGAGCCGGCGCGGCTTCATGCCATACTGTAGCCGCCATTATCATGCAATCAGGAAGATCATGGAACACACTGAATTCAATAAAGACTTGATTGAGTTTTTGAATGCCTCGCCGACTCCGTGGCATGCGGTCAATACCATGAAAACGCGTCTTGAAGCAGCGGGATTTCAACCGCTGGACGAGCGCGAAGAATGGTCGTTGCAGCCAGGGCAGGGCTACTACGTAACCCGTAATGGCTCGTCTATTGTTGCCTTCCGTACCGGCACCAAGGATGTGGTCAGTTCCGGCATCCGGATGGTGGGAGCTCATACCGACAGCCCCTGCCTGAAGGTCAAACCGAACCCTGAGATTCGCCGCAAGGGCTTTTTCCAGTTGGGTGTGGAAGTGTATGGGGGCGTATTGCTGAACCCCTGGTTTGACCGGGATCTTTCTTTGGCCGGCCGTGTGACGGTATTGGACGACAACGGCAAAGTACGGGACACCCTGGTGAATTTCCGCAAGCCGGTGGCGATCATTCCGAGCCTGGCCATCCATCTGGACCGGGAGGCGAACAGCAGTCGCACCGTTAATGCCCAGACTGATCTTCCGCCGGTGGTTATGCAGGTGCCGGAAACCGATACCACCACCTTTGCCGAGTTGCTGAAACAGCAGATTGCCAAAGAATCCGGGCTGCAGACCAGCAAGATTCTGGGCTATGAACTGAGTTTTTACGATGCACAGGGTGCAGCTCTGGTGGGGCTGCGTGAAGAGTTCCTGGCCTCCGCACGGCTCGATAATCTGCTCAGTTGTTATATCGGCCTGCAGGCCCTGCTGGAAACCTCTGGTGACGAGCCGGCACTACTGGTCTGCAATGACCATGAGGAAGTGGGCAGTATGTCCGCCGAAGGTGCCCAGGGGCCGTTTCTCACGGCGGTGCTGGACCGCTGGTGTGGCGCCGGGAAAAGCCGTGCCATTGCTCGTTCCATGATGATTTCCGCGGATAACGCCCACGGTATCCATCCAAACTACATGGACCGTCATGATGAGAATCATGGCCCGCTGCTCAATCAGGGGCCGGTCATCAAGGTAAACCACAATCAGCGTTACGCCACCAACAGCCGTTCCGCCGCGCTTTATCGCCACATCAGCGATGAATTGGGGTTGCCGCACCAGACGTTTGTGGTGCGCAGTGACATGGGGTGTGGCAGCACGATCGGGCCGTTGACTGCGGGAAATCTGGGCGTGACCACGCTGGATATCGGCGTGCCTCAGTTTGCCATGCACTCGATTCGTGAAATGATCGGTACACGGGATGGCTATACACTGTTCCAGGTATTGCGAGAGTTCATGCAGCGGGCCGAGGTTTTCTGAGGCCCAAAAGAAAAGACCGCTGATGTTTGATCAGCGGCCTTTCGGAATAAGTGGCTCCCCGAGCTGGGCTCGAACCAGCGACAAACGGATTAACAGTCCGTTGCTCTACCAACTGAGCTATCGGGGAACAGCATCAATGTGGCGCGCATATTAAGTACTTTGATCAGGTTCGTCAACCCCCTGAAATGAAAGGTCAAAATTTGCACAAAGCTAAGCTCGAACCCTATCGTCCGCCGGTGTGGTTGCGTAATGGCCACATCCAGTCGGTGTGGCCGACCCTGTTCCGGAAAGTGACTCTGCCGGAACCGGAAACCGACATACTCGCCACCGACGATGACGACGAACTGCATCTGGACTGGTATCGCCAGGGCAGTAACCGGCTGGCGGTGATTTCCCATGGGCTGGAAGGTCACAGCCGCCGGCCATACGTGCTTGGCCTGGCCAGGGCATTGATGGCCGATGGCTGGGACGTGCTGGCATGGAACTTTCGGTCTTGCGGCGGGGTGATGAACCACCAGCCGCGCTTCTACCACAGTGGCGCCACTTCGGATCTGCATGCCGTTGTCAGTCATGCGCTGGGGCGGCGGTATCAGAACCTGTTCCTGTCAGGTTTCAGTATGGGCGGCAACCTCACGCTGCTGTACCTGGGCGAGCAGGGCGAGCGTGTGGACAGCCGTATCAGCGGTGCGGTGACCTACTCCGTGCCTCTGGACCTGGCGGGCAGTGCGGACGTGCTCGCATTGCCCAGCCGGCGTATCTACATGCAGCGATTTTTAACCGATCTGCAGGTCAAGATGCGGGAAAAAGCTGAAAAGTTCCCTGATCTGATAGACGTTAGCGGTTTTGAAAATATCCGGAGTTTTCACGAATTCGATAATCGCTATACGGCACCACTGCATGGATTCCAGGACGCGGCCGACTATTGGGCCCGGTGTTCTGCTCTGTTTCGGTTGAGTGATATCCGGGTGCCAGCTCTGGTAGTGAATGCAGCAGATGACCCGTTCCTTTCGGCCCGCTGTTTTCCGGACAGTCGCCGGGTATTGGGACATTACGTCCAGATGGAAATCCCGAAGTGGGGCGGGCATGTGGGGTTTGTCCAACATGCCCGGGACGGTTACTACTGGTCTGAACGCCGAGCTTTGGGGTTTGTCCGGCAGGCAATCTGAGATATCAGCTGCTGGCCTGGTTGTTCAGCAGCGGTTCCAGCTTGGGCCAGATATTATCCAGCAGCCGGGGTTGCGCTTCTTCCGTCGGGTGAATGCCATCACCTTGCATCAACCCGTCCTGATCGTAGATACCGTCCAGGAAGAAGGGAACCAAAACCGTATTGTAGCGGTCAGACAGGGTCGGAAAGATATCGGCGAACATGGTGGTGTAGCGCTGGCCGTAGTTAGGCGGGATCTGCATGCCCACCAGCAAAGGGGTGGCGCCGGTATCACGCACCTGTTCGATCATATTGGCCAGGTTGGATTCGATTACGTTGGGAGGGAAGCCTCGCAAACCATCATTGCCGCCCAGCTCAATGACGACAATGGTTGGGTCGTGGGCTTCCAGCAGGCCTGGCAGGCGCCGCAGGCCACCGTCGGTGGTTTCACCGCTGATGCTGGCGTTTACTACGGTCCAGTCCAGATCCTGGCTCTCGATGCGATCCCGCAGCAGCTCTACCCACGCGGTTTCCGAGGGTACGCCATAGGCGGCACTCAGGCTGTCACCCACCACCAGCACTGTGTTCTGGCTGGCCAGCGCAGGCAAGGTGAGCAAGAGCAGAGCCGAGAGTACGATTGATCTGACGTACAGCGATATCGTATGCATAGTAAATTCATATACCCTTTACAGATTCAACGATACAGACAATGGAGTTACCGTGAACCAGATGACGGATCTCAGTAATACCGATAGCAACCTTATGTTGCGGGTGACTGATCTGACCCATCGGGTCAGCCTGGAAACCGATACGCTCACGATCTTGCAGGGGGTCAGTCTGGAAATCAATCGGGGAGAGTCCGTAGCCATCGTTGGTCGCTCCGGTTCCGGCAAAACGACTTTGCTTGGCTTGCTTGCGGGCCTGGATACACCCACGGAAGGCACCGTTGAACTGGATGGTGCGGTCATCAGCAAGCTGAGTGAAGATGAGCGTGCCAAGCTCCGGGCCCGTCGGGTCGGGTTTGTGTTCCAGTCGTTCCAGTTGCTGCCGGCGTTGACCGCGCTGGAAAATGTGATGCTGCCGCTGGAACTGGGCGGCACGGAGGCACCGGAGCAGCGGGCCAGAGAATTGCTTGATCGGGTAGGTTTGGGGGAGCGGCTGAACCATACCCCTCGTCAGTTGTCCGGTGGCGAGCAGCAGCGGGTCGCGATTGCGCGTGCCTTTGCATCCGACCCCGCCATTCTGTTTGCCGATGAGCCGACGGGCAATCTGGATAACCGGACCGGGCAGGCGGTGTCTGACCTGCTGATGGATCTGAACCGGGAGCAGGGCACCACACTGGTGATGGTTACCCATGATGAACACCTTGCCGAACGTTGCGGCCGGCAGCTGCACATCGAGGCGGGCATGCTGACTGAGCCGGATCTGGCCGGGGAGCCGGCACACTGATGGGAGCCTCAAAAAAACTCATGTCTGTGAGCCGTGACTGGCGCGAACGCGACGTTCGTGTGGTGCTGGTTGCGCTGATTATTGCTGTTGCCACCGTGGCCACGATTGCGCTGTTCGCCAGTCAGCTGCAGCGAACCCTGGTATCGTCTGCCAGTTCTTTTCTGGCGGCAGACCGGCAACTGGAAGCCGAGAACGGCCGTCCGATCCCACAGGAATGGTTAGAGAATGCCCAGTCCCGAGGCCTGGAAACCGGGCGCATGGTGGAGTTCTCCACCATGGTCTTCGGAGAAAGCGGATTTCAGCTGGTCTCGGTCAAGGCGGTGAGTGACGAATATCCGTTGCGCGGCGAAATCGAGATCCAGCCCGGTGCTGAAGAGCCGAGACAGATTGTCAGTCAGGGCCCCGGCCCCGGCCAGGTGTGGGTGAATCCACGGTTGCTGCGTCTGCTCGAACTGGACATCGGCGATACTCTGGAAGTCGGCAATCTGAAGCTGGAAATTACTCGCTTGCTGATCCGCGAGCCGGATGGGGGCTTCCGGCTCTCATCATTGGCGCCACGGGTGATGATGCATGTGGATGATGTTGCCGCCACCGGTGTGGTCCAGGAAGGTAGCCGGGTGGAATACGTCTACCTGTTTGCCGGTGACGAAGGTGTGCTTGATGACTACTACCAGTGGCTGGAACCACAGCTGGAGCCCAGTCACGAGTGGGAAGGGGTCAGAGACGGTGAAACCTTCTCGCGCTCCCTGGAGCGGGCCGAACGCTTTCTGCTGCTGGGCGGCAGTCTTGCGGTGTTGCTGGCGGCGGTAGCCGTTGCCGTAGCCAGCCGGCAATACGCTCTGTCTCAGAGGGACACGGTGGCATTGCTGAAAACCCTTGGATTATCCAGCCGGGGCATTGGTGAGCTCTACCTGCGGCGCCTCACTCTGTGGGGTGTCGTCGGTGTGTTGGGCGGTCTGGCGGTGGCGTTGCCGTTGTTCTGGCTGCTGGTGCGCTTGCTCAGTGACGTGCTGGAACGGCCGGTGGATTTTTATCTGGATCCGGCGGCATTAACGCCCGCCTTGCTGACGGCACTGGTTTCTCTATTCGCGTTTGCCTATCCGCCCATTCGCCGCCTGCGTAATGTTCCCGCCATGCGGGTATTACGCTCCCAGCCCGGCGAAACCGGCCGGGAAGCCATTCCGGATATCCTGCTGGCGGTGGTCGCCGTGTTTGGGTTGGTATGGATGTACGCCGGCGAGCTGATGCTGGTGGCCGCACTTTTGGGCGGGCTGGTAGTGCTGCTGGGTGTGCTCGGTCTGCTGGGGTGGGGCATGGTCGCCCTGTTGCGCAGAGTGAAGGGTGGCGGCAACTCCTGGCGCCTGGCCCTGGTGGGCTTATATCGGCACCGTCGTGCCAGTATGGCGCAGATGGCGGTCTTTGCCATGACCCTGATGCTGGCGGCTACGCTGGTGTTGGTGCGTTCCTCGCTGCTGGACGACTGGCAGGCCCAACTGCCGGACGACGCGCCAAACCATTTCCTGATCAACATTGCCCCTGATGCGGTGGATGATGTTGAGGAATTCTGGGCCACTCACGGCGCGCCCCTGGAGACGCTTTATCCGATGGTTCGCGGTCGCCTGACCGAACTCAACGGCGAGCCGGTGAAAGAAGCGATCAGCAAGGATGAGCGGGTTGGTGCGCTGAACCGGGAGCTGAATCTGACCTGGATGGCGGAGCTGCCGGAAGACAACCGGATTGTGGATGGCCAGTGGTTCGGGCCGGGCGAAACCGAGGGGGTTTCGGTAGAAGCTGAGCTGGCGGAGAAACTCGGTTTGCAGCTGGGTGATCGGCTGACCTTCACCATCGGCTCCAGCAAGGTGACCGAGCCAGTCACGAGTATTCGTACTGTGCAGTGGGACAGCATGAAACCCAATTTCTACATGGCCTTTCCGCCCGATGGCGGTCTGACTGACATGCCCGCCACCTGGATTACCGCGTTCTATCTGAACCCGGACAATAAACTGGCTCTGAACGACTTCTCGCGCCAGTTCCCGACGGTCTCGGTGCTGGAGATAGACCATATCATTGATCGCATCCAGCAGATTGTGCAGCAGGTAACTCAGGCCATTGAGGCAATCCTGGCGCTGATTCTCGCGGCCGCTCTTGTGGTGATGGCAGCGGTTGTCAGTGCCACCCTGCGGGATCGTCAGAGGGAAGGAGCGTTGCTGCGAACCCTGGGCGGCCAGCAGTCGTTGTTGGCACGCAGTACTATGCTGGAATTCGCACTGTTGGGGTTCTTTGCCGGTACGCTCGGTGTGATTGCGGCGGAAGGGGCGGTATATGCGCTCCAGGCCGGAATGTTCGAGGGCACTTTCCGCTGGCACTGGCAGGTGGTGCTGCCAGTACCACTGATTGCAGCCATTCTGTTGGCGCTGTTTGGCCGCTGGCAATTACGACCAGTGCTTAGCGTATCGCCGATGCTACTGCTTCGTCGCCTCGAGTGATCGGGTTTTAGCGATAGTTTGAGAGAATGGCGTCGAGTTCGCCATTCTCCTGGATATTTGCCAGCTCCTGGTTGAAGGCCTCGGCAAACGCTTTCCAGTCTTTACGCAGCATGATCCGGAAGCCGAACTGGCTGATTCCTTCCACAGAAGAGCGAAAGTGCTCGGTCAGTCCTTCGTTCCTGAGAATCCATTGCCCGACCAACCGATCCGCAAGCGCTGCGTGAAACTGCTCGCCATGCAGCACAAAGGTGAAAATCTCCCGATCTCTGGAGACGTCAAATCGCTTAATGCGATGATCTTTGAAATAGGGCTCGAGAAAGGGATAGTAGTATCCCAGTGGCGTGACAATCGTCTTGCCGTAGAGGTCTGCGGGGTGTTTGTATTCAAGCTCAGAGCTCTTCGGGAAGAAGAATACTTCCTCCACGTGAACGACCGGGTCGGTAAACAGGAACTTCTCCGGCTCTTCCGTCCACTCTATGGCCCTTGGCGTGCCGTCAATGTAGCCGTCGGCAAGCATAGGGTCTACCCGTTTTCTGGGGATTTTTACCGGTTCCACGTCGTAGCCCAGGCGAGGGACAATCAGGTTTACAACGTCCCACATAATACCGGAGGGCTTGCTGCCATCAACGATCAGATAAGGTGGGTACCCGTTAGGAGAGATGTTGAAGCGGAACACCCGCTCCTGATTGTCCACTTCGGCAGCGGCATTGCCACTGAAAGTGGTTAGCAGGCTCAACAGGATCGCGGTAAAGGAGAGCTTGAAAAGGAGTTTCTTCATGGCGGAACTCTGGATAGGACAGGCCCATACGCTGGTTAGATCGATACCCGGCCAACTCCCTGCCAGAATGCCCGCTAAATATTACCTTCTTACTATTTTATTTCAATCATTGTGAATCTGACTTTAGGCTAACCCCGGCCAGAGAGGGCCGGGGCGAGATATGCCTCCGAGGTATCAGGCCCAGGCGCGACGAAGCACCGCCATGGCATCTTCGTGGCTCACTTCCCGGGGGTTGAACATGATCGAGCCGTCGTCCAGGGCCAGCTTGGCAATGCTTTCCAGCTGATTTTCCAGTACTTTGCCGGTTTCTTTCAACGTCCGGGGCAGTTCGCAGCGCTTGTAGAGGGCATCCCGCAGTTTTCGAATGGCTGAAATACTGGCCTCGGCACGTCGGCTCGCAGGGGTGGCGGAGTAGACGTCCGGACCTTCCAGGTACAGCAGCAACTCGCCCAAAGGCTCCCGAATGCTCTCAAGGTTGAACTCAAGCACATAGGGCAGGTACAGGCTCATGCACAGTCCGTGGGGCAGGTGGCAGATGGCTCCGGTAGCATGTCCCAGAGAGTGGACCAGGCCCACCATGGAGTTGGAAAAGGCAATGCCCGCCATGGTTGACGCCTGAGCCAGTTCCAGTCGGCCATCACTGTCTTTCGGATTATCCATGACTGAAAGCAGGGATTGGCTCACCTTCTTGACTGCTGCCGTGGCGTACGCGTCGCTCAGGGGGTTTTTGGCCATGCAGGTGAACGCTTCCGTAGCATGGGTGAGCGCGTCCATAGCGGTGGCCGCCGTAATGTGGGGCGGCAGGGTCAGGGTCATACGCGGGTCGATGATGGCGGCGTTAGGCAGCAGGAATGATGAGGTAAACGGAAGTTTTACGCCTTTTTTCTCATCGGTGATGACCGCCACCGAGGTTACCTCGGAACCGGTACCCGCCGTGGTGGGCACAACAAAGAACGGCTTGAGCGGGTGCTTGAGAACACCGGCGCCACTGTATTTGGCGATATTATCGCCGCCTTCGGATACCAGAATATTGACCGCCTTGCCGGTATCAATGGCGGAGCCGCCGCCCACCGCAATGATCGAGTCGCATTTTTCCTTGCGGTAAACGCTGGCAATGTCTTTCACCACCGACGTGGAGGAATCCGGTGGCACATCATCGTAAATGGATACAATCTCCAGCCCGCTTTCTTCGCAGGCGGCAATTACCGGCTCGAGCAAGCCGGCCGCGCGCACCCCTTTATCCGTGACAATCATAGGCCGTTTGGCTGCCAGGCCAGTCAGTTCATAGGGAATGTGTTCCAGCGCGGCTTTACCGGCAATCACTTTTACCGGGCAAAAGAACTCGTAGTATTTGTTGGTCATTATGCTCTCACTGTCTCGACGAATTGGGTGGCGACTTTCAGATAAATGCGGGCGGCACTGATGAGTTTTTCAGGCAGTTTGATGGTTGCCGGATATTCTTTGACCGCCCTTTCGGCAATTAGTCGGGGCAGGATGAATGATTCCAGTCGGTTGAGAACCCGGGTCATCCGCACCGCGTAACTCACATCCCCATCCACCAGCATGCGGTCGTTGGCAAAGGCAACGGAGGTCTTCTCCTGAAACGACAGTACCAGGAAGGCATGGGCGATATGCTTGAACTGGATCGAGAGGTCAACGGGGCGTGGAGCTTCATCCCCGTGGAAGAGCAATTTACCGTTGCCGGTGTGTTCAACGATGAGTTTTGGCCCGTTGGGCATAACCTGCATCTCGAACAGGAAGCCCTCCGGCAGTTCGCAGGTTTCGTTTCGGGTGGCTTCATCCACCTCGCTGATTGCCTGCAGTGCGCGCCCCATCACCTGGAACATCAGCTCAACATAGCTGCGTCGTGCGTGGGACATCATTGGCTGAAGTCGTTTTACGATCATGGTCGCCATCCGATTGTTGTTGGTTAATCTGATTTTTAGAGTTATTGCTCTAGAAGTCAATGCAATCGTTGACGCGGTTTTTGTGTCAGGTCAGCAAATGTGACAACCATAAAAAAACCGGGCGTATTGGCGCCCGGCTTTTTTTGACACTGCAAACAGCTATTCGTTGAGTTCGGCCAGCTTGCGCTGAGCTTCAGCCCCCACATCACCACCGGCCTCAGCGGCGGTGGAGTAATAGGCTGCTGCCTCCCTGCGTTGGCCCTGTTGCCGCGCGATATCACCTAGTCGGAGATAGGCAATGGAAGTGGGTACCACCTGATTGGCTTTCTCCAGATGGCTTTTTGCCTTGCCAAGGTTGTTCAGCTCCAGTTCGTTCAAACCGCTGTACAGCTGATACTGGAACATCTCCGGATAGAGTGACACGGCCTTGTCGAAATCGGCTTTGGCCTTCTCCGGTTGTTCCATGCCCCGATAGATTCGGCCGCGCAGCGCAAAGAACATGGCTTCTCGCGGTTCCAGCTTGATGGCCTTGTTTACCTGATCGAGAGCCGCTTCATACTTGCCTTCTGAGGCCAGCTTCATGGCTTCATCGTGAGCATCGTAGGCTGGCTGAAGTTCCTTGAGCTTGGCGATACGGCGCTGGTAAACGTCCCGGCCGCGATAACCGCCGGCACCGATCTTCTGAACCAGCTCCTGGTTTTCCTGAACCCGCTTGGCAGAGGGAGGGTGAGTGGCGAACAGGCCATCCAGCCATCCGCTCTGACGGCCTTCCGATAGCTTCAGAAACAGCTGTTGGAGCTCTACGGCGGCTTGTGGATCATAGCCGGCTTCTTTCATGTATCGGATACCGTAGGCATCGGATTCCAGTTCGTCTCCCTGGCTGTACTGGGCCAGCGCCAGCTGTGCACCCAGAGCTGCACCACCCATGATCAACCCGGCCCATTCATTATCGGAAAGGGCGAAGCCCAGTCCGGCCACCCCGGCGCTGATCAACATGCCCTGCTGCATCCGCTGCACGCTGTGGCGGGCTGCTGCATGAACAATCTCGTGGCCCAGCACCGATGCCAACTGGGCTTCATCCTCCAGCTCCACCAGCAGGCCGCGGTTGATGGCGATCTTGCCGCCGGGCAGGGCCCAGGCATTGGGCACGCTGTTATTGAGCACGACAAATTCATAAGGAAGGTCTGGCCGGTCACTCACGCGCGCCAGCTTCTGGCCCACATCACGCACATAAATGGAAAGTTCCGGGTCGATGTAGAAGCGGCCGCCCTGGGTCTGTTGTGTGGGTGTGTACTGTTCCGCTCCCAGTGCCAGCTCCTGGTTCTCTGAAATCAGAGACAGCTGCTTCTCTCCGGTTACCGGGTTCACAGAACACCCACCCAGCCCTGTCAGTGTGAGGGCGATTGCCGCTATCGCGATATATCTGGTCAACATTCCGGGTCTCACTTATGTCTCCTTAACGTTGGGGTAAGTTTATAGCACAGACCGGTTTCCGACGTCGGCACCGCCCGACAGACAGTGGTCGGCGCGCTCCCCTTGGCGTATCATAACGGAAGTTTTCGCCCTATTTATCTCCCCAATCCAGGCTTTTTAACCACCCAATGAGCTACTATCTGGAATTTCTGGCACTGATCTGGTTTTTTGTCTGCTGGGGAGGGTACACCTGGTATTCGCGCAATCGCGCCAACTCTCGCTCGTGTCTGTCGAACACCCTGGATTTATACCGCGAAGACTGGATGCGGGTCATGCTCAAGCGTGAAAACCGTATTTCAGACGCCTCGGTTGTCGGTAACCTGGAACGCAACGGAGCGTTTTTTGCGTCCAGCTGTCTGCTGATTCTCGCCGGTATTATCACCGCCCTCGGCTACACCAGCGAGGCTATGGAAATTTTTGCCACCATGCCATTTTCCGCTGTGCCCAGTCGTGAAATCTGGGAATTGCGATTGGTGGTGTTGCTGGTGGTCTTTATTTACGCGTTTTTCAAGTTCACCTGGTCCATGAGAATGTACAATTTCGTGGCCGTCATGATTGGCAGTGCGCCGCTACCAGACGACAGCAAGACCAGTCCGGCAGCGCGAGAGGCCTTTGCCCGCAGCGCCGGCAACATCTGTAACCTGGCCGGCGACGCGTTTAACCTTGGCTTGCGTTCTTACTACTATGCCCTGGCTGTGGTGGCCTGGTTCATTCATCCGGTGGCCTTTATGGCTGCCTCAACCCTGGTGGTGTACGTACTCTACCGCCGGGAATTCCACTCAGATGCATTATCCGCCCTGCGCGACGGCAAGGTCTTCGAAGAAGCCATACCCGCCCGTGCCGATGCGGACGTAAAATCCAAGAACTGATCTGCAGGACAGTCCTGAATGAATGATGAAACCCGAATAAACCGGGTTAACCGGTTTATCAGTACGCTCAACCAGGCAAGGGAACTGGGTCTGAACGCAACGGAGGCGGGTGAAGGCTATCTGGTTATGGAGCTGCCTTACAGCGACAAGATTATTGGCAACCCGGACACTGGAGTTATCCATGGTGGCGCTATCACGACCCTGATGGACACCGCCTCCGGTTCGGTAATGATCTGTGGTCTGGATGAATTTGAGCTGTGTCCGACCCTGGATCTCAGAGTGGATTACATGCGCCCGGCGGAGCCCCGGAAGCCGGTGTACGCCAGGGCAGAGACCTACAAGATCACCCGTAACATCATCTTTACGCGCTGCGAGGCCTATCAGGAGGGGGGTGAAACCATCGCCAATTGCGTGGGCACCTTCATGCGCATTGGCAAAGAAGCCACGCCGAAATCCTATCGCGACCTGATCACCGGAGGTGAGGAATGACCGACCCGGAAATTCTGCGCTACACCCAGGAAACCGGCGACTTCTCGCGGATGATGGAGAGTATCCCGTACGCCAGCTGGATTGGCCTGCAGTGCGACCGATTTGGTGATGACCTGATCTTCCGCCTGCCCGCAAAGGAAGAGAACCTGGGCAATCCGATCCTGCCCGCCATTCATGGCGGTGTGATTGGTGGTTTTATGGAAATGTCTGCGGCTATTTATCTGATTATGTCCCAGGACACCTTCCGCATGCCCCGAATTGTCGATTTCTCCCTCGACTATCTTCGGGCCGGCCTGAACCGGGAAACGTACGCCGAGTGCCGGCTTACCCGCCAGGGTAACCGCGTGGCCAATGTGATGATCTCCGCCTGGCAGAAGTCTCGCTCCCAGCCCATCGCTACCGCCCGCGCTCACTTCCTGCTCGAAGACTGATTTTGGGTGCTCGCCGGGGTTGAAATACTCCGGCCAACCCCCACTCTCTTGCTCATAAAACTGTTTCTTTATTTGTGACACAGCAGGAGACCAAACCAGCCATGACGGTAGAAGCCAACAAAGAGACCCTGGGATTCCAGACTGAAGTGAAGCAACTGCTTCACCTGATGATCCACTCTCTGTACTCGAACAAAGAGATCTTCCTTCGTGAGCTTATCTCTAACGCCTCAGACGCCGAAGACAAACTGCGCTTCGCTGCCCTGAAAGACGACAAGCTGTTTGAAGGCGATTCGGATCTCAAGATTCGCCTGGATTACGATAAAGATGCCGGCACCATCACCATCGCCGACAACGGCATCGGTATGACCCGTGACGATGTGATCGCCAACCTGGGCACCATCGCCAAGTCCGGCACCGCCGAGTTCCTCAAACAACTGTCTGGCGACGAGAAAAAAGACAGCAAGCTGATCGGTCAGTTCGGTGTTGGTTTCTACTCCGCGTTCATCGTGGCGGACAAAGTGGAAGTATTCACCCGCAAGGCGGGCGAGCCTGCCGACAACGGCGTGCACTGGGAATCCAAGGGCGATGGCGAGTTCACCATCGAGCCGGCGACTCGTGAGCAGCGTGGTACCGAAATCGTGCTGCACCTGAAATCCGAGGATAAAGAGTTTGCCGATGGCTGGAAGCTTCGCAGCCTGGTGAAGAAGTACTCTGACCACATCTCATTCCCGGTGGTAATGAAGTCCGAATCGGAAGAAGAGGACAAGAAGGGCGAAGAAGAGACGGTAAACGATGCCACCGCCCTGTGGACATTGCCTCGTACTGAGATCAAAGACGAAGAGTACAAGGAGTTCTACAAACACATCGCCCACGATTTTGAAGACCCGCTGACCTGGTCCCACAATAAGGTAGAAGGCAAGCTGGACTACACCAGCCTGCTGTATATACCCAAGCGCGCGCCGTTCGACCTGTACAACCGGGAAGCGCCCCGTGGCCTGAAACTGTACGTGCAGCGCGTGTTCATCATGGATGACGCCGAGCAGTTCCTGCCGCTGTACCTGCGGTTCGCCAAGGGCGTGATAGATTCCAACGATCTGTCCCTGAACGTATCGCGGGAAATCCTGCAGAACGACAGCACCGTCGAGAGCATCCGCACCGCCATGACCAAGCGGGTGCTGGACATGCTGTCCAAGCTGGCCAAGAAAGACGGCGATGAGTACCAGGGCTTCTGGGATGAGTTTGGCACCGTGCTGAAAGAAGGTCCGGCAGAGGACTTCAGCAACCGCGAAAAAATTGCGGGACTGTTGCGCTTTGCCACCACCCATACCGGCGAAGCCACTCAGAACGTGTCTCTGGATGATTACATCAGCCGGATGAAGGAAGGCCAGAACAAGATCTACTACATCACCGGTGACAATTTTGCTGCGGCCAAGAGTAGTCCGCACCTGGAAGTATTCCGCAAGAAAGGCATCGAAGTGCTTATCCTCTCCGATCGCATCGACGAGTGGATGATGGGCTACCTGAACGAATACGACGGCAAGCAGTTCCAGGACGTGGCCCGTGGTGATCTCGACCTGGGTGAAGTGGAAACCGAGGAAGACAAGAAGCACCAGGAAGAAGCTGCAAAAGAGCACAAGGACCTGCTGGAGCGCATCAAGACCGCTCTGGAAGACCAGGTGCAGGAAGTACGGGTAACCAATCGCCTGACCGATTCACCGGCATGCCTGGTGGTGGGGCAGTTCGATATGGGCGCCCAGATGAAGAAGATCATGGAAGCTGCCGGACAGAAAGTGCCGGAGAGCAAACCGATCTTTGAAATCAACGTGGATCATCCGCTGGTGCAGCGACTCGAAGCCGAAAAGGGCGAAGAGCGCTTCAGGGAGCTGTCTGCCGTTCTGTTCGACCAGGCCACCCTGGCCAGTGGTGAACAGCTGAAAGACCCTGGCGCCTATGTTAGCCGCCTGAACCGACTGTTGCTTGAACTGGCCAACTGAGACAGACGCGCCAATGCAGCAGATCATTGTGGACATCAGTATCAGCCCTGATGAGTGGATCAAGCTCTATCAGGGCGTGGCCACCGATGTTCACACCAGGGCCCGGGACGGACGTTCTGTCCGGTTCCCGGCCCGTATTCTCTCCCGTTTCTTCCTCAATGACGGCGTACGCGGCAGCTTTCGCATCCTGTTTGACGATGCCGGAAAGTTCACCTCTATCGAGCGCCTTTAATCGATAAACAAAAACTCTCGCAAATTTATTTTTAATTAATTGTTCCTTTTAATAGCGTCGGCGGTAAGGTAATGGTGTTCTCGTTAACACAGGAGTTACCCAATGTCAGCGTTGTCCTATCTCACACCGGTTGCGTGGCGTGACTTCCTGGGAATTCTGGCCGATTACTGCGGGAATTATGCGATTGCCCAGTGAGTTACAGGTTCCCAGTGCAGCGGGAAAAACGATAGCCTTTAACTATTCTGGCGGTAGGAAACATTCAAGCAGCCAACCGTGGATGATCTATATTGATAGTTGCTCTTGAATAAGAATCGCCTTTTTGCCAATGACGCAGAAGCAGGAGAGTACGATGAGTGAGACCAATTCTGGTGGTAAGTGCCCGGTTATGCACGGCGGCAGTACCGCCCACGCTCAGGACAATACCAACTGGTGGCCCGAGGCCCTGAACCTGGACATCCTGCACCAGCACGACCACAAGACCAACCCCATGGGGGAAGACTTCGATTATCGCGAAGAGGTCAAAAAGCTCGACTACGAAGCCCTCGAAAAGGACATGCACGATTTGATGACCAACAGCCAGGATTGGTGGCCGGCAGACTGGGGGCATTACGGTGGTTTGATGATCCGGCTTGCCTGGCACGCAGCGGGTACCTACCGACTGGCCGATGGTCGTGGCGGCGGTGGTACCGGTAACCAGCGCTTCGCTCCGCTGAATTCCTGGCCTGATAACGGCAACCTGGACAAGGCCCGTCGCCTGCTTTGGCCGCTGAAGAAAAAGTATGGCAACAAGGTTAGTTGGGCCGATCTGTTTATTTTGGCCGGCAACGTTGCCTATGAATCCATGGGCTTCAAGACTTTCGGTTTCTCGTACGGCCGTGCAGACATCTGGCACCCGGAGAAAGACATCTACTGGGGTGCAGAGAAGGAGTGGCTGGCACCGTCCGACGAACGTTATGACAACGTAGAAAAGCCAGACACCATGGAAAACCCTCTGGCAGCGGTGCAGATGGGTCTGATTTACGTGAACCCTGAGGGTGTTAACGGTGTATCCGATCCGATCAAATCCGGCGACCAGGTGCTGGAAACGTTCGCCCGTATGGCGATGAATGCCGAAGAAACCGCCGCCCTGACGGCAGGCGGGCACACCGTTGGTAAAACCCATGGTAATGGTGACGCCGAGGCACTTGGCCCCGAGCCTGAAGGTGCCGACGTGCACGAGCAGGGCCTTGGCTGGCACAACCCGAATATGGGTGGAAAAGCGGCTAACGCCATCACTTCTGGTATTGAAGGTGCCTGGACCACGAACCCAACCCAGTTTGACATGGGTTATTTCGAGTTGCTGTTTGGCTATGAGTGGGAGCTGAGAAAGAGCCCGGCCGGTGCCAATCAGTGGGAACCGATTGATATCAAGGAAGAGCACAAGCCGGTAGACGCCACGGATCCTTCCAAACGCCACAATCCGATCATGACCGATGCGGATATGGCCATGAAGATGCACCCGACTTTCCGGCCGATCTGTGAAAAGTTCATGAAGGACCCGGAGTACTTCAAGGACTGCTTCGCCCGCGCCTGGTTCAAGCTGACCCACCGGGATATGGGGCCGAAGTCCCGTTACATCGGCCCGGATGTGCCGGCCGAAGATCTGATCTGGCAGGATCCTATTCCCCAGGGAGAGACCAACTATATCGAGGAAGTGGTTAAAGAGAAGATTGACGAAGCCGGCCTGACCCTTAACGAGCTGATCACAACGGCCTGGGACAGCGCCCGTACTTTCCGTGGCTCTGACATGCGCGGTGGTGCCAATGGTGCCCGTATTCGCCTGGCCCCCCAGAAAGACTGGGAAGGCAACGAGCCCCAGCGTCTGGCCAAGGTGCTGAAGGTTTACGAAAAGATCTCCGCTGATACCGGTGCCAGCATTGCCGATGTCATTGTGCTTGGCGGTAATCTGGGTATCGAAAAGGCTGCCAGAGCGGCAGGTTATCCGGTACACGTGCCTTTCCTGAAAGGTCGTGGCGATGCCACCGATGAGATGACGGATGCGGAATCTTTTGAGCCGCTGGAGCCGCTGGCGGATGGCTTCCGTAACTGGCAGAAGAAGGAATACGTGGTCAAACCGGAAGAAATGCTGCTGGATCGGGCGCAGCTGATGGGCCTGACCGCACCGGAAATGACGGTACTGGTCGGTGGTATGCGCGTACTGGGTACCAACCATGGTGGCACCAAGCACGGTGTGTTCACCGATCGCGAAGGCCAGCTCACCAACGACTTCTTCGTGAACCTGACCGACATGGCGTACCGTTGGGTGCCGAAGGGCAGCAATGTCTACGACATCGTGGATCGCAAGAGTGGTAGCACCAAGTGGACGGCTTCCCGTGTAGACCTGGTGTTTGGCTCTAACTCCATCCTGCGTTCATACGCCGAGGTGTACGCTCAGGACGACAATCAGGAGAAGTTCGTGAACGACTTCGTTGCCGCCTGGACCAAGGTGATGAACAACGACCGCTTCGACGTGAAGAAGTAAACCTGCAGTGATTAGCCGGGCGTCCTGTTTCGGGATGCCCGGCTACCTATTTCCCCCCGAATTCCTTACAATCCGCTCCGCCTGATTTTTGATCAGCCGTATTCTGATTCACTTCTCTCAGTTTCTGGAGCCTTCATGCGAATCATCCTTGCCCCGATGGAAGGGCTGGTCGACGCACCCATTCGTGAAACCCTGACCAAGGTCGGCGGGATTGACCGGTGCGTGACGGAATTTATTCGCGTGACCCACGGCATGCTGCCGCCCCGAATTTTTTACAAGTACGCTCCGGAACTGCACAACAGTGCGCTCACAGAAGTTGGAACACCCGTGGCCGTTCAACTGCTGGGCTCCAACGCCGACATGATGGGCCGCCATGGTGCCAAGGCAGCCGAGCTGGGAGCAGGGCAGGTGGACATCAATTTCGGCTGCCCCGCCAAAACCGTGAACAAGCACAAAGGTGGTTGCGTGCTGATGCGCGAGCCCGAGCTGATGTATGAAATCACCGCAGCCGTTCGTAAAGCCGTGCCTGCGGATATTCCGGTAACGGCCAAGATGCGATTGGGTTACGACGACCGTTCCATGGGCGTGGCCTGTGGCCAGGCTCTGGAAGCGGCCGGTGCTTCTGAGATTGTCATTCACGCCCGCAGCAAGGTAGATGGCTACAAGCCGCCCGCTTACTGGGAAGAAATCGCCAAGGTACGCGAAGCGGTCAAAAATCACGTAATCGCCAACGGCGAAATCTGGACCGTGGAAGACTACTGGCGCTGCCGGAAAGTCTCCGGCTGCGACGATGTAATGATCGGCCGTGGCCTGATCGCCAGGCCAGACCTAGCGGCCCAGATCAAGGCCTCCCAGAGTGGAGAAACACGGGAGCCCATGAGCTGGGCCGAGGTCGTGGTTCTGGTGCGGGAATACGCCGCTGCTCTGCAAATCCGCCTGGAAGACAAATACGTCACCGGCCGCATCAAGCAATGGCTCAATTACCTGCGTCAGGGCTTTGCCGAAGCCGAGGCCCTTTGGCCCCAGGCTCGTAAAATCCGGGAAGTTGCGCCCATGCTGGCCTGCCTGGATCAGCCATTAGACCTGCCGCAGCGCCACACCAACGCGGCCTAATTATCAGCTTCCATTGAGCCTAGATAATCACCGGAACGGGCCAGGCCATTGAGTCTGGCCCGTTTTTTCATGGCCGCCTGTGCCGACCCGGCATTCTCCAGCTTTCCGGCCCAGGCTTTCTGGGCAGGTTCCTGGAGAGCCCGGCCATAGGAGAAACTCAGCTCCCAGGGATGGTAGCCCATGCTGTTCAGAGCATTGAGGTTCTCGGTGGATTCTTCAGGTGTCTGGCCTCCGGAGAGAAAAAATATCCCGGGGACGGCCGCCGGCACCACTCGCCGGAATACGCTCAGTGTTGCTTCGGCAACCTGTTCAGGCGAGGCTTTGCCGGATTCCTTGCCTGGTGTCACCATACTGGGCTTCAGTACCATGCATTCCAGGTTCACCCGGTGCCGGTGCAGGGCCTTGAACACTTCCAGCAATACGTCTTCGCTCACCTCTGCAGCCCGCTCGATAGTGTGATTTCCGTCAATCAGTACCTCCGGCTCAACAATCGGCACAATACCCATCGACTGGCACACGGCGGCGTAGCGGGCCAGCACCTCGGCGTTGGACTTGATGGCCTGGAACGAGGGCAGAGTGTCCGAGATATGGAACACATCCCGCCACTTGGCGAAGCGGGCACCCATGGCCTTGTAGTGTTCAAGCCGGGCTGCCAGGCCATCCAGTCCGTAGGTAATCTCGTCCCCCGGGGCATTCACCAGCGGGCCTTTGCCCTGATCGACCTTGATGCCGGGCACGATGCCCTGGCTGGCAAGGAGCTTGGGGATAGCAATGTCTTCCAGGCTCAGCTGTTCCAGGGTCTCTTCGAAAAGAATCACGCCACTGATGTGCTCGCCAAGTCCGGGCGTGGAGAAAATAATGCTGCGGTATTCGCGCCGCGTGGCTTCCGTGGATTCAACGCCTACGGCTTTGAAGCGTTTGGCAATGGTCGGGGAGCTTTCATCTGCGGCCAGAATGCCTTTGCCCGGTTGCACGAGATCGGCAATGGTGGCGTTAAGTTCTTCCTGAGTGGTCATGGAGCCTCCCTGAATCGGACTGGGGTTTGAGGTTTCGACACAGCATGAGTTTAGCCGGTTAATTTGTGCCTGCTATTTGATCTGAGCTAAAGCAGCTGAGCGCTCCATCTTCTAAACTGATTGCATAACAAAACAACAAGGATGCCCCCGCCATGAAAACGGTCGTTAGTGTCAGCCAGGGATCATCGGAATACGATTACGAACTGGAAACCACATTTCTGGAACAGCCATTCCGGATTATTCGGGTAGGCACGGATGGCAACCTGGAACGTGCCGAGGCGGTGCTGGATTCCGTTTGCGGGGAGGCCGATGCCATTGGCCTGAGCATGATTCACGATCACTACCAGGTGGGCCGTGAGCAGCTGGAACATCCTGACACGGCTCGCCTTGAGGCCTGTATTCCGGACAAACCGGTGACGACCGGTGCCGGCCTCCGGGGTATCTTGCAGGAATGGGCGGTACGCCATACACAGACTGAGCTGGGGCACTTTTTTGACAACGCCCGGGTACTGTTTCTGAACGGCCAGGCCGGCTACCGAATTGCCAAGGCGTTGTCTGAACACACCGATAACCTGTTTTTTGCCGATCCCTACCTGGATTTTGGCGTACCGAGACTGCTGACTTCCCTGCGTCAGCTCGAAACCTATACCTCGCTTACTGCTCCGGTAACCTTCCGTCCTGCGGCGGTCAAGCTCATTGAAGCTCTGCACAAAACGCCAATTTACCGCATGGGCGAAAAGCTTATTCGTGGCTCTTTACATGAGTCGGTGAAGGATTCCCATGTGATTGTAGGTGCCATGGGGGATCTGGAGGCTTTCTCGGAAAAGGAACTGGACGGTAAAACCGTGATCACCTCCCGGGTTACGGAGTCTGCCCTGGACTGGTTCCGCTCCCGGAAAGTCGCCATGGTAGTGGACTACAGTCCCTGGCTGGAAGGCCGGCCCGTGGGCGTGAATGTGATGGAAGCGATGATAAGCGCGGCCTTGTCCCGCACGCCGGAGCAGCTGGGCGCAGACGACTTCCTGGACGTTATTCAAACCCTGGGAATTGAGCCGCGGATTCTATATCCCAACGGCTATCGGCGGGTAAACCGCTTCGCCTTCGTGATTCATCCGCTGTCTCAGCAGTACCTGACCAAAACCCCACCGCTGGACTGGATTGCCAATGTCTCTCCACCCACCGTGATGAACCTGGTGGAAAAGGCTGTCGCTTACACACCGCCTTTCATTTACTCCAAGGTAAGCGGCATCAAATCCCCCACCGGAGACGAAGCCGAGGGTTGGTTGATCACCGTAGGTGGCACACCCAGGGAAATCATGGCCCACGGCCCGGAGTTTACCTACAGCCGGTTGTTGGCAGCGGCAAAACTGGCCAAGAAACTTGGGGCCCAGATTATGGGACTGGGTGCGTTCACCAAAGTGGTGGGTGACGCCGGCATCACCGTGGCCAAACGAGCACCGTTACCAATCACCACGGGTAACAGCTACAGTGCCTCCGGCGCGCTCTGGGCCGCCCACGACGCCGCCAAAAAAGTCGGCCGCGTGAGTATTGGCAAGAGCGGCAAAATGGCGGGTAAGGCGATGGTGGTCGGGGCCACAGGCGCCATTGGTTCCGTGTGCGCGCGCCTGCTGGCAAAAGCCGTGGATGAAATCTACATGGTGGCCCCGGAGGCAGCCAAGTTGCTGGCGCTGAAGGAGAGTATCGAACTGGAAACTCCTGGGGCCATCGTTCACGTCTCTGCCACCACGGATCGGGATCTTTCAGGAATGGATATGGTGGTCACCGCTACGTCCGGGGCCGGTAAACGCATTCTGGATATCATGCAGGTGAAACCCGGCTGCGTGATCACCGATGTGGCCCGGCCATTGGATATCCCGGCGGAAGATGTGGCGAAGCGGCCGGATGTGCTGGTAATCGAATCCGGGGAAATCCAGCTACCGGGAGACGTGCGCATGAAGGACATCGGCTTGCCCCGGGGCATCGCTTACGCCTGTCTGGCGGAGACGATTGTGCTGGCGCTGGAAGCAAGATTCGAGAACTTCACTCTCGGCCGAAATATTGAATGGGAGAAGGTGCGGGAGATCTACAAGCTCGGGCTCAAGCACGGCATGGAGCTTGCCGCCATATCTGGCGTGAATGGTGTGTTTACCGAGGAGGACTTTGAGCGGGTGCGGACTCTGGCCGAAGAGGCTGAAGAGCCCGCTTGAATCCAGGTCAGGCGTCGAGTTTTTTGCGCATCAGATAACGCAGAAACTGGGCGCCACGGACCGTGACACGCTGTTCATCCACCACCTCAAAACCGTGGCGCTCGAAGAAGGGCCGGGCGACCACGCTGGCCTCGGTCTTGAGTTCTGTGACGCCCAGCTCTTTGAGCTGCTGCTCTGCCTCGTGATAAAGGGCAGAAGCAATGCCGCGACGAGCATAATTCGGGGCAGTAAACACGAGGTCGATGTGGCCGTCTTTTTCATAGGAAATGAAACCGGCGAGATCCGAGCCTTCTTCTGCCACCAGGGTTTCCAGAGACTCCAGCCGTTCGCGCCAGGTATCCAGATGTGGCGTCCGTGAAGCCCAGGCATAACGCTGGGTTTCGTCGTAGGCACCTGCCGTGAGCTCGTGCACGGAATCGGTGAACAGGCGAACCACCGGGCTCAGATCCTGAATCCGGTATTTACGAATAGTGATCGAAGTTACGGTACTCATGTCGGTTCAGTGTGCACCTGTGTTGGAAAGCAGGTTGATAACCAAAACGCCGGCTACAATCAGCAGCATACCGACAACCGCAGGAAAATCCAGCTTTTGCCCGAGCAGTAACCAACCAATGAGCGAAATTAATACAATGCCCAGCCCGGCCCAGACGGCATAGGCTATCCCCACAGGGATCACCTTGATAGCCAGCGCCAGAAAATAGAAGGCCACACTGTAACCGATCACGACCACAACGCTCGGCATCAACCGGGTGAATCCTTCGCTGGATTTCAGTGCCGAGGTAGCAATCACTTCGGCCACAATGGCCAGACCAAGAAGCAGCCAGCTTTTCATAGAACGTGTTAAAACCATCACCAAGTGAATGAGGAGCTAAATAAACTGTGGTGGCTGAAACGGCTGTGCTGGTCACGCTAAGGCGTGCGCCACGGCTTGCTCCGCGTGGATGCGGGTGGTGTCGTAAAGCGAAATGGCAGTATCAGCCTGCTGCACCAATAAGCCAATTTCGGTACAACCCAGTATTACGCCTTGCGCTCCTCGTGCGGCCAGTGAGTCCAGCACCTGCAGATAGCCCTGTTTAGAAGGCTGGCCGATAATACCACGGCATAGCTCGTCATAAATGACGGTATGCACGAATTCCCTCTGCGCGTCACCCGGCACTAAAACCCGGATGCCGCGGTTCTCCAGACGCTCCTTGTAGAACGACTGTTCCATGGTGAATTTTGTGCCGAGAAGGCCGACACAATCGATCCCATCGCGATGAAGCGCCTCAGCTGTCGCATCGGCGATGTGAAGCATCGGCAGGCCAGAAGCCTTATCAATACTATCTGCCACTTTGTGCATGGTGTTCGTGCACAACACAATGAAATCGGCCCCTGCCGCGGCCAACGCCTTTCCGACCGCACCAAGAATTTCCCCGGTCGCCGCCCAGTCCCCCTGATGTTGCAGGGCTTCGATCTCGGCAAAATCCACACTGTAGAGAACCAGTCGCGCTGAGTGCAGCCCGCCCAGCCCGTCTCGCACTTTCTGGTTGATCAACTGATAGTAGGTTTGGGTGGATTCCCAGCTCATTCCACCGATGAGACCTATGGTTTTCATAGTAGTGGCTTCTTCCTTTGAGCAAATTGAATGAGGTAAGACTGCCTGCAATCTGCGCGGCTTCCGTCGAGTTCTCTGAGTCTTGGGGAAACCCCGATGGTATTGTCTTCCGCATGACTCTGTACAGAGGCTCCGGCAAGGGAATCAGATTTGAGGTTACCTGAGATGTAAACTGCTTGACCGGACGGATGTCTACCCAATAACATACATAAAAAATGAATGTTAAATCCAGTAGCAAACCGAGGTATCCAGATGGCCCTGTCATTCGTGAATATTTTCAAGAAAGAAGACGCAGAAACTGAAAGCAATGGCGTTGAACACATCGAGGCAAGTGGTATTGCAGAGACGCAGAACGACGAGCCAAAAAAGGGTGGGCACGGCGAGGGCGGTACCTGCTGCGGGTCCTGTTCGTAAACCGGAGCTTGAAGTTAACCCCGGGCTGGAGTCCGGGGTTAGTTTCGATCCTTTAACACTGAATAAATCTGATACGCCGCGTGTTCTGACTCTTCAGAAGGCGCCTTTCGGTTTTTTTCCCAAGACGTCAGCAAATTCAGAACCCGTTTTTCGTCATTACTGCGGAACCCTGGCCAGTACACGTAGGGCACCAGGGTCGGGCGGCTGATGAAAAACAGCGCGGCTTCCTCCGGTTTCTCTTCTATATCGCCACGCAGCCCCAGGGTGAAACGCCGGCCTTCGCTTCCGGTGAGCGACACCAGCAAGGAGTTGTTGTCATCTACGCGCCGGGCGTCACTTACCGTGATGGGCGGTTCCAGGCTGGGCACCGAGGTTATGATGTACTGAAAGATAATCAGCCCCAGGAGCAGGACAAGAAGCCCCGCCAAAGCGATCGATTTAACCATGAGTGTCTCTTGGAACCCGTTTAAAGTTGGTCTTAATGGCGGGTTGCAAGTGTAACACTACTAACTGGCTTACAAGTCTCCGGAAACTAGCCTTACCGCAACATCCCGGTATTCCGTGTTGTTTTCTCTCTCATGCCTGGAGCTGAACAGATTCAGCCACTGATCCTTCGTTAGCAATACCTCTCCAGTGCCGGTAACGTTCTGGCTTACGGGATCGTAATGGCCGGCGAACTTGAAGGTGAAGTCGCTGGGGGATTCCGGCCGCGCCTTGAGCTCAAAACCCAATGTTATTTCCGGTGACGATACAAATCCCGTGCCTTCAGGGTCTACGTCAACTTTCAGAAGGCGCGATTGTTCCAGAAACGCCGAGCGTAATTCGGTCGGAGCGTTGCCCGGTTCTGTGGCCTGGCATTCGCAATAGCGAATCTCCAGGACCATTGAGCGGTCATTGAGGAAGTGTTCGGGAGACGGGCCGCCGGCCTGGGTCATGCCGGGAAGCAAAGACAGGGTTGTAAGGCCAAGCAAACCGAATTTGAGTGATGCGATCCTTTGCATGATTGAGCTCCATTCAAGGTTTAACCAGAGGTGTTCAAGCTATTCTGTTTTAACTTCCTTCGCAAGTTACGCCAGCCGATCGGGTAACCCTGAATGCCTGAAAAATGCTCCGTTCAGGATGGAGCAGGTGCCGCCGCACGGTTGCTGATTCGTAAGCCGAGAATCACCAGAAATACCCCAAGCCAGATGGCCGAAGAATACTGCTCCCCGAACCAGACGACGCCGATCAACAGCCCGAACACGGCGGCGACAGCGCCTAACTGACTGTAAAACACCGGGCCTGCGCGCCGTTGCAGTTCAAAGGCGACCAGATAGGTAAGGGCCGTGAGTAGCCCCTGCAGCATCAGAATGCCAATCAACTGAGGCGATGTGCCTGATGGAAGCAGTTCGGTGTTTGTCATAGCGGCGAACAGAGCCAGCGCCAGGGCAGACGCCAGCAGGGTACCGGCCGCAAGAATCATCGGTTTGGCTTTTGCTGGCCAGGCTACAGAGCGATATACGTTCCCCACAGACAACATCACAGGAATGGCCAGCCCAAGAACAAACAAGAGTGGACTGGTGTTGCTCATTTCAGCATGGCGTTGAACCACAATCCAGCCGCAGGCCATCACCGCGATGGACAACCCGGCGAGCTTGAGCCAGTTACGGTTTTCCAGCCCCAGGCCCCACGCTAACAGGAAGGTAAAGATAGGCGGAAGGGCATACATAATTCCCGTGTAGCCGGCCCCCAGCTTTGTCACCAGAAAGAAACCGATGGAGTTGGGCACGGCAATGCCGGTCAGGCCGCTGACCAGAAAATAGCGGGCGAATCTTGCTTGATGAATCGCTCGGCGCTCCCCCGTGCATAACAGCAGCACGACGCCCGCAATGAGTGTTTGCCAGAAGGCGTAGGCAACGGCCGGCAGGCCGAGAGACGTTGCGGCCTTGGCCAGCGCCAGCATTAGTGCAATTAGAAAGCCATTGATTAGCAGTAAACCCCAGAGTACGGCCTGGAGGGGAAGGCTGAATCTTGATGTGGTGGCAAGCATGGCTGGCACTCCGATGTGTGAAAAATGTCTGGTGACCACCAGTGTGCGCTTTCGGATTGATTTGATAATCAGTCTAATTCGAATAATACTCCTTCCAAATTGGAAATAATGAGGGGCGAGCCATGGCCACGGACAAACTGGTCGCAATGAACATCTTCAGGCGCGTGGCAGAACTGGGCAGTTTCACCCGGGCCGCCGACGACCTGGATATCACCGCAGCCACCGTTAGCAAACACATCGCGTTTCTGGAGAAGGATCTTGATACTCGCCTGATCAACCGTACCACCCGCCGCATGAGCCTGACGGATGCTGGTCTGGCTTTTCTGAAGCGCACCCAGGCTTTGCTGGATGAGTTGGAGGATGCCGAGTTGGAGGCTCGCGGATTTCAGGCGGAACCCCGTGGCCTGATCCGCCTGAACGTTCCCATGTCTTTCGGGCTTACCCACATCACCGGGGCCATCGACAGCTTTCTGGCCCGGTATCCGGAGATCGAGATCGACCTTCAGCTCAGTGACCGCATGGTGGACCTGGTGGAGCAGGGTGTGGACATGGCCATTCGCATTCGCAGCACTCTGGCGGATTCAAGCCTGCTGGCCAAACCGCTAAGGCAGTCCCGGAATATTGTCTGTGCTGCGCCGGGCTACCTGGAGCATTCGCCCGCCATTCATGCACCCGCCGACCTGGCCGAACAGAATTGCCTGATGTTCAATCTTCATGACCGGCCCCGGGTATGGGCATTGGGCGATAAAGAAGTCGTCGTGAGCGGCAACTACCGTACCGACAGCAGTCTGGCCATACGGCAAAGCCTGCTGAACGGCGCGGGGGTGGGGTTGGTGCCGGGCTTCCTGGTGCAACAGGATCTGGATAATGGGGCGCTGGTGGCCTTACTTCCCGAATACCCACCCCAGCCCTATACCGTGTTCGCGCTGTTTCCCCCGGGGCGAAAACAGCCCACCAAAGTGCGGTTGTTGCTGGAGCATATTGATCAACACCTCGGCGACAAGCCGTATTGGGAATGAGCGGTCACGATTACCCGGTGACCGTTGTTGGAAAACTGTTTCCATATTGGAAAGAGTTTTCTTCAGGATTCTCTGTTTTTCGATAGATAACCGTGCCCTAGAGTAGCCAGCAACACGTCACTGCTAAGGGAGTCATCACCATGAATATCCACCAAGCCCTGGACTGGCGCTACGCCGTTCGCGAATTTTCACCGGAAAAGCTCGATACCCGTGCTGTCGAAACTCTATTGGACGCGGTACGGAAAAGCGCCTCGTCATACGGTCTGCAGCCGTACAAGCTCTTGATAGTGGAGAGCAGGCCGGTGAGGCAGGCATTGCTGGCGCACTCATTCGGCCAGCAAAAGGTGCTGGACTGCTCCCACCTGATCGTTTTCGCGGCTCAGACAGAGATTGGCGACCACACCGTTGATCGCTACGTAGACCAGTTCGTGAAGACCCGCGGTGTCCCGGCCAGCGACATTGCCGGGTATGTGGAACATATGAAACAGGCGCTTTCGGGCAAAACAGCGGCCGAGAAACAAGTCTGGGCACATCAGCAAGCCTACATTGCCCTGGGCACCCTTCTGACGGCTGCCGCCACCATGCAGATCGACAGCTGCCCCATGACCGGTTTCGACCATAAAGCCTACGACGAAGTGCTGGGACTGCCGGAACTTGGCCTGGAGAGCACCGCCATCGTGGCGCTGGGGTATCGCAGTGTCTGGGACACCACGGCGCAGTTACCGAAGGTGCGATTTGATTATGAGGATGTTGTTTGGACTGTTTGAAGCAAATCAGAACGCTTGATTCAGCTTCCTGCGTGCCTCCGCTAACTGGCTCACCGCGAGCCCGTAGGGTTTCAACTCTACGGCTCGCTCCAGGTTATGCACGGCTTCCCGGTAATGTTTCTGGCCCAGTAAAAATGAACCGTAATTGCCCCAGGCGTAGGCATAGTCAGGGTCCAGCTCGATCATTTTTCGATGCAGCCGATCCCGCTCCTCGAGGTTTTTAGTGGCCTTGGCCAACCGCATGCGCTCATGAAGCAACAGGCGTTTCTGATACTTCTGGGATGCTCTGCTCTCGATTTCTTTGAAACCCTCTGCGGCGAATTTTTCGTCTTTGTGGTGTATCGCGATAACCGTCCGCAGGTACCAGGGGTAGAAGCTCTGTTCATCCAGTGAGTCTGCGGTATTCAAATGATCCCAGGCCGTACGCAGTTCGCCTTGAATAATGAGCACCATGGCCAACTGAACGTGTGCCATGGCCAGGTTCGGCCCATTACGAACTGCGCGTTCTGCCTGTTGCCTTGCGGTACTGACGGCGCTTTCTTCGTAGGCCCGGCGATCGTGTCGTTGCCCAACCTTGTAGCCGCTCACCAGAGTCAGGCGGGATTGGGCAACCGCCACCCATGGCTCGTCGCCGTCCAACACATTGGCGCGCTGAATCAGGTAACTGGCTTCATCTCGTTGATCGAGATCGAGAGGGTCGCGCTCGATCAGGAAATACGCTTGCCTGGCCATTTCGACGGCGGTGGCGGCTTGAGTCAGTGCCGAGAGACACGTGAGGATAATAAGCGCGCAGGCGCTTCTGATTCCCTTCATGAGATACAACTCCTGATTTGCTGATCTGACCTGGTCGGGAGGCTGCCAATGAACCTGATAACAGGCTACGAAAAATAAGCGGGGAGATTCCAGTCCTCATGCCTCATTTTCAGTGATTACACCTGGCCCGGCGTGATGCGCGCAATCGTACGAAACTCCCGGGTCATATGGGCCTGGTCACTGAAGCCGAACTGGTGAGCGACTTCGGCCAGGTTAACCTGGCCATGCTCACGAATGTAATTGATGGCCCGTTTCACCCGAAGAATGCGCTGGTACTGTTTGGGCGTCATTTCCATCCAGTGTTTGAAAAGGCGTTCCACATGGCGCTGACTGATTTCCAGGTGTTGCGCGAGCGAGCCCGGTTCCGCATCGTCTCTTATACAGTCCAGAGCCTGCTGCAGAGCGCCGGGAATGAGCCGGGTTAGCCGGAAGTTGTTCTCAGCCCAGCTCTGCATCGTGCTCACGCGGCTTACGTTGTTGCAACAGGTTTTAAGGCGGGAAAAGAGCGGAATGAGACCGGGCAATTGCCTCGGGTCACGGTTCAGTACCGTGGGCCGGCCAAAGTGCTGGCGGATCAGGCCATAGCCGATGGCAGGCTGAAAGCGAATCCCCGCGAGCTCTGATCCCGGCGCCAGTGATACCTGGGCGGCCACCTTCTCTACCGGCAAAACAACCACCCCTTCAGGAATTGCTATATCCCCGATTCGTACGTCCCCCGCAAGACTGAACCAGATGCTGCTGCACGCCTCAGAATGCAACAGCTTTACCACAGGTTCCGCTACCGATTCTGAGACAGCTGCAGACCAAACCCCCTGAACAAAGGCCGAAAGCGGGCCCGATGGACAGGACAACTGAAAGTCGAATGCAGGTTTGCCAAGGCTACTGGGGTTTATAGTTGCCTACCTCTGGCTTGAAGGTTTTGACGATCCGGTTCCAGCTGTTGATTGCGTTCACCGCGATGGTTACATCAACCAGCCCTTTTTCGCCAAGGGCCGTTGCCAGTTTGTCATAGTAGTGGTCGTCCACCGGCTTGCTTTGGGTAAGATGCTCCGCCCACTCAAGAGCCGCGCGCTCTGTGGCTGAGTACATCGGCATATCCCGCCAAGCGCTCAAGCCAATCAAACGCTCCACTGTCTCGCCCTGGGCCAGGGCATCTTTACTGTGCATGTCCACGCAAAAGGCGCACTGGTTAATCTGTGAAACCCGCAGCTTTAGCAGCTCCCACAACGCCGTGCTCAGGATGCTGGAGTCGCTGAACTGCTCTTTCAGATAGGCTTCCTGATTCAACAGGATCTGCATGGCTTTGGGTGCCAGGCCGATATAGTTCGCGCGTGCAGTCATCGTTCATGTCCTCCAATGGTGTTGGAGTTTCACGATAATCACTGCGGGCGAGCGGGTATTGAAGATTTTCGACATAACGCCACTCACTGGCGTTTGATACACAGCTTGACGTACAGGCAGTAGCTTGCAAACAACAGAACCGGCGCCGCGTACCAGAGATAGGACATTTCACCCGCGCCAGAGCGGTAGAGACCAATAACAACCACCGCACTGATCAGACAGCTTGCAGGCGCTGTATACAGGGCCGAGTTGAGTACCGAGAAATCGAACGGAGTGGGGCGGTGGGTGTTACCCACGGCGCTGAAACCGAATACGCCCAGAATAAACAGCATGTAGGCCAGAAGCACCTGGCCGATTGTGCCGGCAATTACCCATCCGAGAGTCATGGAAAGTCCTTTTTATCCGCTGATTACGCAGGGCAGTTTATAACGTGCTAATGGCCCTGTGGAGGTTCTGTTTTGCTTGATCTTCGTATCTTTCGTTAAACAGCTCAAGGTTATAAATGCTGCCACTACTCAGAAAGGACCGAAGCAGCTCCTTACGCTTCTTGCGGTAGATAAACCCGGGCACCAGCCTGTATTCCTTGCGTACGTTACGCTCAAACTGATCGTGCACGTCAGGCGGGGCGCCCAGAATAGCAAGGTCGATATCCACAATCAGCTGCTCGTCCGGAGTCTTGATGTTGCCATTGTGCAGGGTGGCCATGATGAGGTTGTGCACGCGCTCGATGCCTGCCTTACCGTAACTGTGAGCAGCCAGGAACGTCTGTGCCCAGTTTGCGCTGTCCAGCTCGTTAGTCTTCGACAGGGGCTTGTAGACGGCATCGTGGAACCAGATGGCCAGCTCCAGCTCTTCCGGTTTTTCAGCGATTTCCTTTACGCCGTCAAAGTGGGTAAGCATGGCATCAATGTGATCGACGGTATGGTAGAACCGGTGCTTCTCTGAGTAGGCGGCATGGAGTGCGTGATAACACTCTTCTGAAGGCGGGAGCCCCAGAGCGCTCATCAGGGTTTGCCATCGTGTTTGGTTCATTGCTCTAGCCACCTTTGCCCGGAAAGATCACCCGATAAACGGCGCGCCATACCACGGAATCCAGCGGAGCATACCGCAACGCCTGAGCAACCGCGCCCCAGGCCGTCGCCGAGTCTCCTGCTGATGCAAAATGACGGGCTTTCCGGCAGTAGAAGCGGGCCAGGCCCCAGCGGATGTCACCGGGTTGGAGTGTACTTCCGTATTCCTCGATAAAATCACGAATGATCGCTTCGTTGGCGGCAAATCGGCGTTTCTTGTCGCTGGAAATCTGGTCTGCCATCACCCGGTAATAACCCCAGTACTCGGGCACATACAGGAAGGTGAAACGGGCTGAAAAACGCAGCCAGATGTCGTAATCGTCGGCAACGCCGTAGCGACCGGAAAACCCGCCCATGGCATCGAAGCATTTCCGCCGCGCCATTACCGTGTTGATGCTCACGCTGTTGTCCACCAGCATCTGGCGGGCAATCCGGCCCGAGTACCGGCGCATATTCTTGCGGGACAACTCCGTGCCCTGCTCGTCGATCATGATTTCATCACTGTGAAGGACATCCACCTCCGGGTGAGCCTCCATAAGCGCCACTTGCTTCTCCAGCTTTTCAGGCACCCACAGGTCATCGGAATCCAGAAAACACAGCAATTCGCCTCGGGCATATTGAAGCGCCAGGTTCCGGGCAATGCTCTGGCCCTGGTTCTCCTGAAAATGGTAGTGGATGCGTTCATCGTCCAGGTAACTGGCCAGCTTCTCGCGGGTGCTATCCCGGGAGCCATCATCAACGATGATCAGCTCCCAGTGGGGATAGGATTGGGCCAGGACAGACTCGACCGCTTGCGTGATGGTGCGCTCACGGTTGAAGGTGGGGGTGATGATGCTGACCAGAGGGGCTGACGCAGGCACGGTTTTCCTTTCCAAAGATTGTTCCCTTTCCGGTGAAAAATGGTCGATTCAGATCACTGGACCCTTTCAAAAACCTGATTGAAATCGACCACCAGTTCCGAGGGTTCACTGCTCATCGCGTCCGTATAGTAAGCCCTGTAGAGCACATCACCCACCGGATAAACGTTCATGCCCGGCTCAGCTGGCAAATCACAACTTCCGGGAACCTGGGGATTGTACCGGTCATCAATGTAGGGGAAGCTCAGTACCTCGTATACGCCTTGTACCAGCACTCTTTGACGAGTTTCCCCGAAACACTGAAGTACAATTCCCGGCCCGTCCTCGAAGGACAGAGGCGTCTCGCACATCTCATCAACATAAACGGATCGAGAGACCACTATAGCGTTTTCTGTGATGTCGAGTCGCTCTACCCACCGAGCGGATAACTCGCCGTCATAAAATATTTCTGCTGTGATCACATCATCAATTGGGGAGCAGGCCCTGATCCAGCTTCCTACCTCAGGAGCGATTGTTTCGGCGCCAACATCTGGCTGGTCATTATCGGAATTGCTTGATTTACAAGCCGCCAAAAACAAGACACAACCAACAACAAGAATTTCCTTCATAACGCCACTATTAAAACTGATCAAAGCGTGCGCTGACTGCATCAAACATGTAACCCCGCCAAATGGACGCGAGAATGGATGGAAACAATTGCGGGAGCAGTATGGCCAACACAGCGAAGACAATAATACAGGCGACAAGGTAACCACTACTGAGAAAGGAATCCCAGTAAATGGCTAACTCCAAATTGAACCAGAGCCAAATGAGGGCTGCTGTTGGGATAGAGAAAAACAACGATGCCAATAAGCTGATTAGCCGTGATTCAATCGGCCCACCTTGGCCTTGATTCCTTGCCATGATCTATGAACATTCCTTGTGTTTGCTGCGTTTAAACAGCAAGGCCCGGAAGCTTCCGCAACCGGGCCTTTTCATCACTCAGCGGTCAATCACCTTAACCGCACTTGCTGTCGCCGCAAGACAGGCAGGTAGCGCAGCCGTCCATCACAATCACCGCTTTGGTGCTGCATTTGCCGCACATGGTGGCGTTGGCGGGGTAGTCGCTGCCGCTGTCGTCGTTGGTGGCCTTGTTCTGGCTGGCCTCAAACTCTGCGCGCTTTTCAGCGAGGATGCGCTTGGTGGTCTCGCTCAGCTCGTCGCTTTCCAGCAGGCCGATGGCCTTCAGGTGCTTCTCGATCACGGCGCCAATTTCGGCTACAAGTGAAGGCATGAACACACCGCCCTTCTTGAAGTAACCGCCGTTGGGGTCGTAAACGCTGCGCAGCTCTTCCACCAGGAAGGTGACGTCACCACCTTTGCGGAACACCGCTGAGATAACGCGAGTGAGGGCGATAACCCACTGGAAGTGTTCCATCGATTTGGAGTTGATGAACACTTCATACGGCTGCCGGCTTTCGTGATCGGTGTCTTCGTTCAGCAGGATGTCATTGATGGTAATGTACATCGCGTGCTCGGCCACCGGCGGCTTGATCTTGTAGGTGGTGCCCAGGAGGAAATCCGGGCGTTCGATGTTCTCGTTCATCTCCACCGGCTTGGTGTCGGCTTTCACCGGCGCCTGGTGCTCACCCGTCGTCTCGGTGTCGGCTTTCTTTACCCGGTAGCCGACGATCTTGTTGCTGATTTTCACTGTCATGTTCGTAATTCCTGTCTGTCGGTTCCCGGATTAATACTTGCCGTAAGTGCCTTCTTTCAGCGCGTCGAAGAGGTTGGCGGCGGTGTGAATTTCGCCGTCGTACTCTACCTGTTCGTTGCCGCGCAGGGTCACTTTGCTGCCGTCGTCCAGGGTGAACTCATACATTGTGTTCTCAAGGTCTTTCTCTTTAACCAGTACGCCCTGGAACGCTTCCGGGTTGAAGCGGAAGGTGGTGCAGCCTTTCAGACCCTTGTCGTAGGCGTACAGGTAGATGTCCTTGAAATCCTGGTACGGGAATTCTGTTGGAACGTTAGCGGTTTTGGAAATGGAGGAATCTACCCATTTCTGTGCCGCAGCCTGGATGTCGACGTGTTGCGTGGGCGTTACGTCGTCGGAGGTAGTGAAGTAGCTGGGCAGCTTCTTGTCTTCTTCATCGGAGAACGGCATGGCGCCCGGGTTCACCAGGTGGCGGTAGGCCAGCAGTTCGAAGCTGAATACGTCTACCTTCTCTTTGGTTTTACGGCCTTCACGAATGATATTCCGGGCGTAGTGGTGAGAGAAGCTCGGTTCAATGCCGTTACTGGCGTTGTTGGCCAGGGACAGGCTGATGGTGCCGGTCGGGGCAATGGAGGTGTGGTGGGTGAAGCGGCCACCTTTCTCGGCCAGTTTGGCTACCAGCTCAGGCTCTACTTCGGCAATACGGCCCATGTAGGCACTGTACTTGGCGTGCAGTACCTTGCCTTTGACCTTGTCGCCCACCTTGATGCCGTCTTCGGCCAGTTTCGGGCACTTGGTCATCATCTTCGGCGTTACTTCAAACTCGTCGTCCATGATTGGCGCCGGGCCTTTCTCTTCGGCCAGGGCCAGGGACTGGCGCCAGCCTTCTACCGCCATTTCACGAACCACTTCTTCGGTGAACTTCACGGACTCGTCAGAGCCGTAAGGCATGCGCAGCATGGCGAGGGTGGAGCCCAGGCCCAGAATGCCCATACCGTGGCGACGCTTGTAGGTGATCTCGTGGCGCTGTTCGCCCAGGGGCAGGCCGTTGATTTCGACTACGTTGTCCAGCATGCGGGTAAAGGTGCCCACCACTTTGCGGTACTTCTCGTAGTTGAAGCTGGCTTTCTCGGTGAACGGGTACTCAACGAACTTGGTGAGGTTCACGGAGCCCAGCAGGCAGCTGCCGTACGGGGGCAGGGGCTGCTCGCCACAGGGGTTGGTGGCGCGGATGTCTTCGCAGAACCAGTTGTTGTTCATCTGGTTGACCTTGTCGATCAGGATGAACCCTGGCTCGGCGTAGTCGTAGGTGCTGGTCATGATGGTGTCCCAGATGAACTGGGCTTTGACCGTTTTGTAGATGCGGCAGGCGACCTTGCCTTCGTTGTTCACCACGTAGCCTTCCTGTACCGGGAAGTCACGGTAGACGAACTGGCTGGCGTCGGTCAGGTCCAGGCCTTCGTCGTCGGCTTCTTTCTGGGTAACCGGGAAGGACAGGTGCCAGTCGTCGCCGTTGCGCACGGCTTCGATGAAGTCTTCGGTGATCAGCAGGGACAGGTTGAACTGGCGCAGGCGGCCGTCTTCACGCTTGGCCTGGATGAATTCGATCACGTCCGGGTGGTGTACGTCGAAGGTGGCCATCTGGGCACCGCGGCGGCCACCAGCGGAAGACACGGTGAAGCACATGCGGTCGAAGATATCCATGAACGACAGCGGGCCGGAGGTGGTGGCACCCGCGCCGGCGACATAGGCACCGCGTGGGCGCAGGGTCGAGAATTCGTAACCGATACCACAGCCGGCCTTGAGGGTGAGGCCCGCTTCGTGGTTTTTCTCCAGGATATCGTTCATGGAATCCTGGATGGTGCCGGATACGGTGCAGTTAATGGTGGAGGTGGCCGGCTTGTGGGCTTCGGCTCCGGCGTTGGAAGTAATGCGGCCGGCGGGGATGGCGCCGTTTTGCAGGGCCCACAGGAATTCCTTCATGTACTTGTCGCGTACATTCTTTTTCTCAACCTCGGCCAGGGCCTTGGCCACGCGCTCGTAGGTTGCGTTGATGTCTTTGTCGACAGGCTCGCCGGTCTTGGTCTTGAGCTGGTACTTGCTGCTCCAGATATCCAGCGAAGCTTCCTGCATGGGAATCGTTGTGATCACTGCCTGTGCCTTAGCGTTCATTGCCACCCTCGGTTTTCAGTATGTCTCTTTTTTGAAGACGCCGTCCTCAGCGCCTTACCCCTGTGTGTTTCTGGTACTTCATGGGTTATCTGGCCAGTAGAATCACTATATATGGTGTCCGTGCCTGGCCGGGAAGACTGCCTTCCATAACCGGAATTCTGTGTTGATCACTGCAGCCAGCCTTGTGTCTGCTGGCATTTCTACTGCTTGACAATCAGTAGGTGTTGGCGTAGCTGGCCCTATATATGGGCTTATTTTTTGGGAAGTATAACAGGATATAGTGTTCTGTGAATAAGAGAGCAACTATTGATTGGCGCTTGTGGGCAAAGAAAATCAATGGAAAAATTCTTGAATCTGCGGGAAGCCGCGCCATTAACGGATTCTCTGCATGTCACTACATCTTGTGGTTAAAAAGTGTGCGCCTGAAAAGTTCTGGAATGCAGGTTTTTGTGACTTCTGCACGTATCCAAAAACGACGTGTCGGTAGAGTATGATAGTGGCGTCGTAATACTGCAGTGGCCCACAGGAAGTGATAACGACTATAAAAGGAAAAGAACAATGAAAGGCCTGAAACCTACCGTTCTTGCGCTGTGTATTGCCGGGGCGCCCCCTGCGGCCCTGGCGTTTCAACCGTTGGATGAAACCACGATGGGAAACATCACCGGCCAGGCGGGTGTGACCATTGAACTGGAGACCAAGCTGAACATTGATCGGTTCATCTACACCGATGAGGGGTCGCTTGAGATCAACAACATCTTCGTGGGCGGTACCAACCGGACCGACCTGTTTCCGGAACTGGGCGTTAACCTGATGGGCGGCGCTGCCCAGCAAACCGACCTGCTGGACAACATCCGCATTGAAATCGATGTACTCAGTGACGGCGATGCCATCATCAACGTGCTGCCGCAGATGTTCGGCGCGGTGGATGTGCGGGTCTCCACCGACCAGTGGAATCTGGTTGGCACCACAGACTCCACCACCATCCTTGATAATTTCACCGCTGACATTCTGATGGGCGGCGCCAATATCGAGATTGATGCGGATACCGACGTGATGAACCTGCGCGCCGATATAGCGATTGATAACCTGGAGTTCGATGCACCGTTCCTGGCGGTGGGCATCCGGGATCTGCGCCTGACCGGTGATACCTATGATCCGGTTCGCAACAAGAACATTCCGGACCTGTTCGCAAAGGTGGACCTCGATATCTACAAGGGCTCTAACAGCCTGGGTGTCGACAGCCTTGCGGTCGATATGGATTCGTTCCGCGCTGACATGACCATTGGCAGTGTGCTGGTGGGTGGTACGTCCATTGGCAGCATCTTTATGGACGACCTGGCCATTACCAATACCCAGATGGTGATCTACGGCCACTAAAACGGCTAAGTAGAAACAAAAACGGGGCCGCGTAGGCCCCGTTTTTGTCTGTCGGGTGTTTCAACCCAACAGCAGACTGTCGTCGTCCACCTCCAGGCCGCGCTGTTTCTCGAACAGGCCCAGCAGGTCTTTCACTTCCAGTCCATCCCGGTCTTTGCCGGCAATATCGAATACCACCTGGCCCTGGTGCAGCATCACGGTGCGGCTGCCGACTTCCAGTGCCTGTTTCATGCTGTGGGTGACCATCAGGGCGGTGAGCTTCTGTTCCTCGATGATCTGCTGGGTCAGTTCCAGCACGAAGTTGGCGGTTTTCGGGTCCAGCGCAGCGGTGTGCTCATCCAGCAGCAGAATGCTGGAGGGCGTGAGGCTGGCCATCAGCAGGCTGACGGCCTGGCGTTGGCCACCGGAGAGCAGGCCCATTTTGTCGCCCAGGCGGTTTTCCAGGCCCAGTTTCAAGGTGGCAAGGCTTTCCCGGAACTGGCCCAGGTACTGCTTTTTCACCGCGCTGGTCAGGCCCCGGCTTTGGCCACGTTTGATGGCCAGCGCCAGGTTTTCTTCAATGGACAGGTTTTCACAGGTGCCGGCCAGGGGGTCCTGGAACACCCGGGCAACCCGCGCCGCCCGTTTATGGGTGGGCAGCCGGGTAACGTCCAGGTTGTCGACGATAATCTGGCCGCTGTCCACCATGACTTCGCCGGCGAGGGCGTTCAGGAAGGTGGATTTTCCGGCGCCGTTGCTGCCGATGACCGTCACGAATTCGCCCTGGTTTACCGTCAGGCTCATGCCCCGAAGGGCCGGATTTTCCAGCGGGGTGCCTTTGCCAAAGGTAAGCCGCAGATCGGTTGCGCTGATCATAGTGCCTCCTCAGGCCTTTTTGCTGGTGAAACGACTGGCGATCTTGGTGCGAACGCCAGGCAGTACGATGGCCAGGGTAACCAGAACCGCGGTAATCAGATTCAGATCCTGTGCCTGCAGGCCGAGGACATCGGCATTCAGGGCAAAGGCAATGGCCAGTCGGTAGATGATGGCGCCCACCACACACGCCAGCAGGGCGCGTACCACGGTGGAGGGGGTGATGACGGCTTCACCGCCAATCAGTGAGGCGAGGCCGATCACGATTACGCCTACACCCATGGTGACGTCTGCTGCGCCCTGGCTCTGGGCAAACAGAGCACCGGCCAGACCCACCAGACCGTTGGACAGAGCAACTCCGAGTATGATCATGCCGCCGGTCGCAATGCCCTGGGCGCGAGCCATGCGGGCGTTGGCGCCAGTGGCGCGCATGGCCAGGCCAGTCTCGGATTTCATGAAACGCCACAACAGAATCAGGGACACAATAGCGACCAGGGTAAACAGCAACACCGGCACCTGATGGAAAGCCAGGCCCAGGTCGTACCAGGGAGTCAGTACGGTTTCTTCTGTGAGTAAGGCCACGTTCGGCCGGCCCATGATGCGCAGGTTTACGGAGTAGAGCGCAATCATGGTAAGGATGGAGGCCAGCAGGTTCAGAATGTTGAGTTTGACATTCAGGATGGCGGTTACGGCACCGGCGGCCATGCCGGCCAGTACCGCACAGCCAGTTGCCAGCCAGGGATTCCAGCCTTCAATAATCAACATGGCGGCGACGGCGGCGCCCAGGGGGAAGCTGCCATCCACCGTCAGGTCGGGGAAGTCGAGAACACGGAAAGAGAGATAGATACCAAAGGCAACCAGGCCGTAGATCAGGCCGGTTTCGAGAGCACCGTAGAATGCGATTTCACTGAGCATGGGTAGTTTTTCACCGTGAAAGAAAACGGGCGGGCCCTTTTGGGGTCCGCCCGTGTTGGTCAGGCGTTATTTGTCGTTTTTGACGACTTTGACGGCTTCCTGGATGAGGTCTTCGGGCAGAGTGACGCCCATGCGCTCGGCGGCCTCGGGGTTCACGTACAGATCCAGTTCTTCCATGGTTTCAACCGGCATGTCGGCTGTGCCGGCACCTTCCAGTACGCGTGCGACCATGGCGCCAGTCTGGCGGCCGTGGTTGTAATAGTTGAAGCCCAAAGCGGCTACCGCGCCACGCTCAACGGTGGCAGTGTCGGCAGCAAAAACCGGGATCTTGGCCCGTTCGCCAACGGAAATAACCGCTTCGGCGGCACTGATCACGGTGTTATCGGTGGTCAGGTAGATAGCGTCGGCCTTGCCTACCAGGGAGCGGGCTGCGCCCAGCACTTCAGAAGTCTTGGTGGCCGCACCTTTAACCAGCTCCAGACCGCGGGCCTGCAGGCGTTCTTCCAGCAGTTCAATCAGCGCGGCGGCGTTGGCTTCGCCAGGGTTGTAAACGGTACCGATGCGCTTGGCGTCGGGCATTGCACGCTGCAGCATGTCCAGGTGCTTCTCGATGGGCAGCATATCGCTTACCCCGGTGATGTTGGCACCAGGGGCTTCCCAGCTTTGTACCAGTTTGGCGGCAACCGGATCGGTCACGGCAGAGAAGACCACGGGCACGTTACGCGCTGCAGCGGCAACGGTTTGTGCAGACGGTGTGGCAATGGCCACGATTACATCCGGGTTTTCACCCACAAACTTGCGGGCAATCTGTGAGGCAATGGCTGAGTTGCCCTGGGCACTCTCGTGCATCAGGCGCAGGTTTTCGCCTTCGCGATAGCCTCGCTCGGCCAGTTCGTCCTTAACGCCCTCATGTACGGCATCCAGTGCCGGGTGTTCAACAATCTGTGTGATGGCAACAACACGGGGGTCGTCCGCTTGAACCAGGCTTGCTGCGGCAAGCAGCGAGGCGCCGATCAGCGTGCGCAGGGATTTCTTGGCCATATGCCCATCTCCGAGTCAGTTACTGTTTTTTCCCGTGAAACCGGGGGCAAAAATTCAAGGTGCGCAAGTTTAACACAGCCATGCGACAATCGGTGTAGGGGAAGGCGCAGTTTGTTGCGACGATCGTTTGAGTGGTTGCAGATGCAAATTATTTTGCACGGATCACGTTTTGACGGGCTCTGGTGTGTTGAAATAGGCTACTAAAGTCTAATAATACGAGAACGCGACAAAGCGAATCCGAAACTATAACGACAAATCAGGAAGGTCCATGGACACAACGAAAAAGCTCCCCCTGGATATGGTCTACCACTGGGAGGCCACCAGCCCTAATTCCCTTTATATGACGCAGCCCATTGGCGACGGTAAGGTGGTTGAGTACACCTGGGGCCGCGCTGTTGATGAGGCACGCCGGATGGCGGCTTACCTGAAATCACTGAACCTGCCGGAGAAAAGCCGGATCGGTCTGATTTCCAAGAACTGTGCCCAGTGGGTGATGACAGACTGGGCCATCTGGATGGCCGGGCACATTTCCGTGCCGCTGTATCCCACCCTGAACGCCGATACCGTGAACTACATCCTCAACCACGCTGAGTGCGATGTGTTGTTCGTGGGTAAACTGGATGACTGGGACAGCATGAAATCCGGTGTGCCGGAATCGGTTCGCTGCATTTCCTATCCGCTGAGCCCGCCCAACGATTTCGAGACCTGGGACGACATTGTTGCCAAGTACCCGCCGCTGGAAGGCAAAACCAGGCGTGATCCGGAAGAGCTGGCCACCATCGTGTATACCTCTGGCAGTACCGGTCGACCGAAAGGCGTTATGCTCAGCTTCAATAACATGGCGTTCGCCGCTGCTGGCGGTATCGAGACTCTGGGTGTCGGGCCGGGTGAGCGCATGTTGTCCTACCTGCCGCTGGCTCATGTGTTTGAGCGCACCTTTGTGGAGCTGGGCTCTTTGTATTCCGGCTTCCAGCTTTATTTTGCAGAGTCTCTGGACACCTTCGTTCAGGATCTTCAGCGGGCACGGCCAACGCTCTTCCTCTCGGTTCCGCGCCTGTGGGTTAAGTTCCAGCATGGTGTCTTACAGAAAGTGCCCAAGCAGAAGCTGGATCGCCTGCTGAAGATTCCGGTAGTGAACAAGCTGATCAAGAAGAAGGTGCTGAAAGGCCTGGGCCTGGACAAGGTGAAGCTGGCCGGTTCCGGTTCCGCGCCGTTGTCCAACGATGTTTTGGACTGGTACCGCAATCTCGGTCTGGAACTGCTGGAAGGCTATGGCATGTCCGAAAACTTTGCCTACTCTCACATGAACAAGCCGGGCCGTACCCGTACCGGTTATGTCGGTGAAGCCCTGCCTGGCGTTGAGGTGAAGATCAGCGATCAGGGCGAGGTGCTGGTCAAGAGCCCGGCCACCATGATGGGGTATTACAAGGACGAGGAGAAAACCGCTGAAGCTTTCACCGAGGACGGCTTCCTGCGTACGGGTGACAAGGGCGAGATTGACGAGATGGGCCGCCTCAAGCTGACCGGCCGAATCAAGGAGATCTTCAAGACCAGCAAGGGCAAGTACATTGCGCCGGCGCCGATCGAGAATCGCCTGATGTCTCACGATGCCATCGAAATGGTGTGTGTGTCTGGTGCCAACCAGACCCAGCCCCACGCGTTGGTGGTTCTGGGTGAGGAGATTCGCCCGAAAGCTGCTGATGAGAGCTTCCGCAAGGAGTTGGAAGAAAGCTTCAGGCAGCTGATTCAGGACGTAAACAAAACTGTAGATCCCCACGAGCAGCTGGCTTTCATTACGGTGGTCAGCGATGAGTGGTCCATCGAGAACAGCTTCCTGACGCCGACGCTCAAGCTTAAGCGTAACGTGGTGGAAGACGCCTATCAGGCGAAAGTGGACAGCTGGTACGCCAAGAAGCAGCCGGTTATCTGGCAGTAAAGGCGACGGCTTACAAGGTAAGCGCAAGAAGGCCCGGCAAACTGCCGGGCCTTCTTGTTTCTGGCGTTCCGATATTTCTGGCCGTCAGGCCATGGTTCTGGAATTGGAGATGGACCGGTTCATCAGAATGATGGGGATGATACCGGCGACCACAATAATCAGGGCGGGAAGGGCGCTGTGATAGAGCTGTTCGTCTGAGGCAAACTGGTACACGTAGGTGGCCAGGGTCTCGTAATTAAAGGGCCGAAGAATCAGGGTGGCCGGCAGTTCCTTCATGCAGTCGACAAACACTACCAGGGCGGCGGTGACCAGGGTTCCACGCAGCATCGGGAGGTGTACGTTGATCAGGGTTTTGCCCGGAGTGTGGCCCAGGGAGCGGGAGGCCATGTCCATGCTGGGGGTGATTTTCTGGAGGGCGCTCTCCACACTGCCGGCAGACACCGCCAGAAAACGCACGGTGTAGGCAAAAATCAGGGCAAAGGCCGTTCCACTCAGCAGCAGGCCGGTGCTCACGCCAAGATAATCCCGCATCAGGGAATCCAGCCAGTTGTCGAAGCCGGCCAGCGGTACGATGACGCCCACGGCCAGCACTGCGCCGGGCATGGCGTAACCGAGACTGGATAGGCGCATCAGGATCTGCATGCCACGGGTGTTGTGCAGACGGCGGCTATAGGCCAGCGTAACGCCGATGATCAGGGTGGTGAGCGCTGCCGCGCTGGACAGGAACAGGCTGTTAAACGTGTTCTGAATAAAATCCGGGTTCCAGCTGACATCAAAGTATTCCCAGGCGTAATAGCCCAGGGTGGCACCGGGGATTATGAAGCCAAATATCAGTGGCACGGCGCAGACGACGACACAGATCATCTGGCGCGGGAAAGACATGGTGAAGCGGTGAATCGGGTCACGGTTGTCGCGGGCCGCGTATTGTTGCTGGCGGCGCCGTGAAAAACGTTCCAGGGTTACCAGGATCACCACGAAAATGAGCATGGTGGTCGCGATCTGGGCGGCGCCGCCCAGGTTACCCAGGTTCATCCAGGTATCGAACAGGCCGCGGGTGAGGGTTTGCACGGCAAAGAAATCGACGGTGCCGAAATCGTTCAGGGTTTCCATCAGCACCAGGGACAGGCCCACGGCAATGGCTGGCCGGGCAATGGGCAGAACTACCCGAAAGAAAGTGCTCAGTGCCGAATGACCCAGGCTGCGGCTGACGGCAAACAGTGAGGGTGATTGTTCAAGAAAGGCAGCTCGCCCCAGCAGGTACACATAGGGGTAGAGTACCAGTCCGATCATCAGGATGGCGCCTTCCAGGCTGCGGATTTCCGGAAACCAGTAATCGCTGGCGTTCTGCCAGCCAAACCACTCACGCAGGCCTCGCTGCACGGGGCCGGCGTAATCCAGCAGGCTGGTGTAGACATAGGCAATCACGTAGGCCGGTACGGCAAAAGGTAGCAGCAGAGCCCATTCAAAGAATTTCCGGCCCGGGAACTCGCACATGGTCACGGCCCAGGCGGTGGCCAGTCCGATCAACAGGGTTAGCGCGCCCACACCGATCATCAACTTGATGGTGGTGGTCAGGTAGCGGGGCAGGGTGGTTTCAATCAGATGAGGCCAGATGTTCTCGTCCGGGAACAGGGCCAGGAAGATCACCGACAGCACTGGAAGCGCGACAATAGCGGTGGTAAGGACGGCGCTGATCAGCCACCGTTTTGAGGTGCGTTTTGCCAGTAGCGGTTGCGAGAGCCCCGGGTTTGCACTGGAAACGACCTCGGTCATGGTGATCCTGTTAGCGTAGTGGTGATGAGAAGTGTTGCGATTTTAGATAGTGCGTTGCTTCCCTGCAATGACTGCGGTCATGTTTGTGGCCAACAAAAAAGGGTGCCCTGGACAGGACACCCTTCGGTTTACCGGTTGGTGTGAGGCTGATCAGCCGTCATAGTCAACGCGGTCAACCAGCTTCACAGCCGCTTCGCGGTTGTTGGCGATTTCCTGCAGTGACAGATCGTCCGGGTTGATCTCACCCCACTCGGCTACCAGGCCAGAAGGCTTCACTTCCGGGTTCGCCGGGTACTCGGTGTTGGCTTCCGCGTAGATGCGCTGGGCTTCCGGTGAGGACAGGAATTCCATCAGCTTGATGGCATTGTCCTTGTTCGGCGCGCTCTTGGTGAGGGAAATGCCACTGATGTTTACGTGAGTGCCACGACCTTCGGCATTCGGGAATACCAGGTTAACCTGTTCGGCGATCGGGCGCTGGTTTTCGTCCATCAGCATGTTGCCGTAGTAGTAGCTGTTGCCAATGGAAATGTCGCAGACGCCTTCAGCGATGGCTTTGATCTGGTCGCGATCGCCACCCTGGGGTTTGCGTGCCAGGTTTTCCTTGACGCCTTGCAGCCACTCTTCGGTCTTTTCTTCACCGTGGTGGGCGATCATGGAGGAGATCAGGGCGATGTTGTACGGGTGCTTGCCGCTGCGGGTACAGATGCGGCCTTCCCACTTGTCATCAGCCAGTTGCTCGTATGTGGTGATCTCACCCTCTTCAACGCGATCTTTGGATGCGAAGATCAGGCGACCACGAGTGGTCAGGGCGTACCACTTACCTTCCGGGTGGCGCAGGTTCTCCGGAATGTTCTCCTGCAGCGTGTCGGTCTCAACGCCGGCAACGAGGTCTTTCTCAACCAGTTCGTTGATGCGTGAAATGTCGACCGTCATCACCACGTCTGCCGGGCTGTTGCGGCCTTCACGCTCAAGGCGCTCGGCCAGACCCTGCTTGGCAAAGACAACGTTCGCTTCAATGCCTGTTTCTTCGGTGAAGGCGTTGAGCAGCGGTTCCAGCAGGTAAGCCTGACGGTAGGAGTAGATATTGACCTCGCCGTCGGCAGAGGCAGACAGCGGCATGGCGGCCAGAGCGATGGCGGCAGTTGCGGCAAGTTTCATTCGCATAGTGGTGATCCTTTCTGTCGCGTTGCTAAAAGGTGAACATTCGCCTGTAATCGAATGTGACAGGCAGTTAAAAACGACAACTATTCTCATTGCTAACCGCGAATGAGTCAATAACCCTTCGGGGATATTTTTCAGAAAATAGTGTTATGCTTCAGAACACTATAAGAAGGCAGCAAATAGCAGGGTTTCCGAGCATGGTCGGTAGTGATCGCAGAGAGCATAGCCGCACGGCAATGAGCGCAAAAGTGAAGTTGGTCCATGAACAGTTGGGAGAATTCGTCTTCTCTACCCGTGACATCTCAGACGGCGGCGTTTTCATCGTTGTGGGTGAACAGGTTTTCGAGCCCTCCTTGGGCGATTGCGTAAGCGTTCAGGTGCAGGGGCTTCCTGTGCCGGCCCCCATTCTGGACATGGTGGTGGTGCGTCGCACGGTTGACGGGTTCGGGTTGCAGTTTGCCGATACTGCCGAATAGTTGACGAAAGGGAATCTCATGATGGAGATAATGGGCGCAGTTAAAAGAAAAGGTTTTGCCTGATGAGTTCACCTGCGTACTTCAGATTGATGGTCTCGGTGTTTGTTGTGCCGATGGCAATGCTATCAGGATGCGCCAGCTACTATACTCACTATGCCATGTTCCCCGCGGAGAATTCCGCGGGTGAAACCCGGCAGGTGCGGGTGAACTGGCAAAGCGCGGAGTATCCAGAGTGGTGGCCGGGCCGTAATCAGGCCACCACCATGAAACTGGAAACCCAGTGTAGTGATCGGGTCTGGCGTATTGCCGACAGCAGTCATGACAGTGCTGGTGATTGTGGTGATGGCATTCGTGCTTGTGGAGACCCCTCGCTGGATGTCTTGGCGGCAACAGGTTCGCCGGCCACAGGGCAGTCTTCCTGTCTTACGGTAAAAACGCCTCAGGGAGGGGGCCGGGTGGCCGATGTCGGCAGCCGCTTTGAGCTTCTGGTTTCCTGCCAGCCTGCGAGGGCAACCCTGATGAGGGGTGGTGAAGAGGTGAATGTTGATTACATTCGTCCGTCTGCAGTCGCCTATACGGTTTATGCCAGGAAGGTGCCCCGGGGCTCTTTGAATGCGCGTCTGCCGGATTTTGACGAGACTCAGTGCCTGGAAGATTGAAGTCTGTCTGCTTTTTCCTGTGAGCTTTGTCACAGTGATACATTTCGTTGCCGAGTGAAAATCTGAGTTACGACTTGTTGCGCTTTGGTGACGGTTCGCTACCAAATAGTAATGGTGTCTTGCCGTTAACGTGGCAAACTGGGAACTGTCAAAGAATCCCTGTTCCTGAGGTGTCTAGTGGGCGTTCGTCAGAAAAAAATTGCGGCACATGATCTTGAGATCGGCATGTTCGTGTCTGATCTTGATCGCCCCTGGCATCAAACACCGTTTCCCATCCAGGGCTTTTACCTCCGTTCCGAAAACGATCTGAAAGCCGTTGTCTCCCACTGTAAGTGGGTGATGGTCGATGTGGCGGAAACCCGCGAGGAAATCACCCTCGGGCCAGACAAGGTTCGCCCTTTTGCCCGACGCTCCAACGCCCGTTCCGGTGGTCGTGAGCAATTGCAGCTGGCGCCACTGAGTATTCGCGAACCGGTTGCCTACAAGAACGAAGTGCCTCTCAGAAAAGAGCTCAAAGTATCCCGCAAACTTCTCAGTGATGCGGAACTGGCGCTAAGCCGGATGTTCGAGACCATCCAGGATGACCAGATGCCGGATTTGCGCCCGGCTGCGGAGGTCACCCGCCGCATGGTAGAGAGCGTCGTTCGCCAGCCGAACGCGCTTTTGTGGCTGAGCCGCACCCGCCAGTATGATGATTTTGTGTATCGGCATGCCCTGAATACCGCAGTATGGGCCCTGGTGTGTGGCCGGCAGCTAGGATTGAACGAAGGGCTCTTGAACCATCTCGGGGTAGGGTGTCTTTTGTCGCAGGTGGGTAAGACCGCATTGCCTAAAGAGATGCTGGCCCGAGAGCACCGTCTATCCACTGAAGAATACGCGACTTATCGCACCTATGTCGAACGTGGTTGTCAGATGCTGGAAGGCGCGGGTCTCTCCAGAGCCGTTATGAGCGTGGTTCAGGGGCACCGCGAGCGGCACAATGGTTCCGGCTTTCCACAGGGAATTCGTGGCGACCGTATTCCGCTGCTGGCAAAAGTTGCAGGTATTGCAGAATTCTTTGAGTCTTTGATTGCGCCCAGGGATGATCAGGATCCCATGACACCGGCAAAAGCGGTATCGCTGTTGTACGATATGCGCAATATCGAATTTCAGGAAGATCTTGTTGAGGCTTTTATCCAGGGTGTGGGCGTGTATCCGACCGGTACTCTGGTGGAGCTTTCTGATGGCCAGCGTGGCATTGTGGTATCCCACTCACCGGGAAGGAGGCTGTGGCCCAGCGTGATGGTCATGCAGGACGCCGAGCATCGGCCGCTGAAATCCGCAAAGATTGTTGATCTGGCCCGGCACAATGAGTCCCGAGGCGCCTCGGAGTTACTGACCGTGCGCGAGTGTTTGCCTCACGGCACCGAGGGCCTGGACCCGGCTGGCTACGATGTAACAGGTGCCGAGTCCCGTTGGTCCCTGGGTAAACTGATTAATCGATAAGTATGCGTATCTGCTTGCGCACCCAGCGATAGGTGCCCTCCGGCCGGAAGTTCACCAGAATTTCTGATTCACCGCCTGTGGGGCCGTCGACCACGTACTCCACTTCTGCCTCTTGCCAGCTTTCGGCGTTAACATAAACGTCGGTTGGGCGTGTGCTTTGGGCCTGCAGCTGGGCCAGTTGAGCGTCCCCCCTGATCTTTTTGACTTTCACGGACTGGATGCTGGTGTCGCCGGCGGCGTGTGTGGCGTCTTCCGGTGACAGGTAGTACTGCCTTGATAACTTCCGGGTTATAGCGGCGAGCTCTCTGCGAAGGTAATTGCGGGCCTGTTCGTTGTCGAATTCATCCATGTTGCGCACAGACTGGAGAATTCGTTCCCGGAGCGCCTCCAGATCTTCCTTGTAGTCGACATCAGGATCCAGCTCACCATCTACAGGGCGGTCATCGGCGTTGTCGATTTCCTCCTGGGTTGGCGGCTCACCGCACAGTGGGTCGTCTTTCGGGTGGAAGCAGATCTCCGCCAGGATCTGGTTGGCCGGCGAATTCTCGGCGGTAAACTCGCCGATGCTGACATTGAAATCTATGGTGTTCGGCAGGTTAGGATCATCAAGCGCCTCGTTGAGCTGGTTGATGACTCGCTCGCGGATGTCGATGCCCTCGTCGTCGTCTACGTTCTCGGTCCAGTTCAGGGCCAGAAGGAAGCGGGACAGGTTCATCAGTGTGTTGTTCTCAAACAATAGCTGTTCACGGACCTGGTGGCTGTTCAGTCCTTCATCGTCAACGGCCGGGGTTTGCAGGGCCGCGCGGGTGTCTTCCTGAAATTCCAGGAAGGTCACGTATTCCCTTGCCGGAATCCCTTCTGCGATAGGGAGATTGCCTACTTTGACCGAGAGTGTCTCGCCGGGGTAATAGCGGAACTCGCCACGTGTGTTGGTCTTTCCGGACTGACTGGCAGTCTGGTAGGTCAGCCCACCAACGCCCTGGAAATGAATTCGCCCGGTGCGGGTATCGTCGGATCCGGAGCTGCTGCCACTATCGAAGCAGCCGGTCAGGGCGATGGCTGCAGAGAGTGGCAGAATAAAGCGGGTTAGGTGAACGAGTTTCATGGCGTTTCGTACAATCCCTTCGCGTTGACCTGGAGCATCCGGTGGCCGGTGTCCGATTTGTAAGTTGTTGTAACCGCATTATAGGGATGGCACTTCGGCTATATCGGGAATCCTGTCGCAGTTTGAGGGTTTGGGGCACCTGGCTTTAATTGGCTTCGTCCCTTGAATTTTCCGGCGTTGCCTCAATCAAATAGCTCTCTATCTTTTTAGCTCCTCTGGAGCCCGGTTTCTGAACAACGGTGGGGTGTATGACCTACGCACTGGACATTGAAGGGCTGACCAAGAACTACAGCGATGGTTTTCAGGCCCTCAAAGGCATTGATCTGCACGTTCGGGAAGGCGATTTTTTCGCCTTGCTGGGCCCAAACGGGGCCGGCAAGTCGACCACTCTTGGGATTGTTTCCTCTCTGGTAAACAAGTCGGGCGGCAAGGTCAGAGTGTTCGGCCATGATATCGATACAGACCTCTCAAGCGCCAAGCTCTCCCTGGGTGTGGTTCCACAGGAATTCAATTTTAACCAGTTCGAGAAGGTGGAAGATATCGTCACCACGCAGGCTGGTTATTACGGCATACCCCTGAAAACCGCACGGGTGTCTGCGGAAAAGTATCTGAAGAAGCTCGGGCTCTGGGACAAGCGCAACACACCGGCCAGGATGTTATCCGGTGGTATGAAACGCCGCCTGATGATCGCCCGGGCACTGGTACATGAGCCCAGATTGCTGATTCTTGATGAGCCGACAGCCGGTGTGGATATCGAATTGCGTCGCTCCATGTGGCAATTCCTGGAGGAGATGAATCGTCAGGGGACTACCATCATTCTGACCACCCACTATCTGGAGGAGGCGGAAGCCCTGTGCCGCAACATTGCCATTATTGATCATGGGGAAATCATCCGGCACACCAGCAAGCGGGAACTGCTGCAACAGCTCAGTGTAGAAACCTTTGTACTGGATACCGAGCAGCCGTTAGAAAAAGCCCCTGAGCTGACTGCATTCAAAGCCAGCCTGGATGACGATGGTGCGCTTGAAGTGGAAGTTGCCAAGGGACAGGGTTTGAACGCTCTGTTTATCGAACTGGAGAATCTGGGTATTCGTGTGCTGAGCATGCGAACCAAGGCCAACCGGCTGGAAGAGCTGTTCGTTCGCATGGTTGAGGAGAATGCCCGGGAGGCAGAGAAAGCCAGCGAGGTGACAGCATGACACCGCAAGCACTGTGGACAGCCTTTACAACCATCGTTACCCGCGAGGTTCGGCGCTTTACCCGGATCTGGCCGCAGACGCTGTTGCCGCCGGCCGTCACGATGACGCTGTATTTTATTATTTTTGGCAACCTGATTGGTTCCCGCATCGGTGAAATGGGCGGCTACGACTATATGCAGTTCATTGTGCCGGGCCTGATCATGATGGCGGTGATCACCAATTCCTACTCCAATGTGGTGTCGTCGTTTTTCTCTATGAAGTTCCAGCGCAGTATTGAGGAATTGCTGGTGTCGCCGGTGCCGAACTGGACCATCCTGGCGGGCTATGTGGCTGGTGGTATGGCCCGAGGCCTGAGTATCGGCCTGATCGTCACCTTGCTGTCGCTGGCATTCACTCAGTTAAGTATCCATAACCTGCTGATGGTGGTTATCACGGTGATTCTCACATCGGCATTGTTCTCTCTGGGTGGCTTTATCAACGCCATGCTGGCGACCAAGTTTGATGACATTTCCATTGTCCCGACCTTTGTGCTTACTCCGCTAACGTACCTTGGGGGTGTGTTCTACAGCATCGACATGCTGCCGTCGTTCTGGCAGGGCGTGTCCATGGCGAATCCGATCCTGTATATGGTTAACGGTTTTCGCTTCGGCATACTGGGTGTTTCGGACGTTAATCCGTTCGTGTCTCTTGGTATGATTCTGGTTTTCATCGTCTTGCTGGCGGCGGTAGCCTTGCGCATGCTTGCCCGTGGCAAGGGCATTCGACACTGATTAAATTCCGGAACTGATATGGCTCTTGATAACGCGCCACTGGGCAAGTCCAGTGAATACCCTGATCAGTATGATCCGTCTCTGCTGTTCCCGGTGGCCCGGGAAGAAAACCGCCGGCGAATCGGCCTGGACGATGGTCGCTGGCCCTGGTTTGGCGAGGACATGTGGCAGGCGTGGGAAATCTCCTGGCTGAAGCCTGGCGGTGTACCGGCCGTGGCCTGGGGAGAAATCCGGTTTCCTGCGGCATCGCCTGCCATTATTGAGAGCAAATCCCTGAAGTTGTATCTGAACTCTCTGAATCAGGCGGTGTTCTCGTCTCCGGATCAAGTGGCCGAGACCATTACCCAGGATCTTTCGAGTGCCTGTGGTGCGGCGGTGGATGTGACGCTTCTGAGTGTGGATGACTCAGCGCCTGCAATCGGCCGGCCCGAAGGATACGAGTTGATCGATGATGAAACGCTAGAGCAGGTGGCCTACGACTATGCGCCTGAGTCGCTGACAACCAGCGAGCCGGTGGTCAGTGAAGGCTTGTGTTCACATCTTCTGAAAAGCAACTGTCCAGTGACCGGCCAACCCGACTGGGCCACGGTACTGATTCGCTATTCCGGGAGGAAGATTGATCGGGCAGGGTTGCTGCGCTATATCGTGAGCTTCCGTCAGAAACAGGATTTTCACGAACATTGTGTTGAAACCATCTTTACTGACTTGATGGCGAGGTGTCAGCCGGAATCCTTGATGGTGTGCGCCCGTTACACCCGGCGTGGTGGCCTGGATATCAACCCCTGGCGCAGCACGTGTGCTGAAGATGGTCCGGGGCCGCGGCTGGTTAGGCAGTAGCAGGCTCGGCTATTCGGTATCGTCTTCCTGACGCAGTCGGTCGGCTGCGTCTTCGAGGGCGCTGAGTATGGCTTTGCGCTCACGTTCGGTGACCTTATCGGAATCCAGGTACATGGCAAAGCCGCTGTGTTCGTGTTCCAGGAAGCTACGGTGAGGCCCCATGTCGCGCCGGAAATCCACCACCTCGTAGATGGGCACCGGCTTGCCAAAGCCTTTTACGGTAATCTCGCCCTTGTCCCGGCACATAATGCGGTCTTTGATCAGCGAGAAGGTCTCATACGACACCAGAATCTCGCCTGGTTCCGCCAGGGACTCCAGTCGGCTGGCGAGGTTCACTTCCTTGCCGATAATGGTGTAATCCATCCGGTTTTCGGCGCCGAAGTTACCAACCGTGGTGTAGCCGGTACTGATGCCCATGCGGATTTCCAGGGGCGTCTTGATGCCCTGGCTGCGCCATTTCTGGCGCATGATCTTCATGTGTTTGCGCATCTCGATGGCCATGGACACACACGAGAACGCATCTTCTTTCTGGCCGCGACTGGTCGGATCGCCAAAGAACACCATGATGGAATCGCCGACAAACTTGTCGATGGTGCCGCCGTATTTCAGGGCGACCTCTGACATTTCGTTGAAGTAGTGATTCAGAAGCTCGGTAAGGGCTTCCGGCTCCATCTCCTCCGACAGTTCAGTAAAGCCTTTTATGTCTGAGAAAAACACTGCGAGTTTCTTGCGCTGGGTTTCAAGCCGAACATCCCGTTCCCCGGTAAAGATGGACTGCCAGACCTGAGGCGACAGGTATTTCGAGAGCTTGTGGGACAGGGCGATGGACTGTTCCCGCTGGTTCTGAATCTGGGTCTTTGCCAGCAGCAGGGCCCGGGCCTGTTGGTGTGAGTAATAGGCGGTAACGCAGATGTACGTGCCTGTGGCCAAAATGGCGACGATGCTGGTGAGCAGGGGGGCTTCCAGATCGGCGGCGGTGCCGGTTGCCGCCACTGTGGCGGCCATGGCGGCCGACATGAGCGCTGTGCCGAACAACCATTGCCTGACGCCGCCCACGATCAGACAGCTGAACATCAGCATCAGGACAACCGATACCGACGGAATGGCGATCAATCCGATCAAGCCAATAAAGCTGCCTCCGATTATGCAGTCGAGGAACAGCATTTTTTGCCGAATCCGGGCTGAACGTCGCAGGAAGGTTCGCCGTGTAAGCACGTGCGCGAGATGAGGCCAGATCAGAGCGCCAGCCACCATCCAGAGAAGCAATTGGGGAAACACATCCTGAAGGACACCCGTGACAATAATGGCGGCAGTGGCGGTGTAGGCCAGTATCCGACCGTTGTAATCGGGCATCGGTGGAATCGCCACCGTGTGGTCGTAGATGTCGCCTTGCCCCAGCTTGCCGGTATTGCCGGTTACGCTGCGTAATTCAGCGGGTGCGCTCATCATTTTCAGAACCGGATCCTTCCGATAAGTATGTCGCGAAACATTCCCCAGTCTCCCATAAGGCAATAAACAGCCCACAAGACAACACTCAGAGCAAGCTTGCACTCAATAAAATGAAAGCGGAGGCAGTCAGCGCCACTGTGATCATCCAGGTGGTCCGGGTAGAATTCTGCAAAGTTGCGAAATGCCCGCTGGTCGCTCATTGTATGTTGCCGGTTCTTTATAATTGTTGGTTTGAACTACGACTAAAGATTAACAGCATTACGTAGAACTCACAATTCATCGGGGCCGCTTCCGGCCCAACCGAAAATCATGCAACCAATCAACAGCGAGACTGTATGAGTTCGATAACCCGTTTTATTCTGGATCGTGCTTCGGAGCCCCGTTTGCAGGCACCGGCACCACCGGTGTCTGTGGTTGATCAGGCCTTCCGGTGCGCGGCCCGGGCCCCGGATCATGCGTTGTTGAGGCCCTGGCGTTATCTCGTGATAGAGGGGGAAGGCCTGGCAGCTCTGGGCGACCTGTTTGCTGAATGCTGCCCGCCGGAGGCTTCTGATAAGGAGCGTGAGAAGGCCCGGAATGCTCCGGCTCGTGCACCCATGATTATTGTCGGTATTGCGTCGCCCCGTCATCATCCGAAGGTGCCGGAGGTGGAGCAGGTAATGTCGGCAGCGGCTGGTATGAGTTTTATCTCCCTGGCGCTGAATGATGCCGGCTACGGCGCCATGTGGCGAACCGGGCCTGTAGCTTATCATTCGTCGCTGCATGACGGTCTTGGGCTGCTGCCGGGCGAGTCCATTGTCGGTTTCCTCTATACCGGTACCGTTGCCAGTGAGAAACCATCGGTGCCCCGGCCGGATACCAAAGAGTATGTCTCAAGGTGGGCCGCGCCAGGGCGCACTTCCCCCTGGCAAGTCTGAGCCTCGATCAGCGGTAAGTCCGCCTGGGGAAACCCGTTGCCGCCCTCGTTGCGTTTAACCGGAATTTGCCGCTCATTTATTAGACAGTCCTCTTCGAAGCCCGCATTACAGCGGGCTTTTTCAATTCTGGCACTCTGCTTGCTTTAATCACTTCAGAACGCAAAACCGGCAAGTTCACAGGTTCAGCCTGGTCGGTGCAAAGATCTGGAGGCAGTAATGGCTATTACATTCGACAAAGCGCTTGGTATTCATGAGCACGCGCTGCAGGCGCGGGTCAAGCGGGCCGAAGTGCTGGCGAACAACCTGGCAAATGCCGACACCCCGGGCTACAAGGCCCGCGACGTGGATTTCCAGGCGATGATGCAGAAGGCGCAGGATTCCATGACGGGCTTTGGTATGACCACGACCCACAGTGGTCATATGGACACCTCCAGCCCCGGCGCTGACGGCGAGCTGCTGTACCGTACCCCGCACCAGCCATCAATTGATGGCAATACCGTGGATGCGCAGGCCGAGCAGACCCGTTTCATGCGCAACGCCATGGATTACCAGGCCAGCTTCCAGTTCCTGAGTAGTCGGTTTTCCGGCCTGACCAAGGCGCTGAAGGGCGAATAAGCCGCAGTCCGTACGAGATTTAAGGAGATTGTCATGTCACTGGGTAACATTTTCGACATCGCCGGTTCCGGCATGACCGCACAGTCACTGCGGCTCAACACCACCGCGTCTAACATTGCCAACGCAGAAACCGCCAGTTCGAGCACGGATACAACGTACCGTGCCCGCAAACCGGTGTTTGCCGCTATTCAGCAGGCCATGCTGAACCCTGATCAGCAGGGATTTGGTATGGGTTCCGAAGAGGGGCCCGGGGCAGGTGTTCGCGTTGAGGGGATTGTCGAGAGCGATGCAGAACTGCAGATGCGCTATGAGCCGAATCACCCTGCCGCGAACGAGGAAGGGTACGTTTATTACCCCAACGTGAACGTGGTTGAGGAAATGGCGGACATGATGTCGTCGTCCCGCAGTTTTCAGATGAATGTGGATGTCATGAACACCGCCAAATCCATGATGCAGCGAATTCTGACACTGGGTCAGCAGTAACAAGTGAGGATTAAGCCATGAGTGCAGTGAATTCCGCAGCCGCCTCAGACGTGCTGAGCCAGTACCAACTGAACCAGGAGGGCAAGACCCCTGGTGGCAACGAGCTGGGTAAAGACGCGTTTATGGAGCTGATGCTGGCGCAGCTCAAGAATCAGAACCCACTGGAGCCGCAGGACAACGGCGATTTTATCGCCCAGTTGGCCCAGTTCAGTTCACTGGAAGAAATGCAGAATCTGTCGGGCAGTGTCGACGATGTGGTTGGTCAGTTCCGGTCCAGCCAGGCCTTGCAGGCCTCGGCGATGGTAGGCAAAACCGTTCTGGCACCCTCCAGTGTGGGCATTTTGGGTAGCGAAGGCGAGATAACTGGCACCATTCAGGTGCCGGCTTCCACGGGTGGGCTGCGACTGTCGGTCATGAATCAAAGCGGTGAGTTAGTTCGCCAGATTGATATGGGCAGCAGCCAGGCTGGTGTGGTTTCGTTCCAGTGGGATGGGCAAGACGGCAACGGCAATCCTTTGCCGCCCGGCCCCTACTCGATTGTGGCGCAGGGCTCCTATCCCTCCGGATCGGAGCAGTTGGCGACCATGGTGAGCGCCAATGTCGACAGTGTGTCGTTGGGGCAGGGTGGTTCCATTACTCTGAATCTGGCCGGAATGGGCTCCATTCCGCTGTCTGAAGTCAAACAAATCAACTGATCCGGTGTCAGACCAGGAGGTATAAGTCATGGCATTTAACACAGGTTTGAGTGGTCTGCGCGCCGCTTCGGTGGATCTGGATGTCACCGGTAACAACATCGCCAACGCCAGTACCGTCGGCTTCAAAAGCAGCAAGGTACAGTTCGGTGATTTGTACGCCAGTGGTTTCCTGAGTGCCGGTACCAATCCGATTGGCGACGGCGTGCGGGTGCAGGACGTAAAGCAGTCATTCGGTCAGGGCAATATCAGCTTCACCGATAACGGCCTGGATATGGCTATCAGTGGTGATGGCTTCTTTATTCTGAACAATGGCGGTGAAATCCGTTACTCCCGGGCTGGCCAGTTCGGGATTGATAAAGAAGGCTATGTTGTTAATAACCAGAATATGAGGGTGCAGGGTTATACCGCTGATGATGATGGCAACCTGTCTGGCATCCGTGGTGACCTTCAGATTGAAACCGACAACCTGGCGCCCCGTCGCACAACGAACCTCCAGACCGATCTGAATCTGGATTCCCGAGAGACTGTGCTTGAGCGTCGCATCCGGGATTTTGATCCGATCGCGCTTGCAGATCTTCAAGGTTCCGGCTTTACCTTCGGCTACTCCGACGGCACCAGTGATTACACGGTACCGCAGATTGATGCCACGGCTTCTGCCAGTGATGCTGCCATTGCCATTAATGCTGCGCCGGGAGTAACGGCCACTGCCAGAACCGCAGCTTCCCTGACCGGTTTGACCGATAGCGATGTGAGCAGCGCCACCAATTTCCGGCTTGAAATCCGGATAGACGGATCTGCACCGATCCCGCTGAATCTGGAAAATGTATCCTCCCTGGAAGATGTGGCGGAAGCCATTAACGACACCAGCGACAATGCGATCTCGGCCTCGGTTGTCGATGATGACGAAGACCCCTCAACCCCCGATGTTTTGCGAATTATCCATAGTGGTGGGCAGCCGCTGGAGGTAGCCTACGGCGATGCTCCCACAGGTACTCCGCTCACCAACAACCAGCAATATGACGGTGAGGTGTTCGTTACCACCGATCGCAATGTTGAGCAGGTGACCACTGATTCAGGTAGCAACGCGTTTGAAGTCGCCTTCAATGCGACACCGTTTACCGTAACCAACGAATTCAATCCCATCGACCAGCGTACATACAACCACGCAACGTCGACCACCATATTTGACAGCCTGGGTAATTCCCACGAATTGACACAGTTCTATGTAAAAGAGCCATCTCCGGGTAACGGGGTGGGTCAGAGCCAGTGGTCTATCTACCTCCAGATTGACGGTGAACTGGTGGGTGGTACCGACCAGACGCCGTACACTGCCTTGTTTGACCAGGATGGCCAGTTGGAATCCATCAACGGTGATCCGAACGGTGAGTTGATTATTACCGACTGGGTGCCAAAGGATCCAAGCGGTGATCCGAACGGTGCTGACGGCCCACCGGCAAATCCCGGTGATGTGGTCAGCCCGATTCCTGAGCCGGCCACCAGTTCTGCGTTCGTTGTCAATCTGGCCAATACCACCCAATATGGCGCGGCATTTGGTGTTAACGATCAGCAGCAGAACGGCTACACCACCGGCCGTCTTTCAGGCCTCGATGTGTCCGACCAGGGCGTGATCTTCGCCCGGTATACCAATGGTCAGTCCAAGTCTCTGGGTCAGGTGGCCCTGGCTGCGTTCAATAACACTGACGGTCTTTCTCCGGTGGGTGACACCACATGGGTGGAAACCTTTGAATCCGGCCAGCCGGTGATTGGTGCTCCGGATACCGGCACGCTTGGTTCCATCAAGGCCAGCTCCGTAGAGGACTCCAATGTGGATCTTTCGGCAGAGCTGGTGAACCTGATCATTGCCCAGCGCAACTACCAGGCCAACGCCAAAACCATTGAAACCTCCGATGCGGTCACCCAGACCATCATCAACCTCCGATAATTTCGCGCCCTAGCGAACATGGCATGACTCCTGCAGGAAGACTGGAAACAGTCAAAATTCCGGCAGGAGTTTGCCCATGGACAAAGCCCTCTATATTGGAATGTCTGGCGCCAAGCAGAACATGCTGGCCCAGCGTGCCCATGCCAACAACCTGGCTAACGTCAATACCACCGGGTTCAAGAAGGATTTTGCCCAGGCCCGCAGTATGCCCGTGTTCGGTGAGCACCATCCCACCCGCGCCTACGCCATGACCGAGCGGCCCGGCACTGATCTCTCGCCCGGCGCTTTAATGGAGACCGGCCGCAAGCTGGATGTGGCGGTAGACGGCGGTGGCTGGCTCGCCGTTCAAAACAATCTGGGCGAAGAGGTATTCACCCGTACCGGTAGCTTACAGGTCGACGTGAACGGACTTGTGCGGCTGGCGAGTGGTGAGCTGGTTCTGGGTAACGGTGGGCCGGTGGCTCTTCCTCCTTTTGACAATCTTCAGGTTGGCTCGGACGGCACCATCTCCATTGTGCCGGTAGGTGGGCCGCCGGATCAGTTGGTGGATGTTGACCGACTGAAGCTTGTCAACCCACCGGCAGATGCACTTGAGAAAGGTCTGGATGGGTTCATTCGACGCAAGCCGGATCAGGCTCTGGATGGTCCAGAGCCACCGGATGCAGCCATGCGTGTCGCCACTGGTTTTCTCGAAAGTTCAAACGTGAATGCGGTGGAGGAAATGATCTCCAACCTGCAGTTGTCTCGCCAATACGAGATGCAGGTAAAGGTGATGTCGACCGCCAATGAAAATTCCGAGGCTACGGCACGACTGTTGCAGAACCTCTGATAACGATGATCAAACGCCATCGGTTGGCGGAGAGCGGCAAAAGATCGCCGCATCGTCCACCGGCAGGCAAGGAGTAAAACAATGCATCCAGCACTTTGGGTCAGTAAAACCGGGTTGAGCGCGCAGGACACCAACATGTCCACCATTTCCAACAACCTGGCCAATGTGAATACCACCGGCTTCAAGCGGGATAGGGCGGTGTTCCAGGATCTGCTGTATCAGATAAACCGTCAGCCCGGCGGGCAGAGCACTGAGAACACGCAGTTGCCCTCTGGCCTGCAGCTGGGGACCGGGGTCCGGATTGTTGGCACTGCCAAGCAATTCAGCCAGGGCAACCTGCAGATAACTGAACAGCCTCTGGATATGGCGGTGAATGGTCGGGGATTCTTTCAGATTCAGATGCCGGACGGACAGATCGCCTATACCCGGGATGGCCAGTTTCAACTGAACTCTGATGGCGATGTGGTCACACCGGATGGTTTTCCGCTTCAGCCGAATATCAATGTCCCGGAGAACGCCACCAATATCACCATTGGCAAAGATGGGACGGTCACCGCTATTACCGATGACCAGGCTGCGCCCGTCAATCTCGGGCAGATCACCCTGGTGGACTTCATCAACCCGCAGGGCTTGCAGGCCATCGGGAACAATCTGTTCAAGCAGACCAATGCCAGTGGTGATCCGGCTGAAGGTGAAGCCGGACTTCAGGTCTCGGGTCCATTGAGCAGGGCACCATTGAATCCTCCAACGTAGAGGTGGTGGAAGAACTGGTGAACATGATTACGACCCAGCGTGCCTATGAAATGAACTCCAAGGTGGTTTCGACCACAGACCAGATGCTTCAGTTCATCACCAACAATATCGGTTAAGCCATGAAACGCATTCAACGCAGTTTACACACTGAACGGCTGGCCACCCTGGCACTGGTGGGTGTGCTGATTGTGCTGCAGGGATGCACCGCCATGTCTCGCCCCCGGGCTATGCCGGACGATCCGGCCTACGCTCCGGTTCGTGCTCAATCAATGATGCAGCGCAACCCGGATTCCGGGGCAATTTACCAGGTGTCCAGGAATTACAATCTGTACGGCGATACCAAGGCACTCAACGTGGGTGACGTGCTCACGGTATTGCTGCAGGAATCCACCAGCGCCAGCAAGAACGCTGAAACCTCCATTACCAAGGATCAGGAACTGAGCATCCCTGAACCGAGCATCTTTGGAAAGACAAATATCGGCCTGAACGCTTCTGCCAATTTTGAGCGGGACTTTGAAGGCTCCGCCGAAGCAGACCAGAGCAACAGCCTGGCTGGCAGTATTACCGTAACAGTCACCGAGGTTCTGCCTAATGGTGTGCTTCGTGTCCGCGGTGAGAAGTGGTTGTCTCTCACCAATGGGGATGAATACATCCGGTTGACCGGTCTGGTTCGGCCACAGGATATCCAGCCGGATAATACCGTTGCCTCCAATCGTGTTGCAGATGCCCGGTTTGCCTACGGCGGTACCGGTGATTTTGACCAGGCCAACCAGATGGGCTGGCTGGCTCGCTTCTTTAACAGTGAGTGGTGGCCGCTATGATCCGCAAACTGATTGCTGTTTTTGCCCTTACGGCCCTGTGTGTGGCGCCGGTGATGGCTGACCGCCTGAAAGACCTGGCCAAGGTGAAAGGTGTGCGCAATAACCAGTTGATTGGTTATGGCCTGGTGGTCGGTCTTGACGGTACCGGCGACAAAGCGCCGTTTACCAACCAGACCTTCCGCAACATGATGAACCAGTTCGGAATAACCTTGCCGGATGGCGTGAACCCGAATCTGGCCAATGTGGCGGCCGTAACCGTAAGCGCGACTTTGCCAGCCTTTGCCAAAGCCGGGCAGGAGCTGGACATCACGGTTTCATCCATCGGAAATGCCGATAGCCTGCGTGGTGGAACCTTGTTGATGACACCGTTGAAAGGCGCAGACGGTCAGGTATATGCCATGGCACAAGGCAGCCTGGTGGTGGGCGGTTTTGGCGCCCAGGGCCAGGATGGTTCCCGGATTACCGTGAACGTACCCAGCGTCGGCAGAATTCCCAACGGCGCTACCATTGAGCGAGAGGTGGAATCGCCGTTCAACCGGGGCGATACCATCACCTTCAATCTGCTGCGTTCCGACTTTACCACGGCCCGCCGTGTGGTTGAGGCGATCAATGGTCGTCTGGGCCCGGACATGGCTTATGCACACGATGCCACTTCTATATCGGTGCGGGCACCCAGGGACCCATCACAGAGAGTCAGTTTTCTGTCCATTCTGGAGAACATTGAGGTCGATCCGGCTCAGGAAGCCGCAAGAGTGGTGATCAATAGCCGCACCGGTACCATCGTGGTCGGCCAGAATGTAAAAGTAAGCCCGGCTGCCATTACCCATGGCAACCTGACCGTGACTATTCAGGAAAACCCCGAGGTGGTGCAGCCCAATCCTCTGGCTCAGGGTGATACAGCCGTTCAGCAGAATACCCAGATCGCTGTGACGGAAGACCCGGCACGGATGTTCCAGTTCGGCCCGGCAACCACGCTTAACGAAATTGTTCAGGCTGTAAACCAGGTAGGGGCGGCGCCAGGCGATGTGATGGCGGTGCTTGAAGCACTCAAACAGGCTGGCGCGCTTCGTGCCGAATTGATTGTGATCTAGGTATCGCCATGCAGGATCCAAGACTACAGCAAGCCCAGGTCTACACCGATTTCAGTGGTCTGAATGCGCTGAAGACCCAGGCTCGAACTGACAAACAGGCTGCACTGGAGCAGGTTGCGAAGCAGTTCGAGAGCCTGTTCCTGTCAGAGATGCTCAAATCCATGCGCAAGGCAGGTGAGGTATTTGCCGAGGGAAACTACCTGAACAGCAATGAAAGCCAGATGTACCGGGATATGTTCGACAGCCAGATCAGCTTAAGTATGGCCGGTGGTACCGGTACCGGGCTGGCGGAAGCGCTGGTCCGGCAACTGAGTCAACAGATTCCGGGGCTCGGTGAGGATGGAGAGAAACTGGCGGGTCACAAGGGTGTCATTACCGATTACGACCGCAGTATGCCGGCGATTTCCAGAGAGTTGCCGGAGCGAATGGCAGAGGTGGCGGATGTAGCTGCGAAGGTAAAAGCAGAGCCAGCGCAGAAACCCGGCAAGCTGCCGGAGGTATTTGAGTCGCCAGAGCATTTTGTTGAGCAGCTGATGCCGTTCGCAGAGCAGATCGGAAAGGAGACCGGCATTGATCCGCGCCTGATGATTGCCCAGGCGGCGCTCGAAACCGGTTGGGGCAAACACATGATCAAAGGTGATGGTTCGCAGCCGAGTTTCAACCTGTTTGGCATCAAGGCAGACAGTCGTTGGAGCGGTGACGCTGTGAGCATTACCACTACCGAATTCCGGGGTGGCGTGGCGATGAAGGAACGGGCAGATTTCCGGGCCTATCCGGACTATGAAGCCAGCTTCCGGGACTACGTTGACTTCCTGCAAAACAATCCCCGTTACCGCGATGTTCTGTCATCGGCAGATCAGCCAGAAGTATTTGCCGAGAAACTGCAGGAAGCGGGTTATGCAACCGATCCGGAATACGGAGCCAAGATCCGTCGGATCATGAATCGTGATTCTCTGATGACACTGTCTATGAGCAGTGACAGAGTAAAGGAGTAACAGATCATGGCGGGCTTGATCGGTATTGGTCTGAGTGGGGTATTGGGGCACCAGGCGGCGCTCAATACCACTGCTAATAACATAACCAACGCAAACACTCCAGGTTACAGTCGCCAGGAGGTCCAGTTCGAGACCCAGGAAGGGCGGCGTACAGGTGCAGGGACCATCGGCAGTGGCGTATCCGTTGCCAATATCCGCCGGCTGGCAGATGCCTATCTGAGTCAGCAGTTACGTGAGGACACCACACTGTTTGGCGAGCAGAATGCTTTCAACGCTGAACTCACACGGCTGGATAACCTGTTAGGCGGCGAAGACACCGGTCTGAACAAAGCTCTGAACAACTTTTTCTCGGCTATGCAGAATGCCGCGGAAGACCCCACGTCGTTGCCACAACGCCAGTTGGTGCTGAGCGAAGCCCAGCAATTGGTGAATCGCTTTCAGGGCTTGAACCAGGAGTTCATCCAGCAGCGCGAATCGGTAAAAACCCAGATGCAGCAGGGCGTGAAAGATGCCAATACTCTGCTGAAGAGTATCGCTGAACTGAACCTGGCTATTTCTGAATCTCCGGGCCTGGCCCAGGGCAAGGAGCCCCTGGAGCTGATGGATAAGCGGGACGAGAAGTTGCGCCAGTTGTCTGAGCTGGTGAGCATTCGGGTAACGGAAGTTGAAGGCAGCCAGGTGAATGTGTCCCTGTCTAACGGTCTGGCTTTGGTTACCGGCGCCAATGCCGCAGAATTTGCGACCCGAAGCAGTGCGGAAGATCCCACGCGGCTGGAATTTACGCTCTCCAGTGGTGGGCGGACCCTGCTGGTGGATGAACAGATTCAGGGCGGAAAACTGGGTGGCTTGCGTGCCTTTGATGAAATGGCACTGAAGCCCGCCTTCGATGAGCTCGGCCGGCTGGCGATTGCCATCTCCTCGGCCATAAACCATCAGCATGAGATCGGGATGGACCTCGAAGGCGATCTCGGCGGTAACTTCTTCAGTGATGTGAACAGCCTCGCCGTACAACGCAGCAGGGTGGTGCCGAACGGCAATAACGACCGCACAACCACCGGCCAACTGGCCGTTGAGATTACCGACAGTTCCCAGTTGCCGGCTGGTACCTGGGAGCTGCAGTTCAGTGGTGATGGGCGCAGCTACGAGTTGATCGATACCATCTCGGGCGACACGGTGAAACAGGGCCGGCTTCCAGACCCGGTGCAGTCTGAAATCAACATGCCGGGCTTTAACATTCGTGTTGAAGGTGGCGAATTCAACGCAGGTGACAAGTACCTGATTCAGCCTAGTCGCAATGCTGCCGAAAACATGCAATTGAACATTCGGCGGGAGGAGGATCTTGCTTTTGCCAGCCCCGTTCGTGCGAGTTCCGATGATGGCAATCTGGGCACCGGCACGATCAACCAGGGCAACATGCTTAATGTCCGTAATCCCAATACCGGTGCTTTGCTGGATGACTTCCAGAATTCCGGTCAGTTTGCAGATGGTCCGATTACCGTAACCTTCAGTAATGATGGTGCGGGCAATATTACCTATGAAGTTGCCAACGATAGCGGCGTACTGTTTACCAGTGCCGCGGTGGACAACGATGGGGATGGAACACCGGATGTCTATGATCCCCAGAAGATCAATCAGATTTTCAGTACTCGTCCGGAAGACGAATCCAATGGTCAGTATCGGGGTTTCGTTTTCGAGATAACAGGTGAGCCCGCAGACGGTGATGTATTCACCATCGACTTCAACCGCAATGGCGTTTCTGATAACCGAAACGCCGAGCTGATGGCGGCCCTTGGTACCAAGAATACCCTGAATGGCGGTTCCCAGAACTTTACCGAGGGCTATGCCGGCCTGGTAGAGGATATCGGGGTGAAAACCCGTCAGAGCCAGTTGGATAAAGATGCCGGTGCAACGCTGCTGGAGCAGTCCACCAATCAGCGAGAATCGGTCTCGGGCGTCAATCTGGACGAAGAGGCTGGCAAGCTGATTCAGTACCAGGCTGCGTACAACGCATCGGCCCAGGTTATGTCTGTGGCGCAGGATCTTTTTAACACGTTGCTGCAGAGCTTCCGTTAAGGCGAGGTGATGTCACATGATCAGAATATCATCACAACAGATTTTCTCCGGCGGCATTAATCGTCTGCAGGACATCAACAGCAACCTGATTGATACGCAGCAACAGCTATCGACCGGTAAGAAAGTGAACAAACCGTCGGATGATCCGGTGGCGGCCGCTCGCATTCTGAAGCTTGACCAGGAGCTTCAGCGTTCGGAAACCTATGGTCGGAATGCCAATCTTGCCGATAACCGGCTGAAGCAGGAAGAAAGCACCCTGGCCAGCGCCGTGGACATTATCCAGAGGGTGAGGGAGCTGACGGTTCAGGCCGGTAATGGTTCTCTGTCTGCCAATGATCGGCAGTCCATCTCTGCCGAACTCAAGGAGCGTCTGGGTCAGCTCGCCAATATTGCGAATACCCGGGATGCGTCAGGAGAGTATATCTTCAGTGGCTTCCAGGGCAGCACTCCCGCCTTTGCCCAGAATGACGATGGCAAATGGGTTTACCAGGGAGACGAAGGGCAGCGGGTTCTGGAAATTGATGATGGTGTGACCGTTCCCATCAGTGATCACGGTAAAGGCATCTTCGTAGACGTAGCCAAAGGGGTTTTCGCTAAAGGATCAACCTCTGTGGATGGATATATATCCGATCTCGAGTTTGTTGCACCCAAGGATATGACAGACGCTTTCAGCCCCAGGGTGCCTGACGATTTTGATATCGCCGTCACCGCCAATGGAGCGGGCGACCTGGAAATATCAGCCTCCTATACACGAGGTGGAACCACCTATCCTTTGGCCGTTGAGCCAGCGGGCGCCCTGGTTGGCGACGAGTTTCAGGTTGCAGGGGTGAAGTTAACGATTAACGATGCGCAGGATGGCGATACGTTTACGCTGGGCGTGAATGATAAACAATCTGTCTTTGGTACCATCGAGAACCTGATTGCCGGCCTGGACGGAATTTCCAAAACAACGCCCAAGAGCAGTGCCGAGTACGATGCGCTGATCGCCGAAACCCTGGTCAATCTCGATAACGCCCAGGAGTCGATCATTCTCAAGCAAACCGAGCTTGGTGGCCGGCTCAACGCAGTGGAGTCCACCACCGCGTTTCTTGAGGATTCGGAACTCTACACCAAAGAGATTCGTTCCCAGCTACAGGATGTCGATTACGCCGAGGCCATCAGCAACCTCAGTTTCCAGAGCTTCGTATTGCAGGCTGCTCAGCAGTCGTTTGCACAGGTTTCCCAGCTGTCCCTGTTCGATCGACTCTAATTCACTGTGCCGGCGGGTGATTTTTGCCTGCCGGCTGGTTGCTTTCGGGCTCTGGCTCAGTATAATCCCTCCCACTCTCCGATGGCGGCGTGGTGAAATTGGTAGACACGACGGATTCAAAATCCGTTGGGGTAAAACCCGTGGCGGTTCGAGTCCGCCCGCCGCTACCACTTATAGGCCGCAACCTGCGGCATCGTGAATAGCCCGGCCCATGAACGTCTCCGATTTTCATTTTGATCTGCCGGACGAGCTTATCGCCCGTTATCCGCTTAAAGAACGCAGTGCCTCACGCCTGCTCAGTCTTGACGGCCTTTCCGGCCAGACCAGTCATCTGAAATTTACTGACCTTCCGGATCTGCTCCAGCCCGGGGACCTCCTGGTATTCAACAATACCCGTGTTATTCCGGCCCGGTTGTTTGGCCAGAAGGAAACCGGTGGCAAAGTTGAAATACTGGTTGAGCGTTTACTGGGTGAAAAGGAATTGCTCGCCCATACCCGTTCTTCCAAATCTCCCAAGGAAGGCCAGCGACTATTGCTGGAAGATGGAACCGCACTGCGAATGCTGGCGCGGGAAGATGCGCTCTTTCATTTCGTCTATGAAGGTGATGAGGCGTTTCTGGATGTGCTCGAGCGTATCGGTCACATGCCTTTACCGCCTTACATGGAACGGGAAGATGAGCAGTCGGATCGTGAGCGCTATCAGACCGTCTATGCCAAGGAGGCGGGCGCCGTGGCTGCACCCACTGCCGGGCTGCACTTTGATGATGTCGTGCTGTCTGCCCTGAAAGCGAAGGGCATTGAGTTTGCATACGTTACGTTGCACGTTGGCGCTGGCACCTTTCAGCCGGTACGGGTCGACAAGATCGAAGATCATGTCATGCACAGTGAAATCGCCCATGTGCCGGAAGAGACGGTAAACGCCGTCAATGAGGCCCGCGCTCGGGGTGGCCGGGTCGTTGCCGTGGGTACCACTTCCGTCCGCTCTCTGGAGTCGGCCAGCCGGGCAGGGCGTTTGCAGGAGTTCCGGGGCGATACGGATATCTTCATCTACCCTGGTTACCGTTTCCAGACCGTGGACGCCATGATCACCAACTTCCATTTGCCGGAGTCCACACTGATCATGCTGGTCAGTGCGTTTGCAGGCTATAACAACATCATGTCTGCGTATCGCGAGGCGGTGGAGCAAAAGTACCGGTTTTTCAGCTACGGCGATGCCATGTTTCTTACCGCTCAGGAGCCCAGCCGGGGCATGATGCTGGGAACGGATTCCGCCGAGCCACATCAAACCGAATCCCGTGGAGAATCACAGTGAGTGAATCCTGTTTTATGTCCTTCGAGAAACTCGGAGAAGATGGCAAGGCCCGTCGTGGCCGACTGACGTTTCCCCGAGGCGTAGTGGAGACTCCGGCATTCATGCCGGTAGGCACCTATGGCACTGTAAAGGGAATGCTGCCCCGGGACATCGAGGAAATCGGTGCCCATATTATTCTGGGCAATACGTTTCACCTGATGCTGCGCCCCGGCACGGAAGTGGTCAAAGCCCACGGCGACCTGCACGACTTCACCCAGTGGCAGGGGCCAATTCTGACGGATTCCGGCGGTTTCCAGGTTTTCAGTCTGGGCGAGATGCGCAAGATTACCGAGCAGGGTGTGACTTTCCGGTCTCCGGTTGATGGTTCCAAAGTCGAGCTGTCACCGGAAATCGCGATTCAGGTTCAGCGTGATCTGGGCTCTGACATCGTGATGATTTTCGACGAATGCACGCCGTATCCGGCAACGGAAAAGCAGGCGAAAGAGTCCATGGAACTCTCGCTGCGCTGGGCCGAGCGCAGTAAGAGAGCCCACGAGGGCAATCCGGCGGCGCTGTTTGGCATCGTACAGGGCGGTATGTATGAGTCGCTCCGGGATCAGTCCCTGGAGGGTCTGGAAAAGATTGGTTTCGATGGCTATGCCATTGGCGGCCTGTCGGTGGGCGAGCCGAAAGAAGACATGATCCGGATCCTGGATCACCTGCCGCCGAAGATGCCGGAAGACAAGCCACGCTACCTGATGGGCGTTGGTCGCCCTGAGGATATCGTTGAGGCGGTGCGCCGCGGTGTCGATATGTTCGACTGTGTGATGCCAACCCGTAATGCACGCAATGGCTATCTGTTTACCTCCACCGGTATTGTCAAAATCCGCAATGCCAAAAACCGTCACGACACCGGACCGCTGGACGAGCGTTGTGACTGCTATACCTGTAAGCATTTTTCCAAGAGCTACCTGCATCATCTTGATAAGTGCGGAGAAATGCTCGGGTCGCAGCTCAATACCATTCATAACCTGAGGTTCTATCAGAACCTGATGAGTGGATTGCGTGGGGCCATTGAAGCAGGTACATTGTCGGACTTTGTAAGCGAATTCTATGCCTTACGGGGCGAAACCGTTCCGCCTCTGGGCGATTCCTGAACAAATTTTGCTTTAAATCTGTCAATAAACGGAGAACCTGAATGAAATCAGTCAAATTGCTCATCGCTGGCTTGCTGTCTCTGATGCCTGCTCTGGCCTCGGCTCAGGAAGCGGGTGCCCAGGGAATGAGCGTGATGGGTCAGATCATCTTTTTCGCCGGCTTCATCCTGATTTTCTATTTCCTGATCTGGCGTCCGCAGTCCAAGCGTGCAAAAGAGCATAAGGCCCTGATGTCCGGCCTGAACAAGGGTGATGAAGTGGTTACCTCTGGTGGCGTCGCTGGCAAGATTACCAAAGTAACCGACGACTTCATTGTTCTGGAAGTAGCAGATAACGTTGAAATGAAGGTTCAGAAAGTTGCCGTTGCTGCGGCTCTGCCGAAAGGCACTCTCAAGGACATCTGAGCTGGTTTCCAGGCGCATCCAAGATGCGCCTGTTCATTTTCTGACTGGCTGAAACACCAAGACCGGCACTTCTGCCGGCTCGAAGGATTCTCATGCTGAACAAGTATCCTCTCTGGAAAAACCTGGTCATCGTGTTCGCACTGGTGATTGGTTTTATCTACGCCTTACCGAACTTTTTCCCTGACGATTACGCTATCCAGATCACCGGCGCCCGTGGCAGCACCGAAGTTGAGCAGCGAGTGCTTGATCGCGCCCTTGCCAAGCTTGAGCAGGAAGGTATCGAAGTAAAATCAAGCCTGTTGGAAGAGCGTGACGCGCTGATCCGCCTCACCAGCTCTGATGACCAGCTGCGGGCACGCCCCGCTGTTCAGGCGGCTCTTGGCAACGAATACCTGGTGGCCCTGAATATGGCGCCGTCAACGCCGGGCTGGCTGCGTAGCCTTGGAGCAGGCCCAATGAAACTGGGGCTGGATTTACGTGGTGGTGTTCACTTCCTGTTGGAGGTGGATATGGAAACGGCTTTGAATCAGCGTCTGGAAGCGTTGTCTGGTCAGATCAAGCGAGAGCTGAGGGAAGAGCGCATCCGCTACCGCGGTGGCGACATTGAGGATCAGGCCCGCATTGTACTGAGCTTCCGTGACGAAGCTGCACGTAGCGAGGCGTTTGAGCTGGTTCGCGATCAGTACAACGAGTTCCTGTTGGATGAGACAACAGAAGGTGAAGAATTTCTGCTGACGCTGACACTGTCCGAAGCAGAAGTTCGGAACATCCAGGAATACGCTCTTGAACAGAACCTGACCACCATCCGCAACCGGGTGAATGAACTGGGCGTGGCCGAGCCGCTGGTTCAGCGTCAGGGGGCAGACCGCATTATTGTAGAGCTGCCAGGTGTGCAGGATACCGCTCAGGCCAAGCGTGTACTTGGCGCGACGGCTAACCTGGAATTCCGGATGGAAGCTCGGCAGGATGCGCCGTCCGCCGAGACCGAACAGTTTCCTTTCCGGGATAATCCACAGCGTACCGCTCGTCTTGAGCGGGATGTGATTGCCACTGGTAACAACGTTGCCAATGCCCAGCAGGCGTTCGATGAGAATGGCCAGCCGCAGGTCAATATCACCATGGACTCCGTTGGTGGTGACCTGATGAATCGGGCGACACGCAATAGCATCGGCCGCCGTATGGCAGTGTTGTTCATTGAATACCGCACCGAAACCGAGACCCGGGAAGTTAACGGAGAAATCGTTGAAACTGAAAACCGGGTCGTGGAAAAAGGCATTATCAGCCTGGCGACAGTGCAGTCAGCGCTGGGGAGCAGCTTCCGGATTACTGGTCTGGATTCCATCCCCGAAGCGGCTGAGCTCGCACTGCTGCTGAGGGCCGGTGCTCTGGCTGCGCCCATGTACTTTGTGCAGGAGCGCACCATCGGGCCAAGCCTGGGGCAGAAGAATATCGATGCCGGGATGATGTCGGTGATGCTCGGCTTCGGGCTGGTGTTGCTTTACATGCTGGTGTTCTACCGCGGCTTCGGATTGGTGGCCAATGTTGCGCTGACGCTTAACCTGATGTTGCTGGTTGCATGCATGTCAATCCTATCTGCCACGCTGACGTTGCCGGGTATCGCGGGTATCGTTCTTACGGTGGGTATGGCCGTTGATGCGAACGTTCTGATCTTTGAGCGTATCAAGGAAGAGCTGAAGGCGGGGGTGCCGCCACAAAGCGCCATTAATGCCGGTTATGGTCGCGCCTTTGTGTCGATTTTCGATGCCAATATCACAACCCTTCTGGTTGCCGTCATTCTGTTTGCCATGGGCTCCGGACCGGTGAAGGGCTTCGCAGTTACCCTGTGTATCGGTATTCTCACTTCCATGTTCTCGGGCCTGATGGTGAGCCGCGGCATAGTGAATCTGGTTTATGGCGGTCGCAGGGTCGAGAAATTGTCCATCGGGGGGAAGCTTGAAAATGCCTGATATGGAAAAGCAGCCGTTTGATTTCATGGGCTTGCGGAAGATAGCTTCCGTACTTTCTATTGTTTTGGTGGTGGCCTCCATTGCGCTGTTGGGGGTGCGTGGCCTGAATCTGGGTATGGACTTTACCGGGGGAACCTCGGTGGAGCTCGAATACGCTGAAGCTCCTAGCCTGGACGGAATCAGAAACACCCTTACCGAGGCGGGGTACGAGCAGTTTGCGGTTCAGAATTTCGGAGCCGATACTACGGTACTGATCCGGATGGCCGAGGCCGGGAATGACGAACTGGCGCTGGAAGTGGCCGGCGTGCTGGCGGCGGACGGAGCTGACCTTGAGTTGGTCAGCTCTGAATTTGTCGGTTCTCAGGTGGGCGAAGAGCTCAAAGAAGACAGTGGGCTGGGGCTGCTGATCGCCCTCGCGGTGGTACTGATCTACGTGGGTATGCGCTTCCAGTTCAAGTTTGGTATCGCCTCGGTGATTCCTCTGGCGCACGACGTCATCATTGTTCTGGGGGTGTTCGCGCTGTTTCAGTGGACCTTCGACCTGACGGTGCTGGCGGCGTTGCTGGCGGTTATCGGGTATTCCCTGAACGATACCATCGTTGTTGCTGACCGGATTCGGGAGAACTTCCGAAAAATGCGCGTAGGTGAGGCTTGGGACATTATCAACCAGTCGATCCACGAGACCATTACCCGAACCATTAATACTTCTGGTACCACGCTGGTTGTGTTGCTGGCGCTGTATTTCCTGGGTGGCGAAGCGATCAATAACTTTGCGCTTGCCTTGATTATCGGTGTTGTTGTCGGTACCTATTCGTCCATCTACGTGTCCGCGAATATGTTGATGGTGATGGGCGTGACCCGCGAAGATCTGATGGTTCCCGCGAAAGAGGGTACCGGTGAGGAAGAAGAGGAGCAGCCGCCGGAGTGGTTGAACCGGATGTAAGCTCCGGGTCTTTTCCAGGCCACAAAAAAACCGCCATCCGTGAGGAGTGGCGGTTTTTTTGTGGCCCTGTCTTTCTTAACGCGGCAGTCGACCCCGGAAGGGGTGCAGCGTTTTGAGCAGTTCCCGGAACAGCTTTGGATTGGCGACGACCAGTTGTCTGGCGGCTCCAACCGCGGGGTTGCCGGAGAAGTCACCGGTCAGGGCGCCGGACTCCATGGCCAGTGTTACGCCGAGATCAAAATCTGCTGCCTGTGGTCGGAAGATCACGGCCGCATCCAGCAGGCCAGCAGACACTCGCGCGATATCGAGTGTCACGCAGCCCGAGGTACGGAACATGGCGGTGTCGCGAGCCAGGACGGCTGCCATCTCGCCCCAGATCATGGGGTCATCGCCCTGGCGGGCCTGGTCGAGGAGGTTGGTGGCCAGTGCTGCCTTGGCGGGCACTTTTACTTCGGACGTGCGCACGCGGCGGCTGTTCAGGACAGCGCCGTGGCCTCGGCTGGCAGAGTACTCTTCGCCGGTAATCGGGTTAACCAGCAGCAGGTTTTCGGTGCGGTTGTTCTTTTTCTGGGCCAGGGCAAGAACAAATTCGGGAATGCCTCGCACAAAATTGTCGCGGCCGAGAACCGGGAATATGTGCCAGCTTTTATCGTGGTTGCCGGCGTCGGACTCGCCCAGAGGCGCGATCACATGATCCTTGTAGGCCTTTTCCAGTTGTTCGGTGAAGTTGTCGTAAATGGACTGCTCCACTCGCTCCAGTTGCCGGTGGCGTTCGGACTCGTCCTTACCGTTAGGCTCCTGGCGCTCGAAATGGGCTTTCAGGTAGTCAGATCCCTGGCGGGCAACGCGCAGGGCCATTTTAATTGCTGGTTGCATCTGAGTGTTCATTATCCGGGTGTGTGAAGGCCGGCCATGATAGCAAAAACTGCCCCGCCTTGTACGTTTTTTGGCTTAGCAAAAGCACGGATACCACGGGGTTGCGGCATTTCCGGAGAGCAGGTTGGCCGGTAATTCTGGTATCATGCCGCTCTTTTATCACTTTTCTTGAAGTAACAGGCCCGATGACCATGAACAAGCCCGCGCTGCCGGTGGAAAGCACTGATACCTACCATGATCAGGTTCGCATCGTCCTGGTGGAAACTACCCACTCGGGCAATATTGGCGCCGTCGCCCGCGCCATGAAAAACATGGGGCTTGGAAATCTATGGCTGGTTAACCCAAAGTCGTTTCCGGACGAAGCCTCTTATGCCCGGGCTTCATCGGCGTCGGATGTGCTGGATCGGGCTCAGGTGGTTTCCAGTCTTGACGAGGCGTTGTCAGACTGTGTCCTGGTGATGGGTACCAGTGCACGCGGGCGGAAGGTTCCCTGGCCCGTTATTTCCCCGCCCCAGGCTGCCGTCACCGCGGCGGAAAACAGTGCTCGTGGTCCTGTCGCCCTGGTGTTTGGGCGTGAGAGCAATGGGTTGTCCAATGAAGAGCTTCAGCGCTGCCATTATCACATCCATATCCCCTCGAACCCGGACTACAGCTCACTGAATCTGGCAATGGCGGTGCAGGTGGTTTGTTATGAATTGCGGATGCATTATCTTCGTGGGCTTGAAGAGGTGGAAAGCAGTCCCTACCTTGAGTCCATGGTCGAACCCGGGGACCGCGGATGGGATGTGCCGCCCGCAACGGTGAATGATGTTGAAGGATTTTTCGGTCATCTCGAGCAGGTATTGCAGGATGTGGATTTTCACCGCCGGGAGAATCCCAGGCAGTTGATGACACGGTTGCGCCGGTTGTTTCAGCGGGCAAAGCTGGACCAGATGGAAATCAATATTCTCCGGGGTATTCTGACATCGGTTCAGAAGGCCACCGTTGCCCGCGAAGGGGTTGGCAGGAACACGACAGCGGCTGGTGCCGTGGATGAGGGGCAGGAATAACGTCATGTTTGAGCGTTTACGGGAAGATGTAAAAAGCGTATTTCACCGTGATCCGGCGGCCAGGAACACCTTTGAGGTGTTAACCAACTACCCGGGATTGCACGCGCTGTTGTTTCATCGCTTCTCCCACTGGCTGTGGAGCATGGGGCTGAAGTGGCTGGCGCGGACGATTTCTACGCTGGCGAGATGGTTTACCGGTATCGAGATTCATCCTGGCGCAACCATTGGTCGCCGCTTCTTTATCGACCATGGCATGGGTGTGGTGATTGGTGAAACCACGGTGATTGGAGACGATGTCACGCTCTACCAGGGCGTCACGCTTGGCGGCACCAGCTGGAACAAGGGCAAGCGGCATCCAACCATCGGTAATGGTGTGGTAGTGGGTGCCGGCGCAAAGATTCTTGGGCCATTTGAAGTGGGTGAGGGTGCGAAGATCGGCTCCAACTCTGTGGTAACTAAGGCGGTTCCGCCTGGCGCAACCGTGGTAGGCATCCCGGGAAGGGTCATCGTCAAGCGTAAAGGTGAAGACGACGTGCGCCGCAAGGAGATGGAGGAGCGTATGGGCTTCGACGCCTACGGCGTAACCGAGGAAATGCCGGACCCGGTCGCAAGATCGGTCAGGGCATTGCTGGACCACATGCATGCGGTGGATGATCGGATTGAGAATATGTGCAAGGCGCTTCGCAAGGTGAACGCCGAGTATCAGAATGGCGAGCTGCCTCCCTTGCATGATGAGGATTTCGACTGCGTTCGCGATGAGTCTGATGAGCGGGAGCGTGGCTGAATACTTGACTGTTTTAGTTGGTCAATTCATACTCGCTCCAGTGAATCGAGATTCAATCCCATCATTGGGGCTGAGGTTATGAAACTGACCACGAAAGGCCGCTATGCCGTTACGGCAATGCTGGATCTTGCGCTGCATGCAGGGCAGGGGCCGGTGAGTCTGGCGGATATTTCAGCCCGACAGGAAATATCCCTTTCTTACCTGGAGCAGCTGTTCTCTCGACTGCGCAGGCAGAAATTGGTGGTAAGTGTACGCGGCCCCGGTGGCGGTTATCGCCTGAGTCGCTCCGCAGATGAGGTTTTCGTGGCCGAAGTGGTCGACGCTGTGAGTGAGTCCCTTGATACTACGCGTTGCGGTAACAAAGGTGACTGCCAGAACGGCGAGAAATGCCTTACCCACCATCTCTGGTCTGATCTCAGTGACCAGATTCATCAATTCCTGAGTGAAATCAGTCTCGGGGATCTGATGCGCAAACACGAAATCCGGCAAGTGGCTGATCGTCAGAACCGCAAGCAGTCTGATGAAAGTGCCGACGCTATCAATACCCAAAGACTGACTGACCAGGCCACGGCCTGATAACCCGACCTCTTTTGCCTATGAAAAAGCCCGTCTATCTGGACTATGCGGCGACGACGCCCGTTGATCCCGCCGTTGCTGAAGACATGATGAAGTACCTGACCCTGGATGGGGTGTTTGGCAATCCGGCTTCCCGCTCTCATGGTTATGGCTGGCAGGCCGAAGCCGCCGTTGAAAATGCTCGTCGACAGGTGGCGGATCTGATCCACGCAGACCCCCGGGAGATTGTCTGGACTTCCGGAGCCACAGAATCTGACAATCTTGCCATCAAGGGTGTGGCGGAGCTACGCGATAATCCCCATATCGTGACATCCCGCATTGAGCACAAGGCTGTCATTGATACCTGTAAGTGGCTGGAGCAGCAGGGCATTGAGGTTACCTGGCTGGAGCCGGGAGTTGATGGCAGGGTGTCCGTTGAGGCGGTCGAATCCGCCCTTCGGGATAATACGGCCCTGGTCAGCCTGATGATGGTCAACAATGAGCTTGGGTCGCTGACCGACATCCGCGCAATCGGCCGGTGCTTGAGAAAGCGTGGCGTGCTGTTTCATGTTGATGCCGCCCAGGCCGCCGGCAAGCTGCCAGTGGATGTTGCGGATCTTGAGGTGGATTTGCTCTCTCTTTCGGCTCACAAGGTTTATGGCCCGAAAGGCGTAGGGGCGCTGTATGTCCGGCGAGCGCCGGAGGTTCGCATTGCAGCACAGATGCATGGCGGCGGACATGAGCGCGGCATGCGATCGGGCACACTGGCCACGCATCAGATCGTGGGCATGGGGCGGGCCTTCGAGCTGGCACGTACCGGGCTTGATGCCGAAATAAGTAAACTGGAACAGATGCGCGCGGCGTTCCTGGACGGGCTTGAGGGGCTTGATGGAGTTCACTTTAATGGCAGTCGGGAACATCGTGTGCCGGGTATTGTCAATCTGTCGTTTGAGGGTGTTGAAGCCGAGTCGTTGATGCTCGGCCTTCGCAACCTTGCGGTGTCCTCGGGCTCCGCCTGCGCTTCAGCAACGGTCGAGCCTTCTTATGTATTGCGAGGAATAGGCGTCAGCGATGAGCTGGCTCACCGGGCGCTCAGGTTCTCCTTTGGCAGGTTCACCACCGAAGAGGAGGTTGCATTTGCCTGTTCCCAGATTGTTGAAGTTGTGGAGCGACTTCGCTCGGTGCGGTAGGCAGTTGCACCCTGACTGCGTATAATCCCACCTCTGAATTTTCAACCCTGAACTAACTGGAGAAATACCATGGCAAACGAGCGCACGCTCTCCATTATCAAGCCCGACGCAGTCGCCAAGAACGTGATCGGCGAAATCTACAGCCGTTTCGAGAAGGCGGACCTGAAAATCGTTGCTGCCAAGATGATGCACCTTACTCAGGAGCAGGCTGAGGGCTTTTACGCCGAGCACAAAGAGCGCCCGTTCTTTAATGATCTGGTTGCATTCATGACCTCTGGCCCGGTTGTGGTTCAGGTGCTGGAAGGCGAGGGCGCTATCCTGAAGAATCGTGAGCTGATGGGTGCTACCAACCCTAAAGAAGCGGAAGCTGGCACCATTCGTGCGGATTTTGCTTCCTCCATCGACGCCAACGCTGTCCATGGTTCTGACTCTGCTGCCTCCGCTGAGCGTGAAGTGGCTTATTTCTTCAACGACAACGAAATCTGCCCGCGCGGCTGAGGTTGTTGTTTCAGGGGTGCCCGGCAGGGTGCCCCTGAATTGGTTATCTGATCGAGGTTATGTGATGACGGGCGCCGCCGAAAAAGTCAATCTTCTGGGAATGCCCAAGGCAAAACTGGAGGCGTTTTTTGAAACCCTGGGGGAAAAGCGTTTCCGTGCCCAGCAGGTTCTCCAGTGGATGCATCAGCGTGGTGTTGATGACTTCGATCAAATGACCAATATGAGCAAGTCGCTGCGCGAACAGCTCAAGGAAGTTGCCGAGATTCGTGGCCCCGAGGTCGTCTATGATGAGACATCAAAAGACGGTACCCGGAAATGGGTCATGCGCATGGATAACGGCAACAGCGTTGAAACCGTCCTGATTCCGGATGGCGAGCGTGGAACCCTCTGCGTGTCCTCGCAAATCGGTTGCAGTCTCGACTGTACCTTCTGCTCCACCGGCAAGCGTGGTTTTAACCGCAATCTGACGGCCGCCGAGATCATTGGCCAGGTGTGGGTTGCACGACGGGCGTTCATGCCGTTCGATCCCAATGACCGGCCTATCACCAACGTGGTGATGATGGGGATGGGCGAGCCCCTGCTTAATTTTGAGAACGTGGTCGATGCCATGAATCTCATGATGGAAGATCTCGCTTACGGCATCTCAAAGCGTCGGGTGACGCTCAGTACATCCGGAGTGGTGCCAGCACTGGATCGTCTCGGCGAAGTTACCGATGTTTCACTGGCCATCTCACTCCATGCACCTAATGATGAATTGAGAAACCAGTTGGTTCCTCTGAACAAGAAATACCCGATTGCCGAACTGCTGGCCGCGACCCGGCGCTACCTTTCACGACTGCCGGACAAGCGCAAGGCCACGATTGAGTACACGGTGATTGAGGGAGTGAATGATCAACCGGAACATGCCCGGGAGCTGGTGGTGTTGTTAAAAGGGTTGCCCTGCAAGATCAACCTGATTCCGTTCAATCCGTTTCCGGAAAGTGATTTCCGCCGGCCAAGCATGAACGCAACCCGGAGGTTCCAGACCGTGCTCAACGAGGCCGGTTATGTCACGACAATCCGCACCACCCGCGGAGACGATATCGATGCCGCCTGCGGTCAGTTGGTAGGGCGGGTCGAAGACCGGACGCGCAGAAGCCAACGTTATATCGCAGTACAACAGGTCAACCCCTGATAACCGTCGGGTGGAGACAACAGGAGAAGGTGTTTGTTGATGGCAAAGGACGTTACCGTGAAACTCGTTTCCGCTGTGGTTCTGGTTATCGGGGTCATGTTATCGGGCTGTGTCACCACCACCGATAGCCGGTTCAGCCGTGAAGCCGACCGACAGAAAGCCCTCAACAATTATGTTCAACTGGCGACTGCCTACATTGGTCAGGGGAATCTGGATCGTGCCCGTGACCACCTGGAGCGGGCGTTAGAAATCGACAGCCGAAGCGCACCGGCACTTGCTGCCCGGGGCCTGGTGCTGAGCGCGGAGGGTGAGGAAAGCCTGGCGGAAAAAAGCTTCCGGGATGCCATTGCCTCAGATGGAGACTATACCCGCGGAAGAGTGTATTACGGTGCTTTCCTGTATAGCCTCAAACGGTTTGAGGAGGCCCGGGACCAGTTCCGGATAGCCTCACGTGATACGGAGTACAAAGACCGGGGAGCCGTTTTTTATAACCTCGGGCTGACAGAAGAACGGCTTGGGTCGCTGGAATCGGCCGAAGCTGCCTATCGGCGTGCCGTGGAGCTTACGCGGGGCGAAGCCCGCACCCTGTTGTCTCTCTCTCGGGTGCTGGTTGAGCAGGATAACTTTTCTCAGGCCTCTCGATACTACAGCCGTCTTCAGACCATGATACAGCGCAATACCCGGTTGACGCATTCACCGGAGAGTCTGTATACCGGTATCCGGATTGCCCGGCATTTCCAGGACAGGGATCAGGAAGCGAGCCTGGCACTATTGCTCAGAAACGAGTATCCGGAATCTGTCGAATATCAACAATATAAGGTACTGATTGCCAATGACCGGTGAGGAGCAGTCACAGCCAGCTTCCGAGGCCTCGGTTGGCCAGCAGCTAAGGCGCGCCCGGGAAAAGCTCGGGCTCAGCGTTTCAGACATTGCAGATCAGCAACACCTGCGCCCTTCGGTAATCCAGTCCATCGAGGAAGGTGATTACAGCAAGGTTGATACCGAGTTGTTTCTCAAAGGGTATGTTCGAACCTATGCCCGCCAGGTGCAACTGAATGCAGACGCCCTGATTGCAGCGCTCGACTCGGAACTTGAGCCCCTGCGTCAGCAGCGGGAGCAGGAGCACCAGTCCAATCCTCTGGTTGATATCGAGCGCAAGAAAAAACGAAAGCGGCAGATTGCCAAACTGGTTGTGTTGCTGGCATTCCTCGGGGTAGTTGGCTTTCTGGCGTATAGCTATCTCGTAAAACCGGTGTCGGAGCCGGTTCAAAGTAATGCCGACGGTATCTCGGAGTCTCTGGAAGCACGGAGTGGCGAGGCCGTTAGCGATGCCAGTGCTAGACCGGAAGATGCGCCCTCCGTTATCGAAGAGGCTGAACAGCCGGCCGAACCGGAACAGATGGATTCCGGCACCGGTTCAGTCGGAAACGTTGAAACAGAGAACGGCGCCGTGACGGATACTGAAGCTCTGAGCGAACCGACCGCCAGTGGAGGCCTCGGCCAGGAAGAGTTGCTGTCAGAGCAGCCTTCGGTGGAACAGCCGCCCGTTGTTGCGCAATCCCCGGATCCCGCTCTGACCGAGTCTGAAGTGATGGAGGACCCGGTTGAAACCGTGAGGTTGGCCATGACGTTCAGCGACGACTGCTGGATTCAGGTCACAGATGGTGCGGGCAATCGACTGGCCAGTGCATTACGCCGAGAGGGCGATGCCCTGGACGTGAGCGGACAGCCACCGCTCAGAGTTGTGGTGGGCGCCATGAGCGCGGTGGAGTCCCTGGAGTTTCAGGGCGAACCGATGGATCTTGGTAATTTTCGCGTCGTAAATAACCGGTCAGAGTTTACGCTCGAGCCCTGAGCAGAATTTTCTTCCCAAAGATTTCTGGTTGAATCCCATGAAACAAGAGTCTCCGATCAAAAGACGTAAATCCCGTCAGATCATGGTAGGTAATGTTCCCGTTGGCGGCGATGCGCCCATTGCGGTGCAGAGCATGACCAATACCAATACCTGCGACGTAGACGCAACAGTCACACAGATCAAGGCTATCCAGGAGGCCGGAGCGGATATCGTGCGGGTGTCGGTTCCGTCCATGGAGGCGGCTGAGGCCTTTGGCAAGATTCGCCAGCAGGTCTCGTTACCGTTGGTGGCCGATATCCATTTTGACTACAAGATAGCGCTCCGAGTTGCAGAGCTTGGTGTGGACTGCCTGCGCATCAATCCCGGTAACATTGGCCGGGACGATCGGGTCAGTGCGGTAATCAGTGCTGCCCGGGACCGCAACATTCCGATCAGGATCGGCGTAAACGCAGGTTCACTGGAAAAAGCGCTTCAACGCAAATACGGCGAGCCCACGCCGGAAGCGCTGGTAGAGTCGGCCATGCGTCATATCGACATCCTGGACAAACACGATTTTCAGGACTTCAAGGTCAGCCTGAAAGCGTCTGAAGTGTTCATGACCGTCGCGGCCTACCGCCTTATCGCCTCCCAGATTGAGCAACCGCTGCACCTGGGTATCACTGAGGCCGGTGGATTCCGCTCTGGTACGGTCAAGTCCTCCATTGGCCTGGGCATGCTGTTGATGGATGGCATTGGGGACACCATTCGGGTTTCCCTTGCCGCCGACCCGGTTCAGGAAATCAAAGTCGGCTTCGACATTCTCAAAAGTCTTCGGTTACGCAGCCGCGGCATTAACTTTATCGCCTGCCCAAGCTGTTCCCGTCAGAACTTCGATGTTATCCAGACCATGAATGATCTGGAGGCCCGGCTTGAGGATGTGAACACCTCCATGGATGTGGCCATTATTGGCTGTATTGTTAATGGTCCCGGTGAGGCAAAGGTAGCGGATATCGGTCTGACCGGTGGCACACCGAAAAATCTGTTCTATATGGCCGGAAAGCCAAACCAGAAGCTGGACAACGCGACGCTGGTGGACGACCTTGAGCGCCTGATTCGCGAGGAAGTGTCACGGCGCGAGGACCAGGACAGCGCAGTCATCGCCAAGTCCTCAGACTGATCAGAACCGATTTCAGAAACCTATCAGGATATTATTTTGGCAAAGATTCAGGCAATCCGGGGGATGAACGATATTCTCCCGGACCAGACACCGGTCTGGCAGTACGTTGAATCCACCGTTCGACGGGTTCTCGGGCAGTACGGCTATCAGGAAATCCGTATGCCAGTGGTCGAACATACCGAGTTGTTCAAACGATCGATCGGTGAAGTCACTGACATCGTCGAAAAAGAGATGTATACCTTTGAAGACCGCAACGGCGATAGCCTTACACTGCGGCCCGAAGGTACGGCCGGGTGCGTGCGCGCAGCGGAAGAGCATGGGCTGCTCTTTAATCAGACCCGGCGGCTTTGGTACACCGGTCCGATGTTCCGGCATGAGCGGCCACAGAAAGGCCGTTACCGCCAGTTTCATCAGATTGGTGTGGAATGCTTCGGTATGGCCGGCCCTGACATTGATGCTGAGCTGTTGATCCTGACGGCGCGCCTGTGGAGCGCCCTGGGGTTGTCCGACCATGCCAGACTCGAGATCAACTCCATCGGTACCAGCGACTCCCGGAAAGTCTACCGTCAGGCCCTGGTTGCCTATCTGGAGCAATATCAGGATAAGCTCGACGATGACAGCAAACGCCGGTTAACCACGAATCCTTTGCGGATACTGGACAGCAAGGATCCGGCCACGCGGGAGATTTTGCAGGGCGCACCGAGCCTGGACGACTATCTGGATGATGAATCGCGCCAGCATTTTGAACAACTGAAAGCGATGCTGGATGCGGCAGGCGTTGCCTACACGGTAAACCCGGCCCTGGTGCGCGGACTGGACTATTACGGCAAAACCGTGTTCGAGTGGATTACCGACAGCCTGGGTGCCCAAGGCACGATCTGTGCCGGTGGCCGTTACGATGGTCTGGTGGAGCAACTTGGAGGCAAACCCACCGTAGCGGTGGGCTTCGCCATGGGGCTGGAGCGACTGATTCTGTTACTGGAAACCCTGGAACTGGTCCCCGAACATGTGAACAATCAAGCCGATGTTTACGTTACAGCCATGGGGGACCAGGCGGTAGCACCGGCGATGGCGTTGGCAGAAACGCTACGAAATGAATTGCCGGGCCGGATTGTCGTCTCACACTGCGGTGGCGGCAGCTTCAAGAGTCAGATGAAAAAGGCAGACCGCAGTGGCGCACGCTTTGCGGTGATTCTGGGTGAAAACGAAGTCGCTCAGGCCACGGCGGGGCTTAAACCGTTACGTGACGATCAGCCCCAGCAGGAAATCGCTCAGGCAGACCTGGCAGCTGTGCTTGCCGGTTTGTTGTAAGCAGAGTCTATATAAACAGGCAGTTTTAACGAATAACAGGAGTTTTCATGGCGGAGTTGCGCACCGAAGAAGAACAGGTCCAGGCAATCAAGGACTGGTGGAAAAATAACGGAAGCTCGCTGCTCATCGGTATTGGTGCGGCTCTGGCCATCGTCTTTGGATGGCAGGCCTGGCAGAACCATCAGGCGCAACAACGCGCCGAAGCCGCTAACCAGTTTGCCAACCTGCTGAACGCGTTCTCCTCTGCAGATGATGAGTCGGCCGACACTGTAGGTTTTGTGGCGGAGACACTGCGAGATGAACACGGCGACAGCGCCTATGCCATCTATGGCAATCTGGTTCTGGCACGGCAGCAGATGGTTGAAGGTGAGGATCCCGCGGCCGCTGTTGAATCACTGAACTGGGCGCTGGAAAAATCGGCCGGTCATCCGGCTCTGGAGCTGGTGATTCGTAACCGTCTTGCCCGAGCCCAGTTTGCCGCTGGCGAACACGATGCCGCGCTTGCCACCCTGGACAATGCCACAGACGCGGATGCCTTCGCGGCCATCTTCTCCGAGCTGAAAGGCGATGTTCTGTTGGCCAAGGGCGACCGGGACGGTGCGCGTGAGGCGTACCTGGCGGCACGTGAGCAGAGCCAGCAGGGTCGTAGCGGTGTTCTTGAACTGAAGCTGTCAGACCTCGGTGTCGGGGAGGACGCTTGATGTTCGTTGGGCGCGCGCTCAAGGTCGGGCTTGGCTCGGTTTTTTGTGGTCTGTTGGTCGGAATCGCCGGGTGCAGTAGTACAGACACTTTTGAGCAACCCGCTCCGGTACCTGAAATCACCGAAACCGTTGAGCTGGATACGGTATGGAGCATGTCTGTTGGTGATGGTCATGACGATCAGCTGCTTCAGATCGCGCCTCTTTACGCCGGCGACGTGATTTACGCGGCTTCCGCAGACGGGATTGTTGCGACGGTCAGGCCGGCGGATGGTGAGGTTATCTGGCAGAAAGACTACGATGAACGGTTTTTTGCCGGACCGGGCGCTGATGCCCGGCACCTTTACCTGGTCACCCGGGATGCGGAACTGGTGGCCGTGTCGTCGGAGGACGGTACCGAGGCCTGGCGGGTACCTCTGCCCACCGAGGTTCTGGCTGCGCCTCAATCCAACGGTAACCTCGTGGTGGTGCAAACCACCGATGGTCGTGTGATTGCCCACGACGCAGCGACCGGAGAACGCCGCTGGCAATACGAGGCTCAAGTGCCGGTACTGACCGTGCGCACCGCGGCTGCACCGTTGGTGGGCGGCGACATTGTGATCTCCTCGTTTGCCAACGGTCGTGTCATTGCACTCACCGCCTCGGACGGGCAGCCAGTGTGGCAGTATGAGGTCGGTCAGCCCCAGGGTCGTACCGAACTGGAACGCCTGGTGGATATCGGCGGCCAGCCGCTGGTTCTGGATTCGGCCATTATGGTCGTCGGTTATCAGGGTAAGCTGGCACTGGTGGATATTCGTTCCGGGCAGGAAATCTGGAGCCGCCGGGCATCAAGCTTCTACTCGCCTGCGATTGGTAACGGCAATATCTTTCTGTCCTCCGCCAATGGCGATATCGTAGCGCTCCGTGGCAGCGACCGGCGAGAGCTTTGGGTTCAGGATAGCCTGTCCTGGCGCCAGCTGACCCGGCCGGCTGTCTCCGGTGATTACCTCGTGGTAGGCGACTTTGAAGGCTACCTGCACGTGCTGTCGACCTCCGATGGCAGTCTGCAGGGCCAGCGTGAGTTCGATAGTGACGGTATCCGCGTACCAGTTCAGGTGATCGAAGATGGTAACCTGCTGGTTTATGGAAATGGCGGAAAGATGGCCGTCCTGAGAATTGAACAGGACGACTGAGTACGCTCCGACAAGTTTATGCCCGGCCCAGGCTTTAGCCTGCGTGCCGGGTTTCTGGTTTCTTGAATAGCAGATCAATATGACCCCAGTTATCGCCCTTGTAGGCCGCCCCAACGTTGGTAAGTCCACGTTGTTTAACCAGATGACCCGCTCCAGGGATGCTCTCGTAGCGGACTTCCCCGGGCTGACCCGGGACCGTAAATACGGTGAGGGCAACTACGAAGGCCAGAAGTTCATCGTTATCGATACGGGCGGCCTGACCGGTGACGAAGCCGGTATTGACGCCGAAATGGCTCGCCAGTCAATGCAGGCGGTAGAAGAAGCGGACATTGTCCTGTTTCTTGTGGACGGTCGGGCAGGACTGACCGCCGGCGATGAAATGATCGCGGATTATCTGCGCAAATCGGGCAAACAGGCTCATCTGGTGGTTAACAAGACCGATGGCCAGGATCCGGACGTGGCGGCAGCGGACTTCTACAGTCTGGGGTTTGAATCCACGTTTCTGATTGCGGCGGCCCATAACCGCGGCATCCTGTCTTTGCTGGAAGCGCTGCTGCCGGAACCGGAAAATCCGGAAGACCAGGACCGGGCGGATCGTTACCCGGGTATCCGGATTGGTGTGGTGGGACGGCCGAATGTGGGCAAGTCTACCCTGGTTAACCGCATGCTCGGTGAAGATCGGGTGGTGGTGTACGACATGCCGGGCACTACCCGCGACAGCGTTTACATTCCCTATGAGCGCCAGGGCCATGAGTATACCTTGATTGACACTGCCGGGGTTCGTCGCCGAAAGAATGTTCGCGAGGCGGTGGAGAAGTTCTCCATTATCAAGACACTGCAGGCGATTGATGATGCCCACGTCGTGATTCTGGTGATCGATGCCCGGGAGGGACTGGTAGACCAGGATTTGCACCTGATCGGGTTTGTACTGGATGCGGGCCGCTCACTGGTGATCGCCATCAACAAATGGGACGGCATGGATCCGGAAGACCGTGACCGGGTAAAAGAGCAAGTGGCCAGGCGCCTGGATTTCCTAGATTACGCGGACAAGTATTATATCTCGGCACTGCACGGCACGGGCGTGGGAACCATGTATGAGTCGGTCCAGGCCTGCTATGAATCCGCGATGTCAAAGTGGCCAACCAACCGGTTGACTGCAATCCTTCAGGATGCCGTTGCTCAACACCAGCCGCCGATGGTTCATGGTCGCCGCATCAAGCTGCGATACGCTCACCAGGGTGGCTCCAACCCGCCGGTTGTGGTGGTGCATGGTAATCAGGTGGATTCACTGCCCGGTGCTTACAAGCGTTACCTTGAAAACACCTTCAGAAAGGTGCTGAAAGTCGTGGGCGCGCCGATACGGTTTGAATTCAAGTCAGGCGAGAACCCCTTTGCAACCAAGGTCGACCGTCTGACGCCTCGGCAAAAGGTCAAGAAGGACAACGACCTGAAGAAAGGCCGTCGGATCAAGAAGACCCGGCAGAAAAGCGTTAAACGCTGATCTGCCGGGGCTAGTCCCTGCCAGGAGCCCTGATCAGGCGGCTCCTGCATCCGCGACCTGTTTTGCCTGCACTGCCGTCAGGGCAATGGTGAAGACAATGTCTTCCACCAGGGCCCCGCGGGACAGGTCGTTTACCGGTTTTCGCAAGCCCTGGAGCATGGGCCCCACGCTGACGACATTGGCACTGCGCTGCACCGCCTTGTAGGTGGTGTTGCCCGTGTTCAGGTCCGGGAACACAAACACGGTAGCCTTGCCGGCTACCTTGCTGCCCGGGGCTTTGGATTTTGCCACGCTCTCAATCGCCGCAGCATCGTATTGCAGTGGTCCGTCAATGAGCAGATCCGGGCGCCGTTCCCGGGCAATGCGGGTGGCTTCGCGAACCTTGTCGACATCCTCACCGCTGCCGGACTCGCCGGTACTGTAGCTGATCATCGCAACCACAGGTTCAATACCAAAGGCTTCAGCAGATTCCGCACTCTGTATGGCAATATCGGCCAGTTCCTCGGCATTCGGGTCTGGGTTGATGGCGCAGTCGCCATATACCAGCACCTGTTGCGGTAACAACATGAAGAACACCGATGACACCACCTTGGCGTTGTCATGGGTCTTGATCAGCTGGAGGGCAGGGCGCACGGTGTTGGCCGTGGTATGAATAGCGCCGGATACCAGTCCGTCGGCTTCGTCCATGGCCACCATCATGGTACCCAGAACGACGTTATCCTCCAGCATGGCTTCGGCCATATCCGGTGTCAGGCCTTTATGCTTTCTCAGCTCCACCATGGGTGCCACGTAACGCTCGCGCACCGATTGCGGGTCTATGATTTCCAGGTCATTTGGCAGTTCCACGCCCTGGGAGGCGGCGACTGAGCGAATTTCGTGTGGATCACCGATCAGCGCGCAATGAGCGAGGTTACGTTGATGGCAGATAATGGCTGCCTGAATGGTTCTGGGTTCACTGCCTTCTGGCAAGACGATCCGCTTGGCTGCAGCCCGGGCTCTCTCCGATAGCTGATAACGGAATGCCGGAGGCGAGAGCCGACGTTGGCGCTGAACTTTCAGGTGCTCCTGCAGCCACTGGGTGTTGATTCGCCGGGCCACAGATTCCATGGCTTCTTCAATACGCTCCGGGTCGTCAATGGGAATGGCTGAAGACAGATTTGCCAAAAGGTGGGCGCTCTCGTAGGTATTGGTTTCCGAGCTCAGCACTGGCAAACCGGTGTCCAGTGCTCGCCGACACAACTCTATAACCCGTTCGTCCGGCATCAGGCCGCCTGTCAGCATCAGTCCGGCAAGCGGGACACCATTGAGGGCGGCAACGGCCGTGGCCACCACAATATCCTCGCGATCACCAGGCGTGACCATCAGAGTGCCTGGCTTGAGGGTGTCGGTCATGTTGCGGATGGATCTGGCGCACACTGATACCCGCTGCACCCGCCGTGAGTGCATTTGCCCATCGTGCAGTACCGGAACACCAAGCTCTCGCGCCACATCAGAGACCCGGGGTGCCAGCAGTTGGGGTTGCCAGGGAATCTGCGCCAGCAACTGGAAGCGGCCGTTCGCGAATACTTTGCAGGAGGTGTGATAATCGGTTTCGGTGGCTTCACTTGCCGGCGGATGATCCAGTGCCATACCGGACTTCTGTGGTTCTCCCACCTTGTTAAGAATGACCGCAATCACGTCCGGATCCGACGGTGCAGCAAACAGGCGCGAGGAGAAATCCAGGTCATCATCGAGCTCGCTGGCAGTGCAGCTCTTCGGTGTGCTCACCAGGATCACTTCGGAACCGAGATTGCGGGCGACTTCCACGTTCAGCCGCGCGATATAGGCTTCGGTTCTGTCCGGAACCAATCCTTCAATGATGACCACATCCGCTTCGTTGGCGACTTTCTGGTATTCACCGACGACGTTCTCCATCAGCAGGTCGGCTTTGCCGTGGTTCAACAGTTGCTGGGCTTGTTTCAGAGGAATCGGGTCGGGTGGTTCGAGGTGGCTGCGGGCACGCACAAAGGCCACCGAAGAATCCTTGCCGTCGTTATGAAGCGCTTCGCCTCTGTGTACGGACTGACTGAATGGTTTGTAAAAGCCGACGCTCACTCCTTCCCGTTCCAGGGCACGCAGAAGACCAAGGCATACGGATGTCAGGCCTGAGTCAAGAGAGGTTGGGGCTATGAAAAGACTTTTTGCCATGATTGTTCCAGGTTTCATTCTTCGGAGTGTTCGGTGCCGGCAGCGGCCAGGCGGGCGGCTTCTCGGGCAATCACCAGTTCTTCATTTGTGGGAATGACCAGCGCCGGATAACGCGAGTCCGGGGAACTGATGCGGCCATCACTCCAGCGCCCGTGATGCTCGTTGAGGTCCGGATCCAGCTCAATCCCAAGCAGGTGCAGATGTCGGGTTGTGTCCTGGCGAATGCGGGCACTGTTTTCACCGATGCCGCCAGTAAAGACCAGAGCGTCCAGTTTTGTCAGGGACGCGGTCATTGCTCCAATATACCGCGCCAGGCGGAAGCAGAATACGTCAATTGCCAGCTGTGAGGGTTCGTGGCCATGGTCAGCCAGCTCACACAAGGTTCGCATGTCGTTTGTCTGGCCTGAGAGTCCCTGTAATCCGCTTTCTCTATTCAGCATCTCGTGAACGTCACCGGCACTCATACCCCGACTTGCGAGGTAGTCGAACAGCCCGGGATCGACATCCCCGCTGCGGGTGCCCATCACGAGTCCCTCAAGCGGAGTCAGGCCCATGCTGGTATCGACGCTGAGCCCATTCTGGATCGCTGTGATGCTACAACCGTTACCCAGATGGGCAGAGATAATTGAGGTGGTGGCCGGTGTCTTGTCCAGCAGACGAGCGGCCTCGTGTGCCATGAAATAATGACTGGTGCCGTGGAAGCCGTAACGACGCACTCCCCAGTCGCTGTAGAACCGTTCCGGTAGTGCGTATCGGTAAGCGCGCTCGGGCAGGGTCTGATGGTAAGCGGTATCGAATACCGCGATCTGTGGAACGTTCGGGAACAGCGCCTGCATGGCGCGAATGCCCGCGAGGTTTACCGGATTATGCAGGGGGGCCAGCGCTGCGCAGGCTTCAATGGCGGACACTGTTTGATCATCAATCAACGAAGCCTCACGGAAGGTTTCGCCCCCATGCACCACTCGATGGCCAACAGCCTTGGGTTCGCCCGTCATCAGAGCCCGGTCATTAAATGCGTTGACCAGTGCTGCCAGCGCCTGGCTGTGGCTGGCACCGGAAGGTAAGTGAACCGGTGTTTCATCGCCGTTGATGCGAGCAAAGGCATCGGATTGGTTAAGTCTTTCCGCCAGGGCAGAGGTGATTTTCTGGTGGTCGTGATCAAACAGGGCGAGTTTCAGTGATGAACTGCCGCAGTTTACGACCAGGATTGAGTCGTCCATGGTTGTGCCGTATTGATTACTTTAGATTGGCCCGCTCATTGGTTTCGAGCCAGTGAATGAAGTCCTGCTCGGGCAGGGGGCGACTATAGAAGTAACCCTGGGAGTAGTCGCAATGCTCCGCTTTCAGGAAGTGAGTCTGGTCCTCTTCCTCAACCCCTTCGGCAACCACTTTCAGGCCTAGGCTGTGGGCCATGTTGATGATCGCGCGGACAAGGGAAGCATCTTCGTTTTCTTTCAGGACATCCTGAACAAATGACTTGTCGATTTTCAGGGTATCGAACGGATAGCTTTTCAGATAGCTGAGTGCCGAATAGCCAGTTCCGAAATCGTCGACCGACAAGCGGATTCCAACTTTGTCGAGTTGTTTGAGGATATCAGCGGTTTCGATGGAATTGTCCAGAATCAGCCGTTCCGTGATTTCCAGTTCCAGCAGTTCCGGCCGTAAATTGCTGTCGTTCAGCGCGCGCATGATGGCGTCGGTAAACCCGGGGTCCCGGAACTGGCGTGGTGATACATTGACGGCAATGCTGATCTCACGCCCGGTCATCGCCTGCCAACAGTACGCGGCTTGACAGGCTTCCTTGACGACCCATTCGCCGATCGGAATGATCAGGCCGGTTTCCTCGGCCAGCGGAATAAAGCGATCTGGCATCACCATGCCCATGGCCGGATTGTTCCAGCGAAGCAGGGCTTCAGCCGCCACCAGGCCACCACTGGCGGTGTCGACAATGGGCTGGAAATAGAGCTCGAATTCACCCAGCTCCAGGGCCTTGCGCATGTGAGATTCCATTTGCAGACGCTCGTGAGAAACCTCGCTCATCTCCGGAGTAAAACGGGCATAGGCGCTCTTGCCTTTGTGTTTCGCCTCGTACATGGCCGCATCGGCGTGCTGGAGCAGGGTGCCGCTGTTATCCGAGTCGTCCGGGAAGGTGGCGATGCCAATACTGGTTGTGACAAACACTTCCTGGCCGCTGAGCATGAACGGCGGTGCGAAGGTTTTCAGAATACGTTCGGCAACCTGGGAAGAGGCGTCCGGCCCGTTCAGCCCCGGCAGCACCACAAGGAACTCATCACCGCCCAGCCGCGCAACGGTACTGGTGCCGCGCAGGCAGCTGGAGATCCGGCGTGCGGCTTCAATCAGCAGGGTGTCACCGGCGTCGTGGCCGAGGGTATCGTTGATGTGCTTGAAGTTGTCCAGATCCAGGAACATTACCCCAACCTTGGACTCATCACGCCTTGCCTGGGCCAGCGCCAGTTTCAGGCGGTCCAGCGCAAGCATGCGGTTGGGAAGCCCGGTCAGGATGTCGTAATTCGCTTGCCGCAACAGCTGTTGCTCGTAACGTTTTCGGATGCTGATGTCTTCACCGAGTATCAGGTAACCGGTGGTTTCACCGTTATTGTCCTTGATAGGGGTGACCACAAGCTGCTCCCAGTAGCGCTCGCCATTTTTCCGTGTGCTATTGACTTCGCCTTGCCAAACGCCCACGCGCTGTACCTGAAGCCTGATGGATTTCCATAGTTGTCTGGCTTCGTGGGAATCCACACCGGGGTCAATAAGTGACGAGGGATGCTTGCCGATGATTTCAGACGGGCTGTTCCCCGTCAGTTGGCTGAATTTCCGGTTTGCATATTCAATGCGCCATTGCCGGTCGCAGATCAGAACCGAAGATGGGCTCTGGTCGATGGCTTTGGAGAATTTCCGGATTTCGGCTTCATCCCGTTCCCGCCTTGCAACGTCATCGGTGAGCCGTTCGCGCATCTGGTTGATGGCTTCGGTCACCATACCCAACTCATCGCGCTGGTAAGCAGGAGTATCCGGCCTATCCAGCTCCAGCGGGCGTGAAAGATTTCGCAATGACAGATCCCGGGTGTAGTCGGCCATGTCCGCCAGGTGGCGAGTGACCAGATGGCGGAATATCCACAGAATCAGAATGGAAACAACAAATATGATCAGGAACTGAGTGGCAAGAATGAAGCCCACCCGGCGCCTTAGTTCATCATACACCCGTTGCAGACTGGCGGTGATGGTGAGCTCGCCCAGCCGGAATTCCGCATCGTCCCGGTAGATCAGCTCGAAACTGTGGGTGAGGGTATCGGTGTCTCGTGGGAGTTCGCCCATGACCAGTTCGGAGTCTGGTTCAATTCGGAGCCGTAGATGTTCGATATCGGGCAGGCTGAGAATGCCGTCCATCTGGGTTTGCAGGTGTTTTTGATCCAGCGCCCACAGACTCTGGGCAAGACTGGAGCGGTAACCGGACTCAATTACCTGCATCCGCTGTTCTATCTTGGACAGGTCCTCGCGGTAGTCTGAGTAGATCTGAATGCCGGACGCGAGCAATGTAAAGGCAGAGCTGAACAGAAGGATCCATGCCACCAGCCGGAATGATAAAGGAGAGGCTGCACGAAAACGTTTCAAACGCGTCGCAATGTCTGGCATGTCTTTGATTTTTCGACCATCCAAGGAAGTATCGGACATAGCAATTACAGAAGCGATCCCTGACGTTGTTACCTGTATTCCCTTGCCTACGACTATAGCAGCAGTTTACGGCAAATGCGCTGCAAACTCAGGATAAACCGAGAGAAATGGGGCAGGGCGTCTCACTTTGGCAATTATTGCAATGACGAAATGAGCTTGATGCAGATCAATACGGGGCAGGCGGTGCCGGCGTAACCTGAGCTTAATCAAGTTTTACAGGTACAGGAGACATAGCCATGTATATGGACGCAGTTGTAATCGCCGGAATCGCCACAGTATTGCTGATGATTGGCTTCTTCGTCGGAGTCGGCATCTTCGTCATGAAGGATCAGAAGAGCCATGCTGCTAAAGGAGGAAAACACCACCAGGGTGGTCATGGCAGCTGACGAGCAGACAGCTTTGAAATTGGCGTCCCCTAGGGGGTTCGAACCCCTGTTGCCGCCGTGAAAGGGCGGAGTCCTAGGCCACTAGACGAAGGGGACGCAACGTTTTCAAAAGCTTGCCTCGTCGAGGTGGCGCGTATATTAAGTAAGGTGCCTGGGGCTGTCAACGCTTTTTCTTAAAAAAATTATGTTCCCACACTTTCCCTCAACGCGGCTTCCAGTTCCGCAAGCCGGAATTCAAAACCCTCACGTTTGAGCCGTTCCGGTATCGCCTTCTGACCGGTCAGTAACAGCCCGGCGATTTCCCCCAGCATCAGTTTCAGTGCAGGCGCTGGAGCCGGTATAACGGCAGGGCGGTGTAGAACCTGTGCAAGCGTTCTGGTGAATTCCGCATTGGTGACCGGGTTCGGGCTGACCATATTGTAGGGGCCGCTTGCCGTTGGCGTATCCAGCATCCAGAGCAGGCCGGAAACCACGTCGTCCCTGTGAACCCAGGGCATGTATTGCCGTCCGGAGCCCAGTTTTCCGCCAAGTCCGAGCTTGAAGGGCAGGATCATGCGTTGCAGAAAACCGCCGTTACGGCCGGCCACCACGCCGGTGCGGGACAGGCAAACGCGTACGCCATCAGTTTCAAGCTTCAGCGCCTCCTGTTCCCAGTCCCGGCACAGTTGGTGTGTGAACTCATCATGGGGTTTTGTGTCTTCGGTAACCAGGTGATCCCCCTGGTTACCATAAAAGCCAACGGCAGAGCCGGATACCAGAACCTCCGGCATGTTGCTCCAGGTTCTGACCACTCCGACCAGGGTGCGGGTGAGATCAATGCGGCTGGCACGCAGCTGTTCCTTGCGGGCATGGCTCCACCGTTTGTCGGCAATGCCTTCCCCGGCCAGGTTGATAACTGCATCGAAGCCCGGGTGTGCGCGCAACTTTTCCAGATCATCCGTGACTTCTGCCCGGCCGCAGATGGAGCGCACGGAATCCGGCTTCTGACGGCTGAGAACCGTTAGCCCATAACCGCGTTCAATCAACTCCCGGCACAGTATGTGGCCGATAAACCCTGTGGCGCCGGTAACCAATATACGTTTGTCCATGGGTTCCCTCCTGCGATCGGAATCCGTGGTTGGTTCTTTGTCAGTGTTCAGAGCGCTCGAGTTCCTCATTAACCACATCACGGATGGCCAGTCCAAGCCTCGGATTTTTCCCGATTGGTTCAGCCAGGCGGATGGTAACGCCGTGTTCCGCCTCCAGCCTTTCGATCATGGCCGGGACATCTTTTCGCAAGTGGCGGCCCGCAGCGAGAAATAACGGGACGACCGTGAATTGCTCCACGCCTTGCCCTTTGGCCCGGTTCACAATGGTATCCAGTGAGGGTTCTGCCAGTTCCATGTAGGCAATGGCTGCATTCTTGATTGACTCTACGGTCGGTTCGGCCAGTTTCTCGAAGGTTTCGCACCAGCGTGCGTCGCTGCTGCCGTGGGCCAGTAAAATAATCTGGTGTGGTTGGGTCATAACATCTCCGATCTGGTCGTTTGTGTCGGTGCGACCGTAAACTTGACGACAGTGGGTCGTTTAAAGTGATCCTGACAATCAATGTATCAGGGAGTTGTCAGATGTTCGATTGGAAAGAGCTTCTGGATTTCTGGTTCGGTGAATTAGATGAAAACGGTATTCCTGATCGCGATCATCGCAACCGTTGGTTTCGCAGTGACCGTGCCTTCGATCAGGAAATCCGGCGCAGGTTTCTGTCTCTGGTGCTGTTTGCCTCTGAGCAGGGGTTGGATCACTGGCGCAAAGCCGCCGGAGGCTCGCTTGCTGAGATTCTTCTGCTGGATCAGTTCACCCGCAATATTTTTCGCGGGGGCGCCATGGCCTTCGATAACGACCGTCTGGCCCGGCAATTGTGTCGCGGCGCGATGCAGCGAGGACAGGATCTGGAGTTGCCGCCGGTTCAGCGTGCTTTCCTCTATATGCCGTTACAACATTCCGAAAAGCTGGCGGATCAGGATCTTTCGGTAGAATGCTATCAGCAATTGTCTGCCACCACCGATGGCGTTCTGGGAGACTTTCTGGGCAGTTTTCTTCAGTCGGCTCGCGATCATCGGGATATTATTGCCCGTTTTGGCCGATTTCCTCATCGCAACAAAGCCCTGAAGCGCGCGTCGTCGCAGGATGAACAGGCTTATCTTGAGGGCGGGCCGCGCTTTGGCCAGTAGAGCTTGCCAGTTTGATGATCGGTTCAACGAATTGACTGTCGATAACGTGCACACTCCCTTACAGCGATAACAAGAAAAGCAGCGGAGCAAGAACAGGATGTCATCTACCAACCCGGCGGTGAGCGATAACCCGGGCGCCAATAAACCTATCTCCAACAATAACAGGGCCCCAGGGCGGGGTGGCAGAACCACTCGTGCGAAAAGTGAAATCCGGCGTCATGCCATTCTCAAGGCAACCATCCGGGTAGCGGCGAAGGACGGTATCAAAGGTATCAAGCATCGTTCCGTCGCCAGGGAAGCAGGCGTACCCCTGGCAGCAACCACCTATTATTTCCGAGACATCAACGAGTTGATCAGCGATGCCTTCATGCTGTACGCGAAGGAAGCCGGTGCGGAACTGAAAGCCTTCCACGACACCCTGAATCTGGTGCTCGATGGTGTGCCTGCGGAACAATTGCGCCGCGGCGCTGAGTTCCGTCCGGAGCTGTGTCAGCGCCTGACCGACTTTGCCCGGGCCTGGATGCAGGAGCAGTTTACACGCCGGAGGGAGCAGGTACTGGCAGAGCAGGTGTTTCTGATGGAGGCCCTCAGAGATGGCCGTCTGGCCAGGGTGGCTCGTCGGTATCGGCAGTCCTGGATTGATGGTCTCGAGCAGCTCCTGGTACGACTGGATTCGCCGTGCCCTCGTCAGGACGGTACCCTGATCGTCAATGTAGTGCTGGGTATGAGCTACGATCTGCTGCTGGAAGTGCCCGGCACCGAGGCTGAGGTATTGAGTGCATCCGTGGCCAGAATTGTGCAGTTGGCCCTAGGGGTGGAGCCTGAAGACCTGCGAGCACCATGATTATCAGCGGCTGTGAGATTTTTTCACGAAAGTGTTGACGGCCCCCGAGTTATCAGTAGAATACGCATCCGTTGTCAGGCAACGCCCGATAGCAATCAGCGGGAATAGCTCAGTTGGTAGAGCACAACCTTGCCAAGGTTGGGGTCGCGAGTTCGAATCTCGTTTCCCGCTCCAGAATTCGGAAACCCGGCCTCAGGCCGGGTTTCTTCGTTTATAGCCTCGCAAAATCACTCACTACCTCTGTCTCGTCAGTTATACTCGGCAGCCATTTCCTGAATAATCCGGCAACTGAGGAAGGCGAAGCCATGAAGGTGAAATCCCTCTATATCTACCCGGTCAAGTCGTTGGCTGGAATCGACGTGTCCCGCTTCAGCTTGGATGATTTCGGCCCGCAAGGTGATCGCCGCTGGATGATTGTTGATGGGGATAACCGCTTCGTCACTCAGCGTCGGCTGCCTCAGCTCGCCAATGTTACAACGGATCTGCAAGAGGGAGTGGTCGTTATTGATGTGCCTGGCGAGGGGATTTTCCCTCTCGAGGTGGGCTCTGACGCTGTGGAAGTGACGGTCTGGCGTGATCAGTTGGTTGCCACTGCCGGAGCCGGCCGCGCTGGTGAGGCTTTGAGCCGCTATTGCGGAGAAACGCTCAGGCTGGTTTATATGCCTGATAGCTGTTTCCGGAGGGTGGATCCTGATCGTGTCAGTGCTGAACGCCGAGTGGGTTTTGCCGATGGCTTCCCGTTGCTGGTGGTTAACCAGTCGTCTCTGGATGAGCTCAATTCCCGTCTCGAATCCCCGGTTGATATGCGTCGCTTCAGGCCGAACATTGTGGTTGAGGGGGCGGGGGCCTGGGCGGAAGACACCTGGCGGAGCGTCAGCGTTGGTGAAAGCCGGCTGGATCTTGTCAAACCCTGCTCCCGTTGTGTGATGACCACGGTCAACCCGGATACTGGCGAGAAAGATTCCGCCACTCAGCCCCTCAAGACTCTGGCCAGCTATCGAAAGACCCGGGACGGCGTTATTTTTGGGCAAAATGCCGTGCACCAGAAGCCCGGCGAGATATCTGTGGGCGATGAGGTAACCGTTTTGAATCAGGAGAATTGATACAGTGCCACTGTTAACGCTAGACAGGATTTCGCTCGCCTATGGCATGCATCCATTGCTGGATGAGGCCAGCCTGACCATCGAGCCCGGTGAACGGGTGTGTCTGTTGGGGCGAAACGGTGAGGGGAAATCCACGCTGCTGAAGATCGTCAGCGGGGAAGTGACGCCGGACGGCGGTGTGGTGCGCCTGGAAGATGGCTCAGTGCTGTCGGTGTTGCCTCAGAGTTTGCCATCGGACGACACTCGTACGGCCTATGATGTGGTGGCTTCTGCATTTCCGGAAACCGGTGACCTGTTGGCGGAATTCCACCGGCTGTCTCAAAGGGCGGACGAATCCAGTCTTGAGCGTTTGATGAAGGTTCAGGAACGGCTGGAATCTCTGGATGGCTGGCGGCTTGACCAGAAGGTAACCACGATTCTGGGGCAGTATGGAGTGGGTCCGGATCGGGTACTGAATACGCTTTCCGGGGGGTGGCAGCGGCGAGTGCTTCTGGCCAGGGCGTTGGTGGCAGACCCGGATATTCTGTTGCTGGATGAGCCAACCAACCATCTGGATGTGCCCGCCATTGCCTGGCTGGAAGAGGCGTTATCGCAGTTCCGGGGGGCCATGTTGTTTGTCAGTCATGACCGTGCCTTTATCCGGCGAATGGCCACTCGCGTTGTGGAGCTGGACCGGGGGCAGCTGGTGAGTTTTGCTGCCAGCTATGACCGGTATCTGGAGTTGAAGGAAAAAGCGCTGGAAGAAGAGGAGCGCCAGAACGCGCTTTTTGACAAACGCCTGAAGCAGGAAGAAGCCTGGATCCGACAGGGGATCAAGGCTCGACGCACCCGGAATATGGGGCGGGTGAGGGCGCTCAAAGCGATGCGTGAAGAGCACAGGCAACGCCGGGTGAGGGGTGGCACCGCCAGTTTTGCCGTGGAGCAGGCGGATATTTCGGGCAAGCTGGTTGCGGAAGCGAGCAATGCCGGATTCTCTTATGTCGATGGCGAGCCGGTGGTTCGCAATATGGATCTCACCGTTCTCCGGGGCGACAAGATCGGACTGGTTGGTGAGAATGGCACGGGCAAGACTACCCTCGTACGCCTGTTGTTAGGTGAGCTGACACCCACTGAGGGTAGTATCCGGCTGGGAACGAATCTTCAGGTCGCCTACTTTGACCAGCTGCGGGGAGAGCTGGATCTCCAGAGAAATGCGTTGGATAACCTGGCTGAGGGCCGGGAATTCATCGATATCAATGGTCAGAGCAAGCATGTTTTGGGTTATTTGCAGGAATTTCTGTTTACCCCGGAACGGGCACGCTCTCCTGTGCGTGTGTTCTCCGGTGGTGAGCGTGCGAGGCTTTTGCTGGCCAAGTTGTTCAGTAAGCCAGCCAATATTCTGGTACTGGACGAGCCTACCAACGATCTTGACGTCGAAACCCTGGAATTGCTGGAAGAGCAGCTTTCAGAGTTCAAGGGCACCGTGATTGTTATCAGCCACGACCGTGAATTTCTCGATAACGTGGTGACCGACACCATCTTCCTGGATGGTTCCGGGGCAGTGATGGAATACGTGGGTGGATACACCGATTGGCGTCGGCAAGGTGGTCGTTTTCCCTCTGAAACATCGGGAAGCCGACTGGACAAACAGGATAAGCGTGATAAGCCCGACAGTTCCGGTAAAAAGCCAGGTCAGGATGGCGGTACTGTGGGGCAGTCGGCAAAATCAAAGCCCGTCAAACTGAGCTACAAGCTTAAACTTGAGCTGGAACAATTGCCCGGCAAAATCGAACAACTGGAGCAGCAGGTAGCTAAGCTTCAGGATAAAATTTCTGAACCGGATTTTTATTCAGGCCCACCGGAAGATGTATCGGCCACTCTGGAACAACTGGCGGAAACGGAGTCTCGCCTGGAGTCGGTGATTGAACGGTGGATGGAGCTGGAAGAACAGGCGAACCAATGAACATAAATTACAATTTCAAATTTCAGGATGGCCGCGATATCGAGTTCAAGGTAAGTGGGGAGTCCTCCTCGCCGCCACAGGGTCAGTCACTGCCGGCCTGGGTTCGTCTCGAACATTGTCAGTGTTCGAACTGCCCGCTGAAGCCTGGCGAGACCCCATATTGCCCGGCGGCAACCGAGATTCTGCCGGTCGTAGAGGCGTTTCAGGCGGAAGACGCGTATCAGAAAGTGGATGTAACCGTGACGGACGAGCGCCGCTCCTATTTCAAGCAGACGACGTTGGAAGAGGCGTTGCGTTCTCTGCTGGGGCTCAAGATGGCTACCAGTGGCTGTCCTGTGCTTTCGGAGCTCAAGCCGATGGCACTCCACCACCTGCCGTTTGCCAACAGTGACGAATTTGTGATGCGCAGTGTGGGGTATTATCTGCTTCAACAGCTTTTCGCAAAGCGGAATCAGCAGGAAGCGGACTGGGAACTGAAAGGTCTGGTGGAGCGTAACCAGCGATTGCAGCTGGTGAATCAGGCGCTCTGGCAGCGGATACACGCTGTTTGCAAGGGCGACAGTAATCTGAAAGCACTGCTCAACTTTTTCTCAATGGCCTCCAGTGTCAGCGTTTCTCTGGAAAGCCAGCTCAGGAAGCTTCAGGCCAGAATGAAGGGGGAGGGCTAGAGCCTTCCCCCTCCCATCACGAGTATCAATGAATACGAATGGCCAGTACATCGCACTCCGTGCCGTGAAGAACACCGTTGGCAGTTGAGCCAAGCAGTAACTGAAAGCCTTTACGGCCATGGCTTCCCACGATCACCAGATCAACGTTGTGCTCCTTGGCCAGCCGGTGGATTTCCGATTCTGGCCGGCCGACGGTTACCACCTGGTTGGCCGCCGCAATACCATATTCATCCCCATACTTGCCCAGCTGTTCACGAGCGGCTTTGTCCAACTGATCCTGCAGTTCAGACAGATCCATAGGAATATCGCCACCATAGGCGTAGCCGACCGGCTCAACAACGTGAACCAGCAGCAACTCCGCTCCCTGGGCATCACACATTGCCTTGGCTTTGTTCAGAACCTGTGGTGCCTCTTCGGTCAGATCAATGGCAACCAGCATTTTCTTATAGGTGGACATAACTTAGCGCTCCTTCGTACTTGGGGAATATGTTCAGAATAGTACCGAGAGTATACCGGGGAAAGTGTTTTGTCATGCTGACCGGTATCAACCGGGGGAGGGATTTGGCTGGGGTGAGCTGGCCGCTCACCCCGGAAGAGCGTCAGGCGCTGGCGCGCAACAGGTTAATAGCGTTGGTCAGGCCTTCAATGATGCCTTTCGAGTAGCGATCAATCACAAAGCCCACGTTGTTCTCGTTGTAGTTGATGTACGAGCCACGGATGAATTGCCATTTGGAAGCGACATCGTCCAGGGCAGTCTTGAGTTCGCCGTTTGTTGAGCCGGCCCTGAGTGAGGACAGGAGTTGATCGAATGTCTTCGCCTGCTCGTCGAGCGGAACTTCGCTGGAGGCGCCCTGGAAGGTCTGGGCGACGGACGAGTGCGTTCTGGCGGCATAACGCGCCATCATCTGGGCCATGACAACAGCGGCTGAACGAGCCGATTCAATACGGGTATTGGCCTTAATTCCGCTGCTTTCCTGTGCTACCGAATAAAGCTCGGTGGCCAGGTTATTCATACTCAGGGCCTGGTTTGCCAGGTCGGCCATCAGGCGAAGATCCGGATAGCCCCGGTCGCGTACCTCGTTGATGTTACCGCGCATCAGATTCTTGAACTGGTCGAAGGCCTGGTTCAGTTCCTCAATCTGCTGTTCAGAAAGAACGCCGCTGGTGCTCGCCACCACGGAATTCATGGCGTCGTTGGAGTTGTTGATTCCGACAACGATCCGGTTCAGTGTGTCGGTATCGCCGGTCGCACTGAAGCTGTAGAAGGCATCGAGAGCAAGGTAGTTATTGACCCGGAAGTCGTGGAGGTCAGACAGAAACTCTGCCCCGGTCTCCTGGGCCTTTGCGCTCAAAGCCGTCAGGGCGAGTAGAATGAACGCGGCAATCAACGACTGGATCCGCAGGCGGGCGTCTTTCATCGGATGAGTCTCCGTAATGCAGTTTTATTATTGTGGACTAAAGTCGTAACCCGAAGTTAAAGTAAGTCTGCCGGCTAATCAAGTAGTTTCCGGCGCTTACAGAGTCAGCTCCCTTTTTTCTGCAGGTTTCATTCAGAAACAAATTGACAAACGCGTCTTTTTTTTTCATCGTGTGCCCTCACGATTCAAACGACTGTATGAATTTTTGGATCGGAAGATCGGGCAGTGACCGAAATCTCGCTGCACAAACAGCCGGCATGGTGACCAACGCCCGCCGGTTGTCAGCAGTTCCAAACACAGACTGGAGATCAGTTGATGATTTACGAAGGTAAAGCCATCACGGTTAAAGAGATCGAAGGCGGGATCGCTCAGTTGGACTTCGACTTGCAAGGCGAGTCAGTCAACAAGTTCAACCGTCTCACCATCGAAGAGCTGGGCGCCGCAGCTGAAGCACTCAAATCCCAGAAGAACCTGAAAGGTCTGGTAGTTACCAGCTCCAAGGACAGCTTCATTGTCGGTGCCGATATCACCGAGTTCACCGAGCTGTTTGCCGGTTCCGAAGAAGACCTCGTGGCCAACAACCTCAGGGCCAACGAAGTATTCAACGCCATCGAAGACCTGCCGTTCCCGACGGTTACCGCTATCAACGGTATCGCTTTGGGTGGTGGTTTCGAAATGTGCCTGGCGACCGACTATCGTGTCATGGCTCCCAAGGCCAAGGTAGGTCTGCCGGAAGTGAAGCTGGGTATTTTCCCGGGCTTTGGCGGTACTGTTCGCCTGTCCCGCCTGGTCGGTGTGGACAATGCGGTTGAGTGGATTGCTGGTGGTACTGAAAACCGCGCTGATGCCGCTCTGAAAACCGGTGCTGTTGACGCTGTTGTTGGCGCTGACAAGTTGGTTGAAGCTGCCGTTGCGATCATCAAGCAGTGCAATGAAGGCAAGCTGGACCACATGGCTCGCCGTGAAGAAAAGAAAGGCAAGATCAAGCTCAATGCCATGGAAAGCATGATGGCATTCGAGATTTCCAAGGCGTTCGTGGCCGGCAAGGCTGGCAAGAACTACCCGGCGCCGGTGGAAGCGATCAAGACCATGCAGAAGCATGCCGGCATGACCCGCGACAAGGCGATTGAGGTAGAGGCCAAAGGCTTTGCCAAGATGGCCAAGACCAACGTTGCCGCGTGTCTGGTTGGTCTGTTCCTGAACGACCAGGCCCTGAAGAAGAAAGCCAGTGCCTGGGAAAAAGAAGCTTCTGATGTGAATCTGGCCGCCGTACTGGGTGCCGGAATCATGGGTGGCGGTGTTGCGTTCCAGTCTGCACTGAAGGGCACACCGATCATTATGAAGGACATCAATCAGGACGGCATCAAGCTGGGTCTGAATGAAGCCAAGAAGCTGCTGTCCAAGCGTGTTGCCAAAGGCAAGATGGACGCCGGCCAGATGGGCGACGTGCTGAACGCGATCACTCCGACCCTCAACTACGGCGACTTCAAGAACGTCGACCTGGTGGTTGAAGCGGTTGTTGAGAATCCGAAGGTCAAAGATGCTGTTCTGCGTGAAACTGAAGATGCAGTTCGCGAAGACACCATTCTTACCTCCAACACCTCCACTATCTCCATCAACCTTCTGGCCAAAAACCTGAAGCGTCCGGAGAACTTCTGTGGCATGCACTTCTTCAACCCGGTGCACATGATGCCGCTGGTTGAGGTTATCCGTGGCGAGAAGACCAGTGACCGGGCTATCGCGACTACGGTTGCCTACGCCAAAGCGATGGGCAAGACCCCGATCGTCGTCAACGACTGCCCGGGCTTCCTGGTTAACCGTGTTCTGTTCCCGTACTTCGGTGGTTTTGCCGCGCTGGTACGTGACGGCGCCGATTTCCAGAAGATCGACAAGGTGATGGAAAAGTTCGGCTGGCCCATGGGCCCGGCTTACCTGCTGGACGTTGTCGGCATGGATACCGCCAAGCACGCCAACGAAGTTATGGCTGACGGTTTCCCCGAGCGCATGAAGGCCGACTTCAAGTCTGCCATTGACGTGATGTTCGAGAACAACCGTTACGGCCAGAAGAACGACAAGGGCTTCTACAAATACGAAGAAGACAAGAAGGGCAAGCCGAAGAAGGTTGTCGACGAAGAAACCTACAAGCTGATCGAGCCTGTGGTTGACGGCAGCAAAGACTTCGATGAAGAAGAAATCATCGCCCGCATGATGATTCCTCTGTGCCTGGAAACCGTTCGCTGCCTGGAAGACAACATTGTTGAAGACCCGGCCGATGCAGACATGGGCCTGATCTACGGTATCGGCTTCCCTCCGTTCCGTGGTGGTGCATTGCGCTACATCGACGACATGGGCGTCGACAAGTTCGTCGAACTGGCAGACAAGTACGCAGATCTTGGCCCGCTGTACGCGCCGACCGAGAAGCTGCGTGAAATGGCCAAGACTGGCAAGAAGTTCTTTGGCTAACCCTAACGAGATTTCCGAACGGAGAAAGATCTATGAGCCTTAATCCGAGAGACGTTGTCGTCGTCGATTGCGTGCGGACTCCGATGGGTCGTGCCAAAAACGGCTGTTTCCGCAACGTACGTGCCGAGACTTTGTCGGCTGCGCTGATTGAAGCACTGTTTGAGCGCAACCCGAAGCTCGACCCGAAAGAAGTAGAAGATGTGATCTGGGGCTGTGTAAACCAGACCAAGGAGCAGGGCTTTAACGTGGCGCGGCAGATTTCCCTGCTGACCCGTATCCCGCACGAGTCTGCTGCCCAGACCGTAAACCGTCTGTGTGGTTCCGCCATGAGCGCTATCCACACCGCGGCGCAGGCTATCCAGACTGGTAACGGTGATGTGTTCCTGGTCGGTGGTGTTGAGCACATGGGCCATGTACCCATGACCGAAGGTTTCGACCACAACCCGGCTGCTTCCAAGTACTCCGCCAAGGCGTCCAACATGATGGGCCTGACCGCGGAAATGCTGGCCAAGATGCACGGTATCACCCGTGAGCAGCAGGACGAGTTCGGCGCCCGTTCCCATCGCCTGGCCCACGAGGCCACCCAGGAAGGCCGCTTCAAGAACGAAATCGTTCCGATTGAAGGCCACGACGAAAACGGCTTTGTGAAGCTGATCGAAGAAGACGAGACCATTCGTCCGGAAACCACAGCTGAGTCCCTTGGCCAGCTGCGCCCGGCATTTGATCCGAAAAATGGTACGGTGACTGCCGGTACCTCTTCCCAGCTGACCGATGGTGCGTCTGCCATGGTGCTGATGTCCGCTGAGCGGGCAGAAGCTCTGGGTCTGACCCCGATTGCCAAGATCCGCAGCATGGCAGTGGCTGGTTGCGATCCCGCGATCATGGGTTACGGTCCGGTACCGGCCACCAAGAAGGCGCTGAAGCGTGCAGGCCTGAAAGTTGAAGATATCGACTTCTGGGAACTGAACGAAGCCTTCGCTGGTCAGTCCCTGCCAGTTCTGAAAGACCTGAAACTGCTGGGCGTCATGGAAGAGAAGGTGAACCTGAACGGCGGCGCGATTGCTCTTGGCCATCCGCTGGGCTGCTCTGGTGCCCGTATCTCCACCACACTGCTGAATATCATGCAGGCCAAAGGCGGTAAGCTTGGTGTATCCACCATGTGTATCGGTCTTGGTCAGGGCATTGCCACTGTGTGGGAGCGTATCTGATCAGGAGTATCTGATTAGTGAGCTCAGTCAGGAGGCCCGGCATATGCCGGGCCTTCCTGTTTCCGGACGCGCAAAATGCGACGGAACCCGGAAAAAAGGCTGATTGAAATCAAAGAATGGGTTGTCTTGCCAATCTTGACCCTGTAAAACAGTGAGCCTATACAGAATGGCAGCCTTTGTGTTTTCCAGTTGCCTGATTTTTATGCGAGTTTACGGTTCTGTTCAGATATTGACCGATTGATCGCCAAGGATACAGATCTCCGATATGGGTAAAAGTCTCGTTATTGTCGAGTCGCCAGCGAAAGCGAAGACCATCAACAAGTACCTGGGCTCGGATTTTATCGTGAAGTCCAGTGTTGGCCACATCCGTGACCTGCCCGTAAGTGGCAGCGGCAGCCAGTCAGACCCGAAAGAACGGGCGAAACAGGCGGCGGCCACGCGCAAGATGAGCCCGGACGAGAAAGCCGAGCACAAGAAGCGTAAGGCACGGGAGCAATTGGTAGCCCGCATGGGTGTTGATCCCGACCATGACTGGAGCGCCCGTTACGAGATTCTGCCCGGCAAGGAAAAGGTGGTCAGCGAGCTCAAGCGTTTGGCCAAGTCTGCCGACCACATCTATCTGGCAACGGATTTGGATAGAGAGGGGGAGGCGATTGCCTGGCACCTTCAGGAGACCATTGGCGGCGAGCCGGACAAATACCGTCGTGTGGTATTTAATGAGATTACCAAGCGGGCGATTCAGGAAGCCTTCAAGGATCCGGGCAACCTGGATAACAACCGGGTGAACGCTCAGCAAGCCCGCCGGTTCCTGGACCGCGTTGTGGGTTATATGGTCTCGCCGCTGTTGTGGGCAAAGATTGCCCGCGGTCTGTCTGCGGGCCGTGTGCAATCCGTCGCAGTAAGACTGATTGTGGAACGGGAGCGGGAGATCCGTAAGTTTGTGCCGGAAGAGTTCTGGCAATTGCATGCAGACCTGGCTGCAGAAGGCACCAAAGACCCGGTCCGGTTCGAAGTAACCCGCTATAACGACAAGCCCTACCGCCCTGTCAACGAAGTTCAGAGCAAGGAGCACGTTGAGCGGCTTAAGGCTGGCGGCTTCAAGGTGGCCAAGCGCGAAGACAAGCCGACCCGATCCCGTCCGTCTGCACCCTTTATTACCTCCACGCTGCAGCAGGCGGCCAGTAACCGCATGGGTTTCAGCGTCAAGAAAACGATGATGCTGGCCCAGCGATTGTACGAGGCCGGTTTCATTACCTACATGCGTACGGATTCCACCAATCTGAGCCAGGATGCCGTATCCAGCTGTCGTGACTTCGTCCAGAAGCAGTTTGGCGAACGTTATCTGCCTGAGAAGCCGCGGGTCTATGGCAGCAAGGAGGGCGCCCAGGAAGCTCACGAAGCGATTCGCCCGACCGATGTTGCTCGCAGGCCAACGGATATTACCGGCCTGGAAAAAGACGCAGAGAAGCTCTACGACCTGATCTGGCGCCAGTTTATTGCCTGTCAGATGGCAGATGCCGAATTCCTGAGTACGTCTATTGTGGTGGCCAACGGCGACTACGAGCTGCGCACCCGGGGTCGAATCGTCAAGTTTGACGGCTTCCTGAAGGCTGCGCCGCAGTCCACCAAGAAAGATGAAGACGTGGCATTGCCAGATATCAAGGTGGATCAGCCCCTGGATCTCAAGAAACTGGATCCAACCCAGCATTTTACCAAGCCGGCGCCCCGGTACACCGAAGCCAGCCTGGTCAAAGAGCTCGAAAAGCAGGGGATCGGCCGGCCGTCCACCTATGCCTCCATCATTTCTACTATTCAGGATCGGGGCTACGTAAAGCTTCAGAATCGCCGCTTCTACGCGGAGAAGATGGGGGAGATAGTGACCGAGCGACTGGCGGAATCCTTCCCGAATCTGATGGATTACGATTTTACCGCGCGCCTCGAAGATGAGCTGGACGAGATCGCCGAGGGTGAGGTTCAGTGGAAAAAAGTGCTGAACGACTTCTATGCCAAATTCCGTAATCAGCTGGAAAGCGCTGAAAAGACGGATGGCGGTATGCGCGCGAATACTCCCACGGAAACCGATATACCGTGCCCGAGCTGTGGCCGGAATATGCAGATCCGGGTGGCCAGTACCGGGGTGTTCCTGGGCTGCTCCGGCTATTCGCTGCCACCCAAGGAGCGCTGTAAGACCACCATTAACCTGGTGTCTGGTGACGAAGTGGTGAGCGCTGACGACGACGTGGAAGGGGAAGGCGAAACCCGACTGCTCCGGAAAAAGCGCCGCTGTCCGAAATGCGGAACGGCCATGGACAGCTACCTGATCGACGAGAAGCGCAAGCTACACGTGTGTGGTAACAATCCGGACTGCTCAGGATACGAGGTTGAAGAGGGTACGTTCCGTATCAAAGGTTACGATGGGCCGACGCTGGAATGTGACAAGTGTGGCTCCGAGATGCAGCTCAAGACCGGCCGATTCGGCAAGTACTTCGGTTGCACCAACAGTGAATGCAAGAACACCCGTAAGTTGCTGAAAAATGGTGAGCCGGCACCCCCTAAAATGGACCCGGTGCCGATGCCAGAGCTCAAGTGCGATAAGGTGGACGATACCTACGTACTGCGTGATGGGGCGTCCGGCCTGTTTTTGGCAGCCAGTAAATTCCCGAAAAATCGGGAAACGCGGCCGCCATTAGTGATGGAAATCAAGCCACACCGTAAGGAAATCGATCCGAAATATGATTACCTGATGGATGCCCCTGAAAAGGACCCTGAAGGCAATCCGACGGTGATCCGTTACAGCCGAAAATCAAAAGAGCAGTACGTCATGTCGGAGAAAGACGGCAAGGCGACGGGGTGGTCAGCGTGGTTTGAAAATGGTCGCTGGGTCCCGCGCGACAAGAAAAAGTAAGATGGTCGGTGGCGCCCCATCGCCTTTGAGAAGGCGAGGGGGCGTTATTCTCGTATACGCTGGCGCGTTAACGGAACTTGCGTAGTCGCTGTATGAGAGACGATGTGTCCCAGCGTCGTCCGCCCATGGATTGCAAATCCGCGTAGAACTGGTCTACCAGTGCGGTAACCGGCAGCGATGCATTCACTTTTCTCGCTTCCTCCAGGCAGATTCCCAGATCCTTTCGCATCCAGTCAACCGCGAACCCGTGATCGAACTCACCGTCAATCATGGTTCCCGAACGGTTTTCCATCTGCCAGGACTGGGCCGCACCTTTGGAAATCACATCTACCACTTTGCGTACATCCAGCTCTGCCTGTTCGGCAAAGTGCAGCGCCTCTGAAAGCCCCTGAACCAACCCGGCAATGGCAATCTGGTTCACCATCTTGGTTTTCTGCCCGCTGCCCGCCGGGCCCATCAGGTTGAGCGCACGAGCGTAGTGCGCCATGACCGGCCTGGCTTTTTCGAACGCCTGCTCGGCGCCGCCACACATGATGGTGAGTGCGCCATTCTGGGCGCCTTGCTGACCACCCGAAACCGGCGCATCGATAAAAGCCTGTTTGCGGGCGCCAGCGGACTCGGCCAGGCGTTCGGCAATCCCCGCAGATGCCGTCGTGTGGTCAATCAGGATGGCGCCCTCTGGAGCGTTTGCGATGATTCCCTCGTCGCCTTCAAATACTTCGATCAGATCTTTGTCAGCGCCAACACAGGTTATGACAAAATCTGCGTCTCTGACAGCGAGCGCGATCGAATCACAGGCGGCGCCTGAATGTTCTGACGCCCATTGTGTTGCCTTCTCGCCAGACCGGTTCCAGACACGGACAGAAAGTCCTGCGTTTGCCAAATGCCCCGCCATGGGATAACCCATTACGCCCAGGCCAATAAACGCTACCGTTGTTGTCATTGATTTACTCCAGTCGGTGAGTGTCAGTGTGCTTTGATTATGAAATCGAGCCGAAAGGATTGAAACCCTTTTCGACCGTTCGCGGGGTATCCATTGGTCTGGGCTCACAGAATGGTCAACTCAGGCATGACGCTAATCACAGACCGGTAAACTATCTGCCTATTTCAGGCGCATACGATAGCAGGCGCTTCCAGGCCTTCTTATACTTAGCAGGCTAGCCGCATGGATGCTTACAGGCCGTGAGAAACCAGTTTTTGGGTCTCCCGGTGCTTCTTATCCTTGTTGTTCAGCGAATGGGGGAGGCCGTGATGCCGCCTGTAGTTTATTCGTGAGGGAAGTAAATGAATCTGGTATACAAACATGAAAAACCGTTGCTGCTGGTGACGGCGGTGCTTGCTGTGGCCATCTGGCTGGCTCTGATACTGGGGACGCTCGGTATTGTATTGCTGTATCTGTTGGTGGGGTACGTGTTCTTTCTCTTTGCCCATTCGGCTTTCATCTCACACCTGAAGGGGTCTGGGGTGCGAATCAGTCGCGAGCAATATCCGGATCTCTATGACCGGCTTATTCGTTGTTGCGAAAAGGTTGGGGTAAAGGAGGTACCGGAAGCCTACCTGCTGCGGACGGACTTTTTCAATGCACTTGCGACCAAGTTTCTTGGACGGCATTTTGTTGTGCTGTTCACTGATGTCGTTGATGCATTGGAGGCGCGCCCGGACGCCATTGATTTCTACATAGGTCATGAGTTGGGTCATATTCACCGGCGCCATCTTTCCTGGGGGCCGGTGCTGGCACCCGCGGCCTGGCTGCCTGTCATCGGGCCGGCGTTGCGGCGTGCCGAAGAATACACGTGTGATCGCTACGGTGTAGCCTGCTGTCAGTCACCGGACGACATCAAGGCAGCGCTGGCAGCAATCGCTGCAGGCGATACCCGCTGGCAAACCATCAACGTGGACGCATTTGTAGGGCAAGTGGCTGTGACCAACGGCTTCTGGATGTCCTTCAACGAAATAACGGGAGATTATCCCTGGCTCACCAAGCGGATGGCAGCGGCCATTGCCCTGTCGGAAGGGCGTGAAGTATCTCACCCGGGGCGGAGCAAGTTAGCCTGGTTTTTCGCTCTGTTCGTCCCGAGGCTCGGGGTTGGGGGAGGGGCTGCGTCCTTGCTCGTGATGGTGGCCATTGTCGGCATACTGGCCGCTGTTGCGATTCCTCAGTATCAGGAATACGTAGAGAGAAGTCGCTATCAGGATGCCTACCTGGAAGGCTTGGGGGTTACGGATTCTGTCGATGCCTATGTCAGTGAACACCAGGCCTGGCCCGGCTCGATGGCGGAGCTTGGTTATGGCGGTACCTTCGGGGGCTCTGGCGAAGACTATGCTATCGATGTCTATGACGGTGGTGTGATCGGCATTGAGATGGGGGTTGATGAAACTGGAGAGTCGGAATACATCGTTCTGGAACCGGAGGTCACCGATAACGGGTTATTCTGGAGTTGCTATGGTCAGAACGCTGTTGAAAAACTACTGCCGGCGGACTGTCGTTAGCATGGCGAAACACTGACCGGGAAATAAAAAAAGCCGCTGAAGTCAGCGGCTTTTTTCTGTTTGAAGGCAAGCGGTTTGCTTACTTCTTCGGGTAATCCCGCTTCGGCGAGCCGGTGTACAGCTGGCGCGGGCGGCCGATACGGTTGGCACCGCTGACCATTTCGTTCCAGTGGGAGAACCAGCCGATGGTACGGGACATGGCGAAGATAACGGTAAACATGGAGGTCGGAATACCGATGGCCTTCAGGATGATGCCGGAGTAGAAGTCGACGTTCGGATACAGCTGGCGCTGAACGAAGTATTCGTCTTCCAGGGCGATCTTTTCCAGGCGCTGGGCAATTTTCAGCAGCGGATCGTTTTCCAGGCCGAGTTCGCTCAATACTTCGTGTGCAGTCTGAGCCATGACCTTGGCGCGTGGATCGAAGTTTTTGTAAACCCGGTGGCCGAAGCCCATCAGGCGGAACGGGTCGTCCTTGTCTTTTGCCTTGGCAATGAACTTCTCGATGTTGGACTCGTCGCCGATCTCGGCCAGCATGTCCAGTACCGCTTCGTTCGCACCGCCGTGAGCCGGGCCCCAGAGCGCGGCAATGCCGGACGCAATACAGGCGTATGGGTTGGCGCCGGTAGAGCCTGCAAGGCGAACGGTGGAGGTGGACGCGTTCTGTTCGTGGTCAGCGTGCAGAATGAAGATCTTGTCCATGGCGTTGGCCAGAACAGGATTTGGCTTGTACTCTTCGCACGGAGTGCCAAACATCATGTGCAGGAAGTTCTCTGCGTAGGACAGGTCGTTCCGTGGATACATGAACGGCTGTCCCATGGAATACTTGTAGCACCATGCCGCAATGGTCGGCATTTTCGCGATCAGGCGATGGCCGGTAATTTCACGTTGCTTGGGATCGGAAACGTCCATCTGGTCGTGATAGAACGCAGACAGCGCGCCCACAACGCCACACATGATGGCCATTGGATGCGCGTCACGGCGGAAGCCGTTGAAGAAGTTGCGCATCTGGTCGTGCAGCATGGTGTGGTTTTTGATGGTGTCGTGGAACCGCTTGTTTTCTTCTTCGCTGGGCAGTTCGCCGTTCAGCAGCAGGTAGCAGACTTCCAGGAAGTCGGAGTGCTCGGCCAGCTGGTCAATGGGGTAGCCGCGGTGCAGCAGCACACCGTTGGCGCCATCGATGTATGTGATGGCCGATTCGCAGGCTGCGGTGGATACAAATCCGGGGTCGTAAGTGAAAACGCCTTCCTGTACCAGGCCGCGTACGTCAATAACGTCAGGGCCGACGGTGCCGGAATAAACCGGTAGCTCAATGGACTTATCTCCCACCGAGAGCGTGGCTTTCCTGTCGGTCATGGTGCTCTCCTGTCTGATTAGCTATAACAGCTTTTCTGCATGTGTAGATGCGCCAGAAAGCGCGTATTATCGCAAAACTGGCGGCAAAATATAGGGCGTCAGCTTTTTTTGTCAATGCACTGGCGGAGAAAACGGCAAATTTCTTCCCGTTTGTAAATGAGGGATATCCGGAATATCGGGCCCCTGGGGCGGAAATTGGTTTTGTCAATAAGCCTTATAGATGGGTGGAGGCTGCAAGCTGCAAGGCCTGGAGGGCGATTGCAAGTTTGTAATTACCGGGGTGTCTCCTTATAATCCGTAGCCCGGAATCGGGGATGCACCGGCTTATGGGCTTGAGTATAGCAAGCTACCGGGTAGTCATCCGCCCTCCTGAACCAATCGGTTATCGGTATCGTACCGATTCTCCGGTCCCAACATACCAACCATCCGCCACCGTTTTGCGGTCCCGCGGAACCAAGAGAGAGTGTGAGAGCGCTGTGAATAGCAAACGACCAGTAAATCTCGATCTCGGCAAGTTTCATTTCCCGCTGCCAGCCATTACTTCGATCCTGCATCGCATCAGCGGCATCATCATCTTCGTAGGTGTTGCCTTCCTGATGTACGGCCTGGATCTCTCCCTTTCCGGAGAAGATGGCTTTAACCGGGTGAATGAGCTGCTGGACAGCTTCCTGGCGAAGCTGATCATCTGGGGCATCCTGTCTGCTCTGCTGTACCACCTGGTTGCAGGTATCAAACACCTGTTGATGGACGCTGGTATTGGCGAAGAGCTTGAAAGCGGGCGCCTCGCCGCGAAAGCCACGATTGCGGTTTCCGTTGTTCTCATCGTTCTGGCAGGAGTCTGGGTATGGGCATGAACAGTGTAACGAATATTGGTCGTAACGGTATTCAGGACTGGATCATCCAGCGTGTAACAGCCTACGTATTAGCTCTGTACACGCTGTTCCTGCTTGGCTTCTTTGTGACCACCGATGTTGACTACCAGGCGTGGTCTGCATTGTTTGCTCAGGGATGGTTCAAGATCTTCAGTCTGCTTGCGCTGCTGTCCATTGCCGGGCACGCGTGGGTTGGCTTGTGGACAGTTTCTACCGACTACATCAAATCCGCGATGCCGCGTTTTCTGCTTCAGGCAGCCTGTGTGCTCGTAATGTTTGTATATGTCGTGTGGGGCATTCAGATTCTTTGGGGGCTTTAATCGATGGCTAACATCAAGACCATGTCGTTCGACGCGATTGTTATCGGTGGTGGCGGTGCCGGTATGCGAGCCGCCCTCCAGCTGACCGAATCCGGTCTCGATACCGCGTGTATCACGAAAGTATTTCCGACCCGTTCGCACACGGTATCCGCCCAGGGCGGTATTACCTGTGCGATCGCAAGCGCTGATCCCAACGACGATTGGCGCTGGCACATGTACGACACTGTGAAAGGTTCTGACTACATCGGTGACCAGGACGCGATTGAGTATATGTGCTCCGTCGGTCCGCAGGCAGTGTTCGAGCTCGAGCACATGGGCCTCCCGTTTTCCCGTACCGAGCAGGGTCGTATCTATCAGCGTCCGTTCGGTGGTCAGTCCAAGGACTACGGTAAGGGCGGTCAGGCTGCCCGTACCTGTGCCGCAGCCGACCGTACCGGTCATGCTCTGCTGCACACGCTATACCAGGCTAACCTCAAAGGCGGCACTTCGTTCCTGAACGAGTGGTACGCCGTGGACCTGGTCAAGAACAGTAAAGATGAAGTGGTCGGCGTTGTCGGTATCGAAATTGAGACCGGTGAAGTCTGCTACATCAAGGCCAAGGCGACCGTTCTGGCAACCGGTGGCGCCGGTCGTATCTATGCGTCAACCACCAATGCCCTGATCAACACCGGTGACGGTATCGGTATGGCCCTGCGTGCCGGCTTCCCGGTTCAGGACATGGAAATGTGGCAGTTCCACCCGACCGGTATCCACGGTGCCGGTGTGCTGGTAACTGAGGGTTGCCGGGGTGAGGGTGGTTACCTGATCAACTCCGAAGGTGAGCGTTTCATGGAGCGTTATGCTCCGAACGCCAAAGATCTCGCTGGTCGTGACGTTGTTGCCCGCTCCATGGTTCTGGAAATTCTGGAAGGCCGCGGCTGTGGTCCCGACAAGGATCACGTACTGCTGAAGCTGGATCACCTGGGCGAAGAAACCCTGAACCTGCGTCTGCCGGGTATCTGTGAGCTGTCACGTACCTTTGCTCACGTTGATCCGGTCAAAGAGCCCGTGCCTGTGGTTCCGACCTGTCACTACATGATGGGCGGCATTCCGACCAACGTTGGTGGTCAGGCGTTGACTCAGGATGAAAACGGCAATGACAAGCCGATTCCGGGCCTGTTTGCCTGCGGTGAAGCCGCTTGTGTGTCTGTACACGGTGCTAACCGTCTGGGAGGCAACTCTCTGCTGGATCTGGTGGTCTTTGGTCGTGCGGCTGGCCTGCACATTGAGGAGCAGCTGCGTGGTGGTTTCGAGGTCGACGGCGCAAGCGACGAAGACATCAAGCGTGCCATGGCTCGTCTGGAGCGTCTGGACAGTGCAAGTGAGGGTGAGGATGTGGCTCAGGTTCGTAAAGACCTGCAGAACTGCATGCAGCTCTACTTCGGCGTTTTCCGTGACGGCGAAAGCATGGAGAAGGGGCTGAAGCTGCTGGAAGAAATCGGTGAGCGGGTTCGCAAGACCAAGCTGACTGATACCAGCAAGGCATTCAACACCGCCCGTATCGAAGCGCTGGAACTGGACAACCTGTACGAAGTTGCCTATGCGACCGCCAAGTCTGCGATTGAGCGTAAAGAAAGTCGCGGTGCCCATGCCCGTAACGATTTCACCGAGCGTGACGACGAGAACTGGCTGAAGCACTCCATGTACTTCCCGCTGGACAAGCGCGTTGGTAAGCGTGACGTGAACTTTGCACCGAAAACGGTTCCGACCTTCGAGCCGAAGATCCGGACCTACTAAGGGGGTATCCTGAAAATGTTGGTAAGTCTGTACCGTTATAACCCGGAAACTGACAACGCCCCTTACATGCAGGACGTTGAGATTGAGTTGCCGGAAGGCAAAGATCTGATGGTTCTGGATGTTTTGGCGCTGGCCAAGGAAAAGGACCCGACTGTCGCATTTCGCCGTTCCTGTCGTGAGGGCGTTTGCGGCTCAGATGGTATGAACATGAATGGCAAGAACGGCCTGGCTTGCATCACACCGGTTTCCGATGTGGTCAAGAACAACAAGCTGGTTTTGCGCCCGCTGCCTGGTCTTCCGGTCATTCGTGATCTGGTGGTTGATATGGGTCTGTTCTACAAGCAGTACGAAAAAGTGATGCCGTACCTTGTGAATGACAACCCTGCGCCAGCCATCGAGCGTCTGCAGTCTCCGGAAGATCGTGAGAAGCTGGACGGCCTGTACGAGTGTATTCTCTGTGCCTGCTGCTCTACCGCTTGCCCGTCTTTCTGGTGGAATCCGGACAAGTTCATCGGTCCGTCTGGTCTGTTGCAAGCCTATCGTTTCCTGGCCGACAGCCGTGATACCGCCCAGGCAGAGCGTTTGGCGAACCTGGACGATCCGTTCAGCGTGTTCCGCTGCCGTGGCATCATGAACTGTGTCAGTGTGTGTCCGAAGGGCCTGAACCCCACAAAGGCAATTGGCCATATCCGGAACCTGTTGCTGCAAAGAGCCACCTGACCGGCAAAATTCGCAGCACCAGCTATACTGGTGTTCTGACACCAGTTAGTACCCCTGAAGGCCTCGCTATATGCGGGGCCTTCAACCAAAGGCTTATAGTCAAAAGTCTTACCGGGGTGCAAACTTATGCACGCTGTTTCGGTGCGCTTATCCAGTCGCCGGACAGTATTGCTGAGTATAAAAATCACTGGGGACGGAAAACATCCTTGCCGGGTGTGGTGGCCAAAGTCATGCCGTAATAACCCGTATTGACTGAGAATTACCCCTGGCCGACCATACTGGCTCCCCCGCACCAGCCCAAGGTGAGCTATTCAAAATGCACGAAAGCATCATGGAGCAGTTATGGCAGACTTCCCACCTGCAGGGTGGCAATCTTGCCTATGTTGAACAGCTTTTTGAAACCTACCTGACAGACCCCAACGCAGTTCCAGAAGAGTGGCGGAGTTACTTCGATAAACTCCCGAGCGTCGATGGCTATCAGGGCCGCGACATCGTTCACTCCACCATCCGCGAGCAGTTTGAGCACATCTCCCGCAATCAGCGTTTTCTGGCGACCAATGGCGTGCCTGCCAGTGCTACGTCCGACGCTGATAAAAAGCAGATCCGTGTTCTGCAGCTGATCAACGCTTTTCGTTTCCGCGGTCACCAGGAAGCAAAGCTTGATCCTCTGGGTGTCTGGCAACGTCCTCAGGTAGAAGATCTGGACCCGCGATTCCACGAATTGGGCGAATCCGATCTTGATCTGGAGTTCCAGACCGGCTCTCTGAACTTTGGTTCCGAGAGCATGAAACTCGGCGATATTGTTCAGGGCCTGCGCCAGACTTACTGCGAGAGCATCGGCGCTGAATACATGCATGTGGTAGACACGCGCATCAAGCGTTGGTTCCAGCAACGTATGGAGCCGGTTCGTTCCCGTCCGGAATACGAGACCGAAACCCGCAAGCATATCCTTGAGCGCCTGACGGCTGCTGAAGGGCTGGAAAAATACCTGGGTTCACGTTATCCGGGCGTCAAGCGTTTTGGTCTCGAGGGCGGTGAAAGTCTGATCCCCTGCCTGGACGAGCTGATTCAGCGTGCGGGCTCCTATGGCGCCAAAGAGATCGTGCTGGGCATGGCCCACCGCGGTCGACTGAACGTGCTGGTCAACACCCTGGGCAAAAATCCGAAAGAACTGTTTGATGAATTCGAGGGCAAGAAGCTCGCGGATTCCGGCTCCGGCGACGTGAAATACCACCAGGGCTTCTCCTCAAACGTGATGACGCCAGGTGGCGAGGTTCACCTGGCCATGGCCTTCAACCCGTCTCACCTGGAAATCGTATCCCCGGTAGTGGAAGGCTCGGTACGCGCCCGTCAGGACCGTCGTGGCGATACCGATGGCAGTACCGTGGTACCCATTGTGATGCACGGCGACGCTGCGTTTGCCGGGCAGGGCGTAGTGATGGAAACCTTCCAGATGTCCCAGACCCGGGGCTTTGGTGTTGGCGGTACCATCCACATCGTGATCAACAACCAGGTTGGCTTCACCACCAGCAAACAGGAAGATGCTCGTTCCACCGAGTATTGCACCGACGTTGCCAAGATGGTTCAGGCGCCGATTCTGCATGTGAACGCCGACGATCCTGAAGCGGTGATGTTTGCCACCCAGATGGCGATGGACTACCGCAACGAATTCAAGCGCGATGTAGTGATTGATCTGGTTTGCTACCGTCGTCGTGGCCACAACGAGGCGGATGAGCCGGCAGCGACCCAGCCGCTGATGTACGACAAGATCCGCAAGCTGAAGACCACTCGTGCGATCTACGCGGATCAGCTGGTTGAAGCCGGTGTGATCACCGAAGATGAAGCCAAGCAGATGGAGACTGATTACCGGGACGCCCTGGACAAGGGTGATCACGTGGTCAAGTCCCTGGTTAAAGAGCCTAACAAAGAGCTTTACGTGGACTGGGCTCCGTATCTGGGCCATGAGTGGACAGCGAAGTGCAAGACCAGCGTTGCGCTGAAAACCGTCCAGAAACTGGGCAAGAAGCTGACTGAAGTGCCGGAAGGGTTCAGCATACAGCGCCAGGTTTCCAAGATTGTTAATGATCGCGAGAAGATGACGGCTGGCGCGCTGTCCCTGAACTGGGGCTACGGCGAAATGATGGCCTATGCCACTTTGCTGAACGAAGGCCACCCGATCCGCCTGACTGGTCAGGACGTGGGCCGGGGCACCTTCTCGCACCGTCATGCTGTTCTGCATAACCAGAAAGATGGGTCTACTCATATTTCCCTGCAGAATCTGAAAGACGATCAGCCGAAGTTCGACATCTATGACTCACTGCTGTCTGAAGAAGCGGTGATGGCGTTCGAATACGGTTATTCCACCACGACGCCGAACGCGCTGATTGTCTGGGAAGCCCAGTTTGGTGACTTCGCCAACGGTGCCCAGGTGGTGATTGATCAGTTCCTGACCAGTGGTGAGCATAAGTGGGGTCGACTGTGTGGCCTGACACTGCTGCTGCCACACGGTTATGAAGGGCAGGGGCCGGAACACAGTTCCGCCCGTCTGGAGCGTTTCCTGCAGCTGTGTGCCGAACACAATATTCAGGTCTGTGTGCCGACTACACCGTCTCAGGTATTCCACATGTTGCGTCGGCAGGTGAAGCGTCCGTTGCGCAAGCCGTTGGTTGCCATTACGCCCAAGAGCCTGCTGCGCCATAAGGAAGCCATTTCGGGTCTGGACGACCTGACATCCGGCACATTTCAGACAATTCTGCCGGAGAAAGAGCCGTCCGATCCGAAAAAAGTGACTCGCCTGATCCTCTGCAGTGGCAAGGTCTACTATGATCTTCTGGAGAAGAAGAAGGCGGATGAGCGGGACGATGTCGCGATTGTTCGTATCGAACAATTGTACCCGTTCCCGAGCGATGACCTGGACGAACTGCTGAGCCAGTACAGCAAGCTCAAGCATGTGGTCTGGTGTCAGGAAGAGCCGATGAACCAGGGAGCCTGGTATTGCAGTCAGCATCACATGCGGAACGCACTGCAGCGCCTGAATCCCAAGCTATATCTCCAGTATGCCGGTCGTGAGGCTTCTGCTGCTCCTGCCTGTGGACACATGTCTGTTCACATTGAAGAGCAGAAGAAACTGGTTAACGACGCGTTTGAAATCTGACGAGCTACCGAACTAAGGATCCGTAATGTCAACAGAGATTAAAGCCCCCGTTTTCCCTGAGTCGGTTGCCGAAGGCACCGTCGCGACCTGGCACAAGCAGCCGGGTGAGGCCTGTTCCCGTGACGAGCTGATTGTCGATATCGAAACCGACAAGGTTGTGCTCGAAGTGGTTGCGCCGGCGGATGGTGTGATCGAAGAAGTTCTCAAGAACGAAGGCGACACCGTGGAAAGCGGTGAGGTGATCGGCAAGTTCAAAGAAGGCGCGGCAGGTGAATCCAAGCCAGCCGAGAGCAAGTCCGAAGCGAAAGCCGAAGCACCGAAAGCCGAAGAGAAATCCGAAGCTGCTTCCGGTGATGCCATTCTGAGCCCGGCTGCCCGCAAGCTGGCCGAGGAAAACAACGTGGACCCGAGCGCGGTAAAGGGCACCGGTAAAGACGGCCGTGTTACCAAGGAAGACGTTCAGAACTACGTGGACAGCAACAAGTCTTCCGGTGGAGCGGCTGCCTCCAAGCCGGCAGCGATGCCTGAGGTGAACGTTGCCCAGGGCGAGCGCGCAGAGAAGCGGGTTCCGATGACCCGCCTGCGTGCCAGCATCGCCAAGCGTCTGGTTGATGCCCAGCAGACAGCAGCCATGCTGACCACCTTTAACGAGGTGAACATGGCGCCGATCATGGAACTGCGCAAGCAGTACCAGGACAGCTTCGTGAAGCGCCACGGCATCAAGCTGGGCTTCATGTCGTTTTTCACCAAAGCGGCTACCGAAGCTTTGAAGCGCTTCCCGGCAGTAAACGCCTCCATTGATGGCAACGACATGGTGTACCACGGTTACCAGGACGTAGGTGTGGCGGTATCCACCGACCGTGGCCTGGTGGTACCGGTTCTGCGTGATACCGACGCTATGGGTCTGGCCGACATCGAGAAGAAGATCGTCGAGTACGGTACCAAGGCGAAGGAAGGCAAACTGGCCATTGAAGATATGACCGGTGGCACCTTCACCATCACCAACGGTGGTATTTTCGGGTCTCTGATTTCCACGCCGATCCTGAATCCGCCCCAGACTGCCATTCTGGGTATGCACAAGATCCAGGAGCGCCCGATGGCGGTAAATGGCAAGGTTGAGATTCTGCCGATGATGTACCTGGCGCTGTCATACGATCACCGTATGATCGATGGCAAGGAAGCGGTGCAGTTCCTGGTGGCCATCAAGGAAATGCTGGAAGACCCGGCACGTATCCTGCTGGATGTGTAATCTGACACTCAACGAATTCGATAACAGGAAAGATTATGTCCGATAAGTTCGACGTTATTGTCATTGGTGCAGGCCCCGGTGGTTACGTTGCTGCCATTAAAGCCGCTCAGTTGGGTCTTAAGACCGCCTGTGTTGAGTCCTGGACTGGTAAAGACGGCAAGAGCCAGGTGCTCGGTGGCACCTGTCTGAACGTAGGCTGTATCCCGTCCAAGGCCCTGCTGGAAGTGACTCACAAGTTTGAAGAAGCCAGCCACGATTACGATTCCATGGGCATCCTGGCCAAGGACGTGAAAATCGACGTTGCCAAGATGATGGAGCGCAAGGCTGGTATCGTTAAGCAGCTGACCGGTGGCATTGCTGGCCTGTTCAAGGCCAATGGCGTCACCTCGATCCACGGCCACGGCAAGCTGTTGGCCGGTCGTAAGGTGGAAGTCACCGACAAGGATGGCAAAACCAAGACCTACGAAGCCGACAACGTGATCATCGCCACCGGTTCCCGGCCGATCGAGATTCCGCCGGCGCCGTTCGACGGTGAGTACATCGTCGATTCCGAGGGTGCGCTGGAGTTTACCGAAGTTCCCAAGCGTCTTGGTGTGATCGGTGCCGGTGTTATTGGTCTGGAGCTGGGTAGCGTCTGGGCCCGACTGGGTTCAGAAGTAACCGTGATCGAAGCGCAGGACAGTTTCCTGCCGGCGGTTGACCAGCAGTGTGCCAAGGATGCGTTGAAGCAGTTCCAGAAGCAGGGCCTGAACATCGTGATGGGCGCCCGCATGACTGGCGCGGAAGTCAAGCGCAAGCTGGTTAACGTCAGCTACGAAGACTCCAAGGGTAAGCAAGACGCCAAGTTTGACAAGCTGATCGTGGCTGTTGGCCGTCGTCCGTACACCGATGGTGCACTGGCTGAAGACTCCGGCGTGACCATGGATGAGCGGGGCTTTATTTTCGTAGACGACAACTGCAAGACCGAAGCACCGGGTGTCTGGGCCATCGGTGATGTGGTTCGTGGTCCAATGCTGGCCCACAAAGCGTCTGAAGAGGGCGTGATGGTTGCTGAGCGTATTGCCGGGCATAAGCCCCAAGTCAATTACGACTGCATCCCGAATGTCATCTATACCTTCCCTGAGGTTGCCTGGGTCGGCAAGACCGAAGAGCAGCTGAAAGCTGAAGGCGAAGAATACAACGTGGGAACCTTCCCGTTTGCGGCGAATGGTCGTGCCATGGCTGCCAATGCCGCTTCCGGTATGGTCAAGATCATCGCAGATGCGAAGACCGACCGTATTCTTGGCTTCCACGTGGTGGGTCCGCAGGCGTCTGAAATCGTTGCCCAGGGCGTGATCGCCATGGAATTCGGTTCCAGTGCAGAAGATCTGGCTCTGACCTGTTTCGCGCACCCGACTCTGTCCGAGTCTGTGCACGAAGCGGCCCTGGCCGTTGCTGGCGGTGCGATTCACGTCGCCAACCGTCGCAAGAAGAAGTAACGCATTGTCGGAATACGGGGCGCCAACTGGGGCGCCCCGCTGCCATCATAACGGCGGCTTTTCGCATGCGTGACCGGCAGGCCGAGGCGATCCCTGGCCTGCCAGAACGAATTCGTTCCAGCTGCACCAATGGCGGTGCACTGACGGGTTCATTTCCGTACGTGGTTATCCTCCATCAATAGACGGGACATTAACTATGAATTTGCACGAATATCAGGGCAAGCAGCTGTTCGCTGAGTACGGCCTGCCCGTATCCAAAGGCATTGCCTGCGATACTCCCAAGGAAGCCGTAGCAGCGGCAGACGAAATCGGCGGTGACGGCTGGGTAGTGAAAGCCCAGGTTCACGCCGGTGGTCGCGGCAAGGCCGGCGGTGTAAAGCTGGTCAAGAGCAAAGAAGAGATCCGTGAATTCGCCGAAAAGTGGCTGGGTAAGAACCTGGTTACCTACCAGACCGACGAAAACGGCCAGCCAGTCAGCAAGATTCTGGTTGAATCCCTCACCGACATCGATCAGGAACTTTATCTGGGCGCTGTGGTAGACCGTGGTTCCCGTCGTATCGTTTTCATGGCCTCCACTGAAGGTGGCGTGGAAATCGAGAAGGTTGCCGAAGAAACTCCGGAAAAGATCCTGAAAGCCGAAATTGATCCGCTGGTCGGCGCGCAGCCGTACCAGGGTCGTGAACTGGCATTCAAGCTTGGCCTGGAAGGCAAGCAGATCGGTCAGTTCACCAAGATTTTCCTGGGCCTGGCCAAACTGTTTGAAGAGTGCGACCTGGCTCTGGTTGAGATCAACCCGCTGGTGATCACCCCGGCTGGTGACCTGCACTGCCTCGACGCCAAAGTAGGTGTAGACGGCAACGCACTGTACCGTCAGAAGAAAATCCACGAGATGCACGATCCCTCCCAGGAAGACTCCCGGGAAGCGGAAGCGGCCAAGTGGGAGCTCAACTATGTTGCGCTGGAAGGCAACATCGGCTGCATGGTTAACGGTGCTGGCCTGGCCATGGGCACCATGGACATCATCAAGCTGTCCGGTGGCCAGCCTGCCAACTTCCTGGACGTAGGCGGCGGCGCAACCAAAGAGCGCGTATCCGAAGCGTTCAAGATCATCCTGTCTGACGACGCGGTACAGGCCGTTCTGGTTAACATCTTCGGTGGTATTGTTCGCTGCGACATGATCGCAGAGGGCATCATCGGTGCGGTTAAAGAAGTCGGCGTTAAAGTGCCTGTTGTGGTTCGTCTGGAAGGCAACAACGCGGAGCTGGGTACCAAGGTACTCGCCGAAAGTGGCCTGAACATCATCGCCGCCACCAGCCTGGCGGACGCCGCAGAGCAAGTCGTTAAAGCCGCAGGGGGTAAATAATGAGCATCCTGATCAACAAAGACACCAAGGTTATCTGCCAGGGCTTTACCGGCGCACAGGGTACCTTCCACTCTGAGCAGGCCATCGCTTATGGCACCAAGATGGTAGGTGGTGTCAGCCCCGGTAAGGGCGGCACTGAGCATCTGGGTCTGCCGGTGTTCAACACCGTACGTGAAGCGGTAGAAAAGACCGGCGCTGAAGCGACCGTCATTTACGTTCCGGCTCCGTTCTGTAAAGACGCCATCATCGAAGCGGCCGACGCTGGTATTCAGCTGATCGTTTGTATCACTGAAGGTATTCCGACCATCGACATGCTGTACGCCAAAGAATACGTTGATCGTAAAGGCGTTCGCATGATCGGCCCGAACTGCCCGGGCGTGATCACTCCGGACGAGTGCAAGATCGGTATCATGCCTGGCCATATCCACAAGAAGGGTAAGGTTGGTATCGTGTCCCGTTCCGGCACCCTGACCTACGAAGCGGTCAAGCAGACCACGGACTTCGGCTACGGTCAGTCCACCTGTATCGGTATCGGTGGCGACCCGATTCCTGGCTCCAACTTCATCGACATTCTGAAGCTGCTGCAGGAAGATCCGGAAACCGAAGCCATCGTCATGATTGGTGAGATCGGTGGTACCGCTGAGGAAGAAGCGGCTGCGTTCATCAAAGAGAACGTCACCAAGCCGGTGGTTTCCTACATTGCCGGTGTCACTGCACCTCCGGGCAAGCGTATGGGCCATGCTGGCGCCATCATCTCTGGTGGTAAGGGTACGGCGGACGAGAAGTTTGCTGCCCTGGAAGACGCCGGTGTTAAAACCGTGCGCAGCCTGGCCGAAATCGGCAAGGCCCTGAAGGAAGTGACTGGCTGGTAAAGCAGCCCTGAGCTTCACCAAAACCCTCGGATTCGCGAGAATTCCGGGGGTTTTGCGTTATAGGGCTCCGGTTTTGTGCCGCATTGCTTAACGCCGGCGAGTGTAAAGACTATAATGCCCGGTCAGCCTGATTTCAGCGGCCGGTTTAGGCGCTGATCTCCGGCGCTCTATAAACAGAAAGAAGGAGTTCGTGCTTTGAGTTCTGTCGATTCCCAGCAAAGAGTGTTGTCCGGCATGCGTCCGACCGGCAAGCTGCACCTCGGCCACTACCATGGTGTGCTGAAAAACTGGGTCAAGCTCCAGCACGAGTATGAGTGCTTCTTCTTTGTGGCGGACTGGCACGCCCTGACCACGCAATACGATGATCCCTCAGGCATTGAGCAAAGCGTATGGGATATGGTCATCGACTGGCTGGCGGCCGGAGTTAATCCGGGCTCGTCCACCATGTTTATCCAGTCCCAGGTTCCGGAACACGCCGAGCTGCACCTGTTGTTGTCTATGATCACGCCCCTGGGCTGGCTGGAACGTATTCCTACCTACAAGGATCAGCAGGAAAAGCTGCGGGAAAAGGATCTGGCCACCTACGGCTTCCTCGGTTACCCGTTGCTCCAGACTGCGGATATCCTGATGTATCGTGCCGGCAAGGTGCCGGTTGGTGCTGATCAGGTATCCCACGTTGAGATTACCCGTGAAATCGCCCGCCGGTTTAACCACATCTATGGTCGCGAGCCCGGTTTTGAAGAGCAGGCCGAGGCCGCTATCGTCAAGATGGGCAAAAAGAACGCGAAACTCTATCGCAACCTGAAAAAACGGTATCAGGAAGAAGGCGATTTTGAGGCGCTTGAGACCGCACGGGCCCTGCTGAAAGAACAGCAGAACATTTCGCTGGGTGACCGCGAGCGGTTATACGGTTTCATTGAAGGCGGAGGCAAGGTGATACTGCCGGAGCCGCAGCCGTTGCTGACGCCGGAATCCAAGATGCCGGGGCTGGACGGACAGAAGATGTCCAAGTCCTACAACAATTACATTGGCTTGCGTGAAGATCCGGACAGTGTTGCGCAAAAGATCCGGACCATGCAAACCGACCCGCAGCGGGTGCGACGGACAGACCCGGGCGAGCCGGAGAAGTGCCCGGTCTGGGGTATGCACAAAGTCTACTCGGACGAGCAGACCTGCCAGTGGGTACAGGAAGGCTGCCGCAGCGCCGGTATTGGCTGCCTGGACTGCAAAAAGCCGCTGATCGATGCCATCATCGAGGAACAGAAGCCGTTGCATGAGCGTGCCCGGGAATACGAGAGCAATCCGGATCTGGTGCATTCCATTCTGCAGGAAGGGCGAGAGCATGCGCGCGATGCCGCCCGTGATACCCTGGAAGAAGTCCGTGCAGCGATGGGGCTCAGCTACCGCTGATTCCTGACCGCCAATAACGTCAAAGGCTGGCAAAGGCATGACCGAAGACACCAGGGAGCCGGAAGAAGCGCAGGCAACGACACCGGAACAGGTGCCGCTGGCGCTCGTATCCGGCAAACCCCTGGTGGATATCCCCAAGGATCTTTATATTCCGCCGGATGCCCTCGCGGTTTTTCTGGAGGCCTTTGAGGGGCCGCTGGATTTGCTGCTCTACCTCATTCGCCGCCAGAACATGAATATCCTCGATATTGATGTCAGTGAAATCACACGCCAGTACATGGATTACATTGGTGCGGTGGAAGCGATGCGGTTTGAGCTGGCAGCCGAGTACCTGGTGATGGCTGCGACCCTGGCGGAGATTAAATCCCGTATGTTGCTACCCCGCCAGGAGAGTGACGATGAAGACGATATTGACCCCCGGGCAGAGCTGATTCGCCGGCTGCAGCAGTACGAACGCTTCAAGAAGGCTGCGGAGGATATCGATGAAATCCCGCGCATGGAACGGGATACCTATCCGGCTTCCGCTGCTTTACCCAAGCTTCCGTCATCGCAACCCCATCCGGACGTTGATATGAAGGAGCTGTTGCTGGCGTTGCAGGGTGTTTTGCAGAGGGCGGATCTGTTTACCAGCCACCATGTCGAGAAAGAGCGGTTATCGACAAGGGAGCGGATGTCCCACATTCTCTCTGTGCTGCAGGGCGACCGGTTCGTAACATTCGAGAGCCTGTTTACCCTTGAAGAGGGCCGGCTTGGCGTGGTGGTGACCTTTCTTGCCACACTGGAACTGGTGAAAGAACAGCTGATTGAAATCGTTCAGGCGGAAGTGCTCGGCCCCATTCATGTCAGGGCGCGGGCGGCAAGCTGAAGGATCGAGTGACACTATGAACGAAGAACATCTGGCCCGTATTCAGGCTATTGCTGAGGCGGCACTGTTGGCGGCCGGCAAGCCGTTGTCTCTGGAGCAGCTGCGCGAGCTGTTTGGCGAAGATGAGCGCCCGGCCAGGCAGGTGATGGAGCATGCGCTGATGATGCTGGAGCAATCCTGCGAAGGTCGCGGCTTTGAGCTTCGCAAGGTTGCCAGCGGGTACCGATTGCAGGTCAGGGAAGAGTTTGCGCCATGGGTTGGTCGACTGTATGAGGAAAAGCCCCAGCGTTATTCCCGGGCGCTTCTGGAAACTCTGGCCCTGATTGCCTATCGTCAACCCATCACCCGTGGCGAGATCGAGGATATTCGTGGGGTTACGGTAAGCAGCAATATCATTCGAACACTGCTTGAGCGAGAGTGGGTGCGCGTGGTCGGTCATCGGGATGTCCCTGGGCGGCCTGCCATGTATGCCACCACACGCCAGTTCCTCGATTATTTCAACCTGACCGGGCTGGATGAACTGCCTCCGCTTTCTGAGGTACGTGACCTTGAGGAGATCGGTCGGGAAATAGAGCAGAACATGCAGGGAGAGATCAAATTCGACTCTCCTGATGGTTCCGGTGCCAGTCCGGACTCCGACGCGGAGTCCCAGGCGCCTGAACCGGATCAGACACTTCACTGAAACCCAGGTTTCAGCCCCGTATATCAAGGATATTTACCCTTATGGCGGCAAAAGGCCCCGAAAACAAAACAGCCCGTAGCGATCAGTCTCTAAGTGCAGGTCCGGAGCGGGTGCAGAAGCTGCTTGCTCGCGCCGGCGTTGGCTCCCGGCGGGAAGTGGAAGGCTGGATAGAGGCCGGTCGACTGCTGGTCAATGGTGTTCCGGTTCAGCCTGGCCAGAAGGCTTCCACTTCTGATCGTTTTGAGCTTGATGGCAAGCTGCTGGACGTGAGTTCAGCTGCCGAAGTTGTGCGTCGGGTGCTGATTTACAACAAGCCAGAGGGCGAAGTAACCAGCCGGAAAGACCCGGAAGGGCGGCCCACGGTGTTTGACCGCCTGCCGCGGCTCAAGGACCAGCGCTGGATCTCCATTGGGCGTCTGGATATCAACACTACCGGTCTGGTGTTGTTTACCACCGACGGTGAGTTGGCGAATCGCTTGATGCATCCCTCCAGTCAGATTGACCGGGAATACGCGGTTCGGGTATTCGGTGAAGTGGATGACGCCATGATTGAGCGCCTGAAGGAAGGTGTGCTGCTTGAAGACGGCATGGCCAAGTTTACAGATATCAGCCCGGCGGGTGGCAAAGGTATGAACCAGTGGTTCCACGTAACCTTGCTGGAAGGTCGTAACCGGGAGGTGCGTCGCCTTTGGGAATCTCAGGGCGTTCGGGTGAGCCGTCTCAAGCGGGTACGGTATGGACCGATCTTCCTGCCCAGCCGGTTGACCATGGGCCGTTGGGAAGAGCTGGATCAGAAGGGTGTTGATGCGCTGAGCCGTGCCGTGGGGCTCGGCAGCGTTGCTGTACCCCAGAAAACTCCGGGAGAGCAGGCTGCCCATGATCGCAAGCGCCGCAAGAGTCCTGGTAAATCACTGCAACGGACGCGTAAAGGTGGAAGCTGGCAAGTCGCCGATGGTGCGCCGTCAAAAGCCCGGTCAGAATCCCGCGGGAAGCCATCTGCAGGCAAGGGCAGAAAGCCCGCACGCTGAGGACTCTCTTCAGGAAATACTTGCGAATACCCGCGTGCAGTTTCTGCCGGCCGCCTTGGCCCGGTAGAGTGCTTCGTCGGCCCGGGCAAGCCATTGCTCGGGCTGTTCATCCGTCAGGTGCATCGCCACACCGCAACTGGCGGTAACCGTCAGAGGTGTTTCACCGCCGTCCACTCGAATGCTTTCAATGGCAGCCCGAATTCGATCTGCTACGTCACGGGCTTCCTGCTCGTTGGTGTGAGGCAGGAGAATGGCAAACTCCTCGCCACCAAAGCGATAGACCGTGTCGGAATTACGCAGGGCCTGCTCAAGCTTTTCTGCGGTGCGAGCGAGAATGTGGTCGCCAACCACGTGGCCGTGGTTGTCGTTAATCAGTTTGAAGTGATCCAGATCGCACAGGATCAGGCTCCAGGGGGCGCCATGTCTGTCCGCCATGGCGCTGGCGCGCTGGAGCGCCTCATCCAGTGCCCGTTTGTTGCCAATGCCTGTCAGGGAATCCGTCAGTGCGGTCTGTTCGATGGCAATGAACTGGCAGGCATTGCGAATATGGCAGATCGCACCGGAGAGCATCATCTCGATACCCGTCAGTTCCTCTTCGCTGAATCGCTGGCGACGGTGTAACGTCAGAGTGCCATACTGGTGACCTTCCAGAGAGAGACGGTACTCGCAGCGATGGGGGCCACCCATGCCAGTGGAAAAAACGAAGTCCTGACGGGCGATGCGGTGCCTGTAATTGAGTGAGTCGAAAGGCACCATGTCTGTCATCTCCTCCGCCAGAATCGACAGTTGCGCCTCGAGGGAGAGAGTGGTGCTCAGGCGTCTGGCCAGCCGGGCCATGACATCGGAGGTGTTGTTCCAGTCCTGAAACGACTGCTTCAAAGCCGCAAGCCGCGCGGGGCGGGAAGTGTTTGGCCGGATCGATGTCAGGTTTTTCACAGTAGGACGCTCTGCTGGTGACAAAGTGATTTGCTGTACCAATAAGCAGAAAAAATGCCATAAGATAAAAAACCAATAAAAACAACAGGGAAATGTCTCTTTTTAAAGTCGATTCCATAAACTGGCAGATAATATTTGCCTGGTTGTCAAAATTCCGGCAGCGGGTTGCCGGTTCTGAAGACGTGCAATCGAAATGTCGGACAAAGGGGTGGGGCTGCCAAAAGCCTGTGATAAACTCCTGCGCTTGAATGTACCAAGTGAGCTGTCGATTTATGAGATTTCAGGCACCGGAAAGCCTATCCGAACAGATTGCCCAGCATCTGGGGCAGCGCATTGTTGTTCGCGATCTCAAGCCGGGAGAGCGAATTCAGGAGCTCAAGGTCTCCGGCGATCTGAATGTCAGCCGCGGCTCCGTGCGTGAGGCTCTGCTGATTCTCGAGCGGCGTCATCTGGTTGAGATCTATCCCCGGCGCGGGGCGGTGGTGTCGGAGCTGACGATAGACTCGGTGAATGCCCTTTACGATATTTACATTGATCTGCTGTGCATGTTGGCTCGCAAGGTGCTGGAGCGTTGGCCAGGTGAACAGCTCGGCGGTGTGATGGGTCAGGTTAATGAAATGCAGGCGGTTATTGATGCCCTCAACTCCAATGCGCCCGATGCCGCTGAGCGGGTCATTGAAGCGGGGTTCGGGGTCATGCAGTATGCCTACCGCCTGGTCGAGAATCCCTTTCTTGAGGAAACCCTGGAAAACTTCCGTCCCGCCATCAGCCGGACCTATTACGTGGCGCTGGATCATTTCCGGAGTGAGATCGCAGAAACCGGTACCTTCTTCCGTCGTCTGGCCGATGCTGCCGTTGAGGGTGATTCCGAGCGTCTGCAACGGGTTATTCAGGACTTTGGCGAGCATCAGCGCCACCAGGTTCTGAGTATTCTCACGGAGGAGACCGCCTGATATGCGGCTGAAGTCCATCAAGCTCGCGGGATTCAAATCCTTCGTTGATCCCACTACGGTGCCTTTCCCCTCCAACATGACCGCGGTGGTGGGCCCTAACGGCTGTGGCAAGTCCAATATTATCGATGCCGTTCGCTGGGTAATGGGTGAAAGTTCCGCGAAGTACCTGCGTGGCGAATCGATGACCGACGTTATCTTCAACGGTTCCAGTGCCCGCAAGCCGGTGGGACAGGCGTCGATTGAACTTGTTTTTGACAACAGTGACGGATCGGCGCCCGGCGAGTTTGTGAAGTTCAACGAGATTTCGGTAAAACGCCGGGTATCCCGGGAAGGGCAATCCGAGTATTTCCTGAATGGCTCCAAATGCCGTCGTCGTGACATTACCGATCTGTTCCTTGGCACCGGTCTCGGGCCGCGCAGTTACGCCATTATCGAGCAGGGCATGATTTCCCGGCTGATTGAAGCGAAACCCGAAGAATTGCGGGTATACATCGAGGAAGCTGCGGGCATTTCCAAGTACAAGGAACGGAGGCGGGAAACGGAGAACCGTATTCGCCGCACCCAGGAGAACCTGGAGCGGCTGACAGACCTCCGCGAAGAGCTTGGACGTCAACTGCAGCACCTGGAACGTCAGGCTGCAGCCGCGGAAAAATACAAAGCCTATAAACAGGAAGAGCGCGAAAAGAAAGCCGAGCTAACGGTGTTGCGCTGGAAAGCCCTTGATGACGATCTTCAGACCTGGCGCGGAAAAATCCGCGATACCGAGCTGGAACTTGAGAAGTTCCTGACCGAAAGGGTGAACCTCGAAACTTCGCTGGAATCGCTCCGGGAAGACCACCATGAACGGACCGAGCACTTTAACCGGGCTCAGGCCCGGTACTATGAGGCCGGGGCCGACATTGCCCGTATTGAGCAAAGTCTGGAGCACCAGCGCGAGCGCAGCCGACAGACTGCGGCAGAGCTGGATCAGGCCATGGCCAACGAGCGCGAATTAGGCCGCGAACTGGAACAGGATGAAGAAAAGCTGGCCACGCTCCGGGAAGAGCTCGACATGATCGAGCCTGAGCAGGAGGCATTGGCGGTACGTTCAGAGGAGTCGGCCGAGAAGCTCCAGCAGGCAGAAGAGGCCATGAGTGACTGGCAGCACCGCTGGGATGAGTTCAGTACCCGTTCATCGGATGCCCGCCGGCAGGCCGAACTGGCGCAATCCCGAATTCGCTCTCTTGAAGACGCCATCGAACAGCTGAAAACCCGACAACAGAAATTGCGCGATGAGCAGGCGCTGCTGGACGGACAATTGGATCGCTCGGAGCTCGAGCAGCTTCTGGAAGAACAGGAAACCCTGGAACTGAAAAGGGAAGAAACCGCGGAGCGTATTCAGCAACTGCAGGATCAGGTGTATTCGAGCCGACAGGCTTTGCGCGACGCCGAACAGAGTTCATCTGAATATCGCCAGACGGTACAAAGCCTCAAAGCCACGATGGAGTCCCAGCAGGCACTGCTGGACGAACAAATGGGTGCAGGCGACGATGCCCTGCAATCGTGGCTGGCCGATCATGGGCTGACCGACGCGCCGCGACTTGCTGCGAAATTGTCGATTGAGGACGGCTGGGAGTTTGCCGTCGAGCAGGTCATTGGCCGCTTCACTCAGGGCCTGACATTGCCGGAATTCGATCAACTGGCTACGGCGCTGGAATCGGCCCCCAAAGGTTTTGCGGTGGTCAGTGACCGTGCCGTTGCCTCCGAAACCCGTGGCCTGGCGGCCAAGGTCAGTGGTGTCGGGGCGATCAGCCAGCTGCTTTCTTCGGTTCAGGCTGCGGATACCCTTTCTGAAGCCATGGCCAACCGATCTGGTCTGGCGCCTGGCGAGAGCATCATCACCCGGGACGGTGTCTGGCTCTCTCGTGACTGGTTGCTGATGCCTGACTCCGATGCTGCTCAGGTTGGTGTGATTGAGCGTCAGAAAAAGGTAACGGAATTGCAGGCAAAGCTGGCGGAAGCAGAAGCCAGGCTGGAGCAGGCAACCGAGCAACTCGAGCATCTCCAGGAGAAGGCGGAGCGTGCCGAAACCGAACGGGACGAGGCTCAAGCCCGCCACAGCGACGTTGAGCGGGAGCTTGGGGCTCTGGCCTCACGTGCCAGTGGTCTGAAAGCCAGGGCAGAGCAGATTGAAGCCCGGCTGTCCCGGATCAGGGAAGACATTGCGGATGTGGGCCTGGCGTTGGAAGAGCAGAACGCCAACCTTCAGGAAGCCCGCGAGGAGTGGGATATTGCACTCGCATCCAGCGAGGATAGTGAGGAAGAGAAAGAGCAGTTGCTGGAGCAACGGGATTCTCTGAGGGAAACACTGGACCGCCTGCGCCAGGAAGCCCGGCATGACCGTGATCACGCTCATCAACTGCAACTACAGTTGCAGACACTCCAGAGCCAGCGCGACGGACTGCAGCAAACCATCGACCGGATGCAGATGCAGAAAGAGCGCCTGCAAGAGCGGCTGGATGTACTCAGGGAATCCCGCGAAAGTGCCGAGGAGCCTATTGAGGATCTCCAGTTGCAACTTGAAGGGTTGCTGGAACGACGACTGGCCGAAGAAGAAAAGCTCAGTGCCGCCCGGGATGCCCTGGAAGAGATTGATCGACAGGTTCGTGATCGCGAACAGGGGCGGAGCCGAACCGAGCATCAGGTTCAGGAAATCCGGGCGCGGCTGGAAAAACTGAAGATGGAATCCCAGGCCCTGGAAATTCGCTCCGGCAACCATATTGAGCAGCTCAAAGAGCTGAACGTAAAACTTCAGGAAGTGCTCGAACAGCTGCCAGAGGATGCTGAAGAAAAGGTCTGGGCCGAAGAGCTGGAGAAAATCGGTAACCGCATCCAGCGCCTGGGAGCAATTAACCTCGCGGCCATTGAAGAGTATCAGGTACAAAGCGAGCGAAAGACCTACCTGGACGAGCAGCACAACGACCTGATGGAAGCGCTGGAAACCCTGGACAATGCTATCCGGAAGATTGACCGGGAAACCCGGCAGCGCTTCAAAGAGACGTTTGATCAGGTGAATGGCGGCCTGCAGGCCCTTTTCCCGAAAGTATTCGGTGGTGGCAATGCCTATCTCGAGTTGACCGGGGAAGACTTGCTGGAGACTGGCGTGGCCATCATGGCGAGGCCGCCGGGCAAGAAGAACAGCACCATCCACCTGTTGTCGGGGGGTGAGAAGGCGCTGACAGCCATCGCGCTTGTGTTCTCGATTTTCCAGCTCAATCCCGCTCCGTTCTGTATGCTGGACGAAGTGGACGCGCCGCTGGACGACGCCAACGTGGGTCGCTACGCGAATATGGTTAAGGAGATGTCGAAACAGGTTCAGTTCATCTACATTACCCATAACAAGATCGCCATGGAGATGGCGGATCAGTTAATGGGGGTCACCATGCACGAACCCGGCTGCTCGCGCCTGGTATCTGTTGATGTGGATGAGGCCGCCGCGCTGGCTGAGGCCTGATAGGCGCAGTGGTTGGTGAAATGCTCGCCAACCATGACAATAACGCCATCTGGGCCCGGTGTGCGTTGTATTCATTACGGGCTTTTCTTAGAGTAGCAACGTTCCAAACTGCAAACAGGACAGCAGCATTATGTCACTTAGGGAATGGTTAATTGCCATAGGTACCCTGGTTATTATTGGAATTGTGATTGACGGTGTGCGCCGTATGCGGCGTGCCCGGAAGGAATCCATGGCCATTTCGTCCGGTATGGGGGCCGACGAACTCAAGGATTCCCCGCTGGATGATGACTTCAACCCGGAATTGCCAAACGGTGGTGCTCGCACGGTTTCCCGCTCGACACTGGAAGACAGGGGCTATCTGAAGCGCGATATGTCCGCGCCCGTAAGTGCTGATCAAGAAGACGATGTAACCCCGGAATCCGGCTGGAGCGCCCGGGACGACGATGAGGATGACGGCATCCTGAGCCCTCCCAGGGTCGTGAAACCGGAAACAGAAGAATCCGAGCCCGTTGAGCGCGAGGCGGTCAGCACTCCGGCACCGGCGGTGGATAGATCGAAAACCAGGCCCTCCCGTCCTGAAAAGGCCAAAGCCGAACCCGAACCCAGAGCGGAAGAGCCGCCGGTGGTTACCACCGAAGTTGAGGAAGATACCGCCAGGCGAACGCCCAACAAGCCGCGCAAGAATCAGCCCCTGGCCGGAGCCAATCGCCCCGAGGCCAGGGAAGTGCTGGTGATCAACGTGTTGGCCCGCAGCGGCGAGCAGTTCCAGGGCAGTAAGCTCAAGAGCCTGTTTGAGGCCTGCGGCCTGGAGCATGGCGATATGGACATTTACCACCGCCATGAATCCGAGGACACTACCACGCCTGTGCAATTCAGTGTCGCCAATGCCGTGGAGCCGGGTACCTTCCGCCCGCAGGACATGGCCGGCCTCAGCACCCCTGGTATCAGTTTCTTCATGAGCCTGCCGGGGCCCACCAATGCGTTGCAGGCCTTCGAATTTATGCTTGAAACCGCCCAGTGCGTAGTCCGAAACCTTGGTGGCGAACTGAAAGATGAGCGCCGAAGCGTAATGACGCCGCAAACCATTGAGCACTGTCGCCAGCGCATTCGTGAGTTTGAACGCAAACAACGCTCCCAGCGAGCCTAGCAGCCCGTCCGGACCCCAGACCCGATGACCAACGTTCCCGAAACTATCCGGAAGCGCGTGGACTCTCTGCGCGCTACCCTCGAAGACCACAATTATTACTACTACGTTCAGGACGACCCCAGGATCCCCGACGCCGAGTACGATCGGTTGTTTCGGGAGTTGCAGAAGCTGGAAGCCGAACACCCGGAACTGGCGACAGAGGATTCGCCGACCCGCCGGGTAGGCAGCAGCGCTGAGACCAGTTTCGAGGAAGTCACCCACCGCCTGCCGATGCTGTCGCTGGATAATGCCTTCAGTGAGGACGAGCTACGGGATTTTGACCGTCGGGTTCGTGACCGGTTGGGAGAGGACGGGGCCATTGAGTATGTCTGTGAGCCCAAGCTGGACGGTCTCGCCGTCAGCCTGCACTACGAAAACGGCACCTTAACCCGTGCCGCGACCCGGGGTGACGGCTATACCGGCGAAGATATCACCGCCAATATTCGTACCATTCCGTCGGTACCTCTCAAGCTGCGTGGCTCGGGATATCCGGATCTTGTTGAGGTCCGCGGCGAGGTGTACATGCCCCGTGCCGGTTTCGAGAAGCTGAATGAGCGCCTGGCAGAGCAGGGCGAGAAGACCTTTGTAAATCCCCGCAACGCTGCTGCCGGAAGCCTGCGCCAGAAGAAATCGACGGTAACCGCCAGGCGCCCGTTGGAACTGTGTGCCTACAGTATGGCGGTAACTGATGAAAGTGTACTGCCTGAAACTCATTGGGACAGTTTGCAGCTTGTCAGGGACTGGGGGTTCCGGATCAATCCGGAAATGCGCAAGGCCGAGGGTGTGGAAGCCTGTCTGGATGCCTACAACGAATTGATGGCCAAGCGCGACAGCTTGCCCTATGAAATCGATGGCATTGTGTTCAAGGTAAACCGTCTCGATCTTCAGCAGGAGCTGGGTTTTGTTTCCCGCGCCCCGCGTTGGGCGATCGCCCACAAGTTTCCGGCCCAGGAAGAGCTGACGATCATTGAAGATGTGGAATTCCAGGTGGGTCGAACCGGAGCAGTGACACCGGTAGCCCGCCTGAAGCCGGTGTTTGTCGGCGGTGTGACTGTGTCAAATGCAACCCTGCACAATATGGATGAGATCCGACGCCTGGACGTTCATATCGGCGATACGGTGTTCATTCGCCGGGCCGGGGATGTTATCCCGCAGGTAGTGAAGGTGGTGCCGGAAAAGCGCCCGGCCATGGCGCCGATGGTTGAAATGCCCGAGCACTGCCCGGTCTGCGGCTCGGATATTGTCCAGATTGAGGGAGAGGCCGTTGCGCGGTGTTCGGGCGGCCTGTATTGCCCGGCTCAGCGCAAGGAAGCGATCCGGCATTATGCCTCCCGGAAGGCCATGGATATTGAGGGCCTTGGGGACCGGCTGATCGAGATGTTGGTGGACGAAGGTATGGTCAGCACCGTGGCGGATCTTTACCGGCTGACGAAATTCCAGATCGCCAGTCTGGAGCGTATGGGCGACAAATCTGCGGCAAATCTTACTGCCGCCATCGATCGCTCCCGTGAACCGGTGCTTTGGCGGTTCCTTTATGCACTTGGTATTCGTGAAGTGGGTGAGGCGACCGCCAAGGGGCTGGCAGCCCATTTCGGCACGCTGGAAGCGATTTCCGAAGCGGATGAAGAGTCTCTCCAGACGGTGCCTGATGTCGGGCCTATTGTGGCCGGTCATATCCGGAGCTTCTTTGATCAGCCCCATAATCAGGAAACACTTGCGGCGCTGAAAAAGGCCGGCGTCACCTGGCAGGAAGAGCATGTGCTGTCGGTCGATGAACAGCCTCTCAGTGGTCAGACCTGGGTATTGACTGGCACTCTCTCAGGCATGACACGGGATCAGGCCAAGGAAAAGCTTGAGCAGCTCGGTGCCAAGGTTGCTGGTAGTGTCTCCAAAAAAACCGCCTGCGTTGTCGCAGGCGAGGCCGCCGGCTCTAAACTGGCCAAGGCTGAGCAGTTGGGGGTGCCTGTGTTGGATGAGGCAGGGCTGGCCGACCTGCTGCGGAAACATGGTATCGAGGTCTGAGGGCTGCTGGCCAAAGAATCTGAGAACTCGCGCAGATCGCTCCGGATTCAAATTGGCTACCATGGCGTTGATCTGTAACGGTGTGTAAACCGGATGCCAGGCATCCGGGCACGGCCATAACAATAACGTCATGAAACGGATTTTTGCATGCGCGCCGATTTGTTCTCCCGCTCAACCGCCTCGGGCCGCCTCCTTGGTGTTGCCTTGATTGCCCTGGCAGCAACCGGCTGCAAGACCGAAAAAGATCCTGACCAGCCCACGTTGTTGGGGGCGCCACCCACCACCGCCTATCTGGGGGTGGAGTATTACTACAACTGGGGTGCCTATGGCGGTGAAAGCATACTCGATTACTCCCTGACCAATGCGCCATCCTGGCTTGCGCTGGAAGACACCAGCAATAAGGCGCGTCAGGGTATTATCATGCGCGGTGTGCCTGGGCTATCTGGAGGCAACCGGGGTGAAGCTGATCTTGGCCAGACCGAGAATATCGAGATAGTCACCACGGATGGCCGCATGGCGGGTTTTCAGCCGTTTGATATCGACGTCAAGCGGAACGTTATCACCTTAGCCGGAGCCAATCTGAAAGAAGGTGAAAGCCAGGAGAGCGAAGACGAGTCGGAAGAGCGGTGTGCGGTGCCTGAGCTTGATGCCGGCTCCTATTCTTATGAGCTCCAGAAGTTCACGGATGAGGGCGCGCCGGATGGAACTGAGTCAGTCACCTACCCAACCAAGCGCGCGTATGTAAAAGTAAATCTGGATCAACCCTCGGTTACCGAAGTCAAAATCGCCTTTGAGCTACGTTCTGATTTCGACCCAACTGCTTGTGACAATGACGAAACTGATCCCGCCCATCAGGACTGCAAATATAGCCGCGCCAACACCGGTGCGATTATTATCGGCGAAGACCTCGTTGCGCTCAGCGACGAACTGAATCACCCCGTTGATAAAGAGGGTAACCCCCTCGAGTACGTCGAATATGATACGACTGGCAATACGGTAACCAGCGGTGTTGTGACACTGAAGCCCGGTCTCACCGAGTGCTACATTCCCTTTGAAGTGGTTGACGACCTGATTCCCGAGCCAACAGAAGTGGCGACCATGGTTCTGACCGAAGTACGCCAGGGCATTGCCTCGCTGGGCAATGGTAGTGTTGAGGTCAAAGCCAACCTTTCAATTGAGGATAACGAGCCGCTACTCAGCATAGAAACCGTCAATGGCGGTAGTCGCGATACGATCAATACCGAGACCACTCGTGAGTATCGCGCCATTCTCACGGGTGACCGTAAAACCCTGTTCAGAGCCAAGCTGGCAAGAATTGGCGAGCTGACGGGTGTTGTCGAGGACGAAACTTTCGAGATTGTTGAGAAGAATGCTCAGGGTACCTATGCCCCAATTGACGAGCTGGTATTCCCGCTGGAGCAGGATGAAATCACCTTTGGTGTGCGTGCGCTTGTTTATAACAATCTTCAGGATGAGTTGGACGACAACGCTGCGCCTATTGGCGTCGATGTAAATTACCAGGCTGGCCGGGCCGGATATGCGAGGGGCGAGTCTGAAACACTGCTGAGGTTGAACCTGAACCGTCTGATTGAACCGCTGGTCTGGAGTGATGGCTTTATGGCAACGGATGTGTCGCTGGGCCATGAGGGCCGGGTGTTTGTTGCTGGTTACCTTCCCGGGAACAATCAGGTCCAGGTCCGCATTTATGACCAGGCGGGTACGGAGCTGCAGATTGTTGAGGTGACAGACCCGGCGATAACGCTGCAACCTTCAGACGTATTCCTGGACGTTGGTGTACGAACGGTCACTGAAAACAATAACCGTGTGAATCGTTATGAAATTGCCGTTGCTTTCAGCTCTGACCAGGCAGAACCGGGTGCTCCCGTTGGCGGGTCTGATGCGGTAACGGCCCTGTTTCATTATGACGGTGCTTCGGGGAACTATCTTCCGAGCTGGATCGGAAACAATATCTTCAGAATTGGCACGCCGGCGGACGATTCGGTGCGATGGGTGGGCATTAACGGCACCACTGGCTATGTGTTGGTGGGCGGCGAAACCCGCGGTGCCTGGAATACCGATGCCTACCAGGGCGGCACCGACAGTTTCCTGGCCCGCATTGATACGGCGGAGAACGCAGGGGCTCTGGAGCCGACCCTGGCCTGGACACGGCAGGTTGGCTCATCAGGTGATGAGACCGTGGTCGGTGGTAGCTCACAAGGCTCGCTGGCTCTGCTGTTCGGGGCGTCGCCAATGACGCTTGATGGCCTCGGAAATGTTGGCCCGTATTTCTTCAATGGCAACACCGGAGAGTCACCGACCGTGTATCAGGTGGGTGAAGACAGCTCTGAATCGCTCGGGGACGGTCTGTATGGTGGTGCCGGGGTGGTGCTGGTCGGCGACGCGCCCTATAGCTACCGATTCCGTGAAGCGCAGCCAGAGGATGCCGGTACCGAAAATGCGGAGGATGAGATTATTCGCACGCGGCTGGATAATCGGGCCGGCTTTGTTTTGGGATTCAATACTTCAGGCGAACCTCTGAGCGCGTACACCGTTGATGATGCGGGTGATCTATCCAACGAATTTCTGACCCGTGGTGTCCGGTTTGACGGTGATATTGTGGTGTCGGGCAACACCAACGGGAGCTTTGTTGAAGGCCAGGCGGCGCCGGTGGCGGGCACAGAGAGTATCCTGGCGAGAGTGGATACCTCCGAATCTGACGTAGCCTTCCGCAACTGGCGTAGGCAACTGGCATTCGAAGGTCTGGACATTCTCGATCTGGAGAATTACCGCGACGATGAAGTGGTGGCGTTGGTGAACCTAAATGGCGAAAGGATGCTGCTTGTTTTCAGCCCGGAAGGTGAGTTACTGACACCGATAACGCCGTAATCCTCCGGGTTGTAGGTCCGGGGTGGGTCAGACCGCCCCTTCCTGTCGGCCCGCATTGGCATAGAGCTTCAGGTAGTCGGTGCTGGTGACCACGCCGGCGGGTTGTCCGGCAGCATTGATGACCAGGGCCGCATTCAGCCGGTGAGCGAGCATCAGGCGTGCCAGTTGATGGGCATCGGTTTCGGGAGATGCAGTCAGAAAAGCCGGTAGTTCGATGTGAATCAGGCTTTGGTTCAAAGCTTCCGAACTGTTCTCGTGAATCCACGAAAGAAGCCAGCGCAGGTCGATCAGGCCTGCGACATTGTTATCCGAGAGCACGACCAGATGGTGAACGCCGTGTTCTTCCATGGTCTCCAGCGCCTCTGCGACGGTGGCAGAAGCAGGAACCGAAAACTGCGCTGGCGAGCTGATGTCGGCGACTGGCAGGTAAACCCTTTCCTCCCGACGTTCGCCCGCAGCAGCGGCACCATACTCCTGAAGTGCGCGGAAGCTGCTACCACCACCGCCGCTGTGCACCGCCTGCTGGAACTCGGCGTCGGTAGCCTCGCTGTGTTCGGCAGAAATGGACGCAGACTCCGACAGCTCGGTGACATCGCCCACCCGGCGACTTCGGAACGCCTCGGGTAACCGGGTTCCGATCGGACGTCCGGGTTCACTGACGAAAATGGACATGGTTCCACCTCTCCGGGGATTTCCCCCTCTACTGCCACCTTATAAAGGTTTATCGGCCGCCGGACCGTTCGCTATAGCTCGAGTTTATTACTATACGGTTAGTTGGTTCCGGTAAAGGCGTCCCGTTTCCACACGACGGGCGAGCCGGGTATTCAGGCAGGCCGGTTGCTGGCAGATCCGGTCGGCCAGATATTCCGCCAGCAGGGGAGCCCATACCAGGCCTTTGCTGCCAAAACCGGTGAGCAGATACACGCCGGGCCCGGCTGTCTCATCGTTACCGGGGCACGGACCAGCCACCGGCTGATAGTCGTGTGTGGTACAGCGAAATCCCACGCGCCCCTGAAGATGTTCTGCCTGTATGTGTTCTGAGATGTTTACGGAGGGCAGCAGTTCCCGAAGTTGGTCCAGGTTTTCCTGATGTCCCTTGGGCGTTGGTTCGGGGTTATCGTCGCGCAGATCAAATGTGGCGCCGGTTATGGCACTGCCGTCATAAGCGGGGTTCAGGTATTTGGTGCCACAAATGACCACGTCTGGAAGTTGGCAGTCGTCTGCGGGTATGCGCGTGACCTGTCCGCGAATGGGCTTGAGGCGCAGCGACTGGCCCTCAGGTACTGGAGCGAGGGCAGTGCTTTCATGGCCGGCAGCAACCACAACCTTTGCGGCTCTGAGAGATCTTCCGTCACTGGCCTGAATGACCCAGTGGTTGTCTGCCCACCTCAGCGTACCGGCCTTGAACCCGAAAATCGTGTGGATGAGTGGGTGCTCAATCAGCGTTTTGCACGCTCGGGCCGGTTGTAGCCACCCGGAACCCGGAAACCATAGCCCTTCGCGCTGGACCGGTATGCCGGCAATACGACTAGCTTCGGTGGGTGATACGGCACCCAGCAGGTTTTCGGGGTAGCTGCTGCGTTCCAGAAACCGCTTTTGGCGATCCTGCTCCTGGTCTGTGGCTGCAAGCTGCAGCAACCCGCTTGGGTGCCAGAACTCGCCCTGCCAGCGTTGGTAGAAGCGCTGACTGAAGCAAAGCGCGGTGGCTGCGAGCTCTGTCTGGTCGTTGTACTCGACACCGAGTTTTACGTACAGGGCCCCCTGGTCGTTACCGGAAGCTCCTGCTCCGGGGCCACTGGCCTGGTCGGCAAGCACCACCGGAACGCCCCGTTCCGCCAGGTTGCGGGCCAGAGCGGCACCGGCGATCCCGGCACCAATGATGACGATGGGGTCAGTTCCGACAGTGGGGGCAGAGACCTCTTCCGAGGTTGGCAGTCTGCCGGTCAGCATTTCCCGCTTGCGCCCGAAGCCGGGAACTTTCGCCATCTCGAAGCCTTCATCTGCCAGCGCACGACGAACCCTGCCGACCGAGGTGAAGGTGGCCAGGGTGGTGCCTGGTTGGCTGTGAGCCCGAATCTGATGAATGGCTTTTTCGAGCCACATGTCCGGGTTCAGCGACGGCGCAAACCCATCAAGGAACCAGGCGTCGGCCACGAATTCCAGTTCGTTCCAGGCGTCCAGTACATCGCCAAAACAGAGGGTAAGCCTGATAGCGCCGCCGCCAAGTACCAGGCGGTGCGTTCCTTTGATCAGTGGTGGGTAGTTGTCAATCAGCTCCCGTGCCAGGGGCTGCAGCCCCGGCCAGCTCTCCAGGGCCTTTTCCAGATCAGCCAGAGCCAGGGGGTAGCGCTCCACCGAGATGAAGTGAAGAATCGCGTGGTCTTGATCGTCAGGCCGTTGAGCCAGCCACTCCGCCCAGGTCGCCAGGAAGTTGAGCCCGGTGCCGAACCCTGTCTCGGCGATCACAAAGTGGCTGTTCCTGTCGAGTTCGGCAAAGCGCCCGGGTAGTCCATTTCTTTCGATGAACACGTAACGGGTCTCGGCCAGGCCGTCATCTCTGCTGAAGTAGACGTCGCCAAAGCGGGCTGATTCAGGCACTCCGTCTTGCCATATCAGCTCCGCCGGTTCCATTGCCGGCGGACGAAGGTCGGTGATCATGGAACTCAGTTGTCTTTTGTGATTTCTTCGGCGGACTCGATAATGACCGGGCTCACGGGAACATCGGCCATTCCGCGCTGGTAGCCGGTCTGGACTCCTGCGATACGATCAATCACACCCATGCCCTCGGTCACCTTTCCGAAAACCGCATAGCCCGGGCCCCGAACTCCGGCGTTCAGGAAATCATTGTTGGCCACATTGATGAAAAACTGGCTGGTGGCAGAATCCGGTGCATTGGTTCGGGCCATGGCGATGGTGCCTCGGAGATTGGGCAGAGTGCTGGTAGCTTCGTTCACGATGGGAGCTCGGGTCTGTTTACGCCCCAGGTTCTCATCGAATCCGCCGGCCTGAACCATGAAGCCGGGAATCACTCGGTGAAAGATGGTGCCATCGTAAAAACCGCTGTTTACGTAAGCCAGAAAGTTTTCCACGGTTTTGGGCGCAACATCGGGCCGAAGCTGAAGCACGAAAGAGCCCTCTGTCGTGACAAAACGGACCTCAGGAAGTGCCGGTTCCTCGTTCTGGGCCATGGCTGGTGAGGTGGACAGCAGAGTGGCAACGAAGGCAAACAGGACAGACATCACAATCGGGACGAGTTTTACGGGATTTGTCATTTCAAGGCAGCTCTCTGTTACAGGTGGTGACCAGAATACTGAGATAATCCGGTTATTACGTAGTTTGTGCAGATCTTAACAGATCATTACGCCATTAAGGGTAAATCAGAACAGCACGCTCAGAGGTTGTGGGCTACGCTTCACTTGACTGTTGAATACCGGGCCGGGTTGTACGGTGATCACTGATACTGCAGGAGGAATCTGGTGAGAATCCGTCAGGGTTTTGAAGAGAAATCCCGGCTTGGCCGGCTTTTGATCAATCGTGGCTACCTGTCTGAGGGTCAGCTGGAGGAGGGGCTTAGGGCTCAACGGGAGACCGGGCAGCGCCTCGGTGAGGTGTTAATCGCTGCCGGCTGGATCTCAGAGAGGGAGCTCCACCGCGTACTCAAGCATCAGTCGCGCTACCGGAATGCAGCAGCGCTGGTTACCATGGTCACCTTGCCATTTCAGCCCCTGGTGTCACTGGCGTCCAGCAACACCAATGCAGCGCAGATAGGCGCCGGAGCGGGCGAACTCTACGAGCGGAGCGGACTCACCCCCCTCTCGGAAGAGGAAATGTCAGGGGTGTCTGCACAAAGCGGTATTGGCCTGATGGAGCGTCTGGAGGCCGTGTCTTCCATGCCCGCCAGCGCCCGGGACGATCTCTCAGGAGAATCTCCCGATGTCGATGTGGTGGAAGGGATCAGACTGGCGGCAAATGTATTCGTGCCGGTGCTCAGTTTTCTGGATTCAGACCTTACAATTACGGGTGTGCATTACCGGGACTCAGAGCCTCGCTACTCGCTACAGGAAGACGGAGGCCTGAGGCTGGCATTTCCGGAGCGTATCGAGGAAATCCGGATGGATAATATTCGCGTGATGGGCGGCCAGACTCCACCCATGGGCAATGTCAGCATTCGCGATATCCGCTTTCACCCGGATTCCCAGATGACCATCTATACGCGTTGAAAATCTTGCCCTGAAACGAAAAATGCCCGGAAGATCTCCGGGCATTTCGTTGTCTGTGAGCGATGGGCGTATCAGGCGCTGGCCAGAATGTTGGTGCTTGAGACGTTGGTCTGCTGGCCTTTGGCACCATAGAGCTTCTGCTGGGCGGAAGCACCTCGGAAGATGTCGGTAAGGCGTGACAGGCGCTTTTGCAGGTGGCCAAGAATTCGGCCGTTGTTCTGATTCACGGCCTGGCATTCGCGCAAACGGGTGTCGGCTTCTTTCCAGAGTTGGTACAGCTCATCCATACCAGCGGCGCGAATGAAGCGTGATGGCTCTCCGGCATTGGGCTTGTAGCCCATATTCACCAGCAGGTGAATCTTCTTTTTGGCGCGTTCGCGTATGCCCTCAAGAATCTGGTTTTTCCGGCTGGTCATTTCCTGGAGGGGTTGGATATCCGCAGAGGAGAGCACGGATTTTTCCTGGTGGAGTACTTCCGCCAGCGACTCAAGCTGGCGGATATCTTCCTGAAGAATCGCTTTCAACTGTTCATGTGCAGTCATGCTTTACTCACCCGAAAATGCTTTTATCCATCTCAAGCATTTTCTGGGCCAGTTTCTGGGCATCTACCTTGTAGGTGCCGTTCTCAAGAGCAGAACGAATCTGTTCGATGCGATCATCGTCCATTTCGGGGTAGTCCCCCAGCTTCTGCTCAAGTTGCTTCAGGTTTTTCGCCTGATTGCTCAGGTTCACGTTTTCGCCACGGGCAGCGGGGCTCTGGGCCTTGGCTTGCTCGCCTGTGGGCGCCTGTGACGTTTGATTGCCTGAGGCTTTGTCGGCCGTGGTGCGCGTGGTGTTGACCTGGCCGGGGCCAATTCCATTTAAGTCAACTGACATATCAATACCTGCTTGCCTGGGGCCACAAGAAAGTGGCGTATTCGGGTTTATATCTGCTTAACGGCAAATCCGCGCCATACTTTAGTTACAAAACGGAAAACATTTGCCGCTCTTGCTGTTTGCCGCCTTACATCGGAATTTCGACCCGCCCGGGGCCGACGGCACGAGCTTTGACTGTCCGGGACGAGCGGAGGTTTTCCACCAGTACCTGTTCTCCAACGCCCGCGCTCGCCAGCGCCTTACCGCGAGATGATACCGAAAATGAGCCTGAGCGTGCGGTGATAATAACATGGTCACCCCGCTCAATCGCGTTGGGAGCTTCAAGGAGATCCGGGGTCATTACCGTGCCGGCGTTCACCGGGCGGCGCATCATCATGCCTGAAACGGACTCTTTGCGGGTGAGTACGCCGCGACGACTGGCATTGATCTGCACCGAATTTACGGTGACCAGATCCGGCGTCAGGCGCTCTCCGCGCGCCAGGGGACGGGCTGCTATCAGGGCGGGGCCATGAACCTCGACGCTGGTGGTAACGTACATTCTCCAGGGTCGCTCACCACTGCAGGAAACCAGGACCGACGGGCTGGTGGTCTGTAGCGGATCGCCCGCAAACTCGGCGTTCAGCCCCTGGTTGCAGGCAGCAAGGGCGATGCGGCTGTCGATAGCGCCAACTTCGTAGCGGCTCGTGTAGCCATCGGCAGCAAGGGTTCTGGACCACTCTGCCAGGAACGTCTGGGCAGCGTCACGGATGGCTTCAGCACTGGTTCTCTCTGAAGACAGAGTGATTGGGCTCAGTGATAGACACAATGCAGCCAAAAAGATGATTCGCATACGCACCGGTTTGTCCTATGCTGTCTGTATCTGTGTGTATTGTCGAAATCCGCTAAGGATTCGGGTTTTCGGGCCGTTAACCGTTAACAGGTTTGCAGGCGTCAAAGATTTGTCTTGGACAGGCCTGAAAACACCTTACAAAGGTCAAAGCAATATTGATGCCGGTAAAGGCGCGCCAGGAGTAAAGCATCATGACAGGGGTACTCGACAGCGTTAATCAGCGAACGCAACTGGTCGGTAAGAACAGGCTGGAATTATTACTTTTTCGGCTCCGGGGGCAGCAGCTTTACGGTATCAACGTCTTCAAGATTAAAGAGGTGCTGCAATGCCCGAAATTATCCTCGATTCCCAACAGTAAAACGGTGGTGAGAGGCGTTTCTCATGTTCGGGGGGAGACCATTCCCATTATTGATCTGAGCATGGCGATAGGGCTCGCGGGCATACCGCAGGAGCAGTTAGCCACAAGCTTTGTGATCATTACGGAATACAATCGTAAGACGCAGGGTTTTCTCGTGGCCGGTGTCGAGAGAATCATGAATATGAATTGGGAGGATATTCTTCCGCCACCCAAGGGTGCGGGAAAGGATGTTTACCTGACTGCGGTGACGAAGATTGATGATAAGCTGGTAGAAATCATAGATGTAGAAAAGATTCTTGCAGAAGTTTCTCCGCTCAGGGAAGATGTTACGGAGGAGTTGGTTGCCAGGAGTGCCGAACGTGTGCCGGGCCACTTGCCTGTGCTGGTGGTGGATGACTCTTCGGTGGCTCGTCGGCAGATCGAGCGTTGCCTGACCGCTATAGGAATGGAAGTGGTTACCAAAAACGATGGCAAGCAAGCACTGCACTATCTCAAAGAGATAACTCAGGATGGATCGCGCGCAAATGATCACCTGTCTCTGATTATCTCTGACGTTGAGATGCCGGAAATGGACGGCTACACCCTGGTTACCAGAATCAAAGAAGATCCGGCTCTGAAAGATATGTACGTAATGCTGCACACCTCGCTGAGCGGTGTCTTCAACCGGGCGATGGTGCAGAAGGTGGGCGCAGACGATTTCATGGCGAAATTCAGCCCGGATGAGCTGGCCGAGCGAGTAATGGAAATTATTGATCAGCACTGATGCTCGGCTGATGGTTTCACCCACGAAGAGATCCAATGAAAGCGGACATAACGCCCCAGGAATACGAAGCCTTTAAAAAGTTCCTGCAGGATGCGTGCGGCATCCTGCTGGGTGATAACAAACAGTATCTTGTAAAGAGCAGGCTTCGGCGCATTCTCGAAGAAAATAGCCTGAATTCCCTTGGAGAGCTTCTGGAACGATTAAAGAGGCCTGGAAGGGCAGGCTTGCGCGAGGTGGTCATCGACGCGATGACGACCAACGAGACACTTTGGTTCAGGGACAACCATCCGTTCCGGATTCTGCAGGAAAAGCTCTTGCCAGAGTTTGCCGAGCGCAGTTCACTCCAGCCGTTAAGAATCTGGTCTTCTGCCTGTTCTACTGGCCAGGAGCCATACTCCGTAGCCATGGTGATTGACGAATTCCGCCGCTCCCGGCCGGGTAAGCTGCGGGATGTAAAAGTCACGGCAACGGACATTTCCAAAAGCGTGCTGGAGGTTGCCCGCAGAGGCGAGTATGAAATGATCGCCATTGGCCGCGGGCTGTCCCCGGAGCGTCAAAAGCACTTTTTTACCCCCTCGGCCAACGGTGGTTGGCAGATTCGACCGCAAATCAAATCCATGGTGGAATTCAAGGAATTGAACCTGCTGGATCGATACATGCTTGGCAAGTTCGACATCATCATGTGCCGGAATGTGCTGATCTATTTCTCAGCGGAACTGAAAAAGGACATTCTTACCCGGCTGCATGGTGCTCTGAACCCCGGAGGCTATCTGATTCTTGGTGCTTCTGAGTCTTTGAACGGGCTTCCCAATCTCTACGAAATGGTCCAGTGTCACCCTGGCATCATCTATCGCAAAAAATAGCCCGGAACTGTTCAATGCGGAGTAGGGGACCGATGTGGAGAATCTGAACCTCCGACATCTCTATTATTTCTGGGTAATCAGTCGCGAAGGCTCTATTGCCCGGGCGAGCGAGGTACTCGACCTGGCACCCCAGACCCTCAGTGGCCAGCTTGCGACCTTTGAAGGCGCGGTGGGCGGCCGGTTATTCAGCCGCGAGCGCCGGCAACTGGTACTCACAGAACTCGGCCATATGGTTCGCAGTTATGCCGATGAGATCTTCGAGCTGACCGGTCAGTTGTCTGAAACCCTGAGGGCGGGGCCTGAACATCGGCCGCTTTCCTTGTCTGCGGGCATATCGGCGTCTATCCACAAACTGATCGCCTATTACCTCCTTCATCCGGCGATGAAGCTGAACCGGCCCGTGCAACTGGAATGCCGGACCGGCCGGACGGAAGACCTTCTTCTCAGCCTCAAGCGGAAGGAGCTGGACGTGGTACTGACCGATAGAATGCCCCAGGCAGAATCTCCTGAGCGTTTTGCGGTTCATCCATTATCCCGGTCTACCATCAGCCTGTTTGCTGCACCCGAACTGGCGGAGCAACTCAAGACCGGCTTTCCTCACTCGCTCAATCACCAGCCGTTACTGGCGAACGCTACCGATGCGCCGTATTTCGAGAAACTGATGCACTGGTTCAATCTCAATAATGTCCGAATGAACCTGGTTGCCCGAGTCGATGACAGCGCCCTTATCAAGGTGTTTGGTCGGGAGGGACTTGGTGTGTTCGCGGCGCCTACGATGATTCAGGATGAAGTGTGCCGTCAGTATCAGGTGGCTCTGATTGCTTCGCTCGATGAGGTGACGGATCAGCTGTTTGCGGTCTCCCGAAGCCGAAAGCTCGCCCATGAGGGGGTAAGGGCAATTTGCGAGGCTCGTCAGGGGATCTTTGAGCGCTAGGCTTTTCGCTGTTAAAGCATCGAAAAATACGATGGTTTATGCTTAATAAAACTTATTTTATCGAAGCCTGCACTGCTCCATTATGGAATCGTATTCCGCAGTATCCAGAGGAGCGCAGCTATGAAAACGATTCACAAGTTCAGACTTGAGCCTGGTAAAGAGCCTACCACCCTGACCTTGAGAGAGGGTTATGAAGTGGTGCGCTGCGAGTATCTGGTGCCGCACAAAGCGGTCTTCCTTTGGGTACAGCAGCCTTTGAATGTAACCACGCCTACTGTGGAACGGCAGTTCCGGGTGGCAATGTCGGGTGAGCCGGTTCCCGATCGGTTCCAGTACATTGATACCGCGCTTGACCCGTTCGGCCCTGAGGCCTATCACGTCTTCGCGGTGCCGGCAGGTGAATTACACCTCACTGGTAATGGCCACGAGCGGGCCGGCGATGAAATGCTGGGTGGCGCTGGGTGGCAAGGGCGTTACGCGTCCTGAATATGATCGCTAGCAAGCAGCGTTGCACGCGCTCTTGGGCCCCATCTGGGGCCCTTTTTACGTTTCAGGGGAGTGGTTTACCGGTAAGTGGCCGGTTTTTACCCAGATGACCGTCTCCTGTTCAACAAACGGATGATGTTCGCTCATATGCGGGCTGCGAATCCAGCTTCCTGCGGGATACCGGCCGTGTTCATCACAGAATTCGCCCGACAGCACAAAGATCTCTTCTCCACCAAAGTGACGATGCGGCTGAAAGGTTTCGTTTGGCGGCCACTTCACCAGGGCAACGTGTTCATGTTCGAATTCGTGCAAAGGCATAACCTGTAAGCCGCCAATGCCGGGTAGCCAGTGGCTGGCATTGGTATCGATTCTGACCGTCGCGGTATCTCTCGGGTCGAACTGATGGAGTTTGACCAGCAGGGTGCAGCCCTCTTCACTGAACGGTGCGTGACTGCTGCCCGGAGGGTTCCGGATGTAGGTGCCGGCCGGATAGTGGCCGGTCTCGTCGGAAAAAACGCCTTCAAGCACCAGAATTTCTTCGCCCAGAGGGTGTTCGTGGGTAGAGAAGGAGGAACCGGGCTTATAGCGTACAACGCTGGTGGCGTGGCCCCGCTCCGCTTCCTCTCGGGCCAGTGGTTTGCGCTCAACGCCAGCGGCGGGGCTGGGCACCCAGTGCTGTTCGTGGGTGCGAATAACAACGCGCCGGGAAAAGTCCATGTTGAGCATAGTGTATCTACCTTCTGTCATTCACTTTATCAGGGCCTGAATGTCCCGGAAGTGTGGATGCTTGCAGTGAACCATCCACTCGAAGGCCACCATTTCCGTGGTAACAATGCGGGCGCCGCTCTGGTGCAGTCGATCCAGGGCAACGTCCCGGTCAAGTTCGCTACGGGATCCGGTGGCGTCTGCCACCACCCACACCTTATAGCCTGCATCCAGGAGGCTCAGGGCGGTCTGCAGCATACATACGTGGGTTTCGCAGCCCCCGATGACAATGTGTTGCCGGCCTTCGGGCAATTCGTCGATGAGTCCGTCCGGGCAGGCGTCGAAATGGGTTTTCTCCAGAGTTTTGTTGCACAGCTCCTTAACGCCTTCCAGATTCGGCCCAAGTTTTTCAGGTATCTGCTCAGTTGCAATTGCAGGTACGCCAAGCAGTCCCGCAATGGTTGCCAGTGTAATGCAACGCTCAGCAACCGCGTCGCTCTCGCTGATGGCGGGCATCAGCCGTTCCTGGACGTCAATGAGCAACAGGGTGGATTGGTCGGCTTTCATCAGCATGGTCATTCTCCGGAACGTGTTGAGCGGGTTTCCTGAAAGGATACGCCATGGACCCGGGGTTTGTTATGCCCGAGGCCGTCGTAAGGTCGTTCTGAAAAAATTTTTGATGAATTCAAAACATGGAGTTGCCAAACGCCGTCAAAACCATTAAAGTTTGCGCCCTCAAATGAGCGACGACATCGCTGATTTGAAACAGTTTATTGGAGAGGTGGCCGAGTGGCTGAAGGCGCACGCCTGGAAAGTGTGTATACGTTAATAGCGTATCGAGGGTTCGAATCCCTCCCTCTCCGCCAATACAAAACCCCAGCAGAAATGCTGGGGTTTTTTGTTGCCTGAATGGCAAGACGATAGCCCTGGCGAGTCGGGGCTATCGTGTCTTATCGGGTGGATTAAGTGACAGCTGCTCAGAAATTATACTGGGCCGCGAACATCAGACGATTGGCGTCACCTTCGTCACCGTTTACCTTCTTGACTTCATAGCGTCCGTACTCCGCACCCAGTGTTACGCTCTTCAATGGACTCCACTTATAGGTGATGAAAGCGTTGGTGTTGCGCTCGTGCTTATCTGCCACATTCAGCCCGTCTTCCTTGGCGTCATCCCAATCCATTGACGTCAGGCCATAGACCACGCTTAGCGCCCCGGGTCCGACTTTGAACGTTGCGCCCAGGTTCGCCCCGTATCCTGCAATGGTCTCAACGGAGTCCCCATTCAGGTAGGCATCCTCACCGTAGTAGTTGGTGCCAGAGCGCCACAGGTAGCCGTTGGCCCCTTCAGTGTAGTTAAGGTTGCCCTGAATACTCAGATCGTCGGTCAACTGATATCTGGCCGCACCGAAGACCGCGAAGCCGAGCGCCGAATCGTCTGTATCTCCATCATCATAGCCGACTTCCTGGATGAGGGCGGCAGTGGAATACTTCAGTGCTCCGGCACCGGATTCGTAACGCGTGGTCAGTGTTGGCAGGCCGTTTTTAGAGGATTCGTCCAGAATCTTGGACTTCGGGTCTTCTAAAGCAACGGAAAAACCGCCGGTGGTATAGCGAACCTGTGCGGTCCGGTTATAGAGTCCGGCATTGCCTGCGACCCCGTCCATCTCCAGGACTGATGTGTTGCCCACAAAGCTGTTGTAGTTAGACCAGGTGCGCCCGAGAGTCCAGTTTTTGTACTGACCGTAGGCGTGACGGAGACGCAGCTGACCGCCGCTGGCGCCACCGCGGAAATCGCCTTCAAGGTTAATCTTCAGGCCACTGGTGAGCTTCGTGGTGATGCCCAGGCGGGACTGAACGGCGTCAGCGCCAAAATAGCCACTGGCTTCGCTGTCTTCGGCAGCACCGGTGTTGACCTGGCTGAAGTCACCAGAACGAGTTCCGGTGTTTTTGCTGATGTCTTCATCAATGTCATACGACGCATTCAGGCGCGCATAACCGTAGATGTCGACGGTGGCGTCTTCAGTCTTGAATTCAATCGAAGAGGCGGGGTTGGCCATGCCCATCATTAATGCCCCGGACAGTACTGTGATCGAGACGGAGAGCTTGTTCTTTGTCATCGCTTATGCCTTTTCTGTGTTGTTTTTGCTGTTTTTCAGGGGGGCTGGGTCAGGAAAGGGCATCCTGGTGGCCCAGTCTCACCTGGGCCGGCAAGCTATCAATGACAAACTGTTCGCACAATTATCTAATTTGAATAAATAATATATCCAGATTGTATGGCCTCGAGTCTATTCCTCGGCAACCCCGAAGTGGCTTGGTGCGTTCAGCCCATCAAGGCTGTTCTCGTCAAACAGCGCGCGACCTTTCCATATTCCCTGCTTCACCTGCAGCGTCACCTGTTTCATGATCGTTTCGGCGAGTTTTAGCGTGGCAAGAGTCGGAGGCAGATCTCTGGGAGTGACGATTGACAGCGAGCGGAAGAGTGTCGGGTTGGTAATTGGAATTGCGATAACCTCGTCGCGCTCCAGCATTTCGTGGACGGAGGCATAGGACAGAACAGTGTACCCGAGGCCACGCCTTACAAGGTCTGTCATCAGCGGCCAGGCGTTAACCTCCATCGCCAGGCTCAGCTTTTGCTGAAGCTTCATCGCCTCGCGCTCCATGAGTTCCCGAAGACCGTGCTTTTCCTCCGGCATGATAAGAGGCAAATCCAGCACTTCGCTCAGCGACACACTGTCGCGACCGGACAGGGGGCTTGTGGGGTTGGCAATCAGGTAGAACCGTTCCTCCATAAGCGGTGTGTAGTGGAGGTGTTTCTGCTTGCCGTAGCTGTACGTAATTGCAAGGTCGACCCGGTGCTGGGCAACAAGTTGCTGCAAGGTGCCACTCATTGCTGATTTTACAGCCAGCGAAACCTGCGGATAAGACTGGCGGAACGCCTCAATGATGCCTCCGGAGAAGCTATAAGCTGCCGTTGGAAGAATGCCGAGAACCACCTGACCAGTCACCTCGCCGGCGATGGCCGAGACGGAGGCCTGGGTTCGCTCAAGATCCTGAAGAATGGCTTGAGCTTTCTGATATAGAAGTTCCCCGGCAGGCGTCAGGACAACGCCGCGACCGTGTCGCACAAAAACCTGGACGTTCAGTGCTTCTTCCATCAGGCGTATCTGGCGGCTCAGGGCTGGCTGAGCAATGAAAAGCTTTTCAGACGCCCGGCTGAAACTGCCGGTATTGGCAATGGTGAGAAACGTGTTCAGCTGTCGAAAATCGATCTTTATCTGAAGCGCCATGGCTTGCCCTTGAAGGTCGTAATGAGTGGCTTCCGGAAGTATAACCGAATTAGATAGATCATATAAAAAGCATATAATAGTGGTATTCATTGGCCGATGTTAAGGTGCTGCCCATAGAATGAGTTCCGGCGAGGCCCAGGCATCATGAGCGACGTGAATCGACAAACAGAGAACGAAGGACTGAGTGGTTTCAGAGACGTCCTTGGCTTTTCTCTTGTGGAGTGGCGTCAGGGCAGCGCGGTCATCGAAGCACCCGTCTCCAGTCAGCATATGAATCGGAATGGTTACGTGCACGGAGGCGTTGTCAGCTCACTTCTTGACTGTGCCGCGGGGTTGGCCGGGACATATTGCGAAATCGACGGCCATATTCGTCGTTGCAGTACGATTTCCCTGAATACGCAGTTCATGGCGCCCGTCCAGAGTGGCGTTATGGTCGCCTCCGCCCGCCAGCTAAGTCGCGGTAGAAAAATCTTCTTTGTTGAAGCGTCGGTAACCTGCGATGGCGTTTTGATTGCAACCGCCCAGGGATCCTTTCGTTACATCCTCGGAGGCGAACACCCACAGGGTGTTCCGGCACAATGAAATCGAGGCAACCAAAGGACAGGAACTGTGGTTGAGGTTCCGTTGTTCGCCTCACTGCGCTCTGTACTCGGGTATACCGCTCTGGCGTCAGCGGCGGCGGTATTCCTTCCCGGACATAGCCAGTTAACTGCGGGTCTCGCGATCCTGGTCATAGCGCTGGGGTGGCAAACCTTACGCCCGATTGCGCGGGTGATTGCGTCGTTGGTTGTCTGTGTTCTGCTTTTGGCCGGACTCTACAATGGCCAGGTTCTGAGCAGTGCCTTCGACGGGATGGCCGCCATTACCGGGCTGGTCCTCTCGGTTATGTTTTTGTCCTCCGTGCTTGGTAAATCCCGGGATCTTGAGGTGATATCACGAAGCCTTTTCCGGGGGCAGTCGCTGGTCCGCTATCTGGGGCTGAGTATCGGGACAAGCACGCTTTCTGTTCCCTTAAACTTTGGTTCTATCGGCCTGGTAGCGCCAATGATTGGTAGCCGGATTCGCAACGGGGGAGAGTCGATGGCAACCCGGAACGCCGCCCGCGCCGTTATTCGAGGGTTCGGAGCCTCGCCCATGGGCTCCCCATTGTCCGTGGCCGTGGTCATGACGGTTACGCTTCTTCCCGGCCTCGAGAGCTGGGATCTATTGGCGTGGAGTGTGCCTTTTGCATTGCTTTACCTCACCGTCGGCGCCTGTTTTCGGGAGAAAGAAATCTCGGATGAACCTGAGTCTTTTTCGCCACAAGACAGGCCGGAACCGCAGGCAAAGGTTGTCGGATCCTGGCTCCGGTTTTTGGGGCTCGCCCTTCTGATTTCGGGTTCTTCTTTCGTGTTGAACGCCTGGTTTGGATACCGGTATTCGCAGGCGGTCACGGTCAGTTGTCTTGCTGTTGCGGTCGTGATTCTGATCACCCAACGAGTACTGCAGCCGGGCGACGCACTGCCTTCGATGGCCAATGTTTCAAATGAGCTGGCCATCATGGGAGGCGCGTCGTTCCTTGGGGGGGCATTGGTGGCAACCGCCATGAACTCTCTGGGGAACGACGTCTTCCTGCCCGGCGCGGCCTACCCCCTGATTGCGCTATGTGTTCCCTGGCTTTTTTATCTCGGCGGCACCGTAGGGGTAAATCCAATCGTGTCGGCCACGGTCGTTGGCGGAATTCTGGGGCCAATCTGGCCTTTTGATGCGATTGTCGGACTTGGCTTGGCGATGGTGACCGGTTGGGGCATCACCATCGCGGGTACACCTTATTCCGCCAATGCGCTTCTGTTGGAGCGGTTCACCGCATACGGTGCTCGTCGCGCCGCGTACGGATGGAACCTGCGGTACTCGTTACTATTTCTCGGGCTAAGCGGCTGTCTATGCGCAGCTCTCGTTTACAGTGCGCTTCGATAGCGCGGTTTTCATACGTTGTTAGGAACATGGGAGGCCGGAATGGCACTAGATCAAGAAACCCTGAATCAGTTTGTCGACAGTGTGCGTCGCTATGTCCGGGATCGATTGGTTCCACTGGAGATGCAGGTCGCGGAAGAAGACCGGATTCCCGATGATGTCATTGACGAGCTGAAGGAGTTGGGACTCTTTGGCCTCTCCATTCCGGAGGAGTTCGGCGGGCTGGGACTAAACATGGCGGAAGAGGCGGCCATTATTCAGGAGATGGGCTATACCTCGCCGGTCTTTCGTTCCATGTTTGGTACCAACGTGGGTATTGGTTCTCAAGGCATCATTATTGATGGAACGGCGGAGCAAAAAGCCCGCTACCTGCCGAAGCTTGCGACGGGTGAATTGATCGGTTCCTTCGCCCTGACTGAAGCAGACGCTGGTTCCGACGCAGGGTCCGTGATGACTTCGGCGCGGCGGGAAGGCGACGACTACATCATCAATGGCGCCAAACGCTACATTACCAACGCACCCCGTGCGGGTGTGTTCACTGTGATGGCCCGGACGGGCCGTAAAGAGGACGGCGGGCGAGGTGTCTCAGCGTTCCTGGTGGACGCGGATCTTCCGGGCATCAGCCTGGGCAAACCCGATAAGAAAATGGGGCAGAAGGGAGCCCATACCTGCGATGTGATGTTTGACAACGTGCGGGTGCCAGCCTCAGCCCTGATCGGCGGTGTCGAAGGGCAGGGGTTCAAGACCGCCATGAAGGTACTTGATCGTGGGCGTCTGCACATCAGTGCACTGAGTGTTGGTACCGCCAAACGCCTGATTGATGAGAGTCTCGCCTATTCATCACAGCGCAAGCAATTTGGTACCGAAATCGCGAACTTCCAGCTTGTCCAGGCCATGCTTGCGGATAGCCAGACCGAATATTACGCGGGCAAATGCATGGTTGAAGAAACCGCACGTTCCTATGACGCGGGGCAACCTGTGTCTATGAACGCTGCAAGCTGCAAGCTGTTCTGTACGGAAATGGTTGGCCGCGTTGCGGACCGCGCCGTACAGATTCACGGTGGTGCGGGCTACATCAGCGAGTATTGCGTTGAGCGTTTCTATCGCGATGTCCGGTTGTTCCGCCTGTATGAGGGAACCTCCCAGATACAGCAGTTGGTGATTGCCAAGCAGATGCTTCGCAACGCGACGGGTTCACTATGAGTCGCGAGTCAGCTATGTCCGGTCCTTTAGCAGGTATTCGCGTTCTCGATCTGTCACGCGTGATGGCGGGTCCCTGGTGTACTCAGATCCTTGCGGATCTTGGCGCGGAGGTCATCAAGATTGAGCGCCCGGGGTTGGGCGACGATACCCGGCACTGGGGCCCTCCCTGGTTGAAAGACAAAGAGGGTAATCCAACCAGACAGTCGGCTTACTATTTGTCGGCCAATCGCGGCAAGCATTCGGTAACCGTTGATCTGGGACAGCCCGAAGGTCAGAAGCTGATCCGGGAGCTGGCGGCTGAATGCGATGTGTTGGTTGAAAACTTCAAGACTGGCGGGCTTGCCAGAAAGGGGCTGGGCTACGAATCCCTTTGTGAGACGAATCCGGGCCTTATCTATTGCTCTGTCACCGGCTTTGGTCATACCGGACCTATGGCAAGTTACGCAGGGTACGACTACCTGATTCAGGCACAATCCGGGCTCATGAGCATTACCGGTGCGGCCGATGGCCAACCCGGGGCCGGACCTCAGCGCGTGGGCATGGCTGTAGCCGACCTGACTACGGGGATGAATGCGGTCATCGCCATCCTGTCTGCCTTGCACCATCGAACGAAAACCGGTGAGGGCCAGCACATTGATATGGCATTGCTGGATGTGCAGGTCAGTTGGCTTGCGAATCAGGCATTGAACTATTTCTGCAGTGGGGATGTTCCCGGGCGCACGGGCGAATACCACCCTAATCTGGCCCCTTATCAACCGTTTCCGACGAAAGATGGTCAGGTCATTATTGCCGTTGGGAATGATGGTCAGTTCCAGCGCTTGTGTCAGGCCATGGGGCGCCCTGAGCTGGCGGAGGATGAACGTTTCTCAAGCAATCCTCAGCGGGTGCTTCACCGGCCGGAGCTGGTTGGCAAGTTGTGTGAAATCACCCGTACACGAACGAGCCGGGAGTGGATGGATTCGCTGGTAAACGTCCACGTGCCTTGTGGGCCAATCCAGAACATTGCTGAAGTCTTCGAGGACCCACAGGTCCTGGCCAGGGAGATGAAGCTTGAGCTGGAGCATCCGGTTGTGGGCAAGGTGCCAGGCATTGCCAACCCGATAAAGTTCTCCAAAACGCCCCAGAACTATCGTAAAGCGCCTCCGCTGCTCGGCGAGGACACAGATGCGGTGCTTGCCCGGGTATTGGGAAAAAACGCCGAAGATATTCAGAAACTCCGATCCAGCGGCATTCTTTGATGCCAGTGGTCCGGTTTTCTCCAGAGCCGGTTCCTGCGCTTTGATTCGGGTGCCGGCTCTTTTTCCGAGGAGACACAATTTCATGTTGGTGAAATACGAACGTATCGATGAACTGGGTGTTATTACTATCAGTAACCCCCCGGTTAATGCACTGTCCCACGGTGTCCGCAGCGGTATTCTCGAGGCGGTCAATCAGGCTCAGGCTGATGATTCCAGGGCAATCCTCATTCTTTGTGAGGGGCGTACCTTTGTGGCGGGCGCGGACATCAGTGAATTTGGCAAGCCCATTCAGGAGCCGTCGTTGCCGAAGGTGAATGCGGCGATTGAGGCGTCAAACAAGCCGGTGATTGCCGCGATCCACGGTACAGCGCTCGGTGGTGGGTTTGAGCTTACGCTGAGTTGCCACTACCGCTGTGCATTGCCCTCAGCGTTTGTCGGTTTACCGGAGGTTACCCTTGGATTGTTACCCGGGGCGGGCGGTACGCAGCGTGTTCCACGCTTGATAGGTATAAAGGCAGCACTTGACCTGATGACCAGTGGCGAAAAAGTGCCAGCCGAACAGGCGCGGGAGCTGGGGCTGATTGACCGGGTTCTTGAGGGCGACTTGAGAGAAGGCGCGCTGAACTATGCCCGCGATTGCCTGGCTGGCGGCCTGGGCGTCCGCAGAATTCGTGATATGCAGATACCCGTGGATAGCGGAGACCAACAGACCCTGGACGCTTACCGAAACCAACTGGCTAAAAGGAAGCGAGGACAGGAAGCGCCTCAACGTATTGTCGACTGCGTCGAAATTGCTCTTAACCGGCCGTTTGATGAGGGGCTTGCCTTTGAGCGTTCGCAGTTTGTGGAATGCACCCAGTCCGACCAGTCAGCGGCGCTAAGGCATTTGTTTTTTGCAGAGCGTAAGGCACTGAAAGTACCTGATCTGGACCCGGAGGCCCACGCCCGTGACATATCCCGAGTAGGTATCATTGGTGCGGGCACAATGGGGGGCGGCATTGCCATGGCCTTCGCCAATGCTGGTATTCCGGTGATGCTCCTGGAACTCAATCAGGAAGGGCTTGATCGGGGGCTGACTCTGATTTCCGAGAACTATGGGCGCTCGGTCAGTCGAGGAAAACTGTCAACCAGCGAAGCGGCATCCCGGAAGGCGCTCATCACCGGAAGCATAAATTATGAGGACCTTGCCAAGGTCGACCTGGTGATAGAGGCCGTTTTCGAAAGCATGGATGTGAAGAAGCAGGTGTTCCAGCGACTGGATGAGGTCTGTCGCCCCGGGACCATTCTGGCGACCAATACTTCCTACCTCGACGTCAATGAGATTGCGTCTGCGACTTCGCGGCCTGGAGATGTGGTGGGTCTTCATTTCTTCAGTCCGGCAAACATAATGAAACTGCTGGAGGTGGTCAGGGCAGAACAAACCGCGGATGATGTTATTGCGACCGCGATGGCTCTGGGTAAACGACTCCGCAAGGTGCCAGTGTTGTCACGTGTGTGTTACGGATTCATTGGCAACCGGATGCTGAGGCAATACGCCAAAGAGGCTCAGTTGTGCATGATTGAGGGGGCTACGCCGGAACAGATTGACGGAGCCCTGACGGATTTCGGGATGGCAATGGGGCCGCTCGCAGTCGGCGATCTGGCGGGGCTGGATATCGGCTACAAGGCGCGGCAGGCTCTGACCAGCGAGCAAAAAGGTGATCCTCGTACCTACTGTATTGCTGATGCGCTGGTCGAATCCGGTCGCCTGGGACAGAAGACCGGCGCGGGATACTATCGCTACGATCCGGACACACGGGCAAGGTATTCGGATCCGCAAGTGTCGGAAGTAATCAAGCGTGAGGCTTCACGATATGGTGTGTCGCAACGCCTGTTTACCAAAGAGGAAATCCAGGATCGACATATTCTGTCTCTGGTTAATGAGGGCTTTCGAATCCTTGAGGAAGGCATTGCTCAGCGTCCGGGGGACATCGATCTGGTCTATGTTCATGGCTACGGCTTCCCATCATATCGCGGTGGCCCGATGTTCTATGCCAGCCAAAGAGGATTGGGCTCGGTCTTTGATCGCCTTGAGGCATTGGCCGCAAGCTCGGGAGAGCTCTATTGGAAGCCTGCGCCTTTTTTAAAACGTCTGGTGGAGCAAGGTCAGACCCTGGAGGAATGGATGGCCAGCAGAACCTGAGACATGTAGACGACAGACACGAAAGCGGGATGATGATGTTGTCCCGCTGTTCCTGCTAGAGCCGCTTGCATAGCCCTATTGGGGCTGGCATCATCCCGCACCTGATTGTGACCGATTATCGAACGATCGGTTGGTGCTTGTACTATTCAAAGGGATGGATTCGGTGGGTCGCGATAGCGAGGGTAGTGTGTCTGTAGACAAAGAGTTCCTGACGACCTTTGCACGCGGTCTGGAGGTTATTCGTTCTTTCGACACGGACACCCCGTCAATGTCGCTGTCTGCCGTGGCAGAAAAGAACAATCTGTCCCGGGCCGCCGCTCGCCGATTTTTGCTCACGTTACAGAAACTTGGTTATGTCACCCAGGACGACAAGAAGTTCAGGCTGACCGCCAAGGTTCTGGAGTTGGGCTATTCCTTTCTTGCTTCGCTGGATTTTTCGGAAACGATCACGCCTTTCATGGAAGAGGTCTCCTACCAGTTGGGTGAGTCCTGTTCTGCACTGGTACTTGATGGCGTAGATATTGTTTACGTTGCGCGGATTCCACGCCGGGGACTCATTCCCATTAATTTGCAGATTGGTGCGCGTCTGCCAGCCTATGCGACCTCTGGAGGCCGGGTACTGCTTGCCTCGCTGCCGGCCCAGGAACTTGACCAGGTGATTCGGGATACCCGTTTCGAAAAACTGACAGCCTATACGAAAGGCCCTGATGAGCTTCGCGCCGAACTCGAGAAGATTCGGATGAACGGCTACGCCGTTGTTGATCAGGAACTGGAACTCGGCATGCGAGCATTAGCTGTTCCGGTTTTTGATCGAAGGGGCAGGGCACGGTTTGCGCTTAACTCCAGCAGCCACGTCAGCACGGTCTCAATTGACCGAATCATCGACGAGTATGTGCCAATCATGCAAAGCGCATCTCGAAAAATCACTGAAGTTCTGCCCTGATAGAGTGGCTTTTGGGCCATTCTGACACACCTCTGCTACCGCTCCTGTTTCTGGTTATCACCGCGAGGGCCTGATCTGGCCCTCGTCATATCCTCGCCTGAGCTGTTGCTTCTTCAGGTTTCCCGAACCTGCCGTCGGTGGTTATTACTGACTTGCACATAAAAAATTCTTGCACGCCTGTGATGAATATGTGAGATTACTCCCGCGAACATTATTCGAACATAAGTTCGATATGCGAACAACGAAATGACCAACGAGGATAATCACAAAAATGATCGAATTATTTGGGCTTCGTCTGAAACGTAGTGTGCTCGGCGCGGTAACTGCTGTATCTCTGGCTTGTGGTGGTCTGGCTCAGGCCGAAGAGTGGCCTGACGATAACATTCGATTGGTCGTACCTTACTCTGCTGGTGGTACGACGGACCTGCTTTCGAGAAAAGTGGCAGACCTGCTTCAGCGTGAGTTGAGCACGGTGGTGGTTGAGAACCGTCCTGGTGCTGGCTCGACGGTTGCTACCGGCCAGTTGGCTCGTGGTGGGCGCGGTTCCGACCATATGCTTCTAATGGCATCCCCGGGGCACACCATCGGCGCGTCTCTCTATCCGAATCTGCGATACGATCCAGTTGCTGACTTTGCGTTCATTCGCAACGTAATCAATATTCCGAATGTGATGGTTGTCCCTGCGAGTAGTCCGTACAACACCGTTGCGGAATTTGTTGAAGCCGCGCGGGAACAGCAGCTTTCTTTCAGCTCTCCGGGCATTGGAAGCTCTATTCACATGTCTGGTGAGCTGTTCAAGAACCTGACGAAGACGCAACTGGTTCATGTGCCTTTCCGAGGTTCCGGTGAAGCGCTGCCCGCCCTGCTGGCGGGTGATGTTGACGTTGCGTTTGAGAATATGCCGACCGTTTATCCGCATATTCAGTCTGGAAAACTCAAAGCCCTGGCGGTTACCACACCACAGGAGTCTGAGTTTCTACCGGGAGTTCCCACCATGCAGCAGGCTGGCGCCGGGTATGGTCTTGAGGATTACGAAACGTCTGCCTGGTTCGGTCTGATTGCTCACAAATCCTTCCCCGAGTCCGGCCTTGAAAAGTTGGAGTTGGCGCTGGAGAAGATTATGTCTGGTGATGACTTCCAGAACTTCCTGCCTCAGTTTGGAGCGGTAGCGGGTGAAGAGGTCGGAGAAGACTTCCGCGCGATGGTAAAGAGCGAGCTTGCTAAGTGGTCCGAAGTCGCTGAACAGGCGAACCTGAAACGTTAAAAAAGAATTGCCGTATCGGGCGGGACAGTGCCATTTGGTCGTCCCGCCTTTTTCTTTGAGGCTGAACTGCAGAGGTCATCATGGAACTGTCAGACGATCAATCCACCCACACTGCTAACGACGAATACGGTCGGTTGAATCCCAACTCGTTACTGGGTGGGCTGTTTTTCGTGGTGTCGCTGGTTTTTCTGTTTTATGTAATTCCGAATTACATCAACTTGCCACCCTATATGCAGCATCCATTGCTGTCCCCCCGGTTTTTGCCGCAATTGGCGGGCTGGCTGGTTTTGATTCTGGCGTTTGTCCTGATGGTTAACGGTTTGTTGTACCCGCCAAAGCGTGAGGAGGCCGATGAACTGCGGCAGGGTGTGCCCGTTCTTCGTCAGGTTTTGATGCTGGCGGCCGGCGCTATTTACGCGGTTTTCTTCGAACAATTTGGGGCCATCGGAAGCGGAATATTCGCAAGTGTTCTGCTTTTCATGGCCAGCGGTCTGAAAAGCGCCTGGATCTATGTATTGGCAGTGCTGTTTCCTGTTGTTGTCTCGCTTCTCTTTATTCACGTCCTGAATGTGCCCCTGCCCGTAGGAACGCTCTGGGAAGCTCTCCTTCAATTTTAAGGGCTGTTCGCCGGGTGATTTGACCATCCGGTGTCAGCATAAAGCTATTTGTCTGAGGTCAGACAGAACGTTTTAGGTTAATAGCAATGGAAAACATATCAGAAGTTCTGACGCTCTTTCTGAGTATTGATAATTTTATGGCCATAGCGGCCGGTGTGCTGATTGGCGTTGTGGTAGGCGCGATTCCAGGATTAACAGCGACCATGGCGGTTGCGTTGGCCCTGCCTTTCACCTTCTCGATGGAGCCAGTTACCGCGATCCTTTTGTTGGTTGGGATATACAAAGGGGGCATGTATGGAGGCTCTATTACCGCCATTCTTATAAGAACTCCGGGATCTCCAGCAGCCGCTTGTACATTGCTTGACGGCTACCCGATGGCGCAACAGGGCCAGGCTAAGAAAGCCCTGAAAACCGCCTTGTATTCCTCGGTTGTTGCCGATCTTATCTCCAATGTTGCGCTGATCTTCTTCGCGGCTTACCTGGCGAAAATCGCACTGAATTTCGGGCCGCCTGAATACTTCTGGTTGATCTGCTTCTCTCTGACCATCATTGTCTCGGTGTCCGGCAACTCTGCGATTAAAGGGCTAATTGCTGCCGGGTTGGGCATCATCATTTCCACAATCGGACTGGACGCGGTTTATGGTACGCAGCGTCTGACCTTCGACAATTACAACCTGATGGATCGAGTCTCCTTTATACCGCTACTGATCGGTTTGTTTGCCATTCCCGAAGTCATCGATTTCTATACCTCCAGGGTCGCGCCCCATATTCGTACAGCGGTATCTGGCGCCTCTCTGACGTGGAAGGAGTTCAAAGGCTCCCTGAAAACCGTCATTCGCGGCAGTGTCATTGGGGTCATTATTGGAGCCATCCCGGGCACCGGGGCAACATCTGCAGCCTTTATCTCCTACAGTGAGGCGAAGCGAACCTCTCCCCGAAAGGATAACTTTGGCAAAGGTGAGGTTGAAGGCGTGGCCGCGGCTGAAGCCGGAAATAACGGGGTCGCCGGAGCAACGCTGATTCCGCTGCTATCGCTGGGCATTCCCGGTGATGTGATAACGGCGATTATTCTGGGTGCATTCATGATTCATGGCCTGACACCGGGCCCCGTGCTGTTTCAGGAAAACCTGCCCCTGGTCTACGCGCTGTTCTGCGGTATTCTGGTCAGCTCGTTTGTGCTGGTTTTTGTCGGCAACGCCGCTATCCGGTATTTTTCGATTATCGCGGATATTCCCAAAACCATCCTGCTACCTATTGTGCTGATGTTCTGTATTTATGGTGCTTACGCCGTGAACAACAGCACCTTCGATATTGGGCTGATGCTGGCGTTCGGTGTTCTCGGTTTTCTGTTTAACCGAACTGGGGTTGCTGCCGCTCCGTTCCTGATCGGGTTTATACTCGGGCCAATGTTCGAGGATAACCTCAGGCGTACTCTGCTGATCAGTAAAGGTGACCCGACTATCTTCTTCAGGGGGCCTATCGCCTGGGTTTTCATTATGCTCACAGTTGCCTCGGTAGCCTTCGCTTTCCGGCGTTACTGGATTGCCCGGAGAGAGCAGGCCTGACCATGTGGCCTGCGTCATGACAGCCCAGACTGAAAGCCGCACAGCCAGGGAGCGTTGTGCGGTTTAAGGTAGGCCTTGGCCGTTCAGCCGATTGCTGTCAGCTGTATAGCGAATACTCCGAGAGTAACGGTCACACTCGCAAGCAGTGTCGTCAGCGCGATAATGTTCGCTGCCATGCGATCGTTGCCGCCAAGCGCCTTCACCATCACGAAGCTGGCCGCTGCTGTTGGGCTGGCAAAAAACAGGAACATGAGCCCGAGTTCGCGCCCTTCAAAGCCTGCCAGCCAGGCTGCAAGAGTGCACAGTGCCGGCAAAGTCACCATCTTCCAGATGGATGATCCCACGGCCGGGCCGCTGTCACTGCGGATGGATTTCAGTGAGACCGTTGCGCCGATACAGAGCAGGGCGAGGGGCAGCGTTAGCGAAGCAAAGTAGTCGCCGCTGGTCATTACCCATCCGGGAAGCCTGATTTCAAGGGCTGCAAAAGGAATAGCCAGCACTACGCCGATGATCAGAGGGTTTCGGGCAATGTCTCGAAGGGTGTTGGTCAGGCTCATGGTTTTACCGGGCTGATACGCCAGCAACACGATCACCGATAATGAGTTGTAGACCACGATCACCAAAGCCAGGAGCAGCCCCCCGGCCGAGAGCCCGTAATCCCCATAGAGGTTGGCTGCCAACGCCAGTCCAACGATGCCACAATTGCCCCGAAACGCTCCCTGGACATAAACCCCGCGATCCTCTTGCCGGACCCGCTTTGTTGCCCAGAACCAGACAAGGGCAAAACTGGCCAGGGTCGCCAGGAAGTAAAAGATCAGCATGCTGATGCTGAGGGTGGTATCCAGGTCGGCTCTGATAATGCTCAGGAAAACCAGGGTGGGGAGTGTGGCCTTGAAAACCAGAGCAGAGGCGGTGGCGATGAAGCCCTGGTCAATCCAGCCAATGCGCCGAAGACCGATGCCGATAAAGACCATGGCAAAGACCGGCAGCGTGGTCTCCAGCGTGTACAGAAAGGTACCAAGAAGGCTGCTCAATGTGTGGTCCTGAAGTCAGTGAATTCCTGAGTAGCCGGCAGTTCCTGAGCCGCCACTTCATCGACCACCGCACGTTCCGGGCCTTCGTGACACCATTCATGCAGTGCCTTGAGCTGGAGTGGCTCGCCCTCTGCCACGATTTCGACCCGGCCGTCCGGTAAATTTCGTACCCAACCTGTGAGGCCCAGTTCCCGGGCTTTCTGTTCGGTGGATGCCCGGTAGTAAACGCCCTGTACTTTGCCGCTTACCAGCAAGTGCCAGCGATTGATGGTCATCGTGTTCCTCCTTGCGCTGATTGCAAGTAAAAAGGCCTCCGCAAGGGAGGCCTGTGACACCGAATTATAACGTCTGTCAGTCGAATGTTCTCGACCGCACGGTGTCTGGTTTAAGGAAAGGCTTGTCTCCGGTGTTGTCGTGGTCACCCAGTAACTTGCCATCGGATTCCCGAACCTGACCATACATGGAATGTTTGTGGAAGGTAGGCCCGAATTTTTCAGCGGTTTCCTTCACATCGCCCGTGTAGCGCGGATCTTGTGGTCGCTCCTGGCTGTCCATGTAGAAGGCGATATCCCAGGCTTCCTGATCGGTCAGGGAGTTGGGCTGCCCTAATGGCATGTTGTTCTTGATAAAGCCAGCTGCGGTATGCAGGCGCACAATACCAGCCCCCCAGTTGTTGGACATATCTCCCCAGGGGGCCGGGAATACTGTGTGGCCGTCGATACGCAGGCCTGTCCCATCTTCAGCGTGGCACACCGCGCAGTTTTCCTGATACAGCTTTTCACCGTTGGTGTAGCTCAGTTCAGCCGGCCGCTCGGGCGCCGGGAAACCGCGGCCGTAGATGGGCTGTTTGGGGTACATCTCCACACCTGTCGCCAACCACTGATGGTAGGCAGACAGTGCCAGCATATCGTCACTGCCGTACTCCAGCGGCTTGCCGTTCATGGAATAGGTGAAGCAGCCCGCAATCCGTTCCTCCAGATTGTTTACATGGCCGTTCTTGCCGCGATAGCCGGGCAGAGTCACGGCAGCCGGCCAGATAGGCGCGCTGAAAGGCATCCGGCCTTCGCCCAGATGGCAGCTGGAACAGTTCATGTTGTTGAACACGTTCTTGCCACGCAGTTGCTGGGTGTTGGTGAACAGGTCGTAGCCCCTGCGGATAACGTTTTTCAGTTCCGGATGGATGTCGGCTTCCTCCAGGTCTGCCATGGACGGCGGAATGTGCACCAGCTGGTTTTCGTTCGGGGCAGCAAAGCCCATGGCGGTGAGCTGATCGATGTAGGCCTGGGTTCTGTCGTCATTGGCCGCAGCGGTTACCGGAAGTATTACGCAGCCGGAGAGGGCGACGGTTAGCAGTGTGCGCATCATGATCTTTGTCCCTCAGTTGCTGGCGGTGTTCTGGTTGGCAAGCCAGACGGCGACCGCGTGAATGTCGGTATCGCTCATGCGGCGTGCAATGGAGCCCATAAGATCCTGGGGATCGTTCTTGCGGGTCCCTTCCTTCCAGGCTTTCAGTTGTGCCTCGATGTAACCCGCGTGCTGGCCTGCAATGCCGGGAAATACGTCGCCAGCACCCTGGTTCCCGGGGCCGTGGCAGCTTTTGCAGGAAACAACGTATTGGGACCAGTCGCCACGCTGAGCCAATTGTTCGCCCCTGGTCAGAAGTGCTTCATCGGCTTTTTGGCCGCCTTCACCAGCGGTGGGTTCAAGCTGGCTGTAGTAGGCCGCAACGTCGGCAATCTTTTGATCGTCCAGCATGTTGACGAAAGGCATCATGGTGGGGCTGGTCCGGGAGCCATCTTTGATGTCATGCAACTGTTTGGCCAAATAGGTGGCATTCAGCCCGGCCAGCCTGGGCCAGGATTCTCCACCTTCGATGTGTTTGCCGCTGCCATCGGCCTGGTGGCACGCTACGCAGAGGTTGGCGACCTCCTTGCCGTTTTCTGGGTCGCCAGATAACGCAGCAGATGCAATACCTGCCGTGGTGGCCAGCCCGATTGCGGCCAGTATCACTGGGAGTTTGCTCACGGTCGATTGTCTCTCTCTTGTTCTGAATAAGCACGCTATAGCACTGATGGTTATGTGCTTATAGCCGTAGTGTGGCCTCAATTCTTGCTTGACGAAGGTCAATAATGCAAGGGAACCCCTCCGAAAGGCGAAGATGGAGATGCACATTTCGGGATTTTCGTTTACTGTCCTATTCAAAGAATGGCATCAAAGAGCCATCCTGCAAACGAATGAACAGGGACAACTATGGCGACCGTCAATCCATCTCAGGAAGAGTTACAGAAGATTCTTGATGAAATCCCCAAAGATCAGCCTGTTGTGATGCTGAATCTGCTTCGGTTCAGGGACAAGGCTGCATACAAGGATGACAGCGAAGACTGTTCCGGAAGGGATGCTTACAAGCGTTATATGACAGAGGCTGCCCGCAGTGTCTCGGAAGTTGGTGCCGAGGTGATCTGGTCTGGCCGTTCCGTCGGTTCGCTGATTGCGCCGCCGGATGAATCCTGGGATCAGGTGCTGCTGGTCCGCTACCCCTCCATTAACGCGTTTCTGGCGATGATTGAAAGCCCGGAATACAAGGGCGTGGTGAAGCACCGCACGGCCGCGCTGGAAGATTCCCGGCTGGTGGCCAATGTTGAGGGCACCCCCTGATTTTCGGGTGCCTTACAGAATGCCTGATTGCTGAATGGCCATGTAGGCTGCAGTGCCGGCCGCGATAGAAAGCAGCGCGTTTCTGCGCCACAGGTGAACGGCAACCACCAGTAATGCGGGTATCAGCGCATCTGCGCCAGGTGCCTGTGCCTGCCAGTCCGCAGACCTCTGCAAAAATACTGTGGCCAGTAATGCCATCACGGCTGCGGGCAGGAAGCGCCCGATGTGTTTGACCAGAGGGTGTTCCGTGTGCTTTTCAAAGAACAGGAAAGGCACCACCCGGGTCGCAAATGTGGCCAGGGCGGAGATGGCAATAAACGCCGCCAGGTAGCTACTTTCACCCACGATTTGCGTCTCCTGCCATGGTGTCTGTTCGATACTTCCGGTAGTGCAGAAGAAGCACTGCAGTAACCAGTACAATGCCTGCTATCAGTTGATGGGTTGCCGGCACCAGCATCATGGCAAACGCAGCTGCCGCCGCCCCCGCCCACACCGGAAACGAATCCCCCAATGCTTTCAATTGTTCGATGGTGAGCACAATAAACAGCGCCACGAGTGCAAACTCAATGCCGGTACTGTTGAAGGCGACAGTCTTGCCGAGTACCGCACCCAAGGTGCATCCGACAATCCAGTAGCCCTGGTTCATGGCCGTGATCCGGAAGTCCACATGCTGTTCCTGTTCGCGATTGGCCGAACGGGGGCGGCTGGTGAGCAGGGAATAGGTTTCATCGGTCAAACCGAAAATCAGATACGCCTTACGCCAGCCGACGCCACGGAATTGCCCCAGCAGCGACAACCCATAGAAGAGATGTCGAGCGTTCAGTACGAACATGGCAACGGCCACCTCAACCAGTCCGGCGTTGGCAGCCAGCAGGCTGACCGCCAGAATCTGGCCGGCACCGGCGTAGATAACCAGGCCCATCAGGGGGGCAATCCACCAGGGATAATCCAGTTGCGTGGTAAACAGCACACCAAAGGCCATACCAAGGGGGATGTAGCCAAATAAAATCGGCAGAGTGAGTTTGAAAGCGTGGTGATTCATTAGCATCCGAACGGAAATAAAAGAGCGATGATAGTGATTTAGCAGTTATTTTTGAAGATCGCCAAACGTAGTATCGAAAAAATGACGCAAGCAAATACATAAAAGTGTCATAAAACGGGCATACCCTCCGACCGGGTACATCTGATCGGAGTTTTTATGCTGACCACTGTTCGCGCCAGAATCCTGGCGTTTGCGTTGCTGTCGGTGGCTGCTGTTGCCGGCCTCACGTTCATTGCCTGGATGATCATAGCGAAAGCCGAGCATACCTCGCAGGCACTGGTTGGAGAGAGTCTCGAGCAATCCTGGATGCTGGTTGATCTGGAGCAGGACCATCGACTGCTGCAGGATCTGGCTTACAAGATCAAGGCACAGCTTTTACTGTGGGACGAAATCGATCCTTTGTTCACCGAGTTGGAGCGCTCAATTCCCCGGCACTGGCAGAGGATTCAGGAGAATCCCGGGTTAGGCACCTGGTCACGGGACAATCGCGAGCAATATGACCGGGTCGTGGCGCTGATGGCGGACATGAAACAGGGAATAGGCCAGCGCAGCTACTATGAAGTGGGAAAAATCGTCGATTTTCAACTGTTCCAAGCGTTGGAGCCCATGCTGACGGCGATAACTGAGCGCCAGAGAGCCAGTCGCGATGGCGTTACTGCGAGCGCATCGGAACTGTTGCATTATCTGGCAGACCAGCAGAGGTTCCTGCTTGGTGGCGCCCTGGTCTTTCTTGCGTTGGTCGTGGCGATGACGCTCTGGCTACGGACTTCGGTGATCCTTCGCTTGCAGGCCATGGCCCGGGATGTGTCGGCCATGGAGCAGAACGCTGATCTAACCAAGATCCTCGCGGTAAAAGGTCGTGACGAGGTTGCCGGCGTGGCCGGAGCTATTGAACAACTGGTCCGGCGCTTTGAGGTGTTTGTTGAGGATGTTCGGTCAGCGGCTTCAGGCCTTGATGCACGCTCTGCCAGCCTGGATAACGGAGCGGAAGCACTGCAGCAAACCTCCGAAAGCACTCGTCGCCAGATTTCCGATGTGGCTCAGTCTATGGCTTCCATCGCGGATCAGGCGTCACAGATCGAACAGGCCACCGAGCACTCTGCAGCAACGGTGATGCATGCAGTCAATGCCAACAGCGAAGTCCGTGAGGGGCTGGCTAACAGTGAGAAAGGCGCTGACCACACGGTTGAGGTGATTGGACGGGTTTCTGAGTCGATCACCGCGTTGATAGACGCAACCGGAAAAATCGAGCAAGTCACCGGCGTGATCGCCGATATTGCCGAGCAGACCAACCTTCTGGCCCTGAATGCGGCGATTGAAGCAGCCAGGGCGGGCGAACACGGCCAGGGATTTGCCGTGGTGGCAGACGAGGTACGCACGCTTTCGCGTCGGACCTCGGAATCCACCGCCAATATTCGCCAGTGGGTGCAGGATCTTGTCGTGGGTGCAAAAAACGCAGACTCACTGTTGGAAGATATGGCGGGCGCTGGCGAAATGAATCGCGCTAATCTGCATGCCCTGAGAGCGCACCTGGAAGGTCTGGCGGCTCAGTTTCATGAGCTGCAGCGTCAGAGTGAGAGTGTGCAGGGTGCGGTTGCCTTGCAGCGGGGTGAAATCGCGAGAGTGGGGCGTCGTGCGGAGGCTCTCGGTGAGAGTGCTGAGACCCTGACTCTGAATGTGGAGGATACCCGCCTTGTCAGTGAAGCGCTTAGGCAGGAATCGGTGGGCATGAAGCAGCTCATTGCCCGTTTCCGCACCCGCTCTCCAGAAACGTGATGATGTGTCTTCATCTGCGGGGGTTCTTGTCTGGCTCATAAAACCGTAACATACAGCGACTGACTGGAGGTTCTATGAGTAACGATGCAGTGCAGCCTTCCGATCCGGACCCGCGAGAAGAAAAATTTGTAGTAGACACGGGTTTGCTTACGGCTGATCAGCTCGAGGGCCTGGCCGAGGAATACTGCACCCGTTATCACGGGTTGAATGACACCGAAAGTCCTCTGGCAGAGCGGGAGCGCGTACTTGAAGCTGTGCGTAGGGGAGAACTGGTGGTCTGGTTCGATCCGGTTGAGAACACCGCCGGCCTGGGCTCCCCTTCCGGCAATAGTCTGTGATCAAGGTGCCCATTTTGGCAGTTTTTTTCATGCCGCCTACCGGCTGACGCTGCTAACCGTTACAATCGGCCTGTTTCCTCATACCTGACGGCGAGGTGAGTTTTGATCAGGGTATTGGTTGTTGATGACCACGAGCTCGTACGCTCGGGTATCACTCGCATGCTGGCTGACAATCCCGATATAGACGTCATTGGCCAGGCTTCGTCTGGCGAAGAGGCGATTGACTGTGTGCGTGAAAACCGTCCGGATATTGTCCTGATGGATATTCGCATGCCCGGTATTGGCGGCCTGGAGGCGACCCGGCGCATTCTTCGTATTGATGATTCCATTCGCGTTATCGTGGTTACCGCCTGTGCAGACGACCCCTATCCGGCCCGAGTGATGCAGAGCGGCGCCACCGCGTATGTCACCAAAGGTGCTGATATTCAGGAAATGGTGCGGGCCATTCGTAAAGCCCATTCCGGCCAGCGCTACATCAGCCCCGAAATTGCCCAGAAAATGGCACTGAAACAGCTCGGGGGTGAGCGGGATGAAGACGGCGAGCTGTCGTTGTTCGAGCGCCTGTCTGAGCGCGAAATGCAGATTGCCATGATGGTGGTGGATTGCCAGAAGGTTCAGGATATCTCCGACAAACTGTGCCTGAGCCCGAAAACCGTAAACAGTTACCGTTACCGGATTTTCGAAAAGCTGGAGATTTCCAGTGATGTGGAGCTGGCGCTGATGGCAGTAAGGCTTGGATTGCTGGATGCCGACAAGGTCTGACCCCGAGCAATCTCCCGGGAAGTTCGACAGCCAGAATTTCCTGAAACAACTGACAGAACGCCCCGGTGTCTATCGCATGTATGACGATACCGGTGGCATCCTCTACGTGGGTAAAGCCCGCAACCTTCGTAAGCGCGTCAGCAGTTATTTCCGTAAATCAGGCCTGGCCCCTAAAACCGAAGCCCTGGTGGGCAAGATTGCGGCCATTGAAGTCACCATTACCGGCAGTGAAACAGAAGCATTGCTGCTGGAACAGAATCTGATCAAATCGCTGCGGCCGCCCTACAATATTCTGTTGAGGGACGACAAGTCCTATCCCTATATCTATCTCTCCTCGCATTCGGATTATCCCTCGCTGACCTTTCGGCGGGGCCGCACCAAAAAGGGTGGTGGCACCTGGTTCGGGCCCTTTCCAAGCTCGGGAGCGGTCAAGGAAAGTCTTAATATTCTACAAAAGGTTTTCCGCATAAGATCCTGTAGTGAAAGCTATTTTAGAAACAGAACCCGGCCATGCCTGCAGTACCAGATCAACCGCTGCACGGCGCCGTGCGTCGGCTTTATCAGCCCTGAGGAATACCAGGAGGATATCCGGCACGCCAGCATGTTTCTGGAGGGCAAGAACCCGGCGATTATTCAGGACCTGATGCAGTCCATGGAGGATGCATCACGGGCGCTGGAGTTTGAGAAAGCCGCGGCGTACAGAGATCAGATCAACAATCTTCGCCATGTTCAGGAACAGCAATCCGTAGACGGTGAGGGAGGGGATGCAGATGTCATCGCCATTGCCCAGGATGCCGGTGTGGTCTGCATCGTTGTGATTATTGTTCGTGGCGGGCGGGTGCTGGGCACCAAGGATTATTTTCCTCGCTATTCCCTGGAACAGACCGAAGGCGAATTGCTGGCCTCGTTTCTGGGCCAGTACTATTTCGGTGGCGACACCCGGCGGGAGATTCCGCGCGACATCCTGGTGCCGGTGGCGGTAGACGGGCAGGAATTGTTATCGCAGGCCCTGTCGGAAGCGGCGCGCCGGGAAACCCGCATCCGCGGCAATGTGCGGGGCGAGCGTCGGCGCTGGCTGGAGCTGGCGATGACCAACGCCCGGCAAACCCTGCTGACACACCTCGCCAGCAAAGAAACCGTGTATCGTCGATTGCTGGCCCTGCGCGACCTGCTGGAGCTGACGGAAACACCTTCCCGTATGGAATGCTTCGATATCAGCCACAGTCATGGGGAAAATACCGTCGCATCCTGTGTGGTTTTCGACGAGAATGGGCCACTGAAAAGCGATTACCGGTTGTATAACATCCAGGACATAACCGCCGGCGATGACTATGCCGCTATGCGACAGGTACTCACCCGGCGTTACCGGCGGATGGTGAACGGCGAGGGCAAGCGGCCAGATCTGGTGTTTATCGACGGTGGTAAGGGCCAGTTGAATATTGCTCGTGAAGTGTTTGAAGAGCTTGGAATTTCCGATATCCCTATGATTGGTGTCGCCAAGGGTGTGACCCGGCGCGCAGGGATGGAGCAGCTGATTGACGCCTTAACTGGGGCCGTATTCCGAGTACCGGCGGATTCTCCGGCGCTGCACCTGATACAGCATATTCGGGATGAATCCCATCGCTTTGCCATATCCGGACACCGGGCCGGGCGAGATAAAAAGCGGCGCCAGTCGACCCTGGAAGGTATCGAAGGGGTTGGGCCGAAGCGCCGGCGCGAACTGATTCGCTATTTCGGTGGCATCCAGGAACTCAGAAAAGCCAGTGTTGATGAAATGGCCAAAGTGCAGGGCATCAGCAAATCATTGGCAGAGACCATTTACGCAGCATTGCATGACCAATAGGAACACCATGAATTTACCGAACATACTGACCATGTCCCGTATCGTGATGATTCCGGTATTCGTGGTGATCTTTTACCTGCCCATGCAATGGAGTTACCTGGTCAGCGCCATCCTATTTGCTCTGGCAGGTCTGACGGACTGGCTGGACGGGTACCTGGCCCGCAAATTGAACCAGAGCACGCCGTTCGGCGCTTTCCTGGATCCGGTGGCCGACAAACTCATGGTGGCAGTGGCGCTGGCCGTCTTGATTGAAGAGTATTCGGCGGTACTACTGACTATTCCCGCCACCGTGATTATCGGTCGCGAGATTGTGATCTCGGCGTTGCGTGAATGGATGGCCGAAATGGGCAGCCGGGCCAGTGTTGCCGTGTCCTATATTGGTAAGATCAAGACCACCGCTCAGATGGCGGCCATTGTCGGATTGCTGGCGTTTCCGCCGGGTAATTTCTGGGCTTATGTGGCCATCGGTCTGCTATACATCGCAGCAGTGCTGACTCTGTGGTCCATGATTCTTTACCTTCGCGCCGCCTGGGCTGACCTGTTTCCGAAAGAGGCAGGTTAATTGGCTGGAGGTTCCTGGGCCACACACTGATGTGCCCAGGTGACGGTGGTCACGGATGAATGTGCACTGGCGTTACTGAAGGCTTTCATCAACTCCCCCAGCTCGGTGCTTTTTGCGTTCGCCCTGGCTTCATAACTCCTCACACACAAGCTCCGTCTGGTGCGATTATCCATGAGTTGCTGATGTTGCCTGATCACCACCCGGGTGCCGTTCTCACCGTTTTCAGCCTGAAATCCAGTCAGCTCGGAGACCAGGGTTAACTGCGACGTTGCGGGGCTGGTGTCGGTCATCACATTCGCGAACGCGCCGCTTGCCCGGAAGGTTTCCAACAGGTGATCGCGAACGACCACGGGAATACTCTCTCGCCATCGGGCGCCTGCCAGGGCCCGGTATTCGTATGCCGATGGTTTAATCAGAATACGAGCGCTGTCCAGCGGGTCAGAAGCCAGTGGCGTATCTACCCGAAGGCTGGCCGGCAGCGACTGGTCAAATGCTGGCAAGTCGCTCGCTGGTGCCAGCTCCATCAGGCGAGGGGACTCGGGCACCGGGAAGACCGTGCAGCCAGCCAGAACCAGGCCCAAGGCGAGAGCGGATAGCACTTTCATTGTTCGTACTCCTTGATGCCGGTGCCGCCCCACAAGGTTCCGGTGGGGTCCTGTTCCAGCCTGCGGGTAAATGAGTTCAGGTTGCGCAAGGTGCTACGCAGCTCCCGCAATGCAGGGGTTATTTCTCCCAGACCCTGAAGCCCGGCGTCCAGCGCCAGTTCGTTGTCGCCGGTGAGGGTGTCCAGTCGATCCAGGGTAGGTTGAAGGGTGGTCAGCGCCCTGGACATGGCCAGGAGAACCGGTTCCACCCGCTCATCCAGTACCTCTCGGGACCTGTCTGCTGCGGCAGACACCTTGATGGCAGCTTCTTCGGCACGGATGCCGGCGTCATCGAACCGGGTCATCAGCGCCTCAAGCTCGTCCCGGCTCGCCAGCATGGATTCACTGGCCTCGCGGGTGTTTTGAAGAATTTCGGCAATGTTGCTCAGGTTGTCTTCGGACATTAGTCGGTTGGCATTCTCCAGCAACTGCTCTGCTTTGCCGAGCATGGCCTCGCCGTTGGTCAGCAGGTTACTGAAGGCCGAAGGCTCGGCGGCTATCAGCGGTGGATTGTCTTTGTGGCCTTCCAGAATGGGGCTGTCTGGTGTGCCTCCGGTAAACTGTATGCTCATGCTGCCGGTTATGTTGGCCAGGACCAGGCCCGCGCGGGTATTCTCCCGTACCGGAATATCCTGGTTCACCCTCACCAGTACCCGCACATGGGCGGGGTTGTCCGGCGCCAGGGTAAGATCCAGCACGTCGCCCACCGGGACGCCGGTATAGAGGACCGGGTTACCCTTGGCCAGCCCGCCAACCGGGTGATCAAACCCGATCCGGTAATAGGCCCAGTTGGTGTCGGTAGATGATTTTCCAAGCCACAGGGCAAACAGCAAGGCAGCGCTGACTGCCGCAAGCGTGAAGAATCCGATAATAACGTGATGGGCCTTGGGCTCCATTAACCGGGCTCCTGTTTGGTTAGCCTGTTGTGGGCTGTAATCGCCGCGCGGCCACGGGGGCCATGGAAGTAGTCCTGAATCCAGCGATCGTCGGTTTGTGCCACCTTTTCCAGAGTATCGGCAACCAGCACCCTGCGTTGAGACAGAACCGCAACACGGTCACAGGTGGTGTACAGGGTATCCAGATCGTGGGTAACAAGAAACACCGTAAGGCCCAGTGCGTTGCGAAGGGTGACGATCAGCTCATCAAAGGCGGCAGCGCCGATCGGGTCCAGACCGGCGGTTGGTTCATCCAGAAACAGGATTTCCGGGTCCAGCGCCAGCGCCCGGGCCAGGGCCGCCCGCTTGACCATACCGCCGGAGAGTTCGGCCGGGTATTTCGTGGCGGCTTCTGGTGGCAGGCCGGTCAAGGCCAGTTTCATTCGGGCCAGTTCCTCCGCTTCGGCCCGCGACAGCCGGGCGTGTTCAATCAGCGGCAGCGCGATGTTCTGCTCAAGGTTCAGTGAGGTGAACAAGGCACCGCCCTGAAACAGAACCCCGAAACGTTGCTCATAGCGAGATCGTTCGGTGGCGGATAGTTCCGTCAAATCTTCACCAAAAACGGTGATATGCCCGCCGGACGGTGGATTCAGGCCAACTATACTGCGCAAAAGAACGGACTTGCCGGTGCCGGAACCTCCGACCACACCCAGAATCTCCCGGGGATACAGATCCAGATCGAGTCTCTCATGAACGATGTGGCTGCCGAACCGGTTGTCGAGTGCGCGTACCTGTATGACCGGATGATCCGCCATGCCTTACCAACCCATTTCCATGAAAAACAGCGCTGCCACGGAATCCAGCAGTATCACCATAAAGATAGACTGCACCACGCTGGAGGTGGTGTGTTCCCCGACAGACTGAGCACTGCCGGCCACTTTGAAGCCTTCCAGGCAACCAATGACGGCGATCAGAAATGCGAACACCGGCGCCTTGCCAAGGCCGACCAGGAAGTGCTTCAGGGCAATATCCCGTTCGACAATGGCAATGAACTGGCTGGGCGGAATGTCCAGAGCCACCGCGCAGACCACAGCCCCACCGACCATGCCCGAGATCATGCCGATAAACGTGAGAATGGGTAGGCTGAACATCATCGCCAAAACCCGGGGAACGACCAGCAGTTCCACCGGATTGAGCCCCAGGGTGCGAATAGCGTCGAGTTCTTCATTGACTTTCATAGCGCCAATCTGTGCGGTGAAGGCACTGGCGGTTCGGCCGGCCAGCAGGATGGCTGCCAGAAGTACGCCGAACTCCCGCAGGAACGAGAACGCCACCAGATCCACTGTGTAAATGGTCGCGCCAAAGTCTTCAAGAACTGTCGCGCCAAGAAACGCAACCACGGCGCCAACCAGAAAGGTAAGCAGGGCAACAATGGGCAGGGCGTTCAGGCCGGTGTCGTGTAGTGCCGCCACAAAGGGTGTTATACGCCAGCGAGTAGGCCGGGGCAGGATGTAGAACAGCGTGCCCAGCGTCTGGCCAATAAACCCGGCCAGCAACCAGACAAGTTGCCCCAGTGTGGTCACCTTCTTCCCGATCTCCGCCAGGAACGCCACGACCGGGTTAACGGTTGCGACCGCCGCCGACGGCTGGTTCATGGCTTCAGCAACCGCCTGTATCAGGGCACGCTGTTCATCCGGTAATTCAGCTCGTTGCAGAGCGCTGATCAGAGCGTCGCTGCCAAGCAATTTCACCATCAACGAGGCGCCGGCGGTGTCCAGGCGGCCCAGGCCGGAAAAATCCGGATTGCAGCCTGCTGCGCGAGGTTTCAGGGCAGTTGTTTGCCGATTCAGGGCGGAATAGTGGGACAGAGTCCAGTCGCCGGAAAACTTCAGCGTATGGCCACCGAAGTCGGCGTTACCGGGAGTGTGGGCGCCAAGTGGCTGAGATAGGCCTGGTTCATTTGCCACGGAGTCACGGAGTCCCTGTTTGAGTTCTCTGAAAGCTTAAAGATTCCAGTGGCTGTCTGCCAGTATTCTGCGTTCTTCTTCATCGTGACTGGCCAGTAGCATGGTGATGCCCCGGGCTTTCTCTTCTAGCAGCATGGCGTACAGAATCTTCCGGGTTTCGGTGTCCAGGCCCGTCATCGGCTCATCCAGCAAGAGCAATGGTTGGCGCCGCAGGATGGCTCGCAGCAAGGCAACGCGCTGGCGTTGGCCACCGGAAAGCTCGCCAGGCATTCTGGGACCGAAACCTGCTAACCCGGTGCGTTCCAGCCCGGTTTCAATGGCGTGGCGTTGAGATTCATCCAGCTTGAGACCGGGTTGAATGCCAAGGCCAATATTGGTAAAGACATCCAGGTGCTCGAACAGGTTGTGTTCCTGGAACACGCTCGTTACCGGGCGCTGCCAGGGTTTTAGCAAGTGGATCGGCTTGTCCTGCCAGAGAATCCGGCCGCTGGCTGGCGGGAGAAAACCTGCAACCAGACTGAGCAGGGTTGATTTGCCGGAACCGCTGGGGCCCTGGATGGCCAGACATTCACCAGCAGGCACGGAAAAATCGAATCGCCAGAGATGGCCGTCAGGGCCATACTCGAAGGCCAGATCTTTGATCTCAAGCATGTTCAGGCTCCGGCAGTGGTTGGCTCGCAGCGGAAGTTGTTCTGGACTTAATGCCGGGAACACGGGAGAGCGATACAAAAATCAGTATCAGTAGCCCCAACAGCCAGAGTCCGGTACCTGCGGCCTCCCCTAAGCGGTAACTACCCAGTTGCTGATATAGCAAAACGGGGAGAGTGGGTTTGCCGGGACTGCCGAACAGGGCGATAACACCGAAGTCACCCAGAGATAATGCCACACCATACGCCAGGGCCAGAGCAACTGGACGGCGCAGATACGGCCAATACAGCCATCGCCATCGATACCAGCCCAGGAGGCCCAGTTGGTCTGCCTGTTTGAGTGATCCGGAGTCCAGGCTTGCGAGAGGTCCGCGCAGTATCTGTAGCACAAACGGCACGGCCATCAGCCCGTTGATCAGTGCCACCAGGAACCAGCCCTGCATGGTGTTCCCCAATTGCGGCCTTAACAGAATAAAAAGCCCGGTCCCCAGTACCAGAGGCGGTACGATCAATGGGAGATAGCCAGTGACGGCCGGCACTATGGCCAGCCAGCGCAGACGAGCCCTGTTGGTTGCCGCCAGGGTTAGCAAGGCAACGACCACCGAACCGAGCCCGGCTGGAATGGCGATTAACAGGCTGCGAGCGGTGGCCGGCAATAGCTGTTGATAAATAGAAGTAGCATCCGCCGTTGGCCACAAGGCCGGTAAACCGCGCAGAATAATAGCCAGTAGTGGCGCGACCAGAAAGGCCGTGAAAATCGCCAGGAGCAGACTTGCTGAAAACCCTTGCCAGCGCCGTGCGAACAGAGGGACCTGACGCGATAGCCGTCGGTTTGGCAGTACCGCGGTGTCCAGGCGTTTCCGGAAAACCAGCCACCAGAGGCTGCCACAGATCAACAGCTGCAGAATGGCAAACAGTGCGGCACGGGCGAAATCGAATTCAAAGCGCAGGGCCTGGTAGATGGCGACTTCCAGGGTCGTTGTTCCTGGCCCTCCGCCCAGCGTCATGATGATGGCAAAACTGGTGAAGCACAGCGTGAACACCAGTGCCGCCACGCCGGGCAGTACCGGTTTGATGGCGGGCCAGTGTACCGCACGCCACAGCCACCAGCCGCCGAGCCCAAGCTGAGAAGCTGTTCTCATTCGTGGCGCGGGTATGGAATCCAGAGCCTGCAACAGGATTCGGGCCGCCAGTGGCGCATTGAAGAACACGTGGGCGAGCAGAATGCCGTTCAGCCCATAAAGATTCCAACCATTTCCAGGAAGCCAGATATTGAGCAGGCCGGTGAACCAGCCCTGCCGACCAAACACCGCTATGATGCCTGAGACTGCCACGATAGTGGGTAAAACCAGACTCAACTCCATCAGCCGCAGAATCAATGTGCGACCAGGGAAGCCTTTGTAGCGGGCGAGGGCGGTCGCCACCGGGAGCGCCAGCGCCAGGCTTAACAGGACAGATAAAAAGGCCTGCCAAAGGGTAAATCGGACCACGCTCTGGAAATAGGAGCTTGCTAGCGTGCGCCCCGGATCCAGCTCACCGGCCTCCTGTAGTATGCTCCCCAAGCCAAGTGCCACGAGCAGCAATAGCCCGGTGCCGAGTAACAGGCCGGGCCAGATTTGCCAGCCAGGATGGCTGAAGGGGGCGGCACTCGCGTGTGTTGGCATCACATCAGTCGGTCAGTGCATCAAGCCAGTCGTTCACCAACTGTCGGCGGATGGTGGCAACTTTCGCGGGGTTTATATACAGGGCTTCGGATGGTGTAATCAGCTTGTCGAAAACCTCTGGCAATTCATCCCCAAGATCAACGGCCGGATACATCACATTCTTCAGTGGAATATGACGCTGGAAGTTCGCGGTCAGCATGAAGTCCAGAAACTCTCTGGCAAGTGTCTTGTTATCGGAGCTTTCCACCAGGGCGGCGACTTCGACCTGCAGGTAATGTCCTTCATTGAAACGCGCCGCCTGATAACGGTCAGTTTTGTCGATAGCCATGTGATACGCAGGAGAGGTGCTGTAAGAGAGGATCATAGGCGCTTCGCCATTCATGAATAGCGAGAAATAACCGTCACTCCAGCTTTGGGTGGTTGCGAGAATCTTGTCGCTGAGCTGCTGCCACTTTGCGGGCGCTTCATCACCATAGACGGCATGCATCCAGAGCAACAGGCCGAGTCCCGGGGTGCTGGTGCGCGGGTCCTGAATAATGATCTTGAGATCCTCTGGCGCGTTGACCAGTTCTTCAAGGCTTGAGGGCGGCTCCGACAACTGCTCGGTATCGTAGACAAAGGCAAAATAGCCCCAGTCGTAGGGCACGAAAGTGTCGTCGTCCCAGTTAACAGGCAATGCCAGGCGTTCCAGTGATTGACCGTGGCGGCCCAGAAGGCCGGTTTGCCGAGCGGTCTCCATGGTGCCGGTATCCAGCCCCAGAACCACATCTGCCGGAGTGGAGCTTCCTTCCAGCCGGAGCCTTTGCAGAATGTCTCCGCCGCTGTCCAATACGGTGTAGTTCAGGGAGCACCCGCATTGGGCTTCAAACGCCTCTTTAACCGCGGGCCCCGGGCCCCATTCGGCGGCAAAGGAGGGATGGGTATACACATTCAGGGCGGTCGGTTCATCGGCGGCAACCATCAGCGGCAGCGACACGGCGAACAACGCGGGAATCAAGCGTGAAATCATACATTGGCACCTTGTTCAGTAGCGGGGGTGCCATGCCGCGAACACCACGAAAGGTGGTGACTCAATCCCTACGCCGGTATTAACCGGGTCAGGTTCCGCGGGTATGGTCTCAGCCCTTCCAGGCACCCCGTTGAGTTGAGTCAATGCTATCACGCCGGAGCCACACCCCGGAATTCGTATGTTTGATTACTGCTTGTTTATTTTTTGTACGGCGATGACGGGTGTCTCATTTTTTATTGATAGAATGGGGCATTTTTTGATCTGCGGATTTATGCAGCTTCTATCTGGTTGAGAGGTAAGTTTGATGCCAAAGCATCACAAACGACGAAAGATTTCTGCCCTGGTTGCAGGCGCGCTTTTTACCCTTGGGTTGTCGGCCGCAGGCCACGCCCAAACCGCGAACGATGATATGTTTGGACGTTTGGCCTCCGCGGCTCCCAAGCTCAGCCCGCAGGTTCTCGAAGCTGCACTCAAGGCAACCCGTTGTGCCATCAGCAATGGCACAGCCATGCCAGAGCGGCTGGCTGTGATCGACTTCTCTTTGCCGTCCTCGAAAGAAAGACTGTGGCTGTTCGATCTGAACGAAGGAGAATTAATCCTTCGTGACCTCGTGGCTCACGGTAAAAACTCCGGTAATGCTGAGGCAACCGCATTTTCCAATATCGAGGGCAGTCACCAGTCCAGTATCGGCCTGTTCAAAGCCGCCGAATCCTATCGGGGTTCCCATGGCTATTCGTTGCGCCTTGACGGACTGGAACCAGGGTTCAATGATCTTGCTCGTCAGCGGGCAATTGTTATCCATGGTGCAGACTACGTTCAGGACAGCTGGGTAACAAAGTACGGCAGAATCGGCCGTAGTCACGGCTGCCCGGCAGTAGACAATCAAATCATCAAAACCGTGGTAGACGAGCTCAAGGGCGGACAGCTGGTGTTTAAATACTATCCTGACCAGGAGTGGCTCCAGTCCTCCAGTTACCTGAACTGCGATTCCGGCGGGCAGCTGGCCCGTGCGCGAAATACCACAGCGGTGGCTGGAGATCGATCCTGAATCGTTGCTGGCTAAACTTTGTGCAGATTTTCAGTAAAAACAGAAAGTTGAAAAAAAGGTGTTGACGGCGAAGGCGGAATCCGTAGAATACGCAGCCGTTGACGAGGCAATGCTTCTGAAACATTAGAGCGGGAATAGCTCAGTTGGTAGAGCACAACCTTGCCAAGGTTGGGGTCGCGAGTTCGAATCTCGTTTCCCGCTCCAATTTCTCCAAGTCTCTCAATGCCTCCTGAGAGCAAAAGCCAGAATCCAGGCTTCCCCGGCGCGGTGGCAGAGTGGTTATGCAGCGGACTGCAACTCCGTGTACGCCGGTTCGATTCCGACCCGCGCCTCCATTTTTACCCCCTTATATCAAAGGCTTGTGATCTTGGGCAGTAGTCCTCGGCTGATACTGAAGGCTCATGTCTTCGGGCATATTCATGAGGGCTATGGTGAGTACCTGCAGGGCGAAACCCGTCTCATTAATGCCAGTACCTGCAACGAACGTTATATGCCTGAGAATACTCCGGTGGTGTTAAACCTATCCCTTCAAAGGGGCTGACCTCAAGGACGCCAGGCTAAGTTTGTTGCTCATTAACTGCGTGAAGCCAGGGGCTTCATAAATGCCTCTGCCGCTTTCGCCGGCATCGGTTTGGCGTAAAGAAAGCCCTGGGCGAAATCGCATCCGAGATCCCGTATCAGCTTTGCCTGTTGTTCCGTCTCTACACCTTCTACAAGTATGCTCAACCCAAGACTCTGGCCGACCGTAACCATGGCTTTCATGATGGCCATGTCGCTTTCGTTTTCCATGGCATAGTGAAGGAAGCTTCGATCGATCTTGATGCTGCATACTGGCAGCTTCCGAAGATAAACCAGGGAGGAGTATCCGGTGCCGAAGTCGTCAATGGATATATGGAGCCCGGCAGCCTTGAGGCGCTCCAGTTGCCTGGTTTGGTCTTCTTCGCTGCCAAACACCTCGTTTTCCGTGAGTTCTACCCCGAGTTGCTCAGGTTTCAAACCATAGTGTTCGATGGTTTCCAGGATCTGGTCAGCCAGGTGTGGATTGGTCAGTTGGCGACCGGACAGATTGACGTCAATGCGTACGCCCGCGAGCTCAGTTCCCTGCCAGGCTTTGAGCTGTTTGCATGCGGCATCGATCACCCAGTCACCGATACGGTTTATAAGTCCGGATTTTTCAGCGACCGGGATAAATGTCGCCGGAGAGACAAGGTTTGATGCCTTGTCGAAACACCGCAACAGCGCCTCGCATGAGGTGGTCCCGCCAGTTCTCAGATCTATCTGTGGCTGGTAGTAAAGTTCCAATCCGCCATTCGTCAGGGCTTGTCGGAGCAGGGCGGTAATCTGTTGGTATTTGACGAGCCGGTCGTTGATATCAGAGGTGTAGAAGCAGACCGTATTCTTTCCGATCTCCTTGGCGCGGTACATGGCCGCGTCTGCGTTGCCCATGAGTTCCGCTGCGGTGCCGCCATTGTGTGGGTACAGGCTGACGCCAAAACTTGCCGATACCTGATAGCAATCACCGTGAAGCTGCACCTTGCTTTCGAGTGCCTTGACCAGCCGTTGAAGTAATTCATGAATGCCTTCAGGGCCATGGAAATCGAACAGTAACAGAACGAATTCGTCTCCTCCGAAACGGCAGAGCAGATCGCTGTGTCGCAATTCCTGCTTTAAGGTGTCGGCAACCGATTTGAGGAGGGAGTCGCCCTGATAGTGGCCGAGGGTATCGTTAATCAGTTTGAAGTTGTCCAGATCCATGAAGATCACCGCAACTTCGCGATTGCAACGATCTGCCTCGGCCAGCCGGCTTTCAAGTTCAGACTCCATCAGGCGTCGGTTGGGTAACCCGGTAAGATCATCAAAACTGGCGCGGCGAACCAGTTCTGCCTTGGCTTGCGTTTGTTCTTCCAGGCTGATGTCGATACAGAACATTTCGCACTCGCCGGTATCCTGTTTGATCATGACATGACTGGAGTAAACGGGAACCAGGTGGCCATCCTTGTGTTTCAGTGCCAGTTCTTCTGCGGGAATGCTGATGTTGTGATCGAGCCAGTTGGTGTGGGCCTCAATGACGGCTTCGCGCATGGCTTCCGGAATAATCAGGTCCTCCAGCCGTTTTCCCTGAGCCTCATTTCTGGAGTACCCGTATAGTCTTGTGCTGGCTTCATTCCAGTAGATGACCCTCCGATTCCGGTCGTAGCCCTGAACGGCAACCATCGGAAGGCTCTCAATCAACTCATGGAACTTTTGTTCACTTTGCTCCGATTGTGACGATGACGACGATCTGTCCTTCTTCTTATCCATGACGGACGAGACTCCTCCCGGTTGGGTGAGAACGCATCTATGCGCTTTCCAGTCGTTCACAACAAGAATAGGAAGCCATTCCTCCGTTTGCGAGCCTGATGGGATATTCCTTGTTAGAATACGCCGGCATTTCCAACGTTTGGACGCTCAGTGAACACCACTTCCTTTGAATCCTTCGCCTGTCCGCTCGACGGCAATCCGCTACAGCGGGAAAACAAAGTCTGGCGCTGTCCGCAGGGCCATAGCTTCGATATTGCCCGCCAGGGCTACGTAAATTTGCTGCCAGTTCAGAAAAAGCGCTCGAAAGAACCTGGTGACAGCAAAGCCATGGTGGCCGCGCGCCAGCGCTTTCTGGAGGCGGGATACTATCGCCCGATTGCGGATGCCGTGTCGGCTGCAATCCTGAACGGCGCTGCGACGGGCAGCGAGCTCAGTTGTCTGGATGCCGGCTGTGGTGAGGGCTATTATCTGCGCCAACTAGCGTCCCAGGAGGACGAAATCTCACTATCGTTGCTCGGACTGGACATTTCCAAGTGGGCGGTGCTGGCGGCGGCGCGCATGGAAAAACGCGCAGGTTGGGTGGTTGGCAGCAATGCCAATCTGCCGGTGTTACCAGCTTCAGTCGACCGTGTGCTTTGCCTTTTCGGGTTCCCGGTGTATCCGGAGTTCGCGCGGGTTTTACGGCCAGGCGGGCGACTGGTACAGGTAGACGCCGGCCAGGATCATCTGAGGGAGTTGCGGGAGATTGTCTATCCGGAAGTTCGCGCAGACTCTCGTAAAGTGGCTCTGGTGCCAGAAGGATTTCGGCGAATCGGCACCCAGGATTTACGCTTCACAGTGCATCTCGAAGGCGCTGAGCCTATTGCCGATTTATTGGCAATGACCCCGCACCTCTACCGGGCGAGTGCGGAAGGCAGGGCACGGGCTGCGGCGCTGAAAGCGTTATCGGTAACCGTGGATGTCTGCCTGCAAACGTTTGAGCGTTATAATCCTGCCGGCTGATCAGCGCTTTCCATCCCCCAGCGGGTGCCTCTCGCCTTGAGCCGGTAAAATTCCTCGATGATGCCGGCCATGGCCTCAGGGCAGTACTCCCGAAGGCCGCCCAGTACCAGCCGCTTGGCAACCTCGCCAACGGTTTTGCCGGAAGACTGCAGGTTGTATTCAAGCGTTACGTTGCCGCGTTTACCCGCAACTTCCAGATCTGCGTTGTTCAGTTCGAGGTCTGGGTGAGGGTTCTCCAGCTGTGTGAGAGCCAGGCTCATGCTCTCATACATCACCATTGGCCGGTCGGGATTGAACATCACCCCGTGTGATTCCATCAAGGGCTTGAGCGTGTGCGGAAAGTTTTTCCCGGACGCCGCAACATAGCACCGACTGAACTCTTCAATCACTTTTTCATCCCGGGTTACCGCGCCTTTACGGGTAACTTCCAGGTAGACCTTACCGGCTTCGTCGACAACGTTGATGGCTTCGCCATTTTCGCTTTCGCGGAACTCAAGCGGAACCTCGGCACCAAGCAGGTTACGGAACTTGAAGGTCATATTTTCTGAGAGCCCGAAACGGGACACCACAATGGTGAACAGCAGGTCGCCGGGCACGCAAAAACGACGGGCGTCCGGATCGTGGATCGGATTGAAGTCCCCGGCGATCTCTTTGGCAAAGTAGCTGGCCTGGGGTGCGGAAATCACAATACGTCCGTCCTGGACGGAATAGAACTGTTCAGAAAACATGGTGGGCCTTTTCTGGTTTGCTGAGCCTCGAGGGCCTGGGGAGTGAATTCACCCGAGCAGGCATTATAGGCCTTAGCGTGGCTCAAGGTGAGCCCGACCATGGTACTAATAAGGACGAATACGGACGAACAGGGAAATTCAGGCAACAAAAAAGGCAGCCGAAGCTGCCTTTTTGATCGTACTGGGCTGTTAATTACAGACCAACTACGTTTTCCGCCTGAGGACCTTTCTGGCCCTGAGTCACGGTGAATTCAACCTGCTGGCCTTCTGCCAGAGTCTTGAAGCCGCCGCCCTGAATGGCGCTGTAGTGAACGAAAACGTCCGGGCCGCCTTCACGAGTGATAAAGCCGAAGCCTTTGGATTCGTTGAAGAACTTAACAGTACCGGTAACAGTAGACATATTTTACTATCCTGAATTCAATCATTTAATGTGCTGCCTGGTCTCGTTGTGAGGGCAGGTCAGCGGTGTGCGGAAACATAAAAACTGGCGTGATCAAAAACAGGACGAACACTACTTATAACAACAGGGATGCGTCTTATTGATGAATGCTTTGCTAAATCTTTCCAACGACCGCCACTGTACTCCTGTCTGGATGGTTTGCATAGCTATTTTTTCTAGGCAGATACCCTGATCACCGGAAACCGCTCAAACCAACTCGCTCGAATCCTGCAGTTTGCGCGTTAACCGGGACATCAACTCACCACCGTGCCGCCAGAAGTGCCAGTAAAGAGGAACTTCCAGGCCGCTGCCGGGGGCGATACTAACCAGTCGATTTGCCTCGATATGCTCCCGGGCCTGAATTTCCGGAATCATTCCATAACCCATGCCGGTCAGCGCAAGCTTTACGAAGCCCTCGGATGAAGGGCACAGGTGGTGCGGAAATTTGCCCTGATAGCCCACCCGGGCCAGGAACCGATGCTGGAGTTGATCGTTGGGCCCAAACACAATGGCGGGCGCGGATTGCAGGCTCCCGTTGTTCAGCCCGTCTGGAAAATAGCGGCGGGTATACTCCGGTGTGGCCAATGGCAGATACGTCATCACTCCCAGCGGTATGCACCGGGCGCCGGCAACCGGCTGAGGGCTGCTGCAAAGGCAGGCGGCTACGTCGCCCTCGCGCATGCGCCGCAGTCCTACGTCCTGGTCTTCTACCACCATGTCCAGAAGTATTCCTTCTTCGGTACAGAAGTCGCCGACGGCAGAGGCCCACCAGGTTGCGAGGCTGTCCGCATTGAGCGCGACGCGAAATCGAGTGGCTGGTTCGGCCAGAGAGGGAATGGAACTGGTCAGGTCGCGTTCCAGCAGGCGCACCTGATGAACATGATTGAGCAATCTCTGGCCTGCGGGCGTTGCTCTTGGGTTCTGGCTACGCACCAGCACAGGTTGGCCAAGCCTGACTTCAAGCGTACGAATTCGCTGAGAAATGGCGGACTGGCTGATGCCCAGCATGTCGCCGGCTTTATCAAAACCACCGGCGTCGACCACGGCGGCAAGGGCTTCCAGCAATTTGTAGTCAAGCATAAGAAAAACTTATCAGGCATTAACAGGATGAATTTCAAGTATAGCGGTAACGGGGTAGGCTTTCGCCATTAATCATAAGGAGTGCAGTGGTGTTTGAGAGTTATCTGACAGGCCTGGTTGTGTGTGGTGGAATTATCGTGGCTATTGGTGCCCAGAATGCCTACGTTCTCAGCCAGGCGATTCGTCGTGAACACCATTGGTGGTCAGCAGGTTTGTGTATGACCTCGGATATCCTGCTGTTCACCCTGGGCATGTTTGGCGTGAGTGCGGCACTGATGGCCATGCCCGAGGCGCTGGATGTGCTCAGATGGCTGGGCGTTGGGTTTCTTGGTTTGCTGGCAGGACAGGCGTTCTATCGGGTTCTCAAGGGGAGAGCGTCGCTGGCGGCAGGGGAAGCTCGGCGCAGCACCGTCAAAGGCGTGATCCTGACAACCTTGGCGGTCACCTTGCTGAACCCCCAGGTTTACCTGGATACGTTACTGTTAATTCCAGCAGTGGGGGCCCAGCAATCGGATCCGGCCACGTTTGTGGCGGGTGCCAGTAGCGCGTCGGTGCTTTGGTTCGGCGCGCTGGCCTGGGCCGGTTCCCGGCTGGCGCCCTGGTTGGCCAGGCCTGCGGCGTGGCGTGTGATTGACGGTGTTATCGGCCTGATGATGGCTGCGATTGCTATCCAGCTCGCTTCAGGAGGGCTGTAACCCTATAGCCTCTTTGCGCCTGACATCGTTCGTGTAAAGGTTTCGCAAAACCCTGATCCCCGGCTTCTTTTTCCCGTATCAGTTCTCTATGGTTCGGTCTGATTTGAACTCTTGGAGATATCTGAATGGCCTCTGCTACCCGTGCCGGGCATCGCTGGCTGAAGTGGGTTGGATTTCTGTGTGTGCTGTGCGCGATAGCCTTCGCTGTCGTTTGGTACGCCCGCAATGCTAACGGCAATGAACCGGCTTTGAATACCGTGGCGGTGAGCCGAGGCGACATCCAGAACCTGGTTTCGGCCACCGGCGTGCTTGAGCCGAGTGATTATGTGGATGTGGGTGCACAGGTTTCCGGCCAGCTGGAGCTGATTCACGTACGAGTGGGCCAACCCGTTAGCACCGGCGATCTGCTGGCGGAAATCGACCCTACCGTGTATGTGGCGAAAGTGGATGCCACCCGCGCCCAGTTGAAGAACCAGCAGGCCCAGCTAGCCGATCGCAAGGCCCAGCTGCGGCTCGCCGAGATCCAGTTCCAGCGCCAGCAGAACCTGTGGCGTGAAGATGCGACCACACGGGAATCCCTGCAGACTGCCGAAGCATCTTTAGCGTCCGCCCGGGCGCAGTTGGCCATGCTTGAGGCACAGATAGAACAGACCTCCTCCACCCTGAGGGCTGAAGAAGCCAATCTGGGTTATGCCCGCATCTATGCGCCGATGGATGGCACTGTGGTATCCATCGAAGCCCGCCAGGGGCAAACCCTGAACGCGAGCCAGACCGCGCCGTTGCTTATGCGCATTGCCAATCTGAGCACCATGCGGGTGCGGGCCCAGGTGTCTGAGGCCGACGTCGGCAAGCTGCAACCGGGCATGCGGGTGTACTTCACCACACTTGGCGATTCGGAGCATAAGCTCTACGGCGAGTTGCAGTACATTGAGCCAACCCCCGAAGTAACCAACAACGTGGTGCTCTACAACGCGCTGTTTACGGTGGATAACCAGGAGGGGCGGCTGTTGCCCCAGATGACCGCCCAGGTGTTCTTTATTCAGGATGAGGCGCTGAATGTATTGCGGGTGCCAGTCAGTGCGGTGGTGAGAAACCAGGTCAAGGTCCTGGATGCGAAGGGGCAGCCACAGATTCGGGCCATCGAAACCGGCATCAGCAACCGCGTATACGTGGAGGTTCGGTCCGGATTGAATGAGGGTGATCAGGTGGTTCTTGCAAACCGGGATCCGCGGGCCGGGCAGGGTGAGAGCCGGGCTGCCTTTCGGGGTATGCTGAGATGAGCCCGCGACCGTTGATTGAGCTTCAAGACATTACCCGATCCTTTGGCGAGGGCGAACTGGCGGTTCCTGTGCTCAAGGGCATTGATCTGAAAATCTGGCCCGGTGAGTTTGTGGCCATCATGGGGCCATCGGGCTCCGGCAAATCTACCCTGATGAACATCCTCGGCTGTCTGGATCAGCCCAGCGCTGGCCAGTACCGGTTCAATGGCAGGGACGTGTCTTCCCTGGACCGGGACGAACTGGCACGGCTTCGGCGCGATGCCTTTGGTTTTGTGTTCCAGAGCTATAACCTGTTGCCTGGAATGACTGCCCGGGAGAATGTTGAGATTCCGGCAATTTATGCCGGTATGGCGCCGGCCGAGCGGCATGCAAGGGCGGAACGGTTACTCACCGGGCTCGGGCTGGGCGAGCGCCTGTCGCACAGGCCGGCACAGCTATCGGGTGGTCAGCAACAGCGAGTGTCTATTGCCCGGGCCCTGATGAACGGCGGCCAGTTGATCTTCGCAGACGAACCGACCGGTGCTTTGGACAGCAAAAGCAGCCAGGAAGTGATCCGGCTGTTAACCGATCTTTCTGAGCAGGGCCACACCATTATCCTGATCACCCACGACCCCGATGTGGCAACAGTGGCTCGTCGGCAAATTCGCATTGCCGATGGTGAGATTGTTGAGGACACCGGCGCAGAAGTGCCCTCGGTCCCGATGCCAGCAACCGACCAGAATGGCCGTCGCCGTTCCCGCCTTGGCGACTGGCAGGAAGCCCTGAAAAGCGCGGTGCGTTCCCTGCACAGTAACCTGTTTCGGACGGCGTTGACCCTGCTTGGCATCGTAATCGGGGTTGCCTCAGTGATCACCATGCTGGCGATCGGGGAGGGGGCCCGAAAGGATGTGGTCGACAGAATCAGCACCATGGGCAGTGATCTGCTGCTGGTGCGCCCCGGTGGGCCCGATCAGCGGGGTGGGCGCTGGAGCGTGACCACGCTGGTACCATCTGACTTCAAAGCAATCAATGAGATAGAGGGTGTTCTTGCAGCAATACCTGAACTGACTGGCGGACAGACGCTGCGATATTCCAACCGGGATCACTCGGCTGAGATCAATGCCACCTCCTTCCGGTTCCCGGTGGCCCGCCAGTGGCCTGTTGTTGAGGGCACCTTCTTCAGCGCCCAGGATGAAGCCAGTTACGCAGCCGTAGCAGTATTGGGCAAAACCACCGCCAACGCTCTGTTTCCTGACGAAAGCCCCCTTGGTAAACACCTGATGGTTAACAACGTGCTGTTTCAGGTGATTGGCGTGATGGATGAAAAAGGCGCCTCTCCCATGGGACAGGACCAGGACGATGTGGTGTTTGTTCCCTACACCACGGGCAGCCTGCGCATTTTCGGGCAAACGCACCTGCGCAACATCACCGTGGCTGTGGCCGACATCGACCGTATGGATGAGATCGAAGCCCTCATTCACGACACTCTGATGGCCCGCCATGGCATTGAGGACTTTACTATCCGCAACATGGCTTCATTGATTGAAACCATTTCGGAAACCCAGAATACACTCACCTGGCTGCTGGGCTCTATTGCTGCAATTTCCCTCCTTGTGGGTGGCATCGGGGTGATGAATATCATGCTGGTGAGCGTCACTGAACGTACCCGCGAAATCGGTATTCGCATGGCCACCGGTGCCCGGGCGTGGAATATCCTGCAGCAGTTTCTGACCGAGGCCTGGCTGGTATCGGCCATAGGCGGGTTGATTGGTGTTGTCATCGGCATTGCCGCAACCCGGATTATTGGCTCTCTGGGCACACCCATTCACATGACGCTGCTACCCATGGCTCTGGCCTTTGGTTGCGCTTTTGCCACAGGCCTGCTGTTCGGGTTTCTGCCCGCCCGTAAGGCCGCCCATCTGGACCCTGTTCATGCACTGGCCTCGGAGTAATGTTATGAGCGTTCGCCATATCGCACTGGTGTCGGTGTTGTTGACCGGGTGTGCCGGCTTTCAGCCACAACCCATCGAGCGGCCGGTGAATCCGCCGGCCCAATGGCACATCGGGGCTGGCGCCAGCGAAGCGGTTAGTGCGCGTTGGTGGTATTCCTTCGATGATGAAGAACTCAACCGTTTAATAGACCGCGCACTTTCGAATAATCCGGATCTTGCTGCCACCGCTCAGGCAGTGATTCAGGCAGATTTGCAGTTGCGCAACGCCGGAGCTGCCTTGCTGCCGACCCTTGGTGCATCGGGAAGCACGGGTAAACAGGCAAGCGAGGCCTCCGGCCAGGATCGTGTCACGAGTGGTTCTAGTAGCCTCGGGCTGTCGGTTGACTACGAGCTGGATCTCTGGGGTCGCCTGTCCGCCGCGGAAGCCGGGGCTCTCGCTGGTTTCCAGGCTTCGGAGTATGACTATGACGCCGCCCGAATGACGCTGGTGGCCTCGGTAGCCAGTACCTGGTTCGAATGGCAGGAGTTGCAGCAGCGCGTGGATATTGCGCGTCGGAATCTGGAACTGGGCGAAAAAACACTGGCCCTCGTCGAGGCCCGGTATCGTAACGGTGTGGCCGATCGCTCGGAATTGTCCCGCCAGCAAACCTCCGTACTGAACCTGAAGAATGCGGTGCCGCCACTGGAGTATCAGGCCCGGCAACGGTTAGCGGCCTTGCGGCTACTGACCGGGGATTATCCGTTTACGGAAGAGATTCCGGAGGCTGGGCTACTTGCGGTTCAAGTGCCGGAGATCAACCCTGAAACACCGGCCAGCCTGGTTACCCGAAGACCGGACCTGGCGGCTGAGGAGGCTCGGCTGTTGGCCGCCAGTGCGGACGTCGAGCAGGCCAGGTCAGCCTTGATGCCATCGGTGTCGCTCAGCGGCGCGGTTCGCTTCTCTACCAACAGCTTTGTAAGCCTGGCCGACCCATTGCAAACCGCCAATGGCCTGCTTGCCCTCAGCCAGACTTTGTTTGACGGAGGCCAGCGTCAAAACAATGTGGCCATTTCGGAATCCCGGCGGGTGGCTTTGTTGGCGAGTTACCGTGCCAGCCTGCTCTTGGCATTCCAGGAAGTAGGGGATGCACTCGACAGAGAAGCGCTGTACCTGGATCAGGAGCAGCGGTTACAGAGTATTCTCGCCCAGGCGGAAGAGACCTTACGGTTGACCGAAGTGCGCTATCGGGAAGGGGCAGATGACCTGCTCACCTTGCTGGAAAGCCAGCGAACCGTATTTGATGCCCGGCAGCAGCTCAGTCAGGTACGACTGAACCGACTGATTGCAGCGGTGGATCTTTACAAGGCGCTGGGAGGCGGCTGGCAGGCAGAGCCTCAAGGGCGTGCTATGGCGCCGGCTGAGGTAGTTCGCCTTCGATCAGAAACTGGTCCAGGCTGAATTCGTAAACCTGTTTACTGCCATCCGGTTCCGACAGGCTCATGGACACCTGGCTGGGCGACGTCACGGCAATCAGTTTTTGATAACTTCTGGGTGCGGCGTCCCGGAACACGCTGGCGTTAAACAAGGCCACATTGACGCCCTCAACGCCGTTGTCTGGATGGTACGGAAGAGCGTAAAGGCCGGCTTGCAGGGCGCGGGCTGAGAGAAACTGGAAGGCGCCCACTTGCAGGCTACGCATGTCGGTACCCACAGCCTGGCTTTCCCGGTAGCTGACTGGATCTGTCAGCGTATGATGAAGATCCTGCCAGCGTTCAGACTGCAGCCGAACACCTCGTTCCGTTCGGAATCGCGCGCTGAACACCGTGTGCAAGGTGGTTAACGGGCGCTTGAACGGGGTTTTCAGGTGGCTCATGAACACAAACCGGTAAAACGCGGTTTCCGCCAGGGCAGCGGGAATGGCCATGGCTCCGTAGAACAGGCTTGGCTCGAAATTGCGGCCAAAACGTGAGCCGTATTTCAGGGGCGGATAGCGGAACGGTGTGGTCAGCAGGTAATGGCGTTTTCGTGCCGTGCCGGGTACCGGTGGCTTGTTGCTTTCCAGCAGTTCCTCCAGTCGATTCTGTTCCTGCATACTGTCGACAATGCGCGCCGTCGCGATGTCTTCCTGGCTTTCCACTACCCGGAACAGGCTGCCTTGCAGCGGTGCGATGGACTGGGCAATCCGTTCCCGATAATTCAAATCCGCCCCCGCATGGCGTCCAGGTAGTGAACCACCCGAACCAGGCCTTCCGTGCTCTGGATCATCTCTCTGGGTGTATCCTCAAAATAGTGGTTGGGCGTGTTCAGCCAATGGGTCATGGCCTCCCTTTCACCGCCGGTCAATGCATAGACGCTGCGGTAAAGCCGGATAAACAACAATGCCAGTTCACCGGACTTGCTGGCCGGATCGATGCCGTCGCGGGTCAGACCTGTGCGGTTTCGGCCAACCACGGCTGCGATTTCCGCTTGTGGCAGACCAAAGGCTTTCGCCGCGTTCAGCAGAGCCTTGGACAGCAGAGCTTTATCGCTGGATTCCGGTGCTACGCGAACCGCTTCTGACATGCCTCGACCTCCCGTGATGAATTTTCATCAGTATAGGTTATATTGAATAAAATGTCACCATCGGGGTTAGCGCGGGTAGCCAGTAATCTCCCGGATCTTTTTGTACAGTGGTTGCAGGCGGGGATACATATCCTGATAAACCTCCCGGTAGAGACGTTGATAAAGCGCAGATGCTTCCGGGTTGGGCTCGAATACCCGGCCGGTCCTGGTCATAGCCCGTACCGCCGTGTCGAAATCCGGGTGTAATCCCAGCCCCACGGCGGCATCAATAGCCGCTCCCAGTCCGGAGGTTTCATAGGTATGCGGGCGTTCCGCCGGCAATCCAAATATATCAGCCGTCAATTGCATGGCCGCATCACTCTGGGACCCGCCGCCTGCCACTCGAAGCCGCTTGATAGCCTGGCCGCTGCGCTTCTCGATGCGTTCCTTGCCTTCCTTCAAGGCGTAGGCCAACCCCTCAAGAATGGCCCGGTAAACGTGAGCTCGGGTGTGTACGTCGCCAAAGCCGATAATGGACCCCTTGGCTTCCGGGCCAGGTTGGCGCACGCCGGGGCTCCAGTAGGGCTGTAGCATCAAACCCATGGAGCCTGGCGGTACGGCGTTCACCAGTTCGTCAAACAGGGCTTCGGGTTCAATGCCTTTCTGTTCTGCCAGCTTTTGCTCACGCAGCCCGAATTCCCGCTTGAACCAGCTCACCATCCAGAAACCCCGATAGATCATGACTTCAGTGGAGTAGTGGCCGGGCAGGGCAGACGGATACGGCGGCATGAACCGGGTGGGTTCCACATAGCGGGCATTGGTGGTGTTGATGGTGGCCGTGGTGCCATAGCTCATGCAGCCGGTCTCCGGAGACAGGCCGCCGGAGCCGAGAATTTCGCAGGCTTTGTCCGATGCCGCGGCGATGACGGGCAGTCCACCCGGCAGGCCAAGGTGCGCCGCCGCCTCAGGCAGCAGGGTTCCGATCTGTTCACCAGGCGGTATCAGTTCAGGCAGCATACCCGGGGTCACCGGCATCACCTGCCATTTGAAATCCCGGGGCCCCGCCCAACGCTGGCGTTTATAATCAAAGGGCAGGTAGCCCACCTGACTGCCGGTGGAATCGCGGTATTCACCGGTCAATCGGTAATTCAGATAGCCTGATAACAGCAGGTACTTGTGGGTTTTCGCCCAGATGTCCGGCTGATTCTGCGCGATCCAGTTCGCCTGGGTTTTTTCCCGGAAGCGGCCAATGGTCTCCTCCAGGCGGGCAAGCTTGAACAGCCAGCCCCAGGGGCCTTTCACCGCCCCGTCTACCCGTGCATGCCGCTGATCCAGCCAGATGATGGCGGGCCGCAGGGGCTTGCCCCCACGATCGAGGTTGACCACCGTGCCGCGTTGCGTGGTGACGGTCACGCCCACCACCTGCTCCGGGCGGGCGCTGGTGGTTTGCCAGAGTTGCTGGCAAGCAATGCCAAGGTTGTCCCAGAAGTACTCCGGGTGCTGTTCTGCCCAGCCGGGTTGCTCGGAAAAGTAAGGCTCGATTTCCTGCTTGCCCTTACCCAACAAGTTACCCTGGGTGTCAAACAGCAGGGCGCGGATGCTCTGGGTGCCGTTGTCGATCGCCAGTATCAGTGGGGTCTCAGGCATCCCGGGCATCCTCGCCCATCGGCAGTTGATAGCCCTTACGGTAGGTTGCCAGATATCGCTCTTGCTCCTGATGCCAGCGGGCATCATCCCAGCCAAGCAGGCTCTGGCATCGGTTACGGATTTCAGGAAGCAAACTGGCCGCCCCGTCAGGCAGGATCAGCCCCAGGCGGGTACGCCGCAGCATCAGATCATCCAGATGCTGAACCTGTTCATGGCGGCAGGCCCATTCCAGTTCGGCCCAGAGCACACCGGTGTCCGGGATTCCGGTGGCGTCACCGTTTTTCAGGATAGACTGGCGGTGCGGGCCGTAATAGCCGCCCAGCCGATGCCAGGCCAGCGCCGGAATATCATCGGGTTTACGGTCGTTTGGCGTGGCCGTGAATACCCGTTGCTCGTCGCTACGAAGCCGATCTTCATGCTGATCACCCAGGGCCATGGCCAACGCCTGTCGTGCCATCTGGCGGAAGGTGGTGAGCTTCCCGCCGGCGATGCTGATCAGGCCCTTGTCGTGCCGAATGGCGTGTTCCCGATTCTCCCGGGACGGAGCTCTACCTCCGCCGTCGGTGACCACAGGTCGAACGCCCGCCCAGGTGGACAGCACGTCGGCCCGTTCAATGGTCGCACCGGGGAATAAACGGGTGGCAATTTGCAGCAGATAATTTACTTCCCCACCGGTGATGGCCGGCTCCTCGTTCAGATCTTTGGCGTGTTCGAGATCGGTAGTTCCCAGAACCGTGGCACCTGCCCAGGGGAAGGCAAATACAGGCCTTCGGTCATCCGGGTGCATCAGGGATACAGCGCAGGTCACCGGCAGCTTGTGCCACGGAATGACCAGGTGACTGCCTCTCAGCGGTCGGATGGTGAGCGGGTGATCTGTCGCTGATTGTTTCTGCAACCGATCGGCCCAGGCGCCGGTAGCGTTAATAACGCATCGGGTATTGACCGTGATGGCGCTCTGCTCTGCATTTTCTTCGGCAGTCAGTCTTAATCCGCAGACAGTTCCGTTATCATCCCGGTCGACGGCGGTCGCGGCGACGTAGTTCAGGCACATGGCGCCGTCGTGGGAGGCTTCGGCAATCAGCCTTTGGACCAGGCGGGCATCGTCTGTCACCGCATCGGTAAAACGACTGGTGGCGCGCAGGTTGGTAGTATCGAGCCCCGGGGCCCAGTTCAGGGTTTCCTCTGGCGTATATTTCTGATGGCTGCGGGTGCCGGCCAGGCGGTCGTACATGGCCAGCAGCATCTGGAACAGCCCGGGGCCCGGGAAACTGCCTTTGTAGTGGGGCATCAGGAAAGGCAGTGGATCGACCAGTCCAGGCGCTTCCAGCAACATGCGTTCGCGTTCCCGGACAGCATCGCGGGTTAACCCGATGTGTCCACTGGCCAGATAGCGAAGTCCGCCATGGACCATCTTGGAAGAGCGGCTGGAGGTGCCCCAGGCGAAATCTTTCTGCTCCACCAGCAACGTCTTCAATCCGCTGCCCGCGGCTTCGCGGGCAACTCCGGCGCCGGTAATGCCGCCGCCCACCACTACCACATCGAAGGTCTGCGTTTCGCCCTTCAGGTTTTCCAGTATCTGTTGTCGATCCATGATCACTTCAATCCAGCAGAGTTTTGGGATTCAGGCGCTGGTCCGGATCAAAGCTCTGGGTCAGCGAACGAATTGCACGCATACCCAGCTCTCCCTTTTCGACAGGGAGGAAGGGGGCATGGTCCTTGCCTACGCCATGCTGATGGCTGATGGTGCCCCTGTTCCGCACGATCAGGTCTGAGGTGGTGTTCTTCAGAAGTCGCCAGCGGCTCAGGGTCTCGTCATAGCTATCCGCAACCCGGAAAACATAGGTTGTGTAGATGGAACAACCCTGGCCGTAAAAGTGAGACAGGTGGGTAAATACGTGGGTTCGCTCGTTCCTGTCTGCCAGACCTTCCCTGAGATTGGTTTCAATCCGGTTCATCAGGGTATCAACGTTGTCCCAGTCGGTGGCGGTTTCCAGGGTGTCCACGGCGTAGCCCATTTGCCACAGGGCTTCGCGCAGGTAGGGCATGGTGAAGCGTTTCTCCGCCCACTTGGCGCCAAGTTTTGTGCCGGTATAGACCCCTTTGTGGTCACTGCAGAGTTTGCGGGCCTCCGCAAGTGCTCCCCGGCACTGGGCTTTGCTGCCGGTTACGCCAAAGGTCATCATGCATTTGCCGTCTTCCGCACCGCGGAAAGCCAGAAAACGTTCCAGTAGCCCGATCAGTTTCGGATGCCCGGCCAGTGCCAGCTGGGTTTCGGTTTCAATGGCGTTGCTCAGTCGTAGCATGGAAAGCTGAACCCGGTTCTGAACCAGCTTGCGAGCGGCGGTTCGGGCCTTGTCCCAGTCCGGGAAGAACACCACATGAAAGCTTTCCTGTTCAGGCAGACGGCTGATCCGGGCTTTGACCTCGGTAATCAGGCCCAGCCGGCCCTCGGAACCGAGGATCATTTCCCTGACATCCGGGCCGGCGCTGGAGGCCGGAATGGTGGGGATTGTCAGGGTGCCTTGCAGGGTTTCAATCCGGCCGCCGGCAAACAGCTGTTCTATGCGGCCGTAACGCAGTGACTGCTGGCCACTGGAGCGGGATGCCACCCAGCCGCCAATCGTGGAGAGCTCGAACGACTGAGGGAAGTGTCCCAGGGTATAGCCATGGGCTCTTAACTGGGATTCCACCAGCGGGCCGGGGGTGCCTGCTCCGAAGGTGGCGATCTGGCTCTCCCGATCCAGATCCATCAGGCGGTTAAGATTCGCAAGGCTGACGGTCAGAACCGGTTTGCCCTGGTCTACCGGGTTGATGTGCCCAGCCACGCTGGTGCCACCCCCGTAGGGGATCAGGTGAATATCCTTGTCGTTGGCGTAATGGAGCAGGGCGCGTACATCGGTACTGGTGTTCGGGAAGGCCACGCCGTCCGGGAACTCGCCAATATCACCGCTGCGCATGGCCAGCCAGTCTGGCAGGCTTTGGCCCCGGGCGTGTCGGACCCGGGTTTCCGGGCTTCGGTCGATCAGGTCATCAACCTGTGGGTCTGAGGGCAACCGGGATTCCGGAACCTGCTCACAGGCTGCATGCAGGGTGATATCCGCCAGCGGGGAGCCGCCGCCCACACGGTCAGCGAGAAAGGCCTGACCTTGCTCCGGTAATTCCAGTGAGAACTGTTCGTCACCCCATCCATTCCAGCGTCGCATTCTGTGCTGCTCCATCGTTTATCGAATTGCGGGCATTCTAACGGCTGGCCGGCCGTTACCAGTGTCAGAGAGCGACAAGCTCGCTGTCATTTACCGACAATCGGTATTCACCGCGCGCTTTTTTTAAGGGCGGAGGGCTTCGGTCAGCCTGTCGTTAAGATCCCGCCAATGCTCCAGCTTCCGGGCATCGCCAATTCTGGCATTGTCGCCGGATGTGCGGTTCAGCCACAGGCCTTCACCGTTGAAGCTGTAAACCGGTTCCAGATCGTTTCTCTGGGACGCCGGTTTGATGTCATTGATCAGGTTGTCGAGAATCAACGGGTCGGAGCCCGGCGTTTTATACCAGGCCAAGACCATATGGGCCTGGTTCAACTCCAGTGCCTTGACGTAGATAATCCGGAGTTGGTCATCCGGGACGCCCATGGCCCTCAAGGTGAGGTACTTGGCGATGGAGAAGTCTTCACAGTCACCGCCGTTGGTGGTTAGCAACTCCACCGGCGTGGCCCAGTAGTCTTCCTGGCCCCAGTGGCGGATGTCGCTGACAAACGTCACCCGGTTGAAGAAGGAATTAACTAGCCGAAGCTGGCGATCTGTCGGAGCGTTGGCAGCCAGCGCGTGCAGGCGTTGCCAGTTCTCAAGCCGCTGGTGCGCGGCCTCGCCGAACTCTTCCAGCACATAGGTCATCAGGCGGCTGCTTAATTCAAGTGCGCTGACAACAGACACGGTAAGGATGAGGGGAAGCAACAGGGACTGGCGACGTGTAAGTCTGCTTGCCGCTTCCATGGCGGGCCTCAGTTGTTGTTCTGAAGCCGCTGGCGTAACTGTTCCAGCCGTTGACGGATTTCCTCTCGCCGCTGTTGCTGGTCGGCCGACGAGGCGCTGGTTTGGGGGCGTGCTCTTTGCACCTGAACCTCTTGCTGTGGGGGAGCTTCGTAGGCAGGCTCGTCATTGCTTGCGAAATCGACCCCGGAGCGATCTTCGGTCTCCGGGAAGTAGAGGTTTTCCAGTTTGCCGGATCGTTCAATGATGACCCGATTGGCAAACACAGTACGAAGCCTGGCATTTCCGGGCAGTTCATCACCCACCAGAAAGGCCTCGGTTTTGCCTTTGTCATCTTCAATCAGGGCGCTGCCGGGGAAGTCGCCGTCTGCTGCCAGCACACCTCGCAGGGACAGGCGAAGATTGGTTTCCGGCAGGTTCTCTGTGTTGGTGTCTTCATTTTGCGGGGTGGCAGTCGCCGAGCCGAACACTTCCAAATCCGACAACTGAACATCAGGCACGGTTCTGGCCTGATCTGCACCTGTTGAAGCTTCCCGGGTCGGTTGCGGCAGGGTACGTTGGGTTTCATTCTGCCAGAACTGATAGCCTTGCCAGCCGGTCAGCGCCAGCATGGCCGTTGCTGCTGCTATGGCCAGAAGCAGCGGAGTCCTTCGATCAATTGCAAGCATTGTCGTTCCTGAATGCATTGGGAAATCGTAAAAAGCTCACAGGTTATCAGACTGCAATGAATTAGTGGCAGTATAGTGTATAGAGTTGTTCAGTGGTTCCCATTCCTGTGGTAGCCTTTTTGCTTACGCTGACAACGTGGAGGGCCGTCGCAACGGGTGGCCCCATAAGAACAATCAGTGACCAGACGGATTTAACGAGGACGAGCTTGACCACCCAAACCGACATTCAGCCGCAGGATGCGCCGCTGGGCAGACTTCCCTTTACCTTCGCCAAGCGTAACGGAGTCATCCTTACCCGCAACGAAGAGGGCGAGCCGGTCATTCTCGTGCGCCCGGGGGCTTCCCACACCGCACTGGCCGAGGCAAACCGCGTGAGCGGTGGCCGGGCGAAGTTCTCTACCGTTGAGCCGGACCGCTTCGACCAGGCCCTGAATGCCGCCTATCAGAACGATTCGGCGGAAGCCATGCAAATGGTGGAGGGGATCGGTGACGACATGGATCTGGCCTCTCTGGCCGATTCGGTTCCGGAAACGGAGGATCTGCTGGAGCAGGAGGACGACGCTCCCATTATCCGCCTCATTAACGCCATTCTTACCGAGGCGGTCAAAACCAATGCCTCGGACGTTCACATCGAAACCTATGAGAAACAGCTGATTGTCCGGTTCCGGATTGACGGCGTGTTGCGGGAAGTGGTCCAGCCCAAGCGGGCGCTGGCACCATTATTGGTCTCGCGGATCAAGGTTATGGCAAAACTCGATATTGCAGAAAAGCGGGTACCCCAGGACGGCCGCATTGCTTTGAGGGTGGCCGGCCGGGAAGTTGATATCCGGGTGTCGACCATGCCTTCGTCCAGTGGTGAACGGGTGGTACTGCGCCTGCTCGACAAACAGGCGGGCACCATTCGGCTGGAGTCACTCGGCATGGCCGGGCAGGATCTGAAAACCCTGCGCAAGCTGATCTATCGTCCGTACGGTATTCTGCTGGTGACCGGTCCCACAGGTTCCGGTAAATCCACCACGCTTTACGCCTCTCTGCAGGAAATCAATGATCGCAGCCGCAACATACTGACGGTCGAGGATCCGATCGAGTACAACCTGCCGGGGATTGGGCAGACCCAGGTGAACCCGAAAGTGGATATGACCTTTGCTCGGGGCCTGCGAGCCATTCTGCGCCAGGATCCGGATGTGGTGATGATCGGGGAAATCCGGGATCTGGAAACTGCGGAGATTGCCGTTCAGGCAAGTCTGACCGGGCACCTGGTGCTGTCCACCCTGCACACCAATACCGCCGTGGGTGCCATTACCCGTTTGATGGACATGGGTATCGAGCCTTTCCTGATCTCCTCCAGTCTTGTCGGTATCGTTGCGCAACGGCTGGTGCGGGTGCTCTGTACCCACTGCCGCGAGCCCTATATTCCTACCGAAGAGCATTGTGAGTTCCTCCAGCAGGACCCGGCCAACCCGCCCACCATCTTCCGCGCCAAAGGCTGTGAGCATTGTAACCAGTTGGGCTATCGGGGCCGGATTGGTATCTACGAAGTGGTCGAGATCACGGAAGAAATCAGCACCCTTATTCATAAACGCGCAGGGGAGCTGGATCTGGAACGGGAGGCCCGCCTGCACAGCCCGAGTATTCATGCCGATGGCGTTCAGAAGATTCTGGATGGCGTAACCACGGTGGAAGAAGTACTGCGTGTGACCCACCGGAGCCAGTAATCCATGCCGGCCTACGAATACAAAGCACTGGATGCCAGAGGCAAGCAGAAACAGGGCGTGCTGGAAGCCGACGCGCCCAGAGCGGTGCGCCAGCAACTCAGGGAAAAGGGGCTGACCCCGCTGGCAGTGGAAGCGGCCGTAGAAAAACAGGCCCGTAGCAACCCACTGAGCAGCCGCGGTTCTCTGAGCGCAGCCGATCTCGCCCTGGTCACCCGGCAGCTGGCCACGCTCATCCAGTCCGGGATTCCGGTCGAGCAGGCACTGAGTGCGGCCGCCCAGCAATCCACCAAGCCGCGGATTCGCAGCATGCTGATTGCTATCCGCGCCAAGGTGATGGAAGGCTACACACTGGCGGACAGCTTCGGTGAATTCCCCAAGGCCTTTCCCCGGCTCTACCGCTCCACGGTCGCGGCCGGTGAACATGCCGGGCATCTGGACCTGGTGCTGAACCGGCTGGCGGACTACACGGAAAGCCGCCAAGAAGCCCGCCAGAAGATTCAGTTGGCTGCGATTTACCCGATTATCCTGAGTGTCGTAGCTATTGCCATTGTGGTGTTCCTGCTCACCTATGTGGTGCCCGACATTATCGAAGTCTTTCTCAAGCAGGGGCAGGAGCTGCCCGCGCTGACGGTAGCTATGCTCTCGGTGTCGGAATTTCTCGGCAGTTTCGGAGTCTACCTTCTAGTGTTGCTGGTGGTGGCGATCATCGGGTTCCGTTTCGCGTTGACCAAGCCGGCGGTGCGTCTGAAGTTTCACAAGCGGCTACTTCACCTGCCGCTGTTTGCAGGCATGGTACGAGGCGTGAATACGGCTCGCTACGCCAGTACCCTGAGCATTCTGACCACCAGTGGTGTACCACTGGTTGAAGCCATGCGCATTGCAGGGGAGGTGCTTTCCAACGATTACCTCCGGCAGGAACTGCGGGAGGCTGCCCGGAAGGTCAGTGAAGGGGGATCGTTGCACCGTTCACTGGACCAGACCGGTTACTTCCCGCCAATGATGCTGCATATGATTGCCAGTGGCGAGGCCAGTGGCGAGCTGGACAGTATGCTTGAACGCACGGCCCGCATGCAGGAAAACACCCTGCAATCCAAGATCGCCGCTATTGTGGGATTGTTTGAACCCATGATGCTGCTGTTCATGGGGGCGGTGGTGCTGATTATTGTTCTGGCGATCATGCTGCCGATTCTGAACATGAGCAACCTGGTGGGATGATGGCCCGCCGTCGGGCCAGCAAGGAAGCCAGAAAACTTTTCTGAAAGCGACGAGAAACAACGGACCCAAGATGAGTGAAACTATGAGCATGAACCAACCGAAAGCGCTGGCCCGGACCAAGGGCTTCACCCTGATCGAAATCATGGTAGTGATGGTCATTCTCGGCCTGTTGGTGGCAATTGTGGCGCCCAACATCATGGGGCGCAGTGATCAGGCCAAAGTAACGGTGGCCGAAACCCAGATCAGTAACATCGCCAACGCACTGGACCTGTATCGCCTGGACAACAGCCATTATCCCTCTACCCAGCAGGGCCTTGAAGCACTGGTCAACAAGCCCAGCGGCAGCCCTGAGCCGAAGAACTGGAACCCGGATGGCTACCTGAAAAATGTTCCCGAAGACCCCTGGGGTAACAACTACCAGTATGTCAGCCCTGGTGTAGACGGGCCGTACGATCTGTATTCCTATGGTTCTGACGGCCAGGAAGGCGGGGATGGCGATGCCGCTGATATCAGTGTCTGGGACAGCGGGAACTGATTGATTGTGGGCCGCAGGGCTGACCAAAACGGCTTTACGCTGATCGAGATTCTGGTAGTCCTGATCATCGTCGGACTGCTGGCGGCTCTGGCGGTGTTCAATATGGCCGGCAGCTCCCAGCAGCGCGAGCTGGAAAGCCAGGTTCGGGAGCTCTACCTCCTGATGCAAACGGCACAGGAACAGGCGGTTCTCAATAACCTGGAAATGGGCTTGCTGCTGGAAGAAGACGGTTATCGGTTCGTGGCGTTTCAGGATAAGACAGGCGAGTGGAAATCCTCAGGTGAGCGCATATTCCACAAGCGAACCCTCCCGGAATGGTTGACCGTTACCCAGTATATCGAAAGTGACGCTCCGCGACTGGCCTCGGCCGAGGATCGGCTCAGGCCAGACGTGGTGTTCTTCTCCAGTGGTGAAACCACACCGTTTGAAATCGAATTCACCCTGGGCCGGGACACTGACCTGATGCACGTTGTTGCTTCAGATGGCGTCTCGCCGTTGGAATGGCGCAAACCTGGTTCCGGGGATGAGTCATGAGTCGGCCTCAGCGTGGTTTCACCCTGATTGAAGTCCTCGTCGCATTGCTTGTGTTCGGTCTGATTGCAACGGCCGCCGCCGAAGTGGGCGGGAATTACATCACCAGTTTTGAGCGCATACGTGACAAGACGCTGGCAGGCTGGGTGGCGGAAAACCGGATTAACGAACTACGGCTTCAGGATGAGCTGCCAGGGATTTCGGAGAATTCGGAAGATACCGACTTCGGAAATTTCCGCTGGCGGGTCACCACCGTTGTTGAGGCTACGGCAGAGCCCACGATGCGGCGGATTGAGGTAACCGTAGCCAAATACTCCGGGGCGCAATCAGAACCGTTTGCCGTCCATACCCTGGCTGCCTTCCTGGGAGAAACCTGATGGGCATGCCCGCGCGCAAGGTCAGGTTAGCCGGGGAGTCCGGTTTTACGCTGATGGAGGTACTGATTGCCGTCACTATCACAGCCGTGATCGGGCTGGGTGTTTGGCAGGTGGTGAGCAGTGTAATGAACTCCCGGGACCGGGTGGATGAGGTTGCCCAGGCGTTCGACGGCTTGCAGAAAACCATGTTGCTGCTGGAACGTGACATCACCCAGATCATCAACCGGCCCGCCCGGGATGTTTATGGTGATTATTCACCGTCCTTAACCTCAAGGGATGATGCGTTTGCGTTGATGCTGACCCGCCAGGGTTGGCGCAATCCGCTTGGTCTCCGGCGTAGCGGTCTGCAGCGCGTCGGCTGGGAATATACCGGAACTGAACTGCGCCGTCGGTATTGGCCTGTGGTGGATCAGGGGCAGGAAGACGAAAGCCTGGACATTCTGATGCTGGACGAGGTTCTGGAGTTTGAAATCCGGTTTCTGGATGAGAACGGTAACTGGCAGGAGCAATGGCCGGAAGATGACGCTTTGGCGCAGATGACGCCGGGTACCCGACCCGACATCTCCTTGCCTCGTGGGATTGAGATTACACTGGAACATGAACGCTTTGGTGAGTTGGTCCGCACATTCAGCTTGCCGGATTTTGAACCGTCGCAGGCCCAGGCGGTGATCAATCAGCAACAGGAGACTCAGACCGAGTCGGAAGATGACGCGGCTGAAGACGGATCTGGCCAGGCCGCGGGCGGGGTGACCGGCAATGATTAAGTTTGCCGGGAGCAGGCAGCAGGGCGTCGCCCTGATCATGGTGCTGTTGGCGATGGCCCTGGTGGTGTTGATGGCATCGGGCATGACCCGCCAGCAAAGCCTGCGGGTGTTCAAGGCTGGCCATTACCTGGCCCAGCAACAAGGCCAGAGTATTGCTCTGGGTGCCGAGGAATTTGCCAAGCGTATTCTGGTTCGGGACTACGAAGAGGATAAGGAAAACAGTGTGATGGTCGACAGTCCGGATGAGTTCTGGGCCATGCACGCTGCCATTCTGCCTCTGGACGACAGTGGTGTTGCCGAGGTCCAGATCGATGATCTTGGAGGCAGAATCAACCTGAACGATCTGGTTACCGCGAGCGGAGAAGTGGACCCCATCACCAAAGACCGGCTCACCCGGTTATTTCGTGCTCTGGGTATCACTGGCCTCACCGTAGACCCGCTCATTGACTGGATGGACGCCGACGACCAGGCCATCAGCGCTTATGGTGCCGAAGACGGCCAGTATCTGATGGCAGACCCTCCGTATCGCACCGGCAACCAGCCCTTTGTTTCCATTACCGAGTTGCGTCTGATTGAGGGCATGACCGAGGAAATCTATGCTGCGCTGCGGCCTCATCTGGTGGCGCTGCCAGTCTCCGGCGTCGGCATTAACGTGAATACCGCGACGGCCCAGGTTCTGATGAGTCTGCACGAGGATATGAATGAGGCTCAGGCGGAATCGATTATTGCCAAGCGCGAAGAAGAACGATTCGAAAACCTTCAGGATTTCCTGGCACTGCCGGAGTTCTCGGGGATGGGGCTGAAAGCCAACGGGTTAACGCTTCAGACCCGTTTTTTTGAAGTTGTCTCACGGATTACCTACGATAATCGTGTCGTCAATATGGTCAGCACCGTGTATAGAAACCCGGAGGGCGAAGTCCGGACGGTTCACAGGGATACCGGGCAGAAGAATCGCATTACCAAGGAACCTTACACTTTCTCAGAAGGATAACCATGTCTTACCGCCTTTTTGTCCGGCCGGTGCCTCCGTATGCGGACCCGGACCAGAGCCCCGATGCCCAGCTGTTCAGCTGGGTGCTCCAGGATGCCAGTGGCGATGCTCAGGCCAGAGGCACGGCTGATACACGGGAGCATATCGAGCAAACGCTGGCACAGAATGCGCTGGAGAAAGTGCTGCTGATCGGACTGATTCCCGGTGATGAGGCAGTTTTCTGTCTGGCGGATATACCGGCGAAACAGACCCGTTTTATTCAGCAGGCCTTGCCGTATGCCGTTGAGGAGCAGATAGCCCAGGACATTGACTCGGTTCATCTCGCGCTGGGGCCGCACACGCCTGAGGGCTACCGGGTTGCTGCCATCGATCGCGAGCAGATGGCTCGCTGGCGCCAACTGTTTTCTGGCTGGTACCACGCCCGTCTGGAGGCCGTCTATCCAGACGCTTCACTGTTGCCAGCGGCGGAATCCGGATGGGTCATCTGCCTGGATGCAGAGTCGGCACTTCTGCAGAGCCAGCGGGGAGAGTGGCTGCGCATGCAGGCAGATAATCTTCCGCTGCTTGCAGTGACACTTGCTGCGCCTTCGTCTGACGAAGTGGTGGCCGAAATTCCGGTGCAGCTATATGGCACCGAGGCAGATCTGGACGCGAGCCAGGCCCTGGTGAGTGAGCTTTCGGGAACCACCGGGCTTCTTCGTATCGAAAAGAAGCCGTTGGAATTTTCGGTAACCGAGTTCCTGGCCTGGTCGTACCACCATCACCTGAGCCAGCCCATTAATCTGTGCCAGGGGGCGTTCGCGTTCAAGGCGGAGGGCAGCAGCCCCCTGAAACCCTGGAAGCCGCTTATCGCCGTGGCATCACTCTGGTTCGTGATCCAGATGGGGCTGGAGATCGGTATGGGAATCTACCAGCAGCAGCAGGCGGAGCAGCTTGAAAGCCAGGCTATGGCGGTTTACCGGAATGCCTTTCCCTCGGACCGCCGAACCCATGCCGGAAACGTACGACGTGTTATCGAAGGCCAGTTACGGGTTGCTGGCTCCCAGGGCCCTGACGTGGATTTTATCACCCTGATGAAATACACCGGCGATCAGTACGGCCGCCTGCAGAATCCCGGAGCTGTTACCTTTAACTCGATTAACTACAGCCGGAGCCGGGGCGAACTCGTGGTGGATATCCGGGCCGACAGTTATGATCGGTTAAGCCGTCTGCGTAACGGACTCGCCAGCGAAGGGCTGCAGGCCCAGATCGGTTCCGTGGTCAACGAATCCAGCGGCGCCCGAGGCCGCCTCACGGTTTCAGGAGGATAAGCCCATGTGGTCACGCATCAAGGATCAACCGGCCGTGGGCAAACTGATTGCTCGCTATGATCAGTTACCCACCCGCGACCGTCAGGCATTGACTGCTCTGGGTATAGCCCTGTTGCTGGCATTGATTTATCTGCTGATCTGGCAGCCGGTGACTCAGTTTCATGACCGGGCTGCCTCGAGTCGTGAGAATGCCGCAGAACTCCTGGCCTGGATGCAGGCCAATGAAACGACCATTCAGCGTCTGGGCACGACCGGTGGCGCAGCGACAACCGCGGCAGGGGCTGACAAGCCGGAAGACGGGCGTGCGCTGATGGCCCTGGTGACTCGCTCAGCCGGGGAGGCCGGACTTTCCTTGCAACGGTTCGAGCCCAGCGGAGAGGATGCTATCCGGGTCTGGCTTGAAAACGCCGCCTACGCTGATGTGGCAGCCTGGCTTGAGCGTTTGCACAGTAATCATGGCGTGGTGATTGACCAGGCCGCACTGGATCGGGGCAATGGGCCCGGGCAGGTATCTGTGAGGCTTACGCTGGCAATCTGACCTACAAGCGTGGACCCACACTAGTGAGGGAGCAACACAATGGCAGACAACAACAATAATGCTGAAGCTGTTCTGGTACGCCTGGACGAGACCGCACGAAACGAGGCCCAATCGGTGCTGTTTCATGCCTACCGGGAAGAACCTACGTTCCAGTATCTGTTCGATCACCGGAAACCCGGTTACAGCCAGCGGGTGAGGGCGACCATCCGGGAACTGATCGACCTGTATCTGGAGCTGAATCAGGATGCCATCGGTGTGATGGTGGACGAAACCCTGGTCGCGGTTGCGTTTGTGGGTGAGCCGGAACTCAGGCTGAACCTGGCAGACCAGCTCGGCTGGCGGGTGCGTATGGTACTGACGGCGGGCTTCTCATCCACGCGCCGGTATCTTGAGTATCATCGCAGGATTCGCGACCTTTTGCCGCAGAGGCAGGCGCATCAGTTGCCGTTGATGGGGGTCAACCCAAAATACCAGCACAAGGGGTATGGTCGGATGTTGCTGCAGGCGGTCGAGCGCCTGTGTGAGGAAAATCCCCGGGGCAGCGGGCTGGTACTCGATACCGGGAACAGCCGCTACCTGCCGTTTTATGAATCCGAGGGATTCCGCAGCCTGGGCAAGATCCGGCTTGGTGATTTTGAAGATCACGTGTTGTTCCGGGAAGTTCTTGCGGCCGATGATCATTCGAGCGAGCCGCTGCAACAGCAATCTTGAGGTAAACAGGAGAAACAGTGTCTGAGAGCCATGATTTTGATCTGATCGTTATCGGCGCCGGGTCCGGCGGTGTTCGGCTTGCCCGCATGTCGGCCCAGCGCGGTGCCCGGGTGGCGGTGGTGGAATCCCGTTATCTGGGGGGCACCTGTGTTAACGTGGGATGTGTTCCGAAAAAACTCTTTGTCTACGGAGCACACGTCAGGGAAGAGCTCGAAGATGCACATGGATATGGCTGGTCTGTGCCAACAGACGATGTCTCGTTTGACTGGCCAACGCTGGTCGCCAACAAGAATGCCGAGATAGAGCGCTTGAATGGCATTTATGGCCGATTGCTCGAGAATGCCGGCGTCACCATCATTGAGGGTACGGCCAGTCTCCGCGACCCTCACACGGTGATCGTTGGTGATAAAGCTTATTCGGCAGCGCACATCACGGTTGCCACTGGCAGCTGGCCAGTGGTTCCGGATATTCCCGGCAAGGAATTTCTGCTCACCTCCAATGAGATGTTTTACCTGCCACAGTTACCGCGCCACGCCGTGGTCTGGGGCGGTGGTTACATTGCCGTCGAGTTCGCCGGCATTCTGGCGGGGCTTGGTGTGGAGACCACGCTGCTGTACCGGGGCGAGCTGTTCCTGCGAGGGTTTGACGAGGATATCCGCAAGTTCACGGAACAGGAGATGCGCAAGAAAGGCGTGGATCTCCGGTTCAATGTCACGATTGAATCTGTCGAGCAGTTGAATGCTCACTACCAGGTGAATCTGAGCGATGGCAGCAGCATGGAAACCGGGCTGGTTATGGCTGCAACAGGTCGCCGCGCGCTTGTAGACGGACTCGGGCTGACCGATCTGGGAGTGGAACTCAATGCTTCGGGTCATGTTGAGGTGAACGATCATTTCCAGACGGCGGTACCGGCCATCTCCGCCCTTGGTGATGTCATCGGAACGCCGCAGCTAACGCCGGTTGCGCTGGCGCAGGCCATGGTGCTGTCCCGGCGGCTGTTTGGTGATGGCCAGGGTGATATGGACTACAGCGCCATACCCACGGCTGTCTTCTGTCAGCCTAATATAGGAACGGTCGGGTTAACCGAGAAAGAAGCGCGGGACGCGGGGCATTCGCTGCGGCTTTACCGTTCCGAGTTTCGCCCCATGAAGTACACCCTGAGCGGCCGTGATGAGCGTTGTCTGATGAAGCTGATTGTGGACGATAGTTCAGACAAGGTTCTGGGCGCCCATATGGTTGGGCCGGATGCCGGTGAAATCATCCAGGGACTGGCGGTGGCTATTAAAGCCGGTGCCACCAAGGCCCAGTTTGACGCTACGATGGGCATTCACCCGACATCCGCTGAAGAGTTTGTCACCATGCGAGAGCCGGTGGCCTGACAGGGTGGATAGCGCCGGAGTGAAAAACCTGCCAACTCCGGCGCTCGTTTTTACACGCGAATCCAGCGAGAGAGTACCTCCCGCAACGTATCCCTTCGCACGGGCTTGGTCAGATAGTCGTTCATACCTGCTTCTTTGCAGGCTTTCTCAGTATCCTCAGACACATCTGCGGTCAGTGCGATAATGGGTACGCCGCTCTGACCATTTCCCTGTTCCCAGTCGCGGATCATACGGGTGGCATCATAGCCATCCATTACTGGCATCTGGCAGTCCATCAGAATGACATCATAACCTTCGTGGTCATTTTTGATTCGTCTAACAGCATCGGTACCATTGGTCACGCATTCGGTCTGGAATCCGAACTTCCGCAACAGCGCTTCCGTTACTTTCTGGTTCACCAGATTATCCTCGACCACGAGGGCCCGGGCGGTACCGGTCACCTGTTCCCGTGGCTCATCGGTTGGAGGATTCTGATAGGCTAGCTCGAAAGGCAGCTCGAACCGGAATGAGGACCCCTGGCCGATGTCGGACTCCACCTGCACATGCCCGCCCATCAATTCGACCAGGCGTTGGACCAGCGACAGCCCGAGCCCTGTGCCACCGTGAGCCCGGTTATCGCCGGTGTCGAGCTGCTCAAAGCTGTTGAAGACACTTTGCAGTCGTTCCGCAGGAATACCAGAGCCTGAATCCTTAACCGAGCATTGGACGAGTACGCAGTGGTTTTCAAGCTCAAGCCAGTTCACCCGGATACCGACGAACCCTTCGCTGGTGAACTTCAGTGAGTTGTCGATCAGCCCGGCAAGGATCTGTCTCACTCGCGGCGCATCCCCCAGCACGGCAGGATGCCGTGGCCATTCACCGAGGAATTGGAGATCCAGGCTCAGCCCCTGCTTTTCTGCGGCGTGACGGTATGAGGCGACGCAATTGGTGAACAGGCTCTGAAGATCGAAGGCCCGTTGGTCCAATACCAGATTGCCATTGTCCATTCTGGCGTAGTCCAGGATATCGGAGATCACGGTCAGCAGGTCTTCCGTGGATTGCCGGGCCGTGGTCAAATAGTCGCTCTGGCGCTTGGTCAACGGCTCTTCATGAATCAGGTCAACCATGCCGAGCACGCCGTTCAGAGGAGTCCGAAGTTCGTGACTCATGGTAGCGAGAAACTCTGACTTGGCCTGGCTGGCGTGTTCAGCTTTCTCCCGGGCACTTTCAGAAATCGCCAGTGTCTGGTCCCGGGCAGACCGAAGTTGTTCCAGATGAACTGCGAGTTCGTTCAACTGTTGCTGTATCTCCGCAATTTCCCGGGCACTGCCCTTGCTGGAGACCGGTTGCGTGGTGTAGTCACCAACAATCAGCTTGCCAACGCGGCTGGACAGTTGTCGCATGGGCTGAAGGATATTGTTCAGGAAATGGTTTGCCAGCAGCAGGCTGAACACCAGCAAGGCAAAGCCCACGGTCAGGGAGCTCCAGAGAATATCCTGCCTTCGGGTTTCCAGAACGTCGGGGTTCACCCCGACTTGCACCAGTCCTACCCGAAGCGATCCGGAATTGAAGTTCCAGCCGCCGGTAAACCAGTCACCCGCTCCACCAGAACCGATCTCCAGTGGTTCCTGCAGAATCTCGGCCTCATAGATGTCGAAGATTCCGTCTGCTGTATGTTCCGATTCGATACCTCGGCTGACAAAACCGAGCTCTTCGCCAACGACGTCGGTCACGCGAATCCAGTCTGCTTTGCTGCGTTTCAGGGACTGCCCGAGGACCTGCTCCAGAGCCGTTGAGTTACCGGAGACCACGGCATACTCAAGTGCTGGGGCGAGGCTGTCTGCGAGCATCTGACTGCTTTGGGCCAGGTCCAGACGGGCATCTTCGAGACGGGCTGAGGTAAAGAAAACCATCAATGCCACAAAAATCACAACCGCGGGCAGGGCGCCAAGCAGGAGAAGACGCCGCGAGAGTGACATGCCGGGAGTATTGGCTGTGCTGCTCATTGGCCTGCCTCCTGGTTGTTCTCGCTAATCATGTTTTGTACCGCCTGGGCAATCCACTCCCGTTCTGGCAGCGGGATGTTCAGGGATCGCGCAACCTGCTGGTTTACTTCAACCCGGTATTCGTCAGGGTAGGTTGGCGCCGGGAAGGCGCCTGAGTCGAAATAGGTTATCAGGTGACTGGCTGCAAGCTCAGCCATCTCAGTGAATGGCGCATAACTGGAGGCGAGGGCGCCGGCCTTGACATAGGCCTGGCTCGGGCCGATCAGGATCTTGTTCCTGCGATAGGCGGTCAGCAGAATGTGTTTGATATTGCGTGGGTTGTAAATGGCATCATCCTGCCCGGCAAGCAGAAAATCACCGAAGCTGAGGGCTCGAATCAGGCTTGGGATAAGTTGATCCTCGGTATCGGCAATAAAGACCTTGGCTTCCAGGCCGTAGGGTGCCAGTTGATCGATGAGGGGTTCGTAAAGTTCTACGCTTTCGGTTGTGGCAAGCAAGGCGACGCGGGTTGCCTGGGGCAGGATGACCTTGCCCGTCAAGGCTTGCCGTAATAAGGGCGCATCGTAATAGACGGCAGAAACCTGGCCGGAAAATCGTGTGGTATACCCCTCGATGAAATCCTTATCAACCAGTAATGCCAGAACCGGAAGATCCCTGTTGGCCTGGCGCACCCGTGAGAATGCGGCAGGCCCTATTGCGATCACAGGTTTATTCTCGAGAACAGCGAGCTGGCTTTCGATCAGTGGCTCCAGTGTGACCTGGTCGCCAAGCTGTTCTGTCAGCAGGCGGGCAACATGGTCATCCAGAGCGGCGTTTCCAGATCCGGCGATATAGGCTGATCTGGTCCCCGATTCCTGGCCCAGGGCGAGACCAGAATCAACGAACAACAAAGCCATCAGCCAGACCAACATAGAGGTGACTCTGGCAAGTCTGGATGTACGGCCCGTTGTAACGTTACCGTTAGGGTTGAGCATCGTCTGACAGCTGGTCCATTCCATTGACTGTTTAGTTTCCTGCCCTGCACACCGTCAAAAGCGAATACCGGCTTCAACAAAAAACTGATTATGATCTTCGATGTTGTTGTCTGAGCTTAGCTCAGGTTCCCGGTTCAGGTAATGTTGCATGGATAGCGCGATTTCAGCCGTATAACGGGGCTGGAATATCTGTTTCACCAACCGGGTATCAAAGCGTTCAAACCGGGTGTTGAATTCGTCGGCCCAGTAAAATGCACCAGACCACTTAAAGCCTGCGGGAAGATCCTGAATAACCGCCAGGCTGCCCGAGTGCCGGACAGACATCCGCTCCAGCAGTTCGGTCATGTAGCGCTGCTCGTTTTCGTTTACCGTGCCGTCAGATTCCAGAATCGGCGCGCCGGTATACCAGGTCTCCTGATCAAGATAGCCGTAGCTTGCTCGAAGCAGGGTGCCGGGAAAATCGAGGCTGGCCTCTATCTCAAAACCCTTCTGGTCAACGGCCACGTTGTTTTCCAGCGTCCATTCCTTGAGCTGGATAACGCCACTGATCATGTCTCTGAGCTCATCGCGAAAGCCTCTGACTTCCAGCGAGAACAGCGCTTGATCCAGAGGAAACTGCCCGAAGTAGCTGATTTCGTGAGAGGTAATGGTCTCCTCCTCAAGATCGTTCCCCAGTGTGAGGATACCTGTTTCCTGGGCGGCGTCCTCAATGGTGACGCGGCGACCTTCAAGGTCAGAATAGATTGCCGGTCTGACATTACGCAGGGTGTATCCCCAGTCAGGGCTTTGCTCAAATCCATCAGGCGTTCTGACAGCCTGGGAGAACACAAACCTCAGGGCGTGGTTATTGTTCACCACGAAGTTCGCGGCTGCGCGGGGAGAGAAATAGCTGTCGCCTGTGGTGCTGGTTCGCTCCCAGTTGCCGCCGGCATTAAAGGTGACCCATTGCCAGGGACTGTATTCCAGATTGCCGAACAAGCGGGACTGATAGTTGTTTCCGCGCCCGTTGAAGTAGGTTTCTGAACGGAAGATATCTTTACGGAAACCCGCGCCGGAAACCAGTTTCAGGCTGTCGCTGACAATCAGCGTATCCTGAGCTTCCAGTTCAATCCGGGTATCTTCGGAATCTGCATCCACTACTGCAAAAGCGTCGGGACCGCCCTGGGATATGAAACAGCGCCGTTCCCGCCCGCCGGCCGTGTACGTGTACTCGTACAATGGAATGTTGTTTCGGAGGCATTCCACCGTGCTGTCCGGGAAACTGATGGCATATTCCTGGCGCCGGTCAAAGTTCTCAACGCTGGCCTGCAAGTGGATGAAATGCTCGCTTGAGAAACTATGGTTGAGCTTGCTTTGCAGATAGTAGTCCCGCACGTCGATGTCCGGATGGTCCAGCGGATTGAGTTCGCCGCTTTTGTCCTTGTCCTGGTATTTGGTGCCATCGACCACGCCGCCCTGAAGTTCCAGGTTAGTCCCCGGCGTAAATGTCAGTCGAGAATCGTAGATAAAAGAGTTGATGTCGTGGCCATCATTGAACGGGAAACGTTCATCGTCATCGATCTGATAATCAAATCCGTCGAACTTGCGTTTCTCGAAACTCAGGCGCCAGTCGTAGCTCGAATCCGCATTGCCGGTGGAGGCAAAAGTGCGCAGGTAGCCCCTGGAGCCACTGGTGACCGTCGTTTCCAGGTTGGCGCTGTCCGCAGGATCCCGAGTAATGATGTTGATAGTGCCCAGAAATGCGTTGATACCATAGGCGGCCGAATTCGGTCCTCTGGCTACCTCAATGCGCTCGATCAGCTCGAGGGGCACAGGCATGGTTTCCCAGTCCATGTCGGACAGAGTGGCCCGGTGAGCCGTCCGGCCGTCTACCAGAACCTGCATTCTCCGCTGTTCGTAGTGGACTGTGCCGTGGTAGGTAACTACGGGTTGATGGCTGCCAACAAAGTTCACCACCATGCCTGGCACCAGGCGGAAGACTTCATACAGGCTTCTGATACCCAGATCCCGAATCAGGTCTCCGGCAATCACCGTCGTACTGCCGGGTACTCGGGTTTTGGGCTGCCGCAGTCTGGTGGTGGTCAGCACTTCCGGTATCGTGGCGTTCAAGCCGGGAATACTGTCCTCGAAACCGGAATCGAGAGTTTGTGCGGTGCCGGGTAATGCCGTGCCGCTCAGCGCTGCAGAGAGGGAAACCGACAGCCATATGCGTCCTTGCAAGCGATGAAGAGAGCGTTGCTTTGCAAACCGGTAATTCGTAATGGCCATGTGTGTCGTTCTATAATTTGCCGAGATGAAAATATTGTTATGGTTCTCAACTAATCCTAAGTGAGAGAGCCCCGTTTGTCTCCATAAAGAATACAGATTTTCCATTATCGGAGTTGCTGTTGTATGAACTGTTGGGATCTTCTCGGAATCGAGCCGACTGGCGACCAGGATCGGATACGCCAGGCCTACGAGCGTCAGTTGAAGTTTGCGTCAGGCGATGAGGCCCAGGCCCTGGAGCGGGCCTACCGTGAAGCGACCGGTGGCGCGGAGCCCCAATCGACGGCCAATGCGCCGGACGGAGTCCCGTCATCAAGCCCGACAGACAATGATTCCGGACAACTCCGCTATGAAGACGCTGATTCCCGGGCGCTGACGTCCGAAGAGGCCCAGGTTACCCGGGAAGTCATTATCCAGATCAGGGCGTTGATGAACGACAATTACCGCCAGCAGGACGTTGCTATCTGGAAGGCCATCCTGTGTGAACCCCCGGCAGATCGTGTTGATGTTCGCCGGGAGATTGGTCGCCAGTTGGAGCCCCAGGTTCGCCCGCTGGCAGAAAACGGCGCGCTTCCGGCTCCGGTCGCGCGCTTTCTGGGGGACTGGTTCGAGTGGTTCAGCCTGAAAGATGTTGTTGAAGAACCGGATCCACGGACTTACCCGGAGTCGGATATGCTATCTGGCCGAGGCATGGGGGAGGGGGAAAGCGATTCCGCCGACCAGCCTCCACAGATGGTCAATTTCTGGCCGGCGGTTATTGGCTGGATTGTGGGTTTAGCGATTCTGGCAACCATTTTCGGAGGCATGGGCGGGGGCTGATTTTGCCTGTTGAATTTTCTCACGATACTTCTGCGCAAGAATGGCCCCGACAATCACCTGGATCTGGTTGTAGCACATAATCGGCAACACGATCATGCCAAACCCCGGATGGCCAGAGAAAAGCACTTTGGCCATCGGCAAGCCAGATGCCAGGCTCTTCTTGGAACCACAGAAAACCACCGCGGCTTCATCCTCCAGACTGAACCCCAGCTTTCGCACCATCAATCGAGCGATCAGCATAAACAGCCCCAACAAGCCGAAGCAGATCAGAATCGCCAGGACGATGGCCTGTACCGGAAGGTTCTGCCACAACCCGCTAACCACGGAGTGAGAGAAGGCGGAGTATACGATGACCCAGATCACACACTGGTCATAGCGCGCCATCAGTGACTCATTGCGTGACAGGTAGCCGCCGAGCCAGGGGCGCAGGGCATGGCCAATCGCAAATGGCAGCAGTAGCTGAAGTACGATGTCTTTCAGTGCCTCGGCAACCGAGAACTCTCCGGCGCCCGAGGTGGATACCAGGAGCAGCAACAAAAACGGTGTCAGCATCATGCCGAACACATTGGATGCGGCCGCACTGCAGATGGCAGCCGGTACGTTGCCCCGGGCCATGGCGGTGTAGGCAATCGAAGAAGATACAGCGGATGGAAGCACGCCCAGATACAGAAAACCCAGCCCCAGGTCTTTGGGCATCCACTTGGGCGCAATAGTGCTCAGTTCATTGACCGGCAGTACGGCAAGGGGGAAAAACACGAAGGTGAGGGCGGTAATCAGGATGTGCAGCCGCCAATGGGTGGCGCCGTCGATGATCTGCTGTCTGGACAGGGCTGCGCCATGAAAGAAAAACAGTAAGGCCACCGCGATGGTACCTGCGGTGCCGAGCGCTTCTGCCGCCTGTCCCGTTACCGGCAGGAACGAGGCGAGAACAATGGCGCCAAGTAACAGCAGGGTAAAGGTGTCTATCCGGAATTTCACAACTTACTCCTTACCACTGAGGGCATTGAGGCTTGGTGTCAGAAGCGCCCTCGATAGTGCCTCCGCTTTATCGGAATCTTTCCGGCGAATGGCTGCCAACAGCAGTTCGTGGTCTTCCTGGCTGGGTTCAGGGAGATCTGAATCCATTTCGGTTCGCTCGATGGTCTGGCTAACCGCGTGAGAGAAATAGTCGTAGAGCTCAATCAGCGCAGAATTGTGAGATGCTCGTACCAACGAGTGATGAAACCGCTCGTCGTGCCGTATACGTTCGGCAATGACCTCTCCGGCCGCCGCTCGCGCATCCAGGGCCTCGGTCATGGCTTTAAGATCCGCTTCGTTGCGGCGCCTCGCTGCCAGGCGCGCCGCTTCCGTCTCCAGCGTAATCCGGACCTCAATCTGTTCTGCCAGTCGGCTTCGGGCAATTCTCCTAAGTGTTTCTCCGGCGTCCCTGTTTGCGCGCACGTAGGTCCCGTCTCCCTGTCGGGTTTCCAGCATGCCAACGTGCACCAGAACCCTTACGGCTTCGCGGATTGTATTGCGACTGATCCCTAAAGCCTCGGAGAGCTCTGCCTCAACGGGTAAGCGAGTACCTACCGGCCATTCCCCGCTCTCAATCGTTTTCCGGAGACTTTCAATGGCGGTTTCGACCAGCGAACCTTTGCGGATTGGTGTCAGCATAATGGATCATCCCTCTATATGGTGATCCAATCATCCTATGTTTAAGTGCCTGATTCAACCCTGGCTTAGAAAACTCATGAGAGACCTCGGCGGGGCGGTTCCGTGCTGCTGGGCTTAGCCTTTCACCGGGTCAAGAAACTGGTAGTCCGCGGTATCCACTGACCGGGTCGCAAACCGGTAACTGAAGGTGAAGCCGGGCCAGTTCACGGTGTTTCGCCCATGCTCGTCCAGGTACCAGGAGCTGCAACCAGCATCCCATACACTGCCTTCCAGCCCGCGCTGGACCACCTGGCAGTATCGGCTCTGGCGATCCTCCCGTACATCCATGGCCGCGCCGGGATAGCGGGAGAGGGCGTCCAGGGCACTTAACACGTACCGGTACTGAGATTCGAGCATGAACAGAATCGAATTGTGTGCCAGGTTGGTATTCGGGCCATAGAGCATGAAGAGATTGGGGAATCCACTGACTGAGATGCCTTTGAAAGCTTTGCTGCCGTTGGACCATGCGTCATTCAGCGTCAGACCCTCACGGCCGGCAATGTGGATGGGCGAGAGAAACTCGCTGGCCCGGAAGCCAGTACCGAAGATGATGATGTCGGCAGGCCGGTGCTCGCCTGTTTCAGACACAATCCCGGTCTCGTCTATTCGGGCGATGCCGTCTGTGAGCAAGTTCACGTGGGGCTGATTGACCGCTCGGTACCAATCATTGGATATAAGGATTCGCTTGCAGCCAATGCGGTAATCGGGAATCAAATGGTGGAGCTTATCCGGGTCTGTTACCCAGCGGCGGGCTTCTTTCCGGGCCTGGTGGGCGAACAGATCCAGAATCCACGAGAAACGGGTAAATGCCAGAGCCCGGGATTCGTTCTTCCAGTAGATGAGGCCCCGGTAGAGGCGGTCCCACAGTGGCAGCTTTTTAAACAGTGCTTGCTCAAACTGGTGAAACGGCCGGTCCGGCTTGGGCAATACCCAGGCGGCTGAGCGCTGGTAAAGGTCCAGTTGCCCGACCAGTGGCGTAATTTCCGGCACAAACTGAATCGCGCTGGCGCCGGTTCCTATTACCGCAACGCGCTTGTTGCGAAGCTCGGTGTGGTGCTGCCATCGGGCGGAATGAAAGCAGGCGCCCCGGAAGGTCTCGAGCCCCGGAATGTTCGGCATGGCTGGCCGGTTCAACTGGCCAGTGGCGGTGATTAACACGTCGGCGTTGAATGTGTCGCCGGTTTCGGTCACCACGCGCCACTGGTTGCTGTGATCGTCAAATGCTGCGGACGTTACCGCCTGATTGAACTGGATGTGAGGCTCCAGTTGGTATTTGGTAACACAGGCTTCCATGTATTCGAGGATTTCAGGCTGAGCTCCGAATTTCCGGCTCCAGTCGTGTTTGGGCTCGAACGAGTAGGAGTAGAGGTGGGACTGAACATCGCAGGCTGCGCCGGGGTATGTGTTGTCACGCCAGGTTCCGCCCACACCGCCGGCCTTTTCCAGCAGAGTCAGGTCCGTAAATCCTGCCTGTTTGAGTTTGATGGCCATACCGATTCCGCCGAATCCGGTACCGATAATGAGAACAGAGGGTTTTCGGGTGCGAGCGTGGACCATGGATAATCCTTGTTATTGTTGTACACCAACGACTATAACGGCCCGTTTGTGTAATACATAGGCCGAATCAACCAGATTGATTGTCCGAAAAGGTCAGTAACTCCTCGGCTTTCTGAGCCATCAACTCCCGCAATACCGGCGACTCAAACTGGCGCCGGATACGAATGGCGTAAAACTCCTCGAATACGCCGGGCAGGGCGCCGTAGTCTTTCAACTCGCCGTTTCTCAACTCATCCCGGACCACCACCGGCGGCAGTATGGCGTAGTGGCCGCTGTCCCGGGTCAGCAAACGCATCATGGCCATGTCGTCAACTTCAGCGATGATTACAGGGTGAATGTGGTGGTGATCACAGAGCTGATCGAAGGCCTGCCGGATGTTGTTGTCAGGCCCGGGCAGAATCAGAGGTCGGTCGCGCAGAATATCGGGAAACCCGGGGGCATCCTGGCTGCCCGGTGGCCCGATTACGCTGACCGACTGGCGGGCTATACGGCGTGAGCGCCAGGGCGTTTCTTCGTCACCTTGTACTGGCTGATTCGACAGAATGAGATCGAGTCGGTGCGCTGATAAACGGCGAAGAAGGTCGTCAAGGCTCCCGCTTTGCAGCTTGAGCTCCAGATCTTTTCGTCCCAGCAGGGGCCGCAGGAAGCCTTCCTGAAAGTTTCTGGAGAGGGTTGCGACCGCACCGACTTTCAGAGTTTCCCGGTTGGCCTGACGCCCGGTACGAAACAGCGCCTCCAGTTCCTCCCCCTGGCGGAAAATCTCCTCAGCGTAGGTAAAGGCTACCCGCCCGGCCTCCGATAGTCGCAGTCGCCGCCCCTCCCGGACAAAAAGATCGTAGCCAAGGCTTTCCTCCAGCTTTCGTATCTGGCCGGACAATGCGGACTGTGAGATATGCAGTGATTCGGCTGCCCGGGTGAGGTGTCCGGTTCGAGCTACAGTCCAGAAATAGAAGAGGTGATGGTAGTTCAGACGCATGGTGGTCTCTTGTCTGTTCTTTAAAAGTGAACGATTTAATCTTTATAAACCATTTTATGTATGAGTGCATTAACGGCAAAGTAGGCGTGAACCTGAAGGAGCCGAACATGACAACACTTACCACGACTGCTTCGCTCGTGCTGTTGATGGCCTGGCTGGCCCTGCCTGTTGCCCTGCTGGCGCTGGCTGGATTCGCCAACTGGACGAAAAACCCTCTCAAACTGGCTCATTGCTGGCGCCTGGCGGAAAGCGGTTTCAGGCTGTTGCTGCTGGCAACCGCCACGATTGGTGCAGTCCTGTTGTTTGACCGGCTGGTGTTCGATACCGGTCTGCCGGAGCTCGGCATTCGACTGGGGCTGTACCCGGACGGATTGGCGGTATGGATGGCGATGATGGTCTGTTTCATTGCCTGGGTCATTCTTCGCTATACCCGGGACTACCTGCGTGGCGACCCGGCTTATAATTCGTTTTTGCCCTGGTTCCTCACTACAGTGGTCAGTGTACTGGTGCTGGTGTTTACCGATCACTTGCTGGTGCTGGCCGGTGCCTGGGTGGGGGTAAGCCTCTCATTGCACCAGCTGCTGACGTTGTACGCAGAACGGCCACAGGCTCGCCTCGCGGCAGCTCAGAAATTTATTGCCAGCCGGCTTGGTGATGCCGCCATTCTGGCAGCCGTACTGTTAATCTGGAATCACTACGGCAGCTTCCGCATCCCTGAAATCTATGCTTTGGGCGAACACCTGGGCCGTGAATCGCAGTCGCTGACCATCGCTTCTGTGTTGCTGGCGGTGGCTGCTGCGCTTAAATGTGCCCAGCTCCCGTTCCACGGTTGGCTGATCCGGGTGATGGAAGCTCCCACCCCTGTGTCAGCACTTCTGCATGCGGGCGTAGTTAACCTGGGCGGTTTCCTTTGGCTGCGACTGTTCCCGGTGTTTGAAGGCTTCACGGCAGGGCACATGATCCTGCTGGTTGTTGGCGGGGCAACCGCCATCGTCGCCGTGTTCACCATGATGACCCAGAATTCAGCGAAACATGGCCTGGTCTGGTCCACCAATGCCCAGATGGGCTTCATGCTGTTCGAGATTGCGCTGGGCGCCTACACGCTGGCACTACTGCACCTGCTGGCTCACTCCCTGTACAAGGCGCACTCGTTCCTGGCCGTTGGCCGTACCGTCAAAGTCTCCCGGATTGCGTTTTCAGAGCAAATCAGCAAGTCGCAAGCCGGTCTCGCTCTGCTGGCCTCTGGCCTGGCCACCGCCCTGCTGTGGCAGGCCCCACAACTGGTGGCCCACAAGCCGGTACTGGCGGCCTTGCTGGTGTTCGCGGTTGGCGCTGCCGTTCTGGGTACACCGGGAGCAAGCCAAAAAGGCGCCCGTGTCGTCGTGTTGCTGCTGGCCGTTGCTCTGGTCCCCCTGTACGGGGTGCTTAACTGGCTGCTGAGCACCGCTTTGCCTCAGATCGCGCACACAGCCTTGCCGGTTGGCGCGGAGTGGTTCGCCTGGGTAGTTCTGGCCGTGCTGTTTGTGTTGTCGCTGTTGCTATTCGCCCGCCCGCAGGGCGTGGTGGCGCAGAAGCTCCACTGGCACTTCAGCCAAGGACTCTATCTCGACAAGCCTTTCGAAAAGCTTACCCGCCGATGGGCACAAACCTGGCTCAATGCTCACGGTAAACCGGCCGACATGCGACTGCGGCACAGGGCTCTGACTGGAGAAAGATCATGAACGCACCTGTTACGTATTCTGCTTCCTGTGAACAGGTTATTCCGGAGCTTGTTAATGAAGCCTGCGAACGAATTGCGCCCATCTGGCCGTTAGATCGCTGGATCGCAGTTAACCCCTGGTGGGGCAGCAGGACTGGACCTGTCGAAAAGGTTTCCCGGGAACTGGACAACCTGTTCGGGGCAGGGTTGTTGATGCCTCCGGCTTTCTACCGGGAAGCCTGGGATGGCGGTCGTATTCAGCGTCCGCACCTTGAGGAAGCTGCCCGCGAAGCGGGCTTGAAAGATGATAGCCAGGCGCTCCTGGCCCAGCTTTCCGGGGCGGCATCAAATCAGCCCGGGTTTGTGTCGGCTCTTGGTTACACCCGCCGTGGTCAACAGGAACCGTCCCTCGAGGAGGTCCGGGAAGAGATCGGACGCGCCTGTGCGCGCTACTTCGACCTGCGTCAGAATCGCTGGCGGGTTTCTGGTACAAAACAGGATCTGTATCAGTTCTGGCTTAGTCAGTCCGGACGCTCACTGGCCCGGAAAGCCAGCATGGAAATGTTGCTGAAGCCTGACTGGCAGGAAGCCGCTGCAACGGTAGCTCGTGAGCTGCCTTACAGCAGGCGCCAACTGCCCCTGGTGATCCACCACCTGCTCGGCCATTTGCTGGGCTGGGCATCCTGGTGCAGAGGTGTGGACTGGCGAGCAGCACTGGGCGATCCTCATGAAAGCGGTACCGAACACTTCTGCGCGCAATTGGCGACCATCTGGCTCATTCATGAGGCCCATGCGCTGATCAATATGACTGAGGCAGAGCGAGAGAGCTGGCAGAATCGTTACGTCAATGCGTTCGATCTGGCGCCGGCGTCCGCTAATGAACAGGCGCTCTGGATATGGCATCGCGCCTATGAGCTGGCCTGGCAGTCCCGTTTCCTCGACGATATCCGCTCCGGTGAGCGGAGCCCAGTGGCGGAACCGGATACTGTGGCTGAAGTGCAGGCCGCCTTCTGCATAGACGTAAGGTCTGAAGTCATTCGTCGACAGCTGGAGAAGGTATACCCTGAAATCAGAACGCTGGGAGTGGCGGGTTTTTTCGGCATGCCCATTGTTCACCACAGGCATGGTCCAACCGATGACGACGCCCGGCTGCCAGGTCTGCTGGCGCCGGTGTATCGGTACTCGGAAACCCTGGGCAGTCCGTCAGAAGACCGGGAGCTGGACCGGAAACTGGACAGCCGCGAACAGGTTCGGGAGTCCGTACGCCGGGCCAAATACTCCAGCCTGTCTACATTCACACTGGTGGAAACCACTGGCCTTGCCTGGGCCTGGAAGCTGGTTCGCGACAGCCTGAACAGAAACTCTGCAAAAGCAGAGGCGGTGGAACCCGGCAGGCTCCACCACTGCGTGGACGGCTATCCTTTGTCAGATCCTGAGCGGGTAAATCTGGCGGAAGGGCTTTTGCGGGCGATGTCCCTGACCAAAGGCTTCGCCAGCGTGTTGTTGCTGGTGGGCCATGGTGCCCATACGGACAACAACCCCAACGAAGCTGGTCTGGCCTGCGGAGCCTGTGGCGGCAAAAATGGAGGGGTAAATGCCAGAGTGGCTGCCGAGCTGCTGAATGACCGGCAGGTGAGGGCGGGCCTGGCAGAGCGTGGCATTGTTATGCCCGAGAGCACCATTGCCCTGGCGGCTGAGCATTGCACGATCACGGACAGAATAACCATTTACGGGCGGGACCAGGTGCCCGACAGCCATCAGCGGGTATTTAATACGCTGGTTGAGAAGCTTGAGGCTGCTGGCCAGGCCTGTCGCAGAGAAAGAGCCACCAGTCTTGGGCTTAATGGCAAGAGCGATGATGACCTGCTTGCCGAACTCAAACGCCGGACTCGCAACTGGGCGGAAGTGCGGCCTGAGTGGGGCCTGGCCAACAATGCCGGGATGGTGATCGGCCCGCGTTCACTTACTCGCTCACTGGATCTCGGAGGGCGTTGCTTCCTGCACGACTATGATCCGTCGCAGGACCCGTCCGGAGAGGTTCTGACCCTGCTGATGTCTGCGCCCATGGTGGTGGCAAACTGGATTAATCTGCAGTATTTCGGTTCCGTTGCGAGGCCGGATATCTTCGGCGCCGGCAACAAACTGCTGCACTCGGTGGTTGGCGGCAACCTGGGTGTCATCGAGGGCAATGGTGTCGATCTCAAGATCGGACTTCCGTTGCAGTCAGTATTCGACGGTGAGCACTGGCGCCACGAGCCAATGCGCCTTGCGGTGGTGATCGATGCACCGGCGGAACGCATTGAAGCGGTGATCCGGGGTAACGCGGATGTCCGGGCTCTGGTGGAAAACCGCTGGCTCTGGCTGCACCGAGTGGAGGGCGACCAAACGCTGCGTTACGAAGACGGCAGGTGGGTAACCACCTGACCGCCGATCACATATTGCTGGCGTTGGCTGCCTCGGTGTATTGCCAGTCGATCGTTCTCGGTTGAACGCTGTCGGCGACAAAGAGGTGGCCAACGTCGGGTACCGCGTACCAGAGTTCACCGCGGGTGGGGTTCTGGCGCGCAAACTCCGCATGGCTCATGCCGATTTCCCAGATTTCATCGCTCTGCCAGCCTTCCGGGGCAAGTTCAATACGCACTTCCGAGCCGATCAGGCTGATGGCTTCAATGCGCAGGGGCAGGCGGGCCTTGGCCGCGGGGGATCGGGACAGCTGAACTTCGTGGGGGCGCAGGTAGAGCTGGGCTTCCTGATCCTGGCGAATCCCCGGCAGGGATACCCAGGCATCGCCCTGAACCAGTTTCTGACCTTTCACCAAACCCGACAACACGTTGACGTGGCCCAGGAAGTCGAAGACGAACCGGCTTTCTGGCCGGGCATACAGTCCAGTCGGTGAATTCACCTGTTCCACCTGACCCTGGCTCATAACCACCACCTGGTCTGACAGCTCCAGCGCTTCTTCCTGATCGTGGGTCACGAAAATGCTGGTGAAGTGGTACTCGTCGTGTAACGCGCGAAGCCAGCGGCGCAAATCCTTTCGGACTTTGGCATCCAGGGCGCCGAAGGGCTCATCCAGCAGCAGAATACGAGGCTGAGTTGCCAGCGCGCGAGCCAGAGCAACACGCTGTTTCTGCCCACCAGACAGCTGTGCCGGATAGCGTTTGGCCAGTTCGGGCAACTGAATCATCTCCAGCAGCTTGGCCACCCGTTGGCGGATTTCCGGCTTTGAGGGGCGCTGCTTTTTGGGGAGCGACTCCAGGCCGAACGCGATGTTCTCGGCAACGGTCAGGTGCCGGAACAGGGCGTAATGCTGAAACACAAACCCGATGTTGCGGTCGCGAACGTGTAACTGGCTGACATCGTCACCACCGAACAGGATGCGGCCGGAATCCGAAGACTCCAGTCCGGCAATAATCCGGAGTAAGGTGGTTTTGCCGGAGCCAGAGGGGCCGAGAAGGGCGGTGAGCTGGCCTTCGGGAATATCCAGAGAGACATTCTTCAGCGCTTGAAAGCCGCCGAAGTGCTTGTTGATCTGGTCAATGGTGATACTCATGTCACGCACCTCCTTCTTCGGGCGTCGCGTGTTCAGCTCGGGACTGACGCCATTCGACAAATGCTTTTGCAATCAGTGTCAGGATGGCGATACCGGCCAGCAGTGAAGCACTGGCAAAGGCCCCGACAATGTTGTAATCCTGATAAAGCAGTTCAACATGCAGCGGTAAGGTATTGGTTTCTCCGCGAACATTGCCGGATACCACCGAGACCGCACCGAACTCACCTACAGCCCGGGCGTTGGTCAGCACCACACCGTAGATCAATGCCCACTTGATATTAGGCAGTGTGATTTTGCGAAAAATCCGCCAGCCGGAAGCGCCCAGCACCACGCCGGCTTCTTCCTCCTCGCTGCCTTGTTGCTGCATCAAGGGGATCAGCTCCCTGGCCACAAACGGACAGGTTACGAATACGGTGACCATCACGATGCCGGGCCAGGAGAACATCAACTGAACGTCGTAGTTGCTCAGCCAACTGCCCAGCCAGCCGTTCCGGCCATAGAGCAGCAGGTACAGCAGACCGGCAACAACCGGTGATACCGCAAATGGAATATCGATCAGGGTGATCAACAGCTTGCGCCCGGGAAAACGGAACCGAGTAACCGACCAGGCGAGGGCTGTCCCGAAAACCAGGTTAAGCGGCACCGTGAGTGCGGCCACAAACAGAGTCAGGCCGATGGCATCCAGGGTGTATTCATCCAGGACATTGCCGGCAAAAGCGCTCCAGCCTGTGCTCAGCGCCTGCGTAAAGATCACCACTACGGGAATCACCAGCATGATCAGAGTAATTGCGAGGGCCAGCCCGATCAGGCTGCGGCGCACCCAGGGTTGGTCACCAATACGGCGGTTTTGCGCAGCCATCTATCGACCCTCCAGCCTGCGCAGGTAGCGACCCTGCCAGAGGTTGATGGAGAACAGCAGAATCAGCGACGCCAGCAATACCAGCGAGGCAATGGCACTGGCGGCCGCGTAGTCATACTCCTGCAGACGGATGAAGATCATCAGGCTGGTGACTTCGCTGACGTAGGGCGTGTTGCCGGCGATAAAGATAATCGCACCAAATTCGCCCAGGCTCCGCGTGAAGGACAACGCGATTCCAGTTACCAGGGCGGGCCAGAGTGATGGGAATATAACCTTGCGGAACACGCGCCCGTCAGACGCTCCCAAACTAACGGCGGCTTCTTCATCGGCTGGCGACAGCTCTTCAAGCACCGGCTGCACTGTACGCACCACAAACGGGATACTGGTGAAAGCCATGGCCACCACGATGCCCAGCGGCGTAAACGCAACCTCTACACCGATTTTGGCCAGCCATTGGCCGTACCAGCCATTCTGGGAAAACAACGTTGCCAGGGTGATGCCGGCGACAGCAGTCGGCAAGGCAAAGGGCAGGTCGACCACGGCGTCGACAATACGCTTGCCCGGAAACTCATAGCGCACCAGCACCCAGGCCAACAGCAACCCGAACAGGCCATTGAACAGTGACGCTGCAAGGGCCGTCCATAAGGTAACCTTGTAGGACTCCACCACGCGCGGATCGGTGATGGTGAACCAGAATTGGTCCCAGGTCATACCGGAGGTCTCGACGACCAGGCCGGTCATCGGCAGCAGCAAAACCAGGCTGACAAAAAACAGCGAAATGCCGAGGCTCAGACCGAACCCCGGCAATACCCGTTTGTTACGACGACCAAGGCGCCGCACGGGGGCGACGCCTGCTTGAGCGGAGGTGGGCATGGCTTGTTCTTACCGGCGCCGCTGCAACTGGTCCAGTTTGCCGCCACTGCTGAAATGGGTACTCATGGCGTTTTCCCAGCCACCGGCAATCTCTTCGATGGACAGCAGTTTCAGTTCCGGGAAGCGATCGGCATTCTCGGCTTTCACGGCGTCGTTGTGAACACGGTAGTTGAAGCCTGCCAGCAGGCGCTGGGAGTCTTCGGTATAGAGGTGCTCCAGGTACTCCTTGGCCAGCTCGGCGGTGCCATTCTGTTCAACGTAGTCGTCAATCCACGTCACCGGGAATTCAGCCAAGAAGCTTACCTTCGGCGTGACAGCCACGTATTCACCGTTCTCGAAACGGTCTGCAATGTTCAGAACCTCCGACTCGAAGGTCAGCAGGACATCGCCAATGCCGCGCTCAACGAATGTGGTGGTGGCACCACGACCGCCGCTGTCAAAAACGCGTACCTGACCGAGCAGGTCCGCCATGAACTGATCAATTTTTTCCTGATCGTCGCCAAACTGGTCCTGGGCGTAGCCCAGAGCGGCAAGGTAGGTGTAACGGCCGTTTCCAGAGGTCTTAGGGTTCGGCATCACCAGTTGAACGTCTTCGCGAACAAGATCGTCCCAGTTCTCGATATTCTTTGGGTTACCCTCGCGTACCAGGAACGCCATGGTTGAGTAATAAGGCGAGCTGTTGTTCGGCAGGCGATCGGCCCAGTCTTCAGGAATCAGACGACCGCGCTGGTGCAGGATGTCGATGTCGGTCACCTGGTTAAACGTTGCAACATCGGCTTTCAGGCCCTGGATAATGGCCTGCGCCTGCTTGGATGAACCTGCGTGGGACTGTTTGATTTCGACCGTTTCACCGGTCTTTTCCTTCCAGTGCTTTTTAAACTCTTCGTTGTAGGCAGCGAACAGTTCGCGGGCGATGTCGTAAGAGGTGTTGAGCAGCTCCCGGTCTGCAGCCAGTACCGGTTGGGCGGAGAGCAGGGCGGCGCCGAGCGCGATTCCCTTGAACAGTTGCTTCATAACGAGCTCCTCAGAATGATGGTTCTAATCTGAGGAGCAATCTAACAAAAGGTTTTAAGAACGAAAAATATTAAAAATAAATATTGAAAGGCTTGTTTGGCATATAAGCGTCAGCAATTAATAGCGTAGCAGTGCCGAGCCCCAGGTGAAGCCGCCGCCAAAGGCCTCCAGCAGAACAACCTGCCCACGCTGGATTCGCCCATCGCGGACAGCTTCATCAAGCGCCAACGGGATGGAGGCCGCCGAGGTGTTGCCGTGGCGGTTGACGGTTACCACCACCTGATCCATCGGCATGTCCAGTTTGCGGGCCGTGGCTGCGATAATTCGCAGGTTGGCCTGATGCGGAACCAGCCAGTCGATATCGGATTTCTGCATCTGGTTCGCTTCCAGGGTTTCATCGACAATCCGGCCGAGGGTATTCACTGCCACCTTGAAGACTTCGTTGCCTTTCATCTCCACAAACGCCTGGCCGGCTTTTACAGCCTCAAAATCGTTGGCGATGCCACAGGGGACGTGCAGCAACTCTTCATACCGTCCATCGGCGTGCAGGTGTGTAGACAGAATGCCGGTCTCCTCACTGGCCTCCAGCACGACGGCGCCGGCGCCGTCGCCAAAAAGCACGCAGGTGGTACGATCTTCCCAGTTAAGGATGCGGGAGAATACCTCCGCGCCGATCACCAGCGCTTTTTTGCTCGAACCGGTACGGATGAACTTCTCGGCAGTGGCCAGCGCATAGACGAAACCGCTGCACACGGCCTGAATATCAAAGGCGGGGCAGCCCTGAATGCCGAGCCGGGCCTGCAGGATACAGGCGCAACTGGGGAACACCTTGTCCGGCGTGGTGGTGGCAAAAACAATCAGATCAATATCGGTGGTTTCAATGCCGGCGGCCTCAATGGCGTTCAGGGCCGCTTGTTCAGCAAGATCTACCGTGCTTTGTCCGGGCAGGGCAATATGCCGCTGTTCGATACCAGTGCGTTCGCGGATCCACTGATCAGAGGTCTCCACCTTCTGTTCCAGGTCGCGATTGGTAACGATGTTATCCGGCAGATAGGAACCGGTTCCGGCAATGCGTGCAAAGGTCATGGACAATTTCCAGGGGTTTATAGGGTAACGATAGACCCATGCTAAACCTTTGCAACCGGATTGGTTATTAGCGGATTGTCAAAGACTGCCCGGGCGACACATTGGGCGCCCGGGCAAGGGGTGGGATATTAGCCTTCTTTCAACGTTTTCATATCAATGACGAAGCGGTACTTCACATCGCCTTTCTTCATGCGCACGTAGGCTTCGTTGATGTTCCGGATATCCAGCATCTCGATATCACAGGTGATGTCGTGCTCCGCACAGAAATCCAGAACCTCCTGCGTTTCCGGCATTCCGCCAATGAGAGAGCCGGCTACCACGCGGCGCTTGGTCACCAGCAGGCCAGCCTGAAGGGCGGGTTCAATTGGGGTGAGCAAACCCACGAGAATATGTGTGCCGTCGTACTTCAGACACTTCAGGTACGGGTTGAGGTCGTGGGCTACAGGAATGGTGTCGAGCAGAAAATCGAAGGAATCTGCGGCGCCTTTCATCTGCTCCTTGTCGGTGGAGATGATAACGTGGTCCGCACCCTGCTTCTTCGCTTCCGCCACCTTCGCTTCTGAGCGAGTGAAAATAGTGACTTCGGCGCCCAGCGCTTTGGCAAATTTTACGCCCATGTGGCCGAGGCCACCCATACCTAGCACGCCAACCTTGTGGCCTTTGCCGACCTTGAAGTGCTTGAGTGGAGAATAGGTGGTGATGCCCGCGCACAGAATGGGAGCCGCACTGGCGGGGTCGAGTTTTTCCGGAACCCGGACCACAAAGCGTTCGCTGACAACAATGCGCTCGGAATAGCCGCCGTGGGTGACCGAGCCATCGTGGCGGTCCAGGCTGCCGTAGGTCATGGTGGAGCCTTCAATGCAGTACTGCTCCAGTCCGGAGTCACAGGCGGAGCAACTGCGACAGCTGTCTACCATGCAGCCCACGCCCACCAGGTCGCCGGCTTTGAAGTGACTGACCTCTGGCCCAACGGCGGTGACCCGTCCAACAATTTCGTGGCCCGGAATAACCGGATATTTTGATCCCCCCCAATCATTTTCAACGGTGTGGAGGTCACTGTGGCAGACACCGCAGTAGTCGATCTCGATCGCTACATCGTCTGCACGGAGCTCCCGGCGATCAATGGCGTAGGGGGCCAGGCCGGAATCCGGGGCAGTGGCGGCGTATGCTTTGGTAGTGGCCATTCGTTCACTCCTTTTCAGTTTTAGAACAAGGATCACGGTTCTGTCGCAGCAGGACAGTTACCTTGTGTTACTCAGTACATTTCAATTGTAACCTACGTATTCCACACCATCAGGGATGACCAGATGACAAACACGCAATCTCTCAAAGCTGTGTGGCTGGCGGGCGCAATCGCGCTGGGCGCGGGCCTGGTCAGCGGTTGTATGCCGGGTACCATTGCCACCGGCGTTGGCACCGGTTTTGTGTATGAGCAGAAACAGGACCACAAGCACCGCCATGAAGTGGAGCGGGCGGTGGATCAGTACGTCGAAGACCACGCCAACTCTCCGTGCAGGCACGGGGAAGACCGGGTAATGGAGTCTGCGGCAGAGATTCTCAAGGAATACCGGTTAACCGGTTTGAACGAAGTGCTGGGCCGACTGGACAAGATCTATCAGGATGAAAGTCAGCCGGATCATATCCGGGCCGGTGCCCTGTACAACATGGCGGTGTTGCAGTCGCGCCGCAAGGAACCCAACAAGGTGCTCGCGCGGGAGTACTTCAAGCGCCTGTATGTAGAATTTCCCAACGAGTATCGTTGCATCTTTGAAGAATCAGACTGGCGGGATTCAATGATTGAACAGCAGTTGCTGCTGCCCGGCGAGACGGTTGAATCCTTCCTGAGAGATGCGAAAGCCGATGTGGAGCGCATGAAGCGGCAGGACTGAGCCTGCCGCCTTCAATATCAGGCTATCCAGCCGAAGAAGAAATCAAACAGCCAGGAGAAGAAGCCGCCGCTGCTCTGTGGGCGCGGTTCGGCCTTTGCTTCCTGGTTAGCAACCGGCTTGCTGGCGTTTGCCACTGGCGCATCAACAATCACGGGTTCCGGTTCTTCTTCAACAACGAGCGGCTCGTCCGGGCCCGCTGCGGTGGGCTCGGTGGGCAGTTGGGCGATCAGTTCTTCGTTATCGCCAGTGACCACCTCGACAACTTCTGCCGGCTCCTGGTCTTCGGTGACTGGCGTTTGACCACTTTCGGAAACGGATGAAGAAAGGTCTGTAACACGCTGTTCTTTCAGGTTTTCATTTGGGCCGAGTTCAGAGTCTTCTGCTGGGACGGATTGCACTGCCGGCTCCACGGCCGCCACCTGATTTTCTCGCGGTTCCGTAGTATCCACGACCTCCGGCTCGACTGTTTCCGGTTCAGGCTCCTGAACTTCGGGGGCCGGTTCCGGCTTGGGCTTTGGTGCAATAGCGGCAACGGAACGGGCGGGTGACGGGACCTTTGCGGCAAGACCGAGCTGATCGCGAGCGGCAGACCGGGAAGCCACAGAATTGCTCTGGATCGTCAGGGTCGGAGCCGCCGCCACACCAAGGGATTTGAGGGTGGCTGAATCCAGATTTCCACTTGCTGAAAGTTCTGGGCGATCGGACTGGTACTGACGAATGGCCGTGCGCAGTTTGTCGTCTATCCAACCGTCAGCCGTACCGATATCGTAGCCGGACCCATAGAGCGCATTTTCAGCAGCAAAGACGATGTGAACTGGAGAATTAGCCTGGGCCCAGCCACAGATGGCTATGCTTGAGAAAAGGGCCATGCCTTGCGCGGTAGTCTTGCAGCGTCCCTGCAACGGTGAGCGTTTCATGGCGAATCCCTCCAATGGCTCATTGGTATTGTTGTTTACATATTGTTACTGAGTATCTTCACCGTATCAGGGATTAATAGTTGCGCCTATGAAGTGGTTAACAAGTTGGCGCAAGGTGCCCGTAGGATGTTGTGGAGGTTGCTGGTATTGTCACAATCCATCAGACACAGAACGGGCAGAGCGCCCCCGGTAGTTTTGGCAGGCCAAGCATGCAGAATCTCGATTATCGCGTTATACAGCAGGCCATTGACTGGCTGGAGCAAGGGCAGACGATCTGGCTGTGCACCGTGCTGTCCACGTTCGGCTCTTCCCCCCGGGAACCCGGAGCGATGATGGTAGCGAAAGCCGACGGAGCGCATGTGGGGTCATTGTCCGGCGGCTGTGTTGAAGAGGATTTCCTGGATCGACTGGTGCAGGGGGAATATACCTTGCCATCCGTTGTCATGAGATATGGTGGCGACAGCGAGGAAAACCGCAATCCAAAGGTGAAGCTGCCCTGCGGGGGCGCATTGGAAGTACTGGTGGAAAAGCGATCTCCGGAGTCACATTTTGTCGATCAGCTGCGGACGCTGCTGCAAGGGCTTTCAAGTGGTGAAGCCCTGGAGCGGGAAGTAGGCCTAGCTGGTGGCAACGTCAGTCTCCACCCTGTCGATGATCACGGTAGCCGGGTCATTTGGGAGCAGGGAAGCGAGACCATAAAGATTGTTGTCGCACCCGTCGCACGATTGATTCTGGCCGGATATTCAACGGTAGCGGATGCCTGCGCCCGGTTTGCTCTGGGCCTGGGTTATGAGGTGGTGCTTTGCGATCCACGGGAAGACATTGCAGGCACCCACAATTTGCCCGAAGGTGTCGAGTTTATTGCTCAACTGCCCTCCGTATACCTCGGCAAAGACGGTGCCTGTGCCCCCTCGACGGCCGTAGTGGCCACTACGCACGATCCAAAGATTGATGACCTGGCGATGATGGCCGCGGTCAAAACGCCAGCGGGCTATATTGGTGTCATGGGCTCAATGCGCACTTCAAAAGCCCGGGCGGAACGGTTGAAACGCAGTGGCGGGCTCACTGAGGCCGAGATTCAGCGTATTCATATGCCGGTGGGGCTGGATATCGGCAGCAAGACACCGGCCGAGATTGCCTTGTCGATTATGGCAGATGTGGTTCGTGCCCGGCGCCAGCTTTTCCGGGCGGTCAGTTAACGCTCTCGGCTCGCGGGTTTCGAGGGTAGTACCGGTCGGGCAGCCGCTCGATGTGCGGAAAGAACCGGGTGTCTTTGTAGGGCATTTTCATATACCCGGACACGCCAAGCCCGGCGATCTGCTCCACCGCAGACAGGATCTCGTCCAGCAGTTCCCGGAATTCCGGTTCCCGCTCGGGGTCCAGCAGCCGGTAATGGCTGTGGATCTTCAGGTGCCGGGGCAGGGCTTCGAAGATGATCATGCCGGTGTGGTGGATGTCGTTCAGACGTTCCAGTGCCCGGATAATCGTCTCGGGCAATACCAGGAATTCTTCCGGGTCTGGTCCATCCTCAAAATAGGAATGCACGCGGCTTTCATCTTCCACTTCCGGTGCTGCGCTCACTTCGTAGTGCAGATTCATGCCGGGGGAGACGAGAAACGGCTTGCCCGGATCTTCACGATCAATGTGCAGGGTGTTACGGGCGTTGAACAGGCAGCTTTTGAAGATACCTTTGCGGTAGATGGCCTGGGCCAGGTACACCATGTTATTGACGGCCTGGACAAAGGCCGATTTCAACGTCGGATCATGCAGGTTCAGAGAGGTATCGATATAGATACCGTCGGTTTCCCAGCGTACCGCCAGGCCTCCTTCCACAGGGTAGCGCCCGAGCCGACTGACCGCCGCCAGAAACGCTTTCTCGGTTTCCCCCATGCCTTGCATGAAGTTCTTGTAGTAGCGGTCGAGTTGGACGTCGTTCACATCACTCAGGGTCTCCGGGGCACCTTCCTCCCGCAAAAACGACTTCCGGGAACTGTATACCACGGTATCAATTTCCTGCCCGGACGCCCGCACCCATACCGGCACCTGCGGAGTGGTCGGCCGTGCCGGCAGGTCAATCATCACCGTGCGGGCCATTCGGGGCATTTCCCGCAAGTAGTAATCACCAGCCTTGCGGCGAGTCTCCGGGTCAGGCGACAGCATGCCATCAAGCATTCGGGCAAATTCCATGGGAAGCCCCAGAGACGCAGCTGGAATCGCCCGGTGCCCAAACCGACAGGATTGGGAAGAGGCGAGGGCATACAGGGTTCCGGCAGCCCCCTGTTCGTCAAAGCGGGGCGAGGAGAGCCCGCCGTTCAGCTGCTCCTCGCCGATAAAATAGACATCGCCCAGTCTGGCATTGGTTTGCTGCAGGTTATCCGACATCAGTTCCATCACATTGGCGGTGACGAACTGTTGATTGGCATCCAGCTGGGCGAACACCGAGGACCCCCAGTCAATCAAGGCAATGTTCTCGGTGCGGGCGTCAAACACCAGGTTGGACGGTTTGATGTCACCATGAACAATCGGACGGCCGGCGGGCCCGGTTTCCCGGCGCAGGCAGCGCAGAATATCCGCCAACTGGTCCGCTATCCGAATAATAAGCCGGGGCTTCAGACGGCCTTCCTGCAGCGAGACTTCCTCCAGATTGAGCCCTGCGGCTCGTTCCATGACCAGGATAGGTTGGTTGTTGGCGCGCTGGAAAGCGATTAGTCGCGGTACTCTGGGGTGATGCACCTGCTCCAGAATGAAGGCTTCGTCTTCCAGACGATCCTGCAGGTGCTGGGGCAGGTTGATGCGGGTAAACTTGAACACATGTTCCGGCCCCGGCGTATCCAGGCCGGGAAACCGGCCGGCAAACACAAAGCCATAGGCGCCCTTGCCAATCAGTTCAACGTCCCGGTAACCCAGTTGCCGGAGCTGGGCAACGCAAAGCGCCACCCAGTCCTTGAGCTTCTTGGCATCATCGTGGCTGAGCAGGTAGATCGACTGCTCTTCCGGTATATAGAATTGCTGAAGATGCTTTTCCTGCTCCATCACTGCCCGTCAGCCCATATGTAACAGCATGGTCTGGGGCGACTCCAGGTAGCTCTTCCAGAGGTTGCAGAACCGCGCGATGGTACCGCCGTCAATAATGCGGTGATCGCCGGCCCAGCTGATCGTCATGATCGCCCGCTCAACCACCTGACCATTGGCATCGAAACGCGGTAGCTTCTGGGTGCGGCCCAGCGCCACAATCGCCACTTCCGGTGCGTTGATGATGGGCGCTGCGTAGGTGCCGCCCAATGCGCCGATATTGGAAATGGTGATGGTGCCGCCTTTGAGATCATCCTGGCTGACACGTCCGGAACGGGCGGCCTCAGTCAACCGGGCGATTTCCTCGGCGATACCCAGCAGGGTGAGCTGTTCAACGTGCTTGACGTTGGGCACCACCAGGCCAGCTTTGCCATCTACCGCCATGCCAATGTTGCAGTGGGGCAGGTAGTGGATTTCGGTCACGTCCTCGTTTAACTGACTGTTCAATACCGGGTATTCCTGAACAGCCAGGGCCATGGCCTTCATGAAGAATGGCATGAGCGTTAGCCGGGTGCCTTTGGCTTCAGCCTCCGGCTTCAGCTGTTCCCGAAGCCTGAGCAAGTCGGTTACATCAATATCCTCACTGTAGATAAAGTGAGGGATGGTGGTTGCCGACTGAACCATCGCCTTGGCCATGGCCGCTTTCATGCCTTTGATCGGTTCCACGCGGACTTGCTGATCACCTTCGGCGTGGCGGCGAGGCGCCGTGCCGGGGTCAACCTGACGTTCGGTGGCGCTGGGCTCTGATTTGGGCTGTTCCAAATGCGCCAGAACATCTGCCTTAAGCACCCGGCCATCCTTGCCGGAACCGGCAATGTCGCCCAGGTTCAGCTCGTGCTCGCGCACCAACCGACGGACCGCCGGGCTTGCTGGAATCCGGGCCCGGGTGCCGGTTGCCACCGGTGTCGCTTTTGTGGGCGCGGCGTCCGCCGACGGCCTGGATTCACTCTTTGGCTGAGGAGCCTCTTCACGATCCCGCGGGATGAAGGCAAACAGCGGTGAATGCACCCGCGCCATGGATTGCTGCTCGTGGTAGAGCTTGGTGATTCGGCCGGCCTTGGGGGCGGTGATCTCAACCATGGCCTTATCGGTCATCACGTCCACCACCGGCTGATCTTCTTCGATTTCGTCGCCCTCGGCGACGCGCCATTCAACCACCTCGCACTCGACAATTCCTTCACCGATGTCGGGCAAAATAAAGTCTTCAGTCGCGTTATCGTCCCCGCCTTGTGCGGGTTCCGCTTTGGCTACAGCTTCCGGGGCAGCGTCTACCTGCGACGACTCTTCAGCGCTTGCTGGTGCCGGCGCCCCGGCCTCACCATTCTCATCCACCAACTCGAACAGTGGCGCATGCACCTTCGCGATATCGCCTTCCTGGTAATAGAGACGGGTAACCCGGCCCTTGTAGGGTGCTGGTATTTCAACCAGTGCCTTATCGGTCATTACTTCAGCCACCGGCTGGTCTTCCTCGATGACGTCGCCTTCGGCTACCAGCCATTTGACCAGTTCACATTCCACGATACCTTCGCCGATATCGGGCAGAATAAAATCACTCATGCTTGTTCTCCTGTCCTGATATCCGCCTAGAATTCCACGCTTTCCCTGATGGCCTCGTAGACCTTCAGGTGATTCGGCAAGTGCTCCTTCTCAAGCACCAGCGGGAAGGGGGTGTCTATCCCGGTTACCCGCGCAATGGGAGATTCCAGGTACAGGAAGCAGCGCTCCTGAATGGTCGCTGCAATTTCGCCGGCAAAGCCGCCAGTGAGAGGAGCTTCGTGGGTAATCACCAGGCGCCCGGTTTTGAGCACGGAATTGGCCACGGTTTCCACATCCCAGGGCAGGATGGAACGAAGGTCAATCACCTCACAGGAAATGCCTTCCTTTTCAGCGCGCTCAACCGCCTGATCAATAACGTCCATCTGGGCGCCCCAGCCAAGAATGGTCACGTCAATGCCTTCCTTGGTGATCTCGGCTTCACCCAGAGGCAGGCGATAATCTTCATCTGGCACCTCGCCCACAGACGCCCGGTACAGGCGCTTCGGTTCAAAGAACAGTACCGGGTTGGGGTCGTGGATGGCAGCCAACAGCAAGCCCTTGGCCTGGTGCGGGTTGCGGGGTACCACAATCTTGAGCCCCGGGGTGTGTGCGAAATAGGCTTCCGGGGATTGCGAATGATAAAGGCCGCCGGCAATGCCACCACCGTAGGGTGCACGAATGGTCAGGCCACCGACGTTAAAGAGGTTGCCGGAGCGATAGCGGTATTTTGCCGATTCGTTCACGATCTGATCGAAGGCCGGGAAGATGTAGTCGGCAAACTGGATTTCCGCCACCGGCACAGAGCCCTGGGCGGCCAGACCGTTGGCAAAACCGATGATGCCCTGTTCCACCAGCGGTGTGTTGAAACAGCGGGACTTGCCGTATTTCTGTTGAAGATTACTGGTAGCGCGGAACACGCCGCCAAAAACGCCCACGTCCTCGCCGAAACACAACACTTTGTCATCGGCCGCCATGGCGGTATCCAGGGCATTGTTGATGGCCTGGAGCATATTCATCTTGGTCATCTCACGCTCCTCCCTTAACGTGTTCGGCGCTCTTTGGGTACTCATCCGGATATCGACGTATGTGAGCCTTCAGTTTCTCAAACTGCTCGGCCAGCATGGGAGGTACTTCGTCGTAGACATCGGTAACCAGAGTTTCGAGGGCTGGTGGCGGACGCTTCTGGGCCCGCTTCATGGTTTCCAGCACTTCCCGGCGCATGTTTTCCTGGAACTGTTTTTCGTCGTCCTCACTCCACCATTTCTTGCTTTCCAGCCACAGGCGCATGCGCAGGATCGGGTCTTTCTCGCGCCATACCGCTTCCTCGTCTTTGCTGCGATAACCGGACGGGTCGTCGGAGGAGGAGTGGGCCGCAAGGCGGTAGCTCATGGCCTCGATCAATACCGGTCGATTGTGTTTGACGGCCAGCTCCCGGGCGGCTCTGGTGGCTTCATACATGGCCAGTACGTCGTTACCGTCTACCCGGATAACGTCCATCTTGTAGCCATAGGCTCTGGGTGCTACGCCGTCGGCTGCGAACTGTTCGGCTGCGGGGGTGGAAATGGCATAACCGTTGTTCCGGCACAGGAAGATGACGGGTACGCGATGGACTGCAGCCATGTTCAGGGCCGCGTGAAAGTCACCCTCGGACGCGGCGCCTTCGCCAAAATAGGTGATGGTGCAGTGGCCGTCTCCCGCCAGCTTCTGGCCATAGGCATAGCCGGTGGCCTGGGGAATCTGGGTGGCCAGGGGCGAAGAGATGGTCATGTAATTCAGCTTTTTCGAGCCGTAGTGCACGGGCATTTGCCGGCCCTTACCGTAATCAAGCTCATTGCCAAAAAGCTGGTTCATGAATTCGTCGATGGAAAAACCGCGGTAGGCGAGGGCGCCTTGCTCCCGGTACTGCGCCATGATCATGTCGTTATCATCCAGCGCGGCGGCGCTGCCGATCACGGCGGCTTCTTCACCGGTACACTGCATGTAGAAGCTCAGACGCCCCTGGCGCTGGGCAGCAAGCATACGCTCATCGAGAATCCGGGTGGTGACCATGGCCCGGTAGATGCGAAGGGCTTTCTCTTTTTCAAGATCCGGCGCTTTGGCGCTCTTATAGAGCTTGCCGTCCTGCTTCAGGAGCTTGAACGTGGGAATACGGAATTCCGCACCATCGGTGAACGAGGGGGAATACACAACTTTCGATTTTGTTGTTGTCATAGTCCTCTTCCTGGGGTGTTGGCCTGAGGAAACAAAACACGCCTTGTGGGCGTGTCGTTAATGTCATTGTAGACAACCTGGGGAAATCTGGTGTGGATCATTCCAGGCTTGCCTTTACCTTAACGTAAACTGCATCCGTCGGGTAGACCCAGAATGCGGATTTTTATTTAACTGTGCCACACCGATGAATTTCCCGTGTTGGCCGCAAGCATGCTAACGTCAATACAGGTACTCTATTGAATAGCTTCATTAAACGGACTCTGGTGGGCAGGCATATGAATGTGATCGTGATCGGCGCAGGAATAATGGGAACCACTTTTGCCACCCTGGCGAAGGAACTGGCGCCCGAACTGGATATCACCATTCTGGAGCGACTGGACAGCCCGGGCGCAGGCAACTCCTGGTCTTTCAACAATGCCGGCACGGGCCACGAGGCCAACTGCGAGCTTAACTATACGCCGGTGGATGGCGAGGTAATCTCGGTGGAGAAAGCCTTGAAAATCCATGCCCAGTTCAACGTTGCCAAGCAGTTCTGGGCCTACCTTGTTCGAAAAGGTGCGATAAAAGAGCCCACTAGCTTCATCAACCAGACCCGCCATTGCACCCTGGTCTCCGAGCCGTCCATCGAGGAACTCAAGCTACGCTTCAAGGAAATGTCCGCCCACCACTTTTTTGAGCGCATGCGCTTTTCCGAGGAATTTGACGAGATCAAGAGCTGGATTCCCTACACCATGGACGGCCGCCCCCATCACGAGAAAATGGCAGCGACCGTTGTGGAAACGGGAACCGATGTGAATTTTGGTTCCCTGACTGAACAGATGGCGGAATACGCGACGAAGCAGTTGGGCGTAAAAGTCGAGTATGGCGTCCATGTAAAGCGGGTGCACCGAAACCCAGCGGGGAGCTGGTTGGTAGAAACGCAAACCCGGGGCGCTGCCGTTCAGCATCGGGCCGACATACTGTTTGTTGGCGCGGGCGGGGGTGCCTTCCCCATTCTGAAGAAAAGTCATTTACCGTTTGCCCGGAGGTTCACCGGTTTTCCGGTGGGCGGGCGTTTTCTGCAGGCGGAAATTACCGAAGAGCAGGCCCGTCAATACCGCGCAAAAACCTACGGCAAGGCGGAAGTTGGCGCACCTCCAATGTCTGTGCCGCATCTGGACCTGCGGGTGGCTGATGGCAGGCATTATTTGCTGTTCGGCCCATTTGCCTCATTCAAGCCCGTTCTGGAAAAAGGGCGCGGATTCATTGATTATCTGAAGGCCATGCGCCTGCACGATATCCCCGGGTTGCTGAGCGTCGCGATAGAGCATTTCCCTCTCGTGAAATACCTGGTTTCTGAGACCTTCAAAGGTGAAAAAAGCATGCTGGAGTCGCTGGATAAATTCGCTCCGGGCCTGAGCTCCAGGTTTGACTGGAAGCCTGTTGAGGCTGGCCAGCGGGTTCAGATTATCAAGGATGGGGATCTGCAGATGGGCACAGAGATTATCGTGTCGAAGGATAAAACCTACGGCACAATACTTGGGGCGTCGCCTGGCGCCTCGGTGTCACCTGAGGTGATGTTGCGTGCCCTGGAGCAATTGTTCCCGGCGGTATTTGCTGGGGAATCCGCCAGATCCAAGCTGAAAGAGATGTTCCCTGAGGACAATCTGGATACACTGATCAGCAATCCGGAGCGGTATCGCGAGATTCGGGACGCCGTAAACTCAGCCTTGGGCATCCAGTCAGAGATACCAGCGTAGCCAGGCGTTCTCAGGGACGAACACAAATAGTGAAAGCACTTGAACTCAAGGTTCCACCCGTTGTTCTGGTTATCCTTTTCGGGGCGGCCATGTGGGCTATTTCGAGGCTGTTGCCGTCTGGCTACTTTACGGTTCCGGGCAGGCTGATTCTTTGTACCCTCATGGTCCTGGCTGGCGTAGGTATTGCCCTGGCCGGCGTTCTGGCATTTCGTGCAGCAGGCACCACCGTGGACCCTCGTACGCCTCATCAGTCTGCCAGCCTGGTGGTTGACGGGATTTACCGTTACACCCGCAATCCCATGTACCTCGGATTTCTGCTGATGCTTATTGCGTGGAGCCTGTATCTGGGCAGCGTATTTGCCGCGTTGTTACTCCCGCTGTTCATGCTGTACATGAATCGCTTCCAGATTAAACCCGAGGAACGTCATATGCGGGCATTATTCGGGGACGATTACACCCAGTACACCTCACGTGTTGGGCGATGGTTCTAGCCAGGTAACGGGATATAGTCTTCTTCATCGCCAGGCACGATGGGAAAACGCCGGTTCTGCCAGTCATCCTTGGCCTGTTCGATACGCTCCTTACGGCTGGACACAAAATTCCATTCAATAAACCGTCGCCCCAGTGGTTCGCCGCCAACAAGGGCGAGCCGGGTGTCTTCGATCGCTTCAACCGTAACGCCTTCGTGAGCCGCCAAAACCGCCATGGAATATTCAGGCACCTCCGTTCCGCCTGCCCGCAGCTTCCCTTTGGCAACGTACAATCCTCGTTCCTCGGCATCAGGCAGAGTCAGTTTCTGCCCCGGTTTCAGCCACGCCTCTATGTACAGGGTACCGGCAAAGGTCTTGACCGGCGACGCGGCACCGAAAGCGGTTCCCATCATTACCCGTACCTGAACGCCATCCACGGAAACTGATGGCACTGTGTCGCCGGGATAATGATAGAACGCCGGTTCTGTTTCTTCGTATGTCTCGGGCAGCGCCAGCCACAATTGCAATCCGTGGAGCGTGTGGTCGGAGGCTTTGATTTCCGGGCGCTCCCGCTCCGAATGGACAATTCCGCGCCCGGCCACCATCAGGTTGATATCCCCGGGGCGGATCGGTTGCTGACTGCCCAGCGAATCACGGTGCAGGATTTCACCTTCAAACAGGTAGGTAACGGTCGCAATGCCAATATGAGGGTGAGGTCGCACGTTAATGCCATCCCCGGCCGCAAAATGGGCCGGCCCCATATGATCAAAAAAGATCCATGGTCCGATCATTTTCCGGCCAATTACCGGCAGAACCCGCCTTACCGAAAAGCCCCCGAGGTCACGGTTTCTGGGCTGAAGAAGCTGGACTATAGCGCCACATTCATCGGTGATGGGGCAATCCAGTTCAGTATCGGGCGCGAGATTGCTCATGATAAACTCCGGGCGCGATTGAAAGGTGTGGTGTTTTTAAAGCTTCGTACCAGCCTGAACAGGTGTCAAATGGCGCCCCCGCCGGACTACCTCCAGGTTGCGGGGTGCCGTGAATGCTATGAGACCAAGACAGCTCAATCGTTGAGCATGAGACCTCTATGAAAGCCGAGCCTCCGAGATACCAGATCCTGGAAGAAAAACTGCGAGAAGGCATCCAGCAAGGTCGTTGGCAGCCTGGCGAACGCTTGCCGTCGATTCGAACGCTGTGCCAGAGCCATAGTCTTGCAAAGATCACCGTTCAACACGCACTGCAACGTCTGGAAGCACAGGGGTTGGTCGAGGCTCGTGAACGCAGTGGCTTTTTTGTGTCTATGGCGCAAAACCGATTTGAGAGCCCAAGTCATCCTGTAACGCTGGAAGCGCCTCAGCCCGTATCCGTCAGTCAGGTTTTTCAAGACATTATGAGCCGAAGTGCGGCTTTCGATCTGCTACCGGGCTCCGATAAGAACGACGTACCTGCGGGCATCGTGCAGCTGAATCGTTCTATTTCCCGGGCATTGAGGCGCCAGCGCGGAGACTTTCAATACTATGATGAGCCGGCAGGAGACCCTTCGTTACGGCAACAGATAGCGCTGCGGGCGGCAAAACGTGGTTGGCAGGCAGAAGTAGATGAGCTTTGCATCACGTCTGGTTGTCAGCAGTCACTGTTCCTTGCGCTGATGGCGGTATGCCAAAAGGGTGATGTCGTTGCGGTTGAAGCACCCGGTTTCTATGGTGTTCTTCAGTTGCTGGAGCAACTGGGGCTTCAAGTAGTAGAGATTCCGGCATCGGCGGAAACGGGACTGGATGTCGGTGCTTTTGAGCAAACATTGCAGCGTTGGGACATCAAAGCCTGCGTGGTCTCTCCGTCGTTTGCTACCCCCACTGGCGCTTCAATGCCACTGCATTCCCGAGTACATCTGATAGAGCTCGCAGAACGCCATGACCTGGCGATCATAGAAGACGACATATACGGCGAGTCTGGCTGGCTGGTCGTGCCGGATACATTGAAAGCCGTCGACCACCCGAACAGGGTCATCCACTGTAGCTCACTTTCCAAAGTGCTTTCCCGGGACCTGCGTTTGGGCTGGATATCCGGAGGGCGATGGCACGACGACATCGTTCGGCTGAAGCTTACATCACAGCTTGCCAGTAGCCGGTTCATTCAGCGCGGTGTTGCAGATTTTTTCGCGGATGGCGGGTATGCGGCCTACCTGCGGCGATACCGCCAGCAACTGCAGCGCCAGCGAGACCAGTTGCTCGATTTGCTGGGTACATGGTCTGTCCCGATTCGGGCAACTTCTCCGGCAGGAGGGTTGGCTCTGTGGCTGGAATTGCCAGAGCAGGTTGACACCATAAAGCTATATAACCGCGCCTTGGACGAGGGTGTCGTGATCACTCCCGGTGAGCTCTTTTCGATGTCCGGGAAATTCTCAAACTGTTTACGGCTCAGTTTTGCGCACCCCTGGACGAGCGCCAGAGCTGAGGCTTTAATGCGGCTCCCCAGTCTGATGGCCTGACACAAACAATCATCTGTCCCTATCAATTTCTAAAAATGTGGTCCTGCCCCTAATACACCGATACCTCTATCCTGCCGCCACTCGATCACATCCGATGACAGGTAAGGGGTGCAGCCGTGACCCAGTTCATTTCCGTAAAACAGCTCGACCAGGCGCCTGGCGCCAGAGGACACCAGAAAATACAGCCACGATCCTTTACAGGCCTTTATCGACGCTTGAGGCTCTGCGGAGGAGCCGTACTGTTCGCCCTGTACTTTGGGGTCGTCTGGCTGAACTGGAATGACCGTCAGGCCGTGCTTTGGGATCTGGCGGAGAAAGAGTTCCATATCTTTTCAGCCACGTTCTGGCCAGAGGATCTCATTCTGTTATCGGCAATTCTTCTGATATGCGCATTCGGACTGTTCTTCATCACGATGTGGGCCGGCCGTGTGTGGTGTGGCTATGCCTGCCCACAAAGTGTCTGGACCTGGGTATTCCTGTGGGCAGAGCGCTTAGCCGAGGGCGATCGCTCCCGAAGAATCAAGCTGGACAGGGCCGGGCTAAGCGTAAATAAAGCAGCCCGAAGAGCCTGCAAACATGGCCTCTGGCTCATAATCAGCCTGATTACCGCGATTACGTTTGTTGGATATTTCACCCCGATCCGGGCCCTGGTTGGAGATTTGGTGAGCCTGGAGGCGTCTGGCTGGGCTGCGTTCTGGGTCTTCTTTTTTACCGCAGCCACCTATTTGAATGCGGGCTGGCTCAGGGAGAAGGTCTGCTTTCACATGTGCCCTTATGGCCGCTTTCAATCTTCCATGGTCGATGCCGATTCGATGGTAGTGAGCTATGACGCGGCGAGGGGAGAGCCCCGGGGTTCTCGTCGAAAGGGTGAGCAGCGCGCCCCGGACGACGGCCTCGGAGACTGCATTAATTGCCAGTTGTGCATTCAGGTCTGCCCGACAGGTATCGACATTCGCGACGGACTGCAAATGGAATGCATTGGTTGCGCGGCCTGCATTGATGCCTGCGATTCCATCATGGACAAGATGGGGTACGACCGGGGACTGGTTCGCTATGCGAGCGAGCGGGAACTGGCCGGTGGCCTTACCCGTGTGCTGCGACCCCGTCTGATCGGCTATTTCCTCCTGCTGGTTTCGACGATCGCCTTGTTCTCCTGGGGCGTCGCGTCCCGGCCGCTGGTGACCCTTGATGTAGAGCGGGATCGAGGGATGTACCGGTTTACTGCAGACGGTCAGATTGAAAACAGCTATCTGTTGAAAGTAAGAAACAAGGACAGCGAGGCGAGGTTTTTTATACTTGACGCAGTAGGACTTGAGCATGGCGAATATCAGGGGCCAGGCAGTCTGGCGCTGGAACCCGGGGAAAAAGCCGAGATTCCCGTATCCGTTACCTATCCGCCCGAATATCTTTCCAGTGCCAATGTGAATATTCAGTTTGAAGTCATCTCAATGGACAGTAAGGGTGCGCCTGTAACCTCCCGATCAACCTTCCTCGGGCCCAGGTAGTGTCTGGCCGCGGCGAGCATCCTCTCTCTTGCCGTCACTACATGCCAAATGTTGGCATGCCCGAGAGGGTGTGCCAGTTACCGGCATGGCGCGTCACTTGTGCCAGCAGCTGGCATCGCTATAATTGGCGCCCGCTTCGGCGTGCCCAGGCTGCGATTTTACCGCTCGGCCCCGGCTACGCCAGAAACTGGCACTGGCAGAAGCTTGTGCCACTTGTTGGCATGACGCCTCCAGAGAGTCTATGTACCGCGATTTCAAGACCACCCTTGAGCTCATTACCACTGTGCTGGATAACGCTGATCTGACTTCAGATGAGATCCGAAGACGTTATGCCAACATGCCTGACCGGACATTTAAGCGACACATGGCGATTGCCCGCAAACACGGCGCACAGATGGAATGTGTCTCTGATCCTGCCGGCCGCTATACCTGGATTTGTCGCAACAGAAATCAGATAGAGAGCCGGGTCCGAACCTGGCTGATCTTTGAGCGCGAACGAACGCTGGTGGGCGATTCCCAGCTAGACCTTTTGCATCAGTCTCTGTAGTGGCTTTCATTTGCCCGAATGTGGCGCATGCCGAAATCGCCACCATTGCCTCGATTTTGCTAAGCTTTCAGGGAGCAGGGAGAAGATGCAATGGCCTTCCATAACCCGGATCCGAAAATCCGAGAAATCGAACGTGACAACGCCCGACTACGTGCCAAATTTTTCGCCGAACTGTTTGGCGGTGCCTGGCGTGTGTTTCGCCGGGTTTTGTTGCGCTGTCGGGTCCGCCAGCCGCGCGTTTGTTGCGTGAAAACTGAGTGCGCACCCCACGAAAATTCTGATCAGCGAAGTGCAAGCTGCTCACAGGTACCGCGCTGACATTTGCCCCGCATACCTGACGAACAACGACGAGATGAGCATTTTATGGCTGCGGCAACCGAAAGTGAGCTTCGGAGTAACAGATATATGCACCCGGTGGTGGCGACGATTGCGGTGCTTTTCAGGAACGATGAAGTGTTGCTGGTGCGCCGTGCTAACCCGCCGGACGCGGGTCGCTGGGGGTTTCCGGGTGGAAAAATGGAACTGGGAGAGACGATCGAAGCCGCCGCTGTCAGGGAACTGTTCGAGGAGACCGGCATTCGGGCGACCGCCGGCAGGGTATTCAATGCCGTGGATGCCTACGACGTCGGGGATGAAGGGCATCTTCGTTCCCACTTCGTCCTGATCGCCGTTCTCTGTCATTGGGAGGAGGGTGAGCCGATAGCCGCCGACGATGCACTGGATGCGGCGTTCGTTCCGATGGCGACCCTGGGCTCAAGCGACCTCGCTCTGAGTCTTGATGTTGAAGAGATCGCTCGGGAGGCTTATACGTTGCTTCGAAACCAAAAACGCACCGTCCCTGGTGCCAAGACGCAAATGAAGCAGCTAAAGCTCAACCGTGGCTTTCGGGCTGAACCTGGCCGCGGATAACAATCTGACCACTGTATGGGGCCGGTTTGGCTGCATGGCTCTCCGCGTCGCGATCCTGAATTTCACCGCGAATCACGATCTGTCCGCTATAGGGGGCGGGCTGAGCCTGCTCCGAGCGGCCCTCATCGGATTTGCGGTCTGCCAGGGTTGCGTTGGCGGGCAGGGCTGCGGCTGCAAAGAGTGAAACCAGAGTGATGAGTACAAATTTACGCATAACACGTTCTCCAAAGTTCGATGGGTTAGTGCTCATACCGGTGTCGCCAATGGACTCGATATCAGATGGAGCGAAGTATGGAGCTGTAAAGTCGAAACAAATAATTCCCAAACGGTATGCAATACATCATGCTTGGTGATGAGTGTTGATGCTTTCAGGTCATGGAGTGCACGTATAACTACTTATCCATAAGCATGAATAATATTTTGAGTGAGCGCGCTTGATCAGCCCCGAGCGCAAACGGGAAATTGACCAGGTTTCTCGGCACACTTTTCGGAGTTGGCTGTGATTTCCCGCTGTCTGGTGCCGGTTGGGGTGGCACGTAGCAAGCGGTTGTAAGGGGCAGGCTGGAAATCATCATTGCAGGAAATGGAACTTATACAGTCCTGGAATTGGTTTTCACGGGCAGAAAGCTTCAATGTTTGAATCAGGTTCAAATGGAGGAGATTTGCCGATGACCAGCATAATAGAAGTAACCGATGTGAATTTTGAGCAGGAGGTTGTGAAGAGCGATCGCCCCGTGCTCGTGGACTTTTGGGCGCCCTGGTGTGGACCCTGCAAGACGGTTGCACCAATGCTTGAGGAAATCGCAGACGAGTTTGGTGAACAACTGACGATTGCCAAAGTAAATGTGGATGACAGCCCGGACATTACTGCCAAAATGCGTATCCGGGGCATTCCGACACTGTCCCTGTTCCAGGGCGGTGGTGTTGTTGCCCAGAAGACTGGGGCTGGCAGTCTCAGTGAGCTACGGGCATTTGTAAAAGGTCACCTTTGATGTACATAAAAGCCTCCTGAACGGGGGCTTCTTCGTTTAAGTGGTGAACATCGCCTTTGACGGAATGCCGCAATTGCGGTCGAGTCATTTGCCAGCCAGAATTGACCGGTGCTCAGGATCAGGAACTTTAAATGAAGACACAAGAACTCCAGCTGTTGTACATATTTGACGCCATTATGACTGAGCGCTCGGTGACCCGCGCTGCAGACCGGCTTGCCATGACCCAGCCTGCCGTATCCAATGCGATCTCAAGGATGCGCCAGATCTGGAACGACCCGCTGTTCGTGCGAAAAGGCCGAAACATCGAACCGACATCCTATGCGCTCAGTCTGTGGCACCAGGTTGGCGATCACATGTATGCGCTAACCAATGCGGTGAGTGCGACTCAATTCGATCCGGCCACATCGAAGCGAAAGTTTCGCATCGCCGTAACGGATGTGACTGTTGAAATGATCTGGCGCCAGTTGATTGAGTTGCTGGAACGTGACGCGCCGGGAGTGGACGTCCACGCTGTGCCGTACACGCCGGAAGGTACGTACGACGATCTGCGCGAAGCCCATGTGGATCTGGCGGTAGGTATGCTTACCCAGCACGATCACAGCTTGCGAAGCACCTGGTTGTTTGAAGGTGGATACGTTCTGGCAATGCGTGCCGACCATCCGCTTGCTGGCCGGCAGATCACCATGGAGGAATTCCTCGAGGCCCGACACCTGCTTGTGACAATGTCAGGGGATGCCCATGGTTTCGTAGACAGTTACCTTGACCAGAAGGGGTATAGCAGGCGCATTGCTGCCACAGTTAACCACTTTTCGATTGTTCCCCAGATTCTCAGGGAGTCGAACCTCATTACTGCAGTTCCGGAGTTGATCAGCCAGGACTGCGGCTTCGTGGACGGCCTGTGGATGGGGCAATTACCTTTCGAAGTAGATCCGACCAGTCTTTACCTCATTTGGCACACCCGCCACGACCGCGATCCCGGAATTGTCTGGCTGCGGAACCACGTTGAACGGCTCCTTCGCGAACGCTGGCATGACATTATGACCAGCTCGCCATGTGGCCATTCGACCGTAAAAGCGATTGCCTGAAACGTGTAGAAGCTGAGTCATCACTTTTCGTGATGACAAAGATACCGCAACAGAATTATTCAGCCTCCCGAAAACCTCCAATAATCCTGTGCAGGTGTCGCAAGTCGCGGCATTGGCAAAGGGTTGGTTAAACCGCAGTTTATGCGGTCGGCTTGCCCAACAACCTGCATATCCTGCAATTTGGAGGGGGAATGAGCGGCCAAACAAACTGCCCATCTGTGGACTCACGCTGGAATTCGGCAGCACTCGAAGATTCCGGTAACCAGAAATGGTACAAGCCAATCGTCTCTGTAAACGTCGATAACAGCGGCAAGAGGCACATTTACAAGGCGTTCAGATTCTCCCGGGGGCTTCTCGGGAATTACTTCAGATTTCTCGCATCCTATGAATTCAGGATGTTGAGAAGAGTAGAGCACCTCGATTTCACGCCTGATCAAGTCTCTCGGCCATCAGACGTCTCGCCGACCGTCCATTATCGCCTGATAGAGGGGCGGGCTATCAAGAATGTTACGGAAGGCGGCGGTGTCCCTAGTGGCTTTTTCTCGCGGCTTTTCAATGATGTGAAAACCCTTCATCAACATGGGGTGGCGCACTTGGACCTCGGCAATTCCGGAAACATTCTGGTTTCGGAGCACGGCGACCCTGCGATCATTGATTTTGGTTCCGCTATACCCTTGAGCTGGCTTCCATCGTCTGTTCGAGCCTGGGCCTGTCGAAAGGATATCGTTGGCGTTCTTAAGCTCTGGTATCGCTTCGATAGGGGGTCCATGCCTCTGTTCCTTCAGCACTATTACGAGAGCAATTATCGCAAGAACATCTACACGCCAAAGCGTTTTCTGAAAGCGTTAAGGCGGTGGCTATCGGGGGGCGCCGACTCGGATGGTGTTTCCGGGTTGACGATTGTGATCAGTGTGTTTTTCAGCCTGCTGGTGTTGGTTTCATTCACCTGAAGAGCGGCAAGAGAAGGTATAGAGCAGGGCAGGTTGCTGGAAGTTCTGCCGAAGGTGAACCGCCCGGACCTCACGTTGTACGCGCTTTATCCGAACCGGCAGTATACGCAGCCAAAACTGCTTAGCTGCATTGAGTTTCTTCAGTCCTGGTTTCTTTCTCGGGGTCTGGATTAGGGGTGGTTTTTCATTGAGGGAATCAGGGCCGACTCAAGGAGTACTTTGGCAGTGATCCATTTACCCGGCAACCCTTCGCATGAGCGCTTCGATTGGCCCGCGCTTGAAGAATCGATGCCATATCAAGGCATAGATTGTTGCGATCACACAGAACAATGCGGACGCGAAAAGCGCGGTTACAAGGCTTTGACCACCTAGCATACCGAGTCCCTCCAGCGTTCCCATCCCCACCAAAATGTGGGCGATGTAGAGCGATAAAGTCTGGCGCCCCGCCGGCGTCACGACATGCAGCAAACCGAGTTTTTCCAACTGGCCTGAAAACCGAAGACAAAGACCAATCACTGCACTCGCGGCTCCTGAACCTGCCAGCAGATAGAGCGGCATTGGCGGTACGGGCTCGGTGGTGGCGAGTATACCAAGCTCTGGATCAATTGCGTTGAGAGCGCCCGTTAACGCCAGGCTCAATGCTTCAGCGACAACGAAGGCTGCGACCCCGAACAGGATCAGACGATGCTGGACACCGCGTTCCGCAAGTTTGAGCCTGCTGAGTACAATACCGAGTAGCAGAAAACCTAGCCACGGAATCACCGGGTGCCAGCCGTTGAAAAACAAGTTACGGATAAATCCCGCCGGCGACCAGAAGTCGGAATAGGTATAGTCGTCCCAGTTCCAGCCTTTGTCGTAATCGAGCGACAACACCATGACCACGAACAGAGTACTCAATAGCACAATACTGGTGACCAGCCAGCGATTGCTGAGCGATAGCAGCAACACACCGAAGAGAAAGTAAAAGGCGTAGTAGTGAAGGATGTCCGCATCGAAAACAAGAGAATTCAACAGCCCGATAACGAACAGGAATATCGCTCGCTTGATTGTCACAGATACCGTTTGTCCCAGATCGCTGCGTAATGCTGCCAACCCCAGGCCGATGCCCGCTAAAACGACAAAAGTTGCTGCAGCGCGCCCTTCGAGAGCGCGAGTCAGAAAACTGAGCACGCCAGTGTCGCTTTCGGCACCCATAGCAATTTTGAAATTAACGATCACCATCCCAAAAAACGCGACAAAGCGCGCAAGATCCAGGCCATCGAGGCGAGGGGAGGCACTCCTGTCAGTCGTTGTTGGTCGCAAGATGGGCATCTCCAGAGCAGTCGTTTAACACCAGGGGTTAATCAGAACTTGTAGTTCAGCCCCTCCGTAAATAATCAGCTTGTTCCCGGAACCTCAATTGTGAGATCTGGTCTGAAGCTGGGTGATTCAAACTCGTTGGGGTAGCCGCCCGGATTTGCGACGATGCGGGTGCCGCTGCATTTGATGTCCACCGCTTCATGTACATGTCCGTGAGCCCACAGCGCAGCTTTGCCCATCAGTCGCGACAGGTCCGACGCAAAGGCGGGCGATAGGGCGTCGCCGGTATACCGGGAAGGGATGCAATCGGCCAACGGGGCATGGTGACTGACGATCACTTTGGGGCCGCTGAAAGGGGCGGCCAGTTCTGCTTCGAGCCAGCGCACGGCTTCGTGGTGCAGCTGCTGGCTGGCTTCCGGAGTGAAAATGGCATCCTCTGGTTGTTCAATGATCCTGAAATCCGGCATAAACGAAAGGGCTTTCTCGTGGGTTGCGGCGGGATCGTGCTCAGATGATGCCGAATACAACGCAAAGTCGGTCCAGAGGGTGGTGCCAAGAAAACGGATACCGTCGATATCCACATGGGTATTGTCTAGCAGGTAGATTCCAAGCTGCCGAGCTTCAGCCTGAAGCGCTTTTCGTAGCTGGGGCATGGAGTGGCCGTAGTACTCATGATTGCCCGGCACATAAATAACCGGCACATCGCGGAATTGTGCGGCCGCCCAGGCCAACCCCTGACTGCCGGAGTGGATGTCTCCGGCAAGGATGACCACATCGGCCGGCACATCCGGTAGCCCTCGCCCTTCATAGAAATGCTCAAGGTGGAGGTCGGAAAGGATTCTCAGTCGCACAAGTCAGCCCTCAACGTTTTTCATGTTTGTTGGAGCCTAGCAGGATAGAGGGTCTCTTTGCAGATAGATAAAAAAGCTGCCCGAAGGCAGCTCTTGATTTCAGGGTGCGCAGCGAGGGTGGCCTTAACGGCGGTTCTCCAGCTTGTAGTTGGCGGGTACCTCAAAGCGGCTTGCCCGCTCAGGCTGAACCTGTGCGCTGGTGACATCATAGATGTAGGTGAAAACCGGCTTATCTTTGCCGTATCCCATGTAGTCTTTGGCTTTGTCTTCAGCCGCGTTTTGCAGCATGTTCCCGGCCAGTTTGCCAAGGGAGCCGACCGGATCGCTCACGTCAAATCCGCCAGTGCCAGACGTGGCCTGTTTCTGTTGCTGACAGGCCTGGTTGTCGGCGAACCATTCCAGCTTAATGGATACTGGGTAACCTTCCAGCTGGCTCAGCCCTTTGAGAACTTCGGAATCTGAGTCCAGTTCCTGCTTTTCAATGTCACCTGAAATCATGGCGACGACTTTATACACGTTGTTGGTGAAGAACTTCGACAAGGGATTGTTTGCGTCGGCTACGGCCCTCAGGTAATTATCCTGAAACTGGCCATTGATGCCCCACACGTCTTGCATGGCGGGATCGGTCTGGGTCATCCAGAAATCCATGGTCATGACATGCTTATCTTCACGCCCCAGTTCATCCTGTGACACCATCTTCCACTGGGCAACAAACTGGTCGGCTGAAAAGCCGTTGACGACCCGGCCTTTATCCTTCGGCGTCACCGAGAAGCTGAACTCAGACGTGGTCATCTGGCAGGCATCGCCGCCCGAGGGATCGTACACTTCCTCTTCTTCACTGGCTTCGCCGTCTTCCAGCTGTTCCCAGATGCTGAGGTCGCTGCAGCCCTTGAGGGGGCATTCGACATAGTTCTTTCGGGTGTGATCGACCTGCCACTGGAGGTTTTTGTCCAGGCGAGCGATATCCGCTTCGTGGGTTTCTCCAAAGATCTGCCGGGAAATCCAGGAATCAAACTCGACGGTATTTTCGATGGTGCGACGGTCGGCCAGGGTATAAGTAACCTGCTCTCCGTGGGAATCCGGAAGGATGTAACCACCAATGATGTACTTGGCTTTGACAACGCTTGTATCTACCAGCGGCGTATTATCAACCACTTTTGGGGTGGAACACCCCGCCAGCCCCAGAGCCACAACGGTGGCAGACAGCAAGGACAATGAATACTTCACACAAAACTCCCTTTATGGATCTTCATTATAAGGCGATGAGACTGACGGAAGGCCTTGTCAGTCATATTGCCACCAGGAACCTACCCTGATGCGCCGGGGTAGAATACCGGAGAGAGGTGTCTGATTGGTATGAATTTTTTGAGTTTGGCTGGAGCTGAGAGGCCCGGTTATCGGGCACTCTCTTTACCGAGTGTTGGAGAGGCTGCCGGGACAAGCTCACCGCGCGCCCCGAAGGTGAAGGTGATCTCCATTGGTTTGGCCGGGCAGCAGAGTGGGTGTTCAGCCGCATAGCCAAACCCGGACAGGACGAGGCCTTTTCTGGTTTCGCGAACGCCAGTGAACAGACGGTCACCTTTGCCCCCAACGTGACGAACAGAGAGTAGGCGATAGGTCTTGACCGGCGACACGCCAGCAATGCTGTCGTTGATGGCGTACAAGGCAAGGTACTGATTGTTGGTTGCTCCGCCTCCCCAGCCCCCCAGAGTCATGAGCACGGCAACACCGTTGCTGTACCCGGGGCCACTCAGCGATGAGAGGGGGAGGTAAGAGGCACTTTCGGGATAGAAAACCGCTCGCCCATCACTGAGTATGCTTCCCAACATGCCCGCCTCCTCGGCAAGCTCGTCTGGCAGGGAGGCAGGGTCTGCCAGAGCAAAGCCGCTCCAGAGCAGAAATAGCAGCGCTAGAAGGGGATTCATGAACGGACGGGCTCCTGCCAATAGTGATACAGATCCCGGATGTTACCAGAGCAGGTTAATGGCATCGCAGCCTGAATGTCGTCCAGCGGCCAGTCCCACCAAGCCATCAGCCCGATGAAAGCCATTTAAGGTACCGGTTAAGGCGGCTTCATCTACCATATCCAAGACGGAATCGCGGAAACCCAGTCGTGCCGGTGGCCCTGATTGCCCGCCATGATGAACGATGCACCGGAGCCGATGGAACAGAAACTGCCGATAACGAGCCGATCAACGTCATCACGATCAGGCATGAGATGCCGCGCGGTCGTCGAATGAATGGCCATCTGTTGAGTTTAGCGGGCCCAAGGCAAACAAAGTAGAGGGCTGCACTACTCACAGGTGCTGTTCCGGAACCGGAACCCCCGGGTATGCTGGACGATCACACAAGGTGCTAAATTCGTAGTCCGGCCTAGTATTAGTATTCAAGATAGTCGTGGGTCGATCCCGATTCTGGATAGAGACTTTGAGACCCGGATTCAGAGCTAACTGTGGATGGGAAAGTTTCGGAAGGACGAGCGAATCTTTCCGATCACGCGCCAGGCGGTCAGTGCCAATATCGACAGGCTGATCGAGCCGGTTGGGGGGGGGAGCCGCCGTTCAAGATTAGGCGCCTACGTTCGACAGAGCGCATTTTTTAGAGGGGCGAGCTCCATTAATGCCAGGCCGATCGGGTTCTACCCCGTTACTGCGGACATTCCTAAAAAGAGGCACACTGTGCCAAAGGAGTGTTCATGTCCAGACGCAGAAAATATAGCCCAGAGTTCAAACGCGATGCCATCGCTTTAACCCGTCAACCTGTTGTCTCGTTGGCGCAGAGAAGCGGATGAGGAGACAGACAAGGCCTTCAAGGGCTCTGGTTCTCCCCGAGACGAGGAGGTTGCCCGCCTCAAGCTCGAGTTGGCCCGAGTGAAGAAGGAGCGTGATTTTTTGCGCGAAGCGGCAGTGTTCTTCGCAAAGGAGTCGTCCTGAGGTATCAGGCGATTCAACGTTGTCGCAGTCATTTCCCAATACGTCTTATGTGCCGATGCCTGAAGGTGTCGGCCAGCGGTTATTACGCTTGGGTATCTCGCCCTCAGTCCGCCAGGGCAAAGGCGAATCAGCACTTGCTGTCACGCATCAGAGAGATTCATGACGACAGCGGTGGCATGATTGGCTCACCCCGAATGCACGAGGACCTGGTTGCCGAAGGCACGTCAACCAGTCTGAACCGTGTTGCTCGGTTGATGGCCAAACAGGGCATTCAGGGTTGACCACGCAAGAAGCGCGGACGCTTGGGACGTCGATCTCATCGGCCACCGGGAATCCGGAATCATCTGGAGCGAAATTTCTCCGCTCTGGAGCCAGACACCAAGTGGGTGACGGATATTACGGAGATACCCACGCAGGAAGGAAAGCTCTTTCTATGCGTGGTTCTCGACCTTTAAAGCAAGCTGATCGTTGGTTGGTCCATGCATCACCGGCAGGATCGGCATATGGTGATCAGAGCGGTTGAGATGGCCGTTTGGCAGCGCCAGGGAAAAGTCCCGGTGATATTGCATTCAGATCGAGGCCGTCAATTTACCAGTGGTGACTACCAGCGATATCTCGGCGGCAACCGTCTGGTGAGCAGCATGAGTGCGGTCGGCCACTGTGGCGATAACGCTGCCTGCGAGGGATTCTTCGGAATGCTCAAGCGGGAGCGAATTCACCACCGGCGCTACCGAACTCAGAATGAAGCACGAGCTGATGTCTTCGATTACATTGAGCGGTTCCATAATCCCAGGATGCGACGTAGAGTTGCTGCTCAGGACAGGAAGTTGTTCGCCGTTTTAAAACCGTCCGTGGAAACGGGGTAGAACCCCAGACTTGGCCTTCCCGTAGACGGCCCCATCGATCCAACTCAGATGGTATCTTCATCCGAGTATTATGATTTCTTTGCTGCTTTGGTCGATCGAGATCCCAACGGCCTCTTATTACCGCTGAAAATCGGTGCTGCCATGCGAAGCGACGAGTACGGCGCCTTCGGTCTGGCCTGGAAATCCGCGCCGAACTTGCGCGGTTCATTCACAAGGGCAGAGCGGTACGGGCATGTTCTGGGCAGTGCAGAAACCTATTCGCTTGAGGAAACGGCGCAGGGGACACTCTTCAACCTTGAAAAAGCCGGGGATGGTTCTCCGGGGATGGTTCTCCTGGCATGGTGCTCTCCAACGAGGCCAGCATGTCGGCGGTGCATACCATCAGCAAAGAAGTCAGCTCCTCAGACTTCGTTCCAACCGGCATTTATTTCAAGCATTCATCAAGAGGCGATATCGGAGTGTACGAGTCGCATTTTGGTTGCCCGGTTCATTTCGAGTCGGGACGAGATGCGGTGCTTGTGAGTAACGAAAGCATTGATACGCCCAATAAACTGAGGGACGAATCCATCGCCCGGTTTTTTGACCGACATCTCGAACAGCAACTGAATTCGCTGAAGGGCGATATTGACTTGCAACAACAGGTTCGGCGTGCCGTCGGTAACGTGCTTAGCGAGGGAGTACCGAAGCTGTCACGGATTGCGTCCGAACTGAATATGGGCGCACGGACATTGCAAAGAAGGTTGTCGGAGCAGGGGTATTCTTTTCAAAACGTCGTCGACATGGCGCAAAAGGAGCTCGCACAGAGACTTCTTCGTGAGACAGACTACAGCCTAGCCGAAGTCGCCTTCCTGACGGGGTTTGCCGAGCAGAGCGGGTTCACGCGGGCTTTCAAGTGTTGGGCAGGGCAGACTCCACGATCCTATCGGCTTTCGACCCGTTAAGTTTGAAGTTGGCGCCGTCTGCACAAACTCTGGCATGCCGAGGCAATAACAAGCAACGCGGTTTCATGAAAATCGACTTGCACTTAAATCAAAAGGAGCAAGTAAATGAAACCATCCAACCAGGCACATCAAACAATTCTCGTCTTGGGCGGTACCGGAAAAACCGGCAAACGCGTTGTTGAGCAGCTGAAAGCCACCGGTTATGAGGTTCGAGTTGGATCCCGCTCAGCCATCCCATCTTTCGATTGGGACAACGAGAAAAGCTGGGATCCTTGCCTCAATGGCGTCACTTCAGCCTATATCACCTACTCACCAGACCTGGCCATGCCGGGCGCAACCGACGCTATCCAGGCGTTTGCCAGCCTGGCCAAACGACGCGGAGTGAAGCGGCTCGTCTTGTTATCCGGCCGCGGCGAAGCCGAGGCACAAGCCTGCGAAGACATTGTTCAGGAGTCCGGACTTGAGTGGACCATCGTGCGCGCAAGCTGGTTCAACCAGAACTTTTCTGAAGGTGCATTCATCGACATGGTGTTGAATGGTGCTATCACACTGCCAGCAGGCGATCAGGTCGAGCCTTTCGTGGATGTCGATGACATCGCGGATGTGGCTGTTGCTGCACTCACTCAGGACCACCACAACGGCCATATCTACGAGGTGACGGGACCAAGGCTGATGACGTTCGCGGACGTGGCCAACGATCTTTCCCGCGCGACGGGCCGCGAGATTTCGTTCATCGACGTACCTCACGACGGCTTTATCGCTGAGATGGAGAACTCTGGAGCGCCAGAGGATGTGGTCTGGATGCTGGACTATCTGTTCGCAACGGTCCTTGATGGCCGTAATGCCCATTTGACGGATGGCGTTCAACAGGCACTTGGCCGACCACCGAAAGACTTCGCTGTGTATGCCGAGGAAGTGGCAGAGACCGGTGTTTGGCAAGGGCGGTAACGGGCTGCGCCAGGGCAAACATACAGGTTTGGTAGCAGTTTTCAGCAGTAGTCAAACCTTATGCTCTCCCAATATTACCTTACAGAGAACATAAAAAATGCTTGATAAGATACTGTTAACTATATCAATCGCTCTCTACGCAATTGCTGTTCCGTATTTGGAAATCAACGACACCCACGTCTTTAACCCAGACTGGGTAGCCCACGCAAGATTGCACGAAGTGTGGCAGTTGATCACCACCTCTTCCCTGGGTGCGATTGCCCTGTGGCTTACCTGGATGTCTGCGGATGGCCGGGGGAAAGCCAGTGTAATTGCGCTCTTGATCACCGGCGGTTTCCTCGCAGCCTATGCCTTACAGGGGGCCTACGGCGGATAAATGGTGCATCCGGATGGCACTGAAAAGACCTTGTTTGGCGTCAATGTCGGCGTGATTGGGTTCGGCTGGGTATTTCTGAGCTCCATTTTTACGCTCTTTAGAGCAGGGCGCCAGGAAGCGACAGAGAAAAATTGAAGCTGTTTAAAAATAGTGGCGACGCGATGTAACACTTGAGCCGGCTGGGTTACTGATAGGTAACAGGAGCACAGACCCTAAAGACCTTCAGGAGCCCAGCATGGCCCACAAGTTTGCGGAAATCGCTTTTACCCGGACCGTTAAGCAGGTTCAGGAGGACATGGGCAGCCGGTCGGGGTACGCATCCATTGAGACCGGCCCCGACCGAAACAACCTGCTCAAAGAGCGGGAGCGCACCTTCATTGAAGCTCGTGACAGCTTTTATATTGCCAGCGTCAGTGAGACAGGCTGGCCTTACATCCAGCATCGGGGTGGGCCGGCCGGGTTCTTGAAGGTAATAGACCAGTCGACCATCGGTTTCGCCGATTACTCGGGCAACCGTCAGTACGTCACAACGGGAAACGTCCTGAACAATGATCGCGTGGCGTTGTTCCTGATGGACTATCCGAACCGTAGGAGGCTAAAACTGCTCGGCCGGATGGCGCTTGTGGGTCCCGACCAGCCGTCGACTCTCGACGATCTGCAGGACGACAGTTATGACGCGAAGGTAGAGAAGGGCATGCTCATTCACGTCGAAGCCTTCGACTGGAATTGTCCGCAACACATAACCCCTCGCTACACTCAAGCAGAGGTCGAAGCCCTGCTCGAGTTCATGCGCGACGAGGTCTGAACCAATATCACAGGGAAGACTGAAGCTTACCGCTGTAGTGCCGGAGTTTGCCTACGGTTACCGACCAGTCATCTGCCCCTACCATATCGGTAAACTCTCCGTGAGCTTCTTCCCATCGTACCAGTGCTTGCTGATATATTTTCTCGCCCTCCGCCGTCAGAGCCAGGCCTAGTGAACGCTTATGGCCAGTTGGCTGGGACTGCAGCAAACCCTTGGCAATCAGTTTTTCAACCGTGCGCTGGAGTGATGTCCGCTCCATGCCGAGTAGCTCCGCCAGCTCGTTGATAGAGTTTGGGGGTGACAGTTTGATGGCGTTCAGAATTGAGAACTGGGTAATCCTGAGACCGGTATCGGAAAGGTGATGGTTGTAGTGCCGGGTTACCAGCCGGGAAAAAACGCGGGAGTAGAGCGCAGCGCAGGTTCTGGCAACATCAAGCGGCGTTGTTTCCTGATCGACAGACTGCTCAGACATGTTGGGCTCCTGCCCTTGAAGTGTATATGCATGATCCTAGGTCGTAGTACATGCATTGTCCAGACAATCGGATAAATGGATTTGCTGCGAATCTAGCGTAGTTCCAGTAACAGATAGGCCCGCTGGACGTCTGTGCAGTAAGGATCACTCTATAACGTCCTCATCAAACACGAGGGAGGCACCATGAAAAACCAGGAACTTAACCTGTTACACGTGTTCAGCGCCATCATGACGGAAGGTTCAATCACACGAGCGGCGGACCGCCTAGGTATGACCCAGCCAGCGGTTTCGAACGTGGTGTCCCGAATGCGGACGGCCTGGAAAGATCCTTTGTTTGTGAAGCGGGGGCGGCAGGTAGAACCGACCTCGTATGCGCAAAGCCTTTGGGAACAGATCCGCAATCCGCTGTACGAACTGTCCAATGCGGTAAACTCCACACGCTTCACGCCCAGTGAATCCCGCAGGACGTTCAGGGTAGCTGTTACCGATCTGATTCTCGAGATGGTCTGGCAACCGCTGGTCTCCGAGCTGCAGAGAAGTGCGCCGGGGATTGATCTCCACGCGGTTCCTTTCTCGCCTGCCACCGCAGTGAACCATCTGCGCGAAGCAAGTGTCGATTTCGTGATCGGGTTTTTCGAGCAGCACGATCACAGTCTGAGAAGCCTCTGGCTGTTCGATACGGGTTATGTATTGGCCATGAGAAGTGGCCATGAACTGAGCGGCCGGGCAGTTGATCTTGATTCCTTTCTCAGCGCTCAACATCTGCTGGCAACCATGTCTGGCGAGGCTCATGGCGTTGTCGACGATACACTCAACCGGCGTGGTCTGGAGAGACGCGTGGCGGTGACGGTAAACCACTTTTCCGCGGTTCCGAATCTGCTCAGGAATTCCGACCTGGTTGCCACCATCCCGGAAGTTATTACCGGAGACTGCGAATTCTGCGCAGGTATTTCCATCACGAGTCTGCCAATTGAGGTGGAGCCCACCAGCCTGTACCTCGCATGGCACACTCGCCACGACCGGGATCCGGGCATTATCTGGATTCGGAGCGTGATCGAACGGGTCGCAAAAGAGCGTTGGGCAAACGCGATGGCGGCCAGAGCGCTCGATTGCGGTCCGCTAACCGTGATTAAACCCGGCTTGGACAATCGGCCCATTAACTAGAACGCTTGTCCCTTTGTGGCGGTGCTCCGGTGGTTACTATTTCTCTCGTAGACATCAACCACTGGAGAAACCAACATGAAAAACATCACTGCCAAAGCCTTGCTTCTTGTTTCCATCGCCCTGATCTCCGCTTCCGCCAGCGCAACCCTGGCGGACCGAAAATCAGACATCGAAGATTACAGTCACTCCGTGATTAGCCCGTACAGCGGTCAAAAAGTAATCCGCGGCCAGGTTATTCTGAAGTAAAGCGCAATACCAACTATAAAGGGGCAAGGATTCAGAATCCTTGCCCCTTGACTGTTGCAGCTCTATCAGGCCACGTTTGCGTTTTCCTCAACTACGTTTTTCTCAGCTTCGGCGGCTGTCGCGTTCAGTTTTTTCCACTCCCTCGGCGTCATGCCTGTATTCTTTTTGAAGGCCCTGGAGAATCCAGAGGCGTCCTCATAGCCCACCTCAAAGCAGATAATCGACATAGGCTTGTCCTTCAGGATGAGTTTTTTCGCCGCGGATATCCGTGCGTTCTGAACATATTCGCCAGGTGCCAGACCGAGCACGTTCTTGAAGTGCTGAATAAAGGTCGAGCGGGACATCATCGCAACTTCAGCAAGCTTCTCCACGGAAAGGTCCCCGTTCAGGTTGCTGTCAATGCGATTCAAGACCTTGCTGAGCTGTCGATCCGCAAGCGCGGATAGCATTCCCTTGGGTGTTTCCCCTTCGGAGACAATGTGCCGGAGCACATTCACGAAAATCACCTCGACCAGTCGGTTCATAACCGCGTCCCGCCCCTCCTGGGCAGCTTCGGCTTCAGCGAACAGCACATCCACGAATGATCCGAGGCCCTGAACCGAAGAGAGTGGAAGTACGACTGTTGGAGGTAGCGCACCAAGGACCGGGTTGCGCGACCCAGTCTGAAACTTGATTGACGCGCAAATCATCTCGGCGCCTTCCTTGTTGGCACCGAAAAGCTGATGGGGCTGGGGCCGCACTGAGAAAATCATGGTTGGTTCTGTGAGCGTAACCTTCTCCCGGTTGCCTTCCATGATGTCGAGCACCCCCGAACGGAGTACATGGATGTAACCGGTTCCTTCTTCTTCAAAGGAAGCGAGACCACAAAGCTGACCCCGAAAGAACACGCCGGCGTTTACGTTGAGCTGGTCGAGAATGTAAGAAAGCCTGTCCATAAGCCACTCCAGATAATTGGCATAGAAGTTTGAACGATCGTACTCATTCAGTACCGCCCGAGGTCTTAATGTTTCAAACGTAGTCATCATTCATTCAAAGGAGATACCCAATGACTCGTTTCAACAAACTTCGTGCCTTCGTTGCTGTTGCTGCCATGAGCGCTGCCTCTGTTGCTTTTGCTGCTGATATCGACATGAATGCCGACGCCAATGATGTTGCCATCAGCGGCTACGATCCTGTGGCTTACTTTTCCGATTCAGAAGCTACCAAGGGTTCTGCGGAATACACCGCCACCTACAAGAACGCGATCTACCATTTCTCCAGCGCCGAGAATCGTGATCTGTTCCGTGCCGACCCCAGTGCCTATGCGCCTCAGTACGGTGGTTACTGCGCGTTTGGCGTAACCATGGAGAAGAAGTTCGACGTTGATCCCGAAGCCTGGCGGATTGTCGATAACAAGCTCTACCTGAACCTGAACAAAGACGTGCAGAAGCGTTGGCTCACCGATGTGCCCGGTTTCATCGCCAATGCCAACGACATCTGGCCGGAGATCAAAACTGTGGAAGCAGCCGAGCTGTAATTCCCTGCCAATGATATGAGCACGTCCCGGGGTCCTTGGCGTTATTGCTCGGGGACCCTGAAACAAACTGTGAAGGTGATAGATATGAACCAGAAACTTCTTTTCAGCGCGGCACTGGCGGCGGCATTGGCCGGCGCCATGTCCGCGCCCCTGGCTCACGCAGGTGGCAAAGAAAAGTGTTACGGCATTTCGCCTGTAGGTGGTAACGATTGTGCGAACCTTGCCGGAACCCACTCCTGTGCAGGGCAGTCCAAAGTCGCCAACGACCCGGGTGAGTACAAGATTGTCGAGAAAGGCACCTGCGAGGATCTGGGTGGTTTTGACAAGGAAACGGCCCTGAAAATCATTGCTGAGAAAAGCAAGGGTTAAGCGCCATGAGTAATCGTCAGGCCACAGTCCAGAGCAAGCCGGAACTCAAGAAGACCGCCGTTGGGGTAGGGCTGCGATCCGAGCACTATCAGGACGTACTGGAACAGGCACCCGCGCTCGATTTTCTTGAGGTTCATTCGGAGAACTTCTTCGGAGACGCCGGCATCGCTGTCGATCTGCTACAAGAGATCTCGGCCAGCACGCCGATCAGTCTGCATGGCACCTCGGCAGGTCTAGGGTCTCTTGAGTCTGTTCCTGACGATTACCTCAAAAAACTGAAACGCCTCGTGGAACGGGTGGATCCGGTGCTCGTGTCGGACCACCTGTGTTTTACCTGGGCGAGGATCGGTGGAAGGCTCTTTCACGGTGGTGATCTGCTACCCATTCCCTACACCAAAGACAGTTTGCAGCATGCAGTGAACAATATTGACCGCATGCAACAGTACCTTGGCCGTCAGATCGCTATCGAGAATGTCTGTGCCTACATCGAGTTTGACCAGAGTGATTTCGACGAGGCGAGTTTTCTCAGTGAAATCGTAGCTCGCACGCAGTGTGGCTTGATCCTCGATATCAACAATCTGATGGTGAACGCCCGAAATGGGCACGTCTCAAATCTGGAGAACTTTGTTGATCGCTACGTCGGATCACTCGACCACTCTGCGATCACCGAGATTCATCTTGCGGGCTCGACGCCCGTGGGTGAAGAAGAGCTGCTGATCGACGACCACGCCTGCCCGGTATCTGAGGCTGGCTGGCAAACCTACGAACGCGCACTCAATGCGATCGGCCCAAAGCCCACCTTGATTGAGTGGGATAACAACCTCCCATCCTGGCGCGAGCTTCTTGGGGAGGCTACCAAGGCCAGAAAGGCTCAGCGCCGGGTACTGGGGAGGGAGCACAGCCATGAATCTCTCTGATTACCAGGCTCATTTCCTCGAATTCCTGTTCGGCGGCACGAGCAATCCGGTGCGGCCCAATTCAGAGGTGTATCGATTTGGGGTTGAGGCAAAGGCAGTTCGAGCCCTCGAGCAAGGTTATCCAACCGTGAGGGCGCTGGTAGGCCCTGCCGACTTTGAAGGGCTGGCCCTCGATTATTTCAGGATGATCCGCAAACAGAGCGGAGACTGGGGCGATTTCGGCTGGGGCTTCCCGAGCTGGATTATCTCGCATCGGATCTCAGACCGCGTTCCTTATCTCTCCGATGTAGCGCGACTCGACAATCACGTAGCACGCGTCGAGAGGAGCCAGTACGAAGAGGTAAAGGTCGAGAGCTTTACCGCAATTGGAGAGGACCTGGCGTCTTGCTCTCTGATTCTCAACAAGGGGCTCCAGTTTTTCCGCTCCATGTACCCGGTGGTCAGTATCTGGGAGGCGCACAAAAGCGAAACGCCCAGGGACACACTCAGTTTCGCCCAGGCAAAGAGAATGATCGCCAAAGGCAGAGGCCAGAATGCGCTGATCTATCGCGCGGGCTGGAAAGGGATGGCTGAAGTCATTCCTGAGAAAGATGTGATGTTGCTGGAGGCAGTCAGAAACCAGCGGAGTATTGCCGAAGTCTTTGGCGAGGATGTTCTGAACGACACCAACTTTACCCATTGGCTGCAAGACATGATCGCAAAAGGCGTCATCGTTGGCGCCAAAGCTATTCATTAAGAGGAGATTGACATGAAAACATTGGCATACAGTTTCTACGGTTTGAACGATTCGGTTCAGCGATTGGTTGGCAGCCTGCTACCCATTGCACTGCTTCTCGGGCGGCTTTATGTGGCCTGGGTCTTTTTCAAAGCTGGTCTCACAAAGATTGATGACTGGGGAACAACGCTGTTTCTGTTTGAGGAAGAATACAGTGTTCCGCTGTTGAGCCCCGAGTTTGCGGCCTTCCTGGCGACCTTTGGTGAACTGGTTTTTCCGGTGTTGCTGGTCATTGGCCTGTTTTCCCTGGTGTCTTCGCTGGGTCTGTTCGTCATCAACATTGTTGCGGTAATCAGTCTTGAAGCGATTGCGCCAGCAGCGGAACTGTATCACGTGGTCTGGGGCTTGATCCTGATGGCTCTGGCTATGTGTGGTCCGGGTGTGTTCTCCCTGGACAAGTTGATTGGCGACCGGTTGAGAAAACCCTGATCCATAATCGTTCACCCCTTGGCGTATTCGGCATTTACCCTCGCATCGATATTGTTCACCGAGTACGCCCTTTTTATTCTTCAGAAAGTTCCCGGAGGAACCTCGTTGTGCCGATTGTAAATCTGAATACGTTTGACGAATTGGGCGATCTCGCCAATAAACACGAATGGTTGCTCCTGGATTTCTGGGCACCCTGGTGTGCGCCATGCAAGGTCATGAATCCCGTGCTTGAACAGTTCAGTGAACTGAATCCTGATAATGCCATCATCAAGGTGGATGTGGATCAGAAGCATGAAATCGCTGCCAAATTTGGCGTCAGGGCCATTCCGACACTGGTTCTGTTGAGACGAGACCAGTTCATGGGCCAGGAAACCGGGTCGAAATCCCTGAAGGATCTGAACAAGTGGATCGACGGCCTGAAACATAAGGTATCGCAGTTGGCGTGAGTTGTTGCCGGTTTTAAGAGTACACTCAGTTTGCTGGGCTTAAGCCCGGCTTTTTTTTGCAAACCGGGTAAGATGTCCACTCATCCTCCATCCCGACGAAACCCATGCACGTGTTTAAGAAATAGATCAGACGATGACAGGCAACATACCGAAATGCCAGTCTTGGGGCTCCCCAGCCTGTACCTAGATGTGTGCGCAGGTGTGCCCAACGGGGATTAATATTAGCGACGATTCGCAGATTAGGTGCATCGGATGTGCGGCATGCATGGATTCGTCCGACCAGTGTTGGGACCTAACCCGATTGGCATCGCAAATCGGGGCCGGCTTTTGATCGAAAGGCCGCCCCGAATGAAGCCTACGGATTCATAATGCGCTTGAATTCATTTTCTGGCGGCAGCCCAAGCCGCATTCCAACAGTCCCGGTGCCGTCTTTGTAATAAATTCCGGGAGTGGCACTGACACCAAGCTCCGACATCAGCCGGTTATTAGCTTCTACTTTGGCCTGGCCACGCTCGGACGCATCGTCTACCGGCACAATGCCGCCGCTTCGGAAGGTCTCAAAGTTCTTGATGTAGGCTCCGAGGGGCTTCTTCGAACCAAGGATTGTTGCAGCTTTTGCAATGCTGTCGTGGGCCAACACGCCTACCACGATATGTCGGATTTGAACGGTACCGGCATTAAGCCAGGGCAAAGCGGCTGTGCGAAACCTGTGGCAATAAGGGCAATTGGGATCGACGAAGGCGTAAATGACGGTTTCGGCGTTTGGGTTGCCGTCCTGAATCCAATGGCTATTCTCGAGCTTGCTCCACGCTTGCTTATTCTGGGCATCGATGAACAACTCCTGCACCTTTGGCGCTGAGAGGTTGGCGCCATTCTTATCAATCAATGTTCCAACGAATGCGTGTTCGCCATCGCGCGTAACATAGATCGTGACCGGGGAGCCTTTTGAATCCAGTACATATCCGGTCATTCCGTCGACAGCTTTGAAAGACGACACAACTTTCAGGCCTCGATCTGTCACCTGTCTAATGATTTCTGAGTGGCCGCCGGAAGCGTGGGCTGTTGCCGAGAAAAGAAAGGCTGCGCTGATTAAAACAGACAGCCCGGAGATTTATTTTTCCATGATTGCTACCCATTTTCACAATTGGATCAATTGGTTGATGGGGTAATGTATTTCGAATCATGGTTGGAAAGGCGGCAGATTATGCCGAAAAATCTGCAGAAGGTTTTAAGTACTCGAACCCCGGCGAGTCTGAATTTAACTATTGCCTTTCACTCTGGCTACGTTTTAATCTAAAGGTAGTTGCAAATAACAACTAAAGGACATCTGAGATGTTACAGACGCAGGATGTAACAGGGCCCATCTCCGAGGGCAGTGCCATTCCGTATGATGAGTGGACTGAAAAACTGGGCACTGCTTATGGGCTTTGGAAGCCGAGGAAAGCCCCGTCTGATGACTTTACGGCAGGAGTCGTTCATCGTTCCGTTGGTAACTTCGGGATCGTCAACTGCGTTTGCGACCCCTGTGGTGGTGCTCGCCAGGCTAAAGAGATATCCGGCGATGACCTGGAGACAGTCATCTTGCAACTGGTTCTTTCGGGGCAAGAGAGGTTCACGATTGATTCGAAACGCTTCGAACTTATGGCCGGGGATATTATTTTATGGAATACAACGCGCCCAATGACATTCGATGTTACGGAAAAGCTGCACAAGATCTCGGTGCTGATGCCACTGGCGCGTTTAAGGAACTGGCTGCCAGGCTCTTGGCATCTGATTGATAATAAATTCGCCAGAGACTCCACCACAGCATCTTTGTTATGCGCGTTGATACAGTCAATGGCGCCGCAATTTCTAGCCGGCAGGCTGGAGAACAGCGACGCTTTAACGGATGCGCTGATGGGTACACTGGTCAGTACTCTCGGATCGCCGACTAGTCGCGGCGAGTTTTTTGAACGTCATCAACTAATTCGGATCAAGCGTTTCATCGATACACATTTGAATAATCCGGACTTATCCCTCCAGGGTATTGCTTCTGCGCACCAAATTTCCTTGAGGCACCTGCATTCTCTTTTCCAATCGGAAGGGCAAACTGCATTGCAATATCTGATAAGCCAGCGCCTGCTGCGCTGTCGGCGGGATCTTTCGAATCCTGCGATGACGGGCCGAACGATCACGGAAATAGCGCTTGGCTGGGGTTTCCAGCATCCCACTCACTTCAGCAGACGTTTTAAGTCCGAGTTTGGCTTGACCCCCTACGAATTTCGGCATGCCTCGAATGCCGATTGACTTTGCCAAGACCGAGTGAACAAGCCTGCACGGACAGTTCAAAGAAGATTCACCCAGAAGCATGCTGCCATCTCTGAATCCCCCTAATGTGGATGCATAACTGATCTATCGAGATGTGTCCCCAAGGCGGAGCTGGAGGAGTGCAGCATGAATATCCAACCAAAAAACATTCGGAAATTAACCGCCTTTGAGCGGGAGGCTGATTTAATAGAAGGCTTGCAAACCGGGCATCGGATCGCTTTCGATGAAGCGTATCGGAAATACCACCCAGTGATGCTGAGGGTGGCAGCTAAATACGCCTCTACAGCGGTTGCCGAAGATATTGCCCAGGAGGCCTGGTTGGCTGCAATTGGGGCTATCGCGTCTTTCGAGGGCCGTTCGTCGCTGAAAACCTGGCTGTGCCGGATCGTGACCAATAAAGCGTTTAATACCTATCGGGAAAAGCGGCCGGAATTCCCTGCGACGCCCAGCCTTGCAATGCTGTCAGACCAATCAGCCGAGAACCAGGGTGCCAGTGCTTCCTGTCATCTCAGCGAACCGGAACTCGCTGTGCAGACGTCCAGAGACCGGGAGCGCATTCAGATTGAAATGAAGAATATGAACCGGGAGCACGCCCACGCGATTCTGTTGAAAGGTATGACCCAACTGACGGGCTCGCAGGTATCTGACGTTCTGCAGATTTCCCATGGAAACCTCCGGGTCATTCTGCATCGAGCGAGAAACGAGCTAGCGGCCGTCCTCCAGGCATAAGGGTAGCGACCGCGCTCTTAAAGTTAATAGTCCGCCAGCTCGATAAGGTATCAGAGCCCCAGATCGCTCAAGCCGGGGTGATCATCCGGTCTGCGCCCCAGGGGCCAACGGAAAAGACGATCTGACTCTTTGATGGGACTGTCGTTGATGCATGCAAAACGGCGCTGCATGAGACCGTCCGCATCGAATTCCCAGTTTTCATTGCCATAGGAACGGAACCAGTTCCCGCTGTCGTCATGCCATTCGTAGGCATAGCGCACGGCGATGCGGTTGTCGGTATAAGCCCAGAGCTCTTTGATCAGACGGTAATCCAGTTCACGATTCCATTTGCGGGTAAGGAATTCTTCAACCTCCTCACGGCCATTGGCGAACTCGGCCCGGTTACGCCAACGGGTGTCTTCCGTGTAGGCGAGGGCGACCTTCGCAGGGTCACGGCTGTTCCAGCCATCTTCTGCAAGGCGGACTTTTTCAATGGCGCTTTCACGGGTAAAGGGAGGTAGTGGTGGACGTTGGGTGCCCATATAGTTTCTCCAGTTTTAGCAAATCACAGATAAAAAGCCGCCTGGCTCAGAGCAGAGCGGCCAGCTCGTTTCGTGCACGGTGCAGGATGACCCGCAGGTTTCCGTGGGAAATCTGCAGCACGTCAGATACCTGCGAACCGGTGAGCGGGCTCATCCCCTTTAGCAGAATTGCGTTGGCGTGATCCCGGTTCATATTCTTCATTTCAACGCGAATGCGTTCCTGAACCTTTGCAGTCTGGGTAGCTAACTCAGGTTCGCTGAGATGCCCGGCGGCGCCATTAAATTGGTTATCCGGTGAGTTATCGGACAACAGGGCAAGGCTGGGCGTCGCAGGGAATTCTTTACGTTTTTCCCGGTAGGTATTAAACGCTTTATTGGTCACGATCCGGCACAGCCAGGTTTTCAGCGACGAACGGCCCTCGAAAGAAGCAATGGCTCCAATGGCTGCCATCCAGGCCTCCTGAGCGATATCCTCGGCAACCGCTGCAGAGGTGTATCTGGCCGCAACTCTCAGCATTACTGGATGATATCTCCGGTAAGCTTCCGTAAAGGCTTTTGGTTGCTCGGCCTGTAGGCCATCTATCAAATCAGCTTCAAGCCCAAACACGGGCGCTTTCCGCGTGGTTTTGATTTGTATGTCCATCGTGCTCTTCTCCGTGTCGTATTCGCTGGTGGTTCGTAAATGGAGCCGACAACAACACCAGTCAAAAAACACCTTGTTCATAACGCCCGTGGCATTTCCTGAAGTAGACAGGTCGGTCTATTTTTAATTCTAGACAGATCTGTCTAATTTGGTCAAGATATATTCAGTGAAAAAAATAGAGGTCTGGAGATGGGACGAAGACAGGATTTGATTGATACGGCATTGCGACTGTTCTACGAGCACGGGATTCATGCTATCGGTATCAACCAGGTGCTTCAGGAGTCGGGTGTCGCAAAGCAAACGCTCTACAACCACTTCGAGAGCAAGGACAGCCTGGTAGAGGCGGCTGTCGAACATCGAGACAAGCTGTTTTTCCAATGGCTGGAGTCGCGAATGAACAGTCGATCGGCAGGAAGGGAGGCTCTCATGGAAATGTTCGATGCCGTTCACGATTGGTTCAATAACCGCGTACCGACACTGCATCGTTTCTACGGGTGCTTTTTTATCAACACCTGTGGTGAGTACAGTGATCCCGAGCATCCGGTACACAAACGATGTGCGGCTCACAAAAGCAGGATTTTTGAACTCCTGAAGCAGCATGCTCTGGAAATCTACAGTTCAGAAACTGATGCAGAAGAGTTGGCTAACGCTCTGTTTTTACTGAAAGAGGGCGCTATTGTTAAGGCCCACGTTGAAGGTGATCTGGATGCTGCGCTGAAGGCAAAAGCGATTGCCTCAAGGATGATTTCGCCGCACTGAGAGTAGCGCGGCGAAATCAGGGTAGTTAACGATACCTGGGAACGGGCACATTCAGCCCGGAGGATTTCTGGCAATCCCGCTCGCTGGACAGCTTGCCGAGCATGAAAACGCAGAATGGAACGCAGTAGGTCAAGGCTGCCGGCAGCCACTGAATCTTCTCGTATCCGAACAACGCATCATGCTGGTTGATCAGCAACAGAATCGAACCTACTACGAGGGCAACCTTGGCCGCCTGTTTGTGGTAACGCCTGAACAGTTCAAGCAACTGCATGGGATACCTCCTCACGTTCTATCTTTTTCAGCTGTTCTGCGGCATCCCGGAAGGCGGTGCGGACACCCTCTTCAATAACCGGGTGATAGAAAGGCATCCCGAGTATCTCGTGTACCGTAAGAGACTGCTGCACGGCCCAGGCCAGCAGGTGGCCAATATGCTCCGCAGCCGGTCCAAACATTTCTGCGCCCATTAGAGTGCCGTTGTGCTGGTCTGCGTAGACCTTCAGCATTCCCTGGTTTTTGGCCATTACCCGGCTTCTTCCCTGATTGTGGAAGCTAACCTTCCCGGTAATGAAGGTGTGTGGCACCAGTTCGTGGGCTCGCTTGCCCACACTGGCAATTTGGGGGTCGGAGAAGACAACGCCGAGCCCGGCACGTCGATGGCCGGGTTCCACAGTTGGAAAGGTTCCCGCGTTGCTTCCCGCGATACGCCCCTCATCGGAGGCCTCATGCAACAGGGGCAGCTCGTTGTTAGCGTCACCGGCAATAAAGATATGCGGTGCACTGGTTTGCATGGTGAATCGATCGGATACGGGAACGCCGCGGGCGTCCAGAGTAATGCCGGTACTTTCCAGGCCGAGCTTGTCAGTGTTTGGTATGCGGCCGGTTGCCGACAGAACATAGTCAACCACAACCGTATGAACGATGCCTCCTTGCGTGCGGTAGGTGACCTGAACACCGTTCAGGGTTTCTTTTGCTGCAAGGACCTCGGCATGAAGGACGAGATCAAATTCGGACTGGAAAGTATCCGCCGCAATTTTCCGGATTTCCGAGTCGGCAATGCCACCGATCGATTCTTTGCGCGACAGCATCGTAACCTTGACGTTGAGCCGGCTTAGAGCCTGCCCCAGTTCCAGACCGATAACACCTGTCCCGACAACCAGTACGGATGCCGGAAGTTGCTCCAGTTCGAATACATCGTCATTAACGAGCAGTCGGTTACCCGCGCCCTTTAGTACTTCGGGGATAAATGGTCTGGACCCTGTTGCAATAACAATCCGGTCGGCAGTGATTTCGAGACCGTTATCGATCTGCAAACGATGGGCGTCCAGGAAGCGTGCGTAACCACGGACCTTATGGCTATCATCAAAGTCGTCGACGTCTTCGACAACAAACCCGACGAAGCGGTCGCGTTCTCTCTTTACCCGGTCAAGTACCGCTGAACCGTCGGTCTCGACGGTCGGCACATTGAGTCCGAATACCCCCGCATGCTTTGCGCCGTGGGCGGCCTCTGCAGCGGCAATCAAAAGTTTACTGGGCATACAGCCTACACGGGCGCACGTGGTGCCATAGTGGCCACCCTCTATCAGCGCGATGCTGTCGGTATGTTTGCGAGCTTCCCGGTAGGCACCCATACCCGCTGTGCCCGTGCCAATGATGGCAACATCAACTTTTCGTTTGAGCATGCTTGCTGTCCTCTATATCTCTGGGATCTTTCACACGGTTTGTTCGTGATCAGCTGCCTGGGCAGCATGGCGCTGAAGGAAGCGGACGATGTCCTGGGATTCGTAAAGCCAACGCACCTCTTCGTTCGATTCGATTCTGAGGCAGGGAACCTGCGCTCTGCCGCCACCTTTGATCAACTCAGCCCGATAGGCCGGGTTTCGGGCGATATCTCGTTCTTCCACTTTGATGTCGATGTGCTTCATCGCGGAGCGCGTGTATGCGCAAAAAGGGCATGAGCGATAGTGGTACAGAGAGAAAGATGTGGTTTGCGAACTGACGGACATTGGTTGTCTCCTTCTTCGTGAATGTGCCTGCCATTCTCTGCTCTTTGGCCGAAATGGAGGCGGCAGGAAGGTTGGAATAGTTGTCCATCTGTTTGAGCGGCCGCTGCTGGTGAACCAAATGTTCAAGAAATGAACAATTTCACTTGCATTGCATTAAAAGGTGTAGATACACTTTAAATAGGCTGATTCGATATGGGAAGAGGTTGCTCGGAATCAGAGGCTTTTTTCAGGTTGAGGAAAACGGAAATGAATCTTTCTTTGAATCTATTCCAGGCTGCGTTTGGTGTTTACAGCCGATTGCTGCCATCGCGGGCTGCGTCTAAAGCCGTGGAGCTTATGACCAGCCCACGAATCAAGGCTGAACGGCGTGCTTCATCCCGAGAGCTATTCCACACGGTCGTGCCCCTTCGTAACAAAGGCTTTCTGTCGATTTATGGAAGTGGCCCGAAGAAAATTCTGCTCCTGCATGGGTGGTCGGGCTGGATAGGACAATTCAAGCATCTATTGAGTGTGATAGATGCTGATGAATACACCGTTTATGCCGTCCATCCGGCCGGGCATGGCGAATCGCAAGCCACCGAATCACATCCGGGTCGCTTTATTGAGTCGGTTCTGGAAGCCCATGAATATGTGGGTGGTTCGTTTGATGTTGGGGTCGGTCACTCACTGGGTGCCGCGGCGCTTGTTTATGCCCAAGCCAACAAGGGGTGCTTTGATCGCCTGGTATTGGTCTCAGGCCCGGCAACGATTAAGGGGGTTCTCAGCCGGTTCGCCCGGTTTGTGAACCTTGGCCAGCGGAGTGAACGTGTTTTCGTGCGCGATATGGAAGAAACGGTGGGGCTGAGTGTTGATCGCCTGGATATGCTTGCGCTTGCGCCTGCGATCAAGACACCTGTGTTGCTCATCCACGATGATCTGGATTCAGAAGTCCCGGTTGCCGAATCCCGGGCCCTCCAAGAGGCTTTTCCGAGAAGTCGTATGATCCATACAACGGGATATGGCCATAGCCGGCTGTTGCAGAATCCAGAAGTGGCTCGCGAAATTGTCGAGTTTACCAATTCGCCATTCCGGCCTTAATTCGAGATTAAAAACGCACCGTCCGTGGTGCCAAGACGCAAAGGAAACAGCTAAATCTCAACCGTGGCTTTCGGGCTGAACCTGGCCGCGGATAACAATCTGACCGCTGTATGGAGCCGGTTTGGCCGAATGGTTCTTAGCGTCGCGATCCTGAATTTCACCGCGAATCACAATATGGCCGCTGTAGGGAGCGGGCTGAGCCTGCTCGGAGCGCGGCTCATCGGATTTACGGTCAGCCAGGGTAGCGTTAGCGGGCAGGGCGGCGGCGGCAAAAAGTGAAGCCAGGGTGATCAGTACAAATTTACGCATAACATGTTCTCCAAAGTTCGATGGGTTGATGCTCATACCGGAGTCGCCAATGGACTCGATATCAGATGGAGCGAAGTATGGAGTTGAAGAGTCGTAACGAATAATTCCCAAACGGTATGCAATACATCATTTTGGGTGATGGGAACTTGGCAGAAGAGCTCAAATAATGCACGTAGAACTACTTACCCATAAGCATGGGTGATGTTTTGAATGCCAACGCTTTATTAGTCCTGAGCGCCAGTCAATCGAAGAATAGCGCCAACTTTACCGACACACTTTTCGGAGTTGGCTATGAATTCTCGTTTTCTGGTACCGATGTTTGCGGTTTCCCTGTTGGCCTTTACCGCCCATGCCGAGTCCTCAGACTCGGTGATGGCCCTGTCTACGGACAACGATCTCTTTGCCCCAACGCAGACAGATCGGGATTACACCGCCGGGGTGGCCATTACGTATTCATCGAATTCCGAGGAATTCATTAAGAACCCGGTTTCGAGCATCAGTCAGAGACTGGATGGGTATGTGCTGCCATTCCTCGGAGGAAAGGTGGCGGAGCCAGAGAGCGCGGCGCTCGAGTTTGGGGTGTATGGCTTCACGCCCGAGGAGATCAAAGAGTCAGCCATTGACCGGGACGATCGTCCATACAGCAGTCTGGTTTACCTGTCGTCGAGCCAGAGCTATCAGGCCCTGGGCGCGAAATCGGGCTGGACGACATCAATGACCGTGGGCGTGCTGGGGCTGGATGTTTTCAAATCCGGCCAGAATGCGGTTCACAAGGTAGTCGGTAGCGACCGGGCAAATGGCTGGGGCCACCAGATTTCCAATGGCGGAGAGCTGACCTTCCGGTATTCCGCTGCATACCATCAATACCTGGATGCCAGTCAGCCAAATCAGCAGTTCAAAGTGACGTATTTCGGTTCAGCCGGCTACTTGACTGAATTCGGTGCGGCCCTGGTTTTCAGGGATGGTTTGATCTCATCACCGGATAACCGCTTTAACCCCGAATTGATGGCTTACGGTGAACGCGCCCCCGGTGTGTCAGCCCCGGGTGGACGGGAAAACTACTTCTGGGGCGGAATGTCAGTCAAAGCTCGTGCCTACAATGCTTTCTTGCAGGGTCAATTCCGGGATTCGGACCATGAGCTGGATGCCAATGAGCTGAACATTCTCCTGGCCGAGGTGTGGGCTGGTTACACCCACAGCTTCCTGGCGGGCACCGAACTGAGTTATGTGCTGCGCGTTCAGAGTTCCGAAATCAAATCCGGCACAGGGAACCGTACGCTTGCGTGGGGTGGGCTGGTATTTAGCAAGCGACTGTGAGGGTCAGGTACCGAATCATCATTGCAGGAAATGGAACTTATACAGTCCTGCAATTGGTTTTCACTGCCAGAAGGCTTCAATGTTCGAAACAGATTTATACGTAGAGGAGGTTTGCCGATGAGCAACATAATAGAAGTAACAGATGTAAATTTTGAACAGCAGGTTGTGAAGAGCGATCGCCCCGTGCTGGTGGATTTTTGGGCGCCTTGGTGCGGCCCCTGCAAGACGGTTGCTCCTATGCTTGAGGAAATTGCAGATGAGTTTGGTGAGCAACTGACGATTGTCAAAGTAAACGTGGATGACAGCCCGGACATTACTGCAAAAATGCGCATCCGGGGCATTCCGACACTGTCCCTGTTCCAGGACGGCGGCGTTGTTGCCCAGAAAACCGGGGCTGGCAGCCTGGGCGAGTTGAGGGCATTTGTGAAAGGACACCTTTAACGCCTGTTCAAAGCCTCCCGAAAGGGGGGCTTCTTCGTATAAAGGTCGTCAACCCCGCCTTTCCCGCGATTGCGGTGGAACCATTTGCCAGCCAGACTTATCCGGTTGTCACGATCAGGATCGTTGAATGAAAACTCAAGAACTCCAGCTGCTGTACATCTTCGATGCCATTATGACTGAGCGCTCAGTGACCCGTGCAGCAGACCGGCTCGCCATGACTCAGCCCGCCGTGTCCAATGCGATTTCAAGGATGCGCCAGATCTGGAACGACCCGCTGTTCGTTCGTAAGGGCCGAAACATTGAACCGACATCCTATGCGCTCAGTCTCTGGGACCAGGTTGGCGATCATATGTATGCGCTGACCAATGCGGTCAGTGCAACTCAGTTCGATCCGGCCACGTCAAAGCGAAAGTTTCGCATCGCAGTAACGGATGTGACGGTCGAAATGATCTGGCGTCAGCTGATTGAGCTGCTGGAGCGTGAGGCGCCAGGAGTGGACGTTCACGCTGTACCCTACACGCCCGAGGGTACCTACGACGACCTGCGCGAGGCCCATGTGGATCTGGCGGTCGGTATGCTTACCCAGCACGATCACAGCTTGCGGAGCACCTGGTTATTCGAGGGCGGGTATGTTCTGGCAATGCGCGCCGACCATCCGCTGGCTGGCCGGCAGATCACCATGGAGGAATTCCTTGAAGCCCGCCACCTGCTCGTGACCATGTCGGGTGATGCCCATGGTTTCGTGGATAGTTACCTGGATCAGAAGGGACATAGCAGGCGCATTGCGGCCACTGTTAACCATTTTTCGATTGTTCCCCAGGTTCTCAGGGAGTCGAACCTCATCGCTTCGGTTCCGGAGTTGATAAGCCAGGACTGCGGGTTCGTAGACGGGCTCTGGATGGGTCAGCTGCCTTTCGAAGTAGATCCGACCAGCCTCTACCTAATCTGGCACACGCGCCACGACCGCGACCCCGGTATCGTCTGGTTGCGAAACCATGTTGAACGGCTCCTTCGTGAGCGCTGGCATGACATCATGACCAATTCGCCGTGTGGCCATTCGGCCGTGAAAGCCATCGCCTGAAGTGCTTGAAATTCCAGTCATCATTTTCCGTGATGACAAAGATAATGCAACAGAATTATTCAGCCTTCCGAAAACTTCCAATAATCCCTCCCAGATGCCGCGGGTTGCGGCATCGGCAATGGCTTGGTCAAACCACGGATCCGGACAGCTTGCCCAAAAATCTACATATTCTGGAGTTGGGAGGGGAAATGAACGGCCAAACGAACTGCCCGTCGATAGGGGCCAGCTGGCAGCCTGCTGCAATCACGGATGCTTCGGACCAGAAATGGTACAAGCCCATCATTACTTTAAACGCCGACAGCAGCGGCAACAGGCATGTATACAAGGCTTTCAGATTCTCCCGGGGCCTGCTCGGAAATTACTTCAGGTTTCTCGCGTCTCACGAATTCAGGATGTTGAAGAAAGTAGAGCACCTGGATTTCACGCCGGATCAAGCCTCTCGGCCATCGGACAGGTCGCCTACCATTCATTATCGCTTGATTGAGGGTAGGCCGGTAAAAGACATTGCCGCCGGCAACGCGCTACCGGACAACTTCTTCTCACAGCTTTTCAGTGATGTGAAAACCTTGCACCAGCACGGCGTTGCCCACATGGACCTTGGCAATTCAGGCAACATTCTGGTTTCGGGTCGCGGCGGCGCCCCCGCAATCATCGATTTTGGCTCCGCCATCCCCTTGAGTTGGCTGCCATCGTCTGTTCAGAGTTGGGCCTGTCGCAAGGATATCCTGGGCGTCCTTAAGCTCTGGCATCGGTTCGATAGTGAATCCATGCCGCTGTTTCTTCAACACTATTACCAGAGCAATTACCGCAAAAACATCTACACGTCCAAGCGTTTTCTGAAGGCGTTAAGGCATTGGGTGACAGGCGACGCTGGCTCGGGAGATATGTCCGGACTTGCGACTGTGATCAGTGTGTTCTTCGGGCTCCTGGTGCTGGTGTCTTTCAGTTGAAGAGCGGTATTTAGCCGCTCATGCTTTTGCGCAGACAAAAAAAGGGGCGGTCATGGTGACCGCCCCTTTTCGATGTGCTCAGCTTAGTTGCTGATACCAAGATCGACTGTTTCAATCGCCGGGTTGTTGCCACGCTCGATATCTTCCTGGCTAACACCTTCGGCCTGTGCGAATGCAGAGAAAGCGATTACGGAGAAAACGAGAAAGAACTTGTTAATTGCGTTCATGTGATATTCCACCTTTTAAGAAAGTTAAGTTAAACAGCATCGCCGTATTAGCTTGATGGTTATTCTCTTGCTTTCCCGTCTTCAGAAAAAATTGCTTTGCGGTATACAGCACATCAGGTCAGGTGATGGGTTATCTCTACTTCGACAACGTCTCGAATCGTGCCCCGGCCACCCGCGAACAGGTTTTCGATTCTGTCGTCGGAACCAATGGTCAGCCTTACGTTGATCACACTTGGTGAAGGTGTGGCCATCAAGCGACCCTGTTCGATGGTAAATTCCTGCCTTTGCATACCCAGTTGCTCACGCAGATAGCACGCCAGCGGCCCTGCAGCCATTCCCGTCGCAGACTCCTCCAGGATGCCGTAGCGGGGTGCAAACATGCGGGCGCCTGCGTCTCTGCCGGCGCCAACGCCATCGAGGGAGAACACGTAGAGCCCGATTAGATCCAGAGCTTCGCTGAGTTTCTCGATGAGGCTGAAATCCGGCTCAAGACTTTTAATCGTTTCGCTGTCGCGAATGCCCAGCATCACAAAGCTGTTCCCGGTATTAACCAGCATCGGCTCGGCACCCTCGATCAGATCCTCAGCAGTTATTCCAAGTGAGAGCAGGGCGGTCTGTAGATCATTCTCGTCCAGCGGCTCGAAGCGAGGACCTTTCTGTTCCATATAAGCGGCTTCGCCCTCCATGTTGACTGTTCGCAGGCCATCTATGGTCTCTTTCGACGAACGATCATTCGCTAGCAGACCTTTTTGCCTCAGAAAGCTGAAGGTTGCGATGGTCGCGTGGCCGCAATGTGCGATTTGCTGGGTTGGTGTGAAGAATTCCAGCTTTATGTCTGCTGAGTCAGATGGGGAGACAAAAGCCGTTTCCGAGAGCCCGACAGCAGCGGCGATCTTCTGTTTTTCCGCAGAGCTAAAACGTTCGGCGTGCAGCACAACACCGGCAGGGTTGCCGCCTGAATCGCCGTCGACAAAGGCACTGATGATTGGGACTTCAATTTTCATGATGCGTGTTCCTTCAGTGGGTTTAGTCACTGAATGTTTTCAATGAACGGTTCGGATAACAAACGGGTAAAACTGGTATATGCTTAATTAAAAATTAACCGTAGGTAGAGTGGAGCCAATGCAGAAACTACCTCCGCTAAGGGCATTGCAGGCATTTCGGTACGCTGCCAGAGAGCTGAGCTTCAAATCGGCCGCAGAGGCTCTGAACATTTCTCAGGCGGCAGTGAGCACCCATATCCGCGGTCTTGAGGAATTTCTTGGTTTAAAGCTTTTTGTGCGCCTGACCCGCGAAGTGCAATTAACTCATGAGGGCCGGGCACTCTCCGGCTATGTGGAAACGGGCTTCCAGGAACTGGAGCGGGGGATAGCCCTGTTTGCACCAAACTCCGATCCCGGACGCCTGACCGTGGCAACGGTGCCATCCTTCGCCAGTCGGTGGCTTGTACCAAGAATCAACTCGTTTCAGAAAGCTCACCCTGAGCTCCAGCTGAGTCTTCAACCCAATCTGCAGTTGGTCGGTTTCCAGGGTGATGGCGTGGATCTCGCGATCCGTTTTGGCAGCGGTGATTACCCCGGGCTGGAGTCCAGGCTATTGCTCGAAGAAAAACTGCTGCCAGTGTGTCACAGCATGCTCATTGGTAACGACACCGTGACGCCTGGGAGTCTGGCAAAGCTTCCGTGGCTCATCGATGAGTCAGGCGACCTCGAGAGCTCGTGGCGAGCGTTTCAGCAAGAACTCGGCATCGAAATACCCGACAGCTCAATAACGCTTCGGGTAACAGAGGGAACAACGCTCGTAGAGGCTGTGCTGGCTGGCAGGGGGATAGCATTGATGCGGTACAGCCTCGTGGCCGATCTTCTGAAAGCCGGCTTGCTTCAGAGCCCGATTGAAATTTCGGTCCCGGCGCAATACCAGTATTACCTGGTTGCGCCAGAAGCGAAATTTCGCACGGACAAAGTTCGCGCATTTGTATCGTGGATTACTGGCGAAGTAGGCTCTGAATCGCTCTAATTCATTTGGGCCAACTGAAATGGGAGCAACTTCCTCTCGTGATCAAGCGGAAGAACCTCAATATCCTGAAAGAGGCTCTCGTTGAGGTACTGATATGTCCACAGATAATTAAACCCGTGTTGTTGCGCCTCATATCGATTCGACAACACAACAACTTTCTCAATCCCCGCCATACGAATTGCCATGTAGCAGAGGGCGCAAGGCTCTCCTGAAGCGATCAGTGTTGTCCCGCGGAGAGAAACCTCCTTTGCAGTCCTTGAAGCTTCTCTGATCGCCTGGATTTCAGCGTGTGCGGTGCAGTCGAGGTGCTCGGCGACCTGATTGATCCCTTGGCCAATCAGGTCTCCATTTCGATCGAGAATAATTGCCGAAAACGGTAAGTCATTGGCTTTGACACTGCTGACAGCCAAATCAATGGCGATATCGGCAGACTCCGTGAGGCGTTCTTTCGCAATGAACTCACACATCGGCACTCTCATGATTCGACGATTGAGCCAGATTTGAATTGCTTAGTTCGATGGCAAGGCTTTCGGCTCGCTGCCTGGCATTGGCGACTGACATCCGATGCCTCTCGTCTCCGAATTCCTGGTACTCAGCGGCGATTTCGTAGACTGTGTCTACCCCCAGGTACTTACTCAGCGTACGCAGGTGTGGTGCCAGGTGACCGGAGTCCTCGCGTATTCCGCCCTTTTCAAAGCCGAACTCTCCGCTGGAAGTGACTATGATCAGCGTTTTACCTGAGAGCAGGGGCTGTAAGGGGAAGTCTCCTCGTGAGAGATCAAAATCAAACGTCTTGTCGATGCGCACGATCTGATCGAACCAGGCCTTCAGATGAGCGGGCATGCCATAGTTATACATTGGTGAGGAAATCAGGATAACGTCGGCTTTGGCCACCTCCGCAATTAGCGTATCGGAAAGCGAGAGTCTCTCCCTCTGCGCCGGGGTCCTATTTTCCTCAGGGGTGAATACCGCGCCAATCCATTCCTGTGAAATGAAATCAGGTGGATTCATCCCAACGTCACGATAGATATAGTCATCTTCGGGCCGATTCTCTTGCCAGGTCTCAATAAATCGACGAGCGATGTTCTTCGATATTGAATCGTGATTCGGGTTCTGGTTAGTTGCGGCTCTAACGCTGGAATCGATGTGTAATAGTGTGCTCATTCTGTTTACCTCGGTTGGTGAATAACAGGGACCATTTTCTGGGCCTCTGGAGCCCGGGACAAACGAAAAGAACACACTTACAGATGAGTTAAAGTCATCTAGAATAGCTGTGACCTGGTGGTAACTTCGGAGATTACGCGTGCAGGTATCGTTACAGGCACTGAAAGCCTTTGAGTCGGCTGCCCGCCTAGGAAGCTTCAAGTTGGCTGCAGAGGAACTCTCGCTGACGCCAACCGCTATTTCGCACCACATCGGCAACCTGGAGAATCGGTTAAACGTGAGCTTGTTTCACCGGCAGGGGAGACGGATATGCCTTACGGGAACAGGTTCAAGATTGGCAAGAGCCACCTCGGAAGGGTTCCGGAGAATTGACAGTGCTCTGGAGGAGGTGATGAAGGCGGGTAGTGGGGTCCGGGTAACGACAACATCCTCTCTGGCGGCTATGGCGCTGATTCCGTCCCAGCACGAATTTGAGCAAGCCAACCCGGATATTTCTGTCGAAATTTCGACAGGGGAGTCTGTCGAAAACCAGCCCTACACTATTCCAATCCGGCTCGGCGATGCCTCAACAGTTCAGGCAGGTGATGTCGTCAAATACGAGTCGTTCAACGTGTTTGGCGCTTATGGCAAGGCACCTCCCGCGTGGGCAAATGAGACCATTACCGTGTTTACAACCGAGTGGAAAAACAGATCGCTACCGGATCCTCCATTCGGCGCCTGGTTGAAAAAAAATGAACTGGATGGGGCCGACATAAGACTTAAGAAATTTGATCAAGAGCTTTTCGGGATCCAGCAGGCATTGGCGGAGAACGGACTGGTTTTTTGCTCGACAACGCTGGCTGCAAGGTTGTCAAAGACCAAACTTTTACAGCAGTTTGAAACTCAGCCGGTCGCATCAAACCTTTGCTATTACGTACCAAACAAGAACAGCTTCGAGACTCGCGGTGCAGTCAGGTTTCTGGAATGGATCGAAGATATCTTAAACCTATAATCTGAACGGAGAGTTCTTGGCTTGGCGTCAAATGCGCTGTAAATGCAGTCCTGTAACGTTATGGCTGCTCTGATCGTCTAAGGAATGACTATCGTTGATCAGGGGCCGGGGGGACGCCATGGCACGTTTGATGCGGGCATCGCAACAAGACAACTTGCTTTCAGAGAGTATGAAGGTGCTTTTGCGCCGGTGGTTTTATCTGAAGTTCGTTCAGAAAAAGAGCACCGTTGAATTGATGGCAACCGCCGGCGACCTCCGAAATAAGAACGCGTTGAGCATTGTGGCGCTGCTGGACGTTGATGAGCAGATGATCTCCCAAGTGATGGGTAAGAAGCAGCTCAGTTTTGTTCAGAATTGCCATGCGTACCTGAAGGGCTCAGTAACTCCCGCGGGATTGGATTCAGGGTTGTGAATCAAGGCTCCCCAATTCTCCCGCGTTATAACGAGCAACCACCTCGTCGATTTCCTGTTGAGTGCTCATTGCAAACGGACCGTGTTGAACAAAATGTTCATGGATCGTCTCACCGGAAAGCACCGCAAAATGGCTGCTTGATGAAGACTTTCCGCGTATGGTGATTGCTTCGTTCTCTGCATCATCAATCGCGCTGGACTCTCCCTGGTGGAGAGTGAACCAGTTGCCACGCACCTTATATTCGATGTCGCCTTCAACCGAATAGATCCAGGCATTAAAGCCCGTTTGAATGCGGTGTTCGAATACCGATGTTTTGTCTGCAAACCCATCAAGAATGGTGACGGGCCACACCGACGCCGCAGCCGTCTCGATGCCATTGCTTTGCCCAAGAACCAGCCGCACACGGTAGCCCTGGCCCTTCAAGGTCGGCATGTCCTCTCGCTTCACATGCAGAGAGCTCGGTGATTGGTGCTTCAGGCGGGCGGGCAAATTCACGAAAATCTGCAGTCCATGAATCGTGGCGCCTTTTCGCGGTGCCTCGTCGTGAATGGCACCGCTGCCCGCATTCAGCCAGTAGAGGTCGCCAGGGTTAATGTCGAAGTCATTCCCCAGCGAATCGCGGTTGTTGAATTTGCCTTCCGTATCTTCAAACAAAACGGTGACCGCCGAGAGGCCTGCGTGAGGGTGGGCGCCAAAGGTCGGGACCGTCATGGTGTAGTGATCCACCATGATGATTGGGTCCATCGCACCAAAGAACTGCCCGTGACGAAAACCCATACCCGTGAACCCTGAGCCTACGCTTAGTGGACTTCCCTTTACCGGAGCAAAAGCTGTCATCGAGTCATGTTGTTGAGCAACCTGATAGGTCATTGTCTTTCTCCGTTCCATATATGATCTAAAAATAATCTAGCAGCTTGGTATTTGATTAAAAACGGCTAAAATCTGAACTATTCGTTCCATATTTAGGACGAAAATATGAGCATTGACCTGAACGACTACTTCTATTTCGTGCATGTCGTTGAAAAGAAGGGGTACACCGCGGCGGCAAAAGCATTGGACATGCCCAAGTCGCGATTGAGCCGACATGTTGCTCAGTTGGAAGAACGCCTTGGTGTGAGGCTGCTTCAGAGAAGTTCCCGCAATGTCGTCGTTACCGAAGAAGGGAAGAGCTTCTACCAGCATGCTCGAAAGCTTGTTGACCAATTCGAAATGGCTGAAGCAGCAATGGACAATAGAGGTGGAAGCCTTTCAGGAAAGGTTGTGATCAGTTGTTCGCTGGGTGTGGCGCAATTTGTTCTGTTCGATATCGTGACTGATTTCGCCAGGCTGCACCCGAAAGTGCTTATCGAACAACGCGTCACTAACTCCATGGTCGACTTGATTACCGAAGGAGTAGACATCGCTATTCGTGGCCACAGTGGCGAATTGCCTGATTCGAGCTTGATACAGCGGTTAATCGCCAATGTGGAATGGCAGTTTTATTGCTCGCCTGGTTATCTGGAGCAACTAGAACAACTGCAGACACCCTATGATTTAGCCAGTTGTAGTTTCTTAAAGGTGGGGAGAGCCGGCGCGAAAGAGGCGATTCCCTTGCAGCACAAAGATGGTCTTCGAACCCACCAGAATACCCATATCGTTCTTTGTTCAGAGGATATGTCGACAATTAGGCAAGCCGCAATCGAGGGCCTGGGCGTTACTGCATTGCCTGATTATGTCTGCAGAGCACCCGTTGAAGCCGGCCAGCTCGTTCGGGTATTGCCAGACTGGGTATCCCAGTACGCAAGCCTCAGTCTGTTGATGCCATCACGGGTGGGTGTACCGCCGCATACAAAAGCTTTAGCCGAGTTCATTCGAGAGCGGCTGCCATTAGCTGTGAGGCCGCAATAGGCGGAGAAGGGTTGAGGCTGTGCTTGAAGTTGGCACCCTCTGCACAAACTTTGGCATGTTGCGGCAATAACATCCGACATGGTTCTACGAAAATTGGCTTGTCCCTAAACCAACTAAAGTTCATTGCCAGTCTTACAGGAGCCATATTATGAATTTGCTTGAACTCGCACTGATCGTGGCGACATTGCTGTGTGCCGTGATGGCTGGGTTTGTCTTCTCCTTTGCATCGGTTGTTATGCCAGGAATTGGAAACTTGACGGACAAGGAATTCATCCGCGCATTTCAGGCTATCGACGGTGTGATCCAGGCCGGTAATCCTGTTTTTGGTCTTGTGTGGGTAGGATCAGTCTTTGCTCTAGTGGCGGCGGCCATTCTGGCGGTCCTGCAACACGACGGCATAGTGCCAACCTTGGTTGTTGCCAGTGCTATCGCCTATATTATCGGCGTACAACTCCCAACATTTCGAATCAATGTTCCGCTAAATAACGCCTTACAAACGTTGAATGTAGACGACATGGATGAACTCATGCTCGACTCAGCGCGGCTGATCTTTCGAATATCGCTGGGTACGATGGAACCTGATCAGGACTGTGTTCGCCTCCGTGGTTAGTGTTTTATTGATGTTTGTTCTGCTGTGGCTTTGAAACCCGATGTAAGTAAAGTCTCGAGCCATCGAATTCCACGTTTGATTTCAGGGTTAGGCAATGAATCCATTAGGCACGTTAATCTTTTTCTGTGGAAAGATGGGCGCCGGTAAAAGTACTTTGTCTCGCAAGATCGCTCGACGCCGGGGAGCCGTGCTTATTTCAGAGGATGAGTGGCTTGCCGCTTTATATCCGGGTGAGATCAACGAATTCAATGACTACATCAGTTATTCATCTCGTCTAAAGCCGGTCCTGAGGTCACATGTCGAGCAACTGCTCATGACTGGGGTTTCTGTGGTACTGGATTTTCCCGGCAATACCCGGAAGCAGAGAGCCTGGTTCAAAGATATATACTCGCAGCGCGGGATACCTCATGAACTGCATTATTTGTCGGTAGACGATGAGGTTTGTTTAAAGCGGCTGAAACAGCGACAAAAAGAACAACCTGAACGAGCACAGTTCGATACGGAGGAGGTTTTCAGGCTCGTGACTGGCTACTTTGAGCCGCCTGATGAGGCGGAAGATTTCAACTTAATGGTTGGACGACCACAGAAAGTACTAAACCTCCGCCACCGTAATTCAGTGACTTACCCTCCAGAATCCACACAAAGTGCTAAACAGACTTCAAGCAGATTCGAGAATAGGGCGCTCATTCCAGTTTCCACGCAAAGTGCTAAATTTGGCGTCCGGCTCAGAGTTCGGAATAGTCACACTGGAACGGAAAGGTTGTGGGCCAGCCACAAACCCTTTTAGCAGGGGGCGCAATCTTAAACAAAAGCGAACGTTCGCGCACCTCGGTTCGATAAATCTGCCTATCTTTTCGTAGTGTCCGCAGTGACGGGGTAGAGCCTCAAGAGGTCGATTGGTTCAGAAGCTAATCCCTTTGGCTTTTTGTTCCAATGTCTCCCTCATGTAGAGATGCAATGAGCGGGCACGCGATGCTGTCCGGCTGTGCGTGGCATTGACTGACCATGTCGCTCAGAGCCTTCTCAATTTTGACCAGCCTTTCGATCTTTTCACGCACATCCTTCAGCTTGTGCTCGGCGAGCGCACTGGCTTCCTGACAGTGAGTGCCATCTTCCAACCTTAAAAGGTCGCCGACCTCGTCGAGACTGAAACCCAGCTGCTGCGCCGTTTTAACAAATGTCAGCCGATCAATATCGGCGGAACCGTAGCGTCGAATACCACCTAGAGGTCGTTTGGGTTCCGACAACAGACCTCGCCGCTGGTAATAGCGGATCGTCTCGACATTTACATTGGCCGCCTTGGCCAAGCCGCCAATAGTCAGTGAACTGGCTTTAACCGACATACTGCTTGACTCCGTACTTGACTACGGAAGTAACCTTATCGCATCGAGTCCATGGGCAACAGGTGTCAACGTCATGTCGAAATTCAAATCTAAATCCGGAGGTGCTTCTCTCGCTGTCGGGGGCATGGCTGGACTTCTCGCCTCGGCGTGCTGTCTCGGGCCATTGGTACTTATCACTCTGGGCGTTTCCGGTGCCTGGATCGGCAACCTGACAGCTTTGGAGCCCTATCGACCGCTGTTCATTGGCGCGGCCACCTTCGCCATGTTCTTTGCCTGGCGACGAATCTATCGCCCTGTAGAGCAATGCTCACCCGGTGAAACGTGTGCGATCCCTCAAGTCCGAAAGACCTATAAGGTGATCTTTTGGGTAGTTACGGCTCTGGTACTGGTCGCATTAGTGTTCCCTTACATTTTGCCTCTATTCTACTAAACGGAGATTTTTCTCATGCGTAAACAGTTTGTACTTGCCATGTTCCTCACTTTGCTCAGCATGTCCTCCTGGGCTGCGTCTCAAACAGTAACTCTCTCGGTGCCTGACATGACCTGTGCCGCGTGTCCGATCACCGTCAAGTTGGCCTTAAGTAAGGTGGAAGGGGTGTCGCAAGTTTCCGTGAGCTACCCTGATCGAGAAGCCGTCGTCACCTTTAACGATGCGCTCACTTCCATAGAGGCGCTCACCGAGGCCACGAGCGACGCTGGTTACCCCTCCACTCCCACGGCCTCAGAGGCGACTCCGGAGGGGCAATGAAGAATCCGAAGAACCTGCTCAGGGTCGGCATAGTAGGGACTATTCTGGTTGCACTATGCTGCTTCACACCGATTCTGGTCATTTTGATGGCCACCGTGGGACTGGCCGCCCTGACGGGCTATCTCGACTATGTGCTTCTTCCGGCACTGGCGGTATTCATCGGCCTGACGGTTTATGCGTTCTGGCGGAAAAAGCACTATGACGCCAGCTACGAGAGCAACTTCAAAGCTCCAAGGAGTTTCCCGAGTGAAAAATGACAACAAACTGCATATTGCGGTAATCGGCAGTGGTGGTGCCGCCATGGCGGCTGCCCTGAAGGCAACAGAGCGCGGTGCCCGCGTCACCCTGATTGAACGTGGGACTGTCGGCGGCACCTGCGTAAATGTTGGCTGCGTGCCCTCGAAGATTATGATTCGTGCAGCACATATCGCGCACCTGCGAAAAGAAAGCCCGTTTGACGCGGGCATCAGTGCTGAGGCTCCTCAGGTAGACCGAGCAAAACTGCTTCAGCAACAGCAGGCACGAGTGGAGGAGCTGCGTGACACCAAGTACGAAAAGATACTTCGAGAACACAAGGACATCACAGTCCTGAACGGTGAGGCCCGGTTTGTCGATACCAATAGCCTGGTAGTCACGCTGGCTGAGGGTGGTGAAAAACCGGTTCATTTTGATCGCGCCTTTATTGGAACCGGAGCCAGACCGGCAGAGCCGCCAATAACGGGGCTGGCAGACACTCCTTACCTGACATCAACCAGTGCCTTGGCGCTGGATACCGTTCCCAAACGGCTGATCGTGATTGGTGCCGGTTTCGTTTCCTTGGAATTGGCTCAGGCATTCGACAGACTCGGCAGCAAGGTTACCGTTTTAGCCCGGAGCCGTGTGTTGTCCAGCGAAGATCCTACGATCGGAGAGGCCATAGAGGCGGCTTTTAAACGGGAAGGGATTGAGGTGCTTCGCCAGACCACGCCCAGCAACGTGGACTATAGCGACAACGAGTTTATCGTCGAGACGCCTGCCGGCACCTTGCGAGCCGACCAACTACTGGTGGCGACCGGTCGAACGCCCAATACCGAGGCCCTGAACCTGGCGAGCATTGGCGTGGAAACTTCACGCGGCGCAATTCAGGTGGATGAGCATCTGCAAACCACGGTCACCGGAATATACGCTGCTGGTGACTGCACCAATCAACCGCAGTTTGTCTATGTCGCAGCTGCCGCAGGCAGCCGAGCCGCCGTCAACATGACGGGAGGCGAGGCCAAACTCGACCTCAGTGCCATGCCCGGGGTCATGTTCACCGATCCTCAAGTCGCCACCGTTGGCCTCACTGAAGCCGAAGCAGTTGCTCGGGGTTATAGCGTGGACACCAGGCTGCTCGACTTGGAAAACGTGCCGCGTGCGCTAGTAAACTTTGACACCCATGGATTTATTAAAATGGTAGCAGAGCGCAGCACAGGCCGTTTGCTCGGGGTGCAGGTTGTCGCAGCGGAAGGCGGTGAAATTATCCAAACGGCAGTGATGGCGTTACGAGCAGGTTTGACCGTTCAGGAAATCGGCGATGACTTGTTCCCTTATCTGACCATGGTTGAAGGACTCAAACTCTGTGCGCAAACGTTCACCAAGGATGTAAAGCAGTTGTCCTGCTGTGCCGGTTAATCGCTCCGGCTCTGGTCAACGCGAGCACTGTCCAAAATTTGAACGTTCGCTTTGCGACCCCTGGTCACATTCCGGGCTCTGAACAAAAGCGAACGTTCACCATCCTCCACTGCGAAGCGGTTTTTAATCTAGTCCTGAAGAACAATGAGCCGCTTCAATCGTTCGGCAATGCAAAACCATTAGTTAACGAAATGGCAGCCCCATTTGTTCATGAAACCTGTTTATACGCAGTATTTGAGTATGAAGCCATGGACCGCTCCCTGTAGTTTGGCTGTAGGAAGCTCAACCAAGCCTTCCGAGAACCGGAAACGTCGACAACATCCACGACGCAAAGAGTGTCATCCGACCGGTGAGCACCATTACTCCCATTACAACGAGCACCAAGCCAGCAAGCGCTCTCAGTAGTCTACTCCAGCGACTGAGCCAGCGTACTCGTTGCCGAAAGTGTTCAATAAACAGGGCAGTTCCGAGAAAAGGGAGAGCTAACCCGAACGAATACGCCGCCAGATACAGCATGCCAGCCTCAGCATTGGCATGGGTGGAGCTGAGCGCCAATATGGCCCCGAGTATGGGGCCTATACAGGGTGTCCAGCCGATGGCAAACGCGATGCCCAGGAGGAAGGCGGCAGTGGGGCGCCCGCCTTCAAGAGACTGCCCAATGCGCCAGTCCCGCTGTAACGCCGGCATGCTCCACCAACCCAACATAAACAGGCCCATTAACACGATGAGCACGCCAGCCACCAGGTTGGCCTCTTCACGATAAGCCATCAGCCATTGCCCAAGAACACTGGCGCTTGCTCCCAGGGCAACGAATACGAGACTGAACCCCATCACGAAACAAAGACTCAGCCAGAACGCCTTCAACCGATTTGAAGCCTCAGTCAGAGCGCCTCCGGTAACAACCGACAGGTAGCCGGGAACCAAGGGTAAAGTACAGGGTGAGAAAAACGACACGAGACCTCCGGCAAACGCGGCGGCAATTCCCCAGGTTGCAAGATCAGGCATTCAGCCCCCTAAGTTTTGTTAGTTCGTTAAACCGCCCAGAAATCAAATTTGATGCCTTCCTTGGACGTGCCGTTGTCGATGATGGCCCGTGCGCGCCATAGCATTTTGCCGGTACCGCATTCCGGCAGGGTAATGGTTCCCTGGTAAACACCCTGGGTATGCGGTAACAGCTGGGTGCGGACCACGCCCATGTACATTTCAAGCCCTTCGAAATCCACGATCAGGGAGTCGGCTGTCACGTTGCCGAGATACACACGGATGGGAATCTCTGTCATCGATTCGATGGCTTCATTACCTAAGCCGACTGTGATGGTTTGATCGCCCTTTCGCCCGATACACTGACCTTTGAAAGGTGCGCATCCCTCGGTGGCGTAAAAGGTAACACCGGCATCCAGATCAGGCTTCAGGTACTGTGGCAGCACGAAGATTGCTGTGACCACAATGCTGAAACCGATGAGGCCGAATAACCATGACCACTTCTTAAAAAGCTGTTTCAATGCCATTTTCCAGTTACCAAAGACTTGAGGGAGGGTTGTTCGTTATTCCTGACTTTCGTTAGGTTGATAGCGGCGCTGGTCCTCGGTCCAGAGTGTTTTCAGGTAGTTGATCACCGACTGAATTTCCTGGTCGGTGAGGGTGTCCTCAAATGCTGGCATGGTCAGGCGGTCTGTTTTGTTGAAGGGATGCCGCCATCCCTCGGCAATCATCCTGAACAGCATGGCATCACTGTGGCGCCAGGTGTGGCCTGTCTCATCGTGAGGCGGTGGCGGCATTTCGCCTTTCTCATCCGGTTTGTTCCAGTCGGCCGCACCTTCACCCTGCCATCCGTGGCAAGCGGCGCAGTATTGCTCATAAATCTGGCGGCCCTCGGTTACTCCGGCCGGCACGCTGCCACTGTCTGTTGGCGCGCCCCCCGCCATCACAAGGGCCGGGGCAACGAGCAAGACCAGCGGGAAAGACCACTTATTCATAAACAGGAACCCATTCGCCAGAGGCGTTCTGCGAAAGCAACTCTCCGTTTTCAGTGCCGACCACGAGTCTTTCCGTGGGCGAGAACGTCAGAGCGGTCACCGCTTGGGGTATCTCAAGGCCAGCCCAGGTTTCGCCACCGTCAGAACTGCGGTGAAGTTCCCCCTCGATCACGGCGTAGACGTTTTCCGGGGCCCAAGGATCGTAATCAATGGCGGAAACAGTTCCTCGCAATTCGCCGGCATCGCCCCAGAAGCAGAAACAGTCCATGGATCGGGCCACACCGCGGGTGGTGCCGGCGAACAGCCAGCCACTTTCCATGCTGCCTGGCATATCGGAGTGCAGGAAGGCCTGCACCGGCTCCCGAGGGCCATTGTCTACCTTCACCCATTCGGCACCGTCGTCCCTGGATCGGAACATGCCGCCGTCACCGAGATAGGCGTAGAGCGTATCCGGTTGGGTGGCGTGGGCGGCAATCGCCGTGACACCCAGGTCCGGCAGGGTGTCATTGAGGGATTGCCAACGCTTGCTGGCCTCGTCATAGCGCCAGATGCCAAGGCCAGGCCCTGCCAGGTACAGGCTTTCGTCTCCGCCCTTTGCCATGGACCGGGGCTGGGCGCCGGAATCGGACGGTGGCAGGGGGATCTCGGTAGTGTTCTGGCTATCCAGGGCAAACAGACCGCTCTGCCGAAGCACCAGCAAAGCGCCAGATGAGTCCGTCGTCAGCGCTCTCACTGCTTGGCCCTCATTCACAGACTGGGCTTGAACCAGGGTCGGCATGACAGCCACGAACGCGAACAGAAAAAGTCTGGAGACTGCTGAATTCAGGCGGGAAACCATTGCTCTCATAGGGCTGACCTCAGTAATCCTTGTGCTCACGGAAAACCTGTTGCTGGCCATTGGCGTTAAAGGCAATGACCTGGTAATCGTCCTTCCGGCCGGTTTCCATGCCAGGGGTGCCATGGGGCATTCCGGGTACAGACAAGCCGGCCGTGTTGAATTGCGGATCCTCAAGGTAGGCCAGGATGTCATTGGCCGGCACATGCCCCTCAATCACCAGATCATCAACCAGTGCGGTGTGGCAGGACGCCATATCGCGTGGCACGCCATGCTGCTGTTTAATTTCATTAAGGTTGTCGGTTTCAACGATTCGGGTGTCAAAGCCATTGGTCGCGAGGTGCTCGGCCCAGGACTGGCAGCAACCGCAATTGGGGCTCTTGTAGATGGTGATGGTTTGGCCTGCCTCTTCACTCTCGGTTAGAGAAGCCGACGGCTGGGCGGATTCGTCGGCCTGGAGGGCCAATGTGGTGGCGCCAGCGCCGATAACGATAGCGGCTATACCCGTATACAGGGCGAGTTTCTTGGTCTTCATGGGAAATCCTCGTTTGTAATCGCTTATGGGCAGTGCAGGGCTCGGGGGTGCACATGCATCCCCGGCCCAGAGCTTCAGTTCATGAGGGTGCCCAAATGGTTATTTGGCGCCGGTGTCTTTGTCTTTCATGCCACCAGGCATGCCATCGTCGCTATGAGCCTGCATCATCTTCATGCAAGCCTCGGTCATGGCTTTACGGTCTTCCGGGGACATATCTGACATCATGTTCATCATCCCCATCATGCCGCCCATACCCTCCATACCGTGCGAGGACATCATGCGGCTGTGTTCGGAATGACCAGCCATCATGCCGGCGCCTTCGCCATGGGCAAGGGCAGAGAAAAGGGCGACGCTGCCGGCCAGAACGGCGGCGGTTACGGTGAGCTTGAGATTTGAATTACGCATTTGATTCACTCCAGTTAAAGCCTCGTTACGGATGAACGGAAGTACGAGACTTTGTTGCAAGAATTAACTTCAAAGAGCTTGCCGCGATGGGCAAAAACCCGGGTTAAAACTCAGGAGTGATGTTCTGGAGGGGGTGTAATAGAGGCCAGGAACGGATTCTGGTAAAGGGCCGCTCGGCCGATCAACACCGTTTGGGAACCGGTGTCGGTAAAACCGATAGAATGCCCCGGTAGTAGGGCAAAGCTTACGTTGACGCCGCATTTGACCGGCCCAGTGGCGCTTGGACAGGCCATTTCCGGGGCGGAAACACAATCCGGTTCTGTGTCTGAGGAGTAAGCGGTGTCTTCAGTCTGGTCCATCATCATGGTGCCGCAATCCGCCATCGCTGGCTCCGCCTGGCCGCCTGCTACTTTTGACAAAGCAAACGCCGGCGCGCTGATCACAAGAAGCAGTGATAGCAATAGGGAGATGATTGGGCGGTTCTTTGCGGACATCCTGATCTTTAGCACCAAGCTTTGAGGACATGAGCTCTGACATGCAATTACTCTGTCAGTTCCGAAGATCTTAGCACTTTTCTATTCCCAAAACACACTCGCCCGGTCGGAAAGGGAGTGGACTTTCCGATGACTAGCTGAACGTCTTATTTTGGCGCGGAGGAGGACTGGCAACAGTGGCGTTTGGCTAATCGGGCGAATACGACGGAGTGTCATCTCGCAGACATTCAAAGGCTCGACGAAGGATTACGCGTGGTTGAAGGGATGGGGGACAGAATGGGGTCAGCTCACGAAACGGAAAAAATCGTACGCTAAGACCTCTGCAGTGTTCGTAACGATCGGTACTTTCCTTGTTCGACCTGTTTGTCCTGCTGCCAGATATAGTCGCCGGTCAGGTTGATGTGCTCCCAGCCCAAGGGAGAAAGATGCCGCAGAAGCGTCTCGTCGATATCCCGGCCGTCTTCGCGCAGTGCTTGAACCGCCCGCTCCATATAAACCGTATTCCAAAGGATAATAGCGCTGACGACGAGATTGAGTCCGCTTGCACGGTAGCGTTGATTCTCGTAACTGCGATCGCGGAGTTCACCGAGCCGGTTCAGGAAGACGGCACGAGCCAGCGCGTTCTTAGCCTCGCCCTTATTCAAACCAACCTGCACGCGGCGACGCAGTTCGACGTTTGCAAAAATTGCCACGACTATTGAAATCGTTTTTTGGCCATCCGGATTTGGCTTATATCTCCGGGTAATGTTCGCTTACTTTATTTCGAATTAGTAAGTGCAAGGCTGTCCTTGCCCACCCTTAAGGCCACACCTTGAATTGCTGCCCGTTTCCAGATCCACCCCACCATAGTCAGCACCTGGAAGCGCGACCTATTGGAGAGCGCGTCCGACCTCCTCGAAGGCAAGAGTATAGTCGGTAAGCAATTCGATGAACTCAGCACGGACGAACTGTACCGTGAGATTCGCCGACTGACGGTGGAACGCAATTTTTGTTGCTTAAGCTCCTGGGTGGCTCGTTCCACTTTGGCTGAGCTCCATGTATTTCACAGAGCCCTTCGGAAAATCCTTGCGAACCAAAAGCACTTCATCAACCTGTCACGTCAGTGACACGACAGTGTCATCTCTCAGCTTTACCGTTCAATTGTAACTCGCAATACGGCGAGCTTATTTATTGCAAAAGGTGATCCTGTGGCGCCAACTCAATCAACCAATGTGATGCTTCGAGTCGAGAGTATGGGCGTAACCTACCCGGGAAACGTCCTCGCGCTCAAACCCACCAACGTTCACTTTCACAAGGGCGAATTCACCGTGCTACTGGGACTTTCAGGCGCGGGTAAATCCACTCTGCTTCGTTCACTGAATCACCTGGTTAAGCCCACAACCGGGAAGGTTGTGTCTGGCGAGTTTGGTGAACTGACCAACCGTAGAATCCTGCGACAGCACCGCAGCCGCACCGCCATGGTGTTCCAGCATCACCAGCTGATCGAACGATACACCGCGTTACAGAATGTGCTGACAGGCAGACTTGCGTATCACGGTACTTGGCGAAGCCTGCTTCCCCTGCCCCGGCAGGACCTGGAGTTGGCTCTGCAATGCCTCGACCGCGTAGGTCTGGCTGACAAAGCGCTTTCCCGAGTAGATCAGTTGTCCGGCGGCCAGCAGCAGCGGGTTGGAATCGCCAGAGCATTGGTGCAGCAACCATCCATGATTCTTGCCGATGAGCCCGTTGCCAGCCTGGATCCGGCCACTTCTGAAAAGGTACTCGGCCTACTGCGCGATATTTGTCAGGAAGATGGAATCACCGCGGTTATTTCCTTGCACCAATTGGAATACGCCCAGCGTTTTGCAGACCGGATCATCGGCCTTTCGAACGCTCATATCGTTTTTGACGATGCTCCTGAAAACCTGAAATCGAAACACCTGGACGAGATTTACCACCGTTCACCCAGCGTGGTAGCTGCGGAAGGCAAACCAGCCATCCATAAACCTAAGACCACCCCGATAACGACAGACGTACTGGAGATAGCACAATGAAGACAATGATTCACTCTTTGCTGGCTCTGATAATGATGCTCGGCATCCATTGGTCAGCCCATGCCGCAGATACAGACCCTGATCTTTTGAAAGTTGCCTTGCTGCCGGATGAGAACGCGTCAGAACTGATCAAGCGAAACCAACCTTTGAAGGATTACCTGGAAACCACTCTTGGTAAGGAAGTAGAACTGATTGTTACCACCGATTACTCCTCCATGATCGAAGCCATGCGTTTTGGCCGAATTGACCTGGCTTACTTTGGTCCGTTGTCCTATGTGATGGCCAAGAGTAAGAGTGACATTGAACCCTTTGCCGCCATGGTGGTAGACGGGAAGCCGACTTATCGCTCCATCATTATTGCCAATGCGGACTCTGGCGTTGGCTCCTTCGCGGATATCAAAGGCAAGAAAATGGCCTACGGTGACCGCGCATCCACTTCCAGCCACCTGATCCCCAAGACCGTACTCCTTGAGAAGGCAGAGCTCGAAGCCGGAAAGGACTATGAGGCTCATTTCGTCGGTAGCCATGACGCTGTTGCGGTTAACGTCGCCAATGGCAATGCCGACGCCGGAGGGTTGTCCGAAGTTATCTTCGAGCATGTGATGGACCGCGGTTTGATTGATCGGAGCAAGGTCAAAGTGCTGGGCTACAGCGGTGACTTTCCTCAATACCCCTGGGCCATGCGTTCGAACCTGGCCCCTGAGCTGAAGAGCAACATTCAGAAAGCCTTTCTGCAGATCGATGACCCGGAGATTCTCGACAACCTGAAGGCTGAGGGATTCGCGGCAATTACCGACGAAGATTACGATGTCATCCGCGCTATGGGTGGCCTGCTCAATCTTGATTTCGCAAAAATGTGAGGAGTGCCCCATGAACTATACAACGACGGAACCGGCGACTCTGTCGCCGGCCCCGTCGGCCTCCGTGCTGGATGAGCACGCGAAAGGCTGGCGGAAAAAACTCGGACAGTCGCTGTTAGTGCTGCTCATCATTTTTGTCGCAAGTTGGTACGTAGGGCTGCTCAATTTCAATACACTTGCCAATGGCGTGCCAGCCATAGGCACACTCATTGGCGAATCTCTTCCACCTGACTTCACCAATGTGGCCAGCTGGGTGTCGCCGTTAATCGACACGCTTGCGATGAGCATTGCCGGTACTGCCATTGCAGTAACCTTGTCTGTGCCACTGGCATTCCTGGCTGCGCGCAACACCTCTCCACATCCGGTGGTGTTCCAAGTAACTCGAACCCTTTTAAACGGTTTGCGTTCAGTCCCGGAACTGATCATGGGCATCATCTTCGTGGCTGCTGTTGGTTTTGGGGCGTTGCCTGGCGTACTGGCGCTCGGTCTTCACTCCATTGGCATGGTTGGAAAGTTTTTTGCCGAAGCGATTGAGCATGTAGATGAGGCGCCAGTGGAAGCGGCCGATGCTGCCGGCGCTACTCGCTTGCAGGTGCTCTATCACGCCGTGCTGCCACAAGCACTTCCTCAATTCGCGGACGTGTCCATTTATCGCTGGGAATACAATTTCCGTGCCTCGACCGTAATGGGCATGGTGGGTGCCGGTGGTATTGGCTTCGAATTGATGGGCTCGCTGAGAATCATGCAGTATCAGGAAGTCAGCGCCATTCTCATTGTCATCTTGTTGATGGTCACCGTCGTGGACAGTCTCAGTGGCCGCCTTCGTAAGAAATTCAAATAAGGAACGTCGATGAAACCCAAGGTTGTGATAACCCATAAGATCCATGACAGTGTTCTGGATGAACTTGCCCAAGATTGCGAGCTGGTCACCAACCAATCCGGCGCCACGTTGCCCCAGGAGGAAGTGGCTGCGCGCGTTGCAGACGCTGATGCGATGATGGCGTTCATGCCAGACCGAGTTGGAGTGGAGTTCCTACAGGGGTGTCCGCGCTTGAAGGTGATTGGTGCAGCCCTGAAAGGCTATGACAACTTTGATGTGGATGCCTGCACGCGTCATGGGGTTTGGCTGACATTTGTACCGGATTTGCTAACCGTGCCTACTGCAGAGCTAACGGTCGGGCTGACGATCAGTCTCACCCGACAAGTCAAGGCGGCGGACCACTTCGTTCGATCCGGTGAATTTACTGGCTGGACACCACGCTTCTATGGGCAGGGGATCGAAGGCTCACGGATTGGTATTGTGGGTATGGGGGCCATCGGCCAAGCGGTGGCGCAGCGCCTGAACGGATGGGGAGCGGATTTAATCTATTCCCAGCCGGAACGTTTACCCGTGCAGCATGAGCAGGCACTGGGTTTGTCCCATACTCCCCTCAAGATGCTGCTGGCCCAGTCAGATATTGTGATCCTGGCACTGGCGCTCAATGAGCAAACCCTCCACACCATTAATCGCGAAACGCTAACAGGAATGAAACCGGGCGCATTCCTTATCAATCCCTGCCGTGGATCTGTGGTGGATGAGGGTAGTGTTCTGCAAGCGCTTCAATCCGGTCAGTTGGGGGGGTACGCCGCTGATGTGTTTGAGATGGAAGATTGGGCGAGAGAAGATCGTCCGAGGGAGATCGCCCAGGGGCTCAGGGCCCACCCCAACACGCTGTTTACTGCTCACATCGGATCGGCAGTCAGCCAGGTGCGTCTGGCTATCGAGCAACGCGCTGCTCGGAACATTCTGCAAGTGCTTCGGGGTGAGCGGCCGGGTGATGCGATCAATGATCCCAGTGGCCGCGAGAGCGGCCCATGCTGAATCTTGTCTGGCTGAAGAGTTTCGTGGCGGTGCTGGACCACAACGGGTTTCAGGCCGCAGCCCGCCAGTTGGACATCGCACAACCCACACTGTCCCAGCACCTTCAAAAACTCGAAAACCAACTTGGCGTTTTATTGGTCCACAGGGGGCGCTCTGGCTGTGAGCCAACCCGGGCTGCCTTAACCTTGTTGCCTTTTGCCCGAAGTCTGCTCCGGCTGGAGGAGCAGGCGAGATCTTCCATTATGGAGGCTCGACTTCGCGTTGGGGCGAGCTCCAATATTGGGATTTATATGCTCCAGCCCTACATCCGTCGTTACAAGGAGCTGGGCGTAGGGCCCGAGGTGGATGTGGTAATAGATTCCAATCCGACTATTGCACGGCATTTATCGGACGGTGAGCTGGACGTGGCGATTATGGAGTGGTGGCATGATCTACCCGGATTCCATGCTCAGGCGTGGCGTAACGAGCCCGTTGTTCTAATCGTTCCGCCTGGTCACCCGTTAGCCCGTCGAACCGATATCGACCGCGATACGCTGTCTAACATGGCTCTGATCGGCGGCGAACCCGGCACCGGCACTGGCCGGCTTTTGGCGACCTACTTCGGTGAGCATGGGCCATTTCCGACGGTATCTATGCAGCTGGGTAGCACCGAAGCCGTCAAGCAAGCGGTTAAGGTCGGACTTGGCGCATCGTTGGTGCTTGAAAGTTCTGTACGGGAGGAGGTCCAAAATGGAAGTCTGGTGGCTATTCCCGTGAGTGAGCCTGGCCTTAGCAAGGAGCTGATGGTGATTTATCCGAGCAGCCTGGACAAACACAGGCCAGTATACTCGTTTGTTGGGCATCTCTGTGAATAGCTATTGGGTCCACCTCACGCATATCTAGCTGGGAATGCAGATACTGAGCCTCACGCTCACTTCGACAACGCAGTATTCCGTCATCTGCATATCGGCAGAATGGGATATCCGGATGACGAACGGTCAGCCAACGATCCAATGCATAATGCAGAAACAGGTTTGCCAGAACTGGCGATAACGGGCCACCTTGTGGTGTGCCAACGTTCCGTCGTTCCTGCTTACCATCTTTCGTCTGCATCGGTGCCGTTAGCCAGCGCCTCACATACAGCAGCACCCAGGATTCAGAGCAATGGTGGTCAAGAGCCTTGAGCAATAGCTCATGATCAATATGATCAAACAAGCCACGGATGTCATACTCCAGCACCCAGTCCCTTTCCCAGCACCGCTTTCGCGTGATCACAAGCGCATCATGCGCGGATTTCCCGCACCGATACCCGTACGAGTCCACATGAAAGACAGGTTCCAGGATAGGTTCCAGCGTCATAGTAACCACAGTTTACGCTATACGATCGCTAACCGTGGGTACCCCGAGCAATCTTTCTCCTCCACTTTTCTTCGGAATTGGAACTGCTTTGACGGACGGTGGGAAATAGCTGCCGGAGGACATCCGATTCCAAATTAGATAGAGGTTCTTACTCAAGTCTCGATCAAAGTCCTGAATCGTCTGGCCATCTACACCGGCCGCACCTCGATTTGATTTAACGCGCTGATACGCCTTCCATACCTGGCGCTTGGAATTTTTTTCTCTAATTGCGGAAATACCGAAATTAGATAAAACACAGCACGCCCCTCAGTTAGTAATATGGCTGCCCGATATCCCGGAATGATTATGAAGCGGAGATTGGTGTTGGCTTCATTTATGTTTTTTGATGCGCCTTAATAGAATGATGGTACCAATTCAGCCGAAGGCGAAACTGGAAATGAATACAACGGCAAAGCAGGCCGTCAGCCTGCTTTGCGTCTGCGTGAAGATAGGAATTAGTGCCCCTGCCCTCCAGCAGCGCCATGCACGCCCTCTATATAGTGAATGTAATTGACGTAGTCAGCGACAAAGGCACGCCCCTTATCGCTGCTTTGATCAGCCATGGCCCTTGCACGCTGAGCCTCATGATAACGCTCACGAATACCGTTCTCGATCTTGCGGGTTATATTTGCCACGAGGCGATCAATTTGCCCGTTTTCCAACGCCGCATCCGCCGCCATTAAACCCGGATCAATCTGTCCGGAAGGCTTGATGCCGGTAAAGGGTGCGCCTTCGGAGGCACGATGAACCTCAACGAGCGTCGAGAACAGATGCTGATCGGCAATGTTTTTCGCAGTTTCGCTTTGCCCGCGGACTTGGCGCACATCGGCGAATACCCTTTTGATTTCGGCCTCATCCTTTGCCGGCACCCATTTGAGCAAGGGCTTAACATTGCCTGACTCCAGTGCCGCACGGGCTTCGGTAATCACGGGACCGTCCAGAGCATCACAATGAGCTTGGGCGCTACCGGCAAACATCAGGCTGAAGATTGCTGCGGCCACTGCGGGAACAGCGGTTTTGCGTAATTTGGTTTTCATACATGACCTCTTCATATTGCGTTGAGCTTCACGAGCACCGGGTTTGGTGTCGCTTGGCAATCAGAGTACGGAAGGGAGGTCAAAGAAGCGTTCTCAGGTACGAAACCGAACCGATTCCATGGTTTGGAAATAAAATATATAATTCAAAAGGATAGAGGTTTCAGTATCGGGTGAGAGCGTACTCGAACGCCGGGTAGCCAGGTTCAGGATCGTGGCTAGGGTCGGATATCGCCCTGCAGGGCTCGTCGGCGATATTCACTGGGGGTAAATCCTGTCTCTTTCTTGAAAGCAGTGTTGAATACGGACTTCGAGTTGAAGCCAGAGTCATACATAGTTTGCAGAATATTTGCCTGATTGGCTGCATCGGCCAGGCGCGATTTCGCCTCGTCGATGCGATAGCGACTGACGAACTCAAAGAAATTGCAGCCAAAGCCTTGGTTAATGGCCCGTGAAACCTCTCTTGAAGGGGCGCCCAATTTCCGTGAAAGTTGTTCCAGGGTCAGGTTGGGGTGCAAGTGGGGCTTTTCCTGGTGCATTAACTGTTGGAGCCTGACCTTTAAAGTTTGATCAAACTGCGGCGTGGGCTCTTCTTCCAGCAAGGCGGCCTGGTCTGCTGCCAATCCAGAGAAAACAACGGGTTGGCGAAGAGAGTTTATCATCAGAAAATTGATGAAAATGAAGCCCGTTACAGCGCCAGCGCCGGCCACCCACTCGGTTCCAGGCACGCTTCTAAACACATGCGCTGTAAGGCAGTACATCATGCTCACGGTCCAAGCCACTGCATAGCCGATCAGAAGCGTCCGTAACCACGCAAGTTGTTTGTTTTCAATACTCGAGAAAATCTGTCGAATACCAAGGCCGAAACGGTTAATCGCACGAATCGTCGCGTACAGGTAGCCCAGAAAGACCGCGTGAATAGCGACTGCAAGAAGGGGAGAGGTAAGTACGCCCGGGTGGTCCCGTTCAAGCAGAATCTGAACTTTGGTCTCGCTTGGCTGTAAATAATATTCAATCAGAAAAATTGCGCCGACCACCCAGAAGAGCAACGTGTGCACGAGATGCTTCCCGCGTAACTGGAAATTCTGATACATCAGCGATTGCGCATATAGATAGAGCGAGCCGGCTTGTAGAAGTCCGATGAGTGTTCCGAGGTAGGCGAAGTTTGGGTACTGGAGCGCAAGCCCGCTGCCATAGAGGAAGATCTCTCCCAGCCCGGCGGCGAAGAACACCAGAGTGGCAACCAGGAGTCGGTTAGATATGAGCCCACTGTTGGATGGAAGTAGGAGAAAAACGGCAAGAGCCAGCGATTGAATGATGCTCGTCAGCAGCACAATGTCGGTGAGTGTCAGATACATGCCAGATTCAGCTCCGCTTCAAAACCATCCTGCCGTCCTGTTGCCGGCGATCTGAGATGCAGGGTCATGCCGGCACCTTTAGCAATCGCATCGGCAATCGCGAGGCCCAGGCCAGAACCTGCAGCGTCCGTTTTGGCGCGTGCAAACCGGTTTCTTAAAAGAGCGAGCTGTTCCGGTGGCACTCTTGCACCGCCATTGCAGACCCTTAAAACCCCATTATCGTTCAGGTTGATCTTCACCGGCTCGCTACGGGAACCATGCTTAAGGGCATTCTCGATCAGGTTACGCACCAGGATGGCGAAGGCATCGGGATCAAGAAAGGAGTTCACTTCGCGCTCCGGCAGGGATAAAACAACTCGCCCGGGTGCCTGGGCCTCAAAATCCCGGGCAATCATCGCGAGGATGGGCACAAGATCCTGCTGACTTTGTGAGAGTGCACCGCCACCTTCTGCTTTTGCCAACTCGAGCAGTTTTCCGGACAGCACCGAGAGACTGCGTAACGCTTCTTCAATTTCTGCAACATCATTCTTGAGATAATCATCGGGCATTCTGGTTTTCAGTCGCTGCACTTTGGCAAGCGCTGTTGCCAGGGGAGTTCGCAGTTCATGGGCACTGTTGGCGGTAAAGCTGCGTTCTGATTCGAGAGCACGATGCAAACGCTCAAGCAGCCGGTTGATGGCACCGGCGATTGGTTCAAATTCACGGGGTAACTGCTCTTCTACAACAGGGGACAGATCTCCCGCGCCGCGGGATTCAATGTCTTGCTGAAAATCGACCACATTACGAAGGGAAAGCCGGACAATCCACCAGACACCCAACAGGCTGACCGGAATCAGCACCAGTAAAGGCAACAGTAAGGCTAATCCCGCCTCCAGAGCGGATTCACGCCGGTGCGCCAAGGGTTCGGCCACTTCAAGATAGATGGTATAGCTGACTGCAGATACGCCATATAGCCGGTGGGTCAGAGTATCTGAAAACCCTTCCGCGGGGGTCCTGCTAAACACGCCAGGGTCGGCATCGTGGGACTGGAGCAGAATATTTCCAGCTTCGTCCCGTACCAGATAGGTCAGGTATTCGTCATGGTCTTTCAGGGCTGGGGCCTTTTGATTGCCCGCGCCGTTCTCACGGTTCAGGATGTCGGTGACCGCCAGTGGCAGTATGCGCTGGGCGGTTTCTTCCAGGGCACTGTCGAAGACCTCGTTCATTTCATGCTGTGCCACCAGTCCCGAAGCGGTCACGCCCAACAGCCAGAGTAGGGTGACACCGAGTGTCAGGCCGATACCGAGTGTTTTTTGCAGGCTGGTTCTAGTGGTCATGTGTTTCCAGGCGATAGCCCATTCCCCTGACGGTTACGATAGCGTCCCGCCCCAGCTTTTTACGCAGACGGCTGACATAAACTTCGATGGTGTTACTTTCGATTTCGGCCCCGAAAGCGTATAGACGATCCTCCAGTTGCGATCGCGATAACAGCATTCCGGGTCGCTGGATAAAGCCCTCAAACAATGCCCACTCCCGTGCCGTAAGTTCTACCGGCAGGCCGTTGCGACTGATGCGGTGATCGCCAAGATCAATCATCAGCTCGCCCACTTGTATGATCGGGCTTGGATTGCCGCGATATCGGCGAGCCACCGCGGCCACGCGGGCCGACAACTCCGAAAGATCAAAGGGTTTGACCAGGTAGTCGTCAGCACCGGCATTCAATCCTTCAATCCGGTCAGACACCTGATCCCTGGCGGTCAGAATGATCACCGGTGTTGTTATTCCGGTAGCCCGGATCGTTCGCAAAAAGCCGAAGCCATGGCCGTCGGGCAGCATCAGGTCCAGCAGAATCAGGTCGTAGGCTGTGGTCCTGATACTCGCCTCAGCAAAGCGCAGAGTTTGCACCCAGTCCACGGCGTGGCCGTCGTCCGCAATCTGATCCCGGACCGCCTCGCCCAATCCCGCCGTATCCTCCACCAAAAGAACCCGCATTGTTCACCTCTGACCCAGCCCTGAAATCAAGATACTACAGCTCGAACCTGACAACAGCCTGAATGGTCAATAACGCTTCGATCTCTCTTCACCGACCTTCAGCTGGCTGTCAGGTTTGGGCGCTAGCCTTCGGGGGAATATTCCAGGTACCGATCGCAGGAGATGTGATGATGCGGATGATTTTTCCTTTCGTTGTGTTGGTTTTGGGCCTATGGGCCTGGAACCTCTTTGCAGGTCCTGGGGCCGGTTCTCCCTGGGCAGTCTATGACCAGAGCCTGCTGCTCAGTGGGCTGTTATCCATTGCTCTGATGTCACTAGCCATGATGTTGGCACTGCGCCCAGCCTGGTTGGAGAGACCGCTGGGCGGGTTGGATCAGATCTATCGCACCCACAAATGGGCGGGCATTCTGGCAGTGGTATTCGCCGCCGCCCATTGGCTGATTGAAATGGGTGACGATGTAATAGAGTCGGTGTTCGGAAAAGCCGGCAAGCTGCACGATCAGGATTATTCCGGGTTCATCGACACCATGCGCGATGCGGCGGAAGAGGTAGGGGAGTTCGCCATCTATCTGCTGTTCGCCATGCTGCTGATCACCTTGTTGCGCAAGTTCCCCTACAAATACTGGCGCTATTTGCATCGCGGCATGCCGGTGCTTTATCTGTTGCTCGCTTTCCACGCGGCGTGGCTTACTCCGCTGCAATGGTGGCAGCAGCCAATCGGTGTGCTGATGGCCATTTTGCTCTTTGGCGGCAGCATCGCCAGCGGGCTATCCCTGACCGGCAGAGTTGGTCGTCGTCGCCAGGTTCGCGGCATGGTCACCGCGATCAAAACACCAGACCGGGACGTCACCGAAGTTACCTGCCACATGGGGCCGGCATGGCCCGGTCACCGTGCGGGGCAATTCGCCTTTGTGACCTTCGACCGACTAGAGGGCGCGCACCCGTTCACGATTGCCAGTGCCGATAGGGAAAATGGCACGGTTACGTTCATCATTAAATCGCTCGGCGACTTCACCCGCAATCTGAGCCAAAAAATCAGCGTGGGGCAAACCGTAAATATAGAAGGCCCTTACGGCTGTTTTAACTTCGATCGCCGCAACCGCAAATCCCACCAGATCTGGATAGCCGGTGGCATCGGGATCACGCCGTTTCTGGCCTGGCTCGAAGCTCTAAGCAGCGCCACCGACGCCACCGTGCCTGAAGCCGATCTGCATTACTGCACGCGCAACGCCGGCCAGGATCCCATGGTGGATCGACTTCGGGCGCTTTGCGATGGCTTTCCCGGGATACACCTCGAGATTCATGACAGCAGCAAGGGGCAGAGGTTGTCTGCCGAGACGTTGTCTACCAACGGACGCTCGGCAGCAGGCGCAGAGGTCTGGTTCTGCGGCCCGGCAGGGCTGGGGGAAGCCATTAGAAACGGCTTGCGGGCAGCACCCTTCCGCCTGACTCGCTTCCATAAAGAAGCTTTTCAGTTCCGCTGAAATGGCCTCGTTTGTTCAGGTCGTTGTCAGGTTAGCGCCTTAGAGTGGATTTAACACAACCAGCAGGAGAGACACCATGAAGACCAAACCCATTATTCTGAGCCTGTCTTTGTTACTTCTGAGCGGTACCGCAGTGGCCGATGACGACTGCGATGATCCGGTGGCGAGTTGGCAGCCCCGTGAAAATCTGCGTGAAAAGCTGGAAGCCGAAGGCTGGACAGTTCACCGAATAAAGGTTGACGACGGTTGTTATGAAGTCCGGGGCCTCGATGCCGATGGGGTCAGGGCAGAAGCCTCTTTCGCGCCCGCTTCATTGACCATGATGAAATGGGAGCGTGAAGACAGTGACGATGAGGAGAGGGACCGCGGCAACAGGAAAAATGGACAGGACAATCCCAAAAGTCAGGCGCCACGCAACGGCATCGTCAAGGGGCGTCCCACGGTTACCGTTGAGTAACTCAGCGAATTTGCCCTGTTCCTTTAACGTTCATCAGGTTTTTGGAGACCATTTATGAAAACGTTTGTTCTCACTTGCAGCCTTTTCGCCGCCTTGGCTTTACCGGTATTCGCCCAGGCCCGTGACGTGACCTTCACTACGGAACTACAGAATTACGGCGGCGATGGAGCCTATCTGGCGCTGTATCTTACCGATGCCGCCGGAGAGTATCAGGGTACCCTTTGGGTTTCCGGGAAGAAATCTAAATACTACAAACACCTGGGAGGCTGGGCCCGGGGCAGTGGGCTTGATCCTGCAGAGTATGACGGCTTGACTGGCGCCAGTGTTACCAGTGGCCGCACGCTGAAAGTGACTCTGAACCTCGATGATTCGCTGATCGACAACGGCTATGAGGTTCGAGTCGACTCTGCTGTTGAAGATATGCGCGATATCAGAGCCGATGTGATAGCCCCCCTGACCACCGAAGGGTCCGGAAAGCCGGTTTCAGGACGTGGTTACGTGCGCGCTCTGACCTACGAGCTTCAATAATTCACCAGGAGCATCGACTATTATGTTGCGCAAGTTCCACAGTTTACCGGGTTTGCTTGCAGGCGTGTTCCTGATCGTTCTCTCGGTCACGGGAGCTGTGTTGGCTTTGGCTCCGACGCTGGATAGAGTGTCAGCGGTCATTCCGGCTTCCGGTGAAGTCAGTATTGCCGAGCTGGCAGACCGGGTCGTTGCTCACTATCCCGGGACTGAGCAGATCGTGCGAGAGCCTTCTGGCAAGGTCATTGTCTATTACAGCCGTGACGGCCAGGCCGGTGCGGATCTGGTGAATCCGGTAACAGGTGAGGGCACCGCACCCTACGAACCTTCCGCATTTTTTGGCTGGGTCAAGGACCTGCACCGTGCGTTTATGCTGGATGATGCCGGTAGAGCGCTGGCCGGCGTATTAGCTGCTTTGATGGTACTTCTGTGTCTTTCGGGAATATTGTTGATAGCCCGGCGTACCGGGGGTTGGAAGAATATACTAAGACCGCTTTCCGGCTCAGGCGGGAAACGAATCCATGCCGAGCTGGCCCGGTTTGCCGTGCTCGGCCTACTGTTATCCGCACTGACCGGTAGCTATATGTCGGCACAGCGCTTTGGTTTGCTGCCGGAAGCGCCTGACACAGGGCCAGGGTTTCCGGCTGAGGTCTCGGGCGGGCAACCATCGCCTGTGGGCACCTTAAAAGCGCTAGGCAATTTCGATCTTGGCGAACTCCGGGAACTGGTGTTTCCCTATCCCGGTGATCCGCAGGACGTCTATTCGCTGTCAACCGCCGGCGGCTCCGGATTCGTGGACCAGGCTACGGGCGAGTTGCTGCAGTTCCAGCCGCGCTCTGACAGCGGCGTATTGCAGGACTGGATTGTACGTTTGCACACCGGTGAAGGCCTATGGTGGCTTGGCCTGATTCTTGGCGCTGCGGCACTGACTGTGCCAGCTCTCTCGATAACAGGTGCAACCATCTGGTGGCAGCGTCGCCGGTCTTCAGGGCAGCTTCCTGACAACGCCGATGCCGCTCAGGCGGATACAATTATTCTGGTCGGCTCCGAAGGTAATGCCACCTGGGGATTTGCCCAGGAACTCCATAGCAGCCTGAATAAGGCCGGTTTCCGCGTGCATTGCAGCGAGATGAATGCCCTGGCTAAGCAGTATCCGCAGGCTTCCAGGCTGTTCGTGCTGACTTCGACATACGGTGATGGTGATGCACCCGCATCGGCCCGGCAGTTTATGGCCAGGCTCAAAGAATTCCGGGCTGAGAAGAACCTGCGATACACGGTACTGGGTTTTGGTGACCGGCAGTTTCCGAACTTCTGTCAGTTTGCCTTGTCGGTGGATGCTGCGCTCGCCGGTAAAGGCGTCAGCCGTTTGCACGCCATTGAACTGATTGATCGGTGTTCTGCCTCGCAATTCAGTGAGTGGGGAAACCGGGTTGGTGAGGTTATCGGTACTCCGCTTTTCTTGAACTACTGTGCATTGCAGCCAGCAACGGTCAAACTGGAACTGGTAGAAAGGGCGGATTACGGGATTGCGGTTCAGGCGCCCACCAGTATCTTCCGGTTCAAACCGGCGGAGCAGGGCGGATGGCTAACGGCTTCTCCAAGAAGATTTAAAGCGCTGCCACCGTTCGAGGCGGGAGACCTTTTGGGGGTTATTCCCCCACACGGTCAACCCCCGCGGTTCTACTCGCTCGCGTCCTCGGCAAATGACGAAATTGTTGAGATATGCGTCCGTAAGCAGGCCGGCGGTCTTTGCTCCGGTTATTTGCATGACCTCAAGCCGGGTGATTGTATCGATGGCTTCATCCGCCCCAATCCAGGCTTTCGGCCAGCTACCGGTAACCGACCAGTGATTCTTGTCGGTGCAGGTGCCGGGATTGGTCCGTTAACCGGTTTCATCAGAAACAATACCAGTTGCAACCCTATGTATCTGTACTGGGGCGGTCGCGATGCCAGGTCAGATTTTCTCTACCAACCTGAGCTTGGGCGCTATCTTGAGGATCATCGACTGAGCGGGCTGAACACAGCCTTCTCAAGAACAGACGAGCGCGCCTACGTGCAGGATAAGCTCAAACAGGATGAATTAGCCGTGCGACAGATGGTTAACACCGGTGCGCAGATACTGGTCTGTGGTGGCCGGGATATGGCGGCGGCTGTGCGGCAGGTTATAGAAGACATTATCAAACCCTTGCACATCGATATTGAAACTCTGAGAGGCCAGGGACGTTATCTTGAAGATGTATATTGACAGATAAAGTGACAAGGTCGAACTGAGCCTATAATCCCAAAGCACCAAATCGCGTCCTGAACAGGAAGCTGAAAGATGCCATCCACAGAAAATGAAAGACTGCTCAGCGAGCACCAGCCTAATGCCGTTCGTGCACGGCTTGCTGGTCCCGTTAAGGCCTCGACGCTACCAGATGCTGTGCTTGGCGGCATCGATGGCTGCGTTACAACGTTTGCGGTTGTATCGGGTGCGTTCGGCGCAGGTTTCTCGCCACAGGTTGCGTTGGTACTCGGCTTTGCAAACCTGATTGCAGACGGCTTCAGCATGGCGGTAAGTAATTACGAAGCGGGCCAGGCGCAGTTGAATCAGATCAAATTTGCTGAACGCACAGAACGTGAACATATCCGTGCTGTGCCAGAAGGTGAACGTGAGGAAATTCGCCAGCTGTTTCAGGCGAAGGGATTCGACGGCGAATTGCTGGAGCAAGTAGTGGAGGCTATCAGTCGTAATCCCGATGTGTGGGTAGCAACCATGTTGCGAGAAGAGTACGGACTCTCGGGTGCCGGACTCAGCCCACGCCGAGCCGCGTTGACTACCTTCGCCGCATTTTTGTCGGTTGGTGCTTTACCTTTACTGCCTTATGCCATCCCGGGTATGGAGAGTCAGATTCAGTTCCTGACGAGTCTTGGTTTGGCAGGCGTCGTCTTCTTGGGTATCGGAATGCTTAAAAGTATCGTCTATGGCTTACCAGCAATGCGATCAGGACTCCGGACTTTGATCATGGGTACGGCCGCAGCGGGGCTGGCGTTTGCTACTGGGCATTTTGCGCAGGGGTTATTGGGGGGTTAGTTCTTCAGCGGTGAATAGACAATTTAACATAATATTCCCCTAAGAGCTGATATTCATTCGCGTACCCGCTATTGGAATTAACGGCGGATTTCTCGCTCTGTTCGCCCAATGAGTGTAGTTGCAGAATTGAATTTTTAAAGCACAACTCATGCTGAAATGAAAATTATTTAGCAAGGGCCAGTCGTCGACTAATTACTGCGCAACTTTATGAATTGTGGAAAAAATGGTGTCGATATCATTGATGCCAAAGGCTTAGCGTACAATTTTTTCCGTTTCGTGAACTGACCCCAGAATGTTCGCTTTGCGACCAGCACCTAAACAAAAGCGAACATTCGGAGTACCTCATATCCTTGGCGTTATCTGCCCCAGTTAAGCGCTTGGTCGCTTCTCAAGAACCTGGCAAGCGATCAAATGGACTAACTGTTCCAGCTCGTCGATCGCCAATAATGTGGGTGTAGATTTCAGTCGTCCGAATATCGCTGTGGCCGAGGATTTCCTGAACTGTTCGAATATCACTCCCTGATCTCAATAACTCCGTCGCGAAAGCATGCCTAAAGGTGTGTGCTGACACTCGTTTGGTGGTGCCGCTATCCAGAACCGCCTGCCTCAGTTGCCGCGAATAAGAAGAACGATGAAGATGGTGCCGGCACACATAGCCAGCGATGGGGTGAACGCATCTTGTCGAAGATGGGAATAGGTATTGCCATCCCAAGTCCTTCATAACCGGCCCGTACTTCTTATGCAGTGAGGCGGGCACCGAAGTAAGGCCAAATCCATCGGCTAGATCAGACTCGTGCACGGACCTTGCGTGGGCGATTTGTCGTTCAAGGTTATCTCTGAGATTTCCTGGAATCAGTGTGTATCGGTCTTTCCGCCCTTTGCCGTTGAATACGAGCAGATTGCGGCTCTTCAAATCAATGTCTTTGATGCGAAGTGATAGCGCTTCGTTGATTCTCAAACCGCATCCATAGAGCAGAGCGGTAATGAGCAATACTCGCCTTCCATGCGGTGGAGAATCGAAGCTACTTCATCGGGATTAAGAACGGTCGGCATGCGACGAGGGGTCTTCGTCATCTTGTACTGGAGATTCTCAATCTCCCGTCTAAGCACATGCTTGTAGACAAAAATAATCGCGCACAGAGCCTGATTCTGAGTACCTGGGCTGTAGTTGCCCCCGCTAAACCGGACACCACCTCATTCGTTTGATGCCAGTTCCGCCCGGTACTCCCAGGGCGATTTCATTTTCAGCCCCTTGTGCGGGTGGCTGCGGTTATAGTCCTCGATCCATTCCGGCAACCTGGCCATCACTGTGGCGGCATCAGGAAGATCGTTCAGGTACACATAGTCCCGCTTGAACGTCTTCACGAAGGCCTCAGCCATGCCATTGCTCTGAGGGCTTCTCACCGGTGTGGTACACACGACAAAGCCCAGAGAGGACGCGAAGGCTCGCGTTTCTTTGGCAATGTAGCAACTGCCATTGTCAGTCAGCCACTCCAGTGGATGAGGCACTCGCTCTGACTGGCCGAACCGGTATTCCAAGCTTTCCAGCAGCAGGTCCTGAACCATCTCACCGGTGATGCCACCAGTGGTCGCTACATAGCGCATCAGCTCACGATCACAGCAGTCCAGGCTGAAGGCTACACGGACAACCTCCTTGTTCCAGCAGCGGATCTCCAAGCCATCTGAGCACCAGCGAAGGTCCGGCTTCAACGTAATAACCTGGCCATTGTGGCAGCGCTCTTGAGGTCGCCCTGTATACCGGGGTAACAGCAGCCCATTCTGCTTCATCAGTCGGTACACGCGCTTGTGGTTTACTCGCTCATCGTTGGCTGCGAGCAACCGATTCAGTCGAGCCGTGATCCTTCGATAGCCATTGGCAGCACGGGCCTCGCACAGCTCACGGATAAACGGTAAATGCCGGTCATCGTCCTGTTTGCTGTATCTCGGGCTTCGGCCTTTCTGGCGACCATGAAGGCGATCCAAAAGATTGGAGCGCGACACCTTCAGCACTTCCGCAACCCGCTTCAGAGGGTATCGTCCGGTGGCAGCAACGGCATGCGCGAGATCAACTTTTTTGACTGAACCACCTCCAGGGCTTCCCGGAGTATTTCAGCTTCCATCGTCTTGCGGCCCAACATCCGCTCCAGCTCCCGAACCTTCTTGTTCAGGGCTTTCACCTCGGATGCGCTTACAACCTCATCACCGGATTCAATCGCGGACATGCCACCGTCTTTCATCAGCTTCTTCCAACGGAACAACAGACTTGCTGATATACCATGACGCCGGGCTACAAGCGATACCGACATGCCTGGCTGCTCACACTCTGCAACCATGAATGCTTTCTCCTGCGCGGAATACCGGCGACGGCGCTGCACTCCGGTTATGACTTCGATTCTCTCCACCTTGGACACTCCTTTGCACTAGGTCTATGCCTAGGCCTTTGCTTCTACCAAGGTGTCCGGTTTAAATGGGGGCTACTACATGGGCTGACTCCACGATTGACGGCGAGGTGATTCAGAAAGCGCTCAATCTCGTGATTACCCATCACCTCTGGGTGTTTCTTGTCGTTAAAGAGGATGAATTGGCGGATCCAGTAGAGATAAGACTGCTCGGTGCGGTAGCTGTACTGCTTGGTTCTGATCTCTGTGCGAACCGATTCCAGAAACGGTGATTTAGCCACAGTCGCCCTCCTTGGCTAAAGCTGTATGGATGTACAGTTATAATGAAAAGGCCGCAAAAACGCCAAATTTTCTGCGGTTTAACGTGCGTGGCTGTGCACGTTTTTCACAGGGCGCCTCTGTAGATGTCTGATTTAAAACGGTAGTTTTTTAATGCTTTGGTTTTAACGTGCAAAACCGCGCACGGATAAACCGCGTGCACGCTTTTCACAAATCTAAAGGCCCGACAACGGCCCGAAGCAGGCCAATAAGACTCTGAAAAAAATGAGTATTCGGTGTGTGAAGTGGTTTTTGACGGGGTGGTTTCGTTGCGGTTTAATGAGAATTCACGCTAATAAGCTGTTAGGACTATCTATGTATCGGCTGTCGAATGATCAAATCCCGAGGTGGAAAAAGGAAGCTTCCGTTTTTCTGCCGTCGTCAATCGACTCTCAGTGTCCAGAGTGCGGGCGTCTAGTCTCATTCGCGACAGCCAAATGGAGTCCTGCGCCTCAGAACACAAGAATAGCGGTAGTTCGATGCCCGGCCTGCCAAACACCTGCCATGTTCTTCTTGCTAAATCATAAAGGGGAAGCGGGAACCCTTGGCAGTGGCGAGCAGCTTTACATACATGCTAAACCACCAGGAAGAGAAGCTCTCCCCGAAATTGTTGATGGTGAGGGCTTGGATGACCCACTCAAGCGAGCTTATGTCTCAGCGGTAAATGTATTCAATACCCAAGAGTGGGGAGCGACAGCTGTACTAACACGCAGGCTTCTGGAGGGTGTAACCAAATCCTTACTCCCACCGGAATACCAGTCGCTTCCGCTAGCCAAGCAAGTAGCAAAGCTTCCCGAAACAAAGGATCTTTCGGAACCGATACTGAAGATTGCAGATGCTATCCGCAAGGGAGGGAACCTGGGTGCACATTTCGATTTGGAAGCCGAGCCCACACAGGAGGTCTCTCAATTGATGCTGGATTTGGCAGAGGAATTGATCGAATACTTTTTCGTGCTGCCAGCAAGAATCGAAGAGCTACACGATAAGATTGAGGACTTAAATGGGACAAAGTCCTAACCAGTGCAGGCACGGCGACGCCCATTACATTGCGCCTTTGGCTCCATTTCATGGGCGCGCATGCTGCAAGCGTTAAACGATAGGAGAAACTTTTGGCTGAGAAGCTAGCCTACTATGGCTTCAGGTATATGTTTACCTCGCTTGAGTCATTGAAAAAGGACGTTGATTTTGAGGATATCAAGCTGTCCGAGAGACTGGCTTTGCTAACCTTTGCTGCATTTACTTACGAGTCGTTCCTTAATCATGCAGGGCATCACATTCTGAAATCCTGGGATGAACACTTGAAGCCAAAACTATCCCCGCAGGGGAAAATGGAGTTTCTCTGCGAGGTAGGCAAAATCGATATCGACTATTCCCGCAGCCCATTTCAGTCGTTCAAAAAAGTCATGGAGCTACGCAATCAACTCGCTCATGCCGAAACAGAGTATGTTCCATATGACCCCGTGACCCATGCTGATCCCAAAGACTGGCCGAAACCCAAATGGCAACGGGTCGTTTCATCATTGAACTTGAGTCGCGTAATTTCTGATCTTGAGGAAATTGTGTCTATCGTAGAAAAAGGACTTGGCTTACCTCCCGTTCCTACATTTCTTCTTATGGAGCGGGTGGATGTGCCAGACTCCGTTTAACAAGGCGCAGCAGTACGCGGCCGATGGCCGCCGGACGCCCTTTCCATGGCTCCTTCGTTGCCATTCCAAGGTCGCCGCTGTGCTCAGCGTTAAACCATGGAGAGCATGATGCAGGCAAGGGAATGGAAATGCCGAGTCCCGCAAGATAAGAGTGAAGGCTTTCTCGAATATTTGTATGCCACGGGTGTAAAAGACACCTCTCAGACTGACGGATTTCTGGGCGCACAGATCTACAAAAGAGAAGCCGATGGATTGGTCGAGTTTACGTTGATTACCTATTGGCGAGACTTGGAATCTATCAAGGCGTTTGCCGGGGACAATATAGGCGTGGCAAGGCTCTATCCTGAAGATGACAAATATGATTTAGAGCCGGATCTTACGGTTCAACACTATGAGGTTATTGAGCACAGTTTCGTGGAATCGATGAGCGGGGTTAACAATTGAGTCAAATGCTAAAATCGGTAATTCAGGGAGAGGTAACGGGCTGCGGCATAGCGGCCACAGCTGTTTTGGCCGGCGCTGAATATCAAGAGGTCAAGCAGGTTGCTAATTCAAAGGGAATCTACGCCGACGACGAGAGCCTTTGGTCAGATACTAGCTATGTAAGGAAGCTTCTCGCGGAATACGGCATTGAATGTGACCCAGAAGAAAAGCCATTTACTGGTTGGCAGTCTCTGCCAGATAAAGCGCTGTTGGCTATTAAATGGAGAAAGGTCGATGGAATCCCTTTCTGGCATTGGGTTGTTTTCTGTCGGCAAGGTGGCAAAGAGGCCGTTTTTGATTCCAAAAACGGCCTAAAAACAAACATTCGAACAGATTTCGGTCGAATCAAACCAAAGTGGTTCATCGAAGTCTTGGTTTAACAATCGGCTGCACAGCGACCGATTTTTCGCCGCTTCGCGGCTCCAAACCGGCGCGTGAGCCGGGCGTTAAGGCAAAAGCATCGTGAATAAGATCTACGGGAAGGTATATCAAGCAACGGATGGCACTGAATATGGTGTGCTTCGAAAAGCCAGCGGGCCATACCCTGATGATGTTCCCAAAGCAGATGTGATTGCAGAAGATGGGTGCGGCAATTATTTCCTCAAGTCGGCAGCAGGAGTCTCCTTTTGGGATCATGAAACAGGGCAGGCTTCAATCATTGCCGAATCGATGGAGGAATTTGTCGATCGCTGCGTTGCGCCATCGGAAGTGGAATTAGATCGTGGCAAAGTTCTCTCGGCTTGGATCGATCCAGAGTTTGCCAAGGAATTTGGAATTGACCCTGAGCCTTAACAAGGCAGTCAACCGGACGCCAAAAGCGTGTCGCTTTTGGTGCCCTCCGCTGCGCTCCGGCGCCGGTTACTTTCAGCGTTATGTGTATTAATCAGAACGGAGGCACAGATGAAGTCTATTACGACCTCGCTCATGTTTGTTGGAGAGCAAGCTGGAAAAGCCGAAGAAGCCATCAGGTTTTATACCTCGCTGTTTCCAAATTCAGAGGTGATCGAAATCCAGCACTACGAAGCCGGTGAGCATGAACCAGAAGGTTCCGCCAAGATGGCTAGATTTTCGATCAATGGTATCGAGTTTATGGCTCTGGATAGCCATCTAGACCACAAATTCTCTTTTACCCCTTCCATGTCACTGTATGTTGAATGTGACTCATTAGACGAAATTGAGGAAGCGTTTCGAGCTCTAGCGAAAGGGGGAGCTGAGTTAATGCCCTTGGATAACTATGGGTTTAGCCAAAAGTTTGGGTGGCTGAATGATAGGTATGGGGTATCTTGGCAGCTCAATCTGTCAAACTAAAGTGGTGGTGCGTGGGGTCAACACATAACCAAGCAATCAAGTCCACTCCCTGCGGTCGCCGGACGCTCGTTCCTCGCGCTGCTTATTGCGGGCGTTACAAGTACAGGGAGACTTCGTGAGTCCTATCCGGGAGGCGGTAAAATCCGATCTAAATAGCATAGTGGAAACCTCGAGGAGTCTTGGTTATCCCGGGCGCGGAATCACTGATGTAGAGAGCGACCTGGCTGAGCTCATTCGTTCGGAACGTGACCGTCTGTGGGTGTTCACAGTTGACGCCGCCGTTGTGGGCTGGCTGCACGCTTACCTCTCAATACGGGCAGCATCGACCGCCTTTGTCGAAATCTGCGGTATGGCAGTGCATCCAGAGCACCAGCGACAGGGGATCGGAGCGGCACTTACGTCTCATGCGTCGAACTGGGCCGCCGAAAAGGGCTTGAAGCTCCGTGTCCGTTGTAGCTCGGTGCGTGAGGACACTCACGAGTTCTATAGGAAGCAGGGTTTTTCGACTGTGAAGACCCAGCTAGTCTTCGATAAAAACTTGTAACAAGTCAGGCCAGCGGACGCGCTAAAACGCGCCGCTGCCTTCGGCGTTAAATTCAGGGAGGAAACGCGAACATGGAGAAAGTTGTCACAGGCCTGTTGGTGCTCGTAGGCATCATTCATCTTCTGCCCGTTTCCGGGGTGCTGGGCGTGGAGCGGCTGGCCGCTTTATATGGCATTTCCTTGGGGGAGCCCAATATCGAAATCCTGATGCGCCACCGGGCTATCCTGTTTGGACTTCTCGGTCTGTTCTTGGTGTATGCAGCTTTCCAGCCATCGTTGCAAACATTGGCAATTATCGCTGGCCTCGTCAGCGTTGTGTCCTTCATCGCGATTGCGTGGTCAGTTGGCGGGTACAATGAGTCCGTTCGCAAGGTCGTCATCGCAGACATTGTCGCCATCATCGCGCTCATTGCTGCGGGGGTAATTCATGGCGTCGGTCGCAACCAAATTTAACAAGGCGCAGCAATTCACGGCCTGCGGCCGCCCTTTACATTGCGGCGGCGCCTCCATTTCAAGGGCGCCGTTGTGCGCTGGCGTTATACAGACTAAGGAGAGTCAGATTTGAAGTTAGCCAATGTAGTCCCGTGGGGCCGATCTTTTGAAGAGTATCAGGCGATGTTCGGATTATCCGAGAATGACCTGAACAAGCGTATCCTTGGTTGCGGTGATGGCCCCGCAAGCTTCAATGTAGAGGCAACAGACCGTGGCTGCCAAGTCACTTCCTGTGATCCGGTTTACGAGTTTCAGGTCAACGAAATACGTCGCCGGATTGATGAAGTGTACCCGGACATCATGACTAAGATGCGGCAGGACGCAGACAAGTATATTTGGGGGTCATTGAGTAGCGTCGAGCATCTTGGCGAGATCCGTATGAATGCCATGTCGAGATTCCTGGCCGACTTTGAGGCGGGATTTCAGCAAGGGCGGTATCTATCAGTGTCTTTGCCGTCGCTGCCGTTTTCCGATTCCGAGTTCGATTTGGCACTCTGCTCCCACTATCTTTTTCTCTACAGTGACCATGTGGATGGGGCAACTCACCTTAAATCAATGCGGGAGCTATGCAGAGTGGCGACCGAAGTCCGTGTCTTTCCTGTTGTATCCTTAGACGGAGAGGTCTCGAAGCATTTGGATCAGGTAATGACCGCATTATCTGCCGATGGGATTGATGTCTCATTGCAGCCTGTTAGTTACCGGTTTCAAAAAGGTGCTACTGAGATGTTGGTGGCAAAGTCCGTATAACCAGTAGCTATTGGCGGACGCGCCTACGCTGCGCTCCGGCACGCCGCAACGCCAAGCGTTATCGAACCATCTGAATGTTCGCTTTGCGACCGTCCCGCATCCCAGGCAACAAAAGCTACCCTTCAACATAAGTGTCATTCGCTATCGCTCAGCCTGTGGCGCAAAACAAATCTGGTGCGGCTCCGAAAAACCTCGACAGACCATGACTTTCTCTCAAGCACCGCGTTAGATAAGTGATCTCCGGTCTATGCAGGCAGATTTGGCGAATAGGCGTTTAGTGTAGCAACGCATTGTGCCTTGTGAGCATCTTTGCTGGCGAAGCCAATTGCTCAAGGAGTGCGGTTTTTACTCGCTTGACGAGTAAAAAATCGATTCTTTCTTGCAGTGCCAGAAAGCCCGAGTTATTGTTGGCTAGAAATCAGTCGCATAGCGAGTAAAAAATGTCCTCAGAATCGAAAAATCAGGAACTGAGTGAGTACTTGGTCGCAACTCGGAAGAGAGCGGGACTCTCTCAACAAGCGGCCATTGAGCGCTGCTCATTGGTCACGAGTCAGAAGATGGCTTCACGCGTTGAAGCGAATCCAACTGAATACCCACTGAACGTTGTGCAGGATTACATCCGCGCTATTGGTGCAAACCTAGAAGAGTACATGAAGATCGCCTCAAAACCAGAATCCCTATTTCAAGGAGAGAATGAGATGTCGAATTCCGAAGTAGAAAAAGAGGTCTCAGAACTACTCGAGTCAATTGATAAGAGTGTAGATGAACTTAAGGCGCTTCCCGAGCATGTACAGCAAACAGCGTTGATCGAGAAATTTGAGCAGGCGAAAAAAGACTTACAGGCTGGCTCCAATGAACCGATCATTGGCATCGTTGGACCGAGCGACTCCGGTAAGTCCCATATAACAAATATGGTGTTGGCGCAGCAGATCGCCCCAGAAGGCTTTCAGCCAATGACCGCGGCCTGCACCCTTTTTCGGCACTCAAAATTGAAGCACCCCTCGCTGGGAGAGGACGAGAACGTATCTGTAGTCAGATACTTTGATGGGTCAACCACTTTCAATCTGAACAAATTAGAAGGTGATCATGAGAGCTTTGTGCTTGATACGGGGGATTACTCTATACTCAAAAAATTCGCTGCGCGAGATGAGAACGATAGCATTCCTTTCCCCGAAGCCTATCTAGCCATTGTCTATGTGGATGCTCCTGCACTGGAGAATGTCTCGCTACTGGACACGCCTGGCCAATTGTTTGACCCCGACTATATTCGGAAAGAAAGTGGTGAGGAGGTTGACAGTCTCGATGTTCAGAAAGCCTATGAAGCGATGCATCTGGCAGACGGGTTTCTCTATACCTCGAGCGTCACTAAATTTCTGCGGGATGCCGGTGAAACCGAATTCTTTGCCAACATTCTTCGCGCCCCAGGAAATGCCCCACTTGATCCGTCAAACCCGATTCAAAATTTGACGATCTTGGCTACTCAGGCGGCGGGAGTTGATTCTCTTGAGAGCTTCTTGGACGGAAGAAAACGTGCATCAATCCATCTCGACAGAGCGCTAAGTCATTCTCTTTACGAGGATCTGGAAGCAGCCGTGGAAGGGTATAAACGGCCAACGGCTGAAGATTGGGAGCAACGCATCATTCCGTTCTGGGATGGTAATAAAGAGCACGTACAGAGGTTCAAGGATCGCTTTCAGGAGTTAGTAACGAATGTTACAGAGAATCTTGATGCTATTCGCCAGAACAAGACTCACGCCATCAAAAAACAACTGCTGGCTCAAGTGGACTTGGCTCAATACGAGAATAATGACCGGAAGCGCAGCGCCGACGAACGACTCTCGGAGGTCCAGCAAATGGAAGCGCGATTTCGTAGAGACAATGCTCGCGTTTTAGATAAGTTTGAGGATCAGAAGGCATCCATTAAGGCCTACAAGAACGACACGATCGATCAGGTTTCGGACGTTGTGAAGGAAATCACTTCTGAGTCGTTTGTCACTCGTTTTATCGAAGAGCGTTTTGACGACAAAGACGCAGCAAAAGCTGGCGTTTCTGTAGCGATTGGTCAGTATTTTCAGGCTAAAACAAACCGCATCATGAACACCTCAAGCAAACTCTTCGCCAAAGAAACCGAGGCTCTGGTGAATGAGTTCACCGCCCTCGTACCCGGAACTTATGCAAACGTGGCAGACAACGAGTTTGAGTTTGATACAAACCGATCAGCCTTGTTGAGTTCTTTCGACGGGCAGTCTGCCTTCATCGGAGGCATGTCAGGGCTGGCAGCGTTCGGAGCAATGGGAGCTTACGTGTCTACCATTACTTCTAACTTAGGTGCCTATATCTTGGTTGGTAAAGCTGGGGGCGTGCTTACCTCGCTGGGCATTATTGCCACCCCAACTACATTACCCTGGCTTGTAGGAGCTACCGGTGGGCCTCTGGTATGGGGTGTAGCAATTTCAGCGCTTCTGGGCCTTGTGGTGTATCGTCTTTTCTCCAGCTGGTCGAAATCCATGGCGAGGACGGTCGTAAAAGAGCTAAAGGATGAAGGTATAGCCTCCAAGGTCGCCCGTGATATTGGGGCTTACTGGGACAATACCGAAATTGCTTTTTCAAAAGCGGTTGAAGGTCTGACTACAGAAGCAGAGAAGCACATAGAACGCTTGTACGCTGACGCGAAAACTGGCTTTGATGCTACTGAACTCGCTCAAGTGGATGACACGCTCAGCAACGTCAAAACGAAACTCAAGGCTCAATAGGCTACAGGATGCAGTGATCGCCGATCGATGGCGATCACTGTAAAGGACCTGACACAAGGAAATGCTCATGCGTTTATTTGACTTCGCGGCAGCGTTAACCGAAACAGTTTTTGATGAAGTCAGCGGGAACAAAAAGCGTCGACATGATCGATGGATAGCTGAAAGCAAGAGGACCGCAGCTGACGTGCGCCTGGAGCTGACACGTGATGCATACGAGATCTGGGTTCAAAAAAACCGGCCCGAGAGAAATGCGCTCAAAAAGGAACTGAAACACTACTCGGCCCTCAGCAACTCACTGTCGAACATCAAGTGCAGCCTTGAAGGTACTCAGGTTCAAGCTGCGAGCAAAGATCAAAAGTCTGAGGAAAACCTGAAATCGCCCAAATTTGACGATCTTTTGTCGCAATCGTCTTTCTCAGAAAAAGTTAAGAAGGAATTCCCATTTGAAGGGGCAATCCTTTATCGAGGTGAGAAGGACGATTTCATAAACCACCTAGATGCTTTTATGCGGAAAGAACTGGAGGCGCACCCCAAACTCCTAGCAAAGTGGGCAACACGAGTTAACGAAGCGAAGAGCATCAAAAAATAAATGGCTGACGCAATCGAGATATATAGCGAGAAATTACGTTGAGCACGAATGAGCCGGTCGACGGCGTGTTAATCGAAAACCTATCAGATCAGCTGCGCGAGTTCGTATCGAAAGAGGCAGCAAGTGCCAGGCTGCCGGACACCCTCAGTGATACAAATTCGCTGGTTCTGGCATTCAAATCATTGGTCGATGTATCCGTTGATTTACTCGTCGAGACCGGGCAGATCCATTACGTAAAAACTGTTGTTGCAGTGACTGATGTTTTGCAGCCGCCAACGGAATCGGTCGTGACAAACTCACAACCCACTGTTATTTATCCGCCTAACTTTAGCGACGGCAAGCGATACCGACATTTTTTAAGGGACAAATTAATGGCCTACCTCGCCAGAACAGCCACAGGTCAAATCGATGATGCAGCGTTCGTACTCGCATTTTTACGCGCCGGAGTTCAGGGGCTGATGTGCCATTATCATCCCACGTCCGTGAGGCAATACGCGGTCAAGAGGTTGCAGAGACTCGCCTTCGATGTCGTTGGCCCCTAATTCGGTTAAAACATGAACAAATGAGTTGGCAATGAACTCACCATGTTCTCATCTGACATCCAAGGAACAACTGGTGAAACTGCATTACGCGGTAACCGAGGAGAACTGGACGGTCCCTACTTATTAAGACACCTGGGGCGTCAAACTGGGGTCGTTGAACAGACATTTGTCGACAGACCGAAATGTTCGCTTTGCGACCAAGATGGCCCTACCTAAGCAGAAAGCGGTTTAGCTGAGGAGGAACAGGTCATCGTTGCTTACCTCACTCAATAAATTCTTGCGCATTCCTGCATGCTTTGCTTAGCTGGTTTTACTGGTAATTTTTCAAGATGCAGATTTCAGGTCAGGGAATAGAGCTGAGATTTACCTAATCACGCTGTATAGGTTTCGGTGACCCCCGCCATTAACTAACTGCGTGAGGGAATCATGAAACGACTCATCCTGTGCTGCGATGGCACCTGGAATACCCCAGACATGGAAGACAACGGGGTTACCTCTCCCACGAACGTTTTTAAGTTCTATAACCTGCTGACCAGGCGCGACGGTGATGGTATTGAGCAGAGACGATACTACCAGCCGGGTGTCGGAACAGATGGATTGGTGGACCGAAAACTAGGCGGTGCATTAGGCATTGGCTTGGATGAAAAGGTCAATGACGCCTTTCTCTGGCTTGGTCTCAATTATGAACCAGGTGATGAAATCTACATTGTAGGTTTCAGTCGGGGGGCCTTTGTTGCGCGCTGTCTGGCCGGTTACTTGGGAAAGGGCCTTATCGATTTCCGAACAATGTCCGTCGATAAGGTGAGAAAGACGTTAAAGATGTGCTACGAAAAGGTTTATAAAGATCGGTCGGATGATCCGTGGAATGGGATAAAAGGGGTCAAGCTTTTTGACCCCAGCGACTGGGGCGATAGCCAAGTGCCCATCCGCCTCCCAGAACGAGCGATCAAGGTCAAATTTGTCGGGGTTTGGGACACCGTCGGGTCGCTGGGAATCCCAGATGACCTTGAACTGGTCGATATGCTTCTTGAAAAAAAGGAACGCTGGGAGTTTCATGACAGGAATCTTGGCTACCATGTCGAAACCGGTCGGCACGCAATGGGTCTTGATGAAATGCGCGCCTGCTTTACCGTTACCCACTGGTCGAATACACGGAGCACCAGAGCTTATCCCAAACATCCGGATATACTGGAGTCCTGGTTCCCTGGGGTCCACAGCGACATCGGAGGCGGGTATTCTGATGACTCGCTGTCATCAGGAACCCTGTTGTGGATGATGGAACAAGCTCAGAAAAAGGGACTGGTGTTCAAAGAGGGCGCTCTGGACTCAGTAAAGGAATGCTACGACCCCCTTGGCGAGATCCATAACTCCTTTAAAGGCCTATTTGCCTTGCTTCCTTCTCGCCCGCGTAATGTTCCGTTTCTGGCGAAACCTTCTACCCCAACTAAATCGACTGTCAGCGTCTCGGACGCCGTTTTCCTTCGACAAGAGATGGTTTGCCCGAAATTTCCGTCTTATCGTCACGCGGTCGAACTGGCACCCGGAGAATCGTCGGAACCGGTGGACGTTTTCGCCGAGCAACGTTGGAACGACACCGGAATCTATCTCCGAAAAGGGAAATATTACTTCGAAGGCTCTGGATTATGGATGGACGGTAAAGACGTTTGTGATTGGAAAGGAACAGAAAATGACCAGCACACTTTCGGAGATGGTATTCGATGGGCCGCAGGCTTATTCGGAAAGTTGGAATCGGTCTGGAAGACAGTTACTAATGACGAAAAGGCCGATTTCGCGTTTACCAAACGATGCGAAAATGTAGACTGGTTCCGAATGGTGGGCTGTATTGCTAATGATAATGGTACTGACAAAGATAAGGTCGTGGCCCATGACGGCTCACCAGAGAAGCACCAATACATTGACTTGACTGAGCATACGCGGGGCAAAAAACCTCTAGAAGTGAAACACCCGGGATACCTGTATACCTTTGCAAATGATATCTGGGCAAGGTATGAAAACAACGACGGAATCATACGACTCATCGTTCATCGTTTGAAGGATTGACCTTGATCGATCGGATTGCGCTCATCACTTAAGGAAAGCTAATCGGGTCTTCTCGAGAATGGCGCTGTGTTCAAGATTTGGACGGGTAGTGGCGTTGCAATTTAATAAGAATTGAAACTAATATTTGGTGAGCGGTATAAGAAGCATGAAATGACGTGGTGGAAAATCGTTGGGTACTATTTCACAAGGAAGCTAATTACTTATCAGATGATTCTATCCCCTCTAGATGGGAAAAGCGGGATAGTTGGAGATGGTTTTTCCAGGTGTAAAAAAATCGGTTATCTTGAAGTCCAAAAAGCATTTCAATTCTTTAGTATCTAAAAAAAGGCATAGAAACATACTGCGGCGGCGGATGGGATATCCGCCGAAAACAATCATCATTCTAGTTTACGGTCAAATCGTGGATGGCGTATTTTTTCTTGGATTCGAAACATCCTACTTCCAATAGGCCTGGGCTTGGTAACTTATCTTTAAAGATGTTTTTTAATCGGTTCGCAATAGTAGAATGTCCCTGGAGGACGTCAAAAGCAGGATTTAATTTAGCTATCAGTCCTCTAGAAAGTCCGGGGTTTGCCAATTCCGAGGTCGAGTACTGGCCCTCTTGTTCATTTCCTAAGGCTGAACTATATTTTATTTTGTCATTAGCAGGTATTTGCTCGAGTATAAAGCAAAACCAAAATGCCAGTATGGCTCAACCGATTCTGGCTTTTGTTTTTGGTAAAAGTTCTTTTTCCGCGGCTTTTGACGTCATCGGTGAAATTCAGTGTTTTTATTCGGGAGGTGTCATGAAACTCTTTGATAAAGCTAAAATTGTACTTGCCGAAACCATTTCCTCTCCGACCAAAGATTCGTTTGTAACCATGGTAAATGGGAGGCGTGTCACGCTTCGCGAAGGGGGAAGTTATCGCGGTCTCAATTTGAGCGGGGCCGACCTGAGGGGGGCAAATTTAGAGAATGCTGATTTTGAGGGAGCAAATCTTACTAGTGCTAACTTGGAAAACGTACGCTTAAAAGGAGCGAATTTGAGGGGGGTTCAATTATTTAAAGCTGACCTTTCAGGAGCCGACCTTTCGGGAGCCGACCTGACAAATGCGCTTCATGATGATGGTGAAAACTGGCTGAAGGGAGCGATAGTTGACTCTGTCGCAGAGGGTGGGGCCAATGGAGATTAGTGCGCACTTTAAAATTGTGTTCTGGGTGGTGGTAGGTTTAACTGTTTTAAGCTTTTTAGGACAAGCAACATTGGCATTTGCTGGCAGCGTCGCGAACGAGCCAGGTCAAGTTCCGGTAAACCAAGCCAATTTTCAAGCTATTTGTGACTTCGGCTGGAAGGCGGGGATCGGTGGAATTCTGGGGCTGCTTGGTGGCAAGGCTGCGTAAAATTATATCCGGAATTTCGGACTTACCCCGGTCCACTAGACACTCCTTGACCTGGCCCCAGTCTTTAATCCAACTGCTCCCTAGTAATGTCCGTTACTTTTGAATCAGTTTTCCCAAGTCGGAGAGCGGAGGCAAACTCCAGGGGTGTCTGATACCCCGTAAGGGTACTGGGCAGGCTGCAACTAATATAACCATCCCTGGAACTCGGCGCATGGGCAATTACATTTCCCCAAGCTTGGCTTATATGTGAGCGTTCGCTTTTCGACCAATGGAGTGTTCAAATCATGTATCAAGTTAAGTCAGAGCGACGCGCGGAACAGCGCCTCTGCTAGAGTCGTATGCTGGCGGAATTTTACCAGTCTTCAAGGATTGACAGATGAAACATCTCATAGATAGGCTCCCGGATATAATCAATGCGGCAGCCAGAAGTTCCCGCGGCGTGATCTCGCTCATGGTCATTGTTTTTGCGACGGTAGCGTATCTCTTCTTTCGGCACTCGCCCGAAGTATGGAGGTTCGGCTCATTAGCCCTATTCTTCGTTGGGTGTCTTGGTTTCGGATTCGCCGCGTATCGTGAAGCTAGGAGCACGGTACCAAACCCGGATAACCAAAACTCGAACATCGATGTTTCGCTGAGGGATGCGCTTGAGCGATGGCTCGAAGAAGCAGAGACAGCGCGCGCTGCAAAGACGGTATCTTGGGGAAGCCCTCTTCCTACTGAGCTGACCGTAGCTCGAACTGCCTTCGGTTCCAAGTGGCGCGAAGCCTCACTCCACGCAAAAAAGCAACTAGACCCCGTTCGCGCTGCCACAGGCCTGGCCTATCTCACGCGGCTCTACCGACTGGAAGAGAGTGATAGCCCCACGCAGACAAACGCACAGTCGTGGTCTAATGAGGCAATTGTTTTTGCGGAAGAGATCCAAAATCCTGAGCTATTGACGGATGCACTCGTCGACAAGGCAGCAATCTACCTCGACTTGGCGCAGCTTGGGCATACCGACAAGACAAAGTTCGAGCAAATCGCGAAGGTCGGAGACTCTCTGGTGACGCGTGCCTACCAAACAGCGACGCTGGCTCAAAAATCAGAAGTTCTTCGGATGGCCTCTCGCTTCTATTATAATTTAGCCCGGCCGCAAAGTTTCCGTCTATCGGATGCTTGGGACAACAACTACCTATTGCTTGCTTATGAGAAGGCAGTACAGGCCAAAGAATTCGATTCTGCTAGCCTCAGAAATGCGAATCAGCTAGCGCGGGTAGTAATAAAAGCGTCCAAGAACCCACCACAGGATCGAGAGCCAGAATGGACTAAGCGCCTTCGTGACGCAAAGAATGCGTTCAAGCAGGCCTGGGACGCAAACAGCGACGATTTGCGAACTGTAGCCGATAGACTCTCGCCTTTGCATGTGTTGGGGGTCATCACACTCGAGACTGTGGCAAGAGAGTGGAATGACTCGCCGAAAAGCGAGCGGCAGTCGATCGGGCGACAGCTGCGGGCAGAGCTTGATATCGATTCACTTGCCCAGCTGCGCGAAGCCGCCGCGCTTTTAGAGCATTCCGAGCTCCGTACCTCATATTGCTTTGATATTTACTACGACATAGCCCGCTCACTCGCCGTTAAGACGGGCATCCTTAACCTTATATTGCCGAATGATGCGGATGTCGTATTTATGGAGGTTAAACGGAATATTGAAGCAGCAAAGGAGGCAGCGCGCACGCCGCAGATCGAGGCTGCATTAAGGGATCTAGATAAAGAAATTACCTTTTCTTTCCTATTGGAAGAGCAGCGCAGAACCCTTACGCGTATTTTGTCAGTATCAGCAGCGACATAACTAATGGACCTGCTCGCCCAACAGCAGCACTCAGTGGACGGCGCTCAGCGCCGCTTCGCTCCGCGTTGAGGCTGTAGAAAAAACCCGAAATCCCCCTCGGTTTTGATAGCATCAGGCAAACGGACAAGGAGTGGTCAGATGCCCCGCTTCAAGCATTACAACTACGACCAGGATGCTATGGTCGTGATCAATTACCAGGAACAGCTTCAGCCCGGCACCTTCGAACACGCAGTGCACTACCTGATTGAGCACAAGCTGGACCTGTCGGTATTCCACCCCAAATACCGCAACGAAGACACCGGCCGTCTAGCCTATGATCCGGCCATCCTCCTGAAGATCATTCTGTTCGCCTACTCCAAGGGAATCACCTCCAGCCGCGAGATGCAGTGGTGCTGCGAGACCAACATCATCTTCAAGGCGCTGTCCTGCGATACAGTTCCGCACTTCACCACATTGGCCAAGTTTGTCAGCAGCCACGCGGATGAGATTGAAGAGTTGTTCGAGCAAGTGCTGCTGGTGTGCCATGAACAGGGTCTTCTGGGCAACGAACTCTTCGCCATCGACGGCTGCAAGATGTCATCGAATGCGGCCAAAGAATGGTCCGGTACCTTCAAGGAACTGGACGAGAAGCGCACCAAGTTGAGACGCCTGGTTCGCCATCACCTCAAGGTCCATTACGAGCGGGACGAGGCAGAGACTGAAGCTGAACTGGACCGGGACATCCGACGAGCCAAGACCATCCTGTCCCTGGATGAGGCCGCGAAGAAAGTGGACCGCTTCCTAAAGACGAACCGCCCAAGGATGGGCCGGGGGAAACGGAACAAGGAAGTGAAGAGCAACCTCACCGATAACGAAAGCGCCAAGATGACCACCAGCAAAGGCACGATCCAGGGCTATAACGGCGTGGCCACGGTGGACAGGAAACACCAGATCATCATCGATGCTCAGGCCTTTGGCGAAGGCCAGGAACACCACACCCTGCAACCGGTTCTGGAGAGTGTTGAAGTCCGCTTCAGGAAATTGGGCATTGCCGACAACATCTACCGGCAAGGCACCATCGTTACCGCCGACACCGGCTTCGCCAACGAAGCGAACATGAACTACCTGCACGAACGGCAGATCAATGGCTACGTGCCGGACAACAAATTCCGCAGCCGTGACCCGAAGTTCCAGAACCAGAAAGACAAATACGGCAAACGCCATCAGAACCAGCCAACCACCGGCTGGAAAGAGATCATCCCGGCCCGTGAATTCCAGTTCGATCCGGTGAACCTGACGTGTATTTGCCCGGCGGGCGAGCGCCTCAAGTACCAGGGTACCCGGGCAGACCAGAATGGCCAGAGCCGAGCCTACTTCCAGGGTCGTTTGCTGCAATGCCGTCACGGCCCAAAGAAGCACCAGTGCATGCACAATCCAGAGGCCGCCGACCATCGCAAAGGCAAAGGCCGACAAGTGTCGTTCACCCTTGAGCACAAGCGCCTACCCAACTACACCGACTGGATGAAGCACCGGGTGGACAGCCCGCAGGGTAAAGAGATCTACAGTCACCGCATGTCGGTGGTGGAACCGGTGTTCGGCAACATTGGCACGAATAAGGGCCTGAATCGCTTCAGCTTGCGGGGCAAGAAGAAGGTGCAGGGCCAGTGACAGCTATACTGCCTGGTGCACAATATTGAGAAGCTGGCGAATTACGGGCGGATGGCGGCGTAATGCCGAGAGTGGAAGTCCCGGAAAAGTACCTGAGGGAAACCAGCAATGCCGGCTTCAGGGGCCCCAAAAGGCCGAAGTGGATGGCTGAACATCGAAATCACGGGAATCTGCCAGTTGATGGCCGCGATAAAAATGACAGGAATCAGGCGTTGGGAATGACTCGGAATCGGGTTTTTCTACAGTCTCGTTAGGTCGCAAAGGAGAGTTTGATTTGTTTGAAAAGTTCAGAAGGAAATCTGCCGCGGCTAGACTGCAAGAGGAGCAATTGTATGAGCAAGTCCTCCAAGAGTTGTCTAGAGGTGAAAAGCGGGCCGGACTCTGGGCAAAAGCACTATCGAATTGCGATGGGTTGGAACAGAAAGCTGGGTGCAGGTCAATTACTGACTCTCTCTTTCATTTGAGCCGAAACTTAATTTAGCATCTTCTCTTATTAGTTTCCTTCTAAAGCTTGGTTCAACATCATCAAGACCACAGCCAAACGAGTAAAGCCTGTATACATCATCTAAAAAAAATGATGCACCGAAATATCGTTTTAACTGAATATTTTTTCGACAAGCCTGCATGACAGATTTAACGTCAGTGTCAAATGCTTCCATGTTTGGTATGCCTTCAGCGCTCATAAGTTCGAACGGATTAATGTGGCTAGAACCTCCCAACTGTTTATGGACCTTGATTCGTATGTCCTGTTCAATTTCACGTGGATTTACCCCTTCTGTTGCGCCACCAATTACAAGAATTATTCCAACGAGTACAACCCCAAACCGTGCTGTTCCATTAATTGTAAACTTTGCTCCAAGCATAATTAGCTTCGCGGCACCATGTTCTTGTTCTTCGCCCACTTCAAGTCGTCGAAAATCAGGGAAAAAAGCGCCAATGGCGGCCATCACAGCCCCAAGGGCAATCTTGGTCCAATTAATGTAAGCAATTAGACCGATGATTCCAGCAAGTCCAATAAACTCGAGTATACCCAGGACATAACGTTGCATTGTAATCCCCCCATTTTTAACCGCGCTTTGTTCTGCGGTTTCTGACGGCGCTAGCCATTGGACTTCCCCCGGTCCACTAGTCACTCCTGGCCTATGATTAGAGCATAGGAGAAACTGTTATGAGCAGCCAACGTTATCCCCCGGAATTCGAAGATGAAGCGGTCCGACAAGTGCTGGAGCGGGGCTGCACCGTCGCCGAAGTATCGCAACGACTGGGAGTCTCGGCGCACAGCCTCTACGACGGTGGTGCGCGTCCGAGGGAAGTGAAGAACTATTTTGTCTCCGAACCCTTGTGTGCCTGTTCGCGTAGCGCAAGAGCCTCTGCCAGTGAAAGCCAGTTAATATTTAGTGGCAAGCCGCCGGTTTACCAGACATCCTTCGCCTGTCCCGGTCACTCCAGTCCTCGATAATCCGATCGATATCTACAGCGCCTGATCTGGCTTCTCCAATTTCCTCATAAACCACATAGAACCCGGCACGTTTGTGGTGGCAGCACAGATACGCGAAGTAGGGCTCAGGACGTGCTCACCGATCGGTAAGTAGTCGAGAACGTCAGATACAGACTTCAAAAGGGGGTCTTTCGAACGAGCTTAGATTCAGAGCGAAGCTTTCGCCATCCATCTTTACCTCGAAATACACTTGGGTTTCGGAGCCACTGAAGAATTTCTCCAGGGAGCTTGCTTCTCGTCGATACACAACGCTGGTCAGCACCATTGTTCGCGAGTCCTCAATTTCAGTATCGCTCGGGTACACCGGGCGATAGGCAATCTCTCCCGCCAAACCCCGTTCTCTGAAAAGCTTTGCAGTTTGGGACTCCTGGTCCTCTTGAATACGGGTAACGTAAAGAGTCGACGTGATTGAGCGCTCCTTCAGTGTTGATGCCAAAAATGTTTTCTCAACCGTGCAGTCTTCGAACCTCTCCAACTCAGGCGAAAACCACGCAGAGAATGCAAGGTTAGGGATAAGACCGAAGCTGGTCACAATCAAGAAAGAGAGAGGAATGCGCCGTAAAGGCGCATTCCTTCTGCGATTACTCCAGCTTTTCGTAACTGAAGCGATCACGGATATACTCATTGAAATACCCTCCCTTAGATGAGGCGGATAGTAGGCCATTAAACGTAGACTCGGGGACATCGCTGTAGCGATATACACCGCCGCTACCAAACTCAATATCCAGAAGCTCGTTCATCTCAGTGAATCCATATCCATCGAAGGCACTGGATGAGGCTGTTCGTTGTCCATGTAAGGGATAAGGTGTGAAGCCGAAAGCGATATTAGCTATGCTTCCTGCAATCTGAGCAGCTTGCCCAGGTTGCTTAAGATAGGACTGCTCCAGGCCATGCCCGCTAAAGTCATTTGGATTGCGCGACGCATCGTAGTTCGAATCAACAGCGCCGATGGTTCCCCTAACCAAGCCCATGACCAGATCATTGTCGTTTGTAAGGTGACCGACTGAGTCAGGATATACAATACCCGCAGCACCCCCTGGGTTATATACCGGCGACGCGATCTGCATATTACCCAGCATGGGGTATTGAGCTAAGGAGTAGCCGTTTGGAAAATCGTATGTTGCATAGAGGTCGTTGAACAAGGCATTCCCATAAAAATTGCCCTGAGAATGGGTGATCATGACAACTCGCGAGCATGTGTCCAATAAGCTAACCAAACCGGCTCTGCCATTAGCCGTATCTGCTTCCGCCAGGATTGTTGTATACGCAGAATTGATATCGGCCAGAAATTCCTGAACTGCTGTGACGCCTTCTGGCGTATTGACGTACTCCGGATCGTTATTCAGGAATTGTTTGATTGCCAACTGAGCTGAAGCGTTGGCGTCTTCAAATTTTTGCCTTGCCACTTCAATGACTTGGCTAATGGCATTTTCTGATTCATTGTGGGCACCATGCACAGTTGGCGAGAAACCCCAACCGAAAAGATAGGACTGCACAAACTCTTCGATAGCCTGAAGGTTAGCGCGGTAGCTGCTCCAGTCCGTGAACATGCCGTTTATATAGAAAACTTCAACCTTGTCGACGTTGGATTCGCAGGCCGCTAAAGCGCCTGTAGAGCAGGCTGTGAGCACAGAGGCCGCAAAAAATCGCTTCATAAACATATCCAAAATCCTTTTTATAGAGCGGAAAGCGCATTGCACGTAGCGTCTTCGGGGTAGGGGACTTCTTGGTCATCCATGACTTTGACCAACATATTCTGAAGTTTATATTTCGCTTCAATCCGATCGAGGGTGTTGAAATACGAGGTCTCCTGCCATGTTTTGCCCTGGTGGAGTTCTTGCATTTCACGTTTGCAGGCTTCTGCGATCATCAGTCTCTCAAGGACAGTGCGCGCGCTCGCTGGTGTGGCTTGGAAGTCGTCTGTCGCCGATTTCATCAATCCGCCATAGGCCTTGCCGGCAGCCAGGGCGTAGGGCTTCATCGATTCCGGTAGTCCGCCGAAGATAATGGCCTCTTCGTAGTCATCTCGAATGCCATTGTGGTTGTTATCGATACCCACCAACGTATCCATCTGATCGGAGCCTTGATCATAATCTGGAATGTCATAAAACAAGCCAGGATGAGTGAACTCTAACCATCGATGGGTTCGTTCGAGGCTGTCAGAACCTGAAGGGACGTTGATTCCCCGCGAAATATAGTACTGGCCCGCATGCTCGACGACCTTTCCGAGGAAGTAGAGACGCTTTGGTTCAAAGTTTCGGAATCTATCGTACTGGATCTTGCGCCAACGGATGGGGTGATGCTCGGGGTGATCACCCCTCGTTGGGAGCACGCTCATGTACATGTCATAGCGAATCTTGACCAGTTCTCCACGTTTGTAGAGTTTGTCTGGGTTCCAAGACTGCATATCGTTCAATGAAATTGCGTGAGCAAAAGCGCTGCACAGCGTGGCAAGTGCCAAAAATAAAGGAATCAGTATTTTCTTCATGGTTGGAGTTCCGTTTCCAATCGATTTAAGTCATTTTCCTTATGTGCCGGGTTTCCAAACCCTTTGTACAACTATTGTTCGTTTCTGGTAATCCACCTCCCTTCATCTGATAGTTGATAGTTGAACGTATCGATAACTTCCTCACCGACAAGCAGGTCAACGCGATCGCCGTCGTTGTTCAGTGAGAATCGTGTCGATGTTGGGACAATGCTTTGACTTGTTCCGCTGGCAATCTGAAGCTGAAACTCGTAACGGTTTCCGGCCTCATCTCTCAGTGTTACCGAATCATCAAAGCGATACCCCAAATCGGATGTGATCTGAATTTTCTCACGGTTGTGATCGCTACCTTTCGGGTCGGGCAGTAGCCCGGTGATCTTTAGGGGATCGGAATTCCCCTCGATATTAAATAGGTCGACATAAATGGGTGCATGGTCCGATGCTCGGGTGTCGCTATTGCCCGTGACAGCCACACTATCCTTGATCAGCTCCATTCGTGAGAGATGCGATGAGGCGGCAAGGTTGGGGGTGACTAAAATTTGATCGTAAAGGGCTTTGGTAACTTCGTGTTCATTGCTGTAATTCAGATAATTGTCATCTCTACTGCCACTAATGGTCGGTTCAAGAGCCCCATTCTTGTCATTACGAGAATTGAGTCCATAGCTAACGATGTCTTCTATCAGCAAAGGTTCTGCTAGATTGACCAGGAAGGAGCCGGGGTTGTTTTCGTAATTGCGGTCCGCAAGATAGCCAATCTCGAGGGTATTAACTGAGGCATCATCCGGATTGTCGTTGAAGTCTCCAAGAACGATTGCGTAGGGACTTTCTGATTGGGCACGTAGGTAATCGACGATTTCCGTTGAGGCCTCTATCCTGCGAGTTTCGGAGTAAACCCTGCCGTTGTAGCGAGATTTGGCGTGATGATTCAGTATCTCAATCTCGCCATCCAGTTCGGGAACATTAACGAATAGGCGCAAAACATCTCGATCATCGGGAAAGAACGTAGAATCTGGAAATAGAAAGTCTGACTTTTCAGCATCCAAGTGGTTACCGGAGGCGAGTCGGTAATCAACGCCTTCTCGAACAACGAATGCAAGTTTCTGGTCATCGGTACTTTGATCGTCAATGATTATGTGCCAGGAACTCGTATCAAAAAAATACTCCAAAGCCTGACGATTACGGACTTCTTGAAGGGCAATGATGTCGGCATTCAGAGATTCAAATGTCGATTGAAGTGCGTCTTTACGGGCGTAATTGACGCAGGCGCTGAGGTACTTGACGTTATAGGAAGCAATGCGAAGGGTGTCTGCATGAGCTGGTGCGCAAATGCATACCAACACACACAGCCCCAGAAAGAAGCGGGCCATACACGTTCATCCTTGAACAGTTGATTAAATCGAGACCGAATTTGCCACAAATGTGTAACTTTTTGCAAGTGTATGAATTAACGAGCCTATGAAACGGACCGATGGAGGAACGGCGCCTAAGGGTTTCATCCGTTACGCATACTCCAATCGTCGACAATCCGGTCGATATCAACAGAGCCTGGCCCAGCTTCGCCAATTTCCTCATAAACTACATAGAAGCCAGCGCGACTGTAGTGGCAGTCTGAGATCACAAGCATCTGTCCATTTTCTCTGACAGCTACCTCCAGTCGTTTAAGCAGAAGCTCTCTTTGCCGCGTCGCCAGTTTTTCGGGATCTACAAAACCCGTGACCTGGCCACGGCGGATGTGTTCGACTACATCGAAGTGTTTAATAACCGTGTCCGACGTCATACCCACCTGGGTGGCGTCAGCCCAGAGGCCTTTGAAATGGCCTCCGTTTGAGGCTGGGGTGTGTCATGCGTATCGGGGTAAGTCCACGGACAGCTTCTTATCCTAAACGGCAACCCTTCGTCGCGAAAAGGTCCTCTTTCCAAAGAATGATCAAGACGGTGGCGGTGCTGGTGGCATGTGCGCGGTTTACGGAATTCGTTAGGAGGCAAATGGTGTCAGATCTCTCCCTGACCAGTCACACCACTTTGCAGGTGTCGCGCTTGCCAGGCATCCTTGCCGGCTGTGGGCCTCGATCTTCCTGATCAAACGGCCCGATTTAATGGTCTGTGTTTGTGCGTTCGCTGATAAGCGTATTTGGCTGAAAAGGGGGTGAGACTTTTCCTACAAGAGTGCAAAGTTGGATGAGTTTTGTCCCTTCGAAACGGTAAACACGAAATAGTGTAAACATCCCCGTTATGGTTGCAGTAATGATTGAAGTTTTCCGTTTGTCGGTGTTTTGTCAGATTTTCCAGTGAATCGCAGAGTGTCAGTCGTTGGGCGAACAATCAAGGATTCCGCTAGTTGTCGACTATTGGTCCGGTTCTAAGTGGCAGCACTGAGGAGCCTACGCCTTATATCTTGAAAAAGCCGACCAACAAAGGACCAATCTGGTAAAATAGATCGGATCTGCTTGATTTATAATGCGAAATCAATGATGGTCTGACTCAACTGTTGGCTGGCAAATAAACCGACCAGACTCTGGAAGCTTTCCAGCCAAAAGGAACGTCATTAAGGGATTTTCAATGAGCGTGTTTCGTCAGCCATGGTTTCTTCGGCTTTTTGCTGTTCCACCAGTAGAGTGCACCATTTCCGATAAAGGTCTCTTTCTAGACCAAAAGAGCGGGTCGAGCCGGCTGATTAAGTGGGAGCAGTTTTCGTCAGGTCCAGTTAGGCGAGGCGGTCTGCTTTTCTCACGCATCGAATTCACTGTAGAGGGAAGGAACGAGAGCATTACCTGGCTTGGCAAGTCTACGAGCCGGGATTTGCGCGAACATCTATACCGCCGCTTGATAGATGTTCACCGAGCGCGAGCAAAGGCCTCGCTCTCCCAAGTTGCCTCATTGGTAAATAAATCAGGTTATCTTCGAACCAGCCAAGCGCAAGTAATTGCGCAGTTTGCTAGTTCGCAAAAACAGCGATTAATCCTTCCTCCGAGCGATGTTGAGCTGACCAAAGACAAAATTCAGCCTTTTGAAGAGCTTCAACAATGGGCAGAGTCAGATCCCGCTCTCATCGAGCAAATCAGAAATAATTTTCTAGCCGCAGAGTTGGATCGATTTAAAGACTTGTTCGACACCGTTGAGTCGAATCCACTAACAGGCAAGCAGCGAGAGGCCTGTGTAATCGATGAGGATAATAACCTGGTGCTTGCGGGGGCTGGGACTGGGAAAACGAGCACAATGATCGGGCGGGCAGCCTACCTCCTGAAAAGTCGTCGTGCGGTAGACGCCGATATTTTGATGCTGGCATTTGGGCGCAAAGCCGCTGACGAAATGCAGGAGCGAATCGCTGAAAAAATACCGGGAGCGAGTGTAAAAGCGGCAACGTTTCACTCGCTAGGCTTAACGATCATTGGCCAAGTCGAAGGCGCGAAACCCAAGATGCACCCGTTGGCAGAGGACGAAGCCGCACTCGCCAAAGCCGTAGATAATTGGCTCAAAGAGCTGTTGGAAGACTCCGAGTACCAGGAGAAAGCAATCCAGTACTTCTCAACTTACTTGTATCCAGCAAAAAACGGTTTTGATTTTTCGTCTGAGGGGGAGTACTTCGAATACATCCGGGCTAATAACATTGTCACTCTGAAAAGTGAGAACGTGAAAAGCCTTGAAGAGGCTTTCATTGCCAATTGGCTGTTTCGAATGGGTGTCGAGTACCAGTATGAGGCTCCATACCAAGCCGCTGACACTCGAACAGTAGATTTTCGTGCTTATCTACCTGATTTTTATTTACCTAAATACGACGTCTACATCGAACATTTTGGTATCGATCGCGAGGGCGGTACGGCCCCTTACATTGATGCAGCTAAGTATCAGGAAGGTATCCAGTGGAAGCGAGATCTTCATAGAACACATCAGACGACACTTGTGGAAACGTTCTCCTATGAACAGAGGGAAGGGTGCCTCATCAGTGAGCTGGAGAAAAAGCTGACTGCGCGCGGAGTAAAGTTCGATCCTTTACCGGCTGAGGCGATTCTCGAAACTCTTAAAGAGAAAGGAGTAATTTCAGAATTCTCGCAGCTCCTTAGTCAGTTACTAGGCGCATTTAAAGGCAGTCACGAGACGTGGGAACAGGTCAAGGAAAGAGCCAGTCGTGTCGAGAATCCCGGTCAGTTCCATGCCGCGATGGATCTACTAAAGCCAATTGTCGACCGATATGAAGCATTGCTCGAAGAGGACCAGAGCATCGATTTCAACGACATGATCGGCAGAGCTATTGACTATGTCGAGTCCGGACGCTTTAAGCCATCGTGGCGCTATATAATGGTTGACGAGTTTCAGGATATTTCGCGGCCTCGAGCAAGACTGGTAAAGGCATTACGGGATCGCACAAAAAATTGCTCGGTGTTCTGTGTCGGCGATGATTGGCAGGCCATCTACCGTTTTACGGGTAGCGACGTAACTCTCACTACGGGGTTTCAGAAGGAGTTTGGACCAACCAAGACGACCTCGCTGGACAAGACCTTCCGTTTCAACAACCAGATTTGTGATGTCGCCTCACAGTTTGTGATGAAGAACCCTGCTCAAGTAAAAAAGCGTCTCACAACTCACACCGTTGTTTCCCAACCCGCCGTTTCGATTATGCGGAGAAAGCCGCAAGATCGGCAGCAATATGCTGAGTTAGATGAGGTCTTTCAAGCGATCTCAGACAGGATCAGTGAAAAGGCAACGGTTTACATCCTCGGACGGTTTTGGTTCCGGCTACCTGATCAGGTCGTATTGCTAGATTTTCAGAGGAAGTATCCAAAGCTGAAGATGGAAAGGCTGACGTTTCATGCGTCAAAAGGCAAGGAAGCTGACTATGTTGTCGTGATGGGCCTGGAAGTAGGACGGCACGGTTTCCCGTCGACAAAAGAAACACACCCGTTGTTGGACGCTCTGTTGGCACCCGAGGAGCCTTTTAAGTTCGCAGAGGAGCGTCGGCTTTTTTACGTTGCGTTGACCCGCGCTCGACATCGAGTCTATCTGATCACCGATATGAGTGTTGCATCAGATTTTCCCAAGGAACTCATCAACCACAACTACCAGGTGGAGTTGGATGAGTTCAGAACAGATCTGAACCAACTGCATGCTGATGAACTCTCTTGTCCGGTCTGCGGATCGGGGACAATGGTCCCCAGGCAGGGTAGCTCCTCTAGTTTCTTTGGCTGCTCTAACTATCCGCTGTGCACAAACACGGATCCTGGTTGTCCCTCATGCGGTGGGCCGATGAAGCAAATAGGCGGTTTTAAAATCTGTGTTAACCAGATTTGTGGCACGTGGGTGCCAGTGTGCTCAGAATGCGGTGCTCCAATGAGGAAACGAAAAGGGCCTTATGGGGAGTTTTGGGGGTGTAGCAATTATCGAATAATGCCACCCAGCTGCTCAAATAGATTCAACCGGATTACTCCGCCGCGCGGATTACATTGATCTCAATGTTAGGATGGAATCGAGCAGATGAATGAGTAAGTCAAACTACGAAATCCTTTCATTACTGCGGATTATAGGTCGACTAGGTTACCGGGTAAAATTTACAATGAGGCACGCTCGGCAGGGATGAATTTTTTTGCGTTTCGGCCTTCCCGTTCCTATTAATAACGGGTCTTCAGGAAATGTCATCATCCGAAAGCAATGAACTCGTCCGTGTGGATATCGAATTTCTCAGCGCCTTTATTGATCCCTCAAAGGTTAATGGCAATCCTTGGGATTCCCGGGCAAAGACCAATAGCACAGAGATGGGCGGATTTCGGTTATGATCGCGCCTGAATCAGGTGTAGCCCTGTTTCCGTACCAAAGAATGCTCCTCAAGGCGTTTCTGCACCGGATGTGATCGATTACGTTGTTCAAAAAGGGCCAACAGTAGGAAATCTTATCAATATTGCGGACATTTCAATGATGTTAGCTTCGAATTAGTGGTTCGACACCGTTGTGAGCGCAAGTGAAAATATCGTGGAGGCGTTGTCTGACGTCGGGAGATCAGGAACAGTGGGACCGGTCTATATTACAGCGCTTGCTGCCCTATGTATTCCCCACCCGGGCAGACCAAAACCGTTTTGGCACAGTCTTCCGCTATCCGACAGCAAATGGACTCTATCTGGTAGGGATTATCCGGACACGTCCTGTTTCTTCGGGCAACGCGAGCTTGTGAATGTGACAGAATACTTTGCGCTGGCCGGTATCAAAACCGACCTAGTCCACTGTGCCAGTTATGAACGTGCCATCTTTGATCTGCTCTACCGCCATATTGAAAAAGACAACGCGATGGTTCCCAATGTTCAAGCCTCTGATGTTAACGACGCTGTGAGTTTCGAGCGTATTCTTACTTGGGTTTTGGAGTTGGAGCGGTCTGGCCAATTGAAACGTGCGGAAGCCATGCGGGGCTGGCTGACCTCTGCTGAGCCGTGGGTTACGGCAGAGCGATGACCTCACAGCAGCAAAGCGTTCGCGGAGAAAAGAACATGAAACAGCGAAAAAATGGTTTACTGAACAGTCAGGCAAACAAAGAGGAATACTCTTCAGTAACCCAGACCTGCGAGACTCAATTACCATATCGAGAGTGCGGGGGCACAAATCTAGCCTCAGAAGATCTTGCGGTTTTCTTCGAATCTCTTGAGAAACCCCCGATTCCAACTAAACGCTTGAAGAAAGCGTTCGCTCTGCATAGAGTTCGTGTGATCAATGGTTAAATAAACTTGCCTGTCCAGCTAAGGGTGTAAGCAGCGACGTGCTGCAGTTTGAGCATCATGAAAAAGTGCCCGTAGACAACGAAATCACGTAACTCAGAGATGGTCATAGGCAGCACTCGTTGTTCCAAGGTAACAAACTGCTACTGCAGACATTTCCTGCTCTAAAACCAGATTAATTCATGAAGATCACTGTCCTTTTTTCTCCCTTAATGACCCTCGGTGTTCTCTGCTTCGCCAGCAGTGCCGTGGCTGCCAATATCGTCAAACAATCAACCAGCGGCCTATGCCATCCGCCGCAGAGCAGTTGGTACAACAGGACTTTAAACTACATGCCCTTCGAGACCCTTCAGGCGTGCTTGGACGCCGGAGGGCAGCTACCCGCAGGGGTTCGACTGGGTGGGGGCAGGAAGCTCGTTGACGCGCCCTCAGTGAAGCAGAGTCAGTATCGGCGATCAGCCTTTGGTTACGGGTGGGATGATTCTGATCGCGACTGTCAGGACAGCCGGGCCGAAGCACTGATTTCGGCTTCGACGACACCGGTTCGCTTTGCAGATGATAAACGGTGTCGGGTGGTCACCGGCCGGTGGATTAGTCCGTTTACTGGGGAGGTGATACAGAACGCCGCCAATATCGAGATCGATCATGTGGTTCCACTTGCTTTTGCGTGGGAGCGAGGAGCCTGGGAATGGTCAGATGAACAACGTGAACAATTTGCCAACGATCCGGTTAACCTATTGCCTGTCGAGGACAGCCTGAACAGCAGCAAACAACATCGAGGTCCAGATGAATGGTTACCGCCGTCGGGCCAGTGCGGCTATGTGGCAAGATTTGTGCGGGTCGTAAAAAAATATGAGCTGTCCCCTACATATGGTGAACAGGCGTGGACGACGAGGTTTCTTGAAGGCTGCCGGTAGGGTTCAGACGGGCAAAGACTCAATATGTGCGGACGCTTTGTATTTCATTCACCCCTCAATCTCGTTGCCAAGCGATATTGGAACTACCCAATGGCTACCGGGAATATGGTGGCCCGTTACAACATTGCCCCGGGTACCCAGATTGCGAGCATTCGACAGTCTCCATCTGGGGAGCCTCGCTTTGACTATGCCTGGTGGGGATTTCGACCTTCCTGGGCCGATGAGAGGGCGCCAGCGCCCATCAATGCCCGCATCGAATCAATCAAAACGTCTCGCTACTTCCAAGAATCGTTCAACCACCAACGATGCGTGATCCCGGCCAACGGCTGGTATGAATGGATGCGACTGGAGAATGGCCAAAAACAACCCTATTACATCACGTGCCCAGATCTTGAAAGGGATGAAGCGCTGTTCTTTGCTGGCCTCTACACGCCAACAGGGGAGGGTACGTCCCTTAGAGTAGCAATCATCACGGAGCCAGCAACTAAGAAGATTCACCACATACACGACCGGCAGCCAACGCTTGTCCATCCAAGCTCCCTGGATCAGTGGCTCGACCCCACCAAAACCGCTGATGAACTGAAGGGAAATATCAAGAGGACCTCGGGGGAGAGTATGGCTTACTGGCCGGTCTCAACAGACGTAAACGGGTCCATTCCTGATAACAATGGGGCTTCTCTGATCGACCCACTCTAAGCACAGAAGTTCAGGCAACAAAATTGGTGTAAATGTGGTCTGCGGCTCCTGCAGTCAGCATTTTTTAGAGCACTTGCATTATCGAATGCTGGTTTATATTGACGTTTTTTAGCGGTATAAAGTCAATAACGACGAACGGCTGCTATTTAAAACACCAATTGTGTTGCCAAAACACCAGTCGTGTTGCCTTTGAATAACGGGAGGCCGACCACTGTGAAGATCAAGCGCATCACCGAGCAAGAGCTTCTCGATAATCTCAATCGCTATTCCAGTCATGCGGACGAACTCGCCGAACTATTGCCGACGGAGCTACCTCCTTTGGAGCGCTTTAAAGACTGCGTCAAGCGCTATGATCGGCCAACAGATCCTGTGTGGGATGAGTTCTTTGAGTCCGACGATGGTGTTACGGACGACTTTATGGAAGATCGTGACCAGCCCAAACTGGATAACAGCGGTAAGTAGCGTTCTCGCTCGAAACAGACTTTCGGGTGCTACGGTGTTTGCCCTGGCGTTGAAGCTTGATGAGGCGTCCGATCGCTCATAACGACTTGCTCTAGACCAACCGGCGCCATCCGGTCCCAGTCCTGAAGCGCGTCGGGCATGGGGGCTTTGGGATCACATTGGGCCAGTAGATCACGTAGGCTATAGAATTTTTTCTCTTTTAAGGCTTTCATCTTCGACCTCCTCTGCGCCCACGGATTACCACCGCTTCAAGGCTGCGCGCTCTGGTTTGGTGGACCGATCCAGAGTCTGGTCCTCACCATCCCACTTCTGCGCATTACGATACTGGCCAACCTGTTGCTCCGCTAGTTTCAAAATATTATCAAAACCAGTTTCATAGCCCTCAACCAGCACTGGCGTTCCTGGAGGAAGAGCTTGCAGCTGTGCGATCAGTTCTTCTACCGTCACGTTGGAATACCTACTATCGCCTTCATGTCGAAACTTCCTGAATAATGTCATTAGAACCACTGACGATCATGTTATCAAGCAGGGACCGAAACTCTCCTGGAACATAGTTCACCGCATCAAAAGCAATCAGTCCATCCTGCAGGGAAAAATCATGAGTGGTAGCTTCTTTGTAACACTGGCGCATGTGATCAACGAAACCGGAGCCCAGTTGCGGAAGATCGATTTGAGATGAGCTCTTGAATAGCGGGGCTTTTCGATCGTTGAACAGCTTTCGAAGCCCATCTCGGCTAGATCCGGTATACATAACTTTGATGCGTTCGCGGTTTTGCTCAAGGAACGTCCGCAGGAAAAACACCAAGACCTCGAATTCTGGTTTATCTGCCAGATGCTGGGCCTCATCGAGACATAAAAAGATACGGTCATGTCTGGCGACCAGAGTATTGAGTGTCTCGCTCAAAGCACCCAGTGTATCCCGATCACGGAGAGGTACCCGTGCACAAAATTTCTGTGTTGCTCGCCTCCACCAGCTGGATTCGTTGAGAGCCACGTGAACCGCGTCGAGAAGCGATAGGACCGGATCAACGGCGTTCTCCGATAGGTTTACGTAAACGGGAATATAGCCACACTGCGTTGCTTTGGGGATGAAATCTAGAAGGACAAACTCTGTTTTCCCCATGTGGAGGGGCGCGAATAGAGTCAGAGCTTCAGACAGGCCAACCTGGTAAACGCTGAGGATTTTAGCTGCCAACTCTCTCCGCGGATAATGCCAGTCGATACCCACAGTTAATTGCTCCAATTTAGCCTGAAGGGAGACGAAGAGGTTAGTATCCGAGTTCGGGCTAATATTGAGAGCCTAACCGGAAATACATGTTTCGCAAGCTGCCATCCCGCAACAACCCCGTGTTACCTTCTTAAATGTCGACGACAATCGGTGCGTTGCTCGGCACATAACGAGCGGTGCAGATGCTGGCATTGATCAACTTCGTTTGCCCCTGCTGATATTCACCATAGTCTTCATGGATATGGCCCAAAATGTGCCCTTTCAGTGAGAGCTGATGGATACGGCCCAGCCGATTAACGCAGCCAACCTTCTGGCATTTGAATCCTAAGTTCGCCTCGTCGCCAATGCCCTTCGGTGGTCTATGGGTGATCATCGCATCGGTATCGTCCGGAATGAGCTGCCATTTCTGAGACAGCGGATCACCACGTTTAAGCATAAACACCCAATCCATGAATGCGGGCGACCAGGGCGAGCCCCAAATCCGAACGCGCTCAATCACAACGCCGCTGTCTTCCAGGTAATGGCATTCGTCAGTGCTTGCCCGGCCTTTTCCGGCGTTTCCTGGAAGGCCCGGCCATGGTTTCCAGCAATCACAATTTTAGGCCAATGCCGCAGCGGCCAAAGCCACGCATTGAAGTCTTAGACATTTTCCAGTGTGCCCTGACCGAGACTGTCGCCGGCATGGATTAGGACGTCACCTTCTGGAACTTCTCGCATTCTCCGGTGCAGACTGTTGGTACTTGAGAAACAGGCCAGTTTCACCGAGTGTTCCTGTCGAGTGCGGGTTTGTCCAAAATCTTAACGTGCAAGCTGGATGCTCTCCAATCCCAAACTTCACGGTATGAGCATTTATCAAAGTCATTGGAGGTAATGCCGAAACCGTAAAATGGCTGAGAGAGGTTGCCCAATTGGATGATATTATCAGTCAAGCACATCTAGGAACCATTGGGCTTGAGAAAGGCCTGTGTGGATGTTGGCATGCCGCCTTAACCCCTGCCGTACAAACGCTCTTTCTCTTGGGTACTTTGTAGGACCGCAAAGTCGTGTGGAAACCATACGTTATCGAGATATCCGTTGGCGGCATGCGCGATCCAGGGCTCAAAAATACGGGAGGAGGGAAGACGCACCGAATGAAAGAGTTCCCTGGCTTGGCCTTGATGCACCTTGTGATAATCGGGTTCAACTGACCCTCTAAAGACCCAATCAGACCGGCCAACCCCGTGGCAGTGTCGGATCCGGTCACGAGCATCATTGGTCAATTTAATGTCGAGTAGGGGAGACTCGGGCCAGTAACGCGCAACCAGTCGTCCTTCCTCCAGTCGAGTTTCGAGAATGTGTGATGGATAGAGGGGAGGCTGAAAGATGTGACCAAGACCATGATAACCTGTAGCCTTGTATTTCACGGTTCTATCGGCGGTTTTCACGAAAATCCAGTTTGCCAGACTGACAAACTCTGCGAATGCGTTTTCGGACGCGCGCAAAAAAAGCCAACGCTCAAAGCTTATGGAAGGTCGCCATGTCCTGGATTGGTGATCCTCAATGAAAACCCCAGTCGCAATATTCGGCATCTGGTGGTAGTTAGCCAACCGGAGTAATTCATGAGCGCCCTCATTGTCCACGCCCTCCCTATACCGTTTGGTGAATTTAAGGCTAGTGAGCAAACACCAGAGACTGAAAGCCATGCAAAGATCGCACGGCGCCTTGCCCTCGCGAACGTCTTCAGGCCGAATATGCCTACAGTCCGACCAGACAAGCCGGTGCTCAAACCCCAAACATGCTTTTTGCCAGCGCAGAATTCGCCGAAGAGCTACCGTGATCAGTCGGAGCATATGAGCCTCATGAACGTCCAACGGATGGTCACTCTCAGGAGTATGGCCCATTCGTCTGGGAGACTGATGCCAGTCTAGTTTCGGCCAGTGTCGAAGTTCGGAAATTCGGGACCTCAGGGCTCGATTGTGAGTAACGACGTTCATACGATTCAATCGGTCTTGATAGATTCCGGCTGCTCGCTGACACTCAAAGGCTAGGTAGTAGGGGTTATCGATGTTTGGTTCAAAGAAATTCGGGTGTTCTTGAGCAAAATGTCTGCCGACCCGGCCTTGTACGTCCATTAAGCCCACATAGGCGTAGTTGGCCTTGTTCGCCTCACAGCGTTCTATCCATCGAGCGAGCCAACTCAGTTTGCGCATTTCCCGACGTTTTAACCATGTTTTTCCCCAAGCTTCCTTTGGCAGTGCACCACACGTGTTACAAGAGGGTTTTCGGGCTTGGAATACTCGAGTCCAGCGGCGACCACAGGCAGGGCACTTTAAACGAAATTCGCAATGATGAATTGGACAAAGCCTTAGACATGGCAGATCGTAAAGCCAAGAGTGGAACAAATAGTCTGCGCACTTCGGGCATTGGTAGATATGAGACGGTAGCTGCGGGAGAACCCGTTTGAGGCGAGAGAGGCTCAGGCCGGGATTGGCTACGAACAAACGTCGTGCTCGGGCGTAGGAGCTCTCCAGAGGGGTTGCCCACAATAAACCCTTATTCAACCGGTAGGTCATCATCGTCTCCGCTAACGGGCGTTATCCCGAACTCCCAACCAGAGATACCAAACTGGGTGCAATCCCTGCACCTTCCAAGCTCTTGATGACACACGCCTCCAACAGAGCCCGGTCGTCTTTCTCCGTGCACGCTGGCAGGTAATCCATAAGGAGTAGATTAGTCGCCCGCGTAAACTGGGCCATTCCCCACGAGGTCAGCCCCAAAGGAATAGCGTAACGCTCGCGATAATGACGCCAGTAAAGCGGCGCGATGTCGGCAAGTCGCCAGCCTTGGCCAAACAACGTGGGGCAAAAATATTCAGTGGCGCAGGTTGATGGTGAGTCGGAAACGACCAGGTGGTCGTATCCTTCAAGGCACTCTTTCAGTTCCTGTTCAGACCGAATGCCATAGAAGTAGTCGAAATTGTTGAAGAACCGTTCCCTTAAGTAGCGATTTTCAGGGCGAAGCAACGCTTTACCCAGAGAATGGAACTGATCCTGATTGGCGATAAAGAACACGGAACAGTTGATGTGTAAATTCACTAAATCGTTGTAGATCTCGGCGAAGGCATTGAGTTGATCAAGGGTTAAGAGCTGCGCCTCGTCGACAAGCAGCACCACCTGCCGCGTATCGTTGGCCAACGCCGCTTCGGCGAGCCGGAGGACAATGTTCTCTAACAAGATATCGGCCGTTTTTCGTTGCAGCTCAAAATTTAGTGCTCGGGCAACCTTGGCAAACACCGCTCGAATCGTTTCCACGTCTCGCAGCCCATAATGGGTATAAAATACATGGATAGGTTGGCCGCTGCGATTCTGTAGTCGATGCTGCAACGCTTTGACTGCCCTCGTTTTCCCCAGGCGTGCCTCTCCAATGATGAGTCCGCCGGTATGACCACAGCGCACCCAGGCTTCTATCCGCCTTTCAAGCGCCCTCGCCATTGGTGTGGGGATCCAAAAAACGCTGGCATCCTCTAGTATCGATGCGGCTGACATTGTGACCGCTACCTCCGTTTTTTTGCCATATCGGGGTTCCAATCCGGCAGCCGCTCGAGCGCCCGCTGAAGTGCGGAATCGTTCCCTGAGTTCGGCATTGTGTCTTCCGCCGCTTTGGTGGGCTGTGTGTGTTCTTCCGGCATCAGCTTTGCCAGTTTTACCAACGAAAGCGCCTCTTTCGGCAGATGTCGGTGTGCCAACATGTAGTCAAAGAACCCGCCCAACGGGTCTCTTTTCGAGACCACATCTTGCCGAACCAGATGATTGATTCGCTTACGTAGAGACACTGAGTGGGCGAAGCGCATCCAGGTATGGGGCGCCTGGACGACGCCAAGGGGACGGCCATCCAAAGTGAACACCTGAAGCGACCGAATATCCCGAATGTCGAACAAAACCGTTACCTTCTGGTTGAGCAGGTCCGCAGAATTCAGTGCTGAGCCCAAATACTGACAGCCTTCAAAGTTGATCCGAGGGGCCTCCGCCCTGAAGCCCTTCCGCACGGTTACCATCTGACTGCGTTGGTACGGACCGAGTCCCGGGCCAAGGTTGCTGGCGCGGAGCGGCAGCAAGTGGTTGGTCATTTGGTACTGCATCTGCTCCAGAGGCGTGATTCCTCCCTGATTGGCTAAGGGGGTCAGGTTGTATTCGGTCAACAACACACTGATCGCTTCCTCCAGCGCCCGCAGGGACACAAATGGAGGGTTTTTCTGTAGTTTAGAGGGCTCACGTAGCGGGTCGTTCGGATGGCTACCGGTCGTTGAGGGAAACCGGTGAATGTCCAGATTCAGTCGACGGAACGCCTGCTCAATGAGTGCGCGCGCCTTCGGGTTTTTAGGTAGCCCAAAATTAGCGGTCGCACTAAGGTGTTCACAGATCATGCGACGGACCTGGTGCGAGAGATGAGCCAGAGCATTATCCAGTCGAACGATACCGAAGGTAGGCCGGCAAAACGACTCGTCTAAGGCGGATGGAAAACCGGCTTCCGCCGAATATGACAACCCTGGCGCAGTGAGCGCAAGCGGCTCCCACGGTTGTACGAGTTGCTCTAACAGTGCCAACACATCGGCGGAGTTGGGGTGGGCGGACAGTGCTATGGTGGCGGCTAGATCGCAGCCGGTACCGACGTCCCTTGCGAGAAGTAAGGAAATGCGCCCCAGGCGAAGTGGCTTCATTTGATCATGGAGAACCACTGCTACGGCCCCCTTACAATCGACATGAGCCTCGTCGATATGAATTTCTTGAAAAGCACAAACCGGCATGGTCTTGGCACCGAGCACGCGGCGATGCTCCTTTGGCATCTGCATGTCTATCAGAGAGCGTTCCAGAAGACGGCGACAGGATTCGTAACCCAAAGAAGATGACGTAAATGGGTAGGTATCTTTGGGCCAATCTTGATCGTTCAGGTAAGCGATGAAGCTGGCGTGGAATCGTCGAGGGGTCAGATTCTGGCTGTTTTTGTTCCGACGGACATTTGCTCGGATCTGGGTCATCAGGTAGTCCGCCAGCCCCGGAACTGTCGCCAAGAGGTATTGAAAGCTGCAGCGGTCCCCGGCTGGCTTACCCACTGTACCAAGGACGGCCCTCCGGCTGGATGTTTCCAATCGTTGGTGCGGAATAAGACCTGTCGTCAGGGCCGGAGGTGTATCCTCTTCGCCTGCAAGGCATCGGTCCATCAATTGGCTGACCCGGCCTGGGGTTACGTTGAAACTCTCGGCGACGGATTTGACGGGGCGCCCGTCCAGAATGGCGGCGACGATCCGGGCGTTGGTGAGGTAGCCCCGACGCTTCTCTAATGACAACGTTTGGCTATCCAGAAACGGCCACCGCTTGAATTCATTCCATTCCGGCTCGAGACACAAACGTTCTCTCCACTTCAAAACCATGCTGTCACCTCGGTCTCGTAATTGAGTGGGCTCTTGGACAAGTCACAGTGCAGGTCATGACGATGGAGTAATCGGTATAAGGCCAGTTCAGTGGTATAACGTTCTATTCTCGGCGCATCCCCAAGAAGATCGCCGATGGTTATGGTGGTTTCCTGTCTAGCGGTATCAAACATCCGCTGCTCTTGGTCAACGGTATCGAAACCGTGGGCATGGGCATCGGCCAGCACTTGAACGATGGGCAGCCAGTGAAGCGCTAATCGCTCCTGGTTGAGCACCGCTTCGTTCGCCAAAACGGCGAAATGCATACCGTGTTGCTCAAAGAACGCCCGTAACGGGATCTCTTTGTTCTCGTCAAACTCCGCTCGCGGTTTAAGTTCTAGGATTTCGATTTGCCTGTTCCGGACCACGTAGACATCGGGTACGTAGGGTTTCCGGTTGACCAGCATCTGGTATGGCTGCGGAACAAAACTGGTGACCTCAGGATCCGCCTCGAGCAGCAGGGCATGGATGAACTCAGCGTAGCAATGGAAGCTGGCTCGCCCTGGGTATTTGACACAGCGTTGCTCGTAATAGTCCGCCTGTTTGGTCAGTTTCAAGCGGGTTGGTTGTTGCGCCGGGACTAACTGATTCTGGCTGAAACGCACAGAATGGTCGCCCAGAGGCGGAGGTTGACTAATGGAGCGAAACGGAACCATGTGGTGGTCCCCGAGCGATTAACGGACTAATCAGTATGGTCAACACCTCTCGATTGATCAAATATTAACCATCTTGACAGTTTGCCGTAGTTCGTCAACTGGCCTACGTTTCTTGCGGTTTTCCGAGCCCTTGCCATACTTATGGGGCCGGAAGAGGGCGCTCAGTCGGACCTTTAATTCCACCCAGAAATTGACAGAACCCCGGAGGGGAAATGTCAAAATCCATCACCAGCGCGCGGTCATTTCCGCGCCCGTCCCGAAATACGCGTTCGCTCGGGTTTCAGGAGCGGCCTCTGGTGTCGTTCCCGATCACCGAGGTGACCATCGATTGGGACCGGCTCATCGACAAGCGACCGTTACTGCTGGAGACCCTCGACACCATGCCCAAGTACCTGCTCAAGCCCGAGGTGCTGACGCTGCTGGAGGCCGAGACCCACCCCATGCACCGGCTGATCCTGGATCTGATGTGGTGCACCGGCGCGCGGGTCTCCGAGGTGTTGGCGATCACGCCGGCGAGCTTCCACGACGACTGCTACGACTTCGGGGTGGTCCTCAAGACGCTCAAGCAAGGGGCAGGGCGGCCGAGTAAACGCAGCCTGCAACGCTCGCCCAAGCGCTTCATCCCGATTCTGGATCGGGACTTTCAGACTCGAATACAGAGCTATCTGTGGATGGGCAAGTTTCGGAAGGACGAGCGGATCTTTCCGATCACCCGCCAGGCGGTCAGTGCCAACATCGACCGATTGATCGAGCAGGTGGGGGGAGAGGCACCGTTCAAGATTGGGTGTCACACCTTTCGGCACAGCTTTGCGATCCACCTGCTTCTGCACGGGCGGCCGCTGAAGTTTGTGAGCCAGCTCCTCGGTCACCGAAGTGTGGAGTCGACGGAGGTGTACACGAATGTGCTAACGTTCGACGGAGCGCATTTTCTGGAAGGAGTGGACTTCCATTGACTCGGTTATGTTGCTGAGAACGTTGATTGCTGCCGTCGGTGGGTCCATCGCAAAATTTGGTTGGAAATTGCTAACGATCACGAGTGTTGGGCGGTGGTCGCGACTGCAATGACAGCGGAAACGACATCGAGTTCGTTGATTTTCCATAGAAATTGAGGTGTTATGATTGATTTAGAGCCACAGTCAGGTATAGCCAAAACATGAAAGACGCGGCAGAACTTATCCATGCATTTAAAGTCCACGACGGACACGTTGAACACCCGTACCGGATAAGCATGTTTGATGAAAATGTGACCTGTTCTCACTGTCGTCAAGTAAAGGGCTTATCGGGCCCTGTGGTAAAATCTAACGTGGGTAAAGAATTAAGCAATCCGTTTTCCACGGGAAGTGGAGGAGCTCGATTTGAGGCCAATATTCAGGCCACTTTCGTCACTCTTATGCTAAGCCGTGGTTATGCCCCTTGCCTGCCATCTTGGCCAATCGTAGAAATTAAGCTCCAAGGCGCAGTCGCAGGATACGCCACCGATGATTTGATAGTGTTCGTAGAGAATCCAGCCACCAACGAGCGCCGCCGACTACTCGGACAAGTTAAAAATTCCATCCAAATCACTCGGAAGAACAAGATTTTTGCTGAAGTAATTCAAGCCGCTTGGGATGACTTCAATAACGAGGATGTCTTTACCAAAGGAAAAGATGTCATCGCGTTGATTACAGGGCCATTGAGTGCGACCGATAGCGACGGTGTTACTCAACTATTGGAGCAGGCTCGCCATACTCGTGACGCAGACGAATTCTTCACACAGCTTAGCAGAGCAAAATTCTGTTCAGATGTGGTTAGAAGCAAGCTTGATGCCTTCAAAGAACAGCTCACAGCTGCAAATGGTGGTAATGACGTCGATGATAACGATCTTTACGAATTCCTAAGGAATTTCCATCTGCTCGGTTACGATTTAGCTAGGAAAGCAGGAGTTGTATCATCGCTGTTGCAGTCGCACATCTCACAGTTCAACAGGAATATTGCAGATAAAATTTGGTATCAAATTCTTAATGAAGTACAGGACTTCAATCAATATGCCGGGACCATCACTGTTGAAACGCTTTCTGAAGATCTGGTTGCGCATTTCAAGGAACCCGACGTCACGTATATCCCAATAAGCTTTACAGAAGAGCAGGCAAACGTCGATACCGGCGTAGCTGCCTCGCCTGCCGCCACAAACTGGAATCATCATGCTGCCGCCTCGAAACTTGCTCTTGCCATGCTCATTGGCAGTTGGTCTGAGTCCAATCAAGCGGATCTTGAAGTTATTAGTCAGATAGTGGGTGAGGAGTATGGCGATTGGGTCTCTGATCTTAGGGAAACACTACAAATGCACGATTCTCCAATAGGCTACAAAAATGGTATTTGGGGTTTCAAAGACCGAGTGAAATCCTGGGAGGACTTGGGCGGAAGGCTTTTCGATGACCACTTAGATGGATTCCAATCTATAGCATTGCGTGTCCTTGGTATGGACGACCCAGCGTTTGAGTTACCCGGCGAGCAAAGGTATGCAGCAGCGATTTATGAAAAGCTACTACCACACTCTAACAATCTGCGTCAGGGGTTGGCAGATGGGCTCGCACTCATTGGTAGTAGGCAGCAATCTTTAACCAATTGTAGCGCTGGTAAGCCCGATAGTATTGCTGCTATTTCAATTCGTAAGCTCTTTGAAAATAGCGATTGGGTGCGATGGGGAAGTCTTAATAGCTTGCTTCCTACCCTTTCGGAAGCCCACCCAGATGAATTTTTGTCAGCTGTAGAGGAGGCCATATCCGCCAGCCCCTCTCCGTTTGAAAAGCTTTTTGAGCAAGAAGACACCGGAATTTTCGGGCGAAACTATATTTCTGGCCTGCTCTGGGCACTTGAGGGCATCGCTTGGGATGAAGCGTACCTGAGTCGAGCCTCGGTTGTTCTAGCAGATCTGGCCTCCCATGATCCTGGGGGCAATTGGGCAAACAGGCCGGAGAATTCATTATCCGACATTTTTTTACCATGGATGCCGCATACACTGGCCTCCTTGGAAAAACGTCAGGCGGCATTGAGAACCATATCTGCTGAGCAGCCGGCCGTCGCGTGGAAAGTACTCCAGAGTCTGTTGCCCGGACAGCACACCTCAACTTCGGGAACACATAGGCCAGTATGGAGGAAAATAGTTCCAGAGGGCTGGAAAGAAGGTGTTACTCGTGATGAGTATTGGGTGCAGTCTCGATTCTGTGCTGAGCTGCTCGTAGAGCAAGCGGATTTCGATGTGACAAAGCTTGCAGCGCTAGCCGAAAATTACGACCACCTACCTGCGCCAGCTTCCCAACAGTTCACAGACAAGCTGATGTCAGCGCGTTGCCTGAGTTTACCAGAGCAGGATCGGTTACCCATTTGGGGCAAATTACGCAAGCTAGTTGCACACCATCGCCGTTTTCCCGATGCACCCTGGTCACTCGGGAACGAGTCACTGTCATTTTTAGAGGCGATTGCGGATAAGCTGTCTCCAGGCACTCCCAGTCTTTTGCATAGACGATTATTTTCTGATCCAGACGCCTATTTGTATGAAGGAGAGGGAGACTGGGAGGAAGAACAGGAGAGGCTGTTTCAAGTCCGAAAGACTGCGGTAGAGGAGATTTTGGAAAAAGAGGGTTTCGAGCAAGTACTGTTTTTCGCAGGGCAAGTGAAGAGCCCCCACCGGGTTGGGGAAGTGCTTGCAGATTTTGAAAGACAGGAATTTGATAGCAATTTGCTGCCAGGTTTGCTCAACCAAGCGGACCAAAAAACCTGGTCTTTTGTAGCCGCATACGCTTGGCGCAGAAGACATACAGGAGGCTGGCAATGGTTCGATGATCTCGACAAGTCAGGATGGCAATCGAAGGAGATTGCCAATCTTCTCTGTGCACTGCCATTTGAGAAAAGTGCATGGGAAAGGGCTGCTAAACTTCTTGGTCAATATGAGTGGGAGTACTGGAAAAATACTAGCGCCAACACTTATCAAACTGATGATGATACGGAGTACGCCCTGACTAAGTTGCTGGAACACGAGCGGCCTAGTGCAGTTATTGATGGGTTGTCTCGGGATATCTTTCGTAAGCGAAAGATAAATCCTGAACTTGCCTGTGATGCACTATTAGCTCTCGTGAAGACAGAAGAGCAGTCGAGGAGGACTGATAGTTACCATATTCTGAAAATCATCAGGGCTCTTCAGAAAAGTGGTACCACAGATCCTGAAAAGCTTTTTCATGTTGAATGGGTCTACGTTCCTTTATTGGCCCAGCAAGAAGAATGCGCACCCGTAACACTCGAAAAGAAGTTGGCGTCCGAGCCTGGTTTTTTTTGTGAGCTGATACAGCTCATCTATCGTGCAAAGGGATCCGAAAACGAAGGTGAGCCATCCGAGCAGCACCGCAAAATGGCCACTAACGCGTATCGCTTGCTCTCATCATGGAGCGTGGTTCCGGGCACACAAGTCAACGGTGAATTTGATCCTGAAACGTTTGTTGAATGGTTAACCACGATGGAAGAAATAGTGAAAGCATCAGGACATTATGACGTTGCCTCGATTCAGCTTGGACATGTGTTAGTCAACTCCCCGAACGACCCAGATGGTTTGTGGATACACGCAGTTATCGCTGCTGAAATGAATCATAGAGATCGATCAAGTTTACGAGATGGTTATAGAACGGGCATTAGAAATTCCCGCGGTGTTCATGCAATTGATCCAGAGGGCAAGCCGGAGAAAGCTCTAGCAAAAACGTACCGTGAAAGAGCAGACTTGGTTGAAAATGCAGGTTTTCATCGATTGGCCACTACTTTACGAGAAGTGGCAGCTAGTTATGATCAAGATGCCGCGAGGATTATTTCTAACGAGGGGTGGCCCGGCTAGGAAAGGTCTGATTAACTCCCTCTTTCCACCACATCACTTTTCAGCTCTAAAGCAAAGCGATTCAAATGCAGTTTAGGCATGATCATCCCCTCCATATTGTTCCTTTTTTGCCCGCTCCCCTAAGCGTCTGCAGAACCCATCTTGAGCTAGCCTGCTTTTAAAAAGACTTTATTTGGTGGTCCCGCCTTAGCAGTACCTCAAAATTTTCTTGGGAGAACAGGAATTTCTGGGCGTGGTCACAGTCGGCACAACGCAGCCTGCAACATTCGCCAGAACGGTTTATTCCGGTTTTGGATCGAAACTTTCACACCCGGGTCCACAGCTACCTGTGGATGGGGAAGTTTCGAAAGGACGAACGATCTATCCGATCACGCGCCGGGCGGTCAGCATCGACATCGAGAGGCTCACCGTGCAGGTGGTGGGGACGGGGAGCCAACCTTCAATATCGGGTGTCATACCCTTCGGCACAGCATCGCTATACATCTGCTTCTGTATGGCAGGCCGCTGAAATTTGTGAGCCAGCTCGCTTAACGGGGCGCATTTTCTCGAAGGCGCCGACTTCCACTAAGCTTCACTCTCAAACCATAAATATAGCCATATTTTAGATTACAACCACTATATCTTGTATTTTTTTGCGATATGTGTTTAAACTTTTATGTCGTCTGAATAGAGGGGCAAGCCAAATGTCAGGCAAAAACCAGCATGTCGTGCAGCGCGAAAATGGATGGGCCGTCAAGGGCGAAGGCAACACTCGGGATACATCACATCACTCGACCCAAGCCGAAGCGGCCGAGGCGGCAAGGGAGATCGCCCGGAATCAAGAAAGCGAAGTGTTGATCCATGGCCGGGATGGGCGAATACGCGAGAGAGATTCCTATGGGAATGATCCTTTTCCACCGAAAGGTTGATATTGCGTCATACATCGGTTGCATCAGGTTATTGATATCCGGTGTTAGTAGAGTTGGAGAAATACCATGCCCGGAGCCTACGCTCATCTAACGCTCGTTAATCTCGCCAGAGAGCCGCATCGGTTGACTGCAGCAGACATACCTCCGGACGTTGGGCGGGCCCTCATGCGTAACCTCAAATACGTGGAACTGGGTGCAGTAAGTCCCGATTTACCCTACCTCACCCTGGACCTGCTGCAGTGGCCGCCAGGCCTGGATGCGCGAGCCAAGCAGTGGGCCGATAAAATGCACTACGAGCGCACTGGCGAGGTATTGGCTTCTGGCCTTAGATTGCTGCGCGACCGCACTGGACCTGATTGGGAGAAAGGCGTGGCTTGGCTGTTTGGCTATGCGGCCCATGTCGCAGCCGACCTGACTATTCACCCGGTCGTGGAGCTCAAGGTTGGTCCTTACCATGCCAATCAGCAAAATCATCGACGCTGTGAGATGTACCAAGATGCTCATGTTTTCTATCGTCTAAATCTCGGTGACATCGGGGACTCAGAACATCTGGATAGCGGTATCAAAGCGTGCATTGACAATAGTGGCTCACTAGATGGCGACATCGAAGATCTGTGGAAGCAAATATTGGCAGAGGTCTATCCCGAAGGGTACCGATCCAATGAACCGCAACCAGCGGAGTGGCATGCTGGCTTTGCCAGTCTGTTAGATACGGTGGAGGAGGGCACACGTTTGTTTGCCTGGGCAAGGCACGTTGGTGCCCACACGGGGATAAGCTACACCACGGAGGAAGACATCGACTCCACCTTCATCGAGGATCTTGAGGTCCCGGGAGGAGGGCGACTGCACTATGATGCTCTGTTTGATCAGGCCATCGACAATGTCTTGAGGTTTTGGGCACAGCTGGCAGAAGGTTTGATCCAGCCAAGTGCACCCATATTCGCGCAACTGGGGCACTGGAATCTCGATACTGGTAGAGACACCGAGACGGAGGAGTACGTATTTTGGGGGGTGGCCTGATGGTTCCGCAGTTCAGTTTGTCTCTAGTGGCCGTCATATTCTTGCTAGTGGGCTGTGTATCTCATGCGGACGACGAAGAAATGTATGTAACGGCCTCTGCGTTGACCAAGGTCAGCAGCGCTCTGGAGGCCGCAGTCTATTTTGACACCCCACCCGAAGGCCTCCAAGACAGAGCGCTACTTGAGTTCGCGACTGAGCATGACCCATCGCTTTTGGAGCCATTAGACAATTTCACACTCAAAGCCAACTACGTTGATCGTCATGGAGTAGTTTTGGTTTGTGATGAACCAGGCCGAAAGGCACTGATGAAAGACCTGGGATGCACCGCCAAGCTTGACGAACCGTACTGGGATTCCACAGAAGAAGTGCCCTGCCGTATCAATCCGTTGTCTACGGACAACTGCCCAGGCGCCCAGTAGGTCAGAGGTAGCATAAAAATCATGGATCTATTCCCTCCATTGCAAACAACGATCTCTCTTCCTGAAAAGCTCTTAGTCTCTAAGAATATTGAGGGTAATCAACTCAAAAAACTTGGAAACAAGTCAATAGAGATAAGGGTGACAATAGAGCCGAGCGAACACCAGGGTCTTCTCAGGTTAACCACCCCTCTTCCAGCGCCTCTTGATGAACTCTTTCTCCGAAAATGGAATACACGGGCGTCAATTCCTGGAGACTCTTTTTGTCTCAAGCTTTCGGAATTTACAGAAATTGAAAAGATTGACGAAAAAACTCGTTTTAGCTGGGCGCAGTATCCTGACCAACCAATAGATAACCGTGACGATGTTAGGCGCAGTTGGAAAGGCGCTTTTTTCTTTGTCGGCGATGATCCTGATACAAATACCTCAGGCTTGAGGCTACCTCAGTTAGGTGCGCTTCACGCTATAGCAGCCCATTTTTCCACGGATAGATACACTGATCCGGCGACAGTTGTTCTTCCGACAGGAACTGGCAAAACCGAGACTATGATCGCCAGCTTGGTGTACCACTGTTATTCACCGGTGTTAGTTGTCGTTCCATCCAACTCATTGCGAGAACAACTGTTTGAAAAATTTCTTACCCTAGGGCGCCTCCCAGAACTTGGCGTTATCGGATGCGATGGGAAACTACCGTATGTTGTGAAGCTGTTGAAGGGGGTTACTGGTAATGCCGCGGCACGCGAATTAACTGAGCAGGCTAATGTAATTATAGCTACTCCCAATGTGCTAAGTAGCGGTAACGAATCTGCCACAAACCTTTTGTGCGAGCACTGCTCACACTTGTTCATCGACGAAGCACATCATGTCTCTGCGACGTCTTGGAGTGCTGTACGCGACCGGTTTACAGGTAAAGGTGTCCTTCAGTTCACCGCAACACCATTTCGAAATGACCGGCAATCGCTTGGAGGTAAGATTATATTTAATTATACCATGGGGGAGGCCCAACGGGCAGGCTACTTTAAGCAAATTCAATTGAATGGTGTAGAAGAGTTTCTCGACGAAGTGGCTGACCAGACGATTGCCAAAAAGGCCGTCGATATCCTCGAACGGGACCTAGACGCTGGTCTTGACCATCTTTTAATGGCCCGGGTTAGTTCAAAAAAACGTGCTAATCAACTGGTCTCACTTTATCAGAGAATTGCAAGTCGCCACTCACCAATAGTCGTACATTCTAGCCTGCCTAAAAGCGGCAACGCTTCTCGACTTCAGCAGCTATTAGCTCGTGAATCACGGATTGTTGTATGTGTCGACATGCTGGGGGAGGGGTTTGACCTTCCCAACCTGAAAGTCGCTGCTATTCATGATATTCACAAGAGTCTTGCTATAGCCCTTCAGTTTATCGGGCGCTTCACTCGTTCGGCGGCGGCCACCCCCGTGGGAGAAGCCTCTGTCGTATTAAACACCGCTGATCCTGGTGTCCAAGGAAACTTGGAGAAGCTATACGCTCAAGGAGCTGATTGGGACGCGGTTCTCCGTCGTTTGTCAGAAAGCCGTATCGATCGCGAAGTTAAGCTTCAAGAGGTTGTCGACAGTTTAAAGCAGGGTGCTGGGCAGCTTAGTGAGCATATCTCTCTTTGGAACTTGGCTCCGTCTTTTTCCGCCGTATTGTTTCAAACTCACTGCGAGGACTGGCGTCCGGATCAGTATGTCGAAGTTGTGAAAAACTTTGATGAATATTGGCATTCGATATCTGAGGGCAACGACACTCTGGTAGTACTCGGTGTACAAAAAACTCCCGTGAAGTGGGGATCCTATAGAAACCTTAGTGACGTTGCGTTCAAGCTTTTGATTGCGCAGTGGGATTCAAAGCGTGAAGCTCTCTTTGTATTCTCCAATGACTATAAGGCCTTCCGGGTCGAACAAATGGGGAAAGAGATATGTGGAAGCGAGTGCGAGCCCGTAACCGGCGATAGAATATTTAACGTCTTAAATGGCATGGAGTTTCCTTTAGTAAGAAACCTAGGCGCCTCTCAGGTTGGAGCAATAAGCTTCACGCAATTTTTCGGACCTAACGTTACTGATGGCCTTTCCCAGATAGAAGCCTCACAGTCGAATTTGAGCAATATAGCAGCAAAAGGCTACGAGGCAGGAGAATGTGTAGTTTGGGGATGCTCCCAGAAGAAAGGAAAAATCTGGTCGCCACAAAGCTCAGGCACTTTGACCGATTGGTCTGATTGGGTGCGGCGTGCTTGGGATAAGGTAGCGATCGGTGGACTTGACGAAGACAACATCACCAGGGACTTCCTGCGCCCTACAAGCATAAGCACCTATCACTCTGTGCAGCCCATATCGATTCAATGGGGCGAACAACTTTTATCGACTTACGAGGATAAAGTTGACGTTATTTTCGGTAAAGTGCGCGTGCCTTTGTATTTAGTTGATATAAACATCGAACATGGTAAAGATGACGGGATTTATTTTTCTCTTGTCGGAGATGGCCAATCAGCTACTTATCGTTTAACCCTTTTTGAAACACCACCTGGATATCGTTATGAACTTATGGGAGGTGAGCCTGTTGAAATCTCTAAGGGTGCAAGAGACGCAATGTCCTTCGAAGAATATATGGTTCAAGATCCAGTCGTAATTCAATACGTTGACGGTGCTTTTTCTTACAATAAGTGGCTTGTTGAAATTAAACAACCTATTGGATTATATAACTCAGAAGATATAGATGTTTGGGACTGGAACAATGTGAATATTAGGTCAGAATCGATGGGAATCGGTTTGAAAAAAAATACGGTTCAACATCGAGCATATTCAGAAATTCAGAATGCATATGATGTTATCATCAATGATGATGAGCAAGGGGAAGCCGCTGACCTAGTTGCTCTAAAGGTTGCGGAGCAGAAAATTCACTTACATCTTGTTCACTGCAAATATTCAAGCGGTACTGAAGCCGGTGCCCGACTTAAAGACCTCTATGAAGTGTGCGGCCAAGCACAGCGTTCTATTCACTGGAAACATGCAGGACTGGTTCATCTCTATAAGCATATCGTCCATAGAGAAAAACTCTGGAACCGTCGAAATGGCACACGCTTTCTTAAAGGGAAAATTAGTGATCTTGTTGCAATTAAAAACCGGGCTCGGGCATTAAAGATTGAATTAGAGGTGTCAATCGTCCAGCCTGGATTAAGTGTGGAACAAACTTCCGATGAAATGTTGAAGCTTTTAGGGTGTACTTCCTTTTTCATTAAAAAAACAACTGGGGCGACCCTTCAGGTAATTGGATCAAATTAAGTGCACAGTTTTCATTATATTTTAAGGAGTATCACACCTAACCGATACGAGAGGCCGCCATCTCTTAACCAATAAAAGTGAACCCAACACTATGTAACGTCTCCTTCAATGATTCTTCTGGTGGCTCCTCGTATATCAATGTTGTCGAGGCGGAAACATGCCCTGCAATTTTCTGAGCGACTTTAACCGATTTCTTTTGTTCATGGATGATATTGGTCATTAAGGTCCGACGCCCACTGTGGGAACTCGCGCGCTCTATCCCTGCCCACTGCCTCTGCATTAATGCCAGGTGCTCTTGTAAAGTGTTCGGAGAGTAGGGGACACCTTTTTGGGTTAAGAATAGGGGGCTGGTCTTTTTCAAAGTTGGATCTTTGGCTAGACGTAACCTGAGATAGGCCTCAAGGGCCGTCCTCAACACGGAATCGCTCAATGGCAGGTCTCGAGATTTACCACGATGTTTCTTCACCTCAGGATAGAAGTCCTCAGGGTTAATCTCCGCGCCAGCCTTCGCCATAGTCTCAATACGTCGCACAAGTTGGTCAAAATCATGAATGCTGAAACTGATCCGACGTCTTTGATACGTTGATTTGGATCGCTTCAACGCATCGGCACCTTTGGTGTAAGCCGCCGGCAACGCCAGGATTTCTTTGAGTCTGAACGAACGCTGATCAGTAGTTTCAGGGCCGAGTTCGGCGACGTCTTTGATCTGGAGCAGCGCGATTTCCTGAACTCTCAGTCCGAGCTTGAAGCTGATCTGAACCAGGGCCGTATTCTTTTGCGGATGGCGATGCTCTTGGATCACGTTCAAAAGGTAAGCGAACTGCTCGGGCGTGAGCACGCGTGCCTGACCGGTTTTGCTCATCAGGAATGCTCCTGGCAAAGTAAAGGAATGCGAGGAAAGGGCGAAAATAAAATCCGTAATAATGTTATTTTAACGGATTTTGTGGTTCAGTGCGTAATATCTCAGTTCAACGGACAATCAGGGCTTCCAGATTCGTTATCGGCGGGGCCTCCAACGAGACCTTTCGGCGGTTGTGCCTTAATCTGGACGATCGCAATGTTATCCATAATCTCGGGCGGGATTTGCATGTTCCGCTGATCAGTGAAACGACTCTAGGCTTCATTCGTGGTCGCGATTGGTTTCTATTATTCCCGAAGATTCGCTGGGGACTAATTAGCTCAAAAATACAATCCTTGATTAAGTCCGAGTTGGTCCAAGGAGTAGAGATGATGCCGACGTCCGGAAGCCGAACCGCGAAGCAGCCGACAACCCTCGAAAAAAGCCGACTACGCCAAATTTAGTGTTTTGTGTGGAAATTTAGCACTTTGTGTGGAGAAGTTTAGTACTTTGTGTGGACGTATAATGGTTGTGGAGCGGTAAGTTGTCATCCTGAGGCAACCCAAAACCCACACTGCAGTGCGCATAATGTATATTATGTTAAATATAGTATAAGGACCCATGGATCCGTGCGGAAGATATGGATCGTTTAAGTCCCTGCTAGCGACTGCAAGAACACGTAAATGAAGCCAACTCCGATCGTGCCGATCTCTCTTGCTGAAAGACGGCGATCAAGGAAGTAACGCCAGTCTTCTGTAGGCGCATGCCGCACCTCCAGCAGTACTGTTACTTAGGATGGAGCTTCCGGTTTATTGGCTTACGATGAATCTGCTAACGCTGACGCCCATCGGTGTCATCGCACTTTCGGTGAACTGAATGAGCGCCAGCAGTAAACGTAATTTCGCTTCTGCCAGTGAAGGTATGTTTTGATTCGTCTTCGGCGTTACTGGTTTCCCTGGCGCTGATTCTGAAGCATTTGTTCCATCATCAACTGCATCTGGTCCATGCGTTGTTCCATGCGCTGCAACCGCTGATCTTCGCTCATGGCCGGGTTGCCTTGCCGCATTCCCTGTCCGCTGTTGCCAGGCCCCTGATTCTTCATCTGGCCCTGACCGGGGTTTCGGTTACCCATGCCGGGGCCTTGACCGTTCATTCCCATGCCTTGCCCCATCATTCCCGCGCCCTGGCCCATCATGCCTGGACCCATTCCGGACTCTCGCATTATCTGCAGGTGTTCCTGCATGTGCTCCATATGTTCCTGCCGCAGGCGTTGGCGTTCTTCTCTGGTCGTCGCATTCTGCATCTGCTGCATGGTCTGGTTCATTCGATCCATGTTCTGCTGCATTTGCTGAATCCGTTCCTGGTTCATCATTCCTGCCTGACTGCCCTGCCCGGATCCACTCTGGGCAAAGGTAGCGAGTGGCAGCGAAATCAGGGTGGCACAGACCAGCGCTCTCAAACTGTGTTTCATGACTTTCTCTCCCCGTTGTGACTGTTCCATCAATAACAGAAAGAGCGAATGCCCTTTTGATGTGCGTCAGATTCAAGTATAGGCAGTGTTCCGTAGTTTACTAATCTTGGAGGCTCCCGCTAATGGGTTTAGAATCGCTGCCTAATCTTCCCCGGGGTTCAGGATTCCAAAATGCCGATTCTTGAAGCTGTTCTGATTGCTGTTGCCATCTTGGCGCTGCTCGGCGTCATCTTTGAAGAAGTCATTCACGTCAACAAGGCGAAAACCACACTGTTCTTTGGCACGCTCAGCTGGGTTCTCCTGTTTCTGTTCAGTTCCGGTGTAGACGAAACCGCTGCAGTTTCCTCTGGCCTTTCGGAAAGCATTGCCGAGATCGCCGGGTTATGGCTGTTTCTGGTGGCGGCGATGACATTTGTGGCCTACCTGAACAAGAAAGGTATGATCGAAAACATGATCTACCTGATCATGCCTCGTCAGGTCACCGAGCGGCGATTACTGTTTCTGACCGGTCTGTTCTGCTTCGTATTTTCTTCCCTGGCCGATAACATCACAGCAACGCTGGTTTCCTGCTCTCTGATTCTCTCTTTAAACCTGGAACTGAAGAAGCGCTTGCAATTCATTGTTTTGGTTGTATTTGCAGTGAACTCCGGCGGCGTTTCACTGATCACCGGCGATGTCACCACGCTGATGATCTTCCTGGCAGACAAAGTGGAAATCCTGACGCTGCTGACACTGGCCATTCCCGCTTCAATCACGGTGTTTTTGCTGGCTGTGCTTCTTTCTGGCGGTCTGTCCGGCACCGTTACCCTGAAGGCCAGTTCGAATGAAGTCCGAGCCGTGGACGCGGTAATCGCGGGCCTGTTTCTGGTTACAATCATTGCCACCATTACTGGCAACGCGTTATTCAGTATTCCGCCAGTGCTGACCTTCCTTTTTGGTCTTTCCATCATGTTCCTGGTGTCCCGCTTCATGAGCGACGACTCGGATCTGGACCCGATTCTCGAATACATCCGGGTTATCGAGTTTGAAACCCTGCTGTTCTTCCTGGGGATCCTGCTTCTGGTGGGTATGCTAAAAGAAATTCATGCTCTGGATTCACTGGTGGCAATCTATGATGTCATGCCGCCGGTGTACGCCAACTATCTGATGGGCATTTTCTCCGCGGTCATCGATAACGTGCCTTTAACGGCCGCACTGCTGAAGTCCGGTATCGACATGAGCCCCGGGGAATGGATGGGGCTAACCTATGCAGTTGGCGTCGGTGGTTCGTTGCTGGTAATCGGTTCTGCGGCGGGAATTGTAGCCATGAGCAAAATTGAGGGGCTTACTTTCGCGGCGTACCTGAAGTACGCGTTACACCTTCTGGCCGCGTACACAGTGGGCTATGCCGGGGTCATTCTGCTTGGCTCTGTGATGAACGGCTAAAGTCGAAAGCCTGCGAGGTCCCGCCCCGCAGGCATTGGTTATCTCATCGTCAGAAGTTGACCTGAACGCCCAGGCCGATGCCGTCTACGGTAATATCATCGTCATCGTAGTAACGCATGTATTCGAGGTTGCCTGACAGGTTCTTGGCGAACTTCACATTCAGGCCAGCACCGTACGAGAAATCGGAATCATCGTCTTCCACTGAGCCTGCCTCAGCTTCAATACGAGTGAAACCGAAAACAGCGTAGGGTGTTACCGGGCTCTCGTTCACCACGTTCACCGTGCCGTAACCACCGAAGAAGTTGTCGATTTTAACGTCAACGCCGGCAATCCGATCGTCATCCACACCAAAGCCCGCTCGGGCCTCAACACCGAAATAGTCCGTGGCCATAACGCCGACCTTTCCAGACAAGGTGCCGGTGTCGGCTTCTGCCAGGCCATCGAAATCGGTTTCCATGAAGGTGTAATTCAGGCCGGCGTAGAGCCCGCCAACACCGGATTTATACATATCCTGGGCAGAAGCAAGCCCAGCCAGGGCCAGCCCGGCGAAGGCAGTTGATGCAACAAGAACCTTTCTTGTGGTATTCATAGTCTTTCTCCCTTTTCATACAGGCCTTCACGGCCTGACAGTAAACGTGCATCAGTCCGACGATTCCCGCCATAGGTGCGTTCCGTATTTACCCATTTTTTACGCCGATTTAATTCCGGGTTAATACTTCTGTCCGGGGCCTGTTTCCTTGCGGTTAAGCAAGCCCGCGGGTATGCTGACGCCGTCTTTTTGTCAGCTGGCTTGAGCGTGCCTTGAGAAACCTAGCCCCTGTCGTCTTCATTGTCAGCGTCATGTTTATACTTCTGAGTGTTTTCATGACGTTACCGGTACTGCTGTTGGCTGCCACCCCTTCCGGTGCACCCAATGCCATCGCGTTTGCCGAATCGGCGGCTATTGTTTGCGTGCTTGGTGTTCTGGGGCTGTTGCTGACCTACCGTGAACCCCGCGAACTGAAACCTCGCTATATGTTCGTGCTCACGGTCTCCAGCTGGTTTGTCATTGCCCTTCTCTCTGCCCTTCCCTTTTACCTGAGCGATAACGACATCTCGGCGGCAGATGCGTTTTTTGAGGGCACCTCCGGCATCACCACCACGGGAGCTACGGTGTTCACCGGTCTGGACACGATGGACATGGATCTGCTGCTCTGGCGCTCGATCCTTCAGTGGCTGGGCGGTATCGGGATTATCGGCATGTTCGTTGCCGTGCTGCCTTTCCTGCGGGTAGGCGGGATGCGCCTGTTCGCTACCGAATCGTCTGAGTGGACGGAAAAGGCTCTGCCACGTATGAAGACTCTCAGCCGGGGCCTGCTGTTGGTGTATCTGGTGTTTTCCGTGGTCGCGGTTGTCACCTACTGGCTGTCTGGTATGTCTCTGTTTGACGCGTTCAACCATGGTCTGACCAGCATTGCCACAGGCGGCTTTTCAACCTCAGACCTGTCCATGGGTAAGTTCAGCGACCTTATCCTGCTGGAAGCCACCTTTTTCATGATCATCGGCAGCCTGCCGTTCTTCCTGTTTGTGCGGGAAATGCACGGCCAGCATGGGGTTCTGTTCCGTGATCAGCAGGTTCGTCTGTTCCTGGGGATTCTGTTCGCGGTGCCGGCCATGCTCACGCTCTATCGCTGGTGGGTATCCCCGGTACCCTTCGATCCGATTCACAATTACGCAGCCACGCTTTTTAATGTGACTTCCGTCGTTACGACCACGGGCTACGCGTCTGAAGATTATTCCGCCTGGGGGCCTCTGGCCTTTGTGGTGTTCTTCTTCCTCATGTTTGTGGGCGGCTGCTCAGGCTCAACCGCCGGTGGCATGAAAATCTTCCGGTTCCAGCTATCGCTGATCATTCTGCGAGAGCAGTTAATGCGGCTGTTGCACCCACGGGCCGTATTTACCCGTAACTACAACGGCCGTGCCGTCAGCGACGAAATCATCTCCTCGATGATTGCCTATACCTTCATCTTCCTGTTGTGTCTGCTGGTGATCACCGTGTTGCTGGCATCCCTTCAGCTCGACTTTGTCACTGCCCTTTCCGGCGCCCTCACCTCACTGACCAACGTTGGTCCCGGCCTTGGCGATATCATTGGCCCCGCCGGGAACTTCTCGCCTCTGCCCGACGCCGCCAAGTGGATTCTGTCAGTGGGCATGCTGATGGGGCGTCTGGAAATCCTGAGCGTGGTGATCGTGCTCTCACCGGGCTTCTGGCGCGGCTGATCAGCGCAGCCAGAGAATGTGAGCGTCTTCCAGGGGCAGGTTTAGCCTGGGTTCATGAATGCGGATGCGTGGAGTGAAATGCTCTAGCGGGCGTGGTGGCACCGTGCAGTAATATCGGTACGTCTGTTCGGCTTCCTGTAGTGGCCCGCTGAACGCCATAGACTGCACCAGGCGTGGGCCGGAGTTTGAGGATTCTGCCACCAACTCTACGGCGACCAGTTCCGGGCTCAGGCCATCCAGATACACATCCAGATCGAAACGCAGTTTTTGGCCTTCCTCCCGGGCGTCCATTGCGCCAAACCTCAGGCGTGGCCAGTGTCGGGCTATGGTTTCTTTCACAGAAACAAGTTCGTCAGCACCTACAGCGGTGCGCTTCGCGCCCTGGGCCACCATGGGCAGATAGAAATCCGTGACATATTCCCGAACCATGCGGTTGGCCGAGTATCGTGCAGTTAATTCGTTCATGCTGGCCCGGATTCTCGCCAGCCAGTTGGCCGGTAAACCCTGTTCATTACGCAGGTAGAATTCCGGTACAACGTGATTCTCCAGCAACTGATAGAGTTCTTCGGCATCAGCCTCATCGTGTTTATCCGTCTGGCTCAACTCCTCGAAAGTGGCTCCCGGCCGAATGGCCCAGCCCAGCTCCGGCTGCCAGGCTTCCGCCCACCAGCCATCATACTGCGACAGGTTCAGGCCACCATTTACCAGCACCTTCATGCCGCTGGTACCACAGGCTTCCCAGGGGTGGCGCGGGCAATTAAGCCAAACGTCCACGCCCTGAATCAGTTCGCTGGCCACCGCCATGTCATAGTCTTCAATGAATACCACGCGCCCCTCTACTTCCGGCAGGCGGGTGAACTGCTTCCAGCGTTTGATGATGTCCTTGCCTTCGTCGTCGTGGGGGTGGGCCTTCCCCGCCAATACAATCTGCAGGGGCCGGTCCCGATTGCTGAGGAGTCGGATCAGTCGTTCCGGATCTGTCAGCAGTAAGTCCGGGCGCTTGTAATTGGTAAAGCGGCGGGCAAAGCCTAACGTCAGAGACTCAGTATCCAGAAGCAGACCACACGCCGCTTCCTCGCTGTTGCCGTAGTTGTGCTCACAATGCTGGCTCTTCAATCGCGCGCGCAGGTAATACACCAATCGGTGTCGCTGGTTTCTGCGCATCTGCCAGAGATCATGGTCACTAGTCCCTTTCAGCGGGCGAAGGTCCTTCATAGGCTGTCGCCAGCGGTCCTGGCCACAGGCCGACGTCCATAATTCGTCCGCCTCCGGAGAATCCCAGCTCGGGGTATGCACACCATTGGTAACGTATTCTGCTGGCACATCGGCCGCCGGCCAGCGCCCGAACCACGGCTGGAAAATGGATTGAGTGACCTGTTTGTGAATCTGGCTGACACCGTTAAAACGACCGCTCATACCCAGCGCAAGCCCCGACATGTTCAAATCGCTTGAACCGCCATTGGCAACGGTCAGTATGGTCTCCAGCGACTGGCCGATCTCCTGCAACCAGGGCTCCAGGTACAATCGGGCAAGTTTCGTCGGGAACCGGTCAAAACCTGCAGCTACCGAAGTGTGGGTGGTAAAAAGGTTGGTGGCTCTGGTTGCCAGCCGCGCCACTTCAAAACTGGTCTCATTCTGCTGTTGCCAGTGCACCGCGCGCTCAACCAGCGCCAATGCGCTGTGGCCTTCGTTAATGTGGCACAGAGCGGGTTGGCGCCCCAACTGTGCCAACAAGCGCCAGCCGCCAATTCCAAGCACCATTTCCTGTTGCAGGCGTTTTTCCGGATCGCCACTGTAGAGTTCGCTGGTAATACCCCGGTCGCCGGGCTCATTCCGGGGGTCATTGCTGTCGAGCAGCAACAATTCACAGCGCCCCACCTGTCCTTTCCAGGCCCTCAGGCGAACTGTACGGCCGGGAAAAGGTACGTTTACCCTTGCCCATTCTCCGTTGCTGTCCCGTAACGGAGTAACCGGGAGCATGGTCGGATCGTTATAGGGGTGAAACTCCAGCTGCTCCCCCTCAGCGTTCAGGGCCTGCCGGAAATAGCCCTGCTGGTAGAGCAAGCCCACGGCTGTGACCGGCACACCCAGATCGCTGGAAGCCTTCAGGAAATCGCCGGCCAGAACGCCCAGGCCGCCGCTGTATAACGGCAGGGATTCCGACACCCCATACTCCATGCAGAACCAGGCGACACCGCCGGCCAGCTGGTTGCCGCAGTTTTCAGAATACCAGGTCGGGCACTGGTTGAAGGCTTCATGGCGATTCAGTTGTTGCTGGTACTGGGCCAGGAATTCGGGGTCTTCGGCCAGCTGTTGCAGCCGTTCTGCCGAAGCGCTGTTCAGCACCAGCCAGGCGTTATGGGTTGCCTCCCAGATCTCTTCATCGAGCTGCCGCCACAACTCATCACATCCGTGGTGCCAGCTCCACTGCAAATCCAGTGCAATCGCCATCAGCCCTGACAGCTGTGCTGGCAAGGCCCTCATAGTATACGCGGCCAGAGTCATGGGGCTTCAGCCGTTAATGCGCGGTATAGCCGCCGTCGATAACCAGTTCGCTCCCGGTCATGAATTTGGACTCATCAGAGGCGAGGAAAACAATGCCCCAGGCAATGTCATCTGGCTCGCCCATATGGCCAAGAGGATGTAAGACGGCGGTGGCCTGCTTGGCAGCTTCCAGATCCTGGCCGGTGGTTTTCAGGTGGTTTTCGACCATCGGGGTCCAGATAAAGCCCGGATGCACGGAATTCACCCTTATGTTGTCCGGGGCGTAGAGCATCGCATCGGTTTTGGTCATCAACCGGACAGCACCCTTGGACGCATGGTATGGAGGTGCGTCCGGCGCGCCGATCAGGCCGTAAATGGAAGACAGATTGATGATGCTGCCGCCGCCGGCCTTCTTCATGTGAGGAATGGCGTGTTTGGTGCAGAAAAACACCCCTTTTACGTTAACCGCCTGTACCTTGTCCCATTCTTCCTCGGTCACTTCGTGGGTCGGCTTGTTGGCGCCGGAAATGCCGGCATTGCTAACCACGACGTTTAGCGCTCCGAAGTGCCCGGCCACTCCGTCCAGAGCGGCTTTCACCTGCTGTTCATTGGTCACATCACAGTGCCAGTAACCAACCTTGTAGCCTTTGTCGCTGAGTGATTTGGCGAGGGTCTCGCCTTCGCTATCCAGGCAGTCAAGAATGCCAACGGCAGCGCCCTCTTCTGCCATCCGTTCAACCGTTGCTTTGCCAATGCCCAGTGCGCCGCCGGTTACCGCAGCTACTTTTCCTTCAAGTCGTGCCATGTCAGTCGTCCCTTACAGAATCAGTTGTTGTCATTATTGAAGTCAGTGCATTTGCTTGCGAACTCGCCCGGCAAGAAGGTCTGTAGAAGCCTGTTCCTGCAGGCAGGCAATCAGTTCAGAAATTGTCAGCGCATCGTTCTCAACGCCGTCAAAATCAACCCCCAGACCGCCATCATCAGTCCTAACCACATGGGCGCTCAGCGTGCAGTGCCCCCGCTCCGAACGTTCCGGAAACCGGAAGGACAGCTCGATCGTCTGGTTCAGTCTCACATCCGAATAATCGGTCGCAATAAACAGACCACGCCTGGATGCGTCCCGGATCATACCAGTCGCTACTGGCATGCCACGTTTGTAGACCAGAATGGGCAACCCGCCTTCTACGCGTTGGCTTAGCCGGTGTTCCATGCCGTTTCCTCCTGTCAGCTTGCCGAGTGGATACCGCAACTCCTCCACTTTACACCTGATCAAATATTAACCATCTTGATTCTGATCAAGAGGGTGATCACTCGGCTATCGACCGTATAGGTTCACAATATTTCTCAGCCCTGGCAGGTCGATCCTCGCTCGATAATCCTCGGGTAAGGTCCATTTCCAGTTACCCTGGATCGTGCCAGGCGTGTTGAAGCGTGCCTCGGATCCGAGAGCCAAAAGATCCTGTATCGGAACGATCACCAGTCGTGATACCGAGCCCATCGCAGCCTGTATCACGGGCCATGGCATATCCGGGCCGTTAATCCTCAGATACCGGTTAACATGCTCCCGGGTTCGCTCATCCAGGCTCTGGTACCAGCCCAGTGTGGTGTCATTGTCGTGGGTGCCGGTATACACCAGATCCCATTCCTTGTGGTTATGCAATAGATGGGGGTTGGCGGCGCTGCCATCAAAACCGAATTGTATGACGGTCATACCCGGTAACCGGAAACGGTGTCGAAGGGCTTCCACATCTTCCCCGATGATGCCGAGGTTCTCGGCAACCAGCGGCAAACGGGGTAACTCCCGGAAGCAGGTTTCCAGAAAATCATCGGCCGGGCCCGGCATCCAGTAGCCATCGACCGGGCGCGGATTCTCCGCCGGAATCTCCCAGTAAGCCTGCAGCCCCCGGAAATGATCAATTCTAAGGAGATCGAACCGTTCCTGCTGGCTGGCCAGGCGCTGCACCCACCAGTGGTATCGGTCCTCCGCCATTCGCTGCCAGTCGAATAGCGGGTTTCCCCAGTGCTGACCCTCGGGGGAGAAATAGTCCGGGGGCACCCCGGCAACCACTCTGGGCTTACCTTCACCATCGAGCTTGTACAGGTGGGGGGCGGCCCAGACATCGGCGCTGTCGTGAGCGACGAAAATGGGGATGTCGCCAAATAGCCAGATGCCCCGTTCGGCCGCATAATGACGCACCGCTGTCCATTGTATGAAAAACAGGTACTGCTCCAGGCACACCCGTTCCAGTGTACTTTGGTGGGATTCTCTCAGGGCCTCCAGGGCTGTCGGCTTGTGATCGCGCAGGTCTTCCGGCCAGTCCAGCCAGTTCACGCCCGGAAACGCCTCTCTGGCTGTCATGAACAGCGCAAAATCATCCAGCCACTGATGGTGCTCCAGAAAATTCTGATAGGCCTGTGCGTTGAGGGCTTCTGACTCACGATAGCGACCGGCATGGAATCGCTGGCTGGCATGTTCCAGGGCTTCGGTACGGGTAAAGGCGGTAAGTTCCTGGCTATCGAGAAGACCGGGGGCCACCAGTTCCGCCAGGTCGATCAGAACGGGGTTTCCGGCATGGGCCGAGAGCGACTGATACGGCGAAAGGTCTGCATGAGTGGGCCCCAATGGCAGTGTCTGCCACACCGTGATGCCTGCCTCGGCCAGAACATCCACAAACTGCCGGGCAGCGGCGCCCAGCTTGCCGGAAACGCCAGGTAATGCGGTCGGGTGCAACAGCACACCGGCACGCCGCCTTGCCAGAACCGGATTGGATGGCATTTCTACAGTCATGGATCGGCCTCATGCCCCGGCCGCATGGCACCGCCCTTGGCGGGCTCCCCTCCACCCTGGCTCAGGGGCTGGAACAGGCTGGACGGCGCCGGGTAGCCAATACGCTCGTAAAGGTTGGCCAGGTGCCGGCGATACAGCTGCTCGAAATCCCGAACCACCGCTGCCGGGTTGTAATCGCCAAACCACCAGAACCAGTCCGAGCCTTCACACAATCCGAGCTGATGTGTGGCCGCCTGCTTCTGATCTGTGTTGAGGGAGCCATTATCCAGCGCCCGGTCAAAATGCTGCTTGGCCTCGCACAGCAGGTCCCAGGCCCGGTTTTTGTCGGGGTCGCCTATCCAGGTGGAAAAGGTTCCATAAATCCAGCTTCCAGCCACCAGCTCCGGGAGTTGCACAGGCTCTGTGTGATGCTCTTCCTGAAGGGTCGAATAAGTGGTCAGCCGCAGTTTCGGGTGTTTCTCAAGTATCCGGTACAGCTCGTCGAGAAAATGGAAGCCGTTCTCCGGGTAATACTCCCAGGCGTTCTCGCCGTCCAGAATTACCGAGATCACCGGGTTCTTGCCTTCTCTGGCAATGTTTTCCATGTGATGCACCAGGTCGCCAACCGCGTCCCTGGCGTGCCAGTCGGCATAGGTAAAACCAATCAGATCGGATAACCCATCGTCACGAAAAAAAGCCGTTATATTGGCATCAGTAAACCGGCACGGCTGATGGATGCTGGCACCTTCAGGCAAGGATTTGTTCGCCCTGGCCTTGTTGATGCTGTTATTGATGACTGAATCACCGGAAGCGGTCCATCGAAAGCCTTGCTCGCCAAGCAACATGAGCGTGGCCTGGCTCAACCCACCTTCAGAGGCCCAGCAACCCGCAGGTTCGGTGCCGAAAAAGCGCTTGAAGGCTCGCCTACCCTCGGCCAGATGCCAGATGGCCCGCTCTTTCCCTCCTGGATAGTGGTCATGCTCCGGAAGCGCGATGTCTGGCATCGCTTCTCGGGCGGCACTGAAATCCAGCAACAGGGGCATGATGGGATGGGCCCAGGGGCTCATGGCCAGTTCCACCTGGCCGGTATGCGCCAGGTGGCGGTAGCGCGGGCCTATGCTGGCCATCAATTCTGCGATCACGTCCAGCAATCCCTTGCGATCGTCCAGTGTGTACTGATGGGCTTTTTCCTGAAGGCTTTGTACCACGCCATGTTTGCGGCGCACGGTTTCCGCCATCCAGCCCAGGTGGTACCACACCAGCAGATCGGCAAGAAACTGGGTAGAAAGATAGCGCTGAATGTTGGGCCGGGTTCGGTATAGTTCGGCCACTTCCGCCAACCGGGCATAGGCGGGAAAACGCTTGATAATCCGCTCGGCGTTCGCCCTCAGGCACTTTTCCATCAAATCCAGAAATGCCGGTGAGCCGGGTTCCGGCAGCGACGGATCAACCAGAGCCGCAAGCAGAGGATCGCCGATGGTTTGCCCTCCATGGCGCCATCGCTCAATGTGGTAGAGATAAGTCTCAATCTGTTCGAGTAGCACCGGCGCGAAGTTCACCACCGCACGGGCATCCGGGTGGGCTTCCAGGTGCGCAGCCATGTCCACGTAATCCTTGATGCAGTGCAGATAGACCCAGGGGAACAGGAACTGTCCATTGCTGTGATCCTGATAATCCGGCTGGTGCATATGCCAGCATAGTACCACCGGAGTACGGCTGTCAGAGGCCATGGGGATAATCCTGCCCGAGCATCTCGGGAGTGATCAGCACAACACCTTTAGACGACACGTGGAAGCGTTTTTCGTCTGCTGTCCGATCAAAACCAACCCGGGTGCCTTCCGGAATCCGGCAGCCGCGGTCAATCACCGCTTTGCGAATGTGGCAATCGCGTCCAATGTCCACGTCCGGGAAGATGACAGAGTCCTCCACCTCACTGAAGGAATGCACCCGAACCTGGGAGAATAACAGCGAGTGGCGAACGTGAGCGCCAGAAACGATGCAGCCGCCGGCCACCATGGAATCGACGGCCGTGCCCCGACGGTTGTCATCATCGAACACGAACTTGGCCGGCGGTAACTGTTCCTGGTAGGTCCAGATCGGCCAGTCCGAATCGTACAGATTCAGTTCCGGGCTGATGCCGATCAGTTCCAGGTTGGCCTGCCACAGAGAATCGATGGTTCCGACATCGCGCCAGTATGCCACCTTGTTGTTGACCGGGTCCCGGAACGGGAAAGCCGCCACCCGAAGGCGCTTGATCACCGAAGGAATAATATCCTTGCCGAAATCATGGGAGGATTTACCGTCCATCTTGTGATCCCGAAGCAGCTCATCAAACAGAACTTTCGTGCTGAACACGTAAATACCCATCGATACCAATGCTGTACCAGGTTTACCAGGTATGGCCTTGGGATGGTTCGGCTTTTCCTCGAATTCGATAATGCGGAAATTCTCATCTACCGACATCACCCCGAACGCCGAGGCTTCTTCAACGGGTACCTCAATACAGCCCACGGTAATGTCCGCCTCCTGCTCCACATGGGCAGCCAGCATGGTGCCGTAATCCATTTTGTAGACATGGTCACCCGCCAGAATCAGCACGTACTCCGGCTGGTGGCTGCGAATAATATCCAGGTTCTGGAGCACGGCGTCTGCTGTGCCCTCGTACCAGGAGGTCTCAATGCGCTGCTGGGCTGGCAACAGTTCCACAAATTCATCCAGCTCCCCCCTCAGGAATCCCCAGCCGCGCTGAATGTGACGTATCAGTGAGTGGGATTTGTACTGGGTGATGACGCCTACCTGGCCAATGCCGGAGTTGATGCAGTTGGACAACGGGAAATCGATAATCCTGAACTTACCCCCGAAGGGAACGGCGGGCTTGGCTCGCCATTTTGTGAGGTCGTGAAGCCGTGAGCCCCTGCCGCCAGCCAGCACCAGGGCCAGGGTTTGACGAGTAAGACGACTGACGAAACGCTTGGCGGTTTGCATAGCAGCTTCCCTGTTTAAACCGGATACGCGCCGACACAAATTTGACGTTTGCTCTTGCAGAAAAACACTATCATTGAATTATGACGTACAATTGTCTTAGGTCATATTTTGTACAAACGCAAAAACGATTGATGGTCTAACCTCTGGTTTCCACTTTTATTCAGGAATCTGTGGTCTATGGAAAGCCCCGCCCTGAGTGAGTTCGACCTGCACCTGTTTGCCGAAGGCAGGCACTGGCATATCTATAATGTTCTGGGTGCCCACCTTGGGAATCGCCGAGGTATCGAAGGCGCCCGTTTTGCCGTTTGGGCACCCAATGCCCAGGCCGTGAGTGTGATCGGCGACTTCAACGACTGGGACAGCGGCCGTCATCCCATGGCGGTTAACAAGGATTCTGGTGTCTGGTCGGTATTCATTGGGGGAGTTAAGCCCGGGCATCTTTACAAGTTTGCCATCACAACCCGAAACGGCCACCACATCACCAAAACCGATCCCTACGGCCAGGCCTTTGAGCATCGGCCTTCCAATGCCGCAGTAGTAACCGAGCGGGGGCACTACGCCTGGGGCGACGGCGACTGGTTCGAGCACAGAAACCGGTTCGACTGGCAGCAGAGCCCTATTTCTGTCTATGAGGTACACCCCGGTTCCTGGCGTCATCACGGTTCCGGGCGCTGGCTGACCTATCGGGAGCTGGCCGATCAGTTGGTGCCCTATGTGCTGGAAACCGGCTTTACACATATCGAGCTACTCCCGATTACCGAACACCCGCTGGATGAATCCTGGGGCTATCAGACCACCGGCTATTACGCCCCCACCAGTCGTTATGGCAGCCCGGATGATCTTCGATATCTGGTCGACCTGTGTCATCAGAACAACATCGGCGTGATTCTCGATTGGGTGCCGGGGCATTTCCCCGACGACGACTTCGCCCTCGCCGAATTTGATGGGACGGCACTCTATGAACATGAAGATCCCCGCCGCGGGCGGCACCAAGATTGGGGCACACTCATCTACAACTACGGTCGCCACGAAGTCCGGAACTTTCTCATAGGCAGTGCGCTTTTCTGGCTGGATACCTTTCACATGGACGGGCTACGGGTGGATGCCGTCGCCTCCATGCTGTACCTGAACTACTCCCGCAATGAGGGTGAATGGCTGCCGAACGAACATGGCGGCCATGAGAATCTGGAGGCGATCCGTTTCCTCCAGGATCTGAACCGGGTATGCCAGAGCCGGTTTCCCGGTGTACTGATGATGGCGGAAGAGTCCACGTCCTGGCCCAGGGTGACCCGACCTCCGGAAATTGGCGGGCTCGGCTTCAACCTGAAGTGGAACATGGGATGGATGCACGACACCCTGCATTACCTGCAGCAGGACCCGGTGTATCGCCAGTATCACCACGACAAGCTCACCTTTGGATTGCTCTACGCTTTTTCGGAAAATTTCGTGCTGCCGCTATCCCACGACGAAGTCGTACACGGCAAATCCAGCCTGATTCAGAAAATGCCGGGAGACGACTGGCAGCAGAGGGCCTCGCTGCGCCTGCTGTTCAGCTACATGTTCGCCTACCCCGGCGCGAAACTGCTGTTCATGGGGGGTGAATTCGGCCAGCGCCAGGAGTGGAGCGAACGCCGTGAGCTGGACTGGTATCTATTGCAATACCCGGAGCACCAGGGGCTGCGAAAACTGATCCAGGACCTTAACGGCCTCTATCGGCTATACCCGGCCCTGCATCGAAAAAGCTTTACCGGTGAAGGATTCGAGTGGATTGACTGCCACGATTCCACCCAATCCGTAATCAGCTTTCTACGGAGTGCCGGCTCACCGGAGCATGGGCCGCTGGTGGTTGTTGCCAACTTTACACCCGTGCCCAGGCATCACTACCGTATTGGCCTGCCTGCCGGAGGCAACTGGCAGGAAGTATTTAATTCAGACTCCACCTGGTATGGCGGCAGCAACCTCGGTAACCCCCTGCCCTTGCAAGCTGAACCCACACCCTGGATGGCTCGGCCGTGCTCCGTGGAGTTAACACTCCCGCCCCTGGGCCTGGTTATGCTGAGGCCCGCGCCATGACCCGGGTACTGTTTGCTACCAGTGAAGTTTTTCCTCTCGTGAAAACCGGGGGGCTGGCGGATGTTTCTGCCAGCCTTCCTGAAGCACTCTGCCGTCTGGGCTACGACTGTCAGGTGCTGCTGCCCGGCTATCCTGCTGCACTGAAGGCAGCGCGAGAGGGTGGCGCCCGCAGGAAAACCCGGTTCCGGTATGGTCAGTATGATGTCTCCCTGTGGCAAACCCGTCTGCCGGGTACTGCGGTAACTCTGTGGTTGGTGGATTGCCCGGCTCTTTTCGATCGTGCTGGCGACAGCCCCTATCAGAATGAAAATGGCGAAGACTGGTGGGACAATGCTCACCGGTTTCACTTGTTCGGGCGAATTGGAGCTATGTTGGCACTTGGGCAACTGGGCCTGGCGTGGCGCCCGGACATCGTTCACTGCAACGACTGGCAATCCGCACTGATTCCGGTGTTCCTGGTGGACAGTCAGGACGCCCCGAAAACCGTGTTCACCATCCACAATCTTGCTTACCAGGGGCTGTTTTCCCACGAGACCTTTCGGGCCCTGGGCCTGCCCGATTCCCTGTGGCGCTACGAGTTCCTGGAATTTCACGGCCAGCTTTCCTTTATCAAAGGCGGACTGGTGTTTAGCGATGCCATCACCACTGTGAGCCCAAGCTACGCCGATGAAATCCAGACACCCTGGTTCGGTAATGGTCTGGACGGCTTGTTGCGCCACAAGTCCGCCAGGCTGAAGGGCATTCTCAATGGCATTGATACCCGCCAATGGAACCCGGAAGACGACCCGCACCTGGAGTTTCACTACGGCGCGGACTACCCCGCCAACAAATCTCAATGCCAGGCAAGGCTGCAGCAGGAACTCGGGCTGGAGGTTTGCGGGGCTCCATTGCTGGGGTTCGTCGGGCGCCTGGTGGAACAGAAAGGGCTGGACTGGCTGCTCGGGGTCATCAAGCCATTACTGGAACGAGGATGTCAGTTTGCCCTGCTCGGCTCCGGCGAACACCACTACCAGGAAAGCCTGAAAGCCATGGTTCGTGAATGGCCCGGGCAATGTTCACTCACGCTCGGTTACAACGAAGGCCTGGCACACCGGATAACCGCCGGGGCCGATATTTTCCTGATGCCTTCCCGGTTTGAACCCTGCGGCCTGAACCAGATGTACAGCCTGAGATACGGCACCGTACCTGTGGTGCACGGCGTCGGCGGTCTTAACGATACGGTGTTTGACCCCAATGAGGAAACACCTGAACAAGCCAATGGATTTGTGTTTCGTGAGGCGACGCCAGACGCATTACATGCCGCCATTACCCGTGCGCTGGCAGCGCGGGAGGACCGGAAAACCTGGCGCAAATTGCAGGAAAACGGCATGAAAGGCGACTATTCCTGGAAGAACCGGGCCGGCGAATACGCGGCCCTTTACCGGAACCTCATTGCCGGCAACGACCGGATACATGAAGACTGACACGGTGCCCCTGGCCCAAGGAGGTCATCACCATGCACACCGCAACTGAATTCCGGCTGGAAGCACGCCCCAGACTACCAGAAGCATTGGAGCGACTTGATGCGCTTGCCAATGACCTGTTCTACAGCTGGGATCATGGCGTGCGCAGCCTGTTCGCGCGGATTGATCTCCGTCTCTGGCAAAAAGTGGAGCACAACCCGAAACTGTTCCTGCGACGGGTGGCCCAGGCCCGGCTCGATCAGGCATCGGAAGACCGCGCCTTTCTCGCCGAATACCGGCGAGTATTGTCCGCTTACGACGCTTATCTTGAATCCCAACCCGGCACCGAAGTGCTGGAGGCACTGAATCCTGAAGATAGCCTTGTGGCCTACTTTTGCGCCGAGTTCGGGTTTCACGAGAGTTTCCCGATCTACTCCGGAGGCCTTGGCATACTGGCTGGTGACCATTGCAAGGCGGCCAGTGACCTGGGGCTGCCCTTTGTCGCCGTTGGGCTACTGTATCAGCAGGGCTATTTCATTCAGACCATTGATGCCCAGGGGCACCAGATTGCCCGTTATCATTGCCATTCCAGCGATGAACTGCCAATCACGGCGGTAGAGGTAGATGGCAAGGCACTGACCGTCTCTGTGCCCTTCCCGGGGCGCGAAGTGCATGCACGGGTTTGGCTGGCCCGGGTCGGGCATATCTCGCTCTACTTGCTGGATGCCAACACCGGTGAAAACAACAATGAGGACCGAGAGCTGACACTCCAGCTTTATGGCGGCGACTCCGCCACCCGCATCAGCCAGGAAATGTTGCTTGGCATTGGGGGCACCCGGGTTCTGGCCGCACTGGGTGTTCAGCCTACGGTGTGGCATATCAACGAGGGCCACGCAGCCTTCCAGATACTGGAACGTTGCCGTATGGCCATGGCCGAAGGCCTGTCTTTTGGTGCCGCCCTCGAGTCGGTAGCCGGATGCACCTTGTTTACCACCCATACTCCGGTGCCGGCGGGCCATGATATCTTCCCCCGCGACCTGGTGGAGCACTTCCTGTCGCCTTTCCTGGACCACTCCGGGCTGGAATTCGATGCCGTTTTCGGGCTGGGCAGCAAAAACGGTGATCAAAGCTTCAACATGACGAGTCTCGGCCTTCGGGGCTCCCGGTTTCATAACGGCGTAAGCCGGATTCATGGCGGTGTAGCCGCTCGGATGGAAGGCGATATCTGGCCACAGATACCGGCGGCCGAGAACCCTCTTGGCTACATTACCAATGGTGTTCATGTACCAACTTTCCTGGCGCCGGAATGGGCAAGTCTGTTCGATATCCAGGCGCCAACCTGGAAAAGTGAACTGAGAAACCCGACATTCTGGCAGTTCATCGACAAGATCCCGGACTACCATTACTGGAGCGTTCACAAGGCCCTGAAACAGCAGATGGCCGAGTTCATCGTGCGGCGCCTGAAACGCCAGCACAAGCGCAATGGCACGGGCCATTCAGTGACTGAGCGGATGGCCCGCAAGCTGGTATCGCCGGAAAATGACGCGCTGGTGGTCGGCTTCGCCCGCCGCTTTGCTACCTACAAGCGAGCTACGCTGATCTTCTCCGATCTGCCCCGCCTGGAACGGCTGCTCACCAATCCGGAGCAACCGGTTGTGCTGGTATTTGCCGGCAAGGCCCATCCCCAGGACAAACCCGGGCAACAGCTGATCAAGGTCATACACGACCTCTCCATGCAGTCCAACCTGATGGGGCACATTATTCTGTTGGAGGATTATGATCAGGCCATGGCGCGCCGGCTGCTGAGCGGAGTTGATGTCTGGCTGAATACCCCGGAATACCCCAAGGAAGCCAGCGGCACCTCTGGTGAGAAAGCAGCCGTTAATGGTGCCCTGAACCTGAGCGTGCTGGACGGCTGGTGGGGTGAAGGCTACGACGAAACCAATGGCTGGGCGATTACGCGGCGCGACACCGAACTGGATGTAGAATTTCGCAACCGCGAGGAAGCCCGGGACCTGTTGGACCTGCTGGAGCGGGAAGTGATTCCGCTCTATTACAACCGAGCCTCACAGGGCTACTCCCAGGGCTGGGTAAGCCGTTCCAAAGCGTCCATGAAAACCATTACGCCCCGGTTCAATGCCCAGCGTATGGTGATGGACTATGTTCGCAACTATTATCAGCCAGCCACCCGGCAGGGCGCGCGGTTGAGAGACAACAATGCCGCACTGGCGCAGGAGCTGGCAGAGTGGAAAGCCCGGGTGCACGAGGCCTGGAACGGCGTGTCCATCCATGTGGACGGCTGCGTGTCAGATCGCTGTCACTGGGATGAATCCGTGGAGCTGAAAGTGTCGGTGGCTCTGAATGGTCTGGCGCCCGATGATGTACGGGTGGAATGCCTGGTTGAGCCTGAATGCACCGGCACTCACACTGGCCCCGGGCCAGACGCATTTGTGCTGGAAGCCAGCGGAGAGAAAGACGGTAAAACCCTGTTCAAAACCCGGGTCCAGCCACCCTACCCGGGGTTGCAAACACTGCGATTGCGCATCTACCCGCACCACAAGGCGCTAACCCACCCGCTGGAGATGGGGGCCATGCTCTGGGCATGACACTTAGTCGGTAGTCGGGTTCAGCGGTTGCTCGTTGTTATTCGCGGCCAGTGCATTGACCACCGGATTGGCATACATATCCAGCAAATAAGGGCGGATCGCCGGGTCACAGGCCTCCAGCCGGCGCTCCATTTCTGCCGTGGCAGCGTCCATATCGGCCGGAGACCAGGTCTCGGCGGTTACCACGCTCTCGCTCACACTGCCCGGAGTCTCATGGGCATCCGGATGAACTCCCCGCATCTGGTACGCCACCAGATTGGAGGCGTGCAGGTGGTAATTGGCGTGCATTTCATGGTCAATGCGTGCGGCCAGTGCTTTCGGGTTGTCCGGTGAATCGGCAATCGGGGCCCCGAAATGAACATGAACGTGGCCTTTAAAGCCCGTCAGCCCTTTAACGATCTGGTCTGTGTCTTCGCCTTCGGTCTTCTGATAGGCGCCGGTCCGGCCCCGCACTTCCAGTTCTTTGGCCTTGTCGGCATCGCAGGGGTCGTATTCGTAGGCAATGGATACCGGCACGATGTGAAGGCGGTTCATGGCTTCATCGAAAGCCAGCCCCGATTTTTTCCGGCTCATGTAGAACATCTTGATGATCGCCGGGTCGGTAGCGTCAATGCCGTCTTTCGCGCGGCCTTCGCGCTGAGCAATCCAGATGCTGTGATTGGTATCAATGCTGTGATTGATGAAGCCGGAAAGCGTGAGGTAGGCATCACGCATTTCCCTTGGGCTGGTCATGTTACGGCGCACCACAAAACTCTTGTTCAGCCGCATCATTTCCGCAAACACCCGATTGGAGAGCAGGTTGTCGCCAATGGCAATCCGGGTTGTGTGGAAGCCGTTCTGGAACAGCAGGTAGTTGACCACCATCGGGTCAAAAACAATGTCCCGGTGATTGGAAATAAACAGATGGGCGCTGTTCTTGCTGAGATTTTCCAGGCCACTGTGGGTGACGCGGGTGGTGGTATTTTCCACCAGTTCTCCGACGTATTTCGAAACCCCGGCCTGCATATCATCTACCCGGGTGTAATGCCCGAAATGGCCGACCAGCCAGCGGCGAATAAACATCCTCAGAACGCCCGGCGCCCATTTTGCAACGGTTGGCGACTTGAACCGCCCCACCATATCCAGGAATTCCCGGTCGTTAACCAACCTCTGGATGGTTGGCGCGGTTTCTTCATCCGAATAGGGACGGATTGCGTCAAATTCCTGCATGCAAGCCCTGTTGTTGTTCGCAGCGTTGATCACAGTGTACGAAAGGGGCGCTATTGTATCCTTTCTCTTGCCGGTTTGCCTCCACCCGAATGGCCAGTTGACCAAACATCCGGAAGGATCTGGTAGAATCGCGCTGCTTAATCACTCCGCCACGAGCCGACCACTGAATGTACATGGACCAGGACTTCGACCAACTCGCCACTGAACCACCCACCGCTGCGGGCCGAAATCCGGAGCAGGTTCTGCACGAGGTATTTGGTTACGAGAGTTTTCGGCCCCTGCAGGGGGATATTGTCCGGGAAGTGGTCAACGGTGGTGATGCCCTTGTGTTGATGCCCACCGGGGGTGGTAAATCCCTGTGTTATCAGGTCCCCGCTCTGGTTCGGCCCGGCACCGCTATTGTTATCTCACCGCTGATCGCGCTTATGCAGGATCAGGTGGCGGCGTTGCGGGAGCTTGGAGTGAAAGCGGCGTTCCTGAATTCCACCATGGATTTCGAACAGGCCCGTGCCACCGAATACGCCCTGGCGACCGGCAAGCTGGACCTGCTCTATTGCGCGCCGGAGCGGCTGATTCAGCCGCGAACCATTGAGCTGCTGCATAACGCGTCCCTGTCGTTGTTTGCCATAGACGAGGCTCACTGCGTCTCCCAGTGGGGGCACGATTTCCGGTCCGACTACCTTCAACTGAGCATGCTGGCCCAGGAATTTCCCGGCATCCCCCGTATCGCACTGACAGCGACCGCTGATGAGCGCACGCGAAAAGAGATTGCGGAACGGCTGTCGCTGACCACCGCCCGGCATTTCATCAGTGGCTTTGATCGCCCCAATATTCAGTATCGGATTACGCCAAAGACCAACGCAAACAAGCAGTTGTTGGGCTTTATTAAAGCAGAGCATGAAGGTGATTGCGGTATTGTCTATTGCTTGTCCCGAAACAAGGTCGATGCCACAGCCCGATTACTGAGCAGCAAGGGCTATACCGCACTGCCCTACCATGCCGGGCTGAGCGCCGAAGACCGCGCCCGCAATCAGGAGCGCTTTCTCAGGGAAGATGGCGTTATTGTGGTGGCAACCATTGCCTTTGGCATGGGCATCGATAAACCTGATGTGCGTTTTGTCGCCCACGTGGACCTCCCCAAAAGCCTGGAAGCCTATTACCAGGAAACGGGCCGGGCGGGCCGGGATGGCAAACCGTCCACCGCGTGGATGGTCTATGGCCTGCAGGATGTCATCAAACTCCGGCAGATGCTGGAGGCCTCTCAGGGTAACGATCAGTTCAAGCGGGTTGAGCGACAGAAGCTGGATGCCATGCTTGGGCTGTGCGAAGTGACCCAGTGCCGGCGACAAGTGTTGTTGCACTATTTTGGAGACAACCTGGAGGCTCCCTGCGGAAACTGCGATACCTGCCTGAACCCTCCGGAAACCTGGGATGGCACGGTGGCGGTGCAGAAGGCCCTCTCCTGCGTCTACCGCACCGGCCAGCGCTTTGGCGTTAACTATGTCATTGATGTACTTCGCGGGTCAGAGAATGAACGAATCCTGCAATCCGGCCACCAGGCGATCACCACCTATGGCATCGGTCAGGAACTGTCAGCGAACGAATGGAAGTCGGTATTCCGGCAACTGGTGGCGAACGGATACCTGCGGGCAGACCCTGAGGGCTATGGCGCGCTTCAGCTAACCGAGCGCTGCCGCCCCCTGCTCAAGGGCGCACAGGCGATTGAACTCCGGAAAGACCCGGTGGTCCGCAACACCGCTGGTGGTAAGTCATCAACGAGCCGCCGGAGCGGCCAGAACGTGCGGGACCAGATTACCGACCACGCCGGGTGGGATGCGTTGCGGGCCTGCCGCAAAGAGCTGGCGGACAAGCAGGGCGTGCCGCCCTACGTGATCTTCCACGACACAACCCTGTTCGACATGCTTGAACGCCGCCCTTCCACCCTGGAGGAGCTGGCCGAGGTCAGCGGCGTGGGCGCCGCCAAGCTGGAAAAGTATGGCGATGTTTTCCTGCAGGCGCTACGCTCTATCAATTCTGAGGCTTGAACCCCTTCTTGCGCACCCGGTAATGGGCGATGGAGGTGGCAACGTGGTTGCCTTCTTCATCTCTCAGAATGCCTTCCAGAGTAAATTTAGCCCTACCGGTGGCGTCTGCATCGGCAAGGATGGCAGCCACCGCCTCTGGTGGTAGTTCAAATTCCACGGTCACATCTGAATTGGCCGGCTGCAGAAACTCCAGTGTCATTTCCTTCAGAATTGGCGTATAGGCAGGGCCAAGGTCGAAGAGGGTCAACACCCCACCGGGAATCTCCGCCACCAGGAAATAGGCGCCAGCATACAGGCTACCAAAGTGGTTTTTATTGCCCTTGAGGCGCACGCGGGCTTTGACGTAGCCCGGGCGAAGCTCCTCAACGCTGAAGTGATTACGTGGCGCGAACGGTATCGCCATACCAATAATGCGGTTAACCGCGGCATAACTGCCGGTCTTCTTGAGCCATTCCAGCGGTTGCAGCAGCGTCGCCTTGGGGTCACTGGAGCTTACCCATTGGCCGGCGGTGCCAATCAGAGAATCAATAAGAGCCATAAAGCCATATCCTGAAGTACAGAAAATGCGATCTTTACAGTCAGATACGGCTACTTCAAGAATCTTTTACAGTTTTTTTGAAACCTGTACGTTTCGAATAACGCTTTCTGATCTAAGCTGTAGCCAATGTCTGTAACGTTACCGTTGCTTGCAGCCGGATAACAGGGAAAGGGCACGCAGTTGTACACATTCAATAAAATGATAACGCGCCTCTGGCCAGTTCTGGCGCTTGCGGCGTGCATTCACGTTCAGCCAACGGCTGCGTCCGAATCCGAATCCAAATCGGCTCCCACACGAGACTACATACTCTGGTATCGCAACTACGATAACCCGGCGATTCGCAATCTGGTTGAACTCGCATTGCGCAAAACCTCGGAGTACGGTGAGTTCCAGATTATCCGCAGTGAAGAAATAAGCCAGGGGCGCGCCCTTCGGGAACTGGCTAACCCTCAGAGCCGGATTCTGGATATTGCGAACGTGGCGACATCAGAAGAGCGGGAAACATTTCTGAACGCCATTCCGGTACCTGTGGACGGCGGACTGCTCGGATTCAGGGTATGCCTGGTGTTGCCGGAACAGCTCAGTCTGTTTGAGGGGGTATCCAGCCTGGACGACCTGCGCCAGCGAGATATCCGTATTGGCCAGGGCGCACACTGGCCAGACACCCCGATTCTCGAAGCTAACGGCATTACCGTGATCACCCACACCCGCTATGAAATACTCTTTGGTATGCTTCGCAATAAACGCTTCGACTGTTACGCCCGCGGTGTGAGCGAAGTGCTGTTCGACCTCGAACATAACAAAGCCGACGACCTGGTAATCGAGCCAAACATCCTGCTGGCCTACGCCATGCCATCCTACCTTTTTGTGGCCCCGGACGATCACGAAACCGCGCAACGCCTGCAACTGGGTCTGGAGCGAGCGATCCTGGACGGCAGCTTCGCGGTGTATCTGAAAAACTGGTTTGGCAGAGCGGTATCATCACTGGGCCTTGATCGGCGCACAGTAATCACGTTGGAGAATCCGTATCTTAGTGAAGAATCCAGATATGTCGGGCGTCGAACCCTGGAAAACCTGGAGCGCCGCGTTGAGCTACTGAGTGTCGGAGACTAGCGGGCCATCCCTGGCCGCCACGAATTACACCCGGAAACGGGTTACCTTGTCATTCAGCACACTGCCGATAGTCTCGATGTGGCCACTGTAAACATCGTTCTCGCTGGCCGCCTTGGCCGCTTCCTGGCCCTGGTCAGCAATGCGGGTGATGGACGCATTCAACTCTTCGGTCACCGATGTCTGCTCCTCGGAGGCCGTGGCGATCTGTGAGGTCATCTGACTGATGGCGGTAATCGCCTCCACAATCCGGTTCAGAGACTCCATCGCATCCTGCGCTTTTTCCATACTCACGTTGGATACCGCCGTAGAGGCTTTCATAACGTCTACCGCATCGTTGGCGCCTTTCTGCAGCCGCTCGATCATGTTGTTGATTTCTTCAGTGGAAGACTGGGTACGCTGAGCGAGATTCCGAACCTCATCGGCCACCACCGCAAATCCGCGCCCAGCATCCCCTGCCCGTGCCGCTTCAATGGCCGCGTTCAGTGCCAGCAGATTGGTTTGTTCCGCAATGCCCTGAATGACTTCAAGCACAGTCGTAATCGACGAAACATCCTTACCAAGGGTGTCGATAACCTCGGCGGCGGCGTTTATCTCACCCACCAGCTTCTGCACCGCATCCCGCGAGGCGGTGACGGTCTCCAGGGAACCCCGGCTTTCCTGGTCTGCATTCTCTGCGGCTTCCGCAGTTTGCTGGGCATTCTGGGCAATCTCACCCGCCGCCGCGGACATTTCGTTAATTGCCGTCGCGATCATATCGATCTCATGCTGCTGGTTTTCAACACTGGAGCGACTGTCACTGGACGTCTGTCGGAGCGACTTTACGTTCTCCTCCAGTTCGTCGCTGCCCTCTTTTACTTCTTTTACAACCTGCTGGATGTTCTCAACAAAGCTATTAAAGCTGCGCGCCAACTGCCCAAACTCATCAGACGCAGAGTCATCAAGACGCTTGGTAAGATCCGCATCTCCGGAGGCGATGCGAGACATGGCGCCATTAAGCCTGCGAACCGGCGCAAGAAGGAAGCTAATCGCAAAGTAGAGCAAGACAAGCGCAACAATCAGCCCTACCCCGGCGATGATCAGGCCCATAGTCCGAGCCTCCACGATGGGAGCACTGATCAGGTTTTCATTCACGAACGTAGCCAGGTACCAGTCCACGGCCCGGGCTTCGCTGATGGGGTGAAAGCTGACACTCCACTCGGCACCCTCGCTCTCAAATCCCTGCAGAGAACCGTCCAGTACCGGCTGCTGACCGATCATGCCGCTGATGTTCTTGCCAACAATCTCGCTGTTGGGGTGAAACAGGACCGTGCCGGAATTGTTGATTAACGCCGCATAGCCCGTCTCTGCCAGGGTAATCGTCGATAGCATCTGATCGATTGTGTTGAGACTGATATCCATACCGGCCACGCCAACATAATTGCCTCGCTTGATTGGCGCCATGGCGGAAATAATGGTCTCGTCCGAGGTTGCATCCAGGTATGGATCGGTAAACGACGCCTGCCCCAAACGCTGGGCTTTCTGGTACCAGGGGCGTACCCGGGGGTCATAATCGGGTGGAAGCGTGGCCTCTACTTCGGCACTTCGCATCAGCATGCGGCCATCTTCGGTGCCGGCGTACACGTCCTTGATGTTGCCACCTTCGGTCATGGCTTCCATAAGAACGCGGGCGTTATCGTCGTTGCGAGTCCGTTCCAGCGCCTTCGCCGTCGCTTCCGCCATATCCAGGCGCGTATTGAGCCAATCAGCAATGCTCGACGTACTCTGGGCCACCGCATCGCTCATCAGCGCGCTAACGTAGCGATCGGTCGTTGAGCGGAGCCGAATATCGTTGGAAATTGTCAGGGCGCCCATAATCAACACGATCAGGGAGCCAATTGCGATCAGCAATTTCTGGGCGAATGATAGGTTCAAGCTGACGGCCTCCAATCAGGGTCAAAAACAAATTGCATTTATCATTTAGTGTAGTCGAAACATACTTACTAACGGCAGATCCTGCGAAGTCTTGAACACTCTTTGCTAGAATGCTGAGATCACAGCACATTCGCCAGACACGACAGGGAGAACCCTATGGCCCATGAAGAGCTCCACCTGAATCTGCGTAACCTGACCCTTGATGACTACGGCCAGTTGCAAGAGTTGATGGATCGGGTTTACGACGACATTGGTGGCGCGTGGCCAAAAGAAACCATCAAGGCTCTGGTAGAACAATTCCCAGATGGCCAGATCTGTATCGAAGACAACGGCCAGTTGGTGGCGGTGGCGCTCACGGTATGCGTGAAATACGAAAGATTCAGCAACCCTCACGCCTACGACGACCTGATTCTGCGTAACGAAAAAATCTGGCACAACCCCAACGGCGATTCGCTTTACGGCCTGGATGTGTTTATAGACCCCGAATACCGGGGCTATCGACTGGGGCGTCGCTTGTATGAAGCACGAAAAGAGCTCTGTCGTTCCATGAACCTGCGGGCCATCCTCGCCGGCGGGCGGATTCCCAGCTACTTCAAGTACGCCGAGCAATACACTCCGGAAGAATACATTCAGCGCGTTGATCGCAAGGAAATCTACGACCCGATCCTGACGTTCCAGCTTTCCAACGATTTCCAGGTTACCCGGCTGATGCACAAATACCTGCCGGAAGACCAGAAATCCCTCGGATATGCGACGTTGCTGGAGTGGAGAAACATTCTCTATACGCCTCCCTCATCGGTACTCAACGTCAAAAAAACCCAGGTGCGCATGGGGGCGGTGCAGTGGCAGATGCGGGAATTCACCTCGGTGGAGGAGGTGCTCAAGCAGGTTGAGTACTTCGTGGACGCACTGTCGGATTATAAAAGCGACTTTGCCCTGTTCCCGGAATTTTTCAACGCGCCGCTGATGGGGCTGACCGACCAGATGGATCAGACCCGTGCCATTCGGTTCCTCGCCGGCTTTACCGAACAGTTCCGCAACGAAATGTCGGAAATGGCCGTCAGTTACAACATCAACATTATCACCGGCTCCATGCCGCTGATTGAAGATGACCGGGTCTACAACGTCTCATACCTGTGCCACCGTGACGGTCGTGTAGACGAGCAGCGCAAGGTCCACATCACCCCTCACGAACGTCGCGACTGGGTTATTGAGGGTGGTGATAAATTCCAGGTATTCGATACCGATGCCGGCCGTGTCGCCATCATGATCTGCTACGACATTGAGTTTCCGGAACTGGGCCGTATCGCCGCCAGTCAGGATGTGGACATTATCTGTGTCCCCTTCTGGACCGATACCAAGAACGGCTATTTGCGCGTGCGCCATTGTGCCCAGGCCCGGGCCATAGAAAACGAGTGCTACGTGGTGATTACCGGCAGCGTGGGCAACCTGCCGAAAGTGGAAAACCTGGATGTTCAGTACGCCCAGTCTTCGGTATTCTCGCCGTCGGATTTCGCATTTCCACATGATGCAGTGATGGCAGAAACTACACCGAACACCGAAATGATCATGTTTTCAGACATGGATCTGGAAAAGCTCAAACTGGTCAGAAACGAAGGTTCTGTCACCAATCTGAAAGATCGACGTGTTGACCTTTACGAGCTGAAAACCCGGTAATGGGCAGATTTGGCCCCGCACAGGGGGCCAAATCCTGATTATTTCCATGAACGGGCTGCGGTAGATAGCTGACGGCATTGCCAAAAGTTTCTGGCCCGTCTATTGTTTAATTAATGTTCAGTATATATCTGGCCGACCTCAATAGCAGAGCAAGCGTTCCATGAACGAAGAACTACCGGACCTGGTCGCGCGTTTCCGAATCCGACACGGCATTTTTCGCAAGGAAACCGTTGAAGCGCGACTTTATGAACTCGACAGTTACGGCTGCGTGATGAAAACGGATAAGCTGTTTGAACCCGGAGATACCGTGGTTCTCGACCTTGTTATGGATATGCCGTTTGAAGAAATCCGTGCCGAAGGCCTGACCGGCCTGGTTACCGAAAAGAGAAAACACTGTAGCAACTTCTTCTACTCGCTTGATTTTGTTGAGCTAAATGCTCGAGACGAATCACCGCTCTCTGACAAGCTGCGGCGTATAAGAGAAGTTGTTCTCAAGAAACAGAGCCTGAAATCCCGGCGTGGGTCCAGTCCCGCTTCCGGTATGAGACAAATGGCCTGATGCCCGTTCACTTCACCCGCACTTCCCTTCCGTAAGGAGACACTCCATGGCAAAGAAAGCCAAGCCAAGCGTTGATAAGATCGTCAAGAAAGTAAACAAAGAGTTCGAGAAAACATCCGCCCAGATCGAAGGGCTGATTAACGACGCACTGAAGCAGTTCGACAACCTGCAGAACCAGGTTCAGGAGCCAGTACGCAAGCTCCTGAAAGACATGGATGAGCTGCGTGATCGTGAAATGAAGCGCTTTAACGACGAATTTGAGCGCCGCATGAATGAATTCCACGAACTGCAGTCGGCATTGCTGGAGCGCCTGGGTATCGCTTCCAGGGAAACTGGCAAGTCAGTGTCCAAGTCCAGCGAATCAACCTCGAAGGCCAGCGGTACCAAGAAAGCGGCTCCGGCCAAGAAAACCACCGCTGCCAAGCCGGCCGCCAAGAAAACGAGCACTGCCAAGCCCAAGGCCGCAGCTCCGAAGAAAGCGGCCAAGCCGGCAGATAAGTCTGACCTTACCCGCGTGAAGGGCATTGGCCCGGCAACCGCAAAGAAAATGAAAGAGGCTGGCATTACCTCCATCGAGCAGATTGCCAACCCCAGCGATGCGGATAAGCAGAAACTGGAAGCATTCAAGAGCCTGAAAGGGTTCAGCGAGTTGTCTGCCGAAGCGAAAAAGGTACTCTGAAACCTATCTCGCAACCCAATGCCTTGAAATAAGGGGTAGGCCCGTCGGCCTACCCTTTTTTGCATCGGACCAGGGCGAGTTCCAGGCTTTCCAGCTCGCTCTCCGGGGTAAACCCGGACGCGAGGGCATTTACCTTCGCCCGCAATTCCGCCAGGAATTCCGCGTCGGTTTCCGCACGTAACATCAGGCTCGCCAGAGCTTTATCGTCTTTAACCGGAAAATAGCCGGGATAGTCATCGCCCAGCAAACCACGGTTGCCGGGAATATCAGAGGCAAGAATCGGCAAGCCCGCCCGACAGGCTTCCGACACCACATTCGCCCCACCCTCCATGATGGAACTGATCACCATAAGATTACTCACGGCCATCAGGTGCTCCAGCTTTGGCTTGTCCAACTCACCCAGATAATGAAACCGAGGATTGGACCCGCTTTCTTCCAGCGCCTTTTCCCGCCACGCCTCGTTGTGGGCCTTGCCGGCGCAGGAAACCACGATGCGGGATTGCTCAGGAAGGTGGTAGCTGGCCCAGGCAGCACGTAGAGAATCCTTTTCGTCACGCAGATGGCCAATAACGCAAACGTGGAACTGGTCCTTTTCTGCCCGGGCGCTACCCGCCACTGACGGCTTGGGCGCGGATTGCCGCAGGCACAGCAATTTGTCGTGGTAGCGTTCGGGAATATCCTCGGCCACCAGATCATGCAGCCCGATCAACAGATCAGCGGCGTCCATGGAGGCCCATGTGATGTCCGGAAACTCGTGCTGAAAGCGGTATATGTCTGTGCCGGTAAGTACCACGATCAAAGGTTTCTCGGGCCATGTTTCCCGGTACCGCTTAACCGCGTCAGCACTTCGCCAGGCGTGCAGGGCAATCAGGCAGTCCGTTTCCTGGCGCTGGTATTCTGTCACCACTTCCACCTGATGACTGGCTGCTTCCAGCAGACTCTGCCAACGCAGTGCGGTGGCCCGATTACCTGCTTTCGAATCCGGGCCGGCTGGAGTTACTATGGTCAATCGCATGGCGGTCACTTGTTCTGTTTTTGAAAAATTCTGCATTTGGCACTGCGCCAGGTAAAGCCTTCCCTCGTATACCGGTTCAGACTTGATGGAAATCACGTTATCCTGACTGGGTTTTCAAGTAGATGGCAACGTTTTTCACCAAACCCCACCTCGCAAAGGAATGATTCATGATGGCAATCAGCAACCTCAGAAAATGGCTGGCGACGGGCCTGCTTTCGCTGGCAGCGGCAACCACCGTTCAGGCAGACACTTTCGTATTCACCGCCATTCCGGATGAAGATGAAACCAAACTGGTCGAGCGCTTTCGTGGCGTGGCTGACTATCTTCAGGAGCAACTGGATGTTGAAGTGCGTTACATCCCGGTGAAATCCTACGCCGCTGCGGTATCGGCCTTCCGCAACAACCAGGTACAACTGGCGTGGTTTGGGGGCTTGTCTGGTGTTCAGGCCCGTCGACTGGTTCCGGGTTCCGAAGCCATTGCTCAAGGCGTTGAAGACGAAGCCTTCGAGACCTACTTTATCGCCAATACCAGCACTGGAATTCAGCCGGCCGACAGCCTGGATGAGCTGGAAGACGAACTGCGCGGCAAAACCTTTACCTTCGGTTCAAAAGGTTCGACCTCGGGCCGCCTGATGCCGGAGTTCTACATTCGGGATGTCTTCAATGAAGCGCCGGATTCCCTGTTCTCCCGGGTTGGTTTCAGTGGCAACCATACCCGTACCCTTCGCCTGGTCGAGGCCGGAACCTATGAAGTGGGCGCCCTGAACTTCCAGGTTTGGGAAAAAGAACTGGAAAACGGCAACATCGATACTGATTCCGTTCAGGTAATCTGGAAAACACCTTCCTACCCGGATTATCAGTGGACCATCCGTGGCGATGTCGACGAGCGTTTTGGTGATGGCTTCAAGCAGAAGGTCACCGAAGCCCTGCTGAAGCTGGACGATCCTGCCTTGCTGGAGAGCTTCCCCCGCTCCGGCTTCATTCCGGCGTCCAATGACGACTACGAGCCCATTCGTGCAACAGCGGAAAACATCGGAATTCTCGATTGATGTCAGGCTTTGATTTCCATGGCCTGACCGCCAGTTTCGATGGAGAGCGGGTTATCGGCCCGCTCTCCTTCCGAATCAATGAAGGGGAACACGTTGGTCTGGTTGGCAAAAGTGGTGCCGGCAAATCCACGCTTATCCGCTTGCTTTATGACCGGCTCGAAGGCAAGGCTTCACTCGTTCCCCAGGGCCTGGGATTGGTCAATGCCCTTCCTGTCTTCCACAATGTGTTTATGGGGCAACTGGACCAGCATGCCACCTGGTACAACACGCTTACGCTGATCCGTCCGTTCCGGCGGGACAAAGACGCCATCCGGGCGTTACTGACCAAACTGGGTATACCAGAAAAACTCTGGATTCCCGCGGCAGCACTGTCTGGCGGCCAACGGCAACGGGTGGCCATTGCGCGGGCACTCTATCGGCAGGCGCCAACTCTGTTGGCCGATGAGCCCATTTCCGCCCTGGACGGGCCAATGGCCCAGCAGGTGATGACCATGCTTACCAATCAATTCACCACCAGTATTGTTGCCCTGCACGATGTGGAGATGGCTCTGGCACACTGTACCCGCATCATCGGTATTCAGGACGGCCAGATTGCCCTGGACCAGCCGGCCAGTGAGCTGACCGCCGCTGACATTTCCGTTCTCTACTGACAGGCACCGACTCTCAGCATGTTCGCCTATCCGACCGTACGAGCCAGCCTTATCTTTCTTGCCGTTGCGTTGCTCGGGCTGTTGGTTGCGGACATTGCCATCACCACTGCCAACCCCTGGCAGGACCTTGGCCGGTTCTTCCTGGGCGTAGCCACACCCAATTTTTTCAGTACCGAAGGCTTGCTCACTGCCCTGCTGCGGACCGTAGCTTTTGCCTTTGTGGGTGTAACCCTCGGGAGTATCTGCGGCTTCCTGCTGGCGCTGGTGTACCGCTTTCTCCCAGTACGAATCTTCTGCGCTTTTATCCGCGCCATCCATGAGCTGTTCTGGGCGCTGATCTTTCTCCAGTTTTTCGGTTTCCACCCGCTCACGGGTGTGCTGGCCATTGCCATTCCCTATTCCGGCATCTTCGCCAAGGTCTATTCGGAAATCCTGGAAGAGGCAGACCAGGAACCGGGTCGTCTGCTGCCACCGGGAACCTCATCCATTGCCGCCTTTCTGTATGCCCGTATCCCTGATTGCTGGGTTCAGATGCGCACCTATACGGCCTACCGACTCGAGTGTGGCCTGCGTTCCTCTGCCATCCTGGGCTTTGTGGGGCTACCGACTCTGGGTTTCTACCTGGAATCCTCGTTCTCCCAGGGTCTGTACTCAGATGCCGGCGCCATGCTGATTCTGTTCTATGTGCTGATAGCCACTATGCCCTTATGGGTTCGCCCCAAACTACTGCCGATCTATATTCTTGCAGCGCCTTTTTTTCTTGGGGACGGTCTGCCCATTGTCTGGGGCAACGTGGAACGCTTCTTTACTGAGGACATCATTCCTTCACCCATCCGGGATGGCGAAGGGCTTGCGGCTATCTGGGCGTGGTTATCCGATGTGATGATAACGGAAGCTTTGCCAGGCATCTGGAACACCGTGGTATTGACGCAGATAGCGCTGGTTGCCACCGGCATTCTGTCCCTGCTGGCCTTCCCCCTGATCTCGAATCATTTCGGTGGCCCGGTGCGGCGTACCTCCGGGCATGTGTTTCTGGTGATCGCCCGTTCGACACCGGAATACATTCTTGCTTATATTCTGCTACAGCTGTGGGGGCCTTCCATGCTGCCGGCCGTGGTGGCGCTGGCCCTGCACAACGGTGGCATTATCGGCCACCTGATTGGCCGGCAGACCAACACCATTCACCTGCGCCCGGACGCTCCGGTGGGTTTTTCCCGCTACAGCTGGGAACTGGTGCCCCGCATCTACCGCTCATTCCTGGCATTCCTGTTCTACCGCTGGGAAATCATCATGCGCGAAACGGCGATACTGGGCATCCTTGGTATCTACACTCTCGGCTTTTACGTCGACAGTGCCATTCAGAATATTCGTTTTGATCGTGCCATGGTGCTGATTTTGATTACCGCCCTGCTGAACATCGGTGTCGACGCCCTGGGCCGTTTCATTCGTCGCAAACTGGCCCTTCAGACCATGCCCACCTGCTGATCCCTTGGGACTGCCATCACACTTTTCGACGCTAAACCGGGCTTCAGTGCCATTTTCTGATTTTGCCCCCTGCCCCGCCGGTTACACAACGTTACAATAACCTCGATGAATCAGCTTGTCGCTCCGCTTTCAGAGGAATACCACGATGGTCAATGGATTGGTCACAATGACAGAACTGGCGCTGATTGCCCTGCTGGCGCTGTTAGCCGCGCGGGTGCTTACCCTGTCCCGGACAGAATCCTTTGTTCCAGCCGGTGCCGCAGGCGCCGATCCGCAAGCCGATAATTCCGGGAGTTCCGCGCGCAGGGTCGCCAGTTCGGGCAATGAAGCGCGTCGCTACAAAGGCATGACGGCACCGGATCGAACTGAACTCTTTACCCAATTGCACATTTTGGCGGGATTGCAGGAGCGGGATTGCCGGGTGAAAGGCCTGGTACTGTCAGAAGCGCCAGAGGCGGTTCGTACTTATGCTGCAGCCTGGCTCTACGGTGCCAGCTGCGCCCTGAGCCCGAAACCCGTTCGCCACTCAGAGGCGCTGGCAGGTATGGTTGCGGGCATTGTCAGCCGGAAGACAGGTATTCGGCAGCCGGAGGCGCTGCAGGCCATTTCGACGCTTACCGGTAGCAGCGTGCTGATGGCGTGTTACCGTGCCGGGCTGGAAGGTGCGGAATTCTGGCAAGCCAACCATTATGTGCCTGCCAACTCGAGCCTCTACGAGGCGGTGACCAGTAACGCGTTTATTTAGTGGTTTCCAGAGTCCAGTCGCTGCCCAGGTTAACGGTCTCCCGGCAGGAATCATCGTTGGCAGGTGAGCCGGTAATGACAGGTTTGGTGAATTCGCCATCATCGGTGTAAGCCATGGACTCCACATCCACCGCCCGCACTACCCAGGACTGGCCATTGGCTGAAACCGTAGCCCGGTGGGTCAGCCCGAACACGAAGCGACAGTAATCCAGCTTGAGCTGAACGAGATCCTGCTCGGCCTTGCGGATTTTGCGCAATAGCACCTTCTGAACGCTTTCCCCGTAATCCATCACTGTTCCCTGGAAGTCATCGAAATTTGACGGGATTTAACTATTTCTCAGCCCGGAACACCAGTGCCCAAGGCACATTTTCCAATACTTTCTGGCCATCCTGCAGGTCAATGCGCCAGATCATCTCCGCACCCGTAGTGCAAAACGGAGCCGTAAAGGTTGCCTGATAGCTCAGGGGCTCCTGGCGCTCCATGGGCACCGGATATTCGCCCATATACATGGATTGCCCTCTTAATACCGCCAGAAAGCGGTCCGGCGCTTCCGGTACGGTAATCGCCAGCCGATATTCCATGCCCTGATCGCCTTCTTCGAGCGTGCTGAGTTCCACTCGCCAGGCGCCTTCGTCGGTCTCCCAGGTGCAGGCGCGTGAAAGCAGGTCGCATTCTGGCCGTTCCTCAGCGGTGCCGGCGGTTTCCAGCCACTGTGGGCCAAACGCGAGAGCCCCAATTGCAGCCAACACTAAACCCAGAACCATGATGGTTCGTACCATACCCTGCCTCACAACCAGATCTTAAACCGGCATTATGGGGATAATTCCCGACATAGCAAAGGTTTCTAAACTGCTGCCAGCATGAGAAAATGTGCGGCTTTCTGGTCTACCACCAACAGAACAGGACACGCCCGTGCAACCGGACATATCCGTTAAGCACCTGAACAAGATCTACGAAGATGGCTTCCAGGCCCTCAAAGACGTCAACCTGGAAATCTACCCCGGCGAGATCTTCGCGCTGCTCGGCCCCAACGGTGCTGGTAAAACTACCCTGATCTCTATCATCTGCGGCATCGTCAACAAGAGCGATGGCGAGGTAAAAGCCGCCGGTCACGACATCGTAAAGCAATACCGCAAAGCCCGGGAGGCTATCGGTCTGGTGCCCCAGGAGCTCAATACCGACTCTTTTGAAACCGTTTGGGATGCGGTATCCTTCAGTCGCGGCCTGTTCGGCAAAGCACCCAAGCCTGCCCATATCGAAAAGGTTCTGAAAGACCTCTCCCTCTGGGACAAGCGCAACAACCGCATCATGTCACTGTCTGGCGGTATGAAACGCCGGGTGATGATCGCCAAGGCGCTGTCCCACGAACCGCGCATTCTGTTCCTGGATGAACCTACCGCCGGAGTGGATGTCGAGCTACGGCGTGACATGTGGGAGATGGTGCGCAAACTCCGCGAGAACGGCACCACCATCATTCTGACCACCCACTATATTGAAGAAGCGGAAGAAATGGCTGACCGCATTGGCGTTATCCGCCAGGGCGAGATCATCTTGGTGGAAGACAAGAACCGCCTGATGTCCAAGCTGGGCAAGAAAGAACTTCGCCTGCAGCTTCAGCAAAAACTGGATAAGCTGCCCGGGGAACTCACCCTAGAGCCAATCGAGCTTTCAGAAGACGGCTACGAGCTAATCTACACCTTCGACTCTCAGCAACAACAGGCCGGCGTGGCCCGACTGCTTCGTACCCTGGGTGATCTGGACATTGAGTACCGTGATCTGCAAACCCGGGAGAGTTCCCTGGAAGAGATATTCGTGGGCCTGGTGCACGAGTAACCACCCGCCCGAACGGTCCTCACGGAGAGAACAATGAATCTTTACGGTGTTAAAGCAATCTACAAGTTCGAGATGGCACGCATGAAACGTACGGTCATGCAAAGCGTGCTATCGCCCGTTATCTCCACCTGCCTGTACTTTGTGGTATTCGGCTCAGCCATCGGATCCCGCATGGGCGATATCGACAACATCAGCTACGGGGCCTACATCATTCCCGGCCTGGTGATGCTGTCACTGCTGATGCAGAGCATCTCCAACGCCTCCTTCGGCATCTACATGCCGAAATTCTCCGGTACCATCTATGAGGTGCTGTCTGCGCCAGTTTCCTACGTGGAAATCGTGCTGGGTTACGTGGGTGCCGCAACCACCAAGGCCGTGATACTGGGCCTGATCATTCTGGCCACCGCGAAGCTGTTCGTGGACTACTCAATACTCCATCCGTTCTGGATGTTTTCGTTCCTGGTGCTCACAGCCATGACCTTCAGCCTGTTCGGTTTCATCATCGGTATCTGGGCGGATGGCTTCGAGAAGCTGCAGATCGTGCCAATGATGATTGTGACGCCACTGGTGTTCCTGGGCGGCACCTTCTATTCCATCGAGATGCTGCCCGAGATCTGGCAAACCATCAGCCTTTTTAATCCAGTGGTGTACCTGATCAGCGGCTTCCGGTGGGCCTTCTATGGGGTTTCGGATGTGCACGTGGGCATCAGTGTGGGCATGACCATGGTATTCCTGACCATGTGCATGACCGCCGTCTGGTGGATCTTCAAAACCGGCTACCGTCTGCGTTCATGATGACTCGCTTTCTCTCCCTGCTGGTTGTAAGTACCCTGCTTGCAAGCTGTGGCTCGGCTGGGGCCAAAGATTCCGGGCACCTGCCGGTGACCCAAGCCTGTTTCGTCACAGAGACAGCGCGACATCCAGTGGTGCTGGAAGTGGCGAGTGACAGCAAAGACCGACAGAAAGGCCTGATGGGTCGGGAAGCTCTGGCAGAAAACGCCGGCATGCTGTTCATCTACGATTATGAGCGCAGCCCGGAGCAAGGCTTCTGGATGTACCAGACCCTTCTACCGCTGGATATTGCCTTTCTGGACAACGAGGGCGTGATCGTCAGCATCCGCCAGATGCACCCCTGTGCATCGTCGCGCAGCAACGATTGCCCCAGCTACCCCGCAGGCGCCTCCTACTGGCACGCCGTGGAAATGAACGCCGGTTACTTCAGTAGCCGGCAAATCGAAGCAGGAGACCGATTGGTCCGGGACCAGCCAGCCTTCTGCAACCGCTGATTACTTGTGTTGCCAGTCTGGGTCCCGCTTATCCAGAAACGCAGAAATTCCCTCCCGGGCATCATTCGCTTGCATGTTCTCCGCCATCACATTGGCGGTGTAGTCATAGGCATGGGCCAGCGGCATTTCCAGCTGCTTGTAGAACGCCTCTTTACCAATTTTCAGGGTATGCCCGGACTTTGCGGCGATGGTGGCTGCCATGCCGTACACGGTCTCATCCAGAGCTTCCGGCTCGACCGCTCGATTAATCAGCCCGATCTGTTCTGCCCGGGCCGCATCAATCAGCTCACCGGTCAAGAGCATCTCCATGGCATGCTTGCGGCTGACATTGCGGGACAGAGCCACCATGGGCGTTGAGCAGAACAGGCCAATGTTCACACCTGGCGTAGCAAAACGGGCCCCCTTCTCGGCCACGGCCAGATCGCAACTTGCCACCAGCTGACAACCAGCGGCCGTCGCTACGCCAGCGACGCGGGCAATCACCGGTTTGGGCAGGTTCACAATCTGCTGCATCACCTTGCTGCATTGCCGGAAAAGCCGCAACTGGAAATCGTGGCTGTCGAACTGCTCGCGCATTTCACGAAGATCGTGTCCGGCACAGAACACCTTGCCGGCAGCAGCAAGTACTACCACGCGCACATTACCGTCCCCGGCAATCTGCTCAAGTACCTCTGAAAGCGCTTCCAGCAAGGCCATTGAAAGACTGTTACGCCGCTCCGGTTGGTTCAGGGTTACTGTGGCCACGCCGTTTTCAGCGTGCAGTCGCACCAGTTCATCAGATGCCGCCGTCATACAACACTCCCCTTGGTTTTTATCGGATATTTCTTGGTGTCAGTATTCCCAAGGCCGCCGCCTATGTCGAACCGACCTTCGGCGTATGGTTGCAATGCCAGGAAATGCCCTCAGGGTAATAACATGTACCCGACACAGGAGGTGATGCATGTCTCGCTCAACATTGCTCAAAGCCGTTGTTGGTCTTGCCATTATCGTTGGCGGTATCGTCGTGATTATCAAGGATGAACCGGCCGCCCCCACCGGCGACATCAACAGCATTGAGCCCCTGCCAGAACAGGACAGCCCGGATCGTTAGCCTCTGGGTATGTCCGTTTTTTTTACAATGCAGCTGATCAAATACCACCCAGTCGCAAAGGTGACACTCCTTTCATATTGTTAAAAGGGCAGTTTTTAAGATCAGGCACTCCCGTTGCTGATTGTCTCCCGGAGCTCAGGGATTACACCTTCGAGCGACGGTAAACAAATGACGAAGCCCACAGGGAGTGTCACCAATGAATAAGAAACTATTGATCGCCAGCGCCGCCGTGGCCCTGTTTGCCGCAGGCTCCGCCCAGGCCGCGGTGATTCAGCTAACCGGTGTTAGCGGAATCTGGACCGCCACCAATCCCGTAAGCCCGGCCGTATCGGGTGGTGGAACCAATGAAATCCGTTGGGGAACACCGGCCATTTTCGGAGGACAGCAGAGTGGTTACCGTTTCGACGGCTCAGCGCCCCCAGCCGTCAACGTCAATGAGAACGTTGACTTCAACCTGGGTACCTTCACCCACTACAACTGGCCCATCTTCGAACCGTCACTGAATACTGCCCAACTGACCGTCGAAACCAACCTGACCATCGACGGAATGGCAGAAACCATTTACTCCGTGTTTGAGTTCGAGCATTGGGAAACCCCGAATGCGGGACCTTGCCCAAACAACTCGATTCCCGGGTTGAATGCCAACGGCTGTGGAGACCGGGTCACATTCGCGCTTAACGTCGGCGCCTCTGACTCCTTCCTGATCGATGGCGTTAACTACTTTGTAGATATCTCGGGCTTTTTCTACAACGGTGCATTGGCTAGTGAATTCTGGACCAAGGAACAGAACGATAACGATGCCACACTAAAAGGTGTGATTACCTCCCGGCCGGTTTCCGTGCCAGAACCCTCTACACTTGCCCTGCTTGGCCTGGGCCTGGTTGGCCTCGTTGCGCGCCGTCGCGCAAAGCAGTCCGTCTGAGCCTAAAGTGCCATTCCACCAGCCCCTCCCGCACGAAACGTGCGGCGGGGCTGGTGTCTCCCCGGATGTAAAATCCTGTGTTATGCGGACATTACATACTGTTCAGACAACGCTGATTGCCACAACATGGTCTAAAGTACATTTATTGCAATACTGAACTACCTGGAGACCCCAATCGCCCATGATCAGGTTCGCACGCTCGCTGATTGGGCGCTTTCTACTCTCACTATCCGCCCTGTTGCTGGTGTCTTTGTTTGCCCTGGTTATCTGGGAACGAACCTTTGTTATCCCATCATTGCTCACCGCAGAATCGCGACTGGCGGAGAAGGAGCTCGACAGGATCGTCCTGGCTATGGAAGACAATCATGACGGGCTGGCTGCAATAACCAGAGACTGGGCTAACTGGGATGACAGCTACGCGTTCATTCAGGGACAACAGGCCAACTATACGTCCTCTCATTTCAGCGCTGAGATGTTCGAAGACATTAACGTGCAGTTGATGGTCTTCATTGATATTCAGGCGAGCATCAGATGGGTCGCAGGGCTGGATCCTGCAACAGGTGAATACAGGACCTGCTCCTCCCTTTCCGACAATTGCGAGTGGGCCGGACGCTTTATCCGGGGCTTCGACGCCTTTGATTTCCAACAAGGATATCGCCTGATAGACACGGGGACAGGCGACACCCCCTCACTGATCAGTGCCGAGCCTATTCTCAGAACCGACCGAACCGGGCCTTCCATGGGACTGATTGCCATGGTCCGTCTGATCGACGAGCGGCTCGTTGAAACACTTGAACGACAAACTGGATTGGTAATCGACATCAATACGGTGGCGACAGAGGCTCAACGGCTGAATGAACCTGTCACCAGTCGTCAGGAAACTATCCTCACAGCACAGAAACGTATCGAACCCCAGCGAGGGACTGAAGCTCTGCTGATTACCACTGACCTGCCCCGGGAGCAAACCAATCACTATCGAAGCGCATTCAGATACACCATGGCCTGGACCGTCCTCCTGTTATTAGGCGTCCTTCTGGTGGTTCTCAGCTTATTGTGGGTCCAGGTCATCCGCCCGCTAAAGCAGTTGACAGGTTTCACCCGTAAAACCCGAAGAGACACATTCTGGGAACAGCCCGCTCAGTTTCAGGCGGTTCCACGCGCCCTTAAAACCCGTCGTGATGAAATTGGAAGTCTCGCTCGCAACTTCCAGCGATTGTTGGCGGCACAGAAAACCCGCACCAGCAACCTGGTCAAGCTTTCTCATCAGGATCCACTGACCGGGCTTGCCAATCGTCGTCTGTACGATGAAAAACTGGCACAAGCCCTTTCGCAGAGCCAGTTAGTGTCAGTGTTAATGCTCGATATCGACCATTTCAAGCTCTATAACGACCATTTCGGGCACCAGATGGGTGACGATTGCCTGGTATCCCTGGCCAACCAGATGAAGGAATGCTTCGAGCAACCGGGCTTTGTGGTGGCGCGAACCGGCGGAGAGGAATTCAGTATTCTTTTACCCGGGCAATCCGTCGAAAACGCGGAACAGGATGCAGAGCGCCTCAGAAAACTCATCAAACAGCTACGGATTCCACACCCCAATTCGCCAGTGGCGCCGGTGGTCACAGTGAGTGTTGGCGTGGCATCAACCGCCAATGTCAGGGGACTCGGCCCGGAAATGCTGATGCGCAGAGCCGATGAGGCTCTCTACCAAGCCAAAGCAGAAGGCCGGGATCGAATAAAACGCTACGCTGCCACGGTGATTCAGAGTTCAGACTGAATGGTGCCCGGAGCCGGAATCGAACCGGCACGGCCTTGCGGCCGAGAGATTTTAAGTCTCTTGTGTCTACCAATTTCACCATCCGGGCATCGGAGGGGAGATTCTTGAAGGGCGGAATTGTATAAGGGCCGATGACGTAACGCAATTCTGTTTCCCAACCGCTCTTCAATACGCTTTCTATGCCGCCACCGGCTTGATCGCCCTGCCCTTGTAGATGTAACCCGCGATTTTGGGCGCTTTGGGGATGTAGAGGTTTTCCAGCTCCAGGATTTCGAAACCCGCTTCCCTGATCAGGTCCGCTATATGGCGGTTCAGGTGGCAGCCACCGGCCAGCTTGCGCCAGCCAGGTGTGATTCGATGTTGCCATTTGCGGGTGCCATCGTGGGGGGATTCGCCATGCTCCAGGAACAACAGATTGCCACCCGGCCTGAGTACGCGTTTCATTTGCTGCAGCGCGGCGTGCCAGTCAGGGATGGTGCATAGGGTGAAGGTCAGCAGCACGGTGTCCACGCTGTTGTCCTCCAGGGGTATTTTCTCCCCCGGCAGATCCAGCCACTCTACTTTTATGGGGGAACGTTGCAGGTTGGGTAGCGCTTTTCGGCGCATGCCTTCTGAGGGTTCCAGGCCGTAAACCAGCTCAACCTGGTCCTGGTTGTAGAACTCCAGATTGATGCCAGAGCCCATGCCCACTTCCAGTACCCGGCCCCGGGCCTGCGGAACCACCTGGCTGCGCAGCTTCATCACCTGGCCCATGGAACAGGCCTTGTCTATGATGTGGGGGAGAATTCGTTCCTCGTAAAAGCTCATCTGGCTCACCATAATTGTTTTATATCAAGGGGTGCGACAAACTGCCCTATCGAAATCTGCTACGATTTGCGTAGCATCGTAATCATCTGCCGGTAATAACAACATAACAAAATAAACTATGGCAGCGGCTGAACGGGTTCGCTGACCCGTTTGTTATGACTTGTGCGAGTTACCGGAGGTTCCTATGGAACTAGATCCTCTCATCCTATCGCGAATCCAGTTCGCGTTTGTGGTGTCATTTCACGCCATTTTTCCGGTGTTTACCATCGGGCTAGCCTCCTACATCGCGGTACTTGAGGGCCTCGCCTTCAAAACCCGTAATCCGGTGTGGACCAAACTGTCGAGCTTCTGGACCAAGGTCTTCGCTGTGGTCTTTGGCATGGGCGTGGTCTCGGGCATTGTGATGTCATTCCAGTTCGGTACCAACTGGAGCGCGTTCTCTCAGGCCTCGGCCAACTTCCTCGGCCCCATCCTGAGTTATGAGGTGATCACCGCATTCTTCCTGGAGGCGGCGTTCCTGGGGGTGCTGCTGTTTGGCCGCGACAAGGTACCCGCCGGCGTTCATCTGTTCGCCGCCATCATGGTCGCCACCGGCACCTTTATCTCGTCCTTCTGGATTCTCGCAGCCAACAGTTGGATGCAGACACCGGCCGGTGTCGAATTCCGTGAGGGAGTGTTCCATGTGGTCTCCTGGAGCGAGGCTATCTTCAACCCGTCCTTCCCGTATCGCTTTATGCACATGGCCCTGGCGTCCTTCCTTACCGGTGGATTTGTCGTGGCGGGTGTCAGTGCCTGGTATCTGTTGCGGGGGCGTGAGGTGGAAGCCAATCGCAAGGCACTCTCCATGTGCCTCTGGTTGCTGCTGTTCATTGCCCCGGCCCAGGCGGTTGTAGGTGACTTCCATGGCCTGAATACTCTGGAACATCAGCCCACCAAAGTCGCGGCTATGGAAGGCAACTGGGAAACCTCCCGCAATGTGCCGCTGTTGCTGTTTGCCATTCCCGACCAGGAAAACCAGACCAACCATTTCGAGATTGGCATTCCCAGCCTGGCCAGCCTGATTCTTACCCACGAGTGGGATGGCGAAGTGCCGGGTCTGAATGAAGTGGCGGTCGAAGAGCAACCACCGGTGGCGATTGTGTTCTGGTCCTTCCGGATCATGGTCGGCATTGGTGTCCTGATGATTCTGTTTGCGCTCGCAGGCCTGTTTCTGCGCGCGGGTGGCCAGCTTTACAAGACCCGCTGGTATCTTCAGGGGATGCGCTTTATGAGTATCGCGCCCTTCTTTGCCGTGCTTACCGGCTGGTTTGTGACCGAGGTAGGCCGGGCACCCTGGCTGGTGTACGGCATGATGACCCAGGCCGAATCGGTAACGCCCTCGCTTACCGGCGGCATGGCGCTGTTCACGTTGATCGGCTATATCGTTGTCTATGCCCTGGTGTTCAGTGCCGGCGTGTATTACCTCATGCGGGTGCTTTACGTTGGTCTTGAAGATTCTGACGATGAAGAACATGCCTCTGATCGCCCTGCCCGTCCGCTCTCTGCGGCCCATGTGCCGTTCGAGATTGAATCCGGCTCACACGGCGTTCATCAGGCAAAACCGGCTAACGAAGGGGGGCACTGACCATGGAACTGTTTGATCTCGCCCTCATCTGGGCATTCATTATTGGCTTCGGCATCATCATGTATGTGTTGATGGACGGCTTCGACCTGGGCGTGGGTATCCTGTTTCCGTTCGCTCCGTCGGAAGAGGACCGGGATACCATGATGAACTCGGTGGCCCCGGTCTGGGACGGCAACGAAACCTGGCTGGTGCTGGGCGGAGCCGGCCTGTTGGCCGCCTTCCCGATGGTGTATTCCATCTTCCTGCCAGCACTCTACATTGGTGTGTTCCTGCTGCTGGCAGGGCTCATCTTCCGGGGTGTGGCGTTTGAATTCCGATTCAAGGCTCGTACCTCAAGGTACCTGTGGAACTGGTCGTTTGCCGGTGGCTCTACCATTGCCGCATTCGCTCAGGGTGCTGTGGTCGGGGCTTACATCCAGGGTTTCAATACCGTGAATGGCGCCTACGTTGGCGGCGCGCTGGACTGGCTGACCCCGTTCACCGTGCTGACAGGCCTGGGGATGCTGGCCGGTTATGCCCTGCTGGGTTCTACCTGGCTGATCATGAAAACCGAAGGGCGCCTGCAAGAGTGGGCCTACCGGGTAAGTGCACCACTGCTGATTGCCGTGTTGGTGGTGTTTGGCATTATCAGCGTATGGACGCCCTTTGTTGACGACATGGTGCGGGAGCGCTGGTTCTCCAATCTGAGCGTGATCTGGATTCTGCCGGCCCTGACCCTGCTGTGTGCTTTCCAGATCTGGCGTTCGGTACGCAACCGGTTTGAAGGTATGCCATTCGTCGCCACCATGGGCCTGTTCATCACTACCTACCTCGGACTTGTGGTGAGCAAGTGGCCGTATGTGGTTCCGCCCAACTACACCCTGTGGGATGCGGCTTCCGCTTATGAGTCCCAGCTGTTCCTGCTGCTCGGCCTGCTGTTCGTCATTCCCATTGTTCTGGCCTACACCGCCTGGACCTACTGGGTATTCCGCGGCAAGGTGCGTGCGGGCGAAGGGTACCACTGAGTGGCGGATCCGGCCCGGTTAAAGGTCCGCGCCTGGCTATCGGGTCTGGCCCGCAACAGCCAGCGCTGGATCACCGCAACCGTTCTGGCCGGTGTTCTTGCCGGGCTGGCAACCATCGTACAAATGGTGTTGCTGGCCTGGCTGATTCACCGGGGTGTGATTGAAAAAACGCCGGTTTCCGAACTCACGCCCGTATTTCTGGCCCTGCTTGCGGTTCTGGTGATTCGGGCCGCAGGCCAGGGGCTGCAAACCCGCTTTGCAGCCCGCTGCAGCGAGCAGGTGCGGCGCGATGCCCGCCGGCAACTGCATCATCACTGGAAAGCCACCGGTCCGGTTAATCTGGCGGATACGTCCGCTGCGTCCCTGGCTCGCGAGTGGTTGGACCACGTGGAGGCGCTTCACGGCTATTTCGCGCGTTTTCTGCCGCAGATGACCCTCTCCGTGGTGATTCCCCTGGCCATCCTTGTTCTGGTGTTCTGGCTGGACTGGCTGGCTGGTATTTTCCTGGTGCTCTCTGCTCCGCTCATTCCGCTGTTCATGGCCCTGGTGGGCATGGGCGCAGAAAAGCTGAACCAGCAACATTTCGAAACGGTCAGCCGGTTATCCGGCCAGTTTCTGGATAAGGTACGAGGGCTAACGACGCTTCAGCTGTTCGGGCAAACCGAGGCGGCCAGCCGCACGCTGGAAAACCGTTCCGACCAGTACCGCAAGATCACCATGAAAACGCTGAAAGTGGCATTTTTGTCGTCAGCGGTACTGGAATTCTTTGCCTCTGTGGCGATTGCGGTATTGGCCATCTATATCGGCTTCGGATTGCTGGGTTATATCGAATTTGGCCCAAGCGACGAACTCACGCTGTTCAGCGGATTACTTATCCTGCTGCTGGCCCCGGAGTTCTTTCAGCCCTTGCGCACGCTATCCCAGCACTATCACGACCGGGCGGCCGCCCTGGGGGCCGGTGCCGAGATCCTGGCCCGGCTGGAACAGTCTGTCGACAACGCAGAACCGATCCGGCCAGACAACGGCATTAGCGATCACGGCATTCAGATGTCCGGGGTCACGCTCCGTTACGGCGAAGGCCCGGTCATCTTCAATAACCTGGATATCCGCATCAAGGCCGGCCGGGTGATCGCCCTTACCGGACCCTCCGGTGGCGGCAAGTCGACCCTTTTGCATCTGCTGGCTGGCTTTATTAGGCCCGAGGCGGGTGCTGTTTCAGTATTCGGCGAGGCTCCGGGCAATCAGCCGTTTGGATGGCTTGGCCAGCGGGGCTTCTGGATTCAGGGTACCTGGGCCGAAAACCTTCGGCTAACCACCCCGGATGCGACGGATATTGCCATCGACTATGCATTACGACAGGTGGGCCTGGGTGAGCTGGTGGATAGCCGGGCTGACGGCATTCACAGCCGCATTGCCGAGGATGGTCTGGGGCTGTCCGGTGGTCAGGCCCGCCGTTTAAGCCTGGCCCGTATCTTCCTGGCGGACTATCCCCTGATTCTGCTGGATGAACCGACGGCCGGGCTGGATGCCACCAGCGAGGTGTTCATTCTGGAGGCCCTGCACAAACTCAGCGAATCCGGCAAAACACTGGTGTTCTCCACCCATCATCAGGCGCTGCTGACATTGGCAGACCGCGTATTGATAGTGAATGACGGCGAGGTCCGCGATGCCTGAACTGAAGCCCTGGCTGGCGCTGATTTTCCGTCGCAAAAGTCGCCTTACGGTTGGTGCCGGCTTGCTACTGGGCACCCTGCTTTCCGGTATCGGTCTGCTAGCGTTGTCTGGCTGGTTTCTGACCGAAACCGCGCTGGTTGGTCTGTTGCTGGCGGCAGGGATGCAGGCCTACATCAATCTTTATGTGCCGGGCGGTGGTATCCGTTTTTTTGCGGTGTCCCGAACGGTGTTCCGGTATCTGGAACGCGTGTACAACCACAACACGGTACTGCAGCTACTAACCGATATTCGGGTGGCCCTGTTTGACCGATTGGCGGCCCGGCCACGAACAGAGCGCAGTTCCCGTTCCGGCGCGCAGTGGCTTTCCCGGCTCACAGCCGATGTCGATGCGCTGGACACGCTTTATCTCAGGCTGATTGCCCCCGCCGCCCTGGCAGCCGTGGTTACCCTACTGCTTGCCGCAATGGCGTGGTTACTGTTTGATGGTGTTGTGGCGCTGATTCTGGTGGTGATTCTGTCGCTTTCGTTCCTCCTGTCCACCTGGCTGGTGTATCTACGAACTTACGCTGCCTCCGGACAGTTGAGCGATCAGCAGGAGAGCCTGCGAGGCGAACTGGTTGAGCATCTTGAAGGCTTTGCGGAACTTACCGCCGCTGGCCGCACGGGTAAGCACACGGCCCGGCTGATGCGTCGAAGCGTAGAACTTTCCAGGGATCAGGCCCGGATCGACAGCCGAACCGGCTGGCATCAGGCTGGCTCTCATCTGCTGATCAATGTCGCGGCGGTGGCAGCCTTGTGGCTGGGCTTCCGCCTGTTCGAGCAAGGCACTCTGAGCGGCCCGGTACTGGTTCTCCTGCCCATTGCCCTGCTGGGCCTGGCCGAAGTCTACGCCATGCTCCCGGATGCCTTTGGCAAACTGGGAGCGACTCGTGCTGCTGCGCGCCGCCTGAACTCCGACCACGGTCTGGAAAGGGCCGCGGCATCACCCGCTGGTTCTGCTGGCGAACTGCCGGAGGGCTTCTCTCTTCAGGCCTGCGATATCACCGTGGGTTACGCGGGTTATTCGCCCTTACTCAGTCACTTCACGCTGACGCTTCGCCCGGGCGACACCGTCGGTATCGTTGGCGTCTCCGGCAGTGGCAAATCCACCCTGGCAGATACCCTGGCCGGGCTGGCAGAGCCATCCCGGGGAGAACGTCATTCCCGGCCCTGCGCCTACCTCACGCAAGCGACCGCGGTGTTTGAAGACACCGTGAAAGCGAACCTTCAGTTGGCAAACCCCAACGCCGGGGACGGTGATATGTGGCGGGTACTGGAGATAGTCGAACTGGCGGAACGGTTCGCCCAGGACGCTGAAGGATTGGGTACCTGGCTGGGCAGCGCCGGCAACCGTTTATCTGGCGGGGAGGCCCGGCGCCTGGTGCTGGCCAGGGTGTTACTGAGTCAGGCACCCGTGGTGATTCTGGATGAGCCTTTCACTGGTGTGGACGAGGCAACCCGTACACGGATTTCGCCCCAGATCAGCCGTTGGCTACAGGGGCGCACCGTGGTTTGTCTCGGGCACGGGCCGGAAGCCCTGCTGGCCTCCGACCGTATTCTGCACCTGGGTTGATCAGCGGGTTTCGACCACTTCAAACGTCAGACCGGCATTAGCCTGCAGGCGCTCGAGCAATTTGCCATCGAGCGCCGAGGCCGGTGTCCAGAAGCCACCTTTGACGTCCTCTTTCACATCAAAGGCCAGACACAGACCGGCTTCACCAAGCATTTTTGATGTCGAGCCGTAACCCGGGTCGCGATCGCCCGTCACCTTGGTGATCATGGTCTTGCCATCGGTGGTTTTGCCCACGAAACGCAGGTCGTAGAAACCTTTCTCCTGATCGTCCGGGCTTGGGCCCTCCCCGGGCTTGGGTACCAGCTTTTCCACCACCCAACGTGTTGGCTTGATGGCGGACGCGGTGAAGAACGCACCCAGCGCACCCACCATACCGTAAGCGGTCAGGCGGCCTTTGGTGCCCTTGCCCGTCATGATGGCTTCGTCGTAGGTGAACTCTTTGCCGTAGCGGGCACCCTGCAACGCATTGGAGCGGTGCACCACACGGGTGTTGATGGCCCCCATCACAAACGGGGCCAGCCAGGCGTTGAAGTTCTTGTCAAACTCAGCAGATTTCAGGCTGGGCTGGCGTTTCTCGGAGCGATGCTCCGGCGGGCAGATGGAGAACGGATTGGCCAGTTCCTTGCGCAACTTGGGGTCGGCTCCGGCTTCCTTGGCCACGTTGATCATGGAAGCCACCGTGCCGCCAGAAAGGCCGCCCTTGGCGACTTTCACCCTCATGCGCACGTCCTGGCAGGGTTTGCCAAAGGTTGCTTCCGATTGCTGCTGCAGGAACCAAACGCCCATATCGGAAGGAATCGAGTCAAAGCCACAGCAATGCACAATCCGTGCACCGCTCTTTTTAGCCTTGGCCTCGTATCGCTCGATCATCCGACGGATCCATTGTACTTCACCAGTGAGGTCGCAGTAGTCCGTGCCTGTCTCGGCGCAGACTTTTACCAGAGTCTCGCCGAAAAGAGCGTAAGGGCCCACGGTTGAGATGACCACTCGGGTCTGGCCGCACAGATCGCGTAGCGCAGGCTCGTCTGCTGCATCCGCCAGAATGACCGGTAATGATGCGGCGCCTGCCCCCAGATCCGACTTGAGCTGGTTCAGCTTTCCTTCGGAGCGGCCGGCAATGGCCCATTTGACCTCCTTGGCTACGCCATAGTTTTCCAGAAGGTAGCGAGCCAGAATCTGGCCGACGAAACTGGTGGCACCGAACACGACAAGGTCATAGTTCGCAGCGGTGGTGTCTGTCATGGTCTGTCCTTGTTCAAACGAATGTATGAATGGATGGTAACAGGTTTATTCTGTGGTGCTACTTTCCCGTGAACTCGTGAACCGGCGTCGGGCCGGCCAATCGTTTGTCCTGTGGACTGCGGCACACTCTGCCCAGTCATTGAAGGAGGAGAGCCCCTTTGAGCGTCTTTCTGATTATTATCAGCCTGTTTCTTCTGGCTTTCAGCGCCCTGCTGGTCTGGCAAGTGCTTGAGCAGCGAGAGATGATCAAGCAAATGCTGGAAAGCGAGGATATCAGCGACACACATCAGGATCCTGAGCTGGTGCTTACGTTACGGGTACGGGATCCGATTGCCTTGGCCAAACGCGAATCCCGCACCGGACGGGTGCTGGCCGACCGCCTACCAGTAATGACCCGGAAAATGGTCTATCAGGAAGTGATGAAAGAGCTGGAGCGGGAGCTGGACGAGCGGGACATTGAGGTAGATATGCACATTGAGTATCGCTAGTACAAGAGCAACAGGAGCCCTGCCATGCTGTTACTGATCGTTAGCCTGATGTGTCTGGCCGGCAGCGCAATACTGTTGTTCGCTGCATTCCGGCTGTCCAATGGTAACCGGCGCGACCTGAGAATCCTGAATGCCCATCGAATAGGTGCCCTGAGCGCTATTCAGAAAAGCCGGATGGACCTGATGGAGGTTCGCAACCGCGCCCGGTTGCTGGAAGAAACGGTGTCCGGCGGCGCGACCGCAGTCGAGAAAGTCCACAAAGCCATCGCCAACACCACTTTTGGCCTGATTGACCTGTTTTCCCGGGACGATGAGTTCCGGGACAGCGCCCGCCGGATAAAGCAATCCCACCACCAGAAGAGCGAGCAGGTGTACAAAGTGGTGAGAACCTCTAACCGGGCACTGCATATCCTCGCGGATACACTGATCATTGGCAAAGCGGAAAAACGCATTGTTTCAAAAACAAAGAAGGCGCCCTGAGGCGCCTTCTTTTAGTGCAACTTCAGAAAGTTACAGAACTTTCTTCAGTTCCTCTTCCAGCTGCGGAACTGCTTCGAACAGGTCTGCAACCAGGCCGTAGTCGGCCACCTGGAAGATCGGGGCTTCTTCGTCCTTGTTGATCGCAACGATCACCTTGGAATCAGACATGCCCGCCAGATGCTGGATGGCACCGGAGATACCAACCGCAACGTACAGCTGCGGAGCAACGATCTTGCCGGTCTGACCAACCTGCATGTCGTTCGGCACGAAGCCGGCATCAACAGCGGCACGGGAAGCACCAACCGCAGCACCCAGCAGATCAGCAACCTGCTCCAGCATCTTGAAGTTGTCGCCGTTCTGCATGCCGCGGCCACCGGAGATAACGATACCGGCAGAAGCCAGGTCCGGACGATCAGACTGGGCTTTCTCTTCACCAACGAAGGAAGACAGGCCAGCGTCTTTTACTACGTCCAGCTGCTCAACAGAGGCAGAACCACCTTCAGCGGCTACCGGGTCGAACGCGGTCGGACGAACCGTCACAACCTTGATGCTGTCGCTTGCCTTGACGGTCGCAATGGCGTTACCAGCGTAGATCGGACGCACGAAGGTGTCTTCGGATTCAACGCGGATAATGTCAGAAACCTGGGCAACGTCCAGCAGCGCAGCAACACGCGGCATGAAGTCTTTACCAGTGGTGCCGGCAGAGGTCAGGATGTGGCTGTAACCCTTGCCTACCTCAGCAACCAGCTCAGACAGGTTTTCTGCCAGGAAGTGACCGTAAGCGGCGTTGTCGGCAACCAGCACCTTGTTCACGCCTTCTGCCTTGGCAGCGGCTTCAGCGACGGCGCCTACGTTCTCACCGGCAACCAGCACGTCGATGTCGCCACCGATGGCCTTGGCAGCCGCTACAACGTTCAGAGTAGCCTGTTTCAGGCTGCTGTTGTCGTGTTCAGCAATTACCAGGATGCTCATTTAGATCACCTTCGCTTCGTTCTTCAGTTTATCCACCAGCTCAGCTACGTCAGCCACCTTGATACCAGCCTGGCGTGCAGCCGGGGCTTCGACTTTCAGGGTGGACAGGCGAGCGGCAACGTCAACGCCCAGGTCAGCCGGAGACATGGAGTCCAGCGGCTTTTTCTTGGCTTTCATGATGTTCGGCAGAGAAGCGTAGCGCGGCTCGTTCAGACGCAGGTCTGTGGTAACAACCGCCGGCAGGTTCAGAGCAACTGTCATCAGACCGCCGTCTACTTCGCGGGTTACGTTAACCTTGTCACCGTCAACAACCACTTCAGAGGCGAAGGTGCCCTGGCCCATGCCAGTCAGAGCAGCCAGCATCTGGCCAGTCTGGTTGTTGTCGGAATCGATGGACTGCTTGCCAAGAATAACCAGCTTGGGCTCTTCCTTCTCAACAACAGCCTTCAGCAGCTTGGCCGCTTCGAGGGACTGAACTTCTTCGTCAGTCTCGATGTGGATACCGCGGTCAGCACCCAGAGCCAGGGCAGTACGGATCTGCTCCTGAGAAGCTTTCGGGCCAATGGATACAACAACGATTTCACTGGCAACGCCCTTCTCTTTCAGGCGAACCGCTTCTTCAACTGCGATTTCGCAGAACGGGTTCATTGCCATCTTGACGTTGGCGAGATCAACGCCGGTGTTGTCCGGCTTGACGCGCACCTTCACGTTGTAGTCGATAACTCGTTTTACAGCGACCAGAACCTTCATAGATTCCTCGTTCTTCTACGATGGGTTTAATGAGTCTTCACAGTCAAAGGACCGGGTTGACCCGACCTGACAATGAGACGATACTAAAAATCGACTCAAAACACACGATATTTCGGTGTATACGTACAATGCCAAAGGTTAGTGCAGATTTCAAACAAACGTTTGTTTGATTCTTCAAATGCGTTATCCTTTCGGGACAAATAGCCGTTTTGAGCGGTTTTGGGCTGTCGTCTATACGCATTTTTACCGGTATGATGGCGCCCCTGATGAGGCCTGCGGGCAAACAATATCCATTAAAAGCTGTTTGAGGAGACCAACGTGGAACGCGAATCGATGGAATTTGATGTTCTGATCGTCGGCGGCGGCCCTGCGGGCCTGTCGGCAGCCTGCCGCGTCATGCAACTGGCGCAGGAAGCCGGCGAAGAACTGACCGTTTGTGTGGTTGAAAAAGGTTCTGAGATCGGCGCGCACATCCTCGCCGGCACCGTATTCGAGCCCACGGCCCTGAACGAACTCTTCCCGGACTGGAAAGAGAAAGGCGCCCCCCTGAATACCCCGGTTACCCGGGACGACATTTTCCTGCTGAAGAATCAGGAAAAAGCCACCAAAGTACCCAATGCCTTTGTGCCCAAGAACATGCACAACCACGGCAACTACATCATCAGCCTGGGCAACCTGTGCCGCTGGCTGGCTGAGCAGGCCGAACAGCTGGGCGTTGAAGTGTATCCGGGCTTTGCCGCCTCTGAAACCATCGTTGAAGATGGTCAGGTAAAAGGCATTATCACCGGCGATATGGGTGTTGCCCGTGACGGTTCCGAGAAAGACGGCTATATGCCGGGCATGGAACTGCGCGCCAAGTACACCCTGTTTACTGAAGGCTGTCGCGGCCATCTGGGCAAGCGCCTGATCAACGACTTCAAGCTGGACGAAGGCAAGGATCCGCAGCACTACGGCATCGGCATCAAAGAGCTGTGGGACATCGACCCGGCCAAACACGAGCCAGGTCTGGTTGTTCACACCACCGGCTGGCCGTTGAACGAATCTGGCTCCACCGGCGGCTCTTTCCTGTATCACTTGGAAAACGGTCAGGTTTATGTTGGTCTGATCACCGATCTTTCCTACAGCAACCCGCACCTCAGCCCGTTCGAGGAGTTCCAGCGTCTCAAGTACCATCCGGAGATCAAGAAATATCTGGAAGGCGGCAAGCGTGTTGCCTACGGCGCCCGTGCTATCGCCAAGGGTGGCTACAATGCCCTGCCTAAGATGAGCTTCCCGGGCGGCCTACTGCTGGGTTGTGATGCCGGCACCCTGAACAGCTCCAAGATCAAAGGCTCCCACACCGCCATGAAATCCGGCCTGCTGGGTGCTGAAGCCGTATTCGAGGCCCTGAAGGAAGGTAAATCCGGTGAGGAAATCACCAGCTTCCAGAAGCGTTTCGAAGACAGCTGGCTGTACAAGGAGCTTTACGCCGAGCGTAACTTCGGCCCGGCCATGCACAAGTTCGGCAATATCGTCGGCGGCGCGATTGCCTTCTTCGAGCAAAACATTCTGCGCAGCAGCCTGCCGATCACCTTCCACGACACGACTCCGGACTACGCCACCCTGAAGCCGGCGTCTGAGTGCAAGAAGATCGACTATCCGAAGCCGGATAACAAGCTGACGTTTGACCGCCTGTCCTCGGTGTTCATTTCCAACACCAACCATGAGGAAGATCAGCCGGTTCACCTGAAGCTGACCGACCCGGAAATTCCGCTGAAAGAGAACCTGCCGAAGTACGACGAGCCAGCGCAGCGTTACTGCCCGGCTGGCGTATACGAAGTGGTCGAGAAAGACGACGGCAGCGGCAAGAAGTTCCAGATCAATGCCCAGAACTGTGTTCACTGCAAGACCTGTGACATCAAGGATCCTGCCCAGAACATCACCTGGGTAACGCCGGAAGGCGGCGGTGGTCCGAACTACCCGAACATGTGATCCACGATCACTGTTTCAGAAAACCGGGGCTTGCCCCGGTTTTTTTATGCTCGCAGATTATTCCGGCCATAAAAAACGGCCCCCGAAGGTGCCGTTTTCTGATCAACCATCAGAAGGCATATCAGTGCACGTGGCCGTGCTCTTGCTCTTCGTCGGTTGCTTCGCGGGTTTCTACCACTTCAACGTCGAAGTGCAGGGTCTGGCCCGCCAGCGGGTGGTTGGCATCGATGGTAACGGTTTCGTCGCCAACTTCTACTACGCGAACGACCTGGGGGCCGCCCGGAGTCTGTGCCTGGAACTGCATGCCTGGCTCGATGGTGTCTACGCCCTCGAAAGCAGAGCGCGGAACCGGCTGGATGAGCTCTTCGTTTACTTCACCGTAGCCTTCAGCTGGCTCTACGGAAACTTTAACCTGGTCGCCAGCGTTCTTCTCGGTCAGCGCACTTTCCAGTCCGCCGATGATGTTCTGTGCACCTTCCAGGTATGCCAGGGGCTCACGGCCTTCTACGCGGGAGGAATCGAGTTGCTCTCCCTGGTCGTTAGTGAGCGTGTAATGGATGGTGACAACACGAGGTTGGGCCATGTGATCTCCTTGCGTGTCGCAATGACTGTGTATTTAGATTGTAGGCAATCGAAAGTGATCGTGAACAGCCAGACTGCACAGAGGGACTAACGACCACCGGGCCTCGTTAGAGAGCCAGGCTCGATAACAAGTAAGAAACCACAGTTTAACAAGTGACAGACTGCGTTTTCTACCTTATTCATTGGGGTGGTCAGGCGCTTTTCAACCGCCCTGCCCGATTTCCCAGAATTTTCCGTGACTAAACACCCCGTACACGGTTTTTCCCGCCGCTTCGGTTTCCTCGGCCAGCTCGGCGAGGTTATAGAACGCCGAGGTAACCAGCCGGGCTTCAACACCGTGGCGTACCTGAATAACTGGCCGAGGTTCGCCAGTCTCAGGGTAAGAGCCAACATGTAATCGGTGTTGCTCGCCAATCTCCAGGGTTTCGCCCATGTTGGTGGCCAGGGTAATAACCTGCTCCGCGCCCTCGCCTTTCACTTCCAGGCCATGGGCCAGCAGTGGTGCGTCCTCAACCCGGATACGCCATTTCTCGACCGGCGTAACCAGGTAGTACTCGCCGTCGCTTTCCCGCCTGAGAATGGTAGAGAACAGCTTTACCGTGGCCTCCCGGACGATGGGCTCACCTTTGAAGACCCACTGGCCGTCGCGGGTGATCACCAGATCCATATTGCCGGAAAGTTCGGGGTGCCATTTATCCAGCGGTGGCAGATCCCTGCTCTTGCCGGCATCTTCGAGGGATTTGGCAATGTCATCGGGTGTCCGGTTCATGTTTTTCTCCCTGATCAGAGCCCACGCATCCATTCTGCCCGCAGAGGCACAGCGCCAGGCTGGGTAATGGCCATGTTTACCTGCTGCAGCAGGCGGTCTTTATCGCGGCCCAGCGTACCTTTGAGCACAAGGTAATTGGAGGCGTGATCGCTGCGGAAAATGGTGTTGTCCAGTTCCAGGTGCTCCAGGAACACACGGATTTCCTCAAACAGGGCCTGTTGGCCCAGGGGCACGAAATCCGCCCCGAAACCATCGCGGAATCGCTCTTCACCCTGTGGGAAGCTGACCACCAGGGTAGACAGGTAATCGGGCTGGGTTTCATTGCACAGTGTGGCAGTGTTAATGGCATGCTGCCGTGAAAGAGCTTCACCGCCCAGACCATTGAGCACCATCACCGAGCTCACCAGGCCCGCTTCCCGGATCTTCACCAGGGCCGACCGGGTGGATTCCCAGGTTTCACCTTTGTTAACGCGCCGAAGAATCTCGTCGTCGCCGGATTCCATGCCCACATAGAGGATTTTCAGGCCGGCTTCCCGGAGCTGCGCCAACTCTTCAACCGATTTTTTCGCCAGGTTTCGTGGCAGGCAGTAGCTGGAAACGCGTTCCAGGCCGGGAAAAGCTCGCTTCAAGTCAGCGATTATTTCCAGCAAGCGCCGGGTGGGCAGCACCATGGCATCTCCATCGGCCAGGAAAACCCGGCGCACGTCGCCAAATGCCGCTGCTGCTTTCTCGATGTCTGCCCTGATGTCTTCGGGCTTTCGAGCCCGGAATTTCTTCTGGGGCTGAGTATACATCTCACAGAAGGTGCACTGGTTCCAGGAACAGCCATTAGTCACCGGCAGAATCAGCGATTTGGCCTCGCTGGGCGGCCGGAAGACCGGCTCAATGTAATCAATGGGAAAACTGTACATAGGTTCGTTCAGTATCAGAAATGAGTGATGTACTGATTAGATCAGGGCAGAAACTGGGCTTTCAAGTCGGCGCAGCCTGGCCCCACTACAGGCATATCCAGCAGTACAGCCTGAGACGTCATAAAGGGAATGCCCTGCCGATGGCCATCCACCAACAGAGTGGAGAAGCTACCCACAAATGGCATGTGGGAAACCAGCATCAATGGTGAAACCTGGTTGTCCAGAAGCTCATCCAGACAACGGCCAGGGTCGTCATCGGGTGTGATAAAGGCTTTTTCCTGGACCGGGCAATTCAGCACTTCCGCCACAATCGCGGCGGTTTGCCGGGCCCGAACATAGGGGCTGGACCAGATCTGGGTGGGACGCCACGGGGAAGAGGCAATTTGCGCCGCCACGGCTGCCACACCGCGGCGACCCGCCTCGGTCAGCTCACGCTCCTGATCCAGCGAATGCCAGCCGGCCTCACCATGGCGCATAACAATCAGATGCACGTGCCTCTCCTTCCGGATGACAATCCCGGGTCACTGGGTAATGGTGCGCGGCAGAATGAACTCCACATCAGAGTTCTGCACGGCCATCATCAGGCTGTTGATCACCGCATTGATGGAAGCGCTTTCATAGAGAATCTCGTAAAGCCCCCGTACCAGAGGCATGTAGATGCCAATAGCCTCAGATTTTTCCCGTACCAGTTTCAGGGTATAGATACCTTCGGCCACCTGCCCCAGCTCCTGCACGGCTTCTTCCAGCTTCTGGCCCTTGCCAATGGCATAACCAACCCGGAAATTCCTGCTTTTACTGGAGGTACAGGTGGCAATCAGGTCGCCAACACCTGCAAGGCCCATAAAGGTCATCGGGTTGGCGCCAAGGCTAACCGCGAAACGGCTCATCTCGGCCAGGCCACGGGTAATCAGCATGGCTTTCGCGTTCTCGCCCATGTTCAGGGCCGATGCCAGGCCAGCAACAATGGCGTAGATATTCTTGAGTGCGCCCGCCAGCTCCACACCGTAGATATCAACATTGGCGTAAACCCGAAAGTATTCGCAGCCCAGCAGTTCCTGCACAGTGCGGCGCACATCCGGGTCTTTTGCGGCGATAACGGTGGCGGTCAGTTCACGGTTGACGATCTCGCCAGCCAGGTTCGGCCCGCTCAGAACACCGGAACGACACCTGGGAAGCTCCTCCAGCAGGATTTCGCTCATCAATTTAAAGCCGTGCTCTTCGATGCCTTTGGTCAGGCTGACGACGATCTGGCCATCGCGGAATTCGCTGCTGTGTTCGCGAATGACCGACCGAAACGCTTTCGATGGGATCGCAACCAGCACAATCTCCGCCTTGCGCACCGCCTCGGCCAGGTCGGTTGTTGGCTGAATGTCACCCTGAAGGGTAACGGCGGGCATATACCGGCGATTAATGCGGGTGCTGCGTATTTCCTCTGCCTGTGCTTCATCGCGCATCCAGAAATGCACAACGTGGCCGTTCTCGCCCAGCACTTTTGCCATGGCAGTACCGAAACTGCCGCCACCAAGTACTGCCACATCGTAGGAATTCGCCCCGTGATTACCGGGCGTCGGGTTATCAGGCATAAACGTTCCGTTCTGTTTCTGTCAGGGCCGGGCCCGGTGCAGGACTGGCTTTTCAGCCAGTTTCCTCGCATTCCAGGGCCCGCACCAGATTCTTGAATTCTTCCCTGTTCCGGCTATTCATGCCCATCAGTACTTTATGGGCATCAAGAACTTTATCGCGAACCTGCTGCTCGCTCGCCTTGAGCACGGGGATTTCTTCGAGTTCTTCAATTCGGGAAGCTGGCTCACGGACAATAATGAAAATCTTGTCGAAGCCCATGGACGTAATAATGCGGGTGATATCGGGGTTGGTGGAAATCAGCGTTGGCAGAAAATGACTTTGTTTCTGCGCCGCCAGCGCAATCTTGGCCAGCAGGCCAAGCGTCGTGCTGTCGATGATTTCGGTCTCGGTGAGGTCGATAACCACGGTTTTAAATGCCGGATCACGTGTTATGGACTCAACCAGATTGTCCAGCGTCGAACACAGGTTCAGCCGGATTTCCCCAATAAACTTCAGGACGTATATTCCCTGCTGTTCTGCTTGCAGGATTTTATAACCAGCCATTTTTCACACTGCCACTAAGTCGACGACGTGTTATCTGACCCGTTTATGGTATCAGTTACCGATACTATCGCGATATCGTCAGGCAGCTCCGAGATCTTATCCAGCCCCAGAGCGTCGCTCAGCGATGCGATAGTGTGACTACCTCCTGAAACGAGTTCAAGTAGTCTGTTCTCCTTTTCATCCAGAGATTTGGCCGGGATCACTTCTAACAGGCCATCAGAGAACAACAAAAGCCGGAATGGTCGGTCCAGCTTCACCTGGTAAAGTTCCCATTCCGGCGTTTCGAACAGCCCTACCGGCAGCCCGCTGCCTTCCAGAAAACGGGTTTCACCATCCTCAAACGACAGGATGGGCATGGGGAAATGCGCCCCGACCGCATAACTCAATGTACGTTCCGTTGTTGAAATAATGCCTACAAACACGGTGACATGCTTGCCAAGCCCGGTATCCAACAGCTCCGAATTAATGCGCTCCAGGAAACGTTCCGGGTGCAGGATGTCGTCACTGGACTGGCGCCGGAGATTCCGCTGCAAACGATTTGTAAGGTTTCGCAGTAACACGGTAACGAATGCGGAACTGGCGCCATGACCTGAAACGTCGGCGATATAAACGAGGACCTTGTCTTCACTGATGCGAAAATAGTCGAGAAAATCGCCACTGAGATACAGGGACGGCTTGATGAGGTAATCAACACTGAGCCCGGAAAGCGTGAGCTGATGGTCTGGCAGCATTTTTAGCTGCACCTTGCGACCGGCATTCTGGTCGGCCCTTAGCTCGGCAATACCGTTGCGCAGGTCCCGGTTGGCTTCTTCCAGTTCCTGCCGGTACAACTGGTTCAGGCGGTTTACCCTGACCCTGTCAAACAACTTGCCGATAACGTCGTCCAGTGCATTGCGGTCGTCATTGCAGGGTTTGAGCACCACATCGGCGGCTCCGGCCCGCATGGCCTGGACCACATCGGCGCTGGACTGGCTGCTGGTGCAGGCCACTATCGGCGTGAAACTTTCTGTTTCATCAAGGCGCCGGGACAGGTCTCTGATCGCCTCTGGAGGGAGATCTGCAAAGATCACATCCGGGATATTGTCGTCGAACAATCCTCGGGCAGCATTTACCCCCGCTGCACCAGTTACGTAAAACCCCCGCGCCTCCAGGTAACGGGACAGATCGGCTCGGGCCTGTTCATCGGCGTCAATTATCAGAATGCGCTCGGTGCGCGAGGTCATGTTGGCTGCCCTAAACTACCAGCGGTAAAGAAAAAAGGCTTTATATGGCCTATTCTGGCATGCCCCTGTGATATAACAAGGCCGCAATCATCATTTTGGGAGAATTGTAACCATGAGACGTGCCGTTAACGATCTGCTCGGAGCCTATGACAAACTGATCATGGACCCGGTGCATGGCGGTATCCCGCTCTACCGGCACGAAATCCAGGTGATTGACCATCCACTATTTCAGCGCTTGCGAAACATCTGCCAGAACGACATTCTGAGTCTGGTTTTCCCCGGCGCCACCCATTCCCGTTTCCTGCACAGCATCGGGGTGATGCATGTGGGCACACGGATGTTCCGGGCCATGATCGATGCATACCTTCGGGAACGGCAGCTGAGTGAGCAGACCGATCTCAGCCTGAGCCAGCTCGATGCCATTGATTATCTGGCCAAGACCATCCGGCTTGGCTGCTTGCTGCACGACAGCGGTCACTCCAGTTTCTCCCATCAGTTCACCCAGGCCCGGAAGATTCGCGACCTGATGTCTCGCCCTGAACGGTTCCGGGATTTGTGGGAAGGCGTTGACTATTCGGCCTACCACGCCAGTGAACCGGAAGAGCTGGAGCATGAACACTACTCTGTTCGAGTCGCCCATGACGTACTCTCGTCTGTGGATCTGGAGAGCGCCGGGCTGGCTGCTATCGATGTCATCGGCATTATGGAAACCACCGATGTTACGCCCAGCGAAACCTTCTGCCGCCACGCCCAGACCTTCTGGGAATTTATTGCTGGTGATGATGCCATTGCCGGCACTATCCCGCCCCGGGATGTACCGCAGCTGGTGATGGGTCTGCTGTCATCCATTGTTTCGGGGGAAATTGATGCCGACCGGGCCGATTATATGTTGCGGGACGGCTTCCACAGCTCGGTCACCATCGGCGGTTTCAATCTCGATCATCTGCTGAGCAACCTGCGGTTCGGCTGGGACGTTTCTGAACCCTGGATGGGGCTTGCGATTACCCAGAAAGGCCTGGGCGCCCTGGAAGACTTCGTGTACAGCCGCCACCAGATGTACCGCAAGGTATATGCGCACAAGACCGCTCTGGGCTTCGACTGGTTGCTGCGGGAGGCCATTAACGAAGTGCTGGAGGACCCGGAAAGCTTCGACTGGGTGGATACCTGCCTGAGCAACATGAAATGGTTTGCCGAGCTGACCGATAACTTCTTCTGGGAAGCCTTCCGCAAGGTGGCCCGCCGGGAGCCCAGGAGCTACTCGTTCTGCATTGTGAACCGGGTAAAGCTGGACCATGTCGACACCCGGGAGAATCTGGACAAGACCGAAATCCTGGACCACAGCCGCTGGCTGGCATCGGAGCTGGGCATTAACCCGGACAACGTGGTTACCTGCTCCATGAAGGCTCGCTTCTCGAACATTCAGGACAACTTCAACGGCATCAAGGTCTTGGTGAAAAACCCGATCACCCGGGAGCGAAGCCTGCGAAAAATCACCGAGGTGAGTGCCTTCTTCTCAAAATTCGGCGACGGCACCATCACCCATTTCTACCGGCGGCCGGAGGTCGCAGAAAAAGCTCCCTCCGACCTGACTGAGTAGCCGCAATTACTGATCAGAGCTCTGGCCCATTGCCTGCACCAGTTGCGAGGCGCTTTCCCAGGCGCCTTCAACCCGACCGCCCGCCAGCCAGTCGCCTGCCAGGCCAATGCCAGTATTCTGGTCGAACAGATAGCCGGGGTTATCGCCGGCTTCCGAGCGTGCGTACAGCCAGCGATGAGTTACCCAGTCATCCGGAGCCTCCTCATGCCCGGTCAGTGCCTTGAATTCCTCCAGCAGAGCTTCAGCAATGCTTTCCGGAGCGTCATCCACGTGCTCATGTGTCCACCCAGGGTTGGCGTGCAGCACCCACCACTGGCCCTCGTCTTCCCGGCCGGGTTTGGAGGAGTTGTTGGCCACCCAGAACAACACGTCCGAGTTGGGGCGCGCAGCATCGAACGGGAAATCAACGGAGCGATTAAAATGGGCAGCTACCGCCCAGCACGGCAGGATATTACCCACGTGTCCAGCCAGCCCTTCCGCCATCGCATCAAGCCCGCTGTCCCGCAACAGTTCCTGAGCCTGCGCCGGTGGCGCCGTGATCACGACCTGATCGAAGCCGTCGTAGTGCTGACTCTCGGTATCGGTGAGCTGCCATTTGGAACGGTGTTTTGACAGCCGGGCGATTCGAACGCCTGATTCCAGCGAAATGTGTTCAGACAGAGCCCGTGAAATGGCCGTCATTCGCGGAGTACCAACAAACCTGTGTTCCTCCGGAAACGTGTGCCAGCTGTCCCTTTCCGTCTGATAACCGAAGCGGGCATTCCAGCTCTGGTAGCTCTGGTGCCCGGCCCAGCGATCCAGAAACCGGGTGAAACCGGGATTACGGGACGTGAAGTACTGGGCGCCGATATCGGCCGAGCCGTTCGCCACGCGTTTGGACGCCAGACGACCACCAGGGCCGCGGCTTTTCTCGAAGACCCGGACAATATGGCCCGAATCGCCAAGAAGAATTGCGGCCGTCAGCCCCGCCAGCCCTGAACCAATAACCGCGATGCTGCGTATTGATGTGGTGTCTGATGTTACTTCACGCATGGTTGTATATGACCCGAGTAAATAGTTGGTTAACAAACATTCTGAGATGGTTCGATTCCGAAGCAGGATCAGATCACCTGGATACGGACTCCCGAGCCTTTAACTGGGTACGAGTCCTGCCCTTCATCGCCCTCCACCTTGCCTGTTTGCTGGCACTTTACACCGGCGTCAGTACTTTCGCAGTGGTTTTTGCCGTTGCGTTTTTCCTGGTAAGGATGTTCGCGATCACGGGCTTCTACCATCGCTATTTCTCCCACAAAACCTTCAAAACCAGCCGGCCTGCACAGTTCGCGTTTGCCATTCTGGGGGCCAGCGCGGCTCAGCGGGGTCCCTTGTGGTGGGCCGCGCACCACCGGCACCATCACCAGCACTCGGACAATGAGCAGGATCTGCACTCACCACACCAGGGCGGGTTCTGGTGGTCCCATATGGGATGGTTTACCTGCGACGCCGGCTTTGCGATGGATGAACGCAGGGTGCGCGACTGGCTGAAATTCCCGGAACTCAGATTCATCAATCGTTTTGACTCTCTGGTACCCGCCGCGTTCGCGGTCGCTATTTACCTGTTCGGCGAGGCACTGGCCCTTTGGGCGCCCGGGCTCGGCACCAACGGGCTTCAGCTCCTGGTATGGGGCTTCTTCATTTCAACCGTGGTGCTTTTCCACGCAACGGTATCGATAAACTCCCTGTCACACGTCTGGGGTAAAAGACGTTTCGAGACCGATGACGACAGCCGCAATAATTTCTGGCTGGCCCTGATCACCCTGGGCGAGGGCTGGCACAATAACCACCACCGCTGGCCGCAATCGGTACGCCAGGGTTTCCGCTGGTACGAAATTGATGTGACCTGGTACGGCCTGTGGTTGCTTTCCAAGCTGGGCATCATCTGGGATCTCAATCCGATTCCGGCTCATATTCAGAAAGAGACCCGGGAACTGGACCACAAGAGGAGGAACCGCTCATGACGACCTCTGCCTCTGCATCTGCCATTGAAGTCGGGGCACCGGATTCCGGATTGCCCGTGGTACTGGACCGTTTCTGTTCGCTATATAACACACTGGACAAAGGCAATCTTAACAAGCTCCAGCAGGTATACGGCGAGGATATCGAGTTTCAGGATCCTTTTGGTCGGGTACATGGCCTTGATCAGCTAACCGAATACATGGCGAGCGCCTACGGCAACGTTATCCGCTGCCAGTTCCGTTTCCATGAACCCGTCATTCAGGAATGCTGGTGCAGCCTGCCATGGGTGATGGAACTTCAACACAAGCGTGTCCGCGGCGGCAAGCCGGTGTTTGTAGAAGGCATTAGCCACCTGGAAATCCGGGACGGGAAGGTGCGGTATCACCGGGACTATTTCGACGCCGGCCAGCTATTGTATGAAAACCTGCCCGTATTGGGCCGGATGATTCGTTGGGTAAAGGAGCAGGCGGGATGAGCCAATTGCTGTCATCACCCAGCAACATCTGGTTAACCGGCGCCTCATCCGGTATTGGCGAAGCGCTGGTTCACGAACTCGCCGGTGCCGGTCACAAACTGATTGTGACCGGCCGCCGGCAGGAGCCATTGGATGAGCTGTTGCAAACCTTCCCGAACCAGATAGCCGCCGCCGCAGCGGACACCACCAGCAAGAATGACTTGCAGGGGGTCAAGTCGCAGCTTGACCACTTTGGCGACCTGGACATGGTCATTCTGAACGCCGGTACCTGTGAGTATCTGGAAGTCGCGGACTACAACAGCGATGTCATTGCCAACAACGTGACCACCAACGTGATCGGCACAGCACGCTGCCTGGATGTTGCCCTGCCGGCGCTGCGGGCGACCCGTGCCAAAGGTAAACCGGCGACGCTGGTGATTGTGAGTTCCTCGGCGTGGTGGTTTCCGTTCGGGCGTGCTGAGGGCTATGGCGCCTCCAAGGCGGCACTTACCTACTTTGCCCAGTCACTGAGAGCTGATCTGGCGGCCGAGGGGATTCGGGTGGTGGTGGTATCCCCGGGGTTTGTCAAAACGCCATTGACGGACCGAAACGATTTTCCCATGCCGTTCATCATCTCAGCCGGGGATGCGGCTAGACGAATCCGCACAGGGCTTGAGAAAGGCCGGAACGAAATCGCGTTCCCGAAACGCTTTACCTGGTCCCTGAAGCTGCTAGCCGCCCTGCCCCAGGGAGTCATCGACCGCATGGCCGCCTCCATGGCCCGTAAAACCGATCATTGAAGTTTGACCACAGGAAATACCTTGCATGAATCAGGAACGTCAGCGAATTGCCGTGATTGGCGCTGGAGTATCAGGTTTAACAGCCGCCTGGCTGCTGGCCGACAAGCACGATGTGCATCTGTTTGAAGCCGGCGACTATGCCGGAGGCCACACCAACACGGAACAGGTTGAAGCTGGTGGTCGCACCTGGCCGGTGAATACCGGTTTTATTGTGTTCAACGACTGGACCTACCCCAACTTCATCAAGTTGATGGATCGGCTCGGGGTGGCCTCTGAAGTGAGCAACATGAGTTTCAGCGTGGACTGCCATGCCAGTGGACTGCAGTACAACGGCACCAGTCTGAACACCCTGTTCGCCCAGCGCCGGAATCTGTTTAATCTGAATTTCCTGAAAATGATCCGGGAGATTCTCCGGTTCAACAAGGAAACCCGTGCCGACCTGGCCGCCGGCACGATTCCGGACGGCGAAACACTCGGGGAATATCTGAACCGCAACGGCTACAGCCGGTACTTCCGAAACTACTACATTGTCCCTATGGGCGCGGCCATCTGGTCTGCTCCGGAGATTGTGCTGGAACAGTTCCCAATCCGGTTTTTTCTACAATTTTTTAACAACCACGGCATGTTATCTGTGGATGACCGGCCCACCTGGCGAGTGATTTCCGGAGGTTCGGCTACCTACGTAAACCGGATGATGGACAAGCTGGGCGAACGCACCCATCTGAACAGCCCGGTAACTTCCGTAAAACGGGATGAGGAGGGCGTTACCCTGGTGGCCAACGGACAGGAACATCGTTTTGACCAGGTCATTTTCGGCTGCCACAGTGACCAGGCCCTGGCCATGCTGGACGACGCCACTGACGATGAGAGAAGCATCCTCGGAGCCATCGCATACCAGAAGAACGACGTGGTTCTGCACACGGACGCCAGCGTACTGCCCTCGAACCGTCTGGCCTGGGCCGCCTGGAATTACATGATCCCGGAACACAGCACGCAACCGGTTTCCGTAACCTACAACATGAACGTTCTTCAGAACTTCGACGACGCTCCGGAAACCTTTTGCGTCACCCTGAACCGAAGCCGGGATATTAATCCGGAAAAGGTGATCAAACGGTTTGAATACGATCACCCCGTCTTCACTCTGGACGCCGTTGCCGCACAGGAGCGCTACGATGACATCGGTAACCGGAACCGCACCCACTTTTGCGGTGCCTACTGGTTCAATGGCTTCCACGAAGACGGTGTGCGCAGCGCACTGAGGGTTACCCGGGCATTCGGGGTGGAGCTCTGATTATGGCCAGTGAATGGCTGGAAGGCACCATAAGGCATCGGCGCAAGCTACCGGTCCAGCATGAATTCAGCTACAGCATCGGAATGCTCGCCCTCGACCTTGACGACTGGTCCACGGTAACCAGAACCAGCCCGTTTTTTTCCCTCGAACGTTTTAACTGGCTGGGGCTCTACCGGCGGGATTACCTGGACCCGGAAGTGCCCAGTCTGCGCCAGGCGGTATTCAACCGGGTTAAAAGCGCCACCGGCTGGGCTCCGGATGGGCCAATAGAGCTGGTTACCCACCCGCGCTACCTGGGCTACATTTTCAATCCGGTCAGTTTTTACCTGTGCTATGAAAGGGGCTGCAGGCCAGAAGCCGGCGCCACCCCCCGTGTGATTGTCGCCCAGGTTACCAACACCCCCTGGAAACAGCGCCATGTGTACTGCATGGAATGCACCCAGCCGGGGCCAAGCTCCGATAACGCCTGGCACACCGAGCGTTTTGCTTTCAGCAAACGCTTCCACGTTTCACCGTTTAATGGCATGAATCAGCACTACCAGTGGCTGTTCAGTTTTCGCGGCAAGGACATGCGCGTTCACATGAATGTGGAAGAGGAAGGCCGCAAGCATTTTGATGCCACGCTGGTAGTCCAACGCACCCCTCTTGATCGTAAAACCCTGCACAGGAGCCTGAGACGGTTTCCCCTGGAAACCATCAAAGGCATTGCCGGTATTTACTGGAATGCCCTGAAGCTGAAATTCAAAGGGGCCCCCTTTTACACCCACCCGAACAAGCTCGATGCAACCGACAGCGCCTACCAGCGCGGTACCGAGGATCTGGGGCTGGATGTAACGGAAAAACCATCGGCACAACAAGACAACGCATTTGATTCGGCAGGAAGGGTAAGCTCATGGAGAACCTGAACACCTCGGTTGAACACCAGCGCACTGGAAACACGGGGCTTTCGTTGATCAGCCGTGTCGCAAGGCAGCTGGCTTGCCAGCAACTGGCGCAGCTTGGTCATGGCAGGCTGGTGATCAGAGAGGCAGGAGCTGAGGACCTCGTATTCGGTGATGGCGATGACCGCTATCCGCAGGCCGAGTTGGTGATCCACAACCACAGCACCTGGCGGGATCTGGTGACCGGTGGCAGCATCGGTGCTGCCGAATCGTTTGTGGCAGGTGATTGGAGTTCGCCAGATCTGACCGCTCTGCTTCGGTTCTTTACCCGCAATATCGACACCATGAACCGGTTTGAAGACCGGTTTGCCTGGATCAGCAAGCCCGCACTCAAGGCGCTGCACTGGCTGAACCGCAACACCCCGGAAGGCTCCCGCAAGAACATCAGCGCCCACTACGATCTGGGCAATGACCTGTTCCGCCTGTTCCTGGACCCAACCATGATGTATTCCTCCGCTATTTACCCCCGCGAGGATGCAACCCTGGACGAAGCGGCCGTTCACAAGCTGGATACCATCTGCCGCAAGCTGGATTTAAGGCCGGAGGACCGGGTGGTGGAAATCGGTACTGGCTGGGGTGGCTTCGCCATTCACGCCGCCAAACACTATGGCTGCCATGTCACCACCACTACCATTTCCAGGGAGCAGCTGGAGCTGGCCAAGGCGCGAGTGAAAGCGGAAGGCCTCGAAGACAGGATTACGCTGCTGTTCGACGACTACCGCGATCTGCAGGGACAGTTCGACAAACTGGTGTCCATCGAGATGATCGAAGCCGTTGGCCCCCAGTTCCTGGACAGCTACCTGTCCCAGATCAGCCACCTGCTGAAGCCGGATGGCCTGGCGTTGATTCAGGCCATTAACATGCCGGAACAGCGTTACCACCGGGCATTGAAGAATGTGGATTTCATCCAGCGTTACATTTTCCCCGGCAGCTTTATCCCATCGTTTGGCGCTATTCTTGGATCTATAAACCGGGGCTCAGACCTAGTACTCACCCATGCCGAAGACTTCGGCTTTCACTACGCCCGAACGCTGAGGGACTGGTGTGATCGGTTCATGGCGCGCCGTCAGGAACTGGAACAGCTGGGATACGACCAGGCCTTCCAACGCCTGTGGCATTTCTATTTCGCGTACTGCGAGGCTGGCTTCAGCGAGCGGGCGATTGGCGTTGCCCATCTGGTCATGGCCAAGCCGGCCAACAAACGCGCGAACATTCTGAGTGTATGATCACTTCAAAAACAGCCCGTAACCTGCTGAACTTTATACTGTTCCAGGCAGGCTGGCTGGCCTGCGTGCTGTACCCCGGGCTAGCTACGGTGGGGCTGATCCTGGTGTTCCTGGGCCTGCATCTTGCTCTGGTCAGTCAACGGCGGTTTTCCGAACTGCAGTTTATTGGCTTTGGCGTGGTGCTCGGCGGATTGATGGATACACTCTGGTTCCGAACCGGGGTGCTGGCCCTGGATTCCGGAGAAGAGGTGCTGGCTGCCCCGCCCTGGCTAATCGCGATCTGGACCATCTTCATGACCACCCTGTGCCATTCCCTGGGCTGGATCAGCCAGCGCCAGTGGCTGCCGTGGGCTCTGGCCCCCATTGCCGGCCCCTTTGCCTATTGGTCCGCCAGCCAGCTCGGTATAGTGGCGCTGCCGGACCTGACACTTTCCCTGGTCGCCATGGCCGTCGGCTGGTTCGTCCTGTTTCCTTTGCTGCTGTTTATTCGCAAGGCCCTGTACGCGGAGCTGGAAACATGAAACTCGCTGGTTCGACGTTCCTTACCCTACTCCTGACAGCAGCCGCATCCCCCGTGTCTGGCCAGGTATTTGAATTTTCAGGTACGGCCAAACAGGATGGGAAGGTGCTTTACCAGGAGGATCATCGAGTCGAAGGCACGTGTTCCGAAGGCGTCTTTGATCCGGTTGACCACCAGGTTTCCTACCGGAATCCGGAAAGCGGAGACGAGTTCGCCAGCAAATCGCTGTCTTACAATAACTCTGCGTTCCGGCCTCAGGTTGAGTTCCGCCAGCCAAGCTTCGGTGAAGCGTTAACCATCACCTACCCGCAGGAGCGGGCTCTCAGTATTGCCTGGCAGGAGCCAACGGGCGAGACTCGAGAATTCACGGTGCCATTCGACCAGCAGCTGGTGGTGGATTCAGGGTTTGACTACTTTGTCCGGGCCAACTGGGAACGTATCCGGCAAGGCGAATCAGTGGAGTTCCGGTTTCTGGCGCCCACCCGGGGGGAGCACTACGGTTTTGTTCTCGAGCCAGCCACCTCCGTCAAGGTGGACGCAGACCTGACCGTGCAGATCCGCCCCACCAGCCTGTTATTACGGGTTCTCGTTGACCCTATCGTGCTGGGGTACAACTCAGACGGTGCATTGACCGACTATCTGGGGTTAACCAACATCCGGCAAGATGCCGAATCCAACCACATCGCCCACATTCGCTATCAGGTTGCCCGCTTACCGGATTGTGAACTGACACGGTAATCTGGTCGCAGCTGCCAGACGGCACCCGGCCTGGGGTGTGTTAAACTCCGAAAAAATTTTTCCGGAGATTCTGCGCCCATGATGTTTGTGTCGTTCAATGTGAACAGTATCCGCACCCGCCTGCATCAGCTCGAAGCCGTGATTCAGCAGCTTAATCCGGATGTCATCGGTCTTCAGGAAACCAAAGTCACTGATGAGGAATTCCCGGTCGAGGCCATTCGCGAGCTCGGTTATCACGTTCACTTTCATGGCCAGAAAACCCACTACGGTGTTGCCCTGTTATCCCGCGCGGAGCCGGAAGAGGTTCTCAAAGGCTACCCCTCCGATGGTGAAGACTCCCAGCGGCGCCTGATTACCGGCCATTTCACCGTTAACGGCGAGCCCCTGACCGTCATCAACGGTTATTTCCCCCAGGGGGAAAGCCGGGACCACCCTGTAAAGTTTCCTGCCAAGGAAAAGTTCTACGCCGACCTGATGGCCTACCTGGACGAATTGGCCAAGAAACCCGGCCATATTATGGTAATGGGCGACATGAACATATCGCCCACAGACCGCGACATCGGCATTGGCGCCGACAATGCAAAACGCTGGTTGCGTTCGGGAAAATGCAGTTTCCTGCCGGAAGAGCGGGAATGGCTTGGGCAGGTTGAACAACGGGGCTTTACCGATGTATTCCGCCATCTGCACCCGGACGAAGCCAATACCTTCAGTTGGTTTGACTATCGCAGCAAAGGCTTTGAGCGTGACCCGAGGCGAGGCCTGCGCATTGACCTGATCATGGCCAGTGACAGCCTCCTGCCCAAGGCAAAAGCAGCAGGAGTGTCCTACGATATCCGGGCCATGGAGCGACCATCCGATCACTGCCCGGTGTGGGCCTCATTCGACCTCTGATTGACCAGGCCATTACGGATGAAGAAAGTCAAAACCAGGGATCGGATCCTCGACACCAGCCTGCTGCTGTTCAACAGCCTTGGGGAGCCCAACGTCACCACTCTGCTGATCTCTGATGAGCTGGAGATCAGCCCGGGCAACCTGTATTACCACTTCAAAAGCAAAGGCGATATCGTTGAGGAATTGTTCCGGGCCTATGAGGCAGAGATGCTGGATCTTCTGGCGGTACCCGAGGAAGCAGACGTGCCCATGGACCAGTTCAGCTTCTTCCTGCATCTGCTGTTTGAAGCCGTGGCCCGCTACCGTTTCCTGTACCAGGATCTGGTCAATGTCCTGTCCCGTTACGATCAGCTTCAGGTTCGATTTCGCAGGGTTCTCAAAAAGAAAGAATTGGCGTTCAACACGCTGTGTGAGAGTTTTCGCCGGCAAGGCATCATGAACATCGGTTCGGATGAACTGGCTTCGGTGTGTGAGCAGCTTACCCTGACGGTGTGTTACTGGAGCAGCTTCGATACGCTTTCGCATCTGGATGACAGGGAGTCAGTGGACCCGGGCCGCGGGGTCTATCAGATGTTGCACCTGTTGCTGCCCTACCTGAACGAGGACGAGCAGGAACAGGTCCGACTCACCAGCCGGACCTATCTCTAGAGTTTATTCTTCCTCGTCGCGCGCAGTATTCTGGCCGCGCAGCCTGGACAGCTCACTTTCCAATGCCTCGATACGGCGCTCCATAGCTTCGATTTCTTCCCGGCGATGGATGCCCAGGCGACGGAGTGCGCCAGAAACCCGCTGGTCGAACATATGCTCGAGCTTGTCCCAGGTACCGGTGGCCCTCTCACGAACCTCGCCTACCCGATCTTCCACGGTGCGGATCTGTTTCTCGACCACACCCCGGGTTTTGCTCTCCAGCTGTTCGCCTTCCTGAACCAGACGATCAAAGAACTTGCCGGCGTCCTCTTCCGCTTTGGTGTAGGCGCCAAGCCCAGCCAGCCAGATTTGCCGGGCGGAATCCTTGATCTTGCCCGCCAGTTGCGGATCATTTTCAGGATTTTTGTCGTCGTGCTCAGACATGCATACCTCATGGGAGTCGGGCATTAGCGGTAGCTGTCATTGTATTACAGCCGGGGCCGGATTGCAGTGGTGGCCCTGAGAACCGCATAACGAAAGGCCGCAGTATAACCACTGATGCAATATGAAAAAATGTTTTCAAACGAAAGCGCCTCTCACTTGAACTGTTCAAATTATGGTCAATACTTCCCAATACCGGCATCCCTGTTGATGTCGGTTTGTCTGGAAGTCTTTCATGGATACTACTCGCACGCCTCTGCCCGGCATTCCCTGCCGGGCTTTTTTTGTTATTATTTCCACCCATTATATAGTTATTCCAAAACGGATAATCATGGGAGTCTATGAATGATTGATATTGCCTGGAGCCAGTTTACCCCTGGCGCCGCACTGACCGGTGGCCTGCTGATCGGCCTGGCTGCTGCGAGTTTCCTGCTCCTGAACGGCCGTATTGCAGGTATCAGTGGAATACTGGGTGGCCTGTTGGTTCCGGCACGCCGCGATATACTCTGGCGCCTGGCTTTCCTCGCCGGGCTTGTAGGCACCCCAAGCCTGTGGTTGCTGTTTGCTGAACTTCCACCGATTCAGATTGACGCAGGTTATCCAGCCCTGATCGTTGCCGGATTGCTGGTGGGTATCGGCACTCGCTACGGCTCAGGCTGCACCAGCGGGCATGGTGTCTGTGGATTGTCTCGTCTGTCGCCTCGCTCACTGGTCGCAACCCTGAGTTTTATGGCAACAGGATTTTTAACGGTGTTCGTAATTCGCCATCTGATGGGAGTCTGAATGATGAAGTACTCTGTCACCTCACTTCTGGCAGGACTGATTTTCGGGTTGGGGCTCATGGTATCGGGTATGGCCAATCCGGAAAAAGTGCTTGGTTTTCTCGATATCGCCGGGCTTTGGGACCCTTCACTGGCTTTCGTGATGGGAGGCGCAATCATCGTCGGACTGGTCGCTTTCGCCGTGGCGCGCAGGCGTACCCTGTCGTTCCTCGGATTCACCATAAAAATGCCGGCGAACAACCGTATTGAGTCCAGACTTGTTATTGGCAGCATGATGTTCGGTATTGGCTGGGGCATTGCCGGTTTTTGTCCAGGGCCCGCCCTGGTGGCTCTTGGTGCCGGAGAAATCAAGGCCGTGGTCTTTGTTGCGTCCATGGTGGCCGGTATGATGGCATTCGAAGTGATCGAGCGGATTAAACGACCGTCGTTGGGAGACACGCGTGGATATCAGAAAAATTGATGACAGTATTTCCGTAGCGCCACAAATCGCTATTGAGGACGTCGCCGAAATTGCGCGGCTGGGGTTTCGGACCCTGGTCGCCAATCGGCCCGACCATGAAGAATACGGCCAACCGGCCATGGCCGACATTGAGGCCGCAGCGAAAGCAGAGGGCCTTGAATGGGTCTACATGCCGGTTGAGTCTGGCAATATTACCGACCAGGACGTCGAACGTTTCGCGCCCATGATCCGTGATGCCGAGAAACCCGTACTAGCCTTCTGTCGTTCCGGCACCCGCTGTACGGTACTATGGGCCCTGAGCAGTGCCCGCGACCACCAGCCTGAGGAAATCCTGTCCCGGGCACGGAATGCAGGTTACGACATTACCGGGCTTATTCCCCGCCTGATGCAGCAGGCCGGCAAGCGTTAATTTTCACCTCACGGAACGTCTCAATGCCTTACAACGGGATCGATAACTACCGCCACAATGAGCCGGACCGGCTCGGTGTGCTGATCACCAACCTTGGAACCCCCGACGCACCTACTACTCCCGCCCTGAGGAAATACCTCGCGGAATTCCTCTGGGATCCGCGGGTTGTCGAGGTACCGCGCCCCCTGTGGTGGCTGATTCTGCACGGCGTCATTCTCCGCATCCGCCCCCGGAAAAGTGCGGAAGCCTATGCCAGTGTGTGGGAAAAGGAGGGTTCTCCCCTGCTGATTCACACGGCGAAACAGGCTGAGGGTATCCGTGAGGCCATGAAACAGCGCTTCGGCACCAATGTGGTGGTAGGTTTCGCCATGCGTTATGGCAACCCTTCCATCCCCCGGGTACTGGAGGAGATGCAACAACAGGGCGTGCGCAAGCTGCTGGTGCTTCCGCTTTATCCTCAGTATTCGGCCTCAACCACGGCCTCAACGTTTGATGCCATTGCAAAAGACTTTACCCGGCGGCGCTGGCTGCCCGATTTCCGGTTTGTTTCCCATTACCACGATTTCCCGCCGTACATCGAAGCTATGGCGCGGCATATTGAAGCGCACTGGGCTGAGCATGGCCGCAAGGAAAAACTGATTCTCTCCTACCACGGCGTGCCGCTGAAATACCTGCTGAAGGGCGACCCGTACCACTGCGAGTGCCACAAGACATCGCGGTTACTGGCGGAGCGCCTTGGCCTTGGTAAAGACCAGTACATGACTACCTTTCAGTCCCGGTTCGGGCGGGAGGAATGGCTGCAACCCTATACCGACGAAACCCTTAAAGCACTGCCCGGAAAAGGGGTAAAGTCGATCGATGTGTTCTGTCCTGGTTTCTCCGCCGATTGTCTGGAAACCATCGAGGAGATTAACGAGGAAAACCGCGAATACTTTATGGAGTCCGGCGGCGAAGGCTTTAGCTATATTCCCTGCCTGAACGCGACTCCGGGGCACATCGATGCCCTCGTGAAACTGGTTGAGGAAAATCTGCAGGGATGGGGTATTTCCGAGAATTCGCCGGAGTCCCTGGAACAGCGGGCCAGACTGGCGGAAGAGCGCAAACAGGCCACCTTCCCTGGCCGCAGTGACATCTGAGGAGAGACAGGACAGCGCCATGAAACTGAATTGCGATCTGGGGGAAAGCTACGGCGCCTGGCAAATGGGCCAGGATGACCTGGTTATGCCTCTGATCGACATGGCCAACGTGGCCTGTGGCTTTCACGCCGCAGACCCTATGGTGATTCGCAAAACACTGGCACTGGCAGCTGCCCATGACGTTGCGGTTGGCGCTCACCCGTCCTATCACGACCTGCCCGGCTTCGGCCGGCGCTCGATTCACCACACGCCGGAAGAAATCGAAGCCCTGATGCTTTATCAGCTCGGGGCGCTCGAAGGCATGTGCCGCAGTGAAAGCCTGACGCTAAGCTACGTCAAACCCCATGGCGCCCTGAATAACGACATGATGCGGGACAATAGATTGCTTCGCGCCGTGATGGAGGCCGTACGCACCTTCCGGACCGATCTGGCACTGATGATTCCGGTCACCAGTAATTACCGCGAACATCAGCAGATGGCGGCCGACGTTGGCCTGCCCCTGCTGCTGGAAGCCTTTGCAGACCGCGCCTACGATGACGAAGGCCAGTTGGTTTCCCGGCGCCAGGCCGGCGCCGTACACGAGAATCCGGACATCATCGTTGGCCAGGCGCAGTCCTTTGCGGAAAAGGGCGGCGTATTCAGTACCACCGGCAACTGGCTTGAGCTTCCGGCCGACAGCCTGTGTGTACATGGCGACAATGACGCCGCGCTCGACGCAATCAAAGCCATCCGCCAGGCGCTCGGTAAATCCGGCCGATGATCGAGGCGGTTTCGGAAGATGCCATCCTGATTACCCTGGCCCGGGCCATCGATGACGCCCTGCCTGCCCGCATTGCCAACCTCGTCGACAACATTTGGCGTGCGGGTTTTCACTGGCTGGTGGATATGGTGCCCTCATACACGACATTGATGGTGGTCTACGACCCGGTAGTCGTCGATTTCCGACAGGTAAGCGCCGAGATCTGGCCCCTCGTTCACAGGCTGAGCACACAGGCGCACACGGCGGAATTGAAAAGCCGCCTGGTGGAACTGCCGGTGTATTACAGTGTCGAGACCGGGCCTGACCTGCAATGGCTGGCCTCGGAAAGCGGCCTGGATTGCGAGGAAGTGATTCGTCGACACAGCTCGGTTGAATACCGGGTGCATGCGCTTGGATTTGCCCCCGGCTTCGCCTTTATGGGGCAGGTTGACCCCAGCATCGCCGCACCCCGGAAAACCACTCCTCGCAAACAGGTACCCGCCGGAAGCGTTGGCATTGCCAATCGGCAGACAGCAGTTTACCCGCAGGTTTCTCCGGGCGGCTGGCAGCTGATTGGGCGCTGCCCGACACGCCTTTTTGATCCAACGAACCTGTCGCTCCTCAAGGTGGGCGATCGGGTGCGCTTTACCCCCATCAGCCGGGAGGCGTTTCTGGCCGCCGGTGGGGAGCTCATTTCATGAGCTGGCTGGAGGTCATTCATCCCGGCGTGCAAAGTTCTGTGCAGGACAGTGGTCGCCGGGGTTATCGCCACCACGGGCTGGCCGCAGGCGGCGCCCTTGATCTGATCAGCTTTACCTGGGCCAACAAACTGCTGGACAATCCTCGCCATGCGGCCTGCCTGGAAATCATGTTAGGGGGATTCCGCGCCATTGCCCACGGTGCGCTCCAGATTGCCATCACCGGCGCCAGAACCAGCGTCACCGTGAACGGTGAACCGGTTGAACTGTGGCGAACCTTGAACCTGAATGACGGCGACGAGCTGACCATCAGCCACTCGGCTCATAACCGGCTTATCTACCTGGCCGTGGCGGGAGGATTGGATTCACCGCAGCAGTTCGGCAGTCGCACCGTGGTTGTTCGGGAAAAGCTCGCGGGCCGGGGCCCGATAAAGCGCGGAGATAACCTGTTACCACGGGAAGCGCAACGAAAAGTGCAGAGCCGGGAAGTGCCTGTACACCAGCGCCCTGATTTCAGTTCAGAGGTGGTTATCGGCCTGATACCGGGCTATCAGTACGCTCAGTTTCAGCGTTCAGATATCCTGCGACTGACAACCAGCAGCTACACCGTTAGTGATCAATCCGACCGTATGGGTTTCAGGCTTCAGGGCGCGGCCATGGACTCCCCTCCTCCCGGCATCATCTCCGAAGGTATTACACACGGATCCGTTCAGATTCCCGGCGATGGTCAGCCTATCGTGCTGCTGAACGATGGCCAGACGATTGGTGGCTACCCGAAGCCTGGCGTGGTACCGATCCTGGATTGCAGCCGCCTGGCCCAGCAACTACCCGGTGACCGTGTCCGGTTTGAATTATGCGATCTGGCTACGGCGCAGAATCAGCGCCGGCTTTTTGAGCTTCACTACCAGAACACTCGCTGGTGTCAGAATGGCCAGGCACTTGAGTGGCTTTGATTCCCCCGGCATGTTCAAGGTCGGGAACGGCCTGACAAAAGGTGCACTCTTCCGTATCCACGGCCGCGCCACCGGTCTCGACATAACGCACGCGATGGCTCGCCCTGCCTCGATTGGCTGACACTGCGAAGCGGCGGTTTTTGCGATCTGACTGTTCCTGACTTTCCGGTTCTTCAGCCATGGATGAAATCTCCCGGATATGAAGCGTGGTGTTTGGAATCCAACGGAGGGATTGGTGTAACCAGGATATTGGGGTATCAAGAGGAAAAACAAGAAGAAAAATGGCGGTGGGCCAGGGATTCGAACCCCGGGACGGCTATTAACCGTCGGCGGTTTTCAAGACCGCTGCATTCAGCCACTCTGCCAGCCCACCGTCTTGTCGAAGCATCGGGAAACGCTTCGGCTAGCTGCCTTGTCGACAGCGGGAGGAATGATACCGGATTTACCCCCTCTGTCAACGCCCTGCAAGAAAAACAAAGCAAATTCCGTGGCTTCTGGTCAGAGCTTAGACAAGATTACCGCGTTTTAATGGAATCCATTTGGTGTTTCTCTGTCGTAAATGATTGAAAGTTGCGGTTTCGACATTATGATGGTCTACAGTATCCAGTTGCACTAGAGCACTAAACGGAGATGACAATGGAAGACAGACGTTTCGGCGTTCAGAACAACCAGGCGGCCTACTCGCCGGCCAGCGAAACCAGTCGCGCAGCGGCAGGTATCAGCGACGACGCCATGAAGGTGTTGCGCAACACCTACATGTTGCTCGGTATGACCCTGGCGTTTTCAGCCGTGACCGCGTTCCTGAACATGAATGGCACGCACCCGGGCTTCCTGATTACCATCGTGGGCTACATCGGCCTGCTGTTTGCCACCTATAAGCTGAAGAACAGCCCCTGGGGCATCGTCACCACCTTCGCACTGACCGGCTTTATGGGTTACACCCTTGGCCCGATCATCGGTGCGTTTGTTGCTGCAGGCGCCTCACAGATTGTTGCTCAGGCACTGACGTTGACTGCCGTCGCGTTCGTGGGCCTGTCCGCAACCGCTATCATCACCAAGAAGGACTTCAGCTTCCTGTCCAGCTTCCTGACCGCTGGCGCATTCGTGCTGATTGGCGCCATGCTGCTGGCGTTCTTCATGGAGAGTTCTGCTCTGCACCTGGCCGTTTCCGCAGGCTTCACGATCTTCGCTTCGATCATGATCCTTTTCGAAACCAGCCAGATCATCAAGGGTGGCGAGCGTAACTACATCATCGCCACTGTGGGCCTGTATGTGTCCATCTACAACCTGTTCGTCAGCCTGCTGCACCTGCTGTCAGCGTTCAGCGGCGAAGATTGATCAGTACACTCAGTCCAATGCCTTGAGAAAACCCCGGCCTATGCCGGGGTTTTTGCTTTAGGTACACTTGCAGGGTTTCCATCAGTCAGCATCCAGTTCCATGCCTCAGCCACTCAGTTACACACTCGTGATTACCGGTGCCCCCTGGGCAACACAGGCGCCCCAGACTGCCCTGTCATTCGCTCAGGCCCTGCTGAAAGCGGGCCACCGTATCGACCGGGTGTTCCTGTATGGTGATGGCGTACACCTGGCGTCGGCCCTGAGCGCTCCTCCCTCCGATGAGCAACACTGGCCGCGACTGTGGTCTGAATTTCTTTCCGGGAACAACATCGCAGCGGTCGCCTGCATTGCTTCAGCCCTGCGCCGTGGCATTGTCGATAAGACCGAACAGGCCCGTTACGAACTGACCGCCAGCAATCTCAGGGCACCCTTCGAGATTGCCGGCCTTGGCGAATGGGTAGAGGGTAACCTGAAGTCCAACCGGGTTCTTTATTTTCACGGGGCACACTGACCATGACCACCCTGATTGTGATCGATCAGCCACCCTATGGCTCGTGGACTGGACGAGAAGCGCTGGACATGACCTTCTCCCTGGCAGCCTTCGACCAGCCCGCCGCCATTCTGTTTCTGGGGGCTGGCGTCAACTGGCTGTGCAAAGGCCAGGCCGCCGACGCCGTCGGCCAGAAATCTGTGGAGAAGAATCTCGCTGCGGCCGCCCTGTTCGGCGTTGAAAAGATACTGGTGGATGCCCAGGCATGCGCGCAATATGGACTGGAGTTCGACGATTTGCTGTCAGGAAGCACGCCATCGGAGTCGATTTCCGAAACCCTGAGCCAGTTTTCCCGCGTTGTTTTTGCCGGATAGGACCCTGTCATGCCTGAAAACACGACCGCAACCCTGCACATCATCAACAAAGCTCCGGAACACGCCAGGTTCCGGCATTGTCTGGCGTCTGCTCAACAGGGTGACACGCTACTGCTGATTGAGGATGCGGTGCTCGCACTGCTCGATCGCGAAAAGCAGTTGCCGGGGGCTTCTTATGGTCTGGAGGCAGACGCACATGCGCGCGCCGTGGCCAATCGCGTGCCCGCAGATCAACTGGTGGACTACGCCGGTTTTGTGCAGCTGACCGTCAATCATTCACGAATCATCAACTGGTAAACCATGAGTGCTTCGAACTCGCCTGAGAGAAACAACGAGGGTTTTCTGGAGAACGCGGCCACCTGGACCAATGAGGTAGCCCAGGAAATCGCTCATGAAGACGACATTGATTTAACGGAAAAACACTGGGAAATCATATACTTTTTAAGGGATTTTTATAAACAGCATGAGATGTCGCCACCGTCGAACCGGTTGTTCGTAAAGGCCGTAAGAGAAGCGCTGGGGGACGAGAAAGGCGACAGTATCTACCTGATGACACTGTTCCCCGGAACCCCCGCCAAAACAGCCTGCCGGATTGCCGGACTGCCTCGCCCTACGAATTGCCTCTGAGCCCGTGGAAGATGTCGCGCTGTTATCTGTCCCGCTTTTCGGCTGACCGCGCCTGATTGGCGTGCTGTTCTTCGGCAGCGGCCCCCAGAAAGGTGCTCAGCCCGTTTTCAAACAGGTTCGAACCAAATTTGAGAAACTGGCGTGTGGATTCACGGGTTGCACCGTCCCAGGCGCTTTGGGGTATCTGCCGGATAGATTCAGCCACACCCTTCTGAACGCCACTGGTGACCTTCGGCTCAATCTCATTAGCGGTGTCGACCAGCTCCTGAATGCGCTCAGCCAGCCATGGCTTTACCACCCAGAACCAGAAACCAAAGAGAACGGCCGTTACGGTGGCCGCTGTCAGTAAAACCTGCGTGAGGATCTGTGCCCAAACTGGCATACGCTATTCTCCCTGGTGTGGTCAGCCCATTACGGCCTGGGGCAAGCCAGTCATGGCAAGAAACTGAACGAGCCCGGCCAAGGCACCAAACAAGCCACCCACGAACATCAGCTGAATTTCTTCCTCCCGGAACGCCGGCCTGAGTATGTCCTGGAATTCTTCCGGACGCAGGGCCTTCATCTGGCTGGCCAGCACCCCCGCGACGACTGGTGCACGCTCACGATTGAAAGCGGGATCACTGAATACATCCCGCGTGGCCAGCACCGCTTTCTGATTCATCACACGCTTGAGCTCGGTGTAACCGGTCATGCCCACAGACACCTGAGCCGCCAGCTTCATGACCATGGAATTGTCGAGCATGGGGCGCAGGTGTTTCTGGATAATGGCGCGGGTACGGTCACCGTGCTGGCCATTGATCATGGCATCGGCGACTTTCTCCACCGTGATCAATTCCTCCGCCACCAGGCGCGCCCAGATATCGCTGATTTCATCCTGCCGACGCAGGAATAGCCCCTGCAACTGCCAGAACAATACCCGGCGCGGGCGCACCGGTGCAAAGATCAGGTTGATGGCAATCCAGTTAGTGATAAAGCCAATGAAAAAGCCGCCTACCGGCAGTAACCAGGGCTGGGGGTAGAGCACCGAAACCGGCGCCAGCACCGCGCCCATCAAGGCACCGATAATCGCGCCCCGATTAATGACCGACCTGAGCTCAACCGCACCGGCCTGCTGGAAGATACGATTCATCAGGTCCGGATGGTTCTGAAGCTCCCGACTCAACAGCGCCTTGAGATCGACCAGCTCATCCAGGTCGTCACCAAAATCCTCCACCAGTTCTTCTACCCGATTGGGTAACTGTTGCCGCGCCCACTGATAGATCCGGGCACGAACAAACAGCGGCAGGTTATCCCAGAGTACCGGCTGGATTTCATACATGACCTCGTCAATGTACTCATCCATACGGGGCGTTACCTGAGCCACCACCTGTTCCACAATGCGGTTGGGCTCCAGCTTCTGGTACACAGAATTCAGGTCGCCAAACTTCTGCAGTGTGCGATCAATGCAGATGTGGGCCATTTTCTCGGCCTTGCGCGGAATCACCCCTTGCCAGCCAATAACCCCAACGCCGATGAACCGGACAGGATGAAAGGACATCTGAATGGCGAGCCAGTTAGTGAACCATCCCACCACGGCAGCCATTACAGGCACGGACACAAGAGCAAGGTCAGTCAAGCGTTACCCCGAAATAGAAAAAGCATTCGCTCACACGGCACGGATAATACCCGGCCTTTGATTCTGTTTATGTGACCGATAATGAAGTATTGCGCTTAACAGGCCATTGGCCGTGTAGCCAGGCAAGGCGGGTGTTTCTGGCAGCCGCCAGAGAAGGGGCGACTGCCGGAGGAAGGGTGCAACTTATTGATAGTAAGCGTTTTCGGTATTCGAGTGGTCTGTCACATCACGCACCGCGGAGATTTCAGGTACGCGTTCCTTCAGGGTCTTCTCGACACCCTGCTTCAGCGTCAGGCTGACCGCAGAGCAGCCCTGGCACCCGCCACCAAAGCGCAACACCGCAACCGATTCGTCAACAATCTCAACCAGCGAAACATCACCGCCATGAGCCGCCAGGTTGGGATTGATTTCGGAAGCCAGCACGTAGTTCACACGCTCCGGCAGGGGCGCATCATCAGCCACCTGCGGCACCTTGGCATTAGGCGCCTTGATGGTCAGTTGCCCGCCCATCTGATCCTTGGAGTAATCGACATAGGCGTCTTCCAGGAACGGCACCGAATTATGGTCCAGATACAGAGTAAACTTCTCCAGGTTGACCTGCTCATCGGTTGGCACAACTTCATTGGGCGGACAGTATGCCAGACAGGTCTCTGCGTTGCGGGTGCCGGGCTGGGTCACGAAAATGCGTACGCCCATACCTTCAACGTCCTGCTTTTCAATCAGTTGCGCAAGATAATCCCTTGCGGAATCAGTCACAGTTACCAGAGCCATGCTTCCTACCTGTTATCAAGTGTGACTGACATTTTATGAGAGATCGCCGGAACATAAAAGACCAAGTAAAATAGTCGGGCATTAATGGGGTAATCAGTTTCCCTTATCCCAACGGCGGACAGGCAAAACGGAACTTGATAATGATCATCCGTACTAAGACGCCTTTCAGCATTTTTGCTATGATCCCGCGCCAAAACGTAAAACACGACGTTAATAACGACACCCGGAAGAGTTTTCTATGACCGATCGCAATACACGCCTGGAACAGCTGCATCAAGCCCTCAAGGAGCGGATTGTCATTCTTGATGGTGGCATGGGCACCATGATCCAGAACCAGAAACTGGATGAGGCCGCATTCCGGGGCGATCGATTCAAGGATTACGAACGGGAAGTTCAGGGCAACAATGACCTGCTGAACCTTACCCAGCCTGCCCTGCTCCGCAACATCCATGCAGAGTACCTGGACGCGGGCGCAGACATTATCGAGACCAACACCTTCAACTCCACCAAGCTGTCGCAGGCCGACTATGGCCTGGAATCGCTGGCACGGGAGTTGAACGTAGCTGCGGCAAAGCTGGCACGGGAAATCGCCGACGAGTTCACCGCGAGGAATCCCCAAAAGCCACGCTTTGTAGCCGGTGCCGTGGGTCCCACCTCACGCACCGCTTCTATTTCACCGGATGTGAACAATCCCGGTTACCGGAACGTGGATTTCCAGACTCTGGTCGACAATTACTACGAGGCAGTTTCCGGCCTGGTTGAAGGTGGTTCAGACCTTATTCTCATTGAAACTGTTTTCGACACCCTGAACGCCAAAGCAGCAATCTACGCAACTCAGCAGTTCTTTATAGACAGTGGTATTGAGCTGCCGATCATGATTTCCGGCACTATCACCGACGCCTCTGGCCGAACCCTGTCCGGCCAAACCACTGAAGCCTTCTACAACTCGGTTGCCCACGCTAAACCGATTTCCGTGGGTCTGAACTGTGCACTGGGCGCGGACGCGCTGCGGCCTTATGTGGAAGAACTGTCGAACAAGGCCGAAACCTATGTATCAGCCCACCCCAACGCCGGGCTGCCCAACGAGTTTGGTGAATACGACCAGACCCCGGAGGAAATGGCCGAGATCATTGAAGGCTTTGCCAAAGATGGCTTTCTCAACATCATCGGCGGCTGTTGCGGCTCGCGCCCGGACCATATTGAAGCCATCGCCAGGGCCGTGGCCAAGTATCCGCCCAGACAGATCCCTGATCGCCCGAAAGCACTCAGGCTCTCCGGCCTGGAACCGTTTACCGGTGACGAAAACACCCTGTTCATCAACGTGGGTGAACGCACCAACGTAACCGGCTCCAAGCGCTTCCTGCGACTGATCAAGGAAGAACAGTATGAAGAAGCCCTGAGCGTTGCCCGAGACCAGGTTGAGAACGGCGCCCAGATCATCGATATCAACATGGATGAGGGCATGCTGGATTCCAGGGAGGTGATGGTTACTTTCCTGAACCTTGTGGCCTCTGAGCCGGACATTTCCCGCGTGCCGATCATGATCGACTCGTCCAAGTGGGATGTGATCGAAGCGGGTCTTCGCTGTATCCAAGGCAAAGCCGTGGTGAACTCCATCAGCCTGAAAGAAGGCGAAGAAGAGTTCATCAAACGTGCCAGGGACTGTATGCGCTACGGCGCCGCGGTGGTGGTGATGGCCTTTGACGAAGACGGCCAGGCAGATACCTTCGAACGCAAAACCGAAATCTGCAAACGCTCCTATGACGTGCTGACCGGCATCGGTTTCAACCCGGCCGACATTATTTTCGACCCCAACATCTTTGCCATTGCCACCGGCATTGAAGAGCACAACAACTACGCAGTGGACTTTATTAACGCCACGCGCTGGATCCGGGAGCACTGCCCCCACGCCTCTATCTCCGGCGGCGTCAGTAACGTGTCGTTCTCTTTCCGCGGCAACGATGCGGTACGTGAGGCCATTCACTCCGTCTTCCTGTATCACGCGGTCAAGGCCGGCATGAATATGGGCATCGTGAATCCGGGCCAACTGGTGATCTACGACGAGATCGAGCCGGACCTGAAAGAGCTGGTGGAAGACGTGGTTCTGAACCGCCGGGATGACTCCACCGATCGCCTGCTCGAGGCGGCCGAAAAGTTCAAAGGCAAAGGCGGCCAGGCCAAAGAAGAAGATCTTGCCTGGCGTGAGTGGCCTGTTGAGAAGCGCCTGGAGCATGCCCTGGTTAAAGGCATTACCAGTTACATTATCGACGACACGGAAGCCTGCCGTCAGAACGCCAGCCATCCCATTGAAGTGATCGAAGGCCCTCTGATGGCCGGCATGAACGTGGTCGGCGATCTGTTCGGTGACGGCAAGATGTTCCTGCCCCAGGTGGTCAAGAGCGCCCGGGTAATGAAGCAGGCCGTGGCCCACCTGATTCCCTACATCGAAGCAGAGAAAACTGAAGACCAGCAGGCCAAGGGCAAGATACTGATGGCCACGGTCAAGGGCGACGTACACGACATTGGCAAGAACATTGTTGGCGTTGTCCTGCAGTGCAACAACTACGAGGTAATCGACCTTGGCGTGATGGTGCCCTGTGAAAAGATTCTGGAAACAGCCCGAAAAGAAAATGTCGACATGATTGGCCTGAGCGGCCTGATCACACCGTCACTGGATGAAATGGTGCACGTAGCGCGTGAAATGCAGCGACTGGACTTCAATATACCGCTGATGATTGGTGGTGCCACCACCTCGAAAGCCCACACAGCGGTCAAAATCGAGCCCCAGTACAAAAACGACATTGCCCTTTATGTTTCTGATGCATCCCGCTGCGTAAACGTAGCGTCCCAGCTGTTGAGCAAGACCGCGAAGCCCGCTTTCGTTGAAGCAGCCCGCACCGAATATGACGAAATTCGTGAACGCCGCAAAAACCGTGGTGACCGCACCAAGCTGGTGTCGCTGAAAGAAGCCCGTGCCCGTGCACCGGAAATCGATTTCGAGAACTACCAGCCGCCCAAGCCCGCATTTACCGGTGTCCGGGTCTTCGAGGACTATGATCTGAAGGAACTGGTGGACTACATCGACTGGACACCGTTCTTTATTTCCTGGGACATTGCCGGCAAATACCCGGCCATTTTCGACGACCCGAAAAGAGGCGAAGCCGCACGTACCCTGTTTGACGATGCCCAGAAACTACTGAAACAGATGATCGCGGATCAGCGGATCTCGGCAAGAGGCGTTGTCGGGTTCTGGCCCGCCAATCGTCGGGGTGATGACATTGTGGTGTACACCGATGAGTCCCGAACCGAAGAGCTCACTACCCTGCACCACCTGCGTCAGCAGGATGAGAAAGCTCCGGGCAAGCCAATGATGGCGCTGTCAGATTTCGTGGCGCCGGAGAGTCTGCACCTGGGCGATTATGTCGGAGGCTTTGCGGTGACCACAGGCATCGGCGTGGACGAACTGACCGCTGAGTTCAAAAACGCCCACGACGACTACAGCGCCATTATGGTGCAGGCCCTGGCAGACCGCTTGGCCGAAGCCTTTGCCGAGCGCATGCACGAACGGGTGCGCAAGGAATTCTGGGGTTATGCCACCGATGAACAGATGGCCAACGAGGACCTGATCAAGGAACGCTACCGTGGTATCCGCCCTGCCCCCGGCTACCCTGCCTGTCCGGACCATACCGAAAAGGCCACCCTGTTCAAACTGCTGGATGCCACCGCAAATACCAGCCTCCAGCTAACGGAGCATTTCGCCATGTATCCAACCGCAGCGGTCTCCGGTTGGTACTTCGCCCACCCGGACGCCAAATACTTTGCCGTTGGCAAAATTGGCGTTGATCAGGTTGAGGACTATGCTGAACGCAAAGGCCTGACCAAGGCTGAGGCTGAACGCTGGTTGATGCCAAGCCTGGCGTACGATCCGGCGGAATAACCTGAGGCGTATTCCATGAATGACGTGACCGAAAACAACAATAACAACGAACGCCCCCGCAGTCCGGGGGTTCTGAAGATCATGCAAAGCATCCTTGCCGGCGCTTTCGGTGTGCAGTCTGACAAGCGTCGCCAGGAAGACTTTTCACACCACAGCCCGCTGCCCTATATCGTTGCAGGCGTTCTGTTTACCGTTGCGTTTGTGGGCGGGCTGATCATCGTGGTGAAACTGGTGTTGGCCGGGCAGTAACCTACTGCCCGGATACCCAGACCACCGCAAAAGCAACTGCCAGCAGCACGAGCAATACCGCCGCCACTGCATCGGCCTGGCTGTCTGATTGCACGGATTTTTTCATGGCACTTCCTCCTTCCTACCCGAAGTTGTTGTTTTTCTGGCTTTCCCGATCAAGTAAAGCAGCAAATTGACATTCGTCCAGTTCCGGCGTCGATCACTTATCACCTGAATCGATAATGTTATGTTGAAATAATCATTTTGAGAATAAAAACACGATGGTATCCTGCCTCGCAGGAATAAGGCCCGGTCCATGAAACCCGGCCGTAAATTTTAGCTCTTCTGATGTAGCAGGCAGGACGTTCCACTATGTACGTTTATGATGAGCACGACCGGCAGATAGCCGCAGAGCGTGTTGCCCAATTCCGTGACCAGACCGAGCGCGCCCTTGCTGGTGAGCTGTCTGAAGAGGAATTCCTTCCACTTCGACTGCAGAACGGGCTGTATGTTCAGCGTCTCGCACCCATGCTCCGTATCTGTATCCCTTACGGCATGCTTCGCTCCGAGCAGCTCCGCCGCTTGGCACGCGTAACCCGGGACTATGATAAAGGCTACGCTCATTTCACCACCCGCACCAACATCCAGCTGAACTGGCCGAACCTGGAAGACGTGCCCGATATTCTGGCTGAGCTGGCGGAAGTGGAAATGCACGCAAATCAGACCAGCGGTAACTGCATCCGGAACACCACCACGGACCCGTTCTCCGGTGTCCAGGTGGACGAAATCGCTGACCCACGCCCCTATTGCGAGATTATTCGCCAGTGGTCGACGTTCCACCCGGAGTTTGCGTTTTTGCCACGTAAATTCAAGATTGCCGTGAATGCCTCCGAGCATACGGATCGGGCAGCTATCCGGGTTCATGACATCGGCTTGCAGCTGGTGCGCAACGACCAGGGGGAACTTGGCTTCCGGGTTCACGTTGGTGGCGGACTTGGTCGTACCCCCATGGTTGGCCCGGTCATCCGCGACTTCCTGCCGGAGCTGGATCTGCTGACTTACCTGGAAGCCATTGTCCGGGTTTACAACCGTTACGGCCGCCGGGACAACAAGTTCAAGGCGCGCATCAAAATTCTGGTCAAGGCGCTGAGCCCTGAGGGCTTTGCCGAAAAAGTTGAAGCAGAGTGGGCCCACATCAAGGACTCACCTTCCCAACTGACGCCGGAGGTAGTGAGCAAATTCCAGGGCTACTTTACCGAGCCGGCATACGAAGCACTGGACAATGCTACCGACCTGCTGGCGACACAGCGCTTCGAGAACCGTGAGTTTGACAAGTGGTTGACCCACAACGTCAACAGTCACAAAAAGCCGGGCTACGCTATTGTAACCCTGACGCTCAAGAAGACCGGTACGCCCCCGGGGGATGTCACCGACTTCCAGTTGGAGCAGATTGCCGACCTTGCGGATGATTACAGCTACGGTGAAGCCCGGGCCACCCACGAACAGAATGTGGTGTTGGCAGACGTCCGCCAGGATCGACTGTTTGAGCTCTGGCAAAAGCTTGTACCTTTGGGCTTCGCAACGGCGAACCTGAACACACTGAACGACGTTATCTGCTGCCCCGGCGGCGATTTCTGCGCCCTGGCCAACGCCAAGTCGATTCCTGTGGCTGAAGCAATCCAGCGTCGTTTTGATGACCTGGACTTCCTGTACGACCTCGGCCCCATCGACCTGAACATTTCAGGCTGCATGAACGCCTGTGGCCACCACCATGTGGGCAATATTGGTGTTCTGGGCGTCGACAAGAAAGGCGAGGAGTTCTACCAGATCAGTCTGGGCGGGTCTTCACACCATGATGCCACCATCGGCAAGATCCTGGGGCCCTCCTTCGCGCGCGAGGAGATGCCTGAAGTGATCAGCAAGCTGATCAATGTTTACGTGGAAAACCGGACAGAAGAAGAAACCTTCCTGGACACCTATCGCCGGGTCGGTCTGGAACCTTTCAAGGAGCGGGTATATGCCTGATGTAGTTGCCGCTGACGGCACGATTCGTAATGACGACTGGGTCGTGGTACCCCGTCCTGCGGCGGGTGAATCCATGGATATTCCCGAGGATAACCCCGCATTGATTCCTGCGGATCTGTGGCTGGCCGGCCATGAGCACTTTGCCGGAAACCCCTCCGTAGGTGTCTGGTTTGATAGCCACGACGAGCCGGAACTGTTGGGTGAGAGAGTCAATGAGCTGCCGCTAATTGCGGTGAATTTCCCGCGCTTTGTCGATGGTCGCGGTTACAGCATTGGCCGCTTGCTGCGTGAACGGTTCGGTTACCGCGGCGAACTGCGAGCCATTGGCGATGTGCTGCTCGACCAGCTTCAGTTCATGAAGCGTTGTGGCTTTGACAGCTACGTGCTGCGCGCTGACAAGGACATTGCGAAGGCACCAAAGTGCCTGAGCTTTTTCACCCAGACCTACCAGGCTGCGACCGACACGGATCAGCCCCTGTTCCGCCGCCGGGCCTCCTGAGACCAATCACCAGCGCATGAGTCTTCATGCGCTGGTGTTCAGTTCTGGCTTACTGCATTTTTTGATTCCGAAACGCACTCAACACTTTCCAGACGGTATGTTCGAGCGCCGCGCTGGTAGCCAATCCGAGCTTTTCCGGCAGTGTACGTTTGCGCTGGAAAGACACTGAGATCACGTCTCCCCGCTCACAAGCCTCAATCAGGTATTCGTCAGACGTTTTGATCTCATCGATCAGCTTCACGTCCAGCGCGCGCTTGCCGAACCAGATATCTCCATTGGCCACCGCCTGAATATCCAGATCCGGACGCCGCTCACTCACATACTCCTTGAACAGGACATGGGTATCCTCCAGGTCTTCGAGGAATTTCTGGCGTCCCTTATCGGTATTCTCACCAAAGATTGTCAGCGTTCGCTTGTGTTCACCCGCGGTGAGCACCTCAAAGTCAACGTCGTTCTTTTTCAGGAACCGGTGGAAGTTCGGGAGTTGCGCCACCACCCCGATGGAACCGAGCACGGCAAACGGCGAAGCAATAATGCGATCAGCCACGCAGGCCATCATATAGCCGCCGCTGGCCGCAACTTTGTCCACACAAGCAGTCAATTTGATGCCCTTGCTGCGAATCCGGTCCAGCTGGGCTGCCGCCAGGCCATAGGCGTGAACCAGACCACCGCCGCTCTCCAGGCGGATAACCACTTCGTCCGTTTCCGGATTGGCAACACTCAGAACCGCCGACACTGAACGCCGCAGGGTATCGGTATCGCTGGCTTTAATGTCACCGTCGAAATCGAGCACGTAAACCCGCGCCGTTTTCTCTTCGGTGGCGTCAGGTTCTGGCTGCTTCTTCGCGGCTTTCTTTTCAGCCTTGTCCTCTTTTTTCTTTTTCTTCTGCCAGGCCTTTCGTTCCTGGTCTGTCATCAACCTGGCCTGGATTGACTCTCTGAGCCGGCGATACTGATCGTTCAGCTTGCGTATTTTCAGCTCACCCTCACCTTCGTGATCGTCCCGGTCTTTCTGGGTTGCCGAGACAATGATGGACACGAGCACAATCGCCGCCACCACGAAAGTCGCCACCTTGGCGAGGAACAGGCCGTATTCGGTCAGAAATTCCAAAATGCAGTCTCCACACGTATTTGCAAACCTTGAAGTGTACCGCCTCGGCACTGGCCTGATAAGCCCGCGATAAAATTAAAACAAGCGTTCGATCAAGCTTGACACGAACCGGCTCTAACCATAAAGTCGGATTGCGAGGTTGGCGCTACCCCGGTTGCTTTACAGGCTGCCGTTGCCGGGGATCACTAGTCGTCACCACCATGACAAGACAACCATCAAAAAGGGTAAAACAATGTCTGTAGCTCAGGTATTTGAAAAACTCGAACAGAACTTCAACGCAGACGCAGCACAGGGCCTGGACCTGGTATTCCAGTTCGACATCGAAGACGACAAGACTTACCACCTCGTGATCAATGACGGCACCTGCAAGCTGCACGAAGGCGCACACGACGATCCTTCTGTTACCCTGATCATGAACTCTGAAACCCTGCAGGGTATCGTCTCTGGCGAGACCGACGGCATGCAGGCGTTCATGGCTGGCCAGCTGCGCGCCGAAGGCGACATGATGCTGGCAACCAAGCTGGGCGAGCTGTTCAACATGGGCTAAGCCCGGTTAAACACCAGCGACAAAAAAAACCTGCGCAAACCGCAGGTTTTTTTATGCCATTCAAAAATTCAGGCCACCCTGGCGTCTACAGACCGACGTCATCCAGAGAACTCTGGGCCAGCTTGAGCAGGTCTACATTCCGGTCTTCCCGCCGACCGACGCCTTCAATGTAGTACTCGAGCGAGGTGAGAGCATCCGCCAGCGCTTCCAGAACCTGTGACGCAGGGGCTTCGCGCGCATCCAGCAGGCGCTCCTGAATAGACGTCGCGACCCTGGCAATGACGTCCGCTGCGATCGGGTCGTCCACCATTCGCAAGCCACCCCAGATACTGCGCAGTGTCCCCGGCAGATTGGCCAGATGAAGCTTGTCGTAATCGGATTCGATAAATGCTGTGATCGCTCGCTTGGCAAGGGTCAACGCACTACGGGCCTCATCCGCCACAACCCAGATGGCTTCCTGCAGGTACACGGATTCGTCCCGGCTCCGGTCTGCACCAGCAAGGGCATCGGTCTCTGAGGTAATGCCACGGGTCACAATCTGCATGACGGCATCCTCTACCCCCAGCACGGAATCCGCCAGACGATAGAGCTCTTCCTCCGCCGGCAAGCGGTTTTCCTCTTCCCATTGACGCAGTTTGGCAGCTTCTTCACGGGAAATACCGGCCAGGCGGTTCAGATCGAGCATCACCAGGGTATTGGCCAGACGCTCCAGAGTATCGGCAATCGAGGCAAGTTCGGCCAGATCCGGTTCTATTCCGCGCTCGATGATGTCCAGCTTGTCTTTCAGCTGATTAAGTTCTTCCTGCAAGGCTTCAGACAGGGATTTGAGCACGTCCGTGCCAGGGCCATAGAGGCGCCGGGAATGAGCCTCAAGAAGTGCATCCGGGAATTCGGCAGGACCGAGCTGATAAGCAGAGAGTACCCGCGTCACCTCAGGGTTGGCTGAGCCACTGCGGTAAAGCAGATAGACGAGGTCTTTGATCAGCGATTCGGGGGCGTCCTTGGCGGTAGCTACCTTGCCGACATACACCACTTCCCGCGCGTATTTCTCGATCCGCATCAGCAGACGTTTGCGGGCCTTGTTAAAGCCCATGGCGCGATCCAGCATGGTATCGGAGACCAACGCCAGCAGGCACCACATCTGCCCCATAGGCGCTCCCTGACACAGTCGTGCGAGACCACGGGCAGCCCTGGCAATGAGTTTTTTGCTAACCGCTTCGTTGCGCTCGCGGAGAATGCCGAGCAGTGCCACCTGGAAGGTCAGGCGCATGCGACGGGCCAGGATTTCGTATTCAGACTCCGCATCATCCATGGGCCTCAGCCCCAGATCGCTGCAAAAGTCCGGGCGCTCCTTGATGTCGATATCGAAGAAGCAGGATTCGGGATAAGGTTTCTCACGACGGGCTTCACGCAGATCATTGATCACGGGCAGCAGCAGCTCGGGATGATCTTCACGTTGCTGATGGTAGTACTCGACGTAACGGCGGAGAATGAACAGCGCGCTGTTAAGTGCTGTCAGCAGTATATTCTTGTCATCGTTGGCACCAACCGGCACATCATTGGCGAGATTAACCGCTTCCTGGCAAAGCAGGGTTCCGCCCCGGAACTCCACCAGAATGAAGATTCCCCGAAGCTGGTTCAGGTAATCAACACAGTTCTGCAGATCTTCCCCGCTCTCGCGGTTTTCCTGAAAGCGCTCAAGGCTGGATTCTGCCTGCTTGATGGTCTGTTCGATTTCACTTTTGACCAGATCAAACGACTGCGATTTCGTCGCCAGAGACGATTGAACCATAAACGCTTCCTGTTAATTTGCGGAGACTACCGCATCCTGTTCATGAACTGCAGCCTGCATACGGGCAGGTCCTTCCTGTTCAGCGAGGCAGCCCTTGCCCATACCTGAACGGTTCGCAAAAAACTGGCGAACTTATCATTACTTATAACACAAAACTCAAGTAGCTCAAGAAAGCCGGAATGTAACAAATGGTACAGCTGAACGTGGTTCTCATTCTGTTGCCTGCAACCGGGACCACACCGTTTCGCCGGCCTGCTTCTCCATCATCGCCATGAACTCATCATGGGCAGAGGCTTCATCATTCGTGGCCCGAACCACCGCCAACGGCGCGCGCTCACCGGAGATCCGGCGAATACCGCCATCGCCACCTTCATCGCCGGAGCCGGCATCCAGGGACAGCGCGGTCTGACCGCCGGTCATCAACAGATAGACGTCTGCCAGTATCTCGGCGTCCAGCAATGCCCCGTGAAGGTCACGGTTGGAGTTATCCACTCCATAGCGCTTGCACAGGGCGTCGAGATTGTTTTTCTGGCCCGGGTGCTTTTTCCTGGCAATGGCCAGTGAATCGACAATGCCGCAGTGGTCTGCTGTTTTCCGAACCGGTTTCAGGCGGGCGAATTCGGAGTCCATGAAGCCCACGTCGAACGCGGCGTTATGGATGACCAGCTCTGCGCCCTTGATGAACTCAAAGAACTCGTCGGCAACCTCCGCAAATTTTGGCTTGTCGGCCAGAAATTCATTGGTGATACCGTGAACGGTGATAGCCTCCGCTTCTACCTCCCGCTCAGGGTTAATGTATACGTGATAGTTGCGACCGGTCAGCTCGCGCTCGATCACTTCCACGCAACCAATTTCGATAATGCGGTGACCTTCGTTCGGATCAATACCCGTGGTTTCGGTATCCAGTACGATCTGTCTCATGCAACTGCGCTCTCACTCACTGCTCATTAATCGGTTTTCCAGGGGCCAGGGTTCAGGCCCCGTTCAGTTCGCGGACTCCGCGGTTGGCCAACTCATCCGCCAACTCGTTATCAGGATGCCCTGAATGACCCTTCACCCAATGCCAGTTAACGGTGTGCCTGGCAGTTTCAGCATCGAGCTCCTGCCACAGATCCGCATTCTTGACCGGTTTCTTTGCCGAGGTTTTCCAGCCATTGCGCTTCCAGCCGCTCATCCATTCGGTAATGCCCTTGCGCACGTATTGTGAGTCCGTATACAACTCCACCTGGCAAGCGCGCTTAAGCTCCCTCAAGCCTCGAATGGCCGCCATCAGTTCCATCCGGTTATTCGTGGTCTGCAACTCACCACCGTGCATGGTCTTGCACGCATCGCCATAGCGCAATACGACACCCCACCCCCCGGGGCCCGGGTTACCTTTACAGGCTCCGTCGGTATACATCACTACCTTACCAGCCATTACTGCTCCTGTTCTGTTCTACGCCTGTCCACCCTGCCTGAGCTATGGCTGGCACAGCCACTGGATACCCCCACCGTTCCGGGCAAAGCAATTACCTTGCTCTTGCGCCAGGATGCTCTGGTCCGGATCCGGGCGTATTCGCGTTTGCGGGCAAGGATACAGTAATAGGCGCCAGTGGGCAGTAAATGAGGGCGGCTACTGGCGGCCAAACGCTGCCGTCTTCCGGATGCCCCGTGTTTTCGCTGCAACGGAAGCGTACAGAAATAGGTGCCACTGTTTTCCAGCTCGAACCCCAGCAATCTGAGCCAGTCCTCCATTCGTGATCGCATCAGGAACCGACCACCCCAGGGGCCAAACCGATGGCGGGAAACCAGTCTGCGTGCGCCCCAGAGACTGAGCGGGTTGAACCCAACCAGAGCGATGCGCCCCTCACCTCGCAATACACGGGCGGACTCGCGAAGCACCTGGTGCGGATCCGGGGAAAAGTCGGCCGTATGATGAAGGATCACAAGATCCATGGAATCACCGGGAAACGGCAACTCGTCGGCGTCACAAACCGCCACGCCCTCCGGCATATGGGCATGCCAGGCCGGGCAGGTAATAATCTTCTGGGCAAAATCGGTACCGCTCGCCAAAGGCAATCGGTGACTCAGGCCAACCTGAAGTTGTCTTGCCCCGGTAAGGCCTTGCAGTTCCTTATCAAGTACTGCTCTCTGGCTGGCCAGCAGAGAGCGGCCAAGGGGGGTCTGCACCCAACGTTCAAAACTCTCATGTCGTGCTGAATAGTCAATCACGCCGCTGGCTGTCACGCTGGCTCCCCTACCCGATCCACTAAAGGCTTGATTGCTCGCGTAACCTGCCGCTCCTTGGGCTGTACTCGTTGTTGCATTATCATAACAGGCACATTCATTGAACACATGGGGTGGCCACCTTGCGCATTCATCCGGTTCCGGCATTCTCAGACAACTATATCTGGTGCCTTACCAACCTTGAGTCCGGCAAGACCCTGATAGTCGATCCCGGCCAGGCGAAGCCTGTACTGGACTATCTCAGTGACAGCGGTTTCTCAGCAGACACCATCCTGATCACCCATCACCACCCGGATCACACCGGCGGCGTGGAAGAGCTTCAGCAACAGTATCCGGACATCCGTATTGTTGGCCCGACGGATTCGCCCTTCAAGGGTGCCACAAACACGGTCCATGCCGGCGATGAAGTCGTCTGGGAAGGCATCACGTTCGATGTCCTGGCAGTTCCCGGCCATACACTCGATCATATTGCCTATTACAGCGACACCCAGGTAAATGACAAACCCGTTCTGTTCTGCGGCGACACCCTGTTTGTCTGCGGCTGCGGACGACTGTTCGAAGGCACGCCGGAGCAGATGCACACCTCGCTCCAGACCCTGCGGGACCTTCCGGATGACACTGCAGTATACTGTGCTCATGAATACACCTTGGCAAACCTTCGCTTCGCCCGTCACTGGCTACCCGAAGACAAGGCGCTGGCCGAGTTTGAGAACGCCTGCAAAGACCTTCGGGAACGGGGTAAGCCAACCGTGCCGACCACGATTGGCCAGGAGAAACAGCTGAATCCATTCCTTCGGTGGGATGATGCCATGGTCATAGAGGCCGCCGAGAATTACAGCACCACACACCGCCTTGCCACCGGCTCGGATTGTGCGGTTTTTGCGGCCGTGCGGCACGGCAAGGATAACTTCTGAGCGTGCGGGCGGTCACTGCTTAACAATTTATCTCACAGCCGTAACATGGCTCAGCTTGACCGCCCGGAAAACGCTCCCATAGAATTTCGAGCAATTATCGAACGTAACCTGTTAAATATGCCGGCTATTTTTACAGATACCCGCCGGCTTCACCCGGAACCCTGTGTTTATGCCGGTAAAACGACTGCCCTTCATCCTTCTCGCCACGACCCTTTTCAGCGGCTGCAGTACCAGCCAGATCGCCGAAAACTGGCATACACCCTCAGCCTGGTTCGGGACCGAGGAAGAGAATCAGCAAAAAGACCCCCTGGACTCACAGCAAGTGGTTGTTGCCAAGGGCGATGAGGACCTCAAGGCTGACGTCGCTGCCGGCAATGGAGAGGACAGTGCCAGCGGGGCACCATTAGATGACGCCATCTCCCCGGAACTTCAGGCCAAGGCCCAGCAAGCTCGGGAAAAACTGGACAATCCCGCCCGGCAATCCGACGCATCCACCAGAACAGACGATCTGTGGTCACGACTTCGCGCCGGTTTCACCATGGATCACTCCGTCGACAATGCCAGGGTACAGGCTCAATTGGACTGGTACGTGCGCCACCCCCGTTACATCGATCGCGTGGTGGAAAGAGGCTCCCGGTACCTGCATTACATTATCAATGAAACCGAAAAACGCGGCCTGCCCAGCGAACTGGCTCTGTTGCCAGTGGTAGAAAGCGCCTTTGATCCTTTTGCCTACTCCCACGGTCGCGCTGCCGGGCTTTGGCAGTTCATCCCGTCTACCGGCAAATACTTCGGGCTGACCCAAAGCTGGTGGCATGATGACCGACGGGACGTGATTGCGGCTACCGATGCTGCCCTGACTTACCTGGAGCGCCTGGCCAACCGGTTCGATGGCGATTACACCCTGGCCCTGGCCGCTTATAATTCCGGGGGCGGGACCGTATCCAGCGCCATGCGTCGTAACCGCAACGCCGGAAAATCCACAGATTACTGGTCTCTGACATTACCGACGGAGACCCGCCACTATGTGCCCAAACTGATTGCCCTGGCAAAAATTTTCGACGATCCGAAAGCCTACGGTATCGACCTGCCACCATTAAAAGACGAACCGTATTTCGAAGTGGTGGATACCGGCTCCCAGCTGGATCTGGCCCAGGCCGCAGAATTAGCCGGCGTGGATATTGATGAAATCTATCTGCTGAACCCGTCCTACAATCGCTGGGCAACCAATCCGGATGGCCCCCATCGCTTGCTGGTACCCAAGCAACAGGCCGAGGCATTCCAAACCGCACTGGCAGAGTTCCCAAGCGAACAGCGTGTATCCTGGCAGAATTATAAAGTCCGCAAGGGTGACAGCCTGAACACCATTGCCCGCAAGTTCTCCACTACCCCATCGGTCATTCAGCAGGTCAACAAGCTCAACAGTGACCTGATCCGGATCGGCCAGCAACTGCTGATTCCGTCCTCCACCAAGGGCTCCGACGCCTATGCCCTAAGCCAGGCCCAGCGACTGGAGCGAACGCAGGATCGCAAGCGCAGCGGCAACAAGGTGCGGTACACCGTGCGCCGGGGCGATACCTTCTGGGATATCGCCAGGGAGCACCGGGTTTCGGTTCGGGAAGTGGCTGCCTGGAATGGCATGGCACCGGGAGACCCCCTGATTCCAGGCAAGGAACTGGTGATCTGGTCGAAAACTTCAAAGCCGACCATGGTAGCTTCGAATACCCGTGGCAAGGCCATGGTGCGCAAGGTGGGATACCGGGTTCGCAGCGGCGACTCCCTGTCCGCCATCGCCAGCCGGTTTTCGGTGAATGTGCGTGACATCGCATCATGGAACGATCTTAATACGGACCGTTATCTCCAACCCGGCCAAAGTCTGGTACTCTACGTGGACATAAGAAACAGTCCGTAACGTGCGAGAACCATGACAAAAAAACCAGAAGCACCCTTGCTGACCAGAATTACCGCGACGCTGGCTCTGGCAGCGTCTGCCTGTTTCGCCTCAGCCGATGAAGGCGTCACCGAAAACCCCACTCCTGTGCATGGCATCGCCATGCACGGTGAACTGAAGTACCCTGCGGATTTCAGTCACTTCGACTACGTCAACCCGGAGGCCCCGAAAGGCGGCGAACTGAAGTTATCCGTGGTTGCCAACGGCTTCGACAGCTTTAACCCCTTTGTCATCCGCGGTATCTCTGCGGCGGGTATTAACGCCTACGTGTACGATACCCTTCTGGAGTCCTCTGCCGACGAGCCGTTTTCCGAGTACGGGCTGATTGCCGAATCCGTTGAAGTGCCGGAAGACCGCAGCTTCGTCATCTTTAACCTCAAGAAAGATGCCCGCTTTCAGGACGGCGAGCCAATCACCGCTGAAGACGTGAAATTTTCCTACCGGATTCTGACCACCGAAGGTCACCCGTTTTACCGCAACTACTACGCGGATGTAGACAAGGTGACCATTGAAAACAGTCACCGGATTCGCTTTGACTTTGCGCAAACCAACAATCGGGAACTACCCCTGATTCTTGGTCAGATGCCCGTCCTGCCAGAACATTTCTGGCAGGATCGGGAGTTTGAAAGCAGCGGCCTGACCATCCCGGTGGGCAGTGGCCCTTACCGGATTGCCTCTTTTGATGCCGGCCGTTCGGTTACCTATCAAAGAGTCGACGACTACTGGGCCCAAGATCTGGGTGTACGCAAAGGCCGGTTCAACTTCGACACCATTTCCTACGAGTACTACAACGACGACACCGTCGCCCTGGAGGCTTTCAAAGCCGGTAATTTCCATTTCCGCCAGGAAACCTCCGCCAAGAACTGGGCCACTGCCTATACCGGTCGTCAGTTCGAGAGCGGCGATATTGAGAAAGAAGCCATTGAGCACCACCGCCCCACCGGCATGCAGGGCTTTATCTTCAATACCCGCAAGCCGGTGTTTCAGGATCCCCTGGTTCGGGAGGCGCTGGCCTACGGTTTTGATTTCCAGTGGGCCAACCAGAACCTGTTCTTTGGCCAGTACACTCGCACCAGCAGCTATTTTGAGAACAGCGATCTTGCCTCGTCGGGCTTGCCTGAAGGGCGAGAGCTTGAAATTCTTGAAGCCTATCGGGATCAACTAAGCCCCGACGTTTTCACAGAGGCCTATGTCCCACCGGATACCGGTAAAGGCGTCAGCCTGCGGGACAATCTGCGTACCGCACTAAAACTTCTGACCGAAGCCGGGTATCAGATCAAGAATGGCAAAATGGTCCATCAGGAGACTGGCAAACCACTGGCATTCGAGATCCTTCTGTTCCAGAAAAGCTTTGAACGAGTGGTTCTGCCCTTCAAACAGAATCTTGGAAAGTTGGGTATCGATGTGTCGGTGCGGCTGGTCGACAGTAACCAGTATGTTCAGCGGGTTCGGAGTTTTGATTTCGACATGATCACCCAGGTGCTGCCTCAATCTGATTCTCCGGGCAACGAACAACGGGACTACTGGCACTCGAGTAATGCCGATGTACCCGGCTCCCGCAATTTCATGGGCGTTAGCGATCCTGTCATCGATGAGCTGGTCAACATGGTCATTCAGGCGCCGGACCGGGAAGAGCTTGTACACCGGGTGCACGCACTGGATCGTGTGCTGCTGAATGGCCATTACGTGATCCCGCACTGGCATTTGCGCAAGGATCGGGTGGCCTACTGGAACCACCTGAAACGCCCGGCCAACACGCCCAAGAACGGCATCGACCTTAACAACTGGTGGAGTGAACGCTGATACCGTTCGCTATCACGACGCTGTAGTAAGGACTGCTCCCTGAATGGGCATTTACATACTCCGCCGCCTCGCCCTGATCATCCCCACCCTGGTGGGGATCATGCTGTTGAATTTTGTCATTGTTCAGGCCGCTCCCGGTGGCCCCATTGAACAGATTCTCGCGGAGATGGAAGGCCACGGCAGCAGCGCTCTGGCTCGAGCCGGTGGTGGCGATGTCGGCAGTGAAGTGGCGAGCAGTTCCGGAGACAGCCGGGCCTCCCGGGGCCTGCCGCCCGAACTTCTTGAAGAACTTGAGGCCATGTACGGCTTCGACAAGCCTGCGCACGAACGCTTTTTCAAAATGCTGGGCGATTACGCCACCTTCGATTTCGGCGATTCCTTTTTCCGGGACAGAAGCGTCGTCGAACTGATTCTGGACAAGATGCCGGTCTCCATTTCCCTCGGCCTCTGGTCCACGCTGATTATCTACCTCGTCTCCATTCCACTGGGCATCCGTAAGGCGGTCACTGATGGCTCCCGGTTCGATGTCTGGACCAGTTCCGCGATCGTGGTCGGCTACGCCATTCCCGGATTCCTGTTTGCCATCCTGCTGATCGTACTGTTTGCCGGCGGTAGCTATTTCGATCTGTTCCCGCTCCGGGGCATGACCTCGCCGGGTTTTGACGAGATGACCTGGTACCAGAAGGTTGCTGATTATTTCTGGCATCTCGCCCTGCCAGTAACCGCAAACGTGATCGGCGGGTTCGCTACCCTCACGCTGCTGACCAAGAACTCGTTTCTGGACGAAATCAGCAAGCAGTATGTGGTCACCGCCAGGGCCAAGGGCCTGGAAGAAAAGCAGGTGCTTTACGGCCATGTGTTCCGTAATGCCATGCTGATTGTCATTGCCAGTATGCCCGGCGTTCTGGTGGCGCTGTTCTTTACCGGCTCGTTGCTGATTGAGGTAATCTTCTCGCTGGACGGCCTCGGCCTGCTTGGTTTTGAGGCCGCCCTCAACCGGGATTATCCGGTCATTTTCGGCACTCTCTACATCCTGACGCTGATGGGGCTGGTGATGAAGCTGATCAGCGACCTCACGTATGTCGCTGTTGATCCGCGCATCGATTTTGAAAGCCGGGAGGGTGCGTAATCATGGCAACCCTCTCTCCGATTCAGCGCAGACGACTCAATAACTTTACCGCCAACCGGCGCGGTTTCTGGAGTCTCTGGATTTTCCTGGTGCTGTTTGGCCTTTCGCTATGTGCCGAACTGATCGCCAACGATAAACCCCTGGTGGTTTCCTATCACGGCGACTGGTACTTTCCCGTCATTCAGCAGGTGCCCGAAGAAACCTTTGGTGGGTTTCTGCCCACGGAAGCCGATTATCGCGATGACTTCATAGCGGGCGAAATCGAAAGCAATGGCTGGATGCTCTGGCCTCCGATTCGCTTCAGCTATAACACCATCAACTACGACCTGACTGTTCCCTCGCCTGCGCCGCCCAGTGCCGAGAACTGGCTGGGAACCGACGATCAGGGTCGGGATGTGGCCGCCCGGGTGATCTATGGTTTTCGCATTTCGGTGTTGTTCGGCCTGACGCTCACCATCGCCAGCTCCATCGTTGGCGTTGCCGTTGGCGCACTGCAGGGCTACTACGGTGGCAAGATCGATCTGTTTGGCCAGCGCTTTATCGAGATCTGGTCCGGTTTGCCCATGTTGTACCTGCTCATCATTCTGTCTTCGATTGTTCAGCCCAATTTCTGGTGGTTGCTGGGCATCATGCTACTGTTCAGCTGGATGGGGTTGGTGGATGTCGTGCGGGCTGAGTTTCTCCGCGCCCGTAACTTCGAGTATGTGAAAGCCGCCAGAGCACTCGGCCTGGACAATCGCAGAATCATGTTCCGGCACATTTTGCCCAACGCCATGGTGGCAACCCTCACGTTCATGCCATTTATTCTCACCGGCGCCATAACCGGGCTCACGTCTCTGGATTTCCTGGGGTTCGGCCTGCCCTCGGGTTCACCGTCGCTGGGCGAGCTGATTGCCCAGGGCAAAGCCAACCTCCATGCACCCTGGCTGGGCATTTCCGCGTTTGTGTCACTGGCCGTCATGCTCACGCTGCTGGTGTTTGTGGGTGAAGCGGTGCGCGATGCCTTTGACCCGAGAAAGAACTGATATGAGTAACCTGCTTTCCATCTCGGACCTGTCCATCACCTTCGACAACGGCCCACGGGTGGTTGACGGGCTGTCGTTCAGCATCGACAAAGGCCAGACTCTCGCGCTGGTTGGCGAAAGCGGCTCCGGCAAGTCGGTATCTGCCCTGTCAATACTTCGGCTGCTGGATGAACGCCATGCGGCTTATCCCGCCGGACAGATCCTCTACAAGGGCGAAGACTTGCTGCAGGCTCAGGAAAAGCGCCTCCGTCAGATTCGTGGCCGGCACATCAGCATGATCTTCCAGGAGCCGATGACCTCGCTCAATCCGTTGCATACCGTTGAAAAGCAGATCAGTGAGACCCTGGAACTCCACAAAGGCATGCGCGGCCCCCAGGCCCGGAAACGCTGCCTGGAATTACTGGAACTGGTCGGGATTCCGGCCCCGGAGACCCGCCTGACGAGCTACCCACACCAATTATCGGGTGGGCAAAAACAGCGGGTAATGATTGCCATGGCTCTGGCCAATGAACCTGATCTGCTGATTGCGGATGAGCCCACCACGGCACTGGATGTGACGGTTCAGAAACAGGTGCTGGAGTTGCTGAAATCATTGCAGCAGAAGCTGGGCATGGCAGTGCTATTAATTACCCACGATCTGAGCATCGTCCGCCGGTATGCCGATTACGTGGTGGTGATGGAACGGGGAAAAATGGTCGAACAAGGCGCGACAGAAGCGCTGTTCAGGTCGCCCTCTCATACCTACACCCGTAAACTCATTGACGCGGAACCACCGGAGCACCCTCTGCCTGCCGCCAACGGCACCGAAACCCTGATGACCGTAGACAACGTGAATGTGCATTTCCCCATTCGCAAGACCCTGCTGGGCAAGGTAAAAGAAAGCTTCCACGCGGTACAGGATGCCAGCTTCGAGCTGCGTGCCGGTGAAACCCTCGGTATTGTCGGCGAAAGTGGCAGTGGCAAAACCACACTGGGCCACGCCTTGTTGAAACTCACTCCGAGCACAGGCAAGTTCAGCCTCTGCGGTACCGAGCTGTCCGCCCTTTCCCAGAAGGCTTTCCGGCCATGGCGCCGGCGCGTTCAGATTGTCTTCCAGGATCCGTTTGGCAGCCTCAGCCCGCGGATGTCCGTTGAAGAAATCATCCGTGAAGGACTGGAAATCCACGAGCCCGGGAGTTCCGGGCAGCACGAAGCCAGAGTTATCCAGGCCCTTCAGGATGTGGGGCTGGATCCGGACGCACGGCATCGGTATCCACACGAATTCTCCGGCGGCCAGCGCCAGCGTATTGCCATAGCACGCGCGCTGGTTCTCCAGCCAGACCTGATGATTCTGGATGAACCCACCTCCGCCCTCGACAGAACGGTACAGAAGCAGGTGATCGAGCTTTTACGGGAAATTCAGGCCCGATATAGGCTAAGCTACATCTTTATCAGTCATGATCTGGCCGTTGTTCGCGCACTCAGCCACAAACTGCTGGTACTCAGGCAAGGCCGGATTGTGGAATACGGCGATGCAGAGGCCATTTTCCGGGAACCACAACAGCCGTATACCCGGGAACTGCTGAATGCCGCTTTTTTCTATCAGTCTACGACCAATTGAGCGTTACCCGGCCCTGACAGGTCGGGGATAATGCGCCGAAACCACGGAACACAGGGAGCAGAAACCCATGGGAATCCTCAGTGGCAAAAAAGCACTGATTGTTGGCGTCGCCAGCAAACATTCCATTGCCTACGGCATTGCCGAGGCCTTCGCTCGTGAAGGCGCCGAAATGGCCTTCACCTATCAGAACGAGAAACTGCAGTCCCGCGTTGAGAAGTTTGCGGAACAGTGGGGCAGCAAACTGACCTTCCCCTGTGACGTCGCCAGCGACGAGCAGATTGACCAGGTATTCGAGCAACTGGGCAAACACTGGGACAACATCGACATCATCATCCATGCGGTTGGTTATGCGCCGGCCCATGAGCTGGATGGAAACTACGTGGACGTCACCACCCGTGACGGATTCCGGATTGCCCACGATATCAGCTCATACAGTTTCGTGGCCCTCGCCAAGGGCGCGCGCAAGATGATGCACGAAGGCAGCAGTCTGCTGACCCTGAGCTACCTGGGCGCCGAGCGGGTGCTCCAGAACTACAACGTGATGGGACTGGCGAAGGCATCCCTGGAAGCCAACGTACGTTATATGGCCGCCAGCCTGGGCAAGGAAGGCATCCGGGTGAACGGTATTTCTGCGGGCCCGATCAAGACTCTGGCCGCTTCGGGCATCAAGAGCTTCCGCCGCATGCTGGCCGAGAACGCCAAGCAGGCCCCCTTGCGTCGTAACGTGACCACAGAAGAAGTTGGCAACGCCGCCGCCTTCATGTCGTCCGACCTGGCCTCTGGTATCACCGGTGAAATCCTGTATGTGGACGGTGGTTTCAACATCACCGGCATGGCGGAGATGGACGCCTGATAGGTTCCTTACGTCAGCCATAGCAAAAGAGCCGGCGCGATGCCGGCTCTTTTCGTTCAGCTTTCCGAGAGCGCTCTGGCAACCGCCTCGATCCAGTCCAGATAGTCGGTTTCATCTGACTCAAGTACCCGGACGCCAATCAGATACCCCCACTCAGCCTCGCGACACCACATGACCTCGACACTCAGCCGGAAGTGCTCTGCGTGTTCCCCAAGACTTACTTCCGCAACCAAAATCGACCCGATACTAAGCGATGCCTCGCACAACAGACTGATTCCACGGGCCGATATGTCGCGCACCTGACATTCCAACCTGCCGGATACACCATCCAGTGTCGACGGCTCCGACTCCGGTTCGGGAGATTCCAGGAGTATCCAGGCTCGCGCCCGCGCCGTTAGACGGTAATCCTCACGAAGGTCTTTCCCTGACGGCAACTCGTCCTCTAATCCGAAGCCATAATCATCATCGATCATCGTTCACCTCAGTTCCGACCAACACGGATACGCCCGACAACACGACTAAGGGTGTCATCAAATTCGGCTGAACTGCCGAGCACACGAATTCGGCCTTCCACGATCCCGTTAACCAGTTCGTCCTGGAGAAACTCCCGGCGATTGAGCCCCAGGCGATCCACAAACACATATTTACGTGAGGCAGAAATCTTAACGGCAAGCTTGAGCCGGACAGGATCGTCATCCCGGGTTTCCTGAGTAAGCACAATCCAGCCACCGAGAGCGATACCCTCAACCTGTTTGGTGGCCACCAGCGCGGCCTCTTTTCGCAAACGCTCCTGCTCCGCCTTCTCATCCGCCACCCGTTGGCGCTCCGCCTCTTCACGCTCCCGTTCAAGTTCCTGCTGGCGTGCGAGCTCTTCTTCCCGACGGCGCTGCTCGGCCGCTTCCCGTTCCTTCCGAAGCGCTTCGGCCCGGGCACGGGCTTCCTTGGCCGCCTTTTCCCGTTGTTCCAGCTGTCTGGCACAGACTTTCGATAGCACTTCGAGGGTTTCCGCAAGTACCTGACCGAAGGCCGTTGGTTCCGGAAGCGGCCTGAGCGCGCCGCGGCCAAGCTCGGCCTGGAACTCGACCCACGGCTGCAGCCCGAGTTTAACGCCGGCACCATTGGTCCAGAGCACTTCCCCGCTATCAGACAACAAAGCAAAGAAAAAACGTCGCTGTTCCCTTGCCCCTTCACCCTCTACAAACCACTGACCGACCAGAGGTTTGGCGTGGTCGGCCGAGACCGGCTCATTTGCCAGCCAGGTGCTGTCCCAGGCAAAATCTGAACCGGTGGCGAGCGCGGGCTCCAGTTCTGGTGTCTCTCCTCGAATTCGAGCCACAATTACCGCCTGGATCTCGTGTAATGCCTGTTCAGGAGCATCCTCACCCAGAGCGCGAGTCCAGACTTCGCGCACACGGTCGCCGAGTTGTTCCCCAACGTGGTACAACCGGTTACGATCCCGATCAGAAAGCTGGGGGTCTCCCACCCAGACCAGCCATTCCAGTAATTTGTTGGCGTGCCGATGCACTTCACTGTCCGCGCCTTCGGCCCAGACACTCTGTTTCAACACCTTGTGCCAGTCGGTCAGGATAAAGCGGGTAATGGGCGGTGGTAGCTGACGGCCCGTCAAGGCGCGGCCAATCAGAGCCCTGGCCACCTGATCTGACAAACGCTGGCGTGAAGCCCCCTGCTCGGTTTCCAACAACCGTTCCCGGAGCCGCGCCACCTGATCATCCCGCTTTCGGGTATCGGCAAGCCATTGGCTGCAGTAGTGCTCCAGCGGATCGCGGCTGCCGGCCTCAAAGCTGCCGGATACAGTAATAACCAGGCTATCAAGCTGATCCAGCAATACGCGGGATGATCGACCACCGGTATCACTCCAGCCACGCCATTCCTGAAGGTTATCAAGCCAGTCCAGAAGCACCCCGCTGAACACCTCCGCACCACACAAATCCAGTTGCCATGCCAGCCAGAACCGCAAGCGCGCTATGCGCCCCACCAGGGCGGCATGCAGGCCTGAGGTTTTCAGGAAGACATCCATGATCCGGTCGGAGAGGTAGGCCGCATTCACCTGTCGGACGGTCCACTCAATCTGAACCGAACGCAGCACTTTGGTTACCCGCTCATCCCGCTGTTCCGTCCAGCAGGACATCAATAAGGGACGCCAGTCCGGTTCCTGCTCCGGAGAAGACTTACTGGCGGGGTATGGCAGATCGGGCACCCGGATCCCGGACAGAACCTGGGTAATCCTTTCTGAAACCACCTTTCGGGAGGGAGCGACAGCCTGTGGTTTCGTTGATGAGGGCGACATCCGTTACCTGTTGTCCTGAAGCGTTGAGAAGCGTTGAAAAGGGCCTGCAAATAACGCAGTATAACCAACTCGCCGGGGTTTACTGCAACCTAGTATCCCACTCGCACTTATTATTCAATCATCCGGACAAAAGAATGAATATACCGGGTGAGGTAACGACAAGATTCGGGGAAGCACAACAAGATGTCGGGTAAGAAACTGGAAAACCTGAACGTGGCCAGCCAGGAAACACTGATCACTCCTGAAGCACTGAAGCAAGAGATGCCACTGTCAGACAAGGCAGCCGAAACCGTTGCCAATGGTCGGCAAGCCATCTACGACATTATGGATGGCAAGGATCATCGTTTGTTCATTGTCGTAGGCCCCTGCTCGATTCACGATGTAGAAGCTGCCCGCGATTATGCCGCCCGACTGAAAAAGCTCGCCGATGAAGTCAGCGATACACTGTTGATCGTCATGCGCGTGTACTTCGAGAAGCCACGCACCACCGTAGGCTGGAAAGGCCTGATCAACGATCCGCACCTGAATGATACCTTTGATATCGAGCAGGGACTGCACATTGGTCGCCGGCTGCTGCTGGACATCAATGAGATGGGCCTTCCGGCCGCCACTGAAGCCCTGGACCCAATATCTCCCCAATACCTTCAGGACACCATAGCCTGGTCTGCTATCGGTGCCCGTACCACCGAGTCCCAGACCCACCGGGAAATGAGCAGCGGCCTGTCCATGGCCATCGGCTTCAAGAACGGCACCGATGGCAGCCTCGACGTTGCGGTTAACGCCATGAAGTCGGTCTCTCATCCCCACAGCTTCCTGGGCATCGACCAGCAGGGCAAAGTTGCCATTATTCGCACCAAGGGCAACAACTACGGCCACGTCGTGCTTCGTGGTGGTGGCGGCAAGCCAAACTACGACTCCGTCAGCGTAGCCTTGTGTGAACAGGCACTGGATAAGGCCAAGCTGCGCAAATCCATCATGGTGGATTGCAGTCACGCCAACTCCAGCAAGGATCCGGCTATTCAGCCTTTGGTAATGCAGGATGTGACTCACCAGATTCTGGAAGGCAATCAGTCTATCCAGAGCCTGATGGTGGAAAGCCACATCAACTGGGGTAGTCAGTCTATTCCGGAAAACCTGGCTGACCTGAAATACGGCGTATCCATTACCGACGCCTGTATCGACTGGGAAACCACCGAAAAAGCCATTCGCGACATGCGTGAGAAGCTGAAAGACGTTCTGCCCAAGCGGACCGCCTCTGCCTGAAGTCTGAAGCCGGGCCTCAGCGCCCGGCTTCTGCTCCAAGCCAGTCCAGACGGTTTCGAAGAGAAACCACATTGCCGATAATCACCAACGTCGGCGCCTGAGCCCCCTTCTCCTGAACCCGATCCACAATCGTTTCCAGAGTGCCGGTAATCACTTCCTGTTCCGGCGTGGTGCCGCGGGATACCAGTGCCACAGGCATATCCGCCGGCATGCCGTGTGCCATCAGTTCCCGGCTAATGATCGGTAAACCGACCAGGCCCATGTAAAACACCAGCGTCTGGTTATTCTGAACAAAATCCTTCCACGGCAGATCACAGGTGTCATTCTTCAGGTGCCCGGTAATAAACCGCACCGACTGGGCGTGATCCCGATGGGTCAGCGGAATGCCGGCGTAAGCAGCACAACCTGAGGCGGCAGTGATACCCGGCACAACCTGGAAACGGACGCCGGCCGAGGCCAGGGTTTCAATCTCCTCGCCGCCACGGCCAAAGATGAACGGATCGCCGCCCTTAAGGCGTACCACCCGATAGCCTTCCCGGGCCAGATCCACCAACTGTTGATTGATCTGATCCTGTGGCAACGTGTGGTTCGAACGTTGTTTGCCAACGTGGATCTTCTGGGCGTTTTCAGGAATAAGAGCCATGATTTCCGGGGAAACCAGGCGGTCGTACAACACCACCTCCGCCGACTGGATCAAACGCCAGGCTTTCAGGGTAAGCAGTTCCGGATCACCAGGGCCGGCACCGACCAGGGCAACTTCCCCGGCCGAGTTGTTGGGGTTATCCGTAACCGGGTTGGTCCGGTACCTTGCCGGTGCAGAGCCGACGGGTACGCCCTTTACTGGTGCATCCCTGGATTGATCATTCATTGAATACGCTCGACGCCTCCCATATAGGGTTTGAGTACCTCGGGCACCAGAATACTGCCGTCCGCCTGCTGATAGTTCTCCATCACCGCAATCATGGCGCGACCTACGGCCAGGCCGGAACCATTGAGGGTATGGACCGGTTCGGGCTTTCCAGTGTCCGGATTACGCCAGCGGGCTTGCATACGCCGTGCCTGAAAATCACGGGTGTTGGAACAGGAAGAAATCTCACGGTATTTACCCTGCCCTGGCAGCCAGACTTCCAGGTCGTAGGTTTTCGCGGCGGAAAAGCCCATGTCTCCGCCACAGAGGGTGACGACGCGGTAAGGCAGTTCGAGCAGTTGCAGGATCTTCTCGGCGTGTCCGGTCAGTTCCTCCAGCGCCTGCGTGGATTCATCCGGCCGAACGATGTGCACCAGCTCCACTTTGTCGAACTGATGCTGACGAATCATGCCCCGCACATCCCGGCCATAAGACCCTGCCTCACTCCGGAAACACGGCGTATGGCAAACCAGGCGCAACGGCAATTCAGCATCATCCAGAATGGTATCCGCAACCAGGTTCGTGGCCGGCACTTCCGCGGTAGGAATCAGGTACAGGGGATTGTCGCCGGCTGTGCGGAAAAGATCTTCTTCAAATTTCGGCAGCTGGCCCGTACCAAACAGAGTGTTGGCATTCACCAGATAAGGCACATAGGCCTCGGTGTAACCATGCTGCAGAGTATGCTGATCGAGCATGAACTGAGCCAGTGCACGGTGCAGGCGCGCCAGCTGTCCGCGCATAACAGCAAAACGGGAATGGGCCAGCTGAGTGGCCTTCTCAAAGTCCAGGCCTTTCAGCTGCTCACCCAGGGCCACGTGATCCTTAGGCTCAAAATCGAATTCACGGGGCGTACCCCAGACACGCGTCTCGACGTTGTCGTCTTCACTGGCGCCCGGTGGCACGTCGTCGTCGGGAAGGTTGGGAATACCGGCAAAGAAGGCATTCAGGGATTCCTGCACGGAACGCAGTTCGTCCTCGGCGTCACCACGTTGCTGCTTCAGGCTTTCGACTTCTTCCAGCAACGGTTTGATATCCTCACCGGCCGCCTTGGCTTTGCCGATGGATTTCGACCGTTTGTTCTGCTCGCTCTGCAAGTTTTCCGTACGAACCTGAATGGCCCGGCGGCGTTCCTCAAGCTGCTCGAAGGTGGCAATATCAAACTCGAAATTCTTGATAGCCAGCCGACGGGCGATCTCTTCAGTCTGTGTACGGACACGTTTCGGATCGAGCATGTTGTTCCTGATTTCCGGTTAACGAATGAATGGTTATGCGGGCATTATACCTGCCGTGAATGCGCTGACCACCACCGGCCGGGCACAGGCAGGAAAATTGGCAAGGGATGGGGCTTAGTATCGCTTTTTCGGGCTGTTGGCATCCAGCGAGTCCAGCCGTTCGCGCTTCTCAGCCAGCTTGATTTCCAGTCCCCGCTGGACCGGTTGGTAATAGCGGCGCTGATGGATCGCCTCCGGCAGGTAGGCTTCTCCTGCCGCATAGGCATCCGGCTCATCGTGGGCGTACCGGTACTCTTCTCCGTGCCCCATGCTTTTCAGCAGTTTGGTGGGCGCATTGCGCAGATGTACCGGAACTTCATAGTCCGGATCGCTGCGGATATCCGCGATGCATTGATTGTAAGCTTTGTAAACGGCATTGCTTTTGGGGGCAAGGGCCAGGTACGTAACGGCCTGCGCCAGTGCCAGCTCACCCTCCGGGGAGCCCAGACGTTCCTGAGCATCCCAGGCCTGCAGGGTAATCTGGAGCGCCCTCGGGTCGGCATTACCGATGTCTTCACTGGCAATACGAACCAGGCGCCGGGCGACATACAGCGGGTCGCAACCTCCGTCGAGCATCCGGCACAACCAGTAAAGTGAACCGTCCGGGTTGGAGCCCCGCACCGATTTGTGCAGCGCCGAAATCTGGTCGTAGAAGACATCCCCACCTTTATCGAAACGGCGGAGACTGGTCTGCAGTACCTGTTCGAGAGTTTGAGCGGTAACCCGATTATTCCCGTCATCGTCCGGCTCAGCGAGGTCGGCGGCCACTTCCAGAATGTTCAGCGCTCGCCGGGCATCGCCACCTGACGCTTCCGCCATGGTCGCCAGCACCGACTCCTCTACCCGAAGCTGGCCAGCAAAGCCCTGTTCGCTCTCAAGGGCACTGTCCAGCAACCGTCGTATATCCGCTGCCTCCAGGTTTTTCAGGACATAAACACGGGTACGGGACAGCAGGGCGCTGTTCAGTTCGAAGGATGGGTTTTCGGTGGTTGCGCCCACGAAAATAAAGGTGCCATCTTCGATGTGGGGAAGGAATGCATCCTGCTGGCTTTTGTTGAAGCGATGCACTTCATCCACGAACAAAAGCGTATCCCTGCCCTGGGACTGTTTACGGTTGCGAGCGCGCTCCACCACCTCGCGAATTTCCTTAACGCCACTGAGGACTGCAGAGATGGTTTCGAAGGAAAGGTCGCCGACATTGGCCAGCAGGCGAGCAAAGGTGGTTTTTCCGACTCCGGGCGGACCCCAGAGAATCATGGAATGCAGCTGCCCCTGTTCCACAGCCCGGCGCAGGGGTTTTCCAGGGCCGACCAGGTGAGCCTGGCCGACATAGCCTTCGAGAGAGGTCGGCCGCATACGAGCGGCCAGGGGCTGAAAGCCGGTCTCAGTCTGAAACAGGCTGTCCTGCATCAGGCACCATCCCGAATCACGTCAACCCCCTCCGGATAATCGAGGCGGAAGACACTGGAGTCGAGTGCCTGATTCAGTTCAATATGGTCGAAGCTGAGAATGCTCATCTGGGACAATGAATCCCGCATGCGCATTTCCTGTAGCTCTCCGTCATAGAAGCTCAGTCGCAGAGAGGTAAACAGAGAATCCTGGCTACGGGGTACCAGAGTGAACTCACGGGTGCTTTCGCCAAGATCCCGAACGCTCACTTCGTAACTCTCATCCAGGTTCTCTACTTCGCCGCTTAACAGCAGTGCCGGCGTGGTCTGAACCCGTTCATCAAGGGAATGAACGGTTACCTGCTCCAGATCCGGATCGTAGACTTCGACTTTGTCGCCATCGCTGACAATAAACTGGGACAAGGGTGCACCGGTCTCCCAGTAGAACAAACCAGGCCGTTTGGCTTTGAGCGATCCACGGGTTTCCTGAACCTGACTGCCATTCTCGTTGACCACAATCTGTATGAAATCCGCCTGATAGGTCTCGTAGCCTTTCAGAATCGAGGTCAACTGCTCAGCCGCGCCCCGGGATGCCTGTACGCTCTCAGCCTGGGACAGGCCAGACCACGTTGCTGCCAGCATCAACAGGATTCCTGAAAACATTCTGATCATCTGATAACTCCTAGTCTCTGGGAGGCGGCGGTGCGAGAACTTCTCTGGCACCGTTGTGGCCCGCCGGGCTGACTACCCCCGAAGCTTCCATGGCATCCACCAGATTGGCGGCACGGTTGTAGCCGATCTTGAATTTACGCTGGACCGACGAAATCGACACCCGCCGGTTTTCGGTAACAAAGGCGACAGCTTCGTCAAACAGGGCGTCGCCCTCTTCGCCACCACCGGCGCCGCCCTCGCTAAGCGTGGGCAAGCCAGGAAGGTGCTCGCCCTCGGCGCCATTCAGTACATCATCCACGTACTCCGGCTCACCCCGGGCCTTCCAGGCACTGACGACGCGGTGAACTTCGTCATCATCGACAAAGGCACCGTGCACCCGCACCGGTAAACCTGACCCAGGTGGTAGATAAAGCATGTCGCCATGGCCCAGCAACTGCTCTGCACCGCCCTGGTCGAGAACGGTACGGGAGTCGATCTTGGAGGACACCTGGAACGACATCCGGGTGGGAATGTTGGCCTTGATCAGGCCGGTAATCACATCAACGGAGGGCCGTTGGGTTGCCAGAACCAGGTGAATGCCGGCCGCCCTTGCCTTCTGGGCAATCCGGGCAATCAGTTCTTCCACTTTCTTGCCGACAATCATCATCATGTCGGCAAATTCATCGATCACCACCACAATGAACGGCAGTGTATCCAGCTCAGGGCGTTCCTGCTCATCATTGGCCAGGTATTCATCCGGCTTCCAGAGTGGGTCCAGCAGCGGTTCTCCCTCCGCCCGGGCATCTTTCACCTTCTTATTGTAGCCGGCAATATTGCGAACCCCCAGGCTGGCCATCAGCCGGTAGCGGCGCTCCATCTCGGCCACACACCAACGCAGGGCATTGGCGGCCTCTTTCATGTCGGTGACTACTGGCGCCAACAGATGCGGGATCCCGTCGTAAATGCTCAGTTCAAGCATCTTCGGGTCAACCATGATGAACCGGACCTCGTCCGGAGTGGCCTTCAGCAACATGCTCAATAACATGGCGTTCACCCCCACCGACTTACCGGAACCGGTGGTGCCGGCGACCAGCAGGTGGGGCATCTTGGCCAGATTGGCAACCATGGGGTTGCCCCCGATATCATTCCCCAGAGCCAACGTCAGTGGAGAGGAAGATTCGGTGAACACTTTGGCACCCAGCACTTCGCTCAAGCGTACAATTTCACGCTCCTCATTGGGAATCTCGATGCCGACCACGGATTTGCCCGGAATCACCTCGACCACCCGCACACTGAGCACGGCCAGGGATCGGGCCAGGTCTTTTGCCAGATTGGAGATCTTGCTGACCTTGACCCCGGGCGCCGGTTTGATCTCAAAGCGGGTAATCACGGGGCCGGGATTAACCTCGACTACCTCAACCGACACCCCGAAATCGCTGAGCTTCTCTTCGAGCAAACGGGACATGTGCTCCAGAGACTCTTCCGAATAGCCTCTTTCCTTGTGCTCCTCGGGAGGATCCAGCAATGAAATCGGCGGGATCGGGCTTTCAATGTCTTCCAGCAGCGAGCCCTGGCGATCATCACCCTTTTTCGGCGCACCGCCCTGCTCTTCTTTCTTGAACGGCGAAATCTTCAGGGAACGGGCCTTGGCCTTTTCAGCCGGGGGAGGCGATGGCTCTGACTTTACATCCCGAGAGCTGAAACTCTCCAGGTGCTCTGGTTCCGCTATGGATGCAGGCAGCCCTTCGATAGCCGGTTCTTTCCGCTCGCGCTGGGGCTCCCGGGTCCTGGTATCCTCTGCGGGTTTTGCACGACGAGCAAATATCCGCTGCCACCAGCTCTGCTGGCCTGACTTTCGGTCATTTTTATCCTTCTCGAGAGCCCGGACTTTGTCACGCACAACCGGGGGTTCCGGTTCGGGCTTTGGTGCTTCCGCCCTGGCTGCTGGAGTTCCCTGGCCGGTGTTTTTTTCAGCCTTCTTTCCTGCCCCGGCGAATAGAGCTTTGGCGGCCAGGCCAAACTTCAGGGTCAAGCCTCCCACCTGATCCATCAGTCGGAACCAGGACAAGCCGATCGTCACCGTCAGGGCAAACAGAAAGATGGCAATCAGCAGTAGCGTGGTCGCCGGAAGATTAAAAAACCGAACCATGGCTTCAGACACGGCAGTGCCCAAAACGCCACCTGAGGAGGCGCCCAGGCCAAATACGGAGTAGAGAGAAAGCAGACTGGTCGCAGACAGCAGAATAAGAACGAAGCCACCAAAGCGAACCATGAACAGTGGCCAGTGCATATCGAGCGGTTGGTGCCGACGACGAATAAGCATGATGGCGTAACCGGCAACCATCACCGGAAACAGCCAGGACACATGGCCGAAGAAGTCCATGAACAGGCTCGCCAGCCAGGCACCGGTGCGGCCTGCGTAATTCTGCACACGGATATCATGGCCAATACTGGCCCAGCCTGGGTCAGCCGGATTGAAGGTAAACAGGGCCATGGCGAGATAGATGCACAGCACAATCAGCGCAATAACTGCGCCTTCTCTGGCTCCCTGGGCCATCAGGCGACGAAATCGCTTCTGCTTGTCGGTCAGTTCTGTGGCTACTGCTTTCTTCGCTTTCGCGGATTCCGCCATGAATACTCAAACCGTCCGGTTGTTAGTCTTTCAACGCCTGGAAACCTCTGTCCAGATCGGTTTTCAGATCCTTGATGGATTCGATACCGACGGACAGACGAATCAGGTTCTCGGTAATGCCTGCCCTCGCCTTGTCCTCGGGAGAGAGGCGTCCATGAGTGGTTGTCGCCGGATGAGTGATGGTGGTTTTCACATCTCCCAGATTGGCGGTGATGGAAATCATCCGGGTCGCGTCAATAAACTTCCACGCCTGTTCCCGGCCACCCCTTACCAGGAAGGAGAGCACGCCACCAAAGCCGTCCTGCTGTTTTTTCGCCAGCTCGTGCTGCGGATGGCTCCGCAAGCCTGCATAGTAAACTTTCTCCACACAGTCCTGCTGTTCCAGCCACAACGCCAACTCTAACGCATTGTCACAATGGGCGCGCATACGAATCGGTAAGGTTTCCAGGCCCTTCTGGAAGACCCAGGCGTTGAACGGACTCATCGTCGGGCCGGCGGAACGGAGGAAACCATAAATCTCGTCCAGGTATCTCGCCGGCCCAACCACCACGCCACCGACACAACGGCCCTGGCCGTCGAGATACTTGGTGGCTGAATGAATAACGATGTCGGCGCCCTGCTCCAGTGGCCGCTGCAGCACGGGTGTGCAGAAGCAGTTGTCGACCACCAGCAAGGCATCGTTTTCGCGGGCGATCGCAGACAAGGCTGCAAGATCCGCCACTTCACACAGCGGATTGGACGGAGTTTCCAGAAACAGCATTCGGGTGGCGGGACGAACCTCAGCCTTCCACTCATCGGTATTTGTCAGGCTGACAAAGCTGGTTTCTACGCCAAATCGGGCCATGTACTTCTGAAACAGGACATTGGTCGTCCCGAACACACCTCGGGAGCAGATGACATGGTCACCCGATTTCAGTAGCGACATACAGGTACTCAGGATGGCAGCCATACCCGAGGCAGTCGCAACACCACGCTCCCCTCCCTCCATGGCCGCTATTCTGGCTTCGAATGCCTGCACCGTCGGGTTGGTAAACCGGGAGTAGATATTACCGGGCTCTTCGCCGCCAAAGCGGGCAGCCGCCTGGGCCGCGCTGCCATAGACGAAGCTGGAGGTCGGGAAGATTGCATCGCTGTGTTCGAGCTGCCCGGTACGGATCTGCCCTGCCCGCACGGCCAGGGTATCAACCGACATGCCTTCCAGGTCCGATTCGGGAATCCAAACTTGCTCATCTCGGCCGAACGTCATGGCAGTCTCCTGGCGCAGTTGCGGATGTCAGTCTTCATCGTTGTGCAGGTCAATAATGGCATTGTCGGCATTGGCCACCTGGCTGGTCGAGCGCTTCTCGTCTTTGCGAAGATCCTCCAGCCTGGTCAGGTAAGCTTCATCCACGTCGCCGGTAATGTAATCCCCGGTGAATACGGAGCATTCCCACCCATTAATATCTTCGTTGACATCGTTGACACAGGAAATCAGGTCATCCAGGTCCTGATACACCAACCAGTCGGCGCCGATCAGATCCCGAACCTCTTCCACCGTGCGGTCATGGGCAATCAGTTCGCTGGCAGAAGGCATGTCGATGCCGTAAACGTTGGGATAGCGCACGGGGGGCGCAGCCGATGCGAAATAGACATTACGTGCTCCGGCATCCCGGGCCATCTGCACAATTTCCTTACAGGTAGTGCCCCGTACGATGGAATCGTCCACCAGCATGACGTTCTTGCCACGGAATTCCAGGTCAATCGGGTTGAGCTTCTGGCGTACCGATTTCTTACGCATTTTCTGGCCGGGCATGATAAAAGTACGGCCAATGTACCGATTCTTGATAAAGCCTTCGCGATACTTCACGCCCAACTGATGGGCCATTTGCATGGCGGACGTACGACTGGTGTCCGGAATGGGAATGACTACGTCGATATCGTGGTCGGGCCGCTCGCGCAGGACCTTGTCTGCCAGCACCTCGCCCATCCGGAGCCTGGCCTTGTAACAGGAAACGCCGTCCATGATCGAGTCCGGACGGGCAAAATAGACATGTTCAAAAATACACGGATAGAGCTTGGGTGATTCGGCGCACTGTTCTGAATACAAGGTGCCATCGGTTTCAATATAGACAGCCTCGCCCGGAGCAATGTCACGAACGATGCTGAAACCGGCAGCATTGAGGGCGACGCTTTCCGACGCGATCATGTATTCCTTCTGGCCCTCTTCATTTTCCCGGACACCGTAGCAGGCGGGCCGGATACCGTTCGGATCCCGGAAACCGACGATGCCATAACCGGTGATCATGGCGATAACAGCATAGGCGCCTTTGCAACGCTTGTGCACTGCGCGTACAGCGGAAAAAATCTCGTCCTTGGTGGGGTTCAGCTTACCCAGTTTCTGCAGTTCGTGGGCGAACACGTTCAGCAGAACTTCAGAATCCGAGTTGGTGTTGATGTGGCGCAGATCGGTTCGGAACAGATCGCTGCTCAGCTCATCGGCATTGGTCAGGTTGCCGTTGTGCGCCAGAGTAATGCCGTAGGGGCTGTTCACATAGAAAGGCTGGGCCTCCGCTGAACTGGAGCTACCCGCCGTAGGATAACGCACATGCCCGATGCCCACGTTACCCACCAACCGGCGCATATGGCGAGTATGGAAAACATCCCGCACCAGTCCATTGTCTTTACGCAAAAAGAATCGGTTGTCCTGGAAGGTAACAATACCCGCCGCATCCTGGCCACGGTGCTGAAGAACAGTCAGTGCATCATAAAGAAGCTGATTGACGTTGGAAGTACTGACGATACCGACAATGCCGCACATGGCTGGATATATCTCCGAGTGTTAAAACTGAATGTTAACGGGATGCAGACGCGGGTTCCACGCCTTCAGGTTCTGCGGACGCCTCCGGGGCTGTCTGAGCGCCCTGCTCCGGACCGAGGAAGCGGGCAAACTCGTCGCCGAGCGTGCGCCTGGACCAATCCTCAACTACCGCAAGGCGTTCAATCATGACCGAAGTTCTCCACCAGGTATCCTCGGCCAGCGGCGTGTAGCGCGTGAAGGCAATGGCGACAATCACAACCACAACCCCTCTGAGAAGACCAAACCCCATGCCGAGCACCCTGTCCGTTGCTGACAGGCCGGTCGCACGCACCAGGTGGCCGATCATATTGTTGATGATCGCGCCAACGATCAGGGTGCCAAAGAAAAGGATGGCAAACGCTGCAATCAACCGCACCAGCGGTGTTTCCACCGTGGACTCCAGAAGAGATTGCATCTGGGGGTGAAACGTCCGGGCGATGATAAATGCACCAACCCAGGTAACCAGCGACAGCGCTTCACGGACGAAGCCCCGCTTCAGACTGATAAGCGTGGAGACGGCAATGAGGGCAATGATGACCCAGTCTATCCAGATCAGCGCTTCCATGGAAAACCCGGTGGAGAAAACGAAAGGCGGATTCTAACAGGAAACCGGGTGACACCAAACTGCCGAAGCCAGATTAAATCCGGCAACGGCCAGTTATTTGTCGCCGGTGGTGACCAGGCTGTTCAAGCCGAAGGCTTTATCAAGGGCCGCCTTGGCTTTCTGGGCATCGTCTTTGTTGACGAACGGGCCGCTGAATACCCGGGTCAGGGTGCTATCGCCGCGATCAACCTGTTGCAGGTGGGCGCCGTACCCCATGTCGAGAACCTTGTCCCGCAAACGCCGGGCGTTGTCCTGGTTACCAAAACTGCCAAGCTGCACCACCCACGCACCTTCAAGTGAACCCGTAAACTCGGCCTTATCGCCAGGTTCTGCAGCGCCTGTGGAGGCAGCATCTTGTTTTTCGGCTGGCGCCGCAGGCTCCGGCTCAGCGGAGGATTCTGCCGGTACTGGTTCCACCTGTTGGGAATTTGGCTCCGGGGCGGGCTCCTCCTCGGCAACAGCGTTTTCCTCGATGATCCGGAAACCGGCCGCCGGCTCGTCGTTAACGGGCGGCGCGGAACTCCTGGGTGCCTCTGCGCCGACGGTCTTGTTATCCGGATACTGAGATTCAGGCATCTCAACTTCGGGGAACGGAGGTTCCTCGGGAATGGTGATGGGGGTTGACTGTCTTTGGGAATGGGGCTCGTCAAAAATCATCGGCACGAAAATAACCGCGAGTGAAACCAGCACCAGTGCGCCAATGATCCGCTGCTTCAGTCCATCCACCTGAGAGGGCTCCCGTTAACAACCTGTTTGATCACGATACTAACCGGCCACTCGCCAGAACTCAAAGCTTCCCAGGGACCTATGGACAAACTTTAAGACGCTTCCGAAGCCGGCAGAAGCTCTTCCCTGGCCAGAGCAACCGTGAAGAACGAACCGAACACCACGACCCGATCACCGGACACTGCCTCGCCCATGGCCGCTGCGAGAGCCTCAGACACAGAATCAAAAACGCCGGGCGTTCCCTGAAATGGCACGCTTGCGATACGCTTCATCAGGCTGTCGGAATCAAGCCCTCTGGCAACATTCAGGCCCGCCAGGTACCACTGATCAACGACGGACGACATGGCACCGACCACACCCTCCACGTCCTTGTCTCCCAACGCGCCGTACACAGCCAGGATACGCCCGTGGCCATCACCATCACATCGAAGGCTACGGAGGTTGTCAGCGAGCCAGGCAGCAGCATGGGGGTTGTGACCAACGTCTATAATGACATCCGGATCGTGATGAATGGTTTCAAACCGGCCTGGAACCCGCACGCTATGTATCGCATGCTGAAGGCTTTCCAGTGAAAGCTCCGGTACGAGTTGCCGGGAGAGCACCGCCGCAGCCGCCACACTCTGGACAGGCAAGGGGCCGGCTGGCAACTCTATCTTCTCGTCGCCAATAGTGAGCAAAACCTGTCCGGGAGCACCGGGCGCAAGCGTATAATCACGACCGGTGAGCTTCAGCGCCACCTTCTGCGCCGCGGCCTGTTGAAGGACCGAGGATGGAGGATTTGGATCCGCACAAACGGCGGGTATACCCGGTCTGAGGATCCCCGCTTTTTCAAAACCAATGACTTCCCGGTTATCCCCCAGAAAACCAATATGATCGATATCTACTGACGTGATCACCGCGTAGTCCGGGTCCAGCACGTTGACTGCATCCAGGCGACCTCCCAACCCGACTTCCAGCACCCAATTCTCAACGCCGGCGTCTGCAAATGCGACAAAAGCGGCCAGCGTTCCGAATTCAAAATAGGTCAGAGTCACCCCGCGGCGAGCCGCCTCCACCCGCTCGAAGGCGGTCACCAGGGCCGCATCGGAAATCTCCTGGCCAACAATCCGAACCCGCTCGTTATAGCGGAACAGATGGGGGGACATATAAGCCCCGGTGCTCCTGCCGGCTGCCAGCAAAATCGACTCAAGTGCCGTAACCGTGGTGCCTTTGCCATTGGTCCCTGCCACGGTAATGATGCGAGCCTGAGGCTTGCGCGGGAACAACCGCCGCAGAACCACCAGTACCCGGTCCAGGCCGAGATCTATTTCTGTGGGATGAATGGCTTCGAGCCAGTGCAGCCATTCTTGAACAGACGCCCCGAGGGCCGGAGGCCCAACGGGGGCTGAGGAGGATTCAGTGCCCTTCTGGTTCATCAACGTCCGGCTTTTCAGTAACTTCAAATTCGATGGGGGCTTCGGTGCCGGGCTTTTCCTGGGCAGTAAACTTGGCCAACAGATGGGCGATGCGCTCACGCATCTGATGACGATGCAGAATCATATCAATCGCACCATGTTCCAGCAGAAATTCGCTGCGCTGGAAACCTTCCGGCAGTTTCTCGCGCACGGTTTGCTCGATAACCCGTGGGCCCGCGAAACCGATCAGAGCGTAAGGTTCAGCAATATTGAGGTCACCCAGCATAGCGAGGCTGGCCGATACACCACCAAAGACCGGATCGGTCATCACTGAAATGTATGGTATGCCTTCCTGCTTGAGCTTCTCCAACACCGCCGCGGTCTTGGCCATCTGCATCAATGACAGGATGGCTTCCTGCATGCGGGCACCGCCACTGGCGGAAAAGCAGACCAGCGGAATCCGGTGCTCAAGAGCCACATTCGCTGCCTGGACAAACTTCTCGCCAACCACCTGACCCATCGAACCGCCCAGGAAGTTGAACTCGAACGCGCAGGCAACCAAAGGGACACCCATGGTTGTGCCACGCATGGCAATCAGCGCATCTTTTTCGCCGGTCGCTTTCTGCGCCGCCGCGAGTCGGTCCTTGTAGCGCTTGCTGTCTTTGAACTTCAGCCGATCTGACGGTTCGAGGTGAGCTGCCAGCTCCTCACGCCCGTCTTTGTCCAGAAAGATATCCAGTCGACGACGTGCAGACACCCGCAGATGGTGATTACACTTGGGGCAAACGTCCAGGTTCTTCTCGAGCTCCGGCTTGTACAGGAATGCGCCGCATTTGGGGCATTTCTTCCATAACCCTTCCGGCACTCCGGTACGTTGCCGTGATTCCGAGCGAATCTTGCTCGGCATGATTTTGTCCAGCCAGTTACTCATGCTCTCGTCCTGTCCTTTGATGCCTGGATAATGCCCGCTCAGTGAGCGAGGCTGTCCAGCGCTTCGCGCATCGGGTGCAGCAGATCCGTCAGTGCGTTACGCAAAGCGTCAGGATCTGTCTGATGTCGGGCTATTGTATCGACCAGAACACTGCCAACAATTACACCATCGGATACTCTGCCTACTGCAGCGGCAGTTTCCGCATCCCTGATACCAAAGCCCACACCCACCGGTAACGCCGTGAGCTCGTGCACGTGGGCCACTTTCTTCGCGACTTCATCAACATCAATGGTTGCGGACCCGGTCACGCCCTTGATAGAAACATAGTACACATAGCCGGATGAGTGCTCGCTGATCGCCTTGATCCGGTCATCCGTGGTTGTCGGCGCCAAAAGGAAAACCGGATCGAGATGGCGGTCGGCAAACAGCGGTGCTACCTGATCAGCCTCTTCGGGAGGCAGGTCAACCGTCAGAACGCCATCGACACCTGCGTCCGCTGCCGCATCTGCAAACGCTTCATAGCCCATGGCCTCCATCGGGTTCAGATAACCCATCAGCACCACCGGGGTATCCGGATCGGTCTTGCGGAACTCCTTGACCATCGCCATTACCTGACGCAGCGACGTACCGTGCTTGAGCGCCCTTTCACAGGCCAGCTGAATCACCGGACCATCAGCCATCGGGTCCGAGAACGGCACGCCCAGCTCGATAATATCAGCACCGGCAGAGACCAGGGTATGCATCAGGCTGACCGTCTGATCCGGATGTGGATCGCCCGCTGTAATATAGGGAATCAGCGCCTTGCGGCCCTGCTCTTTCAATGCTTTCAATACGCCTTCAATTCGGCTCATGCCTGCTCCTGATACCTTCAGATCTCAATGCCATCAAGCTGGGCAATGGTGTGAATATCCTTGTCGCCGCGACCGGAGATGTTGATCACCAGCATTTGGTCCTTGTCCATGGTTGCGGCCAGCTTCACGCCATAAGCCACGGCGTGCGCGGTTTCCAGCGCCGGCATAATCCCTTCCACGCGTGTCAGTTTACGGAAGCCATCCAGGGCCTCGTCATCAGTCACCGACACATAATTGGCTCGGCCAATGTCTTTCAACCAGGCATGTTCGGGCCCCACTCCGGGATAGTCCAGACCAGCACTAACGGAATGTGTTCCGGCGATCTGGCCATTCTCATCTTCCATCAGGTAGGTCCGGTTACCATGCAGCACGCCGGGGCGACCGGCACAAAGCGGCGCCGCATGTTGTCCGGTTTCAATACCCAGACCACCAGCTTCAACACCATAAAGCTCCACGGACTCATCCGCCAGGAACGGATAGAACATACCAATGGCGTTAGAACCGCCACCGACGCAGGCCACCAGTGCGTCCGGCAGTTTACCCACTTTTTCCATCGCCTGTTTACGGATTTCACGCCCAATCACCGACTGGAAATCACGCACCAGTAAGGGATAGGGATGCGGCCCTGCCACTGTGCCGATGATGTAGAAAGTATCATCCACATTCGCGACCCAGTCGCGCATGGCATCATTCATGGCATCCTTAAGGGTTTTCGTACCGCTCTGAACGGCATGGACGGTCGCGCCCAACAGTTTCATGCGGTACACGTTCAGGGACTGACGCTTGACGTCTTCTGCCCCCATGAATACGTGACATTCAAGGCCCAGACGAGCACAAACCGTGGCGGTGGCTACACCATGTTGACCGGCGCCAGTTTCGGCAATGATGCGCTTCTTGCCCAGAAAACTGGCCAGCAGGGCCTGGCCAATGGTGTTATTCACCTTATGGGCACCGGTGTGGTTGAGGTCTTCGCGCTTGAGCCAGATTTGTGCGCCACCGGCTTCCCGGGTCAGGCGCTCTGCGAAATACAGCGGGCTGGGACGGCCAACATAATCGGCGAGGTCATTATCAAAAGTCGCCTGGAATTCCGGATCCTCCTTCAACCGAAGGTACTCCTTTTCCAGGGTCATCAGAGAATCCATCAGGGTTTCTGAAACAAACCGTCCACCAAAGGCACCGAAGTGACCTCTCGCATCAGGAAGCGCCTTCAACATTTCTTCAGTCAGTTTTACAGACACGGTGAACCTCTTTGAAAAATTGAGACAATTTGGTGGCGTCTTTCTTACCCTTGCTCTCTTCCACCCCACCGCTGACGTCAACAGCCCAGGGGCGTACCTGCTCAATCGCGCGGGCTACGTTATCAGATGACAACCCACCGGCCAATATCAGGGGCAAGGGCCTGCTTTCAGGAATCAGTGACCAGTTGAACGACTGGCCGGTACCGCCATAGCGGTTTGGATCCCAGGCGTCCACCAACAAACCGGAAGCCTGATGATAGTCGGCAAACGCCTGTTCGATCTGCCCGGGCTCACGCACCCTGACGGCCTTGATCCAGCGCCGGCCAAAAGACTGGCAGAACTCAGGACTCTCATCGCCATGGAACTGCAGGAGATCCAGTGGCACAGCATCCAGAACTGCTTTGACATAATCCCGCTCAGGATTCACGAACAGTCCGGTAACCGCCACGAACGCAGGAACCTTGGCGGCCAGGATTCGGGCCTGCTCGAGATCGACCGCTCTCGGGCTGGGCGCATAAAACACCAGACCTATGGCATCGGCGCCACAGGCTACCGCTGCTTCCACATCCTGCGGGCGCGTCAGGCCACATATTTTTACGCGGGCTGTCATGCCGGAGCCTTTCCCTGTTTCGGGTGTATGTGAGTTGGTGTGATCGGCGCGTTGCTGGCCGGGTCAAACCAGGGAGTAACGAACGCCGGTCCACACAATGCCTTGGGAATCCCGAAGGACTCAGGATAACCGACATCCACCAGGTAGAGCCCGTAAGGAGGGGCGGTCACACCGGCAAGTTTGCGATCACGGCGCTCCAGAATATCACCAATCCAGTCTTCAGACTGCTGACCATTACCAACCGCCATCAAGGCACCGGCAATATTGCGTACCATATGATGAAGAAAGGCGTTGGCCTGCACATCTATTACGACAAACTCTCCGCATCGGGTTACCGAAATCTGCTCCAGAAACCGAACCGGGGTCCGGGACTGGCAACCGGCAGCGCGAAATGAGGAGAAGTCATGCTCGCCGACCAGTGCCTGGGCTGCACGATGCATTCTTTCGGCATCCAACGGACGAAAGGTCCAGGACACCTGTCCACGCTGGATCCCCGGGCGCACCGGATGATTGTAGATCACATACCGGTAACGTCGGTAAATCGCGGAAAACCTGGCGTGAAAATCGCCCTGGCCGTTCCCTGCCCAGTGCACAGAAATGTCATCAGGTAATGCCGTGTTCATTCCCATGACCCAGGAACGAAGGTTTCGAACCGATGGCGTGTCAAAATGGGCTACCTGAAAACTGGCATGCACGCCGGCGTCGGTGCGACCTGCACACACCAGGTCGACCGGATGGTCGGCAACGCGGGCCGCGGCCCGGGAAAGTTCTGCCTCCACCGAACGCACGCCACTCTTCTGCAATTGCCAGCCATGAAAGGCCTGACCGTCGTACTCAAAGATGATGGCAACACGTCCATTACCAATGGCGTTATCTGTGGTGAGAGGCTGAGGCGTGAGGAACAAGTGCTGACCCGATTGCTGTCCACTGAAAAAGCAAAACGCCGGCTCAATGGCCGGCGCTTGCCGCGGTTAGTTGATTATAACGAATCAGGAGAGATTTTTAAGAAGCTCTTGTGCTTCTGCCTTCTGTTCTTCGTTACCCTCAAGAGCAACTTCCTCCAGAATATCCCTGGCACCGTCACTGTCACCCATTTCGATGTAGGCTCGTGCCAGATCAAGTTTGGTGGCAGCTTCGTCAGTACCGGCGAGGAAGTCAAAGTCATCCTCGTCGTCCAGAGCGCTCTCATCAATGTCCAACCCGCTATCACTACGAGTGGAGCTTTCATCCAGAGAGTCTGACGCCACCGGCACGACTTCGTCCTCCAGCTCTTCAGGAGCCGGTTCGGCCTCAGCAACCTCTTCTGTCTGCTCCGCCAGCTCTTCCGGATTCTGCTGGTCAACGCCCGGCTCATCAGCCTCGGATTCGCTGAGTGCATCTTCCAGCCCAAGCTCATCTTCCAGGGATGGTTCGTCTTCCTGAGGACCTGCAGGTTCTCCGTTATCAGAGAACTCTTCCATCAGCGCGAGATCTTCATCAGATACATCCAGTTCCAGGTCATCCAGATCGGATTCTCCAAGCTCCAGTTCAGAAGGCTCATCGTCCTCGCCGGCAACCTTATCCAGCTCCGCATCAAGCTCGTCCAGGAAGGACTCGTCAAGCGAATCAGACTCCAGGTCCAGATCCGATACCTCGGTGTCTTCCTGCTTAACTGACTCTTCTTCCGTCGACTCAAGGTCGTCATCAAGATCGAAGCCCAGCTCAAGATCGTCTTCCTGATCCGAACCGGTACCAGACAGATCCGCCTCAACCGGCGCCGCTTCATCGGCTTCGAAGGAGGGCTCATCTGAACCGGCGAGCGCGTCGTCTTCAAAGGCCGACTCGAAATCCAGACTGAAGTCCTCTTCTTTGGATTCGGAAGTCCCGGTTGCCTCATCCAGACCGGAATCCAGATCCAGGGAAGCGTAATCGGTTTCGGTGGCGGACTCGTCTTCAGACTCCGGTTCTTCACCAATGCCGGACAGATCGTACTCAATCATGTCATCCCGGCCATCGGATTCTTTGCTGACATCAGATTCCAGCTCACCGAACTCATTTTCGTCAGCGGGCCCTGAAGTGGCTTCAAATTCGTCCGCTTTCAGCTCGTCGGAGATATCCCAGTCATCCGAAGCCTGCTCGGTGGCCGGCTCTTGCTCTGGCTGACTGCCGAACGAATCCGAACGCAGTTGAGATTCAAGGTCGTCGATGCTGGGCATCGCTTCAGCTTCAGCAAGGCGCTCCCGGAGGGATTCAGCTTCCTGGATAGCGGCCTCATCATCCAGCGCTTCAACTTCACGGTACTGCTTTTCAAACGCGTCACGATCCTGATTGTCCGCATACACCGACAACAGCTTCAGGCGCAGATCAGTGCGGCTGGGCTCACGTGAAATGGCGCTTTCGAGCACCTGGGCTGCCTGATCGTGACGACCGTAGGCAACATAGGTTTCTGCTTCGGCAATGGCATCACCGGCTTCCGCTTCTGCCTCACCCTCATCTTCGAGACTGAGGTCGAACGAATCACCGCCTTCGCCCTCATCACTGTTCAACTGGTCGTAGAACTCTTTCTCTCGATTGGCATTGCGTCGTGCCACGAGCAGCAACAACAGAAGCAGAAGGATAAGGCCACCACCGAGGGCAATCTGATACATCGGATTGTTCAGAATACCGTCAATAATGTTACCCGGAAATGCCTTTTCAGGCGCCGTTACTGGCTGCTGCGGTTTTGGCTGCTGGGCCTGGGGGACGGCCGCTGGCTCAGGTTCAGATGATGATTCCTGCTCGGTAACCGCAGGCTGCTCTGCCACCACCTCATCCGCAGCGCCCGCGTCGACATCACCACCAAACGGCTCTTCACCTGCAATATCAGCTTCGTCCGGGGCCATGGCGCTATCTTCTTCCGCCATCGCTGTGTCGGCCGATTCACCATCAGCGGCTTCATCAGACTGGCCGTCTGATACCGGTTCTTCGCCGGTGCCGGCACCCAGATCACCTTCTACAGGTGTGGTCGCCGGTTCAGCGTCAGACTCGGTCACGCCAGTGTCGGTCGGGGCCGGAGACTCTTCCTCCGACACCATACCCTGCATGTCCGCCAGTTGGCTGTTCTTCAGCTCCAGCAACCGCTGCAGGGTCTCAACCTGATCCTGCAGATCCTGGACACGGGTATTGAGCTCGTCATTTTCGCGTTTTGCGGCTTCCAGCTCTTCCATCGCAACTGCGGAACCGGCATCAACACCGCCAGGCAGATCACCGTCACCACCGGCAGAACCACCGTCTTCGGTAGACCGGGATTCCGATTCATCGGCAACCAGCAGGCGCAACTCATCACCCGCTGCCGCCTGGGTAGCACCCTGGACTGCTGCGGCCCGGGCGGTATCCGTTGCATCAACGGTTCTCGGAGACTGGAATTCCTGGTTCTGCTGTGCAACTACCCGGTTGGCTTCAGCGCGGCTACGGCTCCGAATCTGATCCAGAGAGGGAATCCGCAACACCTCACCACGCTTCAGGCGGTTAATATTCCCGCCAATGAACGCATTAGGATTCTGATCCTGAATCGCGAGCATAACCTGCTGCATGGAAACCGAACCATCCGGACGTACCTGCTGGGCAATGGTCCAGAGTGTGTCGGATGGCCCTGTCGGACCAAACGTATCTGCCTGATAGCCACGCGACACGGAGCCTTCTGCTGCCGCCTGGCGGCGGACAGATTCCTGGCTGCGCGCCGGCTGCTGTCGGGTGGCTGTCGTGGCCGGAGCACTGACTTGCTCCTCAATACCAGATTCCTCGGCGTAGACCGGAGGATCGACCAGCACGGCATATTCCCGCATCAGGCGACCATTGGGCCAGGTCAGCTCGAGGAGGAAATTCAGATACGGCTCGCGTACTGGCGCCCGGGAGGAAACATTGATGGCCAGGTTGCCATCCGTCCCGGTAACCACTTCAAACCTTAATTGACTCAGAAACTGGTGGCGGTCCAGGCCGACGCGCTCATAGGCGGCCTCCGGTGCCACATTGACGAACACTTCACCGGGATCAACACCGCGACTCTGATTCAGTGATATTTCTGCATCCAGTGGCTCATTCAGCCAGGACTGGAGCTCAATTTCTCCAAGTCCAAGCGCCTGAGCCATTCCAGAGCCGAGCCCTCCCGCCAGCGCCAGGGCAACCGCAAGCTTGCGTACCTTCATGCTTATTCCTTTCCAGTCTCCGTTATTCTTTACTGCCGTATCTCAACAGAATCGGACGAGGTTGGATGACTTTCGCCTTGTTATTTCTCGTTTTTATATCGCAATTATACCGTTCGGTTTGGCAAGTATTGTTGATAAAACCCGTTTTATCAATCAATCAGCTGCAATCCTTGCACCGTTTTTTTATCTATCGGGCGGAACTCCTTAGCGCCCTTGAAAATAACAGGGGCGGACGCTGAAATCAGCCTCCGCCCCTGACCGGCTTGCAAAAAACCGGACACAGTTGGCATTAATTACCGCTGTGTAACACTTTTTAACGTTCCTGAAGGATTCGCAGCATCCGACGCAGCGGTTCTGCAGCACCCCACAGCAACTGGTCACCCACCGTGAAAGCGGAAATGTATTCCGGCCCCATGGACAACTTGCGAACTCGACCAATCGGAATACTCAGTGTGCCAGTGACCTTGGCCGGAGTGAGTTCCTGCATGGTGGCATCGCGATCGTTGGGAATAACTTTCACCCAGTCGTTGGCCTTGGCCAGAATGCCTTCAATTTCGGAAACTGACAGGTCTTTCTTCAGCTTGATGGTCAGCGCCTGACTATGGGAACGCATGGCGCCAATGCGCACGCAGATACCATCGATAGGGATCGGGTTGTCACTCCGACCAAGAATCTTGTTGGTCTCGACGCCCGCTTTCCACTCTTCCTTGCTCATGCCGTTATCGAGCTGCTTGTCGATAAACGGAATCAGACTGCCCGCCAGCGGCACACCGAAATGCTCAGTGGGGAAATCGCCGGAACGCATGGTATCAGTCACCTTGCGATCGATGTCGAGGATGGCGGAAGACGGGTCAGCCAGCTCAGATTTGACGCTCTCATTCAACGCGCCCATCTGGTTCAACAGCTCCCGCATATTCTGGGCACCAGAGCCGGACGCTGCCTGGTACGTCATCGGAGACACCCACTCGATCAGATCCTGCTCCAGCAGGCCGCCCAGGGCCAGCATCATCAGGCTCACGGTGCAGTTACCGCCGATATAATCCTTTACGCCCTTATCCAGGGCCGCATCGATCACGTTACGGTTAACCGGATCCAGCACGATCACAGAGTGATCGACCATACGCAGAGTGGATGCCGCATCAATCCAGTAACCGTCCCAGCCTGCATCACGCAGCTTCTGGTAAACCTCGGTGGTGTAATCGCCGCCCTGACAGGTAACGATCACATCCATCCCCTTGAGGATGTCGATATCGAACGCGTCCTGCAATGGAGGAACGCCGTCTTTGCCTACGTCCGGGGCCGGCTTCCCTGCCTGGGAAGTGGTGAAAAACACCGGATCGATGTCGGCAAAATCATTTTCTTCACGCATGCGCTGCATGAGGACCGAGCCCACCATGCCGCGCCAACCTACAAGTCCAACTCGCTTCATGTGCGACCTTTGAACCTCGTTTTATGCCCGCCCGCTACCGTTATCGCTGGCAGGGACAGGATGGATGATCCCGCAACGGCTGCATCCTGCCGTTGTCGGGTCTCGATTGAGCAAACCAGTGGTGCTTTAAAGCGCGTTCAGAACCGCCTCACCCATGTCGCGAGTGGATACCTTCTGACCGCCTTCCGACATAATGTCGGCGGTACGCAGCCCCTGGTCCAGCACCTTGCTGACCGCCGCCTCGATGGCCTGGGCGGCTTTTTCCTCATTCAGGCTGTAACGCAACATCATTGCAGCACTGAGGATGGTAGCCAGCGGGTTGGCAATGCCCTGCCCGGCAATATCCGGCGCCGAGCCGTGACACGGCTCATACATACCCTGCTTTTCGGAATTCAGTGACGCAGAGGGAAGCATGCCGATAGAACCGGTGAGCATTGCCGCTTCGTCAGAAAGAATATCACCAAACATGTTGCCAGTCACAATCACGTCGAACTGCTTGGGCGCACGGACCAACTGCATGGCTGCGTTATCCACGTACATATGGGAAAGCTCCACATCCGGATATTCCCGCTTCAGGTCTTCCATGATTTCCCGCCACAGCACGGTCACTTCCAGCACGTTGGCCTTGTCAACCGAGCACAGCTTCTTGCCTCGTTGCTGGGCCGCCTCGAAGGCAACCCGGCCAATACGCCGAATCTCGGACTCGGTGTACTGGTAGGTGTTGTAGCCCTGGCGCTCACCGCTTTCCAGCTCACGCACACCACGAGGCTGTCCAAAATAAATACCACCGGTGAGTTCGCGGACGATCAGAATGTCCAGCCCGGAAACCACCTCCGGCTTCAGGGACGAAGCAGACGCCAGCTGCGGATACAGAATGGCCGGACGCAGGTTGGCAAACAGCTCAAGGTTGGAACGCAGCCCCAACAGTCCCTTTTCCGGGCGCTTCGCCATCGGGAGGCTGTCCCACTTAGGGCCGCCTACGGCCCCCAGCAGAATCGCGTCAGCCTTACGGGCCTTCTCCAGGGTTTTTTCAGGCAGCGGTGTGTCTGTCTCATCAATCGCCGCACCACCAACGAGAGCAGACTCAAAACCAAGACCCAGACCGAACTGGTCATTCACCTTATGCAGAACCTTCTCCGCTTCTGCCACAATCTCCGGACCGATGCCGTCGCCCGGCAGGAGCAATACATTACGGGACATAATCCAATTCCTTGTTAATCAGTTTCCAGTATTAAACAACCAGGGAGCGGTCTTGCGCCGGGATTCTTCATAAGCGCGAATGGTATCCGCATCTTCCAGGGTCACGCCAATGTCGTCCAGACCGTTCAGCAGGCAATGACGACGGAAATCGTCCACCTCAAAACTGAACGACTCGCCACCGGGCGTCGTCACCGTTTTCGCTTCGAGATCGATCGTCAGCTGATAGCCTTCATTCTCTTCGGTTTCCCGGAACAGCTTATCAACCACTTTCTCATCTAAAACAATGGGTAAAAGTCCATTCTTAAAGCAGTTGTTGTAGAAAATATCAGCGAAACTCGGAGCAATAATCACCCGGAAGCCGAAATCATCCAGCGCCCATGGCGCGTGCTCACGACTCGAACCACAGCCAAAATTGGTCCGCGCCAGCAACACGCTGGCGTTTTTGTAGCGATCCTGGTTCAGCACAAAGTCCGGATTCAGGGGGCGGTTGGAGCAATCCTGATCCGGCTTGCCTTCATCCAGATAACGCAGCTCATCGAACAGGTTCGGGCCAAAGCCCGTGCGCTTGATGGACTTCAAAAACTGCTTGGGAATGATCATGTCCGTGTCCACATTGGAACGGTCCATGGGGGCAACAATGCCCTGGTGTTGCGTAAATGCTCGCATGGTCTCTCTCCTGTGGCTCAGTTCATCAATTCACGGACATCAACGAAGTGGCCAGTCACCGCTGCCGCGGCGGCCATGGCCGGGCTCACAAGGTGAGTCCGCCCACCAAAGCCCTGACGACCTTCGAAGTTCCGGTTTGAGGTAGACGCACAATGCTCACCCTGCCCCAGCTTGTCGGCGTTCATGGCCAGACACATGGAACAACCCGGATCACGCCATTCCAGACCCGCCTCGATAAAGATTTTGTCGAGACCTTCCTGCTCCGCCTGGGTTTTGACCAGACCGGAACCCGGAACCACCATCGCCTGCTTGAGGCTGGCCGCGACCTTGCGACCTTTTACCACCGCCGCCGCTTCCCGCAGATCCTCAATTCGGCTGTTGGTGCAGGAACCGATAAACACGCGATCCAGCTTGATATCGGTAATCTTCTGATTCGGCTGAAGGCCCATGTACTTCAACGCGCGGACGATCCCCTCGCGCTTGATGGGATCCTCTTCCTTCGCAGGATCCGGCACCGCGCCCTCTACACCAACCACCATCTCCGGCGACGTGCCCCAGCTCACCTGAGGCTGAATGGCGGAACCATCAAGCTCAACCACTTTGTCGAACACCGCATCATCGTCGCTGTGGAGCGTGCGCCAATATTCAACCGCCTTGTCCCAGGTCTCACCCCTGGGCGAAAACGGACGACCTTTGACATACTCGATGGTGGTGTCATCCACTGCCACCATACCCACCCGGGCACCGGCTTCGATGGACATATTACAAATGGTCATCCGGCCTTCCATGCTCAAACCACGGATCGCCTCGCCACCAAATTCAATGGCGTAACCGGTACCACCGGCGGTACCAATCTTGCCGATGATCGCCAGAACCACATCCTTGCCGGTAACACCCGCGCCCAGCTTGCCGTTCACCTTTACCAGCATGTTCTTCATCTTCTTCTGGACCAGGCACTGGGTCGCCAGAACATGCTCCACTTCAGACGTGCCGATACCATGAGCCAGACAGCCAAAAGCGCCGTGAGTAGAAGTATGAGAATCACCGCAGACAATGCTCATGCCCGGCAAAGTCGCGCCCTGCTCCGGCCCAATCACATGCACGATGCCCTGGCGCTGATCCTTGATCTTGAATTCGAGAATCCCGAACTCGTCACAGTTCTTGTCCAGCGTCTCCACCTGGGTTCGGGAGACCGGATCCACAATGCCGTCGATACCTTTATCACGATCCGTGGTGGGAACGTTATGATCCGGTGTGGCGATATTGGCATCAATCCGCCAAGGCTTACGGCCGGCCAGACGAAGGCCTTCAAAGGCCTGAGGTGATGTCACTTCGTGCAACAATTGACGATCAATGTAAATCAACGCGGAACCATCGTCCCGCTGCTTGACCAAATGGTCGTCCCACAATTTGTCGTATAAAGTCTTGCCCGCCATGATTCTCTCTCACTCTCTGGGGGTTTCTGTTTCTGCTTCGAATGGTGACATCATACCCCTGCGTCACGAATAACCTCAATTCATGTTTTTTATGCTTTGCATTCCAAATAGGAATCAATAATAGTAGAGCCATACTTCGGCGCAGGTCACGAACGGGCGGGTAAGGCCCCATACGCTCTGCGCGCCTGCTGGCATTTGTCACCAGACGGCATACTGTGATTACCGATAGCGGGTTTGGGTGGCCTCTCCCGAAAATGTCGGAGGCCATGGATGGCCGGAGAGAAGCGCACATGGATGTGCTTGTAGCGGTTTTCGGGAGAGGCCACCCAAAGCCGCGCTCACACCAACGTCAAAGGTTCTGCCCAATGGACGCAAACTCCCTGAAAGCATTCCTGACAATCGTCGACCAGGGTTCCTTCTCAGAAGCCGCTGAAACCCTGCACCTGACACAGCCAGCCATCAGCAAACGCCTGGCCGCCCTGGAAACCCAACTGGACACCCGACTGATCGACCGCAGCAACCGCGAAATCCGCCTGACCGAAGCCGGCACAAGGCTCCTCCCCCATGCCCGCAAAATCCTCGACGAAATCCACAACGCCCGCATGGCCCTGACCACCAGCGCCGCCAGCATCGGAGGCGAACTCCACGCCATCGCCAGCCACCACATCGGCCTGCACCACCTGCCCAACTGGCTGCGCCGCTACCGTCGGGAATACCCTCAAGTGGATCTGCATCTGCAATTCATGGAATCCGATGCCGCCTACGACCAGATGAACAAACGCAACGCAGAACTGGCCTTTGTGACCCTCAGCGACAGCATGAATCCGGAATTCTCCATCCTTGCCCAGTGGCCAGACCCAATGGCCTTCGTGGTTGGGAAAGAACACCCTCTCGCAACACTGGCGAGCCCTTCACTTTCTGACCTCGCTCCACACCCGGCGCTGCTACCGGATACCAGTACCGCCACCTACCGGGTGGTCAGCCGTCTGTTCCTGGAAGCCAACCTCACCCTGAAACCCCTCATGCCAACCAACTATCTGGAAACCATCAAAATGATGGTAAGCGTTGGCCTTGGGTGGAGCATTTTGCCGGTCAGCATGCTCGATAACAGCCTGAAAGTGCTTGAAGTGCCCCACCCTGTTACCCGGGTTCTGGGTGCCGTGGCACTGTCCCGACGACAACTGGGCAGTGCCGCACAGGCAATGCTGCAGATAGTGGAACAGGAAGAAACGCGACCAGAGTCCGGTCAATGAGCTAGCTGGGGTTCCGGCGGCTGCAAGCCCCGCCAGGTCACGATAATCGCAAGGGCCATTGCGGCGGCACCACCCCAGAACGCCGCGGAGGTACTGAAACCATCCACCAGGAAACCGGATAACCATGCACCGAGCGCCCCGCCGGCGCCGAAGGTCAGGCCACTGTATAGAGCCTGACCCTGGCCATGATGGTGTTTACCGAAAAAGCCCTGAATGTATTGGACGGATACTGCATGCAACGCGCCGTAAGAAGCCGCATGCAGCAGTTGGGCAAAGATCAGTACCGGCAATACCGACGTAAGCTCGGCAATCAGGCCCCAGCGGATCATCGTCAGCACCAGCGCCCCCAGCACCACCTGCCGTACACTAAAACGCCGGGATAGCCTGTGCATAATCAGAAACAAGCCTATCTCTGCGATGACTCCGAGTGACCACAGCAACCCGATAGCCAGCTTGCCGTATCCATGCTGTTCCAGGTGGATACTGAAGAAGGTGTAGTAGGCACCATGTGATACCTGAAGCAGAAAATTCATCGCGAAAAAAGCAATCACAGCCGGATGAGTGACAATTGCTTTCAGGCTACCGACAGGTGCGGATTGCTGCTTGCGCTCACCACGCTCGGAAGGTACCAGAAATGCCGAGACGGCAATCCCTGCGAATACCGGCAATAACAGCCACGGCAAGTACTGAATCTCCACCAGTTCCAGTAGCCCGCCGATCAGAGCCACTGCTCCGATAAATCCTACAGAGCCCCAAAGACGAACCTTGCCGTACTTGTCCCGGTGCTTGCCGAGTACCCGCAAGGTAATGACTTCATACAGCGGCAAAATGGCGTTCCAGAAAAAGGTGAACACCAGCATGACCAGCAACAGACCGTAGAATCCGGGTTCCAGAAATACGCCGGCGAAAAACATCGAGCCGAAAATAGCACCAAATCGCACCAGGCGGACCCGCTGGCCGGTCCGGTCACCGATGTAACCCCAAACGCTGGGTGCAACGATCTTGGTTAGCTGGATGGTCGCCATCAATGTGGCGATCTGGAGATAGGAGTAGCCCTGCCCCTCAAGATAGAGGGACCAATAGGGCAAAAGCCCTCCAAGGAGGGCGAAAAACCAGAAATAGAGGTTCGACAGCCGCCAGTAGATGGTAGCGCCTCCCCTGAATCAGAGCTGGCCGAGGACCGGCGTGGTGACTTCTACATCGCCGTTCTGGCCGCGATGACGCAGGTAATGGTCCATCAGGACGATCGCCATCATGGCCTCGGCGATGGGCGTCGCGCGGATACCTACACACGGGTCGTGCCGACCAGTGGTGATCACCTCCACCGGATTGCCGTCTACATCAATGCCCTTGCCGGGCAGGCGCAAGCTTGATGTTGGCTTTAGTGCAATGCTGGCAACAATCGGCTGACCGGAGGCAATGCCGCCCAAAACACCACCGGCATTGTTGGAAAGGAAGCCTTCTGGCGTCATCTCATCCCGGTGCTCTGTCCCTTTCTGCTCGATGCAATCAAAACCGGCACCGATCTCCACACCCTTGACCGCGTTGATGCTCATCAGGGCGTGAGCAAGATCGGCATCCAGACGATCAAAAATCGGCTCACCAAGACCTGGAGGGACCCCCTCCGCAACCACATTGATGCGGGCGCCAATCGAATCCCCTTCTTTACGCAAAGCATCCATGTAGGCTTCCATCTCGGAGACCTTGTCTGCATCCGGACAAAAGAACGGATTCTGGTGAACCTGCTCCCAATCCAGCTTGTCTGCCTTGATCGGCCCTAACTGGGAAAGATAACCCCGCACTTTGATCCCGAGACGCTGCTCAAGAAACTTCCGGGCGACGGCGCCGGCGGCAACCCGCATGGCGGTTTCTCTGGCAGAAGAGCGACCACCACCACGATAATCCCGGGCACCGTACTTGTGGTGGTAGGTGTAGTCTGCGTGGGCCGGGCGGAACTGAGCAGCAATCTTGGAATAGTCCTTGGAGCGCTGATCCGTGTTCTCGATAATCAGACCGATCGGTGTACCGGTGGTTTTGCCTTCAAAGACACCAGACAGAATCCGAACCTCATCCGCCTCACGACGCTGGGTCGTATGCCGGGAAGTACCGGGTTTGCGGCGATCCAGGTCCCGCTGCATATCCTCTTCTGACAGCTCCAGGCCTGGAGGACAACCGTCGATAATGCAGCCCAGGGCCGCGCCGTGACTTTCACCAAAGGTGGTGACGGTGAACAGCTTTCCGAATGTATTTCCCGACATAATTCAGCACTTTATACAGGTTTTGTAATTTACGATCTTAGCTTTTTCGGGCCTGCCATTCACGCAGATCCCGGGCAGTGACCAGGAATACGCCATCGCCGCCGTTCTCGAATTCCAGCCAGGTTAACGGCAAATCCGGGTAGGCATCATCCATGGCACCCCAGGAGTTGCCAACCTCCACAATCAGGAGTCCGTCGTCGGTGAGGTAATCGGTAGCCTGGGCAACTATACGGTGGGCAATGTCCAGCCCATCGTCTCCGGCAGCCAGGCCCAGTTCGGGCTCATGGTGATACTCGGCCGGCATGTCTGCAAGGTCTTCCGCGTCCACATAAGGCGGGTTACTGACGATCACGTCGTAGCGACCTTCGATGTTGTCGAAAACATCCGACTGAATCGCGCGTACGCGACCCTCCAGTCCATGAAGTTCAATATTGGACTCAGCTACGGCGAGGGCATCCGCCGAAATATCAGACAGATCCACTTCCGCCTCGTCAAAAACCGTCGCTGCGCCAATACCGATACAGCCGCTGCCAGTACACAAATCCAGAATTCGTTGAACCTGCGTAGCGCCTAACCAGGGCTGAAGACCGTTCTCCAGCAGTTCGCCAATCGGCGAACGGGGAACCAGAACACGCTCATCAACGTTGAACGGCATCCCCATAAACCAGGCTTCGCCAAGCAGGTAAGCAATCGGAATACGCTCGTTGACCCGACGCTCTACGCGCTCGAGAATCAGTTCCCGCTCTGAACGGGTCAGTCGCGCATCCAGAAACAGATTGTTGTTTTCCAGCGGTAGATGCAGGCTGCGCAATACAAGCTGAACGGCCTCATCCCAGACGTTATCAGTGCCATGGCCAAAGTAGATTGGCGAAGCCGCAAAACGGGAAACCGTGAACCGAAGCAGGTCACGGATGGAGTGCAGATCGTCAACGGGACTGGTCAAAACTTAGCTTCCTGGTCTGGCTAATGGTGCGCGGCATTATACGCGCATTGCGGCGCGGGCTGCAGCTCTTGTGGCTCAGAGAGCCAGCGGGCCGGAGCTGCTGCGGCTTTGTTCAAACCGGTCCAGGGCGGCCAACATCCGCTCCCGGCCCAGCTGTATCAGCTCCGGGGCCTTGTGATAGTCGTAGCTTCTGCAGGCATTCTTGGGAATATTAACCAACAGATCCGGTGGGTAGCCGGCAATCTTGTACTGCACTAACGCGCTTTGCATGGTCTCGATGGTCAGGTTCATTACATCGAACTTGCCAATGCCCAGTTTGTCCCAGTCGATGGTCTCGTGCTCGTCACGATGTCTGGACCGCCCCGATTCGTCTTCACGCTTTTTATCGGGTGCCGTCTTTTTTGCCATTTCCCGGCTTATTTTCTGTTCCGGCGACTCGCCGCTCTCGGATTTTCGTGAACCCAAGGTTTTCAGCGTATCCCAATCAAACCAGCGGGACGCCTTTTCGCGAATGGCATCGACCCATTCATCCATATCGCTACTGGTTTCTTCCGGAGCAAACGCGGCGTCTGGAATGCGCCTTTGTTGATCATCCTCACCGCTCAGGTTAACGGCCATCACCAGATCTGCATGGGCTGAGATGGTGGGAATAATAGGCAATGGATTGAGCAGTGCGCCATCCACCAGTACCCGGCCGTTGAGCACCAGAGGCGTCACCACGCTGGGTATGGCAATGGAGGCGCGGATAGCCTGGTCCAGCGGGCCTTCCTGAAACCAGATTTCCTTATGGGCCAGAAGATCTGTTGCTACGGCGGTGTAAGCAATGGGCAGATCCTCAATACGCGTATCGCCCAGAATATCCCGTACCACCGAAAAGACTTTCTCTCCACGAATAGCGCCGACAGAAGTGAAGGTCACATCCAGCAACCGCAAGACATCGAACTGGCCGAGCCCGGTCACCCAGTCCTTGTAGTCTTTCATCTTGCCGGCGCCGTACATGCCACCGATCAGGGCGCCCATGGAGCAGCCGGAGATGGCAACGATCTCGTAACCACGTTCCTGAAGGACTTCAATCGCACCGATGTGGGCATAGCCACGGGCGCCGCCGCTACCAAGGGTGAGTGCAACGGTTTTGCCCTTGCCAGGCAATGACTCCATGCGCTCGGTACTGGCCGGCGCTGATGCCGCAGAAATACCAGAACTGGTCACTACCGACGTGACGCCGTCCTGCGCGGCTGCGGTTCTGCCGGACGCTTCCTTTTCCGGGCTATCCTTTTCTGCCATTTCCTTACCTCTTGATAACCAGCACCTCAACCCGGTTACCCTGCCGAATCGGGTCATTCATCTGGACGACCGGCCCAACCGGGACAATGCGTATCTGACTCTGAGAAATGCCCGATTTGCCCAGCAGGGCCGCCAGGCTTTCGGCCGCAGCGCGGGACCGCGTCAAGGCACCTTCGAGCGACTCATCCTGCTCCAGATCGGTGAACGAGGCAAGCACCACTTCGGCACCATCCGCAGCCCAGTCATTCAGGGTTCGCCGGTCATCTGCCGACCACTCAAATCGAAATGTCACTCCACCCGACCACGGCACCACCAAAGGCCCCTTTATCGGGCCCGTACCAATGGTATACCCGGGAATGGCCGTACCGAAACCAACATTCAGATGCTCAACCCAGACATACTCCCGCAGGTTGCCTCTTGTCACCGTGTAAACAAGGGTCAACCACTGCTGCCCGTCGTCTGCCGTTGTGGCGGCAACCAGGTAATCCTGAGTGGCATCCCGTCCCAGAAGACGAGACTGCTGGAAGATCTGGTTGGCCCAGACATTACTCCGGCCACAGGCGATGCCTGCACACTCAAACAGGATTTTCGCGCCACCTTCAGATAACTGCTGGTAGTAATGAGCCCTCGCAGCCTGACGTGTGGCGTCACGAGAGATTTGAAACAGCTGACCCTGACCCTGCACCGGCAAGCGAGCCATGGACTCGGACCGGATTTCATCACGAATTTCCCGAACCGGACTAAAAAGCACCAGGTGGCCAGCAGACTGTATCTCGACCGTGGATTCAAGCGTTGATTGCGGAAAAGGGGCTGGCGCGTCTTCAGGCCACGCCGCCAGTGCAGGAATGGACAAACATAACAACATAAGGCCGGCCAGCGCACCGACCATCGAGGAATTACCACGATCAATCATGTAAGAGAAACCTGTTAATCGCTTCGGCAACGGGAGTCACCTCCCCGTCAAGATGACAATGATGCCCACCGGGCACATCGACTGTTTCAAGGTTGGGGACCAGATCGGCACGACTATCGAGCCCGCCGCGGGAAACCAGCAACCCTTCTTCTGCCCTTACGAATAAAGTGGGCGTCTGGATGGAAGACAAAGACGCCCTCACCTGTTCTTCGGTCATCATCAACGGTGTAGGGTGGCGTAAACGGGCATCCGTGCGCCATATAAACCCGCCAGTTTCCGTACGCATGTTCCTGGGCACCAGCGTTCTTGCCGCCTCGGGGCTCAGGGGGCTCAGCCCGCCCTCACGGATTCGGGCCGCGCTCTGAATATCCGGATAGACCGCCGGAGCAGCCGAACCAGCCCTGCGTTTCTGTAATGCCCGCCGCAACTGAGGGATCGTCTCACTTGCTGGCCGACTGAGCGCGCCCAAACTGTCAATCATCACCAGTCTGCGCACCCGTTCCGGGAATGCGGCGGCGTAAAGTGCGCAGACAATCCCGCCGAGAGAATGCCCCACAAGATCCAGAGGGTAACGTTTGCTTTCAGGAAAATGCCGTTCCACGAGTTCGGAAAGATCGCCGACGTAGTCCATTAGCCAATAGCTGTAACCCGGCGGCCGGTGGCCCGAGTGTCCGTGCCCTGCCATATCCACCGCATGTACCGTGGTGTTCTCGGCCAACAACGGCGCCAGTCGGGCAAAGGACATGGCGTTGTCGAGCCAGCCGTGCAGAAGGATAGCCGGTGGTCGAGAGCTTTCCTCGCTGGAGTTCGGCCAGGTCAGACCCGAAAGAGTTATGTTATCCAGGGGCCAGTGCATTTCATGGCAACCGGCCTGTGGTTCTGGAACGCTACCGGGTAACGAGGTCTCCGTCATTCGGTAGCGGCCTTACATGGTGTGGGTGGGACGATCGGAACTCAGCGAGCCGGCCAGGTAGGATTCAATCTTGGTGCGGGCAGTTTCGTCATCGCCATTGAACTGCACGCCAATGCCTGCGGCCCGGTTTCCCTGAGCACCCTTGGGGGTAATCCAGATCACCTTGCCAGCCACCGGAATTTTCTCCGGCTCATCCATCAGGTTGAGCAGCAGAAACACCTCATCACCCAGCTGATATTGCTTCTGGGTAGGAATAAACAGGCCTCCCTGGCGGATATAGGGCATGTACGCCGCATAGAGAACCGCCTTGTCCTTGATCGTCAGGGTTAGAATACCGCTGCGTGCTCCGAATCCGGGCCCCATATCAAATACCTTTTACGCAAATTTACTGATATTTCGCAATGATAGCAGTTGATCCTGAACAACGCTCACGTTGTCTGCCGCTTCCGGGGCATCAACTCCCGCCAGGCCAGTAGAAGCTGAGTGGCCTCAAGCTCCGGGCTTGCGTTATATATGCCCGCACTCCGGCTTTCCCGAACCCGCTCCAGCAATTGATGAGCGCGCCACGGCGGGTTGGATCTGGCCAGATAGCCCAACATGTCTGCTGCCTCCGGGTCCTGAACTTCGCCCCCGGCACTGCACCGGGCCAGGTCCGCGGCCCAGCTTTCAAACAGCCATAATGTATCGTCCAGTCCCAGAGTTTTGAAGCGGCGGGCGGCGTCCCCTACCGTCATCTGGCCTTTCATGAACTGTCGAAATGCCTCGAAGGCCTCATCCCTCTGTGCAAGAAACTCGCCAGTGGCATACACCAGCGCCAGCCTGGGAGCATTACCCGCCAGCATCAGGCTTTTGGCCAGAGTGTCCGGCGACGGACGGATGGATTCCTCCAACTCGGATACCCGGGCAGACAGCCATCGCCCGGCATCCTCGGCATCAGGTAACGGTATTGTCAGGGCCTGGCAGCGGGATCGTATGGTGGGAAGTACCGGCCGCCCGGATTCCTGGAGCAGCAACAGGGTCACATCCGGCAAAGGCTCTTCCAGGGTTTTCAGCAATGCGTTGGCGGCGTTGATGTTGAGCTGATCCGCCCGGTCGACTATGGCCACCTTGCGGTGTGCAACCTGTGGCGAGGCCACGGCAAACGTCGACAGCGCGCGGATCTGGTCCACCTTCACCATCCGGGACTTTTCCGGTGAATACACCCGGACATCGGGATGGCTGTTCGCCGCGATCAACTGACACTGACGACACTGACCACACGCTATCGGTGCTCCGTTGTCTAGCCCGACCTGCTGGTCGCACAACAGCAGCCCAGCGACGGCTTCTGCCCACGCCCTTTTCCCGACGCCCTGCTCACCAACGACCAGCAGCGCGTGAGGCAACCGATCCTGGGCAAGGCGTTGCTGCACCGTGCTCCAGGCGCGGCCGAGCCAGGGCATGTCCTTCGCGATATCAGTCATGTCGGAACGTCCGTGAAGCGGGTTCAGGTTTACGACGGAGTTGTCGTTTCATCGTTTTCAATAGCCGGGTAAGCCTGCGCGCTTCGTGCGCGGAAGCTTCCTGTGTTGAGGCCGTATAGTAATGGCTGTTTACCGCCCGGGCAAAGAGACGGGCCGAAGATTCAACCTCCGGGCGCGCATCCGCCAGGCGTTCTGCCAGCGTCGCAGGGGTTTCACCGGTACGGACCGGCACGCCAACCTGTTCGCACAGCCGATGCCAGGCCAACACCACCCGACCAAATGCATCCTTGCGGGCGCCGCGGCGAATCGAAAGAGCCGAGACAACCCCTGCGATCAGCAGGGTGAAGCCAACCACTCCGGCCGTCAGGTAGCCAAGTTCCTTGAGCCCGAAATTGCCCGGCAACCGGGACATCAGATCCATCTGACTCTGCCCCTGGTAACCTACCACCCATCGCTGCCAGTGATAATTGATTCGATCGAGCTGGAGCGACGCCCATTGCAGGATCGCGACATCACCGTAGCGCTGCGGCGAGGTCAAATCATTTTCCAGGAACGAGCCCTCATCGGCCACCGCATCACGCAATCCGGATTCAATCCTGCTTGGCGCAATGGCAGCTGTCGGGTCCACCCTCACCCAGCCCTGGCCTTCCAGCCACACCTCCACCCAGGCGTGGGCATCGTACTGACGGACAATGAGGTAATCTCCGCCCGCCCCGGCGTCGCCGCCCTGATAGCCGACCACAATTCGGGCAGGAATCCCGGCTGCCCGGAAGACAAAGGTCGCCGCACCGGCATAGTGAGCACAAAAGCCCCGTTTTTCATCAAACAACAGCGCATCAACACCGTCGTCTGGCATGGTGGGCGGGCGCAACGTATAGAAATAGGCTTGCTCCCGAAAACGGCGGAGCAAGGTGTTGACGACTTCCCAATGGGACAGATCTTGAGACAGTTCTCGTGCCAGCTCCCGGGCCCGGGGGTTCCCGGATGGAGGAAGCTGGAGATAGCGCCGAGTTTCTGCCGGGGAAAGGGCTTCAGCCGGCGCTGGCACAGCGGAAACCCGGGCCAGGCGATAACGCACCGGGCTGTCGGCGGGGCGCTGAAAGCGGAACAAATCCTCCGGCGTACTTACCACGTTGCCCGAGACTGCTACCGAGTTATCAAGAGCAAACGCCCACCGCTGGTCTGTTGGCTCCAGCAGGATATCGTATTCATTACTTCGCAACGGCCCGACACCACCGTCGTTGTCTACCCTGGCTGGCCGCCGGAAACCGTCGGGGTCGCTCTGGCGCCAGGTTTCATCATCCAGATAGTCGAGAATCAAACCCCGCCAGTAACGCTCCCGATATGGTGGCGACTCGCCCCCGAAGGTCACCCGGAACGCCCTTTCACTACTCTGGGCCAGATTGGAAATATCGCCTGGTCGCATGGTATCCGAAATCCCGCTGCGGGCCTGGCCGGACACCAACGGAACACTCCAGAGTGGCGCCATACGTGGGAAAAAGACAAACAGCAGGACAACCACTGGCAGGGTTTTCAGTAGCAGCAAACCCAGGCGCTTCCAGCCAGCCCTCAGGCTGCCGGGTAGATCAGGTGCATTGAGAATCTGAAGGCCCACCATCAGGCACCCAATGGCGGCGAACGTCAGCAATGCCCAGGCAATGTCCTGTTTGAACAGGAAGTTCACGGCCGCAAGATAAACCTGAATAAAAAACAGCACATAGAAATCCCTGGCGGACCGGGTTTCGAGCCATTTCAACCCAACGGCCAACACAAAGAACGACGCGGCGGTATCCACGGTGAATCGCCCCTGCACGGTGGCCGCATAAACACCAATCAAAGTCACCATGATTCCTGTGCGCAGCAGCCGCCCTGGCAGTTTCACCCGGCCCTTTTGTGCCAACCAGCGCCAGCTTGCCAGCACAGCGCAGGCCGCGATGAGCCACCAGGGCAGGCGATCCCATTGGGGAACCAGGAGCAGTGCAAAACTGGCAATCAACCACAAAAGCGCGTTACCGGGGATGGCTTCGATGGGCGCCTGTTCTGCCGGTTTTGCGGAGAAAACTCTGGCTATGGTCAATATCATCCAGATACTCCCGCTTTCGCATTCTCGGCCTGACGGGTACCAAAAGGCTGACCATCTGGATCCCTCGGCGGTTGCTCGCCCCACACCGCTAGCGCACGCAGACAACGCTCTCCATGCAGTGAACCACTATCCGGCTCTATGGTATCGCCGGGCAAACTGAGACCAAACCTTGCATTCTTCTGTACCCGGTCCGCCACCATCCAGGCCAGATAACTCAGCCGCAACTCGGCATCAACGCCAGGAAACGCCTGGAAATCCAGCCAGTGCGGACTGCCTTGCTCGCCCTGCCAGTCGGCCACAATCATCTGGCCTGTGCGGGCAAAGCGTTTCCACATGACCCGCTGACTCATATCGCCTTCACGCCAGGGACGAAGGTCGGCCTTGTCCTGGCCGGCCACAGGCGCAGACGACGCGGCTTCGCTACCATCCTGCACGGTCCCGGCAGCATCGGGTGCCGGTAGGGGCCTGGGAAAGGCCACTCCGGCAGACGAAGGACGCAACCATGACCAGGCCTTTAACAGCCCGAACGGAAAACGGGTTTCGATACGGATCCGATCCGGACGAAGATAGCCGCGATGGGCAGACGGCACTGGCAGCACCACGTCCCGGGATTCACCCGGCGATACATGCACGCTCTCAACCGATGAATCCTCAACCGACAGGCTCAGGCCAAGGCCTGGGTCCTTGCCTGCAGTTACCCGCAGCACAAACGGAATGTCATCACCCGCCCGACCTTCACCGGGACGGACCAGGGCAACAGAAAGACCGGACAGATTTCTGTGGGTCTGGTGCATGGCTCCCACAAACAAGGCTCCGAGAATAAACGTAAGCAGATAGATAAGGCTGTTCTGGTAATTGATTCCGGTAATCAGCATAACCAACAGCAACAAGCCGTACACCACGCCGGCCGCGGTGGGCAGAATGAAGATGTTCTTCTGGCTGAGGGTCTGGCTGTCTGCTCTCGGGATTCGGCGATTGATCCATCGTCGCCAACGGGCGTTTAAAGAGTTTCGCATCATGCTCCTGCGACTGGGTTCAGGCCCAAAAGTTCATGGAATGTGGTTGCCAGTAATCCGGACATAAAACCATAAAAATAATGGTTCCTTAACTATTTACCCTCGAGCACCGGATTCTGATCACACACCAGGCACTTTACGGTTGAAAAACTGTCGGACAAACCGAATACTGAAAAGTGATAGTATGAAGCGTATTGACTGAAGCAGTACACTCAGCAGCGCCTCTTTTGAACCGATTCAGCATGAGGCATTCACAAATGCGTCGCACACTGCTTGCAGCCGCGATCACGGCCACCACATTTACACCGGCCTGGGCCGGTGTACAAACCATGACCTCCGACGAGATGGTAGAAACCTACGTGGAGGATTCCGCCGTTATTATTGTCCCACGCCAGCAACAGAAGTCCGAAGCGGATCGTGAAAAGATTATCCGTGCCCTTACCATCTCGCCAGGTGAGCCCGTTCTGAGCGAAGCTGAAGAGGAAGCGTATCGGGAAGCTCTTCGGCGTTATCTTGATGAGGGCAAGAAAGATGCGCTCTCCGATGCCGAAGAGGAATTCCTGCGAAGAGCCCTGCTGCTTCCGGTCGACGAACTGGCCAGAGCACAGCCTCCGGCGGACTTTACCCCGAGGACACTGCCCATTATCTTTGGTCAGCAACCGGAAATTCCGGATGAACCCTTCACCCAGACGTTCCTGAATGATCAGTTGGGCATTGGCTTCGATGGCCAGAATCTGAATTTCAGTATCGGTAATCCCCCGGGCATCGATCAGATCCAGATCCCCGAAGCGATCAACGAAGGCCCCATTACATTGACTCCCCGTCCGGGCGGAGGGTTTGACCTTTCCATTCAGGTGCCCGACCAATAATTACCCAACCCCTGAAACGAAAAGCGGCGACCAGAACGGTCGCCGTTTTTTTTCTGCTGATTCGGTCAGACAAAAAAACGCCCCGCAGTGCGGGGCGCTATCACCACGTTAAGGTGTCAGGTCAACTTACTGGTGACCATAAACCTTCATAGTGGTGTTGGTTACAGCCAGGTTGTCTACACGGAAAGAACCGATAGACTCACCGCCGATCTCAACCGCGCCAACACCGATGTCAGCTACGAACTGAGGAATGCTGATTTCCAGAGCGTCGCCACCGGTGGCAGCAGAGGTGCCCTTGCCAACAGTGATCTGAGCCTGAGCGAACATGCTCGCTGCGTCAACAGCGCCGCCGTTCTCATAATAGGTAGCACCGTAAACGGTCAGGTCACGTACGTTAACACCCAGGAAGTCCACGTCCATATCCATATCAGTCACGTTGAAGCCAACGTTCATGATCAGGTTGTCAGTGGCGGTATCCACACGGATGTTCAGCAGGCCGAGGTTACCCTCGATACCGATGTTGCTGGCCAGCAGAGTGGAGTCACCGCTGCCGTCAGTGGCGTTCAGAGAGGCAGAACCAACAGCCATGGCGAAATCGATCGGAGCGCCAGAGATGCTGTGAACGTCGATGAACGCGTCACCGTCGGCTTCTACGTCGATGTCGATAACCAGGTCATCCAGCATGCCGGATACGCCAGTTACCGCGCCGTTGGCATCACGCTCAACGGAGCCGCCACCGATGGAGATGTCGTTAACTGCCAGGTAACCTTCGTCAGTGTAGCGGAACTCACCGATGGAAACTTCGGTTTCCAGTTCGATGGTCACACCGGCCTGACCGGTCACGTTACCCATGGTGGTGTCGTCAAGCGCTTTCAGATCAGCTTGAGCGGCAAAAGGAGCTGCAGCAACGGCCGTTGCCAGTGCGATTTTTTTCAGGCCTTTCATAACGTTCTCCTAATTGGAACAGTTTGTTGTTATTTCCATCTCATGCAGACTGTTTGGTGTACTTTTGTATCTGCACGGCTACAGAGTACTGCAGAGGTAACTGAATGTTCCGTGACCACCTTCACGTAATCGATACTTGGATTGTCGGACACAAAAACACTATTCAGCCGGCTCCTCATCCACATTGATGTTGAAGATCTTGTTCTCCATCTCCACAACAACCTGCTCGCCAAAAAGCGCTTTGCCCTCATCAATGGTGAAAGGCACCAGTTGGGCCAGCGTTGGTCCGAAGATATGCTCCATCTCGACCACCAGTACCCGGTCCGCCTCCGACTCTTTATTGGGATTGGCCGTTGTGTAGAACACTGCGGTCGCGCCGATCTTGCCTTTCTTTACCAGTGCAACGAGCGAACGCCGGAGTACCTCAAGGGCAACATCCGCCGGCATTTCCTCAATCTGCTTGATCCGAATCGTTTTGGTCTTGTCTCCAGTGTCGGTTACCACGGCAAACGGTTTTACCCCGCCAGTCACCACGATCCGGTTTTCAAGGTCATCGACCCCCTTCTGGTACATCCGCTCAAACTGCTCCTGAATCATCTCCTTGATTTCAGTTTCAGACGGCTGCTGGGCATTGGCGTATCCGGGTGCCATCAGCAGGGGAACCAGAAACATCAGGAAGGTCATCAAACGGGATTTTAGCTGTGTCATACCTACTCCACTTTCCTCTGAAAGCTCGCGCAACAGGAGCGCACGGCTTTTACATTGTTTTTATGCTGGGGGTGCCCTGCTATCTCGGTTAGAATAGCCACCGGCTTTTTCTCCCCGTCCGAACAGGACGCTATTTCATTAGATCAGTGCCGCCGCAAACGCTACAACGCTGTTTTTGTGGCCTGTTTATCATTTCAGCAAGATTCCGGAGGACCCTTGGGCCGGGCAACAACACGGGAACTTACCCGGGCGACCTACCACCAGCTTATGATGCATGCCTGCCGGGCGTCTGATTTCGCCTTTCTGGGTAGCGCAGGCTATGGCTCCGGTCGCGGCACCTTATGTGGTTTCTCGGCCATGGCCGTATGCTCGCAGGAACTGCCTGGTGCCAGTTCGGCCGCCGTTGATACCGCCAGTCTCGCCCGGGAAATGGAAGAGCTTGCCGCACCATTTCAGGTAGAGCGCGGTACCGACCCGTATCATCTCACTGGCGGCTGGATTGGCTATCTGGGGTACGAACTGGGCTACGCCCGGGAACGGCGGCTGGCGCAATTGCACGAGGCCTCCACCGTTCCGTTAATGCACGCCGGGCTCTATCTCTGGACCGCAAGTTTTGACCGGAATAGCGGTCGCTACTGGCTCTGGATTCACCCGGCATGCCCTGCTTCGATTCAGGATCAGATTGAACAATGGCTGTCGGCCCCGGCAAACCGCCAGATGCGCTGGCACATGAAAGCCCCGTTTGCTCCAGTACAAACACCAGAAGAATTCAAATCGGGTGTCGAAGCCGTCAAGCGCTACATAGAAGCTGGCGATTGTTATCAGGCCAACCTGTCCCAGGCATTCTCTGGCAAATTCTGCGGCTATCCATGGCGCGCCTTCGAGAAGCTCACGGAAGCCAATCCGACGCCCTACAGCGCCTTCCTGAGAGTCGGAGACGACTCGATTCTTTCCATATCGCCAGAGCGGTTTCTGAAAATAGATCAGGGTGTAGTCGAGACCAGCCCCATCAAAGGTACACGCCCCCGGGGCTCCTCGCCGGAATCCGATATCAAATTGGCAAATGAACTTCAGGCATCCGAGAAAGACCGCGCCGAGAACCTGATGATTGTGGACCTGTTGCGGAATGATCTCAGCCTCCATGCTGAGGCCGGAAGCGTGCAGGTTGAGCAGCTGTTTGCCCTTGAATCCTACGCCAATGTCCACCACCTGGTCAGCCATATCAAGGCCAGTTTAAAACCGGGAATCAGCCCACTTCAGGCGTTGTTAGATGCCTTTCCTGGCGGCTCCATCACCGGCGCTCCGAAAATTCGGGCGATGGAAATTATTCGCGAACTGGAACCTCACTGGCGAGGGCCCTATTGTGGTTCTGTCTTCTATTACGGACTTGATGGCCGGCTGGACAGCAACATCGCAATACGAACCCTGCTGTGCGAGTCCAACGGTACGATTCGTTGTTGGGGGGGCGGAGGCATTGTGGCGGATTCTGACCCGGAGGCCGAGTATCAGGAAACACTCACCAAGGTCAAACCACTGATGGACTTTCTGGAAAAGCTGAAGCTCTGATCTGCACCACAGCCGCACAGCCGCGGCACAGATCAGCGATTCGAAGGATCAGGCGCTGTGAATCGCGCTCGCCTTCAAAAATTCCTGTTTCAGATCGTCAAAATTGTGCACCGCCGGGAACTGCGGGAACTCATCAATAACGTTCTGGGGCGCGTGGAACAGAATGCCCGCCTCTGCCTGGCCGAGCATGGTGGTATCGTTGTAGGAGTCACCAGCGGCAATTACCCGGTAGTTCAACAACTGGAATGCACGCACAGACTGGCGTTTCGGATCCCGCTGACGCAGCAGGTAATTGGTGATCTGACCACTCTCCGCCACTTCCAGTTTGTGGCACAACAACGCCGGATAGCCGAGCTTCTTCATCAGCGGCATGGCGAACTCGTAAAAGGTATCCGACAGAATCACCACCTGGAAACGCTCACGCAGCCAGTCGAGGAATTCCCGGGCGCCCGGCAGCGGGTCCAGAGTACCGATGACTTCCTGGATTTCCGGCAGCCCATAGCCGTGCTGGTCCAGAATACGCAGGCGCTGCTTCATCAAGACATCGTAATCAGGGATATCCCGGGTGGTTGCCTTGAGTTCTTCAATGCCGGTTTTTTCTGCAAAGGCGATCCAGATTTCCGGGATGAGTACGCCCTCAAGGTCAAGACATGCGAGTTCCACAACGGTCTCCTGAACGATAAATAAAAAGATGAGGCACCTGCGCCCCGGTTGGTGGGCGTATGATATGAAAAAGCGCGGCCAAATGCATCGTGTATCCGGTGTTGCCCATCTTTGATGGCATAAAGATATAGATCCTCATTCCTTCAGGGCATTAAAGGTTTACTGCTAAGCTAGCCACACAAGTTATTGGTACAGACTGGATGATTATGACTGATATCGACTCTCTCCGGGCCGAACTGGATGGTCAAAGCCCCAGGGCGATCCTGAAAGCCGCCCTCGCCCACTATGGCAACATTGCCATTTCGTTCAGTGGCGCCGAGGACGTCGTGCTGATCGAAATGGCTCACAAACTGACCGACAATCTCAGGGTGTTTACCCTGGATACCGGCCGACTGCACCCGGAAACCTACGAGTTTGTCGATCGGGTGCGCAAACACTACGGCATCGATATTGAAGTCCTGTTCCCGGATGCCAAAGAAGTTCAGGACATGGTCAACCGCAAAGGCCTGTTCAGTTTTTACGAAGAGGGTCATTCGGAATGCTGTGGTATCCGCAAGGTTAACCCGCTGCGCCGCAAGCTTGCCACGCTGGATGCCTGGGTTACAGGCCAGCGTCGGGACCAGAGCCCCGGTACCCGGAATGAAGTGCCGGTGGTCCAGCTGGACACCGCCTTCTCAACTGATGCAAAGCCACTGATAAAATTTAACCCGCTGGCAAACTGGAGTTCCAAAGAAGTCTGGGATTACATCCGCATGTCTGAGGCGCCCTATAACCGGCTACACGAGCAGGGCTTCGTCAGTATTGGTTGCCAGCCTTGCACACGCCCGGTGCTCCCTGGCCAGCACGAGCGCGAAGGACGCTGGTGGTGGGAAGAAGCCACACACAAGGAATGCGGTCTGCATGCCGGCAACCTGATCGGCAAGTCTGGCTGAACGGCCCGAAGCTGCGCCCACAAAAAAGCCCGCGTCGCCTTAACGGCCCGCGGGCTTTTCATTGGCCCCAACCTCAGTAGGTAGGCAGCTCGATATCCTTGAACAGCTCCTGAATCTCGGAACGGCTACCCTGGTGGGCCACGGCTTCATCCACCTTTTCCTTGGTGAGATGGGGCGCGAACCGTTCCATGAAGTCGTACATATAGCCCCGCAGGAAGGTGCCTTTACGGAAGCCAATACGGGTGACCGAGGGCCTGAACAGCTTGCTGGCATCCAGCGCCACGAGATCGGTATCCACCTTGGGATCGAACGCCATACTGGCAATAATGCCGACACCCAGCCCCAACCGCACGTAGGTCTTAATGACATCGGCATCAGCTGCAGTGAACACCACTTTCGGGGTCAGTCCCCGTGACTGGAATGCCTCATCCAGCTTGGACCGACCGGTGAACCCGAATACGTAGGTAACCAGCGAGTACTCCGCCAGTTCCTCCAGAGTGAGTTCCTGGCCCTTGGCCAGAGGATGATCCTTGGGAACGATCACGCAACGATTCCACTTATAGCAGGGCATCATGATCAGGTCGTTGAACAGGTCCATGCCTTCCGTGGCGATGGCAAAGTCCACCGCACCGTTGGCGGCCATCTCTGAGATCTGCATCGGCGTGCCCTGATGCATATGCAGGGACACATCCGGGTATTCCTCGATAAAACCCCGGATCACCGGCGGCAGCGCATAACGCGCCTGGGTGTGGGTGGTCGCGATGCTCAGGTCGCCTTTACGCTGGTTACTGAACTCCTGGGCAATTTTCTTGATGCCCTCGACCCGACGCAGGATCTCCCCTGCCTCCCGGATGATGATCTCTCCGCCGGGAGTAATGCGAGTCAGGTGCTTGCCGCTGCGGGCAAACACCTCAAGCCCCAGCTCGTCCTCGAGCAAACGAATCTGTTTGGAAATGCCCGGTTGTGAGGTGAACAGGCTCTGGGCGGTGGCGGACACATTCAGGTCGTGGTGCGCAACTTCCCAGATATAACGCAGCTGTTGTAATTTCATTAATTCTGTCGCTCCCTGGATTTCCGGCCCTGAGTCAGTGCCTCAGGCTCAACTCGTGAACGCTGGTGGATTCATAACCGGATAATACGCATAAAGGATCAATTTTTCATTCTTTTTTGGTATACAAGGCAATCTGTATTCAGTGTAGACCAAATCTCTGGTTTCGCTGGCCCGACAACACCTTGCGTCAACACAGCCCTTGACTTGTGTGTGACAAAGCACACAATCGCTAATCAAACGTGCCCAGATCCCGGGAAGCCATGCTGCTGACAACCAAATTCCTCCGGCCAACACCCGATTCCAGAGCCGTTCAACGTCAACGGCTGGACACCCTGCTGCAACCGGAATCCGGCAAACGACTGAATCTGGTTATTGCTCCGGCGGGTTATGGCAAGACCACACTGGTCAGCCAGTGGTGCGCCGGCAACAGCATGCCCACCGCCTGGCTCTCACTGGACGAGCAGGACGACAAGCCAAGGCAGTTCTGGCAGTACGTGATTGGCGCCTTCGAGCATGCCGGGCTAATCGGACTGGAGGACTGCAAGAAACTGTTGGCCAGGCAGGACGCCGACGAACTTACACCCGCCATTACCGGCCTTTTGAATGTTCTCGCGGCCGATGGCAATGCCTGGTCTCTGGTGGTGGATGACTACCACGTTATCAGTAACGACACCCTCCATCGCCAGCTCGCTTGGTTTCTGGACTATCTGCCACCTGGAATTCTGGTGACCCTGGCGTCACGAACAGAGCCACCGCTGCCCCTGGCCCGCTGGCGCGTCCGCCGCCAGGTTCAGGACATCCACCCCGGTCTGCTGGCGTTTTCCGAAGAGGAATGTCAGGAATTCTTCCGCAGTACGATGGCCATGGAACTGTCCGAGGACGACATTCGGTCGATATGCCGTAAAACCGAAGGCTGGGTCGCCGCCATGCAGCTTTCAGCATTGGCCGGCAAGAAAGAAGCCGTCCTGCCCGGTCAGGCCCTGGGCTCACCGGACAGCCGACTGATTTCCGATTATGTACTTACAGAAGTGCTTGAGCAGCTTCCCGAAGATCTGACGGACTTCCTGCTGGAAACGGCTTGTTGTCCGCGCTTATGCGCCCCTTTGTGCAATGCCGTCAGGCAACGCCAGGACAGTCAGGAAAAGCTGTCCAGCCTTTTGTCCCAGAATCTCTTTCTGATCCCGCTGGACAACAGCAACGAGTGGTTCCGTTACCACGACCTGTTTCGGGAAGCCCTGTTACAGCGAATCCAGAGTGCCGCCCCCTCCCATGCCTCGGAACTGCAATCCCGAGCCATTGACTGGCTACTGCGCCATGGCCATGTCCAGGAAGGGATTGTCCAGATCGTCCGGCGCAACGATACAGACCATCTGGCGGCGGTTCTGGCGGAACACGGCAACAACCTGATTCATGGCGGCTATCACCTTCCGGTACTTGAATGGCTGGATGCTATCCCTGCCCACAAGATTCAGGACAGCCCGCAACTGCAGATGCTCAGAATCTGGGGCCTGTTTTTCGCAAACCGGGTGGAAAGCCTGGACCCGCTTCTGCTGGAAGTTGAGGACCTGCTGGACCGCCGTGTCGCCGATTCACACCCTGACGCGGAAGGCGCCCTGGCGTTGCACAGCGAGATTTCGCTGGTGAGATCCTACCTGGCCCGCACCCGCAACGATGAGAAAAACGCCTCGGATCTTACCCGGCAGGTGCTGAAGGACATTGATCAGATCAGCATTCCCCTGAAGTCCGTCACCTATTACGGCCTGGGCCTGGATTATTTCGGGAAGGGCGAACTGAATGACGCCGAGGAGGCTCTGGAGTCTGCCGTTCATTATGGCCAGGTAGAGCGCAAAGCAAGTACCGTTCTGTCATCCGGCGGCCTGCTCGCCTGGATTCAATACCACCGTGGCGATACCGATCTTGCTCTTGAGACGACGGGGCGAGTCCGACAATGGGTGGACGAACACTATTCGGACCCCAGCCAGCCGAGACTGATTTCCTGCTGGCAAAACAGTGCATTGACAGAAATCTATCGCGAGCGAAACCAGATCAGCACCGCCGACGGATACCTGGCCCCCCTGCTCGATCATGTACGAAAGGGTACCGAACCGGGCCAGCATGTGGTGATCCAGTATGTACGGGGACACCTCGCCTTTACCCGGGGTGACCTGGAAACGGCGGTTGAGGCACTGGAAGATGCCGTGACCACCGGCCGGCGCCGGAGGGAACACATTGTATTCGAGCCCCCGGCCGCTTCCGCGTTGCTGGCACGCTGCTACCTGGCCTCCGGCCACGCCGACAAGGCCCGCGCCTGTTTGCAACCCGCTCTGGACCAACCAGCGACAAATCCGCTTAACCGGGAGCAGAACCAGATTGCCCTGGCCCGGGTGCAGAATGCACTGGGCGAATATCAGCAAGCCCAGGACACCCTGTCCGCTCTGATACCAACGGCGGAACGCAACGCCCACAACCGGCATTTGGTGGAGATTCTTCTGGTGTACGCCGAGGCGCTCGCCAACGAGGGCCGTGCCGACGAGTCCGATGCAATGCTGGAGAAGGCATTGGACCGGGCCGAAAACGCAGGCTTTCTGCGCCTGTTTGCGGAAGAGAGCACTGCACTACGGGACATGCTACTGGATTTTCCCAGACTACGAACCCCGGGGCGGTGGAACCGGGAACTGCTCGGGATGCTCAGGGATCTGGCCGCCGGACAGCCTGGCGAGGCGTCTTTTAATGGCTCCCAGGAAGCCAATCACCCCATCGATACTGCCCGCGAGCATGTAAATGCCCTGACAGAACCGTTGAGCCAGCGTGAGCAGGAAGTTCTCGTGCTGATCCACCAGGGGCTGGCCAACAAAGAAATTGCTGAGCGCATGTCCGTTGCCCCGGCTACCGTGAAAGCGCACATCAGGAACCTGTACGGCAAGCTCGGCGTGAGCCGGCGCACCGAGGCGCTGGCGAAAGCACGGGAGGTAGGGTTGCTGGAGGATGTCGCAAAAACGTGACGACCATCACATTTGACACCAATTAAGCCTGGCCACTACGCCCTTTGGACGATCCGTTTACGCCCCTTTAAGCCCTATCATTTAACCATGGTGAGGTTAACGCCTTACCTCGAAATCTGAAATTCAGGCCTTCAGACTTCTTGTTCCGCGTTGTTTCGACGCCCGGGTTCGTTAAGAACCCCTTCCATGAGAGCCACCCCTTGCGGGCTGGCTCTTTTTTTATGGCTATTTATGGGTTTATTTACAGGCTTTCGAGAAACCTAATGTTCAATGATGCGGCGAAACGGCGGGAGTGCATCCAACAGCAACTGGCCGTAGCGTCGCGCCACAATCCTGCGGTCCAGAATGGTCACCCGCCCCGTGTCCTGTTCCGTTCGCAGCAGGCGGCCAACGGCCTGTACCAGTTTGACAGAAGCATCCGGCACCGTGATTTCCATAAAGGGATTGCCTCCGCGCTGGGTCACCCACTCGGCCAGACTGGCTTCAATGGGGTCATCCGGTACCGAAAAGGGCAACCGGGTGATCACCACGTGGTGCAGATAGCGCCCCGGCAGGTCAATGCCCTCTGCAAAACTGGCCACACCAAACAGTACACTGGGCTTACCTTCGTCAACCCGGCTGCAATGCACCCTGAGCACCTCATTCTTGGCCATATCGTCCTGGGTCAGGATCAGTTCCGGGTATTCAGGCGCCAGCGCATCACGAACCTGCTGCATCTGACGGCGCGACGTGAACAGTACCAGTGTTGCCTTTTCTCCGGCCCAGAGCTCCGGTAAACGCTTGACCAGGGCATCGGCGAAACCATCGTCGGTAGGCATCGCGACCATGGCCGGCACTTCCACCGTCGCCATTTCGGCGTACCGGAAAGAACTGGGCACTACCAGATAACGGCTGGCCTCAGGCAATCCGGCCCGTGAACGAAGGCGATCAAAGCGCCCGAGCGCCGTCAGCGTGGCGCTGGTAAGTACCGCTCCGTAAGCCCTCGACCACAATCTCGAATAAAGCAGGTTATCGGCCAGTACCGGCGAGCTGAACAAGGTAATGTCTTCAGCATGGTCCCAGCGCTGGCGCACTGCCCACCTTGCCGCCGGTGGGCCTTTACGGGCAGGAGCTTCGACCACCGGCTCCTCTTCATCACTGACGATGGCGACACCTTCGCTCCAGGCAATCCACAACCGCAGCTGATCTTCCGCCCTTGCATGAAAGGAACCTACTACCGGATACCAGGAATCTGCTGTGTCCCGGTCCAGCTCCGGATCCTTGCGCTCATCGAATGCGCTCTGGAGTTCATCGACCAATGTTCCGAGGTGCCGACACAACCCTGCCGTGGCGATTCGTGTTTCCCCTGCCAGTTCGGCCAGCTTCTCGGGCAAGGCACCATCCGGATACCGCCACTGGGCACTGCGGCGCTCTTCGTTGAATTCCCAGCCGGTATTCTGCTCAACCTCTTCGTACACGCGAGTGAGAGCCAGGTCCAGGTCCCGGCCCGCGGTACTGATCTTTTCAACCGCTTTGGCGGCCTGGGAGCCCGCTGGAAGCCAGGGCTGCATCTTGACCAGCGCCTGGGAAAGCTGTTTCAGCCATTGCCGGGTGGAGTTCAACGGCACCGACGCGGCGAAATGGTTCAGGGCCTTGTCTGGCAGGTGATGGGCTTCATCGAAGATGAACAGCGCGTTCTCCGGCTCCGGAAGAATGGCGCCACCGCCCAGGGCCAGATCCGCCAGCACCAGGTCGTGATTGGCCACCACCACATCGGCATCGTCCAGATCCTTGCGGGCATCAAAGAACGCACAACTGTCAAAGTAGGCGCAGTGCCGGTTGGTGCACTGGCGATGATCAGTCGTCACCTGACGCCAGATTTCATCGGGAATCTGTTCCGGCCAGTGATCCCGGTCGCCGTCCCAGTCCCGGGAACCATAACTGGCAAGCATGTTTTCAAAGGTGGCCCGGCTACGGGCTTCGTCGTCTACCGGCTGATCCAACAGGAACAACGGCATGGTATCGCTGTCACCATGGCCCTCATCGTGTAGCCTCGCTTCCAGTCGCGACATACACAGGTAACGACCACGGCCTTTGGCAAGAGTCCAGCTGAAATCCAGCTTGCTGTGTTTACGCAGGTCCGGCAGATCTTTCAGAACGATTTGATCCTGAAGCGCCACCGTGGCGGTGGAAATCACCAGAGTCTTGCCAAGGGCTTTCTCCACCGGAATGGCGGCGATGAGGTAGGCCAGCGTTTTACCTGTACCGGTACCAGCCTCCACCACGCAGGTAGCTGGCGGGGAAGTGCGCTGGCCATCGTTGTCGGTGATTTCCCCCATGTACCGGGCAATCTCCGCAATCATCAAGCGCTGGCCGTAACGGGCGCGGATATCCTTGCCCGCCAACACATCCCGATAGGCTTGCTGAATCTGCTGTTTAACGTCCTCTGTCAGCGCCATTATCTCGGGCTCACCCAGTCACGTACGGTACCTACACGGAAAAACTGGCCGTTCTTGCTGAGCACCACGCCGTCTTCGGTAATACGTTCTACCAACAGCGACCCAAAGCCGTCTCCCGGCTTCAGGTAATGGCCATTGATCATGACACGACTGGCGGAGGGGTCAGATGCAAATATGTGACTGTTAAAGGTCAAATCAGGGACACTCTTCTGAAAAGAAAGGGGTAGTTCCACAAGGTGAGGCACCCTGCCCTGCGGCACCCGTTCCGTCAAGGCAGATTGTTGCAACGGCTCACTTTCGGACCGACTTGGAACAATGACGACAGGTTCGTCCCAGGACTGCTGGTTGACGCCGGACTCATCTGACATGGCATCATCACCTGCCTCAGTGACCACGCCTGTACCTTTTTCCTGAGACAGGTCCTGCCCTCCGGAAACCCGGACCGGATCCGCTATTTCAGTCTCTGCAAGTGGCTCAGGATCAGGCTCAGGCTCAGCCGCCGGCACATCGGGTACCGGTTCGGACTGTTCCTGGGCTACAGCAGGAGCCCCCTGCACCGTCACGATCTTTGCGTCTCGCTCCGGCCAGAACAACCAGGCAAGCACACCCGCGTTCACTAACAAGGCCAGTGCAACCCACACCACGGCCGATACCGGCTTACGTCTGGGGCGGTATACCATCTGTACCGGTTGTCCGAGATCAGGCGCTTTGCCCTGTCGGCGCTCCGCTTCGGATTTTCGGAGCGCATCGAGAATATACGACATACGCTAACCGCTCCTGACCATCACCGACGAAACCAGACGTGGAATATTCTCGGCCAGATCGTTGTTCATCTGGATAATGGTCATGGCGCCTGCAATACCATCCACAGTGAGCCCACGTTTTTCCTGATACCAGCGCACCTGGTCGGTCATCTCCATACGCTTCACCCGGGCCGCTTCCTGCCCACCGCTGCTCAGACGCTCTGCAAGCTCCATCATCCGGGCACCGATCCATAGTTGCTGGCCGGAGTCATCGCCGTAGAAACCATCGCCGGTCATGAATTCAGGAATTCGCCAAAGTACCCTGAAATCACCGTACCAGTATTCCTCAATCTCGCGAAACGGCACTTGTTGGCTGCCCACCGGCGTCGCAATCATGGCCAGCTCACCATCCAGCTGTTCCACAACTACCTGGCGGGTACGACCGCGTTCATCCCTTAACTGAAGGATGGCCGGCCGATTGATAAACTCCAGGCTTCTCCGACTGCCCTGGCGTTCAAGGCAGGCCAGCCCTACCGTTGCGGCGTAATCACAGGCGATCGGGTTGGCCGACGGTTCATAATTCTTGCCCCACAGATCAAACAAAGCGCCGAAGGCCTCAGCCAACGACTGGGTGTGCTGGTTGAACACGAACCCCTGCGATGTTGGCTCCGGCGCCACGATTTCCGGCTGGTCAGAATCTGATACCGTTTGCGGCTCAGGCTCTGCCTCCCGTTCAATCACACCTGCAACGGACCGTTCGGCCTTGGGCTCGGCGAGTGCCGGGGTGGGTGAACCAGGAAGTTCAAGCAGCCACAAGGTGCCAATGATGGCCAGTATGACCGAGGCGACAACCAACCATACATGACTGCCCCGGCTTCGGAACGTCCGGCCGGCCGGGGCCATCGCCAGCCCGCCATTGACCTCTTTTGCCGCTTTGCGAATGTGGGTGACGGAGATCAGATGATCTCCCTCCGCATAGGCGCCGAGCAGTGCCCGGTCGCTGATCAGATTGATAAGCCGGGGTACGCCCTGACTTTCCCGATACAGTCTACGGACCGCCCCGGGGGTAAAAATATCACCCCGCATACCGGCAACATTAAGCCGGTACTGCAGATAGGCAGGCAATTCCTGCCGGTCTATTGCATCCAGGTGGTAGCGTGCCGTGACCCTTTGATTAAGCTGGCGAAGTTCCGGCAGAGCCAGGATCTCCTGCAATTCCGGCTGGCCAAGCAGAACAATCTGCAGCAGTTTCTTTTCCGAGGTTTCCAGGTTGGTCAGCAGGCGCAGCTGTTCGAGCACCTCAGCGGAGAGGTTCTGGGCCTCATCAATAATCAACACCTTGTGCCGGCCCGCAGCGTGGGCTTTCAACAAATCCTGGTTGATGCTGTCGACCAGGGTTTTGATACTGGCATCAGGTTGATGCGCTATTTCCAGTTCATCACAAACGGACGACAACAGTTCCCTGGCGGACAGGCGCGGATTCAGGACCAACGCAATATCCACATGTGCCGGCGCGTTTTCTATGAAGCAGCGACAAACCGTGGTTTTACCGGTGCCCACCTCGCCAGTGATCACAATGAAACCGCCCTGCCCCTGCACACCGTACATCAGGTGCGCCAGTGCTTCCTTGTGGCGATCGCTGAGGTAGAGATATCGGGGGTCGGGAGCGATTGAAAATGGCGGCTCACGAAAGCCGAAGAAATCGTAGTACATGGTTCCTCAGGGCCTGGCCGGGGTATCACCGCTTACCAGTTTGAGTTCCGCTGCGCGCCGGTTTTGCTGTTTCAGGCGGCGAACGCAACGCTCCAGGGTTTTCGAGATCCGTGCGTGGGAGCGGATCATGGATATCTTGGGCCAGGTCGCCCGCTCACCTTCCAGAATCATCTCACGAACATACTCAGGGCTCGGGTTGGCAAGCATACGCCGAAAATGCCGCAGGGAATAGTTTGGTGCGATGGTCACATCGCCGGAGTATCGCTGAGCCATAATGGTATACATCTGGCCGGAAAGCTGCCGCAGGATCTCTGGCCGAACACGTTTTCGAAGGTAATCGAATACGCCTTGCCCGTGGAACTGTACCTCGGATTTCAGCAAGTGGGACGGCAGATTGGTCAGCGACAGTTTTTCATCCTGGCCACGATCCGTCAGAAACGGCACCACGTGAGGGTTGGTCTGGCTGACAATGGTGAAATTTACATCATAAAGGTGCATCAGTCGTTCGATAGGCAGATCGCTCACAACAGAGCCGTCCACAAACTTGAGCCGCGGCATGTAGGGCAGCGAATTACCGTTAAGATCTTTTTTCATCAGCGTTACTGGCGGGAAAATACCCGGTACAGCCGCACTGGCCAGGGCGGCACTCCACACCAACAGGTACGGTGACGTGTAACCGCACAGCAAGCGGGCTTTCTGATGCGCCTGCACCGGAGACACACTGATATTAATACTGCGCCCCGTGCGCTGGTAGGCTTCCTCAAAGGTATAGTCGCCAATATTCTCCCCCAGGCATCGGCGCAATGTGTCCTGGTCCATCAGACCGGTTCCGCGCATGGCGCTTAACAACCCCCGCCATTTCCATGCTTTCAGGTTATGGCTTTCAGGCACCAGCATTTCAGGAATTTCAGCATCGGTATGAACCCCCAGAATGCCGGCGATAATGGCGCCGATGCTGGAGCCGGCAATCACCTGCGGCAAAAGGCCTTTCTCCCAGAGCGCCTTGATAACCCCAAAATGGAACATGCCCAGACTGGCGCCACCACTCAACAGTAAGGTGGGCCGCCCGTAGCTCGTCAGGGTGTCGCGGAAAAACTGCAGTTTGTCATACACCGGGAAGCCAGGAACCGGGTGGTCACACAGGTAATCCAGCGACTCACAGACCTGAGTGATGTATTCTTCAATCAGGTGTTTGGTACCGACGCGGGAGCGGGTGTACAGCGCCGGATTCCCCATGTTGCCAAGGTCGTGATGCAACCCTTCCCTCAGCGCGCGCTTCAGGCGCTCGAAATCATTCTGTTGGCGATACTGCTTGAGATTGGACAGGCGATCATAGATCAGCTCGTAATGGTAAAGATCGGAGGCAAAATCTTCTTTCCACTCCGCATTGCCCTCAAGAAAATCCAGCTCCAGTGCGGCCGCTTTCCACTGTTCATAATTCGTGGCCTGCGCCAGCATTTTTCGGAAACGGGTTATTCTCGGGTCCTTGATCACCTGTCGCCTCCCGGCTTGTACACTCAGAAATCGTCGAGCATCAGATCGTCATCATCACTCGCGAAAGGATCTTCGGTGATCTTACCATCGTTAATCAGGAATTCACGACGCTGCAGGAAGGCATTGCGCATAAACGTGTACCGATCCCCGGAAATGAAATTCTCCGCCGGGATCAGATCTGCCCGCTTGTCCACAATCTGGAGCATTCGCAGGTAATACCATTCGGGGTTCTCGACCGAGTCCCACGCCGAAGGCAGCATGAACCCGTCCGCCGCCATACCCGTGAAATACCGGGGCGTGGACGGCCCAAGCAACGGCAGCATCAGGTAAGGACCGGAATCCACTCCCCAGGTTGCCAGGGTCTGGCCGAAATCCTCTGGCCGCTCGGGCAGCTCGAAGGCGTTGGCAACATCAAAGAAACCACCAAGACCGAAAACCGTGTTGTAGGTAAAACGGCCAACCGCCACAACCGCAGACTCACCCTTCAGCTGCAGAAGGCTGTTGGTGAAGTTACGGATTTCGGTCAGGTTATTGAAAAAATTGGTAATCCCCCGGTCCACCAGATCTGGAGTGACAGTGCGATAGCCCTTGGCTACCGGCCGGAGAAACCACCGGTCAATAGCATCATTAAAGGCGAAGACCTTTCGGTTCCAGTTTTCATAGGGATCGCCGGTTTCAACCGGCATAGTCTGTTCACCCGGGGGCTCCTGGAGATTCTGGGCCATGGCCGGATTAAAGACCGCCAGGGCCGGGAAAACTGCGATGACCATCCAGGATGACCAGCGCCGGGACTTACGCTCTTTCATGTCGCTCTCTTGGGTTGTTTAACCTGTTCAGTTTCGTCAACAATACCGGCGCTTTATTATTATTTTTCAACCTTCCGGAGGAAATCCGATGTCAGTACCGGGAAATCCCGTCAGCTCCCTCACCATGGCACTGCGATGGGGTGATATGGATGCATACGGCCACGCCAATAACACAGTTTACTTTCGTTTCTTTGAAGAAGCCCGGATTGTCTGGCTTGCCTCACTGGAACTCGGTGGTGCCGAAGATGCCACCGGGCCGGTCATTATAAAGACCAGCGCCACATTCCTGAAGGAGCTGACTCACCCCGCCAATGTGGTGGTGGAAACTTACGCGGACAAAGCCGGAAATACCAGCCTGGACACTTACCACCTGTTGAAAGACAAGGATACCGGAGATATCTACGCGGAAGGCTATGCGAAAATCGTCTGGACGGACCGGGCGACACGCAAATCCACCCCGCTGCCAGACACCTTGCGGGCGCTGGCAGCGAGATAAACAGGCTCAGCGGTGGCGAACCACGACGCTGCCAATGGAATAGCCGGCGCCGAATGAGCAGATCACGCCCAGATCGCCGGCTTTCAGATCGTCCTTGTATTTGTGAAACGCGATAATGGAACCTGCGGAACTGGTGTTAGCGTATTCGTCCAGAATCACCGGAGCCTCTTCCACACTGGCATCGCGACCCAGAACCTTGCGCGCAATTAACTGGTTCATGTTCAGGTTGGCCTGATGCAGCCACATCCGGGTGAGATTATCCGGGCTGAGGGAAAGGGATGCCAGGTGGCCCTGAATGGTCTCGGCCACCAGGGGCGAAACTTCCTTGAACACCTTCCGCCCTTGCTGGATAAACAGTTTGTCCGCCTTGCCAATGCCGGATTCATCGGCACGATTGAGGAAGCCGAAGTTATTCCGGATGTTGTTGGAAAACTTGGTTTTCAGACGAGTACCCAGAATTTCAAAACCCTGGCCGGCTTTAGTGTCTTCCTCACGCTCAACCAGTATCGCCGTGCAGGCATCACCGAAGATAAAGTGGCTGTCCCGATCCCTGAAATTCAAGTGGCCGGAGCAGATTTCCGGGCTGACCACCAGCACCGAACGTGCTGCACCATTTTCGACCGAGTTGACTGCCGCCTGCAGGCCGAAAGTGGCAGAACTGCACGCCACGTTCATGTCATAGGCAAAGCCTTCAATACCCAGGGCTTCCTGCACTTCAATGGCGATGGCCGGATACGGCCTTTGCAGGTTTGAACAGGCAACAATAACGGCATCAACATCGGCCGCCGTTTTACCCGCCTGGGCCAGGGCTTCCTTGCTCGCAGCTACAGCCATATCGCACTGTACCGACGGTTCATCGTTGCTACGCTCCGGAATGTAGGGGGTCATCCGGTGGGGATCAAGAATACCATCCCGATCAATAACATGCCGGCGCTTGATACCGGAGGCTTTTTCGATAAAGGCAGAAGACGAGGGTTGCAGGGCAGCGACCTCACCACGGGCAATTTCGTCTGCATGCTCGTTGTTGAACAGCTCCACGTACTGATTGAACGCTTCAACCAGTTCATCATTCTCGATAATGGCGGGCGGCGTATACAGGCCGGTTCCGCTGATGACGGCTTTAATCACAATAACCCCACGTCACAATTATAAAAACGGTTTCTGACATCACGATGTCAGAAATACTAACACAGTCCGGCAGAATTGCCCGTGGGACTATCGTCCAGTGGCCCCGTTATAGTGCATCCAAAAACCTTATATACGGGTCTTTTCCCATTGTTTATCCAGCCGCTTCGCCGAAACGGTCATGACCGTGCCCAGTTGTTGGGCAAAAAACGACACCCGGAACTCCTCCATCATCCAGCGGTAGGTTTCAAGCTCCGGGTCGCGTACACCCTGACGCTTCTGCTGCTCCAGTTTGGCGGCGTACCGGGCCCATAATGGTTCGATGGTGTGAAGAAATTCCCGCTCACGGCCCATTTCCCGCGCCATTTTTTCCAACCGGATGTCCGCCGCTTCAAAATAGGTTCCGAACCGTTCCAGCCACTGAACCGGGGTATTGACCAGGAAACCCGGATATACCAGATGTTGCAACTGGAACTTGAGGTCGGCCATGCTTGCTGCCAGCGCCAGATTAATCTTGCCCTTGAGCTGTTTCGCGACTTTCTGGTAGCCGTTCATGGCCTGAAACAGGCGCTCATCAGCAGCTTCCAGAGCAGGAATGAAGTCACCCCGGTGGAGGTCGAACAGCTCTGCGAACGCCTGTTCGGTTCTGGGCAGTTGGTCCGCCAGAAAATGCTGCATAACCGTCGACAACACCAGATCATCCAGCAGTCCCTTTGCCTGGCCGATCGGTGCAAACATCAACGCAGACTGCTTGAACCGAGGCAGCTTTCGTTCAAGATCCGCCAGGGTATTGCCGAACCGGTTCACAATCAGCCGCGCAACGCCGCGACGATGGGCATCCTCTGCGGTGAGCTTGTCCAGACAACGAGAAGCCCGCACCTTATTACCCAGATCTTCCAGAGCCGGGTACACCGTGACCTGCATACCGCCTTTTTCTGTTTGAACCTGCTCCGGGAAGTTGCCGAATTGCCAGTCGGTGTATTCACCCGCCTGTTTTTTCCCGGGTTCATCTCTCGTCGCCGAGGCCAGCGCTTCTTCGGCCCGGCCCTCCAGTCTGGCCTGGAGCTCATCGGTGTCTCGGCTTTCGGCGATGACCTTGCCTTTATCGCCGGTCACCCTCAGGTTCATCCTCAGGTGGCGGGGCAGCTCCTCCTCCGGCCAGGCATCCGGATCAATCTGGACCCCGGTCATTCGTCGCAGCTGTTCACCCAGTTTGATCGCCAGAGGCTCGTTGCCTGGCTGCAGGTTGGCCAGAGCCGCGTCGACAAAGTCCGGTACCGGCACAAAATTCCGGCGCAACGCTTTCGGCAGCCCCTTGACCAGGGCAATGCATTTTTCCCGAAGCAGCCCCGGCACCAGCCACTCCAGACGCCGGGCGGGGATCTGTCGCAAAGCCATCAAGGGCACGTTGAGGGTGACACCGTCGCGCTCACTGGTGGGTTCAAATTCATAACTCAGAGGGTATTTCACCCCCTCCCATTCCAGGTAGTCGGGGTACTGCTGGGCCGAGGTCTCATCCAGAGGCCTTTGCAGTACGTCGGCCTCTGTCAGCTCCAGCTTCTTCAATTCTTCGGCAGATAATCCTTTCCACCAGGATTCAAAATGTCGGCCACTAACGATATCCGATGGCAGTCTCTGGTCGTAGAAAGCCACCAAAACTTCATCATCCACCAAAAGATCCCGCCGCCGGGTCTTCTTCTCCAGATTCTCGACCGTATCCAGCATTTCGCGGTTACGGGCAATGAACGGCGCCCTGGACTGGAAATCCCCCTCAACCAGGGCACGGCGAATAAACAGATTCCGGCACTCGGCGGGGTCTACCTTGGCGTAGGGAATACGGCGCTTGGGGACCACATCCAGGCCATAAAGTGTGACCTTCTCGTACCCCATCACCTGGGCACGCTTCTGCTCCCAGTGGGGTTCAAAATAGTGGTGCTTTACCACGTGGCCTGCCAGCGGCTCCACCCATTCGGGCTGAATGGCCGCCACCATTCGGGCAAACACCTTGCTGGTTTCGACGATCTCGGCCGCCACAATCCACTTGGGTGCCGTCTTGCCAACTTTGGAACCCGGGAAAATCATTACCTTGCGGTTTCGGGTGGCCAGATACTCCCGCTTTTCCACTTTCACCGCCACCTGGCCAAGCAAGCCGGCCAGAATGGCTTTATGCACTGCGTCGTAGTTGGCCGGCTGGTTATTCAATGTCAGCTTCTGTTCCCGGCAGATCAGGGTGAGCTGGCGGTGAATGTCCCGCCACTCACGCATTCGCATCCAGCTCAGGAAAGTTTTCTGGCACAGTTTCTTGAGCTGGTTCTGGGACAATTCCTGGCGCTGCTCTTCGAACCAGTTCCAGATATTCAGCAGGGTGGCGAAATCCGATTCCTTGTCGTTGAACGGTGCGTGAGCCTGGTCGGCCGCCTGCTGCTTGTCCTGTGGGCGTTCCCTGGGGTCCTGAACGCTCAGGCCGGCAATCACAATCAACACTTCCGCCAGACTGCCCTGCTCTGCTGAGGTCACCAGCATCCGGGCTAACCGGGGATCCAGCGGCAATCGGGCCATGGTGCGCCCAAGCCTGGTGACACGCCGTTTGTCATCGACGGCGCTAAGCTCTTCCAGCAGCTTGTAACCATCGTTGACCTGACGACGATCCGGCGCCTCAAGAAACGGAAAATGCCGGATCTCACCCAGTCCGGATGTCGCCATTTGCAGGATAACGGAGGCCAGGTTGGTTCTCAGGATTTCGGGATCGGTGTATTCCGGGCGGTTAAAAAAGTCCGTTTCGTCGTACAGACGGAAACAGATACCCGGCGCCACACGGCCACACCGACCTGCCCGCTGATTGGCACTGGCCTGGGAAATCGGTTCAATTGGCAGCCGCTGTATTTTCGAGCGCACACTGTACCGGCTGATGCGCGCAACGCCAGTATCAATCACGTAGCGAATACCGGGCACGGTCAGCGAGGTCTCAGCCACGTTGGTGGACAACACAATCCGTCGTCCCTTGTGGCCCTGAAACACCCGGTTCTGTTCCTGGTTGCTCAGGCGGGAATACAACGGCAACACTTCGGTATGACGCAGGTCGGCGTGGCGCAGCACCTTGCTCAGGGCCCGGATCTCGCGCTCGCCTGGCAGAAAAACCAGTACATCGCCCGGAGGCTGCTTTTCCTGCCGTTCATGCTGTTCAATCTCGTCCAATGCCGAGAGAACACCGTCGGTCCAGCCCTGATCCCTGTCGTCCTCGTCTCCAACCAGGGGGCGATATCGAATATCTACCGGAAAGGTACGACCGCTGACTTCAATCACCGGCGCTTCGTTGAAAAACTCGCTGAAACGCTCCACCTCGATGGTGGCCGATGTAATGATGACTTTCAGATCCGGACGCTTCGGCAACAGTTGCTTGAGATAGCCGAGCAGAAAATCAATATTAAGGCTGCGCTCGTGGGCCTCATCGATAATCAGCGTGTCATAGCGATCCAGAAAACGGTCATGCTGCACTTCTGCCAGCAGGATGCCGTCGGTCATTACCTTGACCCGGGACGATTCCGAGGTGTTGTCGGTAAACCGCACCTGGTACCCGACCTGCTGGCCTACCGTCTCACCCAGTTCTTCGGCAATCCGGCTGGAAACACTGCGCGCGGCTATCCGCCGGGGCTGGGTATGACCAATAAGCCCGCGGATGCCGCGCCCCAGGTTCAGGCAAATCTTCGGAATCTGAGTGGTTTTACCGGACCCGGTCTCACCAGCAATGATCACCACCTGATGGTTTTTGATGGCATCACTGATGTCCTCGACGCGATCGCTGACCGGCAACCCTGCGGGAAAGGTCGCAGGCTTGTGCAATGCCTGACGCTTACGCACCTTGTCGAGCCCCTGATCCAGCCATTGCGCCATCTTTTCCAGGTCCTTGTTACCAGGGTTACCCTTGCAACGGCTTACACGACGAATGATGCGGGCGGCCTCCTGCTGGTTGCAGGCGTCCAGCTGGCTCATCATCGCTTTGACAGCGGCCCGGGAATCAACGGGAGTTTCGGAACGAGTGTTGTCAGTCATTAACAGCTGCAGGCTCATCAATGGGTAGGTGGAACGTCAGGGCGAAACAGTCTAACGAAAACCGGAGCCAAGAAACACAAAGACCCCGCCGAAGCAGGGTCTTTGGTTGGTATGCGGGCCTCGCCTGTTACTTGGCGTTGGCCTCGTCCCGCAGCTCACGGCGCAGGATCTTGCCCACGTTGCTCTTTGGCAGTTCATCACGGAACTCAAAGTGCTTGGGTACCTTGTAGGCGGTCAGACGCTCCCGACAGAACTCCTTGAGTTCGTTGGCGGTTACACCTTCTTTGGTGGGCACTACATAAACCTTCACCGCTTCGCCGCTCTTGGCATCGGGGATCCCCACGGCGGCACACTCCACCACTTTCGGGTGTGTGGTCACAACATCTTCGATTTCGTTCGGGAACACGTTAAAACCGGACACAATGATCATGTCCTTTTTACGATCCACAATGCGGATATAGCCATCTTCCTGGATCAGGGCCACATCGCCGGTCTTCAGGAAACCGTCATCGGTGAACGACTTCTGGGTATCATCGGGACGCTGCCAGTAACCGCGCATCACCTGCGGGCCTTTCACGCACAGTTCGCCCGGCTCGCCGACCGGCGTTTCGTTGCCGTCGTCGTCAATGGTTTTGACCACAGTGGACGGAATCGGCAGACCGATGGTGCCGATCTGGATGGCGCTGCGGGGATTGAAGGTAACCACCGGAGAAGTCTCGGTCATACCGTAGCCTTCGCTGATTTCGCAACCGGTCACACGCTGCCACATTTTCGCGGTATCACTGGTCAGAGCCATACCACCAGAGGCAGTCAGCTTGAGGCCAGAGAAGTCCAGATCCTGGAAGTCCTCGTTGTTGCACAGGGCCACAAACAAGGTATTCAGGCCAATAAAGGCAGAGAACTTCTGCTTCTGCAGCTCTTTAACAAAGCCGGGGATATCACGCGGGTTCGGAATCAGAACGTTATGGGCACCTGCTTCCAGCATAATGCCGCAGTTCAGGGTGAAGGAGTAAATGTGGTACAGCGGCAGCGGTGCAATCACCACTTCCTTGCCCTCTTCCACCTGATCTTCCAGCATTGGCCGGACTTGTGTCAGGTTGGCCACCAGGTTGGCGTGAGTCAGCATGGCACCCTTGGCAACACCAGTGGTACCACCGGTGTACTGCAGCACGGCCAGGTCATCCAGCTTGATGTCGACCGGGGTAAACTTTTCACGGGCACCGGCACTGAGTACCGCCGGCAGCTTATGAGCACCCGGAATGTTGAACGCCGGAACCATCTTCTTGAGGTGCTTCACCGCGGCATTCATCAGGGTACGCTTGATGGGGGAATGCATATCGGCAATCTCGGTCACGATCACGTGCTCGATGCCGGTATGAGGCAACACCTTCTCCGCGTTGTCGGCCATATTGGCCAGAACAACCAGAGCCTTTGCGCCAGAATCGTTAAACTGGTGCTCCATCTCGCGAGTGGTGTACAGGGGGTTGGTGTTCACCACAATCAGACCAGCGCGCATGGCTCCGAACACAACCACCGGATACTGGGTAACGTTCGGCATCTGCACCGCAATGCGGTCGCCCGGTTTCAGGTCGGTTTTGTTCTGCAGCCAGGCCGCGAAGTTGCGGCTCTGAGTATCAAGATCCCGATAAGTCAGGGTAACGCCAACTGCTGTAAACGCAGGCTTGTCTGCAAACTTCTGTACCGCCTGCTCAAAAACATCCACCATGTTCTTGTATTTATTGAGATCGATTTCCCGGGGGATGCCAGCTGGGTATTTGTCTTGATAGAACTGCTCAAAATCCATCACCATCTCCTGTCTGATTGGCGCTGTGGGGTACTACCGGATGGGTTCAGAAGCCCCCTGATTGTAATGTTTTGCCAAGACCGATCGCTCGGGAAAATCAACCCGACTAAAGTATCAGCCTCAAAAAAGTGGGGAGAGAATAGCAGTTTTGTTAACGATGAGGTAGTTTTCAGATCAGCAAACGGTACAACCGTACTTGAACACTGAATCACCGGAGCCTGTGATGAGCGACACCCTGGATACGCTGGAAAACATTACCTACGACGAACTGAACGAGGGCGATTCAGCCACCTTCACACGCACCCTCACCGAAGATGAGCTGGTGCTGTTTGCTGCGGTATCCGGAGACGTAAACCCGGTACACCTGGATTCCGAGTTTGCCGCAGAATCCATGTTCCGGGAGCGCATCGCTCATGGTATGTGGAGTGGCTCACTGATTTCTGCCGCCCTGGCCACAGTCATGCCCGGCCCCGGCACCATCTACCTGGAACAGAGCCTGTCGTTCAAACGACCGGTCAAGCTGGACGACACACTGACCGTCACCTTGTCGGTGCTTCGCAAGGAACCTAAAAACCGTGTCTCTTTTGGCTGCGATGTGTGCAATCAGAACGGTGATCAGGTGGTTACCGGCGAGGCCAAGGTGATTGCCCCCACCGAAAAGATTTCGTTGCAAAAACCCCGCTTGCCGAAAATCACCATCGAAAACTGAGTTTCGGCTGGCATTACCCCGGAAGGAAATCGATGGGGAATCGTACCTTCCGGGTTTCCACATTGGCTGCCCCGAAATTGAACATCTGTACGCGCAAAGCAATGCGCTTCTCCAGCATCGGGTGATCCAGTTCAGAACCCACCACGTCACAGGCTGAGACACTGCCATCCGGCTCAATCACCAGTTCCAGGGTAACCTTACCCTCAAGGGTTGGATCCTGCCTTAACTCCCGCTGGTACAGGGAATAGAGCACGCTCTTCTGGGCATCAAATACCTGCCGGATATTGCTCATGGCACGCTCGCCCACTGACGGCCGGGCGGGTTCCGGCTGGCTTGCCACCTGAGGCGCGGTTTCCCGGGGAGCGGCTACGTCACTGGTTTCATGCTTTGCCAGTTCGACTTCCCGAACTGGCCCTTCGCGGGTTTCAACACCGCCGCTGCCTTGCAGTACCGAATCATTCGGCGTTTCCGGTGCCAGGCCAACCGCCTGACTGTTATTAACATTCGCGACACGCTGCACCTCAGGTGCCGGAGTGTCCACAGACGTCAGAGCACTGAGCCGGTCTTTCATGGCAAACAGGCCGGAACGTGAGGCGGTTTCACGAGCCTGCTCGGTCGTCTGCGGCGCAGGCTTCGGCTCCGTTTTTGCGACAGTCGGCTCAGGACGGGTCTGTGGCGGCTCCTCAACCTGCGTCGGTTCCGGCTCTGGCTCTGGCTTGGGTTGCTCAGGTTCTGGCTCCACAACCGGCTCGGGTGGCTCAACCGGCTTGGGTGGCTGTACCAGCTTCGCCAGCCGAGGCGGCAATTGCTCCGCCTGTTCACGCTCAGGTTCCGGTACCTGCAGGCCCGGAATAATGAGGGCAGGAATCAGAAACAGCGCCAGCATCAGCCCGGTTATCAGGCCGAAGCGGCCTGACTCTGCTCTGTCCCTGGACCAGGGCAGCCGGGAAGGTTGCGACAGCTCCCTGTGATCAACCATTACGAACCTCCGACTCCACCGCCAGTCGTACCTGCCGGAACTGCTCATCGACACAGGTCTGCATGATCTTTCTCAGCAACCGATAATCGGTATCTTTCGCTGCCATAATCGTAACTTCAAGACCGTTTTCCGGTACCTCAGCCCAACGGTTCCTTCGGTACGCCAACTCTTCGGACAAGCCGGCAATGCGAGTATCCGTGGCTTCTATGCCGTCCAGGCGCGCCACTTCCCGGCCCTGGACCAGAATGGACTGGCCGACCACCTGTACCGTCAGATTTTCCACGGCTTCCTGTTGGGCGGTCGAACTGGGCAGAGGAACATCCGCAGTGTTCTGCATGACCTTAACATCCGAGGAATTCACCATCAGGAAGAACACCAGGATGGTAAAGATATCCATCAGTGACACCAGGTTCAGGCCACCCGCCTTGTGCATCCGGCCATAGTGTCGCTGGCGCAGTCGGGCTCGTCTCGACAACTTCACGCGCCATCTCCTTTGCCTTCCATCGGTCGCGCGGCCAGATTGCGATCCTCACCAGCATCCATCAAAGACACATCCGGAAAGAGCTCTGCTTCCACAACGCTCGCTGCCACCACCGCCTGGTAAGAGCGCACCGTATCCATAACCGACACCAGAGTCTGGTAGTCAACGTCTGGTCCGACTTCCAGGATCACGTCCGTCTTGTCGGGCATCCGGGATTTAATCTGCTGCAACAGTTCACTCAGCCGTGAATAGGCCTGGCCCTGCCCGGTAACAGGCAACACATCAATGAGGCCGCGGTCGCTGTCCGCCACCTCAATACCCTCCGGGAGGACCGTCACCACCAGCCGGAACGATTCGGCATCCGGCGCCTGCCCCGCTTCCATACCCGGAAAGTTAAGCTCGATCATCCGGATCTGGCTGAACACCATGCCCAGAAGCAACACCGGCACCAGCACAATCATCAGATTGAGAAAGGCGGTAATGTCGAGGTCTGCCGAGGCCGTCAGTCTGCGATGTCGACGTCTCATGTTCGGCTACTCCTGATCAGATCCTGGATTGCCGGCACCATCAGGCGGCCGCCGCCGGCCGGTTTGCGGACTCAGACACCATGTTAAGGAGCTTGACCCCCGCCATTTCAAAACTGTCGACAATCTCGTTGGTGCGGGTCTGCAGTACCGCATGGAACAGGAGCAGCGGAATGGCCGACATCAGGCCAAAAGCAGTGGTATTCATGGCCACGGAAATACTTTCCGATAACAGCGATGCCTTCTGCGCGGGGTCTGCGGCAGCAACCGCGGTGAATGCCGCAATCAAGCCAATGATGGTGCCAAGCAAGCCCAGCAGCGTCGCAATGTTGGCCAGGGTGGCGAGATACTGCGTGCGCTTTTCCAATCGGGGCAGCACTTCCATCAGCCCCTCTTCCATCGCGTATTCGATGTCTTCACGCCGGCAGTTATTGATCAACCGGGCAATGCCAGCGCCAAGCACTGAGGCAATTGCGCTGTCTGAGCTGGACGCCGCCTTCATGGCGCGCTGGTAATCACGTTTTTGCAGGGCGGGCAGAATGCCGCGCTCAAATGCCACCCGGTTTCGACGGCGAACCGCTCCGAGATACAGGAAACGTTCCAGAGTGATCGCCAGCCCCAGTGCAAGCACAATGGCAATCGGGTACATGAAGGGACCACCCTCCTGGAAAAAGCGGATAACGGTATCAAGCATGGTGTAGTTCTCCATCTACTGCGACGTTACGGTTGCGACTCAACTGGTGCGGCGCCCTGCCCTGCAGAAAGCGTTGGTGTCAGCACAAGGGGGTTCAGGGTTTCGCGGAACTGGCGGTGGTTCTCCAGAACCGGTTGAGGTACCGGATGCAAAAGTTCCGGTGCCTGTTGATTGAGTTCGGTTCTCGGGCGCCGGGGCAGGCTCGGCGTTTGCCAGGGCAATATGTACAGAATTCTCGGATCGTCTTCGCCGGTGCCAGCGGAGAGCCCCCGTACCTGCAGAACGTTCTGTTGGCTCTGCCCCGCCTCACTGTTGCCTTCTGCGGAATAGCCGATGGCCGGCCAAAGCAACAGAACAGACAGGGGGAAACCGCAGCACGTTAACCTGGACAGCATCATTCCAGCCTCCGTTCAAGATCTGTGATCCAGCCGGCAACCTGCGAGCCTTCCTCCCCCACCAGGGACTGATATTGCTGGTAATGTTCCAGCGCCTTGTCGAGGTCCAGCAGGTAGAGCTCCGATATCACCGCCAGGTTGTAATGCAGTTCCGCCACCTTCGGCGTCACCTTCAATCCCGCTTCCAGCATCTCAGCGGCTTCCTGGAAGCGCTCCTGCTCTTTAAGAAGCAGTGCCAGATTGTTGCGGACCCTCACGTTGGCAGGATCCGCCGCAACCGCCTGGTGCCAGGCCTCCAGCGCCATCTTCCGGTCACCGGCTTCGTAGGCCTGCCGGCCCTGCCGCTCCCACTCTTTTGACTGTTCCGGCTGATACACCGGCGCCACTTTTTCAGGTGCCGGCGCTTTGGAAGCGCAGCCAGCCAACCCCGCGAGAACCAGAAGAAGTAAAAACCGGAAAACCTGGGGTATCCCTCTCAACCTCATCATGAGCCTCCCTGATTGGTGTCCGTCGTCCAACTCATCCAGCGAAGCTGTCGGTCGTAGCGCCCGGGGTGCATGGTGGCCAGGGCCTCCAGGCTGCGCTGAATCCACTCATCGAAACCCTCCGTGGGGATACGTTCGTGGTTGCGGGCGTGCAGCGCCATGGCCTCTTCCTCAAGCGGAAACGCTTCCTCTTCCAGGAGCATCTGATACTGCATGGCTTCCATTTCGTTCAGTTCCGCAGGTACTTCAGAGGACATGAGGTCAGACGCCAGTGTTCGATAGAGTTCAGCACGGCGATATAAAACCTCCGAACGTACTCCATCGCCGGCAAAGGACTCTGCCTCCTGGAGATACTCCTGAGCCTGCTGCATGGCCGCCTGCTTTCGTGCAAGTGACTGCTCCAGCGGGTGAACCAGTGCAATGCCGGCAAAACGCTCTGCCGTCTGGGCACCAAAGAACAGTGCAGCATCGGCAGCCCATTTCAGGGTATCCTCGGAATGCCAATGGCTGGCTCGTTCCCGAGCCAGCAGTTGTTCACGTACGGCAATCACCGAGTCTCCCGATTCGATCAGCCGTTGGCGCATGGTCTGCTGTTGAACATGCTCCTCGGCAGAATCGGGCGTGGGTGCAACCGCCAGCCAGTTTTTGTAAAGCTGGTTTCTGGAAGCGCTGTCACCCTCTGCGTGGAAAATGGCCGCAGCACGCAGCCTGGTGGGCCACGGGTCCGCAAGCGTTTCTGAGCGACTCAGCAGCTCTTCAGCGGCTTTTAATCCCTGGCCAGATTCCTGATAGGCAAGAACCAGCTTCTCACTGGTTTCAGGCGTAAGCTCATGACTCGGATAATCCATCCGGAAGCGTTGGAGTTCATTGATGGCAGCCAGCCAGTCGGATGCCCGAAGCAGGGTATTCGCGGCATCATAGCGAGCCTTGATCGCAATTTCAGAGCCCGGCATTACGCCCTCAACCCTCTGGAAATGCGCCACGGCCAAAGTTGCGTCGCCGGCACGAGCAGCCTTTTCACCCTGCTGATAGATAGCGGACGCGAGTTGTTCCAGAAGACTGCGCCTTTGGCTTTCTGCATCCGGGCTGGCTTCGTCAGCCAATGGCAAAGCTTGGCGCCACGCACGTTCAGCGAGCCCAAACTCGTTGTTTTTCTGTCGAATACGCGCGGTCACCAACCACGCGGCGTAACGCTCGGTAACCCCCGCCCGCTCCCAGGTCAGTGTAGAGCTGGCGTATTGCAGGGCACGCTCGAATTCGCCCAGGTCGTACCAACGGTTGGCAAGGTCGGCACGGAGCCCCGACAGACGTTCATCCGGGCCAAACGCCTCTGCATATTGCTGCTCTTCGTTGCTCAGGACGAGCAGCGTCGCAGTTCTGCTCTCTCCTGATGCCCGCTCAAGATCCTCACGAACAATTCGGATAGCGGCCCAGGCCGAATCCCGGGAATCCCCGTGGCGATGGTCGTAGGCTGCGGCCCGGAAATTCCTGACGGCTTCAGCCCGATCGCCAGCCAGTAACCGGGCATCGCCTGCGAGATGGAGCAGTTCCCCGGCTTGATCCGAGCGAGGTGCAAGCCGCTCGTAATAATGGGCGGCTTTGGCCCAGGCTTCACTGGCGGCAGCCGTTTGGTTCCGGCTACTGAGGTCTGTACCGGTGGCGTAGTAGTGATCAGCGAGGAAGCGGGTGTATTGCGCCCAAAGCCCCTTCTGCTCAGGAGTCATCGTCTGGAATCGGGCCTCTGCCCCCAAACGCTGGACGTAATCATCCCGCGCCGCCAGAGCTTTTGAGGTTTTACCGGCCAGTTGCCAGTAGGACACACTCTGGGCCAGGAAATCCGGGCTCGCTGTGTGGCCCGGAAACTCGGACACAAAAGCGTTGTTGACTGACACCGCCCGTTCATAACGACGTTCCACCGCATGCAGATCCGCAAGCCGGTCGTATAACAGATGCTGCCATGCTGATGACTCACGACCATCCAGCCAGCCAGCAAGGGTCCGGGCATCACTCTGGCGGGACGCCATCAAAGCCAGCACCCGGAAGGTGTCCTCCAGCATATCCATGGACTGCGCCGGCGGGTTGGCCAGCGTGGATTGGTCTGGCAATTGCTGATCCAGTACCGCCATGAACGTATCTGCCGCGCGGGTCCAGGCGGGCTCACCCTGTTTAAACTGACTCCAGCCGAGCATGTAGCGGGCTTTAGCGGCGAGCTCCTGATGGCTGTCATGCTCCAGCAACTGCCGGTAACCGGCCTCAGCCTCTGCGTAACGGCCGGCGGAGAAGGCCGCTTCCGCTATGCGAAAACGGGCCTCAGGTACCAGTTCCGAGTTCGGGTAAAGCCCAACAAGCTGTTTCAGTCTTGCGATGGACTGCTCCGGTTGCCCGGTCAGCGCGTGGGCCTTGGCCATCTGGTACAGCAACTCGTCGAGACGCCCGGAAAAGGACCCTTTGGCCAGAATGCTTTCGTAGCTCTCGAGCACTTCCTCATAGATGGCCGCTTCCCGCTCTTCGGAGAACCCGACGTCCTCTCCCGACCTATCACGGATGTTGTTGAGCCGGTTCAGGGCGTCTATCCGCACTTCAGGCTCATCCGAGGACTCAAACAGCTTCTGATAACGGCGAGCCACTTCAAGAGGCGAAATCGCCGGCAGCGGCCGGCTCTCAAATTTCAGAAACACCGGGCGCATATCCCCCAGGGTTTCACCATCCCGCCCCAACTCCACGCGGAACGATTCCTGCGCAGAAACCGGCGCTTGGGCCAACGCCATAATCATGACAAGGGATGCCGCAAAGGACTTGGGAGCAAAAGGCAGATTCACTGTGCACCCTCCCCGAGATTTTCCAGAGCCAGATACTCGTAGAGATGGGCGATTTGCTGCTCGGTTTTGTCCAGCGCGTGAGTCATGTGCTGGGTCTGCTTTTTAACAAACGCCAGTGCCAGTGCATCCAGTTTTCGCGCAGCCTGCTCCCGGAGACTGAGGGCCTTGTAACGTAAATCCTTGGTGGCGTCTCTCATTGCACGAGCTTCGTCCAGAACCTTTTCCAGGCGCTCAGGTCTTTGGAGGATCTGCTCATTCAACGCGCCCATGCGGCGGCCGGCTCCTGCCAGGGACTGTTTTAGCTGACGCAACTCTGCGACCTGGGCAGGCGTAGCCGCCTGCTCCACCAACCCATTCAATCTGGATTCCAGATCACTCTGCTGTTGCTCAAGTACCAGGGTTTGTGACGCCGCCCCCCCTGAACCGGCCGAGGCCATATAGCCTTCAAGGGCCTGGATGAAAACCTCCAGGTTATACTTGCTCGCATCCAGTGTTGCTTCCATCTCATCAAGGCGCGCCACCCTCCGCACCGCCACCTGGGCCCCGGGTTCTTCCATGAAGCGCAGAAGATACGCCATTCGTGGCTGGGTTAACGTTCGGTTATCGGCCAAAAACCATTGAATGTCGTCACTACGGGCATCCTGAACCAGAGCTTTGTAGGCTCCTTCAGCCGTGATCCTTTCGGACAACTTGCCAAGGGTAACCCGTTCTCCCTCATAGGCCGCGTTGGCTGCCAACCAGGATTCTCCCGCCTGGCCCGGGTACCCGGAAAGATCGTAACCACGGCCCATACCAATCCACGCATCTGAAACACCGGGAAACGCCAGCGGAAATTTCTTGGCACGGTGCCAGCTCTGCATGGCGGCACGGTGGTTACCTTTGCGCGACAGCGCCAGTCCATGAAGGTAGAGAGCCTGAGGTGTGTGATAGCTTTCCAGAGAGACCTTCTCCAGGAAATCAATCGCTTTATCGTAATCTTCGCTACCCAATGCAAGATAGCCGGCCCGGAGATTGAGCTGATCTAGCAGTGCCCGGCTCCGGCTGGTGTCGGTATCCTTGGCAGCCATGGCCATGGCAACCCGGAGCGAAACCAGGGCCCGTGACGAATCGAGATCATCGCGGGCGAAATCCGCCGCCAGGTTCATATAGCCCACGGCCGCCCAGTAGCCATCTTCCATACGCGCAAGGTATTGACCGGCCGCGTCGGTCTTCCCTTGTATTCTGGCCAGCTCCGCCAGACCAAGAAGCGCTTTTTGAGCCACTTCGCCATAGCCGGTTCGGCGCGCCTGTTGGTACCAGTTTTCCGCACCGGTGAGATCGCCATCTTCCTGTGCCATTTCAGCCAGAGCCAATGCCGCTTCGCCACGGTGAGACGCACCGTTAAATACACCCTCAAACCCAGCCCTGGCCTCGTCATGCTGCCCCGAGGCCAGCATAAGCCGGGCCTGAAGGTAATCGGCCGATTCGCCTTCAAGCTTCATTGCCAACCCGACAACCGAGGAAGCCTCACCGGTATCCAGCGCAAAGCGAACCACACCAGATGCCAACGAGTTATCCATGGCATTTGCTACCGGCGTTGCCACACCTGCCAGCATCGCTGCCATGACACCAATACTGTTTCGGAGGAACAGAGACATGCGCCCATTCATGGCCGGTTATTTCCACTCAACAAATGAGACTTCCGGTTCATAGTCCGGTGCCTTGGCGTTCAGCGTCATCTGCAGGCGCAAAGTGCCGGGCTGTTTCCGGAAATCGTGGACAATCTCCCGGCGCACGAAACGATTGTTGGCCGCCCGGGCGTTGATCACTGCCTTGAGAGTATGTCTTCCGTCCGCGAGGTTGCCGATAAACAGTTGATGTACACCGCCCTGGCCCAGTGAGCTCCGTTCCTTTTCTGTGTACAGATGAGCGGTAACCGGCTGCTCATTGACGAACAGTTCTACCGAATCCAGCTCAAGGGCTTGCCTGTTCGCCAACGACAGAAAGACCGCCACCCGGGTATTCACCGGGTGCAGCAGTTTCTGCTCGAGGGCATGCACACTTGCGGTATGCCGGGTAATGTCAGCGTTCAGACGCTCGATCTGCTCATCGAGCGACGATGCGTGGGAGGTTGCCGCCATCGCGGCAATGATCATTCCGGATATACAAAACCCCCTGATCCCTGGGGCAATCCGGCACTTTTGTGGTTTTTGTCTGCCGAACATCACTTTCCTGCCTTGCCGGGCCGCGCTGGTGCGCGGCTCAGGTAACATTTCGAAATAAAGAGTAACACCCGCTAACAACCAAGAACGGTATCCATTTCACCAAATGAGCATTTGGCCGGGTATTGGCAACGAAAAGCGTCGACTAATTTGACAGAAACAAAGAAAAGGGAGGCGGATCACAGAGGACTGGACAGCCCTATGACGAGGCAACTTATTGATATTAAAAGCAGACACAGGGGCATGGCCCCGGAATTGCTCTACCAGAGATGGCGGGAGCGCCTTTCGGGCAACCCCCGCTTGAATATGCCGAGCTTTGCCGATGCCCTCAACCGCATCGGCTTTTTTTTATTTACTCAACTGCCTCATGGCCGATTCGAGCCCCTCAATGGTCAAAGGGTACATATGATTATTGACCAATTGCTGGGTAATGCCCAGTGAACCACCCGATCCCCAGTAGCTTTCTGGTAACGGGTTGAGCCACACCACCTTTCGGAAATGCTCGGTCACACGCTGGAACCAGGTGGCGCCTGCTTCCTCATTCCAGTGTTCGATCGAGCCACCGGGATGCGTGATCTCATAAGGCGCCATGGTGGCATCCCCGACAAAAATCACCTTATAGTCCGGCGTATATTTATGCAGGATGTCCCAGGTGCTGAGCGTCTCGTTCATGCGCCGGATGTTATTCTTCCACACGCTTTCATAAATGAAATTGTGGAAGTAGAAATACTCCATGTGCTTGAACTCAAGACGTGCCGCGGAGAACAGCTCTTCACACACGCGAACGTGAGGATCCATTGAACCGCCCACATCAAAAAAGATCAGAACCTTCACGGCGTTGTGCCGCTCCGGAACCATTTTCAGGTCCAGGTATCCTGCATTGCGGGCCGTTGAGCGGATGGTGTCATCCATGTCGAGCTGGTCTGCCGCGCCCTGTCGGGCAAATTTACGCAGCCGGCGCAAGGCGACCTTGATGTTGCGGATGCCGAGGGTGATGCTGTCGTCCAGATCACGGAACTCACGCTTTTCCCAGACTTTAACCGCCCGGCCGTGGCGACCCTTGTTCTGGCCGATGCGGAAACCTTCCGGGTTGTAACCGTTGGCACCAAACGGTGAGGTTCCGCCGGTACCAATCCATTTGTTACCGCCGGCGTGACGCTCCTTCTGCTCTTCCATGCGCTTTTTGAAGGTTTCGATCAACTCTTCCAGCCCGCCGAGAGACTCGATCTTGGCTTTCTCTTCATCGGTCAGGTGTTTCTCGAATTCGGCGCGCAGCCAATCGTCCGGAATCAGCGCCTCGAGCAGATCATCGAGATTCTCGATGCCTTCAAAATAGGCCTGGAAGGCGCGATCAAACTTGTCAAAGTGCCGCTCATCCTTAACCAGGCACACCCTGGCCAGGTAATAGAACTCCTCCATGTCTGCGAATGCCAGGCGCTGCTGAATGGCCTCCAGCAGGTCCAGGAATTCCCGCAGACTGGCCGGCACCTTGGCCCGCCGTACTTCGAGGAAAAAATCAATCAACATAAAGCAAGGCTCTTGTCGGTGATCAGTTTCGGCGACGCGCCATGAAAGCCAGCTTCTGCAGCAAATGAACGTCCTGCTCATTCTTCACCAGGGCACCATAGAGCGGTGGCAGAGCCGAGCTGGAGTCTTTCTCCTGCAGGGCTTTGGCAGAGAGCTCATCCGCCATCAGCAACTTGAGCCAGTCGATCAGCTCGGATGTCGACGGTTTCTTCTTGAGCCCCGGCACCTTGCGAACGTCAAAAAACACTTCCAGCGCATCCCGCACCACCTGCTGCTGAATTCCCGGGAAGTGCACATCCACGATGTTCTTCATGGTGTCGTGATCCGGGAAGCTGATGTAGTGGAAGAAGCAGCGGCGCAGGAAGGCATCTGGCAGCTCTTTCTCGTTGTTACTGGTGATGACCACAATCGGGCGTTTCTTCGCTTTCACAAACTCCTGGGTTTCGTAAACGAAAAACTCCATTCGATCCAGTTCCAGCAACAGGTCGTTCGGGAACTCGATATCCGCCTTGTCAATTTCGTCGATCAGCAGCACCACCTGCTCGTCCGCCTCAAAGGCTTCCCAGAGCTTGCCCTTCACAATGTAGTTGCGAATGTCTTTGACCTTCTCGTCCCCGAGTTGGGAATCCCGAAGGCGGGACACCGCATCATATTCGTACAGGCCTTGCTGGGCCTTGGTGGTCGACTTGATGTGCCAGGGAATCAGAGTCATTCCCAGCGCCGCGGCCATTTCCTCCGCCAGCAGGGTTTTACCGGTGCCGGGTTCACCCTTGATCAACAACGGACGCTGCAGCGCGATCGCTGCATTGACTGCCATTTGCAGGTCATCGGTGGCTACGTATTTATCGGTGCCGGTAAACTTCATGTGTCTGATTCCTGTTGGTTACTTTTTCGGATTCTCTTTCTTGTCCGCCGGTTTGGATTTTTCGTCCTCCGGAGACTCTTCATCATAATCGGGCAAATCGTCGAATTCGGAGAGGTCGAAGTCTTCCAGACCAAACTCGTCCTCATCAATGTCGAACTCCGACTCGCTGATCTCATCAGCTTCAGAAGGATCTGGCTCCGCCTCGGCGCCAACCGTATCGTCTGCCAAGGGGATGTCATCCTCTTCCGGTTCCAGTTCAGCCGATGGCAGCTCTTCCGTTACTTCGGGTACGGCCTCATCCGGAATCTCGTCCGGTTCGCTGTCAGCTTGCGAGAGTTCCGGAATGTCTTCAGGTTCCGGCTCTTCGGCAGACGCCAGCTCTGGCTCTTTTTCCGGGACAGGTTCAGGTTCAGCCTCCGCTTCCACCGACTCTGACGCTGCCGGAGGCTCCGGCTCAACCACTGGTGGCTCCTCAGATTCTTCAGCCAGGTCTTCCAGGGTTTCACGCTCAGCCGCTGCCGCCTGCTCCTGTTCTGCCCTCGCTTTTTTCTGGCGCCATGCAAACAAACCAAGGCCCACGATAGCAACCAGCAAAGCTGCGCCAGCACCCCAGGCCCAAACCGGGATACCCAGAAGGGTACCCTTCTCCGGCTCCGTGTCAGCGATCGGCTGTTCGACCGGCGCTTCGGGCTCCGGCTCAACGACCGGTGCTGGCTCTGGCTCTGGTTCCGGCTCAGATTCCTGAACCGGGGCTTCGACCGGAGGCTCAGCTTCCACTGGCGGCTCCGGTTCTGAAGAGTTGGCTCCGCCATCAAAATCCGGCAGCGGCTCCGCCTGTTCAGACAGGTCTGGCACCATGGGTTCGGTCACCACCTCCAGAGGTGGCTCTTCCCCTGGCACGGTAAACATCGTCATGGCACTGAATTTGCGGGAGAAAGTTCCGCCATCCGCCACCACATCAACCTGATAGCGGCCAGGTGCAGGCAATCTGGGTACGGTGTCCCGATATACGCCGTCTTCCGGCGGGGTATCGGGAGACAAAACCTTGGTACCTTGCCGACCATCACTCGCGGTTATCGACAGGCTAACGTCCATGACCGAGAGAAAATCGGACCCGGTAATCTTTTCGGCTTCCTCAAAAAAAGCCACTTCAATGGCCAGAGGCTGCTCTTCGGTAAACTCAGCGGGAATCGGATTCACGGCCATGCGCAGATCACTGACCACCGTCACGCGGCTCCCCTGGCCAAGATCGCCAATGATACGCCAGCGGCCCGAGACCGGTTCAGTAACGGTGATCAGATCATAGCCCGGCTCAGATGCCCAACGGACATTATCCGGAGCGCTCTCCCAGGTGAACGGCTCACCACCAGGCTGTGCAAGTGCCAACGGCTCTTCCCCAGAAGCATCCTGTCCTGAGAAGATCAGTGCCGTAAACTCGCTGATGCCATCATCAACGGCAAAGCCATCGCCCTCAATGGGAACCTGTTCCTGCGGCACTGCGGTATTCAGCGCATTGGCAAACGCCAGATTCAACGCCTCGGCAGATTGCGCCAGCTGGAAACTGCCACCGGTTTCCCGGGCCAGGTTACGAAGAAACCGGATGTCCGCTTTCTCAGACAGACCAACCGTATGAATCGTGGCGCCCTTGTCTTTCAGCGCTGGCAACAAGGAATCGACTATGCGTTTTTCCTCAGCCTGACTTGCGTCGTCACCGCCTGGCACGTCGACCTTGCCATCGCTGAGGACAATAAGATGGGTGTTCTCGAGGGTACCGCCAGACAACCAGTCGTTGGCGGCTTTCTCCATCGCCAAACCGAGGTTCGTATGCAGAGCTACCGAATTGATCTGCTCGGAACGCTCAATAGCAGTGTCGCGCCAGGACTGGTCAACCACACCGTAGGGCACCAGCATGTTAACGTACTGCCCGAAAGTCCAGAGACCGGCACTGGCACCTTCCGGCAATGTCCGGGCCAGCAGACGAACCGCTGGGCGGCGGAGATTCTGTGGATCGGTTTCCTTCATGGAGCCGGAAATATCCACCACAATACGCACATCTGCATTGCCGGGCAGAGACAGTGCCGGGTCCTGCGCACATACTTGCCAAGAAATCAGCAGCAAAGCTGCAGCCACCCAAATGCGTTTGAACCCCTTCATTGAACTGCGCCCTTATCTTTTGTAGTTCTCAGAAATCGTCTATTTGCGAACCAGTCGGTACCGAACCAGATCAAGTATCCATACCAGTAGCATAACAATCGCGGCGATGCTGAAATTGAACAGCGCGCGACCGGCGGCATCAGTGTCGCCAAGAATCAGCTCATAGCCCGCAAACAGCCAGGCCGGTATCCACCAGCCGGCCACGTCTGGCGATTCCACGGGGGTCAGCACCAGCACCACAAGCGCAGACAAAAGCAGTGTCCGCAGACCGTAAAAGGGCAATACCCGGAACAGTGATTTCATCATGTAGAAAAACACAACGAAAGCGACTGCATAGGCCGCCCAGAAAACTCCATAAGCGAGTGAAGCGTCTGTATCCATCATTACAGAATCCAGTGAATAATGTGTTCTTCCCAATCCTCTTCCGGCACAGAATCTTCCGACACCACGTTTCCCCGCACCGAAACACGGGCTTGATGAACGGTATCAGGATCTCCGCTGCGAAGCGGGTGCCAGTCCGGCAGAGGCCTTCCCTCGGCGAGGGTCCGGTACGCACAGGTGTATGGTAACCAGTGGTAGCTGAGAACCGTATCGGCGGTCAGTACCGTACACCCCGGTACCTTTTTCAATCGTTGCTCATAGACCGTACAGCCACAGGTATCCAGGTCCATGTAACGGCATACAAGGTCGGTGTAATACACCTCCCCCGTATCCTCATCCTCCAGCTTTTGTAAGCAGCACTTACCGCAGCCATCACACAGGGACTCCCATTCCGGCTGCGTCATATCCGCCAGTCGTTTGCGCTGCCAGAAAGGAATCTGCGCAATCATTTCCTGTGCTGCTCAATCTTGCGCTTGAAGTCGACGATGTAGGTGTCCTGCTCTTCCGGCATCTGCAGAAAAAAGTCCTTTTCCTCAATTGCCGCCAACACTTCCTTTCCGGTTGTGCGCGCGAGTTTCTTGTCTGGCGTCAGCAGCAGATCCATCGAGTGGATGGGCGAGCCAAAGATACCTCTCAGCGCCTCCGGTAAATCGTCCCACTTTTGCCCTCGGCGGACAAAGAGATAGGTGTCGCCTTTCTTGCTGCTGCGAAACACCGATACAAATTCGCGTTCAGTCATTGGTTGAGCAGTTCCTCAATATCTTGCTTTACCGGCGCGATAATATCCTCGCGCCATCCCTCAAAAAACGTCTGGCCCGCCAGGGTGCCATCCTGGATCAGTTTCTCAATACGTTTACGTGGCGCCAATATTTCCATTGGAATATCAAAGCGTTCGGCTGCATTACTAAAGTAACGCTTAACCTTCTTGTAAAGCGCTTGCTGATCCCGACTCAGCGGTCTGGGGATGAGCTCAAGCCCGGAATTATCGGTAGCACGGGCGGCCTGCACAAGTTCAACCAACTGCTCGCCATAACGTTTAACGAACCCCCCGGGTACGCCCTGAACATCCCTGATCACCGCAGCAGATGACGGCAAACGCTCAGCAATGGCAATCAGCAAGCCATCGTTCAGGACCCTGTTGCGTGGCCGGTCCTGGCGTCGACACTCCTGCTCGCGCCAGGCGACCAGTGCCCGGAGAACCGCTTGCTGTTCCCGGTTCAGGGTCCAGCCGCCCCGGAGTTTCAGGTAATGCTGCTCCGGGTCTTCCTGGGTAGCGGCCTCGTTGGCAAATCGCCGGGACTCATCCGCCAGGGCATGTTCCAGGTTACGCTGCCTGAGGTTAGCCAACACCCATCCGTAAAGTGGCTCAAGAAAACGGATGTCGTCCAGAGCGTAGCGTTCCTGGGCCGGCGTCAGTGGCCGTGACACCCAGTCCGAACGGGTGGCGGATTTATCGAGCGCCTCTCCGAACAGGGTCTCAACCAGGCGGGCATAACCAACGGAAAATCCGGCACCGGCCAGTGCGGCACCGATCTGCAAATCCAGCACACCCGCTGGCTCCACATTCAGCCAATGGCGAAATAACTCCAGATCCTCGCTCATGGCATACAGCAGTTTTGGCCGGCTTTCATCGGCCAGCATGGCCCGGAACGACCCAGCGGCCTCGGCTACCTCCGGATCCACCAGCCAGAACTGTCCGTCAGCGCCTAACTGCACGAGGCCTGGAATCGGGTAGAAGGTGGAAACCCGTTCAAACTCGGTATCAAGTGCAACCGGAATGCCGGGGTCAAGACAGCCGAGCCACTGATCCAGTTGCTCGGGTGCCTCCAGCCAGCGAACGGTATCCGGGGCCGCTGGAATGGTTACGGCCGGGTCGGTATGGGTCATAGACAGAACCTGAGGACTTATTCAGACAGGGGTTTGCGACCCCGGAATGCATGGGTGAGTGTAAAGCCGTCAACATAGCCCAGCTCACCGCCAACGGGAATGCCATGGGCCAGGCGTGTGATCAGGATATTCTGGCCATCAAGGCGGTCAGCAATGTAGTGGGCGGTAGCTTCACCTTCCACCGTGGGGTTGGTGGCCAGGATCAATTCGGTTACGCCTTCACGGCGCACTCTATCAAGCAGACGCTCGATCCCGATCTCCTCCGGGCCCACGCCATCGATGGGAGACAGGTGCCCCATCAACACGAAGTAACTGCCTTTGTAATCGCCGGCCTGCTCAATGGCAAGCAGGTCTGAAGGGCTTTCAACAACACACAGGGTGCCATTGCGGCGCTCGGGTTTTTCGCAGATCTGGCAGATTTCGGTATCCGAAAAATTCTGGCAGCTGTCGCAACGGCGCACGCCGTCCATCGCATGATTCAACGCCGCTGCCAGCCGGGTTCCGCCAGAGCGGCCCCGCTCCAGCAGATGAAAGGCCATGCGCTGGGCCGTTTTCTGGCCAACACCCGGCAGGCATCTCAGGGATTCCACCAATTCATCAACCAGGGGGCTGAATGCCATGACTACTCCTCAAAAAATCGATGGCAGGCCGGCTCAGAACGGCATCTTGAAACCGGGCGGCATCCCCATGCCAGACATCATGCCGGACATTTTGTCTTTCTGGTTTGCTTCTACCCGGCGAACCGCATCGTTCACGGCGGCAGCCAGCAGGTCTTCCAGAATTTCCTTGTCTTCAGACAGCAGAGACGGATCGATATCCACCTTGCGGACATCGTGCCGGCCGTTCATGGTGACTTTCACCAACCCTGCGCCGGATTCACCGGTGACTTCAGCTTTGGCGATCTCTTCCTGAGCCTTCTGCATCTGCTCCTGCATCTGCTGGGCCTTTTTCATCAGGTCGCCCATATTATTCATCATCTGCTTATCTCCTGGCTGTTTCTGCGGGGCGGATACTTTCTTCGACGACCCGCCCTTCAAATCGTTCCACAATACTCTTGACCAGAGGATCCTGCCGGATGGACTCTTCCGCGGCTTTCTGGCGCGCCGCTCGCTGGCGCTCCTCAAAAGCGGCGGGCGTATGCAACCCCGGCACACCCTGCTCTATCTTCAACTGTGTGGCGTCGCCGAAGCGTGATCTCAAGGCCGCCAGTATTTTTTCTTCGTGGCGAGCATTGAGCAGCCGCGCATGCCCCTCATCCAGAGTCAGCACAACCGCCTGCCCTTCCATTCTCATGGACGAATAGCTGGCCAGGTTTCCAGGCATGCCGGTAATACCCAGCGAGCGGAAATCACGTTCCCAGACAAACCCGTCGGCGGTGACCGGTTGCTCGGGCTCGGCAGGTGCCGGCTCAGGTTCGTTCACCATGGTCTGGTCAGCATTTTGCTCTGACTGCACCGGATCAGGGGCCAAAACTGGTTCCGGCGCTGACTCTGGCGCGGATGTCGCGCTTGCGTCAGGCTCAATACTGGAATCCGATTGCGGGACCGGCTCTTGCCACTCGGGTGATTCAGCCTGAACGCCGTAGTCCTCTGGCTCCCAGGGTGGCGGGTCATCCACCATGGGTGGCTGTGGTTCAAGTTCAGCTACCGGCTCCGGACTGGGAGCCGGCTGAGGCGCGGGCTCGGGTTGCGGTGCCGCGGCGACAGCCTGGGTGGGTGCGGTTTGCGAAACCGGGCCAGGCTCAGGTTCTGAATCCGCCGGGCCATTGTTGCTGTTGCCAGAGGCCAGCGCCGGCGGTTCCCGGCGATCGGTACCCGGTCGAAACGCCAGCATGCGCAGCAAGGTCATTTCAAAGCCCATACGGGCATCCGGTGTCACCGACAGATCTTTCCGGCCAATCAACGCGGTCTGGTAAAACAACTGGGCATCTTCGGCACTCAGACGACGGGCCAGTTCCTGCACCTGGGCAGCATCGCCCATGGCGTTGTCGGCACTGCCCGGCACCACCTGCTCCATGGTGACGCGATGAAACAGAGACAGCATATCGGACAGGATGACTCCATAATCCGGGGCAAAATCCGAGATCCGGTTAATTTCAGACAGCAGACCGGGGCCATCACGCTCAACCAATGCGTTAACAATGCGCTGGATATCGCGCTGATCGATGGTGCCCAGCATATTGCTGACATCACTGGCCGCCAGGTTCTCGTTGCCGAATGCAATCGCCTGGTCGGTCAGGCTGAGGGCATCCCTCATACTGCCATCGGCCGCCCTCGCCAACAGCCACAGAGCCGGGTCTTCAAACGGGATCTGTTCTTCGGTCAGAACGTGCTTCAGGTGGCCAACAATGTGCTCCGGCGTCATCCGCTTGAGATTGAACTGCAGACACCGGGAAAGCACCGTCACCGGCAGCTTCTGGGGATCGGTGGTGGCCAACAGGAACTTGACGTGTTCAGGAGGCTCTTCCAGGGTTTTCAGAAAGGCGTTGAAGGACTGGTTGGTGAGCATGTGCACCTCATCGATGAGGTACACCTTGTAGCGGCCGCGCGTGGGAGCGTACTGCACGTTGTCGGTCAGTTCCCGCATGTCATCTACACCGGTGCGGGAGGCAGCATCGATTTCGATCAGATCAACAAAACGGTTCTCCAGGATCTCCTTGCAGCTGTCGCATTCACCGCAGGGATTCGGCGTTATGCCGGTCTCACAGTTCAGACAGCGGGCCAGCAGGCGGCCAATGGTGGTTTTGCCCACGCCCCGGGTGCCGGTAAACAGATAGGCATGGTGCAGGCGCTGGTGTTCCAGGGCGTGAATAAGCGCCTGTAACACATGTTCCTGCCCCACCATGTCTTCAAAGGTACGGGGGCGCCATTTCCGGGCTAAAACCTGATAGCTCATGATCCATCAACTGCTCTGAAAAATGGGAACAACTCTAGCATGGACAGGCAATGAGAAGAAGCATGCGCTTGCGCAACAAACGGGAGAGGAAACAGGCAAAACAAGAGGCAGGATATGGGGGTGACCCCACCAGCGATCCCCCGGCACACACATCCACCGCTTCGGCTGCTCCCTTCCGGGCCTGACCGGGTTCACGGTTTCATGTTGCGGAGGCACCAATGGGGCCACCATAACGGCGTTTCGGGGCATTTCCCTCGAAAGCGGCGCGCATATTAACAGAAGGGTATAAGGACTACAACGGCAAAGGGACTTCGTCCTGCCGGAACCAACAGGCAATGCTGTACCGGGTGCGATTGGCGGGTAATACCTCGTGGGGCACATCCTCACTCAGAAACAGTGCCGCACGCCCTGCTTCCGGCCGCACCAGACCAACCATCTGATCTTCGTTGTCGGGGCTGAACACCCGCAACTCTCCCCCGTCTTGCAGCTGCCATCCTTCATTCAGATACAGCACCAGGCTGACCACACGGGATGCCCTGCCCCGGAAACTGTCCAGGTGGCGCTTGTAGAAATCGCCAGGCTGGTAGGTGGCATAATGCGCTTCATAGCGCTTCAGCCCAAGAAACAGGCGCTGGTTCAGACCAACCCGCAGGGCATCAAAGAACCGGAACAGCTCCGACTGGGCTGCGGTATAGCCATTAAGCCAGGCGATTTTATCCCGGCGGACGCTACGATCACGGGTCAGATCGGCACCGCGCCCAATCCCTGCTCGCCCCATGGCTTCGGTACGGTCCAGTATCTCTACCTCGTTACGAAGCGCAGCGATCAGGCCAACGGGCAAATGACCGAGCAGATCTAGCTCAATCCAGGCTTTCTCGCTCAGGCTATCGGCGAGTTCATCCAACCATCCATCGGAGACCAACAAAGAATCACAGCGGCCAGCTGCCCCGATAATGTCTCCAGCCACCTTGTCCAACTGGCCCGCGGACTGCTCGAGAAGCGGCTCCGGCATCGGCAAGACCGACGCTACCGGATTTTCTGATTCCATGTTCAGACCCTCACAATTTTGACGTATTGTATTCAGAAACTCGCCGCGCGCACGGTTTTAAATTACTCTGAAGCTACGGAGTTTTACCTAAAGGAAGCCGTTTCTGAATATGTCGGACAGCAGTAGCAAGCCGCCAGCAACCGGAGGCCCGGGCAACTGGTCATTTACCCGCTGGAGTACCATCGGGCAACTGGAGGCACTTGAAGTTCATCACCCATTGTTCCAGGCCACGTTGTTTCTACAGGGGGCACACCTCACCCATTTCGCGCCAAAGGATGAACGCAACTGGCTCTGGCTCAGTGAACTCGCCCGTTTTCAACCTGGCCGAGCAATTCGCGGTGGCATTCCCGTGTGCTGGCCCTGGTTTGGAGACCCACTCCGGAACCCGCCGGAAATCCGCAAGCGCATAGCGTCATCCTCAGCCCATGGCTTTGCCCGCACCGCTTTATGGCGGCTGGAAGATGTTCGGGAAAGCGCCCACGAGGTAGAAGTCAGCCTGTCCCTCAGCGCCAACGACGATTTCCAGGAACACTGGGACGGCCACGCCCTGGCCCTGATCACCTTCAGTTTTTCCATTCGGGGTTGCCAGATCGCCCTGACAACCACCAATCTTTCGAAAGCGCCGCTGGCGTTCAGCCAGGCCCTTCACACTTACCTGCCCACTGACGACATTCAGCGAACCCGCGTGCTGGGCCTGGGAAACAGCCAGTACATCGACACGCTGAAAGACTGGGACTACGTCTCACAGGAAGGGCCAGTGTATTTCGAAGGTGAAGTGGACCGGATATACGAAACCGGCGAAGCACTGACCGTAGTAACACCTTCCGGCAAGCGAAAGCTTACGTCTGTGGGTAGCGATTCAACCGTGGTCTGGAACCCGGGCCCGGGAAAAGCGCAGCGTCTTTCTGATTTTCCAGACTCTGCCTGGCAGAAAATGCTGTGCGTCGAAACAGCCAATGCAGCATCGGATTATCGGGTATTAAATGAAGGCCAGAGCCACACACTGGGCGTATTCATCGGCCGCGCCTGAGCGGCAACTTCTTTGACACAGGGAGCGGGCATGGGCCTGGCATCGTATCTGAGATCGAAACTGATACCAGCGGAACTGGACGAACAGGTAAACCGCATTCGCAAACCCATCGGCACACTGGGCTACGATCCATGGGGTTATAACAACGAAGCGGTGAAGTACGGTTTTTCCGTTGCCCGACAAATCTACGAGAAATACTTTCGGGTCAGCGCCTCCGGCGTTGACAATGTGCCGGCAGAGGGCCCGGTGCTGATTATTGCCAACCACTCCGGCCAGTTACCCATCGACGGCCTGCTCATTGGTTATGCCCTCGCCTCACGGGAAAAAAATCCTCGAATTCCCCGCGCCATGATCGAGCGTTTCTTTCCGACGGTGCCGTGGCTTGGCAACCTCCTGAACGAAATCGGCGCCGTGCTCGGAGACCCGGTTAACTGCGCGAAGATGCTCGCCAACAACGAAGCAGTGATTGTGTTTCCGGAGGGCGTAAGAGGCTCCGGCAAGCTCTACCGGGACAGGTATCAACTGAAGCGTTTCGGCAACGGTTTTATGCATCTGGCCATGAAGTACAAGGCGCCCATTGTGCCTGTGGGCGTAGTGGGCTGCGAAGAGACCATCCCGGCCATTGCCAACATCAAACCCCTGGCCAATGCCCTGGGCGTACCCTACGTTCCTGTCGCCCTGCCCGTGGTGCTCCCCGCCAAGGTACACCTGAATTTCGGGGAACCCATGTATTTTGATGATACCGAAATCCCTGAAGAACAGGTCACCGAACGGGTAGAGGCTGTGAAAGCCGAGATCAGCCGACTGATTGACAAGGGACTGAGCGAAAGGAAAAGGCTGTTCTGATGAGCAAGCACCAAAGACCCCGCATTCTGATCACCGGTGCTGCCGGTGCGCTGGCCCAGCAGGTGATCCGCCGCCTGCGAGAAAGCTGCGACCTGGTGGCCGTCGATTTCCGGGAACAGGTTTATCTGGGCGACGACATTCCCAGCTACTGCATTGACTTCAACAAGCGGGTCTTTGAAGACCTGTTCCGACGCTACGAGTTTGATGGCGTGATACATCTCGGCCGCATCCTCTCCAGCCAACTGACCCGCATGCGCCGCTATAACGCCAATGTACTGGGCACCCAGAAGCTACTGGACCTATCCCACAAATACGGCATACGCCGGGTGATTGTGCTATCCACCTACCACGTCTATGGTGCCGTGGCCTATAACCCGGCGCTGATTGACGAGTCCGCCCCGCTCAAAAGCGCAGGCCTGAGTGCCGACCTGGTGGATTCAGTGGAGCTTGAGAACCTCGCCAACATCTATCTTTGGCGCTACCCGGAACTCAACATCACTATTCTTCGGCCCTGCAACATCGTGGGCCCCGGTGTTCGCAATACCATGAGCACCCTGCTCAGCAGTGCGCGGGCACCCGTATTGGCTGGCTTTTCGCCGATGATGCAGTTCATCCATATCGACGATATGGCAGACGCCATTGTCGCCGCCTGGGCAAAGCCCGTAAAAGGTGTGTTCAATGTCGCGCCGCAAGACTGGGTCGCCTACCAGCACGCCCTGAAGCTCTGCGGTTGCAAAACCATACCCATTCCCTCCATTCCACCGAGCGTGCCGAAGGCCATTGCCCGGGTTCTGAACCTGCGCAGCTTCCCTCCGTACCTGATGGCATTCTTCAAATATCCGGTGGTGATTGACGGTCGCGCCTTCGCCCGGGAATTCGGTTTTGAGCCCAAACGGCCATTGAAAGAGATTTTCCGGTATTATCGCGATAACAAAAAACCGGTGTGAAACTCATCGGTAATTTGAGTATTCAAATAGACGAACGGCCCTTTTCGGCGCTACCCTGTACATATTAAATACAGTACCCGGGCACCGGCAGGCCCGGGATTCCCGGTGTTCAAGGAAAGAGCTAATGTTCAGGGATCTCAGCGTGATCAGTCACGGTGCGGCAGCCGCTGTCTTTGCGGTTCTGGCCGTTCTTGTGGCAACCCGTTATCTTCGCCGCGACATTGATCGTGCTCTGTTCCTTGCCGCCATTGTTACCGCCCTGTGGGCCTCCGTCCTGGTTACCCAAAGCCTCTGGGGATCGCCCGGATTCTTCACCCGCTACCTCCTGGAACTGCTCAGAGACACAGCCTGGTTACTCCTGCTGTTCGCCATGCTTCGCGACGGCTTTCGGCAAGGCCGGTTCACCAGTCAAATAAAGAAGGTATTGGGTGCCGCGACGGCGATACTGATCATCACCTTGCTGGCCCTTGGTACACTTGAGTTCGCCCTCCACATCGATCTTGTCAGCGGTAAAACCAAGGTGATCGGCCAGATCGCCCTGTCACTCCTGGGCCTGTCGCTGGTCGAGCAAATCTGGCGAAACTCTACTGTCTTCGGCCGCTCCAGCATGAAATACCTGTGCATTGGCGTTGCCACCATCTTCGCCTTTGATTTCTTCATGTATGCTGATGCGCTGCTGTTCGGGCAAGTCGCGGATTCGTTCTGGAATGCGCGCGGTTTTGTGAACGCCGCACTCATGCCCCTTTTTGCCATCAATGTGGTGAACACACGCAAACAACCTGTGGACTTCCAGTTGTCCCGTTCGGCCGTATTTCACGCTGGCACACTCATCTTCGCGGGCGGATACCTGTTACTGCTGGCCATCGGCGGTTACTACGTACGCGCCCTGGGTGGTGAGTGGGGCGAAGCCCTGCAGGTTCTGTTCATCACCGTTTCCCTGGCGTTTCTGGTCACACTTCTGCTGTCGCGGCGTATTCGCGGCCGCCTGATGGTCTTCATCAGCCAGAACTTCTTCGACTACAAGTACGATTATCGCGATGAATGGCTCAAGCTCACCAAGGAACTTGCCAACCTGAGCAACGAACCACCCCTGCCCGAACGAGTAGTGCGCATTCTGGCCGGACTGGTGGAAAGCAATGCCGGCGCGCTCTGGATAAAGGGCGAGCAGAAAGATTTCCACCTGAAAGCAAGCGTCAATATCGCGACTCCGAAGTACACCATCATTGACGAAGACTCGGATATGGTGAAGTTCTTTAAAGATCGTGAGTGGATCATTGATCTGAGTGAATACCGGGAAGACCCGGTGAGCTACAACCTGCTGGAGATACCGGACTCCATCACCAAGACCCCGGAAGCCTGGCTGGTCATCCCTCTGTATCTCGATAACGAACTCTACGGCATTGCCATGGTCGGCGCGCCCTACGCCAGGGTGGAGCTTAACTGGGAGAACTTCGACCTGATCAAGGTGGTAGCCCGCCAGACCTGCAACCTCATCGCCCAGAACGATGCCCAGAACCGGCTCTCACGGGCCATGCAGTTTGAAGCCGTCAGCAAGGCCAGCGCGTTCATGGTGCATGACCTGAAAACACTGATCGCCCAATTGTCTCTACTGGTCAAGAATGCGCCCAAACATCGCAACAACCCAGCCTTTATCGACGACATGATTGCCACCACCGATCATGCGGTCCGTAAAATGTCGAACCTCGTGGATCATATCCGCAAACCATCCTCCGGGGCGGACGAGCAACGTGCTCCCATAGACCTGACCCAACTGGTCCGCGAGCTGATTGAAGACAACAGCCGCCGCAGCCCGGCACCGATGCTACTGGGTGCTCCACCCGCCATCCAGGTATGCGCCGACAAAGAACAGCTGCGCAGCGTGCTGGGCCACCTGATTAGCAACGCCCAGGACGCCACGGCTCCAACAGGGGAAATCACACTGAACCTGAAAACGGCCAAAGGCAGCGTGGTGCTGTTTATCCAGGATACCGGCAGCGGCATGACGGAAGAGTTTATCCGCACCCGGCTTTTCAAACCCTTCGAAAGCACCAAAGGGCTTACCGGTATGGGGATTGGAGCCTATCAGGCCCGGGAATACATACAGGAACTGGGCGGTTCGATTGACGTAACCAGCGAGCCCGGCCTGGGCTCCTGCTTTTCGGTACGTATTCCGCTGGCCAATGCAGCAACCGGCGAATCAGCCGGGAACAAGCCGGAACCGACAGATTCCGGCTTGCAGGAAGGCAGGCAAGCCGTCAATTAACCGACGGAGAAGACTATTTTATTAAGCGAGCATTGCAAAGTGTCAATGTTCAGTTAAGAATCAGAGTCATGGAATCGCGTTCGCCTCATGGGCGTCTATCCGATATGAACACGGAACAAAGGACTGGTTGTTGTTGTGAAGCAGTTATTGATAGTCGAGGATGATCCTGGCCTCCAGAGCCAGATGCGATGGTGCTTCAGTGAAGACATTGAAGTCTCGGTGGCCGCTGACCGGGAGGCAGCGCTAACGGCACTTCGGCGTCTCGAGCCTGAAGTGGTGACGCTGGATCTTGGCTTGCCACCCGACCCCGGCGGCGCCACTGAGGGTTTCGCCCTGCTGGAAGATATCCTTCGCCTGGCGCCCATGACCAAAGTGATCGTGGTGACTGGGCGGGAAGACAAGGAAAACGCCGTCAAGGCCATAGGCATGGGAGCCTGCGACTTCTACCAGAAGCCGCTGGATGCCGACATCCTCACCTTTGTGGTAAATCGGGCATTCCGCCTCGCGGAACTGGAAAAAGAAAACCGCGAACTGTCCTCGCAAGGCAATGGCACCAACATCAAAGGCATTGTTGCCGCCAGCCCCGAAATGCTGGTGATTTGCCGCACGGTTGAAAAGGTTGCGCCTACCGATGTCACCACCCTGATTACCGGCGAAACCGGTACCGGCAAGGAACTCCTGGCCCGGGCCCTGCACGACCTGAGCCATCGCGCCGACAAACCCTTTGCGGCCATCAACTGCGCCGCCATTCCGGAAAACCTGCTGGAGAGCGAACTGTTCGGGTTCGAGAAAGGCTCCTTTACCGGCGCGACCCAATCCAAGAAAGGCAAGATTGAGAGCGCCAACGGCGGCACCCTGTTTCTCGACGAGATTGGCGATATGCCGATGGCACTGCAGGCCAAACTGCTTCGCTTCCTGCAGGAACGAGTGGTCGACCGGGTAGGTTCGGTAAAACCGATTCCCGTTGATGTCCGGGTGGTGTGCGCCACACACCGGAATGTTCAGGACCTGATTGCCCAGGGGGATTTCCGGGAAGACCTGTATTACCGGATCAGTGAAATCACACTGGATGTACCTGCCCTGCGTGAACGGGATGGTGACCCACTGGTGATCGCGCAGTCCCTGTTGAAAACCCTGGGCAAACAGATGGACCGCCCTAACCTCACGTTCTCGGACGATGCCGTTCAGGCCATCAATGCCTACAGCTGGCCAGGCAATGTGCGTGAAATGATCAACAAGGTGAAGCGGGCGATCATCATGGCCGACGGCAAGCGCATCACCGCCGAGGATCTGGTTCTGCCCCTCGAAGGTTGCGACACCGACTTTCAGCTTAACCTGCGCCAGGTACGTGAAGCGGCAGAACGAAAGGCGATTATTCAGGCCCTCACCACCAGTAACTTCAACATGGCTCAGGCATCGCGCCTTCTGGGCGTTACCCGCCCGACGCTGTACAACCTGACCGACAAGTACCGGATTGAGACCAACACCGCCCCAAACGAGGCCTGAGACACCCAATGCTGGAACAGAACAAGACCCGACGAAGGAAGGACCAGGGCATGAAGATCAGAACTATTGCGCGTGCATCACTGCTATCCGCTGCCATCGCTTTGGCCGTGACGGGGTGCAACAGCGAACCGGACATGTCTCAGGAAGACATTCAGTACATCAGCCATGTAGACCAGGCACGGTTTTTCCAGCGCCAGGGTGAGCTGAAGGCAAGCACCATCGAGGCCAGAAGCGCCATCGATCTCCAGCCGAATCGCACCGCCCCCTACTTTGTCATCATCCACAACCTGCTAACTGCCGGTGATGCCGCGAACGCTGAACGGCAACTGGACAAACTCCTTGAAAACACCAACATCGAGGAGCTGGGCCAATCGGAACGCAACCAGGCTGCGTTGATCCGGGCTGAAGCCCGTATTCTCCAGGGTAAACACCAGGAAGCCCTGGAATCTCTGGACCAGATTTCATCGCCCTCTCCGGATCAACAGTTGCAGGCAGACAACCTGAAAGGTCGCGCCTGGTTGACCAGCGGCGACTTTGACAAGGCCGAAGAGGCCTACCAGAGCGCGTTCGACAAACACAGCAATAACGTTGTTGCCATGGTCGGCCTGTCCCGGGTTGCCACGGCCAAGGGCGACTTCGACACTGCAAAGGAACGCCTTGAGAAAGCCATAGAAATTGACGCTGAACACGAGGACGTCTGGCTCTGGAAAGCCCAATTCGCCCATGCCCAGCAACAATGGGCCGAAGCAGAACAGGCGTACATACGCGCACTGGAGACCATTGGCCAGTTCGACGTTATGACCTTCCGGAAATACCAGACCATTTCGGCCCTGATCACCGTTCTGCGTGAGCAGGGCAAATCGGCGGAGGCATTTGTCTATGAGGAAATCCTTGCCAAGTCCGGTCCGGGTACGATCAAAAGCAACCTGGAAGCCGCGGCCTCAGCCTATAATGATGGCGACCTGAATACCGCCGCCAGGTATCTGCAGGAAGTCCTTAACCAGGTTCCCAACCATCAACAAAGCGCATTGATGCTGGGCGTAATACGTTATCGGCAAGGCCGCCCAGAGGAGGCGGAGAAACTGCTTGCACCGCTGGCCGATATGGAAAACGCCGATGAAGTACGCAAACTCCTGGCCGCCACCCGCATATCCATGCGCGACCCGGCTGGCGCAAAATCACTGCTGGAAGACCTGGAGGGCAGTGACGCCGATCCACAAACACTGGCACTGGTAGGCATTGCAAGCCTGGCTTCTGGCGATGACCAGAGTGGCCGCCAGCTCCTGGAGAAGTCGCTGGAACTGGCACCGGAGAACCACAACCTGCGTTTGCGCTATGCGGCTTATCTCACTCAAACCCGAGATTTCGCCAATGCCATCAAACAGGCCAGTCAGATTCCGTCGGATGCCACGGAGGCCCTGCAGGCCACAATCCTGACATCCCAGGCCCAGGCGTTGTCTGGCAATTCGCAGGCGGCAACAGACACCCTGGACACCTGGCTTAAAGCCAATCCGGACAGCATGGCTACCCTGATTGCCCGCGGAAACCTGGCCAGCAGCCTGAACAACACCCAACAGGCGGCCAGCTACTTTGAGCGGGCGCACAAGCAACACCCGGAAGAAGCAGCTCCTCTGGTAGCTCTGGGCAACCTTGCCCGCGAACAGCAGAACACGGAGCAGGCGATTGCCTGGTACCGCCAGGCGGTCGAAACCAACCCGAACAACCTGCCCGCCATTCAGGCCCTTGCCGGTGTGATGAAGCGCGATCAACTGACCGCGCTGATGCAGGAAATCAGCACGCAACATCCTGAGGCAAACGGACCGCGGCTGATCCTTCTGGAATCCGCGCTGATCAACAACGATACGTTGCGAGCCGATGAACTGACCGCCCGGTTGATGGAAAGAGAGCGCGAAGACCAGCCCTCACCGTCTGAACCGCTGGTCGCTGCGGTGTATGAAGGCATTGCCACTCAAATGGCACAGCGCGACAACAGCGAGCGCGCTCTGGAGATCCTGAGCCGCGGACGAGCGCTCTTCCCAGAGAACGAGGCCATCGCCCTAAAAGTGGCTGCCATCGAATTCAGCAATGGCAACGCAACCGCCGCGCGAAGTGCGCTGCAGGATGCCAAGCAGCATCATCCGGACTCCCCCGCGCCCTACCAGGTAGAAGCCAGCTATTACGAAAACCAGGGCGAACATCAGCAAGCTGCTGAGCTTTATCAACTGGCGCTGGCCAAGCGACAAACGGCGGAACTGGCCATCGCCCATGCTCGCGCACTCTCTAACGCCGGCCGATCTCAGAATTCGATAGAAGCACTGCAGGAAGCCAACAAACAATTCCCGAACAATTCGTCAATTCTGCTTACACTGGCGCTTCAAACCCAGCAAGCAGGCCAGACGGATGCGGCCATTGAGCACTACCAGCAGGTTCTGCAACTGGCCCCGGACAACGCCCTGGCGCTGAACAATCTCGCCTGGCTGTATTACGAGGCCGGCAACAGCGAAGCGGCATCACTGGCCAAACGCGCCTACGAACTAGTGCCCGAAAATGCTGCGATTGCAGATACCTACGGCTGGATCCTGTTCGAGGCTGGTGAACACGAGCAAAGCCTGGCGGTACTGGAAAGAGCCCATTCCCTGGCACCGGATTCCCAGGAAATTGCCATGCATCTGGCCGAAGCTTATCGAGCCACCGGCCGCACGGATGCGGCCCAGCAGATCATGGACAAGTTCAGCGCAGGCAACAACGGCTAATCATTACTCACGCTATAACCAAAGAGAGGACATAACGAAACGTTCCTAGCCGCCGGTGGCAGCCCTGACCCACTGCAACAATACTTTACATATTGTTTCCAATAGCAAGGAAGGTGGGTTATGGCTGCTATCAAAGTGTTGAGCGTAGGCACCGTGGTGGTTCTGCTCAGCGGCTGTCAGAACTGGCAGTTCAGGGATATTGAGGATTTGCCACCGACAGCCGCGATACCAGAGACGAGCGAACCGGGAAAGGTCGATGTCTGGTATTTTGACGGTATCTCCGGGAACTACGTTCAGGGCATGCTGGACGCAGAGAAATATCCGGATTCGCCCGATGAAATCACTGAACTCACCCAACTGCGCCAAGCCACCAGCCGAGCCAATAATTACGGCACGCTGATCCGGGGCTTTATCGAGCCCCCCGAAACGGGCGAATACACCTTTTACATCAGTGGCGACGATCAGACACAACTGTGGTTATCTGACTCCCAGAACCCGGACGGTGCGGTTCAGATCGCCTCCACCATGTCCACGCCCCTCGATAATTTCACCCGCTACGCCTCACAAACCTCCGGCGTACAATATCTGGAGGCCGGCAAAAAATATTACTTTGAATTCAGGCACAAGGAAGGTGGATGGGACGACCACTTTACCGTCGCCTGGTCCGGCCCCGGCATCTCTCAGCAAGTGATCAGCGGCAGCGCGCTCCATAGCTACGCCCAGAAAGCCCCTGACTCGGCCCCCGAGATAACAACCGAAGATGCTTACCATCTGGGTTATCGAATCGGTTACTTTGACGCTGAACAGGGACTCTCATTCAACAGCCAGTACCCCCCACTTGATGCGGACAGTGATGATCTGTACGACAACTGGGAGATTGTGTACGGGCTGGATCCATCCAATGCGGCCGATGCAAAATCCGATACCGACAATGATCTGCTTACCGCCATGGATGAGTTCTGGGCCAGGACCAATCCCGGAACCGAAGATACTGATAACGACGGGATTCCGGATGGGTACGAATACGCCTATGGCACGGACCCCACCAACCCGGGCGATGCCAATGTAGATCTTGACGGTGATGGCTACACCATCCTGCAAGAGTACCAGGCCGGCACCAATCCCACCGATGCCAGCGACTTCCCTGCCCCCCAGGAAGTGTATGCAACCGGATTCGTCGGCCAGTACTTCACAGGCACCGAGTTTGACAGCTTCGTTTACAGTCAGCGGGATGCGACGGTCAACTTCAACTGGAATAGTGGAAGCCCGTCAGCGGAGCTTCCAAGGGACCGGTTCAGCGTGCGTTGGCAGGGATGGTTCACACCACCTCACAATGAAGGAACCCGGGACTACACCTTCACCACCACTACGGATGATGGTGTTCGGCTTTTCCTCAACGGCTCTACCGTCATTGATCAGTGGAAGAACCAATCCCCCACCAGCTACAACGCCACAGCGGGTCTCGAAGCGGGGACCCCCGTTGCCATCACCATGGAGTACTTTGAGTTCGGCTGGGGCGCCACTGCACAACTGGCGATTACCGACGCCGCCACTGGAGATGCCATATCCACGACCAACACCGTCCAGCATCTGGCATTGGACAGCGAGTTCGCCGAAAGCACCTTGAACGACGGCATCGACGATCTTTACAAACTTCGCTACGGACTCCCCCTGATGCAACCATCAGCCAGCCGGGTGCTTAACGATAGCGGCGTGACGGTTCTTGAGGCTTATCAATCGGGCCTGCACCCGTACACGCTCGAAACCGTATCGGAGCCAGAATCACCGGTCACCAGCCAGCCCGGTGGTACCGGCGATGCCAGCGGCAGTGTGACACTGTCGTGGACGCCTCCGGGCACCAGGGTAGACGGCAGCAGCATTTCGCTGAGCGAAATTGACCGTTACCGGATCAACTACGGACAGGATGCTGCAAACCTGACTCAAACCCTGGAGGTGCCGGCAGGCACAACCTCAACCACGGTTACCGGCCTGGCGCCCGGCACCTGGTACTTTACGATTCAGGTAATCGATATCAATGGATTGAGTAGTGAACCGTCTGATCCGGTAGAGCATCAGGTTAACTAAGTGAGCATTCTGGTTGTCGAGTTATTTTACAACCAAACAGCAGTGGCCAGAAAATTTCATTAATATTCAATGACTTAAAATCTGGCACGAAGCCTGCTTATTAGAGGATGACGTAACGCAAAGACCACTCACTGGAGGAGTGACTCAAATGAAAAAATTGACTCAAGGCTTGGCAATGGCTGCAGCCGTCGGTTTTGCGGGAGTAGCTCAGGCTGCCTATATCGATTCTGTTGCCAATGCAAACGCACCTGGCGCTGTAGCTGAGCAAAGTGTTCCGGGAGACAACGATTACGCCACTCGCATAGGTGGTACCTGGACAGCGGATGCACCTCTGTACAACGTGGGTGATACCGTACTGTTCGGCCACAATCTGAAATCCACCAGCTCCGATCCGTTCAAGCTGACCTTCACCTATCTGGGTAAAGAAGCGAACGATAACAACCAGTTTTACTGGGGTAACACGCTGGTATTCGATACCAACAGCAACCCTGATGACCAGTTCAGCGCCGTATTTTACGGTGGTCTTGACGCCCTGCTGAACTTCAAGTTCATCAACGGCAGTGGTGTTACCATCAACAATGACGGCACCAACGGCAGTCAGTTCAACAACATTGCCAAACCGAACTCCAGCACCAACTTCAACCTCTTCTATGTTGAAGAAGATTACTTCGTAATCAGCCTGGACGATGGCTATGTTGGCGATGATAACCATGACGATATGGTGATCGCGGTTCGTGCCACCAAGGTTCCCGAGCCTGGCACGCTGGCTCTGCTTGGCCTTGGTCTCGCTGGCATTGCAGTCCGGATGAAAGGCCGTAAAAAAGCCTGACATCGAGTTCTATGCTACGCTTTAAAAGCCCTGCACTTGCAGGGCTTTTTCATTTCAGGTCAGGTTCATGGATGTACTGATTATTTATGCCAATAGCGGCAGAGGGCTGCAAAAAGATGCCAGGATACTGGAAGCAGCCCTGCAGCGGCTTGGGCACCAGACCAGGCAGGTTCAACTGCCCCCTACTCCCGTATGGCGTTCCCGCCTTTCAGCTTATCGATTCAAGGCATTAAAACGATTTTGCCCCGGATTTCTCAGCAAACTCTTCTATCGCAGTCAGATCGGCTTACTCAGGCTGCTACGTCCGGTTCAACAGGCGGATCTCGTCATTCACCTCGAGAATGTCTGGATATCTCAATTGGCTGCTGGCCGACACCACTGGCTCATCCCTAACCAGGAATGGTTCATTGAATCGAGAGGTCCCTACCTCAGCTTTACCAACCGTATACTCTGCAAAACACACCACGCGGTATCGATTTTTTCCGCCTTACATGCAGACACCCACTACCTGGGTTTTACCGGCGGTGAAGTTAGCGCTCAAAACGATTCAGAAAGGAAAAACTACGGTTTGGCTTTGCATGTAGCTGGCAACAGTCGGTTCAAGGGCACGCAACGTGTTATGGCATGTTGGCAGAGGCATCCAGAATGGCCAGAACTGGTCGTTGTCTCCCAGCATCTGGACACCACCCCCGCCGCCAATATCAGGGTAGAGAAGAACCTCACGAACAATGAACTGAACACACTCTGGGCCCAGGCCGGTTTCGCGGTACTACCTTCAGAAGTGGAGGGTTATGGCCAGGTACTGGCAGAGGCCATGGCTTACGGCTGTATTACAATAACAACTGATGCACCGCCCATGAACGAGCTGGTTGGGAAGGACAGAGGCTTTCTGGCACACGTGGAAAGAAACCTGACGTTTCGCCTGGGCACCCGTTACCTTGTCTCAGAACACGCTCTGGAGCGGAGCATTCAAGCTGCGATAGACCAGCCACCGGCCACGCTGGCCCACATGTCCAGGCTGGCAATCGAATGGTATTCAACCAATCACGAACAGTTTCTGTCCCGATTAGAGAGCCAACTCAACGATCTGATCGCACCACCTCTTGATCAATCTGCTCAAGAATCACCGGAAAAGTAGACTCGATAAACTCAGCGAGCGTTGCAGTCACCTCACAGCCATCACACGCCACTGCGGAGATGAGTAAAGAGGCATCATCACGGCCACTGAAGAACCCGCCCACCTGAGCAAGCTTCGCGCGCCACTGATCGGTTTCCCACTGCCCCTGAACAAAGTAGCTATATCCCAGATGCACACGTTGTCCGGAAACACGATGTTTCAGGGTGACTCCCTGCACCGGGATATTCAGGCTGTTTTCAACATCAAAGAAGCCTTCCGGAATCCAGAATTCACGGTCATAAAGGCGGTTACTGTACTGGATGAGTTCCGCACGATGCCTCTGATAGTCATAGGTAAACGCGCCGAGATAGTAGGTTGTGCCCAAACCTTGCCCTGCGCGGGCCTGCAAACGGTCAAACAGGGTCTGCGCATACACTCTGTCTGGATTGAGAACGTTGGGGCGCCACCCCTCCAGTGCAGATCCGAAGACCGGGGAATACCTTTCACTTAAATCAATGGCGTACCCCTCGGGTTCAGAAGCAATGTTGCCTCGCTTGTCCGGCAAAGCAACCCAGGTAACCAGCCCCAACAGCGCGACAACCGTTACAGCAACGGTAGCTTTACCTGCGGGTTTAGCGTGATCTTGCTTCTCGTCATTATCCTGGCTGGCAACAACCTGGTCGTCCCGTTTCTCAAGCTGACGAGCCAGAAAATAAAGGGGAACAAGCGTGCCCGCAAACACCCACCAGCCAAAGTTTTCATGATCCTCGATCAGGCCGGACTGCATGTTCGTTTCATACCCCATGTAGATGATGACGAACACCCGGATCCAGTTGGCAAGTAGAGCGAATGCCACCCCCAAACAGAATAACGTGATGCGGGATCGTAACCTCGACAGGTATAACTCGCCATAAATCAGAACCAGCGCCTGCCCCACCAGCAGATACCGGAGTCCAGAGCATCCATGAGCAACTTCAAAGGTTCCGACACCGATGAGGTAAACGAAAACGCCCTCCACCTCAAAATCAATATCGAAAAAACCCAACAGGAACTTATTAACGGAAACGGTAATTACCTGTAGCGTCCAGGCCAGGAAATCCCACACAGGAATGGTCAGAAACAGCAAACCCAGCGGCACAATGAACCAGCGCGCCTGGCGCCACCCCATTGACGTCGCGCAGGCAGCAAACAAAAGAGGCACCAACGCCAATTGCTGAAGCGCCTGAAGACGAATCAACCCGCCTACCCAATAGGCAAGCAGACACGCTATCAAGGGAAGAACCCAAACCGGGGCGAAGCCCGGGGCCACCGGATTGGCCTTCGCCTTTCGCCAGATCAGATACAGCGACACGCCGGCTAACAAAAGACCATGGGAGTATGATTCGTCCCACTTTACCCATCGCGTCACGATTCCTTCCAGAGTAGGAAAAGTAACGAATGCCAGCACACATAAGACAAGCAGGAACGGCCACAGGCGACTCATCAGGCTGATAGACGGCATCCTTTCCATATTCATGACAACACCCGCTCAGAGACGAAAGAAACGATTAATTGAGGACACTAAACGGGGCGGCATACACCCCCTTGCCCCATAAGCCATTTTAAGAATGGGAGAACGAACATACTCAACGGTGGTAAACAACACCTGCTCCCCTCTGAAGTGCTGTTTGTAGAACGTATTTTTCCCGGACCCGGCCAGCAAGTCGTAACTGACAATGCTCGAATCCTGAAAGGATCGCTCAATGGCATATCCCAAATGGAGCGTGCCCAAGGACAATTTGTTGTGGAAATCCTGCATGAACCCCGCCTGCAGGTTGTATACCCGATTCCCGGCGCGGACATCATAAAGTACAGACACAATCTGATTATCGGCTCTCAGTACCGACATTCTCGCGGATTGGCTTCCGGAGAGCCGGTTCAGAAGTGCCTCATGGAAGCGAACAGCATTATCGTCAAAGCAGGGCTTTCCCCAACGCTCGCAATGAAAACGATTGAGTAATGCCAGAAACGTCTCCGGGGTCTGCCATTCCTCGAAGGAACCGTTCAAAGTACCTTCAAACAACTCTCGCCGATTATAGGCTTTCAGACGGGTATTCTTTCCAAGCCTTGATAACCAGTCCGTAAACTGCCCCTGAGTTGGAATCACCACACCTTCCGACTCGCTCCGAACTACCCGGGAGAGAGCCAGCGTTTGGCTCAGGCCAGATTCGATCATACTCATTGATCTCGCGGAGGCATCCGCAATAATCATCTCATCCCACCGGACCTCAGCGAGATAACTCCCGAGCGCCTGCAGGATGGCCAGTTGCTCACGCCGATCCACAATGACGCCCACATATTCCGTGCGCACCGTAGGCCCCAGCTTCCAGGCATTGCCTACCACATGCAGCCTTCGAACTTTCCATCCCAGCGGCGTGCTGACGGCACTCAGGTAGAGCGGAGCCAGGCCAACCAGCGTATCGCCCGGGGCGTATACGCCCAGCAGCAACAGATCAAGGTTCAGTCTATCGCCCCAGGTTTCCCACCAGGACGCCTGCCAGGCCCAGCTCATGAACAGCGGGTCGGCATTACTCTGCTCCAGCAGATGGTCCCAGCTTTCCTGCAGCCCGAAAAACTCTTTCTCAGACAAGCGACGAACGGTATAAGTCACATTCGCCTCCCTCGGCTGGAAGTTAGCAGCATTTTTACAGCGAACCGCCAGGGGCCCATCCAGAACGGGTCCTTCGACAATGACCGAAGCAAAGAACGAAAGGCCTGGCGACGCTGACCAGACGAGTACTCATATCGCCCTTTCCGAATAAAAAAATAACTTAACCCCCGGCGGGCCTCACCCCGGGTAACCGCTGAAGGATAGGCTTTCAGAAAGCTCTGGACCAACTGCTCGTTCGCTCGAAACCGGCTCTCTTTGTCAGAGGAAATCTGGTTTTCCATAACCCGGTAATACCCAAGCACCGCTGGAACATATAGAAACTGATAGCGGGTAGAAAAACGCAACCAGAGCCCGTAGTCCTCCGCCAACCGATCAGCGCTGTCAAAGCCCCCCATTTCGTCAAAGCAGCGCTTGCGGGTCATAGTTGTGTTCATGCTCACGAAATTATCCCGGAGCAACTGTGGCGTGATACGGCCGGAATAGCGAGCCATACGATTCACACCATGTTCGTGCCCTTCCCCGTCTATGGTTATGAAATCACCATAGACGATATCCGCCTCGGGATGTTCCTCAAAGGCCTTCAGACTGGTTTCCAGCTTTGTACTCACCCAGGCATTATCAGAGTCGAGAAAGCAGATGAACTGGCCACGCGCCTCGGCAATTCCGCGATTCCGGGCCACACTCTGCCCCTGGTTCTCCTGCTTAAGATATCGAATGCGCGAGTCCGCCAGATACCGCTCCATCAGCTCGGCGGTGCCGTCCGTGGAACCATCGTCAATAACGATCAATTCGAAATCAGGAACCGATTGAGACAGAACACTCTCAACCGCAAACGGCAGGTAGTCAGCCCGATTAAATGTTGGCGTAATGACCGACACCAGAGGATTAGAAGACATGACTGCTTACTTCCCTGTCTTATTCATCGTTGTTTTTATTTCAGCGCTACCGCAAGCAGCGCTCGCCAGACGTTAGTTTCTGCCGGCGCATACTTCAGCGCTTTCATGATTTCTTTGATGCCCGCAAGCTTTTTACCCACGGCGCCCAGGTAACGCCCCTTCCTGATGTAGAAATGGGCAAATCCCTTATCGAATTCACTCGCACTGAGGGCCTCAGGATACTCTCGGCGAAAGTCGCGAATGATGGCTTCATTGACCCGGAACCGCTGTGTTTTATCCGACGAAATCTGATCTTCCATCACTCGATACCAGGCCCAGTATTCCGGCTCATAGCGAAACTGATACCGGGCGGAAAACCGTAGCCACAAATCATAGTCGTCAGCCACACGTCGTTTTCCGCTCATGCCGCCCATCTCATCAAAGCAGCGGCGCCTTGCCATTGTGGTGTTCATGGCAACACAGTTGTCCCGAATCATCCTCGCGGCAATGCGTCCCGAATAACGCGACATATTCTTGCGGCTGATCTCAGCACCCTGTTCGTTGATAATCACATTATCGCCATATAGCACATCCACTTCCGGATGCTGTTCAAAAACCCTGACTTGTTTCTCCAGCTTATCAAGCGGCCAATAGTTATCCGAATCCAGGAAGCATATGAAGTCGCCGGACGCCTCCGCCAGAGCCACATTTCGGGCCACACTCTGCCCCTGGTTTTCCTGCTGGAACAGACGGACGCGTTCATCCTGCAGGTAGGGTTCAAGCAGTTCCACCGTGTTATCCGTTGAACCGTCATCGACGATCAGAAATTCAAAGTTTCCGTACGTCTGCCCCATCACACTCTCAACCGCCTGGAGAATAAACTCCGCACGGTTATAGGTAGGAGTGATAATAGTGATCAAAGGGTCTTTAGCCGACATCCGTCATCGTCCTTGTTAATACGTTCTTCATTCCACGCTTCCCGGGCAGACTGCAGCAGTTCGCCATCAGAATCCCCCCCCATAATGAACCAGCCGCTGGTGCAATCTCCGCTTGACGAAACTCGCTTTGGTGATTCCCACACAAAAAATCGGGGTTGCTCACGGCCTTGATAGAACCCGTGCGCTTTCATGACCTGCTTCAGCTCCAAATCGGACGTCATGGCAGAATAAGAGGCTGCATTCGGCCATTGCCGCAGCATTGCCTCTACAACCGCCGACTTCAGCGCTGCTGAAGCTGCTGGCCCGATGTAATCGACCAGCCGAACCTGTCGGTCATCCGCACGGACAACCCCCAGAGCTTTGAGGGAATCATTCTCGTCCCGTACTTCCAGAAATGAATACTGTGCAAACGGATGCCGCTGATAGCGCCAGTCAAGGTAAGCCCAGTCTCTCACAACAACCTTGTCGTAGCCTTGCGCAACTGCCTCCCACAACTCATCAATCTGTTCTCTGGGTGGCAATTGCTGCAGGAGAGACGCACGCATGTGTCCGCTCTGCACTGGGCGGTTAACCAGTCGAGTGCAAAATTGCAGAAGCATCAAAGCCCAGTCACGAGCGCTACGAGGCTGACGGATTTTACGAAGAAAATGCACCTGGTCGCTGGCACGCCAACCCATCCGCTGCAATACGATGGCGGCGACCGGGCTGATGCCAAACGACATAAGAATGGGAGAGCGTTGTGCCAACTCTACTTTGATCAGCCGGCCTACGCCCTTTCCGCGCTGGCGCTCAGACACCTTGAAGTCGCAGCTCCACATGGCCTGTGTTGGCCGGCCATTCCATAGAATACTTACCGGCACCACCCCGTTGAAGCCGACAACCGAACCATTCTCTTCCGCTACCACCGGAGCAAAGCCACGATCGCGCGCACCAGGATTCTCCTGGAACTGATAACTCCAGATATCACGTTTGAACGCCACATCAGCAAACAGGTTCAGCACCTGCTCCCGATGGCGTTGATCATCATAGGGTTTGATTTCAGCCACCCGTGCGCTCCAGCCATGCCAGAAACATAAGAATGCCCCATAGCTCTGCAGAGTAGTCCTCGCGCCCTTTTAGGTGCTCATGCCAATAGGCATTCACAACTGAGCGGTCGAGATAGTCCTGCTTGTCAAAGACAGACGGTTGCAGCAGCGCCTCCGCCCAGGGGCGCAGTGGGCCCCGTAACCATTGCCCCACGGGCACCGCAAACCCCTGCTTGGGCCTGTCCACCAAGGACTTTGGCACGTGGCGGTACAAAACGCTACGCAGTACCTGCTTGCCCACGCCGCCATTAAGGTTATAGCTCAACGGCAACGACAGCGCGAAGGAAACCACCTTCGGGTCTAACATCGGTATTCTGGTTTCCAGGCTACAGGCCATCGCTGCCCGGTCGACCTTCACCAGAATGTCATCGGGCAGATACCAATTCAGATCGCGCCACATCAACGCTTTCAATCCGTCGGGGGGAACAGCGTGCGGGATTGCCTGGGTCAGACCATATGTGGGTTCCTGAACGTCCCTACGAAAACACTCGGGCTCATTCCAGAAAGAGACAGACTGCCGATAGAAATCTGACAGATCCGCGGCCGAGGCCAGCGCACGTTCGGCTTTGAGGCGATGACGAATCGCCAACGTCGACCGACCTCGCTGGGAAGGCACCAGAGCCCGGATCGCCTGAGCCGTCGCACCCTCTGGTAAGCGGGATAACCAGCGCCGGGCGACACCAGCCGGCTTGCTTCGGCTCCGCCAACGGTTATAAACCGAGGGATACCGAGTGTAGCCACAGAACAACTCATCTCCGCCATCACCTGACAATGCAACCGTGACATGCTTCCGTGTCATCTGGCTGACAAGAAAAGTAGGCAACTGCGAGGAATCCGCGAAAGGCTCGTCGTATAGATCTGGCAAACGCGGCACGAGGTTAAGCGCATCGTCGGGAGTTACGTACAACTCCGTGTGTTCGGTTCCCAGATGACGGGCAACCTCTGCAGCATGCTCTGCCTCATTAAAGCCCGGCTCATCAAAGCCAATACTGAACGTTCTCACGTTCTGGCTTGCACGGGCTTGCATAAGTGCAACCACGGTGGAAGAGTCGATACCGCCGGAGAGAAAAGCACCTAAAGGAACGTCCGATACCATCTGGTCTTCGATCACGTTCCCGAGTAAAGCCTCCAACTGGTCACTGGCAGCCTCAAAGCTTTCCGGCGCCCGGCTCTCTGTAAAGCAATCCTCAAGGCACCAGTAGCGTTGCGGTTCCGGTAACATACCCGGTGAGGATCCATCAAGAGGAAAACGAACCAGTGAGGCAGGCGGTAGTTTTAAAATCCCTTTGTGAATACTGATCGGTGCTGGTATCACGTTGTGCCGGAGCAACAGCGCCAGCGCCCCAGGCTCTACACCGCCTTGCCATGCAGGATGTGCCCGAAGCGCCTTGAGCTCCGAACCAAACAACAGAGTGTTGCCTTGCCATCCATAATACAGTGGCTTTTCACCCATTCGGTCTCGGGCCAGAATCAGATCCCGGCTTTTCAGATCCACCAGGGCAAAAGCAAACATTCCCGAAAACTTCGGTAGGCTCTCTTCCAACCCCCAACGCTCAATTGCGTGGAGCATCACTTCCGTGTCTGAGTGGCCCCGAAAGGTGCATCCCTCCTTTTCAAGCTCTGCTCGCAGCTGCCGAAAGTTATAGATTTCCCCATTGAAGGCAATAACAAAGCGCCCGCTCGCTGACGCCATCGGCTGCGCACCCGCCGGTGACAGATCCTGAATGGCCAACCTGCGATGCACCAGACCCAAGCCAAGGTCTGCCTTGAGCCAGATACCTGAATCGTCCGGCCCCCGGTGAGCTATGGCAGCCCCCATACACTCCAGGGTGGCCTCCGGGGTTCTACCCACATCCCTGTTTACGAATCCTGCAAAGCCGCACATGGACTATTTCCTTCCTGCGATGCGAGCCAGTCGAGCGCCCACGTAATCTCGTTCTTCTCGGTTCAACACCAGCAGCCAGAAGGCTGCCAGCCAGCCAATACTCCCCAGAACCGCACCCAACAGAATATGGCGGTAACTGTCGTACATCAGATATTGACCAACACCCAGAATAATAACTGCCATTAACCCAGCCGGCACGAACCCAGGCAGCACAGACGAGCGCAAATACTCTCTGACGGGAAGTTCGAGATGGCGGCAGGTATATCGGAGATATAAAGGGACAAAGATCAACCCGGGAACGACGGAAGCAAAAGCTACGCCCTCAAGGCCAAACGGGTGAACAAGAACAAGGCTCAGGCCAATATTCAGTGCGGCGGCCAAAGGAGTGAGGCGTGCAAAAATCCCGTGTTTGTCAATCGCCGTCAGATAACGGCTGGCGAACGGATTGATAAAAGGCAGCACCGTAAAGAACACCAGAAACACGATAAGCCATTCCGCCTTCTCACCAAACTCTGGCCCCAGCCATACTGAGATAAAAGGCACTCCCAACAACAGAGCCCCCGTGCCCATGGCCAAAAGAATGCTGACAACGTAACGAGACGAAATCAGAAAAACCCGCCGGATGGTGTCGTTCTCAGCCCTCGCACTCAAGCCGCTGAACAGTGGCATAAAGGCATGAGTTAGTGTCCACCCGAGGTTTCGGATGTGCTGAGTCAGGTTCGCGGGAATACTGTAGAACGGAACCATAGCAGGCCCCATAATCAAACCAATCACCAAAACGTCCGTAGCATTTTCAACACGTGTGGCAATACCTTGAACGAATGATTTAAAACCGAAAACAATCAGCTCTTTCAAACGCGCCCAGGAGTAGGATCGCCAACGGGCCCTGATCGCACCAAAGGCAGGGCGGGACAGCAACCACATGAAGAGGATGTACTTTATGGAAATACCAATGGCGTTGATGCCAGCCAAGAGCACCAGACCGTTTTCAGGAGTGATCAACAGGTAAAGAAGCGTAGAGCCCACGATTGAGTTGATAATCGTAATGTTGTTTTTCAGGTAGTACTTCTGGAAACCTTCCAGGTAGCTCTCTGCAACATATCCTGGAAACGAGATTAACAGGTGGGCGCCGATGATGATCAGAAACAGCGTGTATTTCTGATATGGCTCACCCTCCGGGGCGATCGCACCGGAAAACCAGATTCCCCAGCATAAGAAAAAGGCGAAGAGGAGCAGCCCGACCATCATCATGAACGCAAAGGCGGACATGTACACAGACTCAAGTGCCTGTGAATCCTGCTCGGCGTGGTGTTTCGCGGCATACCGACTGATGGCCGGCCGCAGGCCCAGGTCCAATATCCCCATGTAGCCGATTACAGCGCCAATCATCTCCCACAGACCGTAGTCGTACTTCCCAAGGTTGTGAACGAAAACGGGGGTCATAATGAAGGTGATGACCAGTTTAACGAGCATCACCAGGACATTTGAGCCGGTGTTGACGAATAGGGTACGAATCATTCAGTGGCCACCCGACAGTCTGCAATAGAGAGTTCGGAGTGAATCTGCTGGCCGTGTAATTGCAAAACGATCAACTGCCTCAGGCTGGTAGCGAATGAACGCCTCTTTCGTCGGTTTGTGTATTTCCTCTGTGATCAGCTCAGCGAGTCCCCCGACATCCCCGGGAGAAAAGATACGAGCAGGTGATCCCGCAACGACCTCTCGAAGCCCGATACAGTCTGTCGAAATAAGAGGAACACCCGCCGCCAGGACTTCCATACCCAGAAGACCACATGCCTCCCAACGGGATGGCATGACAACCATATCCATAGCCTTGATCATAGCCGGCATGTCATCTGTCCCTGGCATTTGGATAAAACGATCACCAAGCCCTATACTCTCCAGATAGGCATAATCTTCCCTAATAAACCCGCCCCATCCGAAAGTTACTACTACCGGAAGCTGGAGATTCTCCTCGTTACGCTCCTTCATTAGAGCAATTGCATCAACAAGCGTACGAAACCCTTTCTGGCCCATAAATCGGCCGAAGAAACCGATCAGAGGAACAGACGCTGGAATCGAAAGCTCCGTTCTTAAATTCCACGCGATACCATTCTGAAAGTAATGAGTATCAACTCCATGAAGGATAGGATAGAAAGCTGACTGAGAAACACCTGGAAAAAACTCTTGAAAATTGCGGGTAGCATCCTCGGTCACGGTGTGGATCGCATCTATCCTACCGAAGACGAAGCCCATGATACGTTTTTTTATCCGGGATTTTGCATTCTCGAACTGGGAAGGCAAAAACACATCGTGGGCTGTCATTAAATGCTTGGGACCAATGACGAACGTCGAGGCTATCTCGGTGAGTAAACCGGCACCAAATCCGTGCGAATGTATTAAATCATAATTGTCAGATTTCAGTTCATTTCTGACAGATCTTATAAACTCAAACGGTGCACAGCCGGTGTGAATCACAGAAATCTTTCCGGATGCTACAGTCGTGTCAAGAAAACGCTGAAGTGAACCATCGGGATCCGGAGCGATAAGCACGAAGCTATCTTCCTTGAACGCAGGCTGCTGGTAAATGTACCTAAAAAAAGTTTTTATGCCGCCACTTGGCTGCATTGCAGTCATTAATACTTTCATCTATCAATCCAGATCTGACAATACTACTTGCCAACTTGTCGAGAAAATCTTTGCGCCAGTGGATACTTTGGCTCAACAGACGCCACAGGTCCCTCATTAACGATATTTTTGCTTATAATATTATGGAAAGCCAAAGCGAGCCCTCCGAACAAATACCAGTAATACTGAGACAAACCCCAATAATTTAGGCTATAAACTACATACATCCAAAAAACAGCAATCATAGACTTATTTAACATTCGATAAAACTGAAACTCATCACTACTTAGCGATTCAATATTTAACCTATTAAAAGACAACTTCTTGTAAACTCTTGTAAGAAATAGCAAGAATATGACAGTACCTACTATACCAAGCTCAATTAATAATTCGGCATATAGGTTATGAGATGCTTGCCGACGACCCAGAATGTGCGTCTTCGCCTCTGGCGTCGTTCCCAGGCCATGCCCTACAATCGGGCGCTCCAGTCCCAGCGAGAACTCACGAATAATCCCGTCCAATCGGCCATCAACAGTTGCAGCATTAGATGTCTCAGACTTTCCAATTAGAGAGAGATACCGATCCTTTTGATCGCTACTCATACTGCTCCACCCGAGAATTGAAACAACAACCGCGACCAAAATCAGCCTAAACTTCTGATTTGATTCTTTAAAAATAAAGAAAGCAATGACCAAAAGTGCAAGAAAAGCCCCTCTGGACTGCGTTAAAATAAGCGCATAAAGGATCGGTGGCATTATCACCAGGTAAATCAATTTATACTTGAAGCCATTAGACCACAACAAATAGTGAAGAAAAGGAATCAAAGTAACAATAACAAAACCGAGTTCGTTTGGATTAATAACATCTGAAGGCGCACCGGCGAGTCTCTGCGAAAACTCGCCATGTCCGAGATGCGTTCTACTTCCCCAATATCCTTCCGTAATATTTAGAAATAGCGGCTCAAAAACTCGAATCACTTGACAGCCCAAAAAAACCACAAGAAACAACTTAAGCCTACGCTCGCTGTCAATTAGTAAAGCGGCGAAGAAAAAAAAGACGACAGCTTTCACGAATTCAGAAAGATTGTTTCTGATAACGCTTCCGGGCCACTCCACCAAAGGCAATGAAATAAATATATAAAAAATTAACACCAAAACCGATGATGATATCGGGTCTTTGCTCCACCCAGAAACCTTTTCCCGCTGAAGAAAAATCGACAAAGAGATAATTAAAACAAGAAGTAAAGTAGGCCGAATTACGCCATAGCCGGGTATGCGAGCAGAAAGATGTAAAAAAAAGTCAATCAAAAAATATAAAAATATAACAAAAGTAATAGTATTTATTGACCGAGATCTGCCTGCAATTTTATGGTTACTAACTCCTAAAGCTGAAGCGCCGGTTCCACTAATCATAACAGGTCTCTACCAAGTGATGCCGAAGCCGCATACCTAAAAGCTCAACACCGGATATCGATTTCAAGAATTGAAACCGATCTTGAGAGCCCGTATGTCTTCGCATGGCATAACGCTGAGCATGGCCTTGGCAATCAGCAAATGCTACCGCTGCACAGGAAAAGCCAGCGTCTTTTATAAAACTAACCTGACCCCCAACGAAATCATCAACGGTACCATTCGGGTAACAAAAAGATCGGGGCGATTCTCCCAGCTTCTGCCTCAGAATCTCGGCGCAACCAAAGATCTCGCTCTTCGCCTCTTCCATAGATACCCTTGCCAAAGAAGGATGCGAAACCGTGTGACCGCCAACTTCCAAACCTTCGCTCTGCATTTCCTGTAACTGCTCCCAGGATACGGCACGATACTCCTTAGGTGGAATGTCAGGGAGATCAATATCCCACGCTGCAGCCATCTCATTCAAACAAAGTATTTTGTCTGCGTTATCGGCCTGAAGCATTAACTGATTGAGTCTCCAGTACTCGGATTCAAACTTTTCGTTCGGAATGGGCGTTTCAATTCGTGCAATATTGAAGTCGTGCCGACCAACGGAATCTGGTGAATGCTCCAAAAGAAATCTGAGTTGATCGGGCCACAACCAGATGTCACCCGAAACGAAACCCGTGGTGACATAAAAGGTGGCAGGCACCGAATACTTCTTTAGAATTGGCCAAGCGATTTCGTAGAAGTCTTCGTAACCGTCGTCAATTGTGATAGCAATTCGGTTCCTTGGCCTACGCTGCTTGACGTACAAGTCCTCAGCCAACTCAGAGACGGTTACCGGGATGTAGTTCTTTGCTATGTGTTGGACTTGCCATTCAAACATTGCCGCGTCCAAATGTCCGGGTTCCACATTCCGCGAGAACCGGTGATACATCAGTATCCTGGGGTGCTTGGCTGTTATCAGCCTGGAAAGCTGATAACCTCCGAAGCTGCCGGCAAAACGGACAAGAGGAGATATATTCACTTCGCCTCCCGGGATGAAAACGCCCCGTCATAGCACCCGATATACGAGTCATACAAACGAACATGAGCTTCGATCATGGTGTTTAGAGCATGCCTTTTGCAGGCCAAATGAAAACCGGCCTGCCCCATTTCTGCAGAAATACCCCCTTCGTCAGAGAATAATTTGCCAAGATACGAAACGAGGCTGTCCACGTCTCCAGAAGGATAGACATACCCAGTTTTGCCATGAACAACCGCCTCGGCATTGCCACCGACATTTGATGCAACAACCGGCAATCGTGCCTGCATGTATTCTACGATGGCATTGGAATAGCCTTCGGACTCCGAGCAAGACAAACCAACATCCATCGCAGGCAAAATTTCTTTGACATCGGAGCGAGCTCCAAGAAAGTGGACGCACTCACTCACGCCCATCCGTTGAGCTAGCTCCCTATATGTAGACTGCTCTCCGGCACCGACAAGTACCAAATGAGCATTGGACACAGAATCTGATAGAGCGCTTAGCGCTATGATCGCATCCCCTATCCTTTTTATTTCGCGCAGGTTGGCAACCAGTATCGCGAAACGTCCTTCGGCAGGGAGCCCTAACTGTTCTCTACGAGGCTTCTTTTCCGCCTCTGACAAGGGGTAACTTGGGGATTTGCCAGCGGGATAGCCATTGTAGATAACAGAAACTTCGTCTTGGCTAAAATGCTCTTTCTCAATAGTAATGCCTTTCACTGCTTCGCTATTGGCGATCACATGGCTCACAAAATGCCGAGTCTTTCGGAGCAGTCTCAGGTATCCCGGTGTGTACCAAAAGCCCATGTCACGACGTGAGATCAGAGTCGGAATACCCACAAACGCCATAATCGGCGGCAATAGAATTGAAGAATCGTTAAAGAAAACGTGGCATAGGCGATAGCCTTCCGCTCTTTTTCGTAACGCATATCGGAATAACGAAACCCATGTAACCGGACTCAATACTTTTGACCGGCCGAGAACAGTAAATGAACACGGCAACCCACCCTCGCTCACAAACTTCGAGTTCCGCAAAACCAGAACTTCTGGTTCAAAACGGTCTGGCGGCAGGTTCTTTATCAGCTGCATAAGCTGCCCTTCGGTACCGGCATAAGGGCTCTCAAAGCAATCAATCACATAGAGGATCTTCTTTGGAATTCCGTTTTCCATCAAAACAACTTCCCGGGCTTAGGTGATCGCTTCACGACCCCGAATTACGTCGAGGGATCTTTTGGGATCCCCAATGCCAGCTCTCAAGAGATGCGCGATAGCAAGAAGAAAACGACCTTGCTTCCAACGAACTTGCGCCATCCGAAAGTGCAAAAGCGCCAATCGCTTCCTGAGGACAGATCTTCTATACGGATAGCGGGCCTTAGCGCGGTTCAAAATCTCAAACCCCGCTTTCCAACGTCTCTCCAGACCAGTTTTGCTGATTGATTCTTCATGCTTTCGATAGAAGAAGACGATCCCCTTCAAAAACTTATACGGTGCTATCTCGGCGATACGCAAAACCATATCGTGGTCTTGACCTGCCCTGAATCTCTCCTCAAAAAAACCGGCCTGCTGAAAAACCTTCGACCTCACCATCGCACCACCGGGCAATGCCATATAGCAATCCAAAAGAAGGTCATTAGGGTCGCCCGTTTCCTGGTGATCATCGGGTGGCAGCGGAAAAAGATGTTGCCCATTCTCCGACACAGCCATTGCTTGACCGTACACCATCCCAAACTCCGGGTGCGCCTCGAGATATGCTACCTGATCACGGATCTTGTCTTTGTGAAGATAGTCGTCACTATCCAGAATGACGATGTATTCACCTTTCGCAGCCCTCAATCCGAGATTCAAGGCAGATGATTGCCCTTTATTCTGACGATTGGCATGTGACAGCAATTCAAGCTTTTGTTCGGCCTCAAATTTTTGCAGAATTTCGAACGTACCATCGCTTGACCCATCATCAACCACGACTAACTGGACATGGGGATAGGACTGACTGAGGACAGACTCTACTGCTTCGGTGATATACTCAGCACGATTAAAAGCTGGAGTGATTACGGTTACTAAAGGGTTCAAAAATTCACCTGCTAACAGTTAAACGACTGCAAACCACCTAAAAGCAACATTCCGATCGTAATGATCTTTTGGAATGAATATCGTGTTTATAGGTGCTTTCTCCACTATCTAACTGGCTTATCCGTGGTGAGCATGATTTATTGGCTAGCCCTGAAGGCCCAACCGCCGATACCTTTTCGAAACATCAATTTACACAAAATTACAGAGAATAACCACCTGTTAGAGAGGCTCATTTATCGACAGACCATCAGCTTCTCGCTTATCCAACCCCATAGCATCGGACAAGGAAAACCGTGAACAGACGCCATGTATTTTTCAGAGAATCAGCTAACATTATTAAAGAGCCACGTGCCAAATGAACACTGTTAAAACGCTTAAGCCTACGGGTGGCATTATGAAGCACACAAACACCATCTCAATAGCAATGCCTTTTGTCCTGGCTGCAACGATTACATACGGAAATGGCGCTGTTGCTGCACCGCAAATCACCCAAGCAGACCTCTCTGACAGTACGATCACCATCTATGGCACCGGATTTGGCAAAAAGGATCAACCTGCTCCTGTTCTTTGGGCATTTGGTCAGGACGTCAGAGAGAACGGCGTTCAGGTTGCCAAAGAGAGAGAAATCGGTTTAGGTCGGCCCGTGCCCGTTGCAAAAGATCCCAGCTTGAGTATTTGGTCGCGGGGCACGGGTGCAACTTTCAGTGATATCACCAGAACAACAGGCGTAACACATACCTACCGAGCTACCAACGAAGGGTGGCTTGGCTGGCCACATGCATTTGGTGGAGAGAACACTCCATACTCAGACAAAGCCTACATTTCTTGGAGGATTAAACCAGCTGGCGACATTAACAGTTACAGAACTGTTCGCATCTCAGATGTTGGTGGCGTTTTTGACTCCGGGAAAGACCGCTATTCGCCGGGGGAACCGGTTCGGATCCTAACCTCTACCGGAAGTGAAATAAGCGGAAGAATTGTACACTATGACGCCGCCAAGTCCCTGGTCCACCTTGAGGCAGGAACTCTCCAATCAACCGATAGTGTTGGGGCCAAAATTGTCGGTCTGAATAGTGGCGCCTACGGTTTACTGAAAGGCGACGAATTCTTCCAGTCATCGATCTCCGGAAAATATTTACGATCCTACGAAACCCTCAACCAGGGTGGCACTAACTCTGTTTTTTCGACTAATAGGTGGATTGCTGTCCAGTTCAATAGCAGTGGTAGCGAGTTGCGCCGAGGATTCGAAACACAATCTGATAGCGGTTACGGCGTACCCAACATATCGAAAACAACCAACTGGAAATTGCTAGAAGCTTTCATAGATCTCTCTGGGGAATATGGCTCAGGCTATATTTCTATGGATAGCAAAGATCAAAAATGGTTTAAAAACCTCTACATTGGCGACTCGAAACCGCAAGATGCGGGCCCCACCATTTCCAATATAGGTTGGGAACCGGCAGGTGGAGCAGAGTCGGTGAACGTTGGCTTAAATTTTGGAGAAATTTATTTCGATACTACTCCACAAAGAGTAGTTTTGAGTGACCAGGGCCTGTTTTCTGATGTTCGGGGGAACCAAGAGTTTCAATACATAACTGAATGGACTGATCAAAAAATCCTGGTTGATATAAGACACGGAGCACTAGCCCCAAATGGCCCCCTCTTCGTCTATGTCTTTGATGAAAGCAATGTTGTTAATAAAACTGGCTTTTGTGTCGCTAACTGCGATGTGGACATGAGTCCTCCGAGTAAAATTAATCTCGGTATTAATTGATTACTGACCGGAAGGGCTCGGACGACCTTGCTCCGAGCCTGTCAGTACCTACCTCGAAAAACGCTACTCAAGAACCCTCCTCCTCTGCCCAAGTAATAGACAAACGAAAGAACTAGTGAGAAAAAAAGAGATTGTAAAGGCACACCTTTTAGACCTTGCGACCTCACCTGATTTATAAAGAAAGCCAACGGGCATAAAACAATGAATACCGAGCCAATGAGCGCCAATGAAAATCCAGTAAACAAGTATGTAAAAAATGATACCGAAGACGCCAAAAAAAGAATCACAGTCAGAAACATCTTATCTTTAAAACCGTAATTCGACTTCAAGTAACTTGATGCGTGCCAGAATTCACGCTGGAAAAAACCTCGCAGAGTAGAAGGATAACCAAGATGCACCACATAGCATTCTTCTGTAAACCAGAGTTCAAAACCCAGATCGGAAATGTCCACCGATAACCTAGTATCCTCGCCAGCATTAATTAACTCATTAAAGCCACCAAGTTTTTCAAATAACGACCTTCCTACGATAAAACTGCCTCCGGCGAGAGCCTTGACCTTACGGGTTTCTTTGACCGAGTTTAGCTTCCACCCACGCTCAACCCAGGATGGCCGGTCTCGCAGCAGACATCCGCCACCGACACCGCCAACATTTTCATCGGCGAGGACCTCTACCGCTTTCGACAACCAATGCTCTCCCGCAACGCAATCGCCGTCGATAAACGCTAAGATTTCGCCTTTAGCCTGCTTAACACCATAGTTTCTCACGCCGCCAACTTTGACGTTTTCTTTAATGAAAACCTTGTCCGTAAACTCTTTAGCGATACTTACACTATCGTCCGTAGAACCATTATCAACAACTATCACTTCATAACGATTCTTTGGATAGTCTTGGCGCAATAAAGAACGAAGGCAGTCAGAAATATACTTAGACTCATTAAAGACAGGAACAACAATAGAAACATAAGGGACATCAACAGAATCTTTCATAATATAAAAATGGTTAGGATTAATGTTTCCAGCTAACATTATAGCTTCTGGATAAAATAGGTGTGCTTGCCTTCACTGAATCCATCGTCGTTAACTAGGACTTGGATTTCCAAATGCTCAGTCAATGGTAGACCAGTTTTTAAGTTAGACTTCAAAAACAACCTCAAGTCTTCAAGACCCCGCATGGGGGGCTCGGAGACGTAGAGATCAAACTCACTATAGCCAACCTGAACAATCGTAAACTTGAAGCAATCACCGGTCTGCTCCATGTAGGTATTGAGTGCTCGCCCAAATACGACAGCGTGAAACTTTTGCTCCGGATTGATATAGGCAAACTGCTGAGCTGTACGTCCACGCAGCTCTTCGATCGAGCACATCGAACCCAACTCACTGCAATCACCCTTGGCAAGGCTAACTGAATCTCCCAGCTGATAACGAACGATACTTTGAGATTTGCGAGAGACATCCGTGATCAACACCGTGTCTTCTTCTTCCTCAACCCAAAGCCAGGGATTCACCAAGTGCAAATGCCCTCTTGAACATTCAAAGGCGATGACATCGAACTCGGTGGACCCATATTCCTCAAAAACCGGAGCTCCAAACACCTCTGCGATAAACTTCTTCTGCGCGGGCAGGATCGACTCCGCCGTGCAGATCACGGCTTTTACGCCCCTTGGCTTAAGTCCCTTCTTTTGCGCAATCTGCGCGGCCTCAAGGATGAGCGACGTATATCCATACAGATACTCAGGGCTCCACTTGACCAGTTTTTCAACCGTTTCTTCAGCACCATCCTCCGCCGGGTAGAACACCTTACGGTTCAACAAAAAATCGCGGATCTTTGCCGTTAGGGAATTGGCTGCCCTACCCCATACTCGCGCTTCTCTCTGGCCCAGTTTCAGACCGTGCTTGTTATAGCAATACGCCCTGACGGCAAGCATCTGCGCCAGCTCAGTTCTGGACAGAGAAATATGTGTTGGCTCTCCGGTAGTGCCCGCCGTGTGCCGGGAAAAACTAGATGCCACAGTGCTGCTGGCAGCGGACATTGCTCTGAGATCAGCCTTGCTCATTGGCGGTCTATCCGGCAATTCCGACAGAGAATGCACTGCCACACCCTGGGCATCTTTAGGCTGATTCTTGTTGAGTATACAAGACAGCCGCTGCAGTCTTTCGTTTGGCTCTAATCCCCAAAGGTCCTCTACTTCAGCCTGAAAACTGGCAACAGGAAGCCGCAGAACCAGGTAGGTTAAGCGCGCCAAGACATACCGAAAAAAGAACAAAGCCTTCAAGATGCCACCACCCCGTTATATACGCGCAGATACTGTTCGGCCATTGATCTTGCAGACAACTCTCCGGAGACTTTATGAAAAGCTTGCTCAGTTTTCCGATGAGTGGCCTCTGTCTCGTTGAGCACGAGTTCTATGGCATCAACCAACTCTGAAGCAGGATCCTTTACCAGAACGCCGCTATCCCCTTCATCCAGCACAAACGAGATCTCGCCAACGTCGGTAGATACAACGGGCAGGCGGACAGCCATCGCTTCTAGCAAGGTGATCGGCAAGCCCTCGGTAGACGAGGAAATAACCAAAGCAGACGAGCGCGCCATCAAAGCAGGCACATTGTCGCAATACCCGGGCAAGCAGACATCGCTGCCAAGACCGAGACGTGCAACCTGGTCTTCCAGATCCTTACGCAGCATTCCATCGCCAACAATCAGCAATCCAGCTTTAGGAGCAGATTTTTTGATCTCACGGAAGCTATCAACAAGATGACTGAAGCCCTTTTCCTTGGATAGACGACCAACCCCCAGAATCACCGGCTCATGGGTGCTAAAAAACTCTTCCAGCGCCTCTGGCAAGGGTTCAGTTGCCTTGCGCTGAGTGTCGTCTACCGCCAGTCCGTTTCTTATTGTCGTAAGGCGACGGGGGCGAATCAGGCCCGTTGATAGTTCCTTCTTCATCGCCGCGCCAACCATGATCACTCCATCCAACCGACTGATCGCCAGTCGATCAAGCAATTCATATACCCACATCCTGGAGAAGCGAGGCGCGTGAACGTACCCGTGCAAGGTACTCACAACGGGAACCTTCCGACTAAACCGACTAAAGAGAGACATCAGAATATTGAACTTGTACCCGTGAGAATGCACCAGGTCGACGCCCCAATGCTCGGCCCACTCACAGATTTTCCGAGTTTCCGGGTAGTTCAAGCCCGGAGTCATTCGCCAAACTACAAGCGGCAATCCCAGTTTCTCAGCCTCGATCTCAAGCGGCTTTTGGTGAATCCCTTGCTCACCCGCACTGAGAATCATGGGCTCCAGCCCCTGCTGGATTTGCTCTGCTACCAGAGCCAACAGCATTCGCTCTGCGCCATACAGGCCGCCACTATCAATCAGGTGCAATACCTTCAACTGGAACGCTCCCTGGCCGCGAGGCTCTCCATTCCGGATGGATTACCCGCCTTCGGTGAGCGTCCAGTCTTTGCTCCCACTACCTCATAGCGGTGCTTTAATCGCAGGAATCGTTTTTCGAGAAAATGGTAAGACGCTGAGGCAAGCACACCACTGAGAATCACGCCAGCCAGGAGCTGTAACCACTCGGGGAGAAAATTCAGTTTGTCGCCGGCCTGAAGGCCCCATACATGCCAAAGATAGATCGGGTAGGATATAACTCCGAGATAGACCGACACAGGGTGGTTCAACCAGCCCCAGAAAGCCCCTGAGCTGAGCCTGATCAATTGCAACAATAGAATCGCGAGCAACAACGCATCAACCGTAAAAGCCGGGCCGTAGGCATAATCGCCGCTGCCGTACTCTTTTGACAGGAACAACAGGCCCAAGGGGATAAAAGGCATCCAGAACCGGCTGCTGATGCTATTGAACACAGACAGCCAACGCGGCTTTTGCGCCAGAAACGCCAAAAGGCATCCCAGAGCCAGATTATCAAAACGCGTATCGAACGCGTTGTAGGCGTAGGATGGTCCGTAGTCGAGGTAGGTGTAGGAATAGGAGCGCCAGGCCAATACAACCAAACTGGCAATAATCAGGAAGGCAACCGCGTACTCCCGGCCGCGCCTCATCAGAAATACAAAAAGCATCGGCCAGATCAGATAGAACTGCTCTTCAATGGCCAGAGACCAAACGTGCGCAATGGACGACGACGAATGTCCCTCCAGCGCGTTGTGGTAGTTCATAAAATAGAACAGGCCGGGGACTATGGCTTCTTTGATGTCGTCATTACCGCGGAACAAATCCCACGAAATCGATACCAGCAAGAAGGCGTAGTAAGCCGGGAAGATGCGAAGAGACCGTCGCATGTAAAACTTTCTGAAGGAAACGGTTCCTGTTTTTGCATGTTCCTTTAGCAGGAGCCAGGTAATCAAAAACCCACTCAGAACGAAGAAGCCAGCCACGCCATGGCGTGCCGAAAAGAACAGCGTGCCTACCCCTGAGTGAGCCAGCACCACGGCCATGACGGCAACCATTCGAAATCCATCAAGCCCGGGGAGTTTTTTCTCCTCCAGCAAGGCTTCCAGGTTGGGCAATGCCATTATCCCTTCCTTGGGTTCCAGACAACCTTCTTCTCGCCCTTGGCGAAGGCGACAAATGCCTTAAAGGACGCAAGGTTTAACAATACGAAGTAGTAAGGCAGGGCATACATGGTAGAAAGCGATTGCCCCCGGCTCTCTTTTTGATAGCCCGCCCACGCGAAGTAAAGAAACAGGCCGTACCCTATCGCGGCTAACGCATACAACCCTTTCACCGGCGCCAGGTAGAGTGCAGCAATCGCAAGGGTTATCATGGGTGCAAAGGCCGCGTAGCGCAGCAGCTTGTGGGAGATAAGCTGCCAGGCAAACACTGGATCGTTGGCCGGGCTCATGAGCTGTTTCATGTCTTTGAGCGCCCACAGTGCACGGAGGCTTACCCGCACCCGCATGCTGAATTCACTGCCCCCATCACTTAACGCTTCTTCCTTGAGCAGCGCCCCAGGTTCATAAACAACGCGGTACCCCTGTTCAACCACTTTGAGTGGCTGAACAAAATCCGGCAACTGATCGGCATTCAGCTCGGAGTGCAGTTCTTTACGCATGGCGTCAATGCCACCGTCTACGCCTACCACAGAGCCTACCAGAGTCTCCTGTGCCCTGAGCCAGTTCTCATACTTCATGTAAGCGCTGCAGCCGTCGCCAATCAGGGCGCCCTCCGGGTTCACATAGACCATTTTTCCGGTTACGTATCCCACCGCTGGGTCGTTGAAGTTACTCACCAGTGCTTTCAGGGCTTGTTGATCCCATTCGGAGTTGGCATCCGAGAACGCCAGGATCTCCCCTTCCGCATGCTGTTTGAGCATGTTGAGCCCCGCGGTTTTGCCCTGACGGGGTACCTGACGAAACAGTTTGACCGGGAAAGGCGCATCAGCAGCAACAGCCTGGACAATCTCGTCGGTTCCGTCCTCCGACTCATCGGAAACCACCAGGATTTCCAATTGCTCCCTGGGATAGTCCAACGCCAGCTTATTCCTGAGTGTAGCCTCAATGTCTTTGGCCTCGTTGTAGGCGGCGATAAGAATCGAGACTTTCGGCTGGTAAGCGCCGCTTTTGTTTACGGGCAAGGGTCGTGCGGATGCCAGCAGTCTGATACAGACGGGATAGCCGAAGTAGATGTAAGCCAACAACAGGAAAGATATCCAGAATACTGCGACCATCATGCCATCCCTGCCACAGAGCTGGAACCTAGGGTGTTCGATGAGGGCTCAAGAACCCCTTCGCTTTCCAGAACCTGGCTCATGGTGGTAAACCGGAAATCAGACAACAATCTGGCCAATCTCTGTTCACACACATCCAGATTGTTGTAATGACGGAAGCGGGAGAACCACTTTACATCCAGGCGCGGCTGGTCCGGATCTACTTCCCAGGGGTGAAGGTAGAACACAAAAGGCCGTCCCTGCCGGTTGATGGAGCCCAGTCCGTATCGACTGAACCAGTACGGGAAAAGCCGGAAATATCCACCACCAGCAATTGGAAGGGTGTAGCCCGGCAACTTGAACGTGCTTAGCGGAAACTCCGCCAGCTCATATCCTTTATCGGTGGTCAGCCGATGGGGCCAGCGTGGCGTGCCGGGCATGCCATAGCGGTCGTGATGCACTGGAAAGATGGACGAATCCCAGGTAAACCCCTGCTCGGCAAGGATATCCAGCGCCCAACGCGATTGATTGGTGATGGAATAGCTGGCCGCACGATACCCTGTTACCGGCGCACCGAGAATGTCCTCAAGAATAACCTTCGATCGCTGGGTTTCTTCTTTGAAAACGTCCGGCGTCTGGTTATAGATCAACTGATGACTGTAACCATGGCTGGCAACTTCATGGCCTTGAGCCGCAATCCGTTTCACCAGCTCTGGAGAACGCTCAGCGACCCACCCAAGGGTAAAAAAGGTCGCTTTTACACCTGCCCTCTCGAATAACGCGAGAATGCGATCTGTATTCGCTTCAACCCGATACTCCATGGAGGACCAGTCGTCGTAGCGAACGGCCTCTGCCAACGCAGCTACCTGAAAGTAGTCTTCCACATCAATTGTCAGGGCGTTCTGTATCGGTTCTTTCATGGCCATAGCCTCACACTTCCTGTGTTGATCAGCGCAGTCGGTATTCCAGACCAACCAACACCCAGTTCTCATCGTATTCCCGGCTGGAAATATCGCTGGACTTGGTGTCGTGCCCTACCCTGGCCAACAAACTCAAATCCCTGATTGCCTGGTGCTCAGCGCCGATCACAAGCCGGGCAACTTCGTCCTGGGTGTCGTCGCGTTCATAACTCAGGTGGTCGAAGCCCAGCGCCAGGTATCCGGTGGTCAGTTCCGAAAACTGGCGAGAATAGCGGGCATTAATGCCGGCTTTGTCTTCTTTCTCGTCGCTTTCCAGGTAATCCGAGCGATAAGCATAGAGGTCAAGATTCAGTGAGGAGGCGTCGGAAAACTGCTTGTTGATGCCGGTCGACAAAACGCTGTTTTCAACGGTGATGCTTTCGCGGAGGTTGAACTCGAACTCTCCGAAACGAAGGTCAAGCGTGGACGTGCGGTCTGTCAGCTCCCTTGAGGCATTCAGGTACCATTCGGTACTCGGATTGATTTGCCGGGTAAGGTTTATCTGGCCTACCAGCCCATCGCTCGACTGGTTGGTATTGGCGTAATCCGTTTCGATTTCACTCACGCCAACAGAACCGGAAAGAGACGTGGTCGCCCAACGGTTCTCGAAGGTAACCTGGGCACTATTCACATCCACTTCTGCGCCATAGTCGAACTCGGTTTGACTGTGGGAAATACTCAGGCCCCCGGTGAATGTGGAACTGAACAGGTGGTTCCAGGCGATAGAACCGGTATAGCGTTCGCTGTCCGTTTCCTCCGGTTCGTCGTACTCGGTGTTGGCGTAGCGGGCAGAAAGATTGAGCCAGTTGGTGTCATTCAGACGCCAGAGGTATCTGGGGCCAGTGCTGAACACGTTTTTTCGGGTTCGGTTGTCCGGTGTGTCACTCTGGCGAGTGTCCTGGTTCACTTCCCTAAGGTTGTTGTCCACTTCCCAGTAAAGCTGGTTGGCGAGCTCGCAATCGCCCTGGAAGTCCATTTCCGCGAAGCTCTCGCTGTCAAAGCTATCGTCCTGCCACCAGGAATACCCCAGAGTGCCCAGGAAATCAGCGTTGCAGCGTCCGGGATCTGTCTGGTAACCGGCGGTCAGGTAGGCACGGGTCTCGAAATCGCTGTCTTCATTCGTATCTGCTTTGCGGGCATTGTCGGTGAAGCGGCTGTCCAGCCCGAACGTGACCTCACTTTGCGCAAACACGGGGAACGAGCAGGCACCAGCCAGTAACATTACTGGTATTGCCGTTATTGCAACGGGTGTCCCTACCCTCTGCCGATCAGCCATTGATCACCGCTCCTACAAACTTGTCCGGATTGAAAGCCGTCGCAGCTTGTTCGGCCGTCGCCGCAGTGATCTTGCCGTGAGGTACCACCAGCATGGCGTAATCGCAGAGTTCGGTCAGAATGCGGGCATCCGGAGATACGGATATCGGCGCCGTGTCCAGCACGATGAAACGGTCTGGATAGCGACGACGGATTGCCTGCAGGAATTGCTTCATCCGGAAGGAGGTAAAAAACTCGGCCGGTGTTTCACGGCGACTGCCCGCCGGAATCAGCCTCAGCCTGGGAATACCGGTCGGATAGAGAATCCTGGAAATGTCGTAGTCCGGGTCATCCAGAAAGTCGGTCAGGCCTGTCTCGGGCATCACATCCAGTGTGGAGTGCAAAGACGGTTCGCGCAGGTTGCAGTCGATGATCAAAGCCGTCTTGGCCTGATCAAAGGCAAAGGCTGCAGCAAGATTCAGGGCTACAAACGAGGAACCGGCGCCAGAGCTGGCACCGCTCACGACCAGAGTGAAGTTATTGCCTCCGGAAACCTCCAGCAGCTTGGTTCTCAGATCCCGGAAACGGTTGACCAGCGCGCGGTTGCGGGACTCGGGATAGATAATCCGACGCTCGTCGAGGTCGTCGTGCGTGAGCCTTCTGGGCTCCTGCATACGCACGATCTGCTTACTGATAACGTATTTATCAACCGCGCCGGGCCCCAGTTCCAGAGAGCTTGGCACCAGCATACGGGAGTCTTCGTCATCCCGGAAATCCAGCTCTTGTTTCAAACGCTCCTTGCGCTTCAGCCAAAAGGAATGCTCTTCACTGCCCGCCGGGCTGCTGCCGGTTGTCTCATTGCCAGAATCCTGGGATTCCTCGGGATCAAATCCGGACCGATCATTTCGTTGTTCTGGCATCAGATCACTCCCATTTGAGCTAGCACAACGATGGTCACATACACTGTTACCGTGAGCACCGCGAAAATCCCGATCAGTAACGTAACCTTTCGATCCCGTCGCTTTTCGTAGGGTGTTCGTACCTCCGGAATCTCAACAAGAACCGGCAAACCAATGTCTTCTTCCAACTGCTTCCTGGCACGAATTCGGGGATCTACCTGTAACAGACCCGCAACCGCTCCAAAGGGTGCCGCCAGCCCCAGGAACAATCCAGCCGCAGCAAACATGGAGAACTGGGGACCAGAGGGCGTACGCGGGAACTGAGCGGTTTCATTAATGCGGTAGTTGAGCCCCTGCCCTTCAATGTCGAGATGCATGGAGACCCGAGCTTTTTCCCGACGTTTGAGCAGGTCATCGTAAATCTCACGGTTCACTTCCATGTCGCGGGTGAGCTCAGAGTACTGGGCCTTGTTGGCCTGGATGCGCTCCATACGCTTTGCTTGCTGTTCCAGCAGGCGGGAAAGCGAAGTAATTCGTGTATCCACGGTGGCCATATCCGCCCGCGTGGTAGAGAGGTTTGCCCGCAGTTCCTGGTAGAGCGGGTTAACGGCTTCTTCGCCCTCAAGTGAACTCACGTCTGTCGGCCGTTCTGCCGCCTGATCTCGTTGTTTGCGCAGTTCCGCCAGCTGTTCCCGGAGTATCACGATATCCGGGTAGGTATCGTGGTATTGCAGCCGCAGACTATCCAGGCGCTCTTCCAGGATCCGGATCCGCTCTCTGTAGGCATCCTCAGTTCGGCCTTGCGTGATCGTGGGCCGGATGCCTCCGAGCTGGCTCTGAAGGGAAGCCGCACGGGTTTCAAGTTCTTTTTTCTCGAGTTCGGCCAGCTCCAGCTGATTACGAAGCTGCGCCATGCGGGCATTAGCCTCCTGCTCCGTTCCATCGGTGTTTTCAGAGAGGAACTCCTTGAGCCGGTTCTCAGCCTGGGCCAGTTGCTGCTCGTAGCTTTTGACCTGTTTGTCGATGAAATCGTAGGCGTTGCGGCTTTCGGCCCGCTTACGGTCTTTGGTTTCTTCTATAAAGACCTGCCCCAGTTTCTGGGCAACGCGGAATGCTTCCATCTGGGAAGTGGAAGAAAAGCCAATACTGAAATAACTGTCGCCCCGGGGCCTAACCGACAAACCCGAGCGAATGTTCGCAATCCGGTACTCAAGTGCCGCCGGGTCAGAGGGCGCATCCGGATAAATTTCAGGATCCAAAGCCACTTTCTCGATCAGGCTCCGGCTCATCAGCAATTCTTTTGCAGCCGAGGTACGGTCGTTAATCTCCGTGGCCACGGCGCGCCCTTCCATCAACGGCGCAATGATGTTGCGGTCGTCTACGAAGATGATGGTCTCAGACTGATACTTATAGGGCCATACAAAGCCTGCTCCAAGCACAGCAAAACTGACAATCACAAACGCAAGAAACGCGAGGCCCTTCCGGCCCCGGACCTCGCGAATGATCTCCTGCGGTAACTGGGATAACGGTAATGCCATAACCTAACCCGCCTTCAGACCTTTTAGCTCTGCAACCACTCAGAAACTGCGCTCTGGAATGGTAAGAATGTCACCCGGCCGCATGCCGTAGTTGGTTTCAACCCGGCCTTTGTTAAGGATGTCGTCCAGTTTTACGGGAATGGCAACCACCTCGCTCTCAAGCTTCCGATACAGCATGGCGTTGTTCAGCGCGGCAAACTCGTTCGCACCACCGGCATTCAGGAAGATATCCAGAACCGTCATGCCGCTCTGGTGAGGCACTGAAATGGGCTGGCGAACCGCACCAGTTACCCGCACCCGGTCTGTGAATTCATGGCTGCCCATGGAGGTCACAACCACACTCACCTGTGGCTCACGAATGTACTCAGTCAGGGAAGTACGAATGGAGCTGGCCAACTCTTCGGGCGTGCGGCCACTGGCCTGAACATCCCCTACCAGCGGCACGGAAATCTTGCCGTCAGGCCGAACCGGAACGGAGATGCTGAGATCTTCGTTGCGCCACACAGAAACCCGTACGACATCGGTTGCGCCCAGTATGTACTGGTCCACGCTATCCCGGGTATCAACGGCCAATGCACGCTGGATCTGTTCTGAAGAGGAAGCGGAAGGGCCGGCACAACCCGTTGCCAAAGCTACCGCCATGAGGGACACAATAAGCCCTTGGATGAGATACTTCCGTGACATCTTTATTCCTCTCTTGTGAGGTCCGTGCTTTATTCCATGTTCCGGGAACAGCTGACTCCCGAAACTACCTTGATCCTTTTTTGAACAATACCACTTCTACTGTCTGAATTATAATCAACAGATCAAGAAGTAAACTCTGGTTCTTGATGTAGTAGAGGTCGTAGCGCAGCTTTTCCCGGGTGTCCTCTTCGTTGTCCGCATAGGCGAAACACAATTGGGCCCAACCGGTCAGCCCGGGCTTTACCCGGTGCCTTTCTGCATAAAACGGAATCTTTTCAGACAGCTGTTCAACGAACACCGGCCGTTCTGGCCTCGGCCCGACAAAGGCCATGGTGCCATTCAGTACATTAAAGATCTGTGGCAGCTCATCAATCCGCACCTTACGGATAAATTCGCCAACGCGTGTCACCCGGGTATCGTTCTTCCTGGCCCAGACCGCGCCGTTCTTTTCCGCGTCGGTAATCATGGACCGAAACTTGTGCACCTTGAACACCTGGTTGTTCAGACCTACCCGTTCCTGGCTGTAAATCACCGGTGCTTTCAATCCGTCTTCCAGTTTGATGGCGATGGCGGTGAGAATCATGATCGGGAACGTCGCCAGCAGGAGCGTACCGGAGGCCAGAACGTCCAGCGCCCGCTTGCCAACGCCATACACCGAAGAAACCGTGAATCCGTCAGAGAACACCAGCCAGCCCCGGGTGATCATTTCCAGAGCAACCTTACGGGATTCACGCTCGTAGAAGTTGGCACCGTCGATAATGTGCACACCTTCCATTTTGCATTCCAGAAGGTCTTCCATCGGCAAGCCCCGACGGCGGTCGTCCACCGCCACCACAATCTCCCTCACCGGGTGTCGAAGAACGTAGTCATGCAAGGAGGTTGGAAGATTAATGAGGTACTGCTCATCCACTTCCACCGTGTCATCCGGCATGGGAACGAAGCCGTCCAGTGAAAAACCTTTGCGGTTGAAGGGAGTGGTCAAGTCCTCGAACATCTGTTTTGCCCGGCGGCCGGCACCCAGCACCAGAACCCGGCGCTTGAAGCGGTCCTTGCCGACCACAGCAAAGAACACCACTCTGGCAATGCCCAGCGAAAATATCGCCAGCACAGTCGCCGATGTCAGTAACCCGAAGCTGCCCAGATACCAGAGCCAGTCATCAGCCACGAAATAGGCAAAGCCGTGCAGCGGTATGGCGAGAATCATGGCCATGATGGTGCGTAGCATCATGCCGGACATGCCTTCTTCCACACGGGACTGGTGCACGCCCAGGGCGATCATGACGATCAGATTGAACAACGCAAAGATCGTGATGGAAGGGAGGACAAAAACAAGATTATCGAGGAAGAATTCGAGCTCGCCGAAGAAGCGGAAAAACACCGCCAGTGCGAACGCAAGGCCCATGACGATCAGATCGATCAGGCCGAGAATGACAAAAGGTAAGTGTATATAGTGTCTGAACAACCTGACGTGGGCCACGTCGACTCCTTGTGCGGTTCACACTGCCTGTACTGCAAGCATCCTTTGCTACACACTGTAACAAACCGTTACGGGATTGTACGGCAATTCATTGAAACTGCAATGTGGGCCACTCGCCCATTTCGTTCAATTTTACAAATATTTTATAGTTGCGACACAAACTCGTGCACCGGCATCACCTCAAGCCGCCCCAGACTAGCACAACTGTCCATAATGGCGTCGCATTGTTGGGCAGGAAAGCGTGTCTGAAGATTGGCCCGGAATTTCTCTACCAGCAGAGGCATACCTTCCTTGCGCCGGCGTCGGTGCCCTATCGGGTATTCCACGGCAACCTTGTCGGTACTGGAGCCATCCTTGAAGAAAACCTGTATCGCATTGGCGATTGATCGTTTATCGGCCTCGAGGTATTCGCGGGTATATCGTTCATCCTCGATGACCTGCATTTTTTCTCTCAGGCGGTCGATTTCTGGATGGGCCTGGTGAAAGCTGTCTTCGTAATGCTCAGCTGTCAGGCTGCCAAAGATCAGTGGCACCGCCGTCATGTACTGCAGGCAGTGATCCCGGTCTGCGGGGTTGGCGAGCTTGCCCTGCTTGGAAATGATGCGAATAGCCGACTCGTGGGTAGTGATCTCTACGCGATCAATGTCGTCCAGTCGGCCCCTCACTTGCGGGTGCAGTGATACCGCTGCCTCGGCGGCGGTCTGGGCATGAAACTCTGCCGGGAAAGAGATCTTGAACAGGATGTTTTCCATCACGTAGGAGCCGAAAGACTGTGGTAATGCGAAGCTACGTGATGATTCGGGTTTCAGGGCCTGATCTCGATTGGTCTTGCTGAAGAGGACGTCGTAGAAGCCCCATTGTGGCGCCGTCAGCACCCCGGGAATGCCCATCTCCCCTCGCATGGCAATATCTGCCAGGCGAACACCCCGGGAGCTGGCATCGCCGGCCGCCCAGGATTTGCGGGAACCCGCGTTGGGCGCGTGGCGATAGGTGCGCAGGGCCTGGCCATCGACCCAGGCATGAGACAGCGCGGAGAGCATCTGTTCCCGGTTGGCGCCCATCAGTTTGGCACTGACGGCGGTAGACGCCACCTTCACCAACACAACATGATCCAGCCCGACCCGGTTAAACGAGTTCTCAAGGGCAAGTACACCCTGAATTTCATGGGCCAGAATCATGGCCTCAAGAACGGCCTTCATGGCCAGTGGCGCCTGGCCATTGGCAACGCGCTTCTGCGAGAGGTGATCGGCAACTGCAAGAATGGCGCCGAGATTATCGGAGGGGTGGCCCCATTCGGCCGCCAGCCAGGTATCGTTGTAATCCAGCCAGCGGACGATACAGCCAATGTCCCAGGCGGCTTTCACCGGGTCCAGGCGGTATGGAGTGCCAGGCACCCGGGCGCCGTGGGGAACGTTCGTGCCTTCCACCAGCGGGCCCAGGTGTTTGGTGCATTCCGGAAAACGCAACGCCAGCAAGCCGCAGCCCAGGGTGTCCATCAGGCAATAACGGGCCGTTTCCCAGGCTTCTTCGCTTTCTATGCGGTAATCAAGGGCATAGTCGGCGATTTGTTGCAGTACGTCGTCGTAGTCCGGGCGTTCGTTGAGATCGTAAGTGGCAGACATATTACGGCCCTCCTGTCCCAACTATAGGAGCCATCAGAAGCTGTCGCCAGGTACCCTCACCCAACCTTCCATGATAATCCGCGCACTGCGGCTCATGATCGCCTTGGTGGCAGTCCACTGACCATTTACTTCCTTCGCTTCCGCCCCCACCCGAAGGGTTCCGGACGGATGCCCGAAAGTCACATGGGTACGGTCTCCGCCGCCAGCTGCCAGATTAACTAGCGTGCCGGGAATTGCAGAGGCCGTTGCAATAGCCACCGCAGCCGTACCCATCATGGCGTGGTGCAGCTTGCCCATGGACAGCGCCCGAACCAGTACATCGATATCGGCGGCATTGATCTGTTTACCGCTGGAAGACACGTAATCCGAAGGTTTGGCCACAAACGCCACTTTCGGAGTGTGCTGGCGACTGGCAGCTTCCGCGATATCCGAGATCAGCCCCATTTTCACCGCGCCATGGGCGCGAATGGTTTCGAACATGGCCAGGGCCTTGGGGTCGCTGTTGATGTCGTTCTGCAGCTCGGTGCCCTTGTAGCCAATGTCTTCGGCATTGATGAAAATGGTCGGGATACCGGCATTGATCATGGTGGCATTCAGGGTGCCGACACCCGGCACTTCCAGCTCATCCACCAGATTACCCGTGGGGAACATGGCCCCTTCGCCATCGGCCGGGTCCATAAACTCGATCTGCACTTCCGCCGCCGGGAAGGTTACGCCATCCAGTTCAAAGTCACCGGTCTCCTGCACTTCACCGTTGGTGATGGGCACGTGGGCCACGATGGTTTTGCGGATGTTGGCCTGCCAGATACGAACGGTACAGATGCCGTTTTCGGGAATACGCTCTTTGGCGACAAAGCCGCCGTTAATGGCGAATGCGCCTACGGCGGCGGTGAGATTGCCGCAGTTACCACTCCAGTCGACAAAGGGTTTATCGATGGACACCTGGCCAAACAGATAATCGACGTCGTGGTCCGGTTGCGTGGGCGCTGCCAGGATTACCGATTTACTGGTGCTGGAGGTGGCATTACCCAGGCCGTCGATCTGCTTTTCGTAGGGATCGGGGCTACCAATTACACGTAGCAAAAGCTTGTCTCGCGCTTCACCGGGTACCTGGCAGGCTTCGGGCAGATCCTGCAGGCGGAAGAATACGCCTTTACTGGTACCGCCACGCATGTAGGTGGCAGGAATACGAACTTGGGGAGCAAAACTCATTGAGCGAGCCTCACTTGAATGAATGTTTCAGGCGGGAGCCAGAAACAACTCCCGCCTGACCTTGCCATGGCGATCAGGCTGCGCTTTCAGACGCCAGGAAATCCTGGGCAAAGCGCTGCAGTACGCCACCGGCAGAGTACACGGTGACTTCTTCCGCGGTATCCAGACGACAGATCACCGGCACCCGGTCCACTTCACCACTCTTGCGGTGAATGACCAGTTCCAGCTTGGCGCCGGGGGCGGGCTTGCCTTCCACGTCGTAGGTCTCGGTACCATCCAGCTGAAGCGTGTGGCGCGTGGTGCCTTCTTCGAACTGCAGCGGCATCACACCCATACCGATCAGGTTGGTGCGGTGAATCCGCTCGAAGCCTTCGGCGACGATGGTCTCTACACCTGCAAGGGCAACACCCTTGGCCGCCCAGTCACGGGAAGAACCCTGCCCGTAGTCTGCACCGGCAATGATGATCAGCGGCTGCTTGCGTTCCATGTAGGTTTCAATGGCTTCCCACATGCGCATGGTCTTGCCTTCCGGCTCCACACGGGCCAGGGAACCCTGCACCACTTCCCCGTTTTCGTCCCGGACCATTTCGTTGAACAGTTTCGGGTTGGCCAGGGTCGCTCGCTGGGCAGTCAGGTGGTCACCCCGGTGGGTGGCGTAGGAGTTGAAGTCTTCCTCCGGCAGCCCCATTTTGTGCAGGTACTCACCGGCAGCCGAGTCCATCATGATGGCGTTGGATGGTGACAGGTGGTCTGTGGTGATGTTGTCCGGCAGGATCGCCAGCGGGCGCATGCCCTTGAGCGCGCGCTCGGCGGCCATGGTACCTTCCCAGTATGGCGGCCGACGAATGTAGGTGGACTGCGGGCGCCACTCGTACAGCGGGCTCTTGGCCTGCTCGGCTTCATCCAGGTTGAACATCGGGATGTACACCTGCTTGAACTGCTCCGGCTTCACGTATTCGCCGACAATGCGGTCGATTTCTTCATCAGACGGCCACAGGTCTTTCAGCGTGACTGGGTTGCCATCCTTGTCGTAGCCCAGGGCGTCCTGTTCGATATCGAACCGAACGGTACCGGCGATGGCGTAGGCGACAACCAGCGGAGGTGACGCCAGGAAGGCCTGTTTCGCGTACGGATGAATCCGGCCATCGAAGTTCCGGTTACCGGAGAGAACCGCGGTGGAATAAAGATCCCGGTCGATGATCTCCTGCTGGATTTTCGGGTCCAGAGCGCCAGACATGCCGTTACAGGTGGTGCAGGCATAGGCCACGATACCGAAACCCAGTTTCTCCAGTTCTGGTAACAAACCAGCTTCTTCCAGGTACAGGCGGGCCACTTTGGATCCCGGTGCGAAGGAGGATTTCACCCACGGCTTGCGCACCAGCCCCAGCTCGTTGGCTTTCTTGGCCAGCAGGCCAGCCGCCACCACGTTGCGGGGGTTGGAGGTGTTGGTGCAGGAGGTAATGGCAGCGATGATGACCGCGCCATCCGGCATCAGGCCCTTCTTCTCTTCTTCCAGTGCCTTATCCAGATTCACGGCAATGCCGCGATCGTGCAGATCAGACGTGGCGACACGGCGGTGCGGGTTGGACGGGCCGGCCACGTTACGGACCACGGTAGACAGATCAAACTCCAGCACGCGCTCGTACTGAGCCCCGGTCATCTCGCTGGCCCACAGGCCGGTTTCTTTGGCGTACTTCTCAACCAGGTCTACCTGCTCTGGCTCACGGCCGGTCAGCTTCAGGTAGTCAACGGTCTGCTCGTCGATGTAGAACATCGCGGCCGTAGCGCCGTATTCCGGCGTCATGTTGGAAATGGTGGCGCGGTCGCCAATAGTCAGACTGGACGCTCCTTCGCCGAAGAATTCCAGGTAGGCGCCGACCACGCGCTCCTTACGCAGGAACTCGGTAATCGCCAGAACAATATCGGTGGCCGTAATGCCTGGCTGGCGCTTGCCAGTCAGCTTCACACCCACGATATCAGGCAGACGCATCATGGACGGACGCCCCAGCATCACAGTTTCCGCTTCCAGACCGCCCACGCCTACGGCGATAACACCCAACGCATCAATGTGAGGCGTATGGCTGTCGGTGCCCACGCAGGTATCCGGGAAGGCAATCGGGTGACCGTCTTCGTCCGGGCGATTCTGAATCACCGGCGACATCTTCTCCAGATTGATCTGGTGCATGATGCCGTTACCGGCCGGAATCACGTCCACATTCTTGAATGCGGTGCGGGTCCAGTTGATGAAGTGAAAACGATCTTCGTTACGGCGGTCTTCGATGGCGCGGTTCTTCTCGAAGGCATCCGGGTCAAAACCCGGGGCTTCAACGGCCAGGGAATGGTCAACAATCAGCTGGGTCTGAACCACCGGGTTGACCTTGGCGGGATCACCGCCCTTCTCGGCGATGGCATCACGCAGGCCGGCCAGGTCCACCAGGGCGGTCTGGCCCAGGATGTCATGACACACCACCCGCGCCGGGTACCAGGGGAAATCCAGGTCGCGGCGACGCTCAATCAGCTGCTTGAGGGAATCCGTCAGAGACTCCGCATCGCAACGGCGCACCAGCTGCTCCGCCAGAATCTTGGAGGTATAAGGCAGCTTGGCATAGGCGCCCGGCTGGATGTCTTCTACCGCCTGGCGCGTATCGTAGTATTTCAGTTCCGTGCCCGGCAGGGCTTTACGGTATTGGGTATTCATAGTCTCTCTCAGCTCCGCTTGTCGATGGGCAACCAGTCCTGGTGTTCAGGGCCTGTGTACTCAGCGCTCGGGCGGATAATTCGGTTGTTGGCCCGTTGCTCTTTCACGTGGGCGGTCCAGCCGGATACCCGGGACATCACGAAGATGGGCGTGAACAACTCGGTCGGAATGCCCATGAAGTGATAGGCCGAGGCGTGGAAGAAGTCGGCGTTACAGAACAGCTTCTTCTCGCGCCACATGACTTCTTCACAGCGAACGGAAACCGGGTACAGCACGGTATCGCCCACTTCCTTGGCCAGCTTTTCAGACCACTTTTTGATAATGGCATTGCGCGGGTCGGATTCGCTGTAGATGGCGTGTCCGAAGCCCATGATTTTTTCTTTGCGTTCCAGCATGCCCATCAGGCCGGCTTCGGCCTCTTCCGGGGTCTTGAACTTCTGAATCAGTTCCATCGCCGCTTCGTTGGCGCCGCCGTGCAGCGGGCCGCGCAGGGAGCCGATAGCACCGGTCACGCAGCTGTGGATGTCAGACAACGTGGAGGCGCATACACGTGCCGTGAAGGTGGAGGCGTTGAACTCGTGCTCCGCGTACAGAATCAGGGAGACGTTCATCACCCGCTCATGCAGCTCGCTGGGCTTCTTGCCATGCAGGAGCTCCAGGAACACGCCACCAATGGAATCGCATTCGGTATTGGCGGTATCAATGCGAATGCCTTCGTGGGCAAAGCGGTACCAGTAGGTGATGATGGCCGGGAACACCGCCAGCATGCGGTCGATCTTGTCGTCCTGCTCGCTGAAATCCTGTTCGGTTTCCAGGTTACCGAGCATGGAGCAACCGGTACGCATCACATCCATCGGATGCGCGTCCTTGGGGATCTGCTCCAGCACCAGCTTCAGCGCTTCCGGCAGGTTACGTAGGCTCTTGAGCTTGGTTTTGTAGGCATCCAGCTCGGCCTGGTTCGGCAGTTTGCCTCGCAGCAGAAGGTAAGCCACTTCTTCGAACTGGGCGTTATCCGCCAGATCGGTAATATCGTATCCGCGGTAGGTCAGGCCGGTACCGGTTTTGCCAACGGTGCACAGGGCGGTTTCACCAGCTACCTGGCCACGCAGGCCAGCGCCACCGAGTTTCTTTGCTTCAGCCATGTTGGTCTCCCAGATTTTCTGTTTATATTTTGTTCAGTTTAACGCAATCAGTCTTTTTTCTGAGCGAACAGCTGATCCAGCTTCTGCTCGAAATCGTGGTAGTTGAGAAAATCGTACAGCTCCATACGGGTCTGCATCAGGTCAACAACGTCTTTCTGGTCACCTTTTTCCAGAATGTTCTGGTATACCGTCAACGCTGCCTTGTTCATGGCACGGAAGGCGCTCAGCGGGTACAGGACCATCGCCGCGCCGGCATCCGCCAGTTCTTTCCGGTTGTACAGCGGCGTGGCGCCAAATTCAGTGATGTTGGCCAGAATCGGTGCGTCGATCGCCTCGGCGAATGCCTTGTAATCACTCAGTTCGTGCACGGCTTCCGCAAAAATGCCATCGGCACCGGCTTCGATACAGGCCTTGGCACGATCGATGGCCGCGTCCAGACCTTCTTTCTGGAACGCATCGGTACGGGCCATGATGAAGAAGTCTTTGTCTTCACGAGCGTCAGCTGCGGCTTTAATGCGGTCTACCATTTCCTCTTTGGAAACGATTTCCTTGTTCGGGCGGTGGCCGCAGCGCTTCTGGGCGACCTGGTCTTCAATGTGCACGGCAGCGGCGCCGGCACGCTCCATCTCCCGAATGGTACGGGCAATGTTAAACGCCCCGCCCCAGCCAGTATCGATATCGACCAGCAGCGGAACATCAACCGCGGCGGTAATCCGGCGCACGTCTTCCACCACGTCATTCATGGTGGTCATGCCCAGATCCGGCAAACCATAGGAGGCGTTCGCTACACCACCACCAGACAGATAAATGGCCTGGTGCCCTACCCGCTCGGCCATCATGGCCGCGTAGGCGTTGATGGTACCAACAATCTGCAGTGGCTGGTTTTCTTTCAGGGCTTTACGAAAACGGGCGCCCGGGGAGAGTTTGTTAGCCATGGGTTTTTCCTCTCTTATCAGATGGTGAGAACGCCTTCTTCGATTTTCTTCTCGATGTTCTGGCGTGCGGCATTAATGTGTCGTTTCATCAGGAATTCGGCGAGTTCGCCATCGCGCTGGGCGATAGCCTCGACGATACGGCGGTGTTCACCCAGCGCCAGATGGGGGCGCCCGGCCGAGGTGCTTAACCGGTAACGGTACATCCGCACCATGTAGTAAAGATCACCCAGAAGCATCTGGGCCAGCTTGGTATTGCGACTGCCGGTGGCAATCCGGTGGTGGAAATCGTAGTCACCCTCGGCCTGGTAGTAGGCCTGGCCCTGAGCTTCCTCAATCATTTTTTCATGACCATCGAGCGTGGCCAGGAGATCACGGATTTCTTCATCGGGCATGCGTTCGGCCGCCTGACGGGCTGCCAGCCCCTCCATGACTTCGCGAATTCGGTACAACTCAAGAAGCTCTGCGGCACTAACGGACACCACCTTCACACCAGCGTGAGGGCGCCTGACCAGTAATCCACGGGATTCAAGGCGGCCCAACGCTTCACGCAGCGGGCCTCGGGTAAGGTTAAAGCGGGAACAGAGCTCGACTTCGCCGATCTTTTCGCCCGGCGCCAGATCGCCCTTCACAATCGCCGTTTGCAGACAATCAAAGGCCTCATCGGCGCGGGTTTGGGTTTGCAGCTGTGCCTGAATCATGCTTTGTTAACAATCCAGAGGTTATTTAGCGTGAAACTACGCCTGCATTCCCTGATTGTCAACAATTGTGAGTTAGGCTTAAGTATGATTGTTTACAGATCCTGCAAACCTTGCGCGTGCAGCACGAGATTGCGAACGCGTTGCCCCCAGAATGAGTCCGAAGGCGCACTCCAGGCTCGCCGATGCAGGGCTGTCAGTGCCTGCGGGTCTTCCAGCAAAAGCGAAAGCCGGCCCTTTTCGATTCCCCGGTAGCCTCGGCTGACGCAGGCATCGAGCTCTCCCTCAATGACTTCTTTCTTCAGGCCCTTGGCGCCACGCCCGGCAAGGTGACGGTGCAGCCGATTGACCGCAGGGATCAGTACCGCCTGCTCAACCGGCGTGAGAGCAACCTCACTCTCTGCTTCCTCTCGAAAACCCCTTGCATCATCAAGCAACGGCATACGGGTTCGCTCCTCAGGTGTTAACAATAAGCCCCTGCGACTCAGGGACTCACCGCTGCTTGACCGGCTCAGCCAAACCGTTGTTGGCGCTGCCAGTGCCAGAGGGACAGACACGGGTAATGACCATAAAAAGAACATCGGGTCCAGGGTCCAGGCAAAGGCCGACCAGGCGCTACCGATGATAAGTCCGGGCAGATGTCGCATAGCAGCCTCCCGCCAACCAGTCTCCTCGGTACGATTCTGGCCTGCCCAACTCAGCCGAACGTTTAACAGGGCCGAAACGACGGAATGACTGTGGGCAAGCATCCGGATGGGGGCAAGCAACACTGAGACGACGATTTCGAGCAACACGCTGGACAACAACCTGAAAAAGCCGCCAAATCCACTCAGAGCCCGATGGACGACGACGTCAACAATGGCCAGAAACTTCGGCAAAAACAATAGCGCCATGGTGCTGACGACCAGGGTGATGGCCCATGTCGGCCGCCATTCTGGCCATAAAGGAAAGGGGCTCTCACGCCCGTCTGGAAAATAATCGATAGGCGCGATGGTCAGTTGCACAGCAGCAATCGTTGTCAGGACCAAGAACAACAACCACAACGGTGACGACGCGTACGCCATGATGCCATTCAAAAAAGCAAAACGATGTGCCAGGCGCAATCGAGGCGAGAATAGCATCAGCGCTGCGTGCTGCAGATTCCCTTTCGACCAGCGCTGATCTCGGGCAAGTTCGTCATCAAGCGTGGGCGGAGATTCTTCATAACTGGCCCCCAAAGCCGGTTCCAGCCAGACTTCATACCCTGCTCTCCCCAGAAACGCCGCCTCTACGAAATCATGGCTCATGATCGGCCCTTGCCAGATACCAGCGCCTTTGAGCTTTGGCAAACCACAATGCGCCATAAATGGAGCAACGCGTATCACAGCGTTGTGGCCCCAGAATGCAGCATCCCCCATCTGGATGGCAGCCAGGCCTGTGGCGAAAAGCGGCGAGTAAAGCCGATTGGCAAACTGTTGGATACGAGCAAACGCAGAGCGAGCGTTAATAATGGTAGGTGCAGTCTGAAGGATACCAACTTGCGGTTCCCGATTCATCACCTGCACCATGGTCCGAATAGTGTCACCTGCGAGGAGGCTATCGGCATCCAGAACGACCATATACTGATACTGACTTCCCCAGCGCCTCAAGAAATCAGCCACGTTGCCGCTTTTGTAGTTGAGATTAACCCGACGCCGGCGATAGAAGAGCCGACCGTGAGCGCCGAGCTCTTCCACCAGTTTCAACCAGACCTGCTGCTCTTGCAGCCAGACATCAGGATCCTGACTGTCTGAGAGAATATAAAAATCAAAATCATCCAGGCGGCCTGATCGCGCCAGATCGAGGTAAATGGCTTTGAGCCCCTTCAGCGTCCAGCTTACCGGCTCGTGATACAAAGGCATGACAATTGCGGTTTTCGATAGCGGCGTTGCCGCCAGCTCATTCGGCGTATGGCGCTTCAGTAACGATACCCGATCTCCGCCCAGCAAACGCAGCAGGAAGCCGTATACTGCGATCCAGAAGCCAAAGGCAATCCAGAGGTAAAGTACCGCGAAAACAGCAACAATCAGCCACTCCACCACGTTGCCGCCGTGATAAGGCAGCACCTGGAGCAGAAACCAGGATGCCAGCCCCGTCTGGCCAGCCACAAACGCAGTCAGCACCAGGCGTCGGATCGTCGCCTGCAGGTGCCAGGGGCGGGACGCAGTCGCTGACTCAGTCATCGGTGAAATACCCGATACTGCTGCGGCGAATCGGCGGTGCTACCGGCGGAAGACTTGGCTCATCCAACTCGAAGTAGTCAGGAATGCGGGCCAAAAGGTCCTCAAACCGAACGCTGTGTTCGTTTCCGGCGACGCCGTCCGCGAGTAGGGCCAGTGCGCCATTGAACGTTTTACGGTCGTTACTGGCGCCACTCAATTCAAGGTACACCAACAGCTTTCCCAGCAACTGGTAAGAGGTTTGCGCGTCCATACGATCCTCCAGGATCAGGGTTCTGCCCGCAGGCCTGTCCCCGGCGGCAAAGAGTAGCTCCACGTCTCCGTGGCGACCTCATCATCCACCATCAGAAAACCCCGCAGCTGAAGTATCTGATCCTGCGCGGGCTTGGCCAGGATCGACAATCGCCAATGATTCTCCGGCTCTACCCACTCTACAAAGTGTTCAAGCACCTCAACACCCTCGCCCCCGGTCACTTTGCTGACTACGGGAGACTCCGCGTTGAGCTCCGACAAGGGACCGCCGGCAAAATCCACCAAGATCCGATAGGCACCGGCCTGATCACCGCCGCCTATACGATCCCCTGCGCCGACGAAGGTGTTTACCACTTTTCCGCCAGGATGTGGCGCCACGCCGGGACCGCCGAACTGAATCGAGTAGTTCAGATCCCGCGACGTGCCTGCGGACACTTCACCTCCCGGACTCCAGAAAGCGACTATGTTGTCATTGGTCTCGTCGTCGGTAGGAATCTCCACCAGAACCACATTTCCTTTCCCCCAGTCCCCATCGGCGCTCACCCAGGCGCTGGGCCTGCGCTCATAGCGAGCCTCCAGGTCTTGGTAGTGACGAAACTCCCGATCACGCTGAATCAGACCAAAGCCGCCGACACGACGGACACTATGGAAACTTGCGGCAAGTCGATCCGGGTTCATCAGCGGGCGCCATAGCCACTCGCCGGTAGCATCATCATGGATTAACAATCCGTCCGAATCGTGCACCTGGGGGCGCCACTCACCAAGCGGCCTGGGAGTATGTTCCCCGTAATAGAACATCGAAGTGAGTGGTGCGAGCCCCAGCAACTCGATGTCTTCCCGCATATACAGGCGGGCTTTCACATCTACCCGGGTCTGCTCCCCGGGGTACACCGTGAACTCATAGGCCCCGGTCAGGCTTGGACCATCCAACAATGCGTAGACACGAACATGATCGCTGTCGGGAGCGGGGCGCTCCAACCAGAACTCCGTGAAATCAGGAAACTCCTCACCGGTCGGCAAACCCGTGTCTACAGCGATACCCCGCGCAGACAGCCCGAAAGAGGTTTCCTTACTGACGCCGCGAAAATAGCTTGCGCCCGCGAACACCAGGAACTGATTGGCTACGTCGGGACCATCAAAAGGGAACGTCAACTTGAGCCCGGCGTACCCGAGATCGGCCGGCACCCGTTTTCTGAGCGCCTCGTCGTCGACATTGAACAGACTCTTATCGAACGACAGTGGATGGACGCCCTCGCTGTCCACTACGTGGATGCTTACTGGACGGGTGTAAAATTTACCAGCGGGAATGAGCATTACCTGGAAACGGGAATTCCCTTCTCGCCAGAGGCTTTTTGAAGGATCAAAGCGGATAGACTGGTATTCGTCGTAGCTCAGGCCTGCCATGAAGTCGGGAATTCCAGGGACCGGCTCGTACGCCGCACTCGCCTTCGATTTCGCTTTTTCCACAACATCCTGAAACTGGAACGCCTGGGCATAAAGGGGAGCAAACAAGAACAATCCCAGAACCACCAGACCTACTTTCCCTGCGTGCATCGTTTCCTTCCTCGGTTCACGGTTTGTCCATTCAATGTAGCACCGCGCCCGAGGGCTGCTACAAGTGACAAGTTCGTAAGCGAATCGAAATCAAATGAAACGACGTGAGCCAGAGCAGCTTCAGATCTGCAAGCTCATGGTAAAGCGGACATCCGGTTGATCAGGTACGGTTATGGCATCTGTGGTTGTGTTCAGCACCCGCCCCAGGCTGACATCGGCGCTGAACTGCCGCGCTGATAGCCCCCATGAGAGCTCTCCCGACGTAACATGCCCCGCCTGATGCTGCTGAAATGACTCATCGGGAATCCAGCCGCGCAGAACAGAAAGGCGGACACTGGACGACAGCCTGGGAAAGAACGGAATATCGAATTCCGGGCTACGGCTACCCAGGCGCAGCCACCCACCTTCGGCTACGCTAAGTGACTGGCCATTGAAACCCGCCACCAGTCCAGACCCGGCGACCCTCAGGTGCTGAGAACCCGGAATATCGGCAGACGCCAACTGGTATTCCCCGTCCAGTCCCCAGTGCCAGGCCAGTAACTCTCGGTCAAGCGATGCACTGAGAACCATGCGCCCAAACTGCTCTTCACGCCGCCCCTGTTCCGAATCGGTCACACGCTCTATCTCGGCCTCAATACCCGTGACCGCGCGCAGTCCGCTGCTCAGGTCAAAACCACCGTACAGATTGTGATGTCCGTTCGCCTCAAACCCCACAGTCGATAACTGGTAACTGGAACGATGCACTTCATCCGTTCTTCGGGTCCAGTACTGGTTTACGGAAGAGTATCCGGCACGGCCGAGGAACTGATAGCCGAACGTAGAGAACAGGGCCCGCCTGCCGGTGATAGTCAGATCCCGGGTGCGCCCTTCTTTCTGAAAACGGGAACCGTCTGCCCTGGACACCTCTTCATATGCGGTATTCCGGAGTTCAATATCCAGATGGTTACGCCCTACCGGAAGGCCATAACTGAAGCCGAGTACTCGGCGCTCATTGCCCACCCGATAGGTCTTGGCGTCACTGTAGCGGACGCCGGCACGATGATTCGCCCAGAAAAGACCATTCAGGCCCACGTTCAGCGCCCCATCCCGATGATCGGTGTCCCGGTTGGTGCGCCCGGAAAACTTCATCTTGGAGCGCAGCCAGTGTTCACGGGTCAGCTTCAGACTGTTCTCGGGAAGCAACGCCTGCCGGCTGGTTTCCGGGGTATCACCATCGAGCGCCGTCTCTGAACCGTAGGCTGGCAGACACCAGCTCGCTGTCGCGCACAAAAACAGTGCAGACAATGAGAAGTGACGAACAGGCAGTTTGAAGATCAATGGCGGCACTCTGGAAAACCCGAAGCAATGTCAATTTCATGTAAACCCATTAATTCGGTGCAACTTTAAAAGATAGGCCGCTCTCAGGCCACCATTATCATCATAAATTTACAAATTTAATGTTACGTAAAATCATGTAGTTAAAAGCGGGAGTGAAACAATTTTCTAGGCATTTCAGTCACCCCGGACAGATCGGAACCAGTCGACAGAATTACCAGAAATCAACACTCGGAAATGAAACCCTCCAACTCGGCATACAACTTGGTTACACTTGGCACGCTTTGTGGGTAAACAAAGCGGTAAACCACCTGATTAAGGACGAACAATCATGATCAAAAAGTGCCTCTTCCCGGTTGCCGGATACGGCACCCGTTTCCTTCCGGCCACCAAGGCCATGCCCAAGGAAATTCTGCCGATCGTTAACAAGCCACTGGTGCAGTACGGGGTGGAGGAAGCCGCAGATGCCGGCATTCATGAATTCGGCTTTGTCACCGGCCGCGGCAAACGCGCCATCGAAGATCATTTTGATATCAGTTACGAGCTCGAGCACCAGATTGCCGGTACCGGCAAGGAAGGCCTGCTTACCTCTATCCGGGATCTGATCAACAACAACTCTTTTGCCTTCACCCGTCAGAATGAAATGAAGGGACTGGGCCACGCCATCCTGACTGGCCGCAACCTGGTGGGCGACAACCCGTTCGCGGTTGTGCTCGCGGATGACTTCTGCGTGGGCCCGGAAGATGGTGACGGCGTTCTGACCCAGATGGTCAAACTGTATAACCAGTTCCGCTGCTCCATTGTGGCCATCGAAGAAGTACCGGAAGACGAAACCCACAAGTACGGTGTGATTGCGGGTGAATCCATGAAGGATGGCCTTTACCGTATTACCGACATGGTGGAGAAACCGGCACCGGAAGACGCGCCCAGCAACCTGGCGATTATCGGGCGCTACATTCTGACCCCGGACATTTTCGACATTATCGAGCGTACACCGCCGGGTAAGAATGGTGAGGTTCAGATTACCGATGCCCTGCTGGAGCAGGCGAAGAATGGTTGCGTGCTGGCCTACCAGTTCAAAGGTCAGCGTTTTGACTGCGGCAGCATTGACGGTTTCGTGGAGGCCACCAACTTCGTTTACGAAAACATCTACAAGAAGGGAAAATAGAGGCCACCCGGGGCCTTTAGCGCCCCAATAGCTGCAACACCATGCGCCGGTTATCTGCACTTGCCTTGCGGAACCGGCGCAACAGCTCGGTTTCGTCATCACTGAGCTGGATTCGATTGATCTCCTGCTCAAGCTCTTTCAGCGCCACTGACAGATCATCACTGTTGCTGAACGCCAGCCCCGGCAGTTCCAGTTGCCCATCCTCACCGTCATCGTCCATATCCAGCAGACGTTCCAGCGGTGTTTCGGTTTTCAGGCAAAAATCCAGCAATTCACTAACCCCGGGGTACCCTCTCTGGCGTGCGTCCGTCGCCTCCCAGCTGCGGACACGGGCCTCGTCCACGCCACACATTTCGGCCACATCCCCCAGGGACAACTGGCCCTGCTCCCGAATACGACGCAGACGACGGTTAAAAGATTGCAGGTACCGCATGGCTCCGTGCCCCTGAAAAGTTGGCCGAAAAAGTGAATCAAACCGGAAATGTATCGTACATATAGCTTTGGACACAATCTGCCTATACTGAAACGAACAACGAACGAGCAGGTACCACATGGCAAATGACGCACTGGACACCGATAACGCCTGGGATCTGGTACTCAGCGCGATCAACCGGAGCAATATCACCCTGCCCGTGCCCGGTTCTGATCAACCCGCGGTGAAGATCAACGGCAAAAGCTGGGAACTCGTTCAGCCGGCATCCGAACAGGCGAGAAACCTGTTGTCGTTGTTCCTGCCCCTGTGCCAGCCCGTCACCACTAACAGCCGGGTGATCGGCCAACTTGGCCAGAGCCTGGATGGACGGATCGCCACGGTCACCGGCTGCTCCCGGTTTATCAATGGTGACGACGGCATTACCCACCTGCACCGAATCCGCGCCCTGTGTGACGCCGTGGTGGTCGGCGCTGGAACGGCCAGCACCGACAATCCGCGCCTGACCGTGCGCCGAACCTCTGGCCGCAACCCGGTGCGCGTCGTGATCGACCGCCGGCAGCGGGTGCCTGCCAGCCACCACCTGTTCACCGACGGCGATGCGCCTACGCTGCATCTGATTGCCGGCGATTATCAGCCAGGCCCGAAAACGCTGGATCCGACCGGGGTTACAACAGTGCCTTGCCTGGGCTCCGCAGAAAACGAAGCCCCTGCTTCTCCCGAACGTATCCTGCAGGTGTTACAGGATTTTGGACTTCGCAAGATTTTTATCGAGGGCGGAGGCGTTACCGTCTCGTCCTTCCTGAAGGCGGGATTACTGGACCGCTTACACGTGATGGTTGCCCCCATGATCATCGGCAGCGGCCGGCCTGCGTTCTCCCTGCCGGAGATTGACCAGCTGGATGAGGCGCTTCGCCCAAAAGCCCAGTTGGTGAATCTTGGTAGCGATATGCTTTTTGATCTGGCATTCGACACCGCCAAACCCTGATTACCGGCGGAACAGCAGCGCCAGGGCACCCGGCAGACTCACCAGAAACACCGCCGCACCATAGCCAACACTCAGCGCCACGCCCTGCTCTGCCGGCAGCCCCACCAATGGCCACAGAATAGCCGCCACGCCCTCTCTGACGCCCCAACCAGACACCGTTACCGGCACCACCATGGCCAGTAACAGTAGCGGGCACAGGGCCACGACCAACAGCCAGGGTGTGCCGTCGGCAAACAAGTCCATGCCCGTGGCCATCAACATGAACACCGCCATATAGGTCAGGAAAACCAGAACCGAGGTACCAACCTGCACCAGGGCATTCCGCCAACCCAGAAAAGCCCGACGCACATCCCCGCGTAATCGTCGGACATAACGCCTGAACCGGGCCCCGAACCCCGTCATAGAGACCAGCAAAACCCCGAGTACGGCCAACGCGGGCAGAATCAGCCAATAGCCCAGCTTCAGGGATACGCCTGCGTCACCGAACTGGCTATTTAACTGCCCGGTCCACCAAAGCCCGGACACCGCAATCAGTACAACCGGTACCAGCACCAACTGGCCTGACAGGCGCTCCAGCACAACCGCATGGACAATCGCCAGTTGCTGCAAACGCTTCGCCGAACGGCTGTGGCGCCAGGCTCGATTTACGTCCCCCATCACGCCCCCGGGAAGCACCTGATTCAGGAACCCGGCCAGGTAATACTCCCGAAAGGCAAAGCCAAAACCCATGGCTACACCGAGCCGGTTCGCGGTATACCGCCAGCGCCAGGCCGACAGTGCGATCTGAATCAGCGAGACCACCAATACCGCAAGGACGATCGTTGGCGGAACCATCGCCAGCCTCTGGGCTAGCCTATCGATGTCGACGAATACAAAAACAATCCCCAGGAGCAGCAAGGTGACGCACCAGCGAAACACCCCTCGCCCAAAGCCGGGGACCGGCCTCTCCGAGTTCAGACCTGCTTCGGCCATGCCAGCAGATCCGTATGGCTCACGGTAATGGCGAGGGTGCCGGTATCCAGCTGTTGCCGACGGGTTTCAAGCCAAGAGTGGATATCATTCGCCTGTTCCGGCTGCTGTTCTGTGGCAGCCTCCGCCCAGCCCTCAAGCAGCATAGCGGCGAGGCCGGCCTGCTCACCCGTCAATACCCAGGGACTATCTGCCGTTTGGATGTCATAGCCCTTGCCGGACATGAAACGGCTCAAACAGGCCGTGGCGTCCGGGCCGAGCGCAGCGCCACTGCCCTTCTCCCGGTGTTGATGGGCATTGACCAGAGCGCGCAGTGTGTCATCGAAGGGATGAGCAGGTTCCAGAGCAAAAAAGCCGCTGTAAGTGATGACGACCAACAATGCCGCCTGACGTTTGGCCACCGCTGCAGACAAGGCGCTCAACCAGGGTTCGGAAACCAGGTCGATCAAGGCCGAAGACGTCACCAGGTCGGCGTCTGCGGGCAACGCCGTACTGAGGTTATCTTTCGTCAAGACCATTGTTTCCAGCACAGCCGGTGCATCCAGCTTTTCAACCCGCTGAAGGGCGATCCCGGCCAGGGTTTGGTCCGGCTCAACCAGAGTCCAACGCTGGGGTACCGGTAGTTTCGGGCTAAGGTAGACGGGATTGGAGCCCCGACCGGTACCGAGATCCACAAGGTGAAGGGGCGCCCCCGGTTTACTACCCGACGCCCGACAGTCATATCGTTCGGTAAGCCATTCGGCGAGTCGGGCCGTCAGCCCATCATCACGGGCCTGGTGATCGGCGGGCTCCCTTGCTTCCAGCCAATCCGCGGCAAATTGAACCGGATTACGCGGCCTGCCCTTTTCCAGCCCGGCAATGAAATCTTGCGCGGTTTCAGACCAGCGACGGATCTCGCACCGGGCCTGCATGACGCCGGCGACCAGTGCTTCAACGGCATCCGGTTCCGCAATCAGCCGGGTCAATCTGGTGGCCAGAGCCGCTACATTGCCCGCTTCATACAACTCAACCCCTGGTTTGGCGCCAGTCAAAGCCAGCGCGCCACCGTCGGAACTCAACACCGGCAGACCGGCTGCGAGGGCCTCATCGATGACCATGCCATAGCCCTCGTAAAGCGAGGGAAACACAAACAGATCGGCTTGCTGATAAGCCTTCAGCACATCTGCTTCTCCCAACTCGCCAGCAAACTCAACGCGGCTTTCCAGCCCGGATTCACGGACCAGGGCACGAACCCCCGAGGCATAATCCGTGGCTCGCCCGGCACTGCCAACCAGCCTCAAGCGCCAGTTCAGGTGTGTGAGTTGAGCAAGCGCCTGAATCAACTGATGCTGCGCTTTTCGTGGCGACAGATGACCGACACACAACAGGTGAATCGGCCTGGTGGCATCATGCCGGTTAATCCGGGGCGACTGCTGAAAAAAAGCGTCGTCGACAGAGGGCAAGGCAGTGGTCACCCGCGCCGGCGTCACCCCGAATGCCTGCAGCCGTTCCGCAGTGTAGTGACTGGTGGTAAAAACGGCGCCGACACAGGTCAATGCCGTCGATTCCGAGTGCTTGAACCAGGCTTGCTCCTGCTCACTCAGGCCGTTCTCATCCGCCAGCGGGTGATGCACCAGCGCCATCAGGTTCAACCGGCTCTGGTGTCGCTGTAAAACCTCAGGCAGGCCGCCCATCGCCAGGCCATCCAGCACGACCCGGGTTCCGTCCGGCAAGTCCGCAAGGAACCGATTCAGCGACTGCCGGGCAATATCATCCGGTTTGGGAAACGTCCCTTCCAGGCCGGTTAACTGTACCGGAATGCCCGCCTTGGACAACGCCGCAACCAGGCGCCGCACATAACGGTAACCACCGGTGTTCTGGCCGGGGTCTCCCGGCACCACGAACCAGAGTTCAGATGCCGGCATGGTAGCTGGCCCACGCGATGTGCGACTCGCTGAGGGTCACTTTCAAGCTGACCACGCCTTTACCGTCCTCACCCAGACGCCCGGCGTGAATGGCCGCCGCCATGCGGTCGAACACCACCTTGGCCATGAACTCTGTGGTGGTGTTTCGTCCCGCAAGCTGGGGAATATCATCCAGGTTCTTCATGTTGAATTCCGACAACACGTCCTTGAGCAACGCCGAAGCCTGCCCGATGTCGACAATCAGGTCGTTGTTGTCGAGTACGTGGCGCTCGAAAGTAACATCCACCACATAGGTTGCCCCGTGAACGCCCTGGGCAGGCCCGAAAATCTCACCGTTAAAGCTGTGGGCGATCATCATGTGATCACGAACGGTCAGGCTGAACATAGTCTCTCCCTGGGTTAGTAAACAATTCGGTGGCAAAGCGCATCGGCGCCCGGCATCAGAATATTTCCGGCGACTTGCGGAAGCTGTTCAAAGCGTGACTCTCCGCTGATCAACGCATCCAGAGCCGGCTCTGACAGCATGGAAAGCGCCAGTTCCAGACGGCGGCGATGGTTCCAGCGCGGCCTGCGCTCCGGCGATAGCTGGCCCACCTGGCTTGATTTCAGAGTCAGCCGGTTCGGGTGAAACGCGTGGCCAAGCGGCACGGAAACAGGCATGTCTCCATACCAGCTCAGTTCAATCACCCGGGCATCCGGCCCCGCCAGCGACAAGGCTTTGGCCAACCCAGAGGGGTGCCCGGAAGCATGAAATACCAGGTCACAGTTCTGGATGTCCGGCTCGGTAGTGAACCGTACGCCAAGGGCTTGAGCCACCGATCTTCGCCCTTCATTGGTATCAACCGCAATCAATTCCACGCCGGGAATGCGATTGACCAGCCAGGCCACCAACAAGCCCACCACGCCAAGACCAATCACCGCGACCCGGTCACCAACCGCAGGCTGCCCATCCCAGACTCCATTAACGGCGGTCTCCATGTTGGCCGCCAGCACTGCTCGCTCGGCTGGAACCTTGGCTGGCAAAGGCAGAACCGCGGATGCGGGCACCGCGTATCGCTGCTGGTGAGGATAGAGGCAGAATACGTTCTGCCCCAGCAGGGCTTCCGGCCCGTCCACAACCTCTCCTACACTGGCATAGCCGTATTTCACCGGAAACGGAAATTCGCCTTCCTGAAACGGTGCCCGCATTCTCTGGTATTCGTTTTCAGGAACCTGGTTGTTGTAGACGAGGGATTCCGTCCCCCGGCTGATGCCGGAATAGCGGGAACGAACGATCACATACGGTGTTTCAGAAGCGGGAAATGTCGGCTCGGGCACTGGCCCTAACCTGGCCTCCTGATACCCGGTAATCCAAAAGGCAGTGTTGTTCTCAACGTCCATGAATAGTCCATTTGATGAATGGCCGCGTACGCAAAAGCAGTCTCTCCAAACTATAGTCATAGAATGGGAGCTTGCTAACGCCACTCACAGGCTATACGGACGCAATGGCGTATGGATTCCACCAGCACCTCAATGAAAGGAAGTTTCAGCCCCATCAGTGATCTGATCCTGGGAATGCTGGGCCTGGCTGGCGTTTCGTTTTTTCTGGCCAAAGCCTTTGATCTGCCAACCGGCTTCTGGTTAATCACCTTTGCGTTCTATCTCGGGCAAAGTGTCCTTGTCCTCCGGCACTGGCGTTGGAGAGCCGACTTCGGCTGGGCCAACCGCGCCACGCTGCTGCGCTCGGTTCTGGTGCTGGCACTGGTTGGCTGGGCTCCGTTCCTCGGTGACCACTCCTCTTCAGCAGCCTCACCCGCGCTCTGGAGTTATGCGGTTATCAGCCTGATAGCCCTGTTGCTGGACGGTGTCGACGGCAAAATCGCCCGGGCAACAGGAAGCCATAGCGCCTTCGGTGCCCGTTTCGATATGGAGCTGGACGCGCTCTTTATCCTCGGGCTGTGCGTTGCCACACTGGCTCTGGAGAAAGCCGGCAGCTGGGTGCTTGCCCTGGGCCTGATGCGTTATCTGTTCGTATTGGCCAGTTGGCCGTTGCCCTGGCTGAATAACCCGCTGTCAGACAGCTTCCGACGGAAGACCATCTGTGTCTGGCAGGTGGTCACACTGATGGTCGCCGTTGTGCCCATTACCCCTGCATTGTTCGCCAGCCTGACGCTCGGGCTCGCTCTGGCATTGCTTGCCTGGTCCTTTTATCTGGACGTGCGCTGGCTCTACCAAAGGAGACAAAATCATGAAGCTTTCATTTCCTGAAGCTCTGACAACCTCAATCCTGCTGGCCACCGCTACCAGTGTGTCTGCAGAGCCGGCTAAGTTCGAAGTGGACGAAGAGCACTTTTCCATGAGCTTCGAAATCATGCATATCGGTTATGCCCCGGTGATGGGCATGTTCCGGGATATTGAAGGCCAGTTTGAATACAACGAAGAAACCGGAGAACTGAATTCCGGAAAGCTGGTTTTCAAAGCCAACAGTGTCTTTACCAACCACGATAAACGGGACGACCACCTCCGCAAGCCCGATTTTCTGGACGCCAGCAAATACCCGGAGATTACCTTTGTGGTGAGTGACTTTGAAAAAACCGGTGACAATACTGGCGTAGTGACCGGCGACCTGACCTTGCTGGGGCAGACCCGGCCGGTCGATGTGAATGTCACCCTGAACAAAGCGGCGGAGTATCCCATCGGCCATGAGGACTACACCCTGGGCATAAGCGCGGAGGCTGTCATCAACCGCAGCGATTGGGGCATGACCTACGGCCTGGAAAATGGGCTGGTGGGAGATGAGGTACAGCTGCGCTTCGGCTTTGAGGCCATCAAAGACAGTGGCTGGTTCTGACTTTGAGAACCGCCTCTCAAAACGACACAAAACCTCCGCAATTCCGGCCAAAATTTTTGCCGTTTAGGACAATCCGACCCTATGGTTAAAAGTTAACCCAACCATCAACAACAATAACGGGGTCTGACAATGCCGTACCGGGCATTAAGCCTAACCCTGGCCATCACCGCCGGTGTGGCCGGCACCGTGTGGCTGCTCTCTGCCGAGAACGAGGGCAGCTTCCGGGGCCTGCTGCAAGACACCAACTCTTCCGCGCCCCAAATGGTTGCTAGCCAGGATACCGTGGCTCCGGCCACACCTGCCGGGCCTGTTCCCGAGCCACCCTCTGAAAATGCGCTGGGCTTCATGCTGGCAAGTGTTGCAGAGGAATACCAACAGACCATTCGGTACCCGGATTATTCGGTGCCGCTGACAAAAGCTCAAGCAGAGGCTTACCAAGGCAACCGCTACCACCCGGTGGTGCTCCCGCTCGAGGGTGATGGCCGCTTTGTGGTGACACTGGACAAATTCCGCTTCAGCCAGGGTGAGCCGATTCTGGTGGTGGCGTCCCTGAATGGTCGTCAGGTGTTCGGCCAGTCTCTGTCCGCCACCCTGGAGAGGGCCGGAGAGCGGGACCGGGTAGCCTCTGCCGAGCTGGAGAATGCAGACCCCGGTTATTACCAGGGCACCGTCAGTTCCGATCATCCCCCCGGCGAGTACCGGTTGATTGTGGAGGCCCGGGTAGACGGCAAGCCCGTTCGACATGTGTCTTCACTGACCATCGAACCCGATCTGGGCAGCTTCGAGGGCCTGGAAACCGTCTATGTGTCTGGGAACGACCTCGTCATCCCTGTGCGCTTCGACCCGGAACAGTCCGGCTATTACGCTCTCTCTGCACAGCTCTACAGCGGCGAAACCCCGCTGGCCCAATTGCAACAAGAAACGTCTCTGGGCAGCAGCTCGGCCGTCATTCGCCTGAAAGCCCATGGCAGCGTCTTAGCCAATCGCGACATTCAGGGCACCCTGCAACTTAGGCATTTGCAGATACGCCGGTTACCCGCCGCCCCGGGCGACCGCACCGACTACGCCTTCGGTCCCGAGGAAGGCTATGAATTTTCACCGCCGGATCTGGACGGCCTCCGAGACCAGCCGGCGATGAATCCCGAATCAGAACAACGTGCTGCCCTGCTGCGGCAACTGGCGGACAAGTTCTGATAACACCACAACAATAAATCGGAAAGAAACGGAGCAACCAATGACAATGAAAAGAAGAGGATGCCTGACGAAAACCGCCCTCGCGACTGCGCTGGCTGGCGGCCTGTTTGCCACTGGCGCAAGTGCGCAGTTGGCCGGCCACAATGTGATCCTGGTTCACGGCTTCATGATGGATGATCTGTCCAACCCACCGGCCAACTTCCAGGAAGTCCAGCAGGCCGGCGAAGATAACTGGCGGGAATACTGGCTGAACCGGGCCGAAGCCCGTATCGACTGGGCCAGCAATGGCCGGGTAGAAGGTCAGATCGCCCAGCAGGCTTTTCAGCAACTGCGGCAGATCAGTCAGCAAGGGCTGTGTAATGACTACTGCGTTGTTGTTACCCACTCCACCGGCGATCTGGTAACCCGCCATCTGCTGGAAAACCAGGCGCGCTGGCTGCAATCGGAAGGCCTGCAACCGCTGAAAATCCTGGCAGTACTGGACATGGCCGGTGCCGGTGGTGGCACGGAACTGGCCGACCTGGCCGTGAGCATTGCCTACAACGACAGCTGGTACAACTGGCCGGTGAAACAGGCAGTCAAAGCCTTTACCGGCATTGACCCGGAGCCGGATAATCTGGGTGTGGTCAACGACCTGCAGACCAACGTTGCCCGCAACCTGGCCGTCAGCCCCAACAGCATTCCGCGCCTGCGGTTCGTTGGCGGTGGCTCATCCTACGGCGGCATCACCAAACCCTTTATTGATGGCACCGACGATGGCGTGGTTCCCACCCATTCAGCCTGCGGAGCAACCAGTGCCAGCGGCATTGATTCCTGCTCCAACAGCATCAGCCTGGCCGGTAAAGTCAGCGGACAGAACGGCCCGTCCGGGTTGTATTACAACCACTACCCGGTGCTGATGAGCGAGGGCGCCAACCATGGCGACGTGATCAATACCCAGACCGGCAACACCGCTGTCCCCGTGGTGAACAACACCACCCTGAACGGCCTGCGTGTGGACTTTGCCAGCCGCACCTACAATCAGCGTGCGTGGTGGCAGTTCTGGGGCTCTGGCGACCAGTACATTGAAGTGCCAAACTCCAGCCAGACCAGCCTGCCCAATCTTGTATACACCACACTCAACAACTGATCGATCGTTGTTGCAAAGGCTCAGGGATGAGCCACTCCCTCGGTTTTCGCTGCTATCTTTTTTAATTCGCAAACTATAGATTGAGCCCTCTGATTTTTATTGATGCCGGTTCAATCATGTCTGACGCCCACAAATCTGATCTTTACCTGGTACTCGTTACCCTGCTGGCGGCGATTGGCTGGATGCTGTCTAAAGAGGCAGTTTTAATGATGCCGCCCCTGATGTTCATGGCGGCTCGCTTTCTGATTGCCGGCGCCTTTCTCGCCCTGCTGGCCTTACCCTCGCTGTTAAGGCTTACCCGGGACCAGATACTCCGAAGCCTGGGCGTGGGCTTTGTGTTCGGCATTGCCATGACTTGCTGGATCATGGGGCTGTATCACACCGACAGCATGGGCGAAGGCGCGTTTCTGACCAGCCTGGGCGTGGTGATTGTCCCGATTATTGCCCGTACAGTATTTGGCGAACAGCAGCCTTTGAGCACCTGGCTGGCGATACCGATTGCGGTGGCAGGTCTGGCGCTTTTGTCCCTGGAAAACGGCTTCAGGCCAGACCCGGGGCAGCTCTATTTCGTTCTGGCGGCAACCATCTTTGCCCTGTACTTCACGCTCAATACGCGCGCCGCCAACCAACGCATCGTGGTCGACAAGCAAGGCAAAACGGTGGAGAAAAAGAAAGTACCGGCACTGCCGCTGACGGCCATTGCCCTGCTTACCGTTGGGACCGTGACCTTGGCGGAGTCCGCCATCAGCGAGCGTTGGACTCACACACTGACCAACCCCGAACCCATGCTCTATGTCTGGGTACTGGCCAGTGCCTTGATTGCCACAGCGGGACGTTTCCTGTTGCAGACCTATGCCCAGAGCCTGTCGGTTAACAGCCACGGTGTAGTGATACTGGTACTGGAACCGGTGTGGGTTGCTGTCTTCGCGGTTGCCTGGTTCGGCGAAACCATGACCCTGCTGCAAATAGCCGGCTGCGCGCTGATTTTTGCCGCGCTTCTGGTCAATCGCTGGAACGCCCTCAGCCGCGCCATCAAGGCCCTGATGAAAGCGAAAAATCCCCCGCAAAGAGGTTGACCAGGGCACCCGAAATCCGTATATTTCCACCCCGTTGCAGGACAGGACCATAGCTCAGTTGGTTAGAGCGCTACCTTGACATGGTAGAGGTCCGCGGTTCGAATCCGCGTGGTCCTACCAATCCTGCAGAAGAAGTTGCTTACAGCTTTGCTGGGCGGCTTTTTTTGTGTCTCGCATTTGCTGTTAGCAGTCGTAGAGGGCAGACCAGAGAAGCCTGCCCTCCTCCGGTCAGAAGTACAGAACCACACCTATTTCACTGCAATCGTCATAACTCTCGACAACGGCACCATCAACCCAGACCGCAACTGCCTTGGCGGTACCGCCTGCGCTGCTACCAAAGCGAACCTCGGCCTCACCGTTGCTGGACAGTTTTACGATTCCGGACACCGGGCACTCCAGGTTGGAGGAAAACTCCACCGGATCCGGGGTCTCCAGCTTCATGTAACCACCAATCGCCGAGCCGACAATGGTGGCGCGAACCGAATACTCCGAGTCTGCATCCGTTCCCGAATCCCGGTTCTGAGCGTCGGCAATGGCGACGTAGCGCTTACCCAGCATCATCTCGTATCGTTTGATATCCCGAACGTAGCGCCAGCTCGTGACTCCACCATTCTCATTCAGATAATCGCTCATACGAAGTGCGCCACTGAAACGAAGCGACTCACCCGTGCGCTGGATTGTTCCGGACAGATCGTCCATGTAAGAACTCTTCCAACTGGCAGCGGTTTCCGATTCGGCGATCAGGACGCTTTCGTAGATGGTGCTGCCACTGATCATAATAGGGCCATGGGTCGGGGTATCCAGCACGCATCTGCTGAATCGGGTGGTCTCCTCCAGGGAGTTCTCAGTCTCTGTCCAGCGGATTTCCAGGTTACCACCACCCGCACATGGGTAAGTGCCCTGCTCCAGGACCGACATATCTTGAATAGCCGACGTGTACTCATCAATAATTGACCACCCCAACGCAAGATCGTCGCGGAGGCGTATCAAGCCTTCAGCACCGCTATCTCTGGTTATCGATACTGATTTTTGGGCAAAGTTCTTGTTGTCGTAGCTCAACTGAGGCCCAGTCTGCTCTTCAGGCTGATCATTACCTCCACCCCCGCTTCCGCCACCGCAGGCAGATAATACAAGCACCATGGGCAACAAGGGCCCCCATCCAATACGGCTCAACTGGATCATGTTCTTTCCTTTTTTCTTATGATTTCAGGCTTATTCTTCAGGCGCGATCACTGCCATTCCCGAGGCGATACAGTCTGTGCGCTTCTGGTTGCGGCATTGATGAAAAAGACGGGATAACTCTTGCAGGAATTGCGCACTCGTAGCGGCGACATCCGGTGTCGTCTAGTCCATATCCGGGCAGTGATGTCTAATCATGCGACATATCGTTAGGTCGCGAAAGGTTCAGGCGGGGGCAGACTCAAAAGTCGTGGACTGGTTCATGGTTCTGGCGTTACCAGCTATCCCCCTCTTTTTTATCTTTCGCGTCCTGTTCTGCTTTGCGCTGACGAATCTTCTCAAGCTTTTCTTTGGGGATTTTCATATTGGCCCCATCTCTGAGTAGCAGCAGGCTTCCCACAATCATCGCGAATGCGGCGAGTATAAACAGCCAGCCAATCATTGGCATGTTGATATCTCCTTGAGGTGGCTTTTCATCAGTGTACACCCTCAGCGCTCACTGTCATCAATGTGCCTTGAGGTACAAGCGTCTTGTCGATACTTTCCCCGCTCCGTATCATTGCCGGCAACCATCTTGGATCCTCTCCTTCCGGATAAAAACGCCGATGCGCAAACAGTTTGATGTCACCGTAGACCAGAGCACGACGGCTGTGGATGCGCTTGCAGGCGCCTCGGGCCTGCCCAAGCAGCGCATCAAGGATGCCATGGCCAAAGGCGCGTGCTGGTGGACACAGAAGGGAAAGCAGGTGCGTTTACGCAAGGCCAAGCGGGAACTGAAACCCGGCACCCGTATTCAGCTGTTCTACGATGATCAGGTGTTGGCGCGCAAGCCGGAAACACCGACGCTGCTGGAGAACAAAGGACGTTACAGTGTCTGGTTCAAGCCCCACGGGCTTTTATCACAAGGGTCTCAATGGGGCGACCACTGCAGCCTGCTGCGCCTGGCGGAAATTGAACTGAACACACCCTGCTTTCTGGTACACCGCCTGGACGCCGACGCTGCAGGTCTGATGCTGATTGCCCATGACGGCAAGGCTGCGGCGGCCCTTTCAGAATTGTTTGCCGGGCGAGCCATGACCAAGATCTACCGGGCGCGGGTCGCCGGCAACCTGATGGCGGATGATCTTCGCCTCGACACACCACTGGATGGCAAGGACTCAATCAGCCGCGTGACGACACTGAGCCGGGATGAGGAATCAGACACAACGGACGTGCAGGTACGAATCGAAACCGGCCGTAAACACCAGATCCGTCGACACCTGGCCGGCATTGGCCACCCGATTGTGGGAGACCGGCTGTATGGCGCGGCATCTGCGGGTGGCCTGCAACTCACCGCCGTTGAATTGGCTTTCCAATGTCCTGTTACCCGGAAAGCACAGGTATTCAGGCTTCCGGAACAGCGACCATAAACAAATAAGGCCAGCGTCTCGGCTGGCCTTATTCATAAGCGATGATGGACGCTCAGGCGTTGTAAAAATCCCGATACCAGTCCACGAAGTTGGCAATGCCCTCTTCCACCGTGGTAGACGGCTTGTACCCCACATCGTTGATCAGGTCATCGACATTGGCGTAGGTGGCCGGCACGTCACCCGGTTGCAACGGCAGCAGATTCTTCTCAGCTTTCTTGCCCACCCGCTCCTCAATAATCTCGATAAAACGGGACAACTCCACCGGGTTATTACTGCCGATATTGTAGATTCGGTAAGGCCCCTTGCTGGTGCCCGGATCCGGCTGGGCACCGCTCCAGTCCTGGTTCGGCTGGGCTACGTTGTCCAGAGTGCGGATAACGCCTTCGACGATGTCGTCGATGTAGGTGAAGTCCCGCTTGTGATGCCCGTGGTTAAACACGTCGATGGGCTCACCGGCCAGGATCTTTTTGGTAAAGATAAACAGCGCCATATCCGGCCGGCCCCAGGGGCCGTAAACAGTAAAGAACCGCAGCCCGGTGGTGGGCAGGTTGTACAGATGGCTGTATGTATGGGCCATCAGCTCGTTGGCTTTCTTGGACGCCGCGTACAGGCTCAGCGGGTGATCCACGTTATCGTGCACAGAGAATGGCATGGACTCATTGGCCCCGTACACGGAGCTGCTGGAGGCATAAACCAGGTGCTTGACCTCGTTATGACGGCAACCCTCAAGGATGTTCATGAAACCGACCAGATTGGCATCCACATAGGCATGAGGGTTTTCCAGAGAATACCGGACTCCGGCCTGGGCTGCCAGGTGAACTACCCGCTCGGGCTTGTGTTCACGAAAAACCGCTTCCATGGCCTCGCGGTCGGCCACGTCCTGGCGTACTTCGGTGAAACCGGGCTTGTTCAGCAGCCGGGCCAGGCGTGCTTCCTTGAGATTGACGTCGTAATAGTCGTTGACGTTGTCCACGCCAATCACTTCATCGCCACGATCGAGCAAACGGTGAGCAAGATGCGAGCCGATAAAGCCGGCGGTTCCCGTAACGAGGATTTTCAAGATCTGTTCTCCATGAAAAATGGCGCCCGAAGGCGCCTTTTAGCGGTCCTGGTCAGAACGCCACACCCACACTGGCGAAGGGTCCGGACATTTCGACATCCAGTTTGTCATCATCATCTTCATAGTCGATGGCCATCTGACGATAGCCCGCCCGCAGCTGCAGCATGGCGAATTCATACTGGCCATAAGCGTTGAAGTCGTGCAGGGAGTCGCCGCTGTAGCTGATGAAATTGCCCTCTGCACCTACGGACACGCCGGTTAACGGCAGGTCAAAACGGGCGGCGAGGTAGCCCATAGGGACGACGGCGTCGACGGAGGTTTCACTGACATTGGCAATGTCATTCACGTCCCGTAAAACCAGCTCACCATCAAAATTTCTGGCGGTCAGGCCCAGATCGAGGTTCACCCAGTTATCAAGCACTTCGTAGTACAGGGTGACGTCCAGTTGGTCGATATCCAGATCCGAACGAACAGGAGCCCCTGGCAGAATTCCATCAAATGCTTCCAGCCCGATCTCACCACGCCCACTCTGGGAAATGCTGGTGTAATTCAACCGTACGTTCGGCAGCACCGGAATCGGATGCTCGAAAAACGCCGTGAAGTTTGCGTTGCTGTCGCTGTCGAGGTTGAGATCCTTTTCAATATCAACGGCCGAATCCTTGTTGACCACTTCGCCGGAGAAATCGGAATCCCAATAGCTAACGTTGGCGCCAACGCCCAGTACATCAGCATTGGCCAGCGGCGCGGCCAAAGCCAGTGAGCCACCTACAACAATCATCAGTTTACGCATAACGCACCCGTTTTTGTGGTTGTATTAGCCGGTCAGTCAAACTTTATGCCGAGACGACGACCGACTTCTTCATAGGTTTCAATCACTTCGCCAAGGCCTTGGCGGAAGCGATCCTTGTCCATTTTCTTGCGGGTCTCCTTGTCCCAGATACGACAGCCATCGGGGCTGAATTCGTCACCCAGAACGATCTGGCCACCACTGCGGCCGAATTCCAGCTTATAGTCCACCAGCAGCATGCCGGCGTCGTCAAACAGTTTTTTCAGTACGTCGTTGACCTTATAGGTCAGCTCTTTCATCCGGGCCAGCTCATCGGCCTTGGCCCAGCCGAAGCTGACCGCCAGGGATTCGTTCACCATCGGATCGTGCAGCGCGTCGTTTTTCAGAAAGAGCTCAAAGGTGGGCGGGTTCAGCTCCAGACCCTCTTCCACGCCAAGGCGACGGCACAGGCTGCCCGCAGACACGTTGCGCACCACACACTCAACCGGGATCATCTCGAGCTTCTTGACCAGGGACTCGGTATCAGAGAGTAGCCCTTCGAAATGGGTAGGTACGCCGGCCGCTTCCAGCTTTTCCATGATGAAGGCATTGAACTTGTTGTTCACCATGCCCTTGCGGTTCAGCTGTTCTTTTTTCTCTCCGTCAAAGGCAGAGGTATCGTCACGGAATACCAGAACAAACCGCTCGGGATCATCCGTGCGGTAAACCGATTTTGCCTTGCCGGCATAAAGCTCTTCGCGCTTTTCCATTACTTTCTCCAAACGGCCGGTGGCCTCGGCCACCCCGTTAATCAATACAGATGTTCAAAGAGTTGGGTGAGCAGATCTGCTGAACTGCGCTCACCCCCGTAGCTGTCCTGCTGCTCGGCGGTAACGCTCATAGCGTCCGCGCTCTGCTGAATTCGAACTGTGTGGGTGTGAACCGGCTTTTCGGCATCGCTGAACCACGAGAACCAGCCCGGGCTGCGTTCGTCTTCCGTGCGGAAATCCACCTGCAACCAGCCTTCGCTCCGGTTCAGATCCAGTACCGGCAGCCCCATTTCCTCCAGCGAACGATTGACCTCTGCCCAGGTGCGGCCGAAATCCAGTTCCACTCGAATGGCAACCGCTTCATCCTGCTCCGACTGCAAGCGCACCAGCGGCTCGGATACCATGCCTGAGGCCGCCCGCGAGAAGGATTTGTTGTCCTCACGCTGCTTGAGGAAATCCCCCAGCTCGGCCAACAGCGCCCGTTGTTGTTGCTCGGAGGGTGCATCCGAAACAGTGCCACTGTCCCAGGGCAGAAGCTCTTCCGGAGCTTGCTCCAGCTCCAGAATACGGACGCGGATTTCGGTGGTTTTACGCCGGATGCCAGGGGCCAGGCGGGCCTGCATCACCACCTTGGGTTCTGTTGCGGTCGGACTGTCAGCGAGCCCCAGCAGCGTTCGGCTGCGCTTGCTGAAGTTTGCCAGTTCACTCTGGAGAATCCCCAGTTGCGGGCTGTCATGGGCAATGCCCAGGCCGCTTTCATTCATCCAGGCACTAACCACGGGCCAGAGTCGGCCCGGCACCTCATTGACCAGCAACCAGATACGGCCGTCCAGCTCTTCAATCACATAGTTTTCATCCAGAATCTCGGATGTCATATCTGGCGGACGGGGAATCGACGACGGGTAAAGATTGCGGGAATCGGCCGTGTTGATCGACCGTATCGGCATGGTCTCGCTCAGTCGGGAGCTGTCGAGACCTTCAGGCACCTGAATCGGCTCGCCTTCCGGCGCGTTGACATAGCCTTCGGAACGATCATTTATGAAACTGCAACCGGCCAGGGCACTGGCAAGTACCAGCGCCGAAACAGGTCTAACGAACAAAACGGTTTTCTTACGGGCTCTTGCAGGAACCTGCATCGGGTTACTCCGGTTAACGGTAACGGTGGCCTCAGAGAACACCTGAGGCCTTGAGCGCGTCTTCCACCTCGCCGTGGAACTTTTCACTGAGCGGCGTCAGTGGCAGACGGATGCCCTCACCGATCATGCCCATGCGGTACAGCGCCCATTTTACCGGAATCGGGTTGGCTTCCAGGAACAGCTTGCGATTAAGCGGCATCAAAAGCTCATTCAAGCGGCGGGTTTCGTCTTCGTTGCCCGCAATGGCCGCTCCACAGAGCTCAGCCATGGCTTTCGGAGCAACGTTGGCCGTTACCGAAACATTACCTTTCGCGCCCGCCAGCATCAGATCCGCCGCTGTGGCGTCGTCACCGGAATACACCGCAAGGCGGCCACCCAGGGCTTCGATCAGCTCGGCGCCACGGGGAATGTTCCCGGTCGCGTCCTTGATACCAACGATATTGGGGATATCGGCCAGGCGAACCACCGTCTCGTTCAACATATCGCAGGCAGTGCGGCCCGGTACGTTGTAGAGAATCTGGTTCATGCCCGGTACCGCTTCCGCGATGGCCTTGAAGTGCTGATACAGGCCTTCCTGGGTCGGCTTATTGTAGTAAGGCACCACGAGCAGACAGGCATCGGCACCGAGTTTGTGGGCTTCGGTGGTCAATTCAATGGCTTCGCGCGTACTGTTACCACCGGTACCGGCAATAACGGGAATCCGGCCGTTTACACGTTTTATGATGTGCCCGATCGTCCGGATGTGTTCCTCCGGATCCAGGGTTGCGGATTCGCCAGTGGTGCCCACAGCAACAATGCCATGGGTGCCGTTTTCGATATGAAAGTCCACCAGCTTGTCCAGATCCTCCCAGTGAATATCACCGTTTGGATACATGGGCGTGACCAGTGCGACAAGGCTACCCGTAATCATAAAAGCTCCGTCCGAATAAAACCGATATGGTAATGTTGGGCTCGAACTGACACAAGGGAATTAAAGGAGATGTCATGTCATCCGTAGCATTGAATCAACCCGTGCCAGAATTTCAGGGTGAGGCCACTGGCGACCAGACCGTTCGCCTGAGCGACCTGAAAGGCCGGAACATCGTTATTTATTTCTACCCGAAAGACAATACACCGGGCTGCACCACCGAGGGCCAGGACTTCCGGGACAGAATGGAAGCCTTCACTGCCGAGGACACCGAGATATTCGGCGTCTCGCGGGATGGCCTGAAAGCCCATGATAACTTCCGGGCGAAATACAGCTTTCCGTTCCACCTGATTTCCGACAAGGACGAATCCCTGTGCAAGCTGTTCGACGTCATCAAGCTCAAGAAGCTTTATGGCAAGGAGCACCTTGGCATTGAACGCAGCACCTTCCTGATCGACAAGGAAGGCGTGCTGCGCAGGGAATGGCGCGGCGTCAAGGTCAAAGGGCACGCCGACGATGTGCTGGAAGCCGTCAAGGCCCTTTAACGCCCTATTCCGCAATGGCTGGTGGCGGAGGCGACTCCTTCACCGGCCAGGCCGCGAAAACCGCTTTCAACATCGTCGCCAGTGGAATCGCAAAAAACACGCCCCACAAGCCCCAGATTCCGCCAAAGAACAACACGGCAACAATAATCGCCACCGGGTGCAAGTTGTTCACTTCCGAGAACAGAATCGGTACCAGGACATTGCCATCAAGCGCCTGAATAATGCCGTAGATGACCATGACCCAGATAAAATGGCTGCCCCAGCCGAACGCAAACAGGCCGATCACTGCCACCGGAATGGTGACCACCGCAGCGCCAATGTAGGGAATCACCACGCTCAGCCCCACCAACAGGGAAAGCAATGCCGCATAAGGCATGCCGAGAAACTTGAAGGCGACATAGGTGACGCCACCCACTATCAGGATCTCCACCGCCTTGCCACGGACATAGTTGGCACACTGCAGGTTAACCTCGTGCCAGATGCGAACCATCATTGGTCGCTGCGGAGGTAGCAGGCGGGCAAATGAGTTCACCAGGACCCGACGGTCTTTCAGAAAGAAGAAGACCAGGATAGGCACCAGAACCATGTAGATCAGCAAGGCCACAAGGTCCGGAATGCTGGAGAGCGAGAAAGACACCAGCCATTGAGTCAGGTGCCCTACTTCGGCCGAGATCTGCTGATACATGGTATTCACAGATTCAGCAGAAACCAGATGCGGATATTGTTGCGGCAGAACCTCAAGATAGGACTGCAGCTCGCGGATGATCCGTGGCGCTTCGCCGGCAAGGGTACTCAGCTGGGTCCAGATCAACGGCAACAAGCCGAAGATAAAACCCACCAGCACGCCCAGGAACACCACAAACACGCCAATCACGGCGATCAGCTCAGGCACACCCATCCGGTTCAGTTTTGACACCAGGCCCTGCAGAATGAACGCGACAATCAGGGAAGCGATGGCCGGCGCCAGCATGGCCCCGAACCAGATGATAAAGACGGTGCCTGTCACCAGTAGCAAAAACAGGATGACGGCTTCTTCGTCTGAAAAATACTTGTGGGCTAGACCGCGCAGAATTCTGACCATGAATGACTCCGGAAATTAACCGCCGCACTTTATCACGAAACGGTATTCCCCATTACTCTCCGATTGGCTGACAAGCGTATGGGCCGACAACGCCAGCCAGGCAGGTATGTCCCTCAGTGAGCCGGTATCCGTGGCGACAACCACCAATTCCTCCCCGGGCGTCATGGAATTGAGTTCCAGCTTGGTTTTCAGCAGCGGCATGGGACAACGCAGGCCGCTGGCATCCAGGGTTCTGTCAGCCATAATCAGCATTTACCATTACGTTTCATACAGTAATCAGGCAGGCATTATGCCGCTGGTGTTACTCTATTGCATCACAAGAGTTGGTAATACTCCGGAGAACTTGCCGGCTGCCGCCTTGTCAAACGGGCAACACGAATTCGAGGCATCCTCAGACATATGAAGTACCAGAACGAAGGCCAACACCGCTCCCCCTGGGCCCTGATCGTTTTTCTGGCGCTCAGCATGGCGGTCACCAGCCCGGCCACACGCGCGCAGTCGTCAGACCTGCCAAGCATCGGCGGTAGCGGCGGCCTGATCTCCGGACAGATGGAAGCTGATATTGGCCAACAGGTTATGGCCTCCATTCGCCGTTCAGCCCCGCAACTTCAGGACCCACTGGTCTACGACTACCTGAGCGCGATCATTTATCGTCTGGTGCCGTCCGCACCGCTGGATAATCGCAACCTGAAACTGGTGCTGATTGACAGCCCGGCCATCAACGCTTTCGCCGTGCCCGGCGGCGTAGTAGGCGTAAATGGGGGCCTGTTTCTGAACGCCGCCACCGAACAACAATTTGCCTCGGTCCTGGCCCACGAACTGGCCCACCTCAGCCAGCGCCATTTTGCTCGCCGAATGCAGCAACAGGAAACCAGCGCTCCGTTAACCCTGGCCGGCATGATCGCCGGTATCGTGCTTTCTGCGGTTACCCAGTCAGACATTGGCATTGCCGCCATTGCCGGCACCCAGGCCATGGCTGTGCAGAACATGCTGGCCTACAGCCGCTCCCACGAACAGGAAGCCGACCGGGTTGGCATGGACATCCTGGCCAGTGCCGGCATGGACCCGAGAGGTATGCCCGAGATGTTCGAAATCATGATGAGACAGAACCGCCTGCAGGGAAATCGCCTGCCGGAATACCTTTCCACTCACCCGCTGACCCAGAACCGGGTTGCCGACACCCGCAATCGGGCCGAACAATACCCTGATACCCGGGTGCAGGACGGACAGGAATATCACCTGGTTCGCAGCCGCCTGCAGGTGCATTACAGCGAATCCCCGGAAACGGCGATAGAAACGTTCGAGGCTTACCTGGCCCGGGAAGACGCCCAGCGCAACGATGCCATTCGCTACGGCCTGGCGGTGGCTTATCAGGAAAGCCGGCGCTATGAGAAGGCGGAGCAGCTAATGCGGGAATTATTGAAAGCCAACCCCGGGCGCATCACGTTCCAGGTATCACTGGCGGAAGTTCTGCTCAGCCAGAAACGGTATGCCGACGCCAGAGCGCTTATGCAGGAGGCCCTGGCGCGCAATCCCGGCAACTATCCAATAACATCCACACTGGCGGCCATCGAGATTGCCGATGGTAACGGCGCCGCCGCTGCCGACTACCTGAGGGAGCTGACTCGCCGCCTGCCCAGCCAGGAGCAACTGTGGCTGAGACTGGCCGAAGCCGAAGGTATGGCGCGAAATATTGTCGGCGTACACCGGGCGAGAGCGGAATACGATGTACTGATGGGCGATCTGAAATCAGCACAGCGGCAATTGCGCCAGGCCCAGGAGAAACTGCCGGCCGGCTCCGCCGAACGCCAGGTGGTGAGTGAGCGCCTTGGTGAGCTGACTAACCGGCTTCAGGCGCGCGAAGCCGGTTAGGAATAACCCCGAAGCCTTCAGGCGTTGCCGGCAGCCTTGAGGTTCATGTTGGCGGTGAAGTCCAGCATCTGGCGCAGCGGGCGCAGCGCGTCTTCTCGCAGCTCGTCATCCACATGCACTTCCTGGTCGCCATGCTCAAGCACGTGCAGCAGATTCTCCAGACCGTTCATGGCCATCCAGGGACAATGGGCACAGCTTCGGCAGGTTGCGCCGTTGCCCGCGGTGGGCGCTTCAATCAACGTTTTGTTGGGCGCCAGCTGTTGCATCTTGTAGAAAATGCCGTTGTCGGTTGCAACGATAAACTCTTCATTCGGAAGCGTTTGCACCGCATTAATCAGTTGCGAGGTTGAACCGACCACATCCGCCATCTGTACCACCGCATCGGGTGACTCCGGGTGCACCAGGATTGCTGCATCCGGGTACAGAGCCTTGAGGTCTTCCAGGCCACGGTACTTGAATTCCTCGTGCACGATGCAGGAGCCGTCCCACAGCAGAACGTCTGCGCCTGTGGTTTTCTGTACATAGCCGCCCAGGTGTTTGTCTGGCGCCCACAGGATTTTTTCACCTTTGGCGTCCAGATGCTCAACAATGGCCTGGGCGCAACTGGAGGTGACCACCCAATCGGCCCGGGCTTTCACCGCAGCCGAGGTGTTGGCATAAACCACGACGGTGCGATCCGGGTGCTGATCACAGAACTCGGAGAACTCGTCTGCCGGGCAACCAACATCAAGCGAGCAAGTTGCCTCCAAAGTCGGCATCAGAACCTTTTTCTCCGGATTCAGAATCTTTGCCGTCTCTCCCATGAAACGAACGCCGGCAACGACAACGGTGGAGGCCGGGTGTTGGTTACCGAAGCGCGCCATTTCCAGGGAATCCGCCACACAACCACCGGTCTCTTCTGCCAGCCGCTGGATGTCCGGGTCGGTGTAATAATGCGCTACCAGAACGGCATCCTTCTCCTTCAGAGCCACCTTGATCCTGGCCTCGAGATCAGCTTTCTCTGAGGCGCTCAGGGGCTTGGGCTCCGCCTGATGGGCGAGATGTTCCTGAACCAGAATGCGGTCTTGCGCTTTAGTCATCACTTATTCTCTGATTGACGTTAACGGCCAGAGTATATCACTTCTGCCTTTGGTTTCATGATCCTGCAATGTGGGTATGCCAGGTTGCAGGATAGCGTCCGTCCTGTGGGTATAGGTGGGTTCTTGCGGGCAAAAAAAAAGAGCCTTTCGGCTCTTTTTTCCGCAAACCCCGTGGTGACGGCTTGCCTTGTTGGTGGGTCGTGAAGGATTCGAACCTTCGACCAATTGGTTAAAAGCCAACTGCTCTACCAACTGAGCTAACGACCCCTGACTGGCTGTGCTGGCTTTTCATCCAGCGAACGCGCGGCCAAAACCTCGCACTCTGAATTTGGTGGGTCGTGAAGGATTCGAACCTTCGACCAATTGGTTAAAAGCCAACTGCTCTACCAACTGAGCTAACGACCCAAACGAGGCGCACATATTACTGATATTTTTTTGGTGATCAACCCCTTTTTTTCATGGTCGACCAACTTTTTTCAATGACCGATCAAGATCCGTGCAAGTTGACCAGATACCGATCAACCCTGGGCGGAATCAAGATACTTCTTCGCCAACTCTGCCGCCCCTGAATCGGGGTACTGCTCGACAACGGAGGTCATCCGACGCCGTGCCTCGTCTTTTTCGCCAAGGCGATCCAGAGTCACCCCCAGCTTGTACACAGCGTCCGGCGCCTTGCGATGATCACTATAGCGCGTCGCAACGATGGTAAAAGCCTGACGGGCCTGCTCCAACTGGGGTTTCGCCAGATAGACTTCACCAAGCCAGTAATAGGCATTAACGGTGAGGTCGCCCTCGGGATAGGTATCCACAAACTCGTACAGGCGGGTTATCGCCGTGTCGTAGTCTTTCTTGTTGCGGATAAGGTCGATAATGTCGTTATAGGTTTTCTGCTCTTCCGGTTCCGGCGAACGATACACCCGGGTCGGCTTCAGTCTTCCACTGTCTGCTGAAGCTCCCGCTGCAGCCGACTGCTGTGCAGCACTGGCCCCGGACTCGACGGCCTTGGACAGCTCCAGTATCCGCTGATCCAGATCCACATAGCGGTCCCTGCCCTGCTGTTGCAGGCGACCAATCTGGTGCTGCTGTTCTTCAACCTGGCCACGCAGGTCTCGCACTTCGCGCTGCAGTTGCTGAATCATGTAGAACAGCTCTGCCGTGGCCTGGTTGTTGCCAGCCTTACGCTGGGCCTCGGAGCTGTTGTTCTGGAATGCGGGTGTGGACGACTGTGCATGGGCGACTCCCGCCAGGCCAAGGCCCAGCGGGATCAGCACGGCCGCCATGAGCTGTTTTCTCATGGATACGTCCGTCTAGGTCGGTTTTACTGGAATACCAGCTCTACGCGACGGTTCTGTGCCCAGGCACTTTCAGTGGAACCACGCACGGCCGGCTTTTCTTCACCATAGCTTACGGTTTCAATCTGGCCACGGGAAGCGCCGTTTACGATCAGGAAGCGCTGTACGGCATTCGCGCGGCGCTCACCCAGAGCCAGGTTGTATTCCTTGGTGCCACGCTCATCCGCATGACCTTCCAGGCGTACCTGCTGACGCGGGTTGTCCGCCAGGTAGCGAGCGTGGGCAACCAGCACGTCACGGGCGTCCGGCTTGATTTCGGACGTATCGAAATCGAAGTAGAAGGTGGTGATGTCACGCAGGGCTTCCTGCTCGGCTTGCTCCTGAGCGGCCCGGCGCTCGTCATCAGTCAGCTCGGAGGCGGAAACGCCGGAGCCATCCGCACCACCGTAAACGGTAGAACCGCCATCCTGATCAATCGCGGCCACGTCAGAACCGTAAGCACCCTCTTCCATGTTCTCACCGGTGGAGCTACAACCAGCAACCAGGCCGGCGGACAGGAGCATGGCAAACGCTTTTGTAGAGAAAGACATCTTCATCACGTTATTTCCTCTTTTCAGGTCTTCGTTGAATTAATTCAGTTCAGTACATTTTCAGCGGGTAACCGGCCCCCAGGCCGGCTCCCGCACTTCGCCCTCGGAGGCCGGCAGGCTATACGCCGCACCTCCGTCTGCGGATACCACGGTCAGTACGCCTTCCCCGTTCTGACGGGTTGCGTAGATCAGCAACCTGCCATTGGGAGCCACACTGGGTGATTCATCGGAGCCGGTGCGGGTAATAACCGTCTCTTCGCCGGTCTCCAGGTTCGTTCTGGCAATATGGAAGGCACTGTCGCGCTGATGAACGTAATAGACATAGTCACCCGTGGGGCTCGGTCGCGGCCTTGCGTTGTAGCGACTGCCAAAGGTAATTCGACGCGGCTCAGCCCCCGGGCGTTCCATGTGATAGAGCTGCGGACCACCGGAGCGATCAGAGGTAAAGTAGATACCCCGGTCGGCATGGTCCCATGCGGCTTCGGTATCAATCGCCCAATGGTCGGTCAAACGCGTCAGATTGCGGCTGGCAAGGTCCATTCGGTAAATCTCGGCGTTACCGTCACGGGAAAGCGTCATCAACAGGGAACGGCCATCGGCCGACCAGGCCGGTGCCGAGTTCAGCCCCGGGAAGTCTGCGACCTTCTGGCGCTCACCGGTAGCCAGTTCGTGGACAAAAATAACCGGCTTGCCCGTCTCAAAGGAAACATAGGCCAGTTTCTTTCCATCCGGCGACCAGGCCGGTGACAGAATCGGCTCCCGGCTTTCCAACCGGACTTTGGAGCGCTTACCATCCACATCGCTGACCTGAAGCCGGTAACGGGTCTGCTCGCCCTCACCAGACACGGTGATGTAAGCCAGCTTGGTGGAGAATACACCGGGAGCTCCGGTAATAGCCTCATACACCCGGTCACTGATGTGGTGGCCCAGCGATCGCAGGTTAGAGGCAGGAACTGCCGCCGTTTCACCAAGAATCCGCTTCTCCTGGTTAACATCAAACAACTCGTAGCGGGCCTGAATCCGATCGCCATTGCGGGTCAACTGACCTACCAGCACATAGCGCTGTCCCAGCATGCGCCAGTCCCGGAAATACACCTCGGAGCGTTCAGAGGGAAGGCTCAGCATTTTCGATGGTTCTAGCGGGCGAAACTCACCACTCATGGTCAGATCTGCCTGCACGATACTGCCCACCTTGTCCCCGGCGGGCATACTGCCACTCTCTGCGAACGGCACAACGGCAATCGGAATGGCCGACCCCGCACCTTCGGTAATGCGGATCAACAGTTCCGCCCGGGCGCCCAGGGATGCCGTCAAAAACAGCACCAGGCAGGCAATAACCGGTGTCTTCAGAAAGTTACCAGAGCAACGGGATCTGCTTTTCATAAACATTATCAACCTCACCGCAGTCTTTGCGGGTTGAATTCAATCATGAACTGGCGGAAATAACGCTCAAACGTGTCACGATTATCCGGAATGGGATAGCGGTTCAATGATCGGACCGCACTCAGGGCCGAGTTATCAAACGCAGTGTTGCCACTGCTACCGACCAACTTCACACTGGCCAGTTCACCGGTGGGCAACAGTGTGATCTGCAACCTCGCCGTCATGTTTTCATTCGCTGAGGACGGCGGATACCACGCCTGCTTTAACCGCTCGCGAATCAACGCCTGGTATTTATCACTCTCGCTCTGCATCTGTGCTTCTCTTGCACGCGCTGCCGCGGCTTCCTGCTGGCGGCGGGCTTCCGCTTCACGCTCCTGCCTGGCCTGATCCGCCAGCGCTTCCAGTTGCTGTTCACGCAGGCGCCTCTCAGCCTCAAGACGTTTCCGCTCCGCCTCTTTGCGAGCTTCCTCTTCGCGGCGCTGGCGTTCAGCCTCTTCTTTCTTTCGCTGCTCTTCCTGGCGGCGCTTTTCTTCCTCGGCGCGGCGTTTAGCTTCTTCTTGCCGCTTGCGCTCTTGCTCAGCTTTCTGCCGTTCCCGCTCTTTGGCTTCGGCTTCCGCTTTCTGGCGCGCTGCTTCACGCTCTCTGGCTTGCTTCTCTGCCAGCTCCTTAGCCTGCGCCTCTTGCTGGCGACGCTCTTCTTCACGCCTGCGAGCTTCTTCCTGAGCCTTCCGTTCCGCCTCCTGCCGGGCTTTTTCTTCAGCCTGGCGCTGGCGTTCAGCTTCTTCCTGCTCGCGCGCCTGTGCCTGCTTGCGCTCCTGCTCTTTATCCGCCTCGTCCTGCTCTTCCACCACCGGTGTCGGTCTTGGTTCAGGACTGATCAGCCGGGCCGAAATACTTCTGGGCTCCGGTTCTGGTGGCGTATTCCACGACCACCCGGCCAGAGCAATACCGAACAACAGCAGGTGCAGCCCTACCGAGACCGCCACCGGCGATTTCAGAGGTGCTTTTCCGGTACTGACGATGTCCCGCTTGTGGCCCTTCAAAATGTCACCATCATCCAATTACTGATTATCATTGGGCGCGTCGGTAATCAGGCCAATCCCGGTGGCCCCGGCAGCCTGAAGCTCAGCCATCAGGCGCACCACCACACCGTAGTCCACGTACTCATCGCCCCGGACAAGTACTTCACCGTTGCTCCGTTGGGACAGAATCTTTGCCACCTGGTTGCGCACCTCGTCCAGCGCCATCGGCTCGCTGGCGTCGTCACCCACTTCCAGGTAGTAGGCGCCATTGCTATCGACAGACACGGTGATGGACTCCACGTCTTTGTCCTGTTGAATCGGATCGGAGGTTGTCTCCGGTAGATCCACCTTAACGCCCTGGGTGAGCATCGGTGCCGTCACCATGAAGATCACCAGAAGCACCAGCATCACATCGATGTAGGGGACTACGTTGATCTCAGACATCGGCTTGCGCCGTTGCTGAGGCATCATTCCCATACCTTTCATCTCGCTACACTCCTGTTACCGCCAGATGGCAACTTATGCTGCGGCCTGATCACTGTTGTGGACCCGGCGATGCAGAATGCTGGAAAACTCTTCCGCAAAGGTTTCATAGTTCTTCAGCAAGGCGTCGGACATGGCCGAGAACCGGTTATAGGCAATGACCGCAGGGATGGCCGCGAACAGGCCCATGGCCGTGGCAATCAACGCCTCAGAGATACCCGGCGCCACCGTAGCCAGCGTGGCCTGTTGCACCTGCGCCAGACCGCGGAAGGAGTTCATGATGCCCCACACGGTACCGAACAGGCCAACGTAGGGACTGGTGGAACCGACCGTGGCCAGGAACGGCAGATGGGTTTCCAGGCGCTCCTGCTCCCGGGAAAAAGCCACGCGCATGGCCCTTTGGGTACCTTCCATCACCGCGTCGGCATCCCGGCTCTGCTGACGAAGGCGGGAGAACTCTTTGAACCCTGCCCGGAACACAGACTCCATACCGGAAAACGGCGTTGGCTCCGCACTCACTTCTTTGTATAGCTGGCCCAGATCCATGCCGGACCAGAACCGGTCCTCAAATTCCAACTGAGCCTGACGGGCTTTCCGGAAGACCTGCAGGCGCTGGAAAATCAGAGCCCAGGAGACGACCGATGCCAGCATCAGCAACAGCATGACCAACTGCACCAATATCCCTGCATTCGCAATCAGATGCCAGACTGACAGTTCCGTTTCCACTGTTCACTCCCAAGTAGTTTTGTAAATCTTTCAACAAATTATACGAAATTCTTAAGAATTTCCTGCATATTTTCCGGAAGACGTCGGGGCTTGCCGGTATCCAGTGCAACACAGGCCACACGGACGTCTGCATCACACAGTAACTGCCGATCATCCGCCCGATACACGCATTGCCGAAAGCCCATCCAGACCCGGGATGCGGCTTTCAGTTCAGCTGTAACCAGCAACTGATCATCCAGCTTCGCGGGCATCCGGAAGTGCAGATTCATCTTTTGCACCACGTAACTGATGTTGTGCTCCAGCCCCGCACGAAGCCCAACGCCCTGGCTACGGACCCACTCCGTTCTGGCACGCTCCATGTAGTGCAGGTATTTGGCATGAAAAACAATGCCACCGGCATCCGTATCTTCTATGTAGACCCGAACCGGCAGTTCAAAGCTGGCAGAGGGATCACTCAAAAAGGTCGTCCTCCCGGCCGGATCTGGGCGGCACTACTCCGAAATGCTGGTAGGCATTCGACGTCACCATACGCCCTCTCGGTGTACGCACCATGTATCCCTGCTGAATCAGGAATGGCTCCAGTACGTCCTCAATGGTACCCCGCTCCTCACTGATTGCGGCCGCCAGACTCTCCACACCCACCGGGCCACCATCAAATTTCTCGATCATGGCGAGCAACAAGCGACGGTCCATGTGGTCGAACCCTTGGCTGTCCACTTTCAACATGTTGAGTGCCTGGTCGGCGATATCCGCAGTGATATGGCCGTTGGAGCGCACTTCGGCAAAATCCCTGACTCGCCGCAACAACCGGTTGGCAATCCTTGGCGTTCCCCGGGACCGACGGGCAATCTCGAACGCCCCTGCCTCGTCGATTTCCACCGACGACAGCCGGGCCGAACGGGTAATGATATGGGTGAGGTCCTGGTGATTGTAGAACTCCAGGCGCTGGACAATGCCGAACCGGTCTCGCAGCGGAGACGTCAGCAGACCAGCACGTGTGGTTGCCCCCACCAGCGTAAACGGCGGCAGATCCAGCTTGATAGACCGTGCAGCTGGCCCTTCACCAATCATGATATCCAGCTGATAGTCTTCCATGGCCGGATAGAGCACTTCCTCCACCGCCGCACTCAGGCGATGGATCTCGTCGATAAACAGGACGTCACCTTCCTCGAGGTTGGTGAGCATGGCAGCCAGGTCTCCGGCCTTTTCCAGTACCGGGCCGGACGTCGTCTTGATCGAGACACCCATCTCATTGGCAATGATGTTGGCCAGAGTGGTTTTACCAAGCCCGGGAGGGCCGAAAATCAGCACATGATCCAGCGCTTCCTGGCGGCCCCGGGCAGCGGAGATAAAAATCTCCATCTGTTCGCGTACCGTAGGCTGGCCCACATACTCGGAAAGCAACGTCGGACGGATGGCCCGATCATGCACTTCCTCATATTCTCCGGCCTTGGCCGATATCAATCGGTCCGATTCAATCATCGCATTATCCGCTTGCTGGGAATAAACAACATGCCCGCTGGCTCACCCTGTAAGTCAGGTTGCACCAATTGTACAAAGGGGCGCTTATGAGTCACGTTACGCTCTATACACATTGGTGTCATGGTTCTGTGGCCATAGCCGACACAAAAACGCCGGGTTGTTACCCGGCGGGAATCATATTCTTCAGGGCCAGACGTATCAGCGTTTCGCTGTTCATATCCGGGCCGGCCACCTTGCTGATCGCCTTGGCCGCCTCCTGGGGCTTGTAGCCAAGCGCAATCAATGCGGCCTCCGCCTCCTCACGTGGGTCAGGTCCAGCCTGACTCGCCATAGCCGCCCCGGCTCCAGTCGGCACATCGGGCTGAGACGGGACGAACTGCCCTTCCAGCTGCCCTATCCTGTCGGCCATTTCAATCAACAGCCTCTCGGCCGTTTTTTTGCCGACACCGGGCAGTTTCACCAGCGAATTCGCGTCCCGAGCCTCGACACAGCGGATGAATTGCTGAGCATCCAGGCCCGACAGAATGCCCACAGCAAGTTTGGGGCCAACACCGTTAACCTTGATCAGCAGCCGGAACAGATTTCGATCCAGACGGGAGGCAAAACCATAAAGGCTCTGGGCGTCTTCACGAACGGCGAAATGGGTATGAAGGGTTACTTCCTGCCCGGTCTCGGGCAGATGAAAAAACGTGGTGTAGGGAATGTCAATTTCGTAACCCAGGCCGGAACATTCCACCAGCGCCTGCCCGGGAGACTTTTCAATCAGCATTCCTCGGATTCGACCAATCAAACCGGCTCTCCTGTCGCGGCAAACCGCCGCTTATGGTTGGCGTACGCGGCCGCTTCTGACCTTACCTCCGGTCCTGGCCATACGTAATACACTCTGGTTCATATGGGCATGGCACAGGGCTATGGCCAGGGCATCGGCGGCATCCGCCTGTGGTTTTCGGGACAGCCCCAGAAGCGCCTGCACCATGTGCTGCACCTGGGATTTATCCGCTCCACCAGTACCCACCACCGCCTGCTTCACCTGCCGGGCAGAATACTCATGGACCGCCAGGCCGCTGTTGGCGGCACTGACGATTGCAGCTCCCCTTGCCTGACCGAGCTTCAGGGCCGAGTCCGGGTTGCGCGCCATGAACACCTGCTCAATAGCGAACTCCTCCGGGCGATATTCGCCAATCAGCACGGCGAGACTGTGGAAAATAGTCTGCAGCCTCTCCGCCATTGGCTTTTCACCTACTCGGATGCAGCCACTGTCGAGGTACTCAAGAAGCCGGCCTTCAGAACGAATAAGACCGTAACCGGTGATGCGGGAGCCGGGGTCTACCCCCAGGATGATTGCCATCCGCCTACCCTCGGAAGTGAGAGAGTCTGGCCGTGCCGGAGATGGCGCGCCACCTCCGGCATCGTGCCTTTACTCTTTATTTTCTGCCTTGTTGCCTTCAACGGCTTTAGCAGAACGGCGCAGACGAATATGCAGCTCCTTCAGCTGCTTCTCGTCTACCTCGCCCGGCGCCTGAGTCATCAGACAGGTGGCGCTCTGGGTTTTCGGGAAAGCGATGACGTCGCGGATTGACGAAGAACCGGTCATCAGCATCACCAGACGATCCAGACCAAAGGCCAGACCACCGTGAGGCGGGCAACCAAATTTCAGGGCATCCAGCAGGAAGCCAAACTTGGCACGAGCCTCTTCCTCTCCGATACCCAGGATACGGAACACCGCTTCCTGCATTTTCTCGTCGTGGATACGGATAGAACCACCGCCCAGCTCGGTACCATTGAGCACCATGTCATAGGCGCGGGACAAGGCGTTCGCCGGGTCTGCTGCCAGCTCTTCCGGGCTGCAGGACGGCGCCGTGAACGGGTGGTGGATAGCGGTCAGATTGCCATCCGGCAGTTCCTCGAACATCGGGAAGTCAACAACCCACATTGGTGCCCACTCGCAGGTAAGCATGTTGAGGTCGTGACCTACCTTGATGCGCAGGGCGCCCAGGGCTTCATTCACGACGGTAGCCTTATCGGCGCCGAAGAAGACAATATCGCCGTCTTCTGCACCTACGCGTTCCATGATGGCCAGCGCAACGTCGTCACCCAGGAACTTCACGATTGGCGACTGCAGGCCTTCGGCACCCTTGGTCAGTTCGTTTACCTTGATGTAGGCCAGGCCCTTGGCACCGTAGATACCAACAAACTTGGTGTAGTCATCAATCTGTTTACGGGTAAGCTCGGCACCCTTGGGCACCCGCAGTGCGGCGACACGGCCCTTCGGATCTTTGGCGGGACCTGCGAACACCTTGAAGTCCACGCTTTCCACCAGATCACCCACATCCTGAAGTTCCAGAGGGATACGCAGGTCCGGCTTGTCGCTGCCGTAACGCTGCATGGCTTCAGAATACGGCATGCGCGGAAACTCCGGCAGCTCAACATCCAGCACATCCTTGAACAGGGAACGAATCATTTCCTCGTTCAGGCCCATCAGGGTTTCTTCATCGATGAAAGAAGCCTCGATGTCCACCTGGGTAAACTCGGGCTGACGATCGGCACGCAGATCTTCATCGCGGAAACACTTGGCAATCTGGTAGTAGCGATCTACACCAGACACCATCAGCAACTGTTTGAACAGCTGCGGCGACTGTGGCAGAGCGAAGAAGGAACCTTCGTGGGTACGGCTCGGTACCAGGTAGTCACGGGCACCTTCCGGGGTGGCACGGGTCAGGATCGGGGTTTCCACATCCATGAATCCGCGGCTGTCCAGGAAGTTCCGGATGTAACTGGTCACACGGGAACGGAACCGCAGACGGTTGATCATCTCCGGGCGACGCAGATCTACGAAACGGTACCGCAGGCGAACATCCTCGCCCACGTCGACGTGCTCATCCAGCGGGAACGGCGGGGTGGCGGCTGCGTTCAGAATGACCAGCTCTTTGCCCAACAGCTCGACCTGGCCAGTGGGCATGTTGTTGTTCTCGGTACCCGCGGGGCGACGACGAACGCGGCCGGTCACCTTGATAACAAATTCGCTGCGGACTTTCTCCGCCAGAGCAAAACTTTCAGGGGTGTCCGGATCGACCACAACCTGAGACATGCCATCCCGATCTCGCAGATCCAGAAAGATGACCCCACCGTGGTCACGGCGGCGGTGTACCCATCCGCAGAGTGTGACTTCCTGATCGATGTGAGATTCGTTAATCCCACCGCAATAATGACTGCGCATATCGGTTCCCGTTCGTTCTGAATGTGTTCGCGTTGAATCAAAGAATTTGGGCGGCTATAGCCGAAAAGCCGCCCATTATAAACACAATGGCTTTGAAAATCAGGCGTCCGGAAACAGAATTGACACCGGATATCCGGCAGCGGGATGACTATCAAAAAACCGGGGGCTAGAATGCATGGTTTGACCGGACCATGGAGTAAGACGTTGGCCACCCGAGCGGAACAGAAACTGAAAACCCGTCGAGCACTGATGGACGCTGCCCTCGCCCAACTGAGCGCAGACCGGGGCTTTGGCAGCCTGAGTTTGCGGGAAGTCGCCCGGGAGGCCGGCATTGCCCCCACATCCTTTTATCGGCACTTCGCCGAGCTGGACGAGCTTGGCCTGGCCCTGGTGGACGAAGGCGGCGTGGCCCTGCGGCAGCTGATGCGCCAGGCCCGTAAACGTATTGCCCGGGACGGCAGTGCGATTTCCACTTCGGTGGACACCTTCATGGAGTACCTGGGGAACAACGCCAACCTGTTCCGCCTGATGCTGAGGGAGCGCACCGGCGTATCCAAGCCTTTCCGGACGGCGGTGAAAGCAGAAATCGACCATTTCGTAACGGAGCTGGCCGACGATCTTGGCCGGTTTGCCGACGAACAGAACAAACCCCTGGCGGAAGCCAGGATTGTCGCCGAAGCCATGGTCACACTGGTCTTCAATCAAGGCGCCGAGGCGCTGGATGCAACCCCGAAAGAGCGAGAAGAACTCAAGCAGAAATTGAAAACCGAGCTGAGAATGATTCTGGTGGGTTCCCAGACCTTGGCCCAGTGGCAGCAGGGTCTGGATTGAGCTACTAAATCTTAGGCAAGTTGCTCAAGTAGCGGCTGCAGCTTTGCTTTCACACTGGCTAGCTGCTCTTCTGTGTAAGGTACAGGAGGCCGCTTGCCCCACACCGGACCCGGCCAGGCCGGGTCGCCCTGATAGCGGACAATATGATGCAAGTGCAACTGGGGCACCATATTGCCCAGCGCTGCCACATTCATTTTGTCGCCACCGAACAGTTCCATCATCCCCTCACTAAATGCAGAGGACTCGAACAGCAGACGTTGCTGCTGCTCGTTCGGCAACTCATAGATTTCCCGAATGCCTGATACGCGGGGTACCAGGATAACCCAGGGCCAGGTGTTGTCGTTCATCAGCAAGACATCACACAGACGGCTTTCCCCCAGCTTGTGGGTATCTGCCGCCAAACGCTCGTGAAGCTGGAACATCAACACCCCTCCCGGGCCGTCAGACCGCTGAATGGAACTGGTTACGGCCGCGTCCAATGGCGTAGTAGATCAGGCCATGACGATCCAGCATTTCCGGCTCGTACAGGTTGCGACCATCAAACACCACCGGCTCACTCAGGGTTGAGGCAATCACATCAAAGTCCGGTGAGCGGAACTCTTTCCACTCGGTGCAGATCACCAATACGTCAGCACCCTTCAACGCCTGTTCCTTGGTACCGCACAAAGTCAGTCCCTCATGATCCCCGTAGATGCGCTGGGTTTCCTCCATGGCTTCCGGATCGAAAGCCTGCACCTTCGCACCGGCTTTCCAGAGATCTTCCATCAGGGTGCGGGAAGATGCTTCGCGCATGTCATCTGTGTTGGGCTTGAACGCCAGACCCCAGAGCGCCACGGTCTTGCCCTTCAGATCACCCTGAAAGTAGTGCGAGACCTTGTCGAACAGCACATGCTTCTGGGCATAGTTCACTGCTTCCACCGCGTTCAGCAGCTTGGACTCGTAGTCGCAGTCGCGGGCGGTGCGGGCCAGGGCCTGCACATCTTTCGGGAAGCAGGAACCGCCGTAACCGCACCCCGGGTAGATAAAGTGGTAACCGATACGCGGATCAGAACCGATACCCCGGCGCACTTCTTCAATATCCGCGCCCAGCCGCTCGGCCAGGTTTGCCACTTCGTTCATGAAGCTGATCTTGGTAGCCAGCATGGCATTGGCCGCGTACTTGGTCAGCTCAGCAGAACGGATGTCCATGAAGATCATGCGATCGTGGTTACGGTTGAACGGGTAATACACTTCCCGCAACAAATCCGCCGCCTTTTCGCTCTCGGTACCCACCACAATCCGGTCCGGCTTCATGAAATCGTTGATGGCAGCGCCTTCCTTCAGGAATTCCGGATTGGACACAACATCAAAATCCAGTTCCAGCCCCCGCTTGTCCAACTGGGCACGAACCGCCGCCTTGACCTTGTCACCAGTCCCGACCGGTACGGTGGACTTATCCACCACCACCTTGTAATCCTCCATGTGCTGGCCGATTGATTTTGCGACTGCCAGAACGTACTGCAGGTCCGCAGAACCATCTTCATCTGGCGGCGTGCCAACGGCGATAAACTGAAGGGTGCCGTGTTTGACCGCTTCCTCAGTGTCCGTGGTAAACGAAAGGCGACCAGCCTCTACGGTGTGCCTGACGATGTTGTCCAGGCCTGGCTCGTAAATAGGAATCTGGCCGTTCTTCAGCTTTTCGATCTTGCCTTGATCCACATCCATGCAGAGCACCTGGTGTCCGACATCCGCCAGACAGGCGCCGGTCACAAGGCCGACATAACCGGTTCCGAAAATCGTAATCTTCATGCAACTTTTCCTGAAAATTTAGAATGAAAACTGTCAGTGGCCTGCTTTCTTTTGCTGCCAGATCTTTTCCCAGGCCAGCGCCGTCCGCACAATGGTATTCAGATCATCAAAATCCGGCTGCCAGCCCAGCACGCCCTTGATCCGTGTATTGTCAGCCATCAGCGCCGCCGGGTCACCGGCTCGGCGTCCGGTTTCCTGTACCGGGAAGTCAACACCGGACTCGGCTTTCACCACATCAATCACTTCACGCACGGTGAAGCCACGGCCATAGCCGCAATTAAGCACCTGAGACTCGCCGCCTTTGGCCATATAATCCAGCGCCATAACATGGGCCTTGGCCAGATCTTCCACATGGATGTAGTCGCGGACACAGGTGCCGTCACGGGTCTCGTAGTCGGTGCCAAACACGCTCATGCCATCTCTCTGCCCGGTCACGCACTCGCAGGCAACCTTGATCAGGTGCGTTGCCTCCGGCGTTGCCTGCCCCAACAAGCCGTCCGGATTAGCACCGGCCACGTTGAAATAGCGCAGGATCACGTAATTCAGATTGCTGGCGGCGGCGAGGTCCATCATCATGCGCTCGCTCATCATTTTCGAGGCACCGTAGGGGTTGATGGGCGCCAGCGGAAGGTCTTCCGTCAGTACGGTTTGTTCGGGCATACCGTAAACCGCTGCGGTGGAGGAAAACACCATGTAGGGAACCTGATAGAGCTCAACCATCTTGAGAAGATTCAGGGTGTTACGGGTGTTATTGCTGTAATACTTGAGGGGGTTGGCAACCGACTCCGGCACCACAATATTGGCGGCAAAATGCAGCACCGCCTCGAATCCGTGTTCGGAGAACACCGCTTCAAGCGCCTGCTCATCGGCGAGATCACCCACCACCAACTCGCCGGCGGTCACGGCCCAGCGATATCCGGTAGACAAGTTATCAAAAACGACAATGTCGTGACCTGCCGCCGCCAGTTGACGCACAACGTGACTGCCAATATACCCGGCGCCACCCGTTACCAATACTTTCATGGAGCTTCGCTTCCCTTCCCTGAGTGTTGTTTGCGACGTTGCCGGATTTCACGGCGACGCCGGCTGAAAAATTCAGATATCACCTGACCACACTGCTCTGCCATCACCCCGGCGGAAACCTCTACCCGCCAGTTCAGGTGCGGCTCTTCCAGGGTTCGCCTGGCTGATTCCACAGCGCCGGCCTTGGGCTCCAGAGCGCCAAATACCAACCGGCTGACGCGGCTGTGAACGATCGCGCCGACACACATGGTGCAGGGCTCCAGTGTCACGTACAAGGTGGCACCGGCCAATCGATAATTGCCAACCCGGGCCGCCGCATCCCGTAACGCCCGGATTTCCGCATGGGCCGTAGGGTCACAGCCGGAAATCGGTGCATTGAAGCCCGCACCCACTTCCTTGCCGTCAAGCACAACCACGGCCCCTACCGGCACTTCACCGACAGCATCCGCCTGGCTGGCCAGAGCCAGCGCCCGGGCCATCCACAATTCATCCTTAGCGGCTGTCGTCACCGTCAAACAGCTCCCAGCCGATTATTCCCACTCAATGGTTGCAGGCGGCTTGGAGGAGATGTCGTAGGTTACCCGCGAAACACCGGAGATTTCGTTGATAATCCGGTTTGACACCGTTTCAAGCAATTCATATGGCAGGCGCGCCCAGCGAGCCGTCATGAAGTCGACGGTTTCAACCGCGCGAATCGCAATGACATATTCATAGCGACGGGCATCACCAACTACACCCACCGATTTCACCGGCAGGAAGACGGCAAACGCCTGACTGGTCTTGTGGTACAGGTCAGCACGATGCAGTTCTTCCAGGAAGATCGCGTCGGCACGACGCAGAATGTCCGCATACTCTTTCTTGACCTCGCCGAGGATACGAACGCCCAGCCCAGGCCCCGGGAATGGATGGCGATACACCATGTCATATGGCAGGCCCAGCTCAAGGCCGATCCTGCGCACTTCGTCTTTAAACAGCTCGCGCAGGGGCTCGACCAGCTTCATTTTCATGGTTTCCGGCAGGCCACCCACATTATGATGGGACTTGATGACGTGAGCTTTACCGGTCTTGGACGCCGCAGATTCAATCACGTCCGGGTAAATTGTGCCCTGGGCAAGCCAGTTCACGTCTTTGATATTGGCCGCTTCGTCGTCGAACACGTCAATGAAGGTATTACCGATGATCTTGCGCTTCTGCTCCGGATCGTTCACGCCCTTGAGCTTGGACAGGAACAGGTCTTCAGCGTCTACACGGATAACCTTAACGCCCATGTTACTGGCAAACATGTCCATCACCTGATCGCCTTCGTGCAGGCGCAGCAGGCCGTTGTCCACGAACACGCAGGTAAGCTGGTCACCGATGGCTTTATGCAACAACGCCGCCGTAACCGAAGAATCCACACCACCGGACAAGCCCAGCAACACCTTGTCGCTGCCGACCTGCTCGCGGATCTGACGAACCGCGTCATCCACGATTTTCGCCGGCGTCCAGAGGGCTTCGCAGCCACAGATGGTCATCACGAAGTGTTCCAGAATACGCTTGCCTTGCAGCGTATGCGTCACTTCCGGGTGAAACTGAACACCGAACAGGCCGCGGCTCAGATCCTGCATAGCTGCAATCGGCGCACTTTCAGTGGAAGCCAGCAGTTCAAAACCTTCCGGCATGGCCACTACTTTATCACCGTGGCTCATCCACACATCCAGCAGGGACTCACCGGCCGGTGTCAGGTGGTCTGTGATATCCGCCAGCAATGGTCCCTTGGCCCGCACTTTCACCTGGGCGTAACCAAACTCCCGCTTCTCGGAACTGGCTACCCGACCGCCAAGCTGCTCTGCCATGGTCTGCATGCCGTAGCAGATACCCAGCACCGGAATACCACGATCGAACAGACCTTCCGGGGCACGCGGGCCACCGAGCTGGGTGACCGATTCCGGGCCGCCCGCCAGAATAATACCCTTGGGATTGAACTCGTTAAGTTCGTCATCGGTGATATCGAATGCCTTGATCTCGCAGTAAACCCCGATTTCACGAACGCGACGAGCGATCAACTGGGTGTACTGGGAACCGAAATCGAGAATCAGGATACGGTGGTCGTGAATGTTCTGGGCCATGGAGTCCTCGGGCTGTAAAGAAACAACGCGGCCCGGAAACCGGGCCGCGTCTGATCAGGCAAAGATTAACCGATTCGGTAGTTGGGCGCTTCTTTGGTGATGGTCACATCGTGAACGTGACTCTCACGCATACCGGCATTGGTAATGCGAACAAACTCGGGCTTGGTACGCATTTCGTCCATGGTGGCGCTACCGGTGTAGCCCATGGAGGCCCGAATACCGCCAACCAGTTGATGCACGATATTACGCATCGGGCCTTTGCAGGCCACACGGCCTTCAATGCCCTCCGGCACCAGTTTCTCGATGCCTTTGCTGGCATCCTGGAAATAACGGTCGCTGGAACCCTGCCCCATGGCGCCGATAGAGCCCATGCCGCGATACGCTTTGTAGCTGCGGCCCTGGAACAGTTCGACTTCACCCGGAGCCTCATCGGTGCCTGCCAGCAGGCTGCCGATCATGACGCAGTGAGCGCCAGCAGCAATAGCCTTGGCGATGTCTCCGGAAAAGCGGATACCGCCGTCTGCAATCAGTGGCACACCGCGGTCCTTCAGGGCAGCGGCGACATTGGAAACGGCAGAAATCTGGGGCACACCAATGCCGGCAACGATCCGGGTGGTACAGATGGAACCGGGGCCAATACCTACCTTCACGGCGTCTGCGCCAGCTTCGGCCAGGGCGATGGCAGCATCACTGGTGGCGATATTGCCGCCAATGACCTGAACATCCGGGTAGTTTTGTTTCACCCAGCGAACCCGATCGATCACGCCCCTGGAATGGCCATGGGCGGTATCCACCACGATCACATCCACCCCGGCTTCTGCCAGTGCGGCTACGCGAGCTTCGGTGTCGCCACCGGTGCTGACCGCGGCGCCAACTCGCAGGCGCCCCTGCTCGTCCTTGCACGCCAGCGGATAGTCCTTGGCTTTCTGAATGTCTTTTACCGTGATCAGGCCACGAAGCTGGAACTCATCGTTTACCACCAGAACTTTTTCAATGCGGTGACGATGCAGAAGCTCTTTTACTTCTTCCAGATCGGCGCCTTCCTTGACGGTAACAAGCTTGTCCTTGGGCGTCATAATGTCCCGGACGGGGGTATCCATGCGGCTTTCAAAACGGATATCACGGCCAGTCACGATACCGACAAGGTCATTGCCATCGACAACCGGGAGGCCGGAGATATTGTTGGCCATGGTGATATCGACCAGCTCACGCACGGTGGTACCCGGAGATACGGTGATCGGATCCTTGACCACACCACTTTCGAACTTCTTGACCTTGCGGACCGCAGCCGCCTGCTGCTCCACCGTCATGTTCTTGTGCATGATACCGATACCGCCTTCCTGGGCCATGGCGATGGCCAGCTCCGCCTCGGTTACCGTATCCATGGCCGCCGAGACCAGCGGAATATTCAGGGTAATACCCTTGGTCAGCTGGGTTTTCAGGTCGACCTGGTGAGGGAGAACTTCAGAATATCCGGGCACGAGCAGAACGTCGTCAAACGTGAGGGCTTCTTCGGCAATACGCAGCATTGGGATCCGCCTTTTGAACATGCTAAGTTGGGAATTTCCGTGCCGCACCCGCGGCGGTGCGACAAAGCAAAATCCTTAATCGATCTATTATAAAGTGGTGCGTAAGGACAGTAAACCGCGCGGTTTTTGCCATTTGGTTGCATCTTTTTGAATTTCCGTTATTTTTGGCCATCTCTTTCGGCTATTGCTTATGAATAATCCTGGAGCCCGCCCTGTGAGCACCCCTTATCCGGACACCCGCCCACGAGCACTCACAGTCAGTGAGCTCAACCACCAGGCGCGCCACCTGCTGGAATCAAGCTTTATGCAGGTCTGGGTGGAGGGAGAACTCTCGGGCTTTTCCAGACCCTCGTCAGGGCACTGGTATTTCTCACTCAAGGATCAGAAATGCCAGATCCGCTGCGCCATGTTCCGTGGCGCCAACCAGCGCATCCGCACCCTGCCCCGGGAAGGTGACCAGATCCGGATTCGCGGCAAGGTGACCCTGTACGAGAACCGCGGGGATTTCCAGATCATCGTGGAACACCTCGAGCCCGCTGGGTTGGGCGCCCTCCAGCAGGCTTTCGAGGCCCTCAAAGCGAGACTCCAGGGCGAAGGCCTGTTTGACCCGGCCCGAAAGAAACCGATTCCCGCCACGCCCAGACATATTGGCGTGGTTACCTCGCCAACTGGCGCCGCCATCCACGATATTCTGACGGTACTCAAGCGGCGCTGCCCGGCTATTCCGGTCACGCTCTATCCCACCGCCGTCCAGGGCCAGCCGGCCACCGCAGATATTGTCCAGGCCATTGACCGGGCGCAGCAGCATGGTCTGGCCGATGTCCTGATCATCGGCCGGGGTGGCGGCTCCCTGGAAGACTTGTGGTGCTTCAACGAAGAAGCCGTCGCGCGGGCCATTGCCGCCTGCCCCATCCCGACCGTCAGCGCCGTTGGCCATGAGGTCGACGTCACCATTGCTGATTTTGTCGCGGACTTGAGAGCCCCCACGCCGTCGGCCGCCGCTGAGAAGATCTCGCCCGACCAGCAGGACTGGCTCCGTCGACTGACCGAGCAGCAGGGGCGTCTTGGCCAGTCTGCACGCCGCTTATTGCAAAGGCTGGATAACCAGTTGGGGCACCTGTCTGCCCGGCTCCGGGATCCTCGACGGGAACTACTGGAAAAGGCGCAACGCATGGATGAGCTTGAGCTGCGGCTGAACAAGGCGATCCGTGACAGACTGGACCAGCAGAAGCAGAAAACCGATTACCTGCTTCAAAGGATGAGCGCACAATCCCCACGCCGAACCCTAAAAACGGTAAGAGAACAGACCCAACGTCTCGAGGAACGCCTGACACTCGCGACCCGTCACCAGCTGCGCCAAAAAGACGAGCGATTACAGCACATTGCACAAACCCTTCATGTTGTCAGCCCCCTGGCCACCCTCGGAAGAGGCTACGCCATCGTCAAAGACGACAATGACCGGATCGTTCGCAAGGCTGGTGATCTGGAAACTGGCAGTCAGATTACCGCAAGACTTGGTCATGGCTCGGTGTCCGCCCGGGTGACAGAGATCAATTCTTCGAGCGAATAGAGCCGCAGAGCCTGGCAACTACGCCTATGGTCTACTAGCCCCGGATTTCAAAGCTCCTAAAGTTGTCGATAACAACGAAAAAACAACAACACGGACAACCGAGGTGGAGCACAATGAGCTACAACTCCGAATTTCGCCGGTCCATTGACCAGCGGGATGATTTCTGGCGTGAGCAGGCGCAGCACATCGACTGGATCAAAGCCCCGAATACGATCTGGCGCGCCCTCGATAACGGCCATGGCGAGTGGTTTCCGGACGGTGAGCTGAACACCAGCGACGTAGCCCTGGATGCCAATATCCGTGCCGGCCGCGGCGACCAGAAAGCCCTGATTTATGACTCCCCGGTCACCAACACCAAACAGTCATTCACCTACAACGAACTGCGTGATGAAGTTGCCCTGTTCGCCGGCGCCCTGCGTGCCCGCGGAGTAGAAAAAGGTGACCGCGTAATCATCTATATGCCGATGATTCCTCAGGCAGCCATCGCCATGCTGGCCTGCGCCAGGCTGGGCGCAGTCCATTCGGTGGTCTTCGGCGGTTTTGCAGCACACGAACTGGCCGTTCGCATTGAAGATGCCAAACCCAAGGCACTGATTACCGCCTCCTGCGGCATCGAAGTTACCAAGGTGATCGAATACAAACCGCTGGTAGACAAGGCTATAGAGCAATCCAGCCACAAACCGGACGCGTGCGTGGTATTCCAGCGGCCACAGGTCAAAGCAACCATGCAGGAAGGCCGAGACTTTGACTGGAACGAGATCGTGGCCAACGCCACCCCGGCCGAACCGGTACCCGTCAAAGCCAACGACCCGCTTTATATTCTCTACACCTCCGGTACCACCGGGAAACCCAAAGGCGTCGTCCGTGACAACGGGGGCCACGCCGTTGCCCTCACTTACAGCATGAAGCTGGTCTACGACGCCAAACCCGGAGACGTTTACTGGGCGGCCTCAGATGTTGGCTGGGTGGTAGGCCATAGTTACATTGTTTATGCACCGCTCTTTACCGGCTGCACCACCATTTTTTACGAGGGCAAACCGGTAAAAACCCCGGATGCCGGCGCATTCTGGCGCGTGGTTCAGGACCACAAGGTCAATATGCTGTTTACCGCGCCCACCGCATTCCGTGCAGTGCGCAAGGAAGACCCGGAAGCAGATCAGTTGAGCCGCTACGATGTTTCCTCCCTCAAACGGATTTTCCTGGCCGGCGAGCGCCTGGATCCACCCACCTATGAATGGCTGAAGGAGCATACCGGGCTGCCCATCCTCGATCACTGGTGGCAGACCGAAACGGGCTGGGCCATTTGCTGCAACCCGGTCGGCATTGAAATGATGACTACGAAACCCGGCTCTGCAACCGTGCCCTCACCCGGCTTCAACGTTCAGGTAGTGGACATGGAAGGCAGCCAGGTACCCGCGGGCGAACAGGGCCAGGTTGCAGTCAAACTGCCATTACCGCCGGGCTGCCTGATGACCGTATGGGGCGACGACCAGCGCTTCCAGAACAGCTACCTCAAGCCAATCCCTGGCTTCTACAGCTCCGGCGACGGTGGTTTTATCGATGATGACGGCTATGTCTTCATCATGGGACGGACGGATGATGTAATTAACGTCGCCGGGCACCGGCTCTCTACCGGCGAGATGGAAGAAGTCGTTGCATCCCATCCGGCGATCGCGGAATGCTGCGTAGTGGGCGCTCATGACGATATGAAGGGTCAGATTCCGGTTGGCCTGGTGCTGATCAAAGATGGCGCCACCATTGACCAGGATGAACTGGAGGAGGAGCTGGTAGAGATGGTTCGCGAGAAGATCGGGGCTATTGCCTGTTTCCGCCGGGCTATCGTTGTTGACCGTTTACCCAAAACCCGCTCCGGCAAGATCCTGCGACGTATTATTCGCCAGATTGCCGATGGCGAGGAGTACACGGTACCCAGCACCATCGACGACCCTGCCATTCTGGAAGAAATCAGCGAGAAATTCGGTCGCTGATCAAACCTCCATCCGCTGAGCCACAGAACACCCGGGGCGCTCTTGGTCGAGAGCAGCCCCGGGTTTCACTTTGATTACAACTTATTGTTTTTTATCAATTAAAAAACACTTGCTGATCATAAAAAAAACAATTGACGCCTTTCAAAGTCGGTCTATACTGAAAATTGCTGTGTACTTCTGCAGCGTTATTTGGCGAATGCGTTACAACGTCCTGCCCTTGGCTTTTCGTTGCCCCTTCCTCAGTGCGCTCCGGATGTCCCAGCTCGAAAGAAGGTCCCGTGAGGGAAAATTATCAGTAAGACAGGAAAGATCGATGTCCGATACCAAAACCGGCCACGTAAAGTGGTTCAACGAATCCAAGGGCTTTGGCTTCATCGCCCAGGAAGGCGGCAGTGACGTTTTCGTTCACTACAGTGCAATCAACGCAAACGGTTTCCGTACTCTGGCCGAAGGTCAGCAGGTACAGTTCACCGTAACCCAGGGCCCGAAAGGCCCGCAGGCCGAAAACGTAACGCCGCTCTAAGCCGTTATGTTAACGTCCTGATGCCCCTCACGGGCAGAAACAAGAAAGGCCGGTAATCCTGGGATTACCGGCCTTTCTGTTTGTTTAAGGGATTATCCGTTCAGGCAGTCTCGGCTGCTTCTGCAGAAATAGACTCGGACCGACTATCATCGAGCACCTGGGCTACAGCCGAGAACAGAGCTTGCAACGTTGCCGAGGTGGTATCCTCTGCCAGGGCTGCCGCACTGCAGTGCTTGCCATTGGCTGTGAGCCGTATGCATGCCAGAGCATTGGCATTGGTACCCTCGCCCAGCGCAAACTCATCATAGGCTTCAACCGCCACCGAGACCCCAAACTGCCGGGACAGTGCATCGGAAACGGCCTCAACGGCTCCCAACCCACGACCTTCAAGGGTAACCGGCGCGGCATCACCCCCAACAACCACCTCGGCCCGCACCCCATTGTCATCCCGATGCAGGTCATAGGAGCGAAGAGCCCAATCGCTGTGCACCTTCAGATATCGCTCTTCAAACAAACGGTGAATGGTGTGTGAGTCGATCTCGCCCCCATTGGTTTCAGCCTCGCGCTGAACCACCTTGCTGAACTCGATCTGCAGCCACCGCGGCAAGGTAATGTCGTAGTCGCGCTCGAGTACGTAAGCGACGCCGCCTTTGCCGGACTGACTGTTGATACGAACCACTTCCTCGTATCGGCGACCGACATCGAACGGATCGATGGGCAGGTAAGCCACGTTCCAGGCATCGCCCTCTTTCCGACGGGAGAGACACTTGCGAATGGCGTCCTGATGGCTGCCGGAGAAAGCGGTAAAGACCAGCTCACCGGCATAGGGATGACGCGGATGAGTGGAAATTTCGGTGCACGCCTCCACCACTTCGGTGATTTCGGCCATGCCGGACAGATCCAGGGTAGGGTCAATCCCCTGGGAATACAGGTTCATGGCCATGGTGACCAGGTCCATGTTACCGGTGCGCTCGCCGTTACCCATCAGGGTACCTTCCACCCGGTCTGCCCCGGCCATCACGCCGAGTTCGGCGGCGGCCACCGCGCAGCCCCGGTCATTGTGGGTATGCAGGCTGATGCTGATATGCTCCCGATAGCGAATGTTGTCACAGATCCACTCCACCTGGTCTGCGAAGACATTGGGCGTTGCCATTTCAACAGTCGCCGGGAGGTTAATGATAACCGCTTGCCCCTGATCCGGGCGCCAGACATCGTTGACGGCATCAATCACACTGGCCGCAAAGTCCAGCTCCGTACCGGTAAAACTCTCTGGCGAATACTGGAAGGTCCACTCCGTGTCCGGATAGCGGGCGGCGATGTCCCGCACGACGGTAGCGCCGTGGACCGCGATATCGCGGATACCGTCCCGGTCCAGACCGAACACCTGCTCCCTCTGCACGGTCGAGGTGGAATTGTAAACGTGCACAATCGCCCGTTTGGCGCCCTCAAGGGCCTGATACGTCCGCTCGATCAATTCAGGGCGAGCCTGGGTCAGCACCTGGATCTTTACATCATCCGGAATCCTGTTTTCTTCGATCAGCTTGCGACAGAAATCAAAGTCCGGCTGGCTGGCTGCCGGGAAACCGATTTCGATCTCTTTGAAACCCAGCTTGACCAGCAAATCGAACAAACGCTGCTTCTGGGCAACAGACATGGGTTTGACCAGGGCCTGGTTGCCGTCCCGAAGATCCACAGCGCACCAGGCCGGGGCTTTCTGGATAACCTGATCGGGCCAGCGACGGTCTTTCTTGGCGACCGGCTGGAATGCAACGTATTTGCGATGGTCAAAAGCCATGATGAAAATTCCTTCCGATATCAAACAGTGATTGGAACACACACAGTGTAAAGGCTGGAGCGAGCTATTTGGTTGCCATTTTCTGGCCGCACAACCAGATAATGCCATATAATTTCATAAATTCTTAAATAAGAGACAGAAAATGCCCGATACCGAGAAAACGCTTGTCAAAATTGACAAGCTCGACCGAAAAATCCTCGAACAATTGCAAAAAGACGGCTCACTGACCAATCAGCAACTGGCCGAGAAAGTCGGGCTATCCCCGTCCCCCTGCCTTCGGCGAGTTCGCGCCCTCGAAGAGGCGGGCATTATCGTGCGGACGGTCACCATTCTGGATCACAAAAAACTGGGGCTGTCGCTGACCGCCATTATTCTCATTGGCATGGACCGGCATACACCAGAGCGCTTTGCCGCGTTTGAGGAACAGGTGGGGGAATACCCGGAGGTTCAGGAGTGTTATCTGATCACTGGTCAGAGTGCGGACTACATGCTCAAAGTGGTCGTGCCGGATATGGACCACTACCACCACTTCCTGTTGAACAGGATAACCCGTATTCCCGGTGTTAGCGGTGTTCACTCCAGCTTTGTTCTCCGGCGCGTCATCGACAGCACCGCACTGCCGCTGGGCTATTTGTCCTGAGCCACCAGGTGGTCCAGATAGGCGCGGGCCATGGTTTTCATTTCCTGAACCAACAATACGCCCTGCTCATCCGGCAGGGTGGCCGCCAGCCGAAGAATCGTGCCGGCAGAACGGGGTAACAGCAAACTGGCTGTCCAGCGGCGATCTGCCGGCAAATCGGGATACTCCTCCTGCAGACGGGCATCCAGGTCCCGGGCGTTGCTGTAGAGTTCGCGAAGATCCAGCTGCCTCAGTTCCGGCATGGCTTCCACACCGCTCCAGATCGCGGAATAGGCGGGCTCGGTGCGGTAGAAGTCGTAAAACAGATCAATCAGGACATCCACCGCGTCGCTCAGGCTCAGCTGCGGGAGCTTGACCCTCAGCGCCTGCTCCATCTTCTCAACATGTCGCTCCGCAATAGCGTTGACAATCGCCGCTTTATTCGGGAAATAGCGGTAAAGCGATGCCAGAGACATGCCGGACTGCCGGGCGATGGCCGACATACTGGTGCTGTCGACGCCCTGCTCGTGAAAGATCCCGGCAGCATGCTGCAGTATGGTGTTCACCCGTTCCCGGCTGCGGGCCTGAACCGGGCGCCGGCGGGGTGACACATCGATGGATTCGTCAGTCATTATCTGTACCTTGTGATGCAGGCTCCGTACAATAACGCCCACTCTACGACAATGAAAGGCTGTGGCGGGCATCCCGCCTTGCCAATTAGTCTGACTCCCACTTTTCTGATGACAGCGGAAGACACGATGCGAGCGAGCCGTTACCTGATAGCTACCCAGAAAGAGACCCCTTCCGACGCCGAGATTATCAGCCATCAGCTGATGCTGCGGGCGGGCATGATCCGTAAACTGGCCGCCGGCCTTTACACCTGGTTGCCGTTAGGGTTGCGCACCCTGCGTAAGGTGGAGCGAATCGTCCGTGAAGAAATGGACAAGAGCGGCGCCCAGGAAGTTCTCATGCCGGCGGTACAACCCGCCGAGCTGTGGCAGGAATCCGGCCGCTGGGAACAGTACGGTGGAGAACTGCTGCGCCTGAACGACCGCCATGGCCGCGATTTCTGCTTTGGCCCCACTCATGAAGAAGTTATCACCGATCTGATCCGGAACGAACTGAAAAGCTACAAAGAGCTGCCGGCCAACTTCTACCAGATCCAGACCAAGTTCCGCGATGAGCGCCGCCCGCGGTTTGGCGTGATGCGCGCCCGCGAGTTCATCATGAAGGATGCTTACTCATTCCATCTGAACGCGGAATCCCTGGATGAAACCTATAAGGTGATGCACCAGACCTACTGCAACATTTTCGACCGGCTGGGGCTCGACTACCGTCCGGTACAGGCGGACTCCGGTTCCATTGGTGGCAGCTCCTCCCATGAATTCCACGTGCTAGCCTCCTCTGGCGAAGATGCCATCGTATTCAGCACCAGCGGTGACTACGCCGCCAACATCGAAAAAGCCGAAGCGGTAGCACCTGCCGGCGAGCGCCCTGCCCCCGGCGAGGAACTGAAAGAGGTTCACACACCGGGTCAACGCACCATCGACGCAGTTTCCCAGTTCCTGGGCATGCCGGCTGAGCGCAGTGTGAAAACACTGCTGGTAAAGGCAGAGGCGGATGAGAATGGTGAATCCGGCCTGGTGGCCCTGATTCTGCGCGGCGATCACACCCTGAATGAGATCAAGGCTGAGAACCTCCCCGGCATTGCCGAGCCGCTGACCATGGCAACCGACGAGGAAATCGAAAAAGCAATCGGCTGCAAGCCAGGCTCCATCGGCCCGGTCAAGCTGCCGGTGCCGGTTATCGTGGATCGCAGCGCAGCACACCTGGCAGATTTTGTCTGCGGCGCCAACAAGGATGATTATCACCTGACTGGCGTAAACTGGGAACGCGATGCCGAAATCAGCCGTGTGGAAGATCTTCGCAATGTGGTCGAGGGCGATGCCAGCCCGGATGGGAACGGCACACTGGAGATCCGTCGCGGTATTGAAGTTGGCCACATTTTCAAGCTGGGCAATAAGTACAGCAAGGCCATGAACGCCTCGGTTCTGGATGAACACGGCAAGACTTCGATTATGGAAATGGGCTGTTATGGTATTGGCGTTTCCCGCATCGTCGCGGCATCCATCGAGCAGAACCACGACGAGAAGGGCATCATCTGGCCGGATGCCATCGCACCGTTCGAGGTGGCCATTGTTACCCTGAATGGTCACAAATCTCCGGTGGTGGCCGAGGCTGGCGACAAGCTTTACGAACAGCTTCGCCTAGCTGGCTACGATGTTCTGCTGGATGACCGCAACGAACGCCCGGGTGTGAAATTCGCAGATATGGAGCTGATTGGCATCCCCCACCGCTTCGTGGTCTCAGAACGCGGCCTGAGCGCCGGAACCCTGGAATACAAGGGTCGGCGGGACGAGGAAAAACAGGACATTCCTGTGGATGAGGCTCTGTCGTTCCTGGTGAAGGCATCGCCCAAAGGCGGCTTGTAACCCTGAACCATACACACCGGAAGGCTGCCCCCAGCCTTCCGGTGTGTTAACGACGTCTCCGCAGATCAGGCGTTGCCCACAATCCCCGGCTCCATCTCCAGCTCAACGCCGAATTTCTCAAGCACAGACTGGCGCACGTCATCAGCCAGGGACAGTACATCCTGGCCAGTTCCACCGGAATGATTGATCAGCACCAGCGCCTGGCGGTTGTGAACCCCGACCCGGCTGTTACGAAACCCCTTCCATCCCGCCTGGTCAATAAGCCATGCAGCCGCCAGTTTGACCTGACTATCCGCGGGATAGGACACAACATCCGGAAACCGGGCCTGAAGCTCCCGAAACTGAGCCAATCCTATAACCGGGTTTTTGAAAAAACTGCCTACATTCGGCAATACCGCAGGGTCCGGCAGTTTGCGATGACGGACAGCCATCACGCCCTCGGCCACCGCCAGGGGTGTTAACTCAGCCTCGTTAACGTCGCCAAAGTAATCCTGAAGATCCCGATAACCAATCTTCAAAGGCGCATTACGGGACAACCGGAGCCGGATTTCAAGGATGATGTAGAGGCCCGGCCGGTGCTTGAACAGGCTGTCGCGATAACCGAATTCGCAGGCGCTTGCAGGCAGGGTTTCAACCTTCAGAGTCTGGCGGTTCAGTACCGTGACACTGTCAAGACAGTCACCCAATTCGGTGCCATAAGCCCCGATGTTCTGTACCGGGGCGGCACCGGCGGTGCCCGGGATCAACGCCAGGTTCTCGATCCCGCGATAACCGGAACGAGCGGCGTAAAGCACAGCCTCGTGCCAGTTCTCACCGGCTTTCAACACCAGTACCGCGCCGTGATCGTCTACCTGCTCCCAGCTTCGGCCACGCAGTGCCATCCGGATGACCAGGCCGGGATAATCGCCGGCAAACACCAGATTACTGCCACCGCCCAGTACCAGAATGGACTGTTCGTGGTTACAGGCCCAGGAAAGCGCCTGTTTGAGCTGATCCGGATTTTCGACTTCCACCAGGTATCGGGCCGTTACCGGCACAGCCAGGGTATTCAATCCCTGAAGGCTGGCCCACTCCTGAATCTGCAGATCCTGACTCAAGCCAGCCGCCCCCGAATTTCGTCCAGGAGGCCGGAACTGGCGTCATGAATCAGATCAAGCACGTGCTCAAATCCATCCTCTCCGCCGTAGTAAGGATCGGGCACCTCGGCCAACCGGGAGTCACCGTAATCCAGAAACAAGCGCGGCTCCGTGCCCCCATTCTGGTGCCAGACCTCTCGAACATCCGCGAGATTAGACCGATCCATCACCAGCACATAGTCAAATTGATCCAGATCTTCTGCACGGAACTGGCGGGCACGAAGGTCGCTGATGTCGATACCACGGCGCGCCGCGGCGGCAGTTGCCCGCTCGTCCGGAGATTTACCGATATGCCAGTTGCCGGTGCCGCAGGAATCAATATGCAGTCTGCCGAACAGGCCTTGTTCCCGGGCGAGGTGGCGAAAAACGCCCTCAGCACTGGGAGAACGACAGATATTGCCCAGGCAGACAAACAGCACGCTTACACGATCAGCCACGGGCACCCCCTTTTTCCATCAGCGCCCGCAGACGGGCCAGATCCTCTTCGGTATCTACCCCCGGAGCAGGAGGCCGGTCCGCCACATCCACATGAATAAGAGCGCCGTTATAGAGTGCCCGCAACTGTTCCAGGGATTCCACCCGTTCGGTGGGGGCCGGCAGCCAGGTAACAAACTCACTGAGCACACTGGCACGATAACCATAGATGCCAATGTGCCTGAAATAGCCGATGCCATCCGGAAGGTCCACGTCCTGGGTAGCAGCCCCCGCTGGCCAGAAGTCCCTGGCCCAGGGAATCGGTGCCCGACTGAAATAATGAGCCATGCCCCGGGCATCGAACACCACTTTCACAACATTGGGGTTGAACACCTGGCGGGCATCGTGAATCCGCTCGCACAGTGTTGCGATGGCGGCCTCCTGGTACTGTTCAAGGTTATCGGCAACCTGATTGATCAGTTCAGGCGGTATCAGAGGCTCGTCCCCCTGAACGTTGACCACGCGATGATCCGGATCCAGCTGCAGCTTCCTCGCCACTTCTTCAAGGCGGTCTGTGCCACTGGCATGATGGGGCGAGGTCATGATGACTTCTGCACCAAAACCAAGACACGCCTCCTCGATACGGGCATCGTCGGTCGCGACCACCACGCGGCTGGCGCGGCTCTCATTCGCCCGCTCGCAGACATGCTGGATCATCGGCTTGCCGGCAATCATGGCCAGAGGTTTGCCGGGCAAACGGCTGGAAGCGTATCGAGCGGGAATGACAACGGTAAATGACATGGTTGCGTCCTGCGGGTGACTCAGTGTTTGTCGAGGCGCTCGTCTGTGCTGAGGGTGCGGGCTTCAACCGCCAGCATAACCGGAATCCCCTCACGAATAGGGAACGCCATGGCATCCTGGTAGCAAATCAACTCGGTGCGGGCATCGTTGAGCTTGAGCTCACCCTTGCACACCGGGCAGGCCAACATGGCCAGCAGTTTTTTATCCATGGTTCGATTCCTCGCTGATATCAGGTTGCAACTGGCCAGAGCAGGCTCTGAGCCGTTCCAGAAAATGCTGTTCAAAAGGTTCCGACAACCGGGCCTGAACCGTCAAGACCCAGGCGTTATCCGGAGCAAAGCCTTGGCACTTCACTGCATCTTTGGCCGTCATTACCAACCATTCGAGAGCGCCCGACGCCAGGTCTTCGGGGCGAAAATGATGATGGTCAGGAAAGGGAACTTCATTGACGTGAGCGCCAAGAGTCCGGAGGGTATCGAAAAATCGACCGGGATTACCGATACCCGCCACCGCCCGTACCGGTTTACCGTCAAGCTGCCCCGGCGACAGGGTCTCACCGGAATTCAGATTCACCAGAGCCGAGGGCACCAGCTCCATGGCATGAATCTCCGGATGATCAACGCCGGCAAAGCTCTCGATGGTCTCGCCAGCCTCCGGAAACTCCGCTCCGTTAAGAACGACAAAGTCGACACCGTTCAACCGTTCAACCGGCTCCCGCAGCGGACCGACAGGAATGATGGCACCGTTTCCAGTGCCACGCCGGGCATCAAATACTGCCAGTTCAATGTCTCTGGGCAGACGGTAGTGCTGCAGGCCATCGTCACAGATCAGTACATCGCCCAGGCCATTCTCCAACGCCCAGCGAGCCCCACGACAGCGATCCGGGTCAACCACCACCGGGCATCCGGTGGACCGTGCCAGCATCAGGGGTTCGTCACCACAGATACCCGCCGGGGTCCCGTCAGCGACCAGTAAGGGGTACTGAGAGCTTTTACCACCGTAGCCACGGCTGAGAATCACCGGTTTCCAGCCATGTTGGTTCATGCACTGAACCAGGCTGGCAGTAAGAGGTGACTTGCCGGTGCCGCCAGCGGTGATATTGCCCACCACCACAACCGGGACCGGCAGCAATTCGTTTCGCGCATGCCAGGCCTTTCGGCGCCTGGACTCAGACACCGCCCGATATAACCAGGCCACTGGTGTGAGCAGTGCAAGAGGCCTGCCCTGCCCGTACCAAAGCCGGTCAACCAGGCTGGTGCTCATGCGTGCTCGCTGAACTGAATCTGATGCAGCTGGGCGTATGCCCCCCCCGCAGCCAACAGTTCACCATGACTTCCGGATTCAACAATGCGGCCATTGTCCATGACCAGAATCCGGTCGGCCTTCTCAATGGTGGATAGCCTGTGTGCGATCACCAGAGTGGTACGGCCCTGCATAACCGTTTCCAGCGCTTCCTGAATATGGCGTTCGGATTCCGTATCCAGCGCCGATGTCGCCTCATCCAGAATGAGAATTGGGGCGTCCTTGAGGATGGCCCGCGCAATCGCAAGACGTTGGCGCTGGCCACCGGAAAGCATCACACCATTGTCGCCAATCATGGTGTCGAGCCCTTCCGGCATGCGGTTGATAAACTCTAGCGCGTGGGCCTTTTCAGCCGCTTCCATAATTTCTTCCCGGCTGCAGTCGCGCAGGGAACCGTAGGCAATGTTGGCGGCGATGGTATCGTTGAACAGCACCACGTTCTGGTTCACCAAAGCAATCTGGGCACGCAGGGACTGAAGCGAAAACTCCTTCAGTTCATGGTCATCAATGCGGATAGCTCCCCCGGTGTACTCGTAGAAACGGGGTAACAGGCTGACCATGGTCGACTTACCACTGCCTGACCGGCCCACCAGTGCGACACTCTGGCCGGCTGGAATATCGATGGTTATCCCTTCAAGCACATTGTCGAGCTGATCCCGGTATCGGAAAGACACCTGGTCAAATGTGATGTCGCCTTTGACCCGCTGCGGGTTGTAGGAGCCCTGGTCCTCTTCCGGCTTTTCATCCATGGTCTCGAACACATCAAACGCAGCCGCCACACCCTTCTGAATCTTGGCGTGCACGGAAGTGACCTGGCGAATGGGCTTGGCCATCGTCGTCGCCGCGGTGATGAACGCAATCAGCTGACCAGTCGACATCTCACCCCGAATCTCCGGCGCAAGCATGGTCCACACCAGCGCGGCGATAGCAAAAGCCACCAGCACCTGAATGACCGGGACACTGATCGCCTGAGTAGAAGCCATTTTCAGGCTCTGTTTCAGGTTACGGGCACTGACCTCACGAAACCGCTCCCGTTCATAATCTTCGCCTCCGAAGGTGCGCACCACCCGGTATCCGGTGATCGACTCGGAGGCCACATGGGTGATATCGCCCATGGAACCCTGAATACGCTTACTGATTCGACGAAACCGTTTGCTGGCATAGTTCACGACCAGACCAATGACCGGACCGGCCGTAAGAAAAATCAGGGTCAACTTCCAGTTGGTGTACAGCATGAAGCCGAGCAGACCCACTATGGTCAGCCCTTCGCGAAGGGTGATAGTCACCGCATTGGTGGCAGCATCCGCGACCTGCTCAACGTTAAAGGTGAGCTTCGAGACCAGACGCCCGGATGCGTTTTCATCATAGTATCGTGACGGTAAAGACATCAGGCGATCAAACACATCGTTGCGTAAGGCGTTGATCACGTTGCGCCCGACGTAGCTGATAAAATACTGGCTAAAAAACGTACCAACGCCTCTGAAGGCAAAAACACCCACGATCAGCCCGGTCAGCAACATCCGGTTCTGGTCGGACGGATTCTCGATCGCCGTGATCACATATTCCATCGCCGCGGCCATCCCGGTGGATGCAGCGGCGTAAATGATGTTTCCGAACACGGCGAGGGAGAACGCAAACCAGAAAGGCTTGACGTACTTGAGCAGGCGTTTGTAGGTGGTCCAGCTACCGGCAGGTGGCGTCTTGAGCGGCTCCGGCCTTGTCTGCATCACTGGCTTTCAGCCTCCCGCTCTGTGGTTATGCTCAGCTTGGCAAACCCCAGGCGACCGGCAACATCCATGGCCCGCACCACAAATTCATGGGGGGTTTGGGCGTCTGCAGTGATGATGAACGGCAGGCTGTTGTCGCCTTCGGCCAGCTCACTGACGCCACGCTCGAGGGTTTCCCGGCGATTGTTAACCAGTGGTCGGTCGTTCAGAAAGTACTGGCCCTCGGCATTGATCACCACATCAATCTGCCGGACCTCAGACGGAGCTGCCGGCTCTGCACTGGCTTCCGGAAGCTCCACCTGCAGATGACTCTCCCGGGTAAATGTGGTCGACACCATGAAGAAAATCAGCAGCAGGAACACCACATCAATCAGTGGCGTCAGATCTACCCCGACTTCCTGGCTTCGTTGGCGCTTGAACTTCACGGCGTTCAGGCTCCTTCAACGTCGATTTCGCGGTCTCCGTGGACCACTTCCACCAGTTTGATGGCTTCCTGCTCCATGTTGACCACCAATTCGTCTACGCGACGGATGAAATAGCGGTGACAGATCAGAGCAGGAATGGCGACACTCAGGCCAGCCGCAGTGGTGATCAATGCCTCGGAAATGCCTCCGGCCAGGTTGCCGGCATTGCCGACGCCGGCCAACTGGATTTCGGCAAACACTTTGATCATGCCGATAACGGTACCCAAAAGGCCCAACAGTGGCGTGATTGTGGCGATAGTGCCCAGGGGATTCAGAAAACGCTCCAGCTCGTGGATAACCTGGCTGGCCTCGTGTTCGATACTTTCTTTCATGATCTCGCGACCATGTTTGGCGTTGATCAGGCCGCCGGCGAGAATCCGGCCAAGTGGCGAAGATGCCTGCAAGGCTTTCAGCTTGCGACCGTTAAGCTCTTTTTTCTTGATCCAGCGCCAGAGTTCGTTAATAGACTGCGGGGGCGCGACCCGAGAGGCCCGCAAGGTCCAGATTCGTTCCAGAATGATGGCAAGTGCCAGGATGGAACAGGCAACAATGGGCACCATCAGGATGCCACCGGCTTTCAACAGCTCGAACACGCTTGATCTCCCTGATTAGTTACAAGCCGCGCTACTTTAGCATAGCTGTCGGTGCAGGCCACACCCGGATTGTCACGGTATTTTACATTCACTCCTGGCAAGCCCCGGAGACGCTATCCAGAAAGGCTGTGTCTGCCAGAGCTCACTTATAAGCAGGCCTGAATCTGCGAACCTGAGTGTGATCTGGCCGGAGCAGGCCGTGTTCAATGGCACGGCACCACTGGCGCGGTACCGACCGGTTACTTCCGCATGCGGATGCCCGAAATGGTGCCGGTAGCCCGCCGTATAGATCACCTGATCCGGCGCCACCGCCTGTACCCAGCGTGTTGAAGATGAAGTTTTGCTGCCATGGTGTGGCGCCAGCACCACCCGCTGCGCAACGCGGTTCTCAAGCCACTCTGGGCCGGCGCCACCGAGCATCAGTTGCTCAACCTTCCGGCTGATGTCCCCGGTCAATACGAAATCGCTGTTGCTGGACGGGTGGTACACGCGTATCACGCACGAAGCGTCATTCCCGTCCGCAGGCAACGGATTTTGCCACAGCGACATCACCAGACCCGGCCACCGGATATTCCCCGGGCGACAACCTTCCACCCTCACCGGCACGCGCCCGGCAATAAGAGCAGGCTCTCCGGAAATCACCCTTTTGATCGCGAAGTGCTCAGACAACGTCTCAAGACCGCCGGCGTGGTCATTATCAGAATGGCTCAAGACCAGCAGATCAATAACCTCGACGCCCATTGTCCGGAGATTCGGCACCAGCACCGAATCGGCGGCGGAATAGACGCCCGCAACTTCCGGCCCGGTGTCATACACCATCACCCGGCCACCGGCGCGAACCACAACCGACAGCCCCTGCCCCACATCCAACACGCGGACTTCAGGTGCCTGTGCCACGGAATTGCCTATTCCTGGACCTGACCAGGGAACACTGAGCAACAGGAAGGTAACGCCCAGCAATGCCCGCCATCGCCAGTCCCTCCAGCGAATCCCCCAAAGCGCCAGCAACGCCAAACCCGCTGCCAATGGCAGCGGCAGAGGCTGCATCTGTCCTGCCGGGAACCGGGCCACCAGCTCCAGCCACCACCATAGTGCCCCCAGGACAAGGTCAAACCCGGCCGACACCCAGGGCAGGAGCCACCCCCCGGAAAGAAGGGCGATGATGGCCCCCAGGAACAGTACCGGCATGACGGCAAACGACACCCAGGGCACCGCCAACAGGTTGGCCGCGAAGCCTGCAAGGGGCTGGCCCTGATGCACCAGCATCAACATTGGCCACAACCCGACAAAGACCGCCAACTGGGCTATCAACAAAGCCGATAACCAACCCGACGAACCCAGACGCCCTGAAAATACCGCCAGCAGCACCCCTACAGCGCCAAAAGACAACCAGAAACCCTGGTCCAGAGGCGCAAACGGATCCATCAGAAGCACCACTGCCAGAGCCAGCACAAAGGGTCGCCAGCCGCTCTGTTGTCTTGCCTTGAGCAAATACCAGCCGCCGGCAACCACCATCACCAGGGCCCGCCGGGTTGGTACGGTAAAACCGGCCAATAACGAATAGACAAGGCAGCTGAGCACAACCACCAGAAAAACCAGAGAACGCCGGCCCTGCTCACTCAGACAACCAACTGGCAGCAACAGCAAGCCCCAGCGCGCCAACAGACCAACTCCGACCGCCACCAGACCGAGATGCAAACCGGAAATAGCCACCAGATGAATGGTGCCGGTCGACTTGAGTACCTGCCAGTGATGATCTTCCAGAGAACCCCGGTTGCCCATTAGCAGAGACGCAATCAGGGGGTAGTATTCCGCTTCACCAAACCAATGCTGCAACTTCTTTGACGCTCGCCAGTGCCAGGCGTGGTACTGACATTGCAGTGCGCATGCCAGCTCCGGTGCCGCAGAGACCTGTTTGACGGAACCGGTCGCCCGATAGCCGTGACGGAACAACCAGTCTTCGTAGCGAAACCCCACTGGGTTCAGGTTGCCGTGAGGACGCTTGAGAGAGACCTCCAATGTCAGGCGATGGTCGGGTAGCCTGCGCCCCTCCCTGCCGTACCAGGATAGTCGCAGGACGCGGGGCAAGGCGTCATCTACCGACACGTCAGGTGCCTGCCAGTGCAGGACACAGAATCCAAATCTCAGACTGTCAAAGCTTCCCGGCGTCGGCAAATCACAGAGATAGCCGGAAACCACAATGCGCTTGGTTTCCCACTCCGAAGGCAGGCGCTCGGCCAGTCTCATATCGGCATTCCAGCCGGCCCAGACCAGCCCCAGCGTCGCAGCAACCACCACGGGCCCGAGCCTCTGTATGCGCTGGTATCGACAGGCCATAGCCAGCAACATTAACCCAACCAGCACAAACAGCCATGGATATGGTGGCAAGGTTGCGAGCCGATACAGTAAGATAACGCCGCAAGAGAAGGCGAGAATGCTGGCGAGTCCAACACCGAGCCTGCTGACCCGGTTAGAAACTGGGTTTTCGGACAATCCTTGTCCTCCGATTTTCGATAGCGCTGGCAGCCTCTGGGCTCCAGTGATTACTCAAAGCCAGGAAACAGGCCGAACTTCCTATGCCGAAGAAGTTCATGAAACGGTATTTGCCCACCCCTGAAAAGGTGCAGTCGATGCAATCGCTGCGTTTTCTGGGCGATATCCTCCATGAACCCAACCTGTGGCACATCAACCGGCACTGTGTTGCCAGGGCCTTCCTGGTGGGCGTCTGGTTCTGTTTTATTCCGATGCCTTTCCAGATGCTGGCAGCCGCATTCTGCGCCATCTGGTTTAACGCCAACCTGCCTTTATCCGTGGTTCTGGTCTGGATCAGCAATCCGCTGACCATGCCCCCGATGTTCTACTTTAATTACAAGGTGGGGGCTTGGATACTCAATCGGCCGGTTCTGGCGTTCGAATTCGAGCTTTCCTGGGACTGGATCAGCCACAGGTTGATCGATATCGGCGTGCCGTTGTACCTGGGTTCTCTGGTTCTGGCCACGGTGACCGCCTGCGTCGCTTACCTGATCATCCAGTATCTATGGCGCCGCAAGATCCGCACTGAATGGCAATTACGGCGTCGCCAGCGCAACAAGCGAACGCCCGCGAGCAATCAGGCCTCCTGAACCAATCGCCCCTGCTCCAGTCGCAGCACCCTTCCCAGGCTCCGGGCCATGGTCATGTCGTGGGTAACCATGATGAATGACGTCCCGGAATTATCACGCAGGTCGCCGATCAGGGCACGGATACCCTCCCCTGTGTGTTCATCCAGATTGCCGGTAGGCTCATCCATCAACACACACTCCGGGCTGTTAACCAGCGCTCTGGCTATCGCTACCCGCTGACGCTCACCACCGGACAACTCGCCGGGTTTGTGCCTGAGCCGCTCACCCAGACCCACCCGTTGCAGCAGTTGCTCCGCCTTCGGGCGGGCCTGCCTGGGTGGCATGCCACCCAGCGCGCAGGGCAACATGACGTTCTCAAGTGCGGTAAATTCCGGCAGCAGATGATGGAACTGATACACAAACCCCAGATGCTGATTCCGGAACCGCGCCCGGCCTGCTTCCGATAGCTGATGAATATCCTTGCCACAGATCCGGATATGCCCTGACGAAGGGCGATCCAAACCGCCCAGCAGGTTCAGCAAGGTGGTTTTCCCTGCCCCGCTACTGCCCACAATGGCAACCGTCTCGCCGGCCTTAACCTGAAGTGAGATGTCCGAGAAAATCGTCAGTGTTTCCGGCCCTTCACTGTAGGTGCGGGTAACCTTCTGACAATCAATCACCAGAGATGTCGTCTGCCCGTCACTCATAACGCAATGCCTCCGCCGGTTCGACCCGCGACGCACGCCAGGCCGGATAAATAGTTGCCAGCAGGCTCATGGCAAGGCCCGCACCGCTGATAATCAGTACATCCTGCAACTGGAGCTGCGACGGCAGGTAGCTGATAAAATAGACATCAGCGCTGAGAAACTGATGCCCCAGTGCCGATTCAAGCCACGAAATAAAGCCACTGATGTTCAGGGCACCGAAGATCCCCAATGCAGTACCTGTGAGCGTGCCAAACACGCCAATCACGGCACCCTGGATAATAAAGATCCTCATAATGCGCCCGGGCGTGGCGCCCATGGTTCGCAGGATGGCGATATCAGCGGTCTTGTCGGTCACCACCATGACCAGCGTTGACACAATATTGAAGGCCGCCACAGCCACAATGAACATCAACAGCAACCCGATCATGGTTTTTTCCATGCGAATTGCCTGAAACAGGTTGCCGTGGGTGCGGGTCCAGTCCGATACGTAATAGCGGCCTCCCAGGGTCCGGGCAACATCATTGACAACTTTGGGCGCCGCAAACAGGTCATCCATTAAAAGCCGGATACCCTCCGCGCGGCCACCGGTACGCATCAAACGCGCCGCATCATCCATATGAATCAGCGCGTAGTTCCCATCAAGCTCGGCACCAACGCTGAAAATGCCCTTGACGGTAAAGCGCTTGAGTCTGGGCAACACGCCGGCCGGCGTTACCGAAGCTTCGGGCAATACCACCGTGAGTTTATCGCCTACCCCCAGTCGAAGGCTGTTTGCCATCAACCGGCCAATGATGATTCCGAATTCCCCGGACCGAAGCTCCTCAAGGCTGCCTTCGATGAAATGGTTCTCGATAATCGAAACGCTGGCCTCCTGCTCCGGCAGGACACCGTTGAGCATCACGCCCCGGACGTTACCACCACCGGTTACCATGCCCTGGCCCTGGATAAAGGGAGCCGCCGCCAGCACTCGCGGGTAGGCTTCAACCTTCTGGTCAATCTCCTGCCAGTTCTCCAGGGGACCGGAAGCCCCCTGAATCGTGGCATGAGGCACCATCCCAAGAATGCGCTGCTTGAGTTCGCGATCGAACCCGTTCATGACCGAGAGCACGATGATCAGTACCGCAACGCCCAGCATCAGGCCAATCATTGAGGTCAGGGAGATAAAGGAGATGAAGTGATTACGTCGTTTGGCGGCGGTATATCGCAGGCCAATATAAAACGATAAGGGTCTGAACATGTAGGGGTGCCTGTCGCTACCTTGCGGTCCGTCGATTATTGAATCCCCGCTGGCCTCGATCATTACCTGGCCCGGAGATTTGCCAGGCCTCTTACCAGCCGTTGGGAAACTGCTAAACTGTTCTATAATCAATAAAAACCCGTCCGGAGACAGGATGCCAAGCCAGAATAAAACGCCACCGAGCGGAGACAGCCAGCGGGAGCGCCGGGAGTTCTTCCGGATAGACGACCGTATCGGGCTTGAGGTACGCCGCCTGGACGACGCCCATCCCGGCGACGATCCGTTCAATAACTCTCCACTGGAAGCCCTGAAAGCCGAGTTCCGGAGGCTGGACCAGGACGTACGTGCACACCTGGCAAGCCTGGCTGAGCGCGACCGCCTGCTGGCCGGGCTGGTCAAATCCCTGAACAGCAAGGTCGATACGCTGGCGCGCATTATCGCCTTTGAGCAAAATCCGTTGCAACCGGAGGACTGGCAGGATGTAACCCTGAGTGAGGGCGGGCTCTCATTCCGCTGGCCGACAGCAACCTTTGGCGCGGGTGACCGACTGGCCATTCGGATGACTCTACCACCAGAGCTATACCAGCCAAGAGCCATTGCTGAAGTACTGGATACCGAGCACGACAACCAAGGCGGCACACGGGTTCACACGCTGTTTGTTGAACTGGATGACAGCGACCGTCAGCAAATTGCCCGGCATGTGATGCGTTGGCAGATTCGGCAACGCCAAAAAGAGTAAGATACTGAAAAAGTGCTGACTTTTGCTAAGCTTTTCGGGATATTACGTTTTATTCATCTGCCGCAGACAGTGCGCAGTAATCATGCATTATTGGAGACTCCTCTATGACAAACTACCGCAATGTGATGGCTGCCGCCGTTTTGGCTACGGCTGTATTCGCCGGCTCAGCGCCACTGGCCCTTGCTGAGGAACTGAGGGTACCGGTCGGCAGCCAGGCCGACAGAAGCCAGATCAGCCTGCCCGCGAACGGCATGAGTGAAGACTCCGTCCGAAATCGCTGGGGCGCCCCCCAGAACATCAAAGGCCCGGTCGGAGAACCCCCCATCAGTCAGTGGCATTATCAGGATTTTGTCGTCTATTTCGAAGGTAACCGCGTAATACATGCAGTGGCAAAGCAACACAAAGACTGATAAACACCCGCTTCATCAAACACCGGCCAAGGAATGACAATGCACGGGCTGCATTGCTCAGATAGAATGGCGGCTTTTGCAAACCAAGGTGACTTATACAGTGACTTCCAGACGTACGTTGCCTGCGGAGTGGGCTTCCCAAAGCGCAGTCATGTTGACCTGGCCTCATCCCGGAACCGACTGGGCAAAGCGCATGGCCGACGTGGAGCCCGTGTTCGAGGCCATTGCCAAAGCGGTCCTCCGTTTTGAACACTTGGTGATCAGCTGCGAGTTCGTGGCACGTCTCCAGCAACTTGGCCAGCAGCTGAACGCTTATGCCGAAGGCAACGGGTTACCAGGTCGCGTAATCACTGTGCCTGCCCCGGCCAACGACACTTGGGCCAGGGACCACGGCCCCATCACCGTGGATACCGCTGACGGCCCCGCTCTGCTGGACTTCCGGTTCAATGCCTGGGGAGACAAATTTCCCTGGGAAAAAGACGATGCACTCAACCGGCACCTGGCGAACGCGGGCGTTTTCGGCAAACACCCACTGCAGCCAGTGGATTTTGTCCTGGAAGGCGGCTCTATAGAATCCGATGGCGCCGGCACCTTGCTCACTACCAGCGAGTGCCTGCTGACTCCGTCAAGAAACCCATCCATGGATCGGACGGCTATCGAGCAATTGCTGGAGGAGGTCCTCGGGGTCGATCGTATTCTCTGGCTCAACCACGGATATCTGGCGGGCGACGATACCGACAGCCACATCGATACCCTGGCACGGTTCTGCGCGCCTGATCATATCTGCTATGTGACTTGCCCGGATGTTGCGGACGAGCACTACAGTGCACTGGCGGCCATGGAAGAAGAACTGCAGGAATTCCGTCAGGCGGACGGCAGCCCCTATCGCCTGACCACCCTGCCCTGGCCCGACCCGATTTACGATGAGGACGGCGATAGGTTGCCAGCGACCTACGCCAACTTCCTGATCATCAACGGCGCAGTTTTGTTGCCAGTCTACGATGTGCCGCAAGACGAAGAAGCAGTTCGCATCATGGCGGGCATCTTCCCAGACCGGGAGATTATTCCAATTGACTGCCGCCCGCTCATATACCAACACGGCAGTCTGCACTGCGTAACCATGCAAATTCCTGCGGGGGTGGTAACGGTATGACCAGCACGAACACCGGCTCCAACCTGAAGGTCGCCGCCATTCAGCAAACCTGCAGCCCCGACAAGAACCAGAGTCTCGCGACATCAGAACGCCTGATACGGCAGGCGGTCAGGGACGGAGCTCAACTGGTTGTCCTGCAGGAGCTGCACGCCACCCTGTACTTCTGCCAGACTGAAGACACCGCCATTTTTGAGTTGGCTGAGCCCATCCCCGGGCCCACCAGCAACCATCTGTCTGGTCTCGCAAAAGAATTAGGCGTTGTGCTTGTGGGTTCCATTTTTGAAAGGCGCATGAATGGCGTTTACCACAACACATCTGTGGTGTTCGACACCGATGGCAGCCTGGCCGGGCTGTACCGGAAAATGCATATCCCGGACGACCCGGGCTTTTATGAGAAATTCTACTTTACCCCCGGTGATGCCACCTTCAATGATGGCAGCAGCGGGTTTACCCCCATCCAGACTTCCGTTGGTAAGCTCGGTGTCCTTGTATGCTGGGACCAGTGGTACCCGGAAGCGGCCCGGCTGATGGCCCTGGCCGGTGCAGAAATACTGATCTACCCCACGGCCATTGGCTGGGACGTGACCGACGATGCTGACGAACAGGCCCGGCAACTGGAAGCCTGGGTGACCGTTCAGCGTGGCCATGCGATAGCCAATAACCTTCCGGTTATCGCCCCGAATCGCGTTGGGACCGAGCCAGATCCTTCCGGCCAAAGCGATGGCATCCGGTTCTGGGGGAACAGTTTCATCTGTGGCCCTCAGGGCGAGTTTCTGGCCCGCGGCAACGAGACTGACGAGTGTATCCTGTCGGTAACCCTGGACCGCCAGCGCACCGAATCCATCCGGAGAATCTGGCCGTACCTCAGGGACAGGCGTATCGATGCGTACGGCGACATTCTGAAACGGGTAAGGGACTGAAACCGGCATGAAACAGAAAATGGACACAGTCGTCAGCGCTCTTAACAAGGTACTGCTGGGCAAGGAGACTCAGGTTCGTCTGGCGCTCTGCGGCCTGCTTGCCCGCGGCCACCTGTTGATTGAAGATATTCCGGGCATGGGCAAGACCACCCTCTCCCATGCGCTGGCAAAAATCATGGGGTTAAGCTATCAGCGAATCCAGTTCACCAATGACCTGCTGCCTGCAGACGTCCTCGGCTACTCCATGTATGACAAGCAGGCCGGCGGGCTCGTGTTTCACCCCGGCCCCATCTTCGCCCAGGTGGTTCTGGCAGACGAAATCAACCGCGCGTCACCGCGCACCCAAAGCGCCCTGCTGGAAGCCATGGAAGAAAGACAGGTTTCCATTGAGGGGGAAACCCGACCACTGCCTACCCCGTTCTTTGTGATCGCAACCCAGAACCCCATAGAGCAAGGCGGCACCTTTCCTCTGCCTGAATCCCAGCTTGACCGGTTTCTGATGCGGCTTCGGTTGGGCTACCCCGACCCGAAAGCGGAACGGGAGCTGCTGGAGGGCGAAGACCGCAAACACCTTACCGATCGTTTGCAGGCCATACTCCCGCACGATGAGCTGGTGGCATTGCAGCAGGCCGTGGAAAAGGTATCCGCCAGCCCGGCTTTGCTGGATTACCTGCAACGCCTTCTTGAGCAGAGCCGGCGCATGCCCGGGCTGCTTTACGGCTTGTCCCCGAGGGCGGGCCTCGGCCTGCTGAGAGCCGCCAAAGCATGGGCACTGATGGAAGGTCGTAATCACGTACTGCCCGACGACGTGCAGGCCGTCTTCCCCGCCGTAGCCGAGCACCGGCTGGAACAGGGAGAATCCGGTAAAGCCCGGGAGCGGGTGCGCCAGCTGTTAACGACCGTATCGGTGCTTGAATAATCCGGGTCTGACCACATAGCAAGGTTTTATAAGCCGCATTGGCGTAAACAAATGGCAGCCCGGTCATTTCATGTTAGCCTTTTGCCAGATTTCAGATGAGCGGCTCCCGTTCTGCCCTCCGAAGGGACAGAGGAGAGCCGTCGAATACGCATACTTCATTTCAGTGAGACACAGATGAGCGAAACCCGACATTCCCGACTGATCATTCTTGGCTCCGGCCCGGCCGGCTACACCGCTGCAGTCTATGCCGCGCGCGCCAACCTGAACCCGACCCTGATCACCGGTATCGAAGTTGGCGGCCAGCTGACCACCACCACTGACGTAGACAACTGGCCGGGCGACAATGACGGCGTTCAGGGCCCCGAGCTCATGCAGCGCATGCAGAAGCACGCCGAGCGTTTTGAAACCAGCATCGTGTACGACACCATCAACGAAGCTGATCTGAACAACCGCCCGTTCCGGCTCAAAGGCGACAACGGCGAATACACCTGTGACGCTCTGATCATTGCCACTGGCGCCTCTGCCATGTATCTGGGGCTTGAGTCGGAAGAGAAGTTCAAGGGTCAGGGCGTGTCGGCCTGCGCCACCTGTGACGGCTTCTTCTACCGCAAGCAGAAAGTCGCGGTTATCGGCGGCGGGAATACCGCTGTGGAAGAGGCTCTGTATCTCTCGAACATCGCTGATGAAGTGACCCTGGTTCATCGCCGTGACAAGCTTCGGGCCGAGAAGATCCTTCAGGACAAACTCTTCGAGAAAGCGGAAAACGGCAACGTCAACATCATCTGGGACCACACCCTGGACGAAGTGCTCGGCGATGGCACCGGCGTTACCGGCATGCGCATTAAGAACACCAAAGATGGCAGCACCCAGGATCTCGAGCTGGCCGGCGTATTCATTGCGATCGGCCACAAGCCGAATACCAGCCTGTTTGAAGGGCAACTGGATATGGCAAACGGCTACATCCGGATTCGTTCCGGCCTGGAGGGCATGGCCACCCAGACCAGCATTCCGGGGGTGTTCGCGGCTGGCGACGTAGCCGATCACGTCTATCGGCAGGCTGTGACGTCCGCCGGGTTTGGTTGCATGGCTGCGCTCGACGCCGAAAAGTTTCTTGATCAACAAGGCTAACTGCTCAGGAGCAGAATGACGTCGCTACCCTGGCTGGACCCTGATCAACTCTGGTTTCCTCCGGCAGAAGAAGCGCTGGAGGATCCAGATGGCCTGCTTGCCCTGGGTGGCGACCTGTCTCCGGAACGCCTGATTCTGGCCTATCGAAATGGCATTTTCCCCTGGTTCAGTGACGACCAGCCCATTCTCTGGTGGTCACCGAACCCCCGCTGCGTGCTGTTTCCCTCTGACATCCACATCTCCCGGAGCCTGCGCCGGACGCTGAACCAGCGTCGCTTCCATATCACCACCGATCAATGCTTCGGCCGCATCATTCGGCTCTGCGCAAACACCCGCGCTGAGGGCACCTGGATTACTGACGACATGATGGCAGCGTATACCGAGCTGCATAAACGTGGTATCGCCCACTCCATTGAAGTCTGGAATCGCAACAATGAGCTCGCAGGCGGCATGTACGGTCTGGCTATCGGCCGCTGTTTCTTCGGCGAATCCATGTTTTCACTGGAAACCAACGCCTCCAAGGTACTGATGGTGCATCTGGCCCACCAGCTCGGCGAATGGGGTTACCAGCTCATGGATTGCCAGGTAGAGAGCGACCACTTGCTGACGATGGGCGCGCGCAGTATTCCGAGGGCGGAGTTTTTATCTATACTCAGGGCATGTGTCGATCGGAAACCGGACCAGCCAGACTGGAACTTCAGCTGGCAATGGCCCTGCCCGGAGGTGAAATGAGTAATCTCAGAACGCTCGTTTTCTTTGCCACCCCTCCTCACGATTGCAGTTACCTGCCAGACCGTGAAGCGACCACCATGTTTGTGGACCCTCGCGCCCACATCGACAGAAAGCTCTACAGCCAGTTAACCGCACTGGGCTTCCGTCGCAGCGGCTCACATTACTACCGTCCGCACTGCGAAAGCTGCAACGCCTGTGTTCCGGTACGCCTGCAGGTAGGCCAATTCGAGCCAGACCGGAATCAACGCCGGGTGCTTCGCAAAAATGCTGACCTCGACTGCAAGCTGGTGCCAGCAGCATTCAGTGAACGCTATTACCGGCTGTATGCCCACTATATAGAGGAGCGTCACCGCGACGGTGACATGTATCCACCTTCGAGAGAACAATTTACCTCGTTTCTCGTGGAGGGGGCTACCGACTCCTGGTTCCTCGAAATGTCTCTTGATGGTGACCTGGTGGGATTGGCAGCCGTTGACCTGCTGGATGATGGCCTCTCGGCCATCTACACCGTCTTCGCCCCGGAACTGGAGCACCGGAGCCTGGGCACGTTTGCCGTGCTCTGGCAGATTGAGGAAGCCAAACGGCGGGAATTGCCGCATCTGTATCTGGGGTACTGGATAAAAGAATGCCGGAAAATGAACTATAAAACCCGCTTTAAGCCCATTGAGGCCTTGCGGGATGGCCACTGGCGCGAGATGTCGACCGACTGAGTTTTGCCAAACGTGGAGAATTCAGGCAGAATTGCGCAATTTAAAATCACCGAAAAGTATTCCGAACGAGGTTTCTACTGAATGGCGAAATCAGATGTCATTGAAATGGAAGGCGTTATTATCGACACCCTTCCCAACACCATGTTCCGCGTTGAGCTGTCCAACGGCCACGTTGTGACTGCACACATCTCCGGAAAAATGCGCAAGAATTACATCCGCATTCTGACTGGTGACAAGGTCAAGGTTGAGCTGACTCCCTACGACCTCAGCAAGGGCCGCATCGTATACCGCGCCCGTTAATCGGCCAGGCTGACATCTGAAAAGCCCCGCAAATGCGGGGCTTTTTTGATTTATACCATCCGTTATTCCCGGTTCTGATCCGAGCACTCACGACCCCCAGGGTTCGTGTAGCAGCGGATTTTTCTCAGTATGGTCATCATGTCCTCGTGATACACCGCAGCCGCTAACCGGGATTCCGGGTCCGATGAAGACAACAGATCGAGCCGGACCTGCCTGAGCATTTCCTGATAATCCCGCTTATCTTTGGCAGCTATATCGATCCATCTGTCCTCGGGGACCCGCTCTTCGAACTGCCGGATGATCCGGATGGCTTCGGGATACAAGCGGGCCATCGTCTTTCGGGAATCACGAACAAAGTCGTCCGTAAAGGTCCCTTCCCTGGCAAAGAGCTGCACTGTCACCTGACCAACCGGGTAACGAACTATTCCCCCGTTTTCACCCGCGCCGCGAAACATCTCCAACACCTCCCACGCCGCCGCAGGTGCATAACTGATATCCACCGCGCCGGAATTGAACAGATTGGCAAAATTGGAAATTCTGGCCTCAACCGGCTCAGCACCAACGTAACTCACCATATGGCGGGCATCGTGATGTCCCTGGAAAACACTGAAGCGCTTGCCCTTGAGAGCATCGACATGGTCAATCGCCCTGTCTTTCACGAATAGATAAGCAGCGCCCATTGGCGCCACTCCGAGCATTTGATAGCCATTCTGCGTTAAATAAGGTTCGAGCCTTGGTCGCGACAGGCCGTACAACAGAACCCGGAGATCTTCGTAGTATGGTATGGCACCGATTGCGCTGATCGAGCCCGTAAAATCGTTAAAGTTCCGGGCTCCCATATCTGTTACCGCAACGAGATCACATCGGCCTTCCCGAAAATCCCTGACCGCCGCATCCTCATCGGTATAGGGCTGCATGTTCAGAAGCACCCTGTTCTGAAGTGCACTTCGCTGATACTCCCGAAGCAACTGGTAGACAAATCCGCTGGCCCCGGCAACATCAAACACGCAGAACGATTTGGAGTCAGTTGACGCTTTTGCAGGACTCGCCATAGCAAAAGAAACAAATGCCAATAACGCAAAAATTGAAGGGATATTCTTAGTCATCAACGGCTGCATCCTTATTGTTGTTTGCATACCGCGAGTCGGGCCGCGGACACCTATAAAAATGACAGATGTTCACGACCAATGAATTGACGGTTCCGCCAGCGTTTTATGCAGAATCTGGCCAACGGGCATTCAGGGCCAGAAATGATCAGACAAAAAAAACCGCTGGACGGGTAGCCCGGCCAGCGGTTTCATGAGGCTCGGTGAGGTCAGACCGCCTCGGCCGGCTCGTCCTCATAATCAAAGGTCAGCTCGTCGTCCTTGAGCTGAATGAATACATCACCGCCGTGCTCCGATAACCGACCGAACAGGATCTGCTCCGCCAGCGGGCGCTTGATCTTGTCCTGGATCAGCCGCGCCATCGGTCGGGCACCCATGGTTACGTCATAACCTTTCTCCGCCAGCCAGAGCTTGGCCGCATCATCAACGTGAAGCACAACATGCTTTTCGTCCAGCTGCGCCTGAAGCTCGGTAAGGAACTTGTCCACCACGTGAGTGATGGTGTCCTTCTGCAGATCGGCGAACTGGATAATGCCATCCAGTCGATTGCGGAACTCCGGCGTGAAGGTTTTGCTGATCACCTCCATGCCGTCGGTGCTGTGATCCTGCTCATTGAACCCGATCGAGCGACGGGCCATGCTTTCAGCGCCCGCGTTGGTGGTCATCACCAGAATCACGTGGCGGAAATCCGCCTTACGGCCATTGTTATCCGTCAGGGTGCCGTGGTCCATCACCTGCAGCAGCAGATTGAAGACTTCAGGATGCGCCTTCTCGATCTCATCCAGCAGCAACACGCAGTGCGGATGCTTGTTGACCGCTTCGGTCAGCAGACCGCCCTGGTCATAGCCGACATAGCCCGGAGGCGCACCAATCAGGCGTGAGACGGTATGACGCTCCATATACTCTGACATATCGAAGCGAACAAGCTCGATGCCCAGCACCTTCGCCAGCTGCTTGGTGACTTCCGTTTTACCGACACCGGTCGGCCCGGCAAACAGGAAGGCACCTTCCGGCTTCTCAGGCGCTTTCAGGCCTGCCCGAGCCAGCTTGATGGCGGTTGACAGGGATTCGATCGCCGGATCCTGACCGAACACCACCATTTTCAGATCGCGCTCAAGATTGCGCAGCAGATCCTTGTCGCTGGTGGAAACATTCTTCGGCGGAATTCGCGCAATATTGGCGACCACGTCTTCGATGTCGGTCACGTCAATGGTCTTCTTGCGCTTGTCTTCCGGCTGCAGCCGCTGCCGTGCACCGGCTTCGTCGATCACGTCGATGGCCTTGTCCGGCAGGTGCCGGTCGGTGATGTACCGGTCTGCCAGCTCTGCGGCTACCCGCAACGCCTTGTCGGTGTACTTGAGATCGTGATGTTTCTCGAAGTTCGGCTTGAGACCCTTGAGGATCTGGTAAGTGTCCTCAACGCTCGGCTCGTTGACATCAATTTTCTGGAAGCGACGCGCCAGGGCGCTGTCTTTCTCGAAAATACCGCGGAACTCCTGAAACGTGGTCGAACCAATGCAACGGAGTTCGCCTGAACTGAGCATAGGTTTAAGCAGGTTGGAGGCATCCATCACGCCGCCCGACGCAGATCCGGCACCGATGATGGTGTGGATCTCATCGATGAACAGAATGGCATGATTCTGCTTCTTCAGGTCACTCAAAAGGCCCTTGAGGCGTTTTTCAAAATCGCCACGATACTTGGTACCGGCCAGTAACGCGCCCATATCCAGTGAGTAGACGACGGCATCCGAAATAATCTCCGGCACCTGCCCGTCCACAATCCTCTTGGCCAGACCCTCGGCAATGGCTGTCTTGCCAACGCCGGCCTCGCCCACCAGCAAGGGGTTGTTCTTGCGGCGGCGAACCAGAATCTGTACCACCCGCTCAACCTCATGCTCACGGCCAATCAGCGGATCAATACGACCCTGCCGTGCCTGTTCGTTGAGGTTAGTGGCGTAGCTCTCCAGCGGACGGGAATGACCGCCCTCTTCCGCTGCTTCGTCCTGGGCAGCGTGATCCGCGCCTTCCTGGTCCTCTGCTCCCTGAACCCGGGAGATACCATGGGATACGAAATTAACCACGTCAATCCGGGCAATATTCTGTTTTTTCAGCACATAAACCGCCTGGCTTTCCTGCTCACTGAAGATGGCTACCAGTACGTTTGCTCCGGTTACCTCCTTCTTGCCAGACGACTGCACATGGAATACCGCTCTCTGCAGTACCCGCTGGAACCCCAAAGTGGGTTGGGTTTCGCGCTCACTGTCGGAGCTAGGGATCAGGGGGGTGGTGGAGTCCACAAACTCTACCAACTCTTCCTCAAGGCGCTTCAGGTCTGCACCACAGGCTTTCAGGACACCCACTGCCGATTCGTTGTCGAGAAGGGCCAGCAACAAATGCTCTACCGTCATGAATTCATGACGCTTGTCCCTCGCATTTTTGAAGGCCGTATTCAGCGTAATTTCCAGATCTTTACTCAGCATGGGCCACCCCAACGTCTGTCAGTCCGCACGTTCAATCTCGCAAAGGAGCGGATGTTCGCATTCCGAGGAATACTGGTTCACCTGTGCTGCCTTTGTTTCCGCGATGTCTCGGGTATATACCCCACATACGGCTTTTCCCTGCGTATGGACGAGCAGCATCACCTGCGTCGCCTTTTCTTCGTTCATGGCGAAGAACTTCATCAGTACGTCCACCACAAAATCCATGGGCGTGTAATCATCATTCAGGAGCACAACCCGGTAACGCGCCGGGCGCTTCAGGGCAGGCTTCTCCGGCGCAACACTGACCCCCTCATGGCGACCGGGTTGTTCATCCTCCCCCTGATTGAATACTAGTAGAGAATTCTCAATTGTCCGCATGGTTCCATATACCGGTTATTCGGTTCCTGACTTAAATGTGGATGCGTGGCAGCGTGTTTTCAAGCCAACACTGCCCACAAGCGTGCGTTGTTTATCAATACGAACATGATACCGCTTCCAGACCTGCCAGAACCACCTGTTCCGCAGTATCCGGCACTTGACTCGGGCGCCGGTTTGGCCGACAGTTAATGTGCATTGTTAAAGAATGTAAACTCATGCTTCAGCGTGTAACCCAAAGCCACATCCAATACCGGTTTCACGTTGTTGGCAACAGTTCCGGCGCCACCAGGGCGCTGTGAATTCAACACACAAAACCAATAATAAGGGAGCACCTGCCAAGCCTCTGGAACTCGCCCGCCATACACGGGCACCAAAACAGAGGAGCAGTCAGCGCCTCCCAAAGTGACAGCAAAGGAACAGGGGAGTTCATCATGCCAAGAGGCAAAGTCAAATGGTTCAATAATGCCAAGGGATACGGCTTCATCATTGAAGATGGCTGCAGCGATGACCTGTTTGCCCATTTCTCCTCAGTCCAGATGGATGGCTACAAAACCCTCAAGGCCGGTCAGACGGTAACGTTCGACAAGAAGCCCAGCGACAAGGGCGTTCACGCCATCAACATTGTCCCGGACGAGGTTCCGTCCAGAGAGACCGGGGCAAAAACGGCATCGAATTCGTCGGATCAGGCGGCTCAATCCAGCAACAGCAACGAGAGCTACACGCCCCGTGCTGTAAACGGCTGATGCCAGGCGTTGCCTGAAGCCCTCAGCCAACGCCGGCAGCCTGCCATTTCTTTCCTTTTCCCGCCGGTTCTGCCGGTGGGGAGGCTTCGTGCTTTTTAATCAACGGTGATTGCAGTAGTCTTGGCGCTTTCGCGCATTTCCGGCACAGGACTTCACCTATGGCTAAGCTGATTCTCTTCAACAAGCCGTTTCACGTATTGAGTCAGTTTACCGACGAGCGCGCCAGCCATCCCAGAGCTACCCTAGCCGACTGGATTGACCAACCCGGCGTTTATCCGGCCGGTCGACTCGATTACGATTCCGAAGGGCTTTTACTGCTCACCGACCAGGGCGCATTACAGCATCGTATCGCATCGCCCACCAACAAAATGCCCAAGACTTACTGGGTTCAGGTCGAAGGTGAGCTCACAGACGAGGCCCTGCACAAGCTTCGCAAAGGTGTCGTGTTGAAAGACGGAATCACGCGGCCGGCCAGAGCGGAGCGACTTGAAACACCCGACCTGTGGCCCCGCAATCCGCCGGTGAGATTTCGACAGAATGTGCCTACCACTTGGCTGGCGCTGACTATTACCGAAGGCAAAAACCGGCAGGTTCGCCGAATGACGGCGGCGGTGGGCTACCCTACCTTGAGACTGATCCGGGTCCGCATCGGGGACTGGACCCTGGATAACCTGAAGCCCGGCGAATACCGAAGTGTTACGGTCAATCTGCCCGACACTCCCCCGAAACTATCAACCAGGCCCAAAAGGAGGCGTCACCGATCATGACCTGGAAACCCCATGCCACCGTGGCGGTGGTTGTTGAAGACGATCAGGGCCGGTTTCTTCTGGTTGAGGAAGTCAGTGGCGGGAAGGTGGTTTTCAATCAACCCGCAGGCCATATCGAGGAGAACGAGGCCATTCTGGATGCCGTACGCCGGGAAACCCTCGAAGAGACCGGGTGGGAGATAGAACCGGTTTATTTCCTCGGCATCTACACCTACAAGGCCCCCGCCAATGGTGTCACCTACTACCGGTTCTGTTATGCCGCCAAAGCCCTCCGGCACGCCACCGACAAGCTTGATACCGGCATCATCGGCCCTCACTGGCTGACGCCGGAGGAAATCCGGAAACTCGGTGACCAGCTTCGAAGCCCCCTGGTGCTCCAGTGCATCGAGGATTACCGAAACGGACGCAAATTCCCCCTTGATGTGGTTGTGGATGGACAGACGTAATCACCGGATGATGTTAAAATTCGCGCTTTTGACCGGTTCCCAGACGAAATGACCCATAATACTGAGCCCCAATCCCCCGAGCACACCCGCGTGATCGTCGGCATGTCCGGCGGCGTGGATTCCTCCGTTGCGGCCTGGCTCCTGAAAGATCAGGGGTACCAGGTGGAAGGCCTGTTTATGAAAAACTGGGACGAGGACGACGGGACCGAATACTGTACTGCAATGACTGATCTGGCAGATGCCCAGGCTGTTGCAGACGCCATCGGCATCAAACTGCACACCGCCAGCTTCGCCGCGGAGTACTGGGACCGGGTATTCGAGCATTTTCTGTCGGAATACAGTGCCGGCCGAACCCCCAATCCGGACATCCTCTGCAACAAGGAAGTAAAATTCCGGGCATTTCTGGATTACGCCGTTACTCTGGGCGCCGACTATATCGCGACCGGCCATTACACACGCCAGCGCCCGCTCAACGATGGTAGCGGCAAGGCCCAGTTGCTCAAGGGGCTGGACCCCAACAAAGACCAGAGTTACTTCCTCCATGCCGTCTCCGGCCAGCGCATCGCCCGCACCCTGTTTCCGGTGGGCGAACTGGAAAAGCCGGAGGTTCGCCGGATTGCTGAAGAGCAAGGGTTCGTTACTCACGATAAAAAAGATTCGACAGGAATCTGTTTTATCGGGGAACGGAAGTTTACCGATTTTCTGAAACAGTACCTGCCCGCTCAGCCCGGCAACATTGAAACGCCCGACGGCACGGTGATTGGCAAACATCAAGGCCTGATGTATCACACCATAGGGCAACGTCAGGGCCTTGGCATTGGCGGTCTTGCGGAGTTTGGCGACGACCCCTGGTATGTGGCAGAAAAGGATCTCAACCGGAACGTATTGATTGCCGTCCAGGGCAAGCATCACCCACTGTTGTTTTCGCGAGGACTGGTCTCGGGCCCTGTTGACTGGGTTGCCGGCGAACCTCCGGCACAGAAGTTCCGCTGCAAGGCGAAAACCCGATATCGCCAACCGGATCAGGATTGCGAGGTTACCGTCATAGACGGTGGCGTGAAGGTCATCTTCGACGACGCCCAGCGTGCCGTAACTCCCGGTCAATCCGTGGTTTTCTATCAAGGTGAGGTGTGCCTGGGCGGCGGTGTTATTGAGCAAACCTGGCGCGATAACGAAGCTTTACCCGCAAGACTTGAGCGCCTGGCAAGTGAAGGATCTGACACATGAGCCGCTCCCTGCATGACCAGACCCTGGCGCTGGCCGGCCTGTGTCAGGCTGCGACCCTGGTGCAGCAGATTGCCCATAACGGCAACTGCAATGAAGACAGCCTGGAAACCTGTATTCGCTCATTGTTTGCCACCAACCCGGCCTCAACGCTGGATGTCTACGGCGGCGAATTGTCTGACATACAGGAAGGATTGACGGTACTTTCAACGGTACTGGCCCAGCACGGCCAACCTCAGGACGTAGAAATCCTGCGGTACGTGTTCAACCTGATCCAGCTTGAAGCCAAACTCAAACGCTCCCCGGACATGCTGGACGTTATCGGGAACAGGATCGAGCAGGCCCGGCATACCGCCAGCCATTTCGGTTACAGTCACAGCAACCTTCTGGGCAATCTCGCCTCGATCTATGCCGATACCATCAGCACCTTCCGTTTGCGCATTCAGGTAACCGGCAACCCGCAGATACTCCAGCGTAATGAAAATGCAGACAAGGTACGGGCCCTGTTGCTGGCCGGCATCCGATCTGCCGTGCTGTGGAGGCAAAGTGGCGGCCACCGCTGGCAACTCATTTTCACCCGCAAGAAGGTCATCAGCCATGCCCGGGAGTTGCTGCGCTGATTCAGCGAGCCGGCTGGTGTATCATTAGCAGCTTCATTTTCCTGTCCCGCTTTTTCTTTGATGAACTGAGAGGTTTTCGATGGAACTCACCGCCCTGACCGCTATTTCTCCGGTCGATGGCCGCTACGGCAGCAAAGTCAGTGTATTTCGCAGTATTTTCAGTGAATACGGCCTGATCCGTAACCGGGTAACCGTCGAAATCCGCTGGTTGCAGAAACTGGCTGCCCATCCGGCGATTACCGAAGTGCCCGCGTTTTCCGCCGAAGCCAATGCGTTTCTGGACAAGATGGTCAACGAGTTCAGTCTGGCCGATGCTGAGCGAATCAAGGAAATCGAACGCACCACCAACCACGACGTCAAAGCGGTTGAGTACCTGATCAAAGAAAAAATTGCCGACGTGCCTGAGCTGCACGCGGTGACCGAATTTGTTCACTTTGCCTGCACCTCAGAGGACATCAACAACCTGTCCCATGGTCTGATGCTGCGCGAAGGCCTGGATCACGGCCTGCTGCCGGCCATGGACAACCTTGTCGAAAAGCTGGCCGAGCTGGCCCGGGAGCACGCTGAACAGCCCATGCTGTCCCGCACCCACGGTCAGACCGCCTCCCCGACCACGGTCGGCAAGGAACTGGCCAACGTGGTCTATCGCCTGCGCCGCCAGCTGATGCAGATCCGCGAAGTGGAAATCATGGGCAAGATCAACGGTGCAGTGGGTAACTACAACGCCCACCTGTCTGCCTACCCGGACGTGGACTGGGCTGCCAACGCCGAAGAATTCATTGAGAGCCTGGGCCTCGACTGGAACCCGTACACGACCCAGATCGAACCCCACGACTACATCGCCGAACTCTATGATGCCATTGCTCGCTTCAATACCATCCTGATCGACCTGGATCGGGACATCTGGGGCTACATCTCCCTGGGCTATTTCAAACAGAAAACGGTGGCCGGTGAAATTGGATCTTCTACCATGCCCCACAAGGTGAATCCGATCGACTTCGAGAATTCCGAAGGTAATCTCGGCATCGCCAATGCCCTCTTCGGCCATTTGTCAGCCAAGCTGCCGATTTCGCGCTGGCAGCGTGACCTGACCGACTCCACCGTTTTGCGCAACCTGGGCGTTGGCTTTGCCCACAGCCTGATTGCCTACGAAGCCACCCTCAAAGGTCTGGGCAAGCTGGAAATCAACCCGGCCCGTCTGAACGAAGACCTGAACAACGCCTGGGAAGTACTGGCGGAGCCGATTCAGACCGTGATGCGCCGTTACAACATCGAGAAACCCTACGAAAAGCTCAAGGACTTGACCCGTGGCAAGGCCATGACGCCCGAAGTCATCAAGAATTTCGTGGAAACCCTGGAGATCCCGGAACAGGCGAAGGCCGAACTGCGCGCCCTGACCCCGGACAACTACATCGGTAACGCGATCGACCAGGCCAAAGACATCTAGGCAGGAGCAACACCATGGATATGCTTGGCGGGCTGACGGCCAATGAATTTCTGCGCGACTACTGGCAGAAAAAGCCTCTGGTTATCCGCCAGGCGTTTCCCGGTTTTCAGTGCCCGGTCAGCCAGGATGAGCTGGCCGGACTGGCCTGCGAAGAAGCCGTTGAATCCCGCATCGTCATCGAGAACGATGCCGGAAAACCCTGGCAGCTTCACAATGGCCCGTTCACTCCGGATCGTTTCAGCGAGCTGCCGGAGCAGGACTGGACCTTGCTGGTCCAGGGCCTGGACCACTGGGTACCGGAAATTGCTGATCTGCTCGACAACTTCCGGTTCATCCCTAACTGGCGGCTGGACGACATTATGGCCAGCTACGCACCGACAGGCGGTAGCGTTGGGCCCCACTACGATATGTATGACGTGTTTCTGCTGCAGGCCCAGGGCCACCGCCGCTGGACCTTCGGCGGACACTGTGACCACAGATCGCCACGGGTAGAAGGTACACCCTTACGGATTCTGAGCAGTTGGGACGGCGAAGAAACTGTGACCCTGGCGCCGGGTGACATGCTTTACCTGCCACCAGGCGTTGGCCATCATGGGGTGGCGGAAGACGACTGCATTACCCTGTCTGTGGGTTTTCGGGCACCTACGGTCGACGACGTACTGACCAGCTTTACCGACTACCTGAGCCAGAAGGAAAAAGCGGCTGAACATCTGGATGACCCTGACCTTCAGGTTCAGGAGAACCCCGGGACTATCGGCGCCGACGTGGTTGAACGTCTCGACGCGGTAATTCGGGAGCAACTCGGTGATCGGCGTAATCTGGCCCTTTGGTTCGGGCAGTTCGCTACCGCCCCCAAAAGCATGGACATCGTCGTTCCAGCCGAGGAGCCGGCGGAGGCCGAAGATCTGGCCGAAGCCATTCGGGCCGGTGAACAACTGCGCTGGAATGAAGGCTCCCGTTTCGCCTACCATGAGCTGGACAACGAGACCGCTCTGTTTGTTGATGGCGAACAATTCCTGCTCAAGGGCGACGCCCGTCCGCTGGCTCCCCTGCTCTGTGCCCGCTCCCGTATTGACATGGCGACACTGGCAGAATTTGCCGGCGACGAAGCGTTGCTGGGGCTGTTGACCAACCTCTACAACCAGGGCTCGATCTATTTCGAGTAAGCCATGGATCTGAGATTTCGCAAATACAGCTGGCAACTGGCACCCGGGTCGGTTCGCGAGATTCGCCAACGGGTGTTTATCGATGAGCAGAAGGTGCCGCCAGAGCTTGAGTGGGATGACACCGACGAGATTGCGGATCACTATCTTGCCGTCGATGCGTCCAACCAACCCGTGGCCACTGCCCGTCTGTTTTCCGCCCTGGAAGAAACCGGTTACATCGGCCGCATGGCCGTATTACCGGAAGCCCGGGGCAAAGGTGTTGGAGAAGCCCTGCTCAGGCACCTCATCGCCGAATCTGCCGGTCGCTACCATGAGCTCCGGCTCTCAGCCCAGGAACATGCCACCGGTTTTTACCAACGATGTGGTTTCCACATCTGCTCTCTTACCCCCTATGACGATGCCGGCATTCCGCACCTCGACATGCGCTGTCTGGCACCGGATCTAGCCCACCGGGCCGGTGCAGGTCGCAGCAACCCATTAATCCTGGGGGCCGATGAGGAATCCTGGCTGTTCGACCAGCCCTCATCCTTCATGAACCTGATGGATTCCCTGGTTGGCCAGGCTGGCCAGCGCCTATGGCTTTACGACCGGATTCTGGACCATGAATTCTACGACAGGCATCGCCTGCGGGAATTGGTCTCTGCCCTCGCCCGTCGGCATCGACTGAGCGAGGTCCGTTTGTTGATTCACGACGACAAGCCATTAGTGCAACGACGACACCAACTGGTGGAACTGATGCGCCGGCTCACCAGCCGCATTGAGCTCCGACTGGTAAACGAGGACTACCCAATGGAGGATCAGCCCTTCCTGCTGGTCGACCGCCAGGGCGTGTTGTACCGACACAGCTTTGACAAGACCGAGGGCTTTGCCGATTTTTCCGCCAGCCGGCGGGTCCGGCTGATGGAAGAGGCGTTCCAGAAAATGTGGGACGCCGCGCGCCCCTCTCTGGAGTTACGCGAACTACCGCTCTGAGTGGGACACCTGAACCGCCTGAGGTGACTCGAAACTGGCCCCGAATGGCGCAAATTCCTCATCCACCTCTTCGGCCACTTCAACAATCAGTTTCCGTAGCCACTGATGGTCCGAGTTGTGCTGCAGCAGCGGACTCCAGGCCATCTTGAGTTCAAAGGGCGGAATCTCAAAAGGCGGCACCTTGACCACCAGATTTGGATTATCTTTTTGCAGCCAGGCTGCTCTGGAGGGCAGCGTGGCAATCAGATCGTGTTGTTCCGCCAGCAGCATCGCCACCTGGTAATGGCGCGTAAACACGGAAATCTGGCGCTTGCGCCCCATTCGGCCCAACGCCTCATCCACCCAGCCCAGACGTTGAACATCCTTCGGGTTTACCCCCACTCCGACGCCAAACCCGGTCTTGCTGACCCAGATATGGCTGGCGTCCAGATAGGTATCCAGTGTAAACGGCTCTTTCAGGATCGGGTTCCGGGCGTTCATCAGGCACGCAAAGTATTCCGTCCAGAGGGTTTTCTGGTGAAACGACTGGGGAATCTTGTCGAAACGGTTAATCGCCATGTCCAGACGACCCTGCTCCACATCCAGAAAACTGACGTCACTGGGCGTCAGAACATCCAGCGTGACATGCGGTGCTTCCTGCCGGATACGGCGCAAAACCCTTGGCATCAGGCAGGATTCCGCGTAATCACTGGCCATAATCCGGAACACCCGCTGGCTTTCACCGGCCGCAAATGGTGTTTTTTCCTGCACCGCCTGCTCGATATCCGATAGAATCCCGCGAACCAGTGGCTGCAATTCCCTGGCCCGCTCTGTGGCCGTCATGCCTTCACTGGTTCGCACCAGCAGAGGATCGCCAAACAGGTCCCGCAGCCTCCGCAAACCGTTACTCATGGCCGGCTGAGTGATGCCAAGGTGATTGGCCGCCTTGGTTACATTGCGCTCCCGCAACAGCACATCCAGGTACACAAGCAGGTTCAGATCAACGCGGGAAATGTCCATAGGCAGCCAGACCTCACCGTCAGCAGCAGGGTGTATTATTCATTTCCGTAATATACAGGAATCTGGAAATTCACGTAATAAATGAACCTTCCGCCCTGATTACAACCAGAAAAGGACGGGATAGCATATTTCTGCTAGGCTTTCAGGGCGTTACCGAATAATATCAAAACCAATAAAACAAGCCCTCGGGCCAGACGTTCATTCAATCCGGAGCCTAACCCCACACCATGGATACCACTACCATTGTGCTGCTGCTCGCCGCGATCGTCACCGTTTCCCTGGTTATTATCGTTTTCAGCCAGATGCGGGAAAAAGCGAGGATCGAACGCGTTCGCAAAATGACGGCTCAGGAAGATGCCTACAACAAGGCCTACCGCCTGCTTACCGAGATTCCCGGCCAATACCTCACGCCAGACCTTAAACTGCTGCTGCTCAAGCGCATGGAAGACGCCTGCCAGGAACTGACCGCTCTGAAGAGTGATCAGCCGGTAAAACAGTGGCTGGAGAACATTGCGCAAACCAAGAAGCAGATTCTGGAAAAGAACGACCAGCGCCCACCGGTAAAAATCGACACGCCAGAAAAATCCAGCTATATCAAAGAGCTGTTACAGGCTTTGTTCAAGCTGATTGAGGCTATGCATAAAGCCGGCCGGATAGACTCTGCCACCGCCAAGAAGAATCTGAAGTATGTTCTGTTTCTGGTGCACAAAACCCACGCCGACCTGCACGTTTTCCAGGCCCGCGATTTCATTCGCCAGAACCAGATCCGCAAGGCCATTCACGCTTATCACCTTGCCAGTACTGAGATGGGCAAATCCCGGGACAACCCTCTTGCCATGAAAGCGGTGAAGAGCTTCCGTACCCGCATCAAGGAACTTGAGGAAATGAGCACAGAAGGCAAGATGAATGAGGAAAACCATTCCAAGCTGGACAAGGAATGGGACAACTTTCTGCAGGACGACGACACCTGGAAGAAAAAAGCGGATTACGACGACTGAACGCGGCTTCGTAAACGCCCATATCTCAAGGATGACGCAACATCGTGTTTAACAGAATCAGGCAACGGCTCTCCTATCGCCTCACCCGGGACACGGTCCTGGTCGCCATGGTGCTGGGCCTGGTACTGAACCTGATCCAGATTACCCTGGACTACTTCACCGCCCGGGAATCGATGGACCGCGAAGTTCGCGCCCTGATTGAAATCAGCCAGAGCCCGGCATCCCAGATAGCCTATAACATTGATGTCCGGCTCGCGGAGGAGCTGCTCGACGGCCTGCTGCAACACCCTGCCACCATAGACGCTCGAATTATTGACAGCGATGGCCAGACCATGGCTGCGGCCAGCCAGAGCAGCCCGGTTTCCCGCTATCGCTGGATCAGCGATCTGCTGTTTGGCGCCAGCCGCGTGTTCAATGAGGAACTGCAGGTGCCACAATTGGCGGATCTGCCTCTGGGCCAGCTTGTTGTAACCATCGACACCTATCATTACGGCATACAGTTTCTCACCCGGGCGACCAATACCCTGATTATCGGGCTGCTGAAAAGCCTTGCGCTCTCCGGTGTACTGCTCGCCATTTTCTATTTTGTGTTGACCCGACCCATGATGAACGTCATCAACGCCCTCAGTCAGGTGCGTGCAAGTTCTCCGGAGAAAGTCCGGCTTCCTATTCCGGAAAACCACAAAGGTGATGAAATCGGCACCATGGTGGGCATCATCAACCAGCACCTGGAAAACATGGAAGTGAGCGTGGCCAAGCTGCGATCCGCCGAAAGCGCCATGAAAAACTATTCCAGCCAGCTGGAACGGGAAGTGGAGGACCGCACCCGGGAGATATCTGAAAAGAATGAAGCTTTGCTGCGCGGTAACCGGGCGCTGGTCCGCGCCAAGGAAGACGCTGTTCGCAGAGCTCGCGCCCGGGCCAACTTTCTGGCAAGCATGAGCCACGAAATTCGCACTCCACTCAACGGTGTTCTGGGCATGCTGGGTCTGGCACTGGAAAGCGAGAAAGACGCAGGTCAACGCAATCGCCTGGAAATCGCTCTGAATGCCGGTGAGAGCTTACTTGGCCTGCTCAACGACATTCTCGACATCTCCAAGGTAGAGGCTGGCAAACTCTCCCTGGAAAGCATTCCTTTCAGCATGAGAAAACTGATTGAAGAATGCGCAACCCTGCACGCTCAACAAGCCCGGCGCAAAGGCATTAACCTGGTTAACGAGACCGCGCCGGATTTGCCAGAACATTTTCTGGGGGACCCCACCCGTACCCGTCAGATTCTGAACAATCTGCTCAGCAATGCCATCAAATTCACCGATGCAGGCACAGTAAAGATTCGCACCAGCTGGTCCGGGGGCAGCTTGCGACTGGAAGTCATCGACACCGGGATCGGTATGTCGAGAGAAGGGCTTCACCGGATCTTCTCACCGTTTTCCCAGGCCGATACTGACACCACCCGCCTCTATGGCGGAACCGGGCTTGGGCTGACACTCTGCAGACAACTGGTGGAGCGAATGCATGGCCAGATTCTGGTGGATTCCAAGGAAGGCGCCGGAACCCACTTTACCGTGACCCTGCCGCTTCCGGTACACCAGGGCGATGAGCCGGCGATCGAAGCAGGCATGCTACGACGCCTGAGCGATATTGGTATTGCCATGGCCCTGCCCCAGAGCAACCCTCACAGACTGGCCATTGAGTCCCAGTTGCGCTCCTGGAACATACCGGTGCGCAGTGCCAGTCGGCATCCGGAAGGAATCCTGCTGATTGATGCTGCAAATTCGCCCCGGGAAAGCCTTGCCTTTGCCAATGACTGGCGCGGAGAAGGGGTGATTCTGGCCGATCAGTCCGGAACCGCAACCAGCAATCACCCCAGACACTGCGTCGTGGCACTGCCGCTGCGCAGGGACGACCTGTTCCGATGCCTCTGCGCAGCCGGCGGACTGGATTCGGGTGGGCAATCAACACGCCCGGATCGGTCGCTTGGCACAGGCCAGCCACCGATACCGGCTCTCAACATCCTGTTGGTGGAAGACAATCAGGTCAACCAGTTGGTGGCCAGCAGCCTGTTGAAGAAACTGGGGCACCGGGTAGATCACGCGGAGAACGGGCGCAGAGCCCTTGAGGCACTCCAAAACAAAACTTACGACCTGGTGCTGATGGACTGCCAGATGCCGGTTATGGATGGTTACGAAGCAACCCGTGCTATCCGCCAGAACCCCCAATGGCAGACGCTACCCGTCATTGCGGTAACCGCCAATGTGATGCAGGGCGACCGGGAGGATTGCCTGGCATCGGGCATGAATGACTACATCACCAAGCCCTACAATCGTGACGAACTCAGGGCGGTTATCGCTCGCTGGGCTCCACTGCCTCCAGAATCTCCAACAGACTCCTGAGCTCCTGTCGCAGTGACAGCAATCGCTCCGGATCAATATCCAGACCACACATAAGTCGGCCAGGCACGTTCGCCGCCTTGGCCCGCAGCGCCCGTCCGGCATTGGTCAGCCTCAGCCGAACCACCCGCTCATCCTCGGCGAGCCGAGCCCGTTGCAACAGATCCCGCTGCTCCAGGCGTTTAAGCAGCGGCGTCAAAGTGCCCGAATCCAGTCTTAATCTGGCCCCCAGGTCGCTGACCCGCGGCTTGATTCCCTCACGGTCCGCTTCCCACATCACCAGCATGACCAGGTACTGGGGATAGGTCAGCCCCAGCTCCTCAAGTATCGGCCGGTATCTGGCAGTCACCGCCCGGTTCGCTGCATACAGTGCAAAACAGATCTGGTTATCAAGCGCCAGTATCTGATCGTTATCTGTCATGGTCAGAGCAATTTCTCGATATCGGCGCGGATGTCGGCCGGCTTGGCCGTTGGCGCATAGCGCCGCACAACCTGACCTTCCCGGTTGACCAGAAACTTGGTGAAATTCCACTTCACTTTCTCAGAACCCATCAGGCCTTTGGCCTCACGTTTCAGGAACCGAAACAGCGGATGTGTGCCGTCACCATTCACCTCAATCTTGGCGAACATGGGGAAACTGACACCGTAGTTCAGGGAGCAGAACTGGCTGATGGCATCGTCGTTACCAGGATCCTGATTCATGAACTGGTTACAAGGGAAACCCAGAACCTCAAACCCACGCTCCCCCAATTCCTCATGGAGCGACTGCAGCCCCTCAAACTGAGGTGTAAAACCACATTTTGAGGCCGTATTTACGATAAGCAGAACCTTGCCCCGATAATCGTCCAATGAAACTTCCTGCCCTTTAATATCTTTGGCACTGAAGCTGTAGATGGTTTCGCTCGCCATGAAATGTCTCTCCTGTAGTGGCCGGCTCGGGCCGATTTGTATGAACGACCGAATTGTATTGTGCACAATTTAATTTCCCGCAACAATACTGCGAATTGTCAGTTCGGGTCAGCCTGATGACACATCACTTCAAAGACGGTCCGTAAACTATCCTGATTTGGCCACAATTCCACACAATTGCCCCTGTTACCCCGAGGCGTCCCTCCGCTAGAATAAGGCTTTCGTTCAGAACCTTAGCGAAGGACCCAGGCTCCCATGCAGAACTTTTTCAAATCCGCCAAGCTCGACAATGTCTGTTATGAAATTCGTGGCGTGGTTCTGCGTGAGGCCCGCAGGCTCGAAGAAGAAGGGCACCGCGTTCTGAAGCTGAATATCGGCAATCCGGCAGCCTTCGAGCTCGACGTGCCGGAAGAAATCCAGCAAGACGTCATCTACAACATGCATCAGGCCCAGGGCTACGTGGAATCCAAAGGCCTGTTTTCGGCCCGAAAGGCCGTGATGCACTATTGCCAGCAGCGGGGCATTGCCAAAGTCGATATTGATGACATCTACCTCGGCAATGGCGTCAGCGAGCTGATCGTGATGTCCATGCAGGCATTGCTGAACACCGGCGATGAAGTGCTCATTCCGGCCCCCGACTATCCGCTCTGGACCGCCGCCGTCACGCTGTCCAGCGGCAAGCCGGTGCATTACCGCTGCGACGAACAACAGGACTGGTTCCCGGACATTGACGATATTCGCAAAAAGATTACCCGCCGGACCCGGGCTATTGTGCTGATCAACCCGAATAACCCGACCGGTGCCGTGTATTCAGAGGAACTGCTACAGCAGGTTCTGGAACTGGCCAGGGAACACAATCTGATCATCCTGTCGGACGAGATCTACGACAAGATCCTCTACGACGGTACCGAGCACACATCCATTGCCTCGATGGCGGACGATGTGCTGTTTTTCACTTACAACGGCCTGTCGAAGAACTACCGGGCGGCTGGTTATCGTTCTGGTTGGATGATCATCAGCGGAGCCAAACACAAGGCCCGGGATCTGATCGAAGGCATCGACATGCTGTCGAACATGCGCCTTTGCGCCAACGTACCGGCCCAGTTGGCGATCCAGACCTCTCTGGGCGGCTATCAGTCCATCAACGACCTGGTGGCACCGGGAGGTCGTCTGTACGAGCAGCGTGAGACCGCCTGGCGCATGCTGAATGACATTCCCGGGGTGAGCTGCGTCAAGCCCAAAGGGGCGCTGTACCTGTTTCCAAGACTGGACCCAAAGCACTTCCCCGTGGTGAATGACGAGAAGCTGGTTCTGGATCTGCTGCTCCAGGAGAAAATACTTCTGGTTCAGGGCTCGGCCTTCAACATTGATGACAAGCAGCATCTCCGGGTTGTTTTCCTGCCCAGAGCGGACACGCTGTCGGATGCCATGGGCCGTCTGGGCAATTTCCTTGAACACTATCGCCAGTAAACCGGAGTCAGTATGGCCGACATTCATGTCGAGGAATTCTACAAGGACGTGGCAATCGCCCTGGTTCAGCTCTACATGTCGTTTCCCCGGCGGGTAAACCTGTTCGTGGAGGATATCGCCGGGCCAGACGAGCCCGACGAATTCGGCCTGCACAGCAAGCGCCACATGGCCTGTTTCGGCGCCCTGCTCTGGCTGTCCGAAGAAGGCCTGCTCCGATACGTGGATACCATTCGCCAGGAAGCTCTGGATCAGGCGGTGCTGACCCGGGAGGCATTTGTTCGGCTCAGCGCCCCGGCCCCGCAGGCGCTTCTGAGGGAACTGTCGGCGGCTTCAAACGAACCCGAATTGCCGCCTTCCGTTCAGAAGGACTTGTCCACCTATATTCATCTGCTGCGCTCCGCCCTGAAAAGCGGCAGTTCCAGCCGCATCAGTCTGGCGGTGCAATCAACCTTCTTTAACGATTCCGGCCTGCAACCCGTTCATTAAATGGCGTTAAGGTTCTTGAACCGCTGAACCGGATCCACATATATCGGTCAGAAAGGCAATACGTTTCCCGGTAAGCTGATACAGGAAAAAACCATGCGTATTCTGTTGTTTCTGGCCACCAACCTGGCCGTTATTCTGGTTGCGAGTTTTACCCTGCGACTGCTGGGGGTCGATAGTTATCTGGCACAACAAGGCATCGACTACGGCTCGCTACTGGCGTTTGCGGCGGTGTTCGGCTTCGCTGGTGCGTTTATCTCGCTGTTCCTATCCAAGCCCATGGCGAAGTGGAGCACCAAAGCCCGGGTGATCGACTCACCTCGCACGCCGGCGGAGCGCTGGCTGGTTGAAACCGTCGCGGAGCTGGCAAAGAAAGCCGGCATCGGCATGCCCGAAGTGGCGATCTTCCCTGCTCAGCAATCCAATGCCTTTGCCACTGGATGGAATAAAAACGATTCTCTGGTGGCGGTCAGTGAGGGGTTGTTAAGCCGCTTTGACAAGGACGAAATCCGGGCCGTACTGGGCCATGAGATTGGCCATGTGGCCAATGGCGACATGGTGACTCTGACGCTGATCCAGGGCGTGGTAAACACCTTTGTTATCTTCGCATCGCGGGTGATCGGCTCGTTCGTGGACCGGGTCATCTTCAAGAATGAGAACGGCCATGGAATCGGCTTTTTTGTCGTGAGCATCGTGGCAGAAATCGTGCTCGGCATCCTGGCCAGCACCATCGTGTTCTGGTTCTCCCGCCGCCGGGAATACCGCGCCGACATTGCCGGGGCCCAACTGGCAGGGCGAGGCGCCATGATCAGCGCCCTGGCGCACCTTAAAAAGGAAAGCGAAGTTCCGGATCAGATGCCGGACACCCTGCAGGCATTCGGTATCAACCGGGGCGCCCGCGAAGGTCTGGCAGCAATGTTCATGACCCACCCGCCGCTGGAGGACCGAATTGCAGCGCTACAGAACGCCAAACTGTAATCACATGAAAAAGGGCGCCACACAGGCGCCCTTCTCTTTTGACGAGTAAGACATTCAGGGTGTCAGATCTTCAGTTTGAACCCGATGGCCCTGAAGCTGTCCTGAATCGACTTGCTGCTACCCTTCAACTGCACTTTCAGACTCGAGCATTCCCTGCGCACCGGGTAGTCCCTGCGTAGCCTGTCAAAGGCCTGCGCCCGCTCTTCAGGATTACCGCGCATGGTCAGCCGCAGGCGGGCATCGTCCCGGCGGGGATCGTAACAGGCGCGCAAAGCAACCTGAACGGCCTCATCTTCATCAGCACTGCTGGTAAAGGACACTTTACTGAGGGCCGGCTCCGGCAGAAACTGTCCGGCTTTCTTGCGCACAGGCAGCCCCAGGTAACGGCACAGGGCCTGGTAGATCATCTCCGTGCCCTGCATCTTGCCTTCCAGGCTGTAGCCGGCAATGTGTGGCGTCGCCAGCCACACCCGGTCTAGCAGATCCGGGTTGATTCTGGGCTCATGCTCCCAGACATCCAGCACCACCGTGGGCGAGTCCGCCTGCTGAAGCCGGGCAAGCAATGCCTCTCCGTCTATCACCTCGCCCCGGCCGGCGTTGATCAACAACTGATCCTGCCCAAGCGCCGCGAGCTCGCTGCCCGCGATCATCCGGTTGGTGGGATGGTCTCCAGTTCGCGTCAACGGCGTGTGCAAGGTTACAACGTCACACTCCAGAGCCTCGGCCAGCGGCACAAACTCCTCTGCGTGCTCTTCTTCAGCTTCCTGCCTGGGCGGATCACAGAGCTTTACCGTGAAATCCAGCCGCTCCAGCATTCGGGCCAACTCACCACCGACATTACCCACCCCGACAATCCCTACCGTCAGGGATGACCAGTCTTCAATACCCCGCTTTTCGGCGTACAGGGACAATACCGAGAGCACATACTCTGCCACACTGACGGCATTGCAGCCTGGCGCAGCGGCGAAACCGATGCCCTGTTCCTGGAGCCAGGCCTGGTCTATGTGGTCCGTTCCAATCGTGGCCGTACCAACGAACCGCACCCGGGCACCCTCCAGCAACTGCCGGTCTACCCGGGTTACCGAACGGACCAGAAGTATATCGGCATCCCTTACCTGGTCCGGAGCCAGCGTCCGGCCATTCACCCGGCGAATCTCTCCGATGTCGCCAAAAAAGGAATCCAGTAAGGGAATATTCTCGTCCGCAACGATCAGCATAACAGTGGTCTCACCAGTGACTCTCAATGACGACGTGGTCTGGGCCCGCGACCGCTGTTGCCCTGCGGCCGGCGACCACCCCGCTTGCGGGTAATCGGCGGGTTATCCATGGCGGCTGTCAGATTCTCATCTGGCACCGCCGTCTTCAGCTTCTGGCTGATGTATTTTTCAATCTCCGGCAGGGCAAACGCGTCCTCTTCACCAGCGAAGCTCACCGATACGCCGGTTTTACCGGCACGGCCAGTACGACCAATGCGGTGAACGTAATCTTCGGCATTGTCTGGCAAATTGTAGTTGAATACATGGGTCACGCCGTTTACGTGGATGCCACGGCCCGCCACATCGGTAGCAACCAGCACCTGGATCTGCCCCTTCTTGAACTGGTCTAGCGTTTTCAGCCGCTTGTTCTGGGCGATCTCGCCAGACATCAACGCCACTTTCACACCCTGGTTTTTAAGGTCCTCTTCAAGATCACGGCACTGGTCACGACGGTTGGCAAAAACAATCGCTTTCTCTACTTCCGGCCGCTTCAGGTAATTCACCAGTACCGGCAGCTTTTCGTTATCGGACACCAGGAAAACAGTCTGTTCAACTCGTTCTGCAGTCTTCTGTTCCGGCTCGATTTCGACAAACTCGGCATTGCGGGTCCACATGGATGCCAGGTTGAGGACATCCTGGTTGAAGGTGGCACTGAACAGCAGGGTCTGACGCTCATCCTTGGGGGTACACTTGCGGATGATGCGCTTGACGTCCGGGATAAAGCCCATATCGAGCATTCGATCCGCCTCATCCAGAATGAGGATGTCGAGCTGATCCAGAAAAACATCCTGTGAGCCCAGGAAATCGATCAATCGGCCCGGGGTAGCCACCAGGATGTCGACAATTTCGTTCTGCAACTGCTCCCGCTGCTTGTCGTAGTTCATCCCGCCAACCACAGTAACCACATTGTGGCCAGTGTAATGACACAGCTGTTCGGCGTCCTTGGCAATCTGCATGGCCAGTTCGCGGGTGGGCGCCAACGCCAGAACACGGGGCTCGGAGGCAAAACGCTCTTTCTCGTCGATCGGAGTTTCCAGCAAAGACTGAATCGCGGTAATCAGAAAGGCTGCAGTCTTGCCGGTGCCCGTCTGAGCCTGGCCAATGAGGTCTTCACAGGCCAGGGTCCAGGGCAGTGTTTCTGCCTGAATGGGCGTGCAGTACTCGAAGCCAATTTTGGAAATGGCATCCAGCAGTCGCTTGTCCAGATTGAGGTCGCTGAAGCGTAAATCGCCGGTATGCTTTGGTTCTGATGTCATAGGGGTTCAGGTATCCTTGATTGATCGTATTCCTGCTCTGCAGTTAACAGACGGGTCTTCACTCGAGCCCAGGTTTCATCTATCCGGGCACCAGTGCTGTAAAACTGCAAGAGCGAATCGTAGAACTGCTGTGCACGGCGGGGTAATCCACAGGCAAGGTACTCGCTCGCCTGGTTGAGCACATTCAGGCGGAATGCATCTCCATCGGCAGCGCCTCCGCCGGCGAGGTTGTCGACACTGATGTGAAAGCGGAAGCCGGCCGCCAGGGAAAACAGACACTCTATGGCCTGAGGTTTCACCTCCACCTGCTCAAACGCTTGCTGCTGTTCAGGTGTTCGTCCATCCGGACAGTACCAGTATCCGTAATCGTACATTGTGCGCCGATGCTCACCGGCAATGCACCAGTGGGCAATCTCGTGCAGGGCACTGGCAAAAAAACCATGGGCAAAGACTACCCTGGCAAGGCCCTCGGGCTCGCTCACAGGGAGATATTCCGGTTCGTCGCTGCCCCTGACCAGAATCGTCCGGTATGATTCCCGGAACAGGTCATTGAACAGCATGATAAGATCGTCTGGATTGTGATTCATCGGTTGGCTATTGTGCGACTTTAACGCGGCCAATACCAGTGGGAACTTTCGCCACAGCATGGTGTCCACTGGCTTCGAACCGACTTCATGCATACCAGAATCAGGAAATGACCGTATCCATGTCAGCAGTCCAGGCCTTCAGTGCTTCTTTGCGAAATCTGTCCTACCATCTCCTGCTTGTGTTGGCAGTGGGTCTGTCGCTGGCGTCTCCCGGAGCCAAGGCTCTGGGGTCCGGCAATGGCAGCCTGTTTGGTAACAGCGAATTTCTGCCGGTAGATGAAGCACTGCCCTTTGATTACACCACTGATAACGGGGCTGTGGTGCTGGCCTGGAATATCACCCCCGGCCATTACCTCTATAAAAGCCGCATACAGATCAATGCCGTAACTGATGGTGTACAGGTTGGCGAACCCGGCTTTTCTTTGCCGGGCACGCTGACTGAAGACGAATTCTTTGGTGAGATCACCGTTTTTTTTGATCCGGTCCAGGCCAGGGTCCCCATCACCCTGCCCGACGGTGTCCGGGAAGCGGAGCTTCAGGTGACGTACCAGGGCTGTGCAGAGGCCGGGCTTTGTTATCCCCCGCAGACCCGGGACATCCTCTATTACCCTGGTGGCGACGCTGCCGAGACCGCTGCCAACAGAGTGACCTCCGATACCGGAAATGCGGCGCCCGCAGATACCTCCACCGCGACCGGCCTCGCCGGCTTTCTGTCCAGCCAGTCGATCTGGATGATCGCCGGCGTATTCTTTTTGCTCGGTCTGGGGCTGACCTTTACGCCCTGCGTTCTGCCCATGGTACCCATCATCTCCTCCATGGTCTCCGGGCGTAATACAAGAACCACCAGCCACGCATTATTGCTGTCTGGCAGCTATGTGCTGGGCATGGCATTAACCTACGCCGCGGCGGGTGTCATTACCGGCCTGCTGGGCGCCAGCTTCAATCTCCAGGCGCAGCTACAGTCGCCCTGGGTGCTGAGTGTTTTCGCTGGCCTGTTCGTGGTCTTTGCGCTGTCGATGTTCGACTTGTTCGAAATCCAGCTACCACGTTTTATTCGGGAACCCCTCAACGATGCCAGCCATCGCCTGACTGGTAGCCGTGTCGCCAGCATCTTCGGCATTGGTGCCCTTTCAGCACTTATTGTCTCGCCCTGCGTGTCTGCGCCACTGGCCGGCAGCTTGCTGTACATTTCCACCACTCAGGATGCCGTGATCGGCGGTGTGGCGCTGCTGGCACTGGGCCTGGGCATGGGAGTTCCCCTGATTCTGGTTGCCGTTGGCGGCCGGAAACTGCTGCCAAGCTCAGGGCACTGGATGACCACGGTGAAGCACTTCTACGGTGTCATGCTGCTGGCCGTGGCTATCTGGCTGGTTGAGCGCCTGGTACCGGTCTGGTTCAGCCTGACCATGTGGGGGCTGCTGATTGCTATTACTGGCGTACAGCTGGGCGCATTCGATGCCGCCAAGGCTGGCTGGCAGCGCACCCGTAAGGGGCTGGGGCTAGTTATGTTTGCCTATGGCCTGGCCTTGCTGGCCGGTGCCGTCAGCGGCGCCAACGACCCGCTCAAGCCGCTGGCGCCCTTTGTCGCCTCCGCGGCGCCGGGACCAGTGGCGGGCGAGCTATCACATGCCAGCTTCCAGCGTGTTGAGGATCCGAACCAGATCCGCACATTGCTGGCCAATGCCAGTGACCGGGGGCAGCCCGTCATGCTGGACTTCTATGCGGACTGGTGTATTTCCTGCAAAGTCATGGAACGCAATGTGTTCAGCGATCCCCAGGTCATCCAGGCACTGTCACCCTACACCCTGCTGCAGATCGACATGACGGACAACACGCCCGCCCAGCAGGCCCTGCTGGATGAACTCGGCCTGTTTGGCCCCCCGGCAATACTGTTCTATCAGGCGAGCGGGTCAGAGCTCAGCAACGCCCGCGTACTGGGCGAGATGGATCGGGATCAGTTTCTGGAGCACGTGGCCAACATTGGTCAGAAACTCTGAGTCAGGCGTCCTGACAGCGGCGGATCAGAAACAGGAATTCGCCGCCCGCTTCCTGCTGACTGAGAAGTTCGTGCCCGAGGAACTGGCAGAACCTCGGGATATCCCGAGTGGTTGAAGGATCGGTGGCCACCACCCGCAGCACCTGCCCAATCTCAACATCGTGGATGCGATTGTGCAGCATCATGACCGGCTCGGGACAGAATAGTCCCCGTGCATCCAGTTCTGCGTGATAATCATGATCGGACACGCGCGACCTCCTGCAAGTAGCGTGATTTTTCTGAATCCAGTGCTAAATTATTGTTTATAGCAGCGAAAATAAAGGGAGATTGTCATGATTCGGGTACTTATTGAACGCCATATTGCCGAAACTCTGGAGTCGGCATACGAAGACCGGGCCAGAAAAGTGTTACAGCAGGCCGTCAGTGCCCCGGGCTTTATCTCCGGTGAGACCCTGGTCGACTGCCGCGACCCCAACCATCGCATGACACTGGCAAACTGGCGCTCAGAGGCAGACTGGGATCGCTGGTACCGCTCTCCTGAACGCCGGGAATTAATGGCGGAACTCACCCCCATGATGGACCGGGATGAAGCCATTACCGTGCTCCAGCACAGCGATATGCCGTGAGCCCGGCGATCAGTCCAGGCGCTCGATGAAGCAGGTTATTTCTTCCCTGTCGTGGTAGAGGTGCCGGGCCCGGAGCCGGCAATTGAGCTCGGCCTCTGCCAGCCCCTGCAGCAGTATGTCCCGGCAGATCAGCCACTCCTCATAACGTTTCTTCATGGGTAGCTTGAGATTGAACACGGTGTAGCGACACAGCTTGCCGCCTACCCAGTCCAGCGCCAGGCGCGCTGTTTTTCGGGGCTTGTCGACGATATCGCAGACCATCCAGTCCACGGCCCGCTTCGGGCGCCAGGCGTAGCCATCAGCCCGGACATGCTCAACATGCCCTGTGGCCATCAACTCTGGATTCATGGGGCCATTATCGACCGCCGTCACCATCATGCCTTGCTGAACCAGTTGCCAGGTCCATCCGCCGGGAGCGGCGCCCAGATCCACCGCTTTCCGCCCCCCACCCAGATAGTCCAGGTAACGATCTTCAGGAATGAAGACTTTCCACGCCTCTTCGAGTTTGAGCGCAGACCGGCTGGGCGCTGAGGCAGGCAAACGCAAACGGGGTATGCCCTGCGGAAAAGGGGATCGATTATCGGCCAGGCTTAACCCGACAACAGCCGTTTCGAAATCCAGCAACAGCAACTCCAGACGGTCACCTTTGGCACTGGCCGAGTCCTGCGCCAGCATGTCCGCCTCCCTGAGTCCGCGGGACAGGGGTGCCACCCATTTTCGGGCAAAGTTACCCAGATCGCGGTCTTCATTGGTTTCCGTAAGCCGGGTTTCCAGTCGTGATGCCAGGCTGCCCTGCCAATCGGCGCCCCGGAGGAACTCGATAACGGCTCCAACCCGGTCCCTGGCCGGCAGCGGGCAATCGCCAATCACCAGAAACCAGTCCCGCACAAAGACCAGCTCGTCCAGCGGTATTCTCTGCATCAATTCAAAGGCAGATTCGGGCCCGCCAAGGGTAAACCGCACGAGCCCTGCGTTCCTGATCGGCTGAAAGTAACCGAACAGACCACAAGCGGCCGCCGAATCCATCAACTCCTGGCCCGCCTCGGTTTCAAACCCCGGGCGACACATCAGCATTATCTGTTGCATTCCATAACCTTGTTGGTGACCACTGTCAGGATTCTGACGCACTGACAGCGATAAAACTTGAACGTGTTTAACGGCAGCACTTGTTCACGCTGGCTACACTTTCTGCCTCCCAACGTACCGCTTGGTGGAAGATGCTCCGACTCTGGAACCTGCTTACGGCCTGTTTTCTGGCCACGGCTTGCCTGCTGTTCAGCGGCCAGCTTGCGGCTATGGAACCGTGTCCCGCTCTTGATGCCGCCAGCCCGGACGCCCGAAGTGCGATCAACCACCACATCTGTTTCTACTCGGCCCGCCCGGGTGAACCCGCCCATTCAGCAACCGCACCGGAGGACCTGCCGGCTGAACTGGCCTGGAAATCAGCCCGGGGCCATGATCTGGTATTCAGTCACACGGATTCCGTGTACTGGATTCAGCTCAATGTCCGCAACAGCAGCACAGAATCCGGTCTCTGGTACCTGAAGCTTCATTACCCACTGCTGGATGAGGTGACGTTCTGGCAAAAAAGCCGCTACCAAAGCGGCTACAGCCCTGAAGACGTCCGACCGCCACTGGCGACCGGCGACTTGTTCCCGTTCGCCACAAGAGGCATAGATTACCGTTATTACCTGCTCCCCGTCACACTGAATGCCGGGGAAAGCCGCGCCATCCTCATCCGGGTGCATAGCAGTGGCGCACTGAATGTGCCCCTGGGCCTGATGACACCGGGTGAGGTTGTTGCCGAAAGCAATCATCTCACTCTCGTGCACGGCCTGTTTTATGGCGCGATGCTGGTACTGGCGGCATTCAACCTTCTGCTGTTCTTCAGTTCCGGCACCCGTTACTACTTTTACAACGCCTTCTACATTGCCTCTCTGGGTATGTTCCTGTTCGCCATGGGCGGCTTTGCCAACCAGTACTTCTGGCCCAACAGTACGGCGCTGGCAAATCTCTCCATTCCACTGACGCTCGCGGTCTGTGCACTGGCAATGGCCCTTTTTGGCAGTTCCTTTCTGGAGGTCGGCCCGGGAACTCTTTCGGCCAAAGCGCTGAAATCACTGGCCACAATCGCCGCGGGCGCTGTGACAGTGACACTCATCATTCCCTATACAAAATCCATTCTGATCAACACCGCGTTGGCGCTTGTGGTAATTGTGGCTCTGCAGGTCATCGCCTACGTCCGCTGGCGACAGGGCTACAAACCCGCCTTCTGGTACCTGGCAGCCTGGATGGTGATGGTTATCGGCGCACTGATCTATGCCATGGCCGCGTTTGGCTATCTGGGCGATTACCCGGCGCGGGAAGTGATGATGCAGGCGGTCGTCGGCGGCCAGGTGATCCTTCTGAACTATGCCCTGGTGCAACGCTGGCGCCTGCTTAACCAGAAATTGCTGGATGTCGAACACCAGGCCCGGACGGAACTGGAACTAAAGGTTCATGAGCGCACGGCCCAGCTCCGCAACACCATGCGGGAACTGGAGCAGGCAAACCGGAAACTGGCCTCTATAAGCCTCAATGATGCGCTCACCGGCCTGTACAACCGGCGTCACATGGATAACCTTTTACCCGAACTCTGCAGGGAGGCCCGTCGAACCGGAAATCCATTATCCCTGGCCCTGATTGATGCAGATCACTTCAAGCGAATTAACGACACCTGGGGCCATGACTTTGGCGATCAGTGCCTGAAACAGATCGCGGATATTCTGGATGAGCATGTCAAACGCCCCAGGGATGTGGCCATCCGGTTTGGCGGTGAGGAATTTGCCCTGCTGCTCCCGGGCACGGACCTGGACGGGGCACGCACGCTCTGTCTCGCCATACTCAAAGCCATGCGGAAAACCCCGCTTATCGCTCCGGGCAATGAGACTTTTCATCTGACACTCAGCGCCGGGATCGCCGAACTGGCTACGGGACAGGAGCCGTCCGACCTCTTCCGGAAAGCCGATGAAGCACTCTATCAGGCCAAAGGCGCAGGGCGGAATCAGATCGTACTCGCCAATCGTGTTTCAACGCCTGATCAAAGTACGGCATCTTCGGCAAACTGACGCGTCAGAAGAGCAGCCTGCGCAATCAGGTCGGACTGTTGCTCTGGCTGCCGCGCCAGAGGCTGAAAATCGTGATTTCCGCCGTCCAGCCAGCACAGGCGGGTGAGGCCCGGGATCTGCCCCTGTGCCTTCAGCTCATCCGGCTTGCCGAATGGGTCCCGGGTACCCTGCACCACCAGTAGAGGAACCGCGACCTTATCCAGATGGTCAGTCCGCCAACGATCCAGCTTCCCCGGCGGGTGAAACGGATAGCCATAACAGGCAACGCCATCAATATCTCTGAACTTCCCGGCAGCCAGAAGCGTGGCCATCCGCCCTCCCATTGATTTCCCCCCCACCAACAGTGGTACCTGACTTCCAAGCTCCTCTCTGGCCAGGGACACCTGATCTTCAAATGCCGCCAGCAAAGCCGGCTGCCGATCGGGAGGTCGTTTTCTGCCATCCTCCCGACGCTTCACCATATAGGGAAACTCGAACCGCACACTTTCGATGCCTTGCCCTGCGAGAGCCTCAGCTAACAACTCCATGAACATTGAGTCCATGGGCGCGCCTGCGCCGTGGGCCAATATCATTACCGCTTTGGCATCTTTTCCGTAGCCTTTGGTCTTAATTCTTTTCACCAATTTTCTCTCTCTCGCTCCTGTTGCGGATCAAACCCGGTGACAGAATGGATCTGGCAAGCCATTAAAGCGTCAATAAAAACATATTGAATAGACTTGCAACTTACTGGCCAGCCTACTGATTCCGGCGGATTTGACGGATGTCATAACTTGATCTTGATCATTGCAAAGGAATAATCGTTTCTCCATACTTGCCCCCGCATAATTCCCCATCCTGAACCCATTGGTAAGGCTATGAGCACAGTAAATGCAAACCTGACATACAACTATAAGGTGGTGAGACAATTCGCCATCATGACAGTGGTATGGGGTATTGTAGGTATGGCTCTGGGTGTGCTGATTGCAGCACAGCTGGTTTGGCCATCCCTCAACCTCGACCTGCCCTTTACTCACTTCGGTCGCTTGCGGCCGCTGCATACCAACGCCGTAATCTTCGGCTTTGGCGGAAGTGCCCTTTTTGCAACGTCCTACTACGTCGTTCAGCGAACCTGCCAGGCTCGCCTGATGTCTGACGGGTTGGCGGCGTTCACCTTCTGGGGCTGGCAAGCGATCATCGTGGCTGCTGCCATCACCCTTCCGATGGGCCTGACAACGTCCAAGGAATACGCCGAGCTGGAATGGCCGATTGACATCGCGATTGCGGTTGTCTGGGTCAGCTACGCCCTGGTGTTCTTCGGAACCGTGATGAAGCGTAGCACTCCGCACATCTACGTTGCCAACTGGTTCTACGGCGCGTTCATCATTACCGTTGCTGTACTGCATATCGGTAACAACATGGCGCTGCCGGCCACCGCCTTCAAGTCGTACTCCGCCTATGCGGGTGTTACCGATGCGATGATGCAGTGGTGGTACGGTCACAACGCGGTGGGCTTCTTCCTGACTGCTGGCTTCCTGGGCATGATGTACTACTTCGTTCCCAAGCAGGCCAACCGTCCGGTTTACTCCTATCGCCTGTCTATCGTGCACTTCTGGGCACTGATCGCCACCTACGTATGGGCCGGTGGTCACCACCTGCATTACTCCGCTCTGCCTGACTGGGCACAGACCGCAGGCATGGTCATGTCCCTGATTCTGCTGGCGCCGTCCTGGGGCGGTATGATCAACGGCATGATGACCCTGTCCGGTGCCTGGCACAAACTGCGCACTGACCCTATCCTGCGTTTCCTGGTGGTTTCTCTGTCCTTCTACGGTATGTCTACCTTCGAAGGCCCGATGATGTCTATCAAGACCGTCAACGCTTTGTCCCACAACACTGACTGGACCATCGGCCACGTGCACTCCGGCGCCCTGGGCTGGGTTGCCATGATCAGTATCGGCGCGGTTTACCACCTGATTCCGAAACTGTGGGGCATCCAGGCCATGTACAGCACTGCCCTGATCAACGCTCACTTCTGGCTGGCTACCGTAGGCACCGTGCTTTACATCGCCGCCATGTGGGTGAATGGCATCATGCAAGGTCTGATGTGGCGTGCAGTGAACGAAGACGGCACCCTGACCTACAGCTTCGTAGAAGCGCTTGAAGCCTCCTACCCGGGCTACTTTGTACGCTTCATCGGTGGCGCGATCTTCCTGACCGGCATGCTGATCATGGCCTACAACGTGTACATGACCGTACGCCAGAAAGACGCCGTTGCAGAAGATAATGCTGCGGTTCAGGCGGCGTAAGGGAGAGAGACCAGATGAGACACGAAATAGTCGAAAAGAACCTTGGTCTGATGATCGTGCTGATCGTGCTGACCATTAGTGGTGGTTTCCTTGCAGAAGTAGTGCCCCTGTTCTTCCATAAAGAGGTGAACGAGCCGGTCGAAGGCCTGGAGCCTTTGTCCGCTCTGGAACTGGAAGGCCGGGACATTTACATCCGTGAGGGCTGCCACGTGTGCCATACCCAGCAGATCCGTCCGTTCCGGGCTGAGACTGAGCGTTATGGTCACTACTCCGTTGCGGGCGAGTTCGTTTATGACCGTCCGTTCCTGTGGGGTTCCAAGCGTACCGGGCCGGACCTGGCTCGTGTAGGTGGTCGCTACTCGGATGCCTGGCAGCGCCAGCATCTGTACGATCCACGCAGCGTGGTACCCGAATCCAACATGCCTGCCTTCCCGTGGCTGTTCGAGAATCGTGTTGATCACGGTTCCATTGAGTCCCGGATGAAGACGCTGCAAACGCTTGGCGTGCCATACAGCGACGAGCAGATTGCCAACGCAGCAAATGAGATCGAAGGCAAATTTGAAATCGAAGCGCTGGTCGCATACCTGCAGCAGCTGGGTACTGTGATTTCAGAGAAGCGGTGATCCCATGGATATTAATGAGTTACGCGGCATTCACACGCTGCTGGTAATGGCAGCGTTCTTCGGAATCGTCTGGTGGGCGTACAGCGCCCACCGCAAGAAGGCCAACGACGAGGCAGCACACCTCCCCTTCGATGACGACGAAGTCGAAAAGCGTACTCTCGAACAGGAAAAAACGGAGAAGAAACAATGAGTACCTTCTGGAGCATCTGGGTCAGTGTGATCGTGCTCGGTACCGTTTTCGGCTGCTGGTGGCTCCTCTGGGCCACCCGCAAGAGCCAGACAACCGATACTGAAACCGACCGGACAATGGGCCATTCCTTTGATGGCATTGAGGAATACGATAACCCTCTGCCGAAATGGTGGTTCTACCTGTTCGTAGCAACCTGCATCTTCGCCCTTGGCTACCTGGCTCTGTACCCGGGCCTGGGCAACTTCAAGGGTCTGCTGGGATGGACATCCACCAACCAGTGGGAAGCGGAAGTGGCAGCTGCCGAAGAGAAATATGGCGAAATCTATGCCCAGTTCGGCGACACTGCCATTCCTGAACTGGCGCAGAACGATGACGCCATGAAGATCGGCCAGCGCCTGTTTGCCAACAACTGTTCGGTCTGTCACGGCACCGCCGCTCGCGGCCAGGTGGGCTTCCCCAACCTGACCGACGACGACTGGCTGTGGGGTGGTCAACCAGACCAGATCCTGCACAGCATTGCCCAGGGTCGTAACGGCAATATGCCTGCAAAGGGCGTCATGCCGAATATGACCAATGAGCAGGTCGATCAGGTGGTTAACTACGTGCTGAGCTTCAGTGGACGCGAAGAAGATGCCGAGGCGGCCAAAGCTGGCGCCCAGGTGTTCGCACAGGCCTGCGTTGCCTGTCACGGTCCGGAAGGCAAAGGTATGGAAGCCATGGGTGCGCCCAACCTGACCGACAATGTCTGGCTCTACGGTTCCACCTATGAGTGGATCAAGGAGACCGTGATGAACGGTCGCCAGAACCAGATGCCTGCACAAGGCGGTCGCCTGACCGACGACCAGATTCAGATCCTGGCGGCATACGTTTACAGCCTGTCTAACTGAATCCGACCCGGCCAGGCTCGCCCTGGCCTGGTCTTCTCAACCCTGTATCTGCGCCCGCGGGTACAGGCTTGAGAAGATCAGCTGACCCTCCGAGGCCCGCTCCCAGCTTTACCACTCACCGGGAGGTACCCATGAGCAACGAGATTCCGGTCAAACAGGTTGACCCGAAAGGCGATTCCTCCAATAACAAGAAAAAGCCAGAAACCGTCGACCTGTACGCCAGTCGACAGAAAATCTACGTCAAGGAAGTCAAAGGCTTTTTCCAGCGAATCCGGAATGTCAGCTTGACTCTGCTGATGGGCATGTACTTTCTCTTCGTTTGGCTTACCCTGGACGGGCAGCCCCTGATCCACTTCGACTTGCCTGCACGAGAATTTCACCTGTACGGCGTGACCTTCTTCCCGAAAGATTTCTTCCTGCTATCGGGCATGCTGATCATTTCAGCGTTTGGACTCTTTTTCATCACCACTCTGTTCGGTCGGGTCTGGTGTGGCTATACCTGCCCCCAGACTGTCTGGACCTTTATTTTCATGTGGATCGAGGAAAAGGTTGAGGGCAGCCGCAACAAGCGGATGAAACTGGATAAATCTCCGAACTCCAGGGAGAAACTTGCCAAAAAATCGATCAAACACGCGCTCTGGCTGTTTGTTGCGCTGGCGACTGGCGTCACCTTCGTTGGCTATTTCTACCCTATCCGCGAACTGATCGTTGACCTCTTCACTTTACAGGCCAACGGCTGGGCCTATTTCTGGGTAGCCTTCTTTACCGTCGCCACCTATCTGAACGCCGGCTGGATGCGGGAGCAGGTGTGCCTGTATATGTGCCCGTACGCCCGATTCCAATCCGTGATGTTTGACCCCAACACCCGGGTTGTTTCCTACGACCCCAACCGGGGCGAGCCACGCGGCAGCCGCAAGAAAGGCGTCGAACCCGCCGAAGTTGGCCTGGGTGACTGTATTGATTGCGGCCAGTGTGTTCAGGTCTGCCCCACCGGCATCGATATCCGTGACGGCCTCCAGTACGAGTGTATCGGCTGCGCCCTGTGTATCGACGCCTGCGATGAAGTTATGGAGAAAATGAACTATCCCAAGGGACTGATTCGCTACACCACTGAGAACGAACTGGAGGGTAAAACTTCCAAACTGCTACGGCCGCGTACCTTTGGCTACGGCGCCGTGCTCATACTGATGATCAGCGCGGTGATCTTTACCATTGCCACCCGGGTTCCGGCCAAGATGGATGTACTGCGGGATCGCGGCGCCCTGTTCAGTTTTAACGGCGAAGGGCGGGTGGAAAACTCGTATACCGTCAAGATCCAGAACATGTCAGAAGTACCGCAAACCTTCAGCCTGTCTGTGGACGGCCTTGAAGACATGCGTATTCTGACAGACACCATGGTAACGGTGAGTAGTGGCGAGAACCTCTCCTTGCCCACGGTTGTTGATGTGCCACCGGAAGCGCTGGTGGATACCAATAACGACATTCGTTTCTACGCCGAGTCCCAACCGGATTCATTGATTAAACTTGAAACTGAAAGCCGGTTTGTTGGTCCAAGGCCCCGCTAACAAGAGGGCCCGACAACCGGCTCTGAAGCCATAAACCGAGACAAGACCGTAATGACTGATAACGCAACACCTGCCCCCTGGTATCGCCAGCCGTGGTTCTGGTTCCTGACCATTTTCCCGCTGGCGTCGATCATGTGGGGAATCACTGCCCTGACAGTATCGTCCAGCATGGACAACTCGCTGGTAACCGACGACTACTCCAAACAGGGCCGTGGCATCAATATGTCCATTGCCCGTGATGAAAAGGCGGCCGATCTGAAGATGGCGGGTACGCTGAGCCTGAATGGTCGTTCTGCAACACTGGATCTGAGCACCGTGAATGGTGCCGCCGATTACCCGTATCTGGTGTTCAACCTGTATCACCCGACATTGTCTGGTCAGGATAAAACCATCCAGTTTACCCAGGTTGCTCCTGGTCAGTACCGGGGCCAGCTCCTTGAGGATGTCAGTGGTCGCTGGTACTACGACCTTCAGGGTCCAGACAATGACTGGCGGGTAAAGGGTGAGGTAAGGCTCCCTTCCTCCACCCCTATACGCATTAACGCAGAAGGCGACGCCCAAGGGTGACCACCCTGAACTGCTTCCATTGCGGAGAACCAGCGGATGGCGACCCCCCGATCACCCTGGAACTGCAGGGACAGCAAAGGCATTTTTGTTGCCAGGGTTGCAAGGCTGTGTGTCAGACCATCCACCAGGAGGGTCTGACCGGTTTCTATGAGTTTCGCACTGAACCCGCCGTTACGCCAAGAGAGCTGACCCGGTCAGAACTCGATCGTATCCGGGAACTGGATCACCCCCTGGTTCAGCAAGCCTTTGTGGCACCAGTCAAGGCTGGCCAGGAGGCACAGCTGCTGATCGGCGGTATTACCTGCGCCGCCTGCATCTGGCTGCTTGAGAATCACATGAAGCAGCAGCCAGGCGTGCAGAGCTTTACCGTAAACCACACCACACAGCGGGCTCGCCTGGTCTGGGCATCGGACAAGGCACGTCTCAGCGACCTTCTGATTGCCATCCACGAACTTGGCTACACCGCCCGCCCCTATCAGGCAGACGAAGCCGAACAGGCGCTCAAGGCAGAGCACCGCTCGATGCTCATTCGTCTGGCGGTGGCCGGGATCGGTTCCTTCCAGAGCATGATGCTGGCCTTTCCCCTGTACTTTGAGCTGGTCAGTGATCTTTCCACAGATTTTGTGGATTTTTTCCGCTGGTTCAGTCTGCTGGTTGCCACGCCGGTGGTGTTCTACAGTGCTCGCCCATTCTTTACCAATGCCCGCCGGGACCTGCTCTCCCGTCATCTGACCATGGACGTACCGGTGGCCATCGCCATCGGGCTTGCCTATGGCGCAAGCGCCTGGATCACGTTGATCGGCGGCGAGGAAGTGTATTTTGAATCCGTATGTATGTTCACCTTCTTCCTGCTGCTGGGCAGATACATTGAAGTTCAGGCTCGCTATCGCGCCGGGCTGAGCGGCAATGCCCTTGCGGGCTTCCAGCCTTCTGTCGCGGCGCGGGTCCTGAACGGTGAGGCAGAAATCATCGCCATTCACCAGGTACAACCGGGTGATGTGATCCGGGTTCGACCAGGGGAAACGCTACCTGTGGATGGCGAAATCGTCTCGGGGGAGTCTACCCTGAACGAAGCCGCTCTCACCGGTGAATACCTTCCAGAAACCCGCAAGCCGGGCGACACCGTTCATGCCGGCAGCGTAAATGGGGAAAATCCGCTCGACATCCGCGTCACCCATGCCGGGGCCCAGACCCGGCTGTCCGGCATCTTGCGAGTTCTGGATCGCGTACAGTCCGAAAAGCCGCCGGTGGCCCGAATGGCCGATCGCATTGCGGGCAAGTTCGTTGGCCGCGTTCTGATACTGGCACCAGTGGTCTGGGCAGGCTGGTGGCTGGCCGGCGCCGACAACGCCTTCGATATCACGCTTTCCGTACTGGTGGTTACCTGCCCCTGCGCCCTGTCGCTGGCTACGCCAACGGCGATCACATCTGCCACGGTGCGCCTGAGAAAGCTTGGTTTCCTGCCTACTCGCGGTCACACCCTGGAATCCATGAACACCATCGATACCGTGGTGTTTGATAAAACCGGGACTCTGACCCGGGGAGAACTCAGCCTGACCGATCAATCGGTGTTCGGCAGTCTGGATCAGGACACCTGCATCCGGATCGCCGCAGGGCTGGAGAAGCATTCAGAACATCCGATTGCCAGGGTATTCCACGAGCAGCCCTCGCTAACCGTCAGCCAGGTGAGTAACCACCTGGGCGGTGGCTTGTCCGGGCTTTACCATGGCCGGGCGGTCTACATCGGGCACAAAGCCTTTGTCGCCGAGCACACGTCGGCAATTGCGCCAGAAGGTGAAGACGCCCAAGGCATGGAAATCTGGCTCGCGACAGACAAGGAATGGCTGGCACGCTTCCGGCTGGATGACAAGATACGGGAAGACGCGTCACAAGCCTTGCAGGCGTTACGGAAATCCGGAATCGAGACCTTGCTGCTTAGTGGGGATCGCTCCGGCCACGTGCAGCAGGTGGCTCATGCACTGGGCATTGACCGAGCCATTGGTGAAGCCTCACCGGAGCAGAAACTGGAAGTACTGGAACAGCTTCGCGCGGACGGGCACCGGGTGATGATGGTGGGTGACGGACTGAATGACCTGCCCTCCATGGCCGGAGCCGGTATTTCAGTGGCTATGGGTACAGCGGCAGACCTGACTCAACTGAAAGCCGACGCGGTGCTACTTAACGGCCAGTTGAATTCCCTGGTCGCCGCGATTGAAACCAGCAAGCAAACCCGGAAAATCATCCGCCAGAATATGATCTGGGCGTTCGGCTACAATGTCTGCGCCCTGCCCCTGGCCGCAGCCGGCCTGGTGCCCCCCTGGCTTGCTGCCATCGGCATGTCCCTGAGCTCACTGATCGTTGTGCTGAACGCCTTACGACTCAGCCGGTCCAACAAGGGCACACCGCCCCCGGAGGCCACCCTTGGCGCACCAGAAGCAGCCTGATACCTTGGGCCATACACTTATGAACAGGAGGTTATCGTGCAGATTGTCATGATACTGGTTCCGCTTATGCTCATCCTGGTGGCGCTGGGCGTCCTTCTGTTTTCCTGGGCCGTCAAGAACGGGCAGTACGATGACATGGACGGCCCCGCTCATCGCATTCTCTACGACGATGACAAGGATATGATTCCCAGAGAAGCCCGCCGTAACGAGTCGAAACCTGACGACCAGAAAGACGACGCAGAGCAAACCGATACCGATACCGACAAGGGCTGACAGGATAGCGGATGCAGCCTGAACTCTATCTGAGCTACCCCAGTGCCTTCCTGATAGGACTGCTCGGTAGTACCCATTGTCTGGGCATGTGTGGCGGCATCAGCGCCTCGCTGTCCATGGCATTGCCGGTAGGCCGGGGCTTCCGCTTTCGGCAGACCCTGCTCTTGCTGGCATTCAATTTTGGCAGGATTGCCAGCTACGCCCTGATCGCAACCCTGATTGCCCTGCTCAGCACCAGTGCCGCCAGCCAGTGGCATGGTGCCGGATTGGCTCTGATGACCCTGGCGGGATTGCTGCTGATCATGATGGGGTTATCCATGGGGCAATGGTGGCAGGGTATTCGCTACATCGAACGGGTCGGGGCGCCGGCATGGCGCTTCCTGTCGCCGCTTACCCGCAAGTTCCTGCCGGTTCACAATGGCGGCCAGGCCCTTGCTCTCGGTGCCTTGTGGGGATGGCTGCCCTGCGGCCTTGTTTACAGCACACTGGGATGGGCGGCGCTCCAACCAACCGTCAGCAGCGCCGCTCTCACGATGATGTTCTTCGGACTGGGAACCCTGCCGTCGATGTTGGCGACGGGCTTCGCCGCCAACTGGATAAGAGGCCTGAAAAGCAACCAGAGCTTCCGCAAGCTCAGTGGCCTGCTGTTAATCCTGTTTGGCCTCTGGACGCTGCCTTTCCAGGCCCTGCTGAATCACTGACGATCAGAGATTCAGTACATCCAGCCGGCCAAAATCCTGCTGGGGCTCCGCGGTTTGAACGGCCTGACGCTTGCCGCCAAGACGCCGCCCCTCCCTGAAGTCATATAATTCCGGATCGGCCAGGTGCGACGGCTCGACATTGCAAAGGGCCCGGAACATGGTTTCCAGACGGCCAGGATGCTGTTTGTCCCAGGTCTGGAACATTTCCTTGATGACCTGTCGCTGAAGGTTTTCCTGGGAGCCGCAGAGATTGCAGGGAATGATCGGAAATTCCCGAAGTGACGCGTAGCGGGCAATATCCTTCTCCCTGGCATAGGCCAGAGGACGAATAACCGTATTGCGGCCATCGTCGCTGTGGAGCACCGGTGGCATGGATTTGAGTTTGCCGCCGTAGAACATGTTGAGGAACAGGGTTTCCAGCAAATCATCCCGGTGATGGCCCAGGGCAATCTTGGTTACACCATGCTCCTCGGCGAAATTGTAGAGAATGCCCCGCCTCAGGCGTGAACACAGTCCGCAAGTGGTCTTCCCTTCAGGCACTTTTTCCTTAACAATACTGTAGGTGTCTTTCTCGATGATGTGATACTCGATACCCATCGACTCAAGATAGTCCGGCAGGACATGCTCGGGGAAACCCGGTTGTTTCTGGTCCAGGTTCACGGCAATCAGTTCGAAACGCACTGGCGCACTCTTCTGCAGATTGAGCAGAATATCGAGCATGGCGTAGGAGTCTTTGCCGCCGGACAGACAGCACATCACCTTGTCTCCGGCTTCAATCATCGAGAAATCAGCAATCGCCTGCCCAACTTCACGGCGCAGACGTTTCTGCAATTTGTTAAGCTCCAGTTTCTGGCGACGTTCGTAATCAGAAGCCGGTGTCTTCTCAGGGCTGGCAGTCATTGCTTCGGGCATTCGTTTTCACGCTCACAAGGTAAGTGAGCGGGCAATTATACGCGCCACAAACCATCAGGGACAGGATAGCAACATGGATATGTTGAAATTGACTTCACCACAAGCCACGGGCAAGCGCGCGCTCAACCGTATCCGAAATCGTCACGCCATTCTTAGGGCGGCCAGAGACTGTTTTCAGGAACACGGTTACGACAACACCACCATTCGGGACATTGTCCGCAGAACCGGTCTCGCCGCCGGCACCTTCTACAACTACTTTTCCAGCAAACAGGATATCTTCGCGGCCCTGCTCAGCGATTTCCTGACCTCGCTCAACAACGACATGAGCAAGCAGCGACAATCTGCATCCTCAACCCAGGAATTTGTCTACCGTGCCTATCTGGCGCTCTACAGTGCCACCGCGAAAGATCCGGTGGTGTATGAACTGGCCCATCAGAATCAGCGCGCCCTGAGAAACCTGTTCGGCTCAGATATTCTGGGCCTGACCATGCTGTCCCTTGAGGAAGACGTTCGCAACGCCATGACCCGTGGGCTGCTGCCGGCAGTCGATGCGGACTATCTTTGCGCCGCGTTTTTTGGCGTGGCCTACGACACCAGCATGCTGGTGGCCAGGCGGGCACACCAGAAGCCGGAACTCGCCCAGGACGAAGCCAGAACAGCGGCTGAGTTTTCCACCCAGCTGTTTCTGGGCGGCTTCCCGGCCCTGACCAGGCTTTCAAGCGAAGGCTGACTGGCATACCATGATGGCCATGACCATCTCCGCAGATAACCAGATACTCGATGACTCACCCGAAGCCCGTGGTGAAGAGCGCAGCTGGCTACAGCAACAGGTGCAGCACCTGTTGGTTGCCGTGGAGCACGAGCTGCGGGCCGCAGGCCCGGCCGGGCTATCCGAGCTGGAGCTAATTCGGGCCTTGCAGGGCGAGCGCTGGAGCCTGATTGGCACCGTCGACTTTCACGAGCCCGATCGGCTGTACCCGGTGCACTTCCTGCTGTTCCACGTACTCTACCGTCTGCGCGATCAGATTGCCCTGGAGGGCGAGAGCCTGAATATCTCTCCGCTTCGGCTCAGTATCGGGCAAATGGTGACGCGCACCGAATCAACGGCACTGCCGGATTCTACCGATGCCCTGCGTGAGTTCTATCTGGATCTGTCACAGTACTTTCTCTCCGAAGCCGCCATTCAGGAAATGATGGACAACTTCTGGGCCGGCAACACCCTGTCCCGGCCCGAGCACTCGGAAGCCGCCGAGGCGGCCAGGACGCTGGGTTTCGATGAATTACCGGGGCAGTTCGCTACCGTCAAGAAGCGCTTCCGAAAACTCGTGATGCGTGCGCACCCGGACCGGGGCGGTGATACCGGAGAAATCCAACAACTGAATCAGGCCTTCTCGGTTCTGAAAGCCCATTACGCCTAAATCATCCTACGAGATCCCGTGTGTCAGGAAACAAGACCATGCTTCGAATAAACAAACTGATTGCGTATCCCCTGATCAGTGCCCTGTTGCTGGCCGGAACACAGGCTCAGGCCGACCTGGTGGTTCTGCAGTATCACCACGTGGATGACAGTACACCTCCGGCGACCAGCACGTCCCGATCATTGTTTGAGGCGCAAATGAACATGATCCGGGATCTTGACCTTGACGTGGTGCCGCTGGAAGCCGGCACCAGGGCGGCACTGGCCGGCGAACACCCTGACACCAATGAAGTGGCCATTACTTTCGATGATGCCTATGAATCCGTCCATACCTTTGCTGCGCCGTTACTGGACAGGCTCGGGCTTCCATACACTGTCTTCGTCAATACTGACGCAGTGGGCGCCAAGGGTTACATGACCTGGAAGCAACTCCGCACAATGGCAGACAACGAGCTGGCAACCATCGCCAATCACAGTACGGATCACGCTCACCTGGCACGCAGACGGGGTGAACCCGAAGAGGCATGGGAAAACCGGATTACCAGCAGCCTGGACGAGGCTCAGCAAGAGCTGAAGAACCGTCTTGGCGTGGAGGAACCTCTGTTCGCCTATCCCTACGGCGAATTCGATCAAGCCCTGGAACAGAAGCTCAGCGAGAGAGGCTGGCTTGGATACGGGCAACAATCGGGAGCTATCGGACAATACTCAGGTAAAACCCGTCTGCCCCGTTTCCCCATGGCCAATGCCTACGGCCAATTGGGCAGTCTGAAAGACAAACTGATGAGCAAGGCTTTTCCGGTACCGGCCAAAGACCTGCCCGACGGGGTGTTCGAGCAGAATCCGCCGCGTTTGAGGTTTACGCCCACCGATGCCATCAGCCCCTCCCGGCTTACCTGTTTCGCGTCCGGACTCGGTCGAATCAATTTTGAAGTGGTGGGAGATAGCATAGAGGTGCAGGCACCCAAAGCCATCAACAGCCGTCGGTTCCGATACAACTGTACCCATCCGGCGGGTAACGGCAGCTTCTACTGGCTGTCCCAGCAGTGGTTGAATCTGGACGCACCGGAAGACTGATGGTCGCCATCACTCCTCAAATGTCGTGATGCCAATTTCTCCGGTTTCAACGTGTGGAATCGCTTTGGGCGTGTCGCCCGCTTCCGTCACCGTTTGCCCAGCCAGGTCTTCCGGGCGGGTGAATACCACCAGCCAGCGCTCGCCCTGGCCGGGAAACGCCGGCACCCAGCTTTCCAGATACCCGCGACGACGCCAGTTTTCCGGTTCGTAGTTCATAACCAGGTCCGTCACTACCCGCACGGGCTGAAAGTCCTTGTCGAGAAATGCCAGGCTTGGTACCAGCACGCCATTGTGGGCGTAGGAACGCAGCCGCATCACAAACCCGGGGACAAAGGTACTGGATGGTAGGGCAATCAGCCGATAGGGCGAATCACCCGTGCTGAAACGGTGGCGGGGCGTGTCTTCCTCAAAATCAACACCAAACTCACGGCCTTCCTGCCACTGCAGGAAATCCCGGGCAGGCAGGGTCTGGCAACAGCTTTCGGCAAATACCCGGAAAAACGAATCCGTTTCCTCAATCCCCAGTATGGCAAAGGCGTCGGGATCATGGCCCTCAACCGGCGTATGGTCATCTACAGTGACCGGCAGGTATACGCTGGCATCGCTGAGCATGACCGGCGCCTGATCCGCCTGTTTCTGCTCTTCGGTTCGCATATCCGGGGTGTAATAGCTGACACGGACAATGCCGTCGGCATCACGCCATGTGAAATAGGGTTGCCGCTGGCCAGGCCGGATAAACCCTTTTTTCGCCAGCTCCTCACCATCCGGATAATTCTCGGTGGTGTATTCGAGGTTTTCTTCCAGCTTTGCGGCGGCGCCCCGGTCGCTGCCAGAGGCCGACCGATAAGCCTCAGACCCGGTGGCTTCGCCTGAGATGGCGACGGACTTGGCATCCGGCTCACCTGGGGTAACGTCTTCGCGCTGGGCGTCGGGAATCCGGGAATAACGCACCCTGCCCTGCTCATCCACCCAGGAAAAGTAGCCTTCCCGCTCGGCAACGCCGCTGCTTCCGGTCTGGCAACCTGCCAGCAACGCGAGCGCAAACACACCGACCGCCAGTCCGCTGTATCGACCAAGTCCCATCACAGCCCCCCTGTCAGGATCAGAATTTGGTTCGGAAGCTCAAGCCTGCCATCACCACCCGCAGGGAAGTCTTGATGGTGAGGTCGGCATAGGGGTTATAGATGATGTTGGTGATGTTGTCGCAGTTCACGTTGCAACTGGTGTCGGCCGGAATGGTCTCAATCGATTGCAGATACGACAGGTTCATATCAATTTCCGTGTCCTTATCCCACTTGTACCCCATGCCAATACTGTACAGGTTCGCGCCCCCGAATGGCGCCATAATCGAGCGCTGGTCGTCCGGAATAACCGAGTCCCGGATTTCCACCCCAGCCCGCAGATCCAGACGAGATGATGCATGGAACTCCACACCAAAAGCCCAGTTCCACTGGCTCTTGAAACCCAACGGCAGGCGCAGGGTATCCGAGGTGGCATTGTCCGGCGACAGAATGCGTGCCGCGTTCAGGAACTCGAGGTTACGATCAAACTGGAAATTGAAGGCATCCCACTGGGCAAAATCCGTCCAGCCCACATCCGCGTTCACGGTCAGCTTGGGATGAACATCCACGCTTATACCGGTCTGAAAATGTTGTGGGTAAACCAGATCCATGCTGACATTGCCCGCCTCCCGCGGTGCACCTGAGGGCAGGCTCAGAATGGCCGATGATATGGCGCCCAGAATAGAGCCATTCACACTCTGCCAGAATCCGGACCAGTCATCGGTGTACTGTATCTCGAACTGCCCCTTGAGGTTCATGTCGGCTTCTGAGGTATAACTGGCCCCCCAGCGGAACCAGTCCGTCGGCTCCCACATAACGCCCAGGGCGTAGGTGGGTGAGATGGTTTCCTGCAGATTCAGGCTCATGGCCCCGATATCGTCCCAGGGGCCGACATTACCGCCGCACAACGCAAGCCAGGGCTGCAGGGGCTCGTCACCGCTTTCACAGTTAAAGGCATCCTGCAGAACCTCTGCCACCCCCATCAGCAGGTTTGGCGCCCGCATGTACTGGTCCGCTGCGAAGCCGAAATGCGAGAGATGAATGCCCGCGCCCACAGACCATTCATCATTGATCTCATACCCGACGGTGGGAGACAGGTAGGTGGTCCGCTGGAGGGTGGCCGCCTGGGGCTGGTAGCGACCGGGGTCGTTTTTATCCCGGTAGAAGCCTGCGGCCATCGGCAGATAAAAAGCGTTGGCGAACGTCAGCTTCGAACCCGGCGGCTTGATACTGATACCCGCTGATGGTGCAACGGCAGGGCCAGGGGGCATACGAAGAATGCCGTAACCCGGCACATAGAGAGCTACGTTGTTGGTATGACTACTGCTGTTCGCAATCGGGTCGCGTTGCTTTCCGGTTAAAGGGTCAGTTTCGAGCCCGCTGATTCCGAATATCTCGTAGTCTTCATCTGCGTAGAAGTCGGCGTCAATATCCAGATAGATGCTGAGGAGGTTCACCTCAAGCTGGCGCCCGTCGAGTTTGGTCAGGCCCGCTGGATTGTAGTGAATGGCCATCAGTCCCGGGGGATCTGCTGTAACGGCGTTACCCAGTGCCAGCGCCTTCGGGTGTATCGTCAGGTTCTGCGTCATCTGTGCCTGGGCCCCGCAGGATACGCCCGCGACCATAGCGGCGGCCAGAAGATGTCGCTTGTGACTAGCTTGTCCCATGAAATCCTTCCCCTTCCCTTGAAACGTCCTCGACTTCAATCACTCTTTGAGGCCAGAGAAATTGATGGGCAGGGATACACCCAGGGAGAAGTCCGGCGCGTCCTCCGTCAAACCGATCCCGAGGCTGGTATTCACAATGGTCATATCGCTGAGACGCGTGCCCAGCGACATACTGAGGAAGCCAGTCATCTGGTCCTGGGCCACGGCCTGGTCACCGTTGGAGAAGGTCAGCACCGTCTCGTCGCTGTAGCTGAGCTGGCCAGACACACTGAGAGAGATGTCATAGGAAAGGGAGTAGGCAAAACCCAGAGAACCGGACAAGCCGAACCCTGGTTCCACCTCCTGTAGCAGCCGGGCGCCCCGAACCTGTTCCAGACCGTCGACAGTGAGGTTGTAGGTTGCGCTGACCGAGCCAAAGACCACCACCGGATCCAGTACCTTCGACATACTCAGGCCACCGCCCACGGAGTAATAGCCACTGCCGGTGGACAACTGCTCGTTGATGTCAATTTCGTAGGGACTGACGCCGGTTTTACTGTTCAGGGTGCCAAAGAAGGTGGTCGACATCTTGCCAGGCACATAGGCAAACGGCTGCCAACGTCCGGTGAAGGAGATGTCGCCGAAGTCGTAAACGTTCAGCTCGTCCTGGGTGTCGTACTTCACCACCAGTGGAACACGGGTGCCGATCGTCAGGTTATCCAGTAACCCGTAATCGTAGGAAAAGGCATTTGTGAAGTTATGGGTGGCCGATGGAACAACGTCCAGATTACGCACCGAGCCGTTCGATATCGCCAGATCCAGCCGTTGGTCGCCGGTATAGGAATAATCGAACGAATAGTTCAGGGAGTGGGTGCCCTTCTTCTGCAGTGAGTAGTTCTTTTCGGCAGCCTGGAACACTTCCTCCAGCTGTTTGGTAGAATCCTCATCCCCTTCCTGACGCGCCAGTGCCTCCCGCGCCTGATCCACATTCCCTTCCTGAGCCATGGCCATGCCCGGAAGCAGCCCAGCCGCGGAAACAAGGATAAAACCTCGCACAAACCAACGATTCATCCTGACTCCCTACTTTTATTTGTTTTATTCCTGCCCGATCAAACAACCGGGAAAATTAATGACGACGGTAATGGAGCTGTTTGCGGGTATTTTCCACGCTACCGTCCGGATTATTCTTCTGGCGTTCCAGCAAGTTCTGAATGCGTCTCTCCGTTGACTCGTGGAACGCTGGAATCTGCTGCATGGCCAGCAGAGTCATTGTCTGGTCATCCACAAAGCGCAGGTCTTCCTCTTTCAACTCAAGGTTATCCAGGGGTTTGTCGCTGCCCGGGAAGACAATGAACAGTACGTTGTCGTCCCACTTCTCCTGAAACTGCGCCACGGTGAAGGAAATATTGCCAACCGCCGGGTCTGCAAGGTAAACACGCCCGTCCCGGATGGTTCTCAGCACCACAAAGTGCTTGAATCCGGCGTGATCAATGGGAACGATTGCCGGATGGTCCAACTCCATCAGGTCCTCGATTTCTGCCTTGAAACCGCCAGAGGGATAGCCAAGGGCTGTGACCAGCCGCTTCATATCAAGCATGGAGAAAGCGCGGCGCTCAACGATGCGCTCGCTCTCACCGTAGTGCAGCAAACCTTCCATCACCTGGCGTTCGGTCAGAGAACGGCCAACATAGAAGTTGAGCACCGTGGTCAGGGCTGCGCTGCCGCAACTGTAGTCGTACGCCTGACGAACGATATTGCGGAATTTCTGCTCCACCAGGGGTTCGACCCGGGTGTCCCATCGAAGCTCGACAGGGCTGGCATCAACCTTCTGCTCCAGAACAATCGTGCCACGATCGAATGGCTCGACCTCGGTGGCTTCCTGCACCATGGTGAACGTGAGAATGGATCCGGCCAGCACCAGCAGCATTTTGGAAAGTCCCTGTTTTTATTAGACGTGCAACTTATCGGGTTACATGTTGTTACCGTACGATACCGAAATCGCAACTGGCTTAAAGATAACTGTGCCTCAAATCTGTCGCTGCAGAAGGGGCCTCCGGGAACCGGTATGAGAACTGGTTCAAGACCGGAGGCAAAGCCATGAAGTGGCGGGGAGCATCAGAGCGAGAACACCAGCCCCAGCAACCCGTAAGTGATGAGAGTGACGACCACAATGCCCATCAGATTCAGGGCAAAACCCGCTTTGATCATGTCCGAAATCTGCATATGACCGCTGGAGAAGACAATCGCGTTAGGCGGCGTGGCCACCGGCATCATGAAGGCGCAGCTGGCTGCAATCGCGGCAGGAACCGTCAGGAGCAACGGAGACACGTCCTGCGCCATGGCCAGAGCTCCCAGCAATGGCAGGAAGGCGGCGGCAGTGGCGGTATTGCTGGTCACTTCGGTCAGGAAAATAATCACTGAGGCCACTATCACCATCATGACGATGGTTGGCAATACACCAGCCACGCCCAGACTGCCGGCGATCCATTCCGCAAGACCGGAGCTGCTGATTACCCCCGCCATCGCCAGGCCACCGCCGAAGAGCAACAGTACTCCCCAGGGCAATTTGTTGGCGGAATCCCAATCCAGCACAAACGTGCCTTGACGGGTATCTACCGGGATAAGGAACATGGCGATCGCTGCCGCGATTGCGATGCCGGTATCACTCAACCAGGGCATCAGACTGGCAGACAACAGCGGGCGAAAAATCCACGCCGTTGCCGTGATGACAAATACCACGGCCACCAAACGCTCTCCCCGGCTCATGACTCCGAGTTTGGCCAGTTCATCCCGAATCATCTGGCCGCTGTCCGATGCCTGACCAATCCCGAAATCCCTCCGGGTCAGCCACCACCAGGTCAGCACCAGCATTACCAGAGTGACCGGAACCCCCAGCACCATCCACTGGGCAAAGCCCACCGAGATGCCCTGGTTTTCACTCAGATAGGCCGCCAGCAAAGCATTGGGCGGGGTCCCGATCAGCGTCGCAATACCACCAATGCTTGCGGAGTAGGCGATGGCCAAAAGCAGCGCTGTTGCATATTTCCGAACACCCTCCGGGTTCGAGTTGTCCATCATCGCTACCACGGACAAGCCAATGGGCAGCATCATGATAGCGGTTGCGGTATTACTCACCCACATGCTCAAAAAAGCCGTCGCCAGCATGAAGCCGGCAATCTGTCGCTTGGGCTGATCGCCCATGGCTTTGAGCGTCAGCAAGGCAATACGCCGATGAAGATTCCATCGCTGCATCGCCAGGCCCAGGGTAAACCCACCGAGAAACAGGAAGATGATCGGATTGGCATAGGGCGCCGTTGCCTGCCCGATAGTGCCAAGCCCAAGCGCGGGTACCAGCACGATCGGTAAAAGGGCTGTGGCCGGAATCGGTATCGCTTCGGTGGACCACCAGGTGGCCATCAGCAGCATGAGCCCCAGCGCCGCCCAGGCCTCCGCCCCCATGGAGCCTGGCGCAGGCAGGGCCAGCGTTGCCAGGAGGAACGCCACCCCCAGGATCAGACCAGTTACCTGACTCTTCGGCAGCCCGGAACGGGTTCCGTCGTTGCGTTGCACTTCAGCCATTGTTCATCCTGTTCTTTTGCATCCAGGTTGTCAGTCTGACGCGCAATCTACACAAACCGTGGTATACGGCAATACCTGAAGCCGCCTGGGATCGATGTCGTTACCACACTGCTCGCATTCGTTGCCGACGCCCTGGTCTATCCGCTCCAGGGCGTGATCAATCTGCTGGAGTTCCGATCGCGTTTCCGCTTCCAGGGAATCCACTACCTCATCGTTCTGGGTCTGGCTCGCCTGCTCTTCGAAATCCTTTTCCAGTGCCCCCGCTTCCCTGCGCTGATGCGCCTGGTAGCGGGACAGCCTGGCTTCAAGGTCTGCTTTCAGGGTTTCCAGCTCGGATTTTCGGTTTGCCATCGGATGTCTCCCGGATCTATCTGTTATCGAATTAACTATAGACTAGGAGATAGGGTGAAAGCCGGTTTGACGCCTGTCAAAATCATGTCATCGAAGCTGAGCTAAACTACCTGTTCCGACAATCACTACAAAGGAGTTGTAACGAATGAATCAGGATATGATCAACAAGGCCAACCGCCTCAACGAAACCCTTTTCACCCAGTTCAGCAAGGCCGCCGAAATGCAGATGAATGCGTTTCGTCGTTATGCCGATGTCGCCATGGACCAGGCTCGAAAAGTCGCCGAAGTTCGCGATCTGGATGGGTTGAAGCAACTGACCACCGACCAGGCAGAGACCCTCAAATCCCTCAGTGACCAGTTCACCCAGGACTGGAAAGCCTGGCAGGATTACTTCAGCGAAACCCGTGACCAGATACAGAAAGCCTTTGAACAGGATTCGAGCGAACCTGCCAAAGAGAAGGCACCAACCGCCAAGGCCAGCGGTTCCAAATCTGCAGCCTGAAAGGCAGGACCAAAACCGGTCGGAATGGTATCCATTCCGGCCGTTTTTTATTCAGCGGCAGGAGAGCCCTATGTTCGGTCTGGATTTCGTGAGCAAAACCGCCACTAATCTGGTGAAAACCTTCGAGGACAACGTCCGCCAGGGCCAGCAACAGCTGGAAAAATGGCTCGGCGACACCGGGATGATGGAGGACACCAAACTCTCGACGCTGAGCGAAATCTCGGACGCCTATCGAACCATGGCCGAAGATCTGCTGCTGCACCCGCTCCGGTTCGCCAGTGCAGAAATCGATCTTGCCCGCAAACATCTGGGGCTGGCTCGCTACACCCTGACCAGACTCACCGGCAAACCGATGGAACCGGTCGCCGAACCGGACCCGGACGACCGGCGCTTCCTAGCGGAGGACTGGCACCGGCATCTGTCGTTTGATGTGCTCCAGCAGGCCTATCTGATCAACTCCCGCGCCTTCCTGAACTGGGTTGAAGGTATGGAGGGGCTCCCCGGCCCGAGTCGCGACCAGATGCTGTTCTACGCCCGCCAGTTGACGAGCGCGCTTTCACCTTCCAACTACCCGCTGACCAATCCGGAAGTCCTCAGGATAACCTGGGAGCGAAAGGGCATGAATCTGGTGGATGGGGCCCGCAACCTGGTAGACGATATCCGGCAGAACCCGAATCTGTTCAACGTCGCCATGACCGACCGTTCGGCCTTCGAGGTGGGCGGCAACCTGGCAACAACGCCCGGCAAAGTGGTGTACCAGAATGAACTGATGCAATTGATCCAGTACTCGCCAACAACTGAAACCGTGGCCCGGCGCCCGCTTCTGATCGTCCCCCCCTGGATCAACAAGTTCTATATTCTCGACCTCACCGAACGCAATTCCTTCATTCGCTGGCTGGTAGACCAGGGCCAGACGGTGTTTATGGTTTCCTGGCGGAATCCCGGGCCAGCCCAGAAAAACCGGGGCTGGGACGACTACATGACGTTGGGCCCGCTGGCTGCCATTGATGCTGTAACTGAAGCGACCGGCGAGCAACAGATGAATGCCATCGGCTACTGCATTGGCGGCACCCTGCTCGGAACCACGATGGCCTGGTTGGCAAAAAAACAACGTAACCCGATCGTCAGCACCACCTATCTGACAACCCTGCTGGATTTTTCAGACCCCGGCGGCATCGGCGTCTTCATTAACGATCACTCAATCCGCGGTATCGAACGAACCATGGAGCGCAAAGGCTACCTGGATGGCCGGGCCATGGCCTTTACCTTCAATCTGCTGCGGGAAAACGATCTGTTCTGGTCCTACTGGACCAACAACTACCTCAAAGGCCTGAAACCCAAAGCCTTCGACCTGCTGTACTGGAATACCGACGGCACCAACCTCCCCGCCAGAATGCACAGCTACTACCTTCGGGAAATGTACCTGCATAACCGACTGGTGCAGCCGGATGCCCTCACGATTGCGGGTGAAAGCATTGATCTTTCCGCCATCAGGGTACCTTCCTTCTTCCTTTCCGCCCGCCAGGACCATATCGCTAAATGGAAAACGACTTATCGGGGCGCCGGGGTTTACGGCGGCGATGTGCGATTCGTTCTGTCCGGTTCCGGCCATATTGCCGGGGTCATTAATCCCCCTTACAAGGAAAAATACGGGTACTGGACCAATAACCAATTGCCAGGCTCGCCGGATGACTGGTTTGATAGCGCAGAACATCACCCTGGATCCTGGTGGCCACACTGGCGTGAATGGCTGGTGACATTCGAGGGAGAGCAAGTTCAGCCCCGTCAGCCCGGGGAAGGCCCGCTTGAGGCGATTGAGGACGCGCCTGGAAGCTACGTAAAAGTTAAGGCATCGGAAGCCGGGGGTTGATAGACTTCAATATAAATGAGCGAGGGTTCACTTTTACCGAATTCTTCGCAACAGACCGACCAAGAATAACAGGAGTGCCCATGGGGCAGCCGCTTCCGATATCACGCATTATGCACACGGGCGTCCTGCTTCAGTGTGAGCTGGACACAACCATTGCCGATGCGGCTGCCCGGATGTCCGAAACCTCGGTCAGTTCCATTTTGATTACCGATGGCGGAACGGTTGTTGGTATCTGGACAGAACATGACGCCCTGGCGATCGACTTTACAGATCCCGAAACATTCCAACAGCCGGTAAGTACAGTGATGAGCTCACCTGTGCTGTCCTTACCCGAGACACTCGATGCCGGTGAAGCCGCGGTTCGTTTACGCGATACCGGAAAACGCCATTTTCTGGTGACTAACAGTAGCGGCAAACCGGTCGGGATCCTTTCCCAGACCGACCTGGCCCTCAACCAGGGCCTGGAACCCTACTTGCGACTGCGGGAAGTGAGGGCGGCCGTACCGCGCCCGCCACTGGTGGTTCGGGGCGACCAGTCTCTGGCGGAAGTGGCCAGTTACATGCATCGCCATCATGCCGATGCGGTGGTGGTCGATTGCGACGAAGAAGGTTTGGGGATTCTGACCGAGCGGGATATGGTCCGGTTTATTGCACGCCACACCAGCAACACCCTGGTCAATGAATTGGCGACCCGGCCTCTGCTCACCGTAAACGAAGAAGACCCGCTGATTCACGCCCGCGATCTGCTGATAGATCATCGCATCCGCCATCTTGCCGTGGTCAATCAGCTTGGAGAGGTTACCGGCCTGATCGGTTATCACGACATGCTGACCGGCGCTGAGCAAATGTATCTGGACGATCTTCGCGAAGCCCTCGAACAAAGGGATCAGGCCCTGGCCAAATCGAGGCGAACCCTGCAACTGGCGGAGCGGGTCATTGAATCGTCTTTTGAAGGCATAATGGTGACCGACAAAGACGTCTGCATTGAATTCGTCAACCCGGCATTCACCCAACTGACCGGTTATACCGCCGAAGAGGTCATCGGTCGGTCACCGGATCTGCTCTCATCCGGGCGCCACGACAGCGAGTTCTACCGGCGCATGTGGAATTCCCTGGAAACCCACGGCTACTGGCGCGGAGAAATCTGGAATCGCCGAAAAACCGGTGAGCTTTATCTGGAACTTCTGACCATCACCGCAATCACCGACGATGACGGCAATACCACACATTACGCGGGCCTGTTCACGGATATCACGCAAAATCGCAGGAACGAGGAACAGATCCGACAGCTAGCCTACTACGATGCCCTCACCGGTGTGCCGAACCGACGATTGCTGGAAGACCGGCTGGAGCACGCCATTCGCCATGCCCATCGCAAGGAAATGCTGCTTGCAGTGATGTTTATGGATCTGGACCGTTTCAAGGAAGTGAACGACACCCTGGGCCATGCGGTGGGGGATGACCTGTTGCTTAAGTTCACTACCAGGGTAAAAGACTGCCTGCGGGAAGACGACACACTCGCCCGACTTGGAGGCGACGAGTTTATTGTGCTGCTACCGGAGATGGAACGGCTATCCGACGTGTTTGCCGTGGCCGACAGGCTGATTGAAGCAAACAAACGGCCCTATCAGATCAACGGCAACCAGATAAACGTGGGTTCAAGCATTGGCATCAGCCTGTATCCGGAAGACGGTACCACCGTTCAGGAACTGATCAACGGCGCCGACATCGCCATGTATCGTGCCAAGCGGGAGGGGCGAAACCGCTACAAGCTGTTTGCGCCCCACACTGTCGAAAGCGCCTGATCAGGAGCGATCCTTCACCACCCCTGAACCGGAGCCAACCGTCAGCTCGACAACAGCTCGATCGGATAACGAATGGTGGTCTTGTCGACTCCTGGTCGTGCTCCAAAGTCTACCAACCGCAACCGGTTGCAGATCTTGTTCTCAAGTGCCGGTTCGTTGAGTGTTGACTCCACAACCGAGCAACTGGACACCGCACCATTCGGCTCGATAACCAGTTCGGGCGTGATACTGCCCTGCAGCGAGGGTTTTCGGCGCAGCTCGCGATTGTAGATGCTGTAAATGGCGGACTTGTTGGCATCCATGGTACGGCGCAACTCCTCCCGGCTACGCGATTTCGAGGCAGTTTCCTGCTGCTCCCTGCGCACCGTCTCTTTTACCGCAGCCACACGTTCCGCCTCGGCCACCTCCGCGCGCTCCCGTTCTGCCAGGGCAAGCTCACGGGTTTCCCGGCTCAAAGCGGTTTCATTCACACCACTACTGCGGGTGTTTTCGGTAGCACGGGAAGCCAGGGTATCACCGGTCTTCCTGGCGATCGGCTCGGCCGTATTGGTAACCGGACTATCCAGTTTGACCGATTCTGCCAGCGAACTGATCTTCGACAGCTCCTTGCCCATGGCAAGAATCCCGGTGTTTTTCGCCTTTTCCCGAGCCTTGGCCACTTCTTCCGGTTTGGGCTCTGGTTCCGGTTTTTCAGCCACTTCCGGTTCTGGAACAACCGGCGCTGGAGCGGGTTCGGGTTTTGGCTCAGGCTTCGCCTGCTCCACCGGCTTTTCCTCAGGCTTTGGCGGCTCGGGCTCTGGCAATATCGGCTTGGGTGGCTCCTTTTTCTCAACAATCAGCTTCGCCAACTGAGGCGGCAAGGCTTCCTGTTCCTGCCGATCCTGTTCCGGCAACTCAACCCAACTCACATAGCCCGCGAAAATCAGAAACAGGGGCACCACGACAACCGCGGCTGCAAACAGTCTCTTGCGCTCTCCCCTCTCCTGATTCCAGGGCAATCCGTAGCGATAATCCATTAGCTTCAGGCCCCCTGTTCCGTGCGCTGATTAACCGCCAGGGAAATGCTGGCATAACCGGCGTCCACACAGGTGGACATGATTTTCTTGAGCAGCTCGTAAGGAAGTTCCCGGTCCGCAAGAATGGTAATGGGGCGACCTGCCTCCGGTGCTGGCGCCGACGAACGACTGGCCTGGTAGTCGAGCTCCTGCTTCAGCGATGGCTCAACCTGCCCCTCGAAGGTCTGGAACGCGTCGCGTTTCACCACCAGCCGGCCGTTCACCAGGATATCCCGGTCGGTCACGGTTAGTGCCAGTACATCACCCGGGGGTTGTTGGGCAGTCGAATCGGGCAATTTGATGGTGTTGTTCTGGTTGAGTACCTGTACGTCAGACGAAGAGTTCACCATCAGGAAGAACACGAGGATGGTAAAAATATCCATCAGCGACACCAGGTTCATTTTTCCCTGGCTTTTGTTGCGCCGGTAATGCCGTTTCAGACGACGGGCTTTCGCGGATTCTTTCATGAACTTACCTCCGCGGTGCCCGAGGTCTGGGCAGGTGCATCTCCGAGGGAGATTTCGGGGAACAATTCGGCCTCGACAACACTGCCAGCCACTACGGCTTCATAGGAGCGCACCGTATCCATCACGGAAACCAGAGACTGATAAGAGGTCTGCCGGGACGGCATGATGATCACATCCTTTTTGTCCGGCACCCGACTCTTGATCTCTTTCATGACATCCTTGAGCAGAGCAAAATCATACTCGCCCTCACGCCGGGGTATGTCCTTGATGACGCCGCCCTGGTTATCTGCAACAACCAGCCGATCTTCATAGATCACAACCTGGATCTGCAGTTCTTCAGCCTGCTCTGCCGACAGGCTCTCGCCGGTCGGAAAGTTGAGTTCCAGAACGCTGGTGTGGGCGAACACCATGTTCAGCAGCAGTACCGGCACCAGCACAATCATGAGGTTCATGAAGGGCGTGATGTCGAGATCGGCCTCACTCTGTAGGCGACGATGTTTCCGTCTCATGGCCTGACATCCTTCTGGCTGGTTATCAGGCCGGGCTACCGGCCGGAGTCGCTACCTGTGCCGGCGCGGCGGCATTCTGACCCTGTGGTTGAACCGCGGCTTTGCTGCCTGAGCCATCGCTGAGAAGGTTCAGCACCTTGATGCCGGCCATCTCGAAGCTGTCAACAATCTCGTTGGTCTTGGTCTGAAGCAGCGAATGGATCAGCAGCATCGGAATGGCGGACATCAGGCCGAAGGCGGTGGTGTTCATGGCAACCGAGATACTCTGGGACAACAGGCTCGCTTTCTGGGCCGGATCCGCTGCGGCTACTGCGGTAAAGGCGGCAATCAGACCGATAATGGTACCAAGCAGGCCCAGCAGCGTGGCGATGTTCGCCAGTGTTGCCAGGTACTGTGTGCGCTTTTCCAGCCGAGGCATAACATCCAGCAACCCCTCTTCCATGGCGTATTCGATCTCTTCGCGACCCTGGCGGCGGGCCAGGCGCTGAAGGCCGAAACCGATCATGGTGGACATGGCACTACCGGACTCCTGAGTGTAATTCAGGGCGCCCCTCAGATCGCGCTTTGCAATCATCTGGTGCAGGCGGTTGAAATCCCGACGGTTGGTCAGTTTCTGGGCGGAAAGGTAGACGTAACGTTCAATGGCAACAATGAGTCCGATGATCAGCACAACGGCGATCGGAAACATAAAAAAGCCACCTTCCTGGAAGAAGCGAACGGCGGTATCGATCATTTTCTGGGCACTCCATGGTCCGTTTTCAGATCAGTCTATTCGCGAGCTCGCCCGGACAGGGTAAGTTCGCGCAAGTCTGTGTGAGGGTTTGTTTATTTTTGCGCAAGAACACAGAGCAGATGTGAGGAATGTCTCACTCCGACGATTCATCTGCCGGTTGTGTCTGTTTCAGGAATTCGTTGTGGTATTGCACCAGCCTCTGGAATTCATATCGTTCCAGCGGCGCAATCCCCTGATTAACCATGAGCCGCTCGTCTGGCGCCCGAAGTTGTTCATTTTCCGGTGGTTGCCAGGGCACCAGATACATGACCGTGGGCACTTCCTGGTCGCCACGAATGCGGGTACCTTCGATGGTTACCACACCCGGGGTGTCCTGGGCGTAAAGCATGGGCGCCGCAGCTATCAGAGCGGAAGCGGCCAGAATAATCGGCGCAAGATGTTTCATATCAACCTATCCAAATCAGATTCTGTTTTTCGCATCAAATATCCAGTCTTCCAGTCTCGGGTGCGGTTCGCTGGCAGCCGATTGATAACGCTCATAGAGTTCAACCGCATCGGCGGGGTTACCCAGATAGATATCGAGCAGGAAGGCCAGATTGAGGATTGCAGGCGCGTAGTCCGGATCCGCCGCCAACGCAGCTCGGTAATACCGTTCCGCCTCATCGAATTCTCCAGCATTCCGGGCAATCACGCCCAGATGATTCAACGCCTGGACATGCTCAGGATTGACTGCCAGCGCGCGCTCAAACCATTGTCTCGCGCTATCGGAATCCCCTTCCCGGAAAGCGATAATGCCAAGGTTCGCCATGGGACCGGCCTTGTCCGGGTAGTCAGTAGTCAGTTGCTCCAGACGAGTCCGGGCTTCGGCAAGGTTGTCCTGCTCCATGGCCCGGACCGCTTCCCGGAATGACGCCTCGAGGACAGCCGGCTCGGCCCGAGGATCAGATTCTGGCGGCGTCGGGGCCGTGACACATCCAGACAACCCAACTAACAACCAAAGACAGAGACCACCGGACTTAATCAAGTTCATAGACAACCCCCGAGGTCACTTCTTCCTTCCGGTAGCGTCCTGGCAGCAGGACTCCCAGGGCCTCGTAGCTGCGCTTGACCCACTCATCGAAAATGCCCTCCCGGGCCCGCCGGATGTTCTGCTCGTGGATATCGATGGCGTTGTCTTCGAATGGATAGGCCTGCTCTTCCAACAAAAGCTCGTACTGGGCCAGCTCAAGCTCACTCAACCCGGTGGGCCGCTCCGAATCCATCAGATCGGCACCGAGGCGTCCATAGATATGGGCAATCTGGTATCCGGCCTCGGTTGCGAACGTCGAAAGGCCGTAACTGGCGGTTTTCTTGTAGGCATTAACTGCCCGTTCAAGCGCATCGGTCTTTGCAGCCATGCTCTCATTCAGTGGCAACGTCAGGCGAATGCTGTCATACCGGGCAAGCGCTTCGCGGGCGAGAATGGCCGAGGCTGACGCGGCAAGGTAGCGCATGCGGTCGTCCGCCGCGTCCGGATTCCGGTCCACCGTTTCCATTTGCTTGCGCAACCAGTAATCTCTTTTTACGGTGTCATCAGCTTGCTGATAGAGCTCAGCCAGCCGATTGGCCGCTTCCATGTAGACATCGGCCGGCTCGGGATGGCTGTTGGCGTAATTCCGCCAGGTATCAATGGCCTTGTCACGGTTTCCGGCCTGATCGTACAGCTCTGCTGCAATCAACAGGTTTTCTCTTCGCTCTTCCGGCGTTGTCGCCAGAGCCACCATTTGTTGCAATTCGTCGGCTGCTCGCTCCCACTGCGCCGTTTCACGATAGGCCAACGCCAGTTTTGCCGGGACCGTATCAATCAATTCGTGGTCCGGGAAAGCCCTTCGGAAACTGGTCAGCACACCAATGGCCGGTTCCCAGAGCTTGGCGGTTATCAGAAGTGAGGCGGCATCGTATTCAGCGTTTGCCCTTAGTGCGGATTCCGGAACCACAGCACCGACTCGCAGGAACTCGCTGACGGCAGCTTCCACATTACCGGCATCGGCCAACTGCTCGGCCTGCCGATAGACCGCAGCGGCCAGGTTTTCACGTACCCCGCTTCTTCGCTCATCATCCTCGGCCATGGTTGCCAGGGCATCACGGTAAGCCTGCTCCGCCTCAGCGTACCGAGCCAGTTCAGAGAGGCTGTGGCCAGAGAACAGGAAGGCTTCTGTCGTTAACTCAGCGGAAGGCGTGGGCTGCCAGGTCACAAGCCGGGCCGCCATATTGACGGTCTCTTCCCAGTTTTTCCGGTCAAACTCCCGCTGTAGTGCAATGTAATACACCGCCGGGGCCCTGGGGTCTTCGGGAAACGCATTTGCAAACCTCAGCCGATTCAACTGCTGCAGTTCCTGATAAGCCGCCTGTTCTGATACGGATAGACTGTTCCAGGTTATTGAATACTCACGGAATGCCAGAACCGACGCGTAGCCGGCTTCGGCTGCCCGCCCGGATACGGTGTCCTGCGGATAGTCATAGGCCACACGCTCGAAAGCGGCGATGGCTTCCGCCCAGTCTTCCAGCTCCAGATAGGTTTCACCCAGAAGGAACAGACGCTCCGGGGTGCGGGGATGATCCGGGAAGGTGGCGGCAAACTCGGCGTAATAACTGGCGGCTTTGCGGTAGTGATCATCGGCCTGCCGCTGATCGGAGGCCTCCCCTGCCAACAGGTACTGGCGGTCTGCCAGCTCAGGCAGGAGCCGCTCCAGCTGTTGCTCAATGAAACCCATCGCATCCGGGCCCGCTGACTGCCAGTAGTCGCTGTAAATACCGTAAAGGCTGACAAAGTCGGCCTTTCTTTCGGGGACGGTACGGGTGAAACCGGCCAATTCCAGGGTATCGATAATCCGGATGTGGTAGCGTGGCGCCCAGGGACTCGCCGGGTGGTCTTCTATGTAGGCCTCAAAGACGTCGATCGCATCACCGTATTGCTCCCGCTCCAGCAAGAGCTCGCTGTAGCGGTCATAGACCAGGATTTCATAGGGGCGCCCACCAGTCTGGCGAAACAACGCCTGCAAGGTTTCCGCGCCATCAAGGTAAGACAAGGACAGCCCTACGACCCGGAACAGATCCTCGATCAAGGTCTGGCTCCGCCGATCCACATCTTCCACCGGTTGCCCCTCGGGCATCACCAGATCAAGCACTTCTACATAGCTGAACAGGGCTTCCTGGTATTGCGCCTGCTTGAATAGACTCCAGCCTTTCATGTAATGCGCGTTTACCAGAAACGAGGCATCGGCCATCCGCTCCTGGCTGGCGAGGGTAACCTCGTCGAATGCCTGCTCGGCTTCCCGGTATCGGCCATCGATAAACAGCAGATCGCCGCGGCGAAACTGAGCTTCTATCCAGTAGTCAGAATCGGGGTACCGCCGGACCAGAGTATCCAGAGTATCGAGTTGCTGGGGCGTCGCTCCCCGAAGCTCCCAGGCCCTGGCAAGCTGATAATAGATCTTGTCATTGCCCTCGCGCTCCGGGTATTCGGACAGAAGACGCTGGTAGGCCTCGATAGCACCGGCGAGCTCATCGACAGCGGTATCGGCCATTTTCCGCTCCGCCCGCTGAAATTCCAGATCGGCCAGCCGGTGTCGGATGGTAACCTGCTTGCGGGGATCGTCCACCAGCGGCAAAAGCGCCTTGTAGCTTTCCATCACTATTTCAATGGAGACATCATCCGAGGGGCCGCTGCCAGTCTCGACACCCTGAACCTGACGGGTCTCAGTCGCCGGAAGCGCGGCCAGGGTGCCCTCACGGACCCTGGGCATTTCCTCATCGCCGGCGGGGATCATCGACTGTAACATCTGACAGCCACTGGCCATGAGCAGCGTACCTGCCACGACAAGGCCTTTCACCATCTTTCCTGGGATCCCGTTACTCATCACCGGCTCCCGGGTTTTGCGATGTGCGGAACAGTTGGTCCGCCAACCTGGCCTGGGCATGGCGGGAAGCCACCAGATACCCATTGAGCTCTTCCTGCTGGTCAACAAGCATGCTGTCTACCTGGCTCAGGAGGATTCGCCGGGCGCTGCTCAATGCAACGGCCACCTCTTGGCCAAGGGTGGCGAGTTCGCGCTCGCTGGCAGAAATGCGCCGAGCCAGTTCGGCATGGCGGTCGCCGTCGGACATCAGGGCTTCAACCTTCTGCCGCTGGGCCTGGAAGTGCTGCATTTCACGATCCAGCTCCCGCAACTGCTTTTGCGCCGCCCAGCGATTCAAGCCATAGTCATCCGCAATCGACCAGTCGAAGTAGGCACGCATCCTCCGGTAAGTCTCACGCTGTCTGGCCGTGGTGGCGTCGTCAGGCAAGCCCGCCAGAGTTTCTTCAACCTCGTTGAGCTTGTCTCTCAGTGCTTTCTGTTCTGCGGTCATGAAGAATTGAGCGTCGTCTTCAGCCAACGCAGTGGCGATCGTTTCCCTGAATTCCTCATGCAACGTCTGCCACTGGTCCGCCTGCTGGTTTTCGAGCGCCCGACGGGTTTCTGCAATCCGAACCTGGCGCTGTTGTTCGCGGGTTTCCAGCATGATCCGGAAGGATTCAAACCGGGACTGCCGCTCGGCGATAAAGGATTGCATTTGGTAGAGCTCGTTCAATTCTGCAAGCGCCTGCTGAAAAGTCTCCGAAGCCAGCACTTCGGCCATGCCGAAATCGGAAGGCTGGACCCGCAAACGGCCGTAGGAATCCGTGAGAATCCCGTCGCTGTCACGAGTAAAGTCGAGCTGCGCCATCAGGCTCTGTTCACTGAGCTCATTGCGGATATTGTCCAGCTCCTTTATACGGGCCTGGTAGAGGTCCGCTGCCTGTTTGAAGGCTGACAGTGCTCGCTGCGGTCTGCTCATCTGCTCAAGAACATAGGCCCGGGCAAACGGAACCTGCTGTCGCCAGGGCAAAAACAGATTCCTGTTTGACAGCGTATCAAGCGCATCAAGTGCCCGATCCGGCCTGCCCTGCCCGGCCGCCGCTACGGCATAGTCGAAAAGGGCCTGGTCAGCGAATACGCCATTCAGCGGCATGTCGCCAAGGATCTCAAGCGCCGCGTCGAACCGGTCATCCCTGAGGTAAAGCCGGGCAAGTGACAGTCGGGCCCTGTCCAACAGGCCTTCGCGTTCGGCCTCTGGTTTGGCGGAATCGGCAGATTGTTGAATGATGGCGATGAGTGTCTGCAGTTCAGCCTCGGCTGTCGCGACGTCTCCCGCGTCCAGAGCGGCGACGGCTGAATTGTATTGCAGGTAAAGGGACCAGATGTCCGTGTCTTCCAGTTGTTCCTTCAGCGACGTCAGCTTCGATTCGTCTTCGATCCTCGAAGACATCATGGCCACTCGTGCTCGCAGATAAACCCACTCCCGATAGAGGTCATGGTTGGCCTCAGCGAGTGCCTCGGCATCCACGCGCTCGAGATTCTCACCGGCCAGCTCACGATTACCTTCCAGGAAAAACACCTTGCCCAGATAGAACCAGGCCTGATTGCGAACATCCGGCGAAAGTGTGCTACCCGTGCCGTCACTACCGAGCAGTTCCGTGAACAATTTGCTGGCCTCACGGGTCATGCCCCAGGACAACATCAGCCCACCCTCTACCAAAGCCGGGTGATCACCATGTCCTTCGATACCGCCTTGCTCACGGGCAACCGCCAGCTGGGTCAGAGCCTCAAAGACATTGCCCTGATGATACTCATACAGAGCCCAACCGTACCGAAGGTCCTTCGCCCGCTCAGGTCGGGGCTCATCGGCCTGGGCCGGAGCAACCATAGTCAGCCATAACAAAGCGCCGGTAAACAATACCGAAAGCGTTCGAAACGGCTTGATTACTGTCAATCCCACGACGCGGTTTACTCCCACTCCACGATGGAAACTGAGGGCTGGTAATCGGAAGAGCGATCCTCAACACGGATCTCCAGCGCAGCTGTGCCAGTGCCCTTCTCGAATTCCAGGGATGCAGCCTGTTTGTAGGGCCGCTGATCCGGTCCGATTCCCTCAACGAACGCCGTCACCTGATGGGCTCCGGTTTTCAGGTTGCCCACGTATAGCCGTTGCATGCCGCCGCGTTCGAGTGCAGTCACCTGACGCTCGGTATATAGGTGGGAGGCAACGATCTCGTCGTCAACCTTCAGCTTGACCGCATCCAGCTTCAGAAACTTCCCTGTATCCACGCTGAGAAACACCGCAACCTGGGTGTTGGCCGGGAACAGCAGATCCTCCTCGAGGATAAACAGGTCCCGGTTAAGCCGGATGACCTTCTTCTTGAGGGCCTCGACCTGCTCGGCGACCGCTGTGCCATCCTTCTCCTCCTCGGGATTGGTCTGGGCGAAGGCAGGGGCTGTCAGGGCAAGGGTCAATGCCGCTAAAAGCGCCGTAAATCGGGAGTTCAAGCAAGTGGCCATGATCGTTCTTCCTGCATGCTCAGTATTCAAGAATCAACGACGCCCGGGTGACATAGGCATCGAAGGAATAAAGGGGTTCTTCGCCGGGGAGATACACTCCGGGTGCGGTGACATCCCGAAAGTTGTCATATTCAAAATTCAGCCAGTCCACCAAAAGACTGAACTGCAGGCGGTCTATGCCGGGAAGGGATGTCTGCTTCCACTCGTACACCGCGCCGAATGCCAGGGTTGTTCCTGAAAGGGAGCTGAGCTCCTTGTCCCGGGCAAGATGGGTCTGGGAGTTCGCGAACGGGAAAAGATCGCTGTAAAAATCCGCCTCGTTCTGGGTGTAATAGCGGACGGAACCTTCAAGGGTCCAGCGCTGGTTCAACCCGTGCACGTAACCCAGTTCCATGGTATGGGCGTTAATACCCCAGGTATCTGAAAAATAGCGGTATTCACCGCGTATTGAGGCGCGATACGGCAGATAGTAAAGCGCTCGCACAGCCACGGAGGTACTGGTTCGGGTTTCCGGATACCGTTCCGGTTGAGTCAGGAACTCCGCTGGTTTGTCGGGATTAATGTAGCGGTTCACACGATACGGGTTTTGCAGATAACCCTCGTCTGTGACCACTTCGAGGTCCAGGCCTACCAGACTGTTACGGGTAACGACCTGGCTAAGGCCCAGCTGGTAGTTACGACGATCGGCTTCCTCGCTGAAGGTCTCGTTGCCAACCTTGCCCACTTCGTCCCAGCCACTGGCATAACCCATGGTGACCGTGGACATGCCACCGAAGAATTCCTGGCTCACCGAAAAATAGAGGGTATTGGCTTCGTAATCATTTTCCGTACTGTTGGTATAACCCAGACTCAGAATGGCCTTGTCGTACAGGTAATCCACACCCACGGTGTATTCTGTGCGCTCCTCCTCGTAGGCACTGGCTGTCGCCAATACATCCACCGAGGCAGCAGACACAGAATCCACGTAATACTGACCGGAAAATGAGACCTGGGGGCCAATGCCTTTGCGGACCAGCACCGATGGGCCATCAATCACCATGCCGCCACCATCGTAACGATGATAGAGCACGTCTACTTTGTCCACGGGTAAGGTCGCCGCTGTGGCGGACTGAACCGTGAGTAACGCCATCAGGGCCATCAAACTGAGTGCAGCAACCCGAAATCTGTCAGTTACAGCCACAGCCACCCCCTGAACCGCCTTCAGCGCCGCGAGCGGATTCTCTGGCCTGATAGACGTGATGCATGTAGGCGTCAGCCGTGCCATGCCTGCTCAGACTCATGACCGGATCCGCCAGATTGTCACGCTCGTAGGGTTTCACCCAGGGTTTTACCGAGCTGCAGCCGGTCGCCATCAGCAGCAGTGCAACCAGAGACAGGGACGACAGGATCGACAAAATTCGCATAGCGGGCACCGTCCAGAAGTTACTCGCGCACCAGTTCGCGAATCTGTTGCTCGTATTCATCCTCGTAACCTGGCTGGTAGCCGTAGTGCAGATATCGGGCATTGCCGTTCCGGTCAATCATCACCGTCGTTGGCATGGCCTGAACCTCATACAGTTCACTAACCGAGCTCTCCGGATCGTAAAGAATCGGATAGTTGACCGGCACCTTGTCGAGGAAACGGAGGGCTTCGTCCCGATTCTCATCCACGTTCACTGCCAGAATGGTGAAACCGAGATCCTTGTACTGGCTGTATAGCTCGTCCATCAGGGGCATTTCCTGACGGCAGGGCCCACACCAGGAAGCCCAGAAGTTGAGCATAACGACCTCGCCCCGATGATCCTCCAGCCGCAGGTTCTCCCCGGAGCGGCTTTCCAGGGTAAAGTCTGGCGCCGGTACGTTAATGGCCTCAGCCGCGGCCAAGGGGCTCGCACAGGCCAGTACACCCGCCAATGCCAGTCTTGCTATGGATGCTCTCACAGCCATTCCTCCTTAATTTCAGAAAAACACAGACAACCCGGTACTGACCTCGGTATTGACGGAGGTCTTCTCTTCCCCAAGCACATCAATGTCGTAAAAGTGTTGCCGTACCCCAAAATGCACCGACACGCTGTCGGTCAATAGAACCTGATAGCCGGCACCCGCATTCAGGGTGAAACGGGTATCGCCGGCAAACTCCGTGGCCCCTGCCCCGGCAATCAGATAGAAGTTGGTGTTGAAGGCGTAATTCTCTGTGAGGAACGCCTCACCCGGCAGCACGTTGTACCCCAGGTTGATGTTGTAGTAGCTATAGTCCCGCTCACTGTCGGTCAGCACCTCCACATCTCCGGCCAGCTTCTCGAAACTGGTCTCGCCGCCTTCCGCAAAGCCCACACCTGCTTCGAAAAAGAACGATTCGCTCAGGTGGTATGTCAGCTTGCCGCCGTACAACAGGGACGATTCAAAATCCTCAATGTTCAGCACACCCACAAATGCCCCGATCTCGAAGTTCTCGGTATCGATCAGGGCTTCGGTAACCGGCACCGGCGTCACGTCGGGCTCGATCAGCGGGCGGTCTTCCTGCGCCTGTCCTGCCGCTGCGGTGCAAAGGCCTGCCGCAAGGCACAGCGGTTTCAGAAAAAGATGCTTAGTCCGATTTTCCATTCTGTCGCTTCTTCGTTGGTGGACCGGGTCGTGAAGACTTTGTAGTCCTTCACCTCGGCACGGATGAAATATCGATCAGTGATGTAGGCCCTGATTCCAAGGCCGGCATGGCCGATGCTGTTATCACGTTCCTCCGGCTGGGCGAGAGACGCTTTCGGCTCAACCCAGATATGGCCAATCCCCAGGGTGAAAAAAGGCGATATCCGCCAGTCCGGAAATGGCTGATGCACCAGATTGCCATTAACCATCCGAATCTCGGAGGCACTGCCAAGAATCTGAGCCCCCCACAGCTCTGCAGACAGATTCCGGGTCAGCCAAAGACCTCCATAGCCAGCCATCACGGCAGCACCGTCAAACTCGCCCATCATCAAACCGGCTTCTGCCCGTCGCTTCCCGAACGAATCCAGGTCAGGAACCTGGAGGCTCACGGTCTCTCCGGTGACATCCACGGTTTGAGCCAGGTCCGCCACCGACACCCAGCCCTCCCTGCCTCGGGAGTCCATCACCTTGATCCAGCTGGTCTTGCGCTGAAGGATGGTCAGCCACTCGCCTTTCTCACTTGTATGGAACACCGGGTATCCGGATGCCGGGCCCGTCCTCCAGGACAGATAGGCTTCGGTTACCTGCACCCGGGCCACATCCTGGCCCTCCGAGCCCCATAACCCACCGGCCCAACTCTGGGCAGGGAGCAAGAGTAAAATCATGAGAATGGCGATGGGCATGGCGCGAGCTTGAGTCCTTGGATCAGTCTTCCGGGGCATCGAAGGGGTTGTTGTAATACTGGCCACCAATATCCAGCCATTCTGAAATCAGCCTCAGTTCGGAAGGCTTCAGAAAACCTTCATGGCTGCCACCGGCTGCGAACACATCAAAGAATCGACTGAACCGAGCGCCATTGACAGACATGGATGGCCGAACCAGCACGGTGACCATGATCGGTTGCTCGTTCCCATCAGCATCAAGAATCGGATTGCCCTCTTCATCCCTTAGCACCTCCCCGGAATCCACCAGCACATCCACGAGGGCGCCGTTCATCAACTCCTGCTCGTTGTCCGGATAGAGGAGTTCGCGATAAGAATTGAAGTGCAGCGGCTCTGCAGGTGACGGGCCATCGCCCAGATCCAGCTGCCCGGCGGGCACCTGAGCAGCGCCTGCTGCATCGGCGGTAGTGTGGCAGCCGGTGCAGGTGGAATCAGAAATGACGTCCATGGTGACAGGGTCCACTTCCTGCCGGAGCTTACCCCAGAGTGGATGGATATGCTGTTCGTAGTTAATCACAATACGGCAGTTCGGCGACCACTCCCCAGCACAGACACCGGAAATGGGCGGAGCCGTGTCCAGGTCACCGTAAGCGTACGCGAAACTCGCGCCCAATGGCGCCACATTCGGGTCGGTCCATTCATCTTCGTACACAAGATCCGGTAACGGTCGGCGAATGCCGTTGATTCGGCCATAGACCTCGGCCATGGTTTCGCCCATGTCGGCAAACAGTGCAGGATCGGTGTTCGGAAATGGCCGGCCAGTGGTTGGCGCCCCGGCCCAGGCGGGCGCGGGGCCGGCATCGGTGCGGCCATGAGGAGCGGAGCTATCCGGATCATGGCAACCTGAACACTCCCGAGTCTCGCCAGGGCGCACGGACAGCCAGTTCTCATGCCTTGGCCCGAGTCTTCGTCCCTGCCCGTCCAGCACGCTGATCGCAAAGGAAACATTGGCAGGGACCGCCACTTTCACCGAGCCATCCGGCTCAACCGGCACATAACCGAGGATCTCACGCATTAGCTGGCCACGGCTTCGCCCGTAAGCGCTGTTGTCGAAATCCCGTACGTCGTCATCGGGTATCGCCACGGGCTTCTCAAGGCGCAGGAATCTTGCTGGCCGCTGCTCCGGGGGCGTTTGCACCGGATTGGCCATGGCGGGGATGCCGGCTGACGTGGTGTCCGAGCCGTCCAGATCGTAAACACTGCGAATGTGCAGAATTCCGTAACCGTCATCCGCCAACGCGCCAGCTTCGCCGGGGAACTGGGCCTCTGGAATAAAACGTTCCAGTGGGCGACTTCGCATCAGCAAGGCCTCGTCAAACTGGACGCCTTCTACCGCAGTCACAATCGGACGGCGGGTGCTTTCAGCCGCATCCAGAAGCCAGAGCCCATAGACCGGAGGGGCCGGACGATATTGGTCAGAAGCCAGTCGGTCTTCCGTACAATTTACAATGCGATCGGTCGCAACTTCCCGCAACCGGCAAGGAGTCCAGCTGACAAGGTAACGGCCGGTGCCATCCAGTAGCGGCGATGCAAACCCGTAGCGCCCGCCAAGAGACAACTCTCCATTCAGGCGAATGCCCGGAATCAATGAGCGTTGTCCCACAGCCTCAGTGCCATCGACGCGAAGATTGGCCTCAACAAAGCGTTCAACATCAATTTCTGCCAGCACCGACGCATAGTCGTCGCTTTCAAAGGGGCGCAACTGAACCAGCAGGTTGCCTGAATCCAGTGCCTGAGGCCGCAGGAACTGGATGTCGCCGGCTTCCGGAATGGACTCATGGGAATGCCGGCCGTAAAGGTAGCTCAACCCGGTACCGTCAGGATTGACGCGATAAAGGTTCACACCATTGTTTCGAGTCTGACCGGCATTATCCCAACGACTGAAAATGATGGTGCCATCGCCCATAACCACGGGGTCCAGGTCATGGCTCTGGTTAAAGGTGATCTGCTCGATATTGCGGCCATCGTCATCCATGACATGAAGCAGAAACGCCGGACTGTCCAGTTCCTCGTCCAGGCCGGAATACTGAGGCTTGCCCTCATCCAGCAGAATCGCCTTGGATACGCGCTGACGTGTGGATGAGAAAACAATCCGGCCGTCAGGCAGATAAGCCGGCGCCACATCCTGACCCGCGCGGGCGGTCACGTCCGAATCAATAATACGGCGAAGCGATGCCGCGGTTCGATCGTATTCCCAGATATTCCAGGTGGGCTGTTCGTCATCGTCGGCACCCTCTATCTCTGGGGCACGCAGGGCAAAGAGTAACCGGTTTCCATCCTGGGACACGTGAAGATCTTTGACGTCGTAGCCCCCCTGTCCAGGAGTGCCACCAGAAAATGCAGCGGAGGATATATCCTTTGCCGAAGAACGTGCTGCGGCGCTGGACTTAAGCAAAAGGCGGGCGCCTGGCCTGAACTCTGCGGGGTTCGCAAGGTCATCCTCAACCAGCGATCCGGTGTTTTCATTGAATACAAGCTGCCGTTCTATGTAGGCAACCGGCTCCTCGACCACAACCGGATCAGCCTTCTGGCTGTCACCGCCAGACAGGCATCCTGTCAGCGACAGTGCACCGATACAGGCCAGCAACCGACCACGGTGATAGCGAGCAGAGAGAACCGATGACGTGACTTCCAATGTGACAAACCCTGTGGTGGATGACATTCCATGACATAAATTAAGTCGGTTCGAACCTGTCACTCCAAAGCTTTTACGTAACGCAATGTAATAACGTGGCCTGGGACTCAATTTTTAAGATATAGCAAGTCGTAAACTTTTAACAATTGTCAAAAAGCATTAATGTGCGGATGCTAACCATCATTGAGGGATACGGACATGACCGCCCGGAACAGGATGACAAGCCTGATGACCATGGCTTGCAGTATCATCGTTCTTTCAGGAATGGGGTCCAGCCTGGCTGAGGCAGGCGCCAGGGAACAGGCCAAACAGATACACGACCGTATTGCGGGCGTTCCACCATCCGAGAGCGTCCTGCAGTCGATGGCCGACCTGATACCTTCCAATCCCGAAGGCGCTGCGTTCATCGCCATGGAAGATCCCGCCTTTTACGATGTCACGCTCAAGAACTTTGCTGCGCCCTGGACCAACGAGGCCATGTCCAAGTTCGTGCCTCTCAACGATTACATTGCCACCGTTGTCGGCATGGTTCGTGACGACCAGGATTTTCGGAAGATCCTTTTTGAAGACGTGCTCTACATTGGCGATCCGTCTCTCGGTTTACCGCCCTACTCTGTGAGCAACAACAACCATTACTCAGAACTGGAATCCCGGGGCATCAGCCTGCGCGATAACCTGATTCGGGTCAGCCAGTCCAGCTACAACGGACTGCCATCTTCGGCCACGGCCGGCGTGATCACCTCCCGTGCCTCTGCCCGAGCATTCTTCAGCGCGGGCACCAACCGCGCCATGTTCCGGTTTACCCTGATCAACCACATGTGCAACGACCTGGAGCAGGTCGCTGACGTTACCCTGTCCACCGACCGTATTCGGCAGGATGTCTCTCGCAGCCCCGGCGGAGACAGCCGGGTTTTTCTCAATAACTGCGTAGGCTGCCACACCGGCATGGATCCGATGACCCAGGCCTTTGCCTATTACGACTACCGGTATGACCAGAACAACGACCCCGACGGTGAATTGGGGCGGTTGGTCTACAACGCCGTCGGCACGACAGATCCGGTAACCGGAACCCGGGTTCAGAGCAAATATCACATCAATTCGGCGACGTTTGAGCAGGGTTATGTCACACCTGACGACCGCTGGGACAATTACTGGCGCCAGGGTGCCAATCGACGCCTTGGTTGGGATCCGACCTTGCCCGACTCCGGCAACGGCGCCAAAAGCCTGGGTCGGGAATTCGCCCACTCCCAGGCCTTCGCCCAGTGTCAGGTGAAGAAAGTCTTCGAGAACGTTTGCCTGCGCCCACCCTCGGACAGTGACGACCGGGCCAAGGTCAACAGTATGGTTGTCAGCTTCGCGAACCAGGGCTACAACCTGAAGCAGGTGTTCGCTGAATCCGCTGTTTACTGCATGGGGGAGTAACAGATGATGACACTGCGAGCACACACACCGGCGCAAGCCCTGAAATCGGTACTCGTTGTTGTGGGAGCCACCCTGCTGCTGGCGGCCTGTGGCGGAGAGTCTACAGAATCTCTTCCCAACACCTCCGGCAACTCAGGCGGCATTGTCTACAGTGGTCCGGCTCCGGCAACCGAGGATGTGTCCAATTTCAAACGCAGCGTTTGGGACAATCTGGTTACCCAGGATAAATGCGGGTCCTGCCACGGGGCCGATGGTCAGTCGCCCACCTTTGTTAATGAGCAGGACGTCAACAGCGCCTATTCCCAGGCAAAGAAGATTGTAAATCTCTCGGATCCGTCTGACTCCCTGATGGTAACCAAAGTGGCAGGTGGCCATAACTGCTGGTTATCCAGCAACTCTGCCTGCGCAGACATCCTGACAACCTACATCACAAACTGGGCAGGCGGTGGAGGTTCGGCCAAAACCGTCGAGTTACGTGCACCGGCCCTGAAAGATCCGGGGGCCACCATTTCTCTGCCGGCCGAGCCCGGCCTGTTCGCCACCACAGTGTATCCGGTGCTCGAACAGTACTGCAGCGAGTGCCATAGCGATGGTGGTCAGACACCCTACATTGCCAGTGCCGATGTAAACACCGCCTACGACCAAGCCCGAAGCCGCATTGATGCCACGGTGCCCGCCGACTCTCGCCTGGTACAGCGGCTGCGCTTTGACTTCCATAATTGCTGGGATAACGACTGCGTAGCCTCAGCCAACCTGATGGAAATGAAGATTCTGGAAATGGTCGAGGATCTGAGCGCAACGCCTGTCGACCCTGCTCTGGTGGTCAGCAAGGCGGTTGAGCTCAGTGCCGACGGCCTGCTGGCCAACTCCGGCGGTCGCTATGAAGACAATGTCATTGCCCTGTACGAATTCAAAGCGGGTGAAGGGCAAACTGCATTTGACACCAGCGGTATTGAGCCACCGCTCAATCTAACGCTCAGCGGCAACGTTGACTGGGTTGGCGGCTGGGGCATTGACCTTGGCCCCGCAGGAGAAAACAGCGAAGGATTCATGGTGCCTGCCGGCAAGGCCCAGGGCAGCACCTCGGCAAGCCGAAAACTCCACACCCAACTGACCACCTCCGGTGAATACAGCATCGAAGCCTGGGTAGCTCCCGGGAATATCACCCAGGAAGACGCCCGCATCGTCACCTATTCCGGCTCCGCGACCACACGCAATGTAACCCTGAGCCAGTCGCTCCAGCGTTACGAAGTACTGCATCGCTCCACCACCAGCGACGAGAACAGCGCCTTTGCAACTCAGGATGCCGATATGCTGTTGCAAGCGACTTTGCAGCATGTGGTGGTTAACTACAGCCCGGCGACCGGTCGACAGATCTTTGTCAACGGTGAGTTTTCGGGCGACCTTGATCCCGATGAGGGCGGACTGCTAACCGAGTGGGACGACAGCTTTGCCCTGGTGCTGGGTAATGAAACCGACGGTAATTCCCCGTGGCAGGGGGCCATCCGTATGGTGGCCATTCACAACCGTGCATTAACACCCCAGCAGATTCAGGCCAACTTTGAAGTGGGTGTGGGCCAGAAGTTCTATCTGCTGTTCGGGGTCTCCCACCTGATTGACCTGCCACAGAGCTTTATCGTATTTGAAGTCAGCCAGTTCGACAGCTACGCCTACCGATTCACCAGTCCGTTTTTCATCAGCCTGGATGACAGCGTCGAGCCCTCGAATATCCCGCTCAGGGGAATGCGTTTGGGTATCAACGGCAAAGAAGCCACTGTCGGGCAAGCCTGGGCCAACCTCGATGTCCTGCTGGATGCAGACCTCTACCAGCCAGGCGTCGGCCAGCCACTGTCCCCTCTGGGCACCATTATTGCGCTTGAAGGCGGCCCCGGAATTGACGAGTTCTTCCTGACCTTTGATCAGATTGGCAGCAACCAGTTTGCCCGGATCGAGCCCGCGCCCCTGCCGCAGCCCGAGCCGGCAGACCTTCCGGCGTCACCGGAAATCGGTCTGAAAACCTTTGATGAAATCAATGCCTCCATGGCCCGAATGACCGGCGTTGCCACCACGCATCCGGATGTAAGTGCCACCTACAATACCGTGAAGCAACAACTGCCCACGGTGGAGAACATTCAGGGTTTCCTGTCGTCGCACCAGATGGCGGTAACCCAGATGGCCATTCAGTACTGTGATGCGCTGGTATCCAGCAGCCAGCTCCGAAGTGACATGTTCCCGGGATTCAACTTCTCGGCTCCGGCCGACAGTGCCTTTGAGCACGGAGGCAAGAGCCTGATTATCAACCCGCTGATCTCCCGGTTCGTTGGCACCAATCTGGCTTCCCAGCCAAGCACCACCGACATCGAAACGGAGCTGGGCCAGCTAATCGACAACCTGACGGTTTGCGACGCCGGTTGCTCCGCAGATCGCACCGAGACGGTGGTCAAGGCAACGTGTGCCGCTGTCCTGGGCAGCGCGACTACCCTGGTTCAGTAGAGGACGCCAATCATGTTTATTCGTAAAAACAGAAACAAGCCCCTGGCCAACGGTAGTCCACTACTACACGATGATCATGGCAAACCCCGCACCCGCCGAGAGTTCATTTCTCAAGGGTTGATGGCGGGCACCGCCACAGTCTTCGGGGCCTCCATTTTCAGCCTGTTCGCCAATCCCCGCGAAGCTGCAGCCGCGCTCTCCCCGGATCTGGAGAACCTGAAAGAAAGCTGCGGTATTGCGCTGAATGGCGCCGGCAAAATTCCCTTCATCTGCTTTGACCTGGCTGGTGGCGCCAATATCGCCGGCTCCAATGTCTTGATGGGAAAGTCCGGGGGGCAGATGGATTTCCTGAGCACTGCCGGCTACAACAAGCTTGGCCTGCCAGGCGACATGCTCCCGAATAATCCCGCGTTCGTGAACACGGATCTGGGGCTGGCGTTTCATTCGGACAGCGGCTTCCTTCGGGGTATTATGCAAAGCACCAGCGCTGGCACCCGCGCCAACACCAACGGGGCCATCATCGCCGCGCGCTCTGAAAACGATACCGGGAATAATCCCCACAACCCGATGTACGGTATTCACATGGCCGGAGCGGATGGCTCGCTTTTGTCACTGGTCGGCTCACAGAGCTCGGAGTCTGGCGGCAACTCCCTCGCACCGATGAACCTTATCGACCCCAAGGTACGCCCTACCAAAATTGATCGCCCTTCCGACGTGACTGGCCTGGTAGACGTGGGTGACCTGATCGGCATCCTGGATCAGAAAGACGCCGTTGCCGTAATGGAATCAATCCATCGCATCAGCGATGCCAAAATGGGCCGGGTGAATACCAACATCTCCACCGATGACGTGGTTAAACAACTCGTTCGCTGTGGCTATATCAAGAGTGCGGACCTGGCGGACCGTTTTGGCAATCCGGCATCCCTGGATCCGGTGGCGGATCCTGACATTGTCGGTCCGGCGGGCATTTTCTCCAGTAGCGAATTCAGTGGTAACCGGGAGTTTCAGAAAACCGCCTCGGTCATGAAGCTGGTCCTGGAAGGCTATGCCGGGGCTGGCACCATCACCATGGGCGGGTACGACTATCACACCGGCGAGCGGGGCACGGGCGAGCGGCGTGATGAACAGGCTGGGCGTTGCATGGGCGCCTGCCTGGAATATGCGGCGAGGAAGCAGATCCCGTTAATGCTCTACGTATTCAGTGACGGTTCTGTATCCAGCAACGGCCGCATTGACGACTCTCTGGAAGGCCGGGGCAAGGGCGAGTGGACCGGCGACAATCAGCAGACTGCTGCGTCGTTTTTCCTTGTATACAACCCTGCCGGTCGCCCCGGAGCCATCCGTAACCAGATTGGCTTCATGCGCTCAGATGCCTCTGTGGAAACCGCCTCCAGCCCGGCCGCCAATAACGTCAACCAGTTGGTTCAAACGGTGCTTTTGAACTACATGGCACTGCATGGCGAACAGGGTGATTTTGGCGCTCGCTTTACCGGCCACGGCCTGGGCAACAGCACCATGCAGGACAGCCTGATTGCGTTCTCCAATGTGGTCAACGGCACCATCAACGGCTGACGGCAGGGACGTTGCCTCTACTACTGCTCTGGGGGAGCGAGCCCTTCTGACACATGCATCATGCGTTTGTCGTCGATCACAACCACTTCGATCGCCGGCAAGCGCTCCACCATCTTGAGGCCTTTCTCCGGGCCCAGAACAAAAACCGCGGTGGACAAGCCATCGGTGGTCAATGCATCGTCACCAATAATCGTAACGCTCTGTACTCCCTTCACCGAGCGGCCAGTGCTCGGTGACAGTATGTGGTGCACGCGCTCACCGGCGTCATCAACAAAAAAGCGCTCGTAGTCGCCGGATGTGGATACCGCAACATCCGCCAAAGGCAACACCACCGCGTTGTCATTGCCAGACCGGGGATCCCGGATACCCACATACCACGGGCGCCCCCGCTTGTCCCCCAGCAGACGCATATCACCGCCAGCACTCAACCGGGCGTGGCGTATGCCGTGGGCTTCAAGCACTTCAATACCCAGATCGACAGCGTAACCTTTAGCAATGCCGCCCAGGTCCACCAGCATTCCCGGCTGGCGAAACGCCACCGTTTGCCCGGATACATCCAGTACGACATCGCGGAAGTTTACCCGCGTGAGCCCGGTCGCTACCTGTTCATCCGTTGGCTGCTTGCCGGCCCGAAAGTCATAGAGGTAACCCACCGAGCCAAAGGTGACATCGAATGCCCCCTCACTCAGCTCGGACACCTCACGGGCTTTCTGAAGCACCTTAAACAGACCATCACTGACGTTAACCGGGCCTTTTCCAGCCTCCTGGTTCAGCGCTGATAATTCAGAATCTGCCCGGTACCGGCTCATTTGGGTATCGACATGGTGAAATACATCGAATACCTCACGGGCCACCACATCGGCGGTCACGCTTTCATCAGCCCAGAACTCAAGCTCAACGGGCGTTGTCATTGCCGTGTCGGAGTATCGGTGCCACTCGGCACTGGCCGGAAGCGCCACCAGCAATGCGAGCAATGCCATGAGCACCACCGACAGGCTTTCAGTCGAGCGCGAATAGGTCATTCTTCTCAATGTTTCCCTGCCTTATAGCAACGGTTGTGTGATCGAACGCTCGTCCTACAAATTGTTACCGGAACTTCAACTTTAGTCCCATTGTTGGCCGGACAGTATCGGCTGACACTTGAGTTGCCCAATAAACAATCAAAATAACTGTTTGCAACGCAGCCATACCAGCTGTGCTGCCGTTACGGAGGCCAACGTAAATGAGACCAAGGAACGCGCTGATCTTTGCGACTGTCCTGCTATTATCCAGCACGACCGTCCTCGCCGATACCCTCAAGATAGGTTTGAATTACCCCCAGACCGGAAGATACAAGGACCAGGGCCTTCAACAACGGCTTGGCGCCTATCTGGCGGTAGATGAAATCAACCAGGCAGGCGGTGTTATGGGCCAGCCCCTCGAACTGGTGATTCGCAATACCCGTGGAGAACCAGACCAGGGCGCCAGAAATACCGCCGAACTGATTGACCGCGAGGGCGCGCAGATGGTTTTCGGTGGCGTCTCCAGCGCCGTCGCTATTGCTTCCGGCAAAGCCGCCAGGGATCGTAACCGAATCTACTTCGGCACCCTGACGTACTCCAATGCCACCACCGGCGCCGAGGGGCATCGATATATGTTCCGGGAGCCCTACAACGCCTGGATGACGGCCAAGGCACTGAGCCAGTATCTCAATCGTAACCACGCCGACCAGAAGTTTTTCTACATCACCTCAGACTACACCTGGGGATGGTCCGTGGAAGAATCGGTACGAAAGTTTTCCAACACCGAAAACACCGACGTGCACCAGGGTGTAAAAACCCCCTTCCCCCGGGCGCTGATCAATGATTTCCGCGCAGCGCTGGAACAGGCCCAGGAGAGCGATGCCAAGGTATTGATGATGGTATTGTTCGGCGATGACATGGTCCGGGCTCTGAACCTGGCCTATGAAATGGGTTTGACGGAAAAAATGCAGATCGTTGTGCCCAACCTGACACTGGGGATGGTCAGACAGGTTGGCCCGACCATCATGGAAGGTGTTGTTGGTGCCGCCCCCTGGGTCTGGAACCTGCCCTACGAGAACAACTACCAGCGCGGTAAAGACTTTGTTGAGGCCTTCTCAGACCGCTATGAAATGCGCCCTTCATCATCCGCGGCCTCGGCCTACAGCATTGTTTACCAGTACAAGGATGCTGTCGAACGGGCCGGCAGCACCAACACAGACGCCGTTATCCGGGCCCTTGAGGGGCATCGCTACAGCTTCCTGAAAGATGAACAGTACTGGCGCGAGTTCGACCACCAGAATGTCCAGACCGTCTACGTGGTCCGGATCAAACCTCGTGAAACCGTGGTGGCAGACCAGTTCAGCTCTGATTACTTCGAGATCATCGACTTCCTGCCCGGTGATGAAGCCGCACAAACCCGCGAAGAGTGGGAGCAACGCCGCAAAGAGGCAGGTAAGCCCACCCGCCTGTGACAGGGTCGCTTTACCGGACCAGGCAGTTTCCTGATAATCGTTCCATGACAGGCGTTATGTGCGATTATCAGGAGCACTCAGGCAGTGGCAAATAACAAAGGACTGGTTTCAGGCAACTCTCACACTCCCCCCACGCAATGCGATGTTCTGGTGGTCGGGGGCGGCGTAAACGGCACCGGAATTGCCATGGACGCCGCAGGCCGGGGGCTTCGGGTTGTTCTGTGTGAGATGAACGATCTTGCCTCTGCCACTTCGTCCAGCAGCAGCAAACTTATCCACGGCGGTCTGCGCTATCTTGAGCATTACGAATTCCGGCTGGTCAGGGAAGCACTCGGTGAACGGGAGGCCCTGCTACGAAACGCCCCCCACATCATGTGGCCGATGCGTTTTCGCCTGCCCCATCAGCCCCACCTGCGACCAGCGTGGATGATCCGTACCGGCCTTTTCCTCTACGATCATCTGGCCAAGCGCGAACTGCTGCCCGGCTCCCGGTCTATTACCTTTGGCCCGGACTCGCCCCTGAAACCAGACATCAGCCGTGGATTCGAGTATTCGGATGGCTGGGTTGATGATGCCCGGCTGGTGGTACTGTCTGCTCGCAAGGCCGCTGAAAAAGGCGCAACCGTATTGACCCGCACCCGCTGTAGCCGCGCCGAGCGCCGTAACGGGCAATGGCACGCCACCCTGGACGATCACCACCGGGACAAGCAGTACAACATCCGCGCCAAGGTGGTCGTTAACGCCACCGGCCCCTGGGTCAGCAGCCTGTTCGGTGAAAGCCTGTCTATGCCAGCTCCCAAGCAGATCCGCATGGTCAAGGGCAGCCACATCGTGGTACCCAGGCTCAATCAGGATACCGAAGCCTATATTCTTCAGAATCAGGACGAGCGCATTGTTTTCGTGATCCCCTACGAGGACCGCTTCTCCCTGATCGGCACCACCGATGTCGATTACGTGGGCGATCCGTCGCAGGCACGGATTTCCCCAGAGGAAACCGACTATCTGCTGTCGATCGTCAACCAGTATTTCCGCCGGCAACTGTCCGCCAACGATGTAGTCTGGAGTTACTCCGGTGTTCGGCCGCTGATGGACGACGAGGGTGGCACCGCACAGTCTGCCTCTCGCGACTACTCATTCGAGGTTGATGATGAGGACTCGCTGCCCCCTTTGATCTCGGTATTCGGGGGCAAGATCACTACCTACCGGAAGCTCGCCGAAGCTGTGACCGATCAGGTCAGTCGCTATTTTCCCGGCTCCGGCCGATCCTGGACCCGAACGGCCGTGTTGCCCGGCGGCGACTTCAACACTCAGGAGCAACTGGCCACCGAACTCGCAGCCGATTTCCCCTGGCTGGACGATGCTGTAATCCATCGGTTTGTGCGAAGCTATGGCACCAGCAGCTACAACATTCTGGAAGGCTGTCAGAACATGGCCGATCTCGGCCACTGGTTTACCGATACCCTGTCTCGTCGCGAGGTGGATTATCTGATGACCCACGAATGGGCGATCACACCAGAGGACCTGCTCTGGCGGCGAACCAAACAGGGCCTGTACATTAACCCGGAACAATACAGCGAGCTATCTGAGTATATGGCCCGGAGTGGCCAGGTCAGTCCAGAATGCTAGCAACTCTGGCCTGAATGGCCGGCACCACTTCCGCTTCGAACCAGGGATTCTTTCGCAACCAGAGGTTATTGCGGGGGCTGGGATGGGGCATCGGAATGACATCAGGCCAGAATTGTTGCCACTGCCGCACATTCTCGGTAACCGCACGCCTTGCGCCGGGAATATGCCAGGCATGAGCATATTGACCGATCAGCAAGGTCAGGCGAATCTCCGGCAAGCGGTCGAGCAACGCCTGGCGCCAGGCCGGAGCGCACTCGGGGCGAGGAGGAAGGTCTCCGGATTTACCGGTGCCCGGATAACAGAATCCCATGGGCAGAATGGCGAGTTTCTGTTCATCGTAAAAGGTGTCGCGGGTAATGCCCATCCATTGGCGCAGCCGGTCGCCACTGGGGTCGTTAAACGGCAGACCGGTTTCGTGTACCCGTCGACCCGGCGCCTGCCCGACCACGAGAATGCGGGAGGATTCACTAAGCTGAATGACCGGCCTCGGCTCGTGGGGCAGATCGCCTGCACAAATCTGACAGGCACGAACACGCCGAACCAGCTCATCAAAGGACAGGTTTATCAAAGAATCGGTCATACCTCGGAATTTCCTAACGCTTCGGCAGCTCCCAGTAAACCAGTATAGGGCTCTGTCACCACGTAAACCGGTGTAAATTCCATTAGCGGACGCATCCGCCCCTTGGCTACAAAGGCTTCACGGAACGGGCTCTCAAGAAAAAAGTCGAGAAACCCTGGCAGCATACCGCCACACAGGTACACGCCGCCCAGGCTCCCCAGCGTCAGCGCCGAATTGCCTGCGGTTCGCCCAAGCATTTCGCAGAAATGCTGAAGGACTTCCCCGGCCAAGGCATCGGAAGCGTCCACAGCGGCGGCTGTGATCTTCTCCGGAGCATCGAGTGGGGCCGCCACGCCACGGATTTCGGCATGGGCCTGATACAGGTTCAGCAAACCCTGGCCGCACAGAATCCGCTCGACCGACACCCGCCCAAACCTGGCCCGGAGAAGGCGCAACACGTCCATTTCCGTGTCATCGGTGGGGGCAAAATCCACATGGCCCCCTTCAGTCACCAAAGGCACCCAGCCATTTCGAATCGGAACCAGACCGGAAACGCCCAGGCCCGTTCCCGGACCCATCACCAGTTTCGGCCGGCCAGGGTCTCCCGGGCCGCCACAAACGTGCACCAGATTAGCGTCCGATACATGGGGCACGCCCAGCGCCATGGCGGTAAAATCATTGATGACCTTGAAGGCCGACCAGCCAAAGACCTGTCGCACCGCCTCAATGTCAAAGCGCCAGTGGTTGTTGGTCATTGTCACCCGGGTACCGCGCAAGGGGGAGGCCACGGCCAGACAGGCCTGCCTGACCGACGCCACACCTACACGTTCCAGATAGGTGACCACCGCCTGATCCAGGTTCTCGTAATCACGGCAGGGCAAAACTTCAATAGCTTCTGGTTCTATACTGCCCTGCTTCACCAGAGCAAAGCGTGCATTGGTTCCCCCAATGTCCCCCACCAGAGAATAGTGTTCTGCTGTCATGCCTCGTGGTTCCAGAAAAAACTGGCACCTTGTTCAGGGTTGCTTGCCGAACGACGGAACCAACCAAACAGCTCCCGCCCGTAGCCCGTATGATAGCCGGACAAATCCGTCGTTGCAGGCCAGCGGGCGGCCAGCACGTCATCGTCTACCCTGATGCTGAGGGTTCCGTTGCGGGCGTCCAGGACAACGGTATCCCCGTCTTCAACTCGGGCCAAAGGTCCGCCATCTAACGCTTCTGGGTATACGTGGATGGCGGCAGGCACTTTCCCGGAAGCGCCAGACATCCGGCCATCCGTCACCAGGCCCACTTTGTAGCCCCTGTCCTGCAACACCCCCAGATAAGGGGTGAGCTTGTGTAGCTCCGGCATACCATTGGCACGGGGACCTTGAAATCGCACAACCACCACGCAATCCCTATTCAGCTCTCCGGCCTCGAAGGCCGCCTTGAGCTCGTTCTGATCGTTGAATACCACGGCCGGGGCCTCAATGGCATGGTGCTCCGGCGAGACTGCCGAGACCTTGATCACGCCCCTGCCCAGATTGCCCTCCAGCACCCTGAGCCCACCATCCGGCGCAAAAGGCTCGGCCACACCACGGAGTACCTCCGGCATGGCACTTTGCTCTGCTGCAGGCTTCCAGGCGGGCCTATCATCGTCGAGTTCCGGCATGCGGGCGTACTGCTCCAGGCCTGGGCCCATCACTGTGTGCACGTCGTTATGCAGGTATCCGCCAGCAAGCAGTTCGCGGATCAGGAACGGCGTACCACCCGCCTCGTGGAAGGCATTCACATCCTCCTGGCCATTGGGATAGATACGGGTCAACGAGGGCACAACCGCAGAAAGCTCGGCATAGTCATTCCAGTCAATGATGATGCCGGCAGCGCGGGCGATGGCTATCCAGTGAATGGTGTGGTTGGTTGAGCCGCCCGTTACCAGCAGGGCGACCAGAGCATTGACGATGCTCTTTTCGTCTACCATATCGCCCAGCCCCAGATCTCCACCGTTAGGTTTCGATAACCGGATAACCTGTTCCGTCGCTGCCCTGGTCAGCGCATCACGCAGCGGTGTGCCTGGATTCACAAAGGCGGCACCCGGCAAGTGCAGCCCCATCACCTCAACCAACAGCTGGTTGCTGTTGGCGGTGCCATAAAAGGTACAGGTACCGGGACTGTGGTATGACTTGCTCTCGGCTTCCAGCAACTCCTCTTTGCCAATCCTGCCTTCAGCATAGAGCTGACGGATGCGCTGCTTCTCTTTGTTGGGCAATCCGGACGGCATGGGGCCGGCGGGTACCAGTATGGTCGGCAGATAGCCAAAACTCAGCGATCCGATGAGCAGCCCCGGAACAATCTTGTCGCAGATCCCCAACAACAGCGTGGCATCAAACATGTTGTGGCTGAGGGCAACCGCCGTGCTCATGGCGATCGTGTCCCGGGAGAACAGGCTGAGCTCCATACCAGGCTGCCCCTGGGTCACGCCATCACACATGGCGGGTGTGCCCCCGGCAACCTGAGCCACCGACCCCATACCATGGGCCGCCTCGCGGATGATATCGGGGAACTGTTTGTAGGGTTGATGGGCCGAAAGCATATCGTTGTAGGCCGTTACGATTGCCACGTTGGCCTTGTTCATCAACTTGAGCGTGTTCTTATCCGCCTGATTACAGGCGGCAAAGCCGTGGGCAAGGTTGCCACAGGACAGCGTGCCCCGTTGGGGGGAGTTCTTTTTCAGCGCCGCCATACGACAGAGGTACTCTTGCCGCGTGGCTTGACTTCGGGCCACAATTCTCTGAGTAACCTTCACTATGGTTGGATGCATCCTGCAGCCTCCTCTACGGATTCACTCGAACATAGAACAAAGAATAGTAAAAAACGCTTCAAAACATAGACACAGCAAAAAATTATCGCCATTATTTTGGTAACTTTACTACATATCACGAAAGCAGGCACCGGGAGCCCTCGAACATCTAGCGAGGTGAAACCGTGTCACAGAAGGGTCATCAGTAGTTCATATACTGGCACCCGTTTTCATTGACCGCCGGCACTGTCGACTCTTCGACCATACCGGCGAACCCGGAATAAGGACACCCACATATGCTCAGGCGCACGAAAATTGTCGCCACGCTCGGCCCCGCCACAGACACACCGGAGTCACTTGCCGCCATCATCAAGGCTGGCGTTGACGTGACTCGCCTGAATTTTTCCCATGGCAGCGCCGAAGAGCACATGGCCCGGGCCCGCCAGGTTCGTGAAGCCGCTGCAGCACAGAGCCGCTTTGTTGCCCTTCTCGCCGACCTTCAGGGCCCCAAGCTGCGCATCGCGCGATTCACCGATAACAAGGTCTTTCTGGAAGCCGGGCAAACCTTCGTTCTCGACGCCAGCATGGACAAGAACGCCGGCACAGCAGAGCGGGTGGGCATCGACTACGAGCAACTGATTGAAGACGTTACCCCCGGCGACATTCTGGTGCTCGACGACGGCCGCATCGAAATGGAAGTGATGTCGGTAGACGAGCACAGCATTACCTCCAAGGTACTTATTGGCGGCCCATTATCCAACAACAAGGGCCTGAACAAACGAGGCGGAGGACTGTCTGCCGAAGCTCTGACGGAGAAAGACAAGCAGGACATTGTTACCGCCGCCAAACTTGGCGCGGATTATGTCGCCGTCTCATTCGTGCGCACAGCCGAAGATATGCACGTCGCACGCAGACTGCTGAGCGAGGCCGGCTCTGAGGCGGGCCTGGTCGCCAAAATTGAGCGGGCGGAACTGGCGCACGACGACCAGGCCCTGGATGAAGTCATCCTTGCCTCAGACGCCGTCATGGTCGCCCGGGGCGACCTGGCGGTCGAGATTGGCGATGCCGAACTGGTAGCAGTTCAGAAGCACATCATTGCCCGCGCCCGGGTTCTGAACCGGGCGGTCATCACCGCAACCCAGATGATGGAATCGATGATCACCAACCCGATGCCCACCCGGGCCGAGGTGTCCGACGTCGCGAATGCCGTAATGGACTACACCGACGCGGTCATGCTGTCGGCCGAAACCGCAGTAGGTGACTATCCGAAAGAAGCGGTAGAGGCCATGGTACGCATCTGCCTGGGGGCCGAACGGCATCCCTCCATGCACCAGTCCAAACACCGGATTCACGAGAGCATGGAACGGGTCGACGAAGCCATCGCTTTGTCTGCCATGTACGCCGCCAACCACCTGCAGGGTGTGCGTGCCATCATCTGCATGACTGAAACGGGCGCCACTCCCAGACTGATGTCCCGCATCAAATCCAGCCTGCCGATCTTTGCTCTGTCGCGCCATCACTCCACCCAGCACCGGGTGGTTCTTTTCCGCGGCGTACAGACCATACCCTTCGATTCGGCCCGGATTGCCAATGAGCAGACCAATGCTGAGGCCGTGGAACAACTGCGCAGACGCGGCGTAGTCGGCGAAGGCGATCTGGTGGTGATTACCAAAGGGGATTACGTCAACGCTCAGGGCGGCACCAACACTATGAAAATCGTGCGCGTTGGCAGCGATATCCGCTAGCCGCCAAGCAGCGCCTGGCACAGCCTTCGGCCAGACACACAAAACCCACCACGGCGGTGGGTTTTGTGTTTACCGGTTTAAAGGTCGCCCAGGCTTCCCCTGGCAATATCCGACACTGCCGACCAGTCTTTACCGGCAATGGCCTCTGCCGGCGTGAGCCAGGACCCACCCACAGCACGGACATTCGGCAACGCCAGATAGTCTCTGGCTGTCTGCCGGCTAATGCCACCCGTCGGACAAAAGACGACGTCGGGAAATGGCCCGCTGAAGGCCTTAAGCGCAGGGATACCCCCCGCCACTTCCGCCGGGAAAAACTTGAACTCCCGATAGCCCAGCGCATACCCCATCATCAGCTCGGACACCGTCGAAATCCCAGGCAACAGCGGTGCCTCGGAGGTAACACCGAACTCCAGAATGGCCTCAGTAACCCCGGGGGTAATCACAAACTGCGCACCAGCAGACTCCACCTGTCGATACTGGGCAATACTGGTAACCGTTCCTGCACCAACCCAGGCTTCGGGAATGGCTTTCCTGACCTTTTCAATGGCCCGCACTCCATGCTCGGTGCGCAAGGTGATTTCAAGTACCCGGATACCTCCATCTACCAGCGCACGGCACAGCGGGATGGCATCGTCCGGGTCTTTGATCGCAATCACAGGCACCAGAGGTGAGGCGGCCAGAACGGCCTGTACCCGCTCGCGATGATAGTCCGACAATTGATTCATGATGATCTCCTAAAGCAGTTAGCGGCGGTGACCAGACAAGCAGCGCGGCGTCACGGGCTCCAGAACACTTCCAGGCCGGGTTTCAGGAAGGCCCGCACCGGCATGGCAAATACATCATCCAGAGCCGAACACGCCCTTCTGAGCGTCTCCAGCTTGTCCTCCCCTTTCAGGTGCAGCGCGATAAAGCGCGCTTGCGCCAGTACTGCCCGGGTCAGAGTCACCCTGGGCTGAGGCTGGGATTCGGGTGTCATCGCCGCTACCAGGCCAGTATTGAACTCATCCATGGCTTCAGGCAATTCAGGCGCATCCGGAAACAGCGAAGCGGTATGACCGTCATTGCCCATTCCCAGTATCACCACATCCAACGGCAGAACCAGCACCGAAAGTGCCTGCCGAACTGCCTCCAATCCTTTATCCGGGATTTCCCCCGGCTGCTTCAGTGCCAGGTAACGGGCTTTCCCAGCCCTGCCCACTAACAGATTGTTTTTGACCAGGGTTGTGTTACTGGCAGGATCGCCCTCCGGCACCCAGCGCTCGTCCGCCAGCACAATATCCACTCTGGACCAGTCCAGATCGGCCTCGGACAACGCCTTGAAGAAGGGCAAAGGCGTAGCGCCTCCGGACACCACCAGGCTGGCCCTGGGCGCCTGCTCAAGACGACTGGCGAGCACATCGGCGACCATCGAGGCCAAGGCCCGGGCCACGCCCCCGGCATTATCGTCGGCGTGGAACCCGACCCCCTCTGGCAAGCGAATGTCAGGCATCCTCATACCAGCTCCTCCCATCCCGCGTGATCATGGCAATGGAGGCAACCGGGCCCCAGGTGCCGGCGGCATATCGCTTGGGCGGTTCGCCACTGTCTCGCCAGTTCGCGATAATCTCGTCGACCCAGCGCCAGGCGTATTCCACCTCATCCCTGCGAACAAAAAGGTATTGATTACCTTTCATCACCTCCCACAGCAGACGCTCATAGGCATCCGGAATGCGCTCCGCTTCAAAGGTTTCGGAGAAGGTCAGCTCCAACGGTCCCTGCCGCAATCGCATCCCCTTATCCAGACCCTGATCCTTGGTGAGGATTTTCAGTGCCATTCCCTCATCTGGCTGCAACCGGATAATCAGTTTGTTGTTGGCCAAATGCTTCTGGTCCGGGTCAAAAATATAGTGAGGCGCGGGCTTGAAATGGATGATGATCTGGGAAAGCTTCTCCGGTAGTCGTTTGCCTGTGCGGATGTAAAATGGCACGCCAGACCAGCGCCAGTTGTCGATCTCAGCCTTCAGGGCCACGAAGGTTTCGGTGGCACTGCCCTTGTTGGCATCTTCCTCCTCCAGATAACCCGGAACCGGCTTGCCATTGCTGGTGCCTGCAGTGTACTGACCACGCACGACGTACCGATCCATCATGTCCGGGGTAATCCGCTTCAGCGCCTTGAGTACCTTTACCTTCTCGTCCCGGATACTATCCGCTGACAGGTCGGCAGGCGGATCCATCGCCATCAGGCACAGCAACTGCAGCAGGTGATTCTGAATCATGTCGCGAATCTGACCGGCCTGATCAAAATAGCCCCAGCGCCCTTCTATACCGACGCTCTCCGCGACGGTGATTTCAACGTGAGAGATATGATTCTGATCCCACTGGGAAGCAAACAGGTTGTTGGCGAATCTCAGGGCAATCAGGTTCTGCACGGTCTCCTTACCCAGATAGTGATCAATCCGGAACAACTGGTTTTCGTGGTAGACCTCTCCAAGCTCATCGTTGATGACCCGGGAAGACTCAAGGTCGTGGCCAATAGGCTTTTCCACCACCACCCGGGTTTTCTCATTACAACAACTGGTCGCCTTCATATTGCGGGCAATCACGCCATACATCGAAGGCGGCGTGGCCATATAGACGATGAGTTCGTTGTTGGGTTCATCCCGCCACTCCCGCAGGGCCCCATAGCCGTCGGGATCGGTAAAATCCAGCAACAGGTAATCCACCCGCTGCAGAAATGCATTCGCCACACCAGCATCAAACTCACTGTCTTTCACATGATAGCGAAGCTTTTCAAACAGTTGCTCCCGGACGTCCGCTGTTGTTGCCTTCGTGCGGGCAATCGCCAGAATGCGACTGCCCTGCGCGAGCAAGCCCGCGCGCTCCAGCTGATACAGCGCTGGGAAGAGTTTACGCTGAGCCAGGTCACCCAAGGCGCCAAAAAGCATCAGGTCACACGGGGCATTCGCGTTCTTTACCATGAGTCGCGCCCTCCATGATTTGCCGCTCCACTTCATTCACATTAACAGGAAGTAGTAGTTTTAGAAAAAAAACAGTCAAATTGCTGACTCCCACCCCTCAGAAAACCACGTTATGACACGTTGACTACCGCAAACACACCAATAAAACGGTATACTCCCGAGTTCTTAGATGATTCGGCCCCCAAGAGATCAACGGAGCATCCATTCATGACAACCAGTCACGCGCACCGGGAAGAGAATCTGCTGGAAGACATTCAGGAACGCCTGGATAATCTGAACAAGTCCGAGCGCAAAGTGGCAGAAGCGATTCTTAAGGACCCCAGCGCTGCAACGCGGTACAGCATTGCAGCCCTGGCCCGGGCGGCCAATGTCAGCGAACCTACTGTAAACCGATTCTGTCGGAGTTTTTCAGCGACGGGCTTCCCGGACTTCAAGATCCGATTAGCACAGAGCATTGCGACAGGAACACCCTATGTCGGCCAGAATATAGAGCCAGACGACACCGTGGCTGAATTCGCTGACAAAATCATGCTCAGCACCATTGCCAACCTGGATAAGTCTCGCCAGTCACTCGATCACAAAGCGCTAGCTTCGGCCATCGACTATCTTATCCAGGCAAAACAGATCCACTTTTTTGGAATGGGCGGCTCAGCGTCGGTCGCACTCGATGCCCAGCACAAGTTTTTTCGATTCAACATTCCCGTAACCTCATACGACGACGCTCTCATGCAGAGAATGGTGGCGGCAGGGGCGCAGGTCGGAGATGTGATCGTGATGATCTCGTACACCGGCCGAACCAAGGAAAGCGTTGATATCGCCAGAGTGGCACGAGAGAACGGCGCAACGGTTATTGGTATAACAAACCCGGAATCCCCACTTGCGGAGTTCTGTACGGTGGTGGTTGGCGTCACAACCCCGGAAGACACAGAAGTGTACATGCCCATGTCTTCCAGAATTATTCATTTGACGGTCATCGACATCCTCGCAACCGGTGTAACGCTGAAACGTGGATCGGATTTTCTGGGCCATCTCAAGAAAATCAAGGAAAGCCTGAAAGCTACCCGATATCCGAAAGAATGAACCGCTCACAAAAAAGCCCCCGAAAGGGGGCTTTTTTGTGAGGTCTATAGCAAATCAGTTCCGCTCAACCTCAGCTGTGTTGCGAAGGTACTGCTGGTAGGCGGTATACTCACGCTGCCCCTCCAGCTGCGCCAGGAAACGCATCAGCTGTTGGTATTCCGCACCTTCCTGATCAACCTCACCTTCGTTGACCCCGGTCAGGACAATGACAGCAGCCTGATCGGCCGTAACGGAGCGGCCAACGGTTGGCGAGTCACCATCCGGGCGGGCCATAGAAAACACTTCCTGCACCACGCGCGGGCTCAGGCCAGACACACTCCGCCCCTGATCTTCAAACTGCTGCCATTCACCGGCACCAAGCTCGTCAGCACTGGTACCGGATTCAAGCTGCGCCACGAGCTCATCAACACGGGCTGCCAGCGCTTCCCGGGTTTCGGTTCTCTCCAGAATCCGACGAATCTCCGGCTCCACATCGGCCAACTCCAATTGGCGCGGTTCGTGATACTCGCGCACCCGGGCAACGACCGACACGTTATCACCCACGTCGATCAGCTCGGTATTGTAGCCACCCTCAAGTACATCTTCAGAGAACAGTTGACGTACCAGACCCGCATGATCAAAGGGTGCTGCACCGCCATCCCTGCTGACACCCTCGACCACCCGAATTTCCAGACCCAGCTCTTCGGCCGGGCCGGCAAGATCGTCGGCGGCGTAGGCCGCATCAGCCAGTTGCGAGCGAACTTCCGCAAAACGCTCACTGGCCTTGGTTCTGGCCAATTCGAGTCGCAGATCTTCACGCAACTCGTCAAAGGCAGGCACATCGGAGCGGCGCACCTCTTCCAGCTTGATCAGATGAAGACCAAAGCTGGTCTCAACCGGGCCAGAAACTTCGCCTTCTTCCAGCCCAAACAGAGCGTCTTCAAAGGCTTCATCGTAGACACCACGGCCGGCAAAACCGAGATCACCACCTTCCTGCGCAGACACGGTATCGACTGAGTATTCCTCGGCCAGGACGGCAAACGACTCACCCTCTTCAAGGCGCTGCTGGATGGTTGCGAGAGTCGCCTGCCCTTCATCACCGGCCTCTACAAGAATGTGAGCGGCACGGCGCTCTTCCCGTGCGTATTCTTCAGCACGCTCTTCGTAATAGGTCCGCAATTCATCTTCGGCGACCTCGATGGACTCCGCCAACGCTCCCTGGGACAAGGTAATGTAGGCAGCATCCACCTGCTCTGGCTGACGAAACTGGTCACGGTTCTCGTCGTAGTACGCCTGTACGTCCGCCTCGGTCACATCCACCTGGTCCTGAACACTACTGCCATCGAGAGTCAGCACGCGGAAGTCACGGGTCTGGTTCTGAATGGCCAGCAAATGGGCTGCATTCTCAGGTGCCACGACACCGGTCTGGGCGATCGCCGCGCGAATCTGGTTTACCACATAGTTCTTGCGCATGCTTTCGCGGAACTCGGCAACGCCCATGCCCAAATTGCGCACTGTGGCTACAAACCGATCACGATTGAACTGGCCATCCACCTGGAACTGGGGCATCTGGGTAATCAGGGAATCGATGTCGGCATCGGTCAGCTCTAGCCCCTGGCTCTGAGCGTCCTGAGTGAGCACGGCCTCCCGGATCAACGCATCCAGCACGTCGCGGCGAATCTGATCCTCGTCCAACAGGGATTGATCCGGATTCTCCATCTGCATCAGGCGCTGCTGACTTTCCATCTGTACGGTACGCAGAAACTCCCGCTCGGTGATGTCCTGGCCGTTAACCGTTGCCACTTCTGGCTCGCCAGTGAAGCCGCCAATGATGGCATCCATTCCCCAGATCGAGAGGGAAATAATCAATAGGCCAACGATAACCTTGGCGATCGTACTCTGGGCGTTATCCCGAATATCTTGAAGCATGTTGTTCTCGAATCCCTGTTCAAGGTTCTGCTGTTGGTAGTGGTGAGGCGAAAGCTGAGTGAGCCACCGTTAACACGCAAAAAGGCGCACCCTTACCGGAATGCGCCTTGAATTCTGATGGCAGCTCCCGAAACCGGGAACTGCCAGAGAAAGAACCGTTACTTAACGGCGTCTTTCAGGGCCTTGCCTGCCTTGAATCCAGGCACTTTAGAGGCCGGAATCTTGATTTCTGCACCAGTCTGCGGGTTGCGACCAGTACGGGCAGCACGCTCTTTCACAGAGAAGGTGCCAAAGCCGATCAGGGTAACCTGGTCGCCTTTCTTCAGTGCACCGGTGATTGAGTTGGTCATGGCATCCAGCGCACGGCCAGCTGCGGCTTTGGAGATGTCTGCGGACTCTGCAATTGCATCGATCAGTTCGGACTTGTTCACACTAAACCCCTTCGATTTCAGGTTGAAGATGTTATAGGTCGGTTTGTTTTTTCGCGGACGTTCTCGACTATCGCATAAGCGATGGGAGAATTCCATTCTTCAGTTTTTTTATTCCTTGCGGCATTAAACCGGTGTTCGGAATAGGCACTTACTGCGCGGGAGCCCTTGGTATTGGCTGCTTCACGGCGAAACAGTTATACCAACGGGCTCTCAGGCGTGTCAACAACTCATCCGGTGTTTAATGTGTATTTATGCGCTCTGCAGCGTCGCCGGAATCATCAGAAGTGGCCGATTTGCCGGTTTCCTTGTCAGCATTTTCAGCCCGGGGATCCGGCTGGTAAGCCAGCGCAATATCCAGAACCTCATCAATCCACTTGACCGGACGAATCTCCAGCGATTCTTTGATGTTGGCCGGTATCTCTTTGAGATCCCTGACATTTTCATCCGGGATAATGACAGTCTTGATGCCGCCGCGATGGGCTGCCAGCAGCTTTTCCTTCAAGCCGCCGATCGCCAGAACGCGACCTCGCAAGGTGATTTCACCGGTCATCGCCACATCCGCCCGAACGGGAATTCGGGTCAGTGCAGAAACCAGTGCTGTACACATGCCAATACCGGCACTCGGGCCATCTTTCGGGGTTGCCCCCTCTGGTACGTGCACGTGAAGATCGTGTTTTTCGTGGAAATCATCCGCCACACCCAGGCCGGCCGCCCTGCTCCGGACCACTGTAAGTGCCGTCTGAATGGATTCCTGCATAACGTCACCCAGCGAGCCGGTTTTAACGACACGACCCTTACCTGGCGTCAAAGCGCACTCGATGGTCAACAGCTCGCCCCCGACCTGGGTCCATGCCAGACCGGTCACCTGTCCGATCTGGTTGGTTTCTTCTGCCAGTCCGTATTTGAACTTTTTGACGCCTGAGTAATCCTCCAGAAGATCCGGCGTCAGGGTCACCGAGGCCTTGGTGCTGCTCTCTACGTGCTCACGCACCACCTTACGGCAGATCTTGGCGATTTCGCGCTCAAGACCCCGTACACCGGCTTCCCGAGTGTAGTAGCGGATCAGGTCCCGAATGGTCTCTTCCGGCAGTTTCAGTTCGTCCTTGCGCAGACCATTGGCCTTGAGCTGCTTGGGCAGAAGGTAACGCAACGCAATATTGACCTTCTCATCTTCGGTGTATCCGGGAATCCGGATGATCTCCATGCGGTCCAGCAGTGCCGGTGGAATATCCATGGAGTTGGAGGTACACACGAACATCACATCAGAGAGGTCGTAATCGACCTCCAGGTAGTGGTCATTGAACGTATGGTTCTGTTCCGGGTCCAACACCTCAAGCAGAGCCGAGGCCGGATCGCCACGATGGTCCATGCCCATCTTGTCGATTTCGTCGAACAGGAAAAGCGGGTTCTTCACACCCACCTTGGAAAGCTTCTGCAACAACTTGCCCGGCAGCGCGCCGATGTAAGTCTTGCGGTGTCCCCGTATCTCGGCTTCGTCACGCACACCACCCAGCGCCATGCGGGTGTATTTGCGATTGGTGGCCTTGGCGATGGACTGCCCAAGTGAGGTCTTGCCAACCCCGGGAGGCCCTACCAGGCAAAGCACAGGCCCTTTCACCTTCTTGACCCGACTCTGAACCGCCAGATACTCCAGAATACGCTTCTTCACCTCGTCCAGGCCGTAGTGATCCCGGTCCAGGATTTCGCGGGCCTTTTCAAGGTCGTGACGAACCCGACTGCGCTTCTTCCAGGGGACCGCCAGCATCCAGTCAATGTAGCCGCGCACCACGGTAGCTTCCGCGGACATTGGCGACATCATCTTGAGCTTGTTCAGCTCTGTTTCGGTTTTCTTCCGGGCCTCTTCCGGCAGACCGGCTTCCTCAAGCTTCTGCTCGAGTTCCTCGAAATCGTTGTTACCCTCGCCGAGCTGGCCCATTTCCTTCTGGATCGCTTTCATCTGCTCGTTCAGGTAATACTCGCGCTGACTGCGCTCCATCTGCTTTTTCACACGGCCACGGATGCGCTTCTCCACTTCGATCAGATCAATCTCACCGTCCAGCTTGCCCAGCAAAAGATCAACCCGCTTACGAACGTCCAGAGCTTCCAGCAACTCCTGTTTCTCGGGAATCCGCATCTCCAGATGCGCGGCCATGGTATCGACCAGACGCTCAAGTTCGTGGATACCGGTCAAAGCATTGGAAACCTCAGATGGCACCTTTTTGGACAGCTTCACGTACTTCTCGAATTCGTCCATCAGGGTCTTGGTGAGGACGTCTTCCTCGCGCTCCGGCAAGGATTCCTCATCCATCAGAATGGCCTGGCCGGACAGGTAATCGCCTTCCTCGATGTCAGAAATGCTGGCTCGGGAATTACCCTCTACCAGAACCTTGACGGTGCCATCCGGCAGCCGAAGCATCTGCAGCACCGTCGCCAGGGTGCCCATGGCAAATACATCCTTCGGGCCCGGCTCGTCGGTGGAGGCATCTTTCTGGGCTACCAGCAGGATTTCCTTGCTGCCCTCCATTGCCGCTTCCAGCGCCTGAATGGATTTTTCGCGGCCCACAAACAGCGGAACCACCATGTGCGGGAACACCACCACATCACGCAAAGGAAGCAGCGGGTATTCGTGCACAGTTTCATCAGGTATACGGGTCATGGGGAATCCTCTGACAGTATTTCTTTCAGCATATCACCCAACATTGGGGCGCTGACAAAAATTGCAATCTTTTTACGATGGGAAATATCAGGGAGCAAACGATAAGGGCCTGAGATGAAAAAGGGGCGTTGAACGCCCCTTTTATATCACCCGGTATTCTACGCCCTGTGCCCGCTCAGTCTTCGGGCACCGCCTTGGCGTGATCGCTGCTGGCGTAGATCTTGAAGGGCTCTGAATCCCCCTTGATCACACTCTCGTCGATCACCACCTTGGAGACATCATGCTCAGAGGGAATCTGATACATGGTATCCAGCAGGGTCGCTTCCATTATCGACCGCAGACCACGGGCACCGGTCTTGCGCTCCATGGCTTTTCTGGCCACTGCGCGCAGGGCGTCTTCCCGGAAGTCCAGCTCCACCCCTTCCATATCAAACAGCTTCTGATACTGCTTGGTCAGGGCGTTTTTGGGCTCGGTCAGAATCTGCACCAGTGCTTCTTCATCCAGTTCGGTCAACGTGGCCACCACAGGCAGACGGCCGACGAATTCCGGAATCAGGCCAAACTTCACCAGATCCTCGGTCTCGACTTCGCGAATGATATCGCCAGTGCTCTTGCTGTCGTCCTGGCTCTTGACTGTAGCCGAGAAGCCAATGGAACTGCGCTCAGAGCGTTCCTGGATAACCTTGTCGAGGCCGGCGAAGGCACCGCCACAGATAAACAGGATGTTACCGGTATCCACCTGCAGGAATTCCTGCTGGGGGTGTTTACGCCCACCCTGAGGAGGAACCGAAGCGACAGTACCCTCGATCAGCTTCAGCAAAGCCTGCTGAACACCCTCACCCGATACATCCCTGGTAATGGACGGGTTATCGGACTTGCGGGAAATCTTGTCGATCTCGTCGATGTAGACAATACCGCGCTGGGCCTTTTCGACATCGTAGTCGCACTTCTGCAGCAGTTTCTGGATGATGTTTTCAACATCCTCACCCACATAGCCTGCTTCGGTCAGCGTGGTCGCATCCGCGATGGTAAACGGTACATTCAGCATGCGCGCAAGGGTTTCCGCCAACAGGGTCTTACCGCTACCGGTGGGACCGATCAGCAGAATGTTGCTTTTGCCCAGCTCGACATCACTCTTGCCCTCGCCGTAGCGAAGACGCTTGTAGTGGTTATACACCGCTACAGACAGAACGACCTTGGCGCGATCCTGGCCAATAACATATTCATTCAGAGTCTCACGGATCTCTGCCGGCGTGGGCAGGCGGTCGCTGGCCTCCTCCGGGGCGTTCTCCTGAATCTCTTCCCGGATAATGTCATTGCACAGATCAACGCACTCGTCGCAGATGAACACCGAGGGCCCTGCAATGAGCTTACGGACTTCATGCTGGCTCTTTCCACAAAACGAGCAGTAGAGCAACTTGCCGTTATCGTCGCCTCTGCCGTTTCTTTCATCTGCCATTGAAATACCTCTGTTCTTCGTTGGCCGGTGTCATCAGTGTGTACGCCGGCCGGTAGTGATGCGATGACTTTCAGTATTATTTATTCGATACGCGCTTATCAAGTATTGTATCGATCAACCCGTACTCTTTGGCCTGGGCAGGATCCATGAAATTATCACGGTCGGTATCCCGGGCGATGGTCTCGATGTCCTGACCAGTGTGCTCCGCAAGCAGCTCGTTGAGCGTGTTGCGGATTTTCAGGATCTCACGGGTATGGATCTCGATGTCCGTCGCCTGCCCCTGATAGCCGCCCAGCGGCTGATGAATCATTACACGGGAGTGCGGCAGGCAGGCACGCTTGCCCTTCGCGCCACCCGACAACAGGAAAGCACCCATGCTGGCTGCCTGACCGATGCAAAGCGTTGCTACGTCCGGCTTCACGAACTGCATGGTGTCGTAAATGGACATGCCGGCGGAAACGGAGCCACCCGGACTGTTGATATAAAGATGGATATCCTTGTCCGGATTTTCGGATTCCAGGAACAGCAACTGGGCAACCACGAGGTTTGCCATGTGATCTTCAACCGGGCCAACCAGAAAGATCACCCGCTCCTTGAGCAGACGGGAATAAATGTCGAACGAACGTTCGCCGCGTGCCGTCTGTTCAATAACAATCGGCACCAGGCCTGAGCTGGTTATCATTGTAGGGCCATCAAACGGTTTCTGCGTCATGTGCGCCTGAACTCCTTATGGACAATGGTTTGGACTCCTGCTTCAACGGGAGCCCGTTGTATTCCGGTACCCCATATACTCTGCCAGCAGATCGCCCAGATGAAAACAGCCGGACACGCCGGCTGCTTCCAGAACACGGCACCGGGCCAGAGCCCGGCGGCCATCAGCGCTGGGGCTGACCGGCCTGCACCGCTTCCTCGTACTTCATCTTCTTCTCTTTTACCTTGGCCGCGCCAAGCACAAATTCAACCACGGCATCTTCCAGTACAGAAGACTCAACCTGAGCCTTCTGATCCGGGTTGCTGTTGAAGTGTGCAACAACCTCGTCCGGCTGTTCATACGTAGAAGCGATCTCCTGGATCTTTTCTTCCACTTTCGCTTCGTCAGCCTTCAGGTCATTTTTCTTGACCACTTCCTGGAACAGCAGACCGGTCTTCACACGACGCTTCGCCTGCTCTTCGAAGATTTCCTTCGGCAATTGCTGGAAATCCACCTGCCCGCCAAAGCGCTGAACGGCGTCCTGACGCAGGCGATCAATTTCCTGGTCAACCAGAGCCGCAGGTACTTCCAGCTCGGTGGTCTCCAGCAGACCATCTACAACGTCGTTCTTGACCTTGTTGGATACTGCCTGCTTGAGCTCGCGCTCCATGTTCTTCTTCACTTCCTCGCGGAAAGCGGCTTCGTCTTCAGCTTCGATGCCGAAACGCTTGAAGAATTCCTGATCCAGCTCCGGCAGCTGCGGCTCTTCTACCTTGTGGATAGTGATAGCGAACTTGGCATCTTTACCCGCCAGGTCTTCGTTATGGTAGTCCTCAGGGAAAGTGACATCGATTTCCAGCTCTTCGCCGGCTTTACCACCCACAATGCCCTTTTCAAAGCCAGGGATCATCTGACCTGAACCCAGGGTCAGACGATGACCTTCAGCGGAGCCACCTTCGAATTCTTCACCGTCAATGGAGCCCTTGAAGTCGATAGTCACGATGTCCTTGTTCTTGGACTTGCGCTTGACCTCTTTCATGGTGGCCTGCTGGCGACGCAGATTATCGATCATGTTGTCGATATCCTTGTCGGCAACTTCAGACACCGGCTTCTCAACATTGATCTTGCTCAGATCGCCCAGCTCAATTTCCGGCAGAACCTCAAAAGTCGCAACGAACTCGAGGTCCTTGCCTTCTTCCATGGTCTTCGGCTCCAACTTGGGCCAGCCAGCCGGATTGATATCCTGCTCCTGCAGCGCCTTGATGTAGTTGTCGCGCATAGCCTCGCCAACCACTTCCTGGCGGATGCTGTCACCAAAACGACGCTTGACCACGCTCATGGGAACCTTGCCAGGGCGGAAACCGTTCAGGCGCACGGTGCGAGCAGTTTCCTGCAGGCGTTTCTGAACCGCCTGGTCGATTTCCTGGGCGGGCACACCAATCGTCATGCGACGCTCGATGTTGGAGGTCGTTTCAACAGACACTTGCATGGAAGTTCCTCAAATTACAGATTCTGTAGGTGAATGAAAATTAAACCAAAATCCCGGCAGGAGCAGCTCACCCCAAAGGGACGCAAAATTAAAAGCCGGTAGTTTATCACGGTTTGCCCCGCCGAGAGAATCACCCGGCCACCCTGAATATGGGTTTGAGACGCGCCTGACAACGCGGTACGGGAACACAATGGGGACAAATCAGAAAAAAGAAAGGGTGGTGCGAGAGGAGAGACTCGAACTCTCACGGTATTACCCGCTGGAACCTAAATCCAGTGCGTCTACCAATTCCGCCACTCTCGCATATCCGGCGCAGCTCTGAACCATAACAGGGAATCAGGGTGCTCGGAAACAAACAAGGGGAAAAGTGGGGTGGACGAAGGGGTTCGAACCCTCGACCGCAGGAGTCACAATCCTGAGCTCTACCAACTGAGCTACGTCCACCACATCAGGGAGGTGCCTGCCGGCACACTACTGCTCACTTCAACTTTGCTGGTTCGGCGAGCCCGGTACCAATCTGCGATTAACGAGATGGCGCGCCCGGCAGGACTCGAACCTGCGACCATCCGCTTAGAAGGCGGATGCTCTATCCAGCTGAGCTACGGGCGCTTGACCGTTCGCCCACCTGAATATCCAGAAAGTGGTCGGGGTAGAGAGATTCGAACTCCCGACATCCTGCTCCCAAAGCAGGCGCGCTACCAGACTGCGCTATACCCCGTTAACTGAACAACAAGTGCCTCAGCAAAGTTGGCGCGCATATTACCGGCGCCGATCGCGTCCGTCAACACGGAATTGAAAATTCCTTGCCGAGACAGTCCTATAAGTGACCACCTGTAACCGCTGGAGTTCCCGACCACCCCCTCTACATTGGCGTTAACCCTGAAGCATGAGACAATGCCCGGCCTTCACTTTCTTACGCCCAAACCGACAAGACGGAAACATGAGCGCCAAACTGATTAACGGAAAAGAAATTGCTGCACAGGTCCGGCAACAGGTGGCCGCCGGTGTCGAAGCCAGAAAACAGAAGGGCCTGAGAGCGCCCGGGCTGGCCGTGGTACTGGTCGGTCACGATCCGGCATCCCAGGTATACGTTGGCAACAAACGCAAGGCCTGCGAGCAGGCAGGCATCCTGTCGCTGTCCTATGATTTGCCGGAAGATACCTCCCAGGCGGCACTGGAAGCGCTGGTTGACGAGCTGAACGAGAACCCCGCCGTTGACGGCATACTGGTTCAACTTCCCCTGCCCTCGCACCTGGATGCTGATCCGATTCTGGTAAAGATACGGCCCGACAAGGACGTAGATGGCTTTCACCCCTACAACATCGGCCGCCTGATGCAGCGCAAGCCTACCCTGCGGCCCTGCACACCGGCAGGCGTCATCACCCTGCTGGACTCCATTGGCACCCCCTACAAAGGCCAGCACGCAGTTATTGTCGGGGCCTCCAACATTGTCGGTCGCCCCATGAGCATGGAACTGCTACTAAAAGGAGCCACGACAACGGTATGCCATCGATTTACCGACAATCTCGAGAAATTTGTCGGGGAAGCAGACATCCTGGTGGCGGCAGTGGGCAAACCGGGCATCATCAAGGGCGAGTGGGTCAAACCGGGCGCCACCGTCATTGATGTGGGCATTAACCGGATGGATGATGGCAAACTCTGTGGCGATGTCGATTTTGACGCTGCAGCAGAGCGTGCGGCTTACATCACCCCGGTACCGGGCGGTGTCGGCCCCATGACCATTGCCACCCTGCTGGAAAACACCCTTTACGCTGCCAACGTGCTGCACGCCGACACCTGACGCGCCATCCCGCGAATTCTTCGTCAGCGGGGGCAACCCCAATAAAAAACCCCGCCGAAGCGGGGTTTTTTATGGACGGGCGTTTTACTGCCCGTATTTAGCCTTGGCCTTCTGACGGTATGCGTGCAGCAGCGGCTCTGTGTAGCCGGCCGGCTGTTCGCGCCCCTTCAGAACCAGATCCACAGCGGCCTGGAAGGCAATGCTGTCGTCAAAGTTCGGAGCCATGTTGCGATACGCCGCATCACCAGCGTTCTGCTTATCAACAACCGCAGCCATGCGCTTCATGGTTTCCATGATCTGCTCTTCAGAGCAGATGCCGTGGTACAGCCAGTTGGTCAGCAGCTGCGAAGAAATACGCAGTGTCGCACGGTCTTCCATCAGGCCCACATCGTTGATGTCAGGCACCTTGGAGCAGCCCACACCCTGGTCGATCCAACGTACAACGTAGCCAAGGATACCCTGGGCGTTGTTGTCCAGTTCCTGCTGAATGTCCTCGGCGCTCAAGGACGACGGATCCTCCATCACCGGCACAGTCAGGATGTCGTCCAGAGACGCGCGCTGACGGTTAGCCAGCTCTTTCTGCACATCAAACACGTTCACCTGGTGGTAGTGAGTGGCATGCAAGGTAGCGGCTGTCGGAGACGGAACCCAGGCGGTGTTGGCACCAGCCTTCGGATGACCGATCTTGGCCTCCAGCATGCCTGCCATCAGATCCGGCATGGCCCACATACCCTTACCAATCTGGGCAACGCCAGACAGACCGGCTTCCAGGCCGATGTCAACGTTCCACTGCTCGTAAGCGTTGATCCAAGCAGCCTGCTTCATCGGCCCCTTACGGATGAAGGGACCCAACTCCATGGATGTATGAATCTCATCACCGGTGCGATCCAGGAAGCCGGTATTGATAAACACGGTGCGCTCTTTGGCAGCGTGGATGCAGGCCTTCAGGTTCACGGTGGTGCGACGCTCTTCGTCCATGATGCCCACTTTCAGGGTGAAGCGCGGCAGACCAAGAGCGTCTTCAACACGACCGAAGAATTCATTGGTGAACGCCACTTCTTCCGGGCCGTGCTGCTTGGGCTTAACAATGTACACAGAACCCTTGGTGCTGTTCTGGAATTTGCCGTCGCCCTTCAGGTCGTGGATGGCGATCAGGGATGTTACCAGGCCGTCCATCAGACCCTCGGGGATTTCGCTACCATCCTTCAGCAGAATGGCCGGGTTAGTCATCAGGTGACCAACGTTACGAACGAACAGCAGGCTGCGGCCCTTGAGGGTCAGCTCGCTGCCATCGGCGCCAGTGTAGGTGCGGTCGCCATTCATGCGACGAGTCATCATCTGGCCGCCCTTCTCGAAGGACTCTTCCAGATCGCCCTTCATCAGGCCAAGCCAATTCTTGTAGGCGACAACCTTGTCATCAGCATCTACCGCGGCAACTGAGTCTTCGCAGTCCATGATGGTGGTCAGGGCCGATTCCATCAGAACGTCTTTAACGTGGGCACCGTCATCCTTGCCGATCGGATGGCTGGCATCAATCTGGATTTCGAAATGCATGCCATTCTTCACCAGCAAAACGCCAGTGGGGGCATCGGCAGCGCCGGTGTAACCCACAAAACCGGACTCGTCTTTCAGACCGGTCACGTCACCGTTCTGAAGTTTAACCGCCAGCTTGCCGCCGTCGATATAGTATTTTGCGGCGTCTTTATGGCTACCGGAAGCCAGAGGCGCAGAGCCATCCAGCAGGTTGCGGGCCCACTCAATCACCTTGGCGCCACGAACCGGGTTGTAGCCACGGCCCTTCTCAGCACCGTTTTCCTCAGAAATAGCGTCGGTACCGTACAGGGCATCGTACAGGCTACCCCAGCGAGCGTTAGCCGCGTTCAGGGCGAAACGGGCATTCATGACCGGCACAACCAGCTGCGGGCCGGCCATGGTGGCGATTTCCGGATCCACATTGGAGGTGGAGATTTTGAAATCCGCCGGCTCATCTACCAGGTAGCCGATGTCTTTCAGAAACGCCTTGTACTCGGCCATGTCCAGTTTCTGGCCCTTGTGCTCGCGGTTCCAGGTATCCATTTTTTCCTGGATTTCGTCACGCTTGAGCAGCAGCTCGCGATTGCGCGGAGCGAGCTCGTTCACGATCTTGTCGAACTCGGCCCAGAACTTGTCAGCGTCAATACCGGTACCCGGAATCGCTTCGTTATTTACAAAATCGTACAGATTCTTGGCGATCTGGATGCCGCCAACTTGAACGCGTTCTGTCATCGTTGCTTGCCTCAATGGGTTTGTAGTTCCCGACTCCCCTGATGGCGCTGATAGCGCGGGGACGTTCTGATTAGAGCGCCGCATTGTACGTGAAATTCCCTACAAGGTCATTCCCACCGGTACAATGCGACATTGCGCGAATCAACTCAGTCCTGGCTCCGGCGCCAGGTGGTTCCTTCGCGGCTGTCATCCAGGATAATGCCCTTCTCCAGCAGATCATCGCGAATGCGATCAGCCTCCGCAAAGTCTTTGGCTTTGCGGGCATCGGCACGGGCCTGAATCATGGCCTCGATGTCCTCGGCGGTCAGCTCACTGCCGGTATCCGCCTGGAAGAAGGCTTCCGGGTTCTGCTGCAGCAGACCGAGCACAGCACCCAGCCGCACCAGAACGGCCGCGCTACGCTTGGCGGCTTCTTCATCACCTTCCCGGCGGTAATGATTGATGTCATTCGCCACTGCATGCAGCACGGCAATGGCGCCAGCAGTATTGAAATCATCATCCATTACCTCAGCAAAACGACGGTCGTGGTCCGTTTCCGCTACATCCGCTCCTTTCGCTGGCACGATACCCCGCAGGGCATGATAGAGCTTGGTCAAGGTTCGCCCGGCCTCCGCCAGGTTATCCTCGGAATAGTCCACCTGGCTCCGGTAGTGGCTGGACACCAGGAAATAGCGAACCACTTCCGCCGGGTACTTTTCCAGAATCTCGCGAATGGTAAAAAAGTTGCCCAGCGACTTGGACATCTTTTCCTTATTCACTCGAATGGCGCCGGCATGCATCCAGGTGTGCACAAAGGTGTGGCCGGTGGCACATTCCGACTGGGCGATTTCGTTTTCATGATGGGGGAACAGCAGATCCGGACCACCACCGTGAATATCGAAGGTATCACCCAGGCACTTGGTAGACATGGCGGAACACTCAATATGCCATCCGGGGCGACCTTCGCCCCACGGCGACTGCCAGCTCACCTCGCCTGGCTTGGCGGCCTTCCAGAGCGCAAAGTCTGCAGGGCTGCGCTTGGCCTCCTGCACATCCACTCGAGCACCGGCTACCAGATCTTCCAGCTTTTTCTTGCTCAGCTTGCCGTAATCCGGGAAAGACTCCACGGCAAAGTACACGTCGCCATTATCGGCAGCGTAGGCGTGGCCACCGGCGATCAGCTTCTGGATCATGGCAATGATGTCGTCGATAAAGGCAGTCGCCCGAGGCTCATCGTTGGGTGACAGCACGCCGAGCTTCGCCTCGTCCTCGTGCATGGCCCGGATCATCCGGTCGGTCAGGTCGGTATACACCTCACCATTTTCATCAGCCCGGCGCAGGATCTTGTCGTCGATATCGGTAATGTTGCGCACGTAGTGTACGTCGTACCCGCGATGCCGCAGATACCGAGTCACCACGTCAAACGCCACCAGCACCCGGGCATGCCCCAGATGGCAATAGTCGTAGACAGTCATGCCGCACACGTACATACGAACCTTGCCAGGCTCCAGGGTTTTGAACGCTTCCTTTTGCTGTGTCAGCGTATTGTAGATACGCATTACTTGCCTCCCTTACCCCAGGAATCCCGCAGCGTTACGGTACGATTGAACACCGGCTTGCCAGACTTTTCAGTCAGTTCCAGGTCGCAGAAAAAGTATCCCTCGCGCTCGAACTGGTACGGCAGATCGGTACGGGGCTGAGCCAGACTTTTCTCAACGCGGGCACCTTTGAGAACGACCAGAGATTCCGGGTTCAGATGATCCAGAAAATCGCCTTCCTTGTCGCTGTCCGGAGATTCGTGGTTGAACAGGCGGTCGTAAAGATTGATATCCGTCTCCACGCTGTCGCTGGCCGACACCCAGTGAATCACGCCATTGGGTTTGTAGCCCTCCGGGTTCACGCCCAGGGTATTCGGATCGTATTCGCACTTGAGCTCGACAATCTCGCCGCTGCCGTCACGCACAACCTCTTTGCAGGTCATCACGTAACCACCGCGCAGCCGCACCGCCTGGTCCGGGGCCAGCCGCTTCCACTTACGCGGCGGCTCTACCTCGAAATCTTCCCGGTCAATAAACAGGGTCTGACTCCAGGTCACTTCCCGCTCGCCCATATCCGGATTCTGCGGATGCACTGGCAGAGTGAGGGTTTCCGTCTGGTCAGCCGGATAGTTGGTCAGGGTGATCTTGAGCGGACGCATCACGCACATGGCGCGGGGCGCACGGTTATTCAGATCTTCTCGGATAGCGTGCTCCAGCATACCGACATCCACGGTGCCACCGGCCTTGTTCACGCCGATCATGTCGCAGAAGTTGCGAATGGACTCCGGTGTGTAACCACGACGGCGCATGCCGGAAATCGTCGGCATCCGGGGATCGTTCCAGCCGTCCACCACGTTTTCATCCACCAGCCGCTTCAGTTTGCGCTTGCTGGTAATGGTGTAGTTCAGATTCAGCCGGGCAAATTCGATCTGGCGCGGATGACAGGGGATGGTGATATTGTCCAGCACCCAGTCGTACAGCGGCCGGTGATCCTCGAATTCCAGGGTACACAGGGAATGGGTAATCCCTTCCAGAGCATCGGAGATCGGATGGGTAAAGTCATACATCGGATAGATGCACCACTTGCTGCCGGTCTGGTGATGATCCGCGTAGCGAATCCGGTACAGAATCGGGTCCCGCAGGTTGATATTCGGGGATGCCATATCAATCTTGGCCCGCAACACCAGCTCACCGTTCTGGAACTTGCCGTCGCGCATGTCCCGGAACAGCTGCAGGCTTTCCTCTACCGGGCGATCCCGGTATGGACTGTTCTTGCCGGGCTCTTTCAGGGAACCCCGGTACTCGGCCATCTGTTCAGCGTTAAGAGCACAGACATAAGCCTTATCGTTCTGAATAAGCTCTTCGGCAAAGGCATAGAGCTGATCAAAGTAATCCGACGCGTAACACACCTCGCCGGCCCACTCATAGCCCAGCCACTCCACGTCCTGCTTGATAGCGTCGATATACTCCTGGTTTTCCTTTTCCGGGTTGGTGTCGTCAAAGCGCAGGTTGCACTCACCGTTAAAGGTTTCGGCAATGCCAAAGTTCAAACAGATGGATTTGGCATGGCCAATGTGCAGATAGCCATTAGGCTCCGGGGGGAAGCGGGTGACCACCTTGCCGGTGTGCTCCCCTTTGGCAATGGCGTCTTCAATCAGGCTCTGGATAAAATTGTGGGCTTTCTTCGACTCGGCGCTCATACAATCTCTGTTAACAGGGAATGAATCATGGGAGCTGTCCGGATGCTCCGTTTAAACCGCCTATTATACTCACAAATCCATGCCGGACTCATGCACCGGACGAAACTCTTGAGTACAATAGCCACTTTCAACATTCCGATCCCAAAATACAGGAAACCCTGATGATTCTGCTGCAGACAAACTTCGGTGATATCAAACTGGAACTGGACTACGAAAAAGCCCCGGAAACCGCCAAAAACTTCGAACAGTACGTTCGCGACGGCTTCTACGATGGCCTGATTTTTCACCGCGTTATCAGCAACTTCATGATTCAGGGCGGCGGCTTTGAGCCTGGCATGACGCCGCGCAAAACCCGCGAACCTATCCAGAACGAGGCTGACAACGGCCTGAGCAACATGGTCGGTACCATTGCCATGGCCCGCACCATGGACCCCCACTCCGCCACCGCCCAGTTCTTCATCAACGTTGAGAACAACGGTTTTCTGGACCACACCGCCAAGAACGCAGAGGGCTGGGGCTACTGCGTATTCGGCAAGGTGGCCGAGGGCATGGATACCGTCAACAAGATCCGCGCCGTTCGCACCACCATGCGCGCCGGCCACCAGGACGTCCCGTTTGAGGACGTAGTGATCGAAAAAGCCGAGGTTCTGGAGGACGCGTGACCACGCTGTTTATCTCGGATCTGCACCTGGAGGAATCGCGCCCGGATATTACGGGCGCGTTTCTGTCCTTCCTCAAAGACAAGGCTCTGGGCGTTGAGCGTCTTTACATTCTCGGCGACTTTTTTGAAGCCTGGATTGGAGATGACGAGCGCACACCGCTGCAGGAACAGGTGGCGGCGGCCTTGCGGGAGGTGCGGGACACAGGCACCGACATTTACCTGATGCACGGCAACCGGGACTTCCTCATTGGCGAAGACTTCTGCGCGCGCGCCGGCGCCACTCTGCTGGATGATCCAACGGTAGTGGATCTGTATGGCACACCGGCCCTACTGATGCACGGTGACAGCCTGTGCACGGCCGATGTGGAATATCAGAAGTTCCGGGCCAACATGCGTAACCCGCAAACCGTGAAAATGCTGCTCGCCCGCCCACTCAAAGACCGTCAGCTGATGGCACGGCAACTGCGGGAAATCTCCATGGCGAAGAATCAGGGCAAGGCTGAGACCATCATGGATGTGACCCCCGAGGAAGTGGTGAAAGAACTGGAAGCCCATAACGTTCAACTGATGATTCACGGCCACACCCATCGCCCCGCCATTCATGAACTGGAAGCCAATGGCAGGCCTGCCCGCAGGATTGTGCTGGGGGACTGGGACGAGAATGTCTGGTGGCTTGAAGCCAGCAAGAACCAGCCCGTTGCCCTGAGGCACCAGCCACTCGCTGACTTCTAGGTTCTGGACGGCAGCGGTACTGCTGCCAGAAATCAAGAGTGGTCTTTCACCCACTTACCGTCGGCTTTGTGGTATTCCTGTTTTACCGCCGCCCACGCGACGCGATGGGCGGTTTCTTCACGATCGGCGTCGCCACGGCGGTCTTCAGGGTTGCGGTACTCTTCCCAAGCCGAATTGAACGCTTTGCGATAAATCTCCTGGGCGTGCGCAGGCAGATTGTTTCGAACCCCGTCTGGCAGATCGGATTTGCGATCGTAAGGCATCGTTTACCTCCTTTTGCCAAGAGATGATCCCCATAGTTAGCAGCGTTACCGCCAGGGCTTTAATGGCCGGGTATTGGCACGAGCCGCCAGATACTCAGGACGCCGTTTACTTCCGCAGAATGGCTCCACAAGGCGGTTGTCCACGCTGTTGTAAACAAAGAACAGATTGGCTCGAGGCCAGGGCGACATGTTCCGGTTAGAGGCATGCAGAGTATTGCACTCAAACAGTAGCAGAGACCCTGCCGGACCGGTGGGCGCCTCAATACCATGCCGATTTGCCAACTGACCTACAGCATCACGGGACGGCACCCCTGCTGTCTGCTTCTGCAGTGACTGTGTCCAGTTGTTCTCGGGTGTGGCACCGGCACAGGGCACAAAATACTCGTGCGAACCAGGAATCAGCATCAACGGGCCGTTGAAAGCATTATTATCCGTCAACATGATCGAGGCGCTTACGGCCCGCATGGCGGGCATCCCGTCTTCTGTGTGCCAGGTTTCAAAATCCGAGTGCCATTCAAAACCATTGCCGCAAAATCCCGCCTTGCTGTTAATCCGGGACTGGTGGATGTAGACGTCTCCGCCCAGCAACTGCTGCGCGATACCGAGCAATTCGGGATCACGGGTCAACCGGTGAAACGCCTCGGAAGTCTCATGCATTGCAAACACCGACCGGATTTTCTCGCGGTTTGCATCCATGATCACTTCATCCCGCTCACAGAAGGCCTTGTCCTGAGCCATGTCTCGCAGCTCATCGAAGAAACCCTCGACCATCTCCGGGGTAAAGAAGTTCTCGAGCCACAAGAACCCATCCCGTTCGAATTGTGCCAGCTGTTGCTGGGCCAGTGGCCCTTGCTCGCGCTGCTGCCCCGCGCTGTGAACGATCGGCTCATGCCGGGGAAACATGTTTCCTGCGTTTTCCTCTCTGCTTCGGTAAAAGTCAGCTCGTTGTAACATGGTGATTAAACCTCATTACTCTGAAAATGAGGTTTCAACGTAACAATCGCAACATGCCCCAACTACAACATAGGTTATACAGGGAAACCGCTAGAAGTTACTGAAAAGTAAAGCTATAACGCATCGCTTTCGGTAGGTTCCCGATAGCTTTCAAGGCGTTTCAGCCAGCCTGGAAGCCACCGCTCTCGCTCAATGGGCATCTCTGCATTCTCGGCCCGCCGGGTAAGCACCCGTCCGGCCGCTTCGCGAAAGCGCTCCAAGGCCGTATCGGCCTTGCCGGGTTCCATTTCCAGCAGCACCTGACGCAGCCCCCACCCTTGCCCCCTGTAGACCTCTTGTGACGATAAGCCCTCACCTTTGAAATTCACATAATCCATCAGGGCATAGACGCCGCCAGGTCTCTTTGAAAGTTCAGTAATGTGTGCGGCCACCATGTCCCGCTGATCGTCCGGCACGGCTTCGATAACTCGGTGCAGAGATTGCTCTGCTCGCTTGAAAATAAAGGCCACCTGAACGGCTTTGGTTCGGTCCAGAAAGGCACGCAATTCCGCCAGTCGTTGACTGCCTGCTGCTTCAATAAACGCGTCCTGGTCCGGCCATGGGGCATCCGGTACCGGATCGTCCGCCAACCAGTCAGGCATCGCTACTGCGCGGGCTTTCATAAAGCCAACCAGATCAGGGAAACTCTCCACAAAACGCTCGTTCACGCCCTCGGGGTACCAGATAAAATGCCCGATGCCCAGCGAGGGAAAAGCCTCTCCCTGATTCCAGTGCACCAGGCAGTCATAGCGCCCGGCACACTCATTGCGGAATATCTGCTCACCAACCCATTCCAGTTGCCGCTCGGAGAGCGCAAGCGCTGGCACGGCTGGCTTCCGAGTCAACTGATCCGCCAACACTACGGTGAGAATGGCTACGATAAGACCGACCACAATCCACTTGTGCACGTTACTCTCTCTCAGCAACAAAACCAGCACCTATCGGTGAATCAGCGTGAAAGAGCAGGCTGAACGATCACCGCAAATGCGCCACCGAATGGCTCAGACCTTTTCAGTCAGTCGTTACTTTGAACCTGCCCTCACCGGATATACACCACTCACTGGCATCACCGCAAATCCCTTGCCACCCAAAAGCTTCACAAGAACTCATCCATAAGCGCTTCCAGATCCCGGGTATCGCGGGGCTTGGCCCGACAGGCCGTTGTTCCGGCATCGACACAGGCCTGACGATAGTCCTGGCTGCGGTTCGCAGAGATGGTCACTATTGGTGTGTATACCGGGAGGAGATTCTGATGGCGAATGGCTCTGATGGCTTCGATTCCATCCATAAAAGGCATTTCGCCGTCCATCAAGACCAGGTCCCAGCGATCATCCGCAACGGCCAGGAGTGCCTCCACACCATCACAGACTCCGGTCACCTGAACGCCCAGGTTGGAGAGCTTCTTGCACATCACCATCCGTACTCCCGCATCGTCATCCACCACAAGCACCCGGACAGGCAGTGAAAACCCAAGTCGACTCGCCAGGGGCTCCGGTCTGGACGGCGAACGCGGTGCCGGGTTCTCTTCCAGAATGGTAGAAATGCGTTCCCCACCAAGCATTAACCTGACCCAACTCCTCAGAGCCAGAAACATCAGTGCCAGCGCCAGAAGACTCGTCAGGGGAGCATGGTATGGGAGCCAATAATTAATAAATCGTATTTCGAAGTTCGAAAACAGCGTCCACTCCAGGGCAATCAACGCTGCTACTCCGGCAATCGTGATGAGGGAGGCAGAGCAAGGCCGCTGCACCAGCGCACCCGATGCGCTCTGATCTCTGAATGGGAATCTGATTATCTTTTCCTTAAATTCACTCGATGTGTGCCGCCAACGTAACAACGTGTTCTGTAACCGTCGTTAACATAGGTTAAACCAGGACCATTCTTCGAACTCAATGAAAGGCCTGGTCCGCGACTCGCGCATTCGGCCCTTCCACTGACCTACCTTGCCCGTCCCCCCTTCCTTTGCTATCAATAGGTTGTTCACTGGCTGGCGGTAAGGAAAGATAATCACATGGAAAGCGGCTGCATCATCAAACACTTCGAGAGCTACGCCCCTATCTCCCGTTCGGAGGCAGACCTGCTGGCATCCCTCGAGAAGAACCCAAAAGAGTACGGCAAGAACAGCAATGTCTGGTGCCAGGGAGATACCCCTGGAGATTTCTACTCGCTGAAGCGGGGCTGGGCTTACTCTTTCAGAGACCTGGAAGACGGCACCCGTCAGGTGCTGGACATCTACGTGCCCGGTAATGTGATCGGCCTGAGGGACTATGCGTTCCGGAGCCGTGTATCCGGATTGAGGATGCTCACAGACGGAGTCCTGTGTGCTTTTCCCCGGTCTCGTCTGACAGAAGTCTTCGCGGAATCCTTGTTGCTTTGCAACATTTTTTTCACGATCGGATCACGAGATCAGGCCATCCTGATTGAGCGCCTGGTTAACCTGGGACGCCGGTCCGCGCGGGAAAAGGTTGCTCATTTCCTGGTTGAAACCGTCTATCGTGTGGACAGGACCGTTACCCAGCCAAACCAGCCACTACACCTACCCCTCACGCAGTCACTGATTGCCGACGCTCTTGGCCTTAGTGCCGTCCACGTAAACAGGGTGTTTCAGGAGCTCAAGGACGAGGGATTGGTTAGCTCGCCCAGCTCTGGGGTTCAGCTACAAGACCTGAAGCGTCTCAAGGAAATTGCAAGGTTCGACCCGACCTATCTCGAGGAAGATATCCAGGCTGCCATGGGCGAGGCTGGGCAATTCAGGCAGTTATAGACCAGGACCGTGCAAGCACCATCACCAGGCAAGAGACCCTTGAGATCGCTGCCTTCCATCCACGACGAAGTTACGCGGTATCCTTGACCTTGTGTTCGGCCAATTCTGCCTTGATGGCCTCAGGGATGGGAACAGACTTTTCATTTTCGTAATCGAAGTGAATCAGTGTCGCGACACCACGGGCGATCTGCTTGCCATTCTGCCAGGCCTCCTGAACCACCTGGAACGAGCTGTTACCAATGTTGCCCACGCCGGTTCTGATCTCAACGGGCATGTGCCAGTAACTCTGGGCCAACAGGTCGATCTCCAGCCGGGCAATGATCAGCGGCCAGGTTTTTACGTCCAGCGACGGGTGGAAAATCCGAAATATCGGAGTACGTCCCTGCTCGAACCAAACCGGCAGGGAGGTATTGCTGATATGACCAAGCGCGTCTGTATCACTGAATCGAGGCTGAATGTCGAGGGTAAACATGGGCATGTCCTGCTATGAAAGAGCGCAAACTATACACACAAATTTTGTCGCAAAAAAAATCCTGTGGCGTTAACCACAGGATTTTCCGCTAGTACTTTAGTCGCAGTTACTGCTCCACAAAAGCCCGCTCAATCACATAGTGGCCCATGTCGCCACCACGGGCTTCGCGAAAGCCCATGTTATCGAGAATGGCGCAGGTGTCCTTAAGCATGCTCGGGCTGCCACATATCATGAAGCGGTCCTGTTCCACGTCGAAGTCCGGCAGCCCCAGATCCCGGGTGATCTTGCCGGTTTCCATGGCATCGGTCAGCCGGCCCTGATTTCGGAAGAGCTCGCGGGTAACGGTGGGGTAATACACCAGTTTGCCACTGACCATTTCACCAAAGAACTCGTTTTCTGGCAGTTCTTCAATCTCTTGCTGGTACGCCAGCTCCGAGATGTAACGTACGCCGTGGGTCAGGATCACCTTGTCATAGGCTTCGTAAACTTCCGGATCCTTGATGATGCTCATGAACGGTGCCAGCCCGGTGCCGGTGCTGATCAGCCAGAGATTTCGGCCCGGCAGAAGATTGTCCAATACCAGCGTACCCGTTGGCTTGCGGCTGACCAGAATCTCGTCACCCACTTTGATCTGTTGCAGGCGCGAGGTCAGCGGGCCATCAGGAACTTTGATAGAGAAAAACTCCAGCTCTTCTTCATAGTTCGCACTGGCAATACTGTAGGCGCGCATCAACGGTTTGCCATCTGTCTCCAGACCGATCATTACAAAATGGCCGTTCTTGAAGCGGAAGCCGGGATCCCGACTGGTCTTGAAGCTGAACAGCGTATCGTTCCAGTGGTGCACACTGGTTACGGTTTCTTTCATCAGGTTGCTCATGGGAGCCCTCGCCTATTAACGTCAGTCCATCAGGAATTGGGAATAGTTTAACCTTTTGCTTGAAATCGACAAAACGGGCTGTTTTCATAAGGCTATTCGATTTTTCCGATAAACAGCTTCCACCGGAAGATGCCCTATGAAATACAGCTTTCGTCAGCTCGAAGTTTTCCTGGCCGCCGCCCATTTCCAGAACATCACCCGGGCTGCCGAATCCTTGGCCATGTCCCAGTCCGCCGCCAGCAGCGCCCTGAAAGAACTGGAGAGTCAGTTCGATATCCAGCTCTTCGACCGCGTGGGCAAGCGGCTGCAATTGAACGAACTCGGCCGACTCTACCGGCCCAAGGCAGAGTCCCTGCTGGCGCAGGCCACGGAACTGGAACAGGCCTTCAGTAAACATTCAGAAGTCGGCGCCCTGAAAGTCGGCGCTACCCTGACTATAGGGAACTATCTGGCCGTGGGCGTGATGGCCAAATACATGAATACCCCTACCCGCCCGAAGGTTTCACTGGAGGTGGCCAACACCAGCTCCATAGCCCGCCGGGTTCGGGACTTCGAACTGGATATCGGTCTGATTGAAGGCGAGCTACAGTCCCCGGAGCTGGAGGTAATTCCCTGGCGGGAAGACGAACTGACGGTATTCTGCTCTCCGTCACACCCCCTGGCCCGAAAACAGGCTCTGACCGACGAGGACCTTCGTCAGGCGGTCTGGATTATGAGGGAACCGGGATCTGGCACGCGGCAGAGCTTTGAACGGGGAATGCACGGCCTGTTGCCAGACCTCAACATCCTGCTGGAACTCGAACATACCGAGGCCATCAAACGGGCCGTAGAGGCCGATCTGGGCATCGGATGCCTGTCCAAAGTAGTCCTGGCCGACGCTTTCAAACGCGGTAGCCTGGTCCCCCTGAGCGTCCCCGACTATCGGAAATTCGACCGTCAGTTCTACTTCATTCTGCACAAACAGAAATACCGCAGCGCCGGAATCGCCCGCTGGATGTCACTTTGCCAGGAGCTTCAACCTGCCAGAACCGGGCCGCTGTGAAAGCGGAACTCGGAATCCGGAGATTCAATCAGCTTTTGCTCGATGGCCAGGAACTGCACAACGCGTTCATCCACCGGGCCACCATTGGCCTGCTCGGCCAGCGTCAGGTAATCCTGGTAATGACGTGCCTCGGATTTAAGCAGGCTGTTGTAGAACTCAGCCAGCTTTTCATCCAGCGAGGGAGCCAGGGCGGCAAAACGCTCACAGGATCTGGCCTCAATAATGGCGCCGACGATCAAGACATCGACCAGCCGCCCGGGATCCTCTGTTCGTACCGCTTCCCGCAGGCCGGCGGCATACCGTGCCGGTGACAGATGGGCATAGGTAACCCCCCGCTTATTCATGATCGCCAGTACCTGCTCGAAGTGCCTGAGTTCCTCACGTGCCAGACGCGACATCTTGTTGAGCAACTCGGTGTTGTCCACGTAACGGTACATCAGACTCAGCGCCGTGGACGCGGCCTTTTTTTCACAGTGCGCATGGTCGATCAGCAGCAGGTCCTGGTTTGCCAGGGCGCTGTCAATCCAGGTTTGCGGGGTACGGCACGGTAGGAAATCGTGAATTTCTTGCAGGGCGTCGTTCATATCGCGGTTCAGGCTGAAAATTCGGGAGGCCGGAGTATAGCGCACTTAACAGATTCCTCCGACCTCTGTCCAACTTAACTTTATAAGGGGTTTCCTATAGAATGCAGCGCCAGATCAAGGAGTCTCTGAATAAATCCTGAAACCCCATCAGTGATTTGAGGCGTTATTCAGAGGCTCCTGCGGCCTTTTCGCCAAAAAACTCCCGCCGGGCATCACGCCCACAGCGCGGAACATTCCAACTGATGAGGGTCCATATCGTGTTAGAAGCCTATCGTGAACACGTTGCCGAACGTGAAGCCCTGGGTATTCCTCCCAAGCCCCTGAACGCCGAGCAGACCGCCGCCCTGGTTGAGCTGCTGAAGAACCCGCCGGCCGGTGAAGAAGAAACCCTGGTTTACCTGCTGGAAAACCGCATTCCGCCGGGCGTAGACGAAGCTGCCTACGTTAAGGCTGCATTCCTGTCTGCCATCGCCAAGGGCGAGGCCACTTCCCCGCTGGTCAGCAAAGAATACGCCGTAAAGCTGCTGGGCATGATGCAGGGCGGTTACAATATCGAGACCCTGGTTGAGCTGCTGGACGACAGCGACCTGGCCGAGCTGGCCGGTGAGCAGCTGAAGAAAACCCTGCTCATGTTCGACGCCTTCAACGATGTGAAGGAAAAGATGGACGCAGGCAACGCCGTTGCCAAGTCCGTGGTTGAGTCCTGGGCCAACGCCGAGTGGTTCACCAACAAGAAGAAGGTTCCCGAGAGCACCAAAATGGTGGTGTTCAAGGTGACCGGCGAAACCAACACCGACGACCTGTCTCCGGCCCCGGATGCCTGGTCCCGCCCGGACATCCCGCTGCACGCCCGCGCTGCCTATAAAATGGAACGTGACGGCCTGAAGCCGGAAGAGCCCGGCGTAACTGGCCCGATGAGCCAGATCGACGAAATCAAATCCAAAGGCCTGCCCGTTGCCTTCGTTGGTGACGTAGTGGGTACCGGTTCTTCCCGTAAGTCTGCCACCAACTCTGTTCTGTGGTTCTTCGGTGAAGATATCCCGGGCGTGCCGAACAAGCGTGCCGGCGGTGTCTGTATCGGTAACAAGGTTGCCCCGATCTTCTTCAACACCATGGAAGATGCTGGCGCCCTGGTATTCGAGGCCCCGGTTGACAACATGAACATGGGCGACGTCATCGAAATCCGCCCGTACGAAGGCAAGATCCTGAACGAAGCCGGCGAAACCATCTCCGAGTTCAAGTTCAAATCTGATGTGATCCTGGACGAAGTTCAGGCCGGCGGCCGTATTCCGCTGATCATCGGCCGTGGTCTGACCAACAAGGCCCGCCAGGCTCTGGGCATGGGCGCTACCGACATTTTCCGTCTGCCGAAAGATCCTGAAGCTGGCGACAAGGGTTTCACCCTGGCCCAGAAGATGGTTGGCAAGGCTTGTGGTCTGCCGGAAGGCAAAGGCGTTCGTCCGAACACCTACTGTGAGCCGCACATGACGACCGTAGGCTCCCAGGACACCACTGGCCCAATGACCCGTGACGAGCTGAAAGACCTGGCGTGTCTGGGCTTCCAGGCAGACCTGGTGATGCAGTCCTTCTGTCACACCGCCGCTTATCCGAAGCCGGTTGACGTTGAAATGCAGCACACCCTGCCGGACTTCATCCGCACCCGTGGCGGTGTTTCCCTGCGTCCGGGCGACGGCATCATCCACTCCTGGCTGAACCGCATGCTGCTGCCGGACACCGTAGGTACCGGTGGTGACTCCCACACCCGTTTCCCGATGGGCATCTCCTTCCCGGCCGGTTCTGGCCTGGTGGCCTTTGCCGCTGCTACCGGCGTTATGCCGCTGGATATGCCGGAATCCGTTCTGGTTCGCTTCAAAGGCGAAATGCAGCCTGGCATCACCCTGCGTGACCTGGTACACGCCATCCCGCTGTACGGCATCAAGCAAGGCATGCTGACTGTTGAGAAGAAAGGCAAGATCAACGAATTCTCCGGCCGCATCCTGGAGATCGAAGGTCTGGAGCACCTGACTGTTGAGCAGGCATTCGAACTGTCTGACGCCTCTGCCGAGCGTTCCGCTGCCGGTTGTACCATCAACCTGTCGGAAGACTCCGTGGCTGAGTACCTGCGTTCCAACATCGTTATGCTGCGCTGGATGATTGCTGAAGGTTACGGCGATCCTCGTACCCTGGAGCGTCGCGCCCAGCAAATGGAAGAGTGGCTGAAAGATCCGAAGCTGATGCGTGCTGATAAAGACGCGGAATACGCCCACGTGATCGAAATCGATCTGGCTGACATCAAAGAGCCGATCGTGTGCTGCCCGAACGATCCGGACGATGCCAAGTTCCTGTCAGAAGTGGCTGGTGACAAGGTAGACGAAGTGTTCATCGGTTCCTGCATGACCAACATTGGTCATTTCCGTGCCGCTGGCAAGCTGCTGGAGCAACACAAGGGCGCCCTGAGCACCCGTCTGTGGATGTCTCCGCCCACCAAGATGGATCAGCAGCAACTGATGGAAGAAGGCTACTTCAACACCTACGGCACCGCCGGTGTTCGCACCGAGATGCCGGGCTGCTCCCTGTGCATGGGTAACCAGGCACGTGTAGCACCGAAGTCAACGGTTCTGTCTACCTCTACCCGTAACTTCCCGAACCGTCTGGGTGATGGTGCCAACGTGTACCTGACCTCCGCGGAACTGGCAGCTGTGGGCGCGGTACTGGGCAAACTCCCGACTCCGGCGGAGTACATGGAGTACGCCAAGGACCTGAACAGCATGTCCAAAGAGATCTACAAGTATCTCAACTTCGACCAGATGGAAGAGTACACCCAGAAGGCGTCTGAGGCTTCCGTAGCCTGAGATCTTCTGAGGTAGCCTACCTCTGATCTGAAAACGCCAGCCTTCGGGCTGGCGTTTTTTTTGGTCCTGACACACAAACCCATGACCAGCGACGCCCCATTATTCAAGGACAAAAAAAGGGCTCCCGAAGGAGCCCCTTATTCAGTGCAGGTGAATTATCACCGTTCGATGTGCTGGTACTCACCGGCATCAGAAGTGGCCAGAGTCACCACAACGATAGCGACAAACGCTGCAATGAAGCCCGGGATAATTTCGTACACACCGGGGCCACCCATGAACTCACCGTTCCAGCCCAGAGAGATCCAGATCATCACGGTGGCTGCACCCACAATCAGGCCAGCCAGTGCGCCTGCACCGTTGGTACGCGGCCAGGTCAGAGCCAGAATGATCAGCGGACCAAAGGCAGCACCGAAGCCCGCCCAGGCGTTACTGACCAGCCCCAGAACCTGGGAATCCGGATCAGACGCGATAAACGCTGCCACCAGGCCAACCGCCACAACACAGGCCCGGCCAACATTGACACACTCTTTATCCGTGGCTTCCTTACGCAGGAACAGACGGTAGAAGTCTTCGGTCAGCGAGGCGGAGGAAACCAGCAACTGACTGGAGATGGTACTCATGACTGCCGCCAGCAGCGCGGCGTACAGGAAACCGGTAATCAGCGGGTGGAACAGCAGATCTGACAGAACAATGAAAATGGTTTCCGGATCAGCAACGTCAAGGCCATTACGTACAGCGTAGGCACGGCCAAACACACCCAGCGCGATCGCGCCAATCAGGGAGATGCCCATCCAGGACATACCGATATTACGGGCAGTCCCTACCTCACCCACGGTACGGATAGCCATGAAACGTACGATGATGTGCGGCTGGCCGAAATAGCCGAGCCCCCAGGTAACCGCCGACAACCAGCCAATCACCGTGAGCCCTTCCGTCCACGACAGGAGCGTTGGATCCACACTGTTCAAGGTCTCGGAAGCCTGGGCGAAACCACCACCGCCTTCGCCGAACAGCACTACTGCAGGCATGATGACCAGAGCGAGCATCATGATGCAGCCCTGCACGAAGTCCGTCATGCTCACCGCGAGGAAGCCGCCAACAACGGTATACGCCAGCACCACACCCAGGGTGATCACAATACCGGCGGCGTAGTCGCTCATGCCACCGAAGTTAAAGATACCAGCGAAGGCGCTTTCAAACAGCTTGCCGCCGGCAACCAGGCCAGAGGCGGTATAAACCGCGAAGAACAGCACGATAACGATGGCGGATACTGTGCGCAGCGGCAGAGCCTTGGTTGGGAAACGGTTGGCCAGAAACGCCGGGATGGTGAGTGCATTGCCATAATGCACGGTCTGCTCCCGCAGCCGGGGTGCAACTACAACCCAGTTGATGAAAGCACCAACAAACAGGCCGATACCAATCCAGGCCGAGGCCAGACCGGTAACATAGAGGGCGCCGGGCAAACCCAGCAACAACCAGCCACTCATGTCTGATGCGCCGGCTGACAAAGCCGCAACTTTAGGACTGAGGGCACGGCCCCCCAGCATGTAATCCTCAGCAGTGGCTGATGATGTGCGCATGGCCCAGAGGCCAATTACGATCATCAGGGCGAAATACGCAAATAGACTGATCCAAACTCCAATAGCCATATGGCTCCTCCGGTTTTATGAGTCGGATAAGATCCGCTCGATTGGCACAACACCAGATCAAAGATCGGCACTGTGTGCCGTTTTTTTGTATGTCTCGGATTCGTCAGACCTGTAGCAAGAATCAACTTGCCGGGATTCCTCATTGAATATAGCTGATCGCCAGATCTTTGCGACCAGCCAGCTCAGCTCCGGAGCCTCGGTCCTCGGGCGATATAAATTAGTATTACTACGGATTCGAGGCTTACAAAATCCTACGATTATTTTGCAGAATCCTACGGGACTGACGTCAAAACCTACGAATCCGTGCCTGAATCAGGCCACATGTTCATTTAGCTGTAGCCTCGAGGGTGTAATACCCCGGTGTTTTCTGAGCGCGTTGGTCAGCGCACTTTGCGATGAAAAGCCCGTGCGATAACTGATTTCAGAAACCGAAAGCGAGGTCGAGGAAAGCAGCCCAACGGCCTGATCGAGGCGGGTCTGCAGCAGAAACTGATGCGGCGTGGTCCCGGTAACCTGACGAAAAATTTCGTGAAACCGGCTCACACTCAGGCATGCGACACCGGCCAGATCCTGAACGGTAATCTTGCGGTGAAGATTGCCGACGATATAGCGGCGGATGTCCTCGGGGTTGAGACTGTTTCTGTTACTGGAAACGGGGGGCCGGTCGACGATGCGCTCAGCCATGCAATGAAGAATACTGGCGGCGAGGTGCTGATGCAGCGCCCGGTTATCCGGTGAACGGTCGAATTCACCGGCGGCAAACTGGACCAACCCCTGAATACGGTTATCCATCTGTACCGTACGCGGCTTCTCAAACAGCCGCATCAGCTTGTCATAGTCCGAGTGCAGTGGTGTCGACAGTGCTGCGCAGAAGGGATCAACATTGATGACCAGCACGTGGTTTTGCTGATCACCACAATAATCGTGGCGCGCCTCTGTAGGTACCAGACAGGCTTTCCAGGTGTCGAGGCAGGCACCGGATCCATCAATGCTCAGCTCCGCCTGCCCGCGCACACCGACCACGATCTGGTGGTGTTCATGGTGATGCTGTTGGGCAGCCGTGGGTAGCTTCAAAAGTTTCGCGTTGAGCATTACTACTGAAAGCCGTTATCGAGAATGTTCCTCAATTAAAGCAGAACATTACAAAAAGTGCACGAAAACACCGGGATTCGCCAGCGATCTGTCTGCTGTCAGTCTGAAACCGGCAGTTTAGCCAATGCGGTCAGGAGGGCTGATACACTCTCGGATACCTGCTCGAGGGGTAAGGCGGCGTTTACCACATGGTAGCGCCCGGGCATTTCCGTCGCGCGCTCCAGATAGGTTTCCCGTATCCGCTGAAAAAATGCCTGCGCCTCCTGCTCAAACCGGTCAAGCTCACCGCGCTTTCGAGCACGAGCCATACCGGTTTCCACAGGCGCATCCAGCAGAATAACGTGGTCCGGACGCACCTCACCCTGAACCAGAGCCTCAAGCAACGCAATCCGTTCTCGGGCAACGCCACGACCACCACCCTGATAGGCGAAGGTGGCATCGGTAAACCGGTCACAGAGAACCCACTTACCGGCGGAAAGTGCCGGGAGGATTCTGTTATGGAGATGCTGAGCCCTGGCGGCAAACATCAGCAGCAGCTCGGTGGTTTCGTGTACTGACTCCTCTCTGGGGGCCAGCAACAGCTCACGGATGCTTTCTGCCATAGGGGTGCCACCTGGCTCACGGGTCACAATGTAATCAATACCAAGCCGTTCCAGGGTTTTCGCAGCGTTATCCAGCTGTGTCGACTTGCCAACCCCTTCGGTACCCTCGAATGTAATGAATCGCCCTCTGGCCAAAATCATTGCTCTCCGTTACTGCTGGTTTCAGAACCCGGGGCCGGGAATGAACGGTAATCTTCCCGGCGGTTCAGCTGGAACTCACGCACGGCTTTCTGGTGTTCGGCAAGCGTACGGGAAAACTTGTGGCTGCCATCCCCCCGGGCGACAAAGTACAAGGCATCGCCGTCTTCCGGATGCAACGCGGCATGAATGGATTCTCGTCCCGGTAACGCAATAGGCGTTGGCGGCAGGCCATCAATTCGATACGTGTTATAGGGCGTCCATGTACGAAGATCGCTGCGACCAATCCGGCCCCGATATTTGTCACCCATACCGTAAATAACCGTTGGGTCCGTCTGCAGGCGCATACCCTTCTGCAGGCGCCGGACGAAAACACCCGCCACCTGTTGTCGCTCGCCGGCCACTCCGGTTTCACGCTCCACAATCGACGCCATGATCAGTGCCTCATAGGCGTTGTCGTACGGAAGCCCTTCCTCACGGTTCTGCCATTCCTCCTCAAGAACCTCGGTCATGATGTTGTAGGCTCTTCTGAGAATATCGAGATCGGTTTCACCACCGTGAAACAGGTAGGTATCCGGGAAAAACCAGCCCTCGGGATGCTGCCCTTCGGCTCCCAGAGCCGTCATGATCTCCTCATCCGTCCAATCGGTGGTCTGCCTGGTGAGCCTGTCGGTGCGCGCCAGCGCTGCCCGCATCTCGGCAAAGGTCCAGCCCTCGATAAACTGCACGGACCAGAGCTTGACCTTGCCTTCTACCATCATGTTGATCATGTGGACCGGGGTCATACCGGAGGTGAACTCGTAGTCCCCAGCCTTGATCAGGGTCTGCTCCGGGTTCAGGCGCCCGTGAATCCGCAGCCAGAGCGGATCATCCACAAATCCTTGCGCAGCCAGCTCCCGCGCAACGCGACCAAACGCCGTGCCGGGCTCGACAGAAAACAGAGTCGGCTCGTCAAGGACAACCGGGGTCTCAAGTGTTTTCAAACCCTGCCAAAGCCAGAGACCACTGCCAGTAACCGCCAGAACAGCAAGAGCAACAATACCTACGAGTAGCTTTTTGAACACGCGCATCAATCCGGTCGCTTATGAGGATCACAAATTGTCGCAAGCCGGTTGCCCACAGGCAAATCAAGGCCCGCCAGATTGCGAACCGGAACAACTCCAAGCACGCTGTTGGTCAGGTACAGACCCTGGCATTCGCGGCCCAGCAGGTCATCCACCTGCAGCTCACATTCCCGGAAAGGCTCACCCGCGGCATGCAGGCATTCGATCACTTTTCGGCGCATCACACCGGAAACCGCCAACGAGGCCGCCGGAGGCGTTCTCCAACCATCTGGGCCATGCAGAAATAAATTGGTCCGGGTACCTTCAACCACATGCCCTGCCGCGTTGGTCATCAGCAACTCAAATGTTGGATCCTTCATTTCCCGGGCCGCCATAACCTGCTCCAGCCGATTGAGGCTCTTGATGCCAGACAGGAGTGGATTGACCGTCAACGGTACCCGGGAGAAGTCCACCATGACCCCGGTTTCGGGCGGCAGCGGAGGAAGAACGGAATGGAACAGATACAGATGAGGGCTGACATCAGCTGCCGGCCGATACCCGCGGCCACCGCTGCCACGGGTTACCACCAGCTTGAGCACCCAGTGGCTGCCGCCATGAATGGCCCCATAGCGCTGCATTGCGCCGGCAACCGCAGACTCAAGTTCGGGCCGACTCAGAGAAATACCCAGGCGCCCGGCATCCCGCACCAACCGGTCAAGGTGATAGACCAGCAAAGGCGCGGAATCCACGTTCACCCTGATGGTTTCGAACAGGCCATCTCCATATGCCAGCCCCCGGTCACCAGGGAGCAGGCAGTCGTCGTCTGCCCAGTAGAGCTTCAACACCCGGGCTCAACCCTCGTAGCGGCTGACGATCAGGGTCCCGTTGGTGCCGCCAAAGCCGAACGAATTCGACAGCGCGACCTTCACATCGGCATCTCTGGATTTGTGCGCCACAAAGTCCAGATCACAACCTTCATCCGGATGATCAAGGTTGATGGTGGGCGGCAACACCCCGTCCCGGACTGCCAACACCGAGAATATAGCCTCAACGGCACCCGCGGCGCCCAGCAGATGTCCGGTCATGGATTTGGTGCTGCTCATGGCCAATCTTTCCGCATGGCGGCCAAACACCGATTTGACTGCAGCCACCTCAGCCACATCGCCAACCTGAGTAGAGGTTCCATGGGCATTGATGTATCCGACCAGATCCGGGCTGATGCCGGCATCGCGGATGGCATTTCGCATGGAGCGCGCCGCGCCCTCACCATCGGCCGGGGGGGCCGTGATGTGATGGGCGTCATCGCTCATGCCAAAGCCGATGACTTCGCCGTAAATGGTTGCTCCTCGCGCCCTGGCGTGTTCCAGCTCTTCCAGAACCACAACGCCGGCGCCATCACTGAGTACAAAGCCGTCACGGTCACGATCCCAGGGGCGACTGGCCTTTTCCGGCTCATCATTGCGGGTCGACAGGGCACGGGCGGAGGAAAACGCCGCCACGCCGCTGCGTGTGGTCGCCATTTCAGAGCCGCCGGCCAGCATGACATCGGCATCGCCGTAGGCGATAGTTCTGGCGGCATAGCCGATATTGTGTGTTCCGGTGGTACAGGCGGTCACGATCGCAATATTCGGCCCCTTGTAGCCGAAACGGATCGCCGCATTTCCGGAAATCATATTGATGACGGATGCCGGCACAAAAAACGGCGAAACCTTGCGCGGGCCGGCCTTATCCATCTGAAGAACGTTCTTTTCGATGTATTCCAGGCCACCGATACCTGAACCTATGGCAATCCCTACCCGCTCCTTGTCGAGCTTGCTGTATTGCTCAAGGCCGCTGTCATCTACCGCCTGCTGCGCTGCAATCAGACCATAGTGAATAAAGGCATCCAGCTTTCGTGCTTCCTTGCTGGACAACCAGGGCTCGATATCAAGATCCTTGACGGCACCACCAATGCGAGTGGTGTACTCGGATGCGTCAAAGCGATCAATCAGTCCGATGCCACTGCGCCCGGCACGAATGGCCTCCCAGGAAGACGTCACATCATTCCCCACCGGAGAAAGCATCCCCATTCCCGTGATGACAACCCGTCGCTTGCTCATATCCCCAATCACCCGATTGTTCCGTGTCTGATGGTTCACTGCTGGCCAATGTCCGGCCAATAAAAAAGCCGTCCTTCAATAAGCCCAAAGGACGGCTTTTGCCTGGCTATCTGATTCGCAGGGTATCAGGTGTGCGCGACAATGTAGTCGATCGCGTCCTGAACGGTGCCCAGCTTTTCGGCCTCTTCGTCAGGAATCTCGGTCTCGAATTCCTCTTCCAGGGCCATAACCAGCTCAACAGTGTCCAGTGAGTCAGCGCCAAGATCCTCTACAAAAGAAGATGTGTTCTGAACTTCGGACTCTTTCACGCCCAACTGCTCACAAACAATCTTCTTAACGCGCTCTTCAACTGTACTCATAATGTCCTCACTTTATGTGTCAACCAAGCAACTCTATGGCTGCCAGTTTAGTTTAAACCCCACCTGCAAACAAGCAGGGATTCTGTCAAACATGTTGTGCGACAAGGGGTTGCACACCAGCCCGGAACGGACTTAACCCATGTACATGCCGCCATTCACATGAATGGTTTCTCCGGTTACGTAAGCGGCGCCGTCCGATGCCAGGAAAGCCACCACAGCGGCAACCTCCTCCGGCGACCCCAGGCGACCAGCCGGTATGATTTCCAGCATAGCCTCACGCTGCTTATCGTCCAGTTTTTTGGTCATGTCTGTGTCAATAAAACCCGGTGCCACGCAGTTCGCCGTGATACCGCGGTTAGACATTTCCTTGGCCAGGCTACGGGTAAAACCCTCAACACCGGCCTTCGCCGCACAGTAATTGCCCTGCCCGGGATTTCCCATACCAGCAACCACTGAGCTGATATTGATGATTCTGCCCCAACGGGCTTTCGCCATACCACGCAATACCGCCTTGCTGGTGCGATAGACGCTGGACAGGTTGGTTTCCAGAACCTCAGCCCAGTCATCGTCTTTCAAGCGCATCAGAAGGTTATCACGGGTGATGCCGGCATTATTGACCAGAATCAGCGGCGCACCCGATTGCTCGGCAAGCTGCTTGAGGCCAGTCTCGATGCTCTCGGGCTCTGCCACATTCATAACAATGCCATAGCCACTGAAACCCGCTTCTTTCAGGCCATCGGTAATGGCCTGGGCCCCCTCGGCACTGGTCGCGGTACCCACTACTTCGGCTCCCTGCCGGGCAAGTTCATGAGCAATGGCTTTGCCAATGCCTCGACTGGCGCCGGTTACCAATGCAACTTTGCCTTCCAAAGACATAATTCACTCCGTGTAATCAGGACTGACCAAAGGCCTTGAGGGCTTCAGCCAGAGAATCAGGACTCTCGATGCCGTGGACCGGCAGAGAACGATCGATACGTTTGATCAAACCGGCCAGCACCTTGCCGGCGCCACACTCAACAGCCACACCCACCCCTTCGGTAGACAGCCGCTGTACCGAGTTTGTCCACAGCACCGGTGAGTATAGCTGCTTGAGCAGATTAGCTTTCAGCACCTCTGCATCCCTTGCCGGCTCAGCATTGACATTCTGGACAACGGGAATGACAGCATCGTTAAACCGAATATCCTCAAGGGCTTCAGCCAACTGTTCCGCCGCTCCCTTCATGAGTGCACAGTGGGAGGGAACTGAAACCGGCAACGGCATGGCCTTACGAGCGCCTTTTGCTTTGCAGGCTTCAATGGCCCTTTCAACGGCCGCTGCGCTACCGGCAATAACCACCTGGCCCGGCGCGTTAAAGTTCACTGCGGCAACCACATCACCCTCAGCAGACTCCTCACAGGCCGACACCACATCCGAGTCCTCAAGACCCAGAATGGCCGCCATACGCCCCTGCCCTTCAGGCACGGCATCCTGCATCAGTTCACCGCGCAGCTGAACCAGCTTTACAGCTTCAATAAAATCCAGGCTTTCCGCCGCCACCAGGGCGCTGTATTCACCCAGGCTGTGGCCAGCAACAAAATCCGGCCGGGGGCCGTCAGATACACACCACTGCCGCCACAGCGCAACACTTGCGGTCAGCAGAGCAGGCTGAGTAACCATGGTTTTATTGAGCTCTTCGGCGGGGCCATGCTGGCAAAGATGCCACAGGTCATAGCCGAGAACGTTGGACGCCTCGTCAAACGTTTCGGTGATCATCGGCCACGCTTCAGCGGCAGCAGATAACATGCCGAGTGACTGGGAGCCTTGTCCGGGAAAAACAAACGCTGATTTCATAAGCGGAATCTTATCGTCATTGAAGGGTTACTGAAGATTAGCCAATAGTACAATCAGGGCCAATTATCCGCGAATAAGAGCCGGGATGCGGGACGACTTTAGTCGCGCTCCCGATAACGAGGAGGGATCATAACATCAGATCATCGAGTCTTTCGTTGATCCTTCGTGGCACTTCCAGCTGAACTTCACGAACTGCCTGCCGGATCGCCGCCAGCATCGCCCGCTCATTGGCATTGCCGTGGCTCTTGATGACCACACCCTGCAATCCGAGCAGACTGGCGCCATTGTGCCGGGAAGGGTCCATCAATTGCAGAAGTCGCCCGATAATCGGCCGGGCCAGCAAGCCTACAAAACGACCGTACATGGAGCGTGTGAATGCCTGTTCCAGTAATTCGATCAGCAGGCCGGCAACCCCCTCTCCGGTCTTGAGGGCTATATTGCCCACGAAACCATCGCACACTACAACATCGGCGACATCGCGAAAAAGGTCACTTCCCTCGACATAACCGATGTAGTTGATAGTGTCGCACTGGGCCAACATGTGTGATGCGAGCCGGACCTGTTCATTACCCTTGATCTCTTCCTCACCGACATTCAGCAGCGCCACCCGTGGCTCAGACTGGCGGCAGATAGCGGATGCCATCAGGGACCCCATCAGGGCGTACTGGTAAAGATTCTCCGCTGTGGAATCGACGTTGGCCCCAAGATCCAGGACATGACAACGGCCACGCAGAGAGGGGATCAGCTTTGCGATGGCAGGACGTTCAATCCCGGGATACATTCGAATGATCGAGCGACCGAATGCCATCAGCGCACCGGTATTTCCGGCACTGACACAGCCCTGCGCTTCTCCGTCCCGCACGAGACTGAGCGCAATGGCCATAGAGGAGTTTTTCTTGTGGCGGAGGGCATGGGAAGGCCGCTCGTTCATACGAACGACGTCGGCAGCCTCAACAATTCGAATACGAGCATGCCCCTCATGCAACAAAGCCTCGAGCTCGCTCCGGATTCCCACCAGAACAAGACTCAAGGCCTCGTTTTCACGTACTGCTTCCAGCGCAGCATGGACGACAACCGCGGCACCGCGATCACCGCTCATAGCATCAATGGCAATGGTGACCGGCGTGTTCACCACTCGTCCATGCGGCACAGGTCAGAAGAAATCCCCGACGAATTACTCGTCGCGAGCCTCAACTACCTGTTTGCCACGGTAGAAACCGTCTGGAGATACGTGATGGCGACGATGAACTTCACCAGTTGTTGCGTCGGTAGACAGAGCAGCAGCACTCAGTGCGTCGTGTGAACGGCGCATGCCACGCTTTGAACGAGTTTTGCGATTTTGCTGTACAGCCATGGTTATGCTCCTGACCTATTTTCGAATACGTTAATGCTTTGTCGTCTTAAGTCCCGCCAGTACACTGAACGGGTTCTCTTTTCTTTGCTCTGTCTCGGGCTCTTCGGTAGCCTCGGGCACTTCGAGCGCTTCAAGATCTTCTTTTGCCGGACACTCTTCCCGCTCGTGGAGCGGAAATGGCGGCAGCACCAGAAGCAACTCGTCTTCCACCATTGCCCAGAGATCGGCGTTGAAATCTTCTACCAGAAATGGTTCCAACGCTTTCGGCAACCGCTGCGCCTGCTCATCACTGATGACCAGACCGAGATCAAAACGGGATTCCAGAGTCACCTGCATGTCACCCATGCAGCGCTGGCATTCCAGAATGACCGGCGCAGACAACTCGCCCGACACTATCCGGCGACGCTCCCCATCCCGATAGAAAGACAGCTTTACGCTGCACTCACCATCTTCCGGCAGTCCCGGCACAGCTTCACGAAAACGAGAAAGCCCCTTGAAAGGAATTACCCCTTCAAGCGTTGTGTTCTGCTCTGCCAACTTGTTTGGGTCGACAGATCTGGGCAGTTCGACGATCGGCGCTTTGGACATAGGCGCGCAATTTTAGGGGCGAGACCAGCCTCTGTCAAAGACTTAATCGACTTTCTGCCGGGCCTTTCGCCCGGAATAGGGGTATTTTACGATATGAGCCCCAAAGAACTCCCATATCCAACCGACCGGACCTGAAACCCCATGCTTCCTCCCAAGCTGCTACTGGCCTCTTCCTCACCCTACCGCAAGCAATTGCTGGCCCGGCTCGACCTCGCGTTCGACACTGCCAGCCCCGACATTGACGAAACCCCCATTCCAGGAGAAGCAGCCGAAGCCCTGGCCGTCCGGCTTGCAGAAAGCAAAGCAAAAGCTCTCGCCCCGCGCTTTCCGGACCATATCATCATCGGCTCCGACCAGGTGGCGGCATTACCGGATGGCAGCCTGCTGAGCAAACCCGGCCACTACGACACAGCAAAACAGCAATTGATGCGAAGCAGTGGCAACCGGGTTCGCTTTCTCACCGGCCTGGCCGTTCTGGATACCCGAAGCGGCAACCTTCAAACGCACTGCGAACCGTTTGAGGTGCATTTCAGGGACTTACAGGAAGAGGAAATTGAAGGTTACCTGCAGAAAGAGCAGCCTTACGACTGCGCGGGCAGCTTCAAGATGGAAGGTCTTGGCATCGCCCTGTTCAGCCGCCTTCAGGGCGACGACCCCAACAGCCTGATCGGCCTGCCGCTGATTGCGCTCACCCGTATACTGAGAGAACTGGGCATCAATCCATTGCTGGACTGATGCCCGAGGCAACTTATCGGAGCTCCAGTCGTGACTCCATCAACCGGGTTGCGACACCTTCACCAACGGCCACCCCCAGCTGATCCACAAACTCCTGAAAAGGAGAGCGGCTGCGACTGTAATCGACAAGCTCCTCTTCGCCCACCAACTGGCGCGCGACCCAGGATGAACTGCCCAGACCATCTACAAGTCCCAGCTCTACCGCCTGCTCACCACTCCAGACCAGACCACTGAACAGCCGGGGATCATCCGCAAGGCGATCGCCCCGCCCCTGTCTGACCGCTTCAATGAACTGCTTATGGGTGTTTTCAAGCACGCCTTGCCAGAACGCAACCTCTTCCTCCTGCTCCGGCGAGAACGGGTCCAGGAAAGCCTTGTTGTCGCCTGCGGTATAAAGACGACGATCCACGCCAATCTTTTCCATCGCCTCAGTGAAGCCAAAACCACCGGCCACTACACCAATCGATCCGACCAGACTGGCCCGGTTGGCGTATATCTCATCGGCTGCTGCGGCAATGTAATAAGCGCCCGATGCGCCAATATCAGAAATCACCGCGTAGATCTTCTTGTCGGGATACTCCTCCCTCAACCGCTTGATCTCATCATAGACATAGCCGGACTGCACCGGACTGCCACCCGGGCTATTAATCCGCAGCACAACCGCCTTCGAGCTCTCGGCCTCAAACGCGGCACGCAATGCCCCGACCAGGTTATCTGCGCTGGCCAGCTCATCAGCAGCAATTGGGCCATTCACCTCTACCAGCGCGGTATGGCTCCCCACTGTGGCCCCGACGCCTTCTCCGAAGGGAGCACGAATCATGAACAGCAGCGCAAACAGATATCCGAACGTGAGCAGCTTGAAGAAAATACCCCAACGACGGCTGCGCCGCTGCTCCGCCTGCAAGGACATCACCAGCTTTTCGATCAGACGCCAATCACGCCCCGTCTCCGGCGGCATCGACGGCTTCCTGCCGCCAAACAAGCCACCTCGGGCGCCCCGGGCTTCTGGCTCAACGGGCTTGTCACCCCACTCCGACTGCTTATCCGAATCCCACTCGCTCATCCGTATTCCTTACTTGCAACGTCCTACTGTTAGCGCAGACCCAACACCTTCCGGAGGTCCGCCACTGAATTCACCACTGCATGGGGATCATAGGTCTCAAGTACATCCCGTTTGTGCACCCCCCATTCCACACCGATGGAGGGCATACCAATACGCTGAGCCATCTCCAGATCGTAACGGGTATCGCCAATCATCACAGCCTCTTCCGGTTCATAGCCGTAGAACGCCAGAATTTCCTCCAGCATCAACGGATGCGGCTTGGACCGGGTTTCATCCGCACAGCGGGTGGTATCAAAACGGGCTCCCAGACCACTGGAGGTCAACGCCAATTCAAGGCCCCGCCGACTCTTGCCCGTCGCCACCGAACACCCGCGCCCGGCCCCCCGGAGATCGGCAACCACATCTGCCATGCCGTCGAACACATTCTGGGGCGTGGTCACCTTCTTGAAGAAGTAACCGGCATAACCTTCACGAATACGAACCATCTCTTCACGGCTCAGACCAGGATACAACTTCTCCAGCGCCTCAATCATGCCCAGACCAATAATATCGCGATAGGCCTCCCGCTCCAGCTCCGGATACCCCAGCTCCGTTGCTGCCTGGTGCAGGCTGTCAGCGATATGGTCCACTGAATCAATCAGCGTTCCGTCCCAGTCAAAAATAACGACTTTTACCTTCATTAAGACCGCTTCCCGCTTCGCTTGGTCAATTCTTCGAGCACCCCGGAAAAGGGCCCGTCGTATACTGCTTCCAGCCGCATGGGCTCGCCCGAACCCGGAAGCGAAAACTCAAGAGCCCTGGCGTGCAACATCAAGCGCTGCCCACCAATGGCCCGGAAAGCTTTCAGGCTCGCATCATCCATATACTTGTCATCGCCCGCAATCGGATGACCCGCCCAGGCACTGTGTACCCGAATCTGGTGAGTCCTGCCGGTCACCGGCGATGCCTCAACAAGACTATACCCCTGAAATCGCTGCAAACAGGTAAACAAAGTCAGGGAACTTTTGCCCTCCTCACTGACCCGAACCCGACGCTCGCCATTAGGCATCTCAAAACGCAACAGTGGCTCAGTAACACGATCAACATTTTCCGGCCAACTGCCGACCACCAGAGCGTGGTAATACTTGCGAATCCGCTTCTGCCGCAGCTCATCCTGCAAAAACCGCAAAGCAGAACGCTTTTTAGCCACCATTACCAGACCAGACGTATCGCGATCCAGACGATGAACCAACTCCAGGAACCTGGCTTCCGGCCGGGCCGACCGCAACACTTCAATCAAACCGAAACTCAGTCCGCTTCCGCCATGAACCGCTATACCGGAGGGCTTGTTCACCACCAGCATTTCATCGTTTTCGAAAACGACCGCAGCCTCCATAACCCCCTGCACCCGACTGCCGGGCTTGGGCTGCTCCGCCCTGGCCTGCTGCACCAGCGGCGGAATTCTGACCACATCCCCCGGATTAAGACGGGTATCAGGCTTTACACGCCCCTTGTTTACCCGCACCTCACCCTTTCTGACAATGCGGTAGACAATGCTTTTGGGCACCCCCCGCAATCGTGCAAGCAGGAAATTATCCACCCGCTGCCCTGCCATATCCTCATCAACGGTAATCCACTGAACCTCTGTCGCCACCTTCCCCGGAGCACGCTCAGACCCCGCTTTGACAGCAGATTTTCCGACACCACGGGCTTTGTCCGTGGCAGGGCGACGACCCTTTGTCTTACGGGAATCGGGGGAGCGCGACATGTAAACCCTTGCGTTGATGAATTGCGGCATCGTATGGCCGCCCCAGCATACCGGGACGGACGCAACTGAGGAGTTGCCTGCCCACGCCGTACCTGTTATATTCCGGCGTGCTCTGCCGTTTGTCTACGGCCTGACGAACTCTGGTCAGAAGCCGGAGCGGCAGCAGTATACCGATACTGATTAAGAGTTTGAACGCTGCAAAACCAATCATTAACGGATGCAGCGGGAAACAGACTCCCGGAATCACAGGCCAGACCGAGAAAGGCTGTTACCTGCTCCGGGAGAGGAAAACCGACTGGAAAACCGTCGGGCGACATCGCGAAGAATCATTGCCACGCAAACCCGGGCCGTCCAGCAAACCAATACGACGTGAGACCCAGGGGTTTGTGTGAACCTGAAACGGATATTATGCGTCAACAGACTCTCACCCTATTCGACCTCGACCTGCCCACCGGCAGGCGGGATGTCGGCGGTGGTCTCAGACACCCAGGATTGCACCCCATAAGGGTATGATCCGTCTGGCCGCCGGCCTGCCTGCTGTAAAGGGCCCGCGGCACGCACATCCTGCTTCGCTGATGCGAATCCCCCCGGTTTTCTGTCACCAACAAACGACAGGAACCCTTTCTTTCCATGAAAAGAATGCTGATCAATGCAACTCATCCCGAAGAGTTGCGCGTCGCGCTGGTTGACGGCCAACGGCTGTTCGACCTTGATATCGAATCCAGTACCCGCGAACAGAAAAAGGCCAACATCTACAAGGGCCGCATTACCCGGGTAGAACCCAGCCTTGAAGCGGCTTTCGTTGACTTTGGCGCAGAGCGCCACGGCTTCCTGCCCCTGAAGGAAATCTCCAAAGAGTATTTCAAGAAATCGCCCGGGCAGATTGAGGGCAAAATCAACATCAAGGATGTTGTCTCTGAAGGTCAGGAAGTAATCGTTCAGGTCGACAAGGAAGAGCGTGGCAACAAAGGCGCCGCCCTGACCACCTTCATCTCCCTGGCTGGCCGTTATCTGGTGCTGATGCCGAATAATCCCCGTGCAGGCGGTATCTCACGCCGGATTGAAGGCGATGACCGAGCCCAGTTGAAAGAGGCCATGAACGGTGTCCAGGTGCCGAAGTCCATGGGCATTATTGTGCGTACTGCCGGTATTGGCCGCACCACCGAAGAGCTCCAGTGGGACCTCGACTACCTGGTACAGTTCTGGGAAGCCATTACCCAGGCAGCTGGCGAGCGCAAAGCGCCTTTCCTGATCCACCAGGAAAGCAATGTCATCATCCGCGCTGTGCGCGATTACCTCCGCCAGGATATCGGCGAAGTCCTGATCGATGCCGATAACGTTTACGAAGACGTGTTGAGCTTCGTTCGGGCGGTCATGCCCACCTTCGAGAACAAGATCAAGCTGTACAAGGACGAAATCCCTCTGTTCAGTCGTTACCAGATCGAAGGCCAGATCGAAACGGCGTTCCAGCGCGAAGTGAAACTGCCCTCCGGCGGCTCGATTGTCATCGACCCGACCGAAGCCCTGGTGTCCATTGACATCAACTCATCCCGGGCCACCAAGGGTCAGGATATTGAAGAAACGGCCCTGCAGACCAACCTTGAAGCGGCCGAAGAAATCGCGCGGCAACTACGCCTGCGGGATATGGGCGGCCTGATCGTTATCGACTTCATCGACATGACGCCAGCCAAACACCAGCGGGAAGTCGAGCAGAAGATGCGTGAAGCGCTGGAACTCGACAGGGCCCGCGTTCAGGTTGGCAAGATCTCGCGTTTCGGCCTGCTGGAAATGTCACGCCAGCGTCTGCGTCCCTCACTGGGCGAGACCCGCAGCGAGGTTTGCCCACGCTGTGAAGGCCAGGGCACCATCCGGGGTATCGAATCTCTGGCGCTGAGCATCATGCGCCTGATCTACGAAGAATCCTCCAAGGAGAAGACCGCAGAAGTACGAGCCATGGTGCCGGTTTCTGTGGCCACCTTCCTGCTGAACGAAAAACGCAAGCAGCTGGCCGACATTGAAGCCCGTCAAGGCGTAGCGGTTGTGGTCGCACCTGTGCCCAACATGGAAACGCCGCACTTCGAGATTCTGCGCCTGCGTCAGGACGAAACCTCTCCAGAGCATGTCTCCAGCCATCAGGTAGCTCAACAGTACAGCGAGCGCGAGGAAGAGGCAGCCGTAGAAGTTGCAAGTGCCGAGAAACCGGTGCGCGAACAGGCCGCCGTGAAAGCTATCCGCCCCTCTGCGCCAGCCCCAGCACCGACAGCCGCTGCGCCAACGGCTGCTGCTGAGCAGGAAGAAGGCCTGTTCCGCAAACTGGGCAAGAAGATCGCGTGCTTCTTCCGGGGCGAAGAACCGGAGCAGGAAGCCAGCCGCGACACCAACCGCAACCGGAGTGAAGAGCGTCGGAACCAGGCCCGCCAGGATCGCCGCAAATCCCGCGTTGCCCGCGATGACCAACGCTCCGGCGGCAACCGCAGCGGCAACGATCGCCGCCAGGGTAGCCAGCAGAACCGTGGCGACGACAACCGGGGCCGCAATCGTGGTGGCCGTGGTGACGATCAGAATCGTGGTGAACGCGGTGGCCAGAACCGTTCCAACCGGGACGACCGCTCTGGCGACAGCAAGGGAAATGACAACCGCCGGGACAACCGCAAGGACTCACAGGGTCGCGGCCAGAACCGGAACCGCCCCCAGCGTGACCAGAAAGGCCCGCAGGACAACCGGGAACAGCAGGAGTCCCAGAAGGGATCTTCCAACGACAAGCAGGGCGGTGACGACAAGCAACGCAAACCACGCCGGCAACGTAACCGGGACGGCTCCCCCGCCGAGACTCCGGCATCTACGCCAGCAGCACGCAAAGCGGAACGCAGCGAGAAGCACCAGAAAGATACCCAGCCGGAAAAAGCGGCTGACAAGACTGCTGCTGTGGACGCTAAAGCCAGTGAGCCGCACGTAGATAAAGCCGAGCAAGCGGCCGCAACAACGCCGGAAACCAAAACTGCGCCAGAGAGCCGCAAGCCTGAACAACAGGAAATGGCCGAGAAGCCGGAGACCAAAACCGAACAGGCCGAGCAGAAAGAGGCTCCCTCAGCAGAAGACAAGCCTGAAGCAAAGGATGAGAGCAGCCGCAAAGAGAAGTCTGACGGCCGCAGAGGCCGCAGCTCCGGCCGCCAGCGCAAGCCTCGCTCTGCGGATAGCGCTGAAAAATCCGGTGCTGCCGAAGACAAGGGTGACAAGGAGAGCTTGCCGGCAGAAGCCGAGCAGAAACAGGCCGCCAAGCCTCAACGTACCGAGCAGGTCACCGCAACAGAAGCCGAGCAGCCTGCAGAAAAGGCCAGCGCCGAGCCTGCCAAAGCCGAAGACAAAGAACCGGTCAAGGCAGAGGCCAAGGCACCCCGGCAAGCCAAGGCTGACTCACCGAAGGCGTCTGAGCCGGAAACCGGCGCGGCTTCTGATCAGAAGGCTGCCGAGGATAAAGCCGACAAGGCGCCGGAACAGAAAGCCGAGGCCGCTAAAACCGAGCCGGAAGTAGATACGGCGCCCGAGAAGCAGGCCGGATCCAGCAGCGAAAAACCCGCTGACAAACCGGAGCAGCCTGCAGAGCCCGCAAAAGCCGAGCCAGCTCCGGCCAGCGAAAAGCCAGCGGAGCAGAAAGAAGAGACTCAGGAAGCCAGTGCATCGGAAGCTATCCCGGTGACTCCGGGCCGGGCCTATAATGACCCAAGAGAGGTCCGCAAGCGCCAACGCGCGGCCGAAGAAGCCAAAAAGGCAGAAGAGGCCAAGCAGGCCGGGAGCAACTGATCATGCTGAGCAACTCGGACATCGAAGCGCTGGAAGACATTCTGTTCGCAGAACCCTGGGGAGATCATGCCCTGGACTTTTTCGGGTTCCATGGCGTGGTGTGTGCCAGCGTGATCGGGCCGGTCAGCCTGAAGGCGGAAGACCTATTCCGCCTTGCCACAGGCACAGATCAGTTGCCGGATACCGGCATTCCCGACACGTTTACCCATTGTGTAAATGAGCTTGCACGGGATATGGCCCACGCCCTGGATATGGGCCAGCCACTGGAGCTGCCGGAGCCAGAAGACGGCGACCCGATGAATGCTCTGGAAAACTGGTGTGCGGGCTTCGTCGATACCTTCCTCGAGCATGAGGAGGCCTGGCTGCAAGCTGCGGATGAGGATGAAGTCGCTGACCTCATGGTGCCGATGCTGACACTGTCTGGCCTGTTTGAGGACGAGGACTTCCAGAAAGTCCGGAATGACGAGAAGCTATCAGCCAAGATGGCAGAGGCCATCCCGGACTCGCTGACCGACCTCTACCTGTTGTTCCACGCGCCGGATTGAAGCCTCAGGCTTCAATCGGTTGCCGAAAATGATGCCAGACGGGCTCCAGCCCCTCTGGCATTTTCATTATGCGCCCCAGCTCACACCAGGGAGCTCCCGGGAAGTGAAAATCACTGCCCTGAGAGGCCCAGAGTTTTTCCCGCCGCGCCAACTCGGCCACAAAACCCAGATCGCCACTGGACTGGCCCGACACTGACACCTCAATGCCCTGCCCTCCGGCACGGCCGAAATCCGCAGTTAATGCCCGTAAACGGGTTGCTGTGAGACGATATTTCCTGGGATGCGCCAGCACAGCAATCCCGCCGGCCGCCACGATCCATTGCACCACCTCCGGCAACTCCGGCCAACACGCCTTTACATCTCCTGGCTTGCCAGTTCCCAGATACCGTTTAAACGCGTGCGCCACCTTGGGTACAACACCGTCTTCCACCAGAACTTCGGCAAAATGCGGGCGCCCGGGCACGTCCCCTCCGGCCACTTTCGTCGCCCGCTCAAGAAGCTGGTCCACATTCAGGCGGCTGAGCCTGTCGACTATCATCCGAGCTCGCTGCCAGCGGTTTTCGTTCTGGCGCTCAAGTGCGGCGAGAAACGCAGGATCACGTTCGTCAAAATCGAGCCCGACCACGTGAATGGTATGACTGCGCCAGACACAGGAAAGCTCCACGCCGTTAATCAGTGACAAACCGGAACCTGACGCCGCACCTCTCGCCACCTCGAGACCTGCAATGGTGTCATGATCTGTCAATGCCAGATGGCTAACCCCCTGCTCAACGGCTCTGGCAATCAGGGCCTCTGGAGACAGCGCGCCATCGGATGCTGTGCTATGGCAATGCAGATCAATGCACGTTCTGGAGTCTTGGGGTATAGTCACGAACAATCCTGAATAACGAAACGGGCACCAGTGTATCAGCCTTCAGGCAGTGCCCCTAACCTCAGCTGATCACCGATCGGAGAACCCATGTATTACGCCATCATCAGCGAAGACATTGCCAACAGCTTGCCCCTGCGCAAAGAAGCCCGGCCTGCCCACCTGGCCCGACTGGAACAGCTCAAGGCCGAAGGCCGGTTACTGGTAGCTGGCCCCCATCCGGCCATTGATTCGCCCGATCCGGGCGAAGCAGGCTTCATTGGCAGCCTGGTCATCGCTGAGTTCGAATCGCTGGAGAAAGCTCAGGCCTGGGCCGATGCCGATCCCTATGTCGATGCCGGCGTGTATGAAAGAGTAATCGTCAAACCCTACAAGGTAGTGCTGCCCTGAACAAAGCGGCCGCCAGCATGAGCGGATTGTAACGCTGTGGTGCTTGAATAGCGGCCACCTTGTGACAGAATTGCGGGTTTAAAACATCAGTAATATCACTATCAGGGAACGTACTCCGTGACACCGCTCCGTCTCCTTTTCAGCCTTGTGCTTATTGTCAGCTCCGTTTCCGTTGCGCAGGCGCGCACCGTCTGGGTCGATGATCAACTCTACCTGCCTGTGCGCTCGGGCGCCGGCACGCAGTACCGTATCATCGAAAATGCCCTCCCCAGTGGGACGCCACTGGAGGTGCTGGAAACCGGTGACAATTACACCCGCGTACGCACGCCGAAAGGGACGGAAGGCTGGGTTGCGAGCCAATACCTGAGCAACGAACCGATCGCAGCTGATCAGCTTCGTCGGGTCAGTCGTCAACTGGACGAAACCCAATCTGAGCTGACTGAAGCTCGTCAGCAACTGGCTGCCGTTACCGAAGAGCGAAATTCTCTGCAGAATGCCGAGAATAATCTTTCCAATCGAGCGGAAGACCTGCAAACTGAACTACAACGCATCAAGAATATTGCCGCTGACTCCATCAATCTTGAGCGTCGTAACCGTGAATTGCGCGAAGAAAACCAGAAACTGCGGAATGATCTGGAAGTACTGACAGCAGAAAACGAGCGTCTTGAGGCCAGCAAGGAATCTGATTTCATGCTTCTGGGCGCGGGCCTCGTGTTTGGCGGGGTACTGCTGGCCCTGATCATTCCCATGCTCAAACCGACAAGAAAAACCGACAACTGGGCGTAAAGGTGATGAAAGATTACTCTGAGAAGCGCGACTTCCATCGTATGCAGGTGAACAGCACCATCACGATTATCGGCAACGATGGTGAAACCCACACCGGTATCTGCCGGGATCTCAGTGCCGCCGGTATGCAAGTAGCAGTGGAACGACCGTTCAGGATTGGCGAAGAGCTGAGAACCCGAATGGAGTCCGCTGGGGATCAGTTCCCGCCCCTGGAGACGCTCGGTGAGGTGGTGCGTTGCGAGCCGGATGGTGATGGTTATCTGCTCGGAATCAACATCATAGAAGTGACCCAATAAAAAACGGCGGCCCAAAGGCCGCCGTTTTTGTCTGTGCCGAGGCCGCGGCTTAAACCAGCGGCTTCTCGGAGACGATGATGCCGTTGTTATCGGCATACACATACTGCCCGGGCTTGAACGTCACACCGTGGAATGTCACCGGGATATTCAGATCACCGATACCACGCTTTTCAGTCTTGCGCGGTACGGTACCCAGGGCCTGAACGCCCAGATTAGTCTGTCCAATCTCATCTACATCACGGATGCAGCCATAGATGATCAGGCCAGCCCAGCCGTTTTCCGCAGCTTTCTCGGCCAGCATATCCCCCAGCAGTGCATTGCGCCTGGACGCGCCACCGTCAACCACCATCACGCGGCCGTTACCGGGCAGCCCAACCTGCTCTTTCACCACTGAGTTGTCCTCAAAGCACTTCACGGTCACGATTTCGCCGCCGAACTGGCGCACGCCACCGTAATTATTGAAGCCAGGTTCGACCACCTGCACTTCCGGAAATTCGTCACACAGATCCGGAGTAATAATCTTGCTCACGTTGTCGCTCTCCTTTTCCCAAGTGTTGGTGATCAGTCGATCTTCTCGTCGGCCAGGAAGAACCAGGTATCGAGTACCGAATCCGGGTTCAGAGACACAGTATCAATGCCCTCATCCATCAGCCACTTGGCCAGATCCGGATGATCTGACGGGCCCTGACCACAGATACCGATGTACTTACCGGTTTTCTTGCAGGCCTGAATCGCGTTGGACAAGAGCGCCTTCACTGCATCGTTACGCTCATCGAACAGATGCGCAATGATGCCTGAATCCCGGTCAAGACCGAGCGTCAGCTGAGTCAGATCGTTGGAACCGATGGAGAAGCCATCAAAGTGCTCCAGGAACTGCTCCGCCAAAATGGCATTGGCCGGCAGTTCACACATCATGATGACCCGCAGGCCGTTCTCACCGCGCTTCAGGCCGTTTTCAGCCAGCAGATTCACCACCTGCTCGGCTTCGCCGACAGTCCGTACGAACGGCACCATCACTTCAACGTTGGTCAGGCCCATTTCATTGCGGACCTTCTTCAGGGCCCGACACTCAAGCTCGAAACAGTCGCGGAAGGTATCGGAGATATAGCGCGACGCACCACGGAAGCCCAGCATCGGGTTCTCTTCGTCCGGCTCGTACAGAGTGCCGCCAATCAGATTGGCGTACTCATTGGATTTGAAGTCGGACAAACGCACAATCACTTTCTTGGGAGCGAACGCCGCTGCCAGGGTGGAAATACCTTCCACCAGCTTGTCCACGTAGAAATCCACCGGTGAGGCATAGCCGGAAATGCGCTTTTCCACGGTCTGTTTGATGTCACGGGGCAGGCCATCGAAGTTCAACAGCGCTTTCGGGTGCACGCCGATCATCCGGTTAATGATGAACTCAAGGCGAGCCAGACCCACACCTTCATTGGGCAGCGCCTGGAAGTCAAAGGCGCGGTCCGGGTTACCCACGTTCATCATGATCTTGAACGGAATGTTGGGCATGGAGTCCACGGTATTCTCACGCAGCTCGAAGTCCAGAGCACCCTCGTAGATCATACCGGTGTCACCTTCGGCGCAGGAGACGGTCACGTCCTGACCGTCCTTGAGCACCTCGGTGGCATCGCCACAGCCCACAACCGCCGGAATACCCAACTCCCGGGCAATAATGGCGGCGTGGCAGGTACGGCCGCCACGGTCGGTAACAATGGCCGAAGCCCGCTTCATCACCGGCTCCCAGTCCGGGTCGGTCATATCGGTGACGAGCACGTCGCCGGCCTGTACCCGGTCCATTTCGTTAATGCTGGTGATGATCTTCACCGGGCCACTGCCGATCTTGTGGCCGATACTGCGACCTTCCACCAGTACTTTGCCGGTTTCCTTCAGCAGGTAACGTTCCATCACATTGGCAGCTGCACGACTCTTGACCGTTTCCGGCCGGGCCTGAACGATGTAGATCTTGCCGTCATCACCATCTTTGGCCCACTCAATGTCCATCGGGCGCTGGTAATGCTTTTCAATAATCATGGCCTGCTTGGCCAGTTCTTCCACTTCCGCATCGGTGATGGAAAAACGATTACGGTCTTCCTGCTCTACCTTCACGGTTTCAACAAACTTACCTTCACCCGGTTCGGAATGGTAAACCATCTTGATGGCCTTGCTGCCGAGGTTACGGCGCAATACCGACGGACGTCCGGCTTCCAGGGTCGGCTTGTGTACGTAGAATTCGTCAGGGTTCACGGCACCCTGCACCACGGTTTCACCGAGGCCGTATGAAGAGGTAATAAACACGACATCGCGGAAACCGGACTCGGTATCCAGGGTGAACATAACACCGCTGGAAGCGGTTTCACTGCGAACCATCTTCTGGATACCGGCAGACAACGCTACCAGCTTGTGATCAAAACCATGGTGCACGCGATAGGAGATCGCCCGGTCATTGAACAGCGAGGCAAACACCTCTTTCACCGAGGTACGAACCTGCTCCAGGCCCACCACGTTCAGGAAGGTTTCCTGCTGGCCGGCGAAAGAGGCATCAGGAAGGTCCTCCGCGGTGGCGGAAGAACGCACCGCGACAGCCATCTGGTCATTACCGGCCTGAAGCTTGGCATAGGCTTCTTTCAAGGCGTTATCCAGCACTTCCGGAAACGCGGTGTCGATTACCCACTGGCGAATCTGGGAGCCAACCCGCGCCAGTTCGTTAACGTCGTTGACATCCAGGGCATCCAGGGCTTCGTCAATGCGGTCTTTCAGGCCGTCGGTGGCCAGGAATTCACGGTAAGCATGAGCAGTGGTAGCGAAACCGCCAGGGACGGTAACACCAGCATTGGCGAGATTACTGATCATTTCACCGAGGGAAGCATTCTTGCCTCCAACCCGGTCTACGTCGGACATTCCCAGGTGGTCAAACCAGATAATGTAATCTTCCAAAGCGTGTCTCCCTTGAGTCTGTGTAGCGCGGAGTCTCGAATCTGGCGTGTATGATACTGTAAGCTGCGGAAATTACCTAGGGAGGCAACCAAAGACTCCCGGGAACAAGTTCAAACCAGACCGGATACGACCATGAAAAGAACGGCGTTTTTTATCTCTGATGGCACTGGCCTTACGGCAGAAGCGCTCGGCCATGCCCTTTTGGCGCAGTTTGAAAAAATCGAGTTTGAGCGGGTTACCGTGCCCTATATCGACGATGAGGAGAAGGCCCGGGATCTTGTCAGCCGCATCAACAAAGCGTCGGAAATCGATGGGGAACGGCCGCTGGTATTCGACACCATCGTTAATGGCGGCATCAGGGAAATCATCAGCCGGGCCGACGGCTTTATGGTAGATATCTTCGGAACCTTCCTGAACCCTCTGGAGCAGGAACTCAACTCGTCGTCCTCCTACTCCGTAGGCAAATCCCACTCCATCAATAACGCGGGCAGCTACGAGCGTCGGATCCACGCAGTCAACTTTGCGCTGGACAATGACGACGGTGCCCGCACCCGGCATTACGACGAGGCCGACCTGATTCTGATCGGAGCATCCCGCAGCGGTAAAACGCCCACTTGCCTGTACCTAGCCCTGCAGTATGGCATCAAGGCCGCCAACTATCCGATTACCGAAGAAGATCTGGACGACCAGAAGATGCCCGCCGCGCTCCGGCCCCATAAGGAAAAACTGTTTGGCCTGACCATCGAACCGGAACGCCTTGCCACCATTCGTAACGAGCGCCGGCCAAACTCCCGCTACTCGTCGCTGCAACAATGCATGCATGAGATTGAAGAAATCGAATTAATGTACAAGCGGGAGCGGATTCCCTATCTGAATACTACGGCGTATTCCGTTGAGGAAATCTCGACCAGAATCATGGTGACAACGGGCCTGAAGCGGCACCGCTGAGGCAGGAAACCCGGCAGAGAGCCAATGGCCCTCTGCCAGTCAGATCAAAGTTCCTGAATGTCCATGCCAAGCCCTTCCACAACCGCACGGTTGTCGGGGCTTGTCACCACGGCCACATTGGCCTTTTCAGGCGCAAGCCAGGTCTTGGCCACGCGCTTAAGCTCGTCCAGAGTGACACCAAGAACCCTCTCTCGGAAACGTGCTCGCTGCTCCGGCGTGCGCCCGAACAGCTTGTTGTGGTAAGCATGGCGAGCCGCTCCGGCTGGCGAGCGGGGCCGGTCGAGTTGACCGATCACACCCAGGATCGCCTCTTCCAGAGCCTGGTGCTCATGCGCTTCGCTGTACAACCAGTTCAGCGCTGCATCGAAGTCATCCAGGGTTTCCGCAAGGCGGGGATCGCGATAGGAGAAGAACCGGAAAACACCATTCACGCTGTCCTGGCCGGCGCCACCACCGTAGGCCCCGCCTTTTTCACGGATGGCCCGGTGCAGATAACCGTTCCGGAGAAAGCCTCCCAGTACCGTCAGCGCAGCCGCATCGGGATGATCCACCGCAACCGTCGGATAGGCTTTGGCACAGAAATTGACCTGGGTAGATGTCAGCCAGGCCTCCCGGGTGTTGTAGCTGACCGGCTCCATGGACCAGTTGCCCTCACCCTCTGCAGACACTCCGCTCCAGCAGGTGCCCAATTCATCCAGCATGGGCGACAACTGGTCGTCCTCACCAATCAGAAGGAACTGTCGGTTCTGGCTGCGAATACGGTTGTGCAGCGCGGCCAGCTTGCCACAGAAATCGGCCAGGCCGGCTTCATCTTTGAGCTGCTGATCAAGCTCCTTGGTACCACGAATTCCAGCCAGACCACCCAGACGGTACGACAACCAGGCACCGGAACTGACGCCCTGAGCCGCTGCGCCCATGGCCAGGGCATGCCCGCTGCCCGTCACCGCCTGCTCACGGCGAGCCCGGATCTGGGCAATGATCTCACGAACACGCTCTTTTTCGTCAAAACGGGCCCCGGTGTAGACATCCTTCAGCAGGCGGGTCAGCGCTTTGCTGTTGCGGCTCAGCGCCTTGCCACTGAAAATCAGATAGCCGGCCATGGCCTGAACATCATCAATCTGCCCCTTGGCAGTAAAAGAAGCGCCGATGCCGCCAGATTCCGCAGAAATACGATCCTGCATTTGCAGGTAATCCAGCTCTCCACACCCCACTTCGGAAATCAGAGTGGTGTAATAAGGCAACAGCAACAGTTCGTCTTTGCTCAGAGCCGGCAGCGGTAGCACCACCTGCTGATACACCAGGCCATTAGTGCCACGGGAATAAACGGTCGCACCGGTTTCGGCATCGTACCGCCCCTCCGGCTCCGGCATCTGCAGCGGTACATCTTCCAGCCCAACCTTGGGCAGTATGGAATCGTCATCCTTGCGCATCTGGCGCTCTTCCAGTGCCTGGGCACGCTGCACAATATGGCTGATGTCATCGTCGGACAGCTCCGCCTTGCGCCGGGCGAGGGTTTCCTTGATGGCCTGCTGACGACGGCCTTCCAGTTTTTCATCCGGGCGCAGGGTCAGGGTTACCCGGTGCGGGTTCTCCAGCAACTTGCGCCGGATCAGCCCGGGCACATACTCGGGATCCTTGATCTTTTCCCTCAATGAGGCCAATACCGGCTCGAGATCCAGCAGCTCCACCGGATCACCACCATGAACCATGGGGGCAATCGCGCTCATGATCAGTTGCAAGCCGTAGGGGAACTGGTCTCCGGCAATCTCCCGCTGGTGCAGTTCCAGCTGATGCAGGATGGCCTCGAGGCGCTCCTGGCTGACACCGTCATCTACCACCTTCTGCAGCGTAGACTCAATCAGCTGTTCCAGATCCGCCCGGCGCTCCGGCTCGCTGCCCTCAATACCGCAAACGAAGGTCATTTCCCGGTTGGAATCCTCCAGCCCGCACATGGGAGACGGCGCATGGCCCAGGTCTGTGGTTTCCAGCGCCCGCATCAACGGCGATGCGCTGTTTTCCAGCAAGACGGCAGACAATAACTGGCCTTCAAGATTTTCCTGCAGGTCGAAGCTGTGGCCCAGCAACCACCCCATCACAATGTGGGTCTTGTTGTCGGTGCCCTCACCTTCATTTACCGCATAGCCCTGCTCTACCCGGACCGGCGCGAACATGCGCTTCTCGTCTTTCACCGGCAGTTCAATATCCAGCCGATCGAACCGTTTCAGCGCCAGCTCTTCAAACTTCTCGTGGTGCTCCCGGGCCGGGATATTGCCGTAGGTCGCAAAAATCGCGTTACTCGGGTGGTAGTGGTGGCGATAGAACTTCACCAGGTCGTCATAACTCAGATCGACAATATGATCCGGCTCGCCGCCGCTGTTGTAGTGATAAGTGGTGGTCGGGAACAGATGGCTGGTCAGGTTCTGCCAGAGCTGGGAGGTAGGTGCACTCATCGCCCCTTTCATCTCGTTGTAGACCACACCCCGGTAGACCAGGTCGCTGGATGGGTCATCCGGCTTGTCAAATTCCAGGCGATGACCTTCCTGTGCAAAATCCAGCGGGTCCAGCTTGGAGAAGAACACGGAATCCAGGTATACCGACAGCAGATTGTCGAAGTCCTTTCGGTTCATGCTGGCAAAGGGATAAGCGGTCCAGTCGCTGCTGGTGAACGCATTCATGAAAGTGTTCAGGGAGCGGCGAATCATCATGAAGAACGGATCACGCACCGGATAACGCTCACTGCCGCACAGGGCGGTATGCTCCAGGATGTGGGCGACACCGGTCGAATCCATCGGGAACGTTCGCAAGGCAACGAAGAATACGTTCTCGTCGTTGTCCGCTGCCAGGTGTAGATGGCGTGCACCGGTCTTTTTGTGGCGATACTCCTCAACCTCAAGGTTCAGGGTGCCGATCCGGTGACTGCGAAGTTTCTCAAAAGCCGGATGGATTGCGTTGTCAGTCACTGCAGCCATTAAAAAATCCTGTGTATAGAACAATTGGAGAATTACAGGGTAACACGTAGTATCGGATATCATGCACGGAACGGACTCAACAAGGTAGCCTGCCAATCCATGACAGACCGCAGCCCAGACAAATCCCACATCGACGCCCCTGAAGTTGCCGCCTGGTGGGCCGAACGGCGCCAGTATCTCGAGCGAATCCGCAAAGTTCCCGAGATTCGACAGCGATTCTGGCGGGAAGTTGCTATCTACCTGTTACGACGTGTGCTGTGGTCTTACGGCTTCTTCCCCATTTTCATTGCCTTCTGGCTGCCCTTTGTCCTGGCCAGCTTCAACCCGGTAGTCATGGCCGGTGACCTGATCCCGCTGCTGCAGGAGTTCCTCAACTCCAATCCGGAGGAACAGGCCACGACCATCAGCACCCTGACGATCGCCTGGCTGTCGATCGGCTCCTTTTTCCTGATATTCGATTTTGTTCTGACCCCGTTCCGGTCTCCCTATCAATATGAAGCCGATGTTTACATGAAGTCCTGGGAGCAACTTAACCATGATCGGCTTCCGGACAAAATGTGATACGACCGGCATTCTGATCAAGTTCAGACACTTTCTGTTACATAACGTTGCAGACAGTGGTTAAGATGAATCCATAACAAAGCATCCGGAACACTTGGATCAAGAGGTTTTGTCATGGTCGATTTCAGGCCGCTGCTGTTTATCAATGCACTTGCGCTCATGCTTCTGGTTACTGCCGGATTCGCATCGGTTCGCAAGGATCTGGATACCACCGACACCACAGCTCCGGCTCTGGCGCAAACCGTGGAGCATGCCACCGCGCCGGAAACCTCAGCCGCGACAGCACCCACAACCCGGATTGAAGCCGAAACACCGGCACCTGAGGCTGAAGAGCCGCTGTTTGCTGATACCCGCGAGACACCATTGGCAGACACTCCGGAGACGCCGAAGCCCGTCGACAACGCGCTTCAGGCCACCGGCGAACAGACCAAAACAGCAGCAAACAGCGAACCGTTCACCGTTGAACCAATGCCCGAAAACCCGGAAATGCTGGCCATGGCCGAACCGGTTTCGGCTATGCGTTCCCAACGCGACGTGCCGGAGACAAAACCGGCGCCCGAGCCTCCGAAAACCGGCACCCTGGTGTTACGCTCCAACGTGGTAGGCGATCAGGTTACGATCAACGGTAAATCCTATGGCGCCACCCGCCTGGACCTGGAGCTGGACCCCGGCCGCTATGACATCACCATCGAAAAGCCAGGATACCAATCCTGGAGCAATTCAGTGGCACTGGAAGCCGGCGACGAACTCACGCTGGTCGGCAAACTGGAAGCCTTCACCACCGTAAGCTACAGGAATGGTGAATGGCGCGGCGGCGTCACCACTGGTGATGGCACCTGGGAAGATAGCACCGGCCTGCGTTATGAAGGCCACTTCGTGGACGCCGAGTTTGATGGTTCCGGTACCGCCTGGTACGCCGATGGAAGCCGCTACGAGGGCGACTGGAAGCAAGGCGAACGGCACGGTGAGGGGCGCTGGCGCTCCGCAGACGGCACGACTTATACCGGCCAGTTCAAGAACGATCAGTTCCACGGCAAGGGCACGCTTACCCTGGCCAACGGCGACATATTGACCGGAAACTGGGAGCAGGGCCGCATGAATGGCCATGGTTCCCTGACCACCGCCGATGGCATGCTGTACGTTGGTGGCTTTCGGAATGATGAATTCCACGGCCAGGGCGCCCTCACCTACCCGGACGGACGCTCCTACGAGGGCGAATTCTCCAACGGCGAATTTCATGGCAAGGGCTCTGAAGTCTTTGCTGACGGAAAGAAATACGATGGCCAGTACATGGAAGGCAAGTTCCACGGCAAAGGCCTGCTGCGCAACCCTAACGGCAGCTCCATCGAGGCTACTTTCCGCCATGGTGAACCCTATGGACAGGTTCGCCTGACAACCGCGGCCGGCGAAGTGTTTACCGCCCGCACCACGGAACCCGGTGTCTGTTATCGGGAGAAGAGTTATCGGGCAACCCAGTGCCCGCAACTGGAAGGCTGGTAATCACCCGGTCGCAGCACCCACGCGTTTGCAGTAACAGGTTGAGGTAGTGACATGGCAATCAAAAATGCTCTGCTGGTGGACGACTCCAAAGTTGCCAGGTTTGCGCTAAGCAAACTGCTAGAGAGTCGGGACATGGAAGTGAACATGGCGGGATCAGCAGAAGAAGCGCTGGATTTCCTGAAGAGCCACGACCGGCCAGACGTAATCTTTATGGATCACCTGATGCCCGGCATGAATGGCGTGGAAGCCACCAAGGCCATCAAGAACAACCCGGAAACGGCCGGTATTCCGATCATCATGTGTACCTCCAAGAAATCCTCGTCCTTTATGGAAGAGGCGCGCAACTTTGGTGTGTACAACATCCTTACCAAGCCGCCTCACAACGAAGGTCTCAACCTGATGCTGGAGCAACTGGCCAGTGACGTCGAGCAGGGGAACGTGCCGGAAGCACCTGCTGAAATGAACGGCCATGACCTGCGCGAGTCAGATGAAGAACCCATGGACTTTCCGGAGGATGCCTCTGTGCAACTGTCGCCAAAAGCTGAAAGCAGCCTGAACGGTCACAGCGCCCCGAATGTGGTGCCTCTGACCAGCGACCTGATTGAGCAGATTGCCCGCTCGGCGGTCAAGACTCATATCAACAACCGGCTGCATGAACTGCTCAGCTCTCTTTTCGACGAGCAGTTCGATCACCTCAAGCGTGCGCTGGACGAAACCCGCAGCAAGCAGGAAGCCACCATCGAGGAGCGCCTTGACTCACTCAGCAAGATGCTGGATGAACGCACCCGCAACCTGCGAGACGAAGTGGCGGCCGAAGTGAACCTGAATCTGGGCCGCGAACTCTCCTCCCTGAAAAAAGAACTCTCCAAAAACGCAGGATTCACCTCCGAGCACATGGCTGAGTTGAAGGATCACATCACCAGCGTACAAACCATCGACACCGAGTTCTGGCAAACCCTGCAGTCGGAAGCCATTCAGCAGGCCCACGAGATATCCCGGGAGACCGCCGAGGACATTGCCCAGCGCACCATCGATCTGTACGTGTCTCAGCAACGCTCGGCCAACTCGCGTATCTATACCGTTGGCCTGGCCATCAGTCTGGGTATTTTCAGTGTAGGCATCGCCTGGTTATCTGGCCTGTTCGGCTAACTGCCCACGAACCTGCTGCCAGTCCTGAGGGGTGTCAACGTCCTGTTGCACCCCGGCTATTTCAACCGGACGGGCTCCGGCCCGGTTCAGAACCACCCCCGCCCCCGCATCGCCCTTAAGCAAAAACAGATCTCCCCAGAGCGATTTCGGAATCCAGGCTGGCACGCCTACCCGCTTGCCATAACTGGCTGCCCAGGGCACCTCTGGCGTCCGCCGGGCCTTTGCGGACAGTCGTCTGAGCCCTTCGGTATCCAGTAAGGGCTGGTCTGCCAACAGCACAAAAACACCCAAAGCAGCGGGAGAAAGTGCCTGCAGGCCGGCAATCAACGACGTCGACAAGCCCTCCCGCCAACGCTCGTTAACCACCCAGCGCGCCGGTTGCCGATTGCAGCGAAAGCGCACCAGAGGGAAGCCTGCGCCCGCAACCACCCACGTCTGCGCCGATAGCTGCCGCGCCTGACCAATAGCGTGCCCTAGCAATGAACCGCCACCTGGCAGCTTCAAAGCCTGCTTGTAACACCCCATTCGTCTCGCCTGGCCGGCTGCCAGCACCAATGCCGGAAACTGCGGATCCTTGATGCTATGATTCGCGTTTATGATGCGCCCCCTGAAACTGCTGAATGCAGCGATTTTTGCTAGAATTCCGCCATCATGCAACCTGACCACGCCGGACCCTCCATGAACCATCTCTTTGTCGACAACCTCACTGTGATTGATTTCGCCTATCTGGATCCCGCTCGAGGCCTGGTTGGCGAAAGCTGGATTGCCGATGTGGTGCTGGGAGGAGAACTGGACGAACAGGGCATGGTATTTGACTTCAGCAACGTCAAGCGCACCATCAAAAGGGTGATTGACGAACGCGTGGACCACCGGTTGGTGATTCCCCGCGGATATCAAGGCCTGCAATGGAGCGAGGACGCGCCCAACACTTTCCGCTGGGCACTCTCTGGCGGCGGTCACATCGAGCATAGCTCGCCGGACGAAGCCGTTGTCTGGCTGTCCTCGGACCGGGTCGTCCCGTCTGCCGTGGCCGCCCTGCTGGAAAAGGAGCTTAAAGCCGTTCTGCCCGGCAATGTCATCTCCGTCGACATCAACCTGCGCGAAGAAGTCATCGAAGGCGCCTACTACCACTATGTTCACGGCCTGAAAAAGCACCTGGGCAACTGCCAGCGCATTGCCCATGGGCATCGCTCCCCGATCCGCATTGACCGCAACGGACACCGGGCCTACGACCTCGAAGAACGCTGGGCGAAGCTCTGGCAGGATATCTATGTAGGCACAGAAGAAGACGTGGCTCGCCGATTCGTGGGCGAGGATGGCATTGGCTATATCACCTTCGAGTATGAAGCCAACCAGGGTGAGTTTGCCCTGACACTGCCTGAGCACCGCGTATACATGCTGGAAACGGACACAACCGTAGAGCTGATTGCCGCCCACATTGCGGACAAACTGAAAGCGGAGTTCTCCGGGGAGGAAATTCAGGTAAAAGCCTACGAGGGAGTGGGCAAAGGCGCTATTGCCATACGGGCCTGAACCGGCCATCCGGGATTGGCGCCCTAAACGGCGCGAATCCCGCCGACCATTCGTTGAGACACAAAAAAACCGCCCGAAGGCGGTTTTTTTGATGGCTATCCGGTGGACTAAACCGTCAAGCCTAATTGGCGTCCCCTAGGGGGTTCGAACCCCTGTTGCCGCCGTGAAAGGGCGGAGTCCTAGGCCACTAGACGAAGGGGACTAGAAATTGGTGGAGCCAAGCGGGATCGAACCGCTGACCTCAACACTGCCAGTGTTGCGCTCTCCCAGCTGAGCTATGGCCCCTCAACGGATGCGTATATTAAGGATCCGCCCTTGGGGCGTCAACACCCGATTCCGCTTTTTTTAAAGTTTTTTGAACATCCCTGTTCTCATCGTTCAATTAACCAACAAACCGCTCATCAAACACCCAGAGCGGCGTATTCCTTCTCTACTTTTTTGGTTTCTTTCTTGGAAAAACCACCCATAACCTCAAGGGCATGACGCAAACGGGAGCGAGTCATGTCCGGGCCCAGCAACGCCATGGAGTCCATCACTGACCAGGAATTGGGCGTTCCGGCAATGGCCACAAAGATCGAGAACATGAAATCGCCCATCTTCAGGTCCATGGCTTTCGCCAACGCCTTGATGTCGGCAAAGATGGTGTCCTTGCTCCAGTGGCGCTGGGCTTCCAGTTTCCAAAGGGCAAACTGCAGCACCCGTTTGATCTGGCTCTCATCCAGCTTGTTATGGGCAAAGTCCTCCGGTTTCAGATTCAGCATGCCGCTGAACATGAACTGGGCCATTGGCGCCACATCGGAAAACACTTCTGCCCTACCCTTGATATGGGGCACCAGGGCTTTCAAGTCGTCCTGGTTAAACCACCACTGTTGCATCCGCGCCATGAACTGCTCGTCGCTCAGCTCCTCACGAATCCACTGGCCGTTGAGCCAACGCAGTTTTTCCACGTCAAACACGGGGCCACCCAGGGACACGCGCTGGATATCAAAGTTCTCGATCATCTCATCCAGAGTGAATTTCTCACGCTCGTCCGGCATGGACCAGCCCATACGACCCAGGTAGTTGGTCACAGCCTCTGGCAAGAAGCCCATACGCTCGTAAAAGTTGATACTGGTCGGGTTCTTGCGCTTAGACAGCTTGCTCTTGTCAGGGTTACGCAGCAGCGGCAGGTGACACAACTCTGGCATATCCCAGCCAAAGTACTGATACAGCAGCTTGTGCTTGGGCGCAGAATTGATCCATTCCTCACCTCTCAGCACGTGGGTAATGCCCATCAAATGGTCATCAACAACATTGGCCAGGTGATAGGTCGGCATCCCATCAGACTTCAAGAGGATCTGGCAGTCCACCTGAGCCCAATCGATCTCAATGGTACCCCGGAGCATATCCTGAATTTCACACACGCCTTCGTCGGGCACTTTCATGCGGATAACATACGGATCACCCGCATCCAGACGGCGCTTTACCTCTTCTTCCGGCAACTCCAGATCGCCCTTGATGCCGGGATTCAGGCCCTGAGCCTTGCGCTCTTCGCGGATAGCATCCAGCTCTTCCGGTGTACGGAAGCAATAGAACGCATGACCAGCGGTGACCAGGTCCTCGGCATACTGACCGTACATGTGCTTGCGCTCAGACTGGCGATACGGGCCGTGGGGGCCGCCAACGTCGGGACCCTCGTCCCAATTCAGACCCAGCCACCGCAACGCTGTCAGAATATCCTGCTCGGATTCAGCGGTACTGCGGGCCTGATCGGTGTCTTCGATGCGCAAAATGAACTGGCCGCCGTGCTGACGGGCAAAGCAAAGGTTAAACAGGGCCACGTAGGCGGTACCAACGTGTGGATCGCCGGTGGGCGACGGGGCAATTCGGGTGCGTACTGTCATGAAACCATCCTGAAAATAAGTGGCCGATTTATAAAGGGCGCATTATAGCGGCCATCCTGAGGTTTCGCATGGGCGGCTTTTGCATCCCCGACACAAACTGTTATATTATAACGTTTCACGTACACGCAGGATTCGATACACCATGCCACAGAATGTCACCCGCCTGGCCCTTGCACTCTCAGCCCTGGCTATAGCAACACCCGCCGCCGCAACCAATGTGGTTGCGTCCATTAAACCTGTCGAACTTCTGGTCAAAGCTGTCGCGGGTGACAGCGTGGAGGTATCAACGCTGGTACCACCCGGCTCCAGCCCCCATAACTACAGCATGAAGCCCTCTCAGCGGCGTGCCCTGGAACAGGCGGATGTCATCTTCTGGGTCGGCCCGGATATGGAAACCTTCCTCAACCGTCTGCTCGGTGGCAAGGAATTCGCTGGCCGGTCGGTGGCTTTCCTGGAAAGCGAAGGCGCTGAATCTGAGCACGACGAGCATCATGATGAGCACAACCATGAGCCTGAGCATGAAGAGCACGATGATCACGGGCATCATGACGAACCCGATGTCCATCACCACGATCACGGCGGCGGCGAAGACCCACATATATGGGTAGACCCGATGCTGGCGCTGGACATGGCGAAAGGCATCCGGAATGTACTGAGCGAACTCGAGGGCGTAAACCCCGAGGAACTGAATGCCAACCTGGAGCGTTTTCAAGCCGAACTGCTCAACAAAGAGCAGAGTATTCGAGCGAGCTTTGCCGGCCTGGATGACATCAGCCTGTTCGCCTATCACGATGCCTTTACCCGCTACGCCGAGCACTATGGGCTGACGCTGGAAGGCGTTCTGACCCTGAACCCGGAACTTTCCCCTGGCGCCCGACACATCGCCGATGTTCAGGCCAAGCTCGAAGCTGCCAATCACCCGTGCCTGCTGACCGAGCCGCAATTCAACCGCCAGTGGTGGCGTTCCATTACCGAAGGACTGAACGTCACCTTCAGCACCTGGGACCCGCTGGCAACCGACATTGAATCGACACCGGCAGGCTACATCGAGTTTCAGCAATCTGTGGCCGATGCGGTTCTCAAGTGCTTACCAGAGCAGGCTCAGTAGCACCGGAATAGAGACCATCGCCAACAGGGTTTGCCCGCTGATGATCCCTGCCATCAGCGGCGCATCCCCGCCAAGCTGGCGCGCCAGAATGTAGGCCGACGTGGCAGTAGGCAAGGCCGCCAACAGCACCGCCACTTGCACCAGCAGCCCCTCCAGCCCGAGCATCCAGGCCAGGCCCGCGGTCATCAGTGGAAACGCCATCAGTTTAAGAGCCGAGGAGACAATAAACGGAACCGAACCGCCACGCAGGGCACTGAGCTGCAAACCAGCCCCCACGCACATCAGCCCCATCGGCAGCGCCAGATTACTCAACGGCTCCAGTATGCCCGCCAGCAAGGGATGAAACCCTACCTGAAAATAGCTCCAGAGCACGCCAATGACCGAACCGACGATCAACGGGTTGGTGACAATCGCCCGAATCACCGCCGCCAGATTGATTTGCTCTCGCCCTGCTACCAGAGCGAACATCAGAATACACAGCAGGTTCAACAACGGCACCATAATGGCCACGGCGATAGCCGTGAGCGAGAGCCCATCATCCCCCAGGAGCATGCCACCCGCGGCCAGACCCACGTAGGAATTGAAACGAATCGCACCCTGGTATACCGAAGAAAACACCGGACCAGACCAGCCCCAGAGCCACTGCGCAGCCACCAGCACCAGCGTCATCGCCAGCAGCATGGCGATAATCAGCATCGCCGTATCACCGTAGGCGGAAGGAGGCAGCCGGGCCTGCCCAAGCTTGAACACCAGCATGGCAGGAAACAGTACGTAATAGGTGAAGCGCTCCGCACGGGGCCAGAAATCACCTCCGGGAAAGTCCACGCGGCGCAAGCCATGGCCCAACATGATCAGCACGAAGACAGGAATCAAAGCCTGAACCACCATTGGCATCACCACCTCCCGACTACCAGACACCAGCCCGTTCACAGGTGCAAGACACTAGCACAGATCTTCGGCAAGTTCGCAGTTGCCATTTTGCTCACCCGGGGGTAGATTCAGAGCTTCTTCAACTCTAAAGGCGAAGTGCAATTCCCGTGAACATTCTGCGTTCAGGCAATTACACGATATCTCTGGCACTGCGGTCCTCCTTCGGGAACACCGGCAGGGCTGCCATCCGCCTCTGATTTCGCTGAATCCACTCTCTTCCCCGTCCGGATTCAGCGCCTAACCAACAATCGATTGTTTACCTGGAGATTGCTATGGCTGAATTGCCACCTATCACTGTTGCAGAAGAAGATTATAACCGTCTCAGCACCTTGCTTGAGCGGGTCGCCGGCCAGTCTGATGTGGCCGATGGGCTGGAAGACGAACTCAGCCGTGCCGACATGAAGCCACTGGCCGACATGCCAGAGGGCGTGGTGACCATGAACTCACGAGTGCGCTTCCTGAACGAAGACACCGGCGAGGAGCACGAAGTGGCGTTGGTGTACCCCCATGAAGTAGGCGACGCCGATCACAAAGTCTCGATACTGGCACCGGCCGGTGCCGCCATGCTGGGGCTGAGCATTGGCAGCAGCATCGAATGGCCCATGAAAGGCCGCAAGCCCATCCACCTGAAAGTGATCGGTGTTACCCGAAACCCATAAGCACTTTCCTTTACAAATATCAGGACTTGATATTTCTCCAAAGGCAGAACGGCCTCCGGTGGTAGCATTTCATCAATGCTAACCGACAGATCAGGAGGCCGTATGGCAGAGCAGCACCACGAAGACTGGGACCCCAGATCAGCCGAGGTTCAGACGGACCAGATCCGCGCCTACGATGCCATGCGCAAGGAATGCCCGGTAGCCTGGAGTGATTACCAGCAGTGGACGTTGTTTCGCCATGCCGATGTCATGCGGGCACTGGAGGATCATCACACCTTCAGTAACGCCGTCTCCGCGCACCTGTCCGTACCGAATGGCATGGACCCGCCCGAACACACCCCTTACCGCAAGGCCATCGAACCCTATTTTGCCCCCGAGCCCATGGCACGCTTTGAACCGGTATGCCGGGATGTGGCCCGGGCGCTGGTACAGACCCTGGACAAAAACAAGCCGCTGGATGTGGTCAATGCTCTAAGCCGCCCCTTTGCACTACACATTCAGTGCGCGTTTATGGGCTGGCCGGATAGCCTGCATCAACCGCTGGCCGAGTGGGTGATGAAGAATCACCGGGCAACCCTCGCCCGCGACCGTGCCGCCATGGCCGACGTTGCTGAAGAGTTTGACGGGTACATCCGCGACCTGCTGGATTCCCGGCGCCAGCCCAATAAGCCTGCGCCAGATGATGTCACCACCCGGTTAATGCGTGAGCAAATCAATGGCCAACCCATGACCGACGAAGAGCTGGTCAGCCTCCTGCGCAACTGGACAGTCGGCGAACTCGCGACCATTTCTGCGAGCATCTCGATACTGACCAACTATCTGGCCCACCACCACGAGTTGCTGAACAACCTTAAGGCCGCGCCAGAGCAGCTCCCCGAAGCCATTGACGAAATCCTGCGAATGGACGCCCCACTCATTTCCAACCGCCGAGTAACCACCCGAGAGGTCGAGATAGGCGGCAGAACCATTCCCGCCAGCGAAAAAATCACCCTTCTTTGGGCATCCGCCAACCGGGACGAAGATGTTTTCGGTAACCCGGACCAGTTCTGCCCACGTCAGAACGCAGCCAGGAACCTGCTCTATGGCGCCGGCATCCATGTCTGTCCCGGCGCCCCCCTTGCACGAATGGAACTCAGGATCTTCATGGAGGAGTTGCTGAAGCAGATCGAAGCTATCGAGCAGGCTGATGGCGAACAGCCTGAGCGGGCGATGTTTCCCACGGGTGGATTTAACTATCTGCCACTGGTGTTCCGCTGATAGCTTTCTCCAGAAAAAACAAAAGCCGCAGCGGAGAACCTCCGGTGCGGCTTTATATTGCGACGGGATCAGTCTTCGATAAACACCAGGCTTTCGTCGGACCCCGCGGCTTCAAGACGCCCGAGAGGCTGCAGATCCAGACCATGCTTTCGGGCGAGGGCCTCAAAGGCTTCCCGGCTCTTTTCGGCCACGCTAACCATCAAGCCACCGCTGGTTTGCGGATCACAGAACAACAGTTTGTCGGCGTCGGTCATACCGGAAATCGCCTTGCCGAACGCCGCCGCGTTGCGGTGGGTGCCACCAGGGATGCAATCGGCATCAATATAGGGCTTCAGATTTGGCAGCACAGGCACAGCCTTGCGGCTAACCGTGGCCTTCAGGCCGCTGCCCCGGCAGATTTCCAGCAAGTGCCCGGCAAGACCAAAGCCGGTTACATCGGTCATGGCATTGACACCATCCACCTCAGCAAACACTTCGCCAACCTTATTGAGGGTCGCCATGTTCTCCACCGCCACGGCCAGGTCTTCAGGAGTAACCTTACCTTTCTTGGAAGCACTGGTGAGAATGCCGACGCCCAGTGGCTTGGTGAGATACAGCAAATCGCCCGCTTGAGCGGTATCGTTTCGGATAATACGGTCAACAGCCACCTGGCCAGTCACCGCCAGCCCGAATATCGGCTCCGGTGAATCGATGCTGTGGCCACCGGCCAGGGCGATACCTGCCTCGGCACACACGGCACGCCCACCATCGATTACCTTGGCGGCAATTTCCGGTTCCAGCTCATTGACCGGCCAGCCCAGAATGGCAATAGCCATCACGGGCTTTCCGCCCATGGCATAGACATCGCTAATGGCATTGGTGGCAGCAATACGGCCGAAATCGAACGGGTCGTCCACCACCGGCATAAAGAAATCGGTGGTGCTGATAATGCCAAGGCCGTTACCCACATCGGCAACCGCAGCATCGTCTCGGCTGCTGTTGCCCACCAGCAGTCGCGGATCGTGAAATTCGGGAGCATCAGTGTGAAGGATGCGGTCCAGAACGTCCGGAGCAATCTTGCAGCCACATCCGGCACCGTGGCTGAACTGGGTCAATTTGATCGACAAAGCGTCTTCCTTCTTTCGGTTGAGCAACTCGGTTATCGTCAGGATACGCAACAGTCTACAATGCAGCTCACTCTCCGGCCACCAAATGCGTAGGAACCACCATGACCACCCCGAACAACCAAGGCCCCGCGACTCGCATCATACACAATCGCCGCCATAAGGATGCCTTCGGCAGCCCCTACTCGCCGGTTTACAACACCACCACCTACCGGTTTGAAAACACGGCAGACTTGCTGGATGTGATTGAGGGGCGAAGCGACGGTAACCTGTACACTCGCTGGGGCACCAACCCGAGCATCCAGGAACTGGAACAGGGACTGGCCGGGCTCGAAAATGCTGAAGCAGCACTGGGGTTTGCCTCCGGCATGGCGGCAATTTCGGCAACCCTGCTGGCCCATGGCCGTAATGGAATTGTGTGTGTAGGCGATCTGTATGGGGGCACACAGGAACTACTGAAGAATCACTGCCAGGCGCTGGGCATTCCAGTGACCTTCCTGTTCCGTGAAGAGCAGGACCAACTGGCGGAAACACTGAACGAACCGGGCAAGCTGGTCTATTTCGAAACCCCGGCCAACCCGAACATGGCGATCCTGGACATTCGTACCATCGCTGAAACGGCCCACCAGCACGGCGCGCTGGTGGCGGTGGACAATACGTTCGCCAGCCCCATCAACCAGAAACCGCTGGAACTGGGCGCAGACCTCGTCTTGCACAGCGCCACAAAATACCTGGGTGGCCACAGCGACCTGACCGCCGGTGCCCTGATGACCTCTGCAAGCCTGGCAAAACCCGTGGTCGCCTGGCGCAAGAACCTGGGCCAGCTGATTGCCCCGGAAACCGCCGCCCTGCTCTCCCGCAGCTTGCGCACGCTGCCATTACGAGTGCGCCAACACAACGAGAACGCCATGGCAATCGCTCAAGCGATGGAACAACATCCGAGAATCACCAAAGTACACTACCCGGGCCTGCCTTCCTTCGAAGGCTACGACCTGGCCAAACAGCAGATGACCGGCTTCGGCGGCATGCTCAGTATTGAAGTGGACGGTGGCCAGCAGGCAGCCGAAAAAGTGGCGGACTCCCTGAAAGTCTTCCTGCTCGCCACCAGCCTGGGCGGCGTAGAAAGCCTGGTGAGCCAACCGAGCGCCACCAGCCATCACGGCCTGAGCCGGGAAGAGCGCCTCAAACGGGGCATTGGCGATGGCATGCTGCGTCTGTCAGTCGGGCTCGAGGATGCAGCCGATCTGATACAGGACCTGAATGATGCCCTTACACAAGGGTGTTAACGCCCCTGTAGCATGAAGGTTTCGTACTCAAGTTCATCGAACTTGCGGGACAGCAGCGCCAGTCCAACCAGAGCTGAGACCAGGGTAGCCGCCGCATAGCCGTATCCGTAAAAGGCGGCGCCCAACTCAATGGTGATCAGTGTGAATACGATATTGGTACCGAGGAACAGGGCGCAAAGAATCAGGTTTATCCCCCGGGCATCGAGATAAAACAGTACATTCTGTATCGCAAGAAGAATCAACTGCATGGCCACCGCAATCAGGAAAATGTGGAACAGTGGAAGGTACAGTGTGGAGATACCCAGGGCAGAGAGAATTTCCTCCCCCCACAGGAACAGAATGATCACCGTCATTCCCTGCACTTTGATGATCTCATAAATGCCGTTTCTGGCGACCAGAACCATGTCATCCCGAAACCGGTTGATTCGCTCCAGGGTATCGCCCTCACGAACGGCGTTATAAAACCGGTCGTATGCTTCGGAAAAATCGGTTTCCATTCGCACCAGAAAAACCGCCATACCGGGGATGATCGAAAGGTAGGCAAGAAAAATGGGAATGTCATAGATAATCGACGCTCTCAAAAGCCCGATAATCGGCTCTGAGGTTTCCGGCACAAACCAGAAGATCAGCTTGTCGGCCCATACCGCAGCATTGAAGAGCAGCCCGGTAAAGATCAGGGTGGGAAAGATCTGGGCACGCCTGGTGAAGTCAAACCGGATGAGCGTGGTACCCGGATACTGGCGGATGATGGTGTAAAAGAAACTGAAAAACAAAAGGCTGTGGCCCAGCAGCAACCCCAGCAAAAACCCTTCAATGCCGAAATCACGCAACTGCACCGAGGCAACGATAGCAACCAGATACCCAAGCGCGAAGACAACAACAATACGACGATAGGACTTCATGCTGGAGAGAAAAATGGTAACCGGCCAAAGGTTACACAGCACCACAAAATTCGCCAGCATCAGGAGCCGGTATAGATAACTGGTGCCCGGCATAAACCAGATAGCAGCAACAACGCCGAGCATGAAAGACGCGGCGGTTGAAACCCAGATAACCCCCATGAGGTTGGGCAGTATCAGGTTACGCTTGGACTCGTAGAGCCTGTCTGCGACCCAGCGCGTGAAAACGTGCTGAAACACCCCGGAGAGAATCAGCGAGAACGCCATCAGATAGGTGACCGACACCAGAAACTGGACCACGAATCCCTGATTTGCCTCGAGCGCAAAACTCAGGACCCCGATGATCATAACCCCGAGCACCGACAGCACCCAGGGCCCCGAGCTGATGATGCCCGCAAGACCATAGGCGCCCAGGAGGTTCACAAAGCTTTCCCGCCGGAGTATTCGCCTCAGCTCAAAACCGATACCCGCCACTAACGCTCTCCCCCACTCGCCGGATTCAACGACGCCTCATAGAGGCGGCGGTATTGATCGAACATACTGTCCAAAGTGTAATAGCGTGATACCCGCTCCAACCCCGCGGCCTGGGCTGCCCGCCAGGCCTCACTATCCGTCAGCAGATGAATCGCTTCCCTGGCTGTCGCTTCAGGGTCGGCGATCGGAACGACAGCGCCCGAGGCACCCAAAGCCCGATCCTCATCACTCATTCCCTCAATGAGTTCACGGCAGGCGCCGACATCCGTGGCAAGGCACGGCAGCCCCGCGGCATTGGCCTCAAGTATGACCAACGGCAACGCCTCGGAGATCGAGGTAAGCACCATCAAACCCAGTTGGGGCAAAATCTCGCTGACATTCTGAAAACCCAGGAATTTAACGCGGCCTTCCAATCCCAGGCTGGTCACAAGGTTACGACACTCAGCCACATAGGCGGGGTCTTCATCCTCCGGCCCGACGATCCATCCTTCAGCCTCGGGCACTTGCTCCGAGACACTTCTCATCGCCCGGATGAAGGTTTTAATGTCCTTGATCGGGACGACGCGGCCAACCAGCCCAAGCACCTTGGGAATGGCCTCCGACCGCTGCTCCCGTGGTTCCCTGAAACGCTCAGGATCGATCCCGTTCGGGATAATGCAGGTTTTTTCCGGCGAAGCCCCGTCCTGGTGCTGGCGAGCCTGGTTACCGGAATACAGCGAGACAATGCTGTCGGCCTTCTGGTAAGCCAGCCTTCCCACCACCTCGAAGAAGCGTATCCAGAGACGCCGGATATAGCCCAACTGGTCGTTAAGTGCCGCACTCACCTGGTCCTCCGGATCGTCAATCCATTGTGCCTGGGATAGATCGATCTTTCGTTCTTTGGTGTAAATGCCATGCTCACTGATCAGGTAAGGTATACGGTATCGGTCGCTCACCATTGCACCGAGCAGACCGGCATACCCGGTTGAGATAGAGTGCACCATCTTTACCCTGGGCATGTTCTTCGCAATCTCTGCCAGCGTAAACAGCGGCGCGTGCATCGTTCGGATCGTCCAGAAATAGTCAACAAAAGAGGGTTCGGTGCAGTAGGCACGGAAACTGTCTTCAATGACCTGCCAGCTCTCCCGGCTGTACAAAAAATCCTTGCGGGTAATCCCCCCGGGCTCACCCAGGTCTCTGAATACCTGCGTGAGCACCTCCTCGGGCACCGCCTCATTGGCCTTGAAACTCTCGTGCAGCCGCCGCTGACTCTGGAAGGCCCGCTTGTTTCCGTCCCTCGGCCTCGGCTTTTCCCGAACCTGGGTGTCCATCAGGTAGTGGCACTCCAGATGGGTGACATTATCCGGCAGGGTGTATTGCTGCTTTCCGTAATGGCTGGGATCGCCCCCCAGAAAAACCAGGGCAAACCGGTATTCCGGAAGTCCCGAGATCATCTGGTGTACCCAGGAAGACACGCCTCCCCGTATAAACGGATAGGTGCCTTCTAACAGCAATGCGATGTCCGCGATATACGGCTGCTTTCGTTTGAACAAACTCATAACCAGGCTTCGAGAAGAGGAGTGATCGCCGGATGATTGTGACCATGGGCGCACCGGGCCAGATAGAACCTGACCCGCTGGTAGTCCTTGGCCAGAAACGCGATTTCAGCAAGATAAGGCAGGATGTGTTCCTGACGGGCGCCATTATCAATAGCGACTTCGAAGGCATCACGTGCTTCTTCGGGCCGCCCCAACGCCAGTTCCACCCGCCCCAGGAGCTGCCAGTCCGAGGGCTCGTCATAGGTGGCAACCAGTTTCACCAGGAGGTCCCGCGACTTTTCCAGGTAGTACTGCCTGAGACTGCCCTGAGCCAATCCAAGATAGGCGGTTTCCCACCAGGTTTGTGCCAGACGGCGATTCATGCGCTCGAGCGCTTTCGGGTCAGCGGCTTCCGTCACCTGGCTCTGCAGGCGCTCAGCCTCCTGCACCAGTGCCTTTTCCTTCTGCTCCAGCATGGAATACGCCAGCAGCCGGACATCATCAACCGGATCCTTGAGTGCCTCCCGGAGAATATCAACTCCCTCCCGGCCTTCCATCTGTCGGCTGGCCAACAAAGCTTTCAGGCGTTTACCCGGATCACTCGCCTCTCTCAGAACCTGGCGCAAACCACCCTCGGTATAGACAACCTGACTGCCCATATCGGTAGGCCGGAAAGGCAACTCAGGGATGGGCACCTGCTGCCACGGGAGTTCCCGGTTCGAGCGCGGGAGATACAGCGCGAGCAGAATACCGACAAACACGCCAAGACTGCCCACCAGGGGAATCGCAAACTGCAGCGAAAACAGAAAGACTGCGGGCCGCCAGCGCTGTTTTCGGTAACGTTGAGGCATGAGGACCAGCAGAGCAAGCGTAAACACCACGCAAGACAAAGCATGGGCAACGACATAACCACCCACTGCCCGAACCGAATCCTCACCGGTAAACAGTGCAACCGCACCACCCAGTTCTGAGACCAGTCCAAACGGTAACAACCAGTAGCTAGTCAATCGCGCCACCCTCACGAGCCAGCCACTCTGCGACCTGGGCTTCCGTCTTTACCACCAGTGACTGCTGACTGGCAAAATCCCACAGTGAACGGCCCGCATTTTCCCGGATATCCAGTTCCAGTCGATGCAGATACCCGGCAAGCCCCAATTCATCGGTCAGTGGCATCAACAGGACCACGCTGGGGCTCTCGTTCGCTCGGTTAACGGCAATCACATCAAGCCCCCGCAGCAAGCCGGTCATCCTGTCCGCGAGGGTTGCCAGATCCTGCTCGTTCACTTGTAGCTTAAGCAGCACGGAAGGCAAGCCAAAGGCCTCTGCATCTCTGGCTGCGCGACGCGCCTGGGAACACAGGCTCTGCCACTCATGAGAACCTGCCATCGTCTGATCCCGTTGGCACAGCATATCCGCCATATGCCCGGCAAGAATCGCCATCAAACGAAGCGTCCGGTTCTGGAAACTGAAGAATGGAATGGACTCCACCACACAGAGCGCCACCAGGTCATCGGTAGAACTGATCAGGGGGATCACAACCGGCAAATCGGTATCCAGTTTTTTCAGGTGTTTGCGGAACTCTGTCTGCACCGACACCAGAGTTCTTTCCTGCATGGCATATCGAATCAGCGGATCGGACTCCGAAACCGCCTCATAGTCGCCAACCGTGGCCAACGCTTTCGGTTGAATGTTTCGGTTTCCTTCCACCGCCAGTATGGCGGCCGTCTGGAGCTGGCCGTATCGAGCCAGAACCCGCAACATCAGGGCCGCGCTTTCTTCATTCAAACCCTCGGAGCGGGTCTGGGACAGTTCGCCATACAGTCGTCTCAGCGCTTCCCGCAGGCTGCCGGAGCTCCCGGCTAACTGTTGCTCAAGACGATCATGGGACACCTTCATCAGGTAGAAGTTGCGGGTAAATTCTTCCAGGCGCTGGAGACTGTATTCGTTAACTGCGTTGGCCCGGCGCAACTGACGTTCCCAGTAGTCCCGGAACTCCCCGGCCAGCAGCCCACACGCCAGCATGCCGGCGGCCCATCCCCACGGATAAGCCGTGGCAGCGGCCTTGTCATAGTGCCACCCAGCCACAAGCAGCACCAACAGACTCGACATCAGAGCCGGGAAAAAGCCGTAGCGCAGGCCAATCAACAAGGGCGCCAGAACCGGCCACGCAAACGTATTGCCAACGTGGAGCGGATCGTCAGGTCGCAGCCAGAAGCCTGCCGCGAGAAACAGGCCTGTGACCAGAACGACTTCCAGCCATTTCAGCCAGCCATGCACCTCGGTGGCGGGCCCCGATTGTGCCACTGTCGTAGTTGCCCGGGTGTCCTGCATCAGTATCAGTCTTCGCCGCGAACCAAAGGCATGGCATCAATGAGATCCTGAAGCACCTCACGCCCAACCGTTCCGAGACTCTCCCGCCCCCATCCCGTGCGAGCTGCTGTTCCGGACCAGACGATGGTGTTACTGCCAGAGCGTCTGACAATCATTGTCACGCCAACCGCGGGTTCGCTGTCGAAACCCGCCTTATAACGCCATTCTTCCACCGTTCCCGTGACGATAAGATCAGCCCCGTCCCGATCCGCCATGTCCATCGCTTCAGCCTGACGAGCCTGACTCTCATACATCAGTGGATTCTGGTCTTCGGGCAAGTACAGCTCTACCCGGCCAGCCCCCTCCGCTCGCAGAATGGCAACCGCGATACTGGCGGCCCGATCACCAGCCTGAGGGGTCTCCGAGAGATTAACAAAAGGCACAACCGCCACTTGCTCCGCCAGGCTGACAGGCGTGTCACCCGATTCCGTGATCAGGGTAGAACAACCGCTCAGGGCGACAAACAGTAGCCCCAGCAGCAAAGGTCGAAAAAGAATCATCGGTTTTCTCCCGCAGTTTTGAAAAACAAGGTATAGGTAACACGTGCGTCCAGCGAGCTGTCTCCACTCAGACTATCCGACGCATAACCGGCAGATAGCGCGATCTCGTCATCCCCGAATAGCGACCAGCTTACACCGCCGCCAAGCCCGTACTCGACGGTATCGGTGGAAAGAACATAGCCGGTGTTCACATCCAGGAACCAGCCTGGCTGAGCCTGTTGCTCGAGCAACGAGTGAGGTGAATGCTCTTGCCACCGCATACCGACAGACAGGCGCTCGTAGTGTTCGGTGAGCAATTCACCGGTCTGGAGCGGTCGTTCAAACAGCGATTGCACTGAGCCTTCCAGGCGTTCTAGTCGATTCAGATCCTGCAGCACATATTCCGCGCGCACACTCCAATCCGGATAACGGCGAGCCAAGAGATGACTACCGAATACCTCAAGTCGCTGCCCCTCCGCCACGCTACTTTGCGAACCGACATCAAATGACAGTGATTCTAACCGCGCCCCAACGGTCGTTCGACTGTCTGGCTGGTAAAGGCCCTCAAACGAAGCGCGATCCCTGGAAACCAGCCACCAGGCTTCTGCCGAATCGGTCGAACGCTCCCCCGAATGATACCCCATTGCCATCTGCCACCGGCCCAGTGGTTGGAACCGGGCCTCAAACTTTGTACGCAATTCATCGCCGTCAAGACGCCCCACGTGCCCGAGTCCAGCCGTAAACAACCAATCTGTGGCGTTATTCTGAAGTTCGATCATGGCCTCCCTGGACGGTTCGGGAGCCTTCCTGAATCTCGTGTCGTCGCTGGCATCAACGCGGGCCGCTCGCCCGGTCAGCCGATAGCGTTCCGAACTGTAGTCCCAAGCGCCGAACCAATGATTCACAGCCATGTCGCTGATGCGCTCCTGCTGCCAGCCCAACTGGGCAGCCCGGTTCTCGGAACCAAACACCGGTTGCACCCTGTATCCGGAGGAAAGCTCATCAGGGCTTCTTTGCCGTGACGGGGTTCTTGGCTCGACGCGTCGAGGAACCTGTCGAGCGGCAAGACGTCTGAGATGAAAAGCACTCGCCTGATCGCCAAGACTCTGGGCGAGACCCGCCTGCTCCTCAAGGGCGCGGGGCTCAACGGCATTCTCCGTTCGCCACTTCTGTAACCAGTACCTGGACCGCTTATCCTGACCAAGTGCCGAGTATCCATACCCAAGCAACGCATACTGTCTCTGCCCGGATTGCGATGACAGTTCTGTCAGAATGGCATTCAGCTTATCGCTCTCGCGCTGAGGTTCTGCCACCAGCAGCCAGCCCCACGCGCTGAGGATGTCCTCGCTTCCAGGATTCAGACGCAGCGCCTGTCGATAGGCCTTCTCTGCGTCATCAGCCTTGCCCCGCTGCTCAAACAGTCGCCCCCGGAATGTCCAGTAAAGGCCATCCTGACGGTGGGCCGGGTCTGACTGCCACTGCGCCAGCGTACGCTCCAACGCCTCCCACTGCCCCGTATTCGCCTGTGCATCGGCAAGAATAGGGATGTAACGGGCATTCCCGGTACGTTGAAACCGGTACCTGGCGAGCTCCGCAACACGCTCATAATCCCCGAACTGCGCGGCCAGGCCGATTAGCCGATCCGCCACACCAGGTCCATGCTGCCGCCAGGAACCAGCCATCAATTGCGAATACTCAGCGCGGATCTTGTCGACATCCCCCAGCATGGTCAGAAGGTCCAGCCGCATCAGCTCTGCCTCTGCAGCGAACTCCGGATTCTGGAACGATACCGACAGGGTTTCGAACGCTCGCTCTACGCGCCGGGTTCGCCAATACAGATTGGCCAGAACCAATCGGTCTCCCTCACTGAGCACATCCTGCCGTTCGAACAGGGCAATGGCGTCTAGATAACGATTGTTGTTGACGTACAACTGATACAGGCGGTCCTTGAACCCGGCGACGGAGGGATACTTTCGCTGTGCTTCCTCAAGCACCGCAACTGCCTTGTCCAGCTCCACCGCTCTGGTATAGGCATCACCAAGCACAAGGTAACCATCGGCCCCAAGCTCACCTCTTGCCCTCGCCGTCTCGAGAATTTTCACCAGTTCAGGCCAACGAAACAGTTCCTGAGCAAGCGCTGTTGCGCGCTGCATTGCCTCGGGGTGACCGGCAGAAAGATAAAGCGACTGCCAGCGGGCCAGGGCTTTCTCCGGCTGCCCTCGCCACTCCAATACCCTGGCGGCCCAGATTCGATCCTCAGCCACGGCCGCCGGCATCCCGGCAACGCGCTCAGCCGTCATTGCCGCCTGGGCCAGATCTCCTTGCCCCAACTGCAGGGCTCGCAAACGACGGAGTTCGGTGATATCGGCCGTATACTGTCGCACCAACGACTCTAGCCATTGTCGTTCCAGACCGTCTTTGCCCGCCAATCGGGCCAACTGAATGGCCTCTTGCAGCCCCGCGGCTCCGGGAGACATCAGATTCCGGGCCTGAAAGGTATCCAGCGCGCGGACGGGTTGACCGGAGGCAAGGTATAGTCGCACCAGCTCCCTGGCCGCTTTGTCCTGCTCCCCAGCGGGTAACTGGTCGACTATACCGGCAAGGGTTTCCGCAGCGCCTGCCGGGTTCCCGGCTGCGACCTGAGCATGTCCTAGCGACATCACTAACCACAACCGGTCTTGCCCCTCCGCTGATGAAATCAACGTCGGCAGCAAACTCAGTTGCTCATCCGGCGTGAGCCAGCCTAGCACCGTCTCGACGCTCCTGTGTACGCGGGGATGGGCCCCTGCGCCCCCAAGCAGCCGCTCAACCAGAACCAGCAGGTCAGCCTTTCGCTCAGCGCGGGTAGGCTCATCAGTCGCAGCCGCCAGTTTCTGAATGGCCAACGTCAAGGCCAGCTCCACGGCTTTCGGCGACACTGTCGGCTCATGGAGCAAGGGGCTCAACGTTGCCATGGCCTGTTCGGATTCACCAACATCCGATTGCATCTGGGCAAGCCGATAGCGCAACTCTTTATTATCAGAATCAGAATTCAGCAACACGGTGAGGTAAGCCAGGGAGAGCGCATCCGGCTTCTCAAGGCTGCCGATCTGGTCAAAAAACGCCTCCCTCGGGTGTACTACGTACAGCAACGCAATGGCCAGCAAGCCCATCACCGCCAACGCCTGAACCCCAAACAGATTGGGACGGGAAGAGCTTCGCCTCACTCAGCTACACTCCACCACAACGTTCGACACCGCTTTACCGGACAACCTGAAAGCCACCGGGCTCAGGCGGGTGGCCGGGTGCTCACTTACCACTCGACAGGATTCAGCGCCACCAAAACGGAACTCCACAGGCACATGGCCATTTGCCGAGACAGTAACGCGCGATGTCGCCCCGGAAACCTGCTCGCGCTCCCAACGGGTCAACCTGGCATTGGCAGACTCCAGATATACGCCCTGAGGGGCGACCTCACTCACCGCCAGCGCTGCGCCGGGGCCTGTGAGGTGAACGTAATGTCTCTGACCATGCCTGATGAAGCCGGCAACACCGGTGCTTTTTTTCATATCCGGATACAGAGAATCGGGCAGTGTTACGGTCGTTGGCGTGTACACCCCTTTCCAGCGGTATACGCCATCGTCATCCCTGGTCGTAACGCTGTAATAGCGGGCCTGGACCCGCGTGGCGTATTCGCTCAGGTATAGCGGCGAATTTGGCTTGTCCAGCGCATGCTGATAGACCTCATGAAGCGCCTTGATCGATTCCGGGTAGGTGCCGGAGTAAAAGTGATAATAGATCCCGCTGGGTTTCAACCGGTATGGGGCGTCCAGCAGGTCGAAGCTCTCCCGGGCGTTACGATAACCATAGAACGGGCCTGTCCATAGATCGGTGTAGACATTTTCGTTCAGCACGGGCGCATGAACCTGTAGCTCATCCCCCACCAGGCGGGCATCCGGCCAGACCGCCGCGAGGGTAGAATCATATTTCAACGGCCGGGTATTACCACCGTTGACGTTGACCAGCCCCAACTCCCTCACCATTCGCAACGCCGTTTTACCGGGCCGGGCATCACCACTCCACAGAAAGACACGAACCGCTTTATCGTCAGGCGTCAGCTCGTTAACAAAGGCCACCGAACCCGGGATTTCCCTTTTCAGATCCGGTTCGTAGCCCGGCACTTCCATGGCATATCCGTAGGCGGCCTGTTCGGCCGTCGGCGCTTCCCCACCTTCCATCATGCGCCAGAAAAACGGGTGACTGAACGTATGAGAAGCCACCTCGACATTCGGCTCCCGGAAGATCTGCCGCGTAGTCTCCAACGCCTCCCGACTCTCTGCCGGATAGACCCCGCGCTCCGAGACTTCCGCTTCGATGACGGAAACCGTATGGGGAATGGGATAGTGACGGATGATCTTGTCCAGGATCACCTTGATGGCTTGCGGGGTTCCAGGCAGGTTAGCCCGGGAAACCGCTCCATCGCCGTCGATGTGGGCCGTGACGATGCGTCGACCGGCTTCCGTCGTTGCATCCACGCCAGGGTGAATCTCCGGCTTCAATGCATCGGCCATAAACCGTACCGGGTCAAACAGCCAATACGCCGCATTGTCTGGCCCTGGCTCAAACAAAAACGGGCTTAGCGCAACGCCCCCCTCCGGGCGAATAAATACCGGGGAGTAGGATCGCGCGTTCTTGTCCTCAATCAGAATCCATGGTTCATAAGTATCCAGGGCGGACGGCATTGCCAGAGGAACCCGCGCCGGCAGACGATTACCTTCAAACCTGCCAACCGTCTCCTGAAGTGCAGAAACCTGCAGCATCCCCTCCGGGACCCGCATGCGCTGGCCAGAAACGAGTCGCTGACAGGCAGGAGCTGCGGGCATTAACCCCATTAAAACCAATGGCAACTGGTCTTGAACACTATTTCCCAGCCACTGGCACAGGCGGCTATGAGCCGTGCCCGCTTCCCACCAGACAACCACGCCGTGATACCGGTCGAGCACGGGTTCGGATAAAGGAGGTTCCAGAGCAGAGCGGTATACCGGTACAAACCCGAGGTATTCCAGAACAACGCCCAAACGGCTGTGGGCCTGACTCTGATCCGCTTGCTGCGGCGGCAGGTCATGCAACACCAGCACTTGTCGGCGTATCGTCTCTGGCGACGTCGGGCCTAATCGATCCAGCGCCTGGTTGCTGACCACCGGCAAAAGGCCCCGATCGCGGAGACGATCGGCCGTTTCTTGAGCCAACTGTGGCGTCGCTGTGTAATCAATGGCAATAACGGGCTTTTCGGGATATCGAGCCGACCACTCGGCAATACGAGCATCCAGCCATTCCCGATGTTCCTCAGGAACCGGGCGATAGCGACCCGACTCTGGATCAAAGCCCTCGAAGTAGGACTCGAACGCCAGCGCATCCACCTGATCAAGCGCCCGGACTGGCAGATGAAAGCCGCGGTTAATAATCATGACAGCTTCAGGGTACCTATCACGGATATCGGCGATCAGATCAGCCTGCGCTTGCGCGAAGCTCAATGCGTCTACCTTGCCGGCCTCCACCATCAGGTGACTATCGAGCGTGTCGAGAAAAACCCCTTCAAAGCCTCGCATCAACGCCGGCACAACGCGTTTGTCCACGAGAAACCGCCGGACTTCGGGTTTGCGGATATCCAGAATCACGCTCCCCCAGGCCTTGTTGCGACCAACGATCCAGGCCGGATCTACTTGCGGGAAAAGCGCGTGAGATTTGGCAATCTCGTCAACCGCAACGTACGCCAGGGGCGCAGTGCCTCCCCGGGAAAGCAAAGACAGCCGGGCATCTGTGGCCTGATCCGGTTGCAACACCAGCCAGTCGTAGACAAACAGTGGCCCTATAGGTGACTCATGGCCATAATAAAAGCCAACATTTCTGGGGCTCTCGGCGGATAAAACCGGCACATGGAAAAGGAGTGAAAGAACCGTCAGAACTCTGAAAAACGTCATGGAGGCAGCGCAACCAACAAGCCAAACAGGCAGCAAAGAAAGAAGATGCCTAGGGTACCATGGGCTTGACAAAGGTCATACATTAAACGGCCAAAAAATGATCACCCGCATCAACAACCTACGACTGCGACGACCTGCTGACAAGATAATCAGCCAGCGTTCGCGTCCAGTACCCGGGGAGCAGCTTGTTGGTAAACCAAAGCCCCCTGGCCCGCCAACCCGGAATAATCATAAACCGACGGCGATCGATACCTTTGCGGATCTGCGCCACGGCAACATTCAAAGGCAAGGTGCCGGCCATCAACTTCAGCGCTTCGGTTTGCCTGGGGCGATTCAAGCGCTCCGCCTCTACCATCGGCGTTTCCACTTCCGGAGGGCACACCACAGAGACATCAATGCCCCGCGTTGCCAGCTCGATGCGCAACACCTCAGCTAACCCCACCACTCCGTATTTGGAAGCACAATAAGCCGCGTAGCCATAACACCCCACCAATCCGGCCATGGATGCAACCAGAACCAGCTGCGAACCTGCTTTCAAATGGGGCAGGACACCGGCCACCACATTGCGCGTGCCGACCAGATTGATGTTAATTACCCGAGCATAGGCATCGTCGTCTATGGCCTCGAAATCGGCCGCAATGGCGATTCCCGCGCAGTGAATGACCAGATCTGGCGGTGAAGACTCCGCCGCGGAGGCAAAGGCCTCTCTCACTCCGCCCGGTTTGGTCACATCCATGGCGAATGTTCGAATGGATGCCGGCCCCGCTAGGGCTGCCAACACCTCCACAGCGGATTCCATGGGCTGGATATCAAACAGGGTAACCTCTGCCCCTGAACGCAGATAAGACCGCGCCAGTTCAAGGCCAATTCCGCTGGCACCACCGGTGATGTATACCTTGCTCGCAGACTTCTTCTGTACATTACCACCCGCCATACCACACGCTCCGCAAATCCTTGTTATCCCGCCAGCGTACCCCCGGCCAGCATAATCCTCCATGCCTTCAATGCCGGCCAATGCCCCGTGTTTGGCTATTGACGTAGCCGGTGCCGGTGTGATGCCGCCATCGTCCTATTTCCCGGGCCACGCGTTTATGAAACACTCTGCCCCTTTTGACGGAACCTCACAGATTAAGGACGCAACATGGCCGTAAAATCCGTTGCCCTGGTGGCACACGACAACAAGAAGAAGGAACTGGTGGACTGGGCGAACGAGAACCGCACCCGCCTTGCCCCGTTGCGTTTGTACGCCACCGGCACCACTGGCCGGCTACTGAGTGAAAGCCTCGGACGAACCGATCTCAACTGTCTGCTGAGCGGGCCTTTGGGGGGCGACCAACAGATCGGCGCCAAGATTGCTGAAGGTGAAATCGACCTGCTGGTGTTTTTCTGGGACCCTCTTGAACCCCAGCCCCACGACCCGGACATCAAGGCCCTGCTGCGCATAGCCGCCCTCTGGAACATCCCCGTTGCCTGCAACCGGGCCACCGCAGAGTTCGTGCTGACCTCTGCCTACATGACCGACGACCAGCACCAGCCACAGAAGCCGGACTTCTCGGAATACACTGGTCGCAAAGTTCAGTAACCGAAAAAAACAGCCAGACGTCCAGATCGGAACTAACATGTAGGGACACCCTTGAAAGGAGCCGAGGGGAAAGACTATGGAAGCAATACGCCGATTACTGATCGCAGTGCTTGCCTCTCTGGCATTCGTTGCGCCCCATACGATGGCCAACGGGTTGCCGGCAGAAGTCAGACTGGCGGCCATTGAGGGGGTGCCCAGTGCAACAGCCGCAAGGCAAATCCTGGAAATCGCCTACCAACGTTTGGGTGTCGGTGTCTCCGTGATGGAGGTGCCCACCAAACGCGCTCTTCTGCTGGCCGACAATGGCGGCCTGGATGGCGACCTCTACCGGGTTGATGCCGTCGCATCGAATTACCCAAACCTCGTGAGGGTTGAGTTCCCTCTTCTCCAGGGCAAGCTTCTGGCCGTTGTCCGGGAGACAGAAACCCACGACCTGCCACACTCTCCCAAGAATCAACCTCTTCGGGTATCTGTACTCCGGGGGGCCATCATCGCCGAGGACAAAGCCAGAGAGCTCGGCATGGAGCCTATTCTTGCAGACGATTACGATCAGGTCCGCTCCCTACTGGAGCTAGGGAGAGTTGACGTGGCTTTCGTCTCGGATGTTGAGGGCATATCACCGCTGTCAAACGAACATTGGCATCGGCTAAAGCCGATCCGAAAGCCCGTGACGACTTTTACGTTCTACCACTACCTTAACCAGCGACATGCTGTGCTCGCTGATCAACTCGCCAAGGTTCTCGAACAACTTGAACGCGAAGGAATCAAAGCCGAAGTACTGGAGTCCCTCCGTCGACATCAACACAGCAAAAGCTGACTCAGCATCGGAAAACCGCCTTTAAGGATCCCACATTATGCCCCGATCTTGGCCGCATCCACTGTTGGACATATTGCACGTAGAAAAACCCATCATCCAGGCCCCCATGGCTGGCGTTCAGGATTACCGCCTGGCAGCCGCAGTTACCAACGCCGGCGGCCTCGGCTCTCTGCCCTGCGCCATGCTCGGCCCCGATGCACTGAAAACAGAACTTCAGGCACTGAATGAAGCCACCCAGGGTGGCCCCTATAACCTCAATTTTTTCGCCCATACACCGCCCGCCCCGAATGACTCGCAGGAGGCCGGATGGAGGCAGGCACTGGCGCCCTATTACCAAGAATTCGAGATAGATCCAGCCACCATCAGCAACGGCCCCGGCCGCATGCCTTTCAACGAAGAATCCGCAGCTATTGTTGAAGACTTCCGCCCGGCAGTGGTGAGCTTCCATTTCGGGCTACCAGAACGGGCATTGCTGGATAGAGTCCGGCAAGCCGGGGCGAAGATATTCTCTACCGCCACGACTGTGGAGGAAGCCATCTGGCTGGAACAACACGGCGCAGACGCAATTATCGCCCAAGGGTTGGAAGCGGGCGGTCATCGAGGGATTTTTCTTACGAGGGACATGACCACACAAATGGGCACCTTCGCCCTGTTGCCTCAGATTGTGGACGCCGTGAACATTCCCGTTATCGCGGCCGGTGGCATTGCAACTGCAGAGGGAGTACAGGCCGCGTTGAAGCTTGGCGCAGCGGCAGCGCAGATTGGCACGGCGTTTATGCTGTGTCCCGAGGCAACCACCCGCCCCCTGCACCGGCAGGCACTCAAAAGCCCGCAGGCCAGGCACACCGCCCTGACAAACCTGTTTTCCGGCGGCCCCGCCCGGGGCATTGTGAACCGGATAATGCGAGAACTCGGGCCAATATCAGATCTCGCACCGGCATTTCCACTGGCAACCAACGCCATCGCGCCGCTCAGGGCAGCGGCTGAAGCGGCGGGCTCCGGCGATTTTTCACCGTTGTGGAGTGGGCAGAATGTGAGTGGGTGCAGGGAGGTTCCGGCGGGGGAGTTGGTGAAACAGCTTATGCTTTAACTGGAAGGTTTGTCTGCAGCCAGGTAAACCACCGTACCCCATCAAGCATTGATATCGCCGGTTTGATCTTCCGGTTACGATAAACTAGAAGGGAGAGGTCAACCAAGCCGCCCCCCTCACCCCACTGGAATCTCCATGGGCGGCTTTCACAATCGACGTATCACACTCACCCCCAAACACATAGCTCGAAAGCCTTCCCGGCAGTTCCCGATAGATCTGTTCCGCATTACTCATGCCGCCACCCAGCACGATGATGTCCGGGTCCAGCACGTTGATAACGGCGGCCAGGCCCCGGGCCAGGTGCTCCAGGTATTGCTTCAGGGTGTCGGTGGCCCGCGGGTCGCCATTTCGTGCGTTTCCAGCGATGGTGTGAGCGGGCAGTTGCTGTCCGGTGCGGAGTTTGTGAGTGAGTGACAACCCGGTTCCGGAAAGAAAGGTTTCGTTGCAGCCGTACCGGCCACAAAAGCAGGAGCGCTGTTGCAGATCGGCTTCCGGTGTACAGGGTAACGGGTTATGGCCCCATTCGCCGGCTACACCATTGGGTCCGGTAAGCAGCTGGCCGTTCACGCTGATGCCAGCGCCACAGCCAGTGCCCAGTATGGCCGCGAATACCGTTTGGTGGTTGCGCCCTGCTCCGTCTGTGGCTTCGGAAAGCGCCAGGCAGTTAGCATCGTTGGTCAGGGTTACGGGCCGTTGCAGTAATTCTTGCAGGTGTTGCTGCATGGGCTGGCCGTTCAGCCAGGTGGAGTTCGCGTTTTTAATGCACCCGGTTTTACCCGAAACGCTGCCGGGTATGCCTATGCCCACGGGTATTCCGGCGGCACCAGCGTGGGCTTCGGCCAGTGTTACCAGGGCGAGGATGGTTTGCAGGGTGGCTTGATAGTTGCCAACACTGGTCGGTACGCGTTGGCGATAATGCTCCTGGCTTTGCCGGTCCATCAGGATGACTTCGGTTTTGGTGCCTCCCAGATCAATGCCTATCAGCCAGTTGCTTCCCATGCCGCACTCTTTGTTCAACGGTTTCCCAGAAAATACGGTGTTATTCGCAGAAAGGAAACCCGGTAGGCTTAAGCGTTACCTTTCTGAGAAAAGCACAGGTTATTCATCAAGCTCTTAACCTTTATCGAAAATCCCTGTTTGCCTTGATATTCGTCAGTGCCTATCATCCCGCCCCCTTGAACGCACCAAATAAGGGCATGAACAGGCAGTATGGGACGCAGGAACGAGCAACTCCGCTGGCAACTGGCCAAAGGCCTGGTTCAGGCACTGCACCTGGAGCGCATGGCGAGCAAGTACAGCCGTACCACGGTGATGGCGGTGTTCAACCTGGTTAATGGCGGGTTCAGTATTGCTTTGGTGTCCTTTGTGGCGCTGGTCACGCAGGAAGCCTTCATTTTCCCCTCCCTCGGTGCCACGGCCTTTATTCTATTCTATGTACCCATGGCGCAACCGGCGTCCCCCAGAAACACACTCTGCGGTCACCTGATCGGCGCCCTCATGGGCTTACTTGCTCTGTATGTTTTCGGACTGCAGGGGCAAGCATCGGCATTCATGACGGGTGTTGATCTGCCCCGGGTGGGCGCGGCGGCATTGTCGCTGGGGCTTACCAGCTGTCTGATGGTGGTGTTGCGGGTTGCTCACCCTCCGGCCGGTGCCACGGCACTGATCGTTTCCCTGGGCCTGATGCCCAATCCGGCGCAGCTGCCCGTGCTCATGGCGGGGGTGGCGTTGCTATTGATCCATGCTTTTGTGATGAACCGGCTGGCAGGTATTCCCTATCCGCTCTGGTCGGCCAGCACGAGTTCCGCTCCCATTCGGCAGCAGGCATCAGCGGCCGATTGAGACTTACTTCTTCACCCATTTGCCGTTGATCAATACAAACTGGCCTGCAGGCGTTCTTTCAATAGCTTTCTGACCGGCCACCGTCTCAACCTGAGTCACCGGAATGTCGTGTTTTTCAGCAATGCGGGTATATTCGTCCCGGCGGGCCTGGTTAATGGCTTTCACCACGGCCTGGGCATCGCCTTCTGCGCGCACTACGTCCAGGTAGCCGGTTGGGGTTTCCCCCACCAGGCCCTGCTGTTTAGCAGTGTCCAGTCTCTGTTTCGCTTCTTCCAGCCCCATGGCCAGCGCCGGTATCGCGATAGCCAGCGCCAGTACAAAGGCGCCCAGTTGTATCAGTCGTTTCATATTCAACCCCTTGATCAGCCTTTGGCATTGTCCGGTGTCGCTCAGAACAGCCCCTGTTCGCTGAACAGCTCGTCCACTTCTTTGTCCACCTTCACGTAGATTTCATGCTGAATCTTTACGTTCAGGTTGACGGTAATCGGTTCTTTCGGTGCCGCCATCTGCACAGTGGGTGTGCATGCGAATAGCGCCAGCGGCAACATTAAAACCAGGAATGTTCTGGCCGCCAGTGGCCGGCACCAACGCCATAGGTTTGTCATGGCACTGCCTCCTGCCCGGATTGTTGTAACCGCTCCCGAACCCTTTCGGTCACGGCTTCGTTCACTCTGCCACTCAGCTGAAGGCTGGTTAACAGGGCGGGGATATCCTCTTCGAGATTGATGTTGAGCACAACCGGCTGCCCGCCACGAAGATCCGGATTCTCACCTTCCAGCCTCAGGCCGAGTGCCAGCTTGCCCTCTTCATCGTAGTCTATCGTGCTCTCCAGCACCGAATAGTGAAAGTTTTGCAAAGCTTGCACCACCAGATCCATGGCATCGCTGCTGCCCAACATGGCCTGCAGTCGCTCGGCCGGCATGATGAGTTTGCCACCGGGCGATACCGCCCTTAGTGCGCCCTCGTCTACTCGCACACCAGCGTCGGTCACCGCTACCGGGATGCGGCCTGTCAAGGTGCCGGTGCCTGAGAAGCCCTCTGCCGGATACGCCTGCAGCAGTCGCTCCAGCGAAAGATCGTAGACATCAATGGGAACATGCCAGGGACGATTCGAGAGGTCCACAGTGCGCGGCGCTACGCGAAGCCGGCCACCCAGAAACTCGGCTGTCGCCTGCTGAACGGCAAGCTGCCCCCTGAGCGGCGCAGCCAGGTTGGCTTCGTAATCCGCCAGGAGCTGAATCGGCCCGATGCCGATTCCGGAATCGACTTCGCCTATCCGGATGTCTCGCAGGGCGGCGGTTAATATGTCCGCTTCCAGGGCAAACAACAGGCGCCCACTCAGGTTGGTGAGCGCCGTACGGTCCATTACCCCGGACACATCCTTAAAATCCAACCAGGCATCCGCCGCCAGTGGTTCATTGGACTCCACCCTGAGATTTGCCTGAAGTGTCAGTTCACCATTGTCCAGCGAGAGCAATTCCGGCCAGTTCAGGAGCGTGGCCGCAAGCGCCTCTCCGGCTTTCTGCGCAGCCATGGTCGTGCGGATGTCGGCTGTAAAGTTGCTCTCCGACCCGCTACGCAAGACGAGATTGGCTGTCAGGCCGGAGCTGGCATTCAGCGTCCCTTCAAGTTCCAGATCTGCCAGCGTTCCGCTCGCCTTGCCCTGAAACCACCAGCGTTGGGGCTTCAGGCTCGGGTGGCGGACTTCCGCTACGTCGATGCGCACATTTCCGGAGATGCGGGTGCGTTCCGGCATAGCACCCGGGGCACCAAGATCAACGGTTACCTCGGTATCCGCGAGATTCAGCTGGACATCAATTAACTCTGCGGGGGTGCTTCCGGATTGCCGGGCAATGCGGGCTATCGTCAGCCGGGACCCCGGGCGGAAGGTAACGCCGACCTGCTTGTTACTTGCTTCAACGGAATTGACGATATCTGCGTGAATGCCCGTCGCTTTCCAGCCGGCGATTTCATAGTCAGGCAGTGCCAGGTCCATCCGACCTTGCTGGAGCGAGAACGTCCATGGCGTGGCGTTTGCCTGAGAGAGTGTCAGGGCACCCGCCACCACAGCAACCAAACAGAACCAGAGGGCCCGAAAGAAGCTGGCTGGGGATCTTGGCGAGCGCGGCATCATCCAGTCGTTCCGATAAATTGGATTGCTCCATGCAGGTATAGAGAACCGGACTTAGGATACTACGGAGGCAGGGCTGATCATATTTCGTGTTAGACTCCACTCCGAATTTTTCTGTATCCGGAATACGATGACTTCTGAGCAAGCCACCACAAAGGCCCTGTCCCGTCGCTTCTGCGTCGCCCCCATGATGGACTGGACCACCCCGCACTTTCGTTACCTGGCCCGCATCCTCAGCAAGCGGGCGCTGCTTTATACGGAAATGGTCACCACAGGTGCGCTCATCCATGGCGATACCGAGCGCTTTCTGCGCCACGATGTTTCAGAGTATCCGCTGGCGCTTCAGCTCGGCGGCAGCGACGCTAACGAGTTGGCCCATTGCGCGCGGCTGGCGCAACAGTTCGGATTCAGCGAAGTTAACCTGAACGTGGGCTGCCCCAGCGACCGGGTGCAGAACAACATGATCGGTGCCTGCCTGATGGGCCATCCAGACAAGGTAGCAGAGGGCGTGTCCGCAATGATTGAGGCCACCGACCTTCCGGTTACGGTAAAGCACCGCATCGGCATTAACGGCCGGGAATCCTGGGAGGAGCTGTGCGAGTTTATTGAAACCGTGGCGGCAGCCGGCTGCAAAACGTTCATTGTGCATGCCCGCATCGCCGTTCTTGAAGGCTTGAGCCCAAAGGAGAACCGGGATATTCCACCGCTCAAATACGACTGGGTGTATCGTCTGAAACAGGCCTATCCGCACCTGGAAATCATCATCAACGGTGGCATAAAAACCTTCGGGGAGTGCCACGAGCACCTGGCCCACACCGATGGCGTGATGCTGGGGCGAGAGGCCTACCACAATCCCTGGCTGCTGGCCGAGGTCGACGCTGAGCTTTTCGGCGAGCCACCGGCCGTTACCAGTCGCCATGAGGCGCTCCGGGCCATGTTCCCGTTCATTCAGCAGGAACTGGACCGGGGCGTGTACCTCACCCACATTACCCGCCATATCATGGGCCTGTTCCTCGGGCAGCCGGGAGGACGGCAGTTCCGCCGTCATCTGAGTGAGAATGCCAACAAACCCGGCTCGGGGCTGGAAGTGGTCGAACAGGCGCTGGCGAAAGTCAGAGAACCGGAACCCAGTTTGGAAACCTGAGCGCCACCATACCTTTTGTTGTCTTGTTACTGTCGTAAGCTGCCGTTATTGTAGGAGTTAAAAGGGCATTGTGGATGAGTGCCCGAATAACACCGAACCATCGGGATGACAGGACGAATGAACAGCAAACTCGAACAGCTTAAAACCATGACCACGGTTGTGGCAGACACCGGCGATATCGATGCCATCCGGCATTGGCGCCCGGAAGACGCCACCACCAACCCTTCTCTGTTGCTGAAGGCCGCGGCCTCTGAGGCGTATCGGCCCATGCTGGAAAAGGCCGTGGCCTACGCTGCCAACCACGGCGGGGCAGATGCCGAACAACTTACGGTCGCAACAGACATGTTGGCGGTGCTGGCCGGCAAGGAAATTCTCGGGCTGATTCCGGGCGTGGTCTCCACCGAGGTAGATGCCCGTTTGTCCTTCGACACCTCCGCCACTCTGGAACGTGCCCGCCGCCTGGTGGACTTTTACGACCGCCAGGGCGTGGACACTAACCGTGTTTTGATCAAGATTGCCTCCACCTGGGAGGGTATCCGTGCAGCAGAGCAGCTTGAGAAAGAAGGCATCCGCTGCAACCTGACGCTGCTCTTCTCTTTTGTGCAGGCAGTGGCGTGTGCCCAGGCCGGCGCCCATCTGATCTCACCGTTCGTGGGCCGTATCCTCGACTGGCACCTCGCCAGCTCCGGGCGCGACAGCTATCCGGCCGAGGAAGATCCTGGCGTACTCTCGGTTTCACGCATCTACAATTACTACAAGGCCAATGGCTTCAACACAGTGGTAATGGGTGCCAGCTTCCGCAACACCGGCGAAATCGAAATGCTGGCCGGGTGCGACCGGCTCACCATCAGTCCGGCACTGCTGCAGGAGCTGAAGGATGATCAGGGCACTCTGGCCAGGAAACTCAACCCGGAGACGGCTTCCTCGCCCGACAAGCCGGGCCAGATTAACGAGAAGCAGTTCCGCTGGGAATCCAACGAAGACGCCATGGCCACCGAAAAGCTGGCTGATGGCATTCGCCGTTTTGCGGCAGACCAGATCGAACTGGAGCACCGGGTCCGCCAGCTCGCCCAGGCGGCCTGACATTTGTTGAAAAGAAGTAACTGACCATGATCGAACGCCTGAAGAAACTGTTTTCCGTTGCCGAGTCAGAGCCGGTCGAGCCGGATGCACATCAACTGGCCGTGGCAGCCACCGCCCTGATGGTGCAACTGTCACGGGTCGATAACCAGGAAGACGAGCGGGAACTGAAGACCATTGTCGACTGTGCGGTGAAGGCTCATCAGATTACCCGGGAAGAGGCTGAGGAAATCCTGCACGATGCCCTCGCCCACGCCGAAGACGCCACATCGTTGTATCAGTTTACCGGGCAGATTAACGATCATCTGGATCAGCAACAGAAGCAGTCCCTGTTGGAGAGTATCTGGCGGGTTGCCTTTGCCGACGGCCGTATCGACAAATACGAGGAACACCTTATTCGCCGAATGGCAGACCTGCTGCATCTTAATCATCGCGAGTTCATGCAGGCCCGGCACCGGGCGGAAGAATCCGCATCCTGATTCAAGGAGATTCCATGTTAGCCATTCTTCACCCCAATACCGCGCTCGATAGTGAAGCCTATCGCCAGACCATGGAATACCTGGAAAACCTTCCGGGCGTCAGTATCCGGGTACACGAAATTCAGGGTGCCAGCCAGCGACTGACCGAAATCTACCTGCTGGGCGACACCAAATCCCTGGAAAAAGCAGAAATTGAAGCCCTGCCGGCGGTGGAACGCGCCATCCGGATTTCCGAGGATTACCGGATTCTTGGGCGCCACAAGGATGACCAACGTCAGAGTGGGTTTACTTATAACGGCGTGGAGTTCAGCCAGAACAACCTGAACATTTTCGCCGGCCTTTGCGCGGTGGACGTGCCCGAGCATGTGGAAATGATGCTGCAGGCGCTGGAAGACAACGGCGAGGTATGTACCCGAATGGGGGCCTACAAGCCGCGCACCAACCCTTACTCCTTCCAGGGCCACGGCAAGGGCTGTCTACCCTGGGTGTTCGAGAAAGCAGGCAAGCATGGTATCAAGGTGATTGCCATGGAAATCACCCATGAAAGCCATATCGAGGAAATCGACACTTGCCTGGAAAAGCTCGGCCGGCCAACCGGCGTGATGCTGCAGGTAGGCACCCGCAACACCCAGAACTTCGAACTGCTCAAGGCCATTGGCCGGCAGAGCACCTACCCGGTGCTCCTCAAGCGTGGTTTCGGTATCACCCTGAATGAATCCCTGAACGCAGCCGAGTATCTGGCCAGCGAGGGCAACGCCAACGTCATTTTCTGTTTACGCGGTATGAAAACCGAGGCCGGCCTGCCCCACCGCAATATGGTGGATTTTGCCCATGTGCCTGCGGTAAAACGCCTGACCCGCATGCCAGTGTGTGTGGACCCATCACACTCCGTGGGCAGCCGGGACCAGTCACCGGATGGTATTCTGGATGTAATGCACGCAACTGCACAGGGCGTCATTGCCGGTGCAAACATGGTATTGGTGGACTTCCACCCGAAACCGGAGAAAGCTCTGGTAGACGGCCCGCAGGCGCTTTTGATGAGCGAATTACCGGCCTACCTGGAAGATATTCGCCTGTGCCACGAGACCTGGAAGAAACGCCAGGCCATCTACCAACGCCTCAGGGAAACTACAGCAGAATGATCGTTTATGGTCACCGTGGAGCCAAAGGAGAGGCTCCGGAAAACACCATGCCTGGCTTCATCCATGCCCACCGGCATGGCATCCGGCATTTTGAGCTGGATCTGGTGCTGTCTAAAGACGGCATCCCTGTGCTGGTGCACGATCTGACCGTGGACCGCACCACCGGCCAGAAAGGCAGTGTCGGCAAGTATACCGCCGCCGAACTGGCCGAGATGGATGCGCGCCGCAATACCAGCTCATGGTCCCGGAAAACCGGCATTCCCTCGCTGGAGAATCTGCTCGATCAGTTTGATGACATTGAGCACCTTCAACTGGAAGTGAAAAAGGATGCACGGCACAGGCTGAACATCCTGTGTAATCGCCTGACCGAGATCATCCAGCGCCGGGATTTGTACCAGACGGCCGCCATCACTTCGTCCGATCCCTGGTTTCTGCGAGAAATCCGGCGTCGCGACAAAAACATACGCATCGGTCTGGTGGCCGAGCGCAAGTTTCCCAAGCCGCTGAACCTGGCCACCAGGCTGGGCTGTGAATATTTCTGTGTGAACTGGAAAATTCTGACCAAAGGTATGGTCGAGACGGCACACCGGCGGAACATGCATGTCTCTACCTGGACGGTTAACCGTATCCACGACATGTTGCTTCTGGAAGAGATGGGGGTCGACAGCATCATCACCGATTACCCCACCAGCACCCGTATGTTTTTCGACAACCGGGCCAAGGCGGTGTTGAATCTGCCGATCCGGGAAACCTCACCAGAGCCCGCCTGAAGCAAGGCTCTGGTGGGCAACGGTCTGATCAGAAGATACGGTTCAGGCCGTTGAGGGCAGCTACCCGATAGGCTTCCGCCATGGTCGGATAGTTGAAGGTGGTATTGATGAAGTAGTTCAGGGAATTGGCTTCCCCTTCCTGATTCATAATGGCCTGGCCGATGTGAACAATCTCGGCAGCCTGGTCACCAAAGCAGTGTATCCCCAGAATTTCCCGGGTCTCCCGGTGGAACAGAATCTTCAGCATACCCACGGCTTCGCCGGTAATCTGCGCCCTCGCCAGATCCTTGAAGAACGCCTGGCCGACATCGTATGGCACTTTGGCTTCGGTCAGTTCGCGCTCGGTTTTACCAACAGAGCTGATTTCCGGAATGGTATAAATGCCGGTAGGCACGTCGTCCACAAAGCGGAAATACTCGTCCTGGGTAATGTCAGACGAGGCCGCCCGCCCCTGGTCGTAAGCGGCACTGGCCAGGCTTGGCCAGCCAATCACATCGCCGGCAGCATAGATATGCTCGACTTCCGTGCGGTAATGCTCGTCTACCGCCAGCTGGCCCCGGCTGTTCGGTGTCAGGCCCACGTTCTCAAGCCCCAGATTCTCGGTATTGCCGCTACGGCCATTACACCACAGGAAGGCATCGGCCCGAATCTTCTTGCCGGATTGCAGTGACAGTACAACGCCGTGATCGTCACCTTTCACGGATTCATACTGCTCATTGTGGCGAACCAATACACCGTTGTTACGCAGGTGGTAACTCAGGGCATCGGAAATTTCATCATCCAGGAACGACAGCAAGCGACTGCCCGGGTTGATCAGGTCTACCTTCACACCCAGTCCAGCAAAGATGGAGGCGTATTCCGACCCAATGACACCGGCACCGTATATAATCAGGGTACGCGGGGTGTGGGACAGATTCAGAATGGAGTCTGAGTTGTAGATCCGATGATGACGGAAGTCGACATCGGGCGGCAGGTACGGGCGGGAACCGGTGGCAATGATGGCCTGCTTGAAATGGATGGTTTCCACGGATTTGTTGCCACGGATTTCCAGCCGGTGCTTGTCGACAAATGCGGCACGGCCGTTGATAAGGTCTACCCGGTTACGGGAATAGAACTGAGTGCGCAGCTTCACCTGTTTGCCAATCACCTTCTGGGCGTTCTGCAATACCCGCGGAAAAGAGAACCAGCGCGGTTCACCAATGTCCCGGAACATCTGGTTGGTGTTGAAGGTGATGATCTGCTTGACCGAGTGACGCAGCGCCTTGGACGGAATGGTGCCCCAGTGGGTGCAGTTACCGCCAACCGTAGGCTTGTCTTCAATGATGGCGACGCGCCTGTTGTGCTTCGCCGCATTCATTGCCGCCCCTTCTCCCGAAGGACCGGCGCCAATAACCACCACGTCGTAATGATGCTCTGCCATGCGCGCACTGACTCCTTATCTACACTCTGAGAGCGTAGCTATAGTTATTAATGTATTGTTGGCCGGGAGCGGTTATTTTTCGGCCTTGGTGGCATCGTATGCCAGGTCTTCCGCTTTTACTGGCTCATCCGAGCCGCTCCGGCTCTCTTCGCATTTCTGGGTATTGCCACCGCAAATCTCACAGGAAGTACTGATTCCCAGAGCGCCAATACCACCGCAGGTTCCGCTGATCGGCTTTCGACCGAAAATCACACCGATCGACATACCGGCAATCAGCAGCACCACAATAAACAACACCAAAAGAAAGGTACCCATTACTGCCCTCCTTTACTGGACAAGGTAAGACGAGAACGCCGGTGTCTGATGGGTTTCAAAGCCGTTGTCTCCCCTCACAATAAAAAATGCGGGAATGTTTTCACGGGTTGCCAGGCCCATGGCCTTGTCAAAACCCATCACATTAAAGCCGGTTGCCAAAGCATCTGCCGTCATACAGTCATCTGCAATAACCGTAACCGATGCCAGTCGATGACCAATCGGCTTTCCCGTCTCAGGGTCTATTGTATGGGAGTACCGCTGGCCGTTCGATTCGTAATAGTTACGATAATCGCCGGACGTGGCCATGGCCTGAGCATCCAGCGCCACCACACTATTTACTGCCCGGCCCTGCTCTATCGGTTGCTCAATAGCCAGACGCCAGGCGGTACCGTCCGGCTTGCGTCCATTGGTACGCACTTCGCCGCCCACTTCCACAAGGTAAGCGCCAACACCTTCACTGTCGAGGTAACGGGCCACCGCATCCACGCCATAGCCCTTGGCAATACCCGACAAATCAATGTACTGGGGCTTCTCGCTGCGAATGGCACTGGCCAATTCATCGAACTCCAGGTGCTCCCAACCGGTGCCACCAAGTACGGTGTTCAGTTCATCGTCGGAGGGTATCTGTTCAGGCCGCGCCTTGGGCCCAAACCCCCAGAGATTCACTACCGGGCCAATGGTCACGTCGAACGCCCCACCCGTAAGTTCAGCAATCTCGACTGACCGCCGGATAACCTCGAACAATGCCGGCGAAAGCTCAATCCACTCAGACTGGTCCCGCAGACTGTTCAGCTGAGACAGCTCGGAATCCGGCTTCCAGGTCGACATGGCATTGTCCACCTGATCCAGCGTGCTCTCGATGCCCTTGGCCAGAGTCTGAAGCCGTTGCTCATCTTCTGGCAATACGACGTTAATGTGATAGGTCGTCCCGAAAATCCCGCCAGAGATCTCCCAGACTTTTTCTTCTTCCTGAAACGAACAACCCGCCAGGGTGGCCAGAGCCAGCGCCATAAAGACGCTGACCACGGCTACCCTGGCGGGTCGGAACATGCGGGATGTCATGCGGTCTGATTAACCTCCGAAGTCATCCAGCATGATGTTCTCGTCCTCTACACCAAGATCTTTCAACATCTTGATCACAGACGCGTTCATGATTGGGGGTCCACACATGTAGAACTCACAGTCTTCCGGAGCCGGATGGTCCTTCAGATAGTTTTCGTACAACACGTTGTGGATAAAGCCCGTAGGGCCGTTCCAGTCATCGGTTGGCAGGGGGTCTGAAAGCGCCACGTGCCACTCGAAGTTGTCGTTCTCTGCAGCCAGACCGTCGAAGTCTTCCACGTAGAACATTTCGCGTACGCTACGCGCACCGTACCAGAAGCTGATCTTGCGCTTGGAGTTCAGGCGTTTGAGCTGGTCGAAGATGTGAGAACGCATCGGCGCCATACCGGCACCACCACCGATGAATACCATTTCTGCATCGGTATCCTTGGCGAAGAACTCACCAAACGGTCCCATCACGGTAACCTTGTCGCCCGGCTTCAGGTTGAACACGTAAGTGGACATGATACCCGGCGGATGGTCGGTACCAGGAGGTGGCGTGGCAATACGGATGTTGAACTTGAGAAGACCTTTTTCTTCCGGGTAGTTCGCCATGGAGTAGGCCCGGATGGTTTCTTCCTTGTTCACGCCCTTGTAGCGCCAGATATCGTGCTTGTCCCAGTCTTCGTGGAACTCTTCCTCGATGTTGAAATCCTTGAACGGAATTTCATACGGAGGACACTCCAGCTGCACGTAACCGCCGGCGCGGAAGTCAACTTCCTCGCCTTCCGGCAGCTTCAGTACCAGTTCCTTGATGAAGGTGGCCACGTTGTGGTTGGAGATAACCTCACATTCCCACTTCTTCACACCGAAGAACTCTTCAGGCACTTCGATCTTCATGTCCTGCTTCACAGGAACCTGGCAGGACAGACGCCAGCCTTCTTTTTCTTCGCGGTTGGTGAAGTGGGTCTTTTCCGTGGGCAGCATGGCGCCACCGCCGTCCAGAACCTTGCACTTGCACTGGGCACAGGTACCGCCACCGCCACAAGCAGAGGACAGGTAGATGCCGCTATTGGCCAGAGTACCCAGCAGCTTGCCGCCCGCGGCGGTCTTGAGCGTGTGCTCGGGGTCGTCGTTGATCTCAATGGTCACGTCACCGGTGCTTACCAGCTTGGAGCGGGCTGCGAGGATAACCGCAACCAGCGCCAGAACGATAACGGTGAACATGACCACGCCGAGAATAATTTCTGTATTCATGGTCTCGCCTTTTCGTTAAACCGAATCACCGGGTGAATTACAGGGAGATGCCTGAGAACGACATGAAACCCAGTGACATCAGACCAACGGTAATGAAGGTGATGCCAAGGCCACGCAGTCCGTTCGGAACATCGCTGTACTTGAGCTTTTCACGGATACCCGCCAGAGCAATGATGGCCAGAGCCCAGCCAACGCCAGCGCCGAAGCCATACACCAGACTCTCGCCAAAGGTGTAGTCACGCTCAACCATGAACAGTGACGCACCAAGGATGGCGCAGTTAACCGTAATCAGCGGCAGGAACACACCCAGCGCCGCGTACAGGGCCGGAATGTATTTATCCAGCACCATTTCCATGATCTGTACGATCGCGGCGATAACACCGATGTATGTCAGCAGCCCCAGGAAGCTCAGGTCCACATTCGGCAGACCGGCCCAGTCCAGGGCACCTTCACGCAGGATGGTGTTATAAAGCAGGTTATTCACCGGTACGGTGACCGTCAGTACCACCACAACGGCGATACCCAGACCAGTCGCCGCTTCGATCTTCTTGGAGATGGCGAGGAAGGTACACATCCCCAGGAAGAACGCCAATGCCATGTTTTCAACAAAGATCGCCTTAAGCAGGAGGCTCAGATAGTGTTCCATCAGAAGGCCTCCTTGACGGTATGGCGAGACAGCTTGTAGTCAGGCTCTTCTACTTGCTCCGGCTTCCAGGTACGCAGGCCCCAGATTGCCAGGCCGATGATGAAGAACGCACTCGGCGGCAGCAGCAGCAGGCCATTCGGTACGTACCAGCCGCCTTCGTTAACGACAGGCATCAGGCTTACACCGAACAGCGAACCGGCACCCAGCAGCTCACGGAAGAACGCCACGAACAGCAGAATAACCGAATAACCCAGACCGTTACCGATACCATCCAGGAAGCTCATCAGCGGCGGATTGGTCATGGCGAAACCTTCCGCGCGGCCCATAACGATACAGTTGGTGATGATCAGACCAACGAATACCGACAGCTGTTTGGAGATTTCATAGGCATAGGCCTTGAGGATCTGGTCTACCACGATGACCAGGGAAGCAATGATGGTCATCTGCACGATGATCCGGATGCTTCCCGGAATCTGGGTTCTTACCAGAGAGACCGCCAGGTTGGAAAACGCGGTAACGGCTGTAACCGCCAGACACATGACGATACTCACGCTCATGCTGGTGGTTACCGCCAGCGCCGAACAGATACCAAGGATCTGAAGGGCGATCGGGTTGTTACTGAAGATTGGTTCGAAGAGAACCTGTTTGGCTGTTGAGCCTGCCATGATCAGACCTCCCCTTCACGAAGTTTTTTCAGGAACGGGGCGAAGCCGCGCTCACCCATCCAGTAGTTCACGAGCTGCTCGACACCACGACTGGTCAGTGTGGCACCAGAGAGCGCGTCAATCTTGTGTTCCTTGTCCTTGGCATCGGCGCTGACCCCACCTTTCACCAGACGGATCTGGGGTTCGGTCGGATCGTCACTGTAGAGTTCCTTGCCTACCCACTGCTGTTTCCAGCGCGGGTTATCAACTTCACCACCCAGGCCCGGCGTTTCCGCGTGGGCGTAGAAACCCAAACCCTCAATAGTGTTGAGGTCACCTTCAAGGGAAACGAAGCCGTACAGGGTGGACCACAGACCGTAGCCGTGAATCGGAAGCACCACACGAACCAGCTCGCCGTTCTCGCTCAGGGTGTAGACCTTGGCAACGTTCGGACGACGCTTGATGCCAGCTTTGTCTTCAGACGACGGGATGTTGGTCGACATCTCCGGATCGGAAGCAGCCTTGTACATGTCGTACTTCATGGGATCCTGAACACCCACAACAGACGGCTCTACAAAATCGCCCTTGTCCAGGTCGACCAGGCGGACATCGAAGCGTGCAAACGTCTCTTCAATGTCCTGCGCGGTTGAGCCTGGCTCAAGCATGCCGGCGGCAGAAAGGATGTTGGTTTTGATGTCCAGATTCTGGTTCTGGATCTGCGCGGGACGGAGCATGACCGCAGCCGTGGAAACCACAACCGAGAACACAATACTCAGTACCAACGCCACCATCAGGGTTCTGGAGACGGTATCTTTTGCTTTAGCCACGAGCAAGCCTCCGTTTGATGTTGGCCTGAACCACGTAGTGGTCCATCAGCGGCGCAAACAGGTTAGCGAACAGGATCGCCAGCATGATGCCTTCCGGGAAGGCCGGGTTGATCACACGGATCAGCACCGTCATCACGCCCACCAGGATGCCGAAGCACCAGCGACCGGTGTTGGTCATGGCGGCAGATACCGGATCCGTTGCCATGAACATCATACCGAAGGCAAAGCCGCCCATAACCAGGTGCCAGTGTGCCGGTACGCCGAACATCGGATTGGTTTCTGAACCGATAAGATTCAGCAGCAGCGACATACCGATCATGCCGATCAGCACACCACCGACAATCCGGTAGGAGGCGATCTTCATGGCCAGCAGGATCAGACCACCAATCAGAATGGCGATAGTGGAAGTTTCACCCATGGAGCCCTGAATGGTGCCCACAAAAGCGTTCATCCAGCCAATCTGGGCTTCCAGTGCTTCGAGGCCACCAGAGGCAGCCCAGCTCAGGGCCGTAGCGCCACTGAAGCCGTCTACCGCCGTCCAGACGGTATCGCCAGAGATCTGTGCCGGATAAGCGAAGTACAGGAAAGCACGGCCGGTCAGTGCCGGGTTCAGGAAGTTCTTGCCGGTACCGCCGAACACTTCCTTACCGATAACCACACCGAAGGTGATACCCAGCGCCACCTGCCAGAGCGGGATAGTCGGCGGGCAGATCAGCGCGAACAGAACGGAAGTGACGAAGAAACCTTCGTTCACTTCGTGCTTGCGCACGGTCGCGAACAGGACTTCCCAGAAGCCACCTACAATAAAGGTAACCGCGTAAATGGGCACGAAATAAGCCATGCCATACACGAAGTTATCCCACAAGCCAGCGCCGGCTCCGGTTACCGCCAGTGCGGTAATGAATGCCTCACGCAGTCCACCGTCGGCAATCATCGCATCCGGGTTGGAAGCCAGGAAGTTGTTGGCCTGGAAGCCAATGTTCCACATGCCGAAGAACATGGCCGGGAACGTACACAGCCACACCGTGATCATGATGCGCTTGAGGTCTATGCCGTCACGCACATGAGCGGTGGTTTTGGTCACGCTCGCAGGCGAATAGAAAATGGTATCAACGGCTTCGTACAGTGCGTACCAGCGCTCGTACTTGCCGCCTTTTTCAAAGTGGTGCTCGATTCCATCGAGAAACTGTCGGATTGCCATCGTATTAGCCCTCGATCTCGATTCGGGTCAGGTTCTCACGGAGAATCGGACCGTATTCATATTTGCCGGGGCACACGAAGGTGCACAGCGCCAGATCTTCTTCGTCCAGCTCCAGGGCACCCAGTTTCTGTGCCATTTCAGTGTCGCCCACAATCAGAGAGCGCAGCAGCTGCGTTGGCAGAATATCCAGAGGCATCACCTGTTCATAGGCACCCACCGGCACCATCGCACGCTCACTACCGTTGGTCGTGGTCGTGAAGTTGAACAGCTTGCCGGGATTGAGCTTGGACAGGTAGATGTTCAGCACGGAGAACTTGTTGGGACCCGGCGACAACCAGCCCATGAACTCGCGTTTGCTGTGTTCTTCCAGAACAGTAATCTGGTTGGCGAACCGCCCCAGGTAGGCACAGGGGCCATCACCACGACGGCCACCGAACACGGAACCGGAGATGGCACGGACTTCACAGTCTGTGGCAACCTCCCCGTCCAGAAGTTCCGGCAGGCTGGCACCCAGACGGGTACGGACCAGGCGCGGCTTCACAGCTTTGGGGCCACCAATAGCAACAATGCGCTCGACCGGCACTTCACCGGTTTCAAACAGCTTGGCGATATCGATCACATCCTGGTAGTTGATAGACCAGACAGTCTTGCTGGCCGACACCGGATCCAGGTGATGGATATGGGTACCGACATTGCCTGCCGGATGCACGCCATCAAACTGATGCACTTCAATATTGTCAGCCTTGGGCACGGCAACGTTAGAGCCGGGCTTGCCAGTCACAAACACTTTGCCGTTGGTCAGGCGAGAGATAATAGTCAGGCCCTTTTCAAAAGCCTTGCTATTTTCGCCAATGATAACGGTGGGATCTGCCGCCAGCGGATTGGTGTCCATAACGGATACAAAAATCGAATTCGGCGCAGAATCGATTTCAGGAACCTTGCTGTAGGGGCGCGTACGGAAAGCTGTCCACAGGCCAGACTCTACCAGGTTATCAACCACCTGCTGGCGTTCCAGGCCGGCGAGGTCGGAATCGCTGTAGCGGGCATAGGTTTCCGCATCGTCGCCATCAATTTCGATCACGACAGACTGGAAAACGCGACGCTCACCGCGATTGATTTCTTTCACCACGCCTGCAGCGGGGGAAGTATAACGAACGCCTTCGGTCTTCTTGTCCGTGAACAGCAGCGTACCGCGCTTGACACGGTCTCCCTCTTTCACAGCCATCGTCGGCTTCATGCCGTGATAGTCAAAACCGATGAGCGCCACGTGGCGAACCGGCTTGCCGTCAGTAATGGTCTGTTCGGGAGCGCCGCTGATGGGAAGATCCAGGCCTTTTTTGATCTTGATCATTAGCCTCATCCAATCATCAGAAACTATTCTGTGGATTTGTAACGCCCGGCCCCTGCGGCCCTGGTTTCCTGTCCGGATTGCGCCGAACGGCTGCACCTTGAGGTTCAAATGCCATAGCAGTTGCTGCTGTTTGCCATTTGACGCAGGAAAAGATGAGAAACGGGGTGCCAGACATACCCAAAATCGCGCCAATTATAGAGATTAAGGAAACCTATTTCCACCGGTAACAAAAATGGTTTTGTACGGCCAAAGTAACAAAAAACCCCGGCAGCTGGCGCTACCGGGGCTTTCTGTCAATCAACTGCCGAGACCGGCCTACGACTTTAGTCGCGGGCGCGCTTCGGGAAGATCGGATAAGTTACGCCGGCCATCTGGTTCACACAACGCACAACCTGGGCGCTGTAGCCGAATTCGTTGTCGTACCACACGTACAGGATCAAACGCTTGCCATTGGCGATGGTAGCCTGGGCATCGACGATACCGGCATGGCGGGAGCCCACGAAATCGGTGGAAACCACTTCCGGAGAGTTCACGAAGTCGATCTGCTTCTGCAGCTCGGAGTGAAGCGCCATATCGCGCAGATATTCGTTTACCTGCTCGGCATCCACATCGCTTTTCAGGTTCAGATTCAGGATCGCCATGGACACATTCGGTGTCGGCACCCGGATCGCATTACCGCTCAGCTTGCCTTTCAGCTCCGGCAGTGCTTTGGCAACAGCTTTGGCCGCGCCGGTTTCGGTAATAACCATGTTCAACGGGGCGCTGCGGCCACGACGACTGCCCTTGTGGTAGTTGTCGATCAGGTTCTGGTCGTTGGTGTAGGAGTGAACGGTTTCAACGTGACCATCCTCAATACCGTACTCGTCATTGATGGCCTTCAGTACCGGAGTGATGGCGTTGGTGGTACAGGAAGCAGCAGACAGGATCTTGTCTTCGTCGGTGATCCAGTCGTTGTTGATGCCATAAACGATGTTCTTGATATCGCCCTTGCCCGGCGCAGTCAGAATCACTCGACTGACACCCTTGGACTTCAGATGCAGGCCCAGACCCGCTTCATCGCGCCACTTACCGGTATTGTCGACCACGATGGCGTTGTTGATGCCGTACTCGGTGTAGTCCACCTTGTCCGGGCCATCGGAGTAGATCACCTTGATAAAGTTGCCGTTGGCGATCAGCGCAGAGTTCTCGGCATCGACCGTGATGGTGCCATCGAAAGGACCATGCACGGAGTCACGACGCAGCAGGCTGGCACGCTTTTCCAGATCGTTGTCAGCACCACCCTGGCGAACAACGATCGCACGCAGGCGCAGGTTGTTGCCGCCACCGGCTTTTTCAACCAGGATACGCGCCAGCAGTCGGCCGATCCGGCCAAAGCCGTAAAGCACCACATCCTTCGTTTCTTCCTTGGCATCCTTGGCCGCCTCTTCGGCGTACTTGCCAACCACCGGGCCGATTTCCTTTTTCAGGAACTCGGTGAGGTCACCGCCCTCTGCCTTGAATTTGACCGCCAGCTTGCCAATATCCACGTGAGCGCGGCCAAGCTCCAGCTTGTCCATCGCCTCGAGAATGGGCAGCGTATCGTGAACAGACAGCTCGCTGTCCTCAACCTGACGCACAAAACGATGGGCGCGGATGATATCGATAACAGACTGGTTGATGATCGCACGGCCGTATACGGACGTAACAACGTTGTTTTTACGGTACAGGCGGCCGATCAACGGGATCATCGCTTCTGCGGTAGACTCCCGGTCAGTCCAGTTGGACAGGTGCTGGTTGATCTGTTCGTGACTCACGGTTGGAACCTCGTATAGCACTGGAAATAATTTGGGGCGCACATTATCCAACTTAAAAGGCGATACGGCAAATAGCCGTTTGTCTGCCCCGACCATGACACTGTCACAACCGGGCGATAGAATAGCGCCGCCCCGGCAAATGATGCATTTATTCAGGAGAACGCTTGCCCCATGACCAAAGGCCAGGCCCACGCCCCGCTTATCGCCCCCGCTGCCCCTGAAAAGGCCGCCGACCACAGAAAATGGGGGCAACTGAATGGCTGTGCCGACGCCCTGGCCATCTGCGAGAGCGCCCGCGCCCACAAAGGTCTGACACTGGTCATCACCCAAAGTACCAGCGAAGCCATCCAGCTGGAGCAATCCATCCGGTTTTTCCTGGGGCTGCCCACGGATGAAGACGGCGCCACCGTTTCCTCCGATGGCATTGAGCTTTTGTCGCTCCCCGACTGGGAAACACTGCCCTACGATCTGTTTTCGCCACACCAGGACATTACCTCGAGGCGGATTCGCTCCCTGCACCGGTTACCCGGCACACGCCACGGCATTCTGGTAGTACCGGCACGCACCCTGATGCACCGGCTTGCCCCCCCGAGCTATCTGCAGGGTAATACCCTGCTGCTGGAAGTGGGCCAGACCCTGGATATCGACAGCTGGCGAATGCAACTGGAGGCAGCCGGTTATCATCATACCGACAACGTGTATGAACACGGCGAGTATGCGGTACGGGGGGCCATCCTCGACATTTACCCCATGGGCTCTAACCTGCCCTACCGCATTGATCTGTTCGATGACGAAATCGAAACCCTCCGGACCTTTGACCCGGAAACCCAGAGATCCATCGATAAAACCGAACGCATCGAACTTCTGCCAGCCAACGAATTTCCCTGGCACAAGGAAGCCCGCTCAGGCTTTCGCAATCGCTGGTTTGAATATTTCCCCAATGCCGACAAAGACGCGCCGGTTTACCAGGATGTTACCCACGGCATCACACCGCCTGGCATTGAGTACTATCTTCCACTGTTTTTCGATGAAACCGCCACGCTGTTTGATTATCTGCCGGGCAGCACCCTGGTATTCACCGCCAACGGTCTCAATGATGCCGTCAATGCCTTTGATGCGGAAACCCGGGCCCGTTACGAAGACCGCCGTCACGATCGCCTGCGCCCTATTCTGCCCCCCTCCGAGCTGTTTCTGCAGCCGGATGAAGTGTTCGGGCAACTCAAACACTACCCCCGCATTACCTGCAGCAGTCAGGCCGAAGACGGCGCGGGCGCCAGCAACTGCGGTACCGAATCTCTCCCGGATGTCGCCATGGACGGGCGCGCCGCTGATCCGGCAGGGCGTCTCAAACGGTTCATTCAGGAGTTCCACGGGCGCATCCTGATCTGTGCTGAATCGTCCGGGCGCCGGGAGGCGCTGATTGACAACCTGGCCGATCACAAGCTCAAGCTGGCAACCGTGCAGAGCTGGTCGGAATTCCTCGAAAACGAGAGCACCACTCTGGCCATCACCATTGCCCCACTGGAACAGGGCATGGTGTTGCCCGGCCAGAATCTGGCACTGATTACCGAAACGGCGTTGTTTGGCGAGCGGGTGCTGCAGCGTCGCCGGCGCCAGAAACCAACCGAAACCGACGATGCCGGCTACCGGGACCTGTCTGAACTGAGAATTGGCGCACCGGTCGTGCATATCGACCATGGCGTAGGGCGCTACAAGGGGCTGGAGACACTCACCGCCGGCGGCCAATCCGACGAATTCCTGACCCTGGAATACGCCGGCGGCTCCAAACTCTATGTACCGGTGTCCAGCCTGCACCTGATTTCCCGTTACGCCGGCACCGATGAGGAACACGCACCGCTCCACAAGCTCGGAACAGAACGCTGGAGCAACGCCAAGCAAAAAGCGCTGGAAAAAATCCGCGACACCGCCGCAGAACTGCTGGATGTTTACGCCCGCCGGGAAGCCCGGAAAGGCTTCCAGTTTGAGGACCCGAAAGAGGCCTATCGGGCCTTTGCTGCCGGCTTCCCGTTTGAGGAGACGCCGGACCAACAGGTGGCCATCGAATCGGTGTTCGAGGATATGACGAGCGAACGCCCGATGGACCGGCTGGTATGCGGCGATGTCGGCTTCGGTAAAACCGAAGTCGCCATGCGCGCAGCTTTTCTGGCCACATGGTCTGGCAAACAGGTGGCCGTGCTAGTACCCACTACTCTTCTGGCCCAGCAACATTACGAGTCGTTCCGTGACCGGTTCTCGGATACGCCGGTAACTGTAGAGCTTCTGAGTCGGTTCCGCAGCGGCAGCCAGACCAGCAAGGCCATCACCGCCATAGAGGAAGGCAAGGCAGATATCGTCATTGGCACCCACAAGCTTCTGCAAGGCGATATCAACTTCAAGAATCTGGGGCTGGTGATTATCGACGAAGAACACCGGTTTGGCGTTCAGCAGAAGGAAAAACTGAAATCCCTGCGGGCCGAGGTGGATATGCTGACCCTCACCGCCACACCGATTCCCAGAACCCTGAACATGGCCATGGGCCACCTGCGCGACCTGTCCATTATCGCCACCCCACCAGCCCGCCGACTGTCGGTGAAAACCTTTGTGCGCCAGCACGACGACGCCATGGTGAAAGAAGCGATTCTGCGGGAAATCCTGCGGGGCGGTCAGGTCTATTTCCTGCACAACGATGTCGCCACCATCGAGAAAACCGCGGAAGATCTGCGCAAACTGATCCCCGAGGCGCGGGTGGGTGTGGCACACGGCCAGATGCGCGAGCGCCAGCTGGAACAGATCATGTCGGATTTCTACCACAAGCGTTTCAACGTACTGGTGTGCACCACTATTGTGGAAACCGGCATCGACATCCCCAGCGCCAACACCATTATTATTGAACGGGCAGACAAATTTGGCCTGGCGCAGCTGCACCAGCTTCGGGGTCGCGTGGGCAGGTCTCATCACCAGGCGTACGCCTATCTGCTGACACCACCGCCAAAGGCCATTTCCGCCGATGCCAGGAAGCGACTGGATGCGATTTCCGAATCCCAGGACCTGGGCGCAGGCTTCATGCTGGCCACCCACGACCTGGAAATCCGGGGCGCTGGCGAGCTGCTGGGTGAAGAACAGAGCGGTCAGATCGAAAGCATCGGCTTTACCCTCTACATGCAGCTGCTGGACGAAGCCGTAAAAGCGATTCGCGACGGCCGCACGCCCAACGCCGAGCTGCCTCTCAGCCATGGCACCGAAATGAACCTGCGCATTCCGGCCCTGATTCCCGACGACTACCTGCCAGATGTCCACAACCGCCTGATGCTGTACAAGCGTATTGCCAGCGTGAAGGATCGTGAGGCATTAAAAGAACTTCAGGTTGAGATGATTGACCGCTTCGGATTATTACCAGCCCCGGCCAAGAACCTCATGCGCCAGGCACAGCTACGTTTGCAGGCAGAGACTCTGGGCATCGTGAAAGTGGATGCCGGCAAGGAATGGGTGCGGCTTGAGTTCGGGGCAACGACACCGGTCGACCCTCTCGAACTGGTTAAAAAAGTGCAATCCGCTCCAGATCGATACCGGCTCGAAGGCGCCAACAGCTTTCGCTTCCGGCTGAATGATGACTCAACCGATGGTAAACTCGACGCCATCGCAGCGATGCTCGAAGAACTGGCGCCCGACAAGGCCCCGGCAAAGGCATCGTGATAAAAAAGGATTCAGGTGGAGTAACGCCCTTGCAAGCTCACATTTTATGCTCCCGGCAAACCCTGGCCAGTGCGGCGCTGTTCGCCTCAGTTGCATTCACACCGGCTATCCTTTGGGCCCAGGGCGCTTCAGGCAATGTCCCGAACGACTACTACCGGGCAGAGCTGGTGATTTTACAGCGTCTGGTGGACCCGGCCGGCATTGAAGAGCAGATGGCGAACAAGTCGGTGGAACCTGTCGAAGAGGCCGGCAAAACCCTTTGGGTGGAGCAGGAATCCGGGGAGCGGGTAACCGAACTCAACCTGGTACCCCGCAACCAACTGCACCTGGGCGAGGCGGCCAACCGGCTCGAGCGAAGCGGTAACTACCGGGTACTGGCGAGTGCCGGCTGGTATGAAGCTTTTCCGCCCGACTACGAGGGCGAACCTCTGCGTGTCGCAATCGGTGACTGGCTGGCCGAGTCTGGCCAACGAGCGGTGGAAGGCCAGATCACCATTGACCGCCAACGCTACCTGCACGTTAATGTGCAGCTTAACCACTGGGCCGTCAGCGACGATCCCGAGGCCGTGCCGGCAGAGCCTGAAACACCGCCTCAGACCGAAGCGGTTGCGGAGTTTTCCGATCAGGACTCTGGCAATACACTTGATAGCGAAACCGGTGGTTCAGCATCAAAAGGCACCGGTACCGCTTACCAACTTCGTCCGGCACCAGTAGAACTGGTGACCTGGATTCGTGAAACGCGGCGGATGCGCAGTGAGGAAATCCACTTCATCGACTCCCCCACCGTCGGCGTCCTGGTTTTCTTCAAGAAGATTGAGGGGTAAGCGCAAGCTGCCCCAGACTTGCCATTGAACGCTCCAGAATCTGCCGAACGCCGGACATGCCCTGGGCAATCGCTTCTTCAATCTCGGCCATGGTAATAATGTGGTCGGTTTTACCCGCAGCCCAGTTCACCACCAGCCCGAGGCTGACGTACCGCAAGCCCAGCTCTGCCGCCAGCACTGCCTCGGGCATGCCGGTCATACCAACGATGTCACAGCCATCCCGCTCCATCCTGCGGATTTCCGCCGCCGTCTCCAGCCTGGGCCCCTGCGTCGCGCCATAGACACCAAACCCGGAAAATGACAGAGACGCCGCGCGAGCAGCATCAATCAACACCTGACGCGCTTCCTGATCGTAGGGCCAGGTAAAATCAATGTGTGTAACTTCCTCCAGCTCGCCTTCGAAGAAAGTGCTGGCCCGGCCCCAGGTGTAGTCGATCAGTTGATCCGGGATCACGATGTGGGCCGGCCCCATATTGGCATGTATGCCACCAACCGCGTTTACACCCACCAGCACCCGAGCGCCGGCATCATGCAACGCCTGAATGTTGGCCCGGTAATTGACCTGATGGGGCGGAATACGGTGCGGGTTACCATGACGCGCCAGAAAGATAACAGGCTGATCACCCAGTTGCCCCCGCACCAGCGTGGAGGAGGGCTCACCCCACGCAGTTGTCACTATCTCTTCTCCGGTGATCTGAATATTGCTCAGGCTGGTCAGCCCCGTACCACCGATAATTCCTACCGGTACATTGTCATTCGTTACTGTCATTCCCCGTCTCCGGAATCTGAATCGGCTTCACCGTAACCGCCATCATGATCGATATTTTTTCCGGATTTTCCGGAATCAGCATCCTTGTCCGAGGACTTGTCGTTTGAGTCCTCACGTTTTGAGGAATCACGCCCGTCTACCCGCACCCCATCCGGCAGATGCAGCGTGCGCGTCGGGAAGGCCACCTCGGCACCATGGTTTTCGATGATGTCACTGATTTTCAGTAACACATCTTCCTTCACCTCATGGAAACGCACCCACTGGGTGGTTTTGGTAAAGGTGTACACCATGATATCCAGTGACGATGAATTGAATGCCAGAAAATTAACGATCAAGGTCTCGTTGGCATCAATCTCTTCATGATTCTTCAGCATCTCCCGGATTTCGTCCACGATGGTTTTCATGGAATGCACATCGGCATAGCGAATGCCGATGGTCTCGTAGATCCGGCGATTGGTCATACGTGATGGGTTTTCCACTGCAATAGTGGTAAACGCCGCATTGGGGACATAAAGCGGGCGCTTGTCGAAGGTGCGAATGGTGGTCAGTCGCCATCCGATATGCTCAACCGTACCCTCAATGCTCCGATCCGGGGATCGAACCCAATCCCCCACCTTGAACGGACGGTCCAAATGGATAATGAACCCACCGAAAAAGTTCGCCAGGAGATCTTTCGCGGCAAAACCAACCGCGATGCCCCCGACACCACCAAATGCCAGCACGCCTGAAATACTGAAGCCCAGGGTTTGCAGGGCGGTCAGCGCGGCGGTAATAATCACGACCGCTCGCGACAGCTTGCTGATGGCATTGACCGTGGTGTAATCCATCGGCTTGCGCATCTTGATCGGAGAGGTGAGGATGTTCTCGAACTGTTTGATCAGCCGGATAAAAAACCAGACCACCACCCAGACAAAACCGATCTGAAGCAACGTTCCGTTGGCCTTGAAGACCTCAGCCTCGGAAAAATGGTGTGCCACTTCGGCAGCCCAATACACCCCCTGGAGCCATACGAAAGCCACGACAGGCCGACGGACCGCGTGCAGAATAGCATCGTCCCACAGGTTATGAGTGCTGGCGAATTTGCGCTCCAGCGCAGAAATCACATGACTGGCAATGTAGGCAACCGCCGCCGTACCCAGCACGAGCAGGAAGACGAGCACACCGGCCCGCCAACCCTCAGACAGCAACCCGAACTGCTCTATCCAGCCATTCAGTACACCCAAAACTTCGCCAATCATCCTGTCCCTCTGAATTATGCGGGTTAATAGATACTGACCGGGGTCCCCGCTGGAACCCGGTCAAAAAGCTCAACAATATCGGCATTGCGCATCCGGATGCAGCCATGGGATCTGGCAACCCCCATAGGTTCACTGTCCGGCGTGCCGTGGATATAGATAAAACGACGAAAGGTGTCTACCCCCGGCCCACGGTTTCGCCCCCATTCACAGCCACAAAGCCAGAGTATACGGGTAAGAATCCAGTCGCGCCCCGGATTCGCTGATGCCAGACTCTGGCTGTAGATCTCGCCAGTGGGACGGCGCCCGCGATACACCGTATTTAATGGCTGCCCTGCCCCGATTCGGGCGCGGACATAATGCTTGCCAACAGGGGTACAGCCACTGCCGTCGGCCTGGCCGGGGCCATTCAGGCCAGTGGATACCGGGTAGCGGGCAATGATATCACCCGATTGAGTAGCCAGTGTCAGGAACTGATTGGCGATATCAATGGACAGGGTAACCCCGGGGGGCTTGTTATCGGGCATTGGTAGCGACTTCCCTCCGGCTGCGAACCAGAGGGAAGACTACCCGAGGCGGGGGAGTTCAGGCAACCGAAACGCCTGAAGCGGTAGGCGGCACCAGCATTTTGTCTGGCGCCTTCATGCCTGCGGCCAGGAACGGCACCAGGCGTGCGGCAATTTCCTGAACCGTGGTTTCAACGCCCAGCTTGTTTTCGAGAATATCAATCAGGGCATCACTGCTGGACATGGTGAAGGCCGTCGCTCCCAGCATGAACTGGATGCGCCAATAGCGATCAACCGAGGACAACTCAGGCGTGGCCTCTTTGAGCAAGCGCATGAAACGACCAAAGGGCTCACTGTATTCCTGTTCGAGAAATTTACGCAGGTGGCCCTGAGACTGGGTATAGGCAAGACCGAGCAAGCGCATGAAGATGGATATGCCTTTCTCATTACGCTGAGGCATGCGCACGGCACTTTCCGTAAGCGCCCACAGGGTCTGGTTCAGCGTGGGCGGCTGGCCATCACAACGCTCTTCGAGTTCATCAAAGGCGGTATCCAGGGTGGCCGAAAACGGCGTCAGGAACCGGGCGAACACGGCGTGGATCAGGGCATTCTTTGACCCAAAGTGATAATTGACAGCGGCCAGATTTACCTTAGCCTTGCTGGTAATCATACGAAGCGATGTTTCCGAGAACCCACGCTCGGCAAACAGCTCTTCGGCAGCGTCAAGAATGCGGTCAACGGTATCAGACTGCGCCATTTTGTTGTCAGAGCCTCTAGCAAACGTCTGTTTGAAACATACGTTTGAAGGTCTGTCATGTCAAGCTCGGTCTTCAGGAACCGCCGCCACTGCCTGCCAACCCCGGTCTATCGCGTCCTGATTGCCGTCGAAAAACGCTTGCTGGACTTTGCCATAGGCTTTCTCGGCTTCCAGCAGATAGATAAGATACAGCCGAACATGTTCCCGCCGGGTAAGATAACGCGGCAACACCCGTTGCTCAGACAGTCTGAGCAATTCACTGAAGCGGGTATGACGCAGTGTCGGGTTGTACTCTGCCATACGCGCACACTGCCATATCAGCCCGTCCTTTCCCTCCAGGTGGGCCGCATGTTTGCGGGCATCCCGAAGCATGCGCTGTCGGCGAATGATTAAATCCATATAGGAGGGGCTGGAAGTGTAAATCCGACGGATAAACGGCACTCCCAGCAACAGAATAATCACGAAAGCGCCAAAACCTCCACCGGCTACCCAGGCCGGCACAAAACCGGTCAAACCACTGAGGAAAAACGTCGCAGCCAAAAGGGCACTGAAGATCCACAGGTCTCGGCTACGCCGCGCAGCTGCCATCTGATAGTTATCCGGCCAGTCCGACATAGCCAGCAAGTTGAAGTCCATCAGCAGAACCCGGTCACACTGCCTTAGCATAAGACGCAGCTTGCGCTGTCGCGACTCCGCCAACGCCTGCTCGATATCCGGGTTCTCCGACCCGGTCTCGGCAGTCCGATCCTGCGATTCCTGCGCCTCGGGCCGCTCGCTGCCGGATTCAGTATTCTGGCCCTGGTCATCATCAGCCTGCAGGGCAGCGGTTCTTTGCGCCGCATTGAGGGCGGATTCCGGTGTCGCCGGCACCGGATCAGCGGCCCGGCCGGGGCGAAGCACCGCTCCGGATGCGTTGGCCGGATCTGTCTTGTCTACTGCTGTATTTTCCGCCATTGAGGTCACTGTTCTTCAGGTTCTTTATGCAAGTATCGACCTTTACGAACAATTCTTGAATGTCGGCTTTGCCGTCATAAACGGCTTGCAGACTTCTTGGCAACACTGGCAGGCGCCGGTATGCTTGCGCCAATCAACGGCTTTCAGGAGAGCATGTATGTTTACCGGTATCGTTCAGGGCATTGCACGGGTCGAAAACGTGATCGCGGCGCCGGGCCTGAGCACCTTCGTGATCGAGCTCCCGGAAGACCGGGTTCAGGGCGTAACCATCGGTGCCTCGGTTGCCATCAACGGCACCTGTCTGACGGTTACCCGCCAGGAAGGCCACCGGCTGTACTTCGACGCCATGCAGGAAACCCTGCGCTTGACCACCCTCGGCGACCTGAAACCCGGCGACGAAATCAACTTCGAGCGCGCCGCCCGAATCGGCGATGAAATCGGCGGCCATCTGCTCAGTGGCCATATCCACACTACCGCAACCATCGTCGATATTCTGCGGCCGGAAAACAACGTGACCCTATGGTTCGAACTACCGGAAACCTGGGCGAAGTACATCTTCCCCAAAGGCTACATTGCCATCAATGGCGCCAGCCTGACCATTGGCGAGGTGGAAGGTAACCGCTTCAACGTCCACCTTATCCCGGAGACCCTGCGTGCCACCACGTTTGGGAAGGCCACTAAGGGGCAAAAGGTCAACATCGAGATTGATAGTCAAACCCAGACCATCGTGGATACCCTCGCGCGCCTCGGCTACGATCGCCCGGCGACGGCCTGAGACTCACACCGCGCCATTCCGGGCTTCGAACACCACGAATTTCGGGCTTGCAGCTCTCTGTTCAACGCTGCTGAAGTATTGTTTCAGGGAACGGTGATACCCCAGGTGGCGATTGCCCACCATCAATACGCGGCCGCCCGGCGCCAGATGCCGGGCGGCATCCCTGAACAGTCTCAGTGCGATGTGATCACCTACCACGCCACCCTCATGGAAGGGTGGGTTCAGCAGAATAAGCTGATAGTCAGGCAAATCATCTGCGATGCCGTCCTGATGCCATAAGTGCACGCAATCGCCGCCCTCATACCGGTTCAGGTTATGCTCAACACTGGCAATGGCCTGGCTGGATACGTCACTGAAATGCACTTCGGCGCCCGGCCTGCCGGCAAGCGCAGACAACCCGAGCACGCCATTCCCACACGCCAGATCCAGAATCCGCCCGGCCGGGGGCACTCGACTAACCGCCTGAGGAATCAGCGGTAACAACTCCCGCGTGCCAATATCCAGCTTATCTCTGGCAAATACTGCGGGCAGCGCCTCGACCGGCCCGGGCAATCCTGCCACCGGGTAGCCACGCCATTGCTCCTGCCATTCCGTCAATGTGGCCGAGCCACCACGACACACCACTACCCGCGCCTTTTTACGGGCAGGCAACACCTGTTCGGTGACCACCGCACTGGCGAACACATCAACACTACGATCGGGCAGATGCTTGATCATACCGCCCGCCAGTATTTGTCCGTCTTCCGCCAGCACGCTGTTGAGCCACCGCAACAACCAGGCCAGATAACCGGCCTGACGGGGAATACGGAGCAGCACCAGATCAAAGGGCCCTGAGGGTGGCCGACGCCAGTTCAAAACCGTCGGGCAGTCGGGTAACCCCGGATTGAGCGAAGCGTTCGTCAACACGGAGTGTGCGAGCGTCGCGCTGTCGGCAACTGTCTGCGGCTGATAGCAGGCAAGCCCGAGGGTCAGAGCACCAAACTGGTCGTCCACCACCAGCACGCGCAAACCGTCTGCCAGATAAGGCTCCGCAGCCGAGAACAACAACTCGTCGGCAGCGTCCCAGGCGCGCAGCCCAGCCGTTCCGCCTGGCCGGATCAGGCGGAGTTCACCGGCAGGTGTCTGGAGTCTGGCAGTTGTCATTTTGGGCTTCCGTTGGCAGCTTTCGGGAAAATAAACACTTTTAGGCTGTTTATTCTAGAAATTAAACCTAAGTTAGGGGTGTTCACGCCGAACACCCTTTCCGGTCATGCCCCAGCCCTGACCCGGCTGGCCGGCCGCATTTTTCCGGACAAGATCTTTTGCCCCTTACCCCAGGGGCTTTTTTCTGTCTGTTTTTCAGCCCGACTTTTTCCGAAATGCCCGGTAAACGGTAAACCGCCGATCCTGCGCAAGTTTCTCAACCGGGCCGATGTGTTGTCGAATCAGGGCTTCATACGGCAGAAAACTGTTGGCCACCAGCCTCAGCTCGCCGCCGTGCGCGAGATGAGCGGCCACCTGGGCCAGGAACTGCTCGGTCATGGATGTATCGGTTTTTACACCGGTGTGGAAAGGCGGGTTGCTGATCACGGCCGGCCAGTTGCCTTGAACGGCAGCCAGGCCATCAGCGGCAAAAATCTCACCGTTTACCCCTGCCTTACGGTAACTTTCCCGGGCACAGAACACGGCCTGCGCCTGAACATCGGTCCCATCTACTCGAATTGGCTTCTTCCCCGCCAACTGATGAAAACCATGCAGCCAGGACCCGATAACACCTGCACCGCAAGCGAAATCGAGCACCCGATCGACACCCAGGGGTGACTCAGCCAGGGTTTCCAACAACATCCGGGTGCCATCGTCCAGTCGACCCAGACTGAAAACGCCTGGCAAGCCGGCAACAGAGAGCGCCACGCCAGCGCAGGAAAGCTCCGTCCAGCTGAGCCAGTCAGTCAACCGGAATTCGGTCAGGGGTTGGGTATTTCTGCCGCACCAGACCTGGCAATGGCGGGCGCTGTCGACCTTTACAACCTCCCCGGCGACGACGGAAAACTGCTTTATGGCACCGGCAATGCCTTCCTTCTTCTCGCCAATAACCACCAGTGCCGCACCTGGTTTGCCGAGGTAACGAGCCAAAGCCAGGCGGAGCTCACACTCAGCCCGGGCTTTAGGCAAAAATACCACCACGGTATCGCAAGAGCCCTGCTGCTGCCGATCTGGCTCGTAACCAAAACAGCCAGCCCAGTCAGTGTCATGGAACAGGATTTGCCAAAGACCGGCGTGCTCGGTCATCGCGATACCGGGAACCGGGCATCGGGGCAAAAGCGATGCATCCGAGACGCCTAACAGCGCTGGGCGTCCATTCAACAGATGCGCATTGCGGAGCAGAACTTCGTGGGTATTGGGCAGTGCAGACATGGGTAGCGGACCATTGCCAGAATCATGAGCCGCGTATGCTAACCGGAAAAAAGCCCCGAGTCTGCCCTGTGGCATCAGTCGGGGCTGTCGCTATCGGGGTCGGCCTCTGGGGCCGCCCGGGAAGAGCCAGATATTATTTGTAACGTGCAACCGTACCCACACGCAGGGCGTCTTCAGGTGACATTCCCCAATCTTCCGGGGTGCGTGCTTCGGTGCGCTTGGCCTCAGCCCTTGCGCTATCCATGGCAGAACTTTCGTTTCTGCGGGTTCCCAGTGCCTGCAGGGCTTTCTGCATCAGTTCTTTCATGGTTTACCTCCCTTACTGCTTACAGTTGCTACTGTAACAGACGCAGAAGGTCACTACTGTGATGACGCCACGGGTCAGGAAGTGACGAGCATCACGATTTTTTGACAGTTTTTGACATTCTTCGTATTATATTTTTTGGCGACCGGAGCGAACCGGTCGTTCGATCAGCTCATCCAGACTGGACTGACGAATCGTTTCCCGGTCTGCCTCACTGGCGATCGACAGCCCCATATCCCTCAACAGCCCGTCGGCCACGTCGTAAACGAAACCGTGCACGGTCAATGGCTGGCCGCGACGCCAGGCTTCCTGAACGATGTTGTTCTGGCATACATGCCCTACCTGCTCTACCACGTTCAGCTCACACAGGCGGTCTACCCGGTCCTGCACATTGGGAATGGCGTCCAGTACGGACTGGTGACGGTCACGCACGTCCTGAACATGGCGCAGCCAATTTGAAATCAGGCCAAAGCCTTCGTTCAGCAATGCCGCGCGCACGCCACCACAACCGTAATGCCCCACTACCAATACGTGTTTAACTTTCAACACTTCAATGGCGAACTGGAGCACCGACAGGCAGTTGAAATCTGTATGCACAACCACGTTGGCCACGTTTCTGTGCACGAAAAGCTCACCGGGGAGCAAGTCCACAATCTGGTTCGCAGGTACCCGACTGTCGGCACAGCCGATCCACAGGTACTCCGGTGCCTGCTGGTTCGAGAGCCGGTCAAAGAACTTCGGGTCCACCGACTTGATGCCATTGGCCCAGGCCCGGTTCTTGTCCAGTAGATGTTTCAGTGGTGCCATTATCTTGTTGCTCCTGCCATTGATTCCCGCTGCGGGATTGAACGGGAATCAACGACATAACGCAATAGTCAGTTGGTCGTTACGTCTTCCGGGCTCTGATGCATGGTGCTTTGCGCCAGGTCCAGCAGCTCCCGCAGTGCGACCGAGAACATGGCGTATTCTGGTTCCCTTACGCCTTTGAGTTCCGCCAGCATCGCGTTCCAACGATCAATCATGTGCTGGTTGCGCTGCTCCCAGGCGTTCACACTATCGGTGACTTTCTCCGGGCTTTCAGCGGTTTTCAGCACACCGGTGGTCAGAGCCCGTTGCTGCCAGTCCAGATCCTCCCGGAAGCTTTCCCGCGCCAGGGCCTGCCAATGGGAACTTGGCGTCAACGCTGCGATGGCATTAGCGAACCAGGTCAGGTCGAGACGGTCACCCAGATCGTAGTACAGGTTGGCCACCGTTTTCAGCGGCATGCCTGTGGCTTCCTGTGCCTCGATAATACCAAGAGAGGAATACAGATAGCCGGTTCCTGCCAGCACCGACGCCAGTTCCTTCGGCAAACCCGCAGCCATCAGCTGATCATTGCGTTTTTCCCAATTGGCACGAGCCTGGTCGCCAAGGTATTCCGGCAGTCCCGAGGTAATGGCCCAGACGCTGTCGGCAAACCGCTCCATGTGACTCTGGATATTGAGTTCTGCCCGGCGATTACGAAGCAACCAGCGCACAGCCCGACGCATCAGACGCATCAGATCCTGCATCAACTCCATCTGCAGATCCGCGGAAACGTGGAAATCCAGCGCTTCAATCTTGTCCCACCAGCTGTCGATGCGGAACACATCCCGGGCAATAATCCAGGCCAGGGCAATGGATGCTGCGTCCGCCCCGGTAGACTGGTTCAGGCGCTCCACAAAGGTAATGCCCATGTGGTTAACCATGTCGTTGGCGATCTGGGTTGCGATGATCTCCCGTCGCAGCTGGTGCTCACCCAGCTCTTTCGAGAAACGCTTTGTCAGATCCCGCGGGAAGACCTTGTACATCTCACCCGCCAGCAGAGGATTGTCCGGCAGATTACTGTCGATCAGCACCTGCTTCAGATCCCCTTTGACGTAGGAAATCAGCACCGACAGTTCCGGCCGCGTCAGCCCTTTCTTGGCCAGCTTGCGCTCTGACAGGGTTTCGTCATCCGGCAGGAACTCCAGTGCCCGGTTGAGCTTGCCTTCGCTCTCGAAGGTATTCATCAGCCGACGATACTCTTCCAGCCGGGTGGCGGCATCCTCGCTGGCGATACTGATGGCCTGGGTCTGACGGTAGTTGTTCTTCAACACCAGCGAGGCAACATCATCAGTCATTTCCTCCAGCATGATGTTGCGCTGCTTACCAGTCAGATCGCCCATGGCTACCGCCCGGTTGAGCAGGATCTTCATGTTCACTTCATGGTCAGAGCAGTCCACGCCGCCCGAGTTGTCGATGAAGTCGGTATTCAGGCGACCACCCTTCAGGGCGTATTCAATCCGCCCCATCTGGGTGAAGCCGAGGTTACCGCCCTCGCCTACAACCTTGCAGCGCAGCTCGGCACCATTGATCCGCAGGCCATCGTTGGCCTTGTCGCCCACGTCGGAGTGGCTTTCACCGCTGCCCTTCACGTAAGTGCCAATACCACCAATCCAGAGCAGGTCCACTTCGGCCTTGAGGATGTGACTGATCAGCATATTGGGCGGAACGCGGTCCGCCTTGATGCCCAGCAGCTTTTTCATTTCCGGGCTAACCGGAATGGACTTGGCATTGCGGCTGAAAACGCCGCCGCCCTTCGAAATCAACTTGCTGTCGTAATCGGTCCAGGCGGAACGCGGCAGTTCAAACAGGCGCTTACGCTCCTTGTAGCTGCGTTCGGCGTCCGGGGTCGGGTCAATGAAGATGTGGATGTGGTTGAAGGCGGCCACCAGCCGGGTTTTTTCCGAGCACAGCAGGCCATTACCAAACACATCGCCCCCCATGTCACCGATGCCGATGGCGGTAAATTCATCCACGGCCGGGTTGATGCCCATCTCACGAAAATGCCGTTCCACGGAGACCCAGGCGCCCCGGGCGGTAATGCCCATTTTCTTATGGTCATAACCGTTACTACCACCGGAGGCGAAGGCATCTCCCATCCAGAAGCCGTATTCCGCGGCCAGGCCATTAGCGATGTCGGAGAAAGTGGCGGTGCCTTTGTCAGCCGCCACCACGAGGTAGTGATCGTCTTCGTCATGGCGGATGACCCGCTCCGGCGGCTGGATGCCGGAATCCACCAGGTTATCTGTAATATCCAGCAAGCCCCGGATGAATGTTTTGTAGGCCGCAATACCCTCTGCCTGGAATGCCTCCCGGTCGGACGGATCGGGCAGACGCTTGGCCACAAAGCCACCCTTCGCGCCCACCGGCACAATGACCGCGTTCTTCACTTGCTGCGCTTTTACCAGGCCCAGGATTTCTGTGCGATAGTCCTCGAACCGATCCGACCAGCGCAAACCACCACGGGCCACTTTGCCACCACGCAGGTGAACCCCCTCCACTCGAGGGGAATACACAAAGATCTCGAACATGGGCAATGGCAGCGGCATGTCCGGAATCTGCGACGGGTCAAATTTCACACTGATGTAGGGCTTGGGCCGGCCCTCACCATCCGGCTGGTAGTAGTTGGTGCGCAACGTCGCCTGCATCAGCTCCAGATACAGCCGTAGCACCCGATCCTCACTGAGGTTTTCCACCTCATCCAGGCCGGCGTTGAATTCGATTTCCAGTTTCTGCTGGGCCGCCTCGCTTTTACCCTTACTCTTGAAACGCTCAGGGTTGAATCGGATCTCAAAGTATTCCAGCAGGATCCGTGTCAGGTTGACGTGGTTGACCAACGTGTTGGAAATGAACGTCTGACTGTTAGAGAACCGGATCTGGCGCATGTAGCGGGCGTAAGTACGCAGCAACGCGATCTCACGCCAGCTCATGTAGGAGGACAACAACAGGCGGTTAAAGGCGTCGTTTTCGGCTTCACCGTGCCAGACCCGGCGGAACAATTCTTCGAAAATCGGGCGAATACGGTGAATATCCACCATATTGCCGGTGTGGGATTGCAGGGTAAAGTCATGAATCCAAACCGTTTTACCCGTTCGATCAATCACCTCAAACGGGTGCTCGCCAATCACCCGGAAACCGAGATTGTCGAAAATCGGCATCACATCCGACAGTGGCAGCGGCTCGTCCGGATAAAACAGTTTGAAATGCAGCGTGTTCTCGTCTTCTTCCAGGGCCCGGTAGAAGCTCATGGCCAGATCATCGTCGCGGGCAGAGGCAGTGATGTGCTCCAGGTCGATGGCCGCCCGGCGAGGTGAAAACATGTCAGTGTAGCTGGCCGGGAAACCGCCTGCCCAGACGCGATACAGCTCATTGCCCTGCTCTTCGCCATAAGCTTCGCTAAGCGCCTCGTAAAGGCCGTCGCGCCAGGACTGGGCGAGCTCAATAACCTTGTCGCGGATCTCCGCCAGCGGCAACTGGCGATTTTCGACCTGTGGCACCCGGATGGTGAACTGTACCCGGGCCAGCACCGATTCGGAAAAATGAGTGACAAACTCAATATCCTCGGCCTCTAGGCGATCCAGCAGTACCTGTTCCACCTTCAGGCGCAACTCGGTGTTATAGATATCCCTGGGGAAGAAGGCAAGACAGGTTACAAACTGGCCGTATACATCCTCCCGCATGAACAGCTCAATCCGGCGACGCTCCTGGATGTACAGAATGTTCTTGGCAACGCGCAGCAGTTCGTCGGTTTCAATCTGGAACAGCTCGTCCCGCGGATACAGCGTCAGGATCTGCTCCAGCTCCTTACCAGCGTAATCGTCGGTCAGGAAGCCGGATCGCTTCATCACGCTCTGGAACTTGCGCCGCAACAGCGGAATTTCATCGGGACGCTCGTTGTAGACCCGAGCGGTGTATAGACCGAGGAAGCGGCGCTCACCCACCACTTCGCCCTTGCTGTTGAATTTCTTGACCGCGATGTAATCGGGATAGGCCGGCCGGTGCACCCGGGACCGCTGCGCCGATTTGGCGAAGATGAAGATGTCATCGGAACGGGTCATTTCATGGCGGGTACGCTGCGGCAGCTCATTCAGCCGGACCCGATCAGGGCGTTCGTTGTTGACTCTAAGAATACCCAGCTCCGAGTTTTCCACCCGGCGCACCACCATGCCCTGCTTGTCCTTGGCAAAGTCGTATTCGTCGTACCCCAGAAACGTGAAGTGGTCATCCACCAGCCAGGTCAGAAAAGCCCGGGCTTCGTCCTTGCCTTCTTCACTGATTCCCGCCGTGGTGGCATCCAGCTCCTTGACGATCTCGCTGACTTTCTCTTTCACGATCGGGAAATCACCCACCGCGATGCGTACCTCGTGCAGCACTTTCTGCAGAGTCTGCTCCAGGTCGCGCAGGTCTTCCGGGGCACTGTGGCGGTCGATTTCAAGCACGATGAACGCTTCGTAGCTTGCGTCCTTCGATGCCTTTTTGGTGGTGTGCAGTTTCTTCAGCTTACCATTGTCATCCCGCTCCACTCGCAGGATGGAATGCTGAATGGAGTGGGTGCCGATTTCCCGCTGATTGATGGCCATGCGCAGGGAATCAATCAGGAACGGAATATTGGGGTGGAGAATGAAAACAACGCTGTGGGTAGACTGCCAGCCGTCACTTTCCAGGTCCGGGTTGAACACCGAAACCGGGGTTTCATCGGCACTGCGTTTTTGCAGGAACTGCCACGCCGCCAGGACGGCACCGTAGGTATCCGAGAAGCGGCGACTGGCCAACTCCTCCAGAGGAATATGAGCGTAATGCTGTCTGGCAAAATCCGCGATCTTCTTTGCCTCGGTTTTTGCAATCTTTTCTGAGAACGCATCGGCCAACTGTTCGAAAAACTGATCCTTGCTGGCGATTGTCAGCGCATTCATATCCGACCTCTGGTTTGTGTGAAAGAAACGTAATCAGGGTATCGTCACATAAGCATAGTCAAACCCTTGATTTTTGCCGGCCAGACGCCAAAACTGCGGCAATCACTTACGCAGGCATTCATACATCAAGAGCAGTTATTTCATGTCGTTACAGCAAACGTTCGGTGATCTCAGAGCACAACTGGCCAAGCGTATTATTGGCCAGGACAAACTGGTCGACCGGCTACTGATTGCCCTTCTGGCCGATGGCCATCTTCTGGTTGAGGGCGCGCCGGGGCTGGCCAAAACCACCGCGGTGAAAGCACTGGCCGACCATCTGGAGGGCGACTTCCACCGGATCCAGTTCACTCCGGATCTGCTGCCCTCTGATGTCACCGGCAGCGAAATCTACCGCGCCGAGACCGGTACCTTTGAATTCCAGCGCGGCCCCATTTTCCACAACCTGGTGCTGGCCGATGAAATCAACCGGGCACCGGCGAAAGTCCAGTCGGCCCTGCTCGAAGCCATGGGCGAACGCCAGATCAGTGTTGGCATGAGAACCTTTCCCCTGCCCAAACTGTTCATGGTGATGGCGACCCAGAACCCGATTGAACAGGAAGGCACCTACCCGCTGCCGGAAGCCCAGCTTGATCGCTTCCTCATGCATGTGGTGATCGACTATCCCTCTGCCGATGCCGAGCGTGAGATTCTGCACCTTGCGCGCAGCGACTACCGTCAGGGAATCCCGAACGTAGACATTCGTCTAACCCAGGAACAGGTGATGGCCGCCCGGCAGGCGGTTTCGGATATCTACATGGCGGAACCTGTGGAGCAGTACCTGCTGGCGTTGATTCTGGCCACCCGCGATGCCGCGACCCTGGACCCTGAACTGGCTCGATGGACCGCCTTCGGCGCCAGCCCCCGCGGCACTATCGCACTGGACCGATGCGCCCGGGCACTGGCCTGGCTCGATGGACGGGATTACGTGACACCGGACGATGTCCAGACCATGGCTTACGATGTGCTGCGCCACCGGATTCTGTTGACCTTTGAAGCCGAGGCCGAAGGCATGACCGCCGATTCCGTGTTGCAGAGGCTGATCGACCGGGTGCCGGTTGCCGCCTGAGGTTTTGCTGACAGGAGACCATCACAGCGTCATGGCAGATTTCAGCCCAGCCACTCTCATTACTCTGCCGGAGCTGGTGCGCCTGCAGGCAGATGCACGAGCTCTGAAGCTGCCATCGGTAAAACCGGTCCGGTCACGCCAGGCCGGGCTACGCCAATCACGGCAGAAAGGGCGCGGAATGACGTTTTCCGAAGTGCGCCAGTACCAACCCGGTGATGACATTCGCAGCATAGACTGGCGGGTAACGGCCCGGCGCCAGGCACCACACACCAAGCTGTACGAGGAAGAGCGGGAACGACCTGTACTGTTGATTGTCGATCTCGGGCCGACGCTGTTCTTTGCCAGTGCCGGCGCCTACAAACAGGTCCGAGGTGCTCAGGTTGCGGCTCTGCTGGCCTGGCTGGCACTCTGGGCGGGTGACCAGGTGGGGGGCCTGGTGTTCAATGACCGGGACCTGGCCGTACTCCGGCCCGCCCGGCGCCGTAAGTCCGTCTTGCGCCTACTGGATCACCTGGCCAATCACCAGCACCAGGGCAAAACACCACCAGCCCCCGCAACGGACTCCAGCCATGGGCTGGACACAGCGCTGGCAGAAGCTCGCCGGGTCACACACACCGGTTCCCGCGTTTTTATCATCAGTGACTTCATGAACATCACCGAGCAGACCACCACCCTTCTGGGGGCCATGAGCCGGCACAACTCGGTCAGCGCCATCCGCATTCAGGACCCGCTGGAAAAGGCTCTGCCTTCATCCGGCCGGTTTGCCGTTGCTGGCCCGGACGGCCCGATCTGGTTCGATGCCTCGAATCCTCGCTTCCAGCAGGCCTGGCAAGGCAAAATCGACGCCCATGAGCAACGTCTGGCCGACTGTTTTCGGGCATCCGGCGTGGCTTCTGCAACGCTGTCGACCGGAGAGGATCCGGCTACGGCCCTGCGCCTGATGCTGGGCCCGGGAGGTCGCATCGGATGAACCCTCAGGATCCCCTGGCACAGCTTCGTGATATCCAGTTACCAGCTACCGGTGGTTGGTGGCCCCCGGCCCCTGGCTGGTGGCTGCTGGCAATATTGACGATTGCCGCTGTGTTGGCATTTGCGTGGCTGTGGCGCCGTCAGCGCCGAAAGCTTCGCTGGAAACGCAGGGCCTGGTCCGAACTGCAACAGCTTGAAAGCAAGGCCCGGCCTGCGCCGGAATGGTTCGCGGCGCTCAATGCCCTTCTCAAACGAGCGGCACGGCAGAGCCATCCGGAAAAGCATCCAGAGGCCATGACCGGGCAGCAGTGGATCGACTTCCTCCTGGCAACCGCGCCGAAAGACCGCATCGCCTCCCGCCCCGTCGTTGAGGCCATGGTCACAAGCACCTGGCAACCACGTCCCGGCGCACAGACTGAACAGGCGCTGGCGTTCGCCAGAACCTGGCTGGAGGCCCAGTCATGATCAGTCTGGCTTACCCGTGGGTGCTGTTACTGGCATTGCTTCCGCTGCTGTTTGGTTACCGCAAGCGCCAGAGCGAACCGGTGGATGCTCCGGTCATTCCCGTCGGGCACTGGTTGTCCGGAATGCCGGGCGTGAGCTCCCGGGGAAGATCAACGCCGCTCTGGCGCCAGCTTCTGCTATTGCTGGCCTGGCTATGCCTGGTGGTCGCCCTGGCCCGCCCTCAGCATGTTGGCGAAGAAATCCAGATGCCCGTAACCGGCCGCGATCTGATGTTAGTGGTCGACATTTCTCCCAGCATGGACGAACAGGACATGGTGCTTCAGGGCCGCAGCATCAACCGCTTGCAGGCGGTGAAACGGGTGCTGGATGATTTCATAGACCAGCGTGAGGGCGATCGGCTGGGGCTCATTCTGTTCGGCACCGAACCTTACGTTCAGGCGCCACTGACCTTCGACCGGGAAACGGTACGGACCCTGCTGTTCGAGGCAGGCCTGGGCATGGCGGGCCGGGCTACCGCCATCGGGGATGCCATCGGGTTATCGGTGAAACGTCTGCGCGAACGCCCCCAGGAACAGCGAGTGGTGATCCTGCTGACAGACGGGGCAAATACCGCCGGCCAGGTCAGCCCGGACAAGGCCACGGAAATTGCCCAGGCTGCCGGTGTGCGGCTTTACACCATCGGCATCGGCGCCGATACCATGATCCAGCGCGGGCTGCTGGGTTCAAGGCGGGTCAATCCCTCAAGGGACCTTGATGAGGAACTGCTCACGCGCATGGCAGAACAGACCGGTGGCCGGTATTTCCGGGCCCGAAGCCTGCCAGAGCTGGAAATGATCTACGACAGCATCAATCAGCTCGAACCGATAGAACAGGATGGCCAGTTCTACCGGCCGGTGACAGAACTCTACGCCTGGCCCGCCGGCATGGCCGCCGGGCTTTGGCTTCTGTTAATTGCCCTGCGACTGGCATCCAACCGTTATCAGCAAAACACCGCTACGGAGGCTGGCCATGGCTGACTTCCATTTTCTGCGCCCCTTGTGGTTAATTCTGTTACTGGCGGTTCCAGCCCTGTTTCTGGCCCGACATCAACTTCGTCAGGGTGAGACCGGATGGGCCCGATACATCCCCGCTCACCTGTTACAGCCCCTGATTCGTTCCCGGGCCAACGAAACTACTGGCACCACCCGATCGCCCCTGTTGCCCCTGAGTCTAGCTCTGGTTCTGCTCGCAATTGCCCTCGCCGGGCCAAGCTGGCGACAGGCACCGACTCCCCTGAAACAAACCCACGACAGCCTGGTCATTCTTCTGGATCTGTCACTTTCGATGCTGGCCACCGACGTAGAACCGGACAGGCTGACCTTGGCCAAACGCAAGGTCCGCGACATTCTCGAGCAGCGAAAAGGCGGTTTGACGGCGCTGGTGGTCTACTCCGGCGACGCCCACACGGTAACGCCACTTACCGGCGACACCCGCACCATTGAGGCCATGCTTAGCGTGCTGGACCCCACCATCATGCCTGCCCAGGGCAACCGCGCCGATCTGGCCGTGCGGCAGGCGGTCGACCTGCTGGACCAGGGCGCACCGGGCCAGGGTCGCATACTGCTGATCTCCGAGGCGGTACCGGAACAGCAATACAGTGCAATCCGTCAGCAACTGGCAGAGACTCCCTATCCCCTGAATACTTTGGTGGTGGGCACCCGCGAAGGCGGCCCCATCCCCCTGGCAAAGCGCGGATTCATTCGGGACAACGGCAGGATTGTCATCAGCCAGGCCGAACCAGACTCCCTGGCCCAACTGGCGAGCATCAACGGCGGAACCAGCCACGAACTGACCCTGGATGACCAGGATATTCGCGCCCTGGCCCTGGAGCCATCACAGACCGACGAATGGCAGAACGAACAGGACGGCATGACCGTTAATCGCTGGCAGGACGACGGCTACTGGCTGCTGTGGCTGGTGCTGCCGTTACTCATTCTGGGCTGGCGTCGGGGAGCCTTTGCCATTCTGGCTTTCGCGCTGATTCCGCTGGCAGGCGCTCCGCGCCCGGTTCAGGCTCTGGACTGGGGCAGCCTGTGGCTGCGAGAAGACCAGCGTGGGCCAGATCTTATCCAGCAGGATCCGGCCAGGGCCGCCACCGTTCTGGAACAGCCGGGCTGGCGCGGTTCAGCGCTCTATCGCGATGGCCAGTACAGTGCCGCCGCGGAAGCCTTTGCCAATCAACCGGGGGCCGCCGGCGACTACAACCGGGGCAACGCCCTGGCCCGGGCCGGCCAACTGAAAGAGGCCATTGACGCCTATCAACAGGCACTGAAGCAGCAGCCGGATTTCGAAGATGCGCGCTTTAACCAGCAACTGGTTGAGCAACTCCTGAACCAGAAACAGAAGTCTCAGGGCGAGGGAGAAAGTGACAACAACCAGGAAAGCAACGATCAGAATTCCGGACAGCAGAATGGCTCCGGAGGCCAGGAAAATGACAGCCAGGACAGCGCCGGGCAGGATTCTGCAAACAACAATGGCGAAAATCAGGATCCCCGGCCTGGCGAGCAACTGCAGCCCTCCGAAAACGGCGAGAATTCACAGGATGCCGCCGGAGAGCCACAACCGGAAGATGGCACACAGGAGCAGCGGAATGCCCAGGCAGGCCCGGACGGGCCTTCCGGAGAGGGGCAGAGTGGTGCCAGTGCGCCCGCCGAAATATCAGAACAACCCCTGAGCCAGGGCCAGGAGCAGTGGCTGCGGCGCATACCGGATAACCCCGGCGGGTTACTGCAACGCAAGTTCCTGCAACAGTACCAACAACGACAGACAACACCCGATGAGGGCGACACACCATGGTAACGCGCGTTATCTCCCTTGCCGCGACACTTCTTTTTTTGTTCCTGTCAGCCGCCAGTCAGGCTGCCGACAGACTGGTGGTGGAACCGGATCGAACCCAGCTCTACGAAGGTGAGGTACTGACCCTGACCGTCAAGGGCTCCATGAAAATCGACATTAATCTGAGCAATCTGTTCAGCTTCGATCTGTCACAGTTGCCTTCGCCAGATATCGAAAAGGTGGAGCCGGATTTCGAAATTCTGGCCCGCAACCAGCGCTACAGCGTGCAAACCGTCAACAACGAAATGGTGGGCGAAATAACCTGGACCTATCAGCTCGCCCCGACCAGCACCGGCACACTGACAATTCCCGAACTGACGTTCAAAGATTCCGTTTCCGACCCGGTCGACATCGAGGTTATTTCCGGCACCCCGCCGGATCAACCGGCGGCCACCCGTGACAGCTTTATCGAGCTGTCCGCAGACAAGGCGGAAGTGTACGTTCAGGAACAGCTGGTACTGACCATACAGTTGTTCTTCTCCGGCAACCTGATCCGGGGAGAGCTGTCGGAGCCTGAGCACCCGGACGCTATCATCGAGTCACTGGGCAAACAGCGTGAGTTTACCCGCTATCGCGACGGAATCCGGTATCGGGTGGTTGAGCGGCGTTACGCGATCTTTCCCCAAACACCCGGCACTCTCAGCCTGGAGCCCATCCGGTTCGAGGGCCAGGCCAGGGATGCCTCTGGCCAGCTGCGCTTCCTGCGTGACCGGCAGCAACTCTATGACGTTCCGGTCAAACCCGTACCTGCCGGGTATCCGGACAATCAGCCCTGGTTACCAGCACGAAGTCTGACCCTGAGCGACGAAGGCCTGCCCTCTACCCAGGAACTCGCCATCGGCAGCAATCTCAGCCGGAAAGTAACTCTGCAGGCGCTAGGATTGCCCGCAGAAGCCCTGCCGCCTATATCCCGGGAGCTACCGGACGCCATCCGCAGCTACCCGGAACAGCCCCTGCGCAATACCGAAACCACTCCGGAGGGGCTTCGCGCCACACTGCAGCAGGTGACCGCCCTGGTGCCCGTCCAGGCGGGCGAAACCACCCTGCCCGCGCTTCGTGTACCCTGGTGGAACACCGACACCGACCAGTTGGAGCACGCCGTGTTGCCGGAGCGCCGTTTCCGGATTACCGGCGATAACGCCACCTCCGCGCCGCCCGCACAGATAACGGACGATTCAGCGGGGCCCACAGGTTCACCGGTAACCCCGGAGACAACCGAGGGCTCAGAACCATACGGATACCGCCTCTGGCTTTGGGCTACGGTTGTGTTTGCGGCCCTTTGGTTGCTGACCCTGGCGCTCTGGTGGCGGGCTCGTCAAACCTCAGCACCGGGCTCCAAAGAACCCGTCGATGGCGGCATCGACAACGAACGTGAAGCGTTTGAAGCACTTCAGGCTGCGGTCAAACGAGGCTCCGGGGAAACGTCTACGCTGCTGCTGCGCTGGGCCCGACTGCGCTTCCCAAGGCTCTCATTTGATTCCGTTTCGGATCTGTTCAAACTGACAGAAGACCGCGCACTGAAAACCGCCTTTGACCGCTTTCAGGCCGGACTGTATTCGGGCCAGCACCATACCCACGAAGAGAATGCGAGGCAACAACTGCAACAGGCACTGGATAGCCTGCGCCGGAACACCGCCCGGGACAACGAAGCGTCATCGCCAGACCTACCGCCGCTGTATCCCGCGTCTCTCTCGCGCTGATTCCGGCCCAGAAAAAAGCCCGTCGAAGTGACGGGCTTTTCAATTTCAGTTGGTCAGTTCCTGGTTAATCACCAACTCGACAGGTGGTTCCGCTTCCGCCGGGGGCAGCACCTCTGCCTCAACCCGGCCTTCCCAGTCTCCCGGCTGCGGATTAACACTGCCTGAGCGGCTCAAACGGGCGACCACCACCACATCTTGCTGTGCAGAAATCGCAGATTCAGGGGACATGGCATAACGATCATCCAGCCGGATCTCGGCGGGCAAATCGCCGGCTGTCATCCTGGCAACAGCAACCGGCGCACCGCCCGCCGCAGCCGCTGGCCGCGCAAAGATGAACAGCACGGTATTGTCAGCCACTTGCTGGCGCAAACCTTCGTCCAGCGATACCCGTAAGGACACGCCCGGTCCAGCAGCCTGCTGAGGCTCGGAGGCAACTCCCTCAGGCGGGGTCTCGCCCAGGCGTCGGTAGGCCTCCTCGATACCGCCACGGATGGCCCCGAGCTGTGGATGGTCCGGCGCTACCTCGGTAATACGCTGCCAGTATTCAATGGCTTCCCGGTAGTTTTGCTGACCGAAGGCATTGATGCCCATAAGCCCAAGTGCATTGACCTCATCCGGGTTCAGGGCCCGGGCAGCCGCAATAGCATCGGTAACCGCCGGGGTCATCTCGCCTTCGCTGGCAAAATAGTTAGCCTGTGCAGCCAGCCCCAAGGCCACCGCGCTGGCGTTTCGGTCCTCGGATACCACATCGGCAAGACGGCGATAGGCCTCGGCCGCTTGCTCATAGCGCTCAAGACGCATGTAGGTCTGCCCCAACATCGCCCACCCATCGGCATTGTCCGGGCTTTCTTCAAGTCGCTTGCGCAGTTGGTCGGCCAATGCCGCCATGCGGGCCGTCTGGTCGCCTTGCGTGGCATTCATTTCCTGCATCGCAAGGAACTGCTCCACCTGATCCATGGAACCCCATTCCTGATACCCGAAATAGGTGCCCACCGGTAACACCAGGATCGCCAGCAAGGCGACAACCATGGCGCTACGCCGCCCGGGCACACGCCGCTGGGTAACGGGTTCTTCCGGTACATCATCGAGCATGGCGCCCGCCAGCTCTTCCTTTAGCTGCTTGTAGCTCTCGTCATCCAGTATGCCGGCCTCGTGCTCGTCCTCCAGCTCTTTGAGCCGGGTGCGATAGGCCAGCAGGTTCTGATTTCGCAGATCCGCCTCAAGGCGGGCCCGGGGTTTATGAAAAAAGACTGGATAAAGCACAAAGGCCAGGGCCACCAGAATGAGTACGGTCCCGGCAATCCAGAAGGTATCGGTCATGGAAATATCGTCACGTCTCGAAATGAATGGGAGTTATCGGCGGTCAGCCTTGTCACTTTGACTGGCCAGAATCTGCTCTGCCCGGGCCCGGTCTTCCGCACTCAGGGGCGGTTCGTCTTCACGCCTGCGGGCACGCCACACCACACCGGCCACAATCAGAAAACCGCCAATGGTGGCAATCGCCGGAAAGGCCCAGAGTAGAATGGTGCGGTTATCCACCGGCGGTTTGTACTGAACGAACTCGCCGAAACGGTCGACCAGAGCACCCACGATCTGTTCATTGGAGGCCCCATCCTGCATCATGCGGTAGACCTCGTCTCGCATATCCTTGGAGATCGGCGCATTGGAATCGGCGATGTTCTGGTTCTGACACTTGGGACAGCGCAATTCTGAGATCAATTGCTGATAACGCTGTTCTTCAGCCCGGGTATCGAAGTCATAGACTTCAGACACCTCGGCAATTGCCGGCCCCGAGAGCATCATCAATACGGCAAAGAAAGCAGGCAACAAACGCATCAGCTGTTCCCCCGAGCCTGAGCGATAACCGGCAAGAGCACTTCATCCCAGACTTTCTGGTTCACAACACCTACGTGGCGATAGCGCACCACTCCCTCAGCGTCGATAACAAAGGTTTCCGGCGCGCCATACACGCCCAGGTCAAAACCCAGCGTTCCCTTCGGATCGAAGATAATGGTCTCGTAGGGATTGCCCAGCCGGTTCAGGAACCGGAAGGCACTTTCCCGCTGATCCTTGTAGTTCAAGCCCACAATTCGAACTCCCTGTTCCCGGGCCAGATACATCAGGTATTCATGCTCATCCCAGCATGAGGGGCACCACTCGGCCCATACATTCAACAAGGATACTTCGCCCTGAAAAACTGAGGGATCCAACTGAACCTCCGGATTGTCCAGAGACTCCAGGCTGAATTCGGGAACGGGCTTGCCGATCAGCACGGATTCCAGTTTGGTGGGGTCCTTGCCCAGGCCGGCAAACAGGAATATCCCCACGCCGACGGCAATCACCAGCGGCAGGAACAGCAATACCCGCTTCATGAGGACGCCTCCGCCACTTTACCTGGCGCTGCCGGCTCGCCGCTTTTCACGGCTTCCTCATCGCGCACACGAATACGGTAACGCTTGTCGGCAATCGCCAGGAATCCGCCAATGGCCATCACCAGGGATCCAAGCCACAGCCATCTCACTAACGGTTTGTACTGCAGCCGGATAGCCCAGGCGTCGTCACTGATACGCTCACCAATGGCTACAAATACATCCCGGAACAGGCCGGCATCAATGTCCGCTTCGGTCATCACACTCATGCCAACCGGATACTGCCGCTTTTCCGGATGCAGGTCAGTCACGAGCTCCCCATCCAGGTAAACATTGAAGCTGCCGTACTGGGCGGTAAAGTTGGGGCCACGACGCTCACCAATGTCGGTGAATACAATCTCATAATCCCCCACCAAAGCGCGGTCACCCGGCTGCATGCGCACATCACGCTCAATCCCGTAGTTGGAAACCACCGTCGCACCGGCCATCACCATGGCAAGCCCCAAATGCCCGAGAACCATGCCCCAGTAACTGCGGGACTGGCGCTTCAGGCCATGCCAGCGCCCTTTGCGGGAGGCGGATTTATCCCAAAGGTCCCAGGCGGTGGCCACCGCTACCCACATGGCCGCAAACACACCCAGGAAGGCCCAGGGTGCAAACCCTCCGTAGCCGATCATCACCCCCGCGCTGCCAATCAGACTGACGGCCAGCGGCCACAGCAGCTTGCGGGCCAGCCAGCCGCCGTCCGTCTTCTTCCAGCGCGAGAAAATCCCCGCGCCCAGCAGCAGGCCGGTTGCCACCGCCAGGGGACTGAAGGTGGTATTGAAGAACGGCTCACCAATAGACAGCTTGCCAAGGTCCAGATAATCCAGCACCAGCGGGTAAAGTGTGCCGATGGCCACAAGCATCGTGGCAGATACCAGCAAGACATTGTTCAGGAGCAGGAAGATTTCCCGGGACAGAGAGCCATAACGGGAGCGGACATGCACTACCGGCGCCCGGAAGGCATAGAGTGTCAGGCTGGCCAGAATGGTAATGCCCAGCAGCGCCAGCAGGAAACTGCCTCGCTCCGGATCCGACGCGAAGGCGTGAACGGAGGTGAGCACACCGGAACGAACCAGGAAGGTACCCAGCAGGCTCAGTGCGAAAGTGACAATAGCCAGCAACACGGTCCAGCTTTTGAAGACCCCGCGCTTTTCCGTGACTGCCAGCGAGTGCATCAAGGCGGTACCCGAGAGCCAGGGCAATAGGGAGGCATTTTCAACCGGGTCCCAGAACCACCAGCCGCCCCAGCCAAGCTCGTAATAGGCCCACCAGCTGCCCAGGGCGATGCCCACCGTCAGGAAGGACCAGGCAACCGTGGTCCAGGGGCGCGACCAGCGAGCCCAGGCCGCATCCAGTCGGCCGTTGATCAATGCCGCAATGGCAAACGCAAAGGCCACCGAAAAACCAACATAACCCATATAGAGCATGGGCGGGTGCATGATCAGGCCGATGTCCTGCAACAGCGGATTCAGATCCTGCCCATCTGCCGGTACGTTCGGCAGCAGACGGTCAAACGGGTTGGAGGTCAGAATGATAAACAGAAGGAAGCCAACGGAGACCATGCCCAGAACCGACAACACCTGTGAGACCATCACCGAAGGCAGTTTACGGCTGAAGATGGCAACGGCCAGCGTCCAGCCTATGAGCATCAGTATCCACAAGAGCAAAGAGCCCTCATGGCCGCCCCAGACCGCGCTGAACTTGTAGTACCAGGGCAACATGCTGTTGCTGTTATTGGCCACATAGGCCACCGAGAAGTCATCCACCAGAAAGGCGTGGGTCAGGATCGCAAACGCCAGGGCGGTGAACACAAACATGCCGGACGCCAGTGGCCGGGCAAATGCCTGCAGGCTGTCACGCCCGGTCAGAGCGCCCGCAAGCGGCACCACGGAGAGAAGTACTGCCAGCAGCAACGAGAGAATCAGTGCAAGCTGTCCGAGTTCCGGATACATCGGGTTTCTCCAACGTCAGAAATGAATTGAGCGCTCAGTACGCCGTGGTTTCCGCGGCTTTTTCCACATCAGCAGACTTGTGCTGCCCCTTGGAAGAGCGCTCCAGCGCCTCGGCCACTTCCGGTGGCATATAGTTCTCATCGTGCTTGGCCAGAACCTGATCGGCCACGAACACGCCCTGTTCATTCAGCCGCCCCATGGCGACCACGCCCTGCCCTTCGGCGAACAGATCAGGCAGTATGCCCTCGTACTGTACCGGCACCGACGCGGCATAGTCGGTCACCCGGAAGTTCACCTTCAGGCTGTCGGTATCCCTTGCCACACTGCCCTCTTCAACCATGCCACCGGCCCGGATCCGGACATCAACCGGCGCGTTACCCGCTGCAATTTCCGTAGGATCGTAAAACAGGTTGATATTCTGTCGGAGTGCATAGGTGGTCAGGCCTACCGCAATGGCAATACCGGCCACCAGAAAGAGCACAATGGTCAGTCGTTTTTTTCGGATCGGATGCATGGATTACCTGCTGTTTATTCCTGGGAAACTTCGACACGGGCGAACGTAGCGGCCTGTTTGGGCCGGGCACTGGTGCTGCTTTCCTGCTGCTGGTATCGGCGTTTGCAGCTGGCCATAACCGCCTGATGATGCCGGGACGACCAGATCATCAGGCCCACCAGAAGAACGGCGAAAACGGCATAACAGGCCCAGACATAGGGACCATGGCCTTCCATTGCGATAAATGCTGAAAAAGAATCAAACGCCATCGGTCAGCCTCTCCCCGCCATCACCAGCTCTCTCACCCAGCGGGTTTTTTGCTCCCGCACGACAATTTCGGTTTTCATGCGCAGACACGCCAGCCAGCCAAACAACAGGTATAACCCGAGCACCGAAAGCAGCAGCGGAACCCACATCTCAACGGGCATAGAGGGCTTTTCGGTGAGTTTGAACGTGGCCGGCTGGTGCAGTGTATTCCACCACTCCACGGAGTATTTGATAATCGGGATATTTACCACCCCCACCAGCACCAGCACCGCTACCGCCCTGGCAGCAGATTTTTCATCATTGATGGCCCGATCGAGGGCGATAGCACCGCCATAGAGGAACAGCAGAATAAGCATGGAAGTCAGCCGGGCATCCCACACCCACCAAGTCCCCCAGGTAGGCTTACCCCAGACAGCGCCGGTGAATAACGATAGGAAGGTAAACACCAGGCCAACCGGCGCCACGGCTTTCACGAAGACATCCGCCAGTTTCATGCGCCAGACCAACGTAACGACGGCGGCGGACGCCATCATGATGTAAATGGATTGGGCGAGAAAGGCAGTGGGAACGTGGATAAAAATGATGCGATAGCTGTTGCCCTGCAGATAGTCCTTGGGAGCAAACGCCAGGCCCCAGACCAGGCCGGCAAGGAGCAGAATGATACCGATCGCCAGCAACCACGGCATAAACCGGGTTGCAATCCCGAAGAACCATTTGGGAGAACCCAGTTTGTGAAAGAATTGCCACATCAGTTGGTCACCATCTTCACTGTTATCGTTTGGTTGGTTGCCGGCCCCAAAGAACCGATCAGCTGTTCGAAAGACTGATTCTCAGGGCCGCTGCCGAGGCGAAAGGCGACAGTGTTACCGCCAGAACCAGAAACGCGCCCATCAGAGCCAGGTATCCGCCAACCGGCGCGCCTTCAGCTGCCGCCGCTACCGTGCCAGTACCAAAAATCAGCACGGGAATGTACAGCGGAATGATCAGCAGTGACAAGAGCACGCCTGCCGAGCGCAATCCCAGGGTCAAAGCGGCGCCAATAGCTCCGATCATGCTCAGTACCGGGGTGCCAATCAGGAGCGTTAGACACAGAATTGCAATAGAGTTCCCGTCCAGGTGCACCATAACGCCTAAAACCGGCGCTAACAGCACCAGTGGCAGACCTGTCAACACCCAGTGTGCGGCTGTTTTGGCCAGCACCAGCAGGAACAGAGGCTGAGGCTGCAGTACCAGCTGCTCCAGGGTCCCATCGTCAAAATCGTGACGAAACAGATGGTCCAGCGACAGCAACACCGACAGCAAAGCCGCTACCCAAAGGATACCGGCTCCGGACTGTTTCAGAAATGCCACTTCCGGGCTGACTCCCAGGGGAAAAAGGGTTACTACCATGATGAAAAACAGTAACGGGTTCAGCAGATCCTGCCGCTGCCGGAAAGCCACCCGGACATCCCGGGCAAAAACTGCCGCCATGGCGGCTATCGGGCCAACCGATTCAGACACCGGCTTCAGTGCCGGCCGCCGATCAGCATTCATGCACACCTCCGGCACCCAGGGTGATGCGGTTCATACCTGGCAACTGGAGTTCATGGTGGGTCGTCACCAGCACCGCCCCCCCTTCCGCGGCACGTTGCTGTAGCAGCGACTCAATCGCTCGGACACCGTCTGCATCAATCGCGGTAAAGACTTCGTCCAGCAGCCAGAGTGGCTCATCGGCAATGAGTAACCTGGCCAATGCCACACGGCGTTGCTGCCCGGCAGACAGGTTCCGGCATGGTACGTTTTCAAATCCTGCCAGCCCGGTACCTGCCAGTGCCTGAACCAGCACCTCTTCGCTCACCTCCCGACGACCGGCCATCAGCGCTTTCAGGTTCTCGACCGGTGTAAGCAATGGTTTGATGCCGGGCCGATGGCCAATGTAAAGGGTGTTACGAAGAAAAGACTCACGTTGCCGGGCCCTGGGCTCGCCGCACCACAGCAATTGACCCGACCAGGCGTCGTTCAGGCCAGCAAGGATTCGCAACAATGTTGTCTTACCGGTTCCGTTGGGGCCCTCGACACGGGTAACCGTACCGGGCAGTATGGAAAAGGACAGATTCTGGAACAACAGGCGCTCGTCCCGTTCACACTCAAGATCTATCGCCTGTAGTAACGGCTCGGACATCAGGGCTCCGTTTCAGAGCGATGGATGCGCAGCAGGCATCAGGTGCATGTAATGAAGGACACACAGGTGCCAACATGAAATCAGGGCATTCACTGCCAGCGCGGCGTATTATAACGAAAGCGCCAGCATATTACTCTTGCCCGACATCAAATCGACACCAATGAAACTGAACGGCGGACCACCACCCTTACCCCCGAAACAGCCCGCGCCGGACCAGACCACCCGGAGTCCGGCCACGGTTACTCCCGGCAACAGCACGGCGCCCGGGGCTGCGCTTTCGGCCAGACAACAACTGGCCCAGTTACAGCTGGCTGATCGGGAAACAGCGTTGGCCAAAGTGGCCGAGATCCTGAGGCAGAAAGGCGGCGGCCATGAGCTGTTGCTGGAACTGCGCGGACAATCCCTGAAAGTCGCTGCCGGCAACCAGCCACCGGATCTGTCCGTGGGCGATCTGATCAAGGTCATGCGGGCCGGTAACGAATTGCAGCTGATAGGCAAGCTGGCGCCGGGCCAGGACAGTGCTGTTGCCCGGGCCCTGGCCCAGCGACTGCCCTGGCAACAGAGCCTGCAGGCTGGCCTGCCACAACTGTTCAGTGCCCTGAGCCAGGGCCTGAAACTGCCGCCCCCAACCGGGCAGTTGCCATCTACTACCAGCGCACAGCCTCTGCCAGCGCCCGCACAGCAGGCCCTGCAACAGCTGATCAACCAGTTACCCAAGGCTGACGCCCTGGCGCCTGGCGCCGGCAAGACCGAATCCATGGCCACTCAGGTACGGCAGTGGTTGTCTGAAAGCGGCCTGTTTTCCGAGGCTCGATTGCTACAGGCCGGCCCTTCCGCCGCCAGCCAACCGGATCTTAAACTGGTACTCGCAAAGGTGGTGTCGGCTTTGCTCACCAGCCAGAACCAGGGGCCGGAGCAATTCAACCGGCTGACCCCCCTGGCCAGCCAGGATTTGCTACAGGCCCCATTACAGTTTCCCAGGGCACCAACGCCCGCGGCCTCTCAGAACACCGGGGAACCTGCCACGGTCGGGCAGACCCTGCGACTGCTTGCAGGCATGTTGAACCGGATTACGGTAAACCAGTTGCACAGCCAGACCTTGAATGCCAGGGCCGGCGGCGAACCTGGCGTGCCCGTGAACACTCTGCTGATTGAACTGCCATGGTTAACGCCGCAACAGGAACCCCGAACGGCACAATTGCGACTGGAACAGTACTCACAGGAGAAAGACGGCAACAAACGACCGGAACGGACCAGTGCCAGTGAGTGGCGACTGTCTCTGTCTATGGATCTGGACGATGCGGGCCCGCTGCATTTCGATGTCACCTTCCGGCCGCCGTCCGTGAGCGCTATGGTCTGGGCTGAAAATCAGGCCACGCTGAGAACCGTGCATCGCGAGCTGCCGCTGCTGCGCCAGAGCCTGAACGACCTCGGGCTGGAAGTTGCTGACCTCGATTGTCGCAGGGGCAGCCCTCAGCAGATGCAAACCCGGCTGGAGCACCGATTGGTGGATACCAAGGCATGACCGAAAACGCACAGAACAATATCCCGGCCGCTGTCGCCCTCAAGTACGACGGTGAACGGGCACCGGTTATCTCGGCAACCGGCACGTGGGAACTGGCCGAGGAAATCATCCGGATTGCCCGCGACAACAATGTTCCGCTGTACGAGAATGCCGAGCTTGCCGGCATTCTGGCGCGTCTGTCGCTGAATGAAGAGATTCCGGAAGAGTTGTACCGGGTGATCGCGGAGATTCTGGCGTTTGCTTTCCACATCCGGGGCCGGACACCCGGAGATGCCCGGCCAGAAGAAGATAACCCGTCAGTGGATCAGGGAACGTAACGCCCAGGCCTGTTGCCAATGCTCCCCTTTGCGTGGCGCCACAGTGGTATCGAAGTAATGCTTCAGGCGTCGGCGGTCCTCCGGCTGATCCTTCAGGGCCGAGCCTATAACGTGGTGCATCATGTGTTCAACGGTCATGGCGCCGCCACCGTAATACCACGCATTCAGGCTGGCGGCGTGGGCCACGGATACGGCCTCGGCGGTGGACAGGGCCGCCCCTGCCAGCCGGTCGGTGCTTCGCCCGTCCAGAGTCTGCCCGTTACGCAATTCGTGGAAGATGGTCACCAGCACTTCCACCACCGACTGCTCCAGCGCCACATCGATTCCGGCACGCCGGTTGGCTCTGGCCACTTCCCGCAGAACCACATCGATCTCATCGTTCAGGTGCCGTATCGGCCGGATTTCCTCAAAGTCCATCCGTCGTTTCAGGGCCGCACTCATGCTGTGTACGCCCTCATCAACACTGTTTGAGGTGGCCACCAGGTTAAAGCCTTCCCGCGCCAGAATAACGCCATCTTTCCCCGGCAATTCCGGGATCACCACGACCCTGTCGGACAGCACAGACAGCATGGCATCCTGCAGCGCCTGCGGGCAGCGGGCGATTTCTTCAAACCGGACCAGCTGCCCCTCCATCATGCCCCGCAACAGCGGGGTTGGCACCAGCGCCTTTCGGCTGGGGCCCTCGGTGCGAAGCAGAGCTTCGTTCCAGCTGTAGAGCAACTGGCTGACCTGGCTGATGGCGCCGCCCTGCAAGGTCAGCGTGGAATTACCCGATATGGCCGCAGCGAGCAGCTCCGACAGCCAGGATTTGGCCGTACCCGGCTCCCCCACCAGCAAGCATCCCCGGGACGTACACAGGGAAATGATGATCCGGACCACCATAGCCCGGTCGGCGACAAACTTACGCTCTATACCCAGTTTTTCATCGCCCAACAGAAACTTCTCGACGCCCCGGGGCGACATCAGCCAGCCAGGAGGCATCGGGCCCGGATCCATGGACATCAGTTTGTCCAGTTCCTCGCGATAGGTTACTTCTGCCGGCTCGCGCTGGGCTGCCTTGTTCTTGGATCTGGTATTTTTCATCCGATACTCCTGCGGCCACCACGAACTTCCGGAGCCATGCGCTCCCTGGGCAGAATGCGGGGCAACTCAGACAGCGGAATGATGCCCTCGATGACATGATCCAGGGCACTATCCCGCATGGTCACGAGGCCGGCATCCAGCGCTCGCCAACGCAGCTCACCAATGGGAGGCTGACTGGAGATGGCATTACGGATATCCGAGTCCACCTCCATGTACTCCACAATCGCAACCCGGCCCTGGGTACCCCGGCCGTTACACTTGTCGCAACCCTCTCCTTCAAAACACCGGAAATCCGCTGGCGCACCGTCCGGGAAAACCTCCGCCATAATGGCAGGATCGGGCCTGGCCGGCTTGCGGCAATGCTTGCAGATTCGCTTCGCCAACCGTTGCGCAATCACTGCCAGCAATTCGCCGGCGATGGAGTTGGGATGAACGCCCAGGTCGTAAAGTCTCTGCAGGGAATCCACGGCGTCATTACAGTGCAGCGTGGAGAGCACCACGTGACCGGTCTGAGAGGCGCGAATGGCTTCCAGTGCGGTCTCCTGATCCCGGATTTCACCGACAAGGATGACATCCGGGTCTTCCCGAACAAACGCCCGCATGGCATCGGCAAAACTGAATCCGATTTCAGAACGTACGCGGGTTTGCTGGATGTTGTCAATGGAGTACTCAATGGGATCCTCCACGGTAATCACCTTACGGCGGCCATCATCAGCCAGGGTCTGCAGGCCCGCGTAGAGTGTGGTGGATTTACCAGATCCGGTCGGCCCGACCACCAGCACCAGTCCAGCCGGGTTATCCAGCAGGCGCTGATAACGGGAACCAATGGCCGATGACATCCCCAACTCAGCGATGGTCATTGCCCGACCGGTTTGCGGCAACAGGCGGATAATCGCATTCTCACCGTGCAGTGAGGGCTGGGTCTGGATCCGCAAATCGTAGGAGGTGTCTCCGAGCTGCAGCCTGGAACGCCCACCCTGAGGCAACCGGTGCTCAGCGATATTCAACTCCGCCCGGAGCTTGATGACGTTGATAACGCCACGAATTTCCCGGGCAGACAACTGGTATTGCGGTAAATCGTGCAGATCGCCATCCACCCGCAAGCGAATACGCACCCGGTTCTCATACTGTTCGATATGAATATCGCTGGCCTTCTCGCTGACGGCATCCAGCAGAATAGCCTCATACACAGACACCAGATACGGGCTGATGTGTTTGTTGCTGTCCTTGCCGAGCAGATCCTTGCCCGATGTATCCGGTTTTTCGGTGCTGCCCACCGACACGCCATGCTCCGCCACAAAGCGGCTGCCTTTGACAGTCAGATCCAGCGCCGACCAGATCCGCCGGAAGTCCGTCGGTGTCACCAGCAGACAGACAATTCGATGCTTGGGTGTCAGCCGTTCCATCTGATCGGTACGTGCATCCGGGTCGTCGGTGACCACGGTCAACGTGCTGTCCTCTTCCGACACCGGGATCACGCGGGAGAGATCCAGAAAGGTTCGGGAAAAACGCCGGAACAGGTCCGTATTCAGATGACTGAGTACGTCATCACCATCGGTAAACGTCATGCCCCGCTGCTGGGCAAGAGACCGGTAGAGATCAATCTCTTCCAGATTCAACCGGCGACGCAGGACATCCAGTACCCGTTCGTTTTTGGTCGCCGCCTCGGTGCGGGCATCCGCCAGTGCCGCTTCGGAGACCACGCCAAGATCAATCAGAATCTGTTCAGAGTTACGGTTGAAATCCACCCAGCCCAGGGTTCTGACCCGCTCCAGCTTGTCGCCCCTGCGCTGGAACATGGCGACACTGGGCACCGGCCCCGCCCGACCCTCCAGGCACACCAGGTTCCCGCCCTCGCGCAGGTTCGGCAGAAGCGCCTTGGGATCCTGGATGAAGGTCGTACACAGAATCAGGTCACAGGGCGCGTCCAGTTCCAGCCCGGTATCTGCCGAGGCCTGAACAACATCCACATTATGGACGCCGTGCTTGAAAAAGCGCTCGCGGGCTTTTTCCACCAGTGCCGGGTTGCGGTCAACATAAACCACCCGGTGAGCCAGATCCGCCAGCACGGCGGTCACATAACCTGAGCCGCCCCCAACGTGCATGACGACCTGGTCAGGCTCGATCTCTGGCATCAGGCTCAGCAGGTGGCGAACCGTTTCTTCTCTGGGTATTGAGTGGCCGGTGATGGAGGGGACGAGATCGGCACCAGAAACAAAATCAGGGCGGGAAACAACAGCGAGGGCCTCAACGGCCCTCTGATAGAGCTTCTTCATTCAGCAGCATCCGATAAAACGCCGGATCAGGCCGCCTGTCGCCGCTTCAGGGCAGATACCAGTTCGGCCTCCGGACGGGAAATTCCGCAAGTATTCATAAGATCGTCGATATCCGCGCCAAGATCAACCAGTCGCGCGGCTTCGTCGTAGGAAATTCGCAACGGATCATTCTGCCGCATTTCTTCCAGAGTGTTCTTGAGCTCATGAATCTGCCGCTCACAGGCTACCAGGCGCTGCCCCACGCCGAGGCTGCCACTGGTAGTGGCATGCAGTTCACGGCCAAGGGTATCGCAACGCTGCTTGACAGAAGCCTGTAAGGCCCGGATACGCCGGCCATGGATAACACCCTGAACCAGAACCAGAGTGATGGCTGCAGCGGTCAGGCCCCAGGGGAGCCAGGAGGGAATGGTGAAACTCATAATGGACGTCTCCGTTGTTGGTGACCCCGGGAGACGTCCATCACTGCGCTGTGAAAAGCCGGTTACAGCGACGCGATTTCAGCCCACTCGTGGTCTGACAGCATCTTGTCGAATTCGACGAGAATGATCAGCTCGCCGTTCTTGTTGCACACGCCCTGGATGAACTTGGCACTTTCCTCGTTCCCCACGTTCGGTGCAGTTTCAATTTCACTGGCCTTGAGATAGACCACTTCTGCCACAGAATCCACCAGAATGCCCATCACCTGGCTGGACGACTCCATGACCACAATCCGGGTGGCATCGGTCACTTCCGCGTCCGCCAACCCGAACCGGCGACGGGTATCGATGACCGTAACCACGTTACCCCGCAGGTTGATGATCCCCAGCACATAATCCGGGGCTCCGGGAACCGGCGCGATTTCCGTGTAACGCAGCACTTCCTGGATCTGCATCACGTTGATGCCATAGGTTTCGTCATCCAGGCGGAAAGTCACGTACTGCAGTACCTGATCGTCCTGGGCCTGATTTTGCTGTCCGCTCGGGGATGCCATAGCACTCTCTCCTTCTCGGCTGCCCGGCGGGCAACCTGATCGTCAAAAATTCATCATCAGTGCCCAATACTATAGTTAAGGGCACAAACCGTGCCAGCCTCACACGGTTTCATTGAGTAACGGACCTGTTTAACTCAGATCCAGATGGTGTTCACGCTCTGCCCGCACCAGCAGATGCGCCATGGTACGCACATCGATCAACGCACACATGTGGTCAACCACGGTGCCCGCCAGCCAGGGGCGCTTGCTGCGCGCTGTGCGCCAGCGCACTTCATCCGGCCGCAGCGTGAAAGACTGGGCCACATCGTCACAGGCCAGCCCCCACTCACTGTCATCCAGCCGGATCACAAACCGATAATTGTCCCGGGCACCAGCCGGTACCCGGCCAGCCATAATCCACTCGGCGGTGTCCACAACCCGCAGGTTGTGGTCCCGATCAGGCCGTATCCCCATGTACCACCGGGGACTGCCAGGAATTGGCCGGATCTCTTCTTCAATACGATGGATGGCGCCCAACAGAACCAGCGGCACCGCCAACTGCAGCCCGGCCACCGTAAAAATCAGGCACTCGAACGGCTCTTCCGACCAGTCCGGGCGCGCCGGTGGCACCTCGCCATCGTTGCCCGGGGCCGTGACCGGCGCCTCCGTCTGAACCGGCTCCGGCGCTTTCTGTTCCACCACAGGTGCCTGAACGATTGGGCGAGGACGGGCTCTGGTGACAGGCTTTGCTTCGGTTTTTACCGGTTTCGGCGGCTCCGGCTCCGGTTGCGCCACTAACGGCTCCGGCTCAGGCTGTATCTGTTCTTCCTGCAACGCAGTGCTGGTGGCGGTGTGCAGCAATTCATCCAGATAACTGGCAATGGCCGCTTCCGGCGCTGCCAGTTGCGTCATTTTTCTGTCAGCCATGCTGACGCTCCTTCACCGAACCGGTTCGCTTCAGGAGGTCGTCCAACAGATGATCATAGGCCCGGACACCGTGGGTTTCCGCATCCAGTTGCGAGGGAATAACCCCGGCCTGGCTGGCATCCCGGAATTTGGTATCAACCGGTACGGCGAAACGCCAGAGGGTATCCTGATAGGTCTTGCGTAACAGATTAAGGCTCTTGACCGAAGCCTGCGTCCGGCGATCATAGAGTGTGGGAACGATCATGTACGGTAATTCGTTCTTCTGGGAGCGCATGATCATTTGCAGGGTGTGCAGCATTCGTTCCAGGCCCTTGATGGCCAGAAACTCGGTCTGTACCGGAATCACCAGGTACTGGGCAGCGGCCAGTGCATTCACCATGAGCACACCCAGTGACGGCGTGTTGTCGAGAATCACGTAGTCAAAATCATCCCACAACTGGGCCAGGGCACGGGAGACAATCAGCCCCATACCCTCAACGCCAATCATCCGACGCTCCAGGGTGGCCAGTGCAGTACTGGCAGGCAGCAGCGACAGCCCGGGGCAACCGGTATCGGTGATCAGTTGCGCCGGCAGGCCTTCAGGAACCTTGCCCTGATGCTGAAACAGGTCAAATACGCTGTGGGCGATGGTATCCGGGTCATAACCAAACCAGCTGGTCAGCGATCCGTGCGGATCCAGATCAACCACCAGCACACGCTTGCCGCGCTGGGCCAGCAGTCCGCCCAGGGCGACCACAGAGGTTGTCTTCCCCACTCCACCTTTTTGATTGGCTACAGCCCAGATACGCACGTTTTGTTCTCCGGTAACGGCTCAGCCTGGCGTCATGCGCCGGCCTCTGTTCAACTTATCGGCAAGGATACGGGTAACTTGAAAGCCGAATCGATGGTTTTGCGGCAACCCCTTGCCGATTCGGACGATGAACAACAGGTAATACAGGAAGTGTGCCAGCTCAGCCATACGCATCTGCCACCGGCAGGTGATCAGCGCACCGCCCCCCGGATGCTTGCATCCCGGGAGATCAGCAGAACCACCCGGCGGTTACGCCGCCGGCCCTCCTCGGTATCGTTGCGGGCCACAGGCTGGTATTGACCATAACCCACCGCTGCCAGGCGCTCTGGCTCGATGCCCTCCATCATCAACATCCGGGCGACAGCCGCTGCACGGGCGGTCGAAAGTTCCCAGTTGGACGGAAAGCGGCTGGTACGAATGGGTTGGTTATCGGTAAAGCCTTCCACCTTGACCGCATTGTCGCGGTTGCGCAGTACACTGGCGATCTTTTCAATGACTTCAAAAGAGTCGTAATGGGGCTCAGCATCACCACTGCCAAAGAGCATGCTGTTCGGCAGATTGAGTTCAATCCACTCGCTGCTGGTTTCCAGACTCACTACCCCCTGATTGATCAGTTCGTCGAATTCCATGGCAAGCTGGTTGGCCATGGTTCGCAAAGCCTCGGTGCGACCCTCGGCATCCAGTTCCGGATTACGGGGCGCCTCGGTAACCGGCGGCGGAATAACATCTTCATGCTGTTGTTGCGGCGCCCGGACCGGCTGGCCGCCTACGGTGACCGGTTGCAATGAGCGCTGGGGGGCGTTAAAGACACCGGTGAAGGTTTCCGACAGCACCTTGTACTTGCCCTCATTCACGGACGATACCGAGTACATCACCACGAAAAAGGCAAACAGAAGCGTGATGAAATCCGCGTAGGAAATCAGCCAGCGTTCCTTGTTGTGGAGATCATCCTGGGGTGGTCTGCGACGGCGCATAGGAAGCCCTGGCCCGGAATTACTGCAGGAAGCCCCGCAGTCTCAATTCGATGGATTTCGGGTTTTCGCCCTCGGCAATGGCGATAATGCCATCGATCATCATGTCCTCATAACGGGTGCGTTCCTTGATGATGCCCCGCAATTTATTGGCCACCGGAAAGAACAACAGGTTGGCCAGGGCAACGCCGTAGATGGTCGCCACAAAGGCCGTGGCGATGCCGCCACCCAGTGATTGGGGATCTTCCAGATTGGTCATGACCTGAATCAGGCCCATCACCGCGCCAATAATACCGATAGTGGGGGAATACCCACCCATGGCCTCATAGACTCTGGCCGACTCCAGATCGCGCTGCTCCCGGGTTTCCAGGTCGACTTCCATGATACTGCGAATGGACTCGGGCTCGGCACCATCAACCAGCAACTGCAGCCCTTTCCGGGCAAACGGCTCGGGCTCTCTCTCCGCAAGCCCTTCCAGGCCCAGCAGGCCCTGTTTGCGGGCTTTGACGCTCCAGTCGATGACCTTGCCAATGCCATCTTCCAGCGAGATGTAGGGCGGAATAAACACCCAGCGAACCTGACCGAAGGCACGCTTGAGCATCGGCCAGGAGGTTTGCAGGATGGTCGCCGCCAGAGTTCCGCCCACCACGATCAACCCGGCCGGGCCGTTGAACAGCGAACTGACAGCGCCTCCTTCCAGCAGATTGCCACCCAGGATGGCCACGAACGCCAGGATGATTCCGAGCAGGCTCAGAATATCCATCAGCTCACACCTTCAACCAGCCGCGCGCCAATATCCTCCAGCGCCAGAATCTCGTCGCTCAGTCCGGCTTTGGCCACAGCCATCGGCATGCCATAGATGACGGAGGATTTCTCATCCTGGGACCAGATCACGGAACCGGACTGCTTCATCATCCTGCAGCCTTCCTTTCCGTCGGAACCCATACCAGTAAGGATCAGACCCAGGGTTTTGCCTGGGAAGCTCCTGGCCAGAGAACCGAAGGTAACATCCACACAGGGTTTGTAATTCAAGCGGTCATCGCCCGGAAGAATCCGCACTTTTGCCTGCCCGCCGCGACTTTCAATCATCATCTGCTTGCCACCGGGCGCCAGCAGGGCCAGTCCCGGACGAAGCACGTCGCCGTCCTCGGCCTGGCGCACCTCAATGCGACACAACTTGTTGAGCCGCTCGGCAAAGGCCGGAGTGAAGCTGGCGGGCATGTGCTGAACCAATACGATGGGCGCGGGAAACGAAGCCGGTAACGCCGTGAGCACCTTTTGCAGCGCAACGGGGCCACCGGTGGAAGTGCCGATGGCTACCACACTGTAGTGCCTGGCGGCCGTTTTTCTGGTGGGTTTACGAACCGGCTCGGAGGTCGCAGGGTCTTTACGGGGTTCCGTCGTTACCGGGCGGTGCAGGCGCGAACCGGCGCGCTCGACAGGTTCACGGCGAGGTTCCGCAGCCGGTGCCGCCGGCCTCGGGGCCACAGGCGCCGATCGGGCACCCGGGCGGCTACCGGCCACATCCAGAATACGCTGGATAAGGATTTTCTGAAGTTGACTGGTGTCCCTGGCAATTTCCTCGAAGTTCTTGGGCAGGAAATCCACTGCCCCGGCTTCCAGGGCATCCAGGGTAACGCGGGCACCTTCATAGGTCAGGGACGAGAACATCAAAACCGGGGTGGGATGTTTGCGCATGATCTCGCGCACGGCAGAGATGCCGTCCATCACCGGCATCTCGTAATCCATGGTGATCACATCGGGGCGCAGTTTTTCTGCCAGCTCGACACCTTCCCGCCCGTTGGTGGCGGCGCCTACCACTTTAATCTGGCCCGAGGCCGTCAGGATTTCCGTCAGCCGTTTGCGAAAAAAGCCCGAATCATCCACGACCAGGACAGAAACTGTCATCCATTTCTCCTACACAATCCCGGAAATTCCTGTTCAGCCGTAGTGCTGCAGGAGGCTCGGCACATCAATAATCAGGGCGATACGGCCATCACCGGTGATGGTGGCGCCGGCCATTCCTGGCGTCCCCTGCAGGGCCCGGCCCAGAGGTTTGATCACCACCTCTTCCTGGCCAATCAGCTGATCAACGACAAAGCCGACCTGTTTGGTGCCCATGGCCACAATCACCACGTGCGCATTCTCCGGCTCGGCCTGACCTGCCGCACCGTGCACCAGCCAGCGCTTGATGTGGAACAGTGGGAACACTTTGTCCCGCACGACAATACACTCTTTGCCGTCGACAATGTTGGTCTTGGTCAGATCCAGGTGGAAAATCTCCACCACATTCACCAGCGGCAGCGCGAAAGACTGGTCACCGAGCATGATCATCAACGTTGGCATAATGGCCAGAGTCAGCGGCACCTTGATGATAATGCTGGTGCCCTTGCCCTGTTCGGACATGATATTGATCTGCCCATTGAGCTGGCCGATCTTGGTTTTCACCACGTCCATGCCGACACCCCGACCAGATACATCGGAAATCTGGTCCTTGGTGGAGAAACCGGCCGCAAAAATCAGATTGAAGCATTCGTTATCGGTAAGGCGGTCTGCCGCATCCTGATCGTACAGGCCCTTCTCGACCGCCTTGCGGCGCAAGACATCAGGATTCATACCGGCGCCGTCGTCGACAATGGACAGCAGAATATGGTCGCCTTCCTGCTCCGCCGACAGAGTCACGGTTCCAGCGCGAGGTTTGCCGGCCTTTTCCCGTACGTCCGGTGCCTCGACACCATGATCCACGGAATTTCTCACCAGGTGCACTAGGGGATCGGCCAGAGCTTCAACCAGGTTTTTATCCAGGTCGGTTTCCTCACCGTGCATGACCAGATTCACTTCTTTCTTCAGACTGCGGGCCAGGTCGCGCACCACTCTGGGGAAACGGCCGAAAACTTTCTTGATCGGCTGCATCCGTGTTTGCATGACGGCAGCCTGCAGATCCGTGGTCACCACATCGAGATTGGCCACTGCCTTGTGCATGTGTTCGTCTTCGCTTTCGGAACCCAGACGCTGCAGGCGGTTACGCACCAGCACCAGTTCGCCCACCATGTTCATGATGTCGTCCAGGCGCTTGGTATCAACCCGAACCGTGGTTTCGCCCGCTGGTGCGGCCTCACGGGCAGGTGCAGGCGCAGGGGCCGGCTTGGCAGCGGCCTTGCTCTCGGCTTTGGCTTCCGCTTTCTTTGGTTCCTGGGCTGGTTCGGCCTTGCTTGATGGAGCCGGCGCAGGCTTGGGCTCACCTGCGGCAGCCCCCGCGCTTGGGCCTGCACCCTTGCCATGCAGTTCGTCCAGCAGGTTCTCGAATTCGTCGTCGGAAATCAGATCGGCGTCACCGGATGATTTCTCCGAGCCACCGCTGGTGTCGATATCTGCCTTGGGCGCTTCATCTTCCGCAGGTGCGCCGGCAAACTGGCCCTTGCCGTGGAGTTGATCCAGCAGGGCCTCAAATTCATCGTCGGTAATCTCATCACTGTCTGAGCCGCCGGCGGATTCTGCCGGGGTGCTCACCTGCTCGTTGCCGACCGGTTTCTGGCCATCGGATTTTTCATCCGCCAACGCGTCCAGCAGCTGCTCGAACTCTTCGTCAGTGATATCGCCCTGATCCCCTTGCTGCCCGACATCCGCAGACGACGGCTCCTGTGCCGGGGTTGGTGCTTCCACCGCCGGTGCATCCTCGGACTCGGGTTTGGCGAGTGCATCCAGAGCTTCAATCAGTTCGTCCGGCGCGGGCGTCGGTTCTTCCCGGTTGCGGACTTCTTCGAACATGGCATTAACGTTGTCCAGCGCCTCCAGCACCACGTCCATCAGGTCCGGTGTTACCTTGCGCTTGTGATTCCGGAGAATATCAAACACGTTCTCCGCAGAGTGGCAGCAATTAACCAATGCCTCCAGCTGAAGGAAGCCTGCGCCCCCTTTCACGGTATGGAAGCCACGGAAAATGGCGTTCAGCAGATCGCTGTCATCGGGATGCTGCTCCAGATCCACCAGCTGCTCCGACAACTTTTCGAGTATCTCGCCGGCTTCTACCAGGAAGTCCTGCAGGATCTCTTCATCAGCATCTAACGCCATGCGTCACCCTCTTTATTATCAGAATCCGAGACTGGACAGCAGATCGTCCACATCGTCCTGTCCCGAAACTACATCTTCCCGCTCATCGGCCTTGATCTGGGGCCCTACCCCTTTTTCGGCCGATTCTTCTTTTTCTTCAATCTGATGCACTGTGCCGGTCAGTTGATCAACGTGGCTGGCCATCACCACCAGACCAAGAAGGTTGTCTTCCACCTCTTTCACCAACGCGGTGACCTTCTGGATAACCTGACCGGTAAGATCCTGAAAATCCTGAGCCAGAAGGATTTCCGACAGGTTCTGGTACAGACTGTCGGAGTCTGTCGTCAGGCCAGCGAAGAACTTGTCGATGCGACCGTAAAGCTCCCGAAACTCCGCAGGCTCCATTTCACGACGGCGCAGACGCTGCCACTCATCCCGCAGGGAAACCGCTTCATCCCGCATGGCGTGAGCCACCGGCATGCTTTCCTCAACCAGATCCATGGTGCGGTTCGCCGCCTGGCTGGTCATCTGAACCACATAGGCCAGACGGTCAGAAGCGTCGCTCATCTTCGACAGCACTTCTTTCTGCTCGGCATTACGCGGGTCTATCTGGAAGTTCCGGATTGCCTCATGGAGGCTGCGGGTCAGTCGCCCCACTTCCCGATACAGACTCTGATCGCGAACCTCGCTCAGTTCATTGATCAGGGTCATCGCCTTGGCATAATTCCCGGCGTTTACATTCTCGGCCAGGTCGGAGGCCTGCTTTTGAAGCTTCTCCGCCACCTCCGGATCAAGGCCCTGATGGTTCTGTTTGGTATCACTCATGGCGAGCCATCCGACCTCTGGTTACTGGATTCGTTCGAAGATTTTCTCGATCTTTTCCTTCAGCACGGCTGCCGTGAAAGGCTTGACCACATACCCGTTCACCCCGGCCTGAGCCGCCGCCACGATCTGGTCCCGCTTGGCCTCCGCCGTTACCATCAGAACCGGCAGGTTCTTCAGATTTTCATCAGCACGGACAGCCTTCAGAAGGTCAAAGCCCGACATGCCGGGCATGTTCCAGTCAGTCACCAGGAAGTCATACTTGCCGCTTCGGAGCATGGGCAACGCGGTGTTGCCATCGTCCGCTTCATCCGTATTGGTGAAGCCGAGATCTCGCAGCAGGTTTTTGATGATGCGTCGCATTGTGGAGAAGTCATCCACAATGAGAATTTTCATGTTCTTGTCCAATGGGACCTCCAGTCAGTAACACCCGGAATTCATTCAGCCTTTTGGAAGTCTAGCAGGCTGCTACCTTAAGCGCTTATTGTGTGGTGTTTGCGCACGTTGTAAAGCATCGTTTACCAAAAGCTACACAGCTTGCTGAAAGCGAAACACAGCACCTGGCCGATCAGTCGTTGTCACCATCCCGCCACTCGGCCAGCCGGCTGCGAAGTCTCAACGCCGCCTGGCTGTGAATCTGGCTTACCCGGCTCTCACTGACCCCAAGCACCGCACCGATTTCCTTGAGGTTGAGCTCCTCCTGGTAATACAGGCTCAATACCAGTTTTTCACGCTCAGGCAACTGCTCAATGGCGTCTGCTAGACTGCGCTGGAAAGCGCCTGAAGCAATACCGTCCAGCGGATTATCACTCGCTTCTGCTTCTTCTATCGGCAGCTCGCCGGATTCATTGAGCTCATCAAGACTAAAAAGTCTACCGCTGTTCGCGTCGGCAAGTGAGGCATGATACTCGTCCAGACCAATGCCAAGCTCTTCAGCTACTTCGGCATCCTGGGCCTCGCGCCCGGTACGATCTTCCACTTGTTTGATAGCACTGGCGATTCGCCGGGCGTTGCGATGCACTGAGCGGGGCACCCAGTCGCCCTTGCGGATCTCATCCACCATGGCACCGCGGATGCGAATCCCTGCGTAGGTTTCAAAGGTGGCACCTTTGCCGGAAGAATAGCGCTGCGCGGCCTCCAGCAGGCCAATCATACCGGCCTGCATAAGGTCTTCCAGCTGCACTGATGGCGGCAGCCGGGCCATGAGATGAAGGGCGATTTTCTTGACCAGCGGCGCATGCTCTTCAATCAGGGCTGAAGGGCTCCTGGCGCCGGCCTGATGGTAAATTCCCAGATGTTTCGCCAATGTCATGTATCCGGTTTTCTTGTAGGACTGGATTCAGATCAGACTTCGACGAGCCGCTCCACGAAGAATTCGAGATGCCCCCTGGGAGAGGACGGCAAAGGCCAGCTATCCACTTTTTCGGCCAGAGCCCGGATAGCCAGCGAGGCTTTCGCCCTCGGATAGGCATCCAATACCGCTTTCTGTCTTTGGACGGCTTTCTTGACGGCCTCGTCGTAAGGCACGATACCTACATATTGTAGTGCCACATCCAGAAAACGCTCGGTGACCCGGGTCAGTTTTTCAAACAGATGGCGGCCTTCCTGCTCATTGCGGACCTGGTTTGCCAGGATACGGAAGCGGTTCGTGCCATAATCCCGGTTCATCAGCTTGATCAGCGCGTAGGCATCGGTAATGGAGGTAGGTTCGTCGCAGACCACCAGCAGAAGTTCCTGCGATGCCCTGAGGAAGCTGACCACCGATTCAGAAATACCTGCGGCGGTATCCACAATCAGAACGTCAATCTGATCGCCCAGCTCACTGAAAGCGTTGATCAGGCCGGCATGTTCCATGGCGCTGAGCTGGGTCATACGCTGGGTGCCGGAGGAAGCCGGTACAATCTTGATACCACCAGGACCATTCACCAGCACGTCTTTGAGATCACAATCGCCGCTGAGTACGTCTTGCAGATTTCGATTAGCGGTAATGCCGAGCAACACATCGATGTTGGCGAGCCCGAGATCCGCGTCCAGCAAGACAACCCGGCGCCCCTTCTGGGCCAGGGCGATACCGAGATTGACCGAAACATTGCTCTTGCCGACACCGCCCTTGCCGCCGGAAACCGCAATCACCTGAACCGGATGTGGTCTGCTCATACTGTTATCAGTCTCTTACTACGTTCTTGTACGGGCACGCGTGCCGGTGTTTTATTCTGTCGCCAACGAGGCTCAGGCACCTTCGGCGACTGCCTGTGCGCTCTGCACAGCCTTAAGCCGTTCTACGCCCAGGCGCACCAACGGAATGGCCTCCGCCCTCTGGAGATCTTCCGGTATCTTCTGGCCATCGGTGTACCAAGCCACCGGTAAGCTGGTCTCCATAACGAACCCGAGCGCTTCGCCCAGGGTCAGGGCCTCATCAATCTTGGTCATGATGCAGCCTGCAAGGTTTGCCATCTTATAGCAATGCCACACGGATTTCATGATACGTGGCTGACTGGTGGCGGAGACCACCAGATGTGTACGGATATTGTGATCGCTGCGAGCCAACTCCGCCAGTTGTTCCTGGTAACCGCGGTCGGCACTGGTCAGGCCGGCAGTGTCAATCAGCACCAGGTGTCGATCCGATAATTCATCAAGAATGTCATCCAGGGAATGGCTCTCATCCACCACACGCACGGGCACATTCAGGATGCGGCCGAACACGAACAGCTGCTCATGAGCGGCCACACGGTAGCGGTCGGTGGTGACCAGGGCCAACGAATCCGGACCATGCTCCAGCACGTATCGAGCCGCCAGCTTGCCAATGGTGGTGGTTTTGCCAGACCCGGTTGGCCCGACCAGGGCATAGATACCGCCGGCATCAAGCCAGTCTTCGCGACCGGTACGAACGCCGGTCGCCAGCATTTTCAGTGACTGCTTCCAGCCGTCCTCCAGACGCCCGGCCCGGTGCCGACGGGACAGAGAGCCGGCCAGCTCCGCGCCCAAACCGAACTCCTGCAGGCGCTCGGCCAATCGTTGCTGAACTGCGCTGTTGCCGGTCGGCGTGGCAGTTGCAGCCTTACCACTGACCAGATCACGCAGAGAGCTGATTTCGGCACGCATACTGGCCAGTTCATCGGCATAGCCACCGGCGCCGGATTCGCTACCCGCAAACGGCTTTGCCAGCGCTTCATCACTGGGACGTGACGCCGGAAAATCGGCAGTCTCGAAAGACAAGGACGACGCCACGCCACCTGAGGCGCCACTTCCTGCGCGCTTTTCCCGAACCTCACGAATGCGACTGCGGGACCGGTTCAGCTCCTCTTCCAGCCGACGATGCTGCTCGGCCTGCATCTCTGCCAGCCGGGAGCCGTTGGTGGCTTCAACCGCCCTATCGCCAAGACGCTGACGCGCCATGTTTTCGTCGTAGTCGAGTGCCGTCACGATCTCAACACCACCATCAACCCGGCGGTTAGACAGAATAACGGCATCCGGCCCCATTTCGTGGCTTACCTGCTTCAGGGCCTCAGCCATGGACTGCGCAAAAAACCGTTTTACTTTCATGCTGTTTCATCCTCCCACCGGCAAGCACTCTGGCTCCCCGCGATGCTCCGTCGGTTTATTGACCCACAGAAGCGACTATCGTGATCTGTTTGTTATCCGGGATTTCCTGGTAAGAGAGCACATGCAAACGCTCTACCCCGTAGCTGGCAAACTTCGCCAGTACTGGCCGCAAGGGCCCAGAAACCAGCAGGATGGCGGGCTTGCCGAGCATTTCCTGGCGCTGCACGCTGTCCTGAAGGGATCGTTGCAGCTTTTCCACCATGTTGGGCTCAAGCACCAGACCAATGTCATCCTGACCGCCGGATTGTTGACTCTGCTGAACAGACTTCAGCAATAACTGTTCCAGGTCTGGATCCAACGTGATAACAGGGATTTCGGCGTCGTTGCCACAAATACTCTGAACAATCATCCGGCGCAGCGCCTGGCGGGCTACCGTGGTCAGTACTTTCGGGTCCTGACTCTTTGGATGCACGTTCACGATGGCCTCGGCAATGGAGCGCATATCCCGCACCGGCACTTCTTCTTTCAACAGGTTCTGCAAAACTTTCAACAGGATGCTGATGGAAATCGTGGTCGGCACCAGTTCCTCCGCCAGCTTGGGCGAAATCTTCTCCAACTGGTCCAGCCACTTCTGGGCTTCTTCGTGGCCAATCAGTTCATGAGCGTGTTTCTGCAGGATCTGATTCAGATGTGTCGCCACCACGGTACTCGCATCCACCACGGTGTAACCCAGGGTCTGGGCCTGATCCTTCCTGTCGGACTCAATCCAGATGGCGTCCAGGCCGAAGGCGGGGTCCTTGCCGGCAATGCCTTCAACTTTGCCAAACACCTGCCCCGGATCAATGGCCAGCTCCCGCTCCGGATGGATCTCGGCCTCGGCAATGGTCACGCCCATCAGGGTAATCCGGTAGACGTTCGGCATAAGATCCAGGTTGTCGCGAATGTGCACCGAGGGCATGAGGAAGCCCAGATCCTGCGAAAGCTTCTTACGAACCCCCTTGATCCGACTGAGCAATTGTCCACCCTGGGATTTGTCTACCAACGGAATCAGGCGGTAGCCTACCTCCAGCCCGACAATGTCCACCGTGGCCACGTCATCCCATCCGAGCTCGCGGGTTTCTCCCGGCGCCGGCAGTGCCTGCCCCTCGCCACCCGGACGATCCGGAGAGATTTCCGCACCCTGCCGGGCCGCACCACCAGCCATGCCGCCACGGCCAACAAAACCACCTTCATCCTCAACCGTTTGCTGCTGTTTCTTCCAGATAAACCAGGCTGCGCCAGCGGCCAGCAAACCAAGGCCGAGAAACGCGATGTGGGGCATCCCCGGAATCAGGCCAAGCAGAATCAGGATACCGGCCGCAATGCCCAACGCTTTGGGAGCGCTGAACATCTGCTGAATGATCTGGCCACCCATGTCCTGGCTGGAGGTGACCCGGGTAACCATGATGGCGGCAGACGTGGAGAGCAACAGCGAGGGAATCTGGGCAACCAGACCATCACCGATGGTCAGTAACGCATAGCGCTCCATTGCCAGACCAAAATCCAACCCGTGCTGCATCATGCCGATAGCCACACCACCAACGATGTTGATCGCCAGGATCAGCAAGCCTGCAACGGCATCGCCTTTCACAAACTTCGAGGCGCCGTCCATAGAACCGTAAAAGTCCGCTTCCTGAGCGATTTCCGAACGGCGTGACTTCGCCTCGTCCTGATTGATCAGCCCGGCGTTCAGATCGGCGTCAATCGCCATCTGCTTGCCCGGCATGGCATCCAGAGTGAAGCGGGCACTGACCTCAGACACCCGGCCGGCACCTTTGGTGACAACCAGGAAGTTGATGATCATAAGGATGGCGAAAACCACCAGACCAACAGCGTAGTTTCCCCCAATCAGGACTTCACCAAAGGACTCGATGACTTTACCGGCAGCATCACCGCCCTCATGGCCGTTCAGCAATACAATCCGGGTGGACGCCACGTTCAGGCCCAGCCGCAACAGGGTGGCCACCAGCAATACCGTGGGAAACGAGGCAAATTCCATCGGCCGCATGGCGTACACACAGACCAGCAGAATGACGATGGACAGAGTGATATTGAAGGTGAAGAACACATCCAGCAGGAACGCAGGCATGGGCAGAATCATCATGCCAAGCAGCCCCATCAGCATCAGGGGGATGCCGAGGTTCCCCCGCGTCAGGGATTTGACGTTGTTAAGGACTAGAGCTCTGTCCATGCCGGGTCTGTCTCCACGTATCTGTGCCTGCGGGCATTTTCCGGGTCGAAAATCTGACACCAGGGGTCGCTTTCCGGGTGGTATCGCAAGAACCGTACCAGCCCTTGCAAAATTTGACGTCTGCGCACCTTTCAACGCCTGACGCAGCGGCCCAGATACGGTATCCTTTCGCCATTTGCATTATCCCGATTCAAGCCAGAAACCCGAACACACAGGTGACCCCATGCCGATCCATGAAGTGAAGCACCCTCTGATCCGCCACAAGCTCGGCCTCATGCGCCGCGCCGACATCAGTACCAAAAACTTCCGAGAGCTGGCACAGGAAGTTGGCGCGTTGCTGACTTACGAGGCCACCAAAGACTTCAATCTTCAGGAAAAAACCATTGAGGGCTGGGCCGGCCCGGTCTCCGTGGAGCAGATCCACGGCAAGAAGGTAACCATCGTGCCCATCCTACGTGCCGGTCTGGGCATGCTGGACGGTGTCCTGAGCCTGATTCCAGTGGCCCGGGTGAGCGTGGTTGGCCAGATCCGCAACGAAGACACCCTCGAAGCGGAAACCTACCTGGAAAAACTGGTAGGCGAGCTGGATCAGCGCATGGCCCTGATCATCGATCCGATGCTGGCTACCGGCGGCTCCATGATTTCCACCATCGATTTGCTCAAGAAGGCCGGCAGCACCGAAATCCGGGCCCTGGTTCTGGTGGCTGCGCCGGAGGGCGTGGAAAAGGTTCTGGAAAAACACCCGGACGTGTCCATCTACACCGCATCGGTGGATGAGCGCCTGAACGAGAAAGGCTACATTCTGCCGGGCCTGGGTGATGCCGGCGACAAGATCTTCGGCACCAAGCAGAAGGACGTCTGAGCATGCAGGACCATAACAACGATCCGGTATGGAAACAGGCTATTGCCGGTTCCCAGATGCTGCTGGTGGCTTTTGGCGCCCTGGTACTGATGCCACTGATTACCGGCCTGGACCCGAACGTCGCGCTGTTCACTGCCGGCCTGGGCACTCTGATTTTTCACATTGTCACCGGTGGCCAGATCCCGATCTTCCTGGCTTCATCGTTCGCGTTTATCGCGCCGGTGCTGGCCTCCAAAGGCCGCTTTGGCCTGGAAGAAACCCTCGGTGGCCTGATGGCCGCAGGCATTCTGTATATCATTCTGTCCGGGGCGATTCGCCTGCGTGGTACCGGCTTCATTACCCGGCTGCTGCCTCCGGTGGTGATTGCACCGGTCATCATGACCATCGGCCTGGGGTTGGCTCCGGTAGCCGTGTTTATGGCTACGGGCAAAACCGGTGACGGCCAGACTCAGCTGGTGCCCTACAACACTGCCATATGGATTGCCATGATCTCTCTGGCCGTGACCATCATCATGTCGGTCTGGGCCAAGGGCATTTTCCGACTGATCCCGATCATGTTTGGTGTCCTCGTGGGTTACCTTCTCTCTGCCATCATGGGCATTGTTGACACAACGCCGATCCAGCAGGCTGAGTGGCTGGCAATGCCAAACTTCGTAGCACCGGCGTTCAGCTGGGGCGCTATCCTGTTCATGATTCCGGTCGCCATCGCACCGGCCATCGAACACATCGGCGACGTTCTGGCCATCGGTAACGTTACCCGCAAGAACTATCTGGAAAAACCGGGCCTGCACCGTACCCTGCTGGGTGATGGTCTGGCCACCAGCGCTGCCTCGCTGCTTGGCGGTCCTCCCAACACCACGTATTCCGAGGTAACCGGTGCGGTGATGCTGACCAAGAACTTCAACCCGAAAGTTATGTGGTGGGCGGCGGTGGTTGCCATTGTTCTGGCGTTTGTCGGCAAGTTCGGCGCCGCGTTGCAGACCATTCCGGTACCGGTTATGGGCGGCATCCTCTGCCTGCTGTTCGGTTCAATCGCCGTTGTCGGCCTGAATACCCTGATCCGACATCAGGTGGATCTGTCCCAGTCCCGTAATCTGGTGATCGTAGGCGTGACCCTGGTCTTTGGTATCGGCAACATGGCGCTGGGCCAACTGGAAGGCATCGCCCTGTGCGCAGTGGTTGCCATCATCCTTAACCTGATCCTGCCGGGCGAACGGGAAGCCTGGGGCAAGCGGATTCACGAGCACGAATCCAGCTGACCCCGCGGAAAGCAATATCCTGCCTCTATTCCGGTTCGCCGGAATAGAGGGCTTCAGATATCACGCCGCATATCGGGCGGAATCGGGAAGTCCGGCATGCCGGGCTTCGGCCCCCGGCCCTTGCGGAACTGACGCAGCTGGAAGACGTAGGCCAGCACCTGAGCAATGGCCATGTACAGGCCGTCCGGAATCTCTTCACCAATATCGGTATTGTGATACACCGCCCGTGTCAGTGGCGGTGTTCGCAGGACCTCGACCTTGTTCTCCCTGGCAATTTCCATAATCTTGAAGGCCACCTCGTCTGCCCCCTTGGCCACCACCACTGGCGCGCCCATGGTTTTCTGATCGTACTTCAATGCCACGGCATAGTGGGTCGGGTTGGTAATCACCACATCGGCCTTGGGAACGTCCTGCATCATCCGGCGTTGGGCCATCTCCCGCTGGAGCTGGCGAATCTTGCCTTTGACCTCCGGCTTGCCCTCGGTGTCCTTGTACTCGTCCTTGACCTCCTGCTTGGTCATACGGAGCTTTTTCTGGTGATCGTAGATCTGGAAAGGCACATCGATGGCGGCAATGGCAATGGTGGCGCAGGACAGGAAGAAGAAGCTCCAGCCCAGCGTCCACAGCACGTGCTCCATGGCAGGTACGGTCGGCTCTTCGGCAATCGCAAGCAAGTCTTCGGTGCGAAGGTTCAGGATCAGGATGGCGACCGCCATCACCAGGCCCACCTTGGCAATCGCCTTAACCAGCTCGATAAGGGAGCGCATGGAGAACATTCGTCCCAGGCCCTTGATCGGATCCATCCGGTTGAATTTCGGTGCGATGGCCTTGGCACTGAACAGCAGACCGCCGATGCCAATGGAGCCGGCAATGGCGGCAATCAGCAACATCACCAGTATCGGTGACAGCGCCCAGGCCGCCTCTTTGGCTGCCAGTATCAGCTGAACACTCATATGCCGGGTATCAAAAATCGCAGAGCGCTCGATTACGAAGGAGTCGCGCATGATGGACTCAATAGATGCGCCAAGCGACGTACCAAAAATCAGAAGCCCACCAGCACCGGCCAGCAATACCGCCATGGTAGCGAGTTCCTTGGAACGGGCCGTCTGGCCTTCCTCCTTGGCCTTTTCCAGGCGTCGGGGGGTAGGCTCTTCGGTTTTTTCCTGACTGTTGTCGTTCTCTTCGGCCATGGTCAGGGTTGCCCTTGCAGAGCACGCATGAAATCGAACGTTTCCCGCGTGTACTGATCGAAGTGTGGCAGGAAATTGGCGTGTAAGACCCAGATAGCAAACAATCCAAAAATCAGGCCAATCGGAAAGCCGAGGGCGAAGATGTTCATCTGTGGCGCCGCACGGGTCATTACACCGAAAGAGATGTTCACAATCAGGACCGCAGTCACGGCCGGCAATGCCAGCAACATAGCTGAGGCAAACATCCATGAAATGCGATGGGCCAGCGCCCACACACCATCCTGCCCCAGCCCCTCCAGGCCAATAGGCAAGGTATAGAAACTCTCGATGAACACCTCGAAGGCCACCAGATGGCCATTCATCACCAGAAACAGCAAAGTAATGGTGATGGTGTAGATCTGAGCCAGCACTGGCACGTTAACACCATTGGCGGGGTCTACCATGGAGGCAAAGCCCAGGCCCATCTGCATGGCAATCATCTGCCCGGCGATCACAAACAACTGCCAGAGTGCGGTCAGCGCGAAGCCCAGGCCGATACCAATCAGGATCTGCTGCAGCGTGATGACGACCGCGTCGGCACTGAGCGCTTCCACCTGGGGAACGGGAGGGATCATGGGCACAATCAGGATGGTCATCAGTAACGCCAGTCCCAGCCGCACCCTCGCCGGCACCAGTTGAGTACCGAAAACAGGGATGACCATGAGAAAACTGGCCAGCCGGAACAATGGCCAGATATGCTGCCCCACCCACTGGCCGATCAGATCTGCACTGAACTCCGCCGGCAGCATGGGCTCAGCCGATCAGATAGGGAATGCGGGAGATCAGCCCGTTGGCGTGGTCCAGCAAGGTGGTCAGCATCCAGGGCCCGGCGGCAATGATCACGATCAGTGTGATCAGGAGGCGAGGCAGGAAACTGAGGGTCTGCTCGTTGATCTGGGTGGCAGCCTGGAAGGTACTGACCACAAGACCAATTGCCAGCCCCGGCCCGATGATGACGGCAGACAGCAAAACAATCAGCCAGAGCGCTTCTCGCAGTATGTCGATAACCGTTTCCGGAGTCATGATACCTCCTAGATCCCGTAACTGGCGGCCAGAGTTCCCATGATCAGGGCCCAGCCATCCACCAGCACAAACAGCATGATTTTAAACGGCAGCGAGATGATAATGGGTGACAGCATCATCATACCCATGGCCATCAGAACACTGGCCACCACCATGTCGATGATCAGGAATGGTATAAACAGAATAAACCCGATCTGGAACGCCGTCTTCAGTTCACTGGTGACAAACGCTGGCATCAGAATCCAGAAAGACACGTCCTGCGGTGTTTCATACTGAACATCGGCAATCCTCATGAACAGCGCCAGGTCGTCTTCTCGAGTCTGTTCCAGCATAAACTTGCGAAACGGCTGGCTGGCCAGTTCCACCGCCTCCAGTGAAGTCACCTCTTCCTGCAGGTATGGTTGCAGGCCGACCCGGTTCGCCTCTTCCAGCACCGGCTTCATGATAAAAATGCTCAGAAACAGCGCCAGCCCCAGCAAAATCTGGTTGGAGGGTGTGGCCTGTAGCCCCAGAGCCTGACGAAGAATCGCAAAGACCACGATGATCCGGGTAAACGAGGTCATCATCATCAGCATGGCCGGCAGGAAAGTCAGCGCGGTCATCAGCGCCAGGATCTGCAGGGTTACCGAGTACTCCTCGGTGCCGTTCTCGCCGGGCTCAACCGTAAATGCCGGAATGCCGGGCAGATCAGCCTGGGCCAGGGCGGGAAGACAAAGGCCGGCAATCAGCGCAAGCCAGGGAAAACCGCGTTTGAGAATGGCCACCACCATGACGTTAGTCTTTCCTCTCTGGCGCTGACCAGGATTTGCCAATCATGGACTGCAGCTTGCGGGCGAAGTCACTGGAGCCGGCATTGCCGGCATCCACCACCGGCTGATCAAATACATGCAGGGTCCTGATCGTGCTGGGAGTAATACCAAGCAGAATCTGCTGCTGCCCCACTTCCACCAGCGCAATACGTTCCCTGGCACCGATGGCCAGCACAGACACCACCTTGATGGCGTTGTTGTTCATACCGGTCATGCCGCCCATCCGACGGATCAGCCAGGCACAACCATAAATGATGGCCACCACTGCCAGCAGGCCCGCTCCCAGGCTCAGTATCGTCGCCACAGTATCCGGGGCACGCCCACCAGAGGTGGCGATTTCGCCCGCCTTTGCCGTTTCCTCGGCCAACAGCGGCAGCGGAGCCCACAACAGCAACCAGCCCGTCAGTCTTGTCATATTATTTCTGCAGCCGTTTGATTCGCTCGCCCGGGCTGATCACGTCCGTCAACCGGATACCAAACTTCTCATTGACCATGACCACCTCACCGTGGGCGATCAGGGTGCCATTGACCAGCACATCCAGTGGCTCGCCCGCCAGCCGGTCCAGTTCGATCACCGAGCCCTGGTTCAGCTGGAGCAGATTGCGTATCGGAATCTGGGTGTTGCCCACTTCCATGGAGATGGTGACGGGGATATCCAGGATCACGTCGATGTCCGGAGACTCGCCACCACCAGCGCCCTGGTCCGCGCCAAACTCCTCCATGGGCGCGGTGCGCACGTCCTGGCGTTCGGCTTCAGGTTGGTCGTCGCCACCTTCAGCCTCAGCCATAGCCGCTGCCCACTCGTCTTCCCGGGAGCCCTCTGCATCGCCAGACTCGTCCATTGCCGCTTCCCACTCGGCCGCCAGCTTTTCGTCTTCGCTGAGTTCCTGCTCGTCTTTCTTGTCGTCGTCAGCCATTGCGTCCCACCTTCAGTTGTTTCTTTACCTTGGGCAACTTGGCCCGGTCGTGAATCCTCAGCGCCAGCTTACCGTCGCGGGTGCCCAGCGTTGCCTTGTAGATTGGAATACCATTGGCGGTCACCGTCAGGTACTCGGGAATCTCTACCGGAATCACATCGCCAGCTTTCATCCGGGCAATGTCACGCAACGATATGCGGCGCCGGCAGACGGTGGTATTGATGGGCACATTGACCTCTTTGATGTCCTCCTGCAAGGCGTTTACCCAGCGTTCGTCGACATCATCAATATCACTCTGCACACCCGCATCCAGCACATCGCGTATTGGCTCGATCATGGAATACGGCAGTGCGAAATGAAGTTCGCCGCCCCCCCCATCGAGTTCAATATGGAAGGTGCTGACCACGACCACTTCGCTCGGGCTGACGATGTTGGCCATGGCCGGGTTGACTTCCGAGCTGAGGTATTCGAATTCCACCTGCAAGACCGCATGCCAGGCTTCTTTCATATCGTGGAAGACCTGATTCAGTACCATTTGCACAATTCGGGTTTCGGTCGGTGTGAATTCCCGCCCCTCGATCTTGGCATGGCGGCCCTCACCACCGAAGAAGTTGTCCACCAGTTTGAACACCAGCTTGGCGTCCAGCACGAACAGGGATGTACCGCGTAACGGGCGAACCTTGCACAGGTTAAGGCTGGTGGGTACGTACAGGGTATGGATGTACTCACCGAACTTCATGATCTGGACGCCGCCGGTGGAGACATCGGCATTGCGGCGCAGCAGGTTGAACAGACTGATACGGGTATAGCGGGCAAAACGCTCGTTGATCATCTCGAGCGTTGGCATGCGGCCACGGACGATCCGATCCTGGCTGGCGAGGTCGTAGTTCTTTACGCCGGTATCATCGGTCTCTTCATAGGTATCGATGTCACCATCATCCACCCCGTGGAGGAGGGCATCGATCTCGTCCTGTGACAGTAAATCCTGCATACCTGTTCCTGCCCCTAATGTTGGTTATCCGCCCGGTATGATTACTGAACCACAAAATTCCGGAACAATACCCGGTCGATTGCCGGCTCCCCTTCCTGCTCCAGCACCTGATTCACAGTCTGCAGCATGCTGTCGGCCAGCGTCTGACGACCTTCCGGCGTTTGCAACTGCATGAAGTCGCTGCTGCCCAGCACCATCACCAGTTGGCTGCGGATAAGCGGCATATGAACGTCAGCGGCGGCCAGTGCAGCAGGATCTTTGGCTTCGAATGATACATAGACCTGGGCATAGCGCTGTCGACCCTGAGCCTGAACGGTGGTCACCAGGGCTTTCTCAATTTCGGTATAACTGCTGGCGACAAACGCGGGCTCTGCCGAAGTCGTGGTTTCGGCGTCATCTGCGCCGGGCAATCCTCCGCCCAGGAACCAGAGTGTCCCGACCACGGAAAGGCCCACCGCCAGGATAATGATGATCACCAGCATGATGATCAGTTTCAGCTTGCCTTTTTTGGCAGGCGCTTCGGTCGCAGTATTTTCGGCCATAACACTCGCTTGTCACTTTTTTGGCGTCCGGAAAGCTCCGAACAACCTTTCGCTGATGTGATGCAAAGGCCGGGCCAGACAGCCCATCCCCTGTATTCAGAACCGCAGTTTAGCGTTGCCGGAGGGGATGGGCAAAGAAGTCGGAAGACAGCAGGCTGAATTGGTCAGAAATCATCCGGACTCAGGCAAAGACGTCCACTTCACCCCGCCAGCCCAGATCAAGCTGGCCGGTGCTCAACGACTCTGCATCAGCATCGTGGCTGGCCAGTGATGATCCACCAGAAGACCGACCATCGCCCTCACCGGCCTCACCACTCTCGCCACCGGCCTGCTGACCGCCCTGGTCAGAGACATCAAACTGCCCCAGGGACAACCCCTGTTCACCCAGCAGGTCGCGGAGCCGGTGGGAGTGCTGTTCGAGCTGCTCCCTCACCACCGGGTTGGCCGCATGCACGGTGACGCTGGCCTGATCGTTGTGGACTTTCACCTTGACTTCCATTGGCCCCATATCCGGAGGCGTGAGGTGTATTTCGGCAACCGACATATTGCGGGCGGTCAGCCAACTGAGCTTGCCCATGACCTTGTCGCCCCACTCCGCCTGTCCAACCGGCACATCCACCGAGGTAGTGTAGCCCCGGAGCGGAATGTTGGCGTCCGCAGCCAGTTTTCCGGGCTGTGCTGCCTGCTGCGCTGCGGTATCCATTACACTCTGGAATCTGGGATTGGAGAGCAGACTGGTCGGATCAACGGGACGGGCGCTCTCAGCGCTTGTCGCACCGGCAAGCAGGTCGGTTAGCTGCATGCCCGGAGCCAGAGCGGTGCTGCCTCCGCCGGCAGATGTTTGCCCCGGCAGGCCCTTGATCAGTCCGGGGTTGGCCTGAGTTCCTGTGAGCGCCATATTTGATGCCAGGCTCTCAGGTCCGCCCGTACCGGATTGGTTGGCGGCTGCAGGATACAGCGACTGAAGATTGGCGAATGTCAGGGGCATCAGCGGTTCGGCAACGACCAGGGCATCGTCTGCCTCAGTATCGCCGGTATTGCTGGTGTCACTGGCCGAGGAAGGACGGGCCGGTGAATCGGAGTCCGCTACCTGCTTTTGGTCAGTGGGCGTATCATTTTTTTCTGGCCGGGTACCGGAGGCTTCGGCTTTCTCATCGGCCCGGTCGGCCGCCTTGCGTTCCTGCGCGGCATCAGCCTGATCCCGACGTTCGGCGCGCTTGGCATCCATCCGCTTCTGCTCGGCCCTGGACAGCTCGTCAAAACGACTGTCACCGGCCTCCGGGTCCTTCCGGCCTTGCGATTTCGCTGCACCGACCTCTGGCTGACTCGTTTTCGCCGGTGCCTGGGGAAGTATGGTCTGTTGCATGGCAACCTCTTGCCGCTTTAGATCTCAGGTAGCCCCTGTTCGGAGCGTTTTCCTGAGAGCTGCAAAAGCGGTGCCAAACCTTCACACGGGCTGACGTTCAGGCCTCCTGGCCAAAGTTTTGCAAACGTCTAGCCACCTCCGAAAACTCGGCCTCAATCCGTTCAAGCACTGCAGGGGCCTGTTCCAGAGTGGCGTCCTTGCCCAGTTGCTCGGCCTCAAAACACAGGCCTCCGAGCCTGGGAGCACCGATATTGATGCAACTGCCCTTGAAGCTGTGCGCGGTCTTGGCGAAGTGCTCCGGGTCGGCCGTTGCCAGCGCCTCTTTCAGGCCGTCAATGCGTGAACGGGAGTCTGCCAGGTAGGTCTGGATCAGGACATCAAACTCGTCTTCCATCACATCCTGCAGTTCGGCCAGCGCCTCTACGTCAAGATGGGGTTTGTCGTTCATTCGCTATCCTCGTTTGTCGGCACTCAGGCGCCACTGATTATGGCCGCGTCGGGGAACCACCAATCATAGACGATTTCCACGCGATTGCCCCGGCCGTGAACCTTGAGATTTCGCGTCATACGCCGGAGGATCTCAAGTCCCCGGCCCGCGTATCGGCCGGTTGAAGCCGCCTGCTGTTGCATCACTGTGTCAGAATATTCAGTGAAATCAAAACCATCACCACTGTCTTCACAGACAACGGTAAGGGTACCTCCACCCTCCCTGGGCTGATGCTCAAGAGAAAACCGTATGAAATGCCCATCGGTGTTCCCCAGTCTGCGCGTTCGCTCCTGGTAATAGCGGCTGAAACCGCCAGGTGACGTTTTCCACTCTGAGGACAGGGCCAGAACACCGTGCTCAAGAGCATTGTTGTAGAGTTCCGACAACAGGGTGTAGACCTCGCCGCTTCGGCTCCTCAGTCCGGGCACCTCCATACAGATATGCAGTAAAAGCGGCAGGGGGTTGAAGTCTGCCAGTGTCTGTTCCCTCAGCTCATAGACGCAGCGCCAGTCCGCCGGGCCCGTCAACGCCGATTCAGGAATCTTGTCGGGCATTGCTTCTGGCGCCTCGGCCCGGACCATTTGCAGGCAGCAGAGCGTCAGGTCATCAGCCAGCTCTGGCTTCCCGGTGTGCTGCTGCATTCTCTCCAGCAGGGCCTCGAACGGCTCCTGCCCTGGTTCCAGACCCGCCAGAACGCTCAAGACACCTTCCTCGCCCAGGCTTTCACCGCCACTATTGGGCGCCTCGGGGAGCCCGTCGGTCATCATCACCAGCCAGTCGCCCGGTGCCGCATCCAGCACGGTCATGGAGGCCGAAAACTGGTCCGGCTCCCGGACACCCAGCGGCAGATGCCGGGACGGAATGGCGACACGGTCGCCTCCGGCACGCAACAGCCAGCCATCCGGCAAGCCACCATTCCAGACACGCAGGCTGTTGTGTTTGAAGTCAGCCTCAACCATCAAACCACAACAGAACATGCCTACCGGCAGTATTCGCCGAAGCTTGCGGTTAATTTCCCGGAGGACATCCGGGGCGCCAAAGCCTTTGGCCGCCATCCCGTAGAAGATTTCAGCAACCGGCATGGCGCCAATGGCGGCAGGTAATCCGTGCCCGGTGAAATCACCCAGAAACACCAGAGTGCCGCCCCCGGGGCGCTGAGCAGCAAACAATACATCACCGTTGAAAACCGAGAGGGGGGATGCATGGTGGCGGATGTTGGGGGCATCCAGACAACCGGTATGGGCAATATTATCAAACACCCGCCGCGCCGTGCGCTGCTCGTCCAGCATCTGCTGATTCTGGCGCCGAATATGGTCACGCTGGTCCGACAATGCCTGGTGCAACCCCCTCATACGATTAAACGCGTTAATCTTCGCTTCCAGAATCACGCGATTGTAGGGTTTGACGAGAAAGTCGTCGCCGCCGGCCTCAAGACACCGGGCCAGATCACCCGCCCCCGACAGGGAGGTGAGAAAGATGAGCGGCACCAGGCGCTCGCCTGCCAGAGCCTTGATTTGACGAGCGGCCTCCATTCCGTCCATCCGCGGCATCAGGGCGTCCAGCAACACCAGATCCGGCTGGGTCTCCCGGAACAGATCCACCGCCTCGGTACCGTCTTCGGCTTCAATCACGGTATGGCCCAGGCGCTTTACCAGCCGCGCCAGAATCAACCTGTCGCTGGCACTGTCCTCGGCAAGAAGTACCTTCAAGGGAATCGCCTCAGCGAATGCTGAACAACTGCTCGAAGTTGGAAATGGAGAGAATTCGCCGGACATCGCTGTTGCAGTTCTCGATTGAGATGCGGGCGCCATCTCCGCCAGCATGATCCCTTAACAGAAGCAACATGCCCAGAGCAGAGCTGTCGAGGTAAGTGGTGTCTGAAAGATCAATGACGTAGTGGCTGACGGTGGGTTCGCTGTGCTCGTAGGCATCCCGAAAGGATTGATGGGTACTGAAATCGAACCGACCCTCCACGCAGATCGTGAGGGTCTTGCCGTCATCGCTCCGGCGTGTCTCTATAGGCATTCCTGAACCTCCCGGCACATTCCACCAATGACTTTCCTTCGCTGCCAGCCATTGATGGCAAGCTTATCTGGTAAAGGATAGTCAAATAAACGGAAATTGCATCCGGGTTATCTGATGCAGATCACCGGGGACTTCAATTATCGCTGTCGCCGGGCAAAGGCCCGACCGGCAGCTTCGTCCGCCAGTTTCTGGTCTCTGAGATCCTGTTCCCGTTGTTCCTGTTGCCGGCAGGACTCAATGTATTTTTCCATACCACGGCGACGTTCCCAGGCCTGTTGCCACTCCCGGCGCCTGGCTTCAAACACCTGTTCAGCCTGTTGCAGCTGCCGCTGTTGCTGGGCAATCACCTGGTCCAGCTGGGCGATAAAAGCCTGCCAGGCCTGCAGTCGCGCCACAGGAACAACACCCTGCTGGCTCGCGCGGATCTGGTCACGATACTCCTGCTGATAGCGCTCCAGGTTCTCCACCTGTTCGCGGTGCGCCTCCACCTGCTTTCGGGCCTCACCAAGGCGTTCCAACGCTTCCTGTTCTTTCCGCTCTTCAAGGGAGAGGACAACTTCAAGCCGTTTCGATCGCAGCATCAGACATTATCCCGATTGCCGGCGGGGTTCGGCACCGCCGTCTTTCTTCGTTCCGGTGAACGTCGTTCCGGCACTACCGCCATCAGTTGCTCAATCGCCTCCGTGAGAGGAGCACTTTCATTCAGCCCCTGCTGCAGAAACTGGCTCATATTGCCTATGTGCTGAATGGCAAAGTCAGTCTCCGGGTCGGAACCTTTCACATAGGCACCCACACTGATCAGATCACGGGCCTGCTGGTAACGGGAGTAAACCTGCTTGAATCTCTGGGCCCGGGAGAAATGCTCAGAATCAGTCACCTGGGGCATTACCCGGCTGATAGAGGCCTCCACATCAATCGCCGGATAATGGCCTTCTTCCGCCAGCCGCCGGGATAAGACGATGTGACCATCAAGGATGGCCCTGGCAGCGTCGGCAATGGGATCCTGCTGATCGTCGCCTTCCGTCAGAACGGTATAAAACGCGGTAATGGAACCACCGCCGGGTCGGCCATTGCCTGTGCGCTCAACCAGTTGCGGCAGCTTGGCAAAAACCGAGGGCGGATACCCCTTGGTCGCCGGTGGTTCGCCAACGGCCAGGGCGATCTCCCGCTGTGCCTGGGCATAGCGGGTGAGAGAATCCATTAAAAGAAGAACGCGCTTACCCTGATCGCGGTAGTATTCGGCAATTCGGGTGGTGAGCATGGCAGCGCGCAGGCGCATCAACGGCGAGTCATCTGCCGGAGCGGCTACAACCACGGAACGAGCCAGGCCTTCATCGCCGAGAATGTCCTCGATGAATTCCTTGACCTCCCGGCCCCGTTCACCAATCAACCCAACCACGGTAATGTCTGCATCCGTGAACCGGGTCATCATTCCCAGCAGCATACTCTTACCGACACCACTGCCGGCAAACAGGCCGAGACGCTGCCCCTGCCCTACGGTCAGCAACGCGTTGATTGCACGGATTCCCACATCCATGGACTGGCGCACCGGAGCCCGGTTCAATGGGTTGATGATGTCGCCGGTCAGCTGCACTCTGGCCTCTGCCTGCAACGGTCCCTTGCCGTCCAGCGGGTCGCCGGCACCATTCACCACTCGCCCCAGCATTTGCGGGCCAACCGGTACCCTGCTGGCCGAGGCCAGAGGAATCACCCGGGCTCCGGGCTTGAGACCTTCGATGGCGGTCAGCGGCATCAGGTAAACCTTATCTTCCTCAAACCCCACCACTTCCGCTTCCACACTGGTGGCGCTATCACCCTGAATCAGACAACGGTCCCCCACCACCATCGGGCAACCCACGCACTCCAGCGTGAGACCCACCATGCGGGTGAGCCGGCCAGACAATTCTGGCGCAGGCTCGTCGCTGATGGCCCCCTGAAGCTGCCGTAACCGTTCAGCCAGGCGTGATGTCATCGTCCTGGCTCTGGTCGTTGAATTCGTCAGACTCGGATTCTGGTGGTGATGTCATGCCCGAATCACTCAGCACATCCCGGTGAAAATCGGTCAGCTCCCCCATACTGGGTGCCAGCTCCTCCTGATCCGGACCGGCAGGCTCCGCCAGCTGTTCTTCCAGCATACCCTGAACCACCCGCTGGAAGCGCTTCTCCACGGTGTAATCCACCAGACTATGGCGCGATTCCACTTTACAGCCACCAGGCATGAGAGTGTCGTCCTCAATGAGGACCGCCGGTGATTCCAGGCGCTCTGTGACTTCCCGTACCGGCTCGATATCGTCGGGGTGAATATGAATGCGTAGATTGTCGGCGGTAGAGGGCAGTGACGACAGAGCCCGACGCACCACCTGGCGAATCTGGGAGGAATCAATGCTGAGCTCACGGAAGACCACCGCCCGGGCCAATACGGTAGTGAGGTTGACCAGCACCGCTTCCAGCTCATCTTCATGGCGTTCGATGGGCAACAACAGCTCACCCATCAGATGCTCCAGCCGTTCCATCCGGGAGGCAACTTCCTGACGCGTCTGCTCCGCTGCCTGCTGCTCACCCTCGCTCCGACCCTCCGCCTCGCCTGCGGCGTAGCCATCTTTGTGCCCGTCTGCGCGACCCTGCTCAAAGCCTTCCGCGTAACCAGCCTGCCGGCCCTCCTGAAAACCGTCCTCGCGGTCAGCGGCTTGACTTCCTCTTCCTCGACAACCTGGTTTCCGCGCTCATCAAGCAGAGGCAATTCCCACCGTTCCCAGGCGGTCATCTGTTCTTTCGGTATGCGCTTGCTGTCCTGATCGGAATCTTTCATCACATCATTTCTTCGCCACTACCACCCAGCGAGATCTCGCCGGCTTCAGCCATACGGCGAGCAACGGTGATAATGTCTTTCTGGGCCGCTTCGACTTCGCTGACCTTGACCGGCCCCTTGGCTTCCAGATCATCCTGCAGCAACTCCGCAGCACGCTTGGACATGTTCTTGAAGATCTTCTCCTTGACGGCTTCGTCGGCACCTTTGAGCGCCACCACCAGCACCTCGGAGGACACCTCTCGAAGCAGCGCCTGAATACCCCGATCATCGATATCCTTGAGGTTATCAAACACGAACATGAGGTCTTCAATGGTGGACGCCAGATCAGGATCCATGTCTTTGATGGAATCCATCAACGAGCCCTCAATCCCGCGATCCATGAAGTTCATGATATCGGCCGCTCGCTTCACACCACCAATCCGACTGGTCTGGGAGGCCGCGCCACCGGAGAACTGCTTCTCAAGGATGTCGTTCAGTTCCTGCAGGGCCTGTGGCTGAATGCTTTCCAGCGACGCCACCCGCATCATCACATCCAGTCGCACTTTTTCATCAAGTGTGCCAAGAATTTCAGCGGCCTGGTCCGGGTCTAGGTAGGAGATAACAATGGCCTGAATCTGGGGATGCTCGTAACGGATAATATCGCCCACAGCCCGGGGCTCCATCCACTTAAGAGTATCCAGGCCGGTGGTATTGCCGCCAATCAGGATTCGGTCAATCAGGCTCGCGGCCTTGTCATCACCAAGCGCCTGGGTGAGCATCGCCCGGATATAATCGTCATTACCAACCCCCAAACCGGTCTGGCCGCCGACAGCGTCCACAAACTGGTTAAGCACGTAGGTGACGTCGTCCTTGCTGACGTCTTTCATCTGCGCCATGGCGACGCCAACCCGCTGAACCTCTTTCGGCCCCATGTGCTTGAGCACCTCCGCAGCGTCCGCTTCACCCAGAGACATCAGCAGGATCGCTGCCTGCTCCACTCGCGGAATCTTGCGCTGCGGCTTTTTCGGGGCATCCCCCTGCAACTGGCCGTTTTCTTCAGTCATCGACGTTCACCCACTGGCGCATAACCTGTGCAACCCTGGCGGGATCTTCCGCAATCAGGCCTTTGAGTGCATTCAACTGTCTATCATAGCTGTCTGTGGCGCCCGGCAAAAGCAGGTCATCCTGAGACGACATGGCATCGCGTAGTGCCTGCCCGCCTTCGATATCAGCAAGGCCACCATACTCCCCCTCTTCTCCGCCTTCACCACGCTCGCGGCGGCCGCCACCGGACAGCGTCTTCAGGGTGGGGCGCAGCAAGCCAAGCACCAGAATCAGAATGACCAGTACTGCCAATACCTGCTTCATAAAATCCCAGAACCAGGGCTGCTCCCAGAAGCTCGGAGCATCAAACTCCACCGCTTCCTCTGGGGCAAACGCCGTATTCATGACGGTAACGCTGTCTCCGCGGGACGCGGAATAGCCAACCGCATCACGCACCAGCATGCTCAGCCGTTGCAGTTCGGCCTCTGGCCAGGGTTGATAGCTCACCTCGCCGGTTTCCGGGTCGACCACTTTCATGTCATCCACGGCAAGGGCCACGGTCACCCGCTTGACCGCACCCAGCTCCTGACGGGTGTAGCTGACGGTACGATCCAGTTCATAGTTCCGGGTGGATTCACTCCGGACATTCACCGGCGGAGCTGCAGGAGCGCCATCTTCCCCTGGGGCGGCAGTGGCCTGCTCCGGAACCGTCGCAGCCCCTGGCGGCTGATTGGCCAGCGCACCGGGAATGCCACCCTGGGCTCCCGCCACACGCTGCTCAGACAACTCGCGCTCACTGCGCACCGCCTGTTGCTCCGGATTGTATAACTCCTCGGCACGCTCGACCGCAGAGAAGTCGAGGTCGGCGGTGACTTCCGCGCGGTAACGCCCTTCCCCGACAATCGGGCCAATCAATGAGGCGACACGGCGGGTCAGCCGCTCTTCAACCCTGGACGTGTATTCATACTGGTCTTTCATCCGGTCTGTTTCGGCCTGAACCTCATCGCCCGTCAACAGATTGCCGTTCTGGTCAACCACGGTCACCTGATCCCGGTTCATCATCGGAATGCTGCCGGCCACCAGGTTGACGATGGCCCGAATCTGTTCTGGCTCAGGACGACGGCCCGCAAACACTTCAAGAAACACCGAGGCGGTCGGTTCACGGGCATCCCGGATAAACACCGAACGCTCGGGAATGGCCAGGTGCACCCGGGCATTTCGAACACCACGCATGGCGGCGATGGTCCGGGCCAGTTCGCCCTCCAATCCGCGCCGGTAGCTGATGGTTTCCATGAACTGGGACGTTCCCAGACCACGTTCCTGGTCCAGCAACTCATAACCCATGGTCTTCTGGTCGGTTACGCCTTCAGCAGCAAGCTTGAGGCGCGCGTTATAGACCTGTTCAGACGGCACCAGCAGCGCTCCGGTGCGGGGGTCCATCTTGTAATCGATACCATTGCTGTCGAGGATGGTGGTCACGTCCTGCGGGTTGTAGGCAGACAGATCCCCCACCACCGGCTGGTAATTGGGCTCCTGAGCCCAGAGCACCACAGCCACACCCAGTGCCACACTGGCGGCCAGCCCCACCATAAGCCCGACCTGGCGGAGCAGATTCAATCGGTTGAACCCGAGCAAAAGATTGCTACGGCTCTCAGGAGTATCACTCTCCTGGGTAGCCGGCAGGTCAGAGGCGGCGGTTTCCGCGGGTACGCTTGCCATGCTGTTGCTCCGTTATCAGATCGGCATATTCATGATGTCTTCATAGGCGCGCACGACCCGGTTACGCACCTGGGTCAGAGCCTCGAAAGACACGGAAGATTTCTGGGCAGCAATCATTACCCGGGTAATGTCCACGTTTGGATCGCCCATTTCGTAGGCCGTCCTGAGTTCACTGGCCTGACTCTGGACCTCGTGTACATTGTTGACGGCCTTGCCCAGCATATCGCTGAAGCTGGGAACTTCCTGGGTTTCCTGAACCTGTCGTGGGCCATCGATGCGGCCACGTACGGACTGATCCTGTTCAATCCTCTGGTTCTGCATCATCTGGGTACGCAGATTCCGGATCTCAGACAGAACATTATTTATGTCGGCACGTTGAACCATCACTCTCTCCCGGCGGCCCTGTCGGGCCTGTACTTGTTGCTGACTCAAATGAACTGGAAGCAAGCAACAGGCCAGAAACAATTAAACGTTTTATTTCAACGGGTTAATAAAGAATTTAACAGTGGAAGGCGTCTACGTGACAAAGAATTGACAGGAGTGAAACCAGAGCGAAAAAGAAGACCAGGCAGGCGGGCAAAAAAACGGCACCCCGAAGGGTGCCCGAAGGAGTATAAGGTCGACAACAAAGGCCCTGACTCAGGCCATGGCCAGCTCCGCATCAAGATCGATACCGGCATCTCGCATCTGGGCCAGTTTGTAACGAAGCGTTCGCGGGCTGATGCCCAACTGCTCCGCGGCCCGGTTGCGCCTGCCACGCTCTTTCTTGAGGGTCTGGATAATAATACGGAACTCCTGTTGGCGCAGATCATCTCCGAGTGAGCCAATCGCCTCATCAGCCGCTGAATCCGCTTCCAGCCCGGCCTCGGGGTCTGGCACGTCAGCCGCAGGGACCTCCATGGACCTGGCGGAAATGGACGGCTCGGCGGGTGCACCAAAGTCAGCGGCACCGGTAATCCCAAGCTCCAGACAAAGATCGCCGGCGTGGATTACATTACCCTGATGCAACACCAGCGCCCGCTGAATGGCATTGTCCAGTTCCCGGACATTACCCGGCCAGGCATGAGCCATCAGTGCCTTACGGGCATCCTCGGCCAGGGTGATGCCGGTCAGCTTCATCTTGCGGCAATGTTTTTTCAGCAGTGAGCGGGCCAGGGGCAGAATATCCAGCGGCCGCTCCCGCAGAGGCTGCCACCGCATCGGGAACACCGTCAATCGATAATAAAGGTCTTCGCGGAACTTGCCCTCGCGCACGTAGTCCGCCAGATCACGGTTTGTGGTCGCCAGCACACGAACATCCAGCTGAATGGTCTTGCGACCACCGACGCGCTCCACTTCCCGCTCCTGCAACACTCGCAGCAGCTTGGACTGCAAACCAAGATCCATTTCGGAAATCTCGTCCAACAGGATGGTTCCGCCATTGGCCTGCTCGAATTTACCTGGGGAGGCTGCAACGGCACCCGTGAATGCACCTTTCTCGTGACCGAACAGAATGGCTTCCAGCATATTCTCCGGAATAGCGGCACAGTTGATCGCGACAAACGGCTCATCCGCTCGGGGTGACTGCTGATGGATATAGCGGGCCAACACTTCTTTACCGGTACCACTCTCACCGGAAATCATCACTGTGGAATCACTGGCCGCCACTTTCGCGGCCAACTGGAACATGCGTTTGCTGACAGGATCCTCAGCCACCGGCTCATCGCCAGCCTTCTGGCGGCTTCCGCCCACGACCCGACTGACCGCTTCCACCAGAACCTGAGGCTCAAACGGCTTGACCAGATAATCGATGGCACCGGATTGCATGGCAGACACCGCGTGGCTGATCTGGCCGTACGCGGTAATCAGCATCATGGGCAGCCCCGGATACAAGCGCTGAACTTCCGCCAACAACTCATGGCCGGACATGCCGGGCATATTGACATCGCTGACCACCATATCGACCGGCGCCCGGGCCAGGCTTGCCAGCGCATCTTCAGCGCTGGCCGCTTCCCGCACCTGGAATTTCGCCAGTTCCAGCGTCGTTACCAAAGCTTCGCGCAGGTCGTGGTCATCTTCCACAATCAGAATCTGGGCCTTTACCATGCTATGCACCTCCAACCTGTTCTTTAAAACCGGGCTGTCAGAATAGGCAGCCGAACTATCGCGTCGGCGCCTTGCTGTCCGGGGGATGAAATCGAAAACTCGCCCTGATGGGCCTTGACCACAGCCTGCACCACGGCCAGCCCGAGGCCGGTGCCATGGGACTTGGTGGTGTAGAAGGCTTCCATAATCCGACCTGCCTCACCAGGCTCGAACCCGGGCCCATTATCGGAAACCCGGATTTCCAGGCGGCCAGAGGTAGCGGAAACGACGATTGAAACATCGGCTGCCCCCGCCTCCAGACTGTTATTCACAAGATTGGTACAGGCGCCGACCAGGGCATCGCGATTGCACATCAGCCGGCAAGGCGTCTGCACCTGGTTGTCCAGGGTCACCTGCACACCTGGCGCAAGCTTGAGCCCATCAACAGCAGACTCCAGCGCTTCCACCAGGCGCGACGAATCCAGCTCTTCCGCCAGTCGGGTTTCACCGCGGGCGAAGATCAACATGTCACGAACCTGCTGTTCCAGATGGGTCAGGCGGGACATCAGCCGGGAAGCGCAACGTTGACGTAGCTCCTCATCGAGATCCGGCTGGCTCAGATGGCCACCATAGAGAATGGCAGCAGACAGCGGTGTGCGAATCTGGTGGGCCAGGGACGCAACCATCTTGCCCATGGCAGAGAGGCGCTGGGCATGAGCCAGTTGCGACTGGAGCTGGCGCGTTTCAGTCAGATCGGTCAGCAGGATCAACTGACCCGGCTGATTCTCCATGGTACGGATCTCAATGCTGACCCGGCGACCATCCTTCAGGGACACCTCATGGCCATCATCGTTACGGGGCGCGAAACAGCGGCGGATAACGTCAATCCAGCGCTCGCCCTCAAGCGGCTCGCCCAGCAAGGCAATGGCGGCCGGGTTGCTCTGACTGACAGTGCCATGTTTGTCCAGCACCACCACACCCGCAGGCAGGGCATTGAGCAAGGTAGACAGGCGATCTGCCAGCTGCTCTTTCTGCTCCAGCTCCTGCTGGCGCTGTCGCGATTCATAAGACAGCTCACCGGACAGCTGGTTCACCCGAGACTCGAGTGTGCGATAGGAATCGGTAATCTGACGAGACATGCGATTGAACAGTTCCAGCGCAGAATCTACAGCCTCATCGTCCTGCTGTGGAAACAGTGCTGTCACCTTGTCGTTGACATCAGCCGCAGCGTTGGCATCCGGCTGGTGGCGGGACTCCATAACGACATGTGCGTGGCTCATAACCTTTCCCCCTGACAGGCCCGGCGGGGCCATCAATACTTTTGTTCGGAAAGGTTAAAGCTAACAGCGTGCCAATTAGTATTTATTGTTTATTTTCAGATAGTAACGAAATCAACGATACCCAGGGTGACGAATTACCGTCGGCCAGAAACAACAATGGCGTCGCAGGTTACAAACCTTTGACGCCACCTTTTACCGGCAACCCCGGTGTCATCAGGCTTCTTCTGAGTCGTCCCTCAGACCATACTTTCGCACTTTCTCCACCAGCGTCGTGCGCCGTATCCGCAGCTTCTCGGCGGCGCGGGCGACTACGCCGCTGGCTTCATCGAGAGCCTGCTGAATCAATTGCTTTTCGAGATTGGAGAGATAATCCTTCAGATCAATGCCGTTCACCGGAAGCAACGCTGGCGCATCCAGCCCCACCAGGCCTGGTATGGAAGAGGGCATACCTGAATCCTCTACCGGGCGATTCTCGTCGTAATCATCCACATAGCGGAACTTCTTCGGCAATTCCTGCACTCCGATCACGCCATAGGGATGCATGATGGCAAGACGCTCCACGAGGTTCGCCAGCTCACGGACATTGCCCGGCCAATCATGACGACACAGGCTCATGATGGCCGCCGAGTTCATCCGCAATGAACCACGCTTCTCTTTTTCCATCCGGGAAATCAGCTCGTTGATCAGCAGTGGAATGTCTTCGACTCGCTCCCGGAGTGCCGGCATTTCGATGGGGAACACGTTCAGCCGGTAGTACAGATCCTCCCGGAAATCACCGGATTCAATCATGTCCTCAAGATGCTTGTGGGTCGCCGCAATCACCCGTACGTCAGCGGTCTGGGTGCGGTTACTGCCCACTTTTTCAAAGGTGCGTTCCTGCAGTACCCGCAGTATCTTCACCTGCATGTTCAGGGGCATATCGCCAATTTCATCCAGGAACAAGGTGCCGCCTTCCGCCATCTCAAAGCGCCCTACCCTCGCCGTAATGGCACCGGTAAACGCGCCTTTCTCATGGCCAAAGAGCTCGCTCTCCAGCAGCTCTGCCGGAATAGCACCACAGTTCACCGGCACGAAAGGCTTATCGCGGCGGGAAGAATGGTAATGCAGATTGCGAGCAACCACTTCCTTCCCAGTACCGGACTCTCCGGTAATCAGCACGCTCACATCCTTGTCGGCCACCTGCTCCATCAACTGGCGCACTTGCTGGATTTTACGACTGGTTCCCACAAGGCTGCGGAACAGCTGCACACCACGCTGCTGGCCGCGCTGCTGGTTGCGGCTGAACTGGTCCCGATAGATCTGTGCGCGGTACAGGGAATCCACGAACTTGGTGTAGTTCAGCGGCCATTCCATCCGCGCAATCACTCGTGCCGCATCGTCCTCTGACAAACCCTTGAGCTCAGGGTCGCCAACCAGCAACACTGGTACACCGGTCATGGCCCGGCACACCTGCTCTATGGCGGAACAGGCGCCGGATTCGGTGCCGTTGACGACCGCTACCGAAACACTATCCCAGGCCTGATCATCGTCACTCGCCAAAAGCGCCAAAGCCTCGTCGCCGGAAATCACCTGCTCTTCACCGACAAACTCCAGAATGGTGACCAGATCTCGCCGTCTGGTTTCATCCTCACTCAGCACCAGCACTTTGTTATTTTTGGACATTCACAGGAATCTCTTCATGGATTTGTGCGGTATTTAAGACCGTATGTCGGCCCGAGTCAATTTTATGACGCTATCTTTGACGATTCGAGGAGACGTTCTGATAGGTTTTGGCGGCGTTACGGTTCTGGCTGACCCCCTTCAATGAGGCTTTCGCCTCGTCGCGGGCCTTCACAGCGGCGGCATCGGCCTCGGCCACAAAACGATTCAGCGCTTCCAGTCGCTCTCGCACCAGTGTGGCATCAAGGCAGCCCTTCTCGAGCTCAGCCATCAACGGTTCCACCGTCGGTCGAACCCGGGCATTAAGCTGGCCCAATCGTTCCCAATCCTGGTTGTCCAGGGCCAGGGTTAATTCGTCTTGAAGCTGATCCAGATCGGAAAGGAGGTTTTCAGGGTTGGCCATCAGCAATCTCCGTGGTCTGCGGGACAGACTGGCCAACGAAAGGGCGCCACCGGAAACGATGGCGCCCCGCAAGCGGACGGTTAACGCCGTGCAGCGCGACGGGCCGCAGAGGCGGTAAACTCGTTACCACGATACCCCGGCGCGAAATCATAGGCGGGGTAACCATTGTCCAGACCATCAATGTAATAACGATTTGCCTTCAGATCATACGTCATTTCCATGGTGGTCCAGAAGACCGGCTCACTGTAGTAGCTGATATTGTGAGCCTCGGAAACGCGCCATAGCTCGCCTTTCTCGTTGTACTCCTCAGAGACCAGAATCTGCCAGCTATCTTCATCAATGTAGAACACACGGCGCTCGTAAATATGGCCGATACCGGTACGACGCTTGGCCTCTACCACCCACACCCGATGCAGCTCATAGCGAGCAAGACTCTGGTTGATGTGGTTGGGGCGGATGACGTCCTCAGGGCGAACACTGGAATCGTGAAGCTTGTATCCGTTGTAGGGAACCAGCAGCTCCCGTTTACCTTTGAGTTCCCAGTCATACTGGTTTGGAGCGCCGTTATACATATCTTTCTGGTCTACCGAACGCAGAGAGGACGAATTCGGCAGGTCTGTCTCGTAGGCCAGGTTCGGAGAACGGCGCAGGCGTCGGGAGCCGGCGTCATAACGCCATGCAAGGCGAGGTGAACGAACCTGATCCAGAGTCTCGTGCACCAGGGTGATGGTGCCCGCCAGCGTGGTTGGGGCGATCGTCTCGGTTTTCAGGTAGAAGATCTTGTTGTCGATATCGGCAAGATCCGCGCCTACCTGACTGTACGCGAGGAAATAATCATAGTGATTGACCACCGGGTTGAAGGAACCGTCTTCCTGAGGGGTGGCTGAAGCACTACGGAAGGACACTTCCTCACCACGATACCGGAGAATGTGGTTCCAGATCGCTTCCAGACCATTCTGTGGAATGGGGAACGGACTGGTCATGATGGTGTCTCTTACCCCGTTTCCATTATCCAGCAGCTCGGCGGTCAGAGCATTCTGGCGAAACTTCTCGTATACATGTTCGGGAAACGCCGCTGTCCGACGGGTTTCATACACCGGCATGAAAAATGCCGGACCATATTGCTCCAGCATCCGGATGTGGCCGTCCGACAACTTATCCCGGTAAAGATCAAGGTTATCCCCCGTCACCACATACAGGGCGTCATCGCCAGGGAACGGATTGATTTCTACAGACCCCTCGCGCCAATTCGCCGGTGGCGTGGCAAGCCCGCCATCCCAGGCTGGAATGGTGCCCGCCGCGTTGCCCGCGCGCTCGGCACCAACCGGTGTCAGCTCATTGTTCAGGCGCGCGGCTTCAGCCTGTGTTACCTTTGCCTGCAGCGGACTGGACGCCCCCATAACAGCAACTGCGATGGCAGCAATAAATCGGTTTCGCATCCTCAACCTCCAGCGTGAGTCACATGAGTGGTCAATACTCACTCAATTTGACGCTCTTTGTGCCAGTTTCAAACGCCCGTTTCAAGTGGTTGTTTGTAGTTTCTTGTGACAAGAGCATTTCCACAAAGTGGATAGAGCGAGAAATAAACAGCCAAAAATGATAAACTCCCAAAGTTTTACCGGCCCTGTTTCTCTGATTTTTCGTTCGCAGGTTTCCTCATGGCATCTCAATGGCATTCTCTGGTTTCGCAAAAGCTGTTTCTGGCCAAAACGTTACTAATCCGGGTTGAGCAAGACGAAGCGGCGACTGCGCCAGAACGAGAAGCCCAACTGCAAGGTGCCATTGAGTTGTTGCTGCGGGCTCGCGGACTCCTGCTGGTAATGATTGCCCGATGTCACCAGAACAAGGTCGACAGACCGGCCTCCATTGACGAGCTGGAGGCGCTGTTTCCCTATGCGATTGCGGAAGGCGGGATGTTGAAGGAACTGGCTGAAACACCAGGGAGCTGGTGGCAACAGCTGAATCAGTTGGAGGCTGCCGCTGGAGAACCGCCCAAGACACGGAAAACCGTGACGGAAGAAAACATCATTGCGGTTTCGGCGGATCAGGGGCCAGATCGGTCCATTCAGGCTCTGAACAAGATACTGGCTGCCATGACCGTATTGACCAGAGAGATAGACGAGCAACACAGCGAGTGGTAATCCGCCTGCCGGAGCCAATCCATTAACATACGCTGACAGCAGATATAGGTTGAATGAATGTCACCTTCGTTTTTTGAAATTGTACAACTCGCCGACGGCGACTACGCGCTTCGCCGGATTGATGACGACGCAGCTCCACTTGTGCGCATCTCATTCTCTGACGAGGCCAGAGAAATGCTGGAAGACCGGGACATGAACGTCGCCAAGGCGATGATTGCCGCTGGCATCGAGGCCGCTGGCAACATCAGCCACGACATTGACTGGGAAGAGGACGAAGGCGAGTTCGCCGACAATCAGCCCCACTACACCTTGCATTGAGCACCCGTTATCTCTGGCGCAACACCACACCGTGGCTATTACCCTTGGCAGATGCCTTTTGCAAGGTTTCCAGCGCTGCACGGCCCAGCTTGTGAGTCCAGAGCACAACGGCATGGCAGGTGCCTGCGCCCAGCGCTCGCTCAGCCAACTCTTGTGCCGGGAATTCTGCCGTTGACCGCAACACAAGAATCTCACTGGCCACAATGCCGTGCATTTTCTGCCACTTGGCCACCAGGGACTGGGGAGGATCAATCCACGCCAGCCAACGTTTCTCCTGGTTGAGTTGTGTGAGCATTGGCAGCAGCAACTGGAAATTCTCCACCTGCTCCTCCGGAAGAATAATCTCGGTAACATTGCCACCGAAGCCAGACGCTGAACGTCGCTCCGAACCGGACGCTGCTGCCCTGGCCGCCGGTGCCCTTTGGCCAGAGGAAACCGCGCCAGCCGCAACAACAGCTGCCGGCTGAAATGCCATGTTCTGAGTGAAGCTCAACTGTTCCATTACTCACCTACCTGCGCCATGCGCTGCCGAATACGGTATTCAGTGAAGATCGGAGCGGCGGATAACGCCTACGCCGAGACCTTCAATAAACAATTCCTGCTCCGCGAGATCGACTTCAATCGGAGCAAACTCCTCATTCTCTGCAATCAGCCAGACCTTGTTGCCTTCCCTGCGGAAACGCTTGACGGTGACCTCCTCTCCGACACGAGCGACAACAATCTGACCGTTATGGACATCCTGGGTACTGTGCACCGCCAGTAAGTCACCATCCAGAATCCCGATGTCTTTCATGCTCATCCCCCGTACCCGCAAAAGGTAATCTGCTGAAGGAGAGAAGAAGCCCGGCTGCAGCGTGCAGTGATCTTCAATATGTTCCTGCGCCAGAATCGGGCTGCCGGCGGCAACCTGCCCGATGACAGGGAGGCCCAGATCCTCTTCGGCCTCCGGCAAGCGAATGCCTCGGCTGGCCCCCGGGACCATCTCTATGGCGCCCTTCCTTGCCAGAGCCCTCAGATGTTCTTCCGCCGCGTTGGCGGAACGGAATCCCAGCTCTGCGGCAATTTCAGCCCTGGTGGGCGGGTAGCCGGTTTCATCCACGTAACGTCGGATAATGTCCAGCACCTGGGATTGTCTTGCAGTCAGTTTCATCAGTCGGGCTCCGGAATTTCGATCCTGTTTTTTTATACAGTGAACTGACTATATACAGTGTTTTATCCAGTGTAAAGCCCTCTACGTTTCGTTTCCTTCCTGTAACGGGCGACCAACAGCCTGTATGTTATGGTGACGCAAACCAGACACAGGGAAGCCACACACAACCATGACCGAACACGACCGCTGCAAGATGCCGGAACAAACGACAAACCGGGACGGCCAGGAACGAAAAGTCGGGGTTGAGATTGAACTGTCCGGCCTGACCTACGAGGCCCTGGTCCAGCATGCCGCCCGATTGCTTGGGGGCGAGCCGGAGCTGACATCCCGTTATGTCACCCGACTGGATACGGACGCCGGGGCTTTCACCATTGAGCTGGACTCTGATCCTATCAAAGACCTGGATCTTGCCGACGAGCGGCTCCCGGAATCCATTCGGGAACTCGGCAACCACGCCATGGACGTCATTGATTTTGCCGCCGAGAAGATTGTGCCATTAGAGATTGTGGGACCACCGCTCGCAATGTCGGCTCTGGGCATGATCGAGAATCTGGTAGACGAGCTGCGAGACCTGGGTGCTGAAGGCAGCCGGGAGGCCATCTACTTTGCGTTCGGGCTTCAACTTAACCCGGAACTGCCCGATCTTGAACCCGAGACCCTGGTACGTTATCTGCAGGCGTTCGCACTGCTGTATGACTGGCTCAAGTCCCGGCATCAGCTGGATATCAGCCGGAAGTTCACCACCTACATCGAGCCCTGGAGCAGCCGCTACACAGACAAGCTGATGGCGGACGATTACCGTCCTGACCTGGACACACTGATGAGGGACTATCTGCACTACAACCCTACCCGGAACAAGGCATTGGATCTTCTGCCACTGTTCGCTCATCTGAACGAATCGCTGTTGTCCGAATACGTTCAGGACCCCAGGATCAAAAGTCGTCCTACTCTGCACTACCGGCTGCCGGATTGTGATATCGACAATCCCAATTGGCACTTCTCCACAGTCTGGAACGATTGGGTAGTGCTGGAGCAGCTTGCCAACAACCGTCAGGATCTTGATGCCCTGCGGGGCGAATTCCACGAATCCCGGAAGTTCAGCTTACGCAATCTCACCCGCTCCTGGCGTGAGACCACCGATGAATGGCTGCATCAGCACGGTTATGTCTGACTGGGAAAGCGAAACGGACATCCCCGGCCTCACCATCGGCATCAGTGGCCCGGCCCGGCGAAGTATGGCCCATCGGCTGATCAGCCTGGGCCTGCGCCTGCATGGCGCCAGAACACACTACATCCGCCCGGGCGACCGAACCAACGTCGAACTACTGGACGGGCTGGTACTCTCGGGCGGCACCCACGTGCATCCGGGCCGCTATGGTCAACAACCCCAGGTGACGGCCAGGTATGACCTGAAACGGGATGCTACCGACACCGAGCTTCTCCGCCAGGCGGAGGCGATTAACATTCCGGTGCTGGGTATCTGCCGCGGTGCACAGTTTATCAACGTCTTTCACGGCGGGTCCCTGTGCCAGAACGTTACCCCGTTGCGGGTACATACCCGACATCGACCTTTGTTATTACCCCTCCAAACGGTTCGCCTGGTCCGGGACAGCCGTCTGGGAGGCCTGATGTACAGCCACGTGATTGGCGCCAACCGCATTCACAGCCAGGCCATCAAGCGCCTTGGACAGAATCTCAGAGTGACGGCCGTGGACAACGACCTGTTTGTGCAGGCCATCGAAAACACCGGCCGACAATGGTTGATGGGAGTGCAATGGCACCCCGAATACCTGCTTTACCACACCGGGCACCGTCGCATCTTCAGCCACTTTGTGCACGCCGCCCGGGCCCGGAAACTGGAACGACTGGATAACCGGGAAGGCCCGGAGTTCCACTCATAAGGAGAATGACCATGATCAAACGTCGACTGCCACTTGCGCTCGCCGCCGCCATCACCGTGATACCCGCGGCAGCCAGTGCCGGAGAAGTGAGCCTGAATGGCGAAGGTATTGTTCGTTACGAACCAGACAGCGCCAGACTGCAGTTCTCAGTCACGGCCGAGCACCCGGATGCCGCCAAGGCCTCTGAACAGGTGTCCGACACCATGGACGAATGGCGCCAGGCCATTGCGGCCTATCGTAATGAGCTGGACGACTATTCTGATGCCGATCTCAGCGTTTACACTCGCATGCTTCCTGTACGGGAACAAGGCCAGGATCCCAAGCGAGTATCGGTGGCAAGCCAGACCGTCAGCTTCTCGATCAACGATCTGGATCTGCTGAATCCGTTGATTGGTGAAGCCAACAAGCTGGGGCTGCAATATCATCTTGGCAGCCACCAGTTTTTCCACTCAGACGAGCAGGGGCTGGAACGCGAGGCTCTGGCAAGGGCCATCGCCGATGCCAGAAGCCGCTGCGAGTTTGTCGCCAAGCAACTCGAGCAACGTTGTGGCGAAGTGGTCAGTCTGAATGTGAATGGCGGCCATCGTCCGGTACCGATGATGCAAGCGGAATCGAAAATGGTCGGTGACGCCGTTTCAAGCGTGGGCCCCAGGGAAATCCAGGCCACCGTCAGTGCCACCTTCGAGCTGGACTGACCTGGCCACTCAGAAGTTCCGTGTATAGAAAATATCCAGCGAGGCCGCCAGACCACTGGCGGCCTCCAGATAGAAATAGCGGCCCAAATCGTAGCGCAGGGCTACCGTGGTAATGGGTTCAAATATGCCAACACCATAACGGAGGCTTAGCTCGTCTGTGATATAGCCGCTCGCCACCACGGAGGCCTGCTCCCCTGAACCCTCCGCCTCCAATGTCAGGTTACGGATACCCAGCTCGTTTCCAATACCTTGTGTGATCTTGCTGGCCTGGGTAAGACCCAGTGACAACGCAGCCCGGCTCATCTGACCCTCATCCCCCTGGCCCCGGGGCGGTCGGCCAAGAATAACGTACGACAAGGCATCACTCTGCGGCATCGACGGTTCCGAGAACACTTCCGTTTCCGGCTCATCCACCGGGCCGGATAACCGGATCCCGGCAACCACCGTATCAACTTCACGGACTGCCTCAATGTCCAAATAGGGTCGGGTCAGCGCACCTACAAAAAGAATCCGTGCCCGGCGCAGGTCCAGTTCCTGGCCAAAGGCTTCATAGCGACCATTCACTAACTGCAGCGCACCCCGCGTATCCATGTTATTGCCAATGCGCAACGTGCCTTCGAGGTTGCCGGTGACACCAAACGCAGCAAACGACACCTCATCCTCACCGACCACCACAGTCACATCCATCAGCATGGACCGAATGGCAGGTTCTTCCCGTTCGACACCCACGATGACTTCATCCTCGGAAACCGACACCGCCGATGGGGGGACGCTCTGAACTTCGATTTCGCCTCTGGGCACCTCAACGCGGCCGGAGACCGACAGCTCGCCAGATTTGAAGGCAATATCCAGATCCGGCCCCACCTCCAACCGGGCATAAGGTTCCAGCGTCACCGGCAGTCGTTCGCCTTTCAGGTTGATCGCGACCTGCGGCGACTGAGCCCACTCCAAGCTCCCGGAGACCTGGCCCTTACTGCGATCATTGCTTTTCCACCGACCGCTGATATCGGCCGACTGCCCCCGGAACTCAAGCACTACAAGCAATTCCTCCAGTGGCAGGGGAAGGCCAGGATCAAACACACGCCCTTCGCTAAGCACCAGTTCGCCGGTGACGTCGGGCTTCATTAAGGGACCGCTCAAACGACCACTGCCATTAACCCGCCCCTGAATGTCTTCAATACCGGTAAAAGCCGAGAGGAAGGCAAGATTAAGGGCCTGGAGCCGGAACTCACCATCAACTGTGCGATCACTGGCCAGGGGATCCACCGCAAGATCCAGGTCAAACTGGCCAAGTTCCGGGCCGCTGAAATCCAGGCTGACATTGGCCTCATCCGGCTTAAGATTAGCCTCAACCACTAGCTGGTCATGAGTGATGGGCTGCCAGTCGTCCAGCACCAGAACCCCGAACTCGCCAGCGCCGGCATCAATCCGGATAGTGCCATCGGGACCCGCATCCGTGAGTGTTACGGCAATGTCGGCGTCTATAGTCGATTGCCACCGGAAAGTCTCTGGAAACAAAGGCGCCAATGCACTGGCAGGGAAACCTCGCACTTCATAAGCAATGCGGGAGTCTGGCCACAGTCTCTGGTCAGCCGCACAGACCGAGCTTTGCTGCCAGCGCCAACAGTGACTACCAAGCTCAAGAGCCCCGGCCACGTAGGTAAGATCCGCTCTCGTATCCAGCTGCCAGATCTGCCCTGGCTCTGGTACGGAAATCCGGCCCCGGGTCAGCTGTCCGCGCCAATCCGGTAGTTTCTCTCCGAGCCCGCCCGCGAATTCCAGCTCAACCGAGGCTTCAGGATGATCGACTTGCAAAGCCAGGGTGTGGCGCTCCCGGGTGCCGCTGAGGGCCGCTACAACCTTGTCGAGTTCCTGGCCAGCGAGACGCAGTTCAGTGCCCGACAGATCAAGGTCCAGCACCCCGTCACTATCAAGCCCCGCCTCAAGCTGCGCCTCGGTAACCAGGAATTGATCCTGCCAGGCCAGATTGCCCGCCGTCAGTGAGAGCTCAGCTTCCGGAGCTTCCGGCGACCCAGCCAGCCGAAGCCGTCCGGCAGCCTCTCCACCCAGACCAGCCAACAGTTGTTGCGGTGCGGCAAGATCAAAGCGCAGGTCGCCCGCCAGAGATTCGCCATACCGTCCACTGCCCTCAATCCGGTTATCCCCGACTGACAGGTTGAAGTTTTGCACAACCCAGTCTCGCCCCTGAGTGGACAAGGTTCCTTTTGCCTGTGCCGGCTGCTGCCGCCATTGGCCGCTGAGATCCAGATCTGCGAATAATTCGGGCAGCGCCCCCTCCCGCAAGTGGCCTCGGGTAGCCACCGTTCCATTCAAACGCGCTTCCAGTTGCGGCACCCAAAAGCCCGGATTGAATCGATCGAGCTCAAACTGCGCCTCCCAGCTCAGCGGCCCGGAAAACACCAGTTCTGCCTGTCCGGAAAGCGCGCCGGCACCGGTGGTCATGTCCAGCTGGCTAAGGCTCACCGATTGCAGATCCCCTATCAGCCGGGATGTCAGTTCGGCTTCACCCAGGGGCCCCGCCACTGAAGCATCCAGCGCTGCCTGATAACGATCATTACCATACTGAACCTGGCCATCCAGACGTTTCAGCACAACCGGTGGCGGCTCCAGGCCCGGAATCAGGCCGTACCAGGGAAACTCCTCCAGGGTTATGTCTGCGCTGGCATCAATACCGTCACGCCAGGATACCTTGCCGTTCGCACCGAAGCGGCCATCGGAATTGCCCTCCCGATCCCGCGCGATCATCGTAACCTCGACGCCGGAAGCACCTTGGAGGGTCACCAGACCCTGAACTGACGCCTCCACTGGCCCGGTGGACGCCGGGAGCATCGCCCGGGTTCGGGTATCGAAGCCCCGAGCCAGGCTACCATCGAGTTCCAGCCGCCATTGGCCCAGCGTCAGGGTTTCAGGCACGGCGCTGTGCGGCCGAAATTCCGGCGACTGAAGCTTCAGGGTAGCCGGCAGATCGACATCAAGCGGATCCAATTCCCCCTCAAGGCGGGCATCGAGGTAGCCGCTGCTGGCGCCTGCCAAACGAAGATCCCGGGCGCTGCCGGACAGATCCAGGGCAATCTGCCAGTCGTCTCCGCTCGGTGGTGGCAAGGTCACGTTGACTGAAAGAGTCAATGGCCAGTCCCGACGCATCTCGGCTCGGCCATTGGCGGTCACCAGAATATCACCGCGTTCATACAGAAGGTGGTCAATGTTCAGGGTGGCACCCGACGCCCGGGAATCCAGCTCGACCCGATTCCAGACCAGGTTGTCATTTACCGTCAGTGCCCCGAGCCGGACTTCACGGATATTCACACCCAGGGGCAGATTGACTGAAGGCAACTGGATATCACCTCGTGGCTGATCAGCCTGGCCGGGGGTTTCTTGCACAGTAACCGCGATACTGGCCGCCTTGAGCGTGTCCAGACATACCGTCAGCTCAAGAAGGCACGACGGTGACCAGTCAATTTCCGGTTCGCTCACCTGAACGCCAACACCATAGCCCTGCCAGACCAGGCCATCGGCCCGCCACTGCCCCAGCATCGAGCCCTCGGCAGCTTCCGTCCGCAGGCCTGGTACCTGTTCAATGACCCAGGCGGTTCCCGTCTCACTGCGCAGGGCCAGCAGAACTGCAACCACCAGCAACAGGGGCACCAGCAGCAGTACCAGGACAATCACCAGCGGCCAGAACCACCAATGCCGGGATTTTCGGCTATCCGGTTCGGCATCCGGGGCCTGTGTATTTCTGGATTGCGCCTCGGTCACAGTTCCGGCCCCATGGAAAAGTGAATCCGCCAGCCACCGCCAAGCTCCTCATTCAACCCCCTGGCAACATCCAGGCGAAGCGGCCCCACGGGGCTGACCCAACGAATCCCCACCCCAACACCGGTCGCCAGCGGATCAAAGACATCGTTCACGGCATTACCCTCATCCACAAAGGCAGCCACACGCCAGTTCCTGGCAAACTCATACTGGTACTCAGCACTCCCCACAATGAGATATCGACCGCCAACGGCCACACCATCGCTGTCCTCCGGTGAAAGCGTCTCATAACCATACCCTCGTACGCTCTGGTCACCGCCGGCAAAGAACCGCAGAGAGGGCGGCACATCGGAAAAATTGTTGGTGGCAATACCGCCAAAGTTGAACCGGGCAAGAAAACGATGGTTGTCAGCCAGGGTATACAGACCCTTGGCAAGCAGATTGACATGCAGAATATCCGCATCTGAAAGCACCGCCCGGTGGGCCCCGGTGACATCCAGCTGTAAACGAAATCCCCGGGACGGATCCAGTGGCGAATCCGCCTGCAGCTTCGAATAGCTCACACCCGGCAGAAGCAGGCTGGAGGTCCCTCGCTCACCGTCACCAATGCGAAAGCGCTCGCCTTCCCAGCGCATCGACAACACCTGCATCCAACCGTTGTCCAATTGATGGTTCCATTGCTGACCGAAGGTCAGGCGTTCGGACTCAACGTCTTCCACATGTTCCCGCTGATACCCGGTGCCCAGGCGGATGGAATCGGTCATGGGCGGGTCAAGAGGCAGTTCGTACCAACCACTGACACTCTGACGCAGTTCAGAGAGCTCGGTGTCTGCCCCTCTCTTGTGCCCCATGGAGTTAATATAGTGCTCACGCCAGTTGCCGCGGAAACGCGGCCCCACATCGGTCGAGAACCCGACGCCCGCAGACACCGATCTGGGAGGCCTGGGAGTGAGACCGATTGTCACTGGAATAACACGATCCTCTGCCTGGGAAGGAGAGGCATCAATGTCGACGCCAGAAAAATAGCCGCTGTTGGAGAGATCCCGGTTCAACCGGGCCACCTTATCGGCATGAAACGGCTCGCCCGGCTCTGTGGTTACAAATTGCCGCAGCAACTGCTCATCAAAACCATGGCCTTCCAGAAAGGTGACTTCACCCAGTTGGTAGCGTTCACCGGTGCGATAGGTAAGCAGGATATCCGCGGCGTTGGCGTCCGGGTCGACCTTCAGCTTTCGGGTCTCATACTCGCCGTCAAAGTAGCCCAGGCGCCCTGCCCGGTTCTGGATCGCCTGCCGCAAACCGTCATATTCACCATGATTCAGAATATCACCTTCCCGGGGACGCTCCGGGAGGCTTTGCACCAGGTCCGGATCGTCGGCCCCGGGCCCCTGGATATCCACCTGCCGGGATCGCACGCGCACCGGCTCGCCGGGAACGATGGTCAGCACCAGCTCCGCTGGCGCTTCATCCTGTTCATTCACTTGCCAGCGTATGGTCGGATTGTAGTATCCGAGGGCCCGGACCGCTTCTTCCACCTGGGCGGCGGCGCTGGAGGCGTAGCGCCGCAGTCCATCGGCGGTTCTGTCCTGCACCTCACCCAGCAGGATTTCCGCGTTCTCCTGCAACTGGTCGTAATCCCCCTCGACCTCTACCCGAACCTGGTTGGCAAATCCCGAGCTCGCCTGCCATAACAGCAACCATATCACCGGCCTGATCGCTGCTTGAATGTGAGTCCCGAATAACCGCATCAAAGGATGGCTGCCCTGACCAGATAAAGTGAGTGTTCCCTGTCACAGGGGCGAGAGTTTACCCGCAAGACTGGGGCGCTATCCATGCCCGCCGTATTAAGATTAGCAGCATAACGCCATTGCTGTTGCCACCGTCAGCCTCGTACCTGTTCCAGAAATAGGCTAACCTGTCAGACACTTATAGAGCCATAGACAGGTCCTACGGATGCTTCATGTAAACCGCGAAAACCTGAAATCCAGTCATCAGTTGATCTGGTTCCTGATCGACTTTCTGATGCTTGGCCTGTTGATCATCAACCTTTCGTTCATCATCTGGGATTCCATCTACAACTTTGTGGCTGTGCAGAATCTCCTCAAAGACTACGCGCCGGCACTGCAATCTGCCTACCACCCCATTCATGAACGCTTCATCTTCTACGACCTGATCTTCGTGGCCATTTTCCTGAGCGAATTTGTACTGCGCTGGGGTTATTCAATCAGGGCAAAAGTCTATGACCGCTGGTACTTCTATCCGTTCATCCACTGGTACGATCTGGTGGGCTGCATTCCGGTTGGCAGCCTCCGGTTTCTGAGAATCCTGAGGGTGATCTCTATTATCTACCGGCTGCATCAGTACAAGATCATCGATTTCACCAACACCCGGCTGTTCCGGTTCGTTAATTTCTACTACGAAGCATTCATGGAGGAGTTGTCTGACCGGATTGTCCTGAAAGTACTCAGCGGTGTTCAGGAAGAAGTTCGACGGGGCTCGCCTCTGTTTGAGCGTATCCAGCAGGATATTCTTTATCCGCGGCGGGAAATGTTGTCAGACTGGATTTCAGAGCGGGTGGCAGTGGCAGCCAAGGAGGGTTACGTACCAAATCGCGGCGCATTGAGGGCCTACCTGGAAAACCGGGTAGACCAGGCCTTGAAGCAGAATCTGGAGCTGTCCCGGTTGAAATACCTGCCAGTGGTGGGGCCAACCATCCAGGATACGCTGGAGAATGCGGTGGGTGACATTGTCGCCAATGTGATTCACCAGATTCTCGAAGACCTCGCTTCCACTTCTAACCATGCGTTTATTGAAGATATCGTCAACGTGTTCCTGCCCGAACCTGGCCAACAACAGGAAGAGGCCGAAAACGAAGCGCTAATCAACCTGATACTGGAGGTGGTCGACGCCATCAAGGATCAGGTCCGGGTCAAACACTGGCGCGAGGATCTGCCCTGACAGGAATTGCTCGTTACTGTGGCAACCCATCGATGACCGCCTGACAGGCCTGTTCCTGGTTTAGCCCCTGGCCCTTGATGGTCAGGTCCGCGTAGCGGGTATAAAGGGCGAAACGCTCTTCAAATAACGCTTCCAGAGACTGGTCGGGCCGACGGGAGATACCGCGGAGACTGTAATTGCCGATACGTCTGCGTACCTCATCCAGAGAAATATCGAGAAACACTACGGTACCCTTCTGCCTCAGGTGCGTCATCGCGGCCTCACTGTACACCGCACTACCACCGGTGCTGATGACCTGACCTTCAACCTCAAGTGCCAGCAGTACCTGCTCTTCAATCCGGCGCAGGGCCAGATAGCCTTCCTGATCAACGATCTCCTGCAGCGTTCGCCCGGCCTGCTCCTGTATCAGCAGATCGGTATCGATAAACCCCAGGCCCAGACGTTTCGCCACCAGCACCCCGACGGTGCTTTTGCCGCTGCCAGGCATGCCGATAAACACCAGATTTCTGCGCCCGATGGTCATGCTGCTTCACGAGCCTCTGCCGAACGGCAGGCCGCCGCGGTGAACAGAACATCGGTTGATGAGTTCAATGCGGTTTCGGTGGAATCCTGAACCACGCTGATGACAAAACCAATGGCAACCACCTGCATGGCCACTTCCGTGGAGATACCAAACAGACTGGTCGCCAGCGGGATCAGCAGCAGTGAACCTCCAGCCACGCCGGACACCCCGCAGGCCGCAATAGACGACACCACACAAAGCAGCAGTGCGGTCGGGAAATCCACCGGAATACCCAGGGTATTCGCAGCCGCCAGGGTAATCACGGAGATGGTGATGGCGGCACCGGCCATATTGATAGTGGCACCAAGCGGGATGGAAATAGCGTAAGTATCCGGGTCCAGCCCCAGCCGGTCACACAGGTTAAGGTTAACCGGGATATTGGCAGCGGAACTGCGGGTAAAAAAGGCGGTGATGGCACTGCCCCTTAAACAGGCGAATACCAGGGGGTAAGGATTCTGGCGGGTGTGGAGGAAGACAATCAACGGATTGGTCACCAGAGCCACAAACAGCATACAGCCAACAATGACGGCCAGAAGGCGGCCGTATTCCAGCAGCGCGCCGATGCCGGCATCGGCCAGGGTATTGGCAACCAGCCCGAAGATTCCCAGGGGCGCAAACCGGATAACGGCCCGGACAATGCCGGAAATTGCATCGGACAGGTCGTTCACCACTTGCCGGGTGGCGTCACGGCCCTGGCGCAGCATTAATCCCAGACCAACGGCCCAGGCCAGAATAGCAATGAAGTTCCCCTCCATCAGGGCGCTGACCGGATTCGTCACCGCGCTCAGCAGAAGATTGCGCAGGATCTCGACTACCCCGCCAGGCGGGTTGCCGCTGACCTCCGGAAGCTCCAGCGTGAGTTCCGTGGGGAAGACAAAGCTGGCGATCACCGCTACCACAGCCGCCACCAGCGTACCGATCACATAGAGCAGCAACACCCCACGAATGTGGGTTGGCTGTCCCTGCTGGTGATTGGCAATGGCTGCCGTCACCAGCGCAAACACCAAGATAGGCGCAACCGCTTTCAGGGCGGATATAAACAGTTGGCCAAGCAGAGAAACCGATTGGGCAGTATCAGGCCAAATCACGGCCAGCAAAACGCCGGCAATGATTCCGATGGTAATCTGGGGTATCAACCCCATCTGCAGCAGGGGGCGTACAACGCCAAGTCGCCGGGAAGACATCTTTGGGCTCCTTTTGCTTGGTCAGAAAGGGGCATCACCCGGCAATAATGGCCATGGGAATAATCTGCCGCCCAGAAAGCAAAAAAGGCAGATCAGTGAAGGTAACTGACCTGCCTTTTTCTTTTTTGGTAGCGGGAGCTGGATTCGAACCAACGACCTTCGGGTTATGAGCCCGACGAGCTACCAGACTGCTCCATCCCGCATCAAACTTTTCATCAATCAGGTAGAGGCCCGATCAACGTGGCGCGAATACTATAGCTCTGGCCGCCAGCTGTCAAAGAGGATTTCGGTTATTACCTATCCCGCCCGGATCAGCGCTCCAGAATTGCCGTCACGCCCTGGCCGCCAGCGGCGCAGATTGAGATCAGGCCACGACCACTACCTTTCTGCTCCAGCAGCTTGGCCAGCGTGGCGACAATACGGCCTCCAGTCGCGGCAAACGGATGCCCCGTGGCCAGACTCGAACCCTTCACGTTCAGCTTGTCGCGATCAATGGTGCCCAATGGCTTGTCCAGCCCCAGGCGCTCCCTGCAGAAGCCCGGATCTTCCCAGGCTTTCAGGGTAGATAAAACCTGGGCCGCAAATGCCTCGTGAATCTCATAGAAATCGAAATCCTGAAGGGTCAGGCCGGCCCTTTCCAGCATCCGGGGTACGGCATAGGCTGGCGCCATCAGCAAGCCCTCTTTCTTGTCGACGAAATCCACAGCAGCCACTTCGGAGAAGGTCAGCCAGGCTTTCACATCCATGTTATGGGCCTTTGCCCACTCTTCGCTGGCCAACAGCACTGCCGACGCGCCATCGGTGAGCGCCGTGCTGTTGGCTGCAGTCATGGTGCCGTTTTCCCGATCAAAACAGGGCTTGAGGGTCGCTAGCTTTTCCAGCGTGGTGTCCGGACGCAGGATATTATCTTTATCGAGACCGGCCATGGGAGTCATCAGATCGTCGAAAAAGCCTTCCTCGTAGGCCTTTGCCAGCTTCTGATGACTCTCCCAGGCCAGGCGATCCTGATCTTCACGGGCGATGTTCCACTCTTTGGCAGTCACCTGGCAATGGTCCCCCATGGACATGCCTGTACGGGGCTCGCCGTTCTCCGGAATCTCCGGCACCAGATAGCCAGGCCGGAAACGGCCAAGAATTTTCAGACGCTCCTTGGTGGTCTTGGCACGGTTGAGGTCCAGCAGGATTTCCCGGAGCCCTTCGCCCACCCCGATCGGCGCATCAGACGTGGTATCGGTGCCGCCGGCAATGCCGCACTCGATCTGCCCCAACGCGATTTTGTTCGCCACCAGAATCGCGGCTTCCAGGCCGGTTCCGCAGGCTTGCTGGATATCGTAGGCCGGTGTTTCAGGTGCCAGACCACAGCTGAGAACCGATTCACGAGTCAGGTTGAAGTCCCTGGAATGCTTGATCACGGCGCCCGCGACCACTTCGCCCATTTTCATGCCGTCCAGATTAAAGCGATCCACCAGCCCACGAAGCGCCGAAGTCAACAATTCCTGGTTACTGATCTTGCTGTAGGCAGTATTGGAGCGGGCAAACGGAATACGGTTACCGCCAATAACGGCAACCCGTCGAATGCCCTGGCTTGCCCCTTTCACGGGTGATGAGGTTTTCTTTGCCTGTGCCATCGCTGTGTTTCCTTGTGAGTCAGATGATTCTGTTTCGGTTCACCGATACTGTTGATGAGTCTAGCGCCTGACGGCAGTCTCTCATTGGCAACTCTGACAACGCACAACCTGCGTTCAGTCAATACAATAGCTGGAAGATTCCTTACCCTTTAGGCTAATTTGCAATCAACCAGATGCACAAGGAAGAAAACATGTCTGACCTCTACCTCAAACTCGTGAATACCCCGGTAGGAAAAACCGCCGCCCAGTCTCTTGGCTTGCCGTCACCGGCCCCGCTGAAACGCCTCAAGCGGGTGGATCAGCCTTTTATTGAGGGCGACGTCCTCATTGGGGCCGGCAATGGTGCCCGCGCCATCGCCACCCTTGGCAGCATTGTTGGCGCCAGCCCGGCCACCCTGCACCATGCCTCCGGGCCGGAAACCCTGGCCGAATCGGCCAAGGCAAGCCCCAAAGCCCGGGCACTGGAGATCACCGGCGAGGTCTCCGGAAAGTTTTCAGCGCTGATTTTTGATGCCTCCGGCCTGCAGAAACCGAACGAACTGCGAGCCTTGTATGACTTCTTCCACCCCACTATCCGGAAACTGGCGACGAATGGCCGGGTTCTGGTGATTGGTCAGGATCCGCACACCTGCCGCAAGGCGCCCCAGGCCGCTGCACAACAGGCACTGGAAGGCTTTGTACGAGCCGTTGGCAAAGAAATCGGCAAAAAGGGCGCTACCGCGAACCTGGTCTGGATCGCACCCAATGCCGAAAACCAGCTGGATTCCTCGGTTCGGTTCTTCCTGTCGCCACGCTCAGCCTACGTCTCCGGGCAGGTGGTTCGCATCGGCAAAGCCGACGAAGCCAAAGCCACCAATCCGGTCGCACCATTGGCCGGCAAAGTGGCCCTGGTGACCGGCGCGTCCCGAGGCATTGGCGCCGCTATTGCTGAAACCCTGGCCAGAGATGGAGCAACTGTTATCGGGCTCGACATTCCGCCGGCACTCGAGGAATTGCAGAAAGTAACCGGCGCCCTGAAAGGCAAGGCACTCGCCTGCGACATTACCGATGAAAAAGCGCCAAAGCTGATCGCAGACTTTATCGAGAAGGAAACCGGCGGTGTCGACTTCGTCATCCACAACGCCGGAATCACCAGAGACAAGACCCTTGGCAACATGCCCGAACATTTCTGGGATATGACCATTGCCGTCAACCTGACCGCAGAAGAGCTGATTGACGAGGAACTGGCTGAGCGCAAACTGATGCGGGAAAACGGCCGCATCGTCTGCATTTCTTCGATCAGCGGCATTGCAGGCAATTTCGGCCAGACCAACTACTCCTGCGCCAAAAGCGGCGTGATTGGCTATGTCGAAGCCATGGCCCGTCATCTGAAGAACGGCATCACCATCAATGCCATTGCCCCGGGCTTTATTGAGACCCAGATGACCGCCGCCATGCCGTTTACCATCCGTGAGGCCGGTCGACGCATGAACAGCCTGTCTCAGGGCGGGCAACCGGTAGATGTGGCCGAGGCTATCGCCTGGTACTGCAACCCTGCGTCTGCGGGCGTGACCGGGAACGTGGTTCGGGTTTGCGGCCAGTCCCTGATCGGCAAGTAATTCAGAAAAGACACTTCAGGAAGAGGCCGGTCAGGGTAACCCAGACCGGCTTTTTTGCGGCTCGCCAAACGAGCTTGACGTTTTCGGAGGGCATAAAAAAAGCAGACCAGATTGGTCTGCTTTTTAGAATCTGGTGGGTGGTGCAGGGATCGAACCTGCGACCCTCGCCTTGTAAGGGCGATGCTCTCCCAGCTGAGCTAACCACCCAGGGTAAGGTGGCGGAGCGGACGGGACTCGAACCCGCGACCCCCGGCGTGACAGGCCGGTATTCTAACCAACTGAACTACCGCTCCGCATCGATTCAGCTTTGCCGAATCTGAACTCTGTTTTGAAAGTGGTGGGTGGTGCAGGGATCGAACCTGCGACCCTCGCCTTGTAAGGGCGATGCTCTCCCAGCTGAGCTAACCACCCACTTTCGCTGCCTTACTTTACTTCAGGCTCAAAACAGTCACTTGCTGCGCTTGGCGCCTGCTGAGTCAGCGTTGCTGTCTCAACCAAGTGAGACGCGCATTTTAAGCATTTCGCTCACTGTGTCAAATGTTTTTCCGAAAAATACTGAACTTTTTTCCGAGACGCTCTCAGGCGAACATTTATTGATCAAAATCAGAACGTTGTACTGTTTTACCCTGCTCAGGGAAGGGCCGTATTTCCGCACACTTCTGGCCTGCCTGCTGCCCCTTTCGCTTCAGAGCCAGCTCACTCACTCGCGCCCGGCGCTCGCCAGGCACCGCCTGACTGGCAAGCGCCTGGTTAAGGTCATCCAGGCGTTGCCGAGCCTCCCGCCAGGATTCCTCAAGCAACGGACCAACCTGCCCGGCCAGCCTGTCAATACGTAGCCGGAACGTATCTTTGAAGGACATTGTTTTTATCTCTCTTCACTACACCATCCCCAGTGTAGACATTGCCTAGAAGATCCACCAGCCTCCCGATTCTGCCTCTTCCCTGCGCTCGCGCTCAAGTTCCAGTTGGGCATACTCCTGCTCCAGCGCCTTCAGCTTGCGATCGGCTTCCAGCGGCACCGTTGGCCCACCCCCGAATGGCCAGAACCAGGAGGTCTCCTCATATTTACCCTGCTGCTGCAGGCGCTCAATCTCCAGCTCGCGCTCCTGCTCAAGAGCCAGCTTCCGCTTCTCGTAGTCGGTATCTTCGTTAACTTCGACAATCGACGTTGCGGCATGGTTCGGCGCCAGTAGATCGCTGTTCAGGAACAGCGTGGACACAATTTCGTCCGACTGCATGGCGTATTCACGGGTAACCAGCTGCAGCTCGCCGGAGGCCAGCGGGTGCTCCGGGTCCAGGTCCGGATGAGGACGCGAGGGCTCCTCCAGTTCGTTGTATCTCAGGTAGTAGATCTTGCCAGGCTCCACCTTCAGAGTGGCATCCGCAATCAGGCTCAAACTGAAGGAGTTCAGGCCTTCAAGCCCAAGCAAAGGCCGACGCATGGCGATGTGCCGTTCACCGGGGCTCACTTCCAGCCAGGTAAAGCTGTTATTGCGAATGTTGAAATAGTGCTTGTCGTCAATATAGACGCTGGGAGACTCGATCTCATCCGCCGCCCATTGGGAGTGGGTACGGTAGAAATACAACAAGGCATTGCTCTGGTGCCACTGATCGGTGTCGATATGCACGAAATCATGGCCCGACACCGGATGCAGAAAGCCACCCACACTCTTGCCGATAGACTGATAAACGGTGCAGCCAGACAACACCAGAAAGCATGCCACAACGGCGGCACTTTTAACGAAAGGCACTCGGATTTTCATTGTTATGCACTCTTCATCCCTTATCGAGTAGGGACGATCATAACAACTGGCCACCACAAGAAATGAGAGCTACCGCAAGGGATGAATACAAACCGTTACATTCACCCCCGGCAACCGTTACTGCCCTGAGTTCGACGCCCTGAGCTGATTGACCTCCTCCGACAGGCGCACGAGGCGTGAGGTAAGTTGGGCACGGGAAGCATCGATGGATTCCACGGTCCGGGCCAGTTCTGCCAGTCGATTCCGCAGCGCCCGAACATCACCGGCTCCTGCGAGGCCGTCCGTTCGAGCCTCGACGGAGGACAGCCGGCTTTCAATACCATCGATACCCAGTTTCTGCTCCTGCTCAAACCGGCGGATACGGCTCTCTACCACCTGATCGATATCACCGATCTGCTGACTCAGCCTGGTCAGTTGCGACGTCGCCTCACTATTTGCCTGCTCCAGCGCAGCCACAGACGTCTCCAGCTTCTGGCTCAGTTGGGCGATATCTCCAGCAAACGTGGTACGAACCTGCTCGAGCGTGGTTTCCAGATCTGACACCGATTTGCCGGTCTCGGCCAGATTCTGATCCAGCACCGAGAGCCGCTGACCATGCTCCTCAAGCTGTTTCCGGTTGCGCTCATTAGCAACCACCCAGAGCTTGCGGATTTCACTGTTGGCGGTCTCAACCTTTTCCGCATTGGCCGCTATCTTTTCCTCCAGAGAGGCACCCCGCTCCTGCAAGGATTCCCCGGTTTCCGAAAGCTCGCCCTCAAAACGGGCCAGCGCCAGCTTACTTTGCCGCGCCCAGTAATCCGCCTCTTCCAGTTGACTCTCCAGCGCCGCGATGCGCTGACTCTGGCTATACCACCCTGCGCCAGCAGCCACCGCAAGCCCGAAAATCGCCCCCCAGACAAGAACTCGTCCACCACGACCACCGCCTCCGCCAGAGCCCGCAGCTGCACCTGGCGGCCTGGCTTTGGGAGCCCCACGCCCAGTCTCACGCTCTTTACTGGCACGAGGGGTTCGCGCTTCCCCGGCGCCGATCGGGGGTTCTGCTCTCAGCTCATCTTCGTCCGGGCGGATGGGTTCCATTACAGCTCCTGGAAATGGATGGTTTAATTGTATAACCGACGATAATACCTGCAGTTACGGACAGGTTAAAATGAAGGCTTTTAAAGAAAGCGCTCCGGCACCCGGACGCCCGGGCTTGCCGTGTTGCACGGCAACTGGCCAGAACATACAATGGCCGGCTTTCCAATTATCACAGGACTGTTGCTTATGCAGCCGCTTGTTGGACTCATCATGGGCTCCAAATCTGACTGGCCCACCATGGAACACGCTGCCGATATGCTCGACAAACTCGGCGTGCCCTACGAAACCCGGGTTGTCTCCGCCCATCGCACACCGGATCTGCTTTTTGATTACGCCAAGACCGCGGCCGATCGCGGACTGAAGGTCATCATCGGTGGCGCCGGCGGCGCGGCGCACCTGCCGGGCATGGTTGCCTCACAAACGTCTTTGCCGGTGCTGGGCGTGCCCGTACAATCAAAAGCACTGAATGGCCTGGATTCGCTGCTTTCCATCGTGCAGATGCCAGGCGGCATTGCTGTTGGCACCCTGGCGATTGGCAAGGCCGGCGCCACCAACGCAGGCCTGCTGGCAGCCCAGATCGTTGGTACGTTCGACGACAAGGTTCGCCAGGCAGTGGAAGACTTCAGGAAAAACCAGACCCAGACGATTCTGGACAACCCTGACCCCAGGGATCAATAACCTATTACCGAGACCAGGCGAGCGGGCCGGGGAGGGCTTTCCAAAACACGCTACAAGCACCTCCCTGTGCGCTTGTTTCGGGCCGTCCATGGCCCTCAACAGTTTTGGAAAGCCCTCCCCGGCCCGCTCTGGCGTCGCCCCAAATAAAGAGCAGGAGAACCAGATGAGAATCGGTGTACTAGGAGCCGGCCAACTCGGGCGCATGCTGGCCCTTGCCGGATACCCCCTCGCAAAGGAATTTGTGTTCTACGACATGTCCGGCAGCCCCAGCGCTGGTCTGGGGGAAGTCATTGTGGATCGCGACGGCAGCTACCTGGACGACTTCCTCTCCCGCGTCGACCGCGTAACCTACGAATTCGAGCACCTGCCTGTTGAAGTGGCGGAGAAGCTGGCCCAACACAAGCCGGTTCACCCCTGCCCCCGGGCGCTTCAGATTTGCCAGAACCGGGAGGCAGAGAAAACCCTGTTCGGCCAGCTTGGCATTCCAACGCCGGAATGGAAAGTCGCTGATAGCGCCGCTTCCCTGAAAGCCGCTGCCGAGGCACTTGGCTGCCCGGTGGTAGCCAAATCCATCACTGAGGGCTACGACGGCAAAGGCCAGGCAGTCCTGAGAGATCCGGAACAGGCAGAAGAAGCCTGGACCGCCATCGGCCATCCCAGGGTAATCGTGGAGAAGTTCGTTGACTTCAAACGCGAAGTGTCCATCATCGCTGTTCGCGGCGAGGATGGCGATGTGGCGTTCTACCCCATGGCCGAGAACACGCACCACGAGGGCATTCTGCGCTACTCAATTGCCCCGGCACCCGGACTGCAACCCCACGTCCAGCAAGATGCTGAAAAGTATATCAAGGCACTACTGAACGAATTGAACTATGTGGGCGTACTGACTCTGGAACTGTTTGAGACCGAGGACGGCCTGGTAGCAAACGAAATGGCACCCCGGGTTCACAATTCCGGACACTGGACCATTGAGGGTTCCATGACCAGCCAGTTCGAGAATCACATTCGCGCGGTCAGCGGACATGCTCTGGGCAATGTTCAGGCACGCGGCCTGAGCTGCATGATTAATATCATCGGCGAGCACGGCGACATTGAACGAATGCTGGAACTGCCCTACGCTCACCTTCACCTCTACAATAAAGGGGAGCGCCCAGGGCGCAAGCTCGGGCATGTGAACATTCTCGCAGACAGTTATGAAGAGCTGGTCTGGCGGGTCCGGAACTGCGCTCAGTTTCTGCCCGGCAGCCCCGAGTTTAAAAGCTCTCTCACAACAAAGGGTTGATTTAACTCAAACCGCCCTTATATTGCGAGAGTGTCAACTCACATAAACAGAGAGAACCAGGGAGAACGACCTCATGGCATTTGAACTTCCCGCACTGCCTTACGAAAAAAACGCACTGGAACCGCACATCTCTCAGGAAACCCTTGAGTACCACTACGGCAAACATCACAACACCTACGTAACCAAGCTGAACGGTCTGGTTGAAGGTACTGAGAATGCCAACAAGTCTCTGGAAGACATCATCAAGAGCGCCAGCGGCCCGCTGTTCAACAACGCAGCCCAGGTATGGAACCACACCTTCTACTGGCACTGCCTGAGCCCGAACGGTGGTGGTGAACCCACCGGCGCCGCCAAAGAAGCCATCGAGAAGGCCTTTGGCTCCTTCGAAGACTTCAAGAAAGAATTCAACGACAAGGCCGCCAACAACTTTGGTTCTGGCTGGACCTGGCTGGTAAAAAAAGCTGACGGCAGTGTTGCCATCGCCAACACCAGCAACGCCGAAACTCCGCTGACCGGCGCCGACAAGCCGGTACTGACCGTTGATGTCTGGGAGCACGCCTACTACATCGACTACCGGAACAGCCGTCCGAATTACCTGGAAGCGTTCTGGAACCTGGTCAACTGGGATTTCGTGAACGAAAACCTGGCCTGATCCAGCCGGAACAACGGTAGGTAGCAACAGCCTGACCGTTGACCAAACGCCCGCACGGGAACCCCTGCGGGCGTTTCTGTATCTGAATGCGACGAAACCGAAACAAATCGACACACGCATCCACAAGAAACTCTGAAAAAATCGTCCATACTCCATGAAGTTGAAAGGAATCTGAACCATACTGTCATGTGCCGCGTGATAGATCCTGTCGCAGGGTCCGACAGAACCAATCAGACAGATGAGCCAAGAACAGCGGATGCAAAAAACCTTTGAAGTAGAGAACCACCTCGGATATCGCATTCTCCGATGGGTACTGCTCGTCGCGTTGCTGAGCGGTATTCTGATGAGCGCGGTACAGGTGGTGCTGGATGCAAAGAGGGTATCCGCTGAACTGGAGCGTGATGCGGCCCAGACCCTTGCCATGGTGGAAGACTCTGCCACCCAGGCCGTTTTCAGCATTGATGACACGCTCGCCCAACAGGTGGTGGATGGACTGTTCGCCCTGGAACCCATTCACATGGCCAAAATCACCCATCCCGACGGTGATGAACTGGGTGATCGGCTACGGCCTCTGCAGGACTCCCCGTTTCGCCCTTTAACTGACCCGATATTCGGCCAGGTTCGCGAATACCGCGAGAGTCTCACGCGAGGCAGCAATCCGGATCTTGTCTACGGCTATCTTGAGGTTCACTACGACACCGCCCCCTATGCTCGAACCTGGCTCGGCCGAGCACTGGTGACGTTTGCATCAGGCATCGCCCTGGCACTCATTCTTGGCATCGTACTGTTCGTGGTGTTCCATCTGCTGCTGACCCGCCCGCTGCTGCGCATTGTGCAGTCGGTCAAAAAGGTGGACCCGGCACACCCGGACGATCGCCTGGTTTCGATCCCGGAAGGACACCGGGCCGACGAACTTGGCCTCTGGGTTAACGCCACCAACAATCTGCTCGTAGCCATCGGAGATACCCAGAAAAAACATCGGGAAGCAGAGGACCGGGTCACCCGACTGGCCCGTTACGACACACTGACAGGCCTGCCCAGCCGCGATGCCTTTATGGAAGATCTTCAGGGCGCTATTGAACGAGCCCAGGAAGGCCACAGCTCTATCGCTCTGATGGTCTGCGGTATTGACGACTTCAAATCCGTCAATGAGCAGTGCGGTTTCCGCACCGGCGACACCATCCTTCAAACGGTGGCCAGTCGCCTGACCGCCAACCTCTCATCCGACAGATTCAATGTCGCGCGGCTGGGCAGCGACCAGTTCGTCATTGTTGAGAAACATCTGCGCGATGGATTCCAGGCGGCGGAAACCGCCGAGAAGGTACTCGCTACCATCGGCTCCCCCATCAATTCGGGCAACCACCGGATTTCCATGACCGCCACCCTGGGGATTTCCCTGTTTCCGTCAGATGCCGACCAGGCCGATCGCTTGCTCCAGAGCGCCGAACAAACCATGGCACTGGCGAAGCAGACCGGGCACAACCACTTCCAGTTCTATGTGGCCAGCATCGACAAGGAAATTCGCGAACGCAAACAGATGGAAAAGGACCTGGCCCAGGCCCTCGCAAACCACGAATTCCATCTGGTCTACCAGCCACAGATCAATCTGGAGACCCGGCGCGTTATTGGTGCAGAAGCACTGCTGCGGTGGGAACACCCTGAACACGGCATGATTCCCCCGGACCTTTTCATTCCGGTAGCGGAAGCGAATGGTTCCATCGTCGAGATTGGTCAATGGGTCCTGGATCAGGCTTGCTGGCAGGCCGCTCGCTGGGCATCCGAAGGTACTCACCTCAGAATCGCCGTGAACCTTTCCGCCGTTCAGCTACGCCAGGAATCCATTGTTGACGATATTCTCAACACCCTGAAACGTCATAATATTCCGGCGGGACGCCTGGAACTGGAAGTGACCGAAACCAGTTTTATGACCAACCTCACCGATGCGGTCGCCAAGCTGCATCGGCTGCATCGGGCCGGCATCAGTATTGCGGTTGATGATTTCGGCACGGGCTATTCATCGCTGACCTATCTGAAGCAGATGCCGGTACAGCATCTGAAGATCGACAAGCAGTTCATTCGGGACCTGCTGATCAACGAGGAAGATACCCGAATTGCCAACACCATCATCGACCTTGGCAAGAGCCTGAATCTGACCGTCGTCGCAGAAGGTGTGGAAACAGCAGAGCAGGAGTATTACCTCAGCCAGCGTGGCTGCGCGCTTGCTCAGGGGTATTTCTTCTCCAAGCCCCTGTTACCCAGAGATTTTGAGAATTTCGTACAGACTTTCCACGCCCGGATCGTGGAAAATAACGCCTGAACCTTTAGCCCTTAGGAGTAGTCATGGGAACGACTGTCATCGGTCTTGTAGTAATTGCCGTTGTCATCCTCTATCTGGTGTTTATCTACAACCAGCTTGTCTCTTTGCGCAACCAGTTCAAGAATGGCTTTGCCCAGATTGATGTCCAGCTTCAGCGCCGCCACGATCTGATCCCCAACCTGGTGGAGTCCGCGAAAGCCTATCTGGACCATGAAAAGTCCACCCTGACCCAGGTAATGGAAGCACGCAATAACGCGGTCAGCGCCCAGAAAGATGCCGCCCGTGACCCAGGCGACAGCACCAAGATCCAACGCCTTGGCAGCGCCGAGAACCTGCTCACCAAAGCCCTCGCCAATTTCTACGCCGTGGCCGAGAATTACCCTGAGCTGAAAGCCAACGAGACCATCCAGCAACTGATGGAAGAACTCTCCAGCACCGAGAACCGTGTCGCGTTCGCGCGCCAGGCGTATAACGATGGCGTGATGAACTACAACATCTTCCGCGAGAAGTTCCCCAACAATCTGGTCGCTGGCCTGTTTGCGTTCAAGGAAACCGCCCAGCTCCAGCTTGAATCTCCAGAGGCCCGCCAGGCTCCGAAAGTCAGTTTCTGAGGCCTGATTCATGGCGAGCCCCGGTTTCTTCCAGCGCCAGGCCAGTGCCCGGCGCAACACTGGCTTGTTGGTTGTGCTGTTTCTCACCGCAGTCACCCTGATTACTCTGGCGGTCTGTCTGGTGGGTTACATGGTGACCCGCAGCCAGACCTCGGCCCTGCCATTTCATTACTGGCTACTGTCCAGCCATGGCCTGACAACCGCCGGTGCGGTGGTCGCGCTGATTGGCATCGGCTCCCTGGTACGCTGGGTGGACCTCGCCGGAGGCGGCACGCGCGTCGCGCGAATGGTTGGTGCCAGGGCTATCGATCCGGACACCCGCGACCCGGAAGAACGCAAACTGCGCAATATCGTCGAGGAAATGTCAATTGCCAGTGGTGTTCCGGTACCGGAGCTCTACGTGATGGACCATGAAACCGGCATCAACGCCTTTGTGGCCGGTTACACCCCTGGTGAAGCGGTGATGGTGGTTACCCACGGAGCCCTGACCCAATTGAACCGGGACGAACTCCAGGGCGTGGTAGGCCACGAATTCAGCCACATCCTCAACGGCGATATGCGCATCAATGTCAGGTTGATCGCCCTGCTGGCCGGTATACTGATGATCGGCCAGATTGGCCAGTTTCTCCTGAGGGCCGGCTTCTACAGCAGCGGTCGTAGCCGAAACCGGGACGGCCGGGCACAGGCTGCCATGGGGCTGATCGGGCTGGCCTTGATGGTGATCGGTTATGTCGGCGTGTTCTTTGGCCGGCTCATTCAGTCGGCCGTCTCACGTCAGCGGGAGATGCTGGCCGACGCGTCATCCGTTCAGTTCACTCGTAACCCCGAAGGCATTGGCGCCGCCCTGTTCAAAATCGGGATGAAAGGCGGGTATCTGGACACTACCAGCCATGCCAGCGACATGAACCACATGTGTTTCGGCGAGGCAGCAAGGATGAAATTCACCTCCCTGCTGGCATCCCATCCTCCCATTGACGAACGAATCAACGCCATCCAGCCAGGGCTGATGGCACGCCTGCGCAGCAGGCTACGGGATACCGAACCGGGCTCACGCTTGCAGGGACAAGGCCCCAGTCCGGAAAAGGCAGCCATTGGAGACCTGGTGAGCCAGGTAGTCGAACCCGCTCAAGGCACCCGAAAGTACAGCCTATCGCCTCTGGCAAGCTCCCTGACCAACGAATCTCCAACGGCAGCCCCTGCGCTGTCCAGCCGCGTTGGCACGGTTTCCGCGGACAGCGAGCGCTTCGCCAGCAGTCTCCTGAAAAAACTGCCATCGACCTTTCGCAACCTGTTATATACCCGGGCTGGAGCCGTTCAGCTTTGCTATGGCCTGGTGATCTACGAACTGACGGACGCCGAGCAAACCGAGAGGCTTGCTCTCATACCAGAGCACTCCGTGCTGGGCGCACAACCCGAGTTGCTTGGCAAACTACTGCCATCCCTAAAAGAACTTGGCGAACGCGCACGTTTTCCAATGCTTGAACTGGCCATGCCGGCGCTGCGAAAGCTCGATCCGGAGGAGCGGGACACCCTTCTTGCAAATATTCAGACGCTGGTTCAGGCGGACAACCGGGTGACCCTGTTCGAACTCGCACTCACCACCTTCCTGTGGCGGCATCTAGGCCGTGGCTCCGGGCAGGTCGTGCCCGTAAAATACCGAAGCTTCCGGCAAGTCAAACCCGCCATTGAGCAGGTGCTGAGCCTGTTCGCCCGGGCCGGCACCGAAGCACCGGAAAAGGCTCAAGCGCTCTATCAGGAGGCTATTTCCGGGTTCGGCAACGGAAACGACGAAACCATGCACAGCAAGATCACCATGCAGAACCTTAGAGCTGCTCTGAATGTTCTCAGCAAGCTCTCACCACTGCTGAAGCCTGCCATTATTGATGCCTGCGGACATTGCATCAGTCACGACGGAAAGGTGGAAGTTAAGGAATACGAATTAATGAGGCTGGTGGCGGATCAGCTGGACTGCCCGATGCCGCCACTCTGAGAGCACTCGAAGCACCGCCCCAGTCCTGCTCGCCAGGGCGATGATCAGACAGCGCGGTTATCCACGCTGTCTCGCCAGCACAACTCCCTACTGCCGGCGCCCTTCAAACAGCATATCAACCGACGGATCAGATTCTTCCTGCGGCAAGCCAAGCTTTTCCCGCACTTCCAGGTTCACATCCCAGAGGCGGTTGAACTTTTCAGTGGTCGCCGCCACAGCATCTGCCTTGCCCAGCATAATCGTGGGGCGTAGGAAAACCAGCAGGTTGCGCTTAACGCGGGTCTCGGATTCAGAAGAGAACAAGCGACCAAGCACCGGGATATCGCCCAGCAGCGGCACCTTGCTCTTGCTGACCTGGTAATCGTCCTTGATCAGACCGCCCAGTACCACGGTCTCACCGTCATCCGCCAGCACGGTGGTTTTAATCTCACGTTTGTTGGTGATCAGATCGGATGCACCATCAACGCTGGTTGTGGAAATGTCCTCGGTCGTTTGCTCAACCACCAGACGCACCAGGCCATCTGCACTGATCGTAGGCGTGACTTTCAGCGACAACCCCACATCGCGCCGCTCGATGGTGGTAAACGGGTTGGTGGTCCCGTCTCCGGTCACGGTAGACTGGCCAGTACGGAACGGTACGTTCTGGCCAACGATAATTTCAGATTCCTGATTGTCGAGGGTAATAATGCTGGGCGTAGACAACAGGTTCGCCGCGGAAGAAGAGGACAGTGCCTGAATCAGTAAGCCCCAGGTAACACCATCCTCATCACGCTGCCCGGCACCGACGGTCAACCCGCCGGCTAGCTGCGGAATAGTGTCACCCACCAGAGCTCCAATCACGGAGTTCAGGCCAACCATACCCTGGCCACTGGTCAGGTTTGTACCCAGCACCGGAAATGAACCTGCAGACTCATCGCCAGCCGCCAATTGCACCCCGAGCTGATCGCCCAGCTCATCACTGATTTCCACAATGGCCGCTTCAATCATAACCTGGGCACGGCGCACATCCAGCTGTGCCACAATCTGCTCGGCTTCCTGCATCAGGGAGGGGTCCCCCCGGACGACGAGAGCATTCAGCCCTTCGTCGGCAAAGACTGAAAAGCTGCTGCCCGGATTCCCGGCAGAGCCACCCGAACTGCCGCCAGCGCTACCCTCTTTCACTACCTCACCCATCACACCTTTGAGTATTTCGGTCAGGGTCTTGGCATCGGCATGACGAAGACGAATCACCTTGGTGGTTCCGCCACTGGCAGACGGTTGGTCCAGTTGGAGAATCAAACCGCGCATCTTGTCCCGAAAGGTTTCGTCGCCCCGCAGAATCAATCGATTGCTGCGCTCGTCGGCTGTCACGCTGTATTTGCGTGCGGCATTCTCACCGCCAGCGCGGCCAAGCTCTTCCGGTGCCAGCTCCTGCAGCAGGGTCACCATGTCACCAACCCAGGCTTCCTGCAGCTGAATCACTTCCACTTCGTATTTAGAGGGGCTGTCCAGTTCCCGAACGATCTGTTCAATGCGAGCGATGTTAGAGGCATGATCACTGACAATCAGGGCGTTTGCCGCAGCCACACCCGCCAGATGGCCGTATTTGGCGACCAGGGGACGCAGAATCGGAACCAGTTCCAAGGCGTTGGCATTATCAATCTGGATAACACGGGTAATCAATTGCTCGGAAGGCGTTTGCGGAAACCTGTTCAGGTTCTCTGCAGACTGTTTGGCATCGACCTGCTGGACAATTTTGACGACTTCCTCTCCGGGGATCGCAGTAAAACCGTGCACATTCAGCACTGCCAGGAAAAGATCGTAGATTTCGTCCTTGTTCATGGGGGCACTGGACAATACCGTCACTTTCCCTTTAACCCGGGGATCCACCACAAAGCTGTAGCCAGTTATGTCTGCCACCTGGGTGACAAAGGCCCGAATGTCCGCATCCTTGAGGTTCAGCCTCCAGGTTTCTTCCTGCGCCTGCGCCAGCGAAGCCAGCGGCAATAAAAGCGCGAACATGATTGCCTGGAGGAGGTTGATCTTGTGGTTATACATCTGGCGATATCGTCCTGTTATTTTGAGTACCCTGTCAGCGCCATTGTTCGGGTATGGCGTAACTGACCGTCAGCAGGGTTCCGTCACGTTCAATTTCTATATCCAGCTGCGGCTGGCTGCGCCAACTGTCCAGCAACTGCTTGTCCTGCTCGATGTCGCCCAGAGGCTGACCGTTCACCGAGGTAATGATATCTCCCGGACGCAGATTCACGGCGTTCAGCATGGCGTTGGAGCCATCATACACATACCCACTGCGATCCTCTGCAGGCTGCAGACCGTAGGTTGCCAGTGCAGCCACGCCTTCACTGTCCAACCGCGCTCTGGCGTCTTCCAGGTAGGTATCCGGCGATTCTGCCGTTTGCACCGGCTCTTCCGCAACCAGCGCTCCGGTCTCTATCTGTTCCTCAAACGCCAGGGATTCGTACCTCCCCCCCCTGCGTAGCAGAATTCTTCCAGCCTCGACCTCCGCCAGCTCAGCGTTGCCCGGTAACTGGTCGCCAACCCGATAGTATTCGGTTTCGCCGTTACTTCCGGCAACTATAGCACCGGAGTCCTCCGGACGCTGCCCGACAAGCACACCTTCCAGCCTCAGGCGCAGCCCGGTTTCCGGTGCAGAGCGGCGCACCACGTCGGCCACACCCTTCTGATTATCCGGTCTCCCGAAGAATTCATAACCGGCGATCGGAGCCCCCGATACTCGGCTACGGACTTCAGCGCCGGCGGCCGTCTGCCCGAAGATTTCCGGCACAGGCCGGTCGTTCCAGGCAACCAACCAGGTTAGTTTCGCCAGCTCTACCGCAAGGTAAAGCACCAGCGCAAGCAACAGCAGATTCGCCAATGTACGCGAGAACCGCTCCTGACGCCCCACCGACAGCTTCATCATATTACAGGCCTCCGGGCAGCAATGGCTGCCGGACCCGGAACACTACGTCACCCGGCCTTGCAGAATCTGGCCAGGGCTGTTGCGCCAGATCGACCATGCGCTTGTACACCCGCAGTTCCATCATGCCATCCCAGAGTATGCTGGCATCAGCCGCCGGCCCGCTTGCACCCTGCTCTGCCACTACCAGTGAAACGCCTCCGTCCACGGTGTCCAGATCTGCCTGCATGGGAGGAAACACGGCCTGGCCCACCTGATTGCCCATAGGCCAGGTAACCCTGCCACCATCCCAGCGCCCGAGCCCGTCTGCTGACTTCAGGCGACCGTCTGCCCAGGACATCTCGAAGCGATCCACAGACACGGTTCCCTCAATCATGGCGCCACCGCTCTGGCGTATCAGCTGCTCGAACTCGGCAACCGCTACCACCCCATTGGCACTGACCTCAAAATTACCCTGCCAACCGGCACGGGCAACCCCTTCCACGCGGGATTGTGATGAAGACACAGAAAATTGCAGCGGTAATGTCACCCCGGACAGCGATGGCCAGCCAAATTGCCATTCCAGGCGCGCCGGAAAACCAGCCACAACAACCCCTGCGGCCCCATTCCAGAGACGCCCGGATACCTGCTGCACCCGAACCTGCTCTGGCAGCTGCACCTGGGCCGAGGCCTGCTGCCAAAGCCAGCCAGCCGGAACCAGAACAATCAGCGTGATCCCGTAAACCAGCAGACCGAGCAACAGCAGCAGAACCACTTTGCCAGGGCCGAGAAAGGATTTTGGTCGGGATTCAGTCATTGCAATTGGCACATTTAAAAACCGGTAGCCGAGTCTAACAAAGCCATTGGGCAAGTTCATGACAAAAAAACGAAAAACCCCGCGCCAGTGTGAACCAGCGCGGGGTTTTCAGGGGTAGATCGGGCCAGGCCTCAGAAACTGAGACCTGTTCGGGATCTGGCCGGCATTACATCATGCCGCCCATGCCTCCCATTCCGCCCATGCCACCCATATCCGGCATACCACCGCCGGCTTTCTCGTCTTCCGGCTCGTCTGCAACCATCGCCTCGGTGGTGATGATCAGAGAAGCGACAGAAGCCGCTGCCTGCAGGGAAGAACGGGTTACCTTGGCGGGATCCAGGATACCCATTTCCAGCATGTCGCCATACTGCTCGGTAGCAGCGTTGAAGCCGAAGGAACCTTCGCCTTCTTTTACCTTGGCAACCACAACAGAAGACTCACCGCCTGCATTGAATACGATCTGACGCAGCGGAGCTTCCATGGCGCGACGCAGAATGTTCACACCGGCTTTCTGCTCGTCGTTGATGGCGTCTACCTTGTCCAGAGCCGCAATAGCGCGGATGAGGGTCACACCACCACCAGCTACGATGCCTTCTTCAACGGCAGCGCGGGTGGAGTGCAGAGCGTCTTCAACGCGGGCCTTCTTCTCTTTCATTTCAACTTCAGAGCCGGCGCCCACTTTGATGACGGCGACACCGCCAGCCAGCTTGGCGACGCGCTCTTGCAGCTTCTCTTTGTCGTAATCAGAGCTGCTGTCTTCGATCTGCTTGCGAATCTGCTCAACGCGAGCGCTGATATCAGCCTCGGCACCAGCGCCACCGATGATCGTGGTGTTTTCCTTGGTCACGTTGACACGCTTGGCAGTACCCAGGTCATCCAGAGTGGTGTTTTCCAGGGTCAGGCCGACTTCTTCGGAAATCACAGTACCGCCAGTCAGAATGGCGATGTCCTGCAGCATTTCCTTGCGACGGTCACCAAAGCCAGGCGCCTTCACAGCGTTGACTTTCACAATGCCGCGCATGTTGTTGACCACCAGAGTAGCCAGGGCTTCGCCTTCGATGTCTTCAGCGATGATCTGGAGCGGCTTGCCAGCCTTGGCAACTGCTTCCAGCACCGGCAGCAGTTCGCGGATGTTGGAGATCTTCTTGTCGACCAGCAGGATGTACGGGTCTTCCAGCTCGGCAGACATGTTGTCCTGGTTGTTGATGAAGTACGGGCTCAGGAAACCGCGGTCAAACTGCATGCCTTCAACCACGTCCAGCTCGTCTTCCAGGCCACGGCCTTCCTCAACGGTAATGACGCCTTCTTTACCCACTTTTTCCATCGCGTCTGCGATGATCTTGCCGATGGTTTCGTCACCGTTGGCGGAGATAGTACCGACCTGGGCGATCATGCGGCTGTCGTCGCAGGGCTTAGCCATTTCACGGATGGCTTTAACAGCTTCGGCGGTACCTTTGTCGATACCACGCTTCAGGTCCATCGGGTTCATGCCGGCAGTCACGGCCTTGATACCCTCATTTACGATGGACTGGGCCAGTACGGTCGCCGTCGTGGTACCGTCACCAGCAGTTTCGTTGGCCTGGGAAGCGACTTCCTTCACCATCTGCGCGCCCATGTTCTCGAACTTGTCTTTCAGCTCGATTTCCTTGGCCACAGACACGCCGTCCTTGGTCACAGTCGGAGCGCCGAAAGACTTCTCCAGAACCACGTTACGACCTTTGGGGCCCAGTGTTACCTTGACCGCGTCCGCCAGGATGTTAACACCTGCTACCATGCGCTTACGGGCGCTATCACCGAATTTAACGTCTTTTGCTGCCATGTCTTCTATTCCTGTTCGTTAAACCGAAAATTGAACCAATCGGATTAATGAGCGTTCGTGCCTATCGCTGTTGCGATCACTCAAGCACGCCGTAAATATCGTTCTCACTCATGATGAGCAGCTCTTCACCGTCAACCTTCACGGTGTTACCGGCGTACTGACCGAAGACCACGGTGTCACCCACCTTGACCGCCAGTGCACGGGTTTCGCCGTTATCCAGAATGCGGCCATTACCCACAGCGATCACTTCGCCCTGGGAAGGCTTTTCTTTGGCATTACCCGGCAGCACGATGCCACCCGCAGTTTTCTCTTCTTCTTCCTTACGGCGTACGACAACACGATCGTGTAGCGGACGAATTTTCATTGCTCTGTTTCTCCAATAGTCAGATTAATGTGGCAATGACAATTGCATGTTAAAAATGTCTGGCCGGAGACCCGGACCCGACAAATTGCCCCGGCATCCAAGCCACTGATAGACAGCGGTTTTCAGCCTGAAGCGAATCTGTGCTGTGTTAATGGGGTTGAGCGAAAGGTTTTCAACACCCGCAACAAAAAAAATTTCACTTTTTTTCCTGCTCATCCTGATCAGACTGCCCCTGCTGGAGCTGGCCCCGATCATTCCGGGTCTGATCCTGGTACTCGCCTTCAATGATGTTGCCGTTGGCATCACGATCGAATGGTCGCTGCTGGCCAAAAGGGCCTTGCCCGAAGGGCCCTGCACCGCCTCCGGCGCTGAAAAAGAAACTCCGGCCGTGATTCTGCCCCGCCACCGTCATTCTCTTCAGTGCCTGCGATGCCAGCCAATGTCGCGAGCCCGGCAACAAACACAGAAAGCCGAAGGTGTCGGTGATAAACCCCGGCGTGAGCAACATGGCGCCGCCGACCGCAAGAATCAGCCCCTCGGCCACTTCTTTTGCCGGCAACTCACCGCTGTTGAGCCGTTCATTCGCCCGCAACAAGGTCGCCAGCCCCTGCTGGCGCAGCAACCAGGCCCCGATTACAGCCGTCAGAAACACCAGCCCTACCGTATTCAACACGCCGATAACGCTACCGACCTGAATCAATACCGCCAGTTCGGCAATGGGCATAACGATGAAAAGAAAAAAGAAAACGGGCAAAATGCCTCCCCATAAAAACGATGCAGACACACAGAGAACGTAAAACACCTCTGAACTTAATTAGGGCAAACCATGAAACTTCAAGATTCTGTTATCGCAATCACTGGTGGCGGCCAGGGCCTCGGCCGCGCAATGGCTGAATACCTGGCAGCCAAAGGCGCCAGGCTGGCACTCATCGACCTGATGGAAGACAAGCTGGCTGAAGCCGCTGAGGCCTGCAAACTGGCCGGTGGCGACGCCAAAACCTATGTCTGCAACGTCGCCAAAGAAGAAGACGTTGAGGCAACCTTTCAGGCAATCATCAATGACTTCGGCCACCTCAACGGCCTGGTGAACAACGCCGGCATCCTGCGCGACGGCCTGATGGTGAAATTCAAGGACGGCAAGCTCGAGAAGCGCATGGAGCTGGCCCAGTGGCAGTCCGTGATCGACGTTAACCTCACCGGCGTTTTCCTGTGCGGCCGTGAAGCGGCCACCCGCATGATCGAAAACGGCGACCAGGGCGCGATCATCAACATCGCCTCTATCTCACGCGCCGGAAACATGGGCCAGAGCAACTACTCCGCCGCCAAAGCCGGCGTATCTGCCCTGGTGCCAGTGTGGGCCAAAGAACTCGCCCGCTACGGCATCCGCTGCATGGGCATCGCCCCAGGGTTTATCGAAACCGAAATGACGGCTTCCATGAAACCGGAAGCCCTGGAGAAAATGACCGCCGGCATCCCCCTGAAACGCATGGGCAAGCCAGAGGAAATCGCCTCGGCGGTAGCATTTATCTTCGAGAACGACTACGTTTCTGGCCGCATGATCGAGGTGGACGGCGCCCTGCGCCTGTAACCTGGCCAATTCCGGAGCTCTGAATGAACGAGTCCGAAAAAGAACCGACAAAGGAGCAGAAAATCTGGCAGGTAGTGGCCGCGATTCCGAAAGGAAAAGTGGCCAGCTACGGCCAGGTAGCCGCCATGGCCGGCCTCGGACGCCAGGCGCGTTTCGTTGGCCGTGCCCTGGGCAAACTGCCCGCCGGCCACTGCATTCCCTGGTATCGGGTTATCCGGAGCAATGGCCAGATCGCTTTTCCTGAAGGCACGAAAACCTGCCAGCTTCAAACAGAGAAACTGAGGCTGGAAGGGGTGGAAGTGTATAAAGGAAGGGTAAAGATGAAGGACTTTCAGTGGCAGCCTTGAGCCGAACGCCCAAGGCTGCCACCGGACCAACAAAGACTCAGATCAAACCGCCTTGGCGGCAATGATCTTGTCGTGCCACTCAACCGGGCCGGTCTGGTGCACGGAACTGCCACGGGAATCCACGGCTACGGTTACCGGCATTTCTTCCACCTCAAACTCGTAGATAGCTTCCATACCCAGCTCTTCGAAGGCCACCACCTTGGCGCCCTTGATGGCCTTGGAGACCAGGTACGCAGCACCACCCACCGCCATCAGATACACTGCGCCGTGCTTCTTGATGGCGTCGATGGCAACCTGGCCACGCTCGGCTTTGCCGATCATGCCAGTCAGGCCGGTTTTTTCCAGCATGGTGTCAGTGAACTTGTCCATGCGGGTTGCAGTAGTAGGGCCAGCGGGGCCAACCACTTCTTCGCGTACCGGATCAACCGGGCCCACGTAGTAAATGAAGCGGCCTTTCAGATCCACCGGCAGCTCTTCACCGCGCTCGATCATATCCACCATCTTCTTGTGGGCCGCATCACGGCCGGTCAGCATCTTGCCGGACAGCAGAACGGTTTCACCCGGTTGCCAGTCTTTCACGTCTTCCGGAGTTACAGTGTCCAGATTCACACGGCGAACATTCTCGCCTACTTCCCAGGTGATTTCCGGCCAGTCGTCCAGGCTCGGCGGGGTCTGCAGGGACGGGCCCGTACCATCCAGCACAAAGTGTGCGTGGCGGGTTGCGGCGCAGTTCGGGATGATCGCCACCGGCTTGTTGGCCGCGTGGGTGGGGTAATCCTTGACTTTTACATCCAGAACGGTGGTCAGGCCACCCAACCCCTGAGCGCCGATGCCCAGCTCGTTCACCTTCTCGAACAGCTCCAGGCGCAATTCCTCGGCACGATTGGAGGCACCACGGGCCTGCAGATCGTGAATATCGATCGGATCCAACAGAGCCTCTTTCGCCAGCTCCATCGCCTTCTCAGCGGTACCACCAATACCAATACCCAGCATGCCAGGCGGACACCAGCCGGCACCCATCTGCGGCACCATCTTCAACACCCAGTCCACAACCGAGTCGGACGGGTTCAGCATGGCAAACTTGGACTTGGCTTCAGAGCCGCCGCCCTTGGCTGCCACGTGCACGTCTACGGTGTTACCCGGCACCATCTTGTAGTGAATGATGGCGGGGGTGTTGTCTTTGGTGTTCTGACGTTTGCCGTCCGGATCTGCCAACACAGAGGCCCGCAGCACGTTGTCCGGATGGGTGTAAGCACGGCGCACTCCTTCGTTGATCACGTCGTCCAGCGCCATGTCGCACTCGAACTTCACGTTCATACCGATGTTCACGAACACGGTGACGATACCGGTGTCCTGGCAGATCGGACGGTGGCCCTGGGCACACATACGGGAGTTAATCAGAATCTGGGCCATGGCATCCTTGGCCGCCTGGGACTCTTCCTTCTGGTAGGCCTCGTACACGGCCTGAATGAAATCCTTCGGGTGATAATAGGAAATGAACTGCAGCGCATCGGCTACGCTTTCGATCAGGTCGTCCTGGCGGATCACGGTGGTCATAGTGGCCTCATCAGCTTTCTGATTATCGGAAGTATGCGGAGCCACCAAAGCAGCCCCCTGCTTATATAAGGAAGCGAGAGTTTACCAGAAATTCGACTCAGCGGTTGATGCGACAGAAGGCGCAAATGCCATGTAGGCCAGCGAAAATAGCTATTACGGTAAAACCAATTCGCAACAATTTGTTAAAACAGGCATTACCCGGCCACTGGAACTCGACAAACCGCGGAGCGGCCACTATTTTTGATTGAGGGCCACTCCAAGGGTGCGAGGAGGGTTTCCAGACGCAGAATCACACTTTTGGCTGATCAACACTTGCTACTCTGTCGCTATAGTCGAAGCTACAGAAATTGGCTTTTAAGTGCTGGCTACAATTTCAGACAACCAACAAATCAGAAAAGGCTATGCGCGGAATCCTGGGGCCGACCGGTTCCGTCAACGCCGGATATAACGACACAACAACAGGAAAAGGTTCCACCCATGTTCAAGAAAACTCTAATAAGTCTTGCCGTGGCTTCTTCCCTTGGGTTGACGGGCTGTTTCAGTGGCTCTAACAGTGGGGGTAATGATAATCCCAAGCCGCAGTATTCTGCTGATTCACTGGGAAAAACCTACCCCATCTTTAACCCTGCGAAGGGCCAGTTGCCTCTGCCCAACGATTTGATTTTTGACTCCACGCAGAAAGACGGAACCTTTGGTGTTGATGACACTACTCCGCCGGTTACCACAGCGCTCAATGAGCTGTCCGGTGCTTCTACCATTGCCCCTGCTGTAATTCAGACCAGCGGGCAGCTTGATGCGTCAACCGTTATTGCCGGAAAAACAGTTCACCTCATTGAATTGGCTTACGCCAGCGGCGACCCGGTACGGGCGCTGTCTGCTGGAGAGCCACCAACTCTCGAACTCGCAATCAGCGGCCCCCAGAACATGCCGAAGATTCGCGCAGACGTTGAATCTCTCGACGGCAATTCGGCCATTCGAATCCTGCCGCTCGAACCCCTGAACCCGCAGAAGCGCTACGTGGTTCTTGTCACGACAGGGGTCAAGGACATCAATGGCGATTCGATCATTCAGGATCCGCTGTATACGAACATCACCGGCGAGGGAACAGAGGATGATCCCGGCAAAGGGCTCGTCAACGGGGCTCTTCTGCCTGTCAGAACTCTCGTTAACAACCTTTGGGAGCCAATCGCTACCAACTACATCAAGGCGCTGGGTGGCTCGCTGAATGAAAGCGAGATAGCTCTGACCTACAGCTTCACAACGTCAAATGATGCGAAAGTACTGCAATACATTGCTGAGCCAGCGGCCTGGTTCGCGGATCAGATCACTACGTTCGTACGCACCAGTGCGGTGACGGCCGCTCGTCAAGGGGGCGCCTCCGCGTACGCGGATCTTGCAGCCGCTGCGGACGCTGCCGTCGCACAGTTCCCACAATCGCTTCCCGAGAATCCGGCCTCGCCTCTGAACGCCGTATTCGCGCCCACTGGGCCCTGCCCGATCGCAGGCGCCGGGGATCTGGGCTCAGGAGCCATCGACTGCCTGGCAACCTCCCTCGCATCGCAGTTCCGGGAGGAACTCCCAACACCGTTGCCTGGTGTTAACCGTAACGTATTCGATGGCGCCGGCTTTACGGATGCGATCACCATCGACAACGGCACCATTCAGCCTGTTGGCCTGGTATCAGCAGTTGCTGGAAGCATTCCCGGAGCTTCCGGTGTGCTGGCCGTTCAGGGCAGCATCTCGCTCCCCTACTATCTGGGCAATACTCCCGCGGGCATCGCAGGCGGCAACGCAGTGAACTGGGTTGCAGACCAACCTCTGGCCGAATCTCTGAATACCACCTTCTCGGCGCTTGGCCTGAGCCTGCCGCAGGCCGATGCTTCCGTATCGACAGCGGTCAACTACATCTTCCCATTCCCGCTGGAACAGAGCACTCAGGAAGTCCCGATGCTCGTTCTCTACCCGAACAGCGGCAACGAACGCGGTGTGGTCATGTACCAGCACGGCATCACCACGGATCGTAGCGCAGCCCTGACCTTTGGCACGGCGTTGGCGGCTCAGGGTTACGTTGTAGTCGCTATCGACCAGCCACTGCATGGCATCACGCCATTCTCCGAGGAGGCTCAGCTTGAGCTGGCAGGTGACCTGCTGGCAGCCGGCGGAGCTCCGGAAGCGGCAATTCCCGTATATGCCCCGGTCGTTGTAGCGGGCGATACTACACGTCTCGTTAACGAGCTGGGCTTGTCTGCAGCAACCGCTCAGTCGCTCGTCAACACCGTAGCGAATGCTGGCAGTACCATCCCCGGCCTCGCGCCGGATACGTTTGAACGCCATTACGGCCTGTACGCCACCCCCGCAGGCACACCGGCGCCAATGGTTTTCGATCCAGCTAACGCCGCCGGTACCGATGGCTCCGGCAGCTTCTTCATCAACCTCCAGAATTTCCTGGCTGGCAGGGACAATATCCGTCAGAGCGTTGTTGACCAGTTGAACCTTCGCGCCACCCTGGCCGGCAGTCCGGCGGCAGGTCGTGCAGGCATGACGCTTCAGAAACCGGCGGCAGCGGGCGGAGATGACGGCACGCTGACCATCGACATCAACGATCCGGTCTACTTTGTTGGCCACTCGCTCGGCACCATCACCGGTATGCCGTTCCTGGCTGCCGCCAACGAGGATCAGATCGCGGATACCATCTTCACCGCACCTGACGGCAGCAGCTCATTGCCATCAGCGTTCAACAATATCCAGTCTGCCAGCCTGCTGACGCCGGGCGGTGGCGTGGTTCGACTGCTGGAGAACTCACCGTCGTTCGCGCCTCGCATTCTGTTTGGCCTGCAGCAAGCTGCTGGACTGGAACAAGGCGACGCCAATCTCGAGACGTTCTTTAATATTTTCCAGGCTGCGATCGACTCAGCAGATCCCGTGAACTTCACCGCCTCCCTTGCAGCGGGTGGAACGCCTATCCTGCTGTCAGAGGTTGCTGGAGATACCGTTATCCCGAATGCTGCTGACCAGGAACAGTGGGGTATTGACGCACTGTCCGGTACATTCGGACCAGAAGTTACAGGTCTGCCTGTACCAGTCACCGTGAACAGCTTCAGTGCACCACTGGCCGGCACAAAACCACTGACCATTGGACTCGGCGATGATCTGTTGACGACTTATCAGGCAGGTGATCATGGAACCCCGGTATCGGCTAATAATGATGCCGTATTTGGCGGGATGGTCTGCGAGACACTGGTGACCTTCGGTGTTACTTTGGCGGAACTGCCCGCATTCTGCACCGCGCCCTGATAAACTCAGGCAGGCAGAATGACAAAGGGCTCCCTCAACGGGAGCCCTTTTTTGTCTGTGCCTCTAGCTGAAAACGGAACCAATCTGCTTCTGCAGATTTCCATCCCCTCGATCCCTTTCAACAATCATCCCCCTGGCCTTCAACTGCGGATGCTCTGCCGCCTCCTCAATCGTCAACACCGGCTCTACACAGGCATCCACATCGGCAAACACCTCCCGCCACTCAGCCAGTGAACGCTCCGCGATCTTCTGTTTGATAGCGGCTTTCAATTCCTGCTGATGTTCGGGCTTCTGGCTCAGGGCATAGCTTTTCAGTTTGCCCAACCCAAGGGTGTCACACAGGCGCGAAGAGAACTGCGGCTCCAGGCTCCCGACAGACAACCAGCGGCCATCTCTGGTCTGGTAATAGTCGTAGAAGGTGCCACCATTGAGCATGCCGCTTTCGGGCTTCTGAGGCTGTCCGCCTGCCAGGGCAGCAGCACCCGCCATGGCATTCAGGGCGAAGGCGGCATCGGTCATGCTGATGTCGATAAAGGCGCCCTCTCCGGTTTCCTGGCGTTTGATGACGGCAGCGAGGATGCCCATCACGGCGTGATGGGAGCCTCCGGCCACGTCGGCAACCTGAATGCCCATGGGTGGTGGACCGCTGTCAGCGCGACCGCAGTGGCTGGCAACACCGGAAATAGCAAGATAGTTGATATCGTGGCCTGCCCTGTCCTTGTAGGGACCGGTCTGGCCATAGCCCGTAATGGCACAGTAAATCAGCTTGGGATTGATGGCTTTGAGTACCTCATAGCCTATCCCGAGGCGATCCATGACGCCCGGGCGAAACTGCTCCACCACAATGTCGTAGTCCTGAACCAGCTGCTTGACCTTTTCAACACTCTCGGGCTGCTTCAGGTTCAGTTGCAAGGTTTGCTTGCCGCGACCGAGGTAGGAAAAAGTCGTGCTGAATTTACCATCAAAAGGTGGCATTACCTTGGCCAGATCCACGCGATCCGGAGCTTCAATTCTGAGCACTTCCGCGCCCATATCGGCGAGCATCATGGTGGCGTAGGGTCCGGGCAGCAAGGTACTGAAATCCAGAATTTTCAGGTTGGCGAGCGGGGCTGCCATAAAGCATCTCCTTGTTTTTGATCGGCGGCAATGACTCTGGCTCATGCTGACGGGTTTTGCAGCCCGGGCCAACTACCGGTTCCTTCATTCCTATTGACCGTTTCTTCCATCCGTTGGCAAATCATGGGCTTGCAATGTTGAGCCGGGTACTTATGATGAAGTTCGTTCTTTCTTCTGGCTGCCTCTATGTCAACACTGACAGTCTCACGACATTTTGTTGAAGCTTCCCTGTCAGGCGCCGAACGCCTGGGCCTGGACAGCCGTGCGTTGCTCCAGGAGGCCGGGATCTCGCCAGATCTTCTTCGCATTGAAATGGCAAGGGTGAGCAGTGATCAGTTCAGCAAGCTGATGCAGGTAATCTGGCAGCGCACTGGCGATGAGTTTATGGGCATGGGGCCACGCCGTGCCCGCTCCGGAACGTTCGCCACCATGTGTGCGTTGGTGGTCAGTTGCCAGACGCTGGAAGAGGTATATCAACAGGCCTTCCGGTTCTCTCGGCTGTTCGAACCGATGGTGTCCATGGAGCTTGAAATCCTCGATGACCGTGTGCGCCTGGTCACGCGAATTGAAGGCAGCATCCACGACCCGGACTATTTTCTGCGCGAGAGCATTCTGGTGATCTGGCACCGGCTGGGCAGCTGGCTCATTGGCCAGCCAGTGGAACTGGAGAAAGCTGAGTTCGATTACCCGAGACCAGACCACGGGGACGAATACCGGCACATTTTTCATTGTCCGCTGGCGTTCGAGTCCGACTGTACGGCATTGACCTTCAGCAAACGTTTCCTCTCCGCCCCGGTGATTCGGGACAAGCCGGAAATGCGACAGTTCCTGAAAACGTCCCCGGCAGATCTGCTGTCAAGACCGGATGAGAGCAACACCTGGACCGGTCGCATTCGGGGCCTGATTGGCCGTGACTTCTCCAAACCCATGCCGGATTTCGACTGGATAGCGCAAGAGCTCCACACCAGCCCGCAAACCCTCAGGCGCCGACTGAAGCAGGAGAACACGTCGTTTCAGGAGATCAAGGATCTATTGCGGCGGGATATGGCCATCTACTATCTGGCCCATCCGGAGATACCCATCAACGATATTGCCGAACGGGTAGGCTTTACCGAACCATCCACCTTCCATCGGGCCTTCAAAAAATGGACGGGGGTCACCCCGGGGGCCTGGCGGGAAGGCGAACGGGGCGATCTGATCTGAACACCCGGCCTTACGAACTTCCCTGCTGCAGGTTCCGGATCAAGCGCCCCAGAGTTCGGGCAATGTCCCGGGCCTGATCGCGATTCTCGGCCAACTGGAAAAGCCGTGAGCCGTCCCGCGGATCATAAACCCAGCAGGCTCCGACCACCGGTTCACAATCCCAACGCAACTGAGGATTCACACCGAATACCGACAGAGACAGGGTCCTGCGAACGGTGGTGCCATCGGGATTGCGCTCGATGTCCTGAATACTGATATTGCCGTCATCCAGAGCCACCTGGTACTGGCGATCTGCTGGCCTGTCCAGGCGCACCACCGTTTTGTCACGCCGCCAGCCAGCGGTCTCGAGCAGAGTATTCAGATGGATGACCAAAGCCTCCCTGTCCGAGCTTGCCAGATACAGCTGGCGCAGCGTCTTCACATCCTGTTCATTCGCCGGCTCAATGACGGCCACGGGCTCGTTGGCACTGGCCTGCCCTTCGGCCAGAGCGCGAACACTGGCACGGCTGGCCTTCTCAATGTCGGTAATCAGCTTCAGGCTTTGCTGATAATGCGTGCCCTCTGCCCCGGCCCTGGTAATGTATTGCTCCAGTGCTGAACGTGCCTCATTCAGATGATTGGCCTGCAACATGGCCCGGCCGCGATAGTAGTAATACTCGGCGGGCTTCTCTCCCTCCATGGCCTGAAGACGGTTCAGGTACTCTCCTGCCTCACTCCAGTTCTCTGCTGCAACGGCTTCTTCAGTCGCCAGCATCAAGCGGCGAATCTCGTGTTCCGGAGCCAATGCCTGGGCGAACCCCGCCTGCAGGGCAAGAACAGAAGACAACACCAGGCCCGCAAATGCCTTGTGACCAGGCAAACGCCTTTTTTTCATGGATGACAACATACCGCTACTCCTGTTGGTCCTCTGCACGGGCTTCCCCGGCGTCCGTAGGCTCCCTGTCGATGGCGGGCGTATCTCCCGGCTCATCGGCGTCTTCAGAATCGACCTCGGCCTGATCCACTATCGACTTGGGCAACTCTTTTTTAACCCTGACCCCCAGCTCCACAAACCGATTGGCCTGGGAAATCAGATTACCACGGCCCCGTGTCAGGGTATTCATGGCATTATCGTAGGTGCCCTGGGCCGTGTGTAACTGGCTTCCCAGCTTTTCCATAGCCTCGACAAACACCCGCAGCTTGTCGTAGACCGCGCCGGCGCGATCGGCAATGCGGCGGGCATTCTGGCTCTGGCGTTCATAACGCCAGATATTCTCAATGGTTCTCAGTGTCGCCAGCAGGGTGGTAGGCGTCACCACAATAATCTTCCGCTCAAATGCTTCTGCGAAGAGATTCTCGTCCTGCTGGAATGCTGCCACAAATGCCGGCTCAATGGGCATGAACAGCAGCACGAAATCGGGAGAATGCAGCCCGTTAAGCTGACTGTAATCTTTCTCGCTCAATGCACGGATGTGATTGCGAACCGCCTCAACATGCTGCTTCAGCGCCGCAGCTCGCTCTTCCTCCTGATCTGCGGTCACCCACTGCTGATAGGCGACCAACGATACCTTGGAATCAATTACCAGATTTCGCTGGTCCGGCAAATGCACAATGACATCGGGCCTCAACAACTGGTTGTCTTCGTCCCGGTAACTACCCTGGGTTTCGTACTCAACCCCTTTGCGTAGGCCCGACCGTTCCAGCACCCGCTCCAGGATCAACTCACCCCAGTTGCCCTGAATTTTCTTGTCGCCTTTGAGAGCGCGGGTCAGATTGGCGGCTTCTTCGGTAATTTGCCGGTTCAGCTCCTGCAGGGATTTTATTTCGCTGCGAAGCGCCTGACGATCCCGGGTTTCCGTGGTGTAGACATCCTCAACCCGTTTACGGAAATCCTGCAACTGGTCGCGGAAGGGGTTAAGCAAGGAGTCCAGGCTGGTTTTAGATTGCTGGCTGAAGCGCTCACTTTTCTGCTCGAAAATCCGGTTCGCCAGGTTCTCGAATTCCTGTTTCAGTGCATCTCGATTCTTTTCCAGCAACTCCAGTTTTTCCGAGGCACTACGGCGCTCTTTATCCAGAGTGACCTGCTGCTCGCGTAACTCGACCTTCAACTGACCTAGCTCTTCTGAGAGCGCTTCAGCCCGCTGCTGGTATTGACTGCTCTCACTTGCCAGTTGCGCAACCCGATCCTGTTTTGCTGTCAACTCCGAGTCCAGAGCCGCCAATCGGTTTTCCAGGGCCGCAGACTGTTGTCGCCAGTGTTCGATGCTCTGCTCCAGATGCCCGGAGCGGGCTTTCTGCTCCTCGAGTGCGGTCTGCAGATGTTCAACTTCCTGCTCATGCAACGCCCGCACCTGCTCGCTATCTCTCAGTTGCCTGTCCCGGGCGTCCAGTTCCTCGCGCAAGGCAGACTCGGTGGCTCTATCCTGACGCCGACGCCACAGCAGCCAGATCACGCCCGCCAAAAGCGAGGCGGCACTCGCCACCAGAGCAAGGAACCAGCCTGCCAGCCATTCCGGACGTTCAGCCATGGTGAGGGTAAGCGCATCTAGCACCAGCATGTTCTCCTTGGTCTTCGTTGGTCAGATCAGGGCATGGCCCCGGGATCAAAGCCTGACAGTCTACCGCAATGCTTACCCTTTTTTCTTGTTGGCGGAACGGTGCCACCAGGCCGGCCTCGACTGTTTGGCATTTATCAACATTGCGTCAATCCACCTATGGACGCAGGGCGTAAATTGCTCTACAACGGTTAAAAAGCACCCAACCGGAGTGCTAAAGCCGTAAACGGAAAGCTGACTGGCAGGTCGGAGCATGTTCAAGGAATTGTGGAGAAAATTCGGGTCCGATTTCCTGCAGGCTACCTGTGTGGACGACGAACAGACATTGTCTTCGGAAAATCAACGCTCGGCGGACAAGCATGTGCGGGTTTTGCCTCACATCACCCATACCGGCGAGTTTCACCTTGAACGACTGACCCAGTTGCTGAAAAGCCGTTATGGAAAGAACTTCACGGTGCCGACCGACACCACCTCCAGCGACCGGGCGCTCAAAGAAGTCATCTCCTTCGCCGCGCGCATTCAGGACCAGGATATTCAGCGGGAGCTACTACTGTTCTACCTGAATTGTTCCCCGGTCATTCAGGAGTACCTCAGATCCGAGACGCCGCTGGGCCAAGGGCCTTTTCTGGGCCGATAAAGGTGCGCCTTAACCATCTGTAAAGTCACCACACAGGTACGTTGTAGTATACTCTCCCGCCTGATTGACAACACATCCAATGGCTGAGGCATCCAGTGCCAATAATTCTCACGGCCGGTTCAGGGGATATTCATGGGGTCCAGTGTTTCGCAAACCCGCTCATCGTTCGCAGTTGCCTTAACAGGGCTGGCAGTCGCACTTTCTGGTTGCGCTTCCGATCGTTATTTCATGGTACCGAAAGAGAATATTGAAGAGGTGCGAGCCTCGGTCCAAAGCCAGCGTGCGACCCTTGTTACCATGGAGCAGAATGCCGGTGTAAGGCACGAAAAGCTCCTGCAGCAGAATCAGGATTCTACCCAGACCATTCTCCAGGCCATTGCCACTCAGGTTGAAAAGCCATCGTGCCCACCACCAAAGGCGGCACCTACCTGCCCCGCTTCCCGCGAAGATAAAGGCCGGGCGGATCGCCTCAAAGGCAAAGTCGTTGTCGGTGAGGTCGAAAAGTTTTTCCTGGCTGGCCCCGACCATGTCTATACCGCCCGAATCGACAGTGGCGCGGAAACCTCTTCCATACACGCCCGTAACGTTCAGCGTTTTGAACGGGATGGCAGCAACTGGGTGCGCTTTGAAGTGCCCGTTCCTGGTACTGAGGATGCCGAGTGGGTAGCCATGGAGAAAGAAATCTCCAGGCGCGTGAAGATTATCCAGTCCAGTGCCGATGAGTCAGAGCGACGGGTGGTGGTGGAGCTTCAGTTTGCCATTGGCGACCACCAGCAGGTGGCTGAGTTTACCCTGGCAGACCGGACAAATCTGACTTACGAAGTCCTGATTGGCCGCAACGTATTGCGAGACGTCATGTTGATCGATGTCGGCAAGGAATTCGCAACAGAGCTGCCCGAATCCTACCTTGAACAAGCGGCAAACGGAGAGGAAGAATGACGGTACGCTCCCGGGTCCCGTTTTACGTGTTTGTCTTCCTGTTGATTGCGGCAGGGATAGCGATCGCCACCTGGCGCCATCTGGAATTGGGTATTCCGTGGATGACCGGTGAACAACGTCCGGTCTGGATGATTGAGGCGCGAGTCGATTTCGAGGGCCAGAACAGCCCGGCTGAAGTGAGCCTGCACATCCCGGAGCAACCGCCCGGCTTCCGCATCCTGACGGAGCAGGCCGCCTCGCCCGGCTACGGCTTCTCAATTCTGGATAGCAACAGCGGGCGCAGGGCACAGTGGACAAAACGAGACGTCGCCGGTCCTCAGACTCTCTATTTCAAGGCACAGTTTGTACCGGATGAAGACGCAATTCATACTCCACCAGTGCGTAAACCCCGGGCGTTGACGGTTTTCTGGGAGGAGCCCCAGGCCACCGCCGTAAGAGAGCTCCTGACCCAGGCTTCCGAGCGATCCAGTTCCCCGGAGAGCATGACCCGCGAGCTGATCCGCCTGATGCAGCCAGACAACCGCACCCAGAACACAACACTGCTGGTATCCGACGACAACTATCTGCAACTGCTGGTGAAGATGCTGAACCACGCTGGCATCGCTGCGCGCACCGCAGATGCCCTGAAGCTTGAGGATGCCCGCCGTCGCCAACAACTGGTGCCATTTCTACAGATATACAATGGCAAGCGCTGGCTTACCTTCGACCCGCGCACCGCAGAACAAGGTGTACCGGAAAACCTGTTGCTCTGGAGACAAGGGGCAGATTCCCTCCTCGACGTGGTGGGTGGCGACGACTCCCAAGTAAGCTTTTCCATGCTGCGGCAGACCGTGCCGGCGCTGCAACTGGCAACGCTGGAGTCCAACGCCAATGGGCTGAGTGTGCTCGGTTTCTACCAGCTACCCATCGAAGAACAGAGCATGTTTCGAATGCTGCTGTTGCTCCCCATCGGCGCCCTCATTGTCGCCTTCATGCGGATTGTCATTGGCATCCGGACATCGGGCACCTTCATGCCGGTCCTGATTGCCGTGGCCTTTGTACAGACCACTCTGGTGCCGGGGCTGATCGCATTTCTGTCCGTTGTAGCCATTGGCCTGCTGTTGCGCGGCTATCTTTCCAGCCTGAACCTGCTGCTGGTATCACGCATATCGGCGTTGATCATTCTGGTGATCTTCATCACCGCAGGGCTCAGCATCATTGGCTACCAGATGGGCTTTAACACCGGCATGACCGTCACCTTCTTCCCCATGGTGATCATCGCCTGGACCATCGAACGTATGTCCATTCTCTGGGAAGAGGAAGGCGCCCGCGAAGTGCTTGTGCAGGGGTCAGGCAGTCTGTTTGTGGCCATCTGCGCCTACCTGGCCATGAGTACACCGCTGGCTGGCCACCTCACCTTCAACTTCCCGGAGTTACATCTGGTTATTCTCGGGCTGATCCTGCTGATGGGTCAGTACACCGGCTACAAACTCAGCGAGCTCAAGCGGTTTACCCCGATGAAGGCCTACGACTGATATGGACTGGATCTCTCCTCGCAGGCTGAAAAATCTCGGGATGCTGAACATGAACCGGCGCAATGTAGATTACATTGCCCGGTACAATGATCGCACCTCCTACCCGCTGGTGGACAACAAGCTGAAAACCAAGCTGGCGGTCAGCGAATACGGCGTAAAAACCCCCAAGCTGCTGCAGGTGGTTCGCCAACAACACGAAATCTCCCATTTTCGGGAAATGGCAGAGGATCTGGCCGGTTTCGCCATCAAGCCAGCAAAAGGCTCTGGCGGCAAGGGCATTACCGTGATTACCGGGCGAGACGGCGACGACTTTATCAAGGCCTCCAGCGCCCGCATTTCCGTCGCCATGCTGGAGCGTCACCTCACCAACATTCTGGCTGGCCTGTATTCCCTTGCCGGTACCCCGGATGTTGCCATTGTTGAAAATCTGGTTCAGTCCTCCCCGGCACTCGCCAAGTACTCCTTCCAGGGCGTACCCGACATCCGGATCGTGGTGTTTCAGGGATATCCCGTCATGGCCATGCTCCGGCTGGCAACCACCGCGTCCGACGGTAAAGCCAACCTGCACCAGGGGGCTGTTGGCGTCGGGCTGGATATCGGCTCTGGCCAGAGCCTGAACGCAGTTCAGTTCAATCGGCCGATTACCCTGCACCCGGACACCGGACTGGCTCTGGAGAATATCCGGATTGAAGACTGGGAAAACATGCTGGAAATGGCAGCCCGATGCTATGAGGCCACCGGCCTGGGATATATGGGGGTAGACCTGGTGGTGGACGCCAACGAAGGCCCACTGCTGCTCGAACTGAACGCCCGACCCGGTCTGGCCATTCAGATGGCCAACGGCTGCGGCCTACTGCCCAGGCTCAACGCGATCGAGAGCCTCAAGCGCCCACATTTCAGCCCCAGAGAGCGAGCGCTGTTTGCCATGGAAAGCTTTGCCCGGCGCTGACAATCAGTGTTTGGGCATAAAAAAACCGGAGCTGGTGTAGCTCCGGTTTTTTGTTCAGACCCGCTGATCAGGAGGTCAGCTCACCCCTTTGCAGGAGCAACTTCCTCTCATGGGTGAGGCCTTTCAACAAGCCCCAGGTCATCAGCAGAAGTATTGCCGTGAAGGGCAACCCGGCACTGATGGCCACGGCCTGGATCGCGCCCAGAGCGTCTTCGCCACCGCCGAAGATCAACGCCGCCGCAATGGCACCTTCCATGACCACCCAGAATACACGCTGAGCCGTCGGGGCATCGGTTTTGCCGCCAGCGGTGATGCTGTCGATCACCAGCGAGCCGGAATCCGACGAGGTTACGAAGAACACCAGCACCAGGATAATACCGACGAACGAGACAATGCCGGTCCAGGGCAGCTGCTCAAACATCTGGAAGGTCGCCAGAGAAACCTCGGTCAGCCCTTTGTCTGCGAGCACACCAACGCCTTGCTGGATCTGTTCCAGTGCCGTGCCACCGAAACCACTCATCCATACGGTGGTGATCAAGGTCGGGATAATCAGAACCGCAGTGACGAACTCGCGTACTGTCCGGCCTTTTGAAACCCGCGCGATAAACATACCTACGAACGGTGACCAGGAAATCCACCAGGCCCAGTAGAATACAGTCCAGCCCTGGAACCACGCCTCGTCTTCACGACCAAACGGATTACTCAGCGGCACAACGTTGGCCACGTAGGTGGAAGAGGTTACCCAGATGGTCTCCAGAATGGTCATGGTCGGACCGGCGAAGATCACGAAGAACAACACGATGCCCGCAGTCGCCATGTTGATGTTACTGAGCACCTTCACGCCGCCGTCCAGGCCACGCAGCACGGAAATGAGCGCCAAGGCCGTAACGCCAACAATGATAGCCATCTGCACATTGGTGCCAGAACCTACCTGAAACAGGTAATCCAGGCCGGAGGCAGCCTGCTGGGCACCAAAGCCAAGTGACGTGGCCAGACCAAAGATAGTGGCCACAACCGCGAGGACATCAATGATGTGCCCCGGCCAGCCCCACACCTTGTCTTTCAGCAGTGGGAAAAACGCGGAACGGATGGTCAGTGGCATGTTCTTGTTAAACGCAAAGAACGCCAGAGACAGAGCCACAATGGCGTAGATTGCCCAGGGGTGCAGCCCCCAGTGATAAAGGGTTGCCCCCATCGCCAGATCACGCGCTTCGGGAGAGTTGGCAGCCACATTGAACGGGGTTTCGTACCAGCCTGTGTAGTAGGCCACCGGCTCGGCCACGGCCCAGAACATCAGGCCGATCCCCATCCCGGCTGCGAACAGCATGGCAAACCAGGACATGGTTGAGAATTCGGGCGTTGCATCCTGTCCACCCAGCCGGATCTTGCCTACCGGCATGAAGATCAGCGCAAGGCTGACAACCACGAAAATGTTGGCGCTGAGCAGGAAGAACCAGTCAAAACTGGCAATAATGTCCCACTTGGCCCCATCAAGAGTCTCCTTCGCCGCTACCGGAAACATCAGGGTTCCGATAACAAACAGAACCACAATGATGGCCGCTACCGGGAAAACCCAGTTATGAAGATCCAGGCCGAACGGATTGATATTATCCTGGCCTGCGACGTAATCCGTCTGATATTCGTCTTTCACTACCTCGCCCACGTTGGCGCCTCCTGGTCTGGTGTGATCACTGAATATGCTGAGTGAATGGATAACGCAATGAACAATCATTCATACGTTACAAGCCGGTCATTTTATTACTTTGAACTCAAAACATCAAAAGCAAGAAAAATGCCTTTTTTATCTACATCAGCATAGTCCAGATTTTGCAGAGGCAAAGATTGTTCCCTGAAACAGGTCTACTACCCGGACAAGTGACGTAGTTATACTGCAAGGTTTCGCCGACACCCGCCCGACAGCACCCAGAGGTATTCATGGAAAAAACCACCACCTTCCCTTTGCGCTATTCCGCTTATGTCCTCAGCATCGCCGGGCTGCTGGTGTCGTTACCGGTAACGATTTGGCTTGGAGCAGGCTATCTGTTTCCGGTGATTTTTGGTGCGCTCACAGCCCTCGGCACCTGGGATTTACTGCAGCGAAAGCATACTGTTAGCCGAAACTATCCCATCATGGCCAACTTCCGGTATCTGTTTGAGTCGATCGGCCCGGAGATCAGGCAGTACTTTATCCAGTCCGATACGGAGGAGCGGCCGTTCTCGCGGGAACAGCGCACTATTATCTACCAGCGGGCGAAGAACGTGCTCGACAAGCGACCATTCGGCTCACAGTTAGGCATGTACGACGAGGGCTTTGAATGGATGAACCACTCGCTCACCCCAACCCGACTCGACAGCAGTAACTTCCGGATTCTGATCGGCAAAAACTGCGAGAAACCTTACAGTGCAAGCGTTTTCAATATCTCCGCCATGAGCTTTGGCTCACTTTCCGCCAACGCCATTCTGAGCCTGAATACCGGCGCAAAAAAAGGAGGCTTCTACCACGACACAGGGGAAGGATCGATCTCCCGCTACCACCGGGAACCCGGCGGAGATCTGGTCTGGGAAATCGGTTCCGGCTATTTCGGTTGCCGGCATCCCGACGGCTCCTTCAATGCCGAGATGTTCGAAAGGAATGCCACCCTGGACCAGGTCAAAATGATAGAGGTCAAACTATCTCAAGGGGCAAAACCAGGCCACGGTGGCATTTTGCCTGGTGCAAAAGTGACCCCCGAAATCGCTGAAGCCCGAGGCGTTCAGGTTGGCGAAGACTGCATTTCACCCGCCAGCCATTCCGCCTTTTCCACCCCCATTGAACTGCTGGAATTCCTCGAACAGCTGCGAAGCCTCTCCGGCGGCAAACCGGTCGGCTTCAAGCTCGCCATTGGCCACCCCTGGGAATGGTTCGCCATCGTTAAGGCCATGCTGAAGACAGGCAAAAAGCCCGATTTCATCGTGGTTGATGGCGGCGAAGGCGGCACCGGTGCGGCGCCACTGGAGTTCATCAATCGCCTTGGCATGCCGATGACAGAGGCCCTGCTTCTGGTTCATAACACACTGGTGGGCACTCACCTGCGCGAAGACATCGCCATTGGCGCCGCAGGCAAGATTACGTCCGCGTTCAATATTGCCCGCACCCTTGCTCTGGGAGCGGACTGGTGTAATTCCGCCAGGGGCTACATGTTTTCCCTGGGCTGCATCCAGGCATTGAATTGTCATACCGGCCGCTGTCCCAGCGGGGTCGCAACACAGGATCCGCGTCGTGGCAATAAACTGGACGTGCCCTTGAAAAGCGAGCGGGTATTCAACTTCCACAAGAACACTCTGGATGCCCTGCAGAATCTGCTTGAGGCCTCGGGTCTCCGGCATCCCTCTGAGCTTGGCCCGGAGCACATCGTTCGCCGCATCTCCAAAACCGAAGTGCATAGCTATCTGGACCTGTTTCCGTTCCTCGAACCGGGAGCACTACTGGAAGGCAAAACCGGCCTTCGGGTGTTCGATAAGTACTGGGAAAGCGCCCAACCGGATACCTTCGAGCCGCCGGAATTCATCCTGGCGCTGCGGGAGACCAAGTTACGTTGATTTCGAGAGAAATTCGCCAGCCCGGTGTTTATTTTTAGTTTGGGCTGGTGTAGACTTCGCTCCCGCTAAGCCACTGAGATAAACCTTGTTTCTCGGCGGTTTGCAGTTTACGGGGCGTAGCGCAGCTTGGTAGCGCACTTGCATGGGGTGCAAGGGGTCGTAGGTTCAAATCCTACCGTCCCGACCAGAATTCCCTACACAAAGCCCGGGCCGAAAGGTCCGGGCTTTGTCGTTCTATCAGGCAGCGACCGCCTGCCCACGCTTCTCCCAGGGGTATTCCCGAATCGGCAGGTGAATCAGTGCCGACAACGCCCCGACGCCTACACCGATCCACCACACCAGCGTGTAGTTATGGTAGAGGTCGTACAGGGCTCCACCCAGCCAGACACCAAGAAAACCGCCAAGCTGGTGCGAAAAGAATACCAGGCCATAGAGCGTGCCCATGTACTTCAACCCGTAGATGTGGGCAACCAGGCCAGACGTCAGCGGTACCGTTGCCAACCACAACGAACCCATCGCCACCGAGAAGAGCACAACGCTTTCAGGAGTGATGGGCGCCATGATAAAGGCGGCAGAGACGATTGTTCGTAACAGGTAAATCGTCGCCAGAAGGTACTTGCGCGAGTATCGGTTACCCAACCAGCCGGCCATCAGTGTGCCACCGATATTGAACAGACCGATCAGGGCAATTGAGATGGCGCCGAGCCCGGACGCTGACGTTACCCCCAGCACGTAGATCAGGCTGTCCGGCGTAATTGGCCCACACATTTCCGTAATAAACGCCGGAAAATGCGCGGTGATGAACGCCAGTTGGTACCCGCAAGAGAAAAAGCCGATAAAAATGAACAGGAACGAGGGGTCTTTCACCGCTCGCTTCAGCACCACTCCCATCGGTTCATCGGTCGAGACCGAGGGTGCCGCCTTGGGTGCCCGCATGAACAGAAGGGCAAGCATCGACACCGTAATGAAACCGGCCAGCACCATGAACACGCTTTGCCAGGGCATCTGGCTCAGCAGCGCCTGCGCGACGGGCGGGCCAATGATCTGCCCTGCAGAACCGGCTGCGGTTGCAATGCCCAGCGCCATGGAGCGATGCTTTTCCGGGGCAGAGCGCCCTACGACAGCGAGGATGACCCCGAATCCGGTTCCGGCAATCCCGAACCCAACCAGCATTTCCAGAAGCTGGTGCTGGCCCGGGGTAATGGCGAATGCCGAGGCAACCAGCCCGACCACGTAACAGATACCGCCCACCAGGATAGCTTTGCGATCACCGTAGCGTTCGGCAAAAGCTCCAAAGATCGGCTGCCCGATGCCCCAGAACAGGTTCTGAATGGCGATGGCCAGAGAAAACGACTCCCTTGGCCAGGCAAATTCCAGGGCAATCGGCAGTTGAAACAGACCAAAAGAAGCCCGCACGGAAAAACCAACCAGAATAATAATACAGCCTGCGAAAAGTACAGGGTTGATCAGTCGATCATAGGTGCCGGAGGCCGTGCCAGACATGGTTACAGATTCCCGGAGCTGAACAGTCGGTGCGCCACAATAAGCGCGAAGCCAATCAGTATACCTGAAGCAGCGAAAGCCAGTGTAAAGCCGCTCAGTTCAAGTAGCAGACCAAAGAACAGGGGCGCCAGAAAGTGCACCGCCCGGTTTGCCATCAAACGCATACCCAATGCCCCTGCGCGCCGCTCACGTTCAACAGATTCCGCCAGGATCACCATGGATAAAGGCTGGGTAAGGCCGGAACCGATACCGACCAGCATGGCCAGGGCAGCCATCAGCAGCAACTGCTCAGACGCCCCCAGAAAAGCCAAGCCAGTGGCAAGGGTACCGAGCGAGAGCAACACTGTCGGCACGCGGCCCCCGGCAAGTGCAATAATGCGCGCCATAAACGGCCGAACCAGCATGGACACACCGGCTCGAAGACTGACCAGAACTCCAATAATCAACGGGCTGATGGCCAGGCTCTCCAGGTACACTGGCAAATAGCTGCCGTAGACCCCGAGCGCGAACATCCCCAATACCGTGACCAGAATCGACAACTGCACCCCGCGGTTACTGCCGACAAGCTGCCATTGCGCCCGGAAACCCGCCTGCTTTCGCGTAACGTGAATACGCTCCCTCGCCTGCCCGGTCAGGCGGAGTGTTACAACGCCCGAGACCAGCGCAAACAGAGCCATCACAAGGAACACGTACTGGGTACCAGAAGACTTCAGCACAACACCGGCCAACAGCGGGCCGATAACCTGCCCGCCCGACAGCCAGGTGGCATACCAGCCAAAGTACTGCTCCAGCCTCGGCCCGGTGCCCAGGTTGGAAATGATGGTCTGGGCAGCCAGAACCATCTGGAGGTGAGCCAGCCCCACCAGCAACTGACCAGTCACGAGGCCCGCATAGCCATACCACGCATGCATCGACAACAAGCCTGCCACCATAATGCCCGCCCCGGCCAGCAGCGTGGCCCTGCCACCAAACCGGCTCACGATGCCTCCCAGGGGAATGGCCAGGACCAGCGGTAGCAGATACTGGGCGCTTAACACTGCACCCAGAACGAGCGGAGACGCGCCAAGCTGAAGTCCATACACAGGCACTGCCACAATCAGCATTGAATAGACGACAAAACACAGCGTCAGTGACAGACAGACCGCGAAGAAATTTTGCGAGGCCTCAGAGGCTCGCCCGGAAGAGTCGCGGTGGCTGGAATGGTTGCTTTGCAAGTGGAAGCCCGATTCGAATGATGTAGCTAAAGCGGGCTATGGTAACGCGAATGGCTCGCAACAGAAACGCGAGGAAAGGACAAGCCGGGGGAAGCGCTCCCCCGGCCCAAACCGGCTTTATTCAGCCGACGCAATCAGGCTGGCGTTACCGCCGGCCGCTGTGGTGTCGATACACAGATGCCGCTCAATCACGTAGCGCTGATCCAGCTTGTGTTCGGTGATCACCGGCAGCAGCGCGCCCTCACGCTTACTCAGCGCCATGCGGTACTGCTTGAGCAGCGGCTTCTCGGCTACGCTCACCACCGCTTCAAAGCCGGTCAGATGGCTCAGAGCGTCCGGATCAAGCATGCCATCGCTGGCAACAACCGGAAGGCCCGCCTTGATGACATCGGCCAGTGCCTTCTCGGCGCCCGGTGCAATCACCACCACCTTGTTACCCTGCGACAGGGCGGTGCCGGCCTGCTCAACGGCAGATTCGGCGTCTGGGCCAAGGCACAGCACCAGACCGCGACCATGGCAGGACAGATGGTTCTGCTCGCCCGTCGGCCCCGGCATCTCCTCGTACCCTTCGTCCAGAGGCGCCGGCACCTTACCGAAGAAGGGCTCCAGCAACGCCTGACGACCTTCAGCTTCCGGTACCGCTGCTTTGGCCAGCTTGTCGATCAGCTTCTGGGCCTTGTCGGTACTGAACACCTTGTCACTGGACTGAGCAGGCTTTTCAACCACCTCACCTCGCAGGAAACGGCGCACGTATTGCGGGCCACCGGCTTTCGGCCCGGTACCAGACAGTCCCTCGCCACCGAATGGCTGGGAGCCGACGATGGCGCCGATCTGGTTACGGTTAACGTAGGTGTTGCCCACCTTGATACGACTGGCAATGTGCTCGATCCGGCGGTCAACGCGGCTATGAATACCGAAAGTCAGACCGTAGCCCTTGGCATTGACGGCATCAATCACCTTGTCGATGTCCTTGGCTTCAAACGTAGCCACGTGCAGAACCGGGCCGAAAATCTCCTCTTCCAGCTCTTCAATTCCGCTCACCTGAAGCACTGCCGGCGACACGAACAGGCCCTTCTCCGGTACGTTGAGTTTCTTGAGCAGTTTGCCTTGCTGCTCGAATTTCTGGCAATGGTCGGTAATCTTCTTGCGGGCGTTTTCGTCGATCACCGGGCCCACATCGGTCGACAACTGCCACGGATCACCAATACCAAGTTCCTCCATGGCACCGTAGAGCATGTCCAGGAGATTATCGGCAATGTCCTTCTGTACATACAGCATGCGAAGTGCAGAACAGCGCTGACCGGCACTCTGGAAGGAGGATGCCAGCACGTCACGCACCACCTGCTCCGGCAACGCGGTGGAATCCACGATCATGGCGTTCAGGCCACCAGTTTCTGCCACCAGCGGTGCATCCGGCTCCATGTGTTCGGTCATGGCCTTGTTGATCCGCTGCGCCGTGGCGGTTGAACCCGTGAAACACACGCCGGTCACCCGGGCATCGGACGTCAGGCCAGAACCGACGGTGGCGCCGGTACCAGGCAATAGCTGGATCGCAGCCCGGGGGATGCCCGCCTGATGCATCAGCTCCACGGCCCGGAAGGCCAGCAGCGAGGTTTGTTCTGCCGGCTTGGCCACCACCGCGTTACCGGCCGCCAGGTTCGCCAGAATCTGGCCAGTAAAGATCGCCAGCGGGAAGTTCCAGGGCGAGATGCAGCACATCACACCACGGGCTTCGCCGTCATTCTTGTAACGAATGCCTTCATTGGCATAGAACATGGCAAAATCCACGGCCTCACGAATCTCGGCCACGGCATCCAACAGGGATTTGCCTGCTTCTCGGGTGGTTAGCGCAAACAGCTCGTGCACGTTCTCTTCGTACAGGTCGCCGACCCTGCGAATCATGGCCGCACGCTCTTCCGCCGGTACCGAAGACCACTGTTTGAAGCCCTCCTGAGCGGCGTCCAGAGCTGACGAAATATCCGCCTCTGAGGTATAGGTGATGTGACCGACCAGGTCGTCCGGGTTTGCAGGATTCCGCACCTCAACCACTTCGTCACTGACAGAATCCACGGCCAGTATCGGGCCACCTTTCCACTGATGGCTCTTGTAACGATTACGACCTTCATCAATCTCAGCCACCGTCACCGGATCCGTAATATCCCATCCTTTGGAGTTTCGACGCTGCTCACCAAAGATTTTCGACGGATGCACAATCGCTTTGCTGGACAGGTTATGGCCAAGGCCCACCACCACATCAATAGGGTCTTTGGCGATTTCTTCCGGGGTGATGCTGGTATCCACAATCTGGTTAACAAAGGAACTGTTGGCACCGTTCTCCAGCAACCGGCGAACCAGGTAAGCCAGCAGGTCTTTGTGAGCACCCACCGGCGCGTAGATCCGGCAAGGCACACCACTGTCCTCCAGAACCTGATCGTGCAGGGATTCCCCCATACCATGCAGGCGCTGGAACTCGAATTTATCCCGACTCAGATCCTTGGCCAGTTCCAGCACCGCTGACACCGAATGGGCGTTGTGGGTGGCGAACTGCGGGTAGATACGGTCGGTCATGCCCAGAAGCTTGCGAGCACCGGCCAGGTAAGCGACGTCGCTGCAGGCCTTGCGGGTGAAGACCGGAAAGTCTGACAGGCCCATCACCTGGGCACGCTTGATCTCGGCATCCCAGTAAGCACCTTTAACCAGCCGCACCATGATGCGGCGATCCAGTTTTTCAGACAGCGCATAGAGCCAGTCCAGGGTCTGCGAGGCACGCTTGCCGAACGCCTGGACCACAACACCAAAACCTTGCCAGTCTTTCAGTTCCGGGTCGGACAGGATGGCCTCAATCACATCCAGGGAAAGATCCAGACGATCCTGCTCTTCGGCATCAATATTGAAGCCCATGTTGGCCGCTGCCGCCTTTCTGGCGAGCTTGAGTGCCCGGGGCATGAGCTCATTCATCACCCGCTCTTTATGCCCGTACTCATAGCGTGCCAGCAGCGCCGACAGCTTCACCGAGATACCCGGATTCGTCCTCACATCGCCTTTGCAGCGCTTGCTGATGCTGTCAATGGCATCAGAGTACGCCTGGTAATAACGCTGAGCATCGGCATCGGTGCGCGCCGCTTCGCCCAGCATGTCATAGGAATAGGTATAGCCCCGCTCTTCCTGGGACTTGCCGCGGTCCTGCGCCTCTTCAATGGTACGACCCAGTACAAACTGGCGCCCCATTTCCTTCATGGCCTGGCCCGCCACGGTGCGCACAACCGGTTCGCCCAGGCGCTTTACCAGCTTACGCAAGGTATCACCCACACTCTGGCGCTCGGAATCTTTCAGCAGGTTGCTGGTCATCAGCAGGGCCAGGGTGGCCGAGTTGATCATTCCGGACTTGGCCTTGCCCACGTGAGCACCCCAGTTGCCCGAGGTAATCTTGTCTTCGATCAGGTCCTGGATGGTGAGGTTGTCGGGTACCCGCAGCAAAGCCTCCGCCAGGCACATAAGAGCCACACCTTCTTTGGTGGTCAGCCCATATTCGGCGAGAAACTTTTCCATGATGGTCGGGCGTGCGCTGTTGCGGACATCCCGCACCAGCTCTGCCGCCCGGACCGAGATCGCCTTTCGGGTTTCATCCGACAACTGGGCCTCAGCAATCAGCCGGTGAATCACTTCATGTTCATCTGCCAGGTAGTTTGCACGGATCGCCTGGCGAATGTCGTTAAGTTCCGGTGCCACAGATTGCTGAAGACTCATGGTGTACCCTCCTGATTGTTTGAATACTGACCGCATTTTAGCGAAGCAGGTACATGCAATTAGCCTGTTCAGCATCAAAATAGATTATTATTTTCCTTTTTTAGTACCCTAAAAATTATCTATAAGCCTGCACTTTCGCTAATATTGGACGTTTCGGCCTTTTAAAAAAATTCATCCACTATCTCAAAGGATAGCAGTCATGGCAGATCTCGACAGAATCGATCTTTCCATCATCCGGGAACTGCAGAAGAACGGCCGTATTACCGTGACAGACCTTGCTTCCCGGGTCGGTTTATCAAAGACTCCCTGTCAGGTACGAATGAAACGGCTGGAAGATCAGGGATACATTACCGGCTACAGCGCCATGGTGAATCAGACCAAGCTGGGGCTCTCTCATGTTGCGTTCGCCCAGGTCACCCTGAATGACACCAGCAGCAAGGCACTGGCGGCGTTCAATGAGGCCGTCCGGCAAATCTCCGCGGTGGAGCAGTGTCATATGATGGCGGCGAATTTCGACTATCTTCTGAAAATACGTACCCGCAACATGGCTGAATACCGCCAGGTTCTGGGAGAACAGATCTCCAGCCTGCCCCACGTACTCCAGACCAGCACTTTTGTCGTGATGGAAAACGTTAAAGACCGAGGACAGTAAGATGCGGATCGTTGTTGCCCCCGACTCTTTCAAGGAATGTCTCTCAGCGCAGCAGGTTGCCTCTGCCATCGCCCGTGGTTGGCGCAACGCTGCCCCGGAGGATGAGATTGTAGAAATCCCTCTCGCTGATGGGGGCGAAGGAACCACAGTGGCACTGACAGAGGCTCTGGGCGGGCAACTGCATACGGTGGCCGTCACGGGCCCGCTGGGTGAGCGTATCGAAGCCCGCTTTGGCCTGGCCAATAACAACGAAACCGCCGTGATTGAGGTAGCTGAAGCCAGTGGCTTGCATTGTGTACCCGCCGAGGCCCGTGATGCGCTCCGGGCAACCAGCCGTGGTACCGGAGAGTTGATTCTGGCAGCCCTGAAACACCGGCCGAAAACATTGATCATGGGCCTGGGAGGAAGCGCCACAACGGATGGCGGCGCGGGCATACTGCAGGCTCTGGGGGCGCGCCTGCTGGATAACCAGAGCGAGGAAATCGGGCCCGGCGGTGCAGGCCTGGCACGACTGGCCACGGCGGACCTTGAACCTGCCATTCGCAGACTCAACGGCATCCAGTTGATTGTGGCCTGTGATGTTACCAATGCATTGCTGGGCCCGGAGGGAGCGGCAGCGGTTTTCGGGCCGCAGAAAGGCGCCAATGAAGACGACGTTCGTCAGCTGGACGCCAGTCTTGCGCATTTTTCCCGTCTGGTTAAGGCGCAGGGCCTGGACATTGCCAGCTTTCCCGGTAGTGGCGCCGCCGGGGGTATCGGTGGCACGGTCAAGGGTATTCTGGGCGCCCGACTCCAACCGGGAATAGAGCTGGTGATGGAGGCCGTCAAACTGGAGCAGCATATCCGCAACGCGGATCTGGTGATCACCGCGGAAGGCGCCATCGATGCTCAAAGCGCCTTTGGAAAAACGCCGGCCGGCGTGTCCAGACTGGCGCATGCCTGCGGTGTACCAGTGATTGGCCTGTGTGGAAAATTAGGGGCTGAACTGGCTCCGCTCCATAGCGTTGGGTTAACAGCGGCTTTCTCGATCACCCCCGCTCCCATCACCCTGACGGAAGCCTATGGTCTGGCAGAAGCTAACCTCGAGAAGTCTTCGGAGCAGCTGGCGCGCCTGACGCACAGTTTCTCACGCCGGTGAAGCGGTTTTCCGTAATCCGGTGAGCTCAACCCGGCCGCGGGCTAACCGAACCTGGCCCCGGCGTTCGAGTTCTTTAAGCAGTCGGCTGACCACTTCCCTGGCCGTTCCCAGCTCCACGGCCAGCTCCTGATGGGTAATATTCAGTACACTCTGACCATCAGCCGCACGGGCCTGAAGCCACTCCGCCAGGCGCTCATCCATACGGTGAAACGCTACTTCTTCAACCAACAACATCAGATCGTCAAGTCGACGGCCATAGGACTCCATAATCCCCAGCCGGAACTCTGCCGACTGATCCATCAGCCGATCGAATAATCCGCGCGGGATAATGGCGGCTTCTGCCACCTCTTCAACGATGGCTTCAGCCCGGTAGCCACGGCCCGTCATCAGACAGCCAATGGACAACGTGCAGATATCGTCAGCGCCCATACGGTAGAGCACGATGCTGTGGCCAGATGCTCCGGTCATCTGCACCTTGATACTGCCATCCAGCACCAGGGGAAGCCCCCGGCAATGTTCTCCGGCACTGAACAGCACCTGCCCGGGAGGGAAACGCATGGCCTGGAGACCCTCCAGGGCATCTTTGCGCAAGGAGTCATGTAGTGTGTCGAGAATACTGTGCCTGGCCATTCCGCATTGCCTTGTATCGAAAGTCGTCTGCCTGTGTGACTTTATCACTGAACCCGGCCAATAACAGGCCTATAGTCAAACCATCATCCGACATCACACAGGAGAGACCAAGATGACGGTAAACATGGGTTCCGCTGATCGTATTATTCGTGCCATCGTGGGTGTTGTCCTGCTGGCCCTGGTCTTTGTTGGCCCTCAGACGCCCTGGGGCTGGATTGGCATTGTACCGCTGGCAACAGCACTGGTGGGAAACTGCCCTGCCTATTCCCTGCTCGGCATCAAAACCTGCAAAACAAAATAGGCCTCCAGGCACCAGAAACACAAAGGCCAGAGCTGCTCTCGCCACTCTGGCCTTTGTCGTTCTTCAATACAGACAGGCTTACTGCTGTTTCAGCGCACCGGCGTGTTCAGCACATCCAGCACTTCCTCAAGCTCGGTGATCATCTGACGGATCAACTGCTTGTACTGTGAAGTATCATCCTTCACTTCGCTGCTGCTGAGCTTCTGCTTGGCACCACCAATGGTGTAGCCCTGATCGTACAGCAGGCTGCGGATCTGGCGGATGGTGATCACATCCGCGCGTTGATAGTAACGGCGATTGCCCCGGCGCTTGACCGGCGACAGCTGCGGGAATTCCTGCTCCCAATAGCGCAACACATGCGCCTTGACCGCACACAGCTCGGCTACTTCACCAATGGTGAAATAACGCTTGCCCGGAATAACCGGGAGCTCATTGTTATGACTGGGTTCCAGCATACGCTTCTACTTTCTGCTTCAGTTTCTGACCTGGTCGAAACGTAACTACGCGCCGTGCACTGATGGGAATTTCCTCACCCGTTTTCGGGTTCCGTCCCGGTCGCTGCTTCTTGTCCCTGAGATCGAAGTTGCCGAAACCCGACAACTTCACCTGCTCGTTGTGGCTGAGTGCGCCTCTGATTTCGTCGAAGAAAGCTTCCACCATTTCCTTGGCTTCCCGCTTGTTAAGCCCCAACTCCTCGTACAAGCGCTCTGCCATGTCCGCTTTCGTCAAAGCCGCCATCTGTCAACTCCTCAGTGTTGCCCCCAACTCTTCTTTCAGGGCATCGATAACCCCATTGAAGAGCGAATGCACTTCGTCCTCGTTAAGCGTGCGTTCAGGATGCTGCCAGAACAGGCTCAGAGCCAGGCTTCGGTTACCCTCACCCAGGCTTTCACCTTCATAGACATCAAACACACGCAACGCCGTGAGGTGCTCGCCAGCATGTTTACGGGCCACATGTTCTACCTGGGCGAACGCCACATCGCTCCCGATAATGATAGCCAAATCCCGGCGAACTTCCGGGAATTTTGAAATATCTTTGAAATTAGGCACATAACCGGCAACGATCGAATTCAAGAATAGCTCAAACATCAGGATCGTGCCATTAAGTTCAAGATTTTTCTGAACTTGTGGATGCAGTGCACCCAGCCAGCCCACATGCTCGCCATCCCTCAACAGTTCCGCCGTCTGGCCCGGATGCAGCGCAGGGTGCTGGCTGGCAATAAAATCAACCTCGATGCCAAGCAGTCGGAACAGGCTTTCCAATTCCCCTTTTACATCAAAGAAATCCGTGGTTCTGCGACCGTTTACCCAGTTTTCGGGATTCTGGTTACCAACCACCACCCCTGCCAGCATCGGCTGCTGACTGATGCCATCGGCATCCTGAACGAATCGCAAACCGGTCTCAAACAGACGAATACGGGGCTGCTGCCGGTTCTGGTTGTAGCCCACGGTTTTAAGCAGGCCGCTCCACAGCGTCGTGCGCATCACCGAAAGATCCGACGAGATGGGATTGGCCAACGCAATCCCCTCACGTTCCGGATCCACCAGCTGTTGAACCTTGGGATCAACAAAGCTGTAGGTCACCGCTTCCTGGTAGCCCTGGGCGACGAAAAAGTTACGCACAGCAGACAGCGGCCGAACCGCTTCTTCCCGGGCCCGCAGCCCAAGCGAGCCGGTTGGCTCGGTGACCGGCAGATTGTTATAACCAAAAATGCGACCGACCTCTTCGATCAGGTCTTCTTCGATGGAAATATCCGGCCGGAAGCTGGGCACACTGATACGCCAGCCGTCTTTCAACAGCTTGTCGATGTGCAGGCCAAGCCGGCTGAGAATCTCTTCAACGGTAGTGCGGTCAATTCTAAGCCCCAACACATCCGCCAGGCGCTGCTCACGCAGATCAATCACCCGCGCCTTTGGCAGGTGTTCCTTGCTGGCCACTTCGACAATTTCGCCGGGCTCACCCCCGACAATAGCCATCAGCAGACCGGTTGCCCGCTCCATGGCATCCCGTGCCAGCTCATAATCCACGCCCCGCTCAAAACGGTGGGAGGCATCTGTATGCAGGCCATATTGACGAGCCTTGCCGGCCAGCGTGATCGGGTCAAAATAGGCGGATTCAAGCACCAGATCCCGGGTTTTCTCACTCACCCCGGAATGCTCGCCCCCCATCACACCGGCAATGGCCACTGGCTTCTCGTGGTCGGCAATCACCAGCGTTTCCGGAGTAAGCTCGACCTCCTGACCGTCCAGCAATACCAGTTTTTCGCCCGAGCCAGCCATACGCACAACAATCCCACCTTTGATCTCATCCCGGTCAAAGGCATGCATGGGCTGGCCCAGTTCCAGCATGACGTAGTTGGTGACATCCACCGCCGCATCAATGGAACGGATACCGGAACGACGCAGCTTCTCCTGCATCCAGAGCGGCGTTTCTGCCTGCAGATTGACGTTTCGCAGAACACGCCCCAGATAACGGGGGCAACCCTCAGGGGCTTCCACCCGGATATCAGGCACTTCCGAGTGCACCGCTTCCACGTGCGGAATGGAAGGCGCATTGGTGACCAGGCTGTTCAACACGCCCACTTCCCGGGCCAGGCCCTTGATGGACAGACAGTCGCTGCGATTCGGGGTCAGATCCACATCAATGGTGATGTCATTCAGCTTCAGATAGTCAACCACCGGCTGCCCAACCGGGGCATCCTCCGGGAGCTCCATCAGGCCGTCATGGTTATCGGACAAGCCCAGCTCGGATTCCGAACACAGCATACCCTCGGAGGGCTGCCCCCGGAGCTTGGCTTTCTTGATCTTGAAATTGCCGGGCAGCACAGCGCCCACCTCGGCAAAAGGTACCTTCAGCCCGTCGCGAACATTGGGGGCACCACAGACCACCTGCACGGTCTGCTCGCCATTGCTCACCTGACACACCCGCAGCTTGTCGGCATCCGGATGGGGCGCAACGGAAACGACCTCACCCACAACCACGCCGGAAAATTCGCCAGCCACGGCCTCAAAGCCGTCGACTTCCAGCCCCGCCATGGTGATCTGGTCCATCAACTCCTGAGAGCCAATGTTCGGGTTTACCCACTCGCGCAGCCACTGTTCACTGAATTTCATTATCCTGGTCCTGTCCTGATTCGGTTGATTCTGAGCCTGTTACGCCAATTCCTGGTGTCGTATCAACGGAACTGACGAAGGAAACGCAGGTCGTTTTCGAAGAACATACGCAGGTCTTTTACTCCATAACGAAGCATGGCCAGGCGCTCGACACCCAGACCAAAAGCAAACCCGCGATATTCCTCGGAATCAATACCGCAATATTCGAACACTTTCGGATGCACCATGCCGCAGCCCATCACTTCCAGCCACTTGATGCTGCCATCCGGCTCACGTCCCCATTCGATATCCACTTCCGCCGAAGGCTCGGTGAACGGGAAGTAGGAGGGACGGAAGCGCACTTTCAGATCCCGCTCGAAGAACACCCGGAGAAATTCCTCCACAGTGCTTTTCAGATCGGCGAAGCTCACATTCTTCTCCACCAGCAGACCTTCTACCTGGTGGAACATAGGGGTGTGAGTCATATCGGAATCACAACGATAGACCCGTCCGGGGCAGATCATGCGGAACGGCGGCTTGCCTGCTTCCATGGTCCGAATCTGTACCGGTGAGGTGTGGGTACGGAGCAAGGTACCCGGATTGAAATAGAAAGTATCGTGCATGGCACGGGCCGGGTGGTGCCCGGGAATATTCAGAGCTTCGAAGTTGTGGTAATCGTCTTCGATTTCTGGCCCTTGCTCTACGCTGTAACCGGCACGGGCAAAGATTTCCTCAATGCGCTGCAGGGTGCGGGTTACCGGATGCAAACCACCCAGATCCTGACCCCGTCCCGGCAGTGTTACGTCAATGGATTCCGCCGCAAGCCTGGCTTCAATGGCCGCCTTCTCAAGATCTGCCCGCCGTGCGTTGATGGCTTGCTCCACCTGCCCCTTGGCTTCATTGATCTTCTGGCCGGCCGCCGGGCGCTCCTCCGCAGAGAGCTTGCCCAGAGTTTTTGCCTGCTGGGTAATCACACCCTTTTTGCCGAGGTATTCCACACGAATTTGATCAAGCGCCTGCAGGTTGTCGGCCTTTTCTACGGCATTCAACCCGTCCTGAACCAGTTGCTCCAGGTTTTCCATTGACCCTGCTCCAAACCAGAAATGGGGTAGGTTAAAACAAAAATAGGGGAAGAGCGTGCCCTTCCCCTATCAGAAGGCGCCGTCATGAAACATGGGGCGCCCGGATCGATCAGCAATCGATGAAAGAGCTTAAGCGATCACAGGGACGCTTTGGCCTTCTCAACAACAGCGGCAAACGCCTGCTGTTCGTTCATGGCCAGATCAGCCAGAACCTTACGATCGATTTCAACATTCGCCTTCTTCAGACCAGCGATCAGACGGCTGTAAGACAGACCGTTTGCACGGGCGCCAGCGTTGATACGGGCAATCCACAGAGCGCGGAATGCACGCTTACGGTTGCGACGGTCACGGTAGGCATACTGACCGGCCTTGATAACCGCTTGCTTGGCAACGCGGTAAACACGGCTACGGGCACCGTAGTAACCTTTGGCCTGATTGAGAATCTTCTTGTGACGACGACGTGCTACCACGCCACGCTTTACACGAGCCATACTTTAATCCTTCTACCTTTACTTTCTAAGGAATGATTCGCGCGGCTGAATCAGCACGCGGTCATGCGCTTGATAGACGCTACGTCCGACTTGGCGATGAGCTTGGTACCGCGCAGCTGACGCTTACGCTTCGGGCTCTTCTTGGTCAGGATGTGGCTGGTGAAGGACTGCTTGTGCTTGAAGCCAGTGGCGGTCTTCTTGAACCGCTTGGTAGCTCCGCTCTTGGTTTTCATCTTCGGCATTTTTAAAACTCCGCATTCTATTTTGGATAAACAATTGTGCCCCTGAACGACAAATCCCCCGCTAATGCGGGGGACCCGTCACGGGATCAGGTTCACTTCTTCTTGCGGGGTGCGATAACCATGGTCATCTGCCGGCCTTCCATTTTCGGCCGCATCTCAACCTGGGCTATTTCTGCCACATCTTCCTCAATCCGCTGCATGAGCTTCATACCAATTTCTTGGTGTGCCATCTCACGTCCACGGAACCGGATTGTGATCTTGCCGCGGTCCCCGTTCTCAAGGAAACGTACCAGGTTGCGTAGTTTGACCTGATAATCCCCTTCTTCCGTTCCTGGTCGGAACTTCAGCTCTTTGACCTGCGTCTGCTTCTGCTTTTTCTTGGCAGCCGCCTTGGCCTTTTTCTCTTCAAAGATCTTCTTGCCGTAGTCCATTATCTTACAGACGATCGGATCGGAATCCGTAACCTGTACCAGATCCAGGGTCGCCTCTTCCGCCATACGCAGGGCGTCTTCGATCGGAACAATCCCGACCTGATTGCCTTCGGCATCAATCAGTCGGACTTCAGTTGCGTCAATATTCTCATTGATAGGCGCCTTGGGTGCGCGCCCACCCCGATTCGCTCGCTGTTTAATAATCAGATCTCCGTTTTGGTTCTACCTTTGCGCTCGACGTCGGCTGCAAGCAGCTTTTCAAAATCGTCGACCGACATGGTTCCCAGGTCTTCGCCCTTACGTGTCCGGACGGCAACGGCGTTGTTCTCGATTTCTTTATCGCCAACAACAACCAGATAGGGAACCTTATTTAGAGTATGCTCGCGGATTTTAAAGCCGATCTTCTCGTTTCTCAAGTCAGCATTAACCCGATAGCCTAAAGAATCCAGTTTTTTGGCCAGATTCTGACAGTAATCACGCTGTTTATCGGTAATATTCAGGACAGCAACCTGTGTCGGTGCCAGCCAGGTTGGGAAAGCACCCTCGTACTCCTCGATCAGGATACCGATGAAGCGCTCAAAGGAACCCAGTACAGCCCGATGCAGCATAACCGGCGTTTTGCGCTCGGAATTGTCGGCCACATACTGCGCCCCCAGACGACCCGGCATCGAGAAGTCGACCTGGATGGTACCACACTGCCACACCCGACCGAGGCAATCTTTCAGAGAAAACTCGATCTTCGGGCCGTAGAAGGCACCTTCGCCCGGCAACAGCTCCCAGTCAACCCCTTCACGGTTCAGCGCCTGCTCGAGCGCTGCCTCGGATTTGTCCCAGACTTCGTCCGACCCGACCCGCTTTTCAGGGCGGGTGGACAGCTTGTAAAGGATTTCACTGAAGCCGAAGTCTGCATATATCTCGTGCAACATGGCAATAAATGCAGACACTTCTTCCTGGATAGCATCTTCCTCACAGAAGATATGGGCATCATCCTGGGTAAAACCACGCACCCGCATCAGTCCATGCAACGCGCCAGAAGCTTCATTCCGGTGGCAGGAGCCAAACTCGGCCAGGCGCAGCGGCAGATCCTTGTAGCTCTTCAGGCCCTGATTAAACACCTGCACGTGACACGGACAGTTCATGGGCTTGATGGCGTAATCGTGCTTCTCGGACTCAGTGGTAAACATGTCGTCCTTGAACTTGTCCCAGTGGCCGGACTTTTCCCACAGGGTCCGCGACACCACCTGAGGTGTCTTGATCTCCTTGTAGCCATGCTTATGCTGCTGGGCACGCATGTACTGTTCCACCTCCTGATAGAGGGACCAGCCATCCGGATGCCAGAACACCATACCCGGGGCTTCTTCCTGCATGTGGAACAGGCCCAGCTTCTTGCCAATCTTGCGATGATCCCTTTTTTCAGCTTCTTCCAGGCGGTGCAGGTAGGCCTTGAGGTCTTTCTTGTTACCCCAGGCAGTACCGTAGATACGCTGCAGCTGCTCATTACTGGTATCGCCACGCCAATAGGCACCGGCCACCTTGGTCAGCTTGAAGGCCTTGAGCTTACCGGTGCTGGGCACGTGAGGACCACGACACAGATCGATGAAGTCGCCCTGACGATAGAATGACAGGTCTTCCTCTCCCGGAATGTCTTCGATGATGCGAACCTTGTACTCCTCGCCCATCTCGTTAAACAGCTTGATCGCTTCGTCCCGGGACATAATGGAGCGGGAAACCGGCAGATCCTGTTTCGCGAGTTCTTCCATACGCTTTTCAATGCGCGCCATGTCTTCATTGGTAAACGGGCGCTCATATTTGAAGTCGTAGTAGAAGCCGTTCTCGATTACCGGACCGATGGTGACCTGGGCGCCAGGGAACAGCTCCTGAACCGCCATGGCCATCAGGTGAGCAGTGGAGTGGCGAATAATATCCACGCCGTCTTCATCACGCTCCGTCACAATCGCCAGCTCTGTATCGTTTTCAATCAGGTGGCTGGTATCCACAAGCTTTCCGTTAACCTTTCCGGCCAGGGCCGCTTTGGCCAGGCCCGCGCCAATGTCTGCGGCAACGTCGTGTACGGTTACGGGTTCAGCAAAACTGCGATGACTGCCATCTGGCAGGGTAATGACGGGCATGATGATCTCCTCGTGGTTTCTCAGCGGTGATCTATACCAAAGATCACTTGGTTGCCGGGCTGCGCGACACAAACCGCGAGCCGGATTTGAGGGCGAGTCTAACAGAAAAAAACCCGGCAGCAACGCCGGGTTTTTACGGAGCCGAAGCCAATCAGGCCGGCTGGGGTTGAGCATCCTCCCGTGCCTTGCGCCTGAGCTGTCCGAAAGCGACCAGGCCCAACAGTAACAGTGCCGGGATAAACATCAACTCTTTTGGTGGCCGCTCCAGCTCAATCTGGACTGCATCAATGGTCCAGCCAAACTGGATACCGGCATCTTCCGCGGCACTGCCAAAGTTGACGAAATCCACCACCAGATCACCGCCCTGCTCTGACACTTCCAGGCCTGCACCCGCCAGGCGCTCCTGCGCGGTTTCACCTTCAGGGATCTCAAGCTCGACGTAGGTGGTGACATCACTGCCATCCAGCGCCATGCCTGACACCTTCAGCACCACCTCACCGTCAGCAGGCACATCCGCCACGTATTCCATAACGGCTGTCCCCGGCCGTTCTTCGTTCGGCGGATAGATCATGTCCCACCAGAAACCGGGCCGGAACATGGTAAAGGTAATCAGCAACAACAACAGGGTTTCCCACTTCCGGCTCCGGGTGAACCAGAAGCCCTGAGTTGCCGCCGAGAACACCAGCATGGCCGTGACGGCACTGAACACCGTAACCAGCAGATCAAACCAGCCAGTCAGGCCAATCAACAACAGCTGCGTATTGAAGATGAACATGAACGGCAGGATGGCGGTTCGAATATCGTAGGTAAAACCCTGGACACCCGTTCGGATAGGGTCTGCCCCTGAGATTGCGGCCGCCGCGTAGGCGGCCAACCCCACGGGCGGCGTATCATCCGCCAGTATCCCGAAATAGAACACGAACAGGTGCACCGCAATCAGCGGAACGATCAGGCCATTCTGGGCCCCCAGGGTTACGATAACCGGCGCCATCAAGGTGGAAACCACAATGTAGTTGGCGGTTGTCGGCAATCCCATCCCCAGAATCAGACTGATCACAGCAGTGAAGATGAGCATCAGCAGCAGATTTCCGCCAGACAGGAATTCCACGAACTGAGTCATCACCAGGCCGATACCGGTCAGCGTCACCGTACCAACTACGATGCCGGCCGTTGCTGTCGCAACGCCGATACCCACCATGTTCCTGGCGCCGGTCGCCAGCGAATGGAACAAATCACTGATGCCGCCGGTGAATTCAGACATCAATCCGCCATGCTTGCGGAAAAAGGCCTTCAGCGGCCGCTGGGTAATAACGATAAAGATCATGAACAAGGTCGCCCAGAAGGCAGACAGCTGGGGCGAAAAGCGTTCAACCGTCAGACACCAGACCAGCACCACCACCGGCAGCAGATAATAGAGTCCGGTTTTAACGGTGGGGCCTACCTCTGGCAACTCGTTCATTTCTTTATTGGGATCGTCTTCCTCCAGCTCCGGGAAGCGGGTGGCATAACCTACCAGGCCGACATAAATCATCACCAGAATCGGCCCAAGCACCCAGGGCGCGGCCTCACCCAACACCCCTTTGGTCCAGCCAACCCCGTAATAAACCGCGAAGGTCAGTACGATCAGGCCAATCAGAATGACCACCCAGTTCAGCATGCGCTGGGCCAGGGTTGGACGATTCAGCCGCTCTACCCCTTCCATCTTCAGCTTGCAGGCTTCCAGATGGACGATGTAAATCAGGGCAACATAGGAAATCAGTGCCGGCAGAATGGCGTGCTTGATCACCTCGAGATAGGAAATCCCCACGTACTCGACCATCAGGAAGGCCGCGGCACCCATGATGGGCGGGGTAAGCTGACCGTTGGTGGACGCAGCCACTTCAACCGCGCCGGCTTTGGTTGCCGGGAAACCGACCCGTTTCATCAGGGGGATCGTGAAGGTACCGGTGGTCACCACATTGGCGATGGAGGATCCGGAAATCACTCCACTCAGGCCACTGGAAACCACCGCCGCCTTGGCCGGGCCTCCGCGCATATGCCCCAGCATGGCGTAAGCCACCTTGATAAAGTAGTTACCGGCTCCCGCCCGCTCAAGCAAGGCACCGAACAACACAAACAGGAAAACAAAGCTGGTAGACACCCCAAGAGCAACCCCGAATACCCCCTCGGTTCCGAGCCATTGGTGGGAAGCCAGCTTGTTCAGGCTCACGCCTTTATGAGAAATCACATCCGGCATGTAAGGGCCGGCCAGTGAGTAGGCAATAAATACCGCCGCAACAACAGTCAGCGGGAGCCCAAGGGCCCTCCGGGTAGCTTCCAGCAGCAATACCAGGCCGCCCAACGCCACCCAGAGATCCATGGTGGTTGGTGCCCCCGGCCTCTGCGAAAGAGCATCATAAAAAACATAAAGATAGGAAGCCGCAAATGCAGCAGCCAAAGCCAACACCCAGTCATATATGGGCACCTTGTTGGCATGCACCCCTTTGATCATCGGGAATGCCGAGAATGCAAGAAACACCGCAAACGCCAGATGGATTGAGCGCGCTTCGGTGGAATTGAATATTCCGAAATTCAGAATGAACGGCAGGGGTGATGCAATCCAGAGCTGGAACAACGACCAGCACACCGGAACGATGAACAGGATGACCGCTGCAGGCCCGGTCAGCGCCCGGCCTCCGGTTTCGGTCTGCAATACCTGTTCTACCTTGCTGGCATCCACTCCCGCCCCGGTACCGGGGTCATTCTTTGCCATAGAATGTTCCTGTGATGGGAAATAACCTTACTGAATCAACAGAGCGGGCCTCAGCCCGCTCTGTTGATATTCCTGGCCGATCAGTCGATCAGGCCAGCCTCGCGATAGTACTTGGCCGCGCCCGGGTGCAGCGGCGCACTCAGGGCATCAGAGACCATTTCTTCTTTCTTCAGGTTGCCGAAGGCAGGGTGCAGACGCTTGAAGCTGTCGAAGTTCTCGAACACGGCCTTGACCACTTCGTACACGACATCTTCCGGAACGTCAGTTGAGGAAACGAACGTAGCAGCCACACCGAAGGTAGTTACATCTTCGTCGGAACCACGGTACATACCACCCGGAATCACTGCCTTACGGTAGTAGGGGTTTTCCTTGATCAACGCTTCCGTCGCCTTGTTGTCAACGGCAACAATTACACTGTCACAGGACGTGGTGGCTTCCTTGATGGCACCGGAGGGGTGGCCAACGGTGTAGAAGAAAGCGTCAATGTTGCCATCGCACAGCGCCTGGGACTGCTCGGCAGCCTTGATCTCAGCCGCCAGCGAGAACTTATCCATGGTCCAGCCCATTTCATCCATCAGCACTTCTGCTGTGGCGCGTTGGCCAGAACCCGGATTACCCACAGACACGCGCTTGCCTTCCAGGTCTTCAAAGGTCTTGATGCCGGAACCTTTGCTGGCTACCACGGTGAACGGCTCAGGGTGCAGAGAGAAGACCGCACGCAGCTTCTCGTTTTTGCCCGCATCTTCAAACTGGCTGGTGCCATTGTAGGCGTGGTATTGCCAGTCGGACTGGGCAACAGCCAGATCCAGCTCGCCCTGGCGAATGGCGTTCAGGTTGTAAACGGAGCCACCGGTACTCTCAACCGAGCAACGGATACCATGCTCCTTGCGATCCATATTCACCAGGCGACAGATAGCGCCACCCGCCGGATAATAAACGCCGGTAACACCACCGGTACCGATGGTCACGAAGCGCTGTTCCTGCGCGGAAACCGCAGAGGACGCGGCACCCAGGCTCACGGCGGCTGCAACGGCAAAAGCGGACGCTTTGAGTTTCAGTGTCATGTGTGCTCTTCCTTTTCTTGATAGTTATAGTCGATTACCCGCACGGGTATACGGGCAAACATCCGGTTCGTTCTAGAACATAGAACACTTCTGGCCATAAATAAAGGAAGGATTAGCACGCTAACCAGCTGACCTATCAACAAAAAAGCCCGCACAGGCGGGCTTTTTTGCTGGTTCAGGGCGATTTTCAGGACTTCGCAGCCCGTGCTTTCGCCAGCATCTTGTCCGGGCGAAGCAGGAATCTCGCCAGGGCCGGCAGCAGCCAGATTGCCCCTACCATGTTCCACAGGAACATGAAGAACAGCAGGAAGCCCATGTCCGCCTGGAACTTGATCGGAGAGAATATCCAGGTCACAACACCAAGACCCAGAGTCACACCGGTAAAGATAACCGCCTTACCGGTGGAGCGCAGGGTTTCATAGTACGCCTCCTGCAGCGTCTTACCCTCCAGCAGGAACTTTTCAAGTTTGCTGTAGATATAGATACCGTAGTCCACACCGATACCCACACCCAACGCAATCACCGGCAGCGTGGCCACCTTGATGCCGATACCGGACACCGCCATGATCGCCTCACACAGGATGGAGGTCAGGCCTAGCGGAATCACAATACAGGCCACAGCCCTGATGGAGCGGAAAGTCAGGAAGCAGAGCAAACTCACTACGCCATACACCAGCAGCAGCATCATGTCCTTGGCGTTCGAGATCACCTCGTTAGTCGCCGCTTCGATACCGGCGTTACCAGCTGCCAGCAGGAAGGTATGCTCTTCGTTGCTGTTGGCATCGGCGAACTGTTCGACCCGCTCGACTACCGTTTCCAGAGTTTCCGCCTTGTGATCTTCCAGGAACACCAGAACCGGCGTGAGGCTGCAGTTGGTATTAATCAAACCTGCCGGCGCGTCACGAATGGAGGCATTGATGATGGTCTGGTTGCGGGAAATCTCGTACCACTTCCAGTTACCCTCGTTCAGAGCCTTGGTAACCAGCTTGGAGACATCAGCCAGGGAGGCGGAGCTCTGCACACCCGGAGTGTTCTGCAGCTCCCACTGCAGACTGTCCATGGCCCGGAGTACGTTGTACTGGGTACATTGTTCTTCCGGGGTCTTCACCATCACCACAAGCACGTCTGCACTGGTGGAATAATTGTTGATGATGTAGGCGTTATCCTTGTTGTAGCGGGAATCCGGGCGCAATTCGGGCGCACCCTGGTCCAGGTCCCCCACTTTCAGGTCCTGCTTGTAGTACATGCCCAGCCCCAGGCCGATCACCGCGATCAGCAGGGAAATCGGCGCAACCCCCGGATGGGAGAAGTAGGACATGACCCGCCACTTGCGGTCCTGCTTTTCACCATGATTCTGAACATGCTGGACACCGCCTTTGGAGATGCCGATGTAAGACATGATCAGAACGTGCAGCACCAGGTTGGTGATAATGACGAACGCCACACCCAGACCGGCCGCCACAGCCAGATCACGAATAACGTCGATTTCAATAAACACCAACGTGAGGAAGCCGACAGCATCAGAAATCAGCGCCAGCATGCCCGGAATATAAAGAGCCCGGAACGCCAGACGTGCTGAGGTGACGGCATCGAAACCTTTGGCCGACTCAACCGCCATGGCATTAACGATCTGAACACCATGACTGATACCGATCGCGAACACCAGAAACGGCACCAGTACCGAGTATGGATCCAGGCCATAGCCCAGCAGCCGCAGGGCCCCCAACTGCCAGAACACGGCAATGATTGAGGTAAAGATCGGCACCAGGGTTCCGGCGATGCAGCGGGAATACCAGAACAGCAGCAGCGTGGTCAGCAGAATGGTAATGCCGGCAAACCAGGCAATGGAGCCGATGCCTTCAATCAGGTCCCCGACTTTCTTGGCGAAACCAACAATGTGGATATTGACGTTCGGATTCTGTGCTTCGTACTTCTCCCGGATCTTCTCTTCCAGCTCACGGGAGAATGCTGCGTAATCCAGAGCCTCGCCGGTTTCCGGATTTTTCTCATACAGTGGCGCATACACAATCGTGGATTTGAAGTTGTCTGAAATCAGACGGCCCACTTCGTTCGAACGCAATACGTTCTGGCGCAACTGCTCCAGGCTCTCCCGGGAACCATCGTAGCCATCCGGAATAACCGTACCGCCCTGGAAGCCCTGCTCGGTAACCTCTACCCAGCGAACGTTCGATGTCCACATGGTTTTCAGGCCGGAACGGTCCACCCCATTCAGATAGAACACCTCATCGGTGATCTGCTTGAGGGTTTCCATGTATTCGGCAGTAAAGATGTCGCCTTCTTCCACGGCAACCGCAATCCGGACAAAGTTACCCAGGTTGTCCAGGTCGTCCCGGTGATCCAGCATATTGACGATGTACGGATGTTCCAGCGGAATCATCCGCTCAAAACTGGCATCCGGCTGAATTTTGATGGCGTTGTAGCCAAGAAACAGCGTCAGCACAAAAAAGGCGACCAGGATCAGCGCCCGGTTGTTGAAAAGTAAACGCTCAAGGAACGGTTCCGCCTTGGGCGTTGTCAGGTAATGTTCACCCCTGTCATGCATCGGGTCAGACATTAAAAAACCCCTCTATCCATTAATCCGTTGATGCCACACCAGGGCGTTAATTCAGGTTCCGGCCGCGAGCGTCGGTAATCTCAACACCGCCTTCGCCGACCAGCAATAGATTGGTTCCCGGCAATGGAACCACACCCATGACACCTTCCCGGTCATTGCGGAAGTAGGGGCGGAAGCTTTCACCATTGTTGGTGCTCATCAGCACTGCGCCGCCATTTCCCACCAGGGTAATGCGTCCATCCTCGGCCACCGCCGCGTTATTCAGGGTGGCGCCACCCTCATTGGGCACCATGGTCCAGCTGCGGCCAAGATCGGTCGACAGCAGAGTGTTGCCCCGCAAGCCGAACGCCAGCACCTCGTTCACCCGCCCGGTTCCGGTGACGCCAAACAGGGAGCCGTCGTAAGGGCTTTCCCGCTTCTCCCAGGATTCTCCGCCGTCAACAGATACGTGAATCTGACCAGCTTCACCGACCACCACCAGCGCGCCACCGGCTACCTCGGTAATGCTGTTGTAGTGGAAGTTGGTTGGGTTATCGAGTTTCGGCGCCCAGTCTTCCCAGGTCTGCCCACCATCCTGGGTTCGCAGAATCATGCCATAGGCACCCACCACAAAACCGTGGTTCTCGTCTTCGAACCAGACATCAAGGAACGGGTTAACCGGCCCGATTTCCATATCTGCCTGGGTGTTTTCGAGGGCGAAGAACAGATCGTCAAGCGCCCACTCCAGGTCAGCCTTCTCTTCTTCCGGAGCCTGTTCAATGCGCTCTTCCAGCTCAGCAATCTGGTCTTCCTTGCTGGCAATCACCAGCTCGGCGGCCTGAATACCATCGAGCTGCAGCTCCCAGGTCTCCCCGGAATCGCTGGAATGCAGCACAACACCGCTGTGGCCAACCACCCAGCCATGCTGCTCGGTGCCAAAATCAACGGCGGTCAAGGTGACCGCCACCGGCACCTCGGCCTGCGTCCACGACTGGCCCTGATCGTCGGAATAGATTACGTGCCCACGCTCACCCACTGACACGATTCGATCGCCTGCGCGGGTTGCGTCGGTCAGTAGTGACTGGGGAGCCAGTTCTGTTGGCCTCGCCGGTGTCTCGATAATATCCGCGAGTGCAAATGCCGCTGGAGCTGCCAGTGCCATAGAGAGGCCAAGGCAGGCAGTTCCCAGTGTCTCGCACATGAACCTTTTAGCCATTCAGATTGCCTTTACGTTGGTTAAATCCTGATGCGCCTGCTGCACGACTGGCAGCAGCCTTCGCAAACAAACCGGCAGCCCCCTGGGCCGCCGGTCGACATCCTGCTTGTGGCCTCAGGCGCCGGATCAAACCGGCGCCGAAGCCTCAGCGTACGCTTCGCCTGCGCAAAGAAGCTGGCGAGAAGTACCGTGTGTTTGGTACATCATTGGTAAATACACGGGTATTCGGCTCTTCGGTGTCCAGACCCAACACGTGATATCGACGCGCCTGGAGATCGTGATACACATCAAGCACCGTCCAAACCCCCGGCAACTCGTAGTAGTTCTTGGGAATACCCATGGTCACACGCCAGAGATTGCCGCGACCGTCATACTGGTCGAGCAATACGGTGTTCCAGCTGTCTTCATCCACATAGAAGCGGCGCTTACCGTAGATGTGACGCTCGCCTTCCTTGAGGGTCGCTTCGACCACGTGCACGCGGTGGAGCTCCCAGCGGGTCAGATCAGGATTGAGGTGGGACATACCCAGAATTTCAGAGTAAGGCGTTCCCTTCTCACCGATCCGGTAGTTGTTGTAGGGAATGTAGATTTCCCGAACACCTTCGTAATCCCAGTTATAGCGATCCATGGCACCGTTGAAGATATCGGTGTCATCAGCGGTACGCAGGTTATCGGAGGCCGCAATCGGTGAGTCGTAGCCCAGGTTCGGAGCACGGCGGACACGACGTTGACCAGCGTTATAGCCCCAGCCATTGCGCGGATTGATGATCTGATTCAGGGTTTCGTGAATCAGAATGGCGCCACCGGCAAGACGGGGTGGCGACTGAGTGAACGAGAGATAGTAGAAGATCACGTTGTCCAGATCTTCTTCACCACCCTCAGGGTTGTAGAAGTTGAAGAACGCTTCCTGCTGAGAGGTCACCAGGCTGTAGTCGCCGTTGGTCTGAACCGCCACCTCACTGGAGCGCCGGGTGACAGACACACCGCGCCAACGGGTCAGGTGGTTCCAGATTACCTGCCAGGCCTTTTCTTCATTATTGCCGTGAAGAATCGGGAAAGGATAGCCACCAAAGGCACCCTCAATACCCTCTGCCTCACCCACAATCTCGGCATTTACCGCGTTCTTACGGGTGTTTTCAGCCACCCATTCGGGCACCGCGTGGGTGCGCCGGGACTGATACACGGGTATGCGGAAGGTGGTCGGGTAGGTTTCCAGCATCGCCCGGACGCCATCGGTCAGATACTCGCTGTACTGATCCATGTTGGAGGCTGTAATGGTAAACAGCACTTCGTCGTCGGGGAATGGATTGATATGGTGCTGCCCGCTGCCCTCGTAGCCAGCCGGCGGCTCCGTCAGGCCGCCATCCCACGCCGGAATGGTGCCGGCATCGTTACCGGCCTTGGGTGAACCGAACGGGGTGAGATCCTGGCCAAGGCGCGCTGCCTCGGATGAAGACACTGCCGCCTGAAGTGGCGAAGCAGCAAAGGACAGAGCCAGCAACCCGCCAAACAAAACGTTTTTGTTGTATCTCATTGTGCAACCTTAAATCCGTCTGGAAGCCTCTGTGGGCCTTTTTGTTATCGTCTGATGCAATCGCAGACTTTCTGACAGATTAGCCGATCCGGCAACATTGTCTATCGACCGAAAGTGCGATTTTGTATCCGGCTGTGACGACGGCTTTACAATCACAGCCAGACAAAGGGCCCCACGGCATCAGTCGCGGGGCCAGGCTCCGGCGTCAGTCTGCCAGGCTCTTGTGTACTACTTCATACACGTCTCTGGACAACTCGGCTTTATCGCGAATCCGCTCCAGTGCCGATTTCATCTGTTTGCTATACCCGGGAGCGAACTTCCGCCAACGGGTCAGCGGTGCCACCAGTCGCGCCGCAATCTGGGGATTGCTGTCATCCAGTCGGCATACCTGCTCGGCAAGGAATTCATACCCGCTGCCGTCAGGATTGTGGAATGCCGCCAGGTTCTGGGCCGCAAAGGCACCCACGACAGAGCGCACCTTGTTCGGATTCTTCCAGTCAAACGCCGGGTGATCGAGCAACTGCCGTATCTGCGGCAGCTGACCTGCACGATCGCTGGAAGCCTGCACCGAGAACCACAACTCTACCACTTGCGGGTCGTCGCTGAATCGCTTGTAAAAGGCTTCCAGGGCCTGTGTTCGATCTTCCGCGAAATCAGAATTCACCAACGCTCGCAGTGCGCCGAGCCGGTCAGTCATGTTATCAGCACCCCGGAACTGCTCTTTGGCCAGCGCCAGCGCTTCCTGATCACCAATATGCAGCAACCAGCCCAGCGCGGTGTTACGGAGACTGCGGCGGGCAATGGCCTCGGGCGTCAGCTGGTAATCGCCCTGCCCGGCGTTACGCTGATAACAGGCCATGAGTTCATCCCGCAGGCCTTCAGCCAAATAACCAAGCACCTTTTCACGGGCCTGGTGAATGGCAGCAACATCAGCCTGCTCCGCCAGCTCAATGAGATAGGCCTCTGAAGGCAACTGCAGCATCTTTGCCATCAGAGCCTGATCCAGCTCGCTGTCCTGCAGCAACGACCGATAAGCATCCACCAGGCGCGGCTCCACCCCGGCAGACTCCGGAGCCCCCACCAGAGACTGAATAACGTCCACGGCCAGGCGCTGACCTGCGTCCCAGCGGTTAAAACCGTCCGGATCATGGCTCATCAGGAACAGTAGTTGCTCCCGCGTCCAGGGGTAGTGCACCCGCACGGGGGCAGAAAAATCTCTCAGCAGAGAAGGTACCGGGCGCTCCGACAGGCCCTCAAACTCAAAGCAGTGTTCCGCCTGGCTCAGCTCCAGCACCCGCTCCAGAGGCGCTTCGCCACTCTCACCACTCAGCTTCAGGGGCAGAGGCTGCCCGTCGGCGCCCAGAAGGCCGAGCGCAAATGGAATATGCTGCGGCTTCTTGCCGGTCTGGCCTGGCGTGTCAGGAATACTCTGGCGCACGGTAAGCCGATAGATACCGCTCGACTCGTCGTACTCATCAGACACCGAAACCACCGGCGTGCCGGCTTGCTCATACCATAGCCGGAACTGGCCCAGGTCCCGCCCGGAGGCGTCTTCCATAGCGCGAACAAAATCATCGGTGGTGACCGCCTGCCCGTCATGGCGCTGGAAGTACAGATCGCTGCCCTTACGGAACATCTCGTCACCAAGGAGGTTGTGGATCATCCGAACCACTTCGGCACCCTTTTCGTAGATGGTCAGGGTATAGAAGTTGGAGATCTCCATGTAAGACGCCGGGCGCACCGGGTGGGCCATGGGGCCGGCATCCTCGGCAAACTGTGCTGTGCGCAACAGGGTGGCATCCTCTATTCGTTTCACCGTCGGCGATCCCATATCGGCAGAGAACTGGGAATCCCGGAACACCGTAAAACCCTCTTTCAGGCTCAGCTGAAACCAGTCGCGGCAGGTTACCCGGTTGCCGGACCAGTTATGGAAGTATTCGTGGGCGACGATGGCCTCGATACGCTGGAAGGCGGCGTCCGTGGCAGTCTCCTGACTGGCCAGTACACAGGAAGAGTTGAAAATATTCAGCCCTTTGTTTTCCATGGCGCCCATGTTGAAGTCGTCCACCGCCACGATCATGAAGATATCCAGGTCGTACTCCCGCCCGTAGACATCTTCGTCCCAGCGCATGGAACGCTTGAGGGCATCCATCGCGAAATCACACTTCTTCGCGTTGCGGGGCTCGACATACATCCGCAGATCAATGTTGCGGCCGGAACAGGTGGTGAAGGTATCTTTTTTCTCCACCAGGTCTCCGGCTACCAGGGCAAAGAGGTAAGCCGGCTTGGGGAACGGGTCTTCCCAGGTGACAAAATGGCGACCGTTTTCCAGCTCGCCGTTATCCACCGGGTTACCATTGGAAAGCAGCACGGGATAGGCGCTTTTGTCTGCCTCGATACGGGTACGGAAGCGTGCCATGACATCCGGCCGGTCCGGATAGAAGGTAATGCAGCGAAACCCTTCCGCCTCGCACTGAGTGCAGAACATACCGGAGGACTTGTACAAACCTTCCAGCCGGGTGTTGTTCTGAGGTTCGATCCAGGTCACTACCTGCAGCTCAAATTTTTCCGGCACCGAGGGCACGACCAGCGCATCGCCACGGTCTTCGAACTCACCGGTACGTAGAGGCGAGCCATTCAGGGCAACCGATTCCAGTTGCAGACTATCACCGTGCAGAAACAGAGGGGCAGCGCTCTCCCCGGAGTCCGGGTTGCGGCGCACAGTCAGGGTACTGTGCACACGGGCGCCGTCTTCAAATAATTCGAAACGCAGATCCACCTGATCAACCAGATACGCAGGAACCTTGTATTCACTCAGGTAAATGGTTTGTGGCTGGTTGGTTCGCATTCATACTCTCCAGAGAAAAGACATGGCGGATTCAGTCAAGAACCCGGAACCGGACTTCATAGCCGGTAAACTTGCGGATATTGATTACACCGGTGTCGAGCATCAGATACTGGCCTTTGATACCTTCCAGCAAGCCTTCCACTTCCGGCGTTTTGTCCAGATTATGGGTTTTCACCTTGGCCGGCCATACCTGAACCGGATAACCCAGCCCAAGTGTGGCTTCGTCCACAGTTCGTATGCTGTCTTCACCATGCTGCGCCCGCAATTGCGCCAGGTCGTCTGCGATCAAGTCCAACAGGCGCTCACGCTCCTGCACCAGATCCAGCTCCGGCACATCACCCTTTAGCATGGCTCGCCAGTTGGTGCGGTCGGCCACGTGGTTCTTGCACGCCACTTCCACCAGACCAGACAGGTAACGGCTGGCGACCCGCAGCATCGGTATCGCCGTTACCGCCCCCTGATCAATCCAGCGGGTCGGTACCTGGGTCGCCCGTGTTATACCCACTTTCAAGCCGCTGGAATTGGCCAGATACACAACATGTTCAACCATGCAGTTGGCCTCGCCCCACTCCGGCTCCCGGCAGGTACCCAGGTGATAGTGGCATTTTTCCGGGCTCATGATGCAGCTGTCGCAGGCGGCCAGCTTTCGGAAACACGGATAGCAGTAGCCCTGATTGAAACTCTTTTTGGTGGTGCGATCGCAATGAATACAGCGAATCACGCCATCAAAATTCAGCCGGACCTTATGACCAATAAGGTCATTCAGGGTAATGCGGTTGTCGCCGATGGCCAGGTTATAGGCCACCGGGTCGCCGGCCTCGGCCGGCATCTTACGAAGCCGGCCGGTTAAATCAATGGATTCGCTCAAACCTTGACCTCAACAAACTGATCGGGGTCCACATCGTTGTTGCCCTGGCGATCTTTGCGGAACTGCACAGACGGATCGCAAGCGGTACCGGCTTTCTCGCCACGGTCCAGGTATCCCACTCGCTGTTCTTCCGGCACGTTGTGCTTCTCTTCATAATAAATCACCGCTTCCAGGCTGATAGCACGCTGCTCACGGGTCAGCGCGCGACCATCTGGCCATTTGCCAAGCTCAATGGCCCGTTTCAGGTTGCGGTAAACCGTCGGGTCCAGCCGCTCAATCAGTTCTTCGTATGTCATTCCCGCCTCCTGAACGTTTCTTCATATAAAAAAATGCCAAGACCGTTTGACAATTAAAAATGATAACGATTATCATTAATTCACCAAATGACAACGGTCGTATCATTTGGTCTCTCTCATCAGGAGCTAAAAGCTCTTTTAACAGCCTCACCTTTTGGTGGGGCTTTTTTTTGTTTCAGCGTCGGTATCGACGAGGAGGCATGATCGCCGCCATCGCCAACCCGGCCAGAAAACCGCCCAGGTGTGCCTCATTGGCCATGCGACCCACGCCAATCATCTCCGGCACTGGCGTAAAGCCAATGATCATCCACACCAGCGCAAAGGTCACGAGTGCCGGCGGGAATTGGAAACGCGGCAGTCTTCGCTGGCTCAACCAGCAATAACCGAGAATACCGTACACCACCCCCGAGAGCCCGCCGAACAGCGGGCCGGACACCAGATACTGTAGAAGATTGGACGCCAGACTGGTGGCCAGAAACAGTCCTACCAGCCGTGCCCGGCCGTCCATCCATTCGATCTGACTGCCCAGGAACCAGAGCATCACCGAGTTGAAGATGATATGGGTCCAGCTGAAATGCAGGAAATCCGGCGTCAGCAGCCTCCAGACCTGGCCTCCCGAAAGGGTGATAGAGAGCGCTTCCAGGCGCCCTGCCAGTGTGCTGAAGGTATCCCAGCTGAACGGCCGGGGGTCGACAATCATCATAGCGGCGGCAAAATTGCTCTGCCCCATGCCGGTCAGCCATACCATCACCACGGCAACCACGATGACGCCAATGACAAAAGGGGCATGACGGGGCGCCGGCTGCCAGCGGCCGCCAGGAGTGATCGGGGAAGACGACGGACTATCCAAAACTACCTCTCTGGTGTTAGCGGGCGACACTATCTTCGCTGGTCGGGTAATCGGGCTGCTCCGGCCGGTCAACATCAACCCAGACAAATTTGTCCGAAGAGAGCACCTTTTCCCCATCAAACCGATAGGCCACCAATTTGCCATACTTCACGGCGCTGAAATCAATACACGCCACATTGTGCTTGAGCGGAGCAGGGGCACCCTCCATCCAGTAATGCCCGACAAACACCGGCGGTGCGTCCAGTGGATAGGTAATCAGCTGCTTGCGCTCCTCCTCGCGCAAAGTCCTGCTGGCCACCTCCGGCGGCAGCGGGTCCGGCTGGAACACCACATCTGCATAGGTTTGCGGGTCGTCTGCCCAGAACTTGGTACGGAAGAACTGCCGGACGTAGCCATCCCGGCCCGTAATGGACATCCCTTCCGGCAGGCGCAGGTCGGTTCCGCGCAACAGGGTATCCATCACCTGCCCGGCGAAGGATTCGATGGCCGCCGAGGCGTGCAGGAAATCCTCGTCGATACAGGCGCCGCCCTGGCTCTGGCGGAACTGATCAATCAGGGTCTGATCCCAGCAGGCATGCACCACGCGGAAGCCAGCCTCATCAATGAACAGCGGAATGCTATAAAACCACTCCAGAAATTCGTTCCATTCATGTGGATACGCATCAAACTGCTCAAGGGTTTCCTTGATCAGCCGATCGTGGCGGGCATTGTGTTCCCTCAGAAATTTCTTGCCGCTGCCTGGCCGTGCCCGGGTGCAGTAACCCAGTGCGTTGTACTCGTGGTTGCCCATGACAATTCGGGCAAAGCCGTGTTCCACCATGTCACGCACCAGGTGCAACGCTTCCCGGATTCTCGGCCCACGATCAATAATATCGCCGATAAAAATGGCCTGTCGGCTGGGGTGCTGGTAAATGCCGTTCCGCTTCCGATACCCCATCTGCTCCAGCAATCGCTCCAGGGTATGGGCGCAGCCGTGGATGTCACCAATAACGTCGTAGCCGCGATGTGCGGTTGTCTTGATTGCCGCCATGATCAACTCGCTGCTATTTCGCTTGCCCAGCCCAGCTTGTCCCGGCAGGTCGCGTAAAAATTGTGATCGGTGGGATGAATCAGACGGATCTTGAATGGTTTTTTGGTGATTCTGATGATATCCCCCGGGGCACAGGCAATGTTCATCTGACCATCGAAGCTGACCTGTGGATAGGTCTCATTGGTTTCGCCGATCACCAGTTTGATCTCGCTTTTACCATCCACCACGATCGGCCGACTGCTCAGGGTGTGGGGGAACATGGGCACCAGCACCACCGCATCCAGCTTGGGATGCATAATCGGGCCACCAGCCGACAGAGAGTAGGCTGTAGAGCCGGTCGGCGTCGCCACAATCAAACCATCTGAACGCTGGCTGTAGACGAAATGACCGTCGATAAACAGATCAAAGCCAATCATGCGCGTGGATTTGCCCGGATGCAGAACCACATCGTTGAGTGCCGAGCCATACCCCAATGGCTGGCCATTGCGCTCAACGTGACCATCCAGCAAAAACCGGGACTCTTCGATGTAATCGCCCTCAAGAACCCGGGCCAGGCGCTCTTCAAGATCTGACGGCGAGATATCGGTCAGAAACCCCAGTCGGCCGCGGTTCACGCCAAGAATCGGAATCTTGGACTTGGCCAACTCCCTGGCGGCGCCCAGCAGGCTACCATCGCCCCCGACCACGATCACCAGATCACAGATCTCACCCAGGAGCTTCTTGCTGGCCACCTGCAGACCATGGCCCGGAATCATGGTGGAAGTGTCTTCCTCGATGATCACATGGTAATTGTTGGCGGTAAGGTACTGCTTGAGCTGCCGTAAAGATTCCACCACCTTGACGCTACCCATGCGCCCGACGATGCCGATATTCCTGAACTGGTCCATGAAGTGTCCCGTGGTCTCTGAATGAAACAGGAAACAGTTTAACGAAACTCGGGCAGATTCTGAAAAAAGATACCGATCAGGCCTTGTGCTGGTCGCAGCGATCGTCCTGTCCGGGCTCGAATTCGGCAGGCTGGGTCACGCGCATGATGGGCTCGCCACAGGCTTTGCCTTCGTCATCAACATGTTTGCATACGGGGTGTTCATAGTGGGCAAGCCATTCCCGATAGGCTGGCTCATTCATGCCACAGCGCTCTGCGGCATAGGCCAGTGGGTTCCCGAAGTAAGTGTCGATGTCTTCGTAGGGCAAAGTAATATGCCCGACACCGGGGTGGTAGGCCACCAGGAATACCGCCTGGGTGCGCAGCTGCTCCAGCAGGGAATCTTCCGGAGGCTGGCGATGGCGGAGTTCATGGTTCTCCTGCTCCAGAGCCACGATCTTGTCGTCACGCAATTCCAGCTCCCGTTGTTTGCGCTCCAACTGTTCCCGCAACAACACCGTCTCGGCATTGGCGTTGGCATCTTCCCTGCCTTGTTCGGCACTGCCCTCCGCCATTTTCTCCTGCATGCTCAGGTATTGCTCATTGCGCTGGGACAGGCGTTTTTTCAACTGCTCGTTGGTCAGTTTCAGGCGTTCGTGTCGCTGCTCCAGGTCCGCCAGCTCACTGCGCAGCCCCTGCATTTCATTGCGATGCTCACGCTGAAGGTCAGCCAGTGAATCCCGATGGACGCTCTGGAGCGTCTTGATTCTGAGCCGTTGCTCGCGGAGGACCTGAGCCAGACGCGCGCGGTCACGGCTACCATCGTCACTATTCGATTGCGGGGTCGGGGCAGTGAGTACCGGGATATTCTCTTCTTCGGGCTCGATCTTCTGAAAACGGAGAGTATTGGCGTCAACCGCCTTGCGAATGGCCTGAAAATGGTTGTTTCCGGGGGTCATGTCCGGGTCCCAGAGTTCATTGGCAAACTCTGGATCCGGACACTGACTACGACACACCAGCCTGATAGGGCCGCCCCCCATGTTGGGGCCTTTGGCGCCCTGCTCTGCCAGCGCTTCAATGGGGACATTCCAGTGGCTGTCTGCGCGCCCCTCCTCATCAAACCAGATGCGGAAGAACACCAGAGAACGCACATTCAGATCGGTGCTGAGATTGACGAGAACCGCCCGGACATCAGTCTCGGCCAGGTCTGACAGACCAACATAGCCATCCAGGAAAGCGCCAAATTCCGACAGTCTCATCTGCCGGGCAACCTGGCTACCGTCCATAAAAAATACCGCCGAATAACCTTCAGCGGCCTGGCTGGCATTTACCATCAACCTTCTCCGTGCCCCGGGAATCTCAGTTCCGGACGCTCGCCAGCGCCCTTTGGTTCCAATTCAAACACTTTCCGACATAGTCTAGCCAGACAAGTGCCGAAGCACAGAGAAAAACTGCAACGATTTGTGATCAAATCTCCGCAGCGAGCCGGCTACCCTGGTTAATGGCCCGCTTGGCATCCAGCTCCGCCGCCACATCGGCGCCACCAATCAGGTGTACCGGAATGCCCGCTGCCTCAACACCGGCCTGCAGTTCGCGAAGCGGCTCCTGACCCGCACACACAATGATGGTATCCACCGGCAGGATCTTGTCCTCACCCTGCTCTGCGCCTTTCGGCGTAACCGTGATGTGCAGACCTTCATCGTCGATCTTGCGATAAGTCACCCCCGGCACCATCTGAACATGGCGATTCTTCAGCGAGGTTCTGTGAATCCAGCCTGTGGTCTTGCCCAGATTCTTGCCCACTTTGGAGGCCTTACGCTGCAGCAGATAGACCTCGCGAGCCGGTGCCGGCACTTCCGCCGTAACGCCCTGGATACCGCCGCGATGCTCTACCGACAGGTCCACGCCCCACTCCTTCATGAAGTGTTCGGTATTCAGAGAGGGAGAATCGCCCTTGTGGACAATAAACTCGGACACATCAAAACCGATACCACCGGCACCGATCACCGCCACTCGCTGGCCCACCGGCTTGCGCTCCAACAGGGCGTCGAGGTAACCGATAACGTTCGGGCGATCAATGCCCTCGATATCCGGAGTGCGGGGTTCCACACCAGTAGCCAGAACCACTTCATCGAAACCACCCGCTTTGAGTTCCTCGGCGGAAACCCGGGTATTCAGACGTACATCGACCCCGGTCTTGTCGAGCATTTTCCGGAAATAACGCAGGGTTTCGTAGAATTCCTCCTTGCCCGGAATACGCTTGGCCACGTTGAACTGGCCACCGACTTCGCTGCCGGCATCAAACAGGGTCACCTTGTGACCACGCTCCGCGGCCACGGTGGAAAACGCCAGGCCCGCAGGGCCGGCACCGACTACCGCGATGGACTTGGGCTGCGCCGCTTTAACGTAAGCCAGCTCGGTTTCATGGCAGGCCCGCGGGTTGACCAGGCAGGAGGTCAGCTTGCCGCTGAAGGTATGATCCAGACAAGCCTGGTTACAGCCGATGCAGGTGTTGATCTCGTCGGCACGATCCTGCTCCGCCTTCAGCACCAGCTCAGCATCGGCCAGGAACGGCCGGGCCATGGAGACCATGTCGGCATCGCCGTCCGCCAGGACTTTCTCGGCGACATCCGGCATGTTAATCCGGTTGGTGGTCACAAGAGGAATGCTGACCTCGCCCTTCAGGCGCGCTGTTACCTTGGTAAATGCAGCCCGGGGCACCGAGGTGGCAATGGTCGGAACACGGGCTTCGTGCCAACCGATACCGGTGTTGATAATGGTGGCTCCGGCTTTCTCGATTTCCTTGGCCAGGTGAACCACTTCTTCCCAGGTGCTGCCGTCTTCAATCAGGTCCAGCATGGACAACCGGTAGACGATAATAAAGTTCTCACCCACCCGCTCACGGACCCGGCGCACAATCTCCAGCGGCAGACGGATACGGTTCTCGTAGCTGCCGCCCCACTGGTCGGTGCGGTGGTTGGTGTGAGCGACGATAAACTGGTTGATGAAGTAACCTTCAGAACCCATGATCTCGACACCGTCATAGCCGGCCCGCTGCGCAAGAGCGGCGCAATTCACGTAATCGTCGATCTGCTTCTGGATACCGGCTTCGTCCAGCTCCCTGGGTTTGAAAGGGTTGATGGGCGCCTGAATAGCAGAGGGTGCCACCAGCTCCGGAGAGTAGGCGTAGCGGCCAGCATGCAGAATCTGCATACAGATCTTGCCACCTTCGTCGTGAACCGCCTTGGTGATGACCTTGTGCTTGTCGGACTCTTCCTCGGTATTCATCTTGGCCGCATGCTGGAATACCGCACCTTCCGTATTCGGGCCTATACCACCAGTCACGATAAGACCAACGCCGCCACGGGCGCGCTCAGCGTAGAAAGCAGCCAGGCGCTCAAAACCGTTTTTCACTTCCTCAAGGCCGGTGTGCATGGACCCCATCAGGGTACGGTTGCGTAACGTGGTAAAGCCCAGATCAAGAGGCTTCAGAAGATTCGGGTATTTGCTCTCGCCGGAAGCAGTGGTCATGAAATTCTCCTCATCTGATCAGGTATCGGGACATCCGCCCATTTGTTATGGGCATAACACTACCGACCCTGCTCTGCGCCAACAATATCCAAAAATAACATTTGATTATCCCTGAACAACATCAATAATAGGCCCATGATCAAATCCCGAACGCCGGCCCGGAATGCTCTGGGCGATATCAGCCTGCTCTACGTGTCCGTACTACTGCGGGCCGTTGCTGCCGAAGGTGGAGATGCGGAACAGCTGAAAGCACGGTTCCATCTGAGCGCTCCGGAACAGGCAGCCGTCGATGCCCGTATCAGCATCCCCAGATTCATGCGACTGGGCCACGCCGCTATCAAAGCCACGGGGAATCCGGCGCTGGGGCTGCGCATGGGGGCGCTGTCACGCCCGGTCGACGCCGGCATCGCGGGGCTCGCCGCCGAAACCGCCGGGACAGTCGCCGGGGCACTTGAATTGCTGGTGCGATATTCACTCCTCACCAGCCATAATTCCCGCGGGGCTCCCAGCTTTCAGCGCGCAATGAAAACCGTGAGCTTCTATTCCATTCGCCCCTACAACCAATACAACTATTTTGTCGTGGATTCTGTGCTGGCCGCCTGGACCCAACTGATTCGACACATGACTGGCCGCTACGATGTACTGGAGCGTGTCCGGATTGAGTACCCATCCATTGGCCAGGACGACCTGTTCGAGAGCTGGTTCCGATGCCCTGTGGAATTCGGGGCTCCGGCAAACGATATCAGGATCAAGGCTTCAATCTGGGAACTGGTACCGGCACAGGCCCAGAGAGGCATGAATGAGAAACTGGTGAGCCTGTGCGAACAGGAACTGCAGCGAATCCAGCGAGGGTGGAGAATTACCGATCGCGCCCGCCATCACATGGCGCCATTACTGGTGGGTGGCAAGGTGTCGGTGGACGTTCTGGCCGCAAAAATGGGCCTGACGCCCTGGACACTGCAACGACAGCTGGCCGAAGAAGGCAGTGGATTCCGGCAATTGCTGGACACTACCCGCCAACAACTGGCCTGGGATTACTTGAAGGAAACCGACAGCTCGCTGGCAGAAATTGCCTGGCTGCTCGGTTTTGCCAACCCACCGGCATTTCACAAGGCATACCAGCGATGGTATGGCATCAGCCCGGGTGAACATCGAAAGATTCTGAGGATCAGGAAAAACTGAGAAGACTTCAGGGGAGGTAAAAATGGCGGAGCGGACGGGACTCGAACCCGCGACCCCCGGCGTGACAGGCCGGTATTCTAACCAACTGAACTACCGCTCCGCGTAGCTGCCTGAGCTGTCTTGCGACTGCTCTGTGACAACGAGGGCGCATTATAAAGAGGCCCTCGTTTATGTCAACGATTTTCCCAAACTTTTTTCAGATTTGCCTGAATCGCCACTTACATGGCATCAACCATTGCATCCTTGCCCTGGGCGGTCTTGCGGTATTCAATCGGTGTCATGCCAGACCAGCGCTTGAACGCCCGATAAAACGTACTGGGTTCTGAAAAGCCTGTCAGGTAGACAATTTCATCAATGGATTCATCGGTGGTGGCCAGTAGCTGCCGTGCTAGACGGTAGCGGAAATCCGCCAATACCTGATTAAAACTGGTCTCGGCCTCGGTCAGCCGGGTTCGCAGGGTCCGGGGCTTGATCCCCAAACGCTCAGCCACGGCATCAAGCGTGACTTCGCCGCTATCGAGCAATTCCGCGATGATGCGCTCCACCTGGCCAACAATGTCCTTCTTCTCGAGCCGGGCCACCTGCTCACTGGCGAAGCGTTCATGCAGGGCCAACAGTTCGGGTTCCGCATGAGGCGATGCATGGGACAACAATTCGGCGGGGAAGTAAAGCCGGTTCTCCTCGGCACCGAACACCACCTCACACCCCAACACCTCACGAACATGGTCCTGACCCTGCTCCCGATCATGCTCGAACTCAATCCGGGATGGGTAGAAATTGCCGTCGGTAATGGATTTGAAGAAGGTAATCAGGCCTTGAACAAAACACTCATTGAAGTGTTTCAGACGGCGAACATCGTCTGAGGCGGTATCCAGAACCATGCAGGCTTCATCGCCAGCCACGAAAAAATCCGTGTTGGCGGCATCGCTGAGCAAGCGCTGATAATTCTGGGCGCGGCGCAACCCCTCGCCAAACGTCGGACTACTCAGGAACAGGTATTCCAGTACCTGCCCCTTGTAGGCGGGGAGCAATGGCCCAAGGTGCAAACCAACGTCGGGGTCACCGGATACATCCTCCACCGCCTGCCAGAAATAGAGCTGGGCGCTGTGGGGAGTCCTTAGCTGATCCGTGTATACGTACTGCTCGTTAACGCCAAGGCGGCTGAAGATGGCGTCGGTATCAATACCTCTTCGCTTCATCGCCTCGTATATCAGGCGCAGCATCACGCCTGCATCACGTAGTTCCTGCATAGTATCCCGCTTTTTTATTTATTGGTTACTACTTTGACCCGCCGGACAGGGCCCGGAGCACGCCAGGTCAATGCCAGATCTGGCCGGGTTTGCCAGACTTTCGTCGTACATTAGAGCATATCAGGCCACATACGCACAGTTGTACCAGAAATTGGCAACGCCCAATATAAAATCACATTGCCATCAAGACATGCACATGGATGCCGGCCCCGGGGCCGACCAAGGAGAACGCTACGATGTCCGCGCCACTGGTTTATCACCACACGCCCCCTGCCCTCTTGCCTCTGTACGGTAAGGCACTGCTGCCGAAATCCGGAAAGAACCACCCCGAAGCGGTGCAGATTCCGAGGCTGGAGGCCAGTCTTCTGGGCGTTACAACGGACTCTCCCGCGCTCCGCGATTATATGAAAGTCTGCAGTTTTCAGCCGGGAACCCGCCTGCCAGTGACCTGGCCGCATATCCTGGCGTTCCCCCTGCACCTTAAGCTGCTGACCGAACCCGCATTCCCGCTGCCGTTGCTGGGGTTGGTCCATCTGAGAAACAGCATCACCCAGCATCGCCCTCTGGCCGCAGGCGAAAATCTGGATCTCAAGGTTATCCTCGACAACCAGAAACGCACCGACCGGGGCCTGGAATTTGACCTGGTTACGGAAGCCAGAGCCTCAGGACGCCTGATCTGGGAGGAAGTCAGCACCAACCTGTTCCGGATAACCAACGGCCCCGGTAAAACCAGCCCCAAACCGAAACCGGAGCTGGAAACCTATCCCTTCTCCGAAGCGATCAAAGCCCCGGAAAACCTGGGCCGGCAATACGCCAAAGTCTCGGGGGATCGAAACCCGATCCACATGCATGCCCTGAGCGCCAGAGCCTTCGGCTTTCCACGGGCCATTGCCCATGGCATGTGGAGCAAAGCACGGGCATTGGCGCTGCTGGAGAATCAGAAGGGCTGGAAGGATGGCCCGGTGCGGGCCAGTTGTCAGTTCAAGAAACCCCTGCTGCTGCCGGGAAACGCGATGCTCAACTGGCAGACAGGAAAGGATGGCTGGGATTTCCAGTTACTGAATGCGAAAGGCGATGCCCCGCATCTGACCGGGCGCATCGACTGGCTGTAGCGCTTATTCCTCCGGAGCGCAGAGTTCTCCTTCGGCTCCGGAAACAGGCAGGGTGAACCAGAAACAAGCGCCGCCATCGTCCGGGCGCTCGTATCCGATTTCGCCGCCCTGGGCCTGAATCAGGGAGCGGCAGGTGGCCAATCCGATCCCCATACCCTCGTCCTTGGTGGTATGAAACGGATGAAACAGTTTCTCTTCGGCTTCTTCGGCGACGCCGATGCCATGGTCCCGCACCTGAACTCGGACACAGTGGTCGCCACAACGGCGGGCGCTCACTTCAACCGGCGTTGCCGCGCCGGCACTGCGGGTGGCTTCCAGGGCATTGCGTATCAGGTTCAGGGCGACCTGCTGCACCTGTATGGGGTCGGCCAGCACATCCGGCAGCGAATCCTCTACCTGTACCTCGATGCCACCTTCGTTGTTGCGCATGTCGACCTCGGCAAACTGGCGGGTATCCTCCAGCAAACCGGGAACCGAGAGTATTTCCTTACCGGTGGCAGGTTTTTTCATGAATCGCCGGATCCGGCGGATGATTTCGCTGGCACGATGGGACTGAGCCTCAACCTTGTCCAGGGTTTCCTGCAGCAAACCCAGATCCGGTTGCTCCTTTCCCATCATACGCTTGGCCACACGGGCGTAATTGGTGATGGCCGTCAGTGGCTGATTGACTTCGTGGGCAAATCCCGCCGCCATCTCACCCATGGTGCTCAAACGGGAGGTGTGGGCCAGTTGATCCCGCTGCTCCTGAACCATGGCCCGGGCATCCTCCAGTGCCTGCTCGTTTTCCAGCTCGGTGGTGATATCCCGGAACACCACCACCGCACCGTGGAGTTCTTCGTCATCCAGCTTTGGCGTTGAGCGATACTCCGCGGGGAAACCGGAACCGTCGGCCCGCAGCATGCGGATATCGCGCTGGTTTTCGGCCACGCCTTGCCGGCAGGTAGCCATCACCGGCAGGTTGTCTTCCGAATCTGACGCGGTGGAAAAATGCAGATCAAAAAAGCTCTTGCCGATCAGGTCTTCAACCGGGCAGCCCATGATCATGCCCGCAGCGGGATTGGCGAATTCAATGATGCCATCCTCGTCGAGGCCGTAGATGCCCTCGCTGATGGAATTGAGAATCCGGGCCTGATCACCCTGGAGTTCACGGTTCCGGGCCTGTAATTCGCGCTCAAGGCGAATCACCTGGGCGTGGGTTTTCACCCGCGCAATCACTTCCTGGGACTGAAAAGGCTTGGAAATGTAATCCGCGCCACCAAGAGAAAAACCTTTTACCTTGGCCTGCAGATCATCCAGTGCCGACAGAAACACCACCGCGCAGTCGGCCGTTTGCGGGTCGGCTTTCAGGCGCTCGCACACCTCATAGCCGTCCATTTCCGGCATCATGATATCCAGAAGGATGACTTCGGGGTGGTGTCGGTGGGCAAGGTCCAGTGCTTTCTCGCCTTCGTTGGCGATCAGCAAACGGTAGCCTTTGTCTTTCAGGGTCTCGTAGAGGACCTTCAGGTTCTGCGGGTTGTCGTCCACCAACAGAACCGTCACCTCGGAGTTCTCACTGACAGTTTCAGTCATAGAAATACGGCCGGTTAAAAACGTTCGGACATGATGACGGTGCCGGCCGTCCTAGTCGATAAGGTCCTTTACGGACAGGACCATACGTACCAGATGGGCCAGGGAATGCGTGCCCATTTTGTGCATTACGCGGGAACGGTGAATCTCCACGGTACGCTGGCTGATTTCCAGCTCAATGGCGATGACCTTGTTGGCCTGGCCTGCAATCATGCGGTCCATGATTTCCCGCTCGCGGGGCGTCAGACTCTTCACCCGGCGGATGATTTCCTGTTTTTCGTCTAGGGATTTACGCTGTTCCTGATCCTGCTCCAGGGCCGCCTCGATTTTCTCCAGCAGGGCCTCTTCACGGTAGGGCTTCTGGATGAAATCCACGGCGCCCTCTTTCATGGCATCCACCGCCATCGGCACATCGCCATGGCCGGTCACAAAGATAATGGGCAGGATCGAATGCTTGTCGTTAAGCTTCTTCTGAAGCTCCATGCCATCCATCCCGGGCATACGTATATCCAGCACGATGCAGCCGGCCATCTTGTCGGAATAGTCCTTCAGAAAGGCATTGGCGCTTTCGTAGGTTTTCACCGGCTTGCTATCGGATTTCAACAACAACTCCAGTGAATCACGAACGGCTTCATCGTCCTCTACCACGTACACAGTTTGCTGGATCTCAGTCATGGATCTGTACTCTCCTGTCCGTTTTATTATGGTGCCGGTCAGTGAATGGACGGATCTTTATGATCGTCCCGGGCGTGCTCCTGCCGCTCATGCTCGCGCATTTTTTCGAGCCGTTGCTGAATAATGCCAAAAACACTCTGCTTGGGGTACCTGCCTTTCTCATCGGCTTTGCCCGCCGGCTTGCCCAGTAACAGTGTAATCGCCTCTTCCACCCGGGCAACCGGGTACACGGCAAACCGCCCTGCCCGGGCCGCCTGCACCACTTCGCTGTCCAACATCAGGTTCTGGACATTGGTGGTTGGAATGATGACACCCTGGCTGCCGGTCAGACCACCTTTAAGCTCACAGGTGGCATAGAAGCCTTCCACCTTTTCGTTCACACCACCAATCGGCTGAACCTCGCCAAACTGATTAACAGAGCCGGTAATGGCCAGATCCTGCCGCACCGGAATGCCGGACAAGGCCGAAATCAGCGCACAGAGTTCCGCCAACGAGGCACTGTCGCCATCCACCTCGCCATAGTTCTGCTCAAAGGTCAGGCTGGCAGACAGGTGCATGGGATCGTTCACGGCAAAATGAGAGGCTAGCCAGGAACTCAGAATCATCACGCCCTTGGAGTGGATATTGCCTCCCAGCTTCACATCGCGCTCAATGTCCATGACTCCGCCATCGCCATAGTAGCAGCTTGCGGTCACACGATTGGACAAACCAAACTCGAAGCCACCGGTGGACAATACCGAAAGCGCGTTTACCTGACCTACGCAGGTGCCCGTGGTGGTCACCAGAGTGGAACCGTCCCGGATGGAATCATAGAACTGATCACGGATGCGACTGCTGCGGTAACGGGCGCTCTCCAGCGCACGTTCCACATGTACCTCAGAAATCAGCTTGGCACCAGCCTGGCGGGCCCAGAAATCCGACTCTCGCAACAGGTTGGCGATGTCGGCGGCATGCAACGACAGCCTGTCCTGATGGTCAGCCATGCGGGCACTATGCTCGATAATGCGAGCCACCGCCTTGTTGGTGCAATGCAACAGCTTCTTCTCAACCACAAGGCTGGAGATGAACTTGGCGTACAGCAACTGGCTCTCTTCGGTGCGGTACATCTCGTTTTCGAAATCCGCCGTTACCCGGAACAGCTCGGCAAACTCGGAATCGTATTCCTGCAGCAGCATCCAGGTTTCCCGATCGCCGAACAACACAATCTTGACGTTCAGAGGAACCGCCTCCGGCTCGATGGAAATGGTGCCGGACAGGGTCAGCTCCCGCTCCAGGGAGTTGATCTGGATAGATTTTGATCGCAATGCGCGCTTCAGACCATCCCACACGAACGGCTGCTCCAGCACCTTGATGGCGTCCATCAGCAGATAGCCACCGTTGGCCCGGTGCAGGCTTCCGGCCCGAATCAGAGAGAAGTCGGTAAAGACCGTGCCCTTGTAGGTCACGTTTTCCACATAGCCGAACAGATTGTGATAGGTGGGATTATCTTCCACCACCACCGGTACTTCATTGGTTTTCTGATGCACCAGCACATTGATGAGGTAGCGCCGGGGCATTCTCTTGTCCAGTGCGGCCCAGGCAATGGCAGCCTGCTCCTCGTCGTCTTCCAGGAAGATATCCAGGTTATCCACCAGGTCTTTGCGAACCGCCTCCAGGTATGTAACCACATCGGGCTGTTCACGGTATTTCTCCACCAGCTCGTCAATCTGATGGCCGGAGATACCCTCCAGGGTCTCCTGGTTCAGAGCCTGCTGTTTGTCGGCATATTCCTGTTCCCAGTCCGCCATTTTCCGCAACGCCTGGCGCAACTTCTTCTCAAGCTTGTTGATCGAGTCCTCAAACTTGTCCCGCTGCTCCTCGGTCAGAGCCTGGAAACTTTCCGCCGTGTGAGGCTCGTCGCCGTTCATGGCGACCAGGCGATAGCCACCGGGGGTGGTTACCGTCAGGCTTACCTTTTTCCGTTTGGCCTGGGCAGCCACTTTGGCCAGCTCATCTTCCTGCCTCTTGCCGTAATCATTCTTCAACTGCTCCGAGCGTTCCAGAAAGCTGTCGCTGTCAAAAGTCTGGGGGATCGTTTTCACCAGCCGGGTCATCAGCTTTTCCATGTCCTGCTTCAGCTGGGTCCCCATACCTCCCGGCAGCTGCAACAGCTTGGGATTACGCGGTTCCTCGAAGTTGGCGACATAACACCAGTCATGGCTTTGCTGCAGCGTGTCCACATGATGCTCAAGGTAACGCAGCATCATCGTTCGCTTGCCCAGCCCATTCCGACCCACGGCATAGACGTTGTAGCCGCCATGGGGCATGGCCAGGGCAAAGCGCACGGCCTCCTGGGCACGGTTCTGGCCCACGATTTCGGCCAGGGGCTCAAGTTGCCTTGTGGTCTTGAATGGCAGGTCTTTGAGGACGCAGGCTTTATACAGCTGATGCAGGGGCAGAGACTTCAAATTGGCTTCCCGTAACGGTCAGTTTTGTCGGATTTCAGGCCCGCCATTGTAGTGCCTGGGGCCGGGTCTGTCGCGTACCTCGTCCGGTTTTATCGAAAGGGGCCAGAGCCGACTGCAAGTGCCAACTTGGTCACAAATCCGGCCGTGGTCATTTTTCATGCAAGCCGTCGATTACTACACTTCATCTCCCGGACGGAATCCGGCCACAACAAGTACAAGACACGTGATGACTGAAAACATGACGAATAATTCCGCAGATCGCCGCATCAAGGATCGTTTTCCGGCGTCCTGCCTGAGGGTTCAACTGCGTGAGCGCGGTTTCTTCGGCCGTGGCAAACAGCCTGTGGCAGTTACCTGCCTGGACATGAACCGCTATGGTATGGCGGTTCTCTGCCCACGACCGGTGGATGTAGGTGTGCGACTGTTTCTTGATATCGAGGGCAAGTACATCAGTGAATCCCGGGTCGGCGCCCGGGTTATCGCCTGCCAGCCCTACCAGGCGGGATATCGGGTCAGTCTGCAGTTTGCCTATTGCCTGGACAAAAATGCCTACTCACGAACGATGGACAACGCACTGTCCCGTATTGAAGGCTTCTACAACCGCTACGCCAGTTGATCAAATCAGGCCGGCGTCAAGACTGGCCGCCACTGCCATACCCAACTCGTAACACTGCTCTTCAAACTCGGGCCGGAATTCACCCCGGCATACCAGTGCATCCTGCACCAGCTTCCAGCGCAGCCCTGTGGTTATGGTCTCAATAGCTCGGCGGGTCCCGGTACCATCATGGCCGGCACGGATATAAAAGGCAAAAGGCAGGCCCTGGGTTTTCTCCAGGCAGGGATAGTAGCTGCGGTCGAAAAAGTCTTTCAGGGCGCCAGACATGTAGCCGAGGTTTTCCGTGGTGCCCAGGATGATGGCGTCGCATGCGAGGATGTCTTCGGGGCCAGCTTCGAGAGGCGCCTTTACCACCACCTCTACCGCTTCGATGTCCGGATTACGAGCGCCATTTTCGATGGCGCTCCGTAATCTCAGGGTATTCGGAGACGGGGCATGAGCCACAATCAGCAGTCGCTTCATGTCACGCCTCCCTATCTTTCTCTTTTTAGAATTTATAGCAGTTCGCCATTAGCTTCAGCAGGAGCCTCCGCCGTCTCTTTCTTGACCGGCTTGGGCATCAGCTTGTCACGCACTTTAGCCTCGATTTCATTGGCGATATCCAGGTTCTCTTCCAGGAACTTACAAGCGTTTGCTTTGCCCTGGCCGATCTTGTCGCCGTTATAGGCGTACCAGGCGCCGGATTTGTCCACAAAGCCTTCTTTCACGCCCATGTCGAGCACTTCCGCCATGTGGTAGATGCCCTTGCCGTACATGATCTGGAACTCCGCCTGCCGGAACGGAGGCGACACCTTGTTCTTGACGACTTTTACGCGGGTTTCGTTGCCCACCACCTCGTCGCCGTCTTTCACCGAACCGATACGGCGAATATCCAGACGCACAGAGGAATAGAATTTCAGGGCGTTACCACCGGTGGTGGTCTCGGGGCTACCGAACATAACACCAATCTTCATACGGATCTGGTTGATGAACACCATCAGGCAATTGGCGTGCTTCACATTACCGGTAAGCTTGCGCAGTGCCTGTGACATCAGGCGAGCCTGAAGACCCACGTGGCTGTCGCCCATCTCGCCTTCGATTTCCGCTTTCGGGGTCAGGGCCGCTACCGAATCGACTATGATCACGTCCACCGCGTTCGAGCGCACGAGCATGTCGGCAATTTCCAGCGCCTGCTCACCGGTATCCGGCTGGGAAACCAGCAGCTCATCAACGTTAACACCCAGCTTTTCCGCATAAACCGGGTCCAGTGCGTGCTCGGCATCCACAAAGGCACAGGTTTTACCCTGTTTTTGCGCTTCCGCGATAACCTGCAGAGTCAGTGTGGTTTTACCGGAGCTCTCCGGGCCGTAAATCTCAACGATCCGGCCGTAAGGAAGACCACCAATGCCCAGAGCAACATCCAGCCCAAGGGAGCCGGTGGATACGGCAGGAATCGCCTCACGGGGCTGGTCGCCCATCTTCATTACAGCACCTTTACCGAACTGGCGTTCGATCTGGCTCAACGCTGCGCCGAGTGCTTTCTTGCGGTTATCTTCCATTCTTGCAAACCCTCGTTACCAGGGCCGCTCAACCTTGTTGGCCAATGCGGCAGAATCCGGAGAAAACCTGAATAGCCATCCAGTGTTTTCCTGTATATTTGAACAGTATTAAAACATATGGCCAGAAGGAGACCAACCCCCGGAAAGGTGAAAATCCTCACAGGGTTTCGACAAATCCGGTAACTCCTTCTAATACATACAAAACCGACTGCCGGCGCACCTGATCCCGATCGCCATCGAAATGCGCTACCCGGGCTTCGGTGTTGTCAGCCCGGCTGCCCCAGGCAAACCAGACCGTACCAACCGGCTTGTCTGCACTACCCCCACCCGGCCCGGCAACACCGCTGACAGCGACAGCGATATCCACGCCTGTGGCACGTATGGCACCTGTCACCATCTGTCGCACCACCGGTTCACTGACCGCCCCGCACTGCTCCAGAGTATCAGCTTGTACGCCAAGGATGGCCTGCTTAGCGGCGTTACTGTAGGTCACCAGACCCGCCATAACATAGGCGGACGAACCCGCCCGGTCAGTCAGCACCTTGGCCACCCAGCCACCGGTGCAGCTTTCAGCGGTAGCGATGGTCATCCGCCTGCGCTCAAGCGCCGCCGCCAGCGCGTCACCAGCCTTGGCCAATTGTCCGTCGGTCACATTCATACGGTTCTCCCGTTTCCTATAATGCCCGTCGCCAGTCTCAGGCTCCGGGAAAACTGTCAACAAATCCGCGATCAATGCGGTCTTTCCACTTCCAGACCCAGGCGCCCGAAAACGTCAAGGGGCCATAACTACCAATCGCCGTGCAGTCTCCCGCCGCCAACAGGTACAACGAAAACCTGCGCGGATAGAAACGCACCAACGGTTTACCCGATATCGCAGCCGCAAGATTGCGGGCCAGTATCGGCCCGGCACGAACCGCGTGTACCCCGGAACGGTCCAGCCGTTGGTCAACCCGGCTACAGGCATCTCCGGCCACAAACACATTGTGGTGAGACGTGCTGCGATGGCTGGCGTCTACCCTGACAAAACCGGCTTCGTCTACGGCCAGGCCGCTGGCTTCCAGAAAGGGCAGAGCCCTGCCACCGGTAGATACCAGAACCGCATCGGCCCGCATTCGTCGCCCACCAGCCAACCGGACCCCATCAACCACCGGTTCGCCATACTCCTCAACAATCTCGACACCGCAGCGCATCAGCGCCCGCCGCACCAGGCGGCGAAAGCGGGGACGAAAGCCCGGCACTACACCATTGCTGCCGGCCACCAGAACAACGCCCGCCTGGTCGCAGTCCGCTGATCGCCGGGCCAGGGCCATAGCGATCTCCGCACCTCCAGCGCCTCCACCAAGAACAACAATGCGCGGGCGCGCTCTGGCGCGCAGGGATCTTTCGGTTGCCGGCCAGTCTTCAGCAAATCTTTCGACGGGCTTAACACCGAGGATCATGCTGTCCGGCTCGTTCAGCACGGCACTGTCACTGGCCGATCCAACATCGACAGAGAGCAGATCGTAGGGCACCCGTTCACCACTTGCCAACACGACCTCCTGCTCGGCTGCCCGCAATTCAACAGCCCGATCGAGCACCAGCCTGCCACCGGCGGCGATCACCGTGGGCTCGACCAGGACACGACACTGATCGAAGCGATAGTGCCCGGCCAGCCAGCCCGGGATCATCCCGGAGTAGTACTGCCACCGGGACGGTGACACCACCACCAGCTCAGTTTCCGGCAACGGCTCGCGCGCGAACTGACGCAACGCCACCATGTGAGCGTGGCCGGCACCCAGCAAAACCAGTCGTTTCATAACCTCATCTCCCGCCTGCCATGCTCACCACCCCGAGCTCTGATATGCTCCTCTCAGGAGGCCACCAAAATCCATGTTGCGACACCCAATACGCGAAGAAGATCCCCGGATGGCGATCATCGTCCCCGTTCTCAACGAGATCGACGGTATCGAATCACTGCTGAGCCACCTGGAAATCTGGCGTCAGCGGGGCGCCGAAATCATTGTGGTGGATGGCGGCAGCGACGACAAATCGGACAGTCTCATTGAAGCGAGGGGGTTTCCCCTGATTCGCTCTGCCCGCGGACGCGCAACCCAGATGAATGCTGGAGCACGCAGCAGCCAATCGCCTTTCCTGATATTCCTGCACTCGGACACCCGGTTGCCGGAGCATGCGGACACGCAAGTAATGACTCACCTGGCACGCTCAGAAACCAGCTGGGGCCGTTTTGATGTTCGTATCGACGGCCGTTCCCGCCTGTTGCCGATCGTTGGCGCCATGATGAACCTGCGCTCAAGACTGACCGGCATCGCCACGGGCGATCAGGCCCTGTTTATGACTCGAACCCTGTTCGAGCAGGTCGGAGGCTTTCCGGAACAACCACTGATGGAAGATGTGGAAATCTGCAAACGCCTGAAACACATCACGCCCCCGGTGTGTCTGAGTGACAGAGTGGTCACCTCCGGCCGGCGCTGGGACCAGCGCGGCGGCTGGCGGACGATCTTTTTAATGTGGCAGTTGCGCTGGGCCTATTGGCGCGGCGTTCCCGCAGACCAACTGGCAGCCCGTTACCGATGAACCAGACACGTATTATTGTTATCGCCAAAGAACCCCGACCTGGAAAGGTAAAAACCCGCCTGATCCCGGCGTTGGGCGAGGCCGGTGCCGCCCGGCTGGCAGACCGCATGCTGCGGCACACTCTGGCGCAGGCCCTCGACGCCAATATCGGCCCGGTGGAGCTCTGTGTCAGCCCGGATCCTGCGGCAGAATACTGGCAACAGTTGGACCTTGGGGACCGAGCCATCCTGTCTTCCCAGGCTGACGGTGACCTGGGCCATCGCATGGCGGAAGCCGCCAGACACGCCCTGACAGCCGGCTTACCGGTGATCCTGATCGGAACAGACTGCCCGGATCTTGACGCCAACCGACTCAGGCAAATGGCCGGCGACCTCCTGAACCACGATGCCTGCCTTTGTCCGGTCGCCGACGGCGGCTATGCCCTGCTGGGGCTCCGGCGTTTCAGCCCGACCCTCTTCACGGATATACCCTGGAGTACCGAACAGGTGGCCGCCATCACCCGACAGCGTCTGGCGGCCCTGGGGTGGCGGCTGGCGGAGAGCGAAACCCTGAACGACGTCGACGAACCGGCTGACCTGCAAAGGCTGGCGACAGACTATCCCGGACTGATGATGCCCTGAGTGACTGACCGGCTGCCGACACCTCCGGACCGTGGTACCATCGCGGGTTTTGGTATCCCGAACGGCGTGCCACCACCCTTGCCGATGTTTACCCGGAAGAATTGAGGAACTATGACGGACCTGTCCAAGCACACCCCGATGATGCAGCAGTACCTGAAAATCAAGGGAGAACACCCGAACGAGATGGTGTTCTACCGCATGGGGGACTTCTACGAGCTGTTTTACGACGACGCTAAAAAAGCCGCAGAGTTGCTGGACATTACCCTGACCGCACGTGGCCAGTCCGGAGGTAATCCGATTCCCATGGCAGGGGTACCCTTCCATTCGGCCGAAGGCTACATTGCCCGCATGGTTCGCGCGGGCCAGTCCATCGCTATCTGCGAGCAGATTGGAGATCCTGCCACCAGCAAGGGCCCGGTGGAACGCAAGGTCGTGCGCATTGTCACTCCCGGCACACTGAGTGACGAGGCGTTTCTGGAAGACCGCCGCGATAACCTGCTGGCAGCCATCTACCATCACAAAGAGCAGTTCGGTTTTGCCTCACTGGATATTTCCAGCGGCCGGTTCGCGGTGTCGGAACTGGAGAGCCTTGAAGCCCTGCAGGGTGAGCTTCAGCGCCTGCGACCCGCTGAAATCCTGATCAGCGAGGATTTTCCCTATACCGACATCCTTGAGGGTTTCACCGGCGTACGCCGCCAGGGCCCCTGGCTGTTTGAATCGGACACTGCCCTCCGGGTGATCACCCAGCAGTTGCAGGTACGCGATCTCACCGGCTTTGGCTGCGAAGACCTGACCCTGGCCGTTTGTGCTGCCGGCTGCCTGCTGCAATACGCCAAGGAGACCCAGCGCACGGCACTGCCACATATCCGAAAACTGACCCGCGAACGCCGGGAAGACGCCGTGATACTGGATGCCGCCAGCCGCCGGAACCTGGAAATCGACACCAACCTGATGGGTGGCCAACAACACACCCTGGCCTGGGTGATGGACCGCACCGCCACCGCCATGGGAGCCCGGGAGCTCCGACGCTGGCTGAACCGTCCACTTCGGGATGTTGAGCGCGTGCGCCAGCGCCAGCAGGCAGTATCTGCGCTGCTGGACGGTTTCCACTATGAGCCGGTGCACGATCTGCTGAAACGGGTGGGTGATATCGAACGGATTCTGGCCCGGGTTGCCCTGCGTTCTGCCCGCCCCAGGGACCTTGCGCGCCTGCGCGACGCTTTTCATGCCCTGCCAGAACTGCAGGAGGCACTGAAACCGGTCAACTCACACCATGTCGTGAAGCTGGCCACCGTCATCGGTGAATACCCGGAACTGGCCGACCTGCTGGAACGCGCCATCATCGACAACCCGCCCGTGGTGATTCGTGATGGCGGTGTGATTGCCGAAGGCTTCGACGAAGAATTGGATGAACTCCGCAACATCAGTGAAAACGCCGGCCAGTACCTGCTGGATGTGGAAACCCGGGAGCGTGAACGCACCGGCATTTCCACCCTGAAAGTGGGGTACAACCGGGTGCATGGTTACTACATCGAAATCAGCCGGGCGCAGTCTGACCAGGCGCCGGTGGACTATATCCGCCGCCAGACCCTGAAAAACGCCGAACGCTTCATCACTCCGGAACTGAAAGAGTTTGAGGACAAGGCACTGAGCGCCAAAAGCCGTGCCCTGGCCCGGGAAAAAGGTCTGTACGACGATGTCCTCGAAACCGTGGCCGAGCAGCTGGCCCCGCTACAGGACGCCGCCCAGGCCCTGGCCGAACTTGACGTGCTGAGCAACTTCGCCGAACGAGCCACCTCCCTGCGCTTCACCGCGCCGGAATTTACCGACCAGCCAGGATTTGATGTGGAGGAAGGTCGGCACCCGGTGGTGGAGCAGCTGCTCGACGAGCCGTTTGTGCCCAACAACCTGTTGATGGATACCAGACGCCGCATGCTGGTGATCACCGGCCCGAACATGGGCGGTAAGTCCACCTACATGCGCCAGGCCGCCCTGATTGCCCTGCTGGCTTACACCGGTAGCTTCGTGCCTGCCAACCGCGCCGTGCTTGGCCCGGTGGACAGGATATTCACTCGCATGGGCTCCTCGGATGACATAGCGGGTGGCCGCTCCACCTTCATGGTGGAAATGACTGAAACCGCCAATATCCTGCACAATGCCACCGAACACAGCCTGGTGTTGATGGATGAAGTGGGCCGCGGCACCAGCACCTTCGATGGCCTTTCGCTGGCCTGGGCCACGGCCGAGCACCTGGCAAAGAACATCCGGTGTTACACCCTGTTCGCCACCCACTACTTCGAGCTGACCCAGTTGGCCGATGACCTCGAACATGCGGTTAACGTGCACCTGACCGCCACCGAGCACGACGACTCCATCGTGTTTCTGCACAATGTGCACGATGGCCCGGCAAGCCAGAGTTACGGGCTGCAGGTGGCAAAACTGGCCGGTGTACCCCAGGATGTGATCCGCAACGCCAAAACCCAGCTGGCGCATCTGGAAGGTCTGGAAGCAGGCAGCAACCCGTCGCCGGCGCCCGTGAGCGTTAATGAGCCGAAACCGGCTACGCCATCTGCGGCTAAGACCGCCAGTGTGGATGCAGTGTACCAGGGCGACATGTTTGCCGTGGCCGAGCCTAGTGCAGTGGAACAGGCTCTGGAGAAGCTCGATCTGGACGGCATTACCCCTAGAGACGCCCTGAACCAGCTTTATGAACTCAAGGAGTTACTGGCAAAATAACAGCATTCTGCGCCAAACTTGATCTGGGTAATAACGATATAGCAGGCCAACGCTTGCGGCAGTGTGGGGGGCTCCCTACAATATCGCTCCAAATTATAAACGGGGCCGGGTAACTGACAGGCTCCTGATGAGACTGAATCTTCTACGAACCAGGGATCTGACTATGGCGTTTATCGTTACTGATAACTGCATCAAGTGTAAATACACCGACTGCGTGGAAGTCTGCCCCGTGGACTGCTTCTACGAAGGCCCCAACTTTCTGGTCATCGACCCGGACGAGTGCATTGACTGCGCCCTGTGCGAGCCAGAGTGCCCGGCCGAGGCCATCTTCTCGGAAGACGAGCTGCCGGCAGGCCAGGAAGCCTTTGTTGAAATCAACGCAGAGCTGGCCGGCAAGTGGCCCAACATCACTGAAAAGAAAGACCCGCTGCCAGATGCCGAAGAGTGGGACGGTAAGCCCGACAAACTCAAGTACCTGGAGCGCTGAGGCCAGGCCGCGCGCAAACGAAAAAGGCCGGAGGCATCACCTCCGGCCTTTTTTGATTGGCCCTGATGCGTTTCAGCCAGCGGCCGCCAGCAGCTTTTTCGTCGCTGCCGAACGATAGAACGGTTCCAGCCTGCGCCGCAACAGCGCTTCCAGATAGCCCTCCTGCCGGAGCAGATCCACCAGCGGCAAGCCCACCGCTTCAAGTTCCGTGACAATCACTTCCCGCGTGACGCCGATATCCGCGAGCAGGTTCATCACCGGTTGGTTACCATAACGGGCATACAACCCCTCCACTACTGCCTGAACGCAGCCCTCAAAATACGGGGTCTGGCGGAAATGCAGCCAGAAGTCATAGCCCAGCACCACAAATTCCTGCAACTGAACATCACCCAGTCCGTCCTGCAGATCCTCAATGGTTCGGTCTTCGAGAGACACCCAGGCCGCCATGACTGTGTCACGCAGTTCGTCATCACTCAAAGCCTTGTGGAGGAACTGCTCACTTCGGGCAATCAGGCTCGGCAGGCTGTCCGAAAGCCAGGCCTTGATGCGGCGTTCAAAGGTCTCATCCAGCCCCGGCACCGCCTTGTTAGCCATTTTCTTGCCGAACTTCATCATCGAGCCCACCCCGGGTACTGAGCGGGTAATCAGATTATCCTCGTAGAGGTAGTTCACCAGCCCGTGATAGACCACATTCGACACCAGCTCCTGATAAACCGGGTGAGCCATAATCTCACTGATCACCCGTTCCCGCTGATGGCGCAACTCCAGGGCTTCCTCAACAAACGCACTGGCCTGCTCACGGGACAGAATATCGCCCAGTCTGGTCTGGCTCTGAACCGGGGCCTTCAACACTTCGGTTGCCAGGTCCGCTGCCAGCTCCGGAATGCCGGCATCCAGCTCCATGCTCACCACCACCCGCCGGATCAGGCCCATAATCTGCTCGGCACTAACCACACGCTCCAGGGTCACGCTATTGGCATACTCCAGCAGTTCGTCCACTTCCTGATGCAGGAACTTTTTCAGTTTGGCGCCTTTCAGGGCATTCAGCTCGTGCCGAACGTGGGCTTCAAGTAATTGGTCCGCCAGGGTTGAGGTGGTCTCGGTCATAAGCCTGTTTTCCTTTGCCAGGTTTTCTTGTCTGGCAAAGAGGCTAACACGTTCCGGCGTATGGCGGGTTTGCCCGAACTACACCATCAGGCGTGATACAGGGCCAGTCTGGCGACCGGCCCGTTCGATTTACTGAAAATCACTGAACTCGTGAGGCTCGGCGGCCAACGCCAGGCAGATACTGCCCGGCCCCACATAAATGGCACTGGTAATACCCATCTGGGACAACAACAGCTCAACGCCGTTCTGCTCACACGCGTCCCGAAGGCGATTCAGGCCCGGCAGATCCTCGATCTCGGTCCAGCTCAGGCCACAGGAAAGGCTGACATACGGCGTCAGCAAACCCGCTTCCACCCGGGCGACCGCGTAATTCATCACCTTCTCCACAGCCATGTCGAAGTTACGGGTCTTGGCAACCGGTTTGCCTTCCACACCCTGCCCGAAAATCACCGGGATGATGTTCAGCGCCTTACCCAGGAAAGCCGCCACCGCAGACACGCTTTTGTCACCTCGGCGCCGGGCGCGTTCACGGATGTAATGCAGATCCCGGGGAATGACACAGGTGTAGATTTTGTCGGTGAAGGTTTCCACTTCATGGCGAAGCGCATTCTTCGATACTTTCTGGCCAATCAGCTTCAGCGTGTGAGCCGCCAGCAGCCCCTGGCCGGCAAATATCTGTTTGCTGTCGATCACCCGCATGGAAAATTTGCCATCCCGGCCTGCAGCCTTGCGCGCCTCTTCATAATGCGCCATCACAGAGTTCATGGCTTCAGATGCGTTCTGGTAAATCAGGCTCCGGCTGCGGGTAACAGTTTCGCAGATGGCGACATCAAATTCGGTGACAATTTTTTCCATGAAAAGATCATGAATCTGCTCGGCGCTGAACGCCTCCGTTTCCGCCTGGTGCCCCTTATCGAGCAGGCCGCTCTGATAGAACTCCTGGGTACGGACAGGATCGTGGTTATCGATGTAGGTCTGGCCATCAATTATGGCCGTGACGGGCAGCACAAACAGGTCGTGTTTGCGGGCGAATTCATAGGGTAGATCACAGGCGCTATCAACGATCAGACCAACTCGCATGCTGAATGTCTCCGGGTTCGGGCGCGTCCTCTGGCGGGTACGCCCTTTCTTATGATTATTTTGCAGCGCCCCAGTGTTACACAGGCTGATGAAAATTTCAGCAACCCGGGAACCGGATCAGGCTTCCAGTTCCCTCAGATTGGCTTCCAGCAAACCGCGATTGTCCTGCTGCCACGGGTGAAAATCCCGCCGGAAATAGGCCAGAAAATCCGGCAGGCACTTGCGCAGAACCCCCGGCTTGCCCCACAGGAAATTCAGACCGCCCAACCAGGTTCTCAGGCTCCAGAGCTTGCCGTCCGTTTTCAGGAGGCTGCAGGTATTAAGGAAGGTGTAGCGGAAGAAATTCCAGGTCACGAACAGGAACACGATCCGGCGAAGCTTGTCATTGCCGATACAGGCACGGTATACGTCGAAGGCCACCGACTTGTGTTCGGTTTCCTCAATGGCATGCCAGCGCCACAGCCTCTTCATGGTTGGAGTCGCTCCTTCCATCCACTCCGGGTGACTGAGAATGGCGTTGGCCAGAACCGCCGTGTAGTGCTCAGCACCACAAGTCCCGGCCAGTTGCCGACTCGGCGGCAGGCGCCCGACCCACTCCATGTGTTTGCGGAACCGTTCGTCCAGGGCATCAATATCGTAGCCCCGGGCTTTCAGAGCCTCGTTGTATTCCTTGTGCTCCCGGCTATGCAAAGCCTCCTGGCCGATAAAGCCCTTGATCTCCTCCTTCAACTTGGGATCGGTAATCTGATCCCGGTAGAGCCGGACTGCGTTGATAAACTGTTGCTCGCCATCCGGAAACTGCAGGGACAAGGCATTGAAAAAGGCCGTTCGAAAGGCATCGTTGCCATGCCAGAGCGTTCTCAGTTCGGTACGAACATCGAACCGCAGGTGCCGGGGTTTGACCGTGACACCATCGGGGGTGGAGCTGATCGTCATGGCAGCCTCCTGTGGTCTGTTTGTTGTTATCGGGAGTTTGACTGCGGATAATTTTTAATCAACGGGATCAGTTTACCCCCACGTAACTGCAAACCGAAAGGCATACCTCAAGAAAAAAAGACGCTTTGTCACAATATGACAACTTGTCAGAAGTCCGAACAGCAACAAAAAAGGGAGGCGCTCAGGCCTCCCAAGGACACACAGTGGGTAGATGCCGCCGCCGAACACGGCGGCATCAGGTTCAGTGCTCGTTGACCGGCTCCGCGCCCGGTGCTTCCGGGTCGGGGGTAAAGCCGAGAATATGAGTGCGCTCGATCAGGAAGTACAACACCGCACCAGTGGCCAGGCCCCAGCCCGCGCCGTAAACCGCGAGTACTACGCCCATCGTGCCAGCAATACCGCGTTCGGTGTTGTTTTCCAGTTGCTCCAGGCCCACCATCAAACAGATGTAGCCGGTCAGCAGCAGTGTCAGCGACAGGGCAATCGGCAGCACCGGCTGGAAGAAGCTCACCAGCGGCAGCACAAACAGTGCGATGAAGCCTGTAATCCAGAAGGTGCCACCACCGCTGTAGATGGAATCCATGGCATTACGGCCATACTTGTAGCGCTCGGCCATGGTGGCGGTCACCGCCGTCCAGATCGGGCCAGCCAGGCCAGGGTACGGCGCGAAGAATGCGTGGCCGCCATTACGAATAGCGGTCACCAGGTGTACACGGTCCACGCTGTTGTCGATGTCTTCGTCTTTGCGCAGGTGGTCAACACGGTTCATCAGGGACTGACCCACCACGATGTCACCGAAGGCAATGACGTAGGCAATGACTGCGGTCGGAATCGCATACAGGAATACATTCAGATCCGGGAAACCAACGCTAAACGGCAGGTAGTTCCACAGCTGGTCGAACGCTGGCTTGGTGATCCCCCACTCCACGTTCGGGACATCGTATTCGCCGGTGGCAAAGCCCACCAGAATGGCCACCACCATGCCCGGCACCATGCCGTAGTTGGCAATCTTGCGGGCCAGCACGTTCTTGTCGACAAAGCCTTTGAACGAGACCGAGAACATCAGATACAGACACACCAGACCACCCACGATCAGGGAGATCGGCGTGTTGGCCAGGCGGCCGCCGGCCTCGATTTCACCCATCAATGCCGCAATACCGGCACCAATAATGATACCGCCCTTCATCGAGCGCGGAATCCAGTTAACCAGTTTGCTGCCCAGACGGGTCACGCCCAGAATCAGAAAGATCAGGAACACCAGGAACTGCAATGCAAACAGCGCCTGGATGGCCTCAGGGCCGGGTTCATAATCGGAAAGGAACAGCAGCACCACCGGAATACCCGGGGTAATCCAGCCGGGCACCAGAGGCACACCCAGCAAGGCTGGCAGCATAAAACCAATACCGCAGATCACTACGTAGGCCAGGGCCACGTCATAGGGAACACCGAGATATTTTTCCAGCAGCGGAATCATGGCCAGACTGACCACAAACATGATCAACGCCTGCACCATCTCCGCGAATTCCCAGCGGTAATGTACAAACGGAAGACGAACTTTGAAGGGACCAGCAGGCCAGTACGGCTGCTCTTCACCGTTTTTTCTGTGGAACATTTGCATAAAGAAACCTCCAGACACCGTGTTTCAGGCGCCAGCCAGTGTTGTTTTTGTGGAGAGGTATGGCTGCGCCGGCAGGCGCAGCCGTTAAAGGATTCAGTTCAGGTCTTTGGCCTGGTCCCTCAGTACGAACTTCTGGATCTTGCCGGTTGAGGTTTTCGGCAGCTCCGTGAAGACCACGGTCTTGGGCACCTTGAAGCGGGCCAGGTGCTCGCGGCAGAAGTTGATGATGTCGTCTTCAGACACATCCCCGGCTTCCGGCTTCAGGGTGATGAAGGCACAGGGGGTTTCGCCCCACTTCTCATCAGGCCGGGCAACCACCGCCGCTTCCAGTACGGCCGGATGGCGATAGAGGGTATCTTCCACCTCGATGGTGGAGATGTTCTCGCCACCGGATATGATGATGTCCTTCAGGCGATCCTTGATTTCCATGTAGCCGTCTTCGTGCCACACCGCCAGGTCGCCAGTGTGGAACCAGCCACCACGGAACGCCTCTTCCGTGGCGGTCGGATTTTTCAGGTAGCCCTTCATCACGGTGTTACCGCGCAGGAAGATCTCACCGATAGTTTTGCCGTCCTTGGGGACTGGCTGCATGGTGTTGGGATCAGCCACCATGGTGCCGCCCAGCGTGTGGTAACGCACACCCTGGCGGGCTTTGATCTTGGCGCGATCATGCAGGGGCAGCTCGTCCCACTCGGATTTCCAGGCACACACAGTGACCGGTCCATAGACTTCGGTCAGGCCATACACGTGAGTAACCTTGATGCCCATTTCTTCGATGGAGCCAATCACCTGGGCGGGTGGCGCAGCGCCGGCAGTCATGGACTTCACTTCGTGGTCGATGCCCGCCTTGGCTTCCGGTGAGGCATTCAGCAAGGCATTGAGGACGATCGGAGCACCACACATGTGGGTAACCTGATGGTCACGAATCAGCTGCAGAATCTTCTCCGGGTCTACCCGGCGCAGGCACACGTGGGTACCGGCCATGGCGGTAATGGTCCAGGGGAAACACCAGCCATTGCAGTGGAACATCGGCAGCGTCCACAGGTACACCGGGTGCATGTCCATGGACCACACCGTCTGGTTGCCCAGCGCGTTGATGTAGGCACCGCGGTGGTGGTACACCACGCCTTTGGGATTACCGGTAGTGCCGGAGGTGTAGTTCAGGGAAATGGCATCCCACTCATTATCCGGGAAACTCCACTGGAACTGCGGGTCCCCTTCCTGCAGGAAGGCCTCGTAATCCAGATCGCTGACCTGAACGCCCTCACCATATTCCGGATCATCCACGTCAATCACCAGCGGCTTGTGCTCCAGATGGCGCACCGCATCCTTGATCACCTGGCCGAACTCCCGGTCAGCAATCACCACCTTGGCTTCGCCATGCTCCAGCATGAAGGCGATGGCTTCGGCATCCAGGCGAACGTTCAGGGTATTGAGCACGGCACCGATCATCGGAATGCCGAAATGGCACTCCACCATGGCCGGAATGTTCGGCAGCATCACGGCAACGGTGTCGCCCCGGCCGATTCCACGGCCTTTCAGGGCAGATGCCAGGCGCAGACAACGGTCGTAGGTTTCAGCCCAGGTGCGGCGGATAGCACCGTGAATAATGGCCGGGTAATCCGGATACACACTGGCCGTGCGCTCGATAAAATCTATGGGGGATTGAACAGCGTAGTTCGCGTCCCGGGGCTCTAGGCCCTGGTCAAAGATCGACGTCATTGGCGTGGTCCTCTAACTCGGATGTTGTTCTTATGGCGTATTCAGAAGAATCGCTAAAGCAGCTATAATCAGCATTGCCGAAAATGGTAGACCACAGCAAAATTACTAGAAACTCTACCATGGTATTATGGGAATACTTCTATAAAACATGACAGATCCCAACAATTCTCGACAAATCAATCTCCTACTGGACAGCGACCCGCAACCCACGCTGATTCTGGCAGCCGACGCCACGGTATCCGACTGCAACCGTGCCACCCGTGAGTTGCTCACTATCAGTAAAGCACCGACACCAGATACTTTGTTACCGGTAAACACTCAGGCGCTGGTGCAGGCGGCCATCGGCCAGGGCCGGGCCATTGAGGATGTGGAGTCACGGTTCAGTGATCGAATCGTTCTGTGGAGCTTTATTCCCCTGCCAGAGGGCACGCAGGTTCTGGTGCGCGGGCGCGATGCCACCAACGACATTCGGGATCAGGAGCAGGCGGTCCGCTCCAACCGGCTTTACCGCCTGATCACTGAGAACACCACCGACCTGATCTCCCGCCATGCCCCGGATGGCCGTTTTATCGACGCCACGCCCGCTTCCTGGCGGCTGCTGGGATACTGGCCCGAAGAGCTGCGCGGCAAAGCCCTGGAAGACGTTTTCCAGGGGGAGAATCTGGCCGAAGAGCTGGCACAAACCCGCCACCGCCTGCGGGAAGACGGCTACGCCACCCTCACTCTGGAACTCCATCACCGGGACGGCAGCCGCCGCTGGTTCGAGATTGCCAGCCGAGCCATCCGCGAGACATACACCGGTGCCGTAGTTGAAGTGATCAGTGTCTCCCGTGATATTACCGCCCGGGTAGAATCGGAAGAGCAGAACCGACGTCTGGCAGACGAGCTGGCCCATACCGCGCGCCTGGCCACCCTGGGCGAGCTCGCCTCGAGCATTGCTCATGAGATGAACCAGCCGCTGGCCTCCATCGTCAATTTCGCCAGCGCCAGCCAGCGTTTTCTCAAGGAAGCCGATAAACACCCGGACCGTCTGCTGAAAGTGGACGACGGTCTGCAGAAGATCGTACATCATGCCAACCGGGCCTCAGAAGTCATCAAACGGCTACGAGCTTTCCTGCGCAAGGGCCAGAAGCGCATGGCACCGGTCTCGCTCAATGCCGTTATCAGCGACGTAGTGAAACTGTGCCAGTGGGAAGCTGAAAAAAACGGGGTCCGGTTACAGGAGTATCTGGCCGCCGATTCTCCCGTGATTACCGCAGACCCGGTTCTGCTGGAGCAGGTGTTGATCAACCTGGTCCGTAACGGCATAGAAGCCAATGTCGAAGCCCGTGGCGAAACCGGCCGGCTGTCCCATATCGTGGTGACCACCTGCATCAACGATCAGCGCGAAACCCTGATCCAGGTCACCGACGAGGGCACGGGCCTGGATGACGAAGGCATACGCCAGATGTTTCAGCCGTTTTTCACCAGCAAACCCAAAGGCCTGGGGCTCGGGCTGTCCATGAGCCGCTCCATTATCGAAGGTTTTGGCGGCTTTCTCGACGCCATACCCGCCGAAACCGGCGGGCTGTCATTGATCTGCCGGTTTCCGCCCAACCAGCACCGGCTCGCCCCAAATCGCACCGCAGATTTCGCACATTCGCCAGGAGAAAAACCCTGATGCCAGACACGCACAACACGGTCTACGTGGTCGACGACGACGCCGGCATGCTTGAATCCACCCAGTGGCTACTGGAATCAGTGGGGCTGAAGGTGAAAGCCTACAGCGATGGCCGCCAGTTTCTGGATGCGGTGGAAGACCAGCGCCCTGGCTGCGTGGTTCTGGATATCCGTATGCCGGGGCTGGGGGGATTGAACGTACAGGAAGAGTTGCAGAAACGAGGCCTGGACGTGCCGATCATCTTTGTTTCCGGCCACGCCGACGTGCCCATTGTGGTAAGGGCCTTCAAGTCCGGGGCTTTTGACTTCATCGAAAAACCATTCAACGAACAATTGTTGCTGGACAGTGTGCAACAAGCCCTTCAGGACGCCGACGATCCTGTACCAAACGCAACGCCTGCTGCCAGTACCGAAGCATTGATTGCCAGCATGACCCGCCGGGAAAAGGATGTATTCCTGCCCCTGGCCCAGGGTTACACCAGCAAGGAAATTGCCGAGCAGCTGGATGTCAGCGTCAAGACCATCGACCTGTACCGGGCCCGGGTGATGAAGCGCCTTGGTGCAGAGCGTCTGCCAGACGTGACCGGCCTGGCCATTGCCGCGGGTCTGTTGAACCCCCTCGAACTCAGGCAGCCCGCTCAGCCAGAATGACGCTGGACTTCGTGGGCCAGGGAGCCAAGTCGTATCACCGCGGTCTCCAGCCGGTCTGTCCAGGGATTGCCACCGTTCAGTCGCAGGCAGTTCTCGAACTTGTTGGTGGTTGAGAACATCAGCCCCGGTGCCACGTTGATGTTTTCGGCCCGGGCGCGCCGATACACTTCAGTACCGGACACACCGTCCGGCAGCTGCACCCAGAGCACGAACCCTCCCTGTGGCCGGCTGACCGCCGTGCCCTCCGGGAACGACCGGGCCACGGACGAACGCAGCCGTTCGGTCGCCTCATGGTAGTGTTGGCGGGCAGCGCGCAAATAACGATCGTAACCACCCTGCTCCAGAAAATGCGCCACCGCCAACTGAGGAATGGATGAGGTTGCCAGGTTCACAAAATATTTGTGCTGGCGAGCACTGGCCATGTGTCGACCGGGGATCATCCAGCCCAGTCTCAGGCCCGGTGAAATGGTTTTGGAGAAGGAGCTGCAGTAGATCACGTTATCGGCGCGATCAAAAGCCTTGGCCGGCCGCGGGCGCTCACCCGTGTGGTACAGATCGCCATAGATATCGTCTTCAATCAACGGCACATTGGCGGCCGCCAGCATGGCCACCAGTTGTTGCTTGCGCTCGTCCGTCATCCTGGCACCCATAGGATTACTGTGATTCGGCACCACCACGCAGGCTTTCAGAGGCCACTGCTCCAAGGCCAGCTGAAGCCCCTCCAGGCTAATACCATCGGAGGGATGGGTTGGAATCTCAATCACCCGGAGCCCCACCACTTCCAGCGCCTGCAGGATTCCCGGAAAGGAAGGCGATTCCACGGCCACAATGTCGCCGGGCTGGGTGACCGCTCGCAGAGCCAGGATGATGGCCTCCTGGGCACCATTGGTGGCTAGTACATCGTCTGGCGAGATCGGCACGCCGAGGCTCGCCATGCGCTGGGCAATCTGCCGGCGAAAGGATTCCTTGCCGGGGAAGGCGTAGTCCAGGGTTTCCAGGCCCCGCCGGGCAGCCCACAGGGTGCTCTGCTGGATCTGCCGCAGCGGCAGGTAATCCGGGTGTGGTATGGCGGTGGCCAACGGCACCATGCGCTTTTGCTCGTCCGCGCACAGATCCAGTGTCATTTCCCGGGCAGACACCGGCAGCGGTTGGCTACGTTGTTCCGACATTCTGGGTTCCGGCACGTCCCTGGCAGGCAACCTTACGAAATAGCCACTGCGCTCCCTGGCCTGCAGATAGCCACGGGCTTCCAGTGTCTGGTGGGCCTGAAGCACCGTGGAAATGCTGACTCCGAACTGGCGACTGAGCACCCGAACCCCAGGCAAACGCTCACCCTCCCGGTAAACGCCATCACGAATCAGCCCCTGCAGCTGATCTGCTACCTGGTTATAAAGCACACCCATGGTCTTCTCCCTGTTTGCAGTGGCCAATCGAGGTCTATTGCAGCAGATCCGGCGCCGATTCAGGCAGTACAGATTGGCTACTTTTCGGCCAGCACAGTTCAGATTATAGGCCATCTGTACCGATTCAATGCCTGGTTAACTGAATCTGTTATGGCAATACGGATAAGCGAACAATAAAGCCATCCACTGAAGAAGGAGTTTCACCATGGCACAGGTACAGAAAACCCACGAGCGTTTTGATCAGCAACCGGAAAGATCCAGAGCCAGTCAGAAAGACCTGTTCAACCTCGCCGGTGCAGACGCTACTACAGGCAACGGCCTTCACCTCAAAACCATACAAGGCCTGGCCCGGGAGGGCATCCGGGTAATCCCGGCCGGCCACAACCACTGGATTCTCACCGGCAACCGCCCGCTACCGGAAGTCCACTGCTACAGTGAGCAGGAATTACAGCGCTTCGCCCGTTCGCGAGCCAGACATTATCTGACCAACTCCAACAGGGAGAACCTATGAACACCACACCGATTTATCAGGTCGATGCCTTTACCAACACCCTGTTCGGCGGTAATCCGGCAACCGTTATGCCGCTGGACCAATGGCTGCCAGACGAGCGGATGCAGGCAATAGCACTGGAGAACAACCTGTCGGAAACCGCGTTTCTGGTGCCGTTGCCAGAGTCTGACCCAGCGGATTTCCACATCCGCTGGTTCACCCCTGCGGTGGAAGTACCGCTGTGCGGCCATGCCACACTGGCCTCGGCGTGGGTGGTGTTCAACCGCCTGAACTGGCCGGCCGACACCGTACGTTTTCACTCCAAAAGTGGTCCATTGGCCGTTACCCGCCGGACAGAAGGCTGGCTGGAACTGGATTTCCCTAATCTGCCTTTCGAGCACAGGCCAACGCCGGCGCTGATTCTGGAGGCTTTGCCCGGGGCGCCGGCCGAGTCTTTCTACGTGCCTAACGACACCAATTACATGGTGGTGCTGGACTCCGAAGACGAGGTGCGGACCGCAACTCCGGATAACCGCAAACTGGCCGAGCTGGGCAACCAGGGCCTGATTGTGACCGCCCCGGGAACGGACTGCGATTTTGTCAGCCGCTATTTCGCTCCCGGCGCCGGTATCGACGAGGACCCCGTGACCGGCTCCATCCACAGTGTGTTGGTGCCCTACTGGGCTGAGAAGCTTGGTAAAACCGAACTCAGGGCGCGCCAGATTTCTGCCCGCGGCGGCGAACTGCGCTGCGAGCTCCGGGGCGAGCGGGTGGCCATTTCTGGCCAGGCAGCCTTCTACATGGAAGGCTCCGTTCACCTGCCGTGAGGCTGGTATACTGCCCGGCGTTTTTCACCAACGGCGGGTAGTATCATGGCAGGTTCATCCTCAGCGTATGACGTAATCATCATCGGCGCCGGCGCAGCAGGGCTGATGTGTGCGGCAACCGCCGGCTACCGTGGTCGGCGTGTGATGGTGCTGGACCATGCCAACAAACCGGGCAAGAAGATCCTGATGTCCGGCGGCGGGCGCTGCAATTTCACCAACCTGAACAGCACACCCGCCAACTTCCTCTCGGACAATCCCCATTACTGTATCTCAGCGTTGAAGCGGTACACTCCCCAGGATTTCCTCGAACTGGTGGATCGACACGGCGTCGAGTACGAGGAGAAAGCGCCCGGTCAGTTGTTCTGCCGGGACAGCGCCAAAGACGTCCTCAATGTTCTGCTGACCGAATGTGAATGGGCGGGCGCGGAGATCCGACTGAAGACCCAGATTCAGAAAGTACGGGAAGCGAACGGTGGCTATCAGGTTATGACTGGCAGCGGCGTGCTGAGCTGCGAATCTCTTGTGGTTGCCTGCGGCGGCCTGTCCATTCCCACCATGGGCGCGACCGGATTCGGTTATGAGCTTGCCAGAAAATTCGGGTTGAACATTCTGCCGACCCGGGCCGGGCTGGTGCCCTTTACCCTGCAACCGGAGCTGAAACAGCAACTGGCACCACTCTCGGGCGTCAGTTGCCCTGTGGATGCCCACTGCCACAACCAGCATTTCCGCGAGCCCATGCTGGTGACGCACCGGGGGCTGAGTGGCCCGGCCATGTTGCAGGTGTCCAGCTACTGGCGGCCGGGGGATGAGGTGCACATCAACCTGTTGCCCGGCCTGCGTATTCAGGAGGACCTGCTGGCACTTCGCAGGCAAAAGCCGCAATCCACTCTGGCGCAGTATCTCAACCAGCATCTGCCCAAACGTTTTGCCCAGGCATTTAATGAACTTCAGGGCTGGCAGGGCCCACTTCAAGGCTGCAGCAATCAGGACATCGAGCAGATTGCCGACACTCTGGGCAACTGGACGGTGAAACCTGCCGGCACCGAAGGTTATCGAACCGCAGAAGTGACCCTGGGCGGAGTTGATACACGCCAACTCTCCTCCAAAACCATGGCGGTTCTGGATCGGCCGAACCTGTTCTTTATTGGCGAAGTGGTGGACGTGACCGGGCACCTGGGTGGTCACAATTTCCAGTGGGCCTGGGCGTCTGGTGTGGCTGCCGGCAACGAGGCCTGAGCCCCGCTACAGGTATTTCTCGATAGGCAACCACGACAGCATCCGCGACATGGCCCGGCGCCAGAAACCCACCTCCGGCTCGTGCTGCACCTCCTGCCCTTCTGACCGCCAGACCAGCTCATCCTGGCCATTCAGCTCAACCCGCCAGCTGTTCCGGGGCTCCATGGCGTAACGGATATCGTCCGCCACGGCATCCGCGAGCTCTGGGCTTTTGATCACCAGCACCGTCTCGCCATTGAGATAGATGGAACGAAGATTCACGTTAAAGGACCCGACAAACAGGGTTTCCCGATCAAACACCACCGCTTTGGAATGAAGGCTTACCTCACCGCCTTCACAGGCTGCACTGGCGGCCACCCAACGTTGGCATGCAGGGGCATCCGGTCGTAATTCGTGTAGCTCAATACCCTGCTCCAACATCGCCCGGCGCCACCGTGCGTATCCGGAGTGGTTGGTAACCAGATCATTGGTGGCCAGCGAATTGGTCAGGGCGGCAACCTGTAAACGACCTCTGCCAATGTCGCTCATGGCACTGAGCTGATGGTCAGTCAGGATCAGATACGCCGATTCAATAAGAATCTCGGACCGGGCACCGTCCACCAGGTCATACAGGGTTTGCGCGGTTCGCTGGGGAGCCTCTGCGGGGGCATCCGGGTCTTCGGGAGGCGGATCAAACACCAGTTCGGCGGGTGCGGAAACGGTGTTGGCAAACAAGGTCTCCAGATAGGTTCTTGCCGTTTGCCGGTTTCCTGGGGGCTCGATCTGGTAATGCCGCGAGGCGGCAGATTCAATCAGGACGCTGAGCTTCGGTTGTGCCTGTTCAGGCTTGGGATAAAGCTCTACCAGCGGCAAGGTCCAGGGACTGTCCCAGTAGGCCTCGAAATTGGCGGTCATGTCCCCCGCCAACGGCCCCAGCACCAGAACATCGCGATCCCGGAAGTTCAGTGTCGGATGCTGATCGAAGTACTCATCCCCGATGTTCCTGCCCCCGGCAATACCCACAAGACTGTCCACCACAAAGGTTTTGTTGTGCATGCGCCGGTTGATGCGATCAAAGTCAGTGATAAACGAGAGCCAGCGACCGAATCCATCCCGGGACCGGGATGGATTGAAAATACGCACACGGATATTGGCGTGGGCATCCAGCAAGGCGAACAGGGATTCCTTGCCAGCAACATTAATGTCATCCAGCAGCAGGCGAATCACCACCCCGCGATCTGCGGCCGCAACCAGACGGCTGGCCAGGTAACGCCCACTGTCATCATCGTTCCAGATGTAATACTGGGCGTCGATGCGCTGGCTGGCAGTCTCGATCAGTGCGGCCCGGGCCAGAAAGGCATCCTGGCCGGTGTTCAGCAGTTTTACCGCCGGCAACCCGGCGCCGACCCGCTCTTCGCTCTGTGCCTGCAGAAAAGCGTCTGGCTCCGAGGCGACCGGTATTGCCGGCCCGTGTTCCATCGGCTTGATCCCTCCTGCACAGCCAGCAAGGACAACCAGGGATATCAGGGTCAATAACCTTCTGATCATCGGGTTCCCTTCTCGGCTGCCTGTGAGCAATGGTTGCTCCTTATCTGAGAATAACCAGCGGCTTGTGCGCGGTTTTCAGCATGGTGGTTGTTGTACTGCCCACCAGAAATTGGCGGATTCGCGAGTGGCCGTAAGCGCCCATCACCAGAATGTCGATGCCGTGCTCTTCCTGATAGGCGTGCAGCGTGGGCTCCACATCGCCAGCGCGGATAGCCAGCGTGATCTCAACACCGAGGCCTTCCAGCATTTTTTCCGCTTTTTTCAGTTGCTCCCAACGATCGGCCGTGTCGGCTCCAACCATCACCAGGTGCAAAGGCATGCCCCGTAACACCGGGCTGGCCGCAATCATCTCAATGCCCTTGAAGGCGGTCGCGGAACCATCAAAGGCCACCATGGCACTTTTCGGCTCGCGGTATTCATCTGGCACCAGTAGAATCGGACGATGCACACTACGGATCACGGTCTCAAGCTGGCTACCGATGTGCACATCTCGATCGGAACTGCTTTCACCGTGCAACCCCATCACAAATAGCCGGGTTTCTTTTTCCAGCGCGGTCAGAGCCTCGGCCAGGTTGTCATGGCGCTGGCGCTTGACCGTCTCGCCAATACCCGCAGTTTTTACCCTGGCCTCTGCTTCGTCCAGCATGTGGTGGCCATGCTCCAGGGCAAGCTTGGAGCGCTTACGGTCCAGCTCCGCCAGCTCATCCAGCAAATGCTCGCGGCTGCCAAGGCCGATGCTGCCAGCCAGATCCGGCTCGGCCGGATACCGTTCTTCATCCAGAACATGCAGCAGCATCAGCGGCGTGTCCATGTGGCGGCTGGCCCAGGCGGCAAAATCGCACACTGCAGGGGCGGCCCGGGAACCGTCAATACACGCCACAATTCTCAACTTGTCTGCCGTCATAGCTGCCTCGCCTTGCGCCTGATTCTGGCTGTTATTCTTGCTGCGAATGTCAGAGTTTTCTTTGGTCTGAGTCATATCAGTGCCCCATCAGCTGGTCAACGGCGTCGGGCTTGTCGTGCACCCCGAAGCGGTCAACGATGGTGGCACTGGCCTCATTCAGGCCAATCACTTCTACATCCGCACCCTCTCGGCGGAACTTGATCACCGCCTTGTCCAGCGCGCCAACGGCGGTAATGTCCCAGAAGTGCGCGCGGCTGAGGTCTATCACAACATTGTCCACCGCTTCCTTGAAGTCAAAGGATTCCAGGAATTTTTCCGAGGAACTGAAAAACACCTGGCCCACCACGGTATAGCGACGGGTGTCTGTTGCCTCGTCCAGCTCGGAGGTCACCAGCATGTAATGGCCAACCTTGTTGGCGAAGAACAGGGCCGCCAGCAGGACACCGGCCAGCACGCCGAAAGCCAGGTTGTGGGTGGCGACGACCACAATGACCGTAACCAGCATCACGATATTGGTAGACAATGGATGCTCCCTGAGATTACGGATGGAATCCCAGCTAAAGGTACCGATGGAGACCATAATCATCACGGCCACCAGGGCGGCCATCGGAATCTGCACCAGCCACTTGTCGAGCACAAGCACCAGAATCAGCAGAAAGACACCGGCCGTGAGCGTGGATAAACGTGTGCGACCACCGGATTTCACGTTGATGATGGACTGACCGATCATCGCGCAGCCTGCCATGCCGCCCAGCAAGCCGGAACCGATATTGGCAATGCCCTGGCCCTTGCACTCGCGGTTACGGTCGCTGGTCGTGTCCGTAAGATCATCGACAATCGTCGCCGTCATCAAGGATTCCAGCAGCCCTACCACGGCAAGACCGAGTGAATAGGGCAGGATGATCATCAGGGTTTCCAGCGTCAGCGGTACGTCTGGCCACAGAAAAATCGGCAAGGTATCCGGCAATTCACCCATATCACCTACGGTACGAATATCCAGCCCCATAACCATGGAGACAATGGTCAAACCGACGATGCAAACCAGCGGAGACGGAATCAACTTGCCCACAGTGGGTATCAGCGGGAAGAGATAGATAATAGCCAGACCAGCGGCGGTCATGGCGTAGACATGCCAGGTCACATTGGTGAGTTCCGGCAACTGGGCCATAAAAATCAGGATGGCCAGAGCGTTCACGAAACCGGTCACCACTGAACGGGATACAAACCGCATCAAGCCGCCCAGTTTCAGGTAGCCGGCGGCAATCTGGATCACACCGGTCAGCAGGGTTGCCGCCAGCAGGTATTGCAGGCCATGCTCTTTGACCAGCGTCACCATCAGCAGCGCCATGGCGCCGGTGGCCGCCGAGATCATTCCCGGGCGGCCACCGACAAAGGCAATAATCACGGCAATACAGAAGGAGGCATACAAGCCCACTTTCGGGTCAACCCCGGCAATGATAGAGAAGGCAATCGCCTCCGGAATCAGTGCCAGCGCAACCACGGTTCCGGCGAGCAAGTCGCCGCGGATGTTCGAAAACCAGTTCTGCTTGAGTGCGTTTGTCATGGTCAGGGGTGTCGCTTTCAATTCTTGGGGATATCAGATCGGGGCCGCGAAGGGTACCAGAAACCGTCCTGAAAGTATGGCCAGACTGACCATCCCGACAGACCGGGGGTGCCGCCGGGGCCGCTAATTGCCTAGAATGCGTTTAAATAATCTTTTTGGTGACAAGTACATGGATGATGTAGCAAGCCAGTTCCTAAACGCCAACCAGACCACCATCAATCTGGCCGTGGCCTTGCTGCTCGGAGCCATCATTGGGCTGGAGCGGGGCTGGGATGCCCGGGAGCAGAAATCCGGGGAACGCATTGCCGGTATCCGCACCTTCTCACTGGTCGGGCTGTTGGGCGGTATTGCCGCCGTATTGTCGGAGCAGATTACCCCCTGGGCCTTTCCGGTATTGCTACTTAGTGTAGTGGCCATGGGGCTGGTGGCCTACAGCGAGCGCCTGGAACACATCCGCAATTTCAGCATTACCGGCATGGTCGGCATGTTACTGACCTTCTGTTTTGGCGCCGTTGCCGTGGCGGTGGATCCGGTGATCGCCACCGCTGCTGCGGTGGTCACCGCCATCATTCTGGACAACAAGGAAGAAATCCACGGCTGGGTACACAAGCTTCAGGCCAGCGAACTGGACGCGGCCCTTAAACTGCTCTTGATCTCGGTGGTGATGCTGCCTCTGCTACCAAACGAGGCCATGGGCCCGGGTGGCGTGCTCAACCCCCGGGAAATCTGGTGGATGGTGGTGATGATCGCCTCCATCTCATTTGTCGGTTACTTTGCCATCCGGGTGGCCGGAGCCCGCAAAGGCATTCTGTTCACCAGTCTGTTTGCCGGGCTGAGTTCATCTACCGCCCTGAGCCTGCACTTCGCCCGGCAATCGGCGAAAAATCCCGACTTCAGCCCGCAGTTTGCTGCCGGCATCCTGATTGCCTGCGGCACCATGTTCCCCCGGATTCTGGTTTATTGCCTGGTCATCAACAAGGCACTGCTGCCCAGCCTGATCTGGCCGGTCGCCATGATGACCGCCCTCCTCTACGTGCCCGCGCTGATCATTTGGCGCCGCAACGCCCGGCAACTGCAGGTGAGCCAGCCCACCATGAACCAGAACCCGCTGGATCTCTCTTCCGCACTGGTGTTCGGTTTCTTGCTGACCGCCATTCTGTTACTGGGGGAATTCCTCAAGAATGCCGTTGGCGATGTCGGCATTTACGCCCTGGCCGCCACCTCTGGCGTGGCGGATGTCGATGCCATCACCCTGTCTCTTACCCGGATGTCCAACGATGGCCTGGGCATGGATGCAGCCGTGCTGGGGATTGTCATCGCGGCAGCGGTGAATAATCTGGTGAAATCGGGCATCGCCTGGAGTATCGGCAACCGACAAACCGGTCTGCTGGTGGCTGGCCCGATGGTGTTATCTCTGGCCGCAGGCCTGTTGGTGGCCTGGCTGCAATAAGGTATCAGCCAGCCTTACGGAAGGTCAGATTGTAGCGGGCCGAGCCGGTCACCGGGTGTTCACCGGCTTTCAGAGTCAGAACGCCGTGGTAACGCAAACGGGCCGGACCGCCCCAGACCACCACATCACCATGTTCCAGCAGAATACGCGCGGGGCAGTCGCTGCGCTTGAGTCCACCAAACTGAAACACAATGGGCAGACCCAGAGACACCGACACAATGGGCCAGGCAAAGTCTTTTTCGTCCTTATCCTGATGCAGTCCCATTTTGGCCCCTGGCTGATAGCGATTAATCAGGCAGGCATCCGGGTCAAAGCCGGGAAATCCCGCTTCCCGGGCTGACTTGCAGGCCAATGAGACAAAGCTTTCGGGCATGGCCGGCCACGGAAGCCCGGATAAGGGATCCTGAGGCTGGTAGCGATACCCTGTCTCGTCAGTCACCCATCCCAGGGGGCCGCAACAGGTCATGGCGGCCGACATCTGATGGCCACCCGGCGTTTTCATGTTGCGAAACGGCGCCTGTCGCGCCACCTGTTCTATATCTCGCATCAAGGCTTGCTGGTGCTTCACGGCATGGCGCCGTAGCACAACCACGCCCTCGTCAAAGGCTTCCATTGTCGGTTGATCGTTCGACCCGGAAAACAGATCTGGCGTCATAAGCCACCCGTTTATCTTCTGAAATCAGAATAACGCCCGCAGAGCGTCTACACTTAGAGAACCCTTCATCCGTCGTTGGATCCCGACGCTGTGAGACAGACAAAACCGCCACACAACAAACAGTCCGCCCGGGTATCACTGGCATTCCTGATAGCCTCTGCCATTACCTTGGGAATGCTGATACTGGCCATCACACTGGTGGCCCAGAGTTATCGGGGCATGGAACAGGCCAAGGTCACCGCTGCCGCCGCCACTGCCCGACAGCTGGCTCTAAGCGTGGACGATCGTATCAATGCCATTACCCAACCGCCGGCTACGGCGCTGGCCTTGTTGCGGCACGACCCACTCTCCCGGAGTTCTACCCTTGAGCAACGACGGCAACGCCTGCCGGTGATTGCCGATGTGCTCACCAGCAGCGATATTGTCAGTGCGGTATACGCAGGCTATGACAATGGCGATTTTTTCCTGTTCCGTAAGATTCGCAGTTCGGGCTCACTCCAGTTTCCGGACGCCCCCGCAACCAGTCGCTATCTGCTGCAAAGCCTGGAATACCAGGGCAACCTGCGCAAGGGCATCTGGCAATTCTATAACAGCGACCTGGAACTGCTCGAACGCCGCTCGCTGCCGGATTACGACTATGATCCCCGCCAGCGCCCCTGGTATCAGGCAGCCAGGGCCGGAGATTCGCTGCAGCTATCAGCGCCCTATGTGTTTTTCACCACCCAGGAAACCGGGCTGACCCTGTCTCAGAGGGCCGCCAGTATCCCGGGTACCGTGCTGGGTGTTGATGTCACCGTGACCGACCTGGGCTCGCAACTGGCGGAGCTGAAACAGACCCCAGGCAGCCGGCTGGCCATTGTCAGCGCCTCCGGGGAACTGCTTGCAGACGCCGACGGTAACACCGAGCCCGATGCCGTGATCCGCCAGGTGCTTGAGCCTGGCACCAACCGGGAAATCCGCCGCTTTCAGCAGCAGGGCCGTGACTGGTATGGCATGGCCGAGCGACTTGGAACCCTGCCCGATGAAGCACTCTCCGTGGTTGTCGCCATTCCCTCGGATGAACTGCTGGCCGATGTCTGGGCCGCCCTTGCCCGCCAGACCGCGATCGCCGGCGCCATAGCGCTTCTGCTGTTGATACTTGGCTGGTTTATGGGGCGCCAGGTGGGCAAACCCCTTGAACGCCTGACCGACCGGGTCAGCAGCCTCTCCCGCTTCCGCTTTGACATGCCAATCCGTTCGGAGTCGCATATCCGGGAAGCCTCGGAGCTCAGCATTGCCCTGGATGACATGGCCCGCACCATCCGAAGCTTCCAGAACATCGCCACGGTGCTCAACCGGGGCCAGGACCTGAACCAGTTGTTACGCGACATTCTTGATCAGATCATCGCCATCGTCAGCCAGGAACGTGGCGCTATTTACCTGTACGGCAGCCATGAACATAAGCTCGACCTGGCGGTTAACCGCGGACTTGAACTGCCCGCCAGCCTGCCAGCCATCAACCAGGCGGCAGACGATAACGAGATCATTCGTCAGCTCAGAAACCACATATCCGGCCACCCGGTGTTTGCCATCCTGCGTAATCGACGCAAGAAACTCATTGGTGCATTGATCATCGAAATGGAAGTGGGCGACCACACCCATCTCAGTGATGACCTGATTGTTTTCGTGGATGAAATTGCCGGCTCCGCCGCAGTTGCCATCGAAACCCGTGAACTGATCGAAAGCCAGCAAGCCCTGCTCGATGGGTTTATCCGCCTGGTGGCCAGCGCCATTGATGCCAAGTCGCCCTACACCGGTGGTCATTGCGAGCGGGTACCCAAGCTCGCCCAGATGATCACGGAGGTGGCAGAGCAGGCATCGGAAGGGCCTTTTGCCCATTTCCGCATGAACGAAGACGAACGTTACGAATTTCACCTGGCGGCCTGGTTGCACGACTGCGGCAAGATCACCAGCCCGGAATATGTGGTCGACAAAGCCGTAAAGCTGGAAACCATCTACAACCGCATCCACGAAATCCGGGCCCGCTTTGAAATCCTGCACCGGGATGCCGAGGTCCGTTACCTTCAAGCCTGCCTGAATGGAGAAGACCCGACCCAGGCTGCCCGTTACAGAGATGAGGCCCAGGCAAAACTTCAGGCTGACTTTGGCTTCCTGGCAGACGCCAATGTGGGCAGTGAGTCCATGTCGGACGAGGATGTAGCGCGCATTCGCCAGATCGGAGCCCAGACCTGGCAACGCCATTTCAGTGACCGGCTGGGCCTCTCCGGGGATGAGCAGCAAGCCCTGGCGGATTCTCCGGAAGCGGCACTGCCCGCCACAGAGCCACTGCTGGCAGACAAACCCTGGCATATTCGCACCTGGGGCGACCGGGTGCCTCCGGTCCAGCGGGACGACCCGCGCAATCTCTGGGGCTTTGACATGAAGCTGCCTGAGTATGCCTACAACCGGGGAGAACTCCACAATCTGACCATCCAGTACGGCACCCTGACGGAAGAAGAGCGCTTCCGTATCAACGAACACATCGTGCAGACCATCTGCATGCTGGATGCCCTGCCCCTGCCAGACCGTCTGGCCCGTGTGCCCCGGCTGGCCGGCACCCACCACGAGCGTGTGGACGGCAAGGGCTACCCCTTCGGCCTGAGCGGTGAGGACATGAGCATTCCCGAGAAAATCATGGCCGTGGCTGACATCTTCGAGGCGCTGACCGCCGTGGATCGCCCTTACAAGCAGGGCAAGACACTGTCTGAAGCACTGGACATCATGGATAACATGACCAGACAGGGCCATATAGACCGGGAGGTATTCCTGCTCTTCGTACGCTCCGGAACCTATCGGCGCTACGGTGCCCAGCACCTGAAGGCCGAGCAGATTGATACCGTGGATGAAAGCCTGTTCATGAAGCCCTGACCAAAAACACGTATATTCTCAGGACTGTTTACTCAACGAAGGATAGAGAATGCTGTTCGCAATCATTTTTGGCGGTCTGATCGGTTATGCCTTTGGTCGATTCCCCGGCTTTCTGGTTGGCGCAGCCATTGGTGCGTTCCTGTTCCAGCGCATGAAAAGCCGACTGCTGGGCAAGCTTCAGGGGCTGCAGGCCGGTTTCATTGAATCCGTGTTCGCGGTGATGGGCGCCCTGTGCAAGGCCGATGGCGTGGTCTCACGGGATGAAATCCAGATGGCAGAGGCCATGTTCATTCGCTTTCGCCTGAACGAATCCCAGAAAGCCATGGCCAAGGAAGCGTTCAACCGGGGTAAAGCATCGGACTTCGACCTGGATGCCGAACTCCAGCGCTTCATGCAGGCGTCCGGCCGCCAGCCGGTGCTGTTGCAGATGTTTCTGCAGGTACAGGTGTCTGCGGTTGCCGCAGACGGGCAGGTACATCCGGCCGAGCACGAAATGCTGGTTCGTATCGCCCGTGGGCTGGGGCTGCCGGAAAGTCAGGTCGACCAGCTCGAAGCTATGCTGCGTGGTGCCCATGCCGGCCAGGCGGGCGGTACCCGCAATTATTCCAGCAGCCAGCAGATCGATGATGCCTACAAGGTTCTTGGCGTCTCGCCAGAGGCCTCAGACGCCGAGATCAAGCGCGCTTACCGCAAGCTGATGAGTGAAAACCACCCGGACAAACTCGCCGGACGCGGCTTGCCCGAAAGTATGCGGGAAATGGCGGAAGAACGAACCCGTGAAATCAGCCACGCTTACGACGTGATCAAGGAAGCGCGGAACAAAGCGTCCTGAGCCCGACAGTCAGAACCAGCGGGGCACCCGTTTGCAATAGGCCTCGTACTGTTCATCAAAACGCCTGGCCAGGGCTTTCTCTTCCTCCCTGGCCTGGCGCATGATCACCAGCACGCCAGTCACCAGGCACACCAGCGAAAACACGCTGGGCAACGCCAGAAAGAACCCCAACTGCCCCGTCATCACCGCCAGAAACAGCGGGTTCCGGCTGCGACCAAAAGGTCCATCGGTCAGAAGGTGCCCACTGCCATGCTGGTCATCAATGCCGGAACGCCAGTCCTCATGCATGTAGGCCTGCAGATAGTTCACGGCTGTGTAGGAAACCAGCAGAAGCACAGCCCCGGCCAGTAACACCGGCCAGTGGTACAGCAGGGGGAAAACGCCCAACCAGGCGTCCAGATCAACCCAGATCCTGGCCAGGCAAACCAGCAGAATCGCAGCCCGGAACAGGTTAAAGGTGTGGCGATGCCACCAGGTAGCCGTACCGATCCTGCCATAATTGATGTGAGAGAAGCCCAATCGTGAATACAGGCCGAGCGTACGGGCCGCAAACTGCAGGCCAATCATCAGGAAAAAAACGCCGAGAAAAACCCGGACAGCTGGCTCGATCAGATCCATTATTCATTCTGGTTCAGTAGGTTGGCAAACAGCTTACTGTGCTTGAGGCTTCATTGAAAGAGACACAGATCAATCCTTTGCTGCCATATTTTGCACCCATTTTGTGACGCCATACCTGAAATGACATATCGTCACGTTTAAGCCTGAGTTATGTTAGTAAGCCTCTGTTTTTGCTTTCAGGAGCCGCCATGAATCAGCCACCCAGTACCCGCTTCCATTGTTTCCGCAACGACGCGCTGGCCGACAACGACGCTACTGCACTTGCTGAACGGATTCGTTCAGGCGAGGTTTCGGCGCAGGAAGTGACGGCGGCGGCGATAGAGCGGGCACAGCTGGCGGCGCCGGTGATCAATGGTGTGGTGACTGAACGTTATCAGCCAGCGCTGACACAGAGCCAGCGACCGGGCGCCCAGACTGGCCCCTTTGCCGGTGTACCTACTTATATCAAGGACAACACAGACGTTGAGGGTTTGCCCACCGGGCACGGGTCACAGGCGGTCACGCCCCGGGTGGCGAAAAGAACCAGCCCTTTTGCCGAACAGATGCTGTCCCAGGGCTATATTTGCCTGGGCAAGTCCACACTGCCGGAATTCGGTTTTAACGCCTCAAGTGAGCCCGCCCAGGGAGACCCGACACGCAACCCATGGAACCTGGACTATTCCTGTGGCGCTTCATCCGGCGGTGCTGCCGCCCTGGTCGCAGCCGGCGTGGTGCCCATCGCCCACGCCAATGACGGTGGCGGCTCTATCCGCATACCGGCTGCCTGTTGCGGGTTGGTAGGCCTGAAACCTACACGAGGCCGAGTGGTAGATAACGATGCCGCCCGGGATTTGCCCGTCAACATCATCAGTGATGGTGTCGTCACGCGTTCAGTGCGCGATACCGCCGGCTTCCTGGCGTACGCCGAGTCCTGGTTCAAGAACCGGAAACTACCCGCCATCGGGCATGTGCAGGGCCCCTCTGGCCGACAATTGCGCATTGGCCTGGTGCTGGACTCCATCAACGGCCACCCCACCGACCCGGAAACCCGGCTAACCGTGGAGCAGACGGCCCGCTACCTGGAAAAGCTGGGGCACATTATCGAGCCCATGGATGTGCCGGTCGCCAGCTCATTTCCGGATGACTTTGCGCTTTACTGGGGGATGCTCGCGTTCGGTGTAAAAGCCCGCGGTAAGAAGCTCTATCACCCGGATTTCGACAAATCCCGAGTGGACGGCCTGACCAATGGCCTGGACAAAATGTTCCGCCGCCAGTTCTGGCGCCTGCCCGCTGTCATCTGGCGGCTGAAACGCTCCTGGCACGACTATCAGAGGCACATGAATGATTATGACGCGGTGCTGACCCCCGTCCTGGGACATACCACACCGCCACTGGGCCATCTGAACCCCGGCGTACCTTTCGATACCCTGTTCGAACGGCTGACCCGCTATGTGAGTTTTACGCCGCTGGCCAACGCCACAGGTGCTCCGGCTATCGCCTTGCCTATGGGGGAAAGCAGCCAGCACCTGCCCATTTCGGTGCAGTTTATGGGTCGGCATGGCGATGAGCGAACGCTACTTGAAATTGCCTACGCGCTGGAAGCCAACCACCCCTGGCCCACTCTAAGCCAGGCAGCCCGGTCAAATCAGGCCTGACAGACTGCCTGGTCCTGCCCGGCCTGGGTACTTGCAATTACCCGGTTGCGGCCCTCCGCCTTGGCCTGGTAAAGCGCGTCATCGGCGCAGGCAAACAACGCTTTGGTAGCGTCCGCCCGGGCGGGCGCGCAGCTGCAAACACCGATACTGACGGTCAGATGAAGTACCTGATCGGAGACCCGGAAAGCTGTTTTCTGAATCTCCTCGCGGATTCTCTCGGCGACCCGAACGGCGCCCGCTTCCGGAGTGTCTGGCAACAGGACGACAAACTCCTCGCCGCCGTATCGCGCGGCCAGATCCTGCGGCCGGGTGACGTGACGTTTGATGCAGTCGGCGACCATTTTCAGACAATCATCGCCAACGAGATGTCCGTAGGTATCGTTAAAGCTCTTGAAGTGATCAATATCTACCACCAGCAGCGACAGTGTCTCCTCAAACCGATAGGCATGGACCACGTCAGCCTGAAACTTTTTGTCAAAGTGCCCCCGGTTTTTGAGTCCGGTAAGGGGATCCGTCGCACTCAGTTCCAGTAGTTGTTCGTTCAGGGATTCCAGGTCGCGGGTTCGCTCCTGCACCCTCTCTTCCAACAGGGCATTAGCCTCTTGCTGAACACGCAACGATTTTTCCTGGGCCAGTCGAGCTTTGCGTTCCTCACGCAATAACTTCTGCTGGGCCGCAAACGACTTCTTCTTCTCCCGGTTCAGCCTGTCAGCCAGCGCAAGCGATAACAGAATCACGCCAAGGGCCGAGCCAACCTGAGTGGCATTCTCAGTCAGCAGGTTCCTGGGCAGCATGGTAAATTTACTCAGCGCCAATACGATGCCCCCGAACAGCATAAAAACCCAGGCTACCGTGTAATACCGGGCAGCTGGGTCACGCTTCAGCCAGCGCACCACACTCAGCATAAGCATGGTGGAGCATCCTACAAAGGCAACCATAATCGTCGGAAGAATCATCAGCCTGTAGGGAATAAGAAGGCCCGCCAGAGCAAGCAGGCCGGCCGTCATGATCATCGCCATCGTCCACCGGTTCAGCCACGGGTGGTTTTTTCTTGTCACACTGATGAAGCGAATACTGAAGGCTCCCCCGAACAGCACCACCAGATTCAGGAACACAATAATGGATTGGTCGTTCCACCAGGTCGCCTCAGGCCAGAGGTACTGGAACGCCACACCGTGCAGTGACGCCAGGAAAAGCGGCATCGCTGCAATATAGCCAACGTAGTAGAGAAAACTGCGCTCTCCCACAGCCATGAAGACGAAAAGGTTGTAAAGCATCATCACCAGGACGATGCCGTAATAGATCCCCTCAAACAGGCTACGAGCCTGTTCAGCCGCGTAGAAGGCATCCTGCTCCCAGAGCGTCATGGGCACCTGCATAGAGCTGGTGGTGTCCACCCGAAGATAAACCGTTGTGGACGATTCCGGGGGCAGCACCAACGGGACAATGAAATTGCGATGGTGGATCGGCCGGTCGTAAAAAGGACGCTTATCCCCAAGGATCAGCGGTTCGAGCAGCTTCCCGCTGACCTCACGGTAGATCTCAATATGGTCCAGGACAGGGTAACCGATCTCCAGAAAATTACTGGCTTCCGATTTCAGCGTGTTGGTGAGCTTTACCCGAAACCAGTAGATATCCTCGCCATACCCCAGACTGACACTGTCACTACCGTTTCGGGTCCAGGCCTGGTCCGGAAGGTTTCGTATGTCAGCAACCGATGGCGACCCTGTCTCCTTCCAGAAATCGACGAACCGTGAAAGCTCAAGGCGTTTGGAAAAGGGCCCCCACTCTCCGGCATCTGCATGGGCAAAGGAAGGGAGCACCAAATAAAAGAACAGCGTCAGGAAGACAAAAAGCCGTGGCATAGCAGTCTCGGGCGTCAAACGCACTTGTTATTTGTTATAAGCTTACGACTGAGTATGCACCAAGGTAGCGACAACGTCTGCTGAAAGTACTATTTGTCGCAAATTGACATAAAAAGCTACACAAGTTGTCCGATCTGGCTGGCGTCAGCCCTTAACCCGTCACCGTCTCCTGTTCAAATATTTCCAGCACAGTTCGGAAGCTCTCCTCGGGAGGGGCAGAAAACCGCAGGACTTCCCCGGTGGCCGGGTGTGAAAGTTCCAGCTCAGTGGCCGCCAACATCAACCGCCCATAGCCGAACCGTTCAGCAAAATACCGGTTGTGCCGGCCGCGCCCGTGATTGGCATCCCCGATAATCGGATGACTAATATGCTTCATGTGCCGCCGGAGCTGATGTTTCCGGCCGGTTTCGGGCTTCAGCTCCACCAGGCTGTAACGACTGGTGGGGTATCGCTCAATAGAGACCGGCAACTCCGTGGTGGCGAGGCAACGGTAGCGAGTCAGGGCCGGCCGGACGGGCTGTTCTTCTCCCTTCAATCGGCGGTCTTCGGGCTCTTCCCGGAGTGGATGATCGATCACGCCCTGTTCCGGCGCCCAGCCTCGAACCAACGCAAGGTAGGTCTTCTTGAATTCGCCCGCCATCATTGCAAGCCCCAGTACCCTCGCCGTTGCCTGATCCCTGGCGAACAAAACGATGCCAGATGTCGGCCGATCCAGCCGATGCACCGGATAGACATGGGCTCCGCCGTTCATAGAACGGGCGTACTGCAACGCGAATTCCGTCTCATGGCGGTCAATCGGGCTGCGATGCATGAGCAACCCGGCCGGTTTGTGAACCACAAGAAGCTGGGAATCACGATAAATTTCTGTGAGCGGGTTCATAATATAAAATATCGGCCGATAAACCAGTCAGGCAGCCCGCCAGAGGCCGCCACGATACTCCATTAGCCCTAGCATCTTACAGGACCCCGCCCATGCGCTGGTACAACAAAAGCATCCTTAACCGGATCCTTACCATCATCGTGGTCTCCAACCTTCTGATAGCGATTGTTGCAGGCATCTACTTCAACCGATCATTGTCCAGCCAGGATGAATACGAACACCTGATCAGTGACGAGATTGTGCTGGCCCTGGAAGCGCAAGACATTCTCAGTGATTTCAAGACGCAGGTTCAGGAATGGAAGAACGTCCTGATTCGCGGCGCCGACGATGCGCAGCGCGATAAATACTGGCAACGGTTCCAGAAGACCGAGTCCAGTATTCAACAACAGCTGGACCAATTGATCCCAAGAATCGCTGATCAGGAAGCCCGCGCGCTGATGGACCGGTTCAGGGCCGCCCATCAACGGATGGGCGAAGCGTACCGGACGGGATACCAGGATTTCGTGGCCTCGGGGTACGACCATACCGAGGGCGATGAAGCAGTGACCGGGATTGATCGTGAACCCGCGCAACTGATTGAGCAGGCGGCCAACAAAATTCGTGACGTGGCCGTCTCCCACTCCGGCGAATTGCGGGACAGCGCAACGGAAACCACCTGGCTGATGGGTGGCTTGCTGCTCGCTGCCATCGTGATGGGCACGCTGGCCTGTCTTGGTGTTCTGGTGACGTCCGTGGTACGTCCGACCCAGGAGCTGATTGCCAAACTGAGCAGAATTGGTGAGGGCGACCTGACAGACCCGGTAACCCTGAAACGCCCGGACGAGCTGGGTCGACTGGCGGACACCGCCCGAACCCTGCACCGGTTCCTGCGGGAAACCGGCGAAATGATGCAACACAACGCGTCTCAGCTGGCCGACACCGGAGCGATGATTCGGTCCAACGCCGACGCAGTGTCCTCTCAGTCTGACAAAGCGCACCAACGCATTGACCAGATAGCCACGGCGATGAACGAGATGTCAGCCACCGCTCAGGACGTCGCACAGCACGCAAGTTCTGTTGCCAGCCAGGTGGACGAAACCGCCAACCAGACGCGACACGCCGACGAACAGATCAACCAGGCGGTTGCCAGCATGAATCGATTGACCGATCAGATCCGCAGTTCCGCGGCCACCGTTGCTGAACTGGCCAAAAGCGGCCAACAGGTCGGCGACGTCATGCGGGTAATCCGGGAAATTGCCGACCAGACCAATCTACTGGCGCTCAACGCCGCAATAGAGGCTGCCAGAGCTGGAGAAGCCGGGCGGGGTTTTGCGGTCGTTGCCGATGAGGTTCGCAACCTGGCAGCCAAAACTCAGGACGCCACCGTGGAAATAGATGAGATCATTGCCTCCATTCAGAATGGCTCCCGGGACGCCACAGAGTACATGCAGGCCTCTGAGGTGGTCGCCAAAGAGAGTAGCGAATCCGTGGATGCAGTACGAACCACACTGGCAGACATTACCCAGAGGATGATCAAGGTAAACGACGCCACAACGCAGGTGGCCACCGCCGCTGAAGAGCAGACCAGTGTCAGCGAAGACATCAACCGAAATGTCACAGAAGTGGCCGAAATATCCGAAGCCATGCACGATGCCGCAGAGCAGAACCTGCGCACGGTTCCGGAGCTCGAGGCTATGGCCCGGAAGGCCCAGGAGTTGGCTGGGCGAATCCGCTACTGATCACGCTGTGAAATGCGCCGGACCAGCCCCCTGACCCGCTGGCCGGTGCGTTCTCCCAGAACCAGCAAAGCCGGCGTCAGTAATAGAGTGAGCAGCGTCGCAAAGGCCAGGCCGCCTGCAATGGCGCTGGACAGCTGCGTCCACCACTGAGTGGATGGCGCACCTAGCCCCAATGATGGCTCCAACAGATTCACATTTACCCCCAACACCATGGGGGTAAGCCCAAGGATTGTGGTGATGGCCGTCAGCAACACCGGCCGGAAACGCAGACATCCGGTCTCCAGGGCGGCCTCGTAGGCGGCTTTGCCCTCCCGCTTCATCTGGTTGAAGGTATCGATCAGGATGATGTTGTTGTTCACCACAATACCCGCCAGCGCAATAATGCCCATGCCCACCATCACCACGCCGAAAGACTGACCGGAAAACAGCAAGCCCAGCAGCACTCCGGCGGTGGACAATACAATCGCCGACAGGATCAGAAGGGTCTGGTAAAGAGAATTGAACTGGGTCACCAGAATCAGCAACATCAGGCCAACCGCAACCAGAAAAGCGGAGGTCAGGAAGTTGGCGGCCTGCTGCTGATCCTCGTTTTCGCCGGCAAAGCGCACGCTCACCCCTTCCGGTGGCTCAGGCATCTCAGCCTGCAGGGTCCGCAGCAGCTCGTCCATTCGCCTGCCCGGCGCAATATCCGATTTGATGGTGATCGTGCGCTGGCCATCAACCCGCACGATTGAGCCGGTCTTGTCGCCTGGCTCCAGGTCCACGAATTCCGACAGCGGCACCTGACCGCGAGGGGTGTTCAGTGTCTGGCGCTCCAGGTGATCCAGCTCCCGCCAATTGTTGGGCACCCGCACCGCAATGTCCACCTCATCGCGAACATCTTCCGGCCGGTAGGTGGCCAGCACCAGGCCATTGGTTACCAGCCGAACCGCACTGCCGATGCTCAACACATCGGTACCGAATCGAGCGGCCGCCTCACGATCCACATTCAGGCGCCACTCGATCCCGGGCAAGCTCCGGTCGTCTTCAATATCGACAAAACCACCGAGTTCGCGCATGCGGTTCTCAATGCTGTCGACATAGCCATCCAGCTGTGTGCTGTCCATACTGCTGACCTGCAGCTCGATGGGCTTGCCTTCAGCCGGGCCGCCCTCCTGCTTGCGGAACTCCAGTTCAATACCGGCGATATCTGCCGTACGTTCCCGAAAGTCTTCCAGAATATCCGTGGCAGTGCGGCGGGTGTACCAGTCCGTGAACTGGAACTGCAGAACGCCGATCACATCCGGAGCCATCTGGGAGCTGGTGGTCACCATGGAGCGCGCATACAGGGCCTTTACCTCCGGCATATTCTGCAGCCGAGACTCCACTTCACGCACAATGGCATCCCGTTCCCACACCGAAAGATCGCCACGAGCCCGCACCTGAACCTGGGCCGACTCGGGCTCGACACTCGGGAAAAACTCGACACCATGGTTAAAGCGCCCATAGGCGGCGTAGATCACAACAATCACCATCAGGGTGCCGAGCAAGGTCAGGCCCGGGCGCTGCAGAAGAGCGGCCAGCACCTGTCGGTAGCCCCGCATGAAACGCCCTTCACTGGCATCCTGGTGGTGCCGGCGACCACCGCTCACGCCACCCAAAACCGGGAGAAAAACCAGCGCCATGGCCAGCGAAGCAATCAGGCAGATCAACACGGTCATCGGCAGGTATTTCATGAATTCGCCCACCACTCCGGGCCAGAACAGCAGCGGCACGAAGACCGCAAGCGTCGTCGCCGTGGAGGCAATAACCGGCCAGGCCATGCGCGAGGCTGCTTCCACCCAGGCGGCTTTGACCGGCTGCCCGTCCGACAGATTCCGATCTGCCAGCTCAGACACCACAATGGCGCCATCCACCAGCATGCCCGCCACGAGGATCAGGCTGAACAGCACGACGATATTGAGCGTCAGGCCCATGCTCCAGATCACCAGGATGCCGGTCAGAAACGCCCCGGGGATGGTGAGCCCCACCAGCACAGCTGAGCGTGGGCCCATGGCCGCGATCACCACGATGATTACCAGCACAATGGCAGTCAGCACGTTGTTGAGCAGATCCGAGAGGATATCGCGCACTTCCTCGGACTGGTCCATGATGAAGCGGATATCGAGGGTCTCCGGCAACCGGGGCCGGGCCTCATCAATCAGGGTGCGAATCTGCTCAATGGTTTCAATAATGTTGGCGCCCGAGCGCTTGGAAACTTCCAGTACCAGGGCTGGCTCCCCGTTGATGCGGGCGAAGCCGGTCGGGTCTTTGAAGGTGCGCTGCAGCATGGCCACATCACCGAAGGTAACCACAGTGTCGCCGTCTACCTTAACAGGCATCGACATCACATCTTCGATGGTTTCGATTACTCCCGGCACTTTCAGCGCCATCCGACCATTACCCGTGTCGAGTGAGCCGGCAGCCACCAGCTGGTTGTTCCGGGTAACCAGGGAGGCCAACTGATCAAAATCGATGCCGTAGCTTTCCAGCACCTGGGGATCCACCACGATCTCCAGCAGATCCTCCCTGTCGCCACCAATTTCCACCTCCAGCACTTCGGGAATGGCTTCGATGGCATCCTGAAGTCGGCGCGCAATGGTGATCAGCTCGCGTTCCGACAGCGGACCGGACAGGCCTACCGACAACACCGGAAACAGCGACACGTTGATTTCATTGACCCGGGGTTCGTCGGCTTCCTGGGGTAGCTTGCTGCGGGCGGTATCCACCTTCTCCCGGACATCCTGCAGGGCCTTGTCCGGATCGAAACCGGCGTCGAATTCAAGCATCACCGAGGCATGGCCTTCTGAGGCGGTACCCCGCATTTCCTTGATGCCTTCCAGCGAGCGCAGCTCCTGCTCCATGGGCCGGACCAGCAGGCGCTCAGCGTCTTCCGGGCTGATGCCTTCAAGCGTCATCGAGACATAGATCATCGGGATGGTGACGTCCGGATTGGATTCCTTGGGAATCACCTGGTAGGCCGCCATACCGCCCAACAGCAGGAACAGGAACAACAACAGCGTGGTGCGGCTTCGGTCCATGGCCGCGGCAATCAATGCTCGCATGACGGTCAGCCCCGCTGGTCGGAGGTATCAACAGGGCGCACCTGTTCACCCGGCGAGACAAATCCGGCCCCTCGGGTAATCAGGCGAATCTCAGGCGGCAAGCCGGCAACCCAGGCACCGTCGGTCGAGACGCTTAGCAGCCGCACGGTCTCAAACACCACTCGATTATCGGCATCGACATACTTCACGCCGGGCCGGCCATCGTCATCCAGCCCCAGATAAGCCGGCGATATGAAGGTGGCCTGTTGTTCCGGCAGTTGAATACTCAGGCTGGCAGAGCCGCCCGCAGCCCGCTTCAATTCAGGATTCTCCACCACCACTTCCACCGCAAAACTTCGGGTGTCCGAATTGGCAGCGCTGGCCACAAAACTGACAACGCCGGCCAGCCGGGAGCCGTCCAGCAGTTGTATATCGACTGCCTGCCCCGGTTGAACCAGCGCCGCCGATTGTTGGGGGATCTGTCCGGTGGCTTTCAGGCGGTCTATCTGTACCAGCTCAAACAGGGGCGTTCCCACCTGCACCAGACTGCCTTCGTCCACTTCGCGACGATTCACAGTGGCATCAAACGGTGCGATGGGCTTGAGGTGATTCAGCGCCAGTTCAGCCGCAGCGAGTTCTGCTCGAGCCGCGGCGAGTTCACTCTGCAGACGCAGTATTTCAGTTTCGGCGGCCAGATTGCTGGAACGCAGCTTCCGGGCGGCGGCCAGATCCGCTTCCAACTTGCGAATACTGGCCTGCCAGCGCTGTACCACCGTGTCCCGACCATCCATCGACAAGGTCGCAAGCACCGTACCCGCTTTCACCTGCTGCCCCAGCTCAACGTTCAGTTGCTCAACAGTACCAGCCACGCGGGCACTGACCTGAACCGACTGCCAGGGTTCCAGTTGGCCCTGAAGCTTCAGGGCTGGCTGATAAGCCCGCGCGCTGACCGGTGTTACCTCAACCCGGGTGACAGATACCTGTTCGGAAGCCGGCGCCTCCGGCGCCTCTTCACTGGCGACTTTTACCTCACCCGTTGCCATCCATACAACCAATAAGACGATGACCAGAAGGGATAATCCCAGGGAGCTCCATTTTGCTCTTGTCATGCACCACTCGCCGTGAACAGATTTGGTTTGAGAAAGCGAAAAAGCCGGCACCGGTTGAATTTCCGGAAATAAGCCCTTGCATCCGCCTGAAAACGTGGGTTAGATTCTACACACATTGTTCAACTCAATTCAGAGCAGATTGTCGATTTCATGAATCTCAACGCAGTTATGGTCCTTGTGAAGCTAGTCCTGGTGGTCGTGGTACCGTCCGGGGGCTTTTGCGTGGACAAGCGGGTGAGATAGCGACAACCTGACAACGACACCAGAAACCCCCGGCACCGCAAGGTCCCGGGGGTTTCTTTTTTGCGGCAAAGAAAAAGGGAAAAACGACCATGAACGGCTCACAGCACATTCTTGCAGCGTTCCACCGCCATAACATCAGCACGGTTTTCGGGTATCCGGGTGGCTGCATCATGCCCCTGTATGACGCGCTGGTGGATGACGTGGGAATGGAGCATGTGCTGTGCCGCCACGAGCAGGCCTGCGCCCTGGCGGCAGACGGTTACGCCCGGGCCAGTGGCCAACTGGGGGTTTGTATTGCCACCTCCGGCCCCGGCGCCACCAACCTGATCACTGGCGTTGCCAACGCCTACATGGATTCCATTCCCCTGCTGGTGATCACCGGGCAGGTCCCCTCCGGATTGATTGGCACCGACGCCTTTCAGGAAACCGACATCCTTGGCATGACCCTGGGCATCGTCAAACACAGCTACCTGGTGGATGACCCCGAAGACCTGCCGGGCATTCTGGAGGAAGCCATCGACCTGGCCCAGGCTGGCCGCCCCGGGCCGGTATGGATTGATATTCCCAAAGACATTCTGTTGTCCGAGATTGAGGCTCCAGCCCCGGCCTGCACCGAGGCACCGCCAGCGGATTGCCCGGAGATCGGCCCGGCCCTGGCCATGCTGAAATCAGCCAGGCGGCCCCTGCTCTACAGTGGTGGCGGTGTGTCTCTGGCCGGAGCCGAAGACCGTTTTCGTACCTTTGCCGAAGTCTCGGGGCTGCCGGGCGTAGTTACCCTCAAAGGCATAGGCAACGCCGGCCGAAACAACCCGAATGATCTGGGCATGCTCGGCATGCACGGTTCCCGGGCGGCCAACAAGGCGGTTGACGAGTGCGACCTCCTGGTCGTCATCGGCGCCCGGCTGGATGACCGTGCCACCGGCAACCTGGACGGATTCGCGCCTAATGCCCGGATGATCCATATTGACGCCGATGCCGCCGAGATCAACAAACTGCGGCCAGCAGACCTGTCTCTGCGCGGCGATCTGAACGCCATTCTGGCGGCAATGACCGATGCCATTGCGGCTGAGCCACTGGCTATCGACGCCTGGCAGAAACAATGCCGCACCTGGCATACCACCGGAGGCTTTCGCGCCGCCGATAACGAGGAACCGTTGGCCCCCATTACCGGCCCCGCATTCATCCGTCAGCTTTCCGGCATCACCGGCGACGACACTGTCATCGCCTGCGATGTTGGCCAGCATCAGATGTGGGTTGCCCAGTACTACCAGTTCGCCCATCCACGCCACCACCTGACCAGCGGAGGTCTGGGCACCATGGGCTTCGGGCTTCCGGCGGCCATCGGCGCCCAGTTCTCGGACCGAACACGCACCGTCATCAACGTGACCGGTGATGGTTCGTTCATGATGAACGCACAGGAACTGGCCACCATACGGCGCTACAACCTGCCGTTGAAGCTGATCATTCTGGACAACCAGTGCCTGGGCATGGTTCGTCAGCAACAGGAACTGTTCTACAACAACCGCGAGAGCCAGATCGATCTGGACGACAATCCGGACTTTGTCGCCATGGCCCGGGCGTTCGATATCCCGGCCCTGCACATTGAGCGGACCGACCAGATCCGCCGCGGCATCGAAACCATTCTGGCTTACAACGGCCCGATGCTGCTGCACGTTGCCATCAGTCGTGAAGAGAACGTCTGGCCCATCGTCAAAGCCGGCGCCAGCAACAAGGAAATGATTGACGAACCCCGTAAAACGAACAGCCGCAAGGAGCAGGTAGCATGAAGCCGAATCATGAAAGCGCCAGTCAACGATATACCCTGAATTGCCGCATGAACCAGGAAGCGGCAGCTCTGGAGCGGCTGTGCCGGGTGGTGCGGGTACGCGGCTTCCGGATTTCCAGGATGGCCATGGAATCAACTGGCGATACCCTCGACATTGCCCTCACGCTGGAGGGTTCCCGGCCAGTTGCTATGCTTCAATCTCAGCTGGAGAAACTGCATACCGTTGCCGGAGTTGAACTGGTCTCCGATACCATGGCACGGTCGCGATCGGCTTGAAACGACGGAGAGGGATAACGCATGACAACCGATAAACGACGCCGACACTCGGCACCGGTGGTAGACGGTATCAATAAATCCGCCAGCCGGGCCATGCTCCGGGCGGTAGGTTTTACCGACGAGGATTTCCGCAAACCCCAGATTGGCATTGCCTCCACCTGGAGCAACCTTACGCCCTGCAACATGCACATTGACGGCCTGGCCCGGGAGGCCGCCAAGGGTGCCGACGGAGCCGGGGGCAAGAGCCTGATCTTCAACACCATCACCATCTCCGATGGCATCGCCAACGGCACCGAGGGCATGAAATATTCTCTGGTGTCGCGCGAGGTGATTGCTGATTCCATTGAGACCGTGGCCGGTTGTGAGGGCTTCGACGGATTGGTCGCCATCGGTGGCTGCGACAAGAACATGCCCGGCTGCATGATGGGCCTGGCCCGGCTGAACCGGCCCTCGGTCTTCGTTTACGGCGGCACCATCATGCCCGGCGAGAACCATACCGACATCATCTCCGTGTTTGAGGCGGTGGGCGCCCATGCCCGCGGTAACATGGAGCTGATCGAAGTCAAACAGATCGAGGAAACCGCGATTCCCGGGCCAGGCTCCTGTGGCGGCATGTACACCGCCAACACCATGGCCTCCGCCATTGAGGCCATGGGTATGAGCCTGCCAGGCAGCTCGGCCCAGAACGCCGTTTCCGACAGCAAACTGGCGGATTGCGAAGCCGCGGGCGCCGCGGTACTGAAACTGCTGGAAGCCGATATCAAGCCCTCCGATATCATGACCCGGGAAGCGTTCGAGAACGCCATCACCGTGGTGATCGCGCTGGGCGGTTCCACCAACGCCGTGCTTCACCTTCTGGGTATGGCCAGTACCGTGGGAGTGGAGCTGTCACTGGACGATTTCGTACGCATCGGCAAACAGGTACCGGTCCTGGCAGACCTTCGCCCCTCCGGCCACTACATGATGTCCGAGCTGGTGGCCATTGGCGGCATTCAACCGCTAATGAAGATGCTGCTCGACCGGGGGCTGCTGCATGGGGACTGCCTCACGGTGACCGGCAAGACCCTGGCAGAAAACCTCGAGACCGTGGTGCCCTACCCCGAAGACCAGCAGATCATCCACGCCTTCGACAACCCGATCAAAGCCGACAGCCATTTGCGCATTCTCTACGGCAACCTGGCTCCGGAAGGCTCGGTGGCGAAAATCACTGGCAAGGAAGGCACCCATTTCTCCGGCCGCGCCCGTGTCTTTCACTCGGAAGAGGAGGCCCAGGCACGCATCCTGGACGGCACCGTGGTGGCCGGCGACGTGCTGGTGATCCGATACGAAGGCCCCAAGGGCGGGCCCGGCATGCGGGAAATGCTCAGCCCCACCTCGGCGATTATGGGCAAAGGTCTTGGCAGTGATGTAGCTCTGATTACAGACGGCCGCTTCTCCGGTGGCAGCCATGGTTTTGTGGTTGGCCATATCACACCAGAGGCCGCCGTGGGCGGGCCAATTGCGCTGGTGGAAGACGGCGACACCATCACCATTGATGCCGTGAGCAACTCGATTGTGCTGGAAATCTCTGACGCGGAAATGGAAAAACGGCGCAAAGCCTGGACGCCGCCGGAACCCAGATTTACCCGGGGCGTGCTGGCCAAGTATGCCCGTGTGGTGAGTTCCGCATCTACGGGCGCCGTTACCGACCTGCCCTAGTTAGGGTTGGGCTCGCAGCCTTGATGTTATGGGCAGGTACGGCGGGTATGGTGGATTTTTCGCCGGAAAAAGGTGTCTGAGCGAAGCGAGTTCTTTTTCCAAGACAAATCCACCAGCCACCCCGCAAGCCCGCCCCGCAGCCAGAAGGCTAGGAACGAGGCAAACTCAAAGTCCGACGACTACCAGGCCTTATAAGGCAGAAACTTCCCGTTCATGGTAACCACCACCCGGTCGCCCTTCGGATTCTCTTCCTTCTCAATGTCCATGGTGAAGTCAATGGCACTCATGATGCCATCCCCGAACTTCTCGTGAATCAGCGCTTTCATGGTATCGCCATACACGCCTACCACTTCATACAGGCGATAGATCAGCGGGTCTTGGGGAACAGCGCCATCCCACGCTTTTTTGGGGCAGACCTGCAGGGCTTCGGCTACCGGCTTGTCGAGGCCGAGGGTTTCGCAGAGGGCGAAAGCCTTGTCCTCGGTGAGGCTGTTCATCCCGAGAGCCGCAGAGGTGGTGAACACCGGCGACAGCCCCACTGCCTCGGCAATCGCTTCCCAGGTCATGCCCTTGGCAACTTTGGCTTCAAGGATTTTTGCGGTCATCAGTTCTTTGTTCATCATGGTTGGTTCCTCTCTTCACTTTTAACGTCAGGCATTCACCGCACGAGCGGCAGTTTCGGATTCGGTTTCAGGTTCAGCCGGTTCCGGCTGAGCGGTACCTTTGGCAGGCTCGACAACTTTCGGGCTGCCGTCTTGTTCCGGCAGGGCCGAGCCGCTTCGGTTGACCAGGAAGTCAACCAGGTAGTCCCGGGTCTTGTGGTAAGCCGGGTTCTGGAAAATGGTGGCCCGCGCCCGCGGATGCGGGATGTCCACTTTCACACTCTCGGCGATGCGAGCATTGGGGCCGTTGGACATCAGAAAGATGCGGTCGGAAAGGAGAATGGCTTCATCAACATCGTGGGTGATCATGAACACGGTCTGGCGGGTTTCTTCCCAGATCTTCACCAGTTCATCCTGAATCACTCCTCGCGTAAGGGCATCCAGCGCGCCGAAGGGTTCATCCAGCAGCAGGAGTTCCGGCTGGGTAGCGAAGGCCCGGGCGATGCTCACCCGTTGGCGCATGCCGCCTGAGAGCTGTGAGGGCTTGCGGTTCATGGCGTGCTCCAGGCCCACCATTTTCAGGTAGCGCTCGCTGTGCTCCCGCACCTTTTCCTTGGACCAGCCGGGCCAACGGGCTTTCACCGCAAATACGATGTTGTTCAGGGCCGTTTTCCAGGGCAGCAAGCTGTAGTTCTGAAACACCACGCCGCGCTCCAGGCCCGGGCCCTTTACTTCCTTGCCGTTCATCACCACGTTGCCGGCGCTGGCTTCGTCCAGGCCAGCCAGCACGTTCAGGATGGTGGATTTGCCGCAGCCGGAGTGGCCGATGATGCAGACGAACTCGCCTTTCTCCAGGGCAAAGCGGATATCCTCGAAGACGGTCAGCTCACCGCCCTGGCCATCCGGATAGACTTTGGACAGACCATCTACTTCCAGGAATGGTTTACTCATAACAGGTCTCCGTTCGGAGGGTTGAGGCCGGCATCGGCGGCCGGTGCCGGGCCGCTCATTCTTTGTACTCCACCAGTTTCTGGGCCTTGCCCAGGGCCAGGTCCAGCAGCATTCCCACCACCCCGATCATCAGGATGGAGAAGATCACACTGGCCAGATCCAGGTTGTTCCACTCGTTCCACACGTAGTAGCCAATGCCGGTGCCGCCCACGAGCATTTCCGCCGCCACGATGACCAGCCAGGCAATACCGATGGAGATGCGCATGCCGGTCAGGATGGTGGGCGCGGCCGCCGGCAGAATCACGGTTAACGCGGTTTTGATCGGCCCCAGTTCGTGGGTTCGGGCCACATTCACCCAATCCTGCCGGACATTGGCCACACCAAAGGCGGTGTTAAGCAGCATCGGCCAGATCGAGCAGATGAAGATCACGAAGATGGCCGAGGCGTCCGAGTCCTGGATTATGAACAGGGCCAGGGGCATCCAGGCCAGCGGCGAAATCGGCCGCAAAACCTGGATGTAGGGGTTCAGGGCCTTGTACATCAGTGGAGACATACCGATCAGGAACCCCAGGGGCAAGGCGATGGCCATGGCCGCCAGGTAGCCGGTAAGTACCCGGTAAACCGAATAGGCCAGCTGGATGCCGATACCCTTGTCGTTGGCGCCGGCGTCGTAGAACGGATTCGACAGCTCGGCCCAGGCCAGCTTGATCACCGCTGAAGGTGGCGGTACCCGGGATTCCTGGTCGGCGCCACCCATGAGCATTTCGTATTCACTCATTCCGGTCTGGGCTTCCGGCGGCTGGGTTGCCATTTCCCATAGCCCCAGGGCCACAATCAGGAACGACACCGACAGCAACGCCGCCCGTATGTTCAGGGAAGCCATGGTTATACCCTCCCGATGGCAAAACTGCGGGCATACTCTTCCGCGCTGTCCGGATCAAAAGTCTTGCCCATGATGGTGTGGGTCTTGTAGGTCTTGTCCGGCGCGCTGTAGCCCATCTCCTCCATGAGCTTGCCGGTTTCTCCAGCCAGGTAGACCTGCTCGGCGATGCCCTTGTAATCCACGTCGCCCTCGATGTAGCCCCAGCGCTTCATCTGGGTGAGGATCCACACACCCATGGAATGCCAGGGGAACGGATCGAAATCGATGCGATCCGGCACATTCTTCACCTCGCCCAGGCCGTCCGCGTAGTACCCGGTCAGCACCTGCTGTATTACCGGGACCGGCTGGTTCAGGTAGTTCTTGGGCGCGATGGCTTCGGAAATTTCCTTTCGGTTTTCAGGGTTGTTGGAGTATTGGGTGGCATCAATGATGGCGCGCAGCAGGGCTCCATAGGTATTCGGATTCTGAGTCGCAAACTGCTGGCTGCAGGCGAAGGCGCAGCAGGGGTGGCCTTCCCAGATATCCTTGGTAAGCATGTGAATGAAGCCCACCTTTTCCCACACGGCACGCTGGTTGAACGGGTCCGGTGACAGGTAGCCATCGAGGTTACCGGCACGCAGGTTGGCCACCATCTCGGGTGGCGGAACCACTCGGATCTGCACGTCCTTGTCCGGGTCGATACCGTTCTCGGCCAGGTAGTAACGCAGCAGGAAGTTGTGCATGGAGTATTCGAACGGCACGCCGAACTTGAAGCCCTTCCACTGCTTGGGATCGCGTTTGTCCTTGTGGTCCACGTGCAGCACGATGGCCTGGCCGTTGATGTTCTCCACCGCCGGCATGATGAACGGCTCCGGTGTGGAACCGGCACCCATGGTCATGGCCAGGGGCATTGGGGTAAGCATATGGGACGCGTCGTATTCACCGGCCAGGGACTTGTCCCGGGCCACCGCCCAGCCCGCGGTCTTGGTCACGGTCACGTCCAGGCCGTAGCGCTCATAGAAGCCCATGGGGTGAGCCATGATGATCGGCGTGGCGCAGGTAATGGGTACAAAGCCAACGTTCAGTTTGGTCTTCTCAAGCTTGCCGAGGGATTCCTTAACCGCGGCCTTGGCCTTGTCCATGGGGAACACGCTGCCCAGCAGCGCGGCGGCGGTGCCCGCACCCATCATTTTCATGAAGCTGCGGCGGCTGTGGTCGTTGTGGCCGAATACGGAGCGGACAACGGCGCTCTCGATGGCTCGGTCCATCATCTCTTCTGAATTCAGTGGCGCCTCCGATGCGTCCTGCCTGCTGACGGAAGATTTTAGGTCCAGCGAAATTGCCGGGGCGTCCTGGCCGGGCTTACAGTCCGGGCAGCCACAGGTTTTGGCGTGGATCAGCGATTTGTCTCCATCAAACGGATTACCAAGGCTCTTTGTCGTCATGGGGCACTCTCCTGAAGTACGGGTCGTTTATGCACTCTTGCGGTGCAGTAAAGTGGTGGCTCGGCTCCCGGAGAGAATCTGCTCCCGGGCCGACAACACGTTCTGGAGGAGATATCGCAGGGTTTGTGCCAACCCCAAAAAAATCTTTAACACCTTGTTTTATATTGCTTTTATTTTTCTTCGGTGCTTCCTGCCAATTACGAACTTTCGTAATTAACGATATTTCGTAGCCTCCACTACGAAATTTCAGAGTTGGCACAAGGTTTGTTCTGTCTCTGTCAGGCCAGAGAAAGGACAACCCGATGACAATCAAAGCCGCGATAACATCCACCAGTACCACCAGCTGGATTGACCACCTTCCGGAGGCGGCGCTGCTGGTGGATGCCGGGCGCGATCTCATCATCGCTGCCAACAGCGCCATGGGGCGGCTGGTCGGAACCGACAGACAGTCTCTGATTGGTACTCCCTGTACCCACCTGTTCACCGACCAGCGGCCTCAGCTCATCGCCTTTACCGAGGAAACCCTGTTTCGCAGTCATGGCTGGAGCCGGGATTTCATCCTGCAGCATCGGGATGGGCGCAACGTGGAGCTGGAGATTTCTTCCTCACGGGTGGGTGAAGCCGAATCCCAGAGCCTCCTGCTACTGCTTCGGGACCGGCGCCAGCTGCGCACCTTGCGGGAACGACACGACGCCAACCACTACCACCGGGGTGGCCTGCTGGAATGGCGGCGGGTAGAAGAACTGTTCAAGGACATGGAGCGGGAAAACCAGTTGATCCTGCACGCGGTGGGCGAAGGCATTTACGGGGTGGATGCCGAGGGACGGACGACCTTTGCCAACCCGGCAGCGGAACGCATGCTGGGCTGGCGCATTGACGAGCTGATGGGAAGGGTGATTCACCGGGTGGTGCACCACTCCCACGAAGACGGCAGCATCTTCCCCCTGAAAGAATGCCCTATCTATGCCGCGTTTCGGGACGCCAGTGTAAAACGGGTTGGCGAGGACTGGTTCTGGCGCAAGGATGGCACCGGCTTTCCGGTGGAATACACCAGTACGCCCATTATAGACAATGGCCACCCGGTTGGTGCCGTGGTGGTGTTTCGCGATATCTCTGCCCGGCTTGAGACTCAGAAGGAATTGCAAAAAGCACTGGAGGAAGTGGAAACCCTGAAACACCGCCTGGAAATGGAAAACGCCTACCTTCAGGAAGAACTCAGTGCGGAATACCACTTTCACGAAATTTTAGGCCAGAGCGATGCTATCAAAGCCATCGTGCGCAGAATCGGAATGGTCGCCCCAACCGATGCCAACGTGTTGATCACTGGGGAATCCGGTACCGGCAAGGAACTCATTGCCCGGGCCATTCATCAGTCGAGCAGCCGGAGGGATCGCCCCCTGATCCGGGTAAACTGCGCAGCGATTCCCAAGGATCTGTTTGAGAGTGAGTTCTTTGGCCATGTAAAGGGTGCCTTTACCGGAGCCGTCAGTGACCGGGTTGGTCGCTTCGAGCTCGCCGATGGGGGTACCCTTTTTCTGGATGAAGTGGGCGAGATCCCACTGGAGCTCCAGGGCAAGCTGCTGCGGGTCTTGCAGGATCAACAGTTCGAACGCGTGGGGGAAAACCACACCCGAGCCGTGGACGTTCGTGTCATTGCCGCCACCAACCGCGACCTGAAAACCGAGGTCCGGGACAAAAACTTCCGGGAGGATCTGTACTTTCGCCTGAATGTGTTCCCTATTGAGTCGGTGCCGTTGCGCCGACGTATCGAGGACATTCCCATTCTCGCCCAGGAGTTTCTGAACCGGGCGTGCCAGAAATTCAACCGGCCACCGCTGGCACTCCGGGAGCGGGACGTGGAAACGCTCAAAGCTTACCCGTGGCCAGGCAATGTTCGGGAGCTGGAAAACGTTATTGAACGTCAGGTGATCACAGCCGATGGCCGGCTGGATCTGGACCTGCAGGGTCCGGATTCTGCCGCCAGACACACGCTGGAACCCATGCCGCCAGCCAGGCATTTCGACGGTGAACTGATGACAGAGCACGAACTCAGGGAGCTTGAGACAAACAACCTGAGACGAGCCCTGAAAATCAGTGGCGGCCGGGTGTTCGGCGACGATGGCGCCGCTGCGCTGCTGGGTGTCAAACCGACCACCCTGTCCTCACGCCTGAAAAAGCTGAAAATCGAACCGCGACAATTCCAGGAACGGGATCTTTAACCCGGCCACCCCGCAAGCCCGCCCCAGAGCTGACAGGCTACAGGGAATATAAGCCGATCAGATCAGCTCAATAGCCACAGCCGTGGCTTCACCACCACCGATGCAGAGCGAGGCTACACCACGCTTAAGCCCACGCTGTTTCAACGCATTGATCAGGGTGACGATGATCCGGGAGCCGGAGGAACCAATCGGATGCCCCAGTGCACAGGCACCGCCGTGCACGTTGACCTTCTCCGCAGGAAGCTTCAGCTCATTGATCGCCGCCAGGGTGACCACGGCAAAGGCTTCGTTGATCTCGAACAGATCGACATCGTCCAGCGTCCACCCCGCTTTCTTGAGCACCTTCTCGATGGAGCCGATCGGTGCGATGGTGAATTCGGACGGCAGGCGTGCGTTGGTAGCGTGGGCCACGACCCGGGCCTGCGGGGTCAGGCCCCGGGCATCGGCTTCGGCGGCGGAGGCCAGTACCAGCGCGGAAGCACCATCACTGATGGAGCTGGAGTTGGCGGCGGTGACAGAACCGTCCTTGGCGAACGCGGGTTTGAGGTGTGGAATTTTTTCCGGTTTGGCGTTGCCCGGTTGTTCATCGGTATCCACTTCGGTGTCGCCGCCTCGGCCCGGGACGGTTACCGGTACGATTTCGTCCCGGAACCAGCCGTTTTCGATGGCCGCCAGGGATTTTTGCAGGGAGCCGATGGCGAATTCGTCCATAGCCTGGCGGGTGATGTCGAATTTATCTGCCGTACGCTGGGCGAATACGCCCATCAGGCCACCCTCGTAGGCATCTTCCAGGCCGTCCAGGAACATGCTGTCGAGTACCTGGCCATGGCCCATGCGCATGCCGGCGCGGGCTTTCGGCAACAGGTACGGTGCCTGGCTCATGTTTTCCATGCCGCCGGCGATCATGATGTTGTTGGTGCCAGCTTTGATCTGGTCGTGGGCCATGATGACGGCCTGCATGCCGGAGCCGCACATTTTGTTGATGGTGGTGCAGCCGGAGCTGTCCGGGATGCCAGAGGCCCTCGAGGCCTGACGCGCCGGCGCCTGGCCCAAGCCACCGGGCAGCACGCAGCCCATGATCACTTCCTGGATGTCTGCCGGCTGAAGGCCGGAGCGTTCAATGGCTGCCTTAATGGCGACGGCACCCAGGTCCGGTGAACGTACCGTACTCAGGGAGCCCATCATTCCGCCCATGGGGGTTCGGGCGGAGCCTGCTATAACGATGTCATTGTTGTTCATTGAATCTGGTCTCCATGTTGGGAGTCAGGTTCGATCAGGGGGATACCTTTCCGAGACACGCTGTGAATACATCCCTGTACGCTCGACAAAAGCCATCCATGGCTTTTGACGGTCCCGGAAAGGTATCCCCCTGCTCGAACCCCATACATTTCAGTCGCCTTCAAAAAGAATTAGCGCTGGATTCAGGAGGTACTATCTTCCGAGTACCGACCGGGCAATGATTTCCTTCATTACTTCCGAGGTGCCGCCATAAATCCGCTGCACCCGGGCATCAATAAAGTTCCTGGAAATCGGGTACTCCGTGGTGTAGCCGTAGCCGCCAAACAGCTGCAAACAGCCATCAGCAACACGACACTGCATCTCGGTAGCGCTGTACTTGGCCATGGACGCCGTGGGGGCATCCAATTTGCCATCTTCGTATTCCCGAATGCACTGGTCCACAAACGCTTTGTTGATGCGGTAATCCGTTTCCATGCGGGCAATTTCGAAACGTGTGTTCTGCAACTGGCTGAGCTTTTGGCCAAACAGCTCACGCTCCTGGGCATACTGGATGGTCATGTCCAGCGAGCCCCGGGCCGCTGCCACACCCAGCGCTCCGATCACCAGTCGCTCACGGGGCAGTTCGCGCATCAGGTAAACGAAACCCTGTCCTTCCTCGCCCAGCAACGCCGAGGCAGGTATGCGCATGTCGGAGAAAAACAGTTCAGAGGTATCGCCAGAGTGCTGGCCAATCTTGTCCAGGTTCCGGCCTTTGCTGAATCCTGGCAACGACGTATCCACCAGGAACAGGCTGATCCCTTTGGCTCCGGCTTTGGGATCGGTTTTGGCGGCGACGATCACCATATCGGCGTGTTGGCCGTTGGTGATGAAGGTCTTGGAGCCATTGAGGATGTAGTCGTCGCCGTCTTTTACAGCGCTGGTGCGCATGGCCTGCAAGTCGCTGCCGGCGCCCGGTTCGGTCATGGCAATGGCGCCCACCGCCTCACCTGATACCATCTTCGGCAGCCACTGCTGTTTCTGCTGTTCATTGCCGATATGGCTGAGATAGGGCGCGACAATGTCGGAATGCACCATCACGTTGGTGGAAAGCGCACCGAATCCCAGCCGGGCAAGCTCCTCACCCACCACGACCGAGTACTGGAAGGGTGCGCCGCAGCCGCCGCAGCTTTCCGGCACATCGACGCACAGCATGCCTGCATCGCCCAGAGTGTTCCAAAGCTCCCGTGGCACAATGCCGCTTTTCTCCCAGGCCTCGTAATGCGGGGCCACTTCGGTTTCCAGAGCCTTGATCACAGACTCCCGGAAAAGAGCCAGTTCTTCCTGATCGACAGGGTTAGTCATATCACTCACCTGTGGTTACCGGTTCGCTTTTGGCGAACACCATTACAGAAACCTGCTTTTGGCAGGTTATTCCAATGTCACTTTGGCGCCATCCGCAGGGCACAATCAAGCCGGATGACTTCGCCATTCAGAATCGGGTTGCGCACCATCTGGTCCACCATCATCCCGAACTCTTCCGGCTTACCGAGGCGTTTCGGGAACGGTAGCGTGGCTGCAAGGCTGTCCTGCACTTCCTGGGGCATACCCGCCAGCATTGGTGTCATAAACAGGCCAGGAGCAATGGTATTCACCCGAATCCCTTCACGGGCCAGCTCGCGGGCCGCCTGCAGGGTCAGGGACACCACACCGCCTTTGGATGCGCTGTAAGCCGCCTGGCCAATCTGGCCTTCGTAGGCAGCAACCGAAGCGGTATTGATGATGACACCGCGCTCGCCGTCACCGTTCGGTTCCCGTTGCGCCATATCGGCAGCCGCCAGCCGCAAGATATTGAAGGTGCCGATCAGATTAACCTGGACCACCTTGCTAAAGCTTTCCAGCGGCATCACACCTTCCCGGCCCAGAATCTTGGCCGCCGGCGCAATACCCGCGCAGTTCACGGCGACACCGCAGGGGCCGTGAGCCTCTCGCGCAGCATTGACAGCAGCCTCAGCACTGTCGGCCGAAGTCACATCACAATGCAGGAAGATACCGCCGAGCTCAGCCGCAACCTTTTCGCCCTGCTCCTTGTTCACATCAAGAATCGCAACCTTGCAGCCAGCCGCCGCCAGAGCACGGGCAGCGCCCTCACCCAGACCGGAGGCACCGCCTGTTACAATTGCCGGCACATTCTGGAATTCCATCGGGTACTCCTTATTAACAATGATCGAAGTCTGATCCGCGGGTATTCATTCGGACCACAAAAACACTTTACGTTTACGTAAACTTTAACTAACCTTGGTGAAAAAAGGAAATCCGTCATGAGCGAAAAACGAACTTTCAGCATCAGCGAGCTTTCCCAGGAGTTCGATGTAACCACCCGGAGCATCCGGTTCTATGAAGACCAGGGGCTGCTCAAGCCCACCCGGCGCGGGCAAACCCGGATCTTCAGCACCAAGGACCGCGTTCGCTTGAAGCTGATTCTCCGGGGCAAGCGCATGGGCTTTTCCCTGGCCGAAACGAAAGAACTGTTCGACCTCTGGGACGAAACGCTGACCGGCAATGAAAAGCAGCTGCTGAAGATGCTGGAAATCCTCAGCGCAAGACGGGAACAGCTGGAACAGCAGAAAGAAGACATCGCCATGGCAGAGATGGAAATGGACACCGCCGAAGCACGGTGCCGCGAAGCCCTGACCGAACTGCAGAAGAAAAAGGAAGAGCAGGGCCTGACGACGAACACCAAAGAAACCGCTGTCAGCAAATAGAACCTGGCAGCCAACGGATACCCGACGTTAAAAACAAAAAGGTAGCAAACGATGAAATCACAGTACTCAGAGCTCAATTTCGGCCTCGGCGAGACCCTGGACATGCTCCGGGAACAGGTGAATAACTTCGCCGCCACCGAAATTGCCCCGCGGGCCGAGGAAATCGACAAAAACAACGAATTCCCCATGGACCTGTGGCGCAAACTGGGCGACATGGGCCTGCTGGGCATTACCGTCAGCGAAGAGTACGGCGGCTCCGACATGGGCTATGTGGCCCACGTCATCGCCATGGAAGAAATCAGCCGCGCCTCGGCCTCCGTTGGCCTCTCTTACGGTGCCCACTCCAACCTGTGCGTGAACCAGATTCACCGCAACGGCACCGAAGAACAAAAGCAGAAATACCTGCCCAAGCTGGTCACCGGTGAACACATCGGCGCCCTGGCCATGTCCGAGCCCAACGCCGGCTCCGACGTAATCTCCATGAAACTCCACGCCCGCGACGAAGGCGACCACTACGTCCTCAACGGCAACAAGATGTGGATCACCAACGGTCCGGACGCACACACTTACGTTATCTACGCCAAGACTGACCCGAAAGGCGGTTCCAAAGGCGTCACCGCCTTTATCGTAGAGCGCGACTACCCGGGCTTCAGCCGCCACCAGAAACTCGACAAACTCGGCATGCGCGGCTCCAACACCTGTGAACTGGTGTTCCAGGACTGCAAAGTTCCCAAAGAAAACGTCCTGGGCGGCGTGGGCAACGGTGCCAAAGTCCTCATGAGCGGCCTCGACTACGAACGCCTCGTCCTCTCCGGCGGCCCGCTGGGCATCATGCAGGCTGCTATGGATGTGGTCGTCCCCTACATCCGCGAGCGTAAACAATTCGGCCAGGCCATCGGTGAATTCGAACTGGTACAGGGCAAAGTCGCCGACATGTACACCTGGATGAACACCGCGAAATCCTACGTCTACATGGTGGCCCAGTCCGCCGACCGCGGCGAAACCACCCGCAAAGACGCCGCCGGCGCCATCCTCTACTCCGCCGAAATGGCCACCAAACTGGCCCTGGACGCCATCCAGCTGCTGGGCGGCAACGGCTACATCAACGAATACCCGACCGGCCGCCTGCTGCGGGACGCGAAACTCTACGAAATCGGCGCTGGAACGTCTGAAATCCGACGGATGCTGATCGGTCGCGAGCTGTTCCTGAACAAGTAACGACGCACAGAATCCAGCTCCAATTGTACGACTAGGGACTGGAGGGGTGTCGTTCCGAAAATTTCGGAGGCCATGGATGGCCGGAGAGAAGCGCACATGGATGTGCTCGTAGCGGTTTTCGGAACGACACCCCTCCAGGCCCGTGCCCCCAACCCGAGGGACCACGGAACATGACGATACTCCAAAGCAAAATCAACCCAAGGTCCGACGAATTCCAGGCCAACCACCAGGCCATGCAACAAGCCGTCGCCGACCTCCGGGAAAAAGTCGAAAAGATCCACCAGGGCGGCGGCCCCGACTACCAGAAGCGCCACACCGACCGAGGCAAACTCCTGCCTCGCGAGCGCATCAACACCCTCATCGACGAAGGCTCCCCCTTCCTCGAAATCGGCCAGTTCGCCGCCTACAACGTCTATAAGGAAGAAGTGCCCGCCGCTGGCGTCATCGCCGGCATCGGCCGCGTCTCCGGCACCGAGTGCATGATTATCGCCAACGACGCCACCGTCAAAGGCGGCACCTACTTCCCGCTGACCGTGAAAAAGCACCTGCGGGCCCAGGAAATCGCCATGGCCAACCGCCTGCCCTGCATCTACCTGGTGGATTCCGGTGGCGCCAACCTGCCCCAACAGGATGAAGTCTTCCCCGACCGCGACCACTTCGGCCGCATTTTCTACAACCAGGCCCGTATGAGCGCAGACGACATTCCCCAGATTGCCGTCGTCATGGGCCTGTGTACCGCCGGGGGCGCCTACGTGCCCGCCATGGCCGACGAATCCATCATCGTCCGTAACCAGGGCACCATCTTCCTGGCCGGCCCACCGCTGGTAAAAGCCGCCACAGGTGAAGTGGTCAGCGCGGAAGACCTGGGGGGCGCAGACGTGCATTGTAAAATCTCCGGTGTCGCCGACCACTACGCCGAGAATGATGCCCACGGCCTGGAAATCGCCCGGCGCTGCGTGGCCAACCTGAACCGTCGCAAACCAGTACCGGTTGAGGTCCAGAAGCCCCGCGCCCCGCTGTACGATCAGGAAGAAATCTACGGCATCGTCGGCACCGACCTGCGCAAGCAGTTTGATGCGCGCGACGTCATCGCCCGCATCGTCGACGGCTCAGAATTCGACGAATTCAAGCGCTATTACGGCTCCACCCTGGTAACCGGGTTTGCCCACATCCACGGCTACCCCGTGGGCATCATCGCCAACAACGGCATCCTGTTCAGCGAATCCGCCCAGAAAGGCGCGCACTTTATTGAACTGTGTTGCCAACGCAACATACCCCTGCTGTTCCTGCAGAACATTACCGGCTTCATGGTCGGCCAGAAATACGAAGCCGAGGGCATCGCCAAACATGGCGCCAAGATGGTGATGGCCGTGGCCTGTGCCAACGTGCCCAAGATTACCGTTCTGATTGGCGGTAGCTACGGTGCCGGCAACTACGGCATGTGTGGCCGCGCCTACAGCCCGGACTTCCTGTGGATGTGGCCGAATGCCCGGATCTCCGTCATGGGCGGCGAACAGGCAGCCGGCGTGCTGGCGCAGGTACGCCGGGAAGGCCTGGAGCGTAAAGGCCAGAGCTGGAGCGCCGAGGAAGAAGCCGAGTTCAAGAAGCCCATTACCGAAACCTACGAACACCAGGGCCACCCGTACTACGCCAGCGCCCGCCTGTGGGATGACGGCGTGATCGACCCGGCCCAGACCCGGGAAGTGGTTGCCCTGAGCCTGTCTGCCACCCTCAACCGGCCCGCCAAGCCAACGCGCTTCGGCGTGTTCCGCATGTAAAGGAGCGCAGCCATGTCACAGCAAGACACAGCGGTTCTGCTGCACCAACGGGGCGATGGCGTCTCAGAAGTGGTGTTGAACCGCCCGGACAAACGCAATGCCTTCGACGACGTGATCATCCAGCAGCTGATTCAGGCACTGGAACACGTGGACCGGGATGAGCAAACCCAGATTGTTATCCTGCGCTCAGAGGGCAAACACTTTTCCGCCGGTGCCGATCTGGGCTGGATGCGCCGCATGGCGGACAACACCCGCCAGGAAAACCTGGACGACTCCCGGGAACTGGCCCGTCTGATGAACACCCTGAACCACCTGTCCAAGCCCGTGATCGGCCTGGTGCAGGGAGCGGCCTTCGGCGGCGCGGTCGGCCTAGCGGCCTGCTGCGACATCGTGCTGGCCACTGAAAAAGCCAGCTTCTGCCTGAGCGAAGTCAAACTCGGCCTGATTCCGGCCGTGATCAGCCCCTATGTGGTGCGAGCCATCGGCGAACGTCAGGCCCGGCGCTACTTCCTGTCGGCGGAAGTCTTCAGTGCTCAGGAGGCGCAGCACTACGGCCTGGTTCACCTGGTGTGCGAAGACGAACAGGCCATGCACCAGCGTTGCGACGAGCTGCTACTGCAACTTGCGCTGAACGGTCCCGAAGCCATGAAAGCAGCCAAAGAACTGGTCTTTGCGGTCAGCCACAAGACCATCACCTCCGAAGTGATTGACGACACCGCGCAGCGCATCGCTGATATTCGTGTGGGCGAAGAAGGCCAGGAAGGGCTTAGCGCTTTCCTGAACAAACGAAAGGCCAGTTGGATTCCGGAGACACAATAATGTTTAACAAGATCCTGATAGCCAACCGGGGCGAAATCGCCTGCCGGATCATCCAGACGGCCCATCGAATGGGCATCCGTTGCGTAGCGGTCTATTCCGAAGCCGACGCCAACGCCCGGCACGTGGCCATGGCCGATGAGGCCTTCTACATCGGCCCCGCCCCCAGCTCCGAGAGCTACCTGCGGGCCGACAAGATTATCGAGATTGCCAAAGAAAGCGGTGCCCAGGCTATCCACCCGGGGTACGGCTTCCTGTCTGAAAACACCGACTTCGCAGAAGCCTGCGAAGCCAACGATATCGTCTTCATCGGCCCGCCCTCTTCCGCCATCGCCGCCATGGGCTCCAAGTCCGCGGCAAAAGCGATCATGGAAGACGCCGGTGTACCGCTGGTGCCGGGCTACCACGGCAAGGACCAGTCGCCGGACTTGCTGCGGGCTGAAGCCGAAAAATGCGGTTTCCCGCTGCTGCTGAAAGCGGTTGCCGGCGGTGGCGGCAAAGGCATGCGGGTGGTCGAAAACATGGCCGAATTCGACGATGCCCTGGCCGCGGCCCAGCGCGAGGCAAAAAATGCGTTCGGCAACCCGGACATGCTGATCGAGCGCTACCTGACCCAGCCACGCCATGTCGAAATCCAGGTGTTCTGCGATCAATCCGGCAACGGCATCTATCTGGCCGAGCGGGACTGCTCCGTGCAGCGCCGGCACCAGAAAGTGCTGGAAGAAGCGCCCGCCCCCGGCCTCAGTGAAGACACCCGCAAAGCCATGGGCGAAGCCGCGGTGCGGGCGGCCCAGGCCATCAACTACGTGGGCGCCGGCACCGTCGAGTTTCTGTACGACGTGGACGGTTCCTTCTTCTTCATGGAAATGAATACCCGCCTGCAGGTAGAACACCCGGTCACCGAAATGGTCACCGGCCAGGATCTGGTGGAATGGCAACTGAAAGTGGCCTGGGGTGAGCCCCTGCCGCTGACCCAGGACCAGGTAAAGACCCGTGGCCACGCCATCGAGGCGCGTATCTACGCCGAAGATCCGGATCAGGACTTCCTGCCAGCCACCGGAACCCTGCGTTACCTCAGCACTCCGGATGAGTCTGCCCACGTGCGGGTAGATACCGGCGTGACCGAAGGCGATGAAATCAGCATCCACTACGACCCGATGATTGCCAAACTCATCGTGTGGGACGAGACCCGCGAACAGGCGGTCAACCGCATGGTTCAGGCCCTGGAGCACTACCGTATCGCCGGGCTGAAAACCAATATCCGGTTCCTGCACGCGGCGGTGGATGCGCAGCCATTCCGCGAAGCCGAACTGACCACCAACTTCATTGCCACTCACAACGACCTGCTGTTCCCGAAATCCAGACTGGATCTGGACAAGGCACTGGTGCTTGCCGCTGGATTCATCCTGGAGCAACGCAAATCAGCGGAACCGGTTACCGGCGATCCCTGGTCGCCGTTCGGCCGCAAGAACAGCTGGCGCATGAACTCCGAATACGCCCAGCCTCTCACCCTTCAGGTGGGCGACGATAAACACGAGCTCAAGATCCTGGAACGGGATGACCGCTACCAGGTGTTCGTGGGCGGCAGCGTGTACCACCTGAACGCCAAACTGAATGACGATTACCTGCAGGCGGTGATCAACGGCCACCGGCTAAGCGTGCACGGCAACCTGCACAACGAAGAACTGGTGCTCTTCTACGAGGGCGATACCTTCAAGTGCACCGTATACCGGGAAACCTACGGGTTTGAGGAAATGGCCAGCGAAGGCAGCCTGGCGGCGCCCATGAACGGCTCCGTAGTGGCGATTCAGGCCCAGGTAGGCGACAAGGTAACGGCCGGCCAGACGCTGGTGATCATGGAAGCCATGAAAATGGAACACGCCATCAAGGCGCCCGCCGATGGTGTGGTTTCCGAGATTTTCTACGCCGAGGGTGACCAGGTGGCCGAGGGTGCGGAACTCATCGCCATCGACACCGGGGAGGCAGAATAATGGCCTTTCCGAAGCAGGCTCGGTTGGTGGAAATGAGCCCCAGGGACGGGCTTCAGAATGAGCCCGGCGATGTGATCGCCACCGAGGTCAAAACCGGCCTGATCGACCGGCTGGCCGATTGCGGTCTCAGTCACATCGAGGCCGCCAGCTTCGTATCACCCAAATGGGTGCCGCAAATGGGCGACGCGGCCGCAGTGATGGCCGGCATCACCCGTAAACCCGGCGTTCGCTACTCGGCCCTCACCCCGAACCTGAAAGGATTCGAGGGCGCCCTGGCGGCCGGGGCCGACGAAGTAGCGGTATTCGGTGCGGCATCGGAGTCCTTCACCCAAAAGAACATCAACTGCACGATTGCTGAAAGCCTGGAGCGCTTTGCACCGGTGGTTGAAGAAGCCCGCAAACACGGCATTCCCGTACGCGGTTACGTGTCTACCGTGATGGGCTGCCCGTACGAGGGCGATATCCAACCGGCACAAGTGGCCACCGTGGCCAAGGCCCTGTACGACATGGGCTGTCACGAAATATCCCTGGGCGACACCATCGGCGTGGGTACGCCCCTGAAAGCCAAGCGGATGCTCGAAGCCGTGGCCGCCCATGTGCCCATGGACAAACTGGCGGCGCATTTCCACGACACCTATGGCCAGGCCCTGGCCAACCTGTACGCAGTACTGGAAGAGGGCGTAAGCGTGATTGACGCCTCTGTGGCCGGTCTGGGCGGCTGCCCTTATGCCAAAGGGGCATCTGGCAACGTAGCCACCGAAGACGTGCTATACCTGCTTAACGGCCTGGGCATCGATACCGGCGCGGATCTGAACAAGCTGGTGAAAACCGGCGACTGGATCTGCGCGCAACTGAAACGTCATAACGGCTCTAAAGTGGGCCAGGCACTCGGGGGCCTGTGCCAGTAACTTTCCAGCCCTCAACTACAAAAACAATGGAGGCAGAGACATGAGCAAGACTCTCCCAAGTTACACCAGCGGTATCGCAGAAAAGCCACTGCTGGGCATGACCATCGGCGATATGCTGGACCGCACCGCCCAACAGTTTCCCGACAACGAGGCTCTGGTGTGCCTGCACCAGGACATTCGCTGGACTTACAAAGAGTTCGTCGACAAGGTAAACGAAGCGGCCCGGGCGTTCATGGCCATCGGCGTCAAGCGTGGCGACCGCGTGGGCATCTGGTCACCCAACCGCTACGAATGGACCGTTACCCAGTTTGCGACTGCGAAAGTAGGCGCCATTCTGGTAAACATCAACCCGGCCTACGGTGTTCACGAGCTGAAGTACGCCATGAATCTGGCCGGCATCAGCGTTCTGGTTACCGCCGACAGCTTCAAAACCTCCAACTACCGGGAGATGATCTACGAGCTGGCCCCGGAACTGAAGCGCAGCGCACCCGGTAAACTCAAAGCTGACAACGTCCCCGATCTCCGGGCGGTCATTAACGTACACCCGGATAACCACGAGGGTATGTGGACCTGGCAGGATTTCCTGGGCTTTGCCGGCGACGTATCAGAGGCGGACCTTGCCAAGCGTCAGGATGAGCTGCAGTTCGACGACCCCATCAATATCCAGTTCACCTCCGGTACCACCGGCAACCCGAAAGGCGCCACGCTCACCCACCACAACATTCTGAACAACGGCTATTTTGTTGGTGAAAGCCAGCGCCTGACCGAGAACGACCGGCTGGTGATTCCAGTGCCGCTCTACCATTGCTTCGGCATGGTGATGGGCAACCTGGGCTGCATCACCCATGGCACCGCCATGATCTACCCGAGCGAAGGCTTTGACCCGAAAACCGTACTCCAGGCGGTCCACCAGGAAAAAGCCACGGCCTTGTACGGTGTCCCCACCATGTTCATCGCCGAACTGGCCGACCCGGAGTTCGACAGCTACGACCTTTCCACCCTGCGCACCGGCATCATGGCAGGTTCCATCTGCCCCGCCGAAGTCATGAAGAAGGTCAACGGCAAAATGCACATGAAAGAAGTGCAGATTGCCTACGGCATGACGGAAACCAGCCCGGTTTCCACCCAGACCAGTTCCCTCGACCCGTTCGAGAAGCAGGTCACCACCGTGGGCCGCACCCAGCCGCACCTGGAAACCAAGATTGTCGACCCGGGCACAGGCAACGTCATGCCCCGAGGTGAGATTGGCGAACTATGTACCCGCGGCTACAGCGTAATGCTGAAGTACTGGAACAACGAGGAAAAGACCCGCGAAGCCATCGACGATGCCGGCTGGATGCACACCGGCGACCTGGCGACCATGGACGAGGATGGTTACATCCAGATCGTGGGCCGCATCAAGGACATGGTGATCCGCGGTGGTGAAAACATCTACCCGAAAGAGATCGAAGAGTTCCTCTACACTCACCCGGCCATTGAAGAGGTGCAGGTAACCGGTATTCCGGACGAGAAGTACGGTGAAGAGCTGATTGCCTGGGTGAAACTGCGGCCCGATGCAGACCCGGTAACCGCAGAGGACCTGCAGGCCTTCTGCAAGGGCAAGATCGCCCACTTCAAGATTCCCAAAAACTACAAGTTTGTGGATGCCTTCCCGATGACCGTGACCGGGAAGATCCAGAAGTTCAAGATGCGGGAAATCTCGATTGAGGAAATGGGACTGAAGCAATAATCGAATACCGCTCAACCCCAGGAAACCCGGCCACGGCCGGGTTTCTGCTATCAGTGAAACCTAATGCTTGCTCATACGCTTGTACCGGTAGGGCTCACCCTCTTCATTCTGCAGTTGATAATCGTAGGCAGCCTGGAGCCCGGTTTCGTCTTCCGTCTCCTCCTCCGGTTCCTGCTCCAGATAGCGCGGGTATAGAGGTGAAAACATGGCCACGACAATGCCAATGGCGCAGAAGAACCCAAAGGCATCGGCATACCCCACCTGCCCCACCAGCATACCGACCACAGGCGAGCCCGCTGCCTGTCCCAGAGACACCGCCATGAATGGCAGCACCGGCCCCATGGACAGCCGCCCCGGCAACAAACGAATCCCTGTCATCAGGTACAGCCCGGTCAGACTCATATAGGCCAGCCCGAACACCAGGGCTGAAAACGCTGCCAGCGGCAGGTTGTCTGGACTGGCAGCCAACAGAGCCAGGCTCGCCGCAAGCATCATCAACATCAATGCCTGGGTGATCGGCGGGTTATTGCGGTCTGCCAGATCGGCAACCACGGCACCACCCAGGCCAGCAACCCCAACGCCCAGCCACAGCCAGGCGGTGGAATCGGAACTCATTTCACCCAGGTTCACCACCAGGTCGGGCGCGAAAATCCAGTAGGCCGCCGAGACAAACCCCATCATGAAGCCAAAGATCGAGAGCCGTAACAGGCGCCACCACTGCAAAGCCGTGATCGCCGGCGGTGGCGCTGCGTTAGATGGCATCACCCGTGAAACCGAAGGCAGGAAAAACCAGGTGGCAAACACCCCGATCAGGGCAAGAATGGCAAAAGACGCGTAGGTATAGCGCCAGGCCCCGGCCAGAAAAAGAACCGTGGGCACCGCAACCATCACACCCACGCTGGTACCAGCATTCATCACCGAGCTGACCCGGCCATGCATCGAGCGCCGCACCAGTGCCTGCATGGCCGCTGTCAGTGCAGGCATCATCAGGCCCGTGCAGATACCACAGGCAAATACACCCAGCCCCAGTGACAGGGCACCGGCCGATTGACTGATCAAAGCCAGTCCGACTACCCCAAAAACGCCGGAGGCCATCGCCGTATTCCGGGCGCCGAGACGGTCGGCACACCAGGGCGCCACCACCGACGCCAGTGCAAAACTGATCAGAGGGAGTGCACCGATGATACCGATCACATGGGGCGACAAAGACAGATCCGCACGAATGGGCGGAACAAACAGACCGAAGGCGAAGCGCGCAAGACCGAAGCTGATCGCAATCAACCCCGCGCCCAGGAGCGCGAACGCTGTGCTGGAGGGAAACTTCATATCGGTCTGCCCTGCTCGCTGTCCATAGCGGTCAGCGTAGACAGCAAAACCGCCAGCATCAAGCCGGCCGCCGGAATCCCACCGCTCAGCCCGTCGTCGTCACACAACCGTAACACGCCTGAAGCACAATCTGGTGTATACCAAAGGAGTTAACAATGCTTGCCATATTTGATCTCGACGAGACCCTGATTCAGGGGGACAGCTCTCAATTGTTCACCGAGTTCCTTCGGGCACAAGAGATCGAGCGCACTGACGATGCCCTCGACAAAGACCGGGATTTCATGTCGGACTACCGGCAAGGCCGACTGAACCTTCAGGCGTATATGGAATTCAGCCTGGCACCGCTACAGGGCTGGCACCGGGAACAACTCAACACCCTCGTCAGCCGGTTTATTGATCGTGTCATTGCGTCACGGGTTTTACCGACCGGCCGCGAGCGTGTTGCGTGGCATAAGGCCCAGGGGCACCGGGTGTTGATCATATCGGCCACCGGCGAACATCTGGTCAAACCCATTGCTCAGCATCTGGGCATTGAGGAAGGCATCGGCGTGGAAGTGGAATGGCGCGACGGAAGCCTGACAGGACAGATCGGGCCAAGGCGCCCCTTCCAGGAAGGAAAGGTGGCCGCCCTGCGCGAATGGCTGGGGAGGGACCAGGTAACACCGGAAAAGACCTGGTTCTATTCCGACTCGCATAACGATCTGCCGCTACTGGAACAAGTTGATTTCCCTGTTGCGGTCAACCCGGACCCCAGGCTGAGACAACACGCCCAGAAACACGGCTGGCAGATCCTGACAGATTCTGCGGCCCTGCCATGATGCTACGACACCTGGCTATGGCCCGGGCATGTCTTGCGGCGCCGGCGATCGGGCCGCCCGCCGCCCCTTCCCCGGTTATCCCAAAACCACAAGCAGCAAGCCGGCCAGGATGGTCAGGACCCCCACGACCTTCGGCCCATGCAAGGCCTCGCCCAGGAAATACCAGCCCAGGGCTACGCCCATGGGAATACTGATTTGCCGGAACGCGACAACGTAACTCACATCGTCCGCATAGGCCATAGCCCAAACCACCAACGCGTAGGTGCCCAGAATCAGGATGCCAGCCGCCATGGTGCTGCGCCAATTTGCGGCCAGCTCCCTCAACAGTCGTCGCTCTTCGGATTGTAACCACAGACCAAGACTGAGCCAGCACAGCGCCGACCAGGCCTGGAGAATCACGAACACGAGTGCCACCTCGGCGTCCTGCGCCAGTCCCGCCAATAGCGCCCGCATCCGCTCGGTGGCCAGATCATCAACCATGGAGTAACCGGCCGTGCTGGCTGCGGCCAACAGCGCAAACAACGTGGCCAGGTTACGGTAGTTCGCCAGCGTGAAGTCGCGGAATCTCTGCATTGGCAGAACAATACAGCCAGCCACAATCAGACTGATCCCTATAACCGCAGCAGTGGTGATTGCCTCCGCGGTGCCAAGGAACAACGTTCCCACTAACAGGATGATCAGCGGCGAAGAACGGGCCAGCGGGTAAACCACCGACAATTCCCCGTGTCGGTATGCTGCCGCCAGACTGCTCAGGTAGGTAGCCTGAAAGAAACCGGTCGCGACCACCAGCCACCAGATCCCTGCGTCCAGTTCCGGCAACATCCGGTGGTAATACAGTAAGACTGGCAATGTCAGAAAGGCGCCCCAGAAGGTGCTATACCAGAAGAAAGCACCAGTGGGACTGACTTTTTTGCCAAACAGGTTCCAGCCCGCATGGGCCAGCGCCGACACCAGTACAATAACAATCGCGATTGGTGTCATAGGATCATTGCCGGGCCGTTCATTCGGTGCCCTGGCGCCAGGCCCGCGTGGACCGATCCACCCAGAAGCGCAGGCCACCCTGAATGAGCTTCGCGGCAGCACAAGTGGTGGTTATCAGGATCGCCATGGCGGCGGCGGGCGCAATGTCTCCCGCCTCATCCATGTTCAGTACCGCGACAGAGGCGAGTTGTGAATCATGACCGTACAGAAAGACCACCGCAGACACCGTGGTCATGGCGTTAACGAAAAGGTAGAGCGCAACGTCAAGAATCGCCGGCAGACACAAGGGCAAGGTCACGGTAAACAGGACCCGCCAGCGAGACGCTTTCAGGGACTCGCCCACCGCTTCGAACTCCTGATCAAGCTGTTTTAACGCCGTTACCGCCGTCAGGTGGGACACCGCGTAGAAATGGCTCACGGTACACAGAATCAGAATAAACAGCGTGCCGTAGATCCCGTTGATCGGGTTATCCGGATGATTAAAGAAGAAAATATACGACAACCCAAGCACCAGGCCTGGCACCGCCAGCGGCAACAGCGACAGGAACTGAAATACACCGGTCAGCAGCCTCGGCTGGGGTGTGCGCTCCATCAGCCAGGCATTGAAGAAAACCAGCAGTGTCCCGATCACCATGGTGCCCAGGGCCATCTGCAGGCTATTGGTGTAGGCGCCCCAGCCGCCCCCGTCCATACGGCCGAACTGATAGTTGTTCAGGCTCAGTTCCAGATTGTACGGCCAGAAAGTCACGAACGAGGCGTAGACAGCCATACCGATAATGGCCAGGATGAACAGAACCGTCGGCGCCAGCATAACAGCACCGATGACATCCCTCCTGTGGTCCCGGCTCGGCCGGTAAGGCACCGAGCGCGCGGTAAAGCTTGCCGATTGCTTGCGCTGCACATAGCGGTCGGCCAGAAAGGCCAGCATGGCGGGCAGCAAAAGCAGCACGCTGACGACGGCCCCCATTTCAAATTTCTGTTGCCCGATCACCTGTTTGTAGATGTCGGTAGCCAACACGTCGAATTGCCCGCCAATCACCTTGGGCACCCCGAAGTCAGTGATCACCAGAGTGAAAACCACAAACGCGGCGCTGACCAGTCCATAACGGGCACCTGGCACCGTCACGGTCCAGAAGGTGCGCCAGGGGCTCGCCTTCAACGCGGTTGCGGCCTCATAGTGCCGACCATCGGCATTGTCCATTGCCGTCAGCAGAATCATCAGCGCATGGGGAAACGTCCAGAAACAGGACCCCATGATAATACCGATGGGGCCGTAGATTTCGGCACCGAACAACCAGCTTTTCAGGACACCCTGATTCCCGAACAGATACACCAGGCTGATCGCCGGCAGCAGAGAGGGCGCCAGTATCGGCAGCACCAGAACCCCGCGAATCCAGCCGGTCATCGGCAGGCGAGTTCGTGTTAACGCCCAGGCCGCCATAAAGGCCAGACCGACCACCACCAGGGTGCTCAGTCCTGCAACCCAGAGGGAGTTGAAAAAGGCCGATTCGATGCCGCCGGAACTCAGATAATGAGCAAAGTTGTCGAGCCCGACAAAGTCACCGGCCTTGTTCTCCACACTCTTGGACAACAGGGTATAGAGCGGCGCCAGAACCAGAAGGCTCAAAACCGCACAGCCGAGCACCAGCAGCAACGCAAACAGCCAGCGCCCGGTGACACGCTGCCGGAGTTCCGACAAGGCCCCTGCCCTGCGTGAGGGCGAGGTTAGAGGTACAGAGGAATCCATCATGAAGGTCTTACCAGGGTGAAACGAGGGCATCGGGTTTTCGCGACCTCTTTCAGGCCGCGAAGCAATGCAAGGCATCAGACGGCAGGTTGAGACAGACTGCACCGCCCACCCGCAATTCCAGTTGTCGGGCAGAGCGCGGGTCTACGTCCACCACCAGGTCCAGTTCCACGCCATGCAGCCGGACGTGGGTGCGAATAAAGGCCCCCAGGTAATCCATCGCCTGGACCTGGCCTTCCCACTCACCGTCGCCCTGCGGCAGGAGATGAACATCCTCAGGCCGAATCGCCAGACGAATGCCGTCCGGCGTGGCCGGTAGCGGCCTGACCAGATCCAGCTCCCGATTGCCGAGGCGAACACGCTGCCCGTTCACCGGAGCGCTGTCGAAAAAGTTCATTGCCCCGATAAACGACGCCACAAACGCCGAAGCAGGCTGTTGGTAGATGTCCAGGGGTGTTCCCACCTGTTCAATCACCCCGTTATTCATAACCACCACTCGGTCTGCCATGGCCAGGGCTTCTTCCTGATCGTGGGTTACCATGATGGTGGTAACGCCCAGTTGCTTCTGCAGGCTGCGAATCTCGCTGCGAAGGTGGTGGCGAACTTTCGCATCCAGAGCTGAGAGTGGCTCATCGAGAAGCAGCAGGCCCGGGGATGGCGCCAAGGCTCGGGCAAGCGCCACCCGTTGCTGCTGGCCACCGGAAAGCTGCGCGGGATACTTGCGGGCGTGATCCTCCAGCCCGACCACGGCCAGAAGCTCGTCTACCCGATCACGAACCCGGGCCTTGGGCATACCGATGCTACGCAGTCCGTACGCCACATTGTCGGTTACCGTCATGTTCGGGAACAGCGCGTAGGACTGGAACACAATGCCGAAGTCACGATCCCGGGGCGGCTTTTGCGAGATATCGACATCGCCCTGTCGGAGCGTGCCGCAGCTCTGCTGTTCAAGCCCGGCAATAATGCGAAGCAGGGTCGTCTTGCCACATCCGGACGGCCCCAGAAAACACACCAGTTCACCGGGCTCAATGGTGAGATTGATATCCTTCAACGCACAAAACTCGCCGAAGAACTTGTTTACGCCCCGGACTTCCAGACGACTTCCCTGGGTATGCTGAATCATGGTACCCCCTGCTTCTCCAATATCTGCCCGGGCACACCAGAACGGGTGCCCGGTCGCACAGGCCGGGGCTGCGCCCGGCTCCGAGCGGATTACTTGGCTTCGGATTTGCCGTCGTAACGACGCGCCCACTCGGTCAGAATGGCTTCGCGATTACTGGCGGCCCAACCGAAATCGTTGTCGATAATCAGCGCTTCCGCGTTGGCGGGAAAATGTTCCACCGGCTGTGCCACACCTGGCATCGCTACAATGGCGTAGCCTTCGTTGTACATCTCCATGGCCTGGCGGGTGATTGACCAGTCGACCAGAGTCTGGGCGGCTTCCAGTTTGTCGGTGCCGTCAACAATGGCGGTCGCTTCAACTTCCCAGCCCAGCCCTTCTTCCGGGAACACCAATTCAAGAGGCGCGCCCTTCTCTTTCAGACGGGCACCACGGAAAGCGAAAGACACACCAATCGAGGTCTCACCCGAAGCAGCCATTTTGCAAGGCTTGGAGCCGGAGTGCGTATAGCGACTGATGTTCTGATGCAGGCCGTCCATGAACTCCCAGCCTTTGTCTTCGCCCATCAACTGGAGCCAGGCTGAAACGTCCAGAAAACCGGTTCCGGAAGAGTTCGGGTTCGGCATCACAACATGGCCCCGATACACCGGTTTGGTCAGATCCTGCCAACTGGTGGGCATGGGCAAATTGTTCTTCTCAGCCTCGATGGTGTTGACGCATACCGCCGCCATCCAGGCATCCATGCCCACCCATGAGGGAGTCTCATCGCGGTCACGGAACTTCGGCGACAGTTTTTCCAGCCCTTCCGGTGCATAAGGCGTCAGCATGCCCTCGTTCTTCAGCAACAGCAGGCTGGTTCCCGCCAGCCCCCAAACGACATCTGCCTGCGGGTTTTCTTTCTCGGCCAGCAGTCGCGCGGTGATGACACCGGTGGAGTCGCGAACCCAGTTGATCTTGATGTCCGGGTGGTCTTCATTGAATCGGGCGGCATACTTCTTGAGATCTTCCGCCTCAACCGCGGTGTACACGGTCAGTTCGGTCTGGGCGTTGGCGTTAACGGCCGCCATCAGGGCGGTCAGGGCCAGGGCTTTTTTCAGGTGTTTCACGCTACTCTCCTTTTACGGCATCAGTTCGGTTAGGCTTTCTGGTCTATACCAGATTCGCTAACCACCACCTTAGGGACATTTGATTGCAAAGACGTGACAGATCAATGACGTTTCCTTGTCGGTCCCTCAGGGGCGCTCTCCCGCTGCCAGACGCCTCTCGATATCGCGGATAACGCCCGGCAGGTCCTGTATCGAATCGATGACATAGTGGGCTGCCGATCTCGCCATCACCTGGCGACCACGGGCCAGCAACGCTTCGCGATCGTTCTCCGGAAGGGCGTAAAACTGAGCTTCACTCAATCCGACTGAATTACCGGAGGCCACTACGGCCACCGTCCACATACCCGCATTCAGACCTTCCTCAATACCCGTCCCTGTGTCGTCCACTTTGACGCAGGCCTGAACTGCGCCAATGCCCAGCTCGAGTGCGTTTTTCAGACTCATGTGGGGTGCCGGCCTACCGGCCGGCACTTCTGTCGCCACAACCACGCTTTCCGGCATAAACCCCTGATCCGCGAGCCCCGGCAGCATAACGTTCACCATGTCTCGGCTATATCCGGTGTTCACCCCCAACCTGATGCCTTTTTCACGAAGCAGATCCTGAAGCGCCAGAGCACCCGGAATCAGTGTTGCCCGTTCCGCAATCGCCGCGGTCTGAAGGGGCAGAAATGCCTCATAGAGGCGATCGACATCAGCGGCCTCCGGCGCCTTACCATGAGCCTCCAGCCATTGGCTCCGAATGCGGGGCATCGCCAGCAAACAACGGATATGCTCACGCTTTTCGGTCCCCATGGGCTCCCGGGCTTCGGTTTCGGAGACATCAATGCCCTCGTTCCGGAAGAGCTGGAGAAAGGCCTGAATCGGTGCCAGTGAACCGAAATCCACGCAGGTTCCGGCAAGGTCCATAATCACCGCTTGCAGAGGACCGGTGTAACGACGGGTGTAACTGTGCATAACGCTTCTTCCTTTTGCGATCAGAGTGAGATCATTGGTTTTCAAGATTGTCTGGCGCAGCAGCCGGAGGGGGTACCGGCACCGGCATTCCCAGCGACTGACAGGCATCGGCAATCGCCGCCACCACTGCATCAATCTGCGGGTCATGAAGTTGGCCAATACAGCCAAGCCGGAAGCTCTCCGCGACCGTCAGCTTGCCGGGATAGATCAGGAAACCTCGGGCCTTGATGGCCTCGTAAAAACGGGGAAAATCGAAATCCGGGCTGTCTGGAGACAGGAAAGTCGTAATGATCGGAGACAGCCATTCATCGGCCAGCAGAGTCTGGAACCCTAGCTCGCGAAGGCCCGCCACCAGTCGGTCTCGGTTTCGGCTGTAGCGGGCAAGACGACCGGCCACACCGCCCTCGGCCTCGTGTTCTCGCAGGGCCTGCAAAAAGGCGGCGACCACGTGGGTCGGCGGCGTATAGCGCCACTGCCCCGTTCTTTCCATGTACCGCCATTGGTCGTGCAGATCCAGCGACAGGCTGTGACACTGCCCTTCGGATTCAGACAGCAGGGTCTTGTCCACTATGGCAAAACCGAAGCCCGGCACACCTTCAAAGCACTTGTTGGCGGACGAAATCAGCGCCGCACAGGGTAACTCCGCCACGTTGACCGGCAACGCGCCAAACGCGCTCATGCTGTCGATAATCAGGCGCTTGCCAGCCTTTTCACAAACCTCGGCGATTTCAGGAATCGGGTTGAGAATGCCCGAACTGGTTTCGCAGTGAACGACCACCACCTGATCAATCTCCGGGTACTGTCGAAGTGTCCGTGCCACCTCGTCACCCCGCGGCGGATGGTAATCTCCTTTGTCGATGGCCAGACATCGACGGCCCAAGCGATCAAGAATTTTGCTGATTCGCTGTCCATAGGCTCCGTTCATCAGTACCAGCGTGGTGCTGTTCCGGGGAACCAGCGTGCCCAACGTGGCTTCCACCGCAAAGGTACCGCTACCCTGCATGGGAACGCACACATGACTATCCTGGCCACCGGCCACACGCAGCAGACGCGCACACACCTCTGCGGTGAGCTCATTAAAGTCGTTATCCCAGGAGCCCCAGTCGTGCAACATGGCCTGCTTCACAGACAGACTGGTGGTCAGCGGACCGGGGGTCAGTAAATACGGATCGTTCGGGGTCATTGGAGTCTCCAACGGAATTAGCCAGTGCGTTTGCGGGCTCGTGCCGCAGCACAGCGGTGGATAAAATCAGGATCAAAGGGATCAATGGCGCCAAACCGGTCCAGGCGAAACGGCTCGGAAGTGACGAAGGTCGGCTGGCCGGCTATCAGTTCGCTGATGAATCGACCAATGCCTCCCGACATACCAATGCCGGCACCGGAACAGCCGGTTGCAGCGATAAAACCCTGAATGCCAGGCATGGGGCCCAGCAGGTAGAAGCCGTCCGGGGTATAGCTGGAAACGTTGCTGACGTAGTGGGCCAACCGGAGTTCGTCCAGCAGGGGAAGCTGAGACCGCAGTGACGCGTACCCGTCCTCAAGGGCATGCTCACCCGCTGGATCGGTATCGAAGCGGAAGCCCTGCAGACTCTCGGGCAGGACCGCCGGGTCTGCAACCACGGCCTGTGCTTCCCGAAGACCGAACAGCAAACCGCCCACGTCTGGCCGCGCATAAGCGCCACTGTCGGGCAATATCGTCATCGGGCCATGGGCAGGAATACGAGCGTCAGGTGCGGATATCCAGTAATGACTGCGCACCGGCGCCATGCCAAGGTGAACACCCACTTGCCTGGCCAGAGCCGTACTCCAGGGGCCGGCGGCATCAACCACCAGGCCGGCCGAGAGCACTTCACCATGCCCTAGGCGAACACCCGTTACCCGGCCACCCTGCATAAGCAGGTCGCTGACACTTTGCTTCAGACGGAACCGAACACCACGGCGGCGCCCCTCAGCGGCATAAGCCATGCACAACGAATAAGGATCAATATAGCCATCGTCCGGCAACCAGAGGGCGGCAGTATCGGGTGTCAAATCAAGCCACGGAGCCAGTTGCATGGCATCTTGCACGGCAATCGCATTTGCAGTCACGCCGGCCTCTTTTGCTCGCCGGGCCGTCTCTTCGAGCTGGCGCAGCCCGTCTGGTCGCGCAGACACCTGCAGACTGCCAACGCTTCTGAGCGGTAAGGGCTCACCGCTGCTCTGCCCCATTTCCTCGATGGCGCGAAAGGTTTCCATGGCCAAAGCCGTCAAGGCCGAATGCGGACGGATACGGGTAAGAAGCGCAGCCGCGTAGCTGGTGGTCTGCTCTCCGAGGCCGTGTCGCTCAACCACGGTGACGCTGAGGCCGGGTAAACGACTGAGATATCGGGCAATCGCGCATCCGAGGATGCCGCCTCCAATAATGACGACATCCGGATGATGGGGTGTGGGCATGGTAGCTCCTCGCTCATCTGGTATAGACCAGTTTGCCGAGGAACTGTGACGGTTTTATGAAGACCCGATGACAGTCCGGAGACGATCTGCCGGAGTGGTCAGCTCACTTCAACCTGAATACTCAAGGCATCGTGCAGCCAGAACTCTTCATCGAACTCGATAAAGCCTCCCTGACCGTCCTGACTGCAACGGGTGACATAGAGCCCTGCGGTACCAGCCGTTACACCGATGGCACTCGCCTGAGGATCCACCAACGCCGTGGGATACATTTCAATTCGCTTACCCTTCAGTTCCACGCCGTATTGCTCCCGGAGAAGTTTCCAGAGCGAGCGGTTGAAATCGTATGTCTCAATGCCCGGCAAGCGGGTCGCATTCAGGTAAATGTTCTCAACCAGCACTGGCCGGCTATCAATCTGACGGCGCCGACGAAGCCAGATCACCGGATCGCCGACAGCCAGGCCGGTTTTTGTGGCAAGCCAGGCATTGGCCTCGGTCGCGGTGACATCCAGGGTTTCGGTTTCGGGCACTCGCCCCTGAGCGGTAACGTTGTCTGAGAAACTGTAATCGTGCGTTGGCTTGTAGATCAGCCGGGGCGGAGAAACAAACCAGCCACGGCGATTGGAGCGGTAGATCTTTCCTTCTGCTTCCAGTTGCGCGAGCGCGAGACGGGTGGTGACGCGGGTAGTGCCGAATTGTTCGGCCAGGATTCGCTCGGAGGGTAATCGGGTATTCGGGGTCAGCACTCCCTTGTCGATCTGCCCCGCTAACTGATCTCGCACCCTCAGATAAAGCGGCAGGGTACCCTCCGCAAACGCTTGCTGCTGCATACTCCGCTCCTGTCACCCACAAAACCTGCCACGCTAAGCCGGCACTGTGACGACAGTATGACAGAGCACGGGCGAAGGGCGTAAGTTCCTGAACCCGGTACGTTAAAATAAGAAACCCCAGGCCACATCGGCGGCCCGGGGTTTCCGTCTATTGCTTTTCAATGAGCAGAGATCGTTCAGTACAGCAAACTCAGCGACACGTTATCAAAGTAAACGTCGTTGTCGTTGCCGGCCTTGCGCTCACCGCCAATGTGCACCACCACGCTGCGGACACCGGCCGGTAAAAAGCCCTCTATTGACTGGGTTTCCCAGCTCTTGATGGAGGTACTGGTACGCTCCGGCGACTGGTTCCACGCCACCGGCTGATCGTTCGCATCGCGCAACTCAATCCTCAATTCCGGTATATCATCCGCCGACCAGGTGGTCATTTGCGCCGAGAGATCCAGATACACCTTACCGGCGTCGATATCCTGCCCGTAGGACGAAATATCCACCTGCTGGAACGCCGAATCCGTGCAGCAGTCGCCAGGCAACCCCTGGCCGAACCCTCGGCCCGCGAAATAGTAGTCGCCCTCGGCCGCACCAAAGCCCCCGTTGTTGTTGGCCGTGATGGCACTGACCAGTCCGCTCGACAGCGTCCAGGCCGAGAGGTCTCCGGCTTCTGCATCACCATTGGTCAGCAGGTTCGGGGTGCGGGTGCCGGCCAGGCTGAAACTGTAGCCCTCACTCCAGGACGACCAGTTCATCTGCGAGTCTCTCACCCGGGCTCGCCAGTAATAGGTGGTGCCGGGCTTCAGCCCCAGAGTGGGCCTTGGCTGTCCGCCGTAGGCATCGTAGGAGGAAACGTGCGTATTCTGAGAGGCAAACCGTTTGTTCCAGCGGTAGTAGTCATCCCCCCCCGGACGGACGGTCTTCAGGCTTAACAGCTCCGACAGATCCAGACGGAAGATATCGGCGCCCTGCTGGGTATCAATGGCTTCATAGCCCTGATATTCATCACCGCCCACCTGAGTGGCTTCATCATAGAACAGATTGTGGCGCCGGGTTTCGTTACCCCATACGTCAAACACGACCCCCTCGAACTGCTCATTCTCGGAGATCTGCCATTGCACTTCGTGCACCTGCTCAGGCGCTCCCACGTTCACCGCCAGTTGAATATCCGTGGCCGGCAGCTCACCCGTTCCCGCGGTTGCCTGCGGCAGGTTGTCATTGCGGTTACTGGCGAAGGTTACCTCATCCACCACCTCAAATTCGGTATCACCTTCATACCCGCCTTTTTTCCGCTGCAACGTCACCGAGGCGTCCGCTCCAAAACGGTACGTCAGCACGCTGTAACCAAACTCGCTACGGCTGACCTCAAAGGTATCGTAGTCGCTGATCTGATTGTTCTGATGATCGGCGTTGTCGAGTGGTTCAATGTAGCCTGAGGCACTGGCTGCGTTGAGCCACAGGTGCGGCGTGTTTAACGACTGCCCGCGGGAATAGGAATGAGTGTGCCCGAAGAAATGGCCGGTGACCGCACCGGTGCGGTCGCTGTATTTTTCCAGCTCAGACACCATTTCGCAGGAACCAATGCTTTCCCCCACATTCCACATCTCAGACAGGCAGCCGTGATGGAACATGCCCATCACGAAGGTCTTCTGCTGGATTTCGGCATCAAGCAGCGTTTCCCGCAGCCATTGGCGCTGAACCGCCAAGGTCTCGCGATTGAAACTGCCGTGGGCGCCCGAAATCGGGTAGCTGTCCAGCCCAATCAACCGAAGGTCCAGATAATCGATGAAATACCAGTGATCCTCATAGCCCACCGATCCGTTTTCCGGTGGCGACATGTAAGTTCGATACAGCTCCAGCTCCGCATTCGAGTAGTAGTCATGGTTACCCGGAACCGTAATCAGTGGCACGTAGGGTGTGATATCTGCCATTCGCCCGAACAGCTGGTCCCGCCAGTTGGAACGGTTGCCGCCGGTTTGTACCACGTCCCCTGAGATAGTGATGGCAGCAATGTTCTCGGCACAGGTCTCGGGCTGAGTACCGTTGCATTCCTCGGTCATGAAACCATCTGTCACCACGTTGTTCAGCACCACCTCGTAGATCTCCCGATCCAGCTGGGTGTCACTGATCGCAATGAACCGCGCCTGATCAACATCGTCGCTCGCATCTGGCCAGGTTTTGAAGGCAAAGGCCTGCGTCACCCGCCCCACTCCGCCTGCGTCGTTCGTCAGCACGTAGTATTCGTACAAACGATTTGACTGGAGCCCCGACATGACCGCCCGATACACCAGGCCATCCTCGGAGTGAACGCCAGCGTCAATCTTCTGAAACTCGTCCGAACTGCCGAAAGGACGCACCCACACCTGCGGCTGCGTGTTCTCGGTCTCAAACATCACCGTCATGGTATCGCTACCCGGTGCCTGCAAATACGGCCTGACAATAAAATCGGGGGGCTGCTCTGCCGAAGGCGCCGGCACCACCACAGGGTCTGGGTTGCCCGGCTGCTCAGTGCCAGGGGCCGGAGCTGCGTCAGAACTCGAACTGGAATCGTTACAACCTGTCAGCAGCAGGGCCGAGGCACCGGCTGCCAGCAGTATGCGGTAGGGGGAAGACATGAAACTCTCCTTTATTGGTATATACCAGTTTTGGTACCTACCAAAATAGAGGGAGAAAGTGTCAGTCCTGTGATTATTGTGTTGCGGTCACCTTAAAGATTCATGACAACTGGTACATACCAGATGCCCCCTTGCGAACGACTCCGGTGATGCCTGTAACCGTGCCGGGCCGTCTCAAGCAGGCCTGCCCGGCAAGGTTGTCATGCCCCGTATCTCAGAGCCGGCAAAATCAGACCACTGCGGCTTTGAGCTGCTCTGCCAGTTCATCGTCCAGTGCGTTGGCACGTCTGGCCGCTGGCCGGCTTTCCAGTCTGTCGGTGTACTCCCGGAACACATCAAGCCTGGGGATGTTTTCCTGCATCATTTCCCACCAAAGGTAACTACTCACCAGCACATCTGCAGCCGTGAACTGATCACCGCAGATATAGGGAGTTTTTGCCAGCGCTTGTTCCAGTACCTTAATACTGTCGTTGACTGGCCCACATCCTACAGCCTGCTCGTTGCTGCTATCGATCCGCCAATCATAAGCGATGGCGCTGCTCGCCATTTCAAAAGGCCCCGCCATAAAAAACAGCCAGCGGTAATACCCGCCACGCTCCGGTGCGTGGAGCCCGGGAGCCAGATTCTTTTCCGGGAACCGATCGGCCAGCCAGGCACAGATCGCGGCGACTTCAGTCACCACCACGTCGCCATGCTTGATAGCGGGCACCTTGCCCATCGGGTTAATGGCCAGGTATTCCGGCCCTTTCATATCCCCGCCAAACTCCAGTGTTTTCACCGTATAATCGGCACCCACTTCCTCCAGCATCCATCGAACCACGCGCCCGCGGGACATGGGATGGGTATAAAGCGTCAGATCTGACATATTGATCTCCTTTTCCTGCCAGTTGTTTTCATGATTGTGTGTACTGCAGCGCCAGCTTATGCGGCAATTAGGCAAGAATCCGTCCTAAATAAATGAAATAATTCGTGGCATCATCTGACGGCTGATTCAGCTCCCCGGAGGCGCCCATGTCTGGCCCAACCACCCGTGTATTGACTGTTCTGGAACTACTTCAGGCTCATGGCCAGTTGGGCGGAGGGGAGTTAGCGCAACGGCTGGGCGTAAACCGGCGCACGGTTCGGCGCTACATCCGGATACTGGAGGATCTGGGTATCCCTGTGATGACAGAACAGGGACGCTACGGTGGGTACAGACTGGTGGCGGGCTTCAAACTACCGCCGATGATGTTCACCAACGAGGAAACGCTGGCGATCTCGCTGGGCCTGCTTTCCGCGAAGCAACTTGGATTGACCGATGCAGCGCCCGCCATTGCCAGTGTTCAGGCCAAACTGGAGCGGGTAATGCCCGACAAGCTGAAAAGTCGGGCTCGGGCCATCAGCGAGACAGCCAGAGTAATCCTGCCGCGCAAAGAGCCCAATCTGGATGAACATGCACTGGACACACTGGCCACTGCCACAGAAACCGCTCGTTCAGTCCATTTCATATACCACGCTCCACAACACCCCGAAATGGAGCGGAACATCGACCCCTACGGCCTGGTTTTCAGACAGGGGCGCTGGTATGTCACGGGATTTTGCCATCTCCGGTCGGCCATGCGCTCATTCCGACTGGACCGAATCAGCGAGGTTCAGCTGCTCGCAGACCGCTTCATACGGCCTGCAGATTTTGATGCCGCAGAATTCCTGCACCAGAGCTTCATGGCCTGGAACAATACCCACGCGGTATCCCTGACCTTTCATACCGATCCTGCAACGCTAGCCTCATTATTTGATCCCGGCGAATACTGCCGTGATGGCATTCAGCAAACTGCCGATGGCCTTTTGATGGAAACCCACGTCGACAGCTTCGAGTGGTTCGCCAGCTGGCTAGCCCAGCTGACCTTTGCTTTCACCATTCATTCCCCTGCTGAGCTCAAACACGCGGTAAAGGCGCACGCCACTCGCCTTCTGGATAGTTGCCGATAGCCGTTGTCGATTTCGACCATTCCCAACCGACTAGACTCATAGACACAAACCAAACGTCCAGGAGGGTTATTGCCATGACACATCCGAGAAATACCATTTGCCTCTGGTTCAACGGCCAGGCTGAGGAGGCCGCTCAGTTTTATACCAGCATCTTCCCCGATTCCTCAGTCGGCAGGATATTGCGCGCACCCGGGGATTATCCCGCCGGATCCAGGGGCGACATCTTAACGGTTGAATTTACGGTGCTTGGCGTTCCCTGCCTTGGGCTCAACGGCGGCCCCGCCTTCCAGCATAACGAGGCCTTCTCTTTCCAGATTGCGACTTGGGATCAGGAAGAAACAGATCGCTATTGGCATGCCATAGTCGATAACGGGGGCGAGGAAAGTGCGTGCGGATGGTGCAAAGACAAGTGGGGACTTTCGTGGCAGATAACCCCCGTGGCCCTTACCGAGGCGATCAATAACCCGGACCCCAGTGTTGCCAAGCGTGCCTTCGACGCCATGATGACCATGGGAAAAATCGATATTGCTGCTATCGAGGCAGCGGTTGGCCCCTGAGAGCCACACCTGGAGCAATTGATGGGAGCAAGAAACGCCACTGGCTGGTCGATTGACGCTTTGCAGCCAGAGCTAACGGGTAAAGTCTTCGACTTCCTCATAGTGCGTCACTGAAACGCGCTCCCCCAGTGCCCGCATGCCCACCATCTGCGCAGGGTTTTCCCCGCTCCAGAATGCTTTCCAGCTTTCCACGGAATCCCATTTCGCGACGGTGAGCACCTCGGTTTTGTCCTCAGGACTGCGGAGCATAAAGCTACCCAGGGCTCCGGGCACGGTTTCATGGATATGGTTGGTGGTGCGAACCCAAACCTTCTTGAAGTCCGCGAAGTTCTCTTCCTTAACTTTCCAACGGTAAACAACCCGAATCATACTGCCTCCTGCAAGAAGTACCGCCAGCCCTATAAATGGCGGTGAAGCGTGATCAAAAGCGACGCTGGCTGCTGGGTAACGGGATGGCGTGGCTCTGCGATATCAACAATGGAGTAACCGCAGTCCCGGAACAACGCTACCCAGGAGCCGAGCGTGCGAAAGTACCAGGGCATGGATTGCCATGTTCCCGGGAAATCCCGAAAATCCTCATTGCGCCAACCGTCGAGATAGGGGCCGCTCACCAACCAGGGATGCACCGTCTGCATGACCATTCTTCCCCGAGGAGCAAGCAACGGCCGGAGAGCCCGCAATAACCCGGCCACGTCTTCATGGAGGATTGCGAAATTCACAGACACCACATCAAAGTTGTGGCCTATCTTCCGGGCATCGTCGACAAGCTCAGAATAGGTACAGACGTGGAATCGTCCTCCCCCAAGGGACCGGGCCGCTTCAATCAACCCGGGTGAGCCATCCACCCCGACGCAGTCAACACCATGACTGGCGAGCGCCCGTACCAGCCAACCTTCTCCGCACCCCAAGTCAAGCACCCGCCTCGGATGTTGGGCGAGCACGGCGTTGACCATGGCCTGATCAGTCACCAGGCGGCGACTCTCGATATCGCCGTCGCGGACCGCCGAGGTCCAGAGTTCGGCATTCGTTATCCAGCTTTGCGCCAACTCGGATGGTTTATTGGAGCTGCTGCTCATTCAGAATTCCCGCGTGCCACCAAGCATGCCCTGCCCGGCAGTTAAATGGGTTTACTGCCCTTTTCCTCGATCGAATCAATGGCCTGTTTCAAATGCTCATTGAACGCCTCAGGCCTTTTCAACATCGGGAAATGGCCAGCATCCTCAATGTACATAAGCTGGTAATCATCAATGTGTTTTCTATTCTCTTCCACCGCTGTCGGCCATAACCTGGCGTTTATCGAGATGACGGGCACCCTGACTTCATCAAACGCAGTGGCCGCTTCGCCAGTGACATATCGCCCGAGATAGTTTCGGAAAGCGTTCAAGGCAATGGCCTTTGGCGCAGAAGACATATCTTCTTTCACCCAGGAAACCAATGGCTCATCGGCACCTTCAGGAAACATAGGTGCGACAAAATCCTTTACCGCCGACGTAAAGTCAGCCTCAAAGGGCTGAGCCATTTCATCAACGACACTTTGGGGAATTCGCTCCGCAACGTTCTGTAAGGTATCAACCCCTATCACACCAACAACTCTGGCCGGCATCAATCTGGCTGCTTCGGCAATCACCGCACCGCCCATCGAATGCCCTACCAGAATCGCACGTTCAATGCGCTCTTGATCGACAATGGCCTTCACATCGTGAGCGAAAGCCACCATCGAATAATCAGAGCGGCCAACCGATGAGTGCCCATGGCCCACCAGATCAACCGTAATCACCTGATAATCGCCGGCAAACGCCGGTATTTGTTGCTGCCAGTAGCGTCCGTCACAACTCCAGCCGTGGATAAACACCAGAGCCGTTTTTCCACTCCCGACCACGTCATAAGCGATTCGTTCTGAGTCAGAAGACAGGGCAACCTTGTGCCTGACAGGTATCTGGTGAGAGGCACAGCCTGTCAGCAGGAGGAAAGACAACACAACCAACACTATCGATCTATGCATAAACAATCCCTTTGGTTCATACAAGGCTGTTGTTAAGCGCCCGACGCGGGCATCCGGTTCACTGGATTGGAAAGCTCAGAAAAGCCAATGGCCTCAGGCCATCGGCTTGAAATCTGGCAACGAAGCCACACGCTTCAGCCATGCCAGAATCGCCGGATAGTCTGCCAGTTCAAAGCCGCCCTCGTGAGCTACGTGGGTGTAGGCATAAAGCGAGATGTCTGCCGTGGTCGCATGCTCCCCTGTGAGATAAGGCGTTTTCTGAAGCTGCTGCTCCATCACTCGCAACGCTTTGTGGCCGCCGGCTTGCTTCGACGCATATTCCTCAGCTCTGTCATCAGGCAGCCCAAGGTACTTATTGATGAAGCGGGCTACCGCGATATAAGGCTCATGGCTGTATTGTTCGAAAAACTGCCACTGCAGGATACGCGCTTGAGCCAGCCCACCCTCGGGGTATAACGCCGATCCGCCTGCCAGGAAGTTGATAATGGCGTTGGACTCGGAAAGCGTCTCGCCTCCATCGAGTTCAAGCAAAGGTATTTTGCCATTCGGGTTCTTTCGCAAGAACTCGTCGGACCTGGTGTCGCCAGCCAGAATATCGACCTCAATCCACTCGTGGTCGATGTTCAGGAGGTTGCACACCAGCTGAACTTTGTAGCAGTTGCCGGATTTGGCATCACCGTAAATTTTCATCTGCTCTCCTTACCGTGCCCCACAGGAGCACCCGATGTAAGCTCCAGTCCGGAACGAACTACAATAGAAAGCTCTTCAGTAACCGGTTTCGTAGTCTTTCAAATGATCCCGTGTTCATTGCCATCACCGATTCCGAACACTTTGCCGAAAACTTGCTTCATAACGCCCACCATCACGCACTCGTCGCGTGGATGGCCTTATTGGCATCCGCTATCTCATGTTGGCTAAACACCTGAATACCATGCCGACGCAACAACGCGGCCGTAACCCCGATGCCAGGAGTCCGATTACCTGAAAAGCTACCATCATAGATGAAAGAGCTGCCGCAAGAAGGACTGGACTCAGCCAGTACAGCTATCTCAATGTTGAACTTTTTGCACAGCTCCAAAGCAATGGAGGCACCTGCGATAAAATCATCGGTGACAACATCTCCGCCTTTTTCAAAAACGTCAGCTTCACCGTCTAACACACTGGTTCCGCTACCTCCGAAGATCTCCGCAGGCTTCCTGGGGATACTCATCCCGGACTCCACTTCCGGGCAGACGGAAACGATCCGGCCTTCAGATACCCACTTCTCCACAAGTTGATCGTGCACCGAAAGGCTTCCACCATCGTATCTGACCTTTTTACCTAAAAGGCATGCACTCATTAATACTTTTCTCAAATTACTAGCCCCTCAGGGTTGCGGTTCTAATGCTGAAATAAGCAGTGCCCTGACAAGGGCGTCCGGTGGAGGCCACAGGACGGAATGGGCTACAACAACTTGTTAACCATACTTGATGGCGAGCAAAGTTGCCGACACCGCCGCCGCAGCTAAAAACGGCGCTATGAGTATGAGTAAAGAGACTCGATACTCCTTTAGCGACATATAAATCCAATAGGCGGCAACAAAAAAGGAAGCCACCCCTACCCCGTGGGCCCACTTACCCGAAAACTCAGCGAGTCCCGTGCGTCCAGGTAGCGTCACATTGTCGAAATAGAATGCCACCGTACCGGCAACCAGGAACACGAAACTGAACAAACCATTAATGAATGACCAGCGCCGACGATAATAGCTAGCATCCCTGATGACGGGATCAAACTTCCACAATGTCAGGCTCTCCAGATTGTCAATGAGGTTAACGCTTGCGTAAACAGCATCCGATGGAAGGCTGTCGGGCCGGGAATGAACTTCCCCCAATAAAATGGACACGCCCCATCAATTGATTCCTTCGAACTCTATCGGAGTCCGGTAACCAAGACCACTGTGCAGCCTTTGGCTGTTATAAAAGCTCTCAATATAGTTACTTATATGTTTCCGTAATTGCCGCATCGTCACGAAGCTCGTGGCGTGCAGCAACTCGCCCTTCAGTGTCTTGAAGAAGGACTCCACCTCAGCATTATCCGTACACTGTCCTGGGCGGTTCATGCTGTGCCGTACCAAGTATCGATTCAGCAGAGCTTGGGTCTTATGAGCGCGATATTCGATACCACGATCCGTATGGAACAATAGGCCCGGGGACGGTTTCCGGCTCGCGAAGGCTTCCCTGAGCGTTGCCCTGGCAAAATCTGCGCTCAGATTCTCACCAAGCCGCCAACTGATGATGCGTCGGGAATACAGATCCAGCACAACCGCCAGGAACACATATTTCTTGCCCAGCTTGATGTAGGTGACATCGCTGCTCCACTGCAAATTCGCTGCGACCGGTTTGTCGGCCTCCAGTCGATGATTGGGCAAGGCTTTCAGGTCTTCCCTCAGCGTCCTCATTCGGGCGATACACGCGAGCAACACGGGCTTTCATTCCCCATTCCCGCATGACCCTCGCAACCCGGTTCTCGCCGACAACCAGCCCCTCTCGACGCAGAGCCTGGTAGACCCGTGGACTGCCATAGCGGCCTTTGCTGTCGTTGAAGACTCTTCGAACCTTCAACAGTAAATCAGCATTCTCAGCAGCTCTCTGACTGGGCTTGCGGTTTGCCCAGGCGTAGTAGCCAGACCGAGATATGTTCAGGTGACGACACAGCGCCTTTACTCCGTGTTGTCCTCGGTGTTTCCAGACGAATCTGAACGCTTCCGTCGTTCCTCTGCCTGAAAACGTTGAAACTTTTTTAGGATGTCATTTTCCTCCTGAAGCTCCGCTATCCGGCGTTTCAGACGGTTGATTTCATCCCTCTCTTTCATCAGCTTTTTGGCTTCATCAGGCGCTTTCTTGACCCGTTTCATGGCGAACTTTCCCTCTCGGTATTCCTTTCGCCAGCGTGACAGCATGAAGGGGTGTATATCCAGCGCTTCCGCTACGCCTTTCACGCTCCGGTGCGCCTGGTAGCTCCATTCCACCGCTTTGACCTTGAACTCAATGCTGTACCTTTGGGTCTTCTTCCCCGTGTTCATTGCAGGCATCGTTCTTCTCCCTCTTCGGAGTTATCGATGCGTGTCTACTGAAGTGGGGGAAGTCCAGAGGCGAAGCCGCAATGCAGTTAGGTGTCGCTGTGCCTGCGCGTTATGTGGGGCTTCAAGAATTGACACCATAGTATGAAGCAACTCGCTTTGAGCGCTTAAAATAAGAGGAACAGACCACATAATAAATAATACCAAATAGGATCGGTGCTGGCTTTTCACTAACGTAACCTCGCATATATAAATAATATATAAGCATGATCGCTACAAGACTCAGCGCCAGATCAATCCTCATTAACCATTTAATCTTTGATGGAACCTTATCCGATTTCATTAGTAGCGACTTCCATATTAAAAAGGAAATCACAGCTCCAGGAATAAACCTCACCAATGATGCAATAAGATTCAAGTCATTTTGAGAGTTGTTTCCCCAAGTAAGCAAAAACAAGGGAGGCAGCGCCAGAACCACCAATACTCCTATCCCCCAATTAATACCATTGAATACCCGAAAACAACGAAGCCAGCCACCATATCCAAGGCCAGACTCCTTGCTTTCAAATACGCTAGTGGTTTGCATAGAGTTTCCCATAATGCCAAAACGAAGGGGCGCGTCTCACGCGTCCGACTTCCGTGACTTGTTAATTTTAGTTTCGGGCTGCACCGTAGCTCAGACTGACAACCTGCCAAGCAGCGCCATCCCACTTCCAGGTTTCCGAAAACGCCACTACCGGCCCTGGGGATTGACCAGAAATGGTATACCCCTGACCAGTGACAGTGGTGCTGCTACCAGAATCCTGAATGGTTAACGCAGTGTCGTGTTTTTCCCCTCCTTGGGGAAACCAACTGCCATTGCGCTTGGCTGACGAGATCGCGTCGATCTGGGATTTTTTGGATTGGACACCACGCTCGGTAGTGACCGTAAAATTGTCTGCCTGGACCCGAGCAAGGTGCTCAACGTCACCTGCGAAAAAAGCCGAGTACCAGTTTTCTCGCACTTGCTTAAGATCTTCGTGATGCATGGACTGATCCCTGTCTTTAGAAATTAACGCAAAACTTTGCGACAATTTTGGAACCGCAAAGCGGTGGAAAAATTGTCCGGCAACAGTGACTTGTTAGCTGGTACGAGACTCGTAGTACTGATCAAACCACAAGTCCAACCCCAAACTACTAACTCTCTCCAAACACGTTGCAGACAGAGAGAAATCATTGTTGGCTGTCCTGAAATGCTGAACCACAACTAAGCTAGCTTCGAATTGTTGCTTAACATCGTTAACTCGATCAATTATTGGCGCCAATAGCTCTACCAACCTCATTAAATTGTCCTCCACCGACGCCGAAGCACTCAATCCAGTACCAAGAGACCATCGGCTATGCGTACGTACCGCACTCGAGAAACCAACCCTATAGGTCTCTCCTTTATTCCAAGCGGAGGTCGGAGGTACACCTAATTGATTCGTAATCGTTGTATGATCACACTCAAATCCATACACGCCAAAATATACTCTCAGATCCTCAATCATAGCGTTCCTTTTCTCGGACCTTCTCGTTCTTACAGCTAACACACCGAATAAGCGGCCATTTGGAGCGCCAGCTCAAAACGGCCCGCTTAATTCACTTGTTTACTGATTACATGGCACAGTACGCACCGACCAAATCACCGCCAACCCCGATAAAAATATATTTGCCCTCGGTAGACTTCATGCCCAACCCAAATTCTTGACGCTTTGAGTCATACCATTCGATGTAACCTCCATCGATAGCGGCGGCCCGTCAGCGACGCCCGGTGGAGGGCCATCGGCCGGGAACAGACTTAATGGCATTGTTATACTAGAAGCCTACTGACTGTTGCATGGTGGAAGGCATCCGTATGTGCAGACATATTCCCAAATTAGGCGCCGTTCCAGATACTTAATATAAGCCGCGGTGTAGACCTCTCCCATTTCTACAGGGCAGGCAGACACCCATAGCATAGGTGCATCAGTATCGTGAGACATGGTTTCTCTGAACGTGTTGCCTCCTGAGTGTCCAGGCTTTACGCTGAACGCTGACGTGTTGAATTGCCTCAGGCGATCCCCGAGAGTTTGGCCGGTTGTTTCACCTATGTAGATAATGCTGTCGTTATTGACCCTAAAGTCCTTAGGCTCATTTTTGCTCCGAGCGATGAAGTAGACGCCTGGAAGCTTTCTTCCATTGACCTCGGCTCTGGCCTCCCAGTTCACCCATGGCGAAAAGCCAACTTCTCCAAACATTCAATTCTCCGCAGATTCTGTATCACGTCATGACCTTGCGGCGCACCGGAGCGCCAGCGTAGGGGCGTCCGACAACAGCCGATTGTTAAGAGGCCGGCCCTTGAATTTGAAGCCAACCTTGGTGTTCGCAGTAATTGGCGAAATCTTGGTAGTTTTCATTGATCCACATTTCACTGGGATGATCATGAAAGCCCACGATTCCAACACCCCCATCCCGAATCTCTAGATTCCTGCAGTTGCGAATGCCCTTTTGAGTGAGCTTGCCTCGTTCGGAGAAGTCGGTAACCACATCATTATCAACTACCACGCAGGGCTCGGACGCGATCTCTATCGCGTGCAGGCAAATACTTCGATAGTTCTTGGGGAGCACCGGAATGAGCCTGAATGATCCTTTATTCTTCCAGAACATGATGCCTCTTAACGCTGAGGTAACCGGCTCCGGAGCGCCAGCGGAGGAAACCAAATGCGGTACGCTTTTGGTTGCCGGTTGACCATATGGTTATAGCTCAACCAGCCAAGCTCCGCTGGAAAACACAGCTTTAGTGGCAATGATAAGGCTGTGAACCTGCGTGACAGCATTGCCCAGGTGGGCTGTCTTTCCGGCAACCGCCACCATGAGCGAACGCCGTCGAGGCGAACACAACAAGAACCAAACTTAGCATTATTTTTTTCATGGTCATTCTCCAGGATTGAGGTGCTAGCGCACTGTGCAACCTCCATGTTAATTGCCCTCCAACTATCTTGGCGCAACCCAGAAAATGTAGACGAAATGTACGTAAAGCGCCATAACGCTGACGTTTATCGGCGCTCCGACAGGGGCGTCCGGTGGAGGCTGCAGGCCGAAACAAACTACAACAACTTGTTATGCCAGCTTGGTTCCGAAGTCGAAATTTCTTTCCACATAAAAATCTCGATCTTCCGCTGTAGAAAAATCTTTTGAATAGATCACTGGGTAAGGCTCTTCATCCGGGTACTCTTTATCAATCTCCCAGTATCTCTCCTATGGCCGAAATATGGCTTCGTAGACGACAGATACCGGAACAGGGCCTTTATGGTGATTTCCGCGAATACTGATTCGCACCAATATCGTAAGGCTACCCTCTTGCTTTAGCCTGCGGTCGTAGGCCCTATACTGACTACAATTCGCGATGAATGTTTCCATAGATATTCAGGCCTAACGCGGAACGCAGCGGCGCGCTTAATGAGCGTCTGGCTGCCGTGGTTGGTTATGTATTCTTAATTGCAGAAATACCCCCAAAATGCTGCTCGGGATAAAGCTTAATAGCATAATAACTACATACCCGGATCGCATAAATGCTATCGAAGAAATTAGTGAATGCAGGAAAAAGCCAGTCACCACAAAAATTTTAGCATTCATACCACCCACTTTTTCGTAGCTATGCGCAGCTAAGTACCCAGCGCCAGTGCTCACGAAAACAAACACTAAAACCAAGAAACTTAGCCGGAGTGCATTGATGAACTCTTCACCAACCAAGAATGACCATACATAGGAGAGGTACCAAATAGTTACAGCCCCCATGACTTCTCCCGAAAACAGAAATCCGAAGGCTCTTCCAAGTGAGGCGGGGCCTGAAGGAGCAGGCGTATAGAAAAATGCTTTGACTAACCGGTAAGCCCCAAAAGCGACGACTAACGCCGGGAGCGAAGAGATTGCAGCTCTTCTAATTAACTCGAAATCCAAGCCCAGCTCCCTAGAGTACATAACGCCGACGTTCAGCGGCGCTCATACAGCGCAGCGAAATGGACGCCCGATGTAGGGCCGAAGGCCCGAAACGAACTACAACAACTGGTTATGCGCTATAACTGTCGCTTCTTCAGATGCCGCCAAATTCCCCATGCAATGATCGACGACAGGATGATCGTGCCCGGTGGAACCACTACGAGCAACAGAATACCTAAACCCATGTCATCTACTAATTCCGCCCGTGTGGATGCCCCAGTCGCCCACATTTCGTAGAGCACAACAGCCTCGGCCAACGCATTCCAGAACACGATCGCGCTTACCATGGTGCCAATTATTGTAAAAATAACGCGTCTATTCATGGACATAACGCCGATGATAAGCGGCCCGACAGGGGCGTCTGGTGGAGGCCGCCAAACCGGAACGAACTTAATCGATTTGTTATAACCTACCCGAACAGTGCCACGTTGATCGTAGGCTTAATGTATACACGGACACCATAAGGCATTGGTTGCTCCCCGTCATAGCGCGAACCAAAACACTTTGACGCGGCAAACTCCAAATACTCGCCAGTAGAATCAAGCCTGCGTGCTATACCAGGGCAATCGGTAACCCGCATGGAGAAAATTGGCTTCTCAATGCCTAATGATCGCATTTCAAACCAAACATCAGCGTCATATTGGTAAATAGTTACAGTAAGCTCAATTCCATGCCTCTGGACTACGTACCTATGCCAAATACCGTCGTGCTCCACTTCCGGAAGTACCTCAAGCACGGATAGCACATCTGCCTCATCCCAGACCAGCACCGAATCTCCTTGGGCTATAACGATTGCGGTAACCGGCGCTGGAGCGCAGCGGAGGGAACCAAGAGTGCCTTGCTTTTGGCGTCCGGTTGACCGCCTGGTAATTTAATAGAGCCAGGCTCAATTCAAATACCCCTGTAAATCGGCACACAACTTTTTGATTGCTGATTGAACTTCAGCTTTCTTGGACTCCAATACTTTGGTGGGTAATGCGCACCACTCACCATTACGCCATACTTCAGCGAAGCCAAAGTCCTCTTCTCCGTCCCATTCCAGGAGAACCCGCCTTTCATCCTTCGCGAAGATCGTTCTGATTGAGCCACAATAATCGACCAGATCATTCTCAGACTCTTTTACGAACCCCGCTTTCTCCAAATGAGGCCATATCCCTTGTTCTATTCGATAGTACTCGTGCATGGTCCCTCACACATAACGCTGGATGTTAGGCGTCCGCGGACGGCCGCCAGGCCGGTAGCGAACTTGAACGATTGGCTATGCATTTTTTCCAACATAGGCCTCCAGCTTTTCAGGAACATGAGGCCAAAACATTGCCCAGTCTTCTGGCTTTGGGTAACGCTCCCGGTAGCGTTCCCTTTCTCTCCCACTAAGGCTGCCGAACCAATCAACGAATCTGTACCAGTAGTCTTCGCCAAGACCCATTCGCTAACCGATAGACCCCAACGGTATGTCGAGATACTGAAGCCATGGTGGAAGCATCTCATTGTCCATTAGCTCGCCCCGTCCGCGGTAAGCGCTGCATAACGCCCTGGGTAAGCTGCCGATAAGGAGCGCAGCGTAGTAGGCGTCCGGTGGATGGCTGTCAGGCCGGGAACGAACTACAACAGCTGGTTATGTGTTACTCCCTGGGGCGCCGGAACCCAACGCCTTTGCCGCCCTAATTTCGTGTACTTTAAGTCCAATTACCCACCGAATGTACCGCAGGAACATTCCCACTGCTAAGGAGCCTGAGACCAGCACCATTATGAGGATGCCAAAAAACTCCTGTGGAGAACCAGAGTATTCAGGCTGCGATGTTTGGTAAAAATACACCGCCCAAACCCCAACCATCGGGAGCCCCAATACCAGCGAGAACACCCAAAACCATAGCCAGCGGGTGATCAACACCGGAATGACCAAGAGGAAAGCTGATATTGCGAGAACAATCTCAATGCTCATTCAGTGACCGCATAACGCTGAAGCACAGCGGCCGCTGAAAGCGGCCCGGTGGCCATAGGCCAAGTACTGATGCGCCTTGTTAAATTATTTGATAATTGGTGTTCCCCAACCGTCATAGTCTGCATTGAATTCGTCCGCCAGTTTGAGCATAAGTGAATTCTGCTGATTGATGATGTGAAGGTCTAAAACGGTTTCTTTTACTAGGTCCCCATACCAATAGTGGGTGCTGTAGTTGCCCCCGCTAAACCGGACACCACCTCATTCGTTTGATGCCAGTTCCGCCCGGTACTCCCAGGGCGATTTCATTTTCAGCCCCTTGTGCGGGTGGCTGCGGTTATAGTCCTCGATCCATTCCGGCAACCTGGCCATCACTGTGGCGGCATCAGGAAGATCGTTCAGGTACACATAGTCCCGCTTGAACGTCTTCACGAAGGCCTCAGCCATGCCATTGCTCTGAGGGCTTCTCACCGGTGTGGTACACACGACAAAGCCCAGAGAGGACGCGAAGGCTCGCGTTTCTTTGGCAATGTAGCAACTGCCATTGTCAGTCAGCCACTCCAGTGGATGAGGCACTCGCTCTGACTGGCCGAACCGGTATTCCAAGCTTTCCAGCAGCAGGTCCTGAACCATCTCACCGGTGATGCCACCAGTGGTCGCTACATAGCGCATCAGCTCACGATCACAGCAGTCCAGGCTGAAGGCTACACGGACAACCTCCTTGTTCCAGCAGCGGATCTCCAAGCCATCTGAGCACCAGCGAAGGTCCGGCTTCAACGTAATAACCTGGCCATTGTGGCAGCGCTCTTGAGGTCGCCCTGTATACCGGGGTAACAGCAGCCCATTCTGCTTCATCAGTCGGTACACGCGCTTGTGGTTTACTCGCTCATCGTTGGCTGCGAGCAACCGATTCAGTCGAGCCGTGATCCTTCGATAGCCATTGGCAGCACGGGCCTCGCACAGCTCACGGATAAACGGTAAATGCCGGTCATCGTCCTGTTTGCTGTATCTCGGGCTTCGGCCTTTCTGGCGACCATGAAGGCGATCCAAAAGATTGGAGCGCGACACCTTCAGCACTTCCGCAACCCGCTTCAGAGGGTATCGTCCGGTGGCAGCAACGGCATGCGCGAGATCAACTTTTTTGACTGAACCACCTCCAGGGCTTCCCGGAGTATTTCAGCTTCCATCGTCTTGCGGCCCAACATCCGCTCCAGCTCCCGAACCTTCTTGTTCAGGGCTTTCACCTCGGATGCGCTTACAACCTCATCACCGGATTCAATCGCGGACATGCCACCGTCTTTCATCAGCTTCTTCCAACGGAACAACAGACTTGCTGATATACCATGACGCCGGGCTACAAGCGATACCGACATGCCTGGCTGCTCACACTCTGCAACCATGAATGCTTTCTCCTGCGCGGAATACCGGCGACGGCGCTGCACTCCGGTTATGACTTCGATTCTCTCCACCTTGGACACTCCTTTGCACTAGGTCTATGCCTAGGCCTTTGCTTCTACCAAGGTGTCCGGTTTAAATGGGGGCTACTACAGGTGCCTTGATAAGTATCCTCTCCCATATAAGCCGCCCGGTATCCGAGCGATTCACCTTTTTCCAGCAATTCTTGAAGACAGTCTGAGGTGTAGCATAAAAAATGATGCTCTATAGGATGTGGCTTCGTGGGAACTGAACCCGCCTCGATGAGTGCCTTTATCACCCTTTGGTTCATCTCGACGTTTGGTTCAAATTCAGATGCTTGAATGGCGTGGCAACCGAAGAAAATAATGATCGCTGCAAATAATCTCTGCATGGACTTTCCCTGTGATTTAAACGCTAGCCATAAGCGGCGCCCTGACAAGGGCGTCCGGTGGAGGGCCATCGGCCCGGAACAGAACTAATGGCCTTGTTATAAGTTCTCAAAGCACGGATTTCCCTGCCGATATGACCAAGAGGGCGAAACCGCCAACAATCTATCGTCGTCGCCAAACTTCAGACCTACCCAACCCACCCAGGTACAGCCTTCTTTCTCGAACGTTTCTTGATCTGTGAAAGCTTCGAACGTATCAACAATTTCAGCCTTCTCCTGAGAACCTGCCAGCTTGGGTATGGTAGCCATAAGCTGATCCTGAGTTTTCTGGAGCCGATTGATTGTGTCATCCCGATAGGAAGCAGTTACGCCAGAGTCTAGTGCTTGGTAAACCCAAAACGCGTTGGTTCCGACCAGAAGAATTAATAAGACGATTATCGCGATTTTCATAGTGACCTATAACGCTGAACGAAGCGGCGCATCCTACGCGTCCGTCTTCCGTGACTTGTTTAACGTTCCATTTTTCCACTTCCCGATCAACCCGTATCCAGCAAGCAAAACACCCAAAACCAAAATAATCCCTACAAAAGCAAAGAATCGATCATCGCCAATAGCTTGGCTTACTATTGGGTCGCCTCCGCGAATCGAAAGCTCCCCTGACAGCAGAGCAAGTCCAGCTATGAAGATAAGTACCGCTCCTCCAGAGAGGCTCTTGCTGTATTCGCCAAGGCGTTTGTCTTTTCGCTGTGCTTCTATGAACTCGTCTCTCTCCTTTCCCTCATAGTTTTGGGCTTCAGTAAGTACCTCTTCATGCTCGGCTTTCGTGACCCGAGAGATCCAAAAGGGAGCCGAAAGGAAAACTCCAATAAATCCAAGTGGGATGAGCAGTATTAACAGAAATTCCACGAATACTTCCTTGTGACTTTTAACGCCAGCCAGCATGCGCGGCTGCGAAATGGAGGCGAAGCCGCAATGTAGCAGGCGTCGCTGCGCCTGGCCTTGTTATAAGCTGTATGCTACTGAATTGAATCAATGATTTTATTTCTTACAAGCTCAACTGAATCCCTATTGTAGCCAGCAACCGCAACCATGAGCTTGCTTTGATTGGGTGATATTTCTATACATTTAACCACAACACGATTTGACTTTACGTTTCCGTATATTCCGTACTCATTTTCAACTTGATTCTCTAGCCCTAGGACTTGCAGAGCATAAGAGCTTTGTATCTCGCAAGCCTCTTTGGATTTGTTCAGATCTTTAAACCATGACCAAAGCTCAGGCGGTTTTTCCTCAGCGATAGCGGATCCTGATAATAAGAACAAAAATACTAAGACTGCCTTGTTAAGCATGCTGACTTCCCTAGTGCTTATAACGCCTTGGTTTAGCGGTGGCCCGCCAGGGGCGTCCGGTGGAGGCCGTAGGCCGGAACAAACTACAACACCTTGTTATGTGATTGCACTGTCAGTTCACTGGGCCTGACATTGTCGACAGCACGAACAGATAGGTAATCACTAACAATCCCAAACTCAACACCAAAATCCCAATCTGGCGTTTGGTATTCAGCGAGAAAAATCTCTCTCTGTGCGATAAGACCGGGACCAGAATTGCCATTGCGATCAATGCGCTGATGCTCCCCTGATAACCATCGTAAAGACCACCATGAGCATAGAAGGCAAATGCTCCGAGTAATGCCAAGGGAATCAGAGACGACAGGACGACAACGGTTGCGACCCAGGCTCTGGTTACATTACTTCTCATGAGGACTTACCCCTCAGGCACATAACGCCGCGTTCACCGGCTTGTCCGGTGAAATGCATTGTTAGGGTTAAATCTCATCGAACTTTAGGTATTTCATAAAATAGCTCCTAGATTCTTCAAATTGAGAAAAGAACCATTTCTTAATCTTGAGCTTGTCATCTCGCTTAGACAGCTGTTCCTCTTCGCTGTAAGGCAATTTCCGTAACTGCTCCTCAATCAGTTGATACTCTATAGCTTTTTCACAAAGTGTATTGAAATATTTTCCGACCTCTTCACCAAATAAGAAATAAGCACCAGCGGTACTTTTCTTGAACTCAAGCACTATTTCATCCGGACTTTCATTTCCATTGCTCATTCGCTGTATTAAATCTAGCGCTTTTTCGTACATATGAAATCGCTTTTCATATAGATCTACTCTTGCTTTGTATCTATTGATTTTAAATTGATGATAAGCGATATACACCGCAACAACGGCAAGTGTAGGCGTTAACAAAGCGGAGAATAGCTCGATTATCTTGTTCATTGTGTCTCCGCTTCTAGTTGATACCCTAACGCCAGCAATAAACGGCGCCCTGAAAGGGCGCCCGGTGGATGCAGAAGGCCGGAACGAATTTGATTGCCTTGTTAACAGACTGGGCCTAACCGAATGCACCAAGACTAGCACCGCACCAGAAACAATTTGAGCGCGTTTTCTTTACTTTGCGACCACAATCCGGGCAATCACTCCCCAGAACAGGATCATACTTGCCGTCTGATCTTCCGTCTCTAAGGTCAATTTGCGTCATTTTTTCTTTGAGCTGAGCTTCGGAAAAACCGGTTGTCCGTTCTAGCTCCTCGAACAGCGCGTGGCAGAGAAGTGAAAGACGATCGACTTTCTCTTCTAACTCGTTAATCGAACGGAGAGCGACTTTTGCATCAATTTGCGCCTCACTGCCCCGCTTACGATTTTCGCTAATTTCTGTTTGTTGAAAGGCATTCCAAAACCAAGACACTTTGATCTCCTTATCTGTTAACGCCTTGGGTAAGCTGCCGGTGCGGAGCGCAGCGTAGTACCGGTCAGCTTCACCCACTGGTTATAAGTCACTTCATAGGCCCGCGACATACGTCCCTTCACTCGACCAACTCGTAAGTGACATAGAAAAGGACGATGTAAATCATGGCCAGTACCGATAATGCCAGCGATCCTCCCCAAAGGAAGCTATCGGCGTCCTCCATTAACCTCACAGCGCACAAAACGCTAAAAAGCCCTGGGACTACCAGCAAAATATAGCGAGATTCGTTGATGCGTATCTTTGCGTCACAATTCGTGCAACGAATCACAACCTTCGGCCCCATAAACAGCTTTCGCCAGAGCGAAACCGCGGACTCACAATTTGGGCAAGATGGCATCTTCATCATTACTTATAACGCCAGCCAGCATGCGCGGCTACGGAATGGAGGCGAAGCCGCAATGTAGCAGGCGTCGCCGTGCCTGGCCTTGTTATGTGCTTATTCATCATATTCAATGAAATCCCATAGGCCTTCGTCCTTGAATCTTTGTATAGCCTTTTCCATCAACTCCAAGGATACCGAATCTCTAAACACCGTAACGGTCCTAGTTCTCTCTGTGTCATCTCGGAAAATCTCTATCACAAGCTCGTCATCTTGGTATATCTCGACACCAATACCGTCTCTTGGATTCACATCGCTATCAACAACGACTCTATCTTTTGGGAAGGACATTCAGCCCCCGTGACACATAACGCTGAGGTAACCGGCACCGGAGCGCCAGCGGAGGGAACCAAAAGCGGTAAGCTTTTGGTGTCCGGTTGACCGCTTGGTTAAAGGCTGGCCAGATCAAAGGAACCAGCCTCCACTTCGATACAATCCCCAGATTGCATCTCCAGTCTATAGATACCGCAACTATATGACGCAGAGAGCACTGAATCGGACGGCCCCCACGCTTCTTCGTGCCGCATTATAAAGTTGGTGACTCCCAGAAAGCTCAAGACGTGCGGAGCAGCCTCTTTTGTAGAATCAGTGAACACCGCAAGACGCAACTTAATTGTCTTCTCAGACCATCTCGCCTCTGCTGATTCAAGCAATGCATCATGCAAAGGAAGTCGCTCAAACTCAGATTTAGCCATAGAACAGTCTTGGACCTTTAACGCCATGCGCAGCGGCTGGTTTGTGGCGCACAGCGCGACAAACCTGTCCGACTGGCGCTAATGGTTATGTGTGATAGTGGCTCCACGTCTCGCGGCCTCAATCTTCTCTTCCATAATTTTAATGGTGTTCTGTATAACCCTCTGCGTCCCCTCTTTGGACGTGTACTTCAGGGCTTCGGGATACTGTTCAAGGTCGATCAACTGTTTGAAATAGCCGTCTCTCTCGGACTCGGGTATGCCCGCCTTATCGCAAAGTTCATCAAAAGGGCTAGATGCCCCAGTGAGAGCAACTATCTCGCTTCCCTTGAGAGGTGCACTTAATATGACCTCCCCTTGAGAGGCTTTGAAGTTGAAGATCGCATCGGCGTTTTCACCACCATTCCTTTGGTACTGTTTCGCTGAGTCCAAGAAAGACGGTGCATCCCAAAGGGCACAGATATTCAAAACGACTTCATCGGCTTTTGGGGAGTGCTCAAATATTGCGGCAGATACCGCATCCGGCCTATGGAGGCCTTTGAAATTCTCTGCATATTTCTGACAGACGGTCCAGCTAGTCAGCCCCTCATCTTTTTCATCAACCATAATGATTTCAAAAAGCTCACCATAGTGTAGAAACCTTTTTCGATAGCAGGGGCCGTGCACCTGCTTGAACTCATTGGGCAGGTTTTTGGCACTTGTTTTGAGTTTGTCTGCAAGCTGGAGTCGAGTTTCCTGATCCTCGTTCCACCCCCTCTGCCAGGCGCCCAAGATGCTCAAAAAATCATCGCTAAAACTCATATTTTCTCGCACACAGCAAAATATCTCGCTTCACAAAGAACACATAACAGCTAATTATACGAACGCGTTCGTATAACACACATTCGTATAACTCCAAAAATCTCGGCCCTAACAAACCCCAGCTTCACTAATAAAATCAGCAAATTACCTGAATCCACCACGGCTACCGCCGGAGTTATACGCCCGTGTTTGAGCCACCCCTGCTCCAGATTGGGGGCGTATAACTCCGCACGCCCCGATATTCCTTTTCAAACTTATCAGAAGGTTAGCAACATTTCCCGGTACCTTCCCGGAGTTTTGCGAACGCGTTCGTATAACTCCGGGCTTTATGTTGTTTCTGGCTGGTTTGGCATGGGGGAATCCTGCAATACTTGGGCTTTACCCTCGCTGAAAGAGACGCCTTTATGCACGCGCCTTTCTGGCTGACTACGGCTTTGCTGTTTCCGGTATTGCTCTATCAGGGCAAGCGCACCCGGCGGGTAACACCGCGGCTGCCAGAGGCTACTGGGGATTGCGCAGGCCAGTACGGCGAGGGAGAGCCCGTTTTTCGGTTGCTGGTGCTGGGCGAGTCCACTGCGGCGGGCGTGGGGGTTGAAAGCCACGCCCAGGGTCTGGCAAGCCAGTTGGCGTTGCAGTTACATCAACGCACCGGGCTCTGTATTGGCTGGTCTACCTTCGGGGTTAATGGTATTCGGCTGGGTGCGCTGCTTGATGCGCTGGGCTCCGCCGACTTGCCACCGGCAGATGCAGTATTACTGAGCATGGGGGTAAACGACACTACCGGTTTCACTCCACGGTTCCGGTTTCGCCGGCAACTGATTCAGCTCCGCGAAACCCTGGCAACCCGGTATCAGGCGCCCATTACGTTGCTCAGCGTGCCGCCCATGGACAAATTCTCGGCCTTGCCGGCACCCCTGCGCCAGGTTATGGGATGGCGGGCGCGGCAGTTGGACAGGGTGTATCAGGTGCTTGCGGCAAGGAACCCGGACGATTTCCGGTATCTGGGTTACCCCACGGTGTCAGACCCTGCCCTGCTCGCCCGGGACGGCTACCACCCGAGCGACAAGGGCTACCGCGCTATCGCGCAGGCGTTGGCCGAACAGGACTGGGGGCTGCCGCCCCCGTAACTCATCCCAGGTTCTTGCGCATGAATTTCTGCAGCTCGCCCACAATCCCGCTGCGGAAGGCCAGTACCGTCAGCACAAAGATTCCGCCGAGGATCGGGTCTACCCAGTCGCGCAGCGGCCCCTGGGACAGCTGGTATTCAATGTTCACCACAAAGGTGGCGCCCACCACCGGCCCAAGCAGCGTACCCATGCCGCCCACCAGGGTCATCAGGATGACCTCGCCCGACATATGCCAGTGGGCATCATTGAGGGACGCCAGCTGGAACACCACGGATTTCATGGAGCCGGCCAGGCCCGCCAGCGCGGCGGAGATCACAAAGGCCAGGATCTTGTAACGATCCACGTTGTAACCCAGCGAGACCGCCCGCGGTTCGTTCTGCTTGATGGCTTTCAGGATCTGCCCGTACGGGCTGCTGACAATGCGCTGCACCAGCAGATAACAGGCGATAAACACCACCAGCACGAAGTAGTACATGTTGAGGTTGTCTTCGAGGTTAATCAGACCAAACAGCTCGCCCCGGGGGATGCCGTGCATGCCGTCTTCGCCGCCGGTGAATTCCGACTGCACAAAGAAGAAGAACACCAGCTGTGCCAGCGCCAGGGTCACCATGGCAAAGTAGATGCCTTGCCGGCGGATCGACAGTAACGCAAAGGCCAGTCCCAACAAGGTGGCCGTGGCGGTACCGGCAATAATGCCCATCTCGGTGGTCAGGCCGGAGAAATGACTGAGCAGGTAGCCCGTGGTGTAACCTCCGGTGGCCAGGAAGGCCGCATGGCCGAAGGACAGCAGGCCGGTAAAGCCGAACAGCAGGTTAAAGGCCACCGCAAACAGGGCAAAACACAGGATCTTCATCAGGAAGACCGGGTACATCACGAAGGGCGCGGCCAGCAGCAACAGCAGCAGCACGCCGTTCACCATCAGTTTCTTGCGGTCCTGGATCTTTTGCTGCTCGACAATGGCTTTGTGGATATCGGCAGGATTAACAGGCTGGTTCATGATTATGCCTCCTTACCGAACAGGCCGGTGGGTCGAATCATCAGCACCAGAACCATCACCAGGAAGATAACGGCCGAAGACGCCGGCGGGTAAAACGTTTTGGTGAGGCCTTCGATCACGCCCATCAGGATGCCCGTGATTATGGCCCCGCCAATGGAGCCCATGCCCCCGATCACCACCACCGCAAAGACCACGATGAGAATGTTGGACCCCATCACCGGAGTTACCGAATATATGGGTGCCGCCAGCACACCGGCGAAAGCCGCCAGCATGACGCCGAATCCGTAGGTCAGGCTCACCAGCAAGGGGACGTTAATGCCGAAGCCCTGCATGAGCTGTGAGTCTTCTGTGCCCGCCCGGAGGTAGGAGCCCAGTTTGGTTTTCTCGATGATGAACCAGGTGCCAAAACACACCAGCAGGGCCACCACGATCACCCAGGCCCGGTAGTACGGCAGGAACATGAAGCCAAGGTTGATGCCGCCTTTGAACATGTCCGGCATGGAATATCGAAGCCCGGACACGCCGTAGATATTGGTGAGCACGCCCTGGATGATCAGGGCCACCCCGAAGGTGAGCAGCAGGCTGTAGATATGATCCTGGCCGGCAATGCGCCGGAGCAGGAAGTATTCGATGAGCATACCAAACGCGCCAACCAGTACGGGAGCGACAAAGAGCGCGACCCAGTAATTGACGCCCAGCAGGTCAAACAGAACCACGGTGACCAAGGCACCGAGCATGTACATGGCGCCATGGGCGAAGTTGATGATCTTCAGCAGACCGAAGATAACCGCGAGGCCAAGGCTTAACAGGGCGTAGAAGGCGCCGTTGATAATCCCGATCAGCAGCTGGCCAGACAGCACAGCAAGGGGGACGCCGAAAATCATGGTCATGTTGCTAACTCCACAAGCAGCGCAGACGTTGTTTTTGTTGGGGTGTTCGTCCGGGCGGGTACCCGGCGCCGGTCGCGCTTAGAGACCGGGCACCGGGTAATTCCCCGTTGCTTAGTTCACCAGCTTGCACTTGCTCTCAGAGAGCGGGCGGTAGGCTTCATCCGCCGGAATCGTCCGCAGGATCTTGTACAGATCCCATTCATTCTTGGACTCCGCCGGAGTTTTCACTTCCGCCAGGTACATGTCATGCACCATACGGCCGTCTACCCGGATTTTGCCGTTCTTGGCAAACATGTCGTTGATGGGTGTATCCATCATCTGCTTGCGCACGGTCTGGGCATCATCCGAGCCGGTGGCGGCCACCGCATTCAGGTATTGCATGGTGCTGGAGTAAATGCCGGCATGAACCATGGTCGGGCGCACACCGGTTTCTTTCATGAAGCGATCAGACCACTCGCGGGTTTCGTCGTTCATGTCCCAGTACCAGCCGGTCGTCAGCTGGATGCCTTGCGCGGTTTCCGCACCGAGGGCATGGACGTCGGTAAGGAACAGCAACAAAGCCGCCAGCGTCTGGCCCGCCTGGGTTACCCCGAACTCACTGGCGGTGGTGATGGCGTTGGTGGTGTCTGCACCGGCATTCGCCAGGCCGACCACATCCGCTCCCGAGGCCTGGGCCTGGAGGATGAAGGAAGAGAAATCCTGGGTCGGGAACGGATGGCGCACGCTGCCCACGATCTCGCCGCCGTTGGCCTCAACCACGCGGGTAACGTCGGCTTCCAGGGCGTGGCCGAAGGCGTAGTCGGCGGTCAGCAGATACCAGGTCTTGCCGCCTTCCTTCACTACAGCACTGGCCGTACCATTGGCCAGCGGATAGGTGTCGTATACATAGTGAATGTGGTTGGGTGTGCAGTGTTCGTTGGTGATGCTGGAAGCCGCCGAACCGGAAATGATGCCCAGCCGGTCGTTCTCTTCCAGGATCTTGCTCACGGCGATGGACACCGAGGAAGCCACCATACCGGCCACCAGATCCACCTTGTCGTTTTCCACCCAGCGGCGAACGGTGCTGGAGGAGGTGTCCGGGCTGTTGCGGTCGTCAGCACTTACCACTTCAATCTTGGCACCATTGACGGTACCGCCAAAATCCTTGATCGCCATTTCCAGGGCAGTCAGGCCATTGGGGCCGGCCAGGTCTCGATAGGTACCGGACATATCGGCCAGGTAGCCAATTTTTACAGTGTTGTCCGAGATTGCCGCCTGGGCACCACTGGCCATCAGAGCTGATGCAACGGCTGAGGTCAGAAGCTTTTTCATCATTGTCATTGTTGTTTCTCCGCTACTGTATTGCGTTGGTTCGGGTTGTTGTTGCTCTTATTACTCTCGTTCTATCCGGGGTCAGACCCCCAAATAGCCATCCAGCACCGACTGTTTGGCACTCAGTTCGTTGGCGCTGATTTCTTCCACAATCTGGCCGTGCTCCACCACGTAATGTCGGTCGGCCAACGGCGCGGCAAAGTGGAAATTCTGCTCCACCAGAACAATGGTCAGGCCCTTGTTCTTCAGGGCTATCAGGACTTCCCCCAGTTTCTCCACGATCACCGGGGCCAGGCCTTCGGTGATTTCATCCAGCAACAGCATGTTGGCGCCAGTGCGCAGAATGCGGGCCATGGCCAGCATCTGTTGTTCGCCACCAGAGAGCTTGGTGCCCTGGCTGAAGCGGCGTTCATAGAGGTTGGGGAACATGGTGTAGATTTCTTCCAGGCTCATGCCACCGCTGCGCACCACCGGCGGCAGGGTGAGGTTTTCCTGCACGCTGAGGGAGGAAAAAATGCCCCGATGCTCGGGGCAATACCCGACACCCAACCTGGCAATATGATGAGGTGCGCACTGCATGGTTTCTTCGCCGTTGATCATGATGGAACCCGTGCGCCGGCCCACCATGTTCATGATGGCTTTCAGCGTGGTGCTGCGCCCTGCGCCATTTCGGCCGAGCAGTGTGACCAGTTCGCCCCGCTGAACCACCATGTCGATGCCGTGCAGAATGTGGGATTCGCCATAGAATGCGTGCAGGCCGGAAATGCGCAGCTGCTCGTATTCGCGGTCCGGATTCTTGCTCATTGGGCCGCCTCCACGTTTTCACTGGCGGCGGCCTGTGACCCCCGCTCGCCGCTGCCATCACTGCCCATATACACCTCACGCACACGCGGGTCGGCGGAGACCGTCTGGTAATCGCCTTCAGTCAATACTGCACCCTGGGCGAGCACGGTGATGCGGTCGCACAGTTTGCTGACCACGCTCAGGTTGTGCTCCACCATCAGTACCGTGCGACCCTGGGCGGCCTTGCGCACCAGTTCCACTACGCGGTCAACGTCTTCCGAGCCCATGCCCTGAGTGGGTTCGTCCAGCAGCAACAGCTGGGGCTCCATGGCCAGGGTGGTGGCCAGCTCCAGCGCCCGTTTGCGGCCATACGCCAGCTCTACCGTGGTGGTATTGGCGAACTCGGCCAGGCCAACAGACTCCAACAGCTCCATGCAGCGCTCGTTGAGCTTGTGCAGGGAGTTGCCGGATTTCCAGAAGCTGTAGGAGGAGCCCTCTGCGGTTTGCAGGGCCACGCGAATGTTTTCCAGCGCGGTCATGTGGGGAAACACGGCAGAGATCTGGAAGGAGCGAACAATGCCTTTACGGGCAATGGCGGCGGATTTCAGGGGAGTGATGTCTTCGCCGCGGTACAGAATCTGCCCGCGGGTGGGAATCAGGAACTTGGTCAACAGGTTGAATACGGTGGTCTTGCCGGCACCGTTGGGGCCGATCAGGGCGTGGATATCCCCCTGACGGATCTGGAGGTTGACGTCGTTAACGGCAACAAACCCCTTGAATTCCTTGACCAGGTTACGGGTCTCGAGAACGTACTGTTCACTCATGAGCCACTTCACCTTTTGTTATTGTTGTATTTCGCAACTAGCACACAGATTAGATTTACGTGCACGTAAACGTCAAGAACTAATTTTGTTATTTCTCGGGCGGTATGGAATAGGTCATGGTGGAGTGTGCCACCGGGTCTTCCATGCCATCGGAATAGACGAAAACCTCGCCCACGCCCATGGTGCGCCCCACCTTCAACAGGGTCGCCCGCGCCCGTATCGGCGCATGTGCCACGGGCTTGCGAAGGAAGTTGATATTCAGGTTCGTCGTCACCGCCAACGGCACCAGGCCAATCCGGCTGAGCAAGGCTGCGTACATGGTGACATCCGCCAGCGCCATCATCGCTGGCCCGGATACGGTCCCGCCCGGGCGCAGGTGATCATCCTCCACGGCGAGGGTCATTTCCGCCCAGCCGTCACCCAGTGCCTCCAGGGAGCCGTATGCGGCCCCCTGGGGGAACTGAACCTCGAGGAAGTCTTTCAGCTCCTCGAAGGTCACTTTCATGCCGGCACCTCATCCTGGGCCCGGTTGCGCAGCACGAAGCGCTGGATCTTGCCACTGGGCGTTTTCGGCAGTTCATCCACGAATTCGATCTCGCGCGGATAGGCGTGGGTGGACAGACGACGGCGAACCAGCTCCTGCAACTCCTCCTTGAGTGCCTGCGCGTCCACCGGCTCCTGGCCAGCTTTGATCACAACATAGGCTTTGATGATCGAGCCGCGCTTTTCATCCGGCTTGGCCACGACACCGGATTCGGCAACAGCGGCGTGTTCCAGCAAGGTACTTTCGACATCGGCCGGCCCCACGCGGTAGCCTGCGGTGGTGATGATGTCATCGTCCCGGCCACTGAAAGAATAGCCGCCATCGCCATGGCAGATCACCATGTCACCGGTCAGGTAGTAGCCGTTCACGAACGGGTCTTTCTCACCCCAGGTGTAGCCATCGAAATGAAACAGTGGCGAGGCTTTGATATCCACCGCCAACTGGCCAATCTCGCCGGCCCCCACCTCTTCGTTTTTCTCGTTCAGCGCTACCACGCGATGCCCGGGCGATGAGTACCCCATAGAGCCTTGGCGAATGGTGTGCTCCAGGCCATGGAAGTTGCAGCAGGTCATACCGGTTTCTGTCTGGCCATAATGATCCTTGACCGGGCAGAAGTGCCGGCGGGCAATCCAGTTCACCACTTCCGGGTTCAGCGGTTCACCCGCACTGCTGCACACCCGCAACCCCAGATTCTCCCCTTCCGGCAAGACCTGATCGTTGGCCTTCAACAGCCGATACGCCGTGGGCGCCGCCGCCAGGTTGGTGATCTTGTACTTGCGGATCATGTCGTAGGTGGATTCAGGGGTGAACGGGTTGGGGTTGAAATGCGTGGCGTGGCCCATCAACAGCGGGCCCGTAACGGCGTAGTACAGACCATAGGCCCAGCCGGGGTCAGCCACATTCCAGAACACATCGTCGTCGCGCAGTTCAATGGCGTACTTCATGTACACATAGAAGGCCAACAGGGCTTTGGCGGGCACCGCCACGCCTTTCGCTTTGCCGACAGTACCGGAGGTGAACATCTGCAGGAACGGATCGCTGCCGGTGATCATCACCGGCTCACACTGGTCTGACTGCTGGTCCAGTACCTACTGGAAGTCTGCAACGTCCTCGCCCGTGGCGGCGGCGTTCACGCACAACACCGGCGGGCAGTTGTTGACGTCGTTCAGCTTGGGATAGTTGTCCGGATCGGTGACCACCAGTTTGGTGCCGGCTTTTTCCAGGCGGTATTCAATGGCCCCGGAGCCAAACGCGGTAAACAGCGGCTGGTAAACCGCACCCAGGCGCAAGGTGCCGGCAATCACGATCAGGAGTTCCGGGCCCCGCGGCAGCAGGCCCGCTACCCGGTCACCCTTTTTGACACCATGAGACTTCAGATAGTTGGCAAAGCGGGCCGAGGCTGCTTTCAGCTCTGCGAAGGTAAGCACGCCATCACCACCACCCACTTTCTCGTAAAACAGCGCAACCTTTTGCGGGTCGGAAGCCCATTTATCACAGATTTCGTGACAGACGTTCAGGCCACTGTCCAGGCGCCCGTCCAGGATTTCCGCTTCCAGTGCGGCCGCATCAAAGTTGTCATACACCTCGTTGTAGTGCGGTAGGCTCATCGTACACTCCATTTGTTGTCGTTGTTGGTTGCACAAGATTTAGTCAGGTTTAGCATAGCCTTCACTTTACGTAAAGGTAAACTTTAGGCTAAAAAGAAAGGGCGACCTGCCATCGCCCTCCCCTGCTTACTCCGGTTTGTACAGCCGCAGAATGCTGGAGAAATCCAGCTCTCCGTTGCCCTGCCCGGCATGCAGCTGGAACAGGTTTCGGGCCAGGGAGCCCATGGGAATCGACGCCTGATTGGTCACCGCGTTGTCGAAGGCCAGGCCCAGATCCTTCGCCATCAGGTTCACCAGGAAACCGCCCTGATACTCGCGGGAGGCTGGCACACCCTCCATCACCCCCGGCCAGGGGTTATAGACATTCAGTGCCCAGTTACCGCCAGAGCTTTGTTTCATGATTTCCGAGAGTACGGCAGGGTCCAGGCCATTTTTCGCACCCAGGGCCAGGGCTTCGCTGGTGCCGGCCATCAGGATCGCCAAAAGCATGTTGTTGCAGATCTTGGCCACCTGCCCGGCACCATGGGGGCCGGCGTGGAAGATATTTTTACCCATGCCTTCCAGAATCGGCTTGGCTTTCTCGAAGGTACTCGCGTCGCCGCCACAGATGAAGGTGAGCGTGCCGGCTTTGGCACCACCCACACCTCCGGATACCGGGGCATCGATAAACGCAAGCTCTCGCTCAGCCGCCTGTTCGGCGACGTTGCGGGCCGTTTCCGGGGCAATCGTGGAAGAATCGATCACCAGCGTGCCGGCTGGCAATGCAGCCAGCAGGCCATCGTCACCCAGGTAGACCGCCTCCACATGCTTGCCGGCCGGCAGCATGGTGATCACGCATTCTGCGCCCTCGGCGGCGGCTTTGCCGGAATCCGCCGTGCGGGCACCTTCGGCCACCAGGGCCTCAACTGCGGGCTTGGACAAATCGAACACGGTAACGTCGTGGCCGGCCTTGAGCAGGTTGGCCGCCATTGGCGCACCCATGTTGCCCAGGCCGATAAAGGTAATCTTGGCCATGTTGCTTCTCCTTGTTGTTGTACGGGTCATCGCTGCGCAAAGGCAGACTACTGGCTGAAAAATCCGTTAACCCAGGCACTGTCCACTTCACTGAGTGAGGCATAGCGCCAGCGGGGCTGCATATCCTTGTCGATCAGCAATGCCCGTATGCCCTCGGCAAATTCACCTTTCTTCAGGCTGTTGTGGGACATCACCAACTCGTTGTCGAGCACCTCTTTCAAGCTGTGCAGGCGGCTGCGGTGGTAGTGTTGCCACATCAGGGCCAGGGAGGTCGGAGACGCGGCCTTCAGCCCCTTCACCGATTTGCCGAGCCAATCTTCCCGAGCCCCCAGCTCGTCCAGTTGTGCCACCACCTGCTCCAGAGAATCCGCATCGGTGGCCTGCTGGATGTCTTCAAAATGCTCACGCACGGGAGACGCGGGTAAGGCCTCACGGCTCTGCTGTTCAAACTGCCGCAGCACTGCGCTCACCACCGCCTGCGCCTCCGCTCGTTGCCAATCCGCCGCTTTCAGGGCATCCACAACCTGGTCTTTCAGGCCATGGGAGATAAACCGGTCGGCCATGTTCACGAACAACGCATCGGCGCCGTTCATGCGGGCACCGGTCAGTCCCAGAAACAGGCCCGTGCGCATGGGCATGCGGTTCAGAAACCAGCCGGCACCGATATCCGGGTACAGGCCGATGCTGACTTCCGGCATGGCGAGCTTCGAGTGCTCGGTCACCACCCGGTGAGAAGCACCCACCATCAGACCAATACCGCCACCCATCACGATGCCGTTGCCCCAGCAAACGATGGGCTTCGGGTAGGTGTGGATCTGGTAATCCAGCTCATATTCCTCGTTAAAGAAGCGCTCGCCCTCCGCCAGCTTGCCCGGCTCGGTCATGGCCCGGTACAGCGAGACGATATCGCCGCCAGCGCAGAAGGCTTTGTCACCCTCGGCTTCCAGCCAGACAGCCTGAACCTTGGGATCCTCGGCCCAGCGGCTGAGCTGGGGCTTGAGCAGGCTGATCATATCCATCGACAGTGAGTTGAGATTGCGCGGCGTGTTCAGACGTGCCACGGCAATCAGCTCACCATCAGCGGTTTTCCATTCTTCAAATACGATTGGTTGATCACTCATAGCGAATCCGGGTTATCGGTTTTTCCAGTCGGGCTTGCGCTTCTCCAGAAACGCATTCACGCCTTCTTTCTGGTCTTCGGTATGGAACAGCTCCACGAACAATTCACGCTCCATGCGCCAGCCGTCGCTATGGCTGCGACCGTCGCGGGCGCTCATCACCAACTGCTTGCAGCGGGCGATGGACGAAGGGCTCTGCTTACAGGCACCTTCCGCCAGTTTCAGGGCGGCTTCCAGGCCGTTGCCGGTGGGCACCACTTCTTCCACCAACCCGATTTCCAGGGCCTTGGCGGCGGTTACCCGTTCACCACACAGAATCATGCGCTTGGCCCAACCCTCACCCACCAGCCAGGGCAGGTTCTGGGTGCCGCCGGCACAGGGCAGCAGGCCAACGCTGGCCTCCGGCAGGGCCATCTGGGCATGCTCTTCCGCAATCCGGATATCACAGGCCATGGCACATTCCAGGCCACCACCCATGGCATAACCGTTTACGGCGGCAATCGATACGCCACGGAACGCCGTCAGCGCTGCGAACGCTTCACCGAATCGTTGCGCCATGTCGTTGGCGCGAGCCCGGTCGCCGTCGGCGAAGGTTTTCAGGTCAGCACCGGCGGAGAAGAACTTTTCCCCCTGGCCAGTCACCACCAGCGCGAAGATGTTCCGGTCGGCGTTGAGCTCTTCCACGGTCGCCTTCAGCGCGGCGAGGGAATCGGCCGTCCAGGTGTTAGCCGGCGGATTGGCGATGGTCAATACCGCAATGTGGCCGCGTTTTTCCAGTTGAATCAGTTCACTCATCACAAATTCCTCTATAGTCCGTGGCCGGTTACTGAATCGCTTCGGCAACGCCGTCGTCCAGCAGCCGGCGGGCAATGATCAGGCGCATGATTTCGTTGGTGCCTTCCAGAATCTGGTGTACCCGCAAATCCCGGAGGTAACGCTCAAGCGGGTATTCCCGGATGTAACCGTAGCCGCCATGCAGTTGCAGGGCTTCGTTGGCCACCTCAAAGCAGGCGTCGGTGGCGAATCGTTTGGCCATGGCACAATGCAGCGTAGCCTCCGGATCGCCACTGTCGAGTTTGAACGCACCCAAACGCACCATCTGCCGGGCAGCCACCAGGTTGGTAACCATGTCCGCCAGCTTGAACTGCAGCGCCTGGAAGGCCGCCAGCGGCTTACCAAACTGCTGGCGCTCGTGCATATAATTCCGGGCCCGGAGCAAGGCAGCCTGGGCACCGCCCAGGGAACAGGTGGCGATATTCAGGCGGCCGCCGTCCAGGCCCTTCATCGCAATGGCAAAGCCATCGCCTTCATTACCCACCCGATTGCTGGCAGGCACGCGAACGTCTTCCAGGGTAACCAGGCGCGTGGGCTGGCTATGCCACCCCATCTTTTCCTCATTCTTGCCGTAGGAGACACCGTCGGCATCCGCTGGTATCACGAAGGTAGAGATGCCCTTCGAGCCGCTGCCGGCGTCTCCGGTGCGCGCCATCAGAACCAGAATATCGGTTGCGCCAGCTCCGGAGATGAACATTTTGCTGCCATTGATCACATAGCTTTCACCGTCCCGAACTGCGCGGGTGCGGAGACTGGCAGCGTCGGAGCCGGCACCGGGTTCAGTCAGGCAATACGAAGCCAGCCATTCACCACTGGCCAGCCTGGGGACAATTTCCTGGCGAAGATCATCAGAGGCGAAACTTGCCACCATCCAGGTGGCCATGTTGTGGATGGTGATGAAGGCGGCGGTGGACGGGCACGCTGCCGCCAACTCTTCCACAATCACCGAGGTATCCAGGCGAGACAAGCCCATACCACCCAGGGATTCGGGCGTGTACATGCCCATAAAACCCATGGCTCCGGCTTCTTTCATGACATCGACCGGAAAAATATGCTCGGCGTCCCACTGGGCGGCATGGGGCGCCATGGATTTTTCAGCGAAGGCTCGGGCAGCATCCCGAAACGCCTGCTGGTCTTCAGTGAGATTAAAATCCATCGTCAGGCTCCTTGGTTGTTACGGTCGGGGCTTCCACTGAAGAAGCGGAAAAAGGGGCCGGTGGGGGAACCGGCCCAATAACCTCACCGACAACGAGATTAACGAAGCTGGATGGAGAAGTTGGCCTCGGATGAGGTCGCCTCACTGGAGAACCAGCGAGAGGTCACCGTTTTAGTCTCCGTGTAGAAGCGCACCGCCTGTTTGCCGTAAGCGTGCTGATCACCGTAGAACGAGCCCTTCCAGCCGGTGAACGAGAAGAACGGCAGGGGCACCGGAATAGGAATGTTCACACCCACCTGGCCCACATCAATCTCGTGCTGGAACCGACGCGCCGCGCCGCCATGACTGGTAAAGATGGAAGTTCCGTTGCCGTAGGGGCTGGCGTTGATCAGCTCGATGGCATCACCAAGGCTGTCAACATTGACGCAGGACAGCACCGGGCCAAAGATCTCTTCGTTGTAGATATCCATGTCCGGCGTGACTTCACTGAACAGGGTCGGCCCTACCCAGTTACCTTCCGGCAACCCGTCAACGGTGCAGCCACGGCCGTCCAGCAGCAGTTTGGCGCCCTGGGCTTCACCGGTGGCGATCAGCGATTCGATGCGGTCTTTGGCCTTGGCACTGATCACCGGGCCATAGCTGGCACCGGAATCGTTCCAGGCGCCGGGGCGCACTTTCGCCATGGCCTCTTTCAGCTCCGGAATCCACTCCTGGGCAGCGCCCACGAAGACCGCCACCGAGATCGCCATACAGCGTTGGCCTGCGGCACCTACAGAGGCACCTACCAGAGCATTGATCACTTGTTGTTTGTCCGCATCCGGCATGATCACCATGTGGTTCTTGGCGCCGGCGAAGCTCTGCACCCGCTTCATGTTGCGGGTACCGGTTTCGTAGATGTACTGCCCGACCGGAACCGAACCGACGAAGGACACGGCCTTGATGGCCGGATCAGTCAGCAGGGTATCAACCTGCTCTTTGGCCCCGTGAACCACCTGCAGTACACCCTTGGGTGCGCCGGCCTGCTCAAACAGCTCGGCCAGGCGGGTTGGTGTCAGCGGGTCCTGCTCGGACGGTTTCAGGATAAAGGTGTTGCCGCAGGCAATGGCCATGGGGAACATCCACAGCGGGATCATGGCGGGGAAGTTGAACGGCGTAATGCCGGCACACACGCCCAGAGGCTGGATCCAGGAATGGGTATCTACCTCGCGGGCCACGTTCTCAACGGTCTCGCCCATCATCAGGGAAGCCACGTTGGCGGCGTGTTCCACCACTTCAATGCCGCGCCAGACATCGCCTTTGGCGTCGTCAAAAGTCTTGCCGGTTTCCTGGGACAGGATCTCGGCGATTTCGTCGTGATGTTCTTTAAGCAGCGCCTGATAACGCAGCATCACCCGTGCTCGCTCAGAAACCGGGGTTTCCTTCCAGCTTTTGAACACTTCACTGGCGTTATCAATCGCCTGACGCATCTCGTCGGCAGTGGCGCAGGGCACCTGGGCAATCACTTCGTTGGTGGCGGGGTTGGTCACGTCGATCCAGTTCTGGGTCTGGCTCTGAACGAATTCCCCTGCAATAAACTGAGGTACTTTTTTCATGATGATGTTCCCTGTTTGTTGTTATCCGGGATGAGCCGGCCTACCGATAACAAGGCAGATCCGACGATGATTTGAAGAAAGACTAGCACGCGGATTTACGCTTGGTGATTGACTAAATTTCGCCCATGATGGATTATTTTTCGATGAATGAGATCGCAGCCAAGAAACCGGCCACTCAAACCTCACAGTGGCCCGTGCCAGCCGACAGTGTTCGCTATGTGGTGCCAGAGCCTATTGTGCGGCTTTTGGCGGCACATCCGCTCACCCGGGAGCTGTATCCACTTGCCTTCGGGCATTATCGGAGAGCGGCCGGGCATCACATGCATAGGGAACACCACCGTGATAATCTTTTGATCTATTGCACGGACGGCAAGGCCTTTCTGAACGTCGCCGGCGTGCCCCACACAGTCGAGGCCGGCGACCTCCTGCTACTGCCGGCCGGCGCCAGCCATCGGTACACCGCCGACCCGGACAACCCCTGGACCATTCACTGGGTTCACTATACCGGCCCCCTGGCCGAAGACTTCGGCCAGTACATGGGCTTTGATGACAGCACCCGCATCCGGCATCTGGGCAGACAGCCCCGGTTACTGGTGGATTTCAACGGCCTGTTGTCGGTACGGCAAACGGGCTTCCGGGCTCGTGGGTTGATCCACGCCAGCAATCGGCTACGACAGTTGCTGGCCGCCGTGCCCATCAACGCCGACGAAACCAGCCAGGCCCGGCAGGCCGAGCTGGACTCCTTGCACAGCTTCATGCGGGAGCATCTGGAGGAACGCCTGACCCTGAATCAGCTGGCCGAGCTTTCCGGCCTGTCGCCGGCTCACTTCGCCACCCGGTATCGGGAACAGACCGGCACCTCGCCAATCCAGCACTTCCTGCATCTCAAAGTGGAACGGGCCTGTGAGTTGCTGGATACCACCAGCCAGAGCTTCGCCGATATCAGCCGGCAATTGGGCTATGACGATGCCTATTACTTCTCTCGACTGTTCAAAAAAGTGATGGGGAAGTCGCCCACGGATTACCGCCACACAGCGCGGCACTGATGCATGCGCCGGCATTGCATCCCATTGATGGTTGGGCTCAAATAGGGTTCTGGCACTTTCCCCGACCAAGGAATGATCGATGACCACGAACCGTCGCCCCATGCTGGCACTGTCTGCCTCGCTGGCTTTGCTGTCTGGCTGCAGCAGTTTCGGGCCCGTCACCAGCGGAACCGATGATCCCTGTGCAACCCTGCAATCGGTTGTTGCCGATTACACCACCGGCTTTGATGCCTATCGCGGCAATGGCTCAAGCTACGCCATGGTGACCCTTTACCGGGCCAAAGAGCAGTTAATCAAAGGCCATTGCGAAATCTGGGAGTGGGGCAACGGCGATGCCGCATACACCTGCACGGTCGGCGCACCGAACCAGGAGGTGGCAACGGCCATGTATCAGCAAGCTAACAACCAGCTCAGCGCCTGCCTTGGGGAAAACTGGCAAGGTACCGAAGCCGGGCGCGAACGGGATGGCCGCCCCGCCGGTGAAGTGACGCGTTATCAGAACAGCGGCAGGGCCGGCCCGGCCGTCTCCCTGCATCGCGTTCAGGACCGTTCACAGCACTCCGTTTATCTCTATATCGGCACCCCGGGCCGATCCCCCGAGCCGGCTAACTGAGGCCGGTGGTGGCATCGGATCACCCCGTCACGGCCTGGCTCCACGCGGTTGCTGAGAAAGACCGTACGGCCTTTGCTGAACTGTATCGGGCCACAGCCCCGAAACTTCTGGGGGTCATACTGCGTATCCTGAAAGACAGGGCTCGGGCGGAGGATGTACTCCAGGAATCGTTTATCAAGGTCTGGCAACGGGCTGCGCTGTTTGACGAAACCCGTTCCTCCCCTATCACCTGGCTGGTTTCTATTGCCAGAAATGCGGCCATTGACGCGCTGCGCAAACAGCCGGTAGAGCGGGAAGGTCAGGAAACCGATATTGACGAGATCCCAAGTCGTTCGCCAAACGTGATCGACCGGATTGACGATGTGCAGGCCCAGGCCCGGCTCAACCGGTGTTTCGAAGAACTGGATAAGGACCGTGCGGACATGGTGCGGCTTGCGTATCTGAATGGCTGGACCCGCGATGCACTGGCAGACTATTTCGAACAGCCGGTCAACACCGTAAAAACCTGGCTTCACCGCGCCCTTAAACAGCTGAAAAGGTGCCTGGACTCATGATCGAACGAGACGACCTGGACATGCTGGCGGCAGAGTTCGTTCTGGGGACCCTGCCGGTCGAAGATCGCCAGCGCGTTCAGCGCCTGCGGACCACCCATCCAGAGCTGGACGCGCAAATACTGCAGTGGGAATCACGGCTGTCCGCTCTGAACGACGAAATCGAACCGGTCGACCCTGCCCCCGGGCTTTTCGCCAGGATTGAGCGCTCCATTGATCAGCTGGAGCAGGCCTCATCGCAGCACAACGAGGTGGTCAGGCTCCGGCAACAAGTGTCCAGGTGGCGCCTGAGCACAGCGGCGGCTTCGATTGCCGCGATGCTTCTGATTGCCGTGATGATGCTTGAGCCCACCCCAACAGAAAGCCCCTATGTGGCTGTGTTCCAGCACAATGACGAACAGCCGGCTTTCCTGCTGACGGTGGATCTGGCCAGGAAACAACTGAACATTCAACCCGTCACCGCCCGACCCGCCGGGAACCAGTCTTACCAACTCTGGATAAAGGATGACGAACTTGGCCCGACGCCAAGATCCGTGGGCGTCCTGAACGAGCATTTTGAAGTAGACCCGGCCGCGCTCACGAATTACGACGCGGAGCTGCTGCGTCGCGCAACGTTTGGCATCAGTCTGGAGCCCCGGGGCGGATCGCCCACCGGACAGCCCACCGGGCCCGCGCTTCACGGTTTTCTGTATCCCACCGGTGAGGGTGCTGATACCAACCGTCTGTAAATATCACATTCCCTGAAACTTTCGGACGTTGTCTCCGTAGCTGCCGGTAACCCATCAGAAAACAACAGCCTTGATGGGTTTTACCTAAGTGAAGCAAGGAGAACGTAATGAAAAAGCACAGCAAGAACATCCTGTTTATGGCAGCCACCGTAGCGTCGGCACTGGCGCTTACCCCGACCACCCAGGCCGAGGATCACAAGGCCGGTGTCTGGGCCATGGATCAGTCCGTGGGCAATGGCGTGGTCTCTGCCCGCAAAGTCGTTGCCGAGGAAAACGGCTGGCTGGTGGTTCACCGTACCGATTCGGCTATGAAGCCTGGCCCGGTGGTCGCCCACGCACCATTAAGGGCCGGCAAAAATATGGATGTGGCGGCGATTCTTACCGAGGAAGTATCCGCCGGTGACATGCTCATGCTTATGGTCCACAGCGAAGCCGGTGGCAACCAGACCGGCATTTTTGAATACACGCTAGGCGCCAAGGAAGACGGACCTATCCGAAAGAATGGCAAGCTGGTCACAAAAACCATCACCGTGCAGTAAGCACCCGTCTTAAACCCGCCCGCCACGCTGCGGGCGGCCTTTTCTGGCCCGCGGAAAACGGTAGGCACAAGCGCTTATCAAATCCGGAAAAAAAAGTGGCGCGGCCAGAATTCTCATGATAAATATCGCGCGAATACGGTCGGATTCCCCACCACCGTTTCCAGGATAAGCCTCAAAGGAGTCAAAAGGCGGCACCCCGGTGTTTTCACAAACACCTGCCACCTCCGGCCACCCTCAGCAGACCTGCACAACACCGCGTGCGTCCTGCACGCTTTGTATCCATCCCTTTTCAGTGAGGGACACCATCCAATGTTGAAGTTGTGTAAGCCACAGGCGCTTGCCGCCGCTGTTGCTATGTCTCTGGGTGCCTCTTCGGTTTTTGCAGCCGGAGAAGTGCGTGTCTACAACTGGTCTGATTACATCGCCGAGGACACCCTGGCGAAGTTCACCGCGGAAACCGGCATCAAAGTTGTTTACGACGTTTACGACAGCAACGAAGTGCTGGAAGCCGCCCTGTTGTCTGGCCGTTCGGGCTACGACCTGGTTGTGCCTTCCAACCACTACGTGGCCAAGCAGATTTCTGCCAAAGCCTTTGTCGCGCTGGACCATGGCCAACTGTCGAACATGACCAACCTGAACCAGGACCTGATGACCCAGCTGGAAAAGGTCGACCCGGGCAGCCAGTTCTCCCTGCCGTACCTGTGGGGCACCAACGGTTATGGCTACAACGAAGGCCGCATTCAGGAGATTCTGGGTGACACCGCACCGACCGACTCCTGGGCTCTGGTGTTTGACCCGGAAGTGACCGGCAAGCTGGCCGCTGGCGGCTGTGGCATTGCCATGCTGGATTCCGGTGAAGAAATGGTGCGTGCCGCCATGGCCTACATCGGCCTGGACCCGAACAGCAACAACGCCGACGACATCAAAAAAGGCGGTGAAGTGATCAAGGCTGTGCGCCCGAACATCACCTATTTCCACTCTTCCCGTTACATTGGCGATCTGGCTAACGGCGACCTGTGCGTGGCCGCCGGCTACTCCGGCGACATCCTGCAGGCCGCTGCCCGCGCGGAAGAAGCCGAGAATGGCAACGTCATCCGCTACACCATCCCCAAAGAGGGCGCGGTGCTGTGGTTTGACATGATGACTATTCCGGCCGGCGCGCCGAATGTGGAGAACGCCCACAAGCTAATGAACTTCCTGATGCGCCCGGAAATCATCGCCGATGTCACCAACTACGTGTGGTACGCCAATCCGAACAAGGCGGCCGATGAGTTTGTGGAGGCAGAAATCCGTAACGACACCAGCATCTATCCCACCGATGAGGTGATGAAGAAGCTGTACATCATGGAAGGTCGGCCTCAGGACGCCCAGCGTCTGATGACCCGCACCTGGACCAGCGTGAAATCCGGTCGCTGACGGTGGCCGTGACCAACAATACCTCCGCGCAAGCGGAGGTACTTCTCAGCATCAAGGGCATCTCCAAGAGCTTTGACAGCACCCTGGCGGTAGACGACGTCAGCCTGGACATCCACAAGGGCGAGATCTTTGCCCTTCTGGGTGGCTCCGGCTCCGGCAAATCTACCCTGCTGCGAATGCTGGCGGGCTTCGAAACCCCGGATTCCGGCCGCATTGTGCTGGATGGTCAGGACATCACGGCCCTGCCGCCTTACCTGCGACCCACCAACATGATGTTCCAGTCCTATGCCCTGTTCCCGCACATGACCGTGGAGCAGAACATTGCTATGGGTCTGAAACAGGACAAGCTGCCGAAGAACGACATTGCCGACCGTGTAGCCGCCATGCTCAAGCTGGTGAAGATGGAGCCCTACGCCAAACGCAAGCCGCAGCAGCTCTCAGGTGGCCAGCAGCAGCGTGTGGCCCTGGCCCGCTCGCTGGCAAAGCGACCAAAGTTGCTGCTGCTGGACGAGCCGATGGGTGCTCTGGACAAAAAACTGCGCACCGAAATGCAGCTGGAACTGGTGGATATTCTGGAGAAGGTGGGCGTGACCTGCCTGATGGTCACCCACGACCAGGAAGAAGCCATGACCATGGCCAGCCGGATAGCCATTATGTCCCACGGCCGGATCGCTCAGGTGGGTTCGCCCATTGATATCTACGAAAGCCCGAACAGCCGAATGACGGCAGAGTTTATCGGCTCCGTGAATATCTTTGAGGCGAACATTCTGGAAGACAATTCCGACAGCCTCTCCTTGGCCAGCGAGCTGCTGGACGCACCGGTGTTTATTGACCGGGGGGTAACCACGCCGGCGGAAACCACGGAAACCCTGATCGCCCTGCGCCCGGAGAAGATCTACCTGACGACCGAGAAGCCCGAAGGCGATAGCAACTGGAGCTGCGGCACGGTGGACAACATTGCTTACCTGGGTGACATCACGTCTTACTACGTGAAGCTCGCCAGCGGCAAGCGGGTGCAGGCCACCATGGCCAATGTGGAACGCCGTGGTGAGCGGCCCACCTGGGGCGACCGGGTCTATGTATCCTGGGAAGCCTCCAGCCCTATCCTGCTCTGGAACTGACGCCATGACCAAGAAGCTTCTGGCAACCCCTCTGGCGGAGCGGGTGCGCGCGGTGGTATTTCACCGGCGGGTCGTCTTCGGTGTGCCCTTCGCCTGGTTGCTGCTGTTCTTCCTGCTGCCGTTTGCGCTGGTGCTGAAGATCAGCCTGACCTCGGCAGTAATGGCCATTCCGCCCTACGAGCCGGTGTTCCGATGGGTGGAGAATACCCTGTCGGTGGTGGTGAACTTTGGCAATTACCTGTTCCTGGCCTCCGACAGCCTCTACATTGCCGCCTATTGGGGCTCGGTGAAAACCGCGTTTCTGGCCACCTTGTTCTGCCTGCTGATCGGCTACCCCATGGCCTATGCCATGGCCCGCGCGCCGAAGCACTGGCAACTGGTGTTCCTGCTGATGGTGATGCTGCCGTCCTGGACCTCGTTCCTGATTCGGGTTTATGCCTGGATGGGCATACTCGGTAACCAGGGCCTGCTCAACAGCTTCCTGCTGTGGCTGGGCGTAATCGAATCGCCGCTGAAAATGCTGAACACCAACTTCGCGGTGATTCTGGGAATCGTCTATGCCTACCTGCCGTTCATGATCCTGCCCATCTACACCAATCTGGTGAAGCTGGACATACGCCTGCTGGAAGCGGCGTCGGATCTGGGCTGCCGCAGCCTGACCACCTTCTGGTCCGTTACCCTGCCGTTGTCCAGGGCCGGAATCCTGGCCGGCTCCATGCTGGTGTTCATTCCAGCCGTGGGCGAATTGGTGATTCCGGAACTGCTGGGTGGTCCGGATACCCTGATGATCGGAAAGGTGCTCTGGGAAGAGTTCTTCAACAACCGAGACTGGCCGGTGGCCTCTGCGCTGGCAATCGTGATGCTGGCGCTGCTGCTGGTACCCATTGTGTTGTTCCACCGCTTCCAGGCCCGGGAGATGGAAAAGAATGGTTAGGTTAAAAGCCCCCGGTTTCTCGAAGACCATGCTGATGCTGGGCATGCTGTTCCTGTATCTGCCCATGGTGGTGCTGATCGTATACTCGTTCAACGCCTCACGGTTGGTATCGGTATGGGCCGGGTTCTCCACCAAATGGTACGGCGCCCTGCTCGCCAACGAACAGATCCTGTCGGCGGTGTGGATGAGCCTGCGCATTGCCTTCTATTCCGCCAGCATGGCGGTGTGTTTGGGCACCCTGTGCGCGTTCGTGATCACCCGGTTCAAGAAGATGCGCGGGCGCACGTTGCTGTCCAGCATGATCACCGCCCCTCTGGTAATGCCAGAGGTGATCACCGGCCTGTCATTGTTGCTGCTGTTTGTGCAAATGGCCCAACTGATTGGCTGGCCGACGGATCGTGGCATGGCCACCATCTGGATTGCCCATACCACCTTCTGCAGCGCCTACGTGGCTGTGGTGGTGAGTGCCCGCCTGAGAGAAGTGGATCGTTCCATTGAGGAAGCCGCCATGGATCTGGGCTGCACGCCGCTGAAAACCTTCTTTGTCATCACCCTGCCGGTCATCGCTCCGGCACTGGTTTCCGGCTGGCTGCTGGCATTTACCCTGTCGCTGGACGACTTGGTAATTGCCAGCTTTGTGTCTGGCCCGGGAGCCACCACCTTGCCGATGGTGGTGTTCTCCTCCGTTCGGATGGGAGTGTCACCGGAGATCAACGCGCTGGCGACTCTGATTATCGCTGCGGTGTCTGTGATTGCGTTTATCGCCTGGCTCTGGCTGCGGCGAGCAGACAAGCGACGAACCAGGGCCTGAGCTGTGCCGCGACGGGGCTACAAAGCGCCCTGACCCGATGCCATTCGCCGATCCCGAATGCTTTGGATCCACTGATAGAACACTGGCACCAGCAGTGTCCCCAGAATCGTCGCCGCCACCATGCCGCTGAGCACGGTAATACCGAGGCTCACACGGCTGGCGGCGCCGGCGCCGCTGGCGAAGACGAGCGGCAGAACGCCCAATACAAACGACAGCGCCGTCATCAGAACCGCTCGGAATCGCAACACGGCGGCCTTCTGAGCCGCCTCAGCCGTAGACAGTCCCGATGCCCTCAGTTGCATGGCAAACTCGACAATCAAGATGGCCGTTTTGGTGGAAAGACCGATCAGTAATACCAGCCCCACCTGGGCGTAGATATTGTTCGCCAGCCCCACCAGCCAGAGCCCAGCCATGGCACCGGCGAGTGCCAGCGGCACCGCACCGAGAACCGCAGCAGGCAGGCTCCAGCTTTCGTATTGGGCCACCAGAAACAGATACACAAACACCAGGGCCAGCACAAAGATCACGGCGGCCAGGTTACCCGCCTGGATTTCCTGCAGGCTCTGACCGGACCAACTGAACTCATAACCCTGGGGCAGGCTTTCAGACAAAGCTTCCATGGCATTGATCGCATCGCCGCTGGCAAACCCGGGAGCGGGCTCGCCGGACAGGGTGACCGAGCGTTTGAGATTGAAATGCTGAATGCTGGAAGGCCCCAGCACAGGTTCCAACGACGCCAGCGTTGTCAGTGGCACCATGTCGCCTTCCTGGTTTCGGACAAAATAGTGAGTGAGATCCTCTGGCCGTTGGCGATACTCGCCTTCGGCCTGCAACAACACCCGGTAGTTTTTTCCGAATCGGGTGAAATCATTCACGTACAGGGAGCCAAGCTGGGTTTGCAAGGTCGAGAAAATATCGGAGAGCTGAATGCCAAGGGCCTTGGCCTTGTTTCTGTCCACTTCCAGAAGGTACTGGGGGATATTGGCACGGTACGTACTGTATACCCGGGACAGGGCCGGATGCTGGTTCGCCTGAAAAATCAGGCCGTTCATCACCTGCGCCAGCTCCGAGACATCGCGCCCCAGATTGTCCTGAAGGCGATAGTCAAAACCGGCCGATGTGCCAAGGCCGGGAATCGGTGGAGGATTAAACACCATCACCTGGGCCTCGGAGACCGTCCAGAGTTTTGAATAAAGCCGGGGAATCACGCTGCCCAGGCCAAGCTCCGGTGTCTCCCGGTCTTCCCAATCCTTTAGCATGACAATGCCGAGACCATTGTTGGATGCGGCGCCTCCCAGCAGGGAAAAACCCGACACGGTTATGAAATCCGTCACTGCCGGATCTTCAAGCACCATGTCCGTCACCTTTTCCAGCACAGCATCGGTTCGCTCCAACGAGGCTGCATCTGGCAACTGCACATCTACAAACAGGAAGCCCTGGTCTTCCGGTGGCACGAACGCCGATGGTACCGCCTTGAAGAGTCCGCCACCGGCGACCAGCACAACCAGCAGCACCAGCCCCACCAGCATTCCTTTGCGCAGAAGCTCAGCCACGGCTTTGGAATAACCACCCGTACTGCGCGTGATCAGTGTCTCAAAGGGCCGAAGCCACCGGACAGATTGATCGCCACCTCGACCGAGCAGGGCCACACACAGAGCCGGACTGAGCGTAAGAGCGTTAACAGAGGATATGATCACAGCCACCGAGATCGTGACCGAAAACTGCTGATACAGTTTGCCGGTAATGCCCGGCATGAAGGCAACCGGCACAAAGACCGCCAGCAGCACCAGCGTGGTGGCGATGACCGGGCCGGTCACCTCTGCCATGGCTTTGCTGACCGCCTCACGGATTGGCAAGGCTTCTTCCTTGAGGATGCGCTCGACGTTCTCGATCACCACGATGGCGTCATCCACCACAATCCCGATCGCCAGGACCAGGCCGAACAGCGTGATTGTATTGATGGAATAGCCAAGTACGGACATCACCGCGAAGGTCCCGATCAGCGAAACCGGAATGGCGATACTGGGTATCAGGGTGGCCCGCCAGTTCTGCAGAAACAGGAAAACCACGAGAATGACCAGGCCAACCGCCTGAAACAGCGTAACGACCACTTCACTGATAGACCGGCTGATAAACTCCGTGGTGTCGTACAGAACGCTGTATTCCACGCCCTCGGGAAAACTTGCCGAGGCACTTTCGACCAAGGCTTTCACCCTTTCTGCCACATCCAGCGCGTTGGCATCCGGGAGCTGGTAGATCACCAGAAAGGCCGTGTCGCGGTTGTTCAGTTTCGCGGTGGAAGTGTAGGACCGCGAACCAAGTTCAATCCGGCCGACATCGCGCAGCCGGACAAATCCGCCGTCCGGCCGCGACCGCAGGATCGTTTGCCCGAACTCTTCCGGGTCCGATAACCGCTCCCGTGTCTGGATGCTATAGACAAACTGCTGCCCGGCAGGCACCGGCGATTGTCCGAGCTTACCGGCGGCGACAATCTGGTTCTGCTCCTTCAGCGCGGCGGCCACCTCCGCAACCGTCACATCCAGCGCGGCCATGCGGCGGGGATTCAGCCACACCCGCATGCTGTAATCCTTGGCGCCCATCACTTCGGCGGAGCCCACCCCGGCAACCCGGCCCAACGCCTCCACGAGATTGTTTGAGGCATAGTTGCTGAGAAACACACCGTCCAGGTCGTCCCGGCTGGAAGTCAGATTGATGCCCAGCAGCATGTTGCCGGTTTGCTTGCTGACGATAACACCCTGGCGCCGGACCTCATCTGGCAGGAAGGGCTCGGCCAGCGCGACCCGGTTCTGCACATTCACCTGGGCAATGTCGGTGTCGGTCCCACTTTCAAAGGTCAGCGTGATTTTGGCGGTACCGTCACTGGAGGCCGATGATTCCATGTAAATCATGCCCTCCACGCCGTTGAGCTGCTGCTCCACCGGCCGTATGACAGCCTCCTCTACCACCTGGGCGCTGGCGCCCGGCAACGTCGCAGTCACCTGAACCTGGGGTGGCGCCATGTCCGGGTACATGTTGACAGGCAGGATACGTAACGCGAGCGCCCCTGCGAGCGTGATGAGAATGGAAATAACGAAGGCAAACTTCGGGCGCTGAATAAACACGCGGCTGATCATGGCTGTGCCTCACCGGGCTGGCTCAACACGCCGGTGTCTGGATCGATGTCTTTGCGGACCGGATTCACCGCGACGCCGGCACGAACCTTCTGCAGCCCTTCAACAATGACCCGGTCCCCGGCCTCCAGGCCGGATTTCACGACCAGTAATGCTCCGTCACGGGCGCCGGTCTTAATGAATCGCTGGGCCACCTGATTCTGGTCATCCACCAGCAGGACAAACTTGCCTTCGATGGTCTCCTGAATCGCCACCTGCGGTACCAGGACCCGTGCCTCTCCGGTATGTCCGGAGACTTTCAGCGTGACGTAAAGACCAGGCACCAGCACCGCATCCGGATTCGGGAACACGGCACGAATTGCCACGGTACCGGTACTGGCGTCGGTCTGGACATCGGCGAAGTCGAGCGTGCCCGGCTGGGCGTAGACTTCACCATCGGACAAGGTTAGTGAAAGGTCCAGACTCTTCGCGACTGCCTGCGCGGATTCGGCGCCCGCCCGGCGAAACGCAATGAAGTCAGCCTCGTTGACCTGAAACTCCACGTACATCGGGTCCGTCACCAGTACCGACGTAATGGGACCAGTAGCCGGCCCGACTACCGCGCCGACATCATAATTCAGGCGGCCTACCCAGCCGTTGAAGGGAGCCTTGAGTTCCGCGTAATCAAGATTGGTGCGTGCCTTCTGAAGCGCCGCTTCTGCGGTCTGAAGGCGGCTTTGAGCAGCGCTGAAACGGTCCTTGAGTTTGTCGAGATCTGCTGCCGACAGGAAGCCTTTACCCGCAACATCCTCTCCCCGGTCCAGATTCCGGCGCGCGGAGTCCAGCTCGGCACGGGCTGCAGCCAGCTCCGCTTCAGCCTGCTGCAGATCGGCATTGGCGCGCGTATCTTCCAGCCGCAGTAACACCTGCCCCTGCTCCACCCGGGCGCCCTCTCTGAACAGCACCTCACGGATTTCGGCCTCGATCCGGGCCGTGATGTCTGCCCGGGCCGACGCTGACGTGCGGGCAACGAATTCCCGGGAAGGTCGAACCTCCGAGGTTTTGAGCTCCACCACCGACACCGCAACGGGCTGAGGCGATGGCGACTCCGCAGACTCGGAGCACCCCACCAGCAAAGACAACACCAACGACCATCCGAGTGCACGGAGTCGCTCTTTATAAAACATCTCAAGAAGCTGCATGGACACCATTCCCTGTATCGTGGGCAAGGCCCTGCCAGAGCCTGCCCATTAACGACGCATAGCGACTGATTGAGTTACTGAATCAATCTTAGTCGCTGATGGTGCATGCAGCCATTGCTTCAGGCGGTGGCGTCCGTCTAGGTTGCAGGGCGCTGTGGATGGCGACTTGAGAGAATGTGGTGCAGACCATCACAGTCGACCATGGGGTCGTCGCAGTTCACGACGATGTCCGAATGGGCAATCACATAGCCCTTTCCGGTGATACTGTTCTTGACCACCTGATACTCGCCTTCGGTTTCGACCGTGGTAAATTCACCGATAAAACCGGTGTCTCGAAGGGAAACGGTTTCCAGTTTATCGCCCGGCTGGATTCGGCCTTCGTAGTTCATCAACGCAAGCCTGGCCGAGGTACCGGTACCGGTAGTGCTACGACAGATCACGCCGGGGTGGACGTAGGTGGCCGATCGTGAGCGGTAATAACCATCGGCCACTTTTTCTTCCGGCCCCATAAAGTGCAGAAATGGCAGAGGCCCGACATCACCCAGGGTGTAGTGGGAAAATCCACGGGCAGCCTGAATGGCCTCGACAATGGCATGCGCGGTGCGGGCCAGCTCCCGTTCCTCGTCAAGGGTCAGGTCAAAGCCCAGTGATTTGGCATCCACCAGGGCATAGAACCCGCCACTATAGGCCACACTGTAGGCAACCTCGCCAATGCCCGGCACGTTAATACTAGCATTGTAGGTGTGGATGTAGCTCGGCAAGCCCTCGCAGGTGACCGCTTCTACCACGCCGTCATGAACAATAGCCTCAATGTTCACGAGACCCGCCGGCGATTCCAGCATGAAATGTTGTTTGCCCTCCTGCTTTGGCACTATGCCCGCCTCGAGGACCGCCGTCGCCGTACATATGGTGTTGGAACCCGAATAGATGGGATATCCCATCACCTCCATAATAATGTATCCAGCCGCCGCCCTGGGATCGGTGGCGGGGACCAGCAAATCCACGGACATTTCGGGAATGCCATAGGGCTCCTCCAGCAGGAGTTTGCGCAAGCCATCAGCATCGTCCCGGAGGTACTCCATCTGCGCCCGCACGGTGTCGCCGGGCAACAGGTCAATGCCGCCGGTAACAATGCGGCTGACATCACCACCGGCGTGAGTGTCCATCAACTGAATGGTCAGTTCCGGTTTCATCAGTCCGCCTCCACCTCGTAGGGTTGCCCGTGCTCCTGCCACTGGGCATCGGGCACAATCACGATTTTCCCCAGGTAATTGCTGCCTCGGTTCACGAAGTACTCCTCCGCGCGGTGCAACTCAGACAACCGGAAAGCACCGTGCAGTACCGGCTTCAAATCACCGCTCCGGATCCATCTCATAAGCTGCTCTGCCTCTTCCCGGGTGCCATGGGACACACCAAAAATCTGCACCTGGTACAGATAGATGCGGGTCCAGAGAATTTCGCTGATGTTGCCGCCACTGGCCCCGGCAATACTCAGCCTCGGATAGGTGCTCCGGGCATTCATGTCAAAAATCATGGCGTCGATGAAACGGTCCGTCATGTCGCCGCCCACCAGGTCCATGACCGCATCCAGCGGCTTGCCTCCGGTTTCCGCCTTCACCCGATCGACAAAGCTATCCATGTCGGTTCTGTCGAGAACGGCCTCGGCGCCAAGCTTCAGCAATGAATCAGCCTTGTCCTTCTGGCTCAGAGCGTAGGGAATGGCACCGATAATCCGGCAGAGCTGAATCAGCGCCGTACCCACGCCACCGCTGGCACCGGTAACCAGCACGCGTTCACCAGCCTGAATATTGGCAGAGGTAAGCATGTGGTAGGCGGTCTGATAGGAACACATGCCCATGGAAGCGAGCTCGGCGTCGGCCAGGTCCGGATTGGGAATGTGATGGAACTGATCAGACGGTAAAGCGACGTACTCGGCGTATCCGCCATCTGCGCCATGGCCGTAATAATCCGGCGTGAGATTGATGTCTGTGCGGTTGTCCGCATAGATGTTGAAGTCCAACAAGCCGCGTTCGCCGATACGCTGTTCACTGACACCCGCGCCCACGGCAACAATACGACCGACAATATCGGCCCCCTGAATGCGCGGGAAGGTGAGCGTAGGTTTGCCGCCCATCTGGAACGACGTCATTTCCCCTTTTTTAGTGGGGTATAGCCCCTCACGGGCTTTGCGGTCTGTGTTGTTCTTGGCGGTGGCAGTTACCTGAACCAGCACCTCGCCTTCCCTCGGCTGAGGTACCGGTACATCCTGATACATGAGCTGATCAATTCCGCCATGGCCTTTCAGAACCATCGCCTTCATTGAGGACGGGATCATCGGCAACAGACCCTCCTGTTCTGGTGAATAAACTACCCAGACAGAATAGGAAAGATCACCGGGTGTGTCAGGGCCTGTTACGGATATCCATTAGACTCAACCGGTTTACCGAGCGATTACCCGATAAACCGGCCTTAATCGCGGAATCTGCTTGAGGACCACCTGGATAACCGTCATCAAGGGCACAGCAAGGAGAACCCCCACTGGCCCCCACAACCAGCCCCAGAAGAAGATCGAAACAAAGATGATCACGGGGTTGATGGCCATCCGGAAACCATGAATCCAGGGCTCAAGGAAAAATCCGACAATCGTGGTGAGCACAATGAAGCTGATCGGCGCAAGCACCATCATCCAGAGCACGTCCAGGGAAATGGCGGAGACTATGGCCAACAGGGTGATGGTAAGCATGTTACCAAGGTACGGAATAAACCGTGCAAGGCCTGCAATCAGGCCCCAGACGGCCGGGTCTGGCAGGCCGATGGCCCAACAGATCAGGCCGGTCAACACGCCGACAGACGTATTGGACAACCCCAGTACCGCCAGATATTGCGCAATCTGATGCTGGGAATCGTGGGTGATCCTCAGCACGGTCTTGCGCTGGGACCGGGGCAACTGCTTGACGAAGTTGCGAATCAACCGGTCGCCACTGACCAAAAGGAAATAGGTTAACGCCAGTGCCAGCGCCAGCCCGGCAATGCCGTTTCGGGCCTTGGACATTAACTGACTGCGCCAGGAGTCGGTTTGCAATACCACCGTGGTGGGTTTGGTGCCCTGATCTTTGGAAAGCTCTTCAACCGATTTTTCGACCTGCTCGGCAGACTGACTGACCTTGTCGATCTGGCGCATGATCTCACTCTCCCCCACCAACAGGCGAGACAGCCCCTCCGGTGCTTTCTGGGCCCACTCCAGAGCTGGCGTGGCGACCGCGGCACCCAGCCCCAGAATTCCGGCAAGGACCGCCAGCACCAGAACCAATGCGGATACCACACGCGGTATGCGCCAGCGCAAGTAAGCCTTTTTGACCAGAGGCGCCAGTAACAGGCTGGTCAGTACCGCCAGGATGATCGGGAGAACAATCTGATGAGCAATATACAGGGTGTACAGAATGCCAAGGATGAACAACCCGTAGATTGGCGTGGAGAGATCCGCGAACGATCGCGAACCTGTGCCATTCGTTTGCGGGGATTCTGTCTTCTGGTCATCCATGGGCTGTTTTACCTTGTCGGAGTGCCGCTCAGGACACAGGAGTTTCGCCAGCTCAACAATCTGGCGATTAGCAACACAGTGTAGCGTTTACAGGAAGCACCCGCATTATCAAACAATTACCAAGTGCATTTGAGGAAACTGAACCATCCACGCCCAGCACACCGTATACCTTCGGGATAAACAGCTGACAGCGGAGAACCCATGGCACCGCGCTACGATACATTGTTCTACGATGGCTCCTGCCCCCTGTGCGCGCGTGAGATACGCACCCTGCGAAGATTGCAGACCGGCAACCTGATCTTTGCGGATATTCACGAACAAAACCCGAGCAACCAGCAACTCCCTTCCCGGGAGCAACTGCTTCGGCGATTGCATCTGATGAGCTGGACCGGGGAGTGGGTAACGGGATTACACGCCAATGTGCGAGCCTGGTCGCACACCCGATTTGGCTGGTTGTTCAAGCCGCTTCTGTGGCCGGTGATTCACCCGATTGCCAGCCGGATTTATGAAACCTGGGCCGACAAACGGTATGAGCGTAAATACATTTGTGCGATGGGCCACGAAAAATCGTGCCCACCGGGAACCTGAGGCAAAAGACTGCTAGCTGGCCAGCTTGGGCAGGAATGAGGTATCCACCCAATAGCGCTTGAGATTGGCCTCATCGACCAGCACGGGCACTGTTTCCTGGTGAATATGATTACTCGGATCGAACCACAGGTTATCGCTTCGGAATACATGAAGCTCACCGGTTTGCGGATGCTGCCACTGGCAGACAATGCGGAACGGGTTACGACCGTTTACGGTCAGACTGGTGTTTTGCTCAACCGACGAAAATGTTGCGAGCACCTCGGTGCCGTGATCTTTCAGGTAAGCCTGTGAGCGGCTCTTCTTCCAACCAAATAACAGCATCCCGCCGCCAATGGCGCCAAACACGAGCCCGATACCTCCAAGAATCATGGGCAGCCCCCACAGCGAGAAGAAACTGTTGATTCGAGCACTCTCCGGAGCCGACGGCTCGTAAAACACAGACACACGCTCGCCGCGACTGAACGACGGCGGATTTGAGCCGGAGCGCGACCGGAACTCGATCTCCCGACCACGGATATCCTCGAAAACGACCACCGGATAATAGGTAGTCGAATCGCTGGAGCGAGAGCGCTCCAGATCAATGACCGTGCCCGCGGCTTCCGTAGCTCGCTCGATAAATGACACCGTACTGCTGTAACTCATCACCGCACCAACAAGCATACCGGCGCCAATGAGTGTGAAGGCATATTTGAGGATATTCAGGGTTTTCAATGGTTCAATCCTTGTGTTTTGGGTTCTTCCCTGGGAGGTGTTGGCCCGGATTTTATAGAACCATTGAGAACTATGCCATCGACGGGCTTCGGTAGCATCGAGAGTTAGAAACGTGGGATCAGATCACAGATTCTGAAGGGACTCGACCCACATCCAATGCTCTGGCTTGCCAAACTCCCGGCAATTAACGCAACGTAGTTTTCCCGGCATGTAAAACACAATTTCCAAGGTATTCCCCGAAAACTCCGTTTTATCGAAACCACAACCATTCACGGAACTACTGACAAATACGTGAACGTTGTCGCTTGCCCCGCAATGGTTGAAGCTATTGGATAGCGGGCGACCCAGGACGTTAACCAAGAACATTCCCGTTTTGGAAATTATTAAACGTGGAGTTTTTTCGAAGCGCTTCTCATGGTCCTGATAGTACGCCACAAAATCTTCACCCTCTTCTACTGCATAGTCCGGATAATAAACGCCCCAATAAGCCTCGCGTATGGGAGCCGATTTGGAGGTAGCCCATAGCGCCGGATTAATCAGTACAGGAATTCCTAGTGCAACCGTAAGCATGCCAAGTATAGGCAACCGGCGATTCCAGAAGCTGTTCATGGCGGGCAAGAACGAAACAGCCAAACCAAGCCAACCTAAGAACAAGCAACTTGCGAGAGCAATCCTGCCGTCGAAAAAAAGTGAGATAATTACGAAAGGCCACGTCAGAAACCCCATCAGCAAGCCTTTACCAATGAGGGTAATACGATCTCCATCGCGAAAAGGCACACCGAAAAACACGGTCAGCCATCCAGCCACACTGCTGACAAAGAAGACGATCAGGAACCCGATGTCCAGAGCCCTATTCTCGATTCCCAGAAAAGAATATCCAGAGCCGCCGGCCACTGTCGTCGCTACATAACTGAGAAGAACGAGCGTTGAGGGTAAGAAGAGAAAGGCTGAAATATACTGCATTGATAGTAACGTCCGTGTTTTATCAACTCTTATTAAAGTGCTGAGCTCTTCCTCTGAACTTGAAAACCTCACATATTTATCGTCGGAATTACTTGTCGTACAGCGTCAGAGTATTGCACTCCGTTAATCAGTTAACAGGCTCAGAGTGGTTAACGACACAACGGAAACCATTCCCCGAAGAATCAATGTGCTGACCACTTCGAGCAAACACGGTGCCGCCACCGCCAATGTGCTCCCCTCTACCGGCCCAGTCCCTCACGGTTTTTTCAGGATTGTCGGCATCAAGCGGACCGTCAGGACCCTTTGGATTTTCCTTGGGTGCGTTCCTGTAATAGTCGCTTTGAAACCAATCCTGCGTCCATTCCGCTACGTTTCCGGTCATGTCATAGAGGCCTAGCGGATTTGGTGGGTAGCTTCCAACCGGGCGCCGCTCGAACTTCAGCGAAGAGTGGATCAGGGTGTTGCCAGAAGGCGGTATGGAAGGGTCAACATACTCTTTTGGGCGGCGCAGGTAGGGATCCCTCTCGACATCGCCTGTATCGGTGGCATAGGGCACCGCCCTCCCCCGGCTTCGAGCCGCATACTCCCACTGAGCCTCCGTAGGCAAAGCAAAAGGCAGCCCGGTGCGTTCTGCAAGCCAGGCGCAATACCCCTCAGCCTCTCCGTAATTTGGTACTCGGGCGGGCTTTCGGTAATAGTTGGGTGACAAGGGGTCATCCGAAACCATCAGGTACTTTTTTAAGCTGAACTGGTCTGCATATAGGTGAGCTCGCTCAAGATCTTCGTAGTAAACTGCCATTTCACCCCAAGTCGTCTCGAACCGCGATACCGAGTAACTATCGATCCTAACGTTAACCACTGGGCGGCTATGATCCGTCAGAGTCACGTAAGGAGTGCCATCAGGCTTCCCAACATCTCCAAGAGCAAACTCACCACCTTGCACGAACACCTGATTATCTATAGCTTGCTTTAGGACTTGGGATACCACTTCATCCTCGCCACAGCCCGAAATAAGCGCTTGCACTACTACCAAACAAGCTACTTTTAGTGGTTCAACACCCGACATTAATCAAAGCCTCCTAAGCTATCCCGCATATTCGACAGGCATTAAACGGGTCCATTTGCACTGGTCTACCCGCGATCGCGACTTTACTCCTCAGCTCATAAATGAATAACCTCTGATCAGTTTCACCTTTTCCAACGAACTCAAATAGGCGATCAAGGTTCTCTTGAAAATCCTCCCGATTGGCAACACCCTCAGGATTCATCCGAAACACCGTTTCTTCGAAATCACGCCAACTTTGAAATGAAGCAAGGATCTCGCTCACAGCCTGAATCTTTATGTCGTTACTACTCCAGATATCAGGTGTAACCCACCAATCATAGAGAATATTGTCCAAGACAGTGCCTTTGACTTCAGGAGGGGAATGCAAGAACACGGCGTCTTCCTTAAGAGCGAGATCATTGACAACGTTTTGGGCAAGCTCAGCCCCACCCCGCTCGCGCTTTCGTCCTACGAATACATCATCCACAAACTCTGCAAGCCCGGTCACCACGCTCGTCGCAAACTCATGAGCTGCCGCAGCAGCAGTGAGGCCACGCCCCAATGCGAACAAACTCATTCGTTTATACCAGTCGAACGCTTCCGTATCAGGATCAAATAACTCCAAATACCTGAAGTCCACATCAAGCAATGCGTTATAGACAAAATGAAGCATCCGCATAATTTTCTGTGTTTCTACTTCGAGAAGAAAACTTCCTGCGGCTCCGGCACCCAAAACGAGCCCTGCGTGGGCATTGCAATAAAACTTTCCTGTGGTTTCACTGAAGTGCAATCGAATATTAAACTCAGCTCCTGCACCAAACGCAGCCTCGACCTTCTTCCCGATTCCGCAGAGCTTATCCCACTCTCGCGCTTCAGTTAGAACATCTCTCCAGCGCAGCTCCCCTGAAACTTCACACCCGCCGCGGACACCCGCAAATACACCACCTTCTATCTCCGCTTTCTGCCCGTTCTGTCTAGCAGCAATTCCTTTGATAGTTGGGAGGCCATCGGTAGTAGATACATGAACATTACCGGCAACAAGTGCTGAAGCACCGGCAAATCCAGAAAGCGAAGCCATAATCGCTGCCTGAAAATGCCCCAGCGAAGCAACTCTCCGCTCGCCGTCCCAGCCGCCGACTCGGTAAGGGATTTGGATTTCCGACCGCTTATTCACAGGGAACGCCTGCTCTATCCCCACTTTGCCTTGCGCCAGAGCAAACTGACCTTCTATCTTCGCCTGAAAGTGCACCTTGCCCTTCCTCGGATCAAACTCACCGGAAGCACTTCCCCCCGCGGCAAATCGCATGAACTGAGCCTCAGCCGACGCATCAAAGCCAGTTTCGTCGATCGCTTTTTGTCTTGCCTCGGCATCACCCCAGATCGACCAGGACGCCTCATCGTAAAACTTGTTCAATGTCGTCATGAGGGCACCATTCTGATCAGGCTCCCACAATTTTGCGTTGAACTTGATGTTTAGCTCACTTCGAATAGCATCTCGAAGCTTTGCCGGATCAACACCATTCTCGGTTAACCATCCATCACTCCGCGCCCGGTCTCTTGCCGCTATGGAATAACGTCGCCGGTGATTCTTCATTTTGTCAGAGCGCACAAACGTAACATGTCTATTACCGGCCAATCTTTTGATCTCAGTGATCGGCGGTATGCTCTGCATATCGTTAGTAAGAACGGAGCGAGCTTCCAGTTCTTCAACTAGGCGCTCTTTCTCTTCCTGCACTTCCGACAGCAACTGTCCTTCACCATCAGTCGGACTCAATTCGGAATCCTCGTCACCGTCGTTAAGCTCATCCAGCCTTTCATAAAACTCGTTTATCGGGCCGCAAACAAATTCTTCCTCTTCAAGCCACTCGGAGAGTTCCTCTTCCGTCAACAGGATCAATTCATCAGAGCCAGTGACATGGACAACGTCCACAATTTCTTCTGCACATGGTGGTTCCTGAGCTATTTGCCCTACCTCGCAGCTGGAGAAATCGGCATCGTTTGCAGCGGGAAGTTTGAGCCGTTGCCCGGGGAAAATCCGATCAGGATTTTCGATATCCGGATTCAGTCTCAGGAGGCTGCTTAGCGTGGTTTGGTGCCGCTGCGCGATCGCGCTCAGTGTATCGCCGGACTTGACGGTGTACTCAGAACTCATGAGGCAACTCCATATGCCAAACGTTTATCCATTTCATTCAGACGCATACCTGCGGGTATTTCAGTACTGGACAAAATAGCCTGAAGTTCTGGATGCTCAATGCGCTCTCCGTGCACTACAGCGAGCTCTGCAAATCGACTTACTTCTTTCTCTGTACGGAACCCAAACGAGCTCGCCTGCTGAATCAGCGCGTTCACTCTGGATGTATCGTTCAGACAAAGATATCGGGCCAACCTGGTTGCGAACTCTTCTCTGGCCATCGCTGCCAGGGCCTCAATATGGTGATCAGCAAGAACAAACCAGCCTTCCTCCGAAGCCTGCCTGGCTGATTTCTGCCCCTCGGCACAGAATCGCCTCCACTGACCATCATTTTGGACAGCCAGCCAGTCGGTTATCGGGCCACTGAATTGGTCTCGCTCCAGATCACTGAACACTCCCATCAACCTGACAAGCTGCTTTGGAGAATAGAATCTGAGATAGGAATAGCCACCATCAGATAACCTGACGCTCAACAGGCTTCGCAAATGATCGGCCAACACGGGCAGGATCTCGTCTGCCATCAGGACAACGGCATGGTCCTGCCACGTTCCCTGCTCTGACCATATTCGTGATGATGGCGAAGGCTTTACAAGGCAGGGGCTCACCTCGATGACCGGTTCATGGGGTGTACCAAGGTACAGGTATTCTAGTTCCGGCTGATCATCGTATTCATAGATGAATCTGGGAGCATCAAATACCGCACCATCAATCAGTATGTACGCTCGCTTAACGGCCTTCTCATCCAAGCCCATCATGCAATGTCACCCTCACATGAGCAGGCTTCCATGGCACAAGAACCATCCGGTTGGCGGCCGCATTGCTTCACAAGAGCAACATCCTTTTTAGCTGCGGACTTCAACGCGGGCACCGAGGCTACAGAAGGGCCCGCTGTCGCTCTGGTGTCATTTTCCGCCACCTGCACCGGCTCATCGTTGACCGTTAACTCGCTCAAACTCTCGGGCAACAACGGCCCCGTAACCCCAACCCCGCTACCACTCCCGGGCCCACCTCCGGAATTCATCCGCACCAAAGGCCCAGACACCGTCACCCCACTCGGGTCTACCTTCACAAAGCTGCCACCCGCTTTAAGTGTCACCTCGGCACCCGCCTCAATCACAATTTTCATACCAGCCTTGTGGTGGATTTCGGTGCCGGCTTCCACCAGCTGGTTTTTGCCCTGCTTGCTGTGGTGGCTGCCGTTTACGGTGAGGCTGTAGTCGGCGCCGATGCTCTCGCGATGTTCGCCATCTGTGGTGTGGTGGCGGTTGCCTTGGGTGTGGCTGAAACGGTTGTTTTCCACCGTAAGGTGGCTGTCGTTCCTGATGACTTCGGTGCGGTTGTTTTCCGTCAGCAGGTCCAGGTCTTTCTGGGCGTGCACGTAGATCTGCTCTTCGCCCGCTTCGTCTTCAAAGCGTAGCTCGTTGCTGCCCTCACCCTTGTGGGTTTTGGTCTTCAGGGTGGTCCGGGTTTTGTGTTCCGGCAGCGCGTACGGCGGTGTGTTGGTGGCGTGGTAGGTTCTTCCGGTGATGATGGGCTGGTCCGGGTCGCCGTCGAGGAAGGAGACAATCACTTCGTTACCAATCCTTGGCAAGGCCATAAAGCCGTATTGGCCTCCGGCCCAACCCTGAGCCACACGCAGCCAGGCGCTTGAGTGTTCGTCGTTCTTGGAATAGCGGTCCCAAGGGAATCTTACTTTTACCCGGCCGTACTGGTCGCAGTGGATTTCTTCCCCCTCCGGGCCGGTGACGAGGGCCATCTGGGGGCCGTCCATCACGGGTTTGTGGTTGCACAGCGGGCGCCAGGTTTTGTCGGCCGGGATGGCACTGAAGGTGTTGTGGTAGCTGGTGGGCTCGCTGCCACCCTCTTCTTCCAGGGCCTGGGGCTGTTTGCCGGTGTGGGTAATAGCGGTGAGCAGCCATTCCCGGTTCAGGGTCTGGCTGTCGTGGTCCTGCAGTTCCACTTTGGCGCCGGGGGTGAAATCCGGGCGGTTGCTTTTGCCGTTGGCCATGGATGCGTCGTTTCTGAGGGCATCCAGTTTGTTCTGGGTGAACGGCTGGCCGCTGGCGTCGGCTTTGTAGCGGCCGGGGTAGTCGTAGTGCTGGTAGTCTTCCCGGTGGTTCGCGTCGGCAGCGCTGTGTTCATGCATCAGGGCGTAGGCGGGGTTCTTGAAGGTGTAGTCCTTCATGGCCACGGTGGCGGCTTTGACCCGTTCTTCGTAGGCAAACTGGAACACGCAGGCCTGTTGGGTGCTGCCACCGGCTTTGGTGTTGCAGGTGACCGGGTCCAGTTTCGGGGCGTCGCCGTGGTGGTCGGCGAGAATCAGTGCCGGTTGTTCTTCACCATCCACGCTGCCGTGCTGGTAGCGGTAGTGCCAGCCTTCTTCGGCGGCCAGGCGTTCCAGGAACTGCAGGTCGGTTTCCCGGTGCTGGACGCAGTATTCCCGTTCTTCCGGTGGGCGTTTGAAGTCGAAGATGGAATCCACAATGCCCCGCTCTTCGAGCAGGGTGCGCACGATGGCGTCGGTGGTCTGGGTCTGGAAGATGCGGCTGTTGTGCATCAGGCCCAGGCGCCACAGGGGCGGCTGGATGACGACTTCGTAGCGGGTGCGGCGGTGGCCGGTGTCGCCTCGCATAAATTCGTTCACCACGCCGGTAAATCGGCGCAGGGGCTGGCCGTCCTGCCACACCACCAGGTCTACCGGCTGTTCCAGTACATCGGCGGCGGCCACATCCGGGTCGGTGCTGGCCAGTTGCAACCGGCCATGGAACAGATCAGACAGCCGTTCGGTCAGCGCGAAGCCGACAACGACAAAGTGATCCGAGGGGAATTCGCCTACACGGGCGGTGAACTGCAATCCGCTTGCCTGGGGCATGACTTCGATCCCTGAAGATTATGTTGAACTGACTCATCCTGAGCAGTCCCGATTATAACCACCAGCCTCCGGAATACCAACCAACAAACCGATGGCCTGTTTTAACCAGTTCTCAGTGATGAAAACCCGCGCCTGCGACTTTTGTTGAACCCGGTGAACGGTTAACCTTGAACACCGTCTAACAACAAGAGCAGCACCATGGCACAGTACACCATTGAAATTGATGAAACTTTCGATGTCCCCAGGCGCAAGGCTTTTGCCGTTTTTGCCGACCACCACCGCTTTGGCAAACTGGTCGGGGCACCGGTCAAGCGTATCAAGGACAGCGACCAGGCAGACCCCAACGGCATTGGCTCGGTTCGCAAGATCGGCATTGGCCCGCTGTCTCTTGAGGAAACCGTACTCGGTTTTGAACCCGACTCTCTGATTGAGTACACCATCAGCAGCATCAGCCCTTTGCGTAATCACCTGGGGCGTATTCTGTTCTCCGATGTAGGCGAAGGAAGAACCCGTATTCAGTACTCCATCCGTTTTGAGGATATTGTGCCGTTTACCGGCAAAGCGGTTCAGGTCGCGCTGGAAAAGGGATTACGCCGTGGTATCAAACGCCTGCCGTCAATGGCGTAAGCCTGTGGGAGCGAAGGCAACAATCGGTAACTTGATGAATATCAGATAATTGACCTGAGGCAACAATTTATAATTGTCAATTCTGTACTCTCCCGCGCAGTTTGCAATATCCGGCCATCGGGCTATAAGTGTGCCTGAAGCCGAAGACCTTACTGCTTTGCGGGAGACAGAAATGGCGGCAGCACCGATTGTTCTCTTCGACAACGGACACCACAAGTGCCTGATGTTCGATTCCCTGGTCACTGGCGAAGGCGTTCAGTCCAACCAGTTCCTGATTGTTGATGGCAAACACGAAGCCCTGATCGACCCCGGCGGAGATCTGACCTACACCCCACTCTCCGTCGCCGCGTCCAAGTACATGAACATCCGCGATATGGACTATGTCTTCGCGTCCCACCAGGACCCGGACATCATCGGCGCCATCGACCGCTGGATTGTTCACACCCGGGCAAAAATCGTTACCTCAAAGCTGTGGGCGCGCTTCTTGCCGCACCTGGTGTCAAGCTACGTCACCAACCAGCTCAGCGGCAGCGTCTACGACCGCATCGTCAGTATTCCTGACGGCGGCGCCAATGTGAGGTTCGGGGAGACTTATCTGCAGTGCCTGCCGGCGCATTTCATGCACTCGGTCGGTAACCTTCAATTCTACGATCCGGTCTCAAAAATCCTGTTCTCAGGTGACCTCGGCGCGTCCATGGGCGGAGAAGACGACCACCAGCCGGTGAAAGATTTCGACAAACACATCCCGAACATGATCGGCTTCCACCGCCGTTACATTGCTTCCAAGAAAGTCTGTCGTCTTTGGGCCAACATGGTTCGAGACATGGACGTGTCGATGATCGTGCCCCAGCATGGCAAGCGCTTTGAAGGCCCGGTGATGATTGATCGCTTCCTTAACTGGGTCAGCGATATGGATTGTGGCATTGATCTGGTATCCCAGGACAACTATCGCCAGCCGGTGGAATACGTGTAACAACCCGGTTCCGCAGGGACGCGGAACCACCTCCTGGCAAAAGCTGCGAAATCAGGCCTGTTGCAATCCGCTCAGGTTCAGTAAAATCCGCCTTTTCACTGAACCCTAGAGGCAGCGAATATGGGCAGAGCCTACCAAAACCGCAAAGAATCCATGGCCAAAACGGCCGCCGCGAAAACCAAGGTTTACAGCAAGTACGGCCGCGAGATCTACATGGCCGCCAAGGCTGGTGGCATCGACCCGCAAGCCAACCTTTCCCTGCGCGGGCTGATCGAGCGGGCCAAGAAAGACCAGGTGCCCACCCACGTTATTGAAAAAGCCATCGACAAAGCCAAGGGTGGTGCAGGCGAAGACTATGCGCCGGCCCGCTACGAAGGCTACGGCCCGGGCAACTGCATGGTCATCGTGGACTGCCTGACCGACAACCCGAACCGCACCTTTGGCGATGTTCGCCTGGCGTTCACCAAAACCAAGTGCAAGATCGGCACCCCGGGCGCCGTGGCCCACATGTTTGATCACTGCGCCATCTTTGCATTCGCCGGCCAGGATGAAGAAGCCGTACTGGAAGCCCTGATGGAAGCCGACGTGGACGTTACCGACATCGAAAGCGAAGACGGCAAAATCACGGTATTCACCCCGAACACCGAATACGCCAAAGCCAAACAGGCTCTGGAAGCCGCGTTTGAAGGCATTGAGTTCGATGTGGACGAGATCCAGTTCCTGCCAAAAACCACCACCGTGGTAGAAGGCGACGACATCCCGATGTTCGAGAAATTCCTCGACATGCTGAACGATCTGGACGACGTACAGAACGTATTCCACAACGCAGAACTGCCGCAGGAATAACCTCTGCCGGCAAAGAGTAGTCACAGAGGCGCGACAGGGCGGAGGTAGCAGGCGTGGAAAAGCCAAAGGTTATTATCCTGAAAACAGGCTCAACCTACCCGCAGATACGGGATCAGTTTGGTGATTTCGACGCCTGGTTCCTCCGCAACCTCGACGGTGATCTTGACGTTACCGTGCTGGATGCCGTGCAAACGCCACCCACGTCTGCTCCCAACGACTGGGCTGGCATCGTCATTACCGGCTCGCCGGCAATGGTCAGCGACAAAGCGCCCTGGAGCGAAGAAACCGCCCGCTGGATAAAACAGGCGGTCGAGGCCAAGGTTCCACTTCTCGGAGTCTGCTATGGCCACCAGTTGCTGGCCCACGCTATGGGTGGCAAGGCGGACTACCATCCGAAAGGCCGAGAGACCGGGACGCACACCGTGCGATTGCTCGACAGCGCCAGTTCAGACCCCCTGTTCAGTCAGTTGCCGGCAGAATTCCCCGCCCACCTGACCCACAAGCAATCAGCACTTGAACTCCCTCCGGGCGCTGTACTGCTGGCCAATTCGGCCTTCGAGCCACACCAGGCGTTCCGGGTTGGCGACCATGCCTGGGGCGTGCAGTTTCATCCGGAATTCACCGAAGCCATCATGAAAGCCTATCTCGAAGTCCAATTTCCGGACATCGTAGCCGAAGGCCTGGACGCCCAGAGTCTGCTGCAGGGCGTGCGCCCCGCCCCTGATGCCAATCACTTGCTGAAGCTTTTCGCTGAGTACCTGAACGCCCGCGCAATGACCAAATAGTCATGGAACCCGAGCGGCTGTGTGAACGTTTTGTATGTTGAATGAGTACAGATCGCTATCTACTGTACTGGAATACAACAGAGAAAGGAGCCTCACATGAACGGTATCAGAAAGCACTTAAGAAAGTTCTCACTGACGATGGCCGTACTCCTCGCGTTTGCGACCACGTTCTCCATGTCCGCCAACGCAGGCATGGTGGGTACCGGTGAGTTGATCCAGCAACAGCAGGTCGATCTGGACCGGCAACAGTTGCTGGAAATGCTTGAAGATCAGGACGTGAAGGCAAAACTTCAGCAACTGGGCGTGACAGAAGCCCAGGTTGCGGAGCGCATCCAGAATCTGACGCCGGCCGAACTGGCCGAGTTCGAGCAACAACTGGCCGAAGCACCAACCGGCGAGGGGGTTGTCGGCATCATTGTTCTGTTCCTGGTGGTATTCATCATAACCGATATGCTCTGCGCGACGGATCTGTTCCCCTTCGTGAAATGCATTCGCTGATTTGTAATGCTGAAAGCGAGCAGGTTTCCTGAACACACCACGGCCGTCATTCTGGCGGCCGTCATTCTACTTGCGGGGTGCGCATCCACCCCGGACTGGCCAGATACCACGCCCCGTAGCGCTGAACCAGCAAGCTCTGCCACACTGCTTGAGAGTGTTCCCTTCTATCCGCAAGAAAAATACCAGTGCGGTCCGGCATCGCTGGCCATGATGCTGAACGCACAGGGGCTGGAGACCAATCCGGATCTACTGAAAGAACTGGTCTACCTGCCGGGCAAGGAAGGCTCCCTGCAAGTGGAAATGGTTGCGGGTGCGCGGTCCCACGATATGCTGGTATACCGTTTACCACCAGAGCCCGAGGCAGTTCTCGCCGAGGTTGAAGCTGGCAATCCCGTTCTGATCATGCAGAACCTGCGCCTGGGCTGGTGGCCTCAGTGGCATTTCGCCGTGGTAGTCGGTTACGACACCGAGAGGCAAGTCTTGATTCTGAACACGGACACCCGGCGCCATTATGAAATGCCGTATAAAGTGTTTTACAACACCTGGGCCAAGGCAGACCACTGGGCTACCGTCATTCTGCCACCGGATCGGATACCCGCCACCGGTGAAATGCTTCCATACCTCCGGGCGGCCCACGATCTTGAAACAACAGGCCATACTCTCGCAGCTCAGCAGGCCTACGAAACGGCAATATCAAAGTGGCAAGAGCAGCCAACACCACTCATGGCAAAAGCCAATCTCCAGTACCAGCTAGGGCGTCATCAGAAGGCCGCTGACGGTTTCCTGGAAGTCATCAACAAATTCCCGGAGTTCTCTGAAGGCTGGAACAACCTCGCTATCGCACTGAACGATGCCGGGTGCCCGGCTCAGGCTCGAAGGGCCTCAGCTTGTGCGGCCACGCTGGCGCCGGACCGGTTTGAGTCAGCCGGCGATGACATCCTGTCCAAGGGGGCAAGTGCGGAGGGATGCCCGGCGATCCCCTCCTGTCCATCAGACACGGATTAACAACCGGTCAAACCGGTTTCCTCAGGAGTACAACATCTTTCGCCGGAATCTCGAGATCCCAGCCGTAGTTCTGCGCCAGCCAGTCAAAGGTGTACTCCCGGTAGAACACCACATGCGTCGGGTCACGCCGGTAGTGCCAGTTATCAAAACGATCGTCGTCGGTCTGAAAACAGGTCATGATGCCAAGCAAGCCGCCAGGCCGTAACAGGCGATCCAGCATTTGGAACACCTCGGCCGGCTGGTAAAGGTGTTCGACAACTTCCGTGCAGGTGACAAAGTCATACCGCTGCGTCAACAGCCGGTCGTCGGGATAGAAGAACGGATCGTAAAGAGCCACCGCCAACCCGGCCTCTTCCAGCATCTTCGCTAATGCCGGACCGGGCCCGCAGCCAAAATCCAGGCCACAGGCGCCAGCTTCCATACGTGCCAGTAAGGGCTCCGCGAGTTTGGTGAGAAACCGCCGGTAACCCGGGTCAGACTCGCTATTCTCGTGCAACTCGTAAACGGCCCGCTCCCGGTCCTCAGCCAAACGACACTCCGGGGCCATGACCGTTGCCTGACACAAACCGCAACGAAGATAGCGCTGATCTCCAATCGTCCGAAAAGGCGCCAATTGCCCGGTTCGGCAAACCGGGCAGTGCGCTTGAAGACATTCCTTAGGCTCCGGCTTTTCAATCATGCACTTTCAACCTGACAAAAGTTTCATTGTCATATCCGGCCATGCGGCAGGTTTGTGACCGGCTACGTAAAAGCCCCCCTTTCCCGCTGCCTATACTGCCGCAGAGTAGAGAGGAGCCGGATAGTACCTCTTGAATGATACCAACAGAACAATTCAAGGCTAAGTGCCAGGAAGCCCCCGGCTCAGAGACAGGAACATGGAAACGTCATCCGAACTTGCACTGGAAGTGCCGATCGTCTCGGCTCGCTATGCCCGCCGTTTTGTCCGTTTTATGGAACATCGCGGTGTAAAGCGGCATACCATTCTTGCCAATACCGGCATCACCGACGAAATGATGAATAACCCGGACGCCAGCTTGTCCATGCATCAGGTCATGGATTTGCTGCGACAGGCGGACTGGCTGATGACCGACGAACGCGCGGCGTTCGAATTTGGCCAACAACTGGACCTGCCCAGTCACGGCCTTCTCGGGTTCGCCATGTTGGGTCAGGAAAATCCGCGACGCCTGGTGAGCATGATCGTCCAATACCTGCGCGTAGGCCTGCCATTGATGGACATGGAACTGGAATCGACCGGCTCCACATTCCGCATCCGGCTGATCGATACCTGGGGCGTGGAGGACTTGAGACCCTGCCTGACCAAAATCTATATGGGCAGCATTCACCGTATCTCATGCCAGGTTTGCAGCAACTTCAACTTCCAGTTTGATTTCCCGTCGTCTGCCTCGCTGGAGGACTGGCAACTCCTGGCCCCTGGATGCGAGTTCGAATTCGAGGCGCCGGTTGCTCAGGTCACCATGCCGTTGAAGGGCTCACCAGCCCCTAAAAGTGAGGCTAACCTGGAGTTTCTGGTAGCCCGTACCCGATGCCATCGAAAACCGGGCAATCTGGAAGCCGACGAGACCGCCATGCAGGTTCGCGAACTGATCATGAGCCAACCCGGCCGCCCCTGCACCACCGAAAACATTGCGCGGCGCCTGGATATCAGCCCGCGCACCCTGCGCCAGCATCTTGCCAGCGCCGGCACATCGTTCAGGGAATTGCGGAACGAAATTCGCGAAAGCTTCGCCACCCTTTATCTGAAAGACACCAACGTACCGTTGGAGTCCATCTCCGAAAAACTGGGGTTCAGTGACCAGGCCGGTTTTACCAAAGCCTATCGATCCTGGACGGGCACAACCCCTGGCGACGTTCGGCGGCAAGCCCGCTCAAAAAAGTGAACACAGCTCACTTTTCGTTTTGACACCGTTCACGGTTTAGACAATCCCTTCGCCTCTCTCCGCTTTGAACAAAAACGGTGCCGCGACAAGCAATGACCCGCGGCACCCTCTCCCCGTCTAATAACGCTGCACTCATACGTGAACACGTATGGCAAAGGGATCTTTGCAAGTCCGATTGAGCAGTCCTTATCGGTGTTGTCTGCAACCCACTACAACAAATAACGACGTACAGAGGACGAACTCATGAAACTCAGGAACCTCAATACGAGTGTCCGCAAGCTCGGCCCCGCGATTGCCGCGGCGGCTTTGATGGCGGGGGGCGCAGGTAATGCGTCTGCCGAGCAGGTTTCCCTGGAACTGGCCTTTGAATGCCCGTTCCCACTGATCGGCACCCAACCCATTCGCGCCCAGATCAGCGCCGACATACCGCCGGTCGCAACCGTTGGACAACCCACACCGCAGTTTCAGGTTGACGCCATTACCGTCGTTAATGACGACGCACGCACTGGTTTGAAGCTGGTCAATTCAGAGACCCTCGAGGGGGTTGCCACCAGCATCAACGAAATCGTGACGGTCAACCGCACGTTTGAACAGATCGTAAAGCTGGACATTCCGCCAACCAACATTCCGTCCGAGACCGGAGAGTTCAACGTTCCCGCTGCAGGCACGGCTCCCGAGGTGCTGTTCACCGATGATGATATCGGTGAGGCTGAAATTCGCGTCGGCTCCCTGTCCCTGGATCTGATTGCTCGCACCGCCAATGGTGACATAGCGCCGGCGCCTATCGGCGAGATCACCACAGACTGCGTGCAGCTTCCAGACCAGGACAACCTGCTCCAGACCGTTCTCGTCGAAGGCGATACGGTTGAGGCGCCCCGCATCAATGTCGGCGTTGAGGAGCTGGCCTTTGGCAACGTTCAGGCCGGCCTGACCGCTACGCAAACCGTTACCATCTCCAACACCGGCAATTCGGATCTGGGCATCAATGGCATCTCCATTGGTGGCACAGATTCCACAGTGTTCACACAAACCAATAGCTGTACCACCATTGCACCCAGTGCCTCCTGTGATGTCGACGTAACGTTCGCACCGTCCACGGAAGGAACCCGCAACGCTACTCTGACCATCCAGTCTACCGACGCCGAAACACCGTCTGTGGACGTTGGGCTGACCGGCCGAGGAGTCCTGGCACCGGTTCCCGAAATCGGCGTCAATCCGGAGTCCATCGACCTTGGCCGGATACTCCTCGGTGAATCCGCCAGTGCGGAAGTTACCGTATCCAACAGTGGCAACGCTGCTCTGCAGATCGACAGCATTGCACTGGAAGGCGCGAACGCGGCCGACTTCACCCAGTCGACAGACTGCACCACCGTCGCGGCCGGCGAGAGCTGCGCTGTTCAGGTAGCCTTTACCGCAGCCTCGGTAGGCGTGAGCAACGCTAACCTGGTGATCCGTTCCAGCGATTCCGAGAATCCGGAGATCCAGGTTCCGGTCACTGCCGAAGCGTATGAGCAGACCGGAAATCCGACCCTGGAACTGTTGCTGGGCCTTGAAGGCTCAACCCTGATCAAAGCTACCGGCGGCACACTGCCCCTGACTGGCAGCATTGCCACACTCCTTGATCTTGCTTCTGGCACGTTCGAAGCGGACCTGGATGTTGAGCCAACCTCTGGCAACTTCTCCATCAAACTCCTGTTCAGCAAGATCCACGCATCTGCAAACGTTGAGTTTGAACAGGCTGAAGTAACCACCGGTTCCCTGGTCGACGGCAAGCTGACGGCGAACTCTCACTTGTACGTGAAGGTGCCCAAGGTTGCCATCAAACTGTTCGGCCTGCCGGTGAAGATTGGTGGTGGCGAAGAGTGCCAGACCAGCCAGCCAGTTGATATCCAGCTCACTTCCGTTGAAGGCTCCAACTTCTCGCCTGCCACCGGCGGCGCGGTAAGCGGTGTCTATGAGCTGCCAGCACTGGAGAACTGTGGCTTGCTCACCAGCTTGCTGAATCAGTTCATGACAGGCCCGGGCAACACCATCGATCTGGAGCTGACTCCAGAGTAGTAAGAACTTCCGGCAATGCCGGAGGCGGGTCCATGGTCAGCGCAGCTGGCCGTGGACCTCATACGCAGTAAAAACAAAATCAAAAAAGGAACAATGCAATGAAAAGCCTGAAAAGAAATCTGCTAGCACTGGCTATCATCGGCGCGCCGTTTGCCGCGCAGGCAGAGCTTAAACCAATCGACGATGCTCAGATGGGCAGCATCACCGGCCAGGCCGGTGTCACCATCGAGCTCGAAACCAAAGTAAACATTGGTGAATTCAGATATACCGATGAGGGCTCTCTCGCCATCAAGGACATCAGCATCGGCGGTGCTGGCGCCGGCTATGAGGATGAGATGTTCAAAGACATCGAGATCGGCAGAAGCCTGGCCTTCAAGGACTACACCGACCTGATCGATAATATCAAGATCGAGATCGACGTTGCCGCAGATGGCGACGCCATCATCAACGTACTGCCAATCACCGCAGCTCCTATCGATTTTGGCGTGACAACCGGTGAATGGAGCCTGCAGGGCAACACAGACTCCACCCTGCTGGCAAGCAACTTTTCAATGAGAGGTATCTTCAACAAGGTCGGCATCACGGTGGATACCGCGACCGACAAGCTGACCCTGGACACAAAGGTCGGTATTTCCGATCTGGATATCGATGTCGACTTCCTCGCGATCGGTATTCGTGACCTGCAGCTCACCAAGAATACCTATCTCGAAAAGGTTGCTGACAAAGCAACTGGCGGCAATGGCCCGACCATTCTGGATGCCGCCGCGGATATCGTAGTGGAGGTCTACAAAGACCAACGCTTCGGCAGCTCGGACGATTCCCTGGCGATTGATCTGCAGCAGTTTGACGCAGACATGAAGATTGGCCAGGTTCTGGTGGGCGGAACCAGCATCGGCTCCCTGACACTGGACAACCTCTCAGTGCAGAACACCCGCATGAGAATCTACGGTCACCAGTGATGCACCGAGGGCCCGTTCCGGGCCCTCACTCTGCCAACCCGGCGGCGCGTTTCATTTCCAGATCCAGATCGCTCTCTGCCAAGGGCTCTGAACTGATCAATTCAATCCGCGATTGTTCTCCCGGCTCACAGGGCTGAACGGTCAACGCACCTTCCACCTGATTGATCACTCGCCAGCCATCCAGGGTATGCACAACGGCCTTGAACCGCACCAGGCGTTCGTCCATCGCCGTTGCCAGAAGAGACGCCTCCGAGAATTGAATTTCCGGGTGGATGCGCCAGCCCAGACTGTAATGCCCCTGACCACGGTTGGTCATCCGCTGCCAGGGCTGGTCGTCCAGAGACGGTGCCGGGGGGCGAAGATCAAGCGCAGCCCGCTGTTGATGAGCATCCGGGCTGGATACCGGCTGACGCTCCATCTCACCGTCCAGCCATTCGGGCGCCAAATGTCCCTGGCTTGTCGTGTAAACGGCACGCTTCGTCAGGGGCAGCGTGGCAACCCAGTCTTCAAACGCCGAGAGTTGCTGTGCCGTGCACAGATCCGATTTGTTGGCGACCAGAATATCGGCAGCTTCGATCTGATCCCGGAACTGCACATTCTCAAGCACTTTCGGGTTCTCGAGTTTGCGTGGATCCACCAGAGTAATCACCGGCCCCAACGCCAGGACATCCTGATAATGCTCTCCAGTCAGGGTATCGAGAATCTGGGACGGATGGCCCAGGCCCGTGGGCTCAATCAGCAAACGATCCGGCTTGGCTCTGGCAATCAGCTGATTCAGGCCGATCTGCATGGGCAGCCCCGCGACGCAGCACATGCAGCCACCCGGCACCTCGCGCACCACCGCACCCTCGGTCTCCAGGATGGCACCATCAATGCCCACCTCGCCGAACTCGTTCACCAGTACCGCCCAGGTTTCCCCTTCCGGCTTCTGGCGCAGAAGGTCCAGAATGGCAGTGGTTTTGCCAACGCCAAGGAACCCGAGTATCAGGTTGGTGGGAATCGGGCGGGGAATGCTGGACATAATTCTGGCCTCAAAAACGTTATACTATAACAACATTGACCAGGCCGGGCTACGTCCCGACTATGGAGGAGTTAATGCCAAGACTGTTCTTCGGACTGGAAATTCCTGAGTCGATCAAGACCAGCCTCTTAAAGGTAAAAACTGACATTAAAGGTGCCCGCTGGCAAAGCAAAACCCAGCTTCACCTAACCCTGGCGTTTCTGGGAGAGGTGGAGGCCGAACAGGTAATCCAGGCTCGGGATAACGCCAGAAAGGTGACCCATACGCCTTTTAAGCTGGAAGCCGCCGGGTTGGGTTGCTTCGGCAAGGAGGAGAGCCCGAAAATCCTATGGGCGGGAGTCTCCCCCGAGGCAGAACTGAGGGGACTGCAACGCACCCTTGCCCAAAGGCTCATCAACGACGGCTTCACTCTCCAGAATCCCTCATTCAAACCTCACATTACACTGAGCCGCTTTCGGGCTGGCGCAGGCTCGGTGGCCGGGCTGATCGAGCACTACCAGAGGACCCGGTTTGGCAGTTGGCCGGTTCAGGGCTTTGCACTGTTTGAAAGCAGTCCAGGCCAAAGCGGCTCGGTCTATACCGTACTGGAACGCTATCCGTTAACCACCTGAAGCCTCAGGATTGCTCAAGTCGGTTTGCCTCGTAGTCCTCAATCAAGGCTCTGGCGAGAACCCAGTCTTCGTCAGCGACATGCACGTTGGTAAAGCCGGCTGCGCCGATCTCGCCCAGCGCGCCCTGCAGATAATGTCCGCCTACGTGCGCCTCTATGTGATTGGCACGCAGCAGGCCAGCAATGATGTGAGCCTCGGTAATATCCCGGGCCCGATAGGCTATTTGCAAAACGGAGCACTCCTATATGCTTAACGCTGTTTCGACTATAGTCGTCCACATGCCCTGTGTCTCGCGCCCCAAGGATTGTCCATGCTCTGGTTTCTGCTCGCTGTCGTTACTCTTGTTGTCCTGATCACACTGCTGATCTTCCGAGTAAAGGATCTTTCCGAGTACGACGGCCAGGACTGGGTTATCAAGGAAGTTGCTCCAAACCCGGCTCATGATGAGGTCATAGAACGCATCAAGGACATGGGGCGGGCCTCCCGTGGCCTGAAAGGCAAAGCCCGGCTGATCGCCCTCCGCAATCACCTGGATAGCCTGGGTGAAGGCGTGGATATCGAATCGGACATCCGTCATCAGGATCATCCGCGTGGAGAATGGATATTGGCGCCCGGGGCCGATTCCCGCCGACGTGTGCTCTATATTCACGGCGGTGCCTGGGCTGCTGGCAGCCCTCGAAGTCACCGGGCGATTACCGACCGTTTTTCCCGGATTGCCAATGCTGCCGTTTTTGCGGTTGACTACCGGCTCATGCCCGAACACCGGTTCATGGATGGCATTCGGGACTGCCGCCAGGCCTATGCATGGTTGCTGAATCATGGCCCGGACGGCGAAGCGCCTGTCGACTTCATGGTGGTTGCCGGAGACTCAGCGGGCGGCAGCCACACCCTGTCACTGCTGGCGTGGATTCGCGACAATGGCCTGCGGCAGCCTGATGCCGCCGTTGCCCTGTCACCCTCCACGGATCTCACGCTTACGGCGCCGAGCAATCGCGAAAATATTCGCACGGACCCACTACTGGGCCCGGTGTTTGGTGGTTTGTCCAAAATCCCGCTGCCCGTGCTGTGGTGGGGAACACTTGCCGCGTTCAGAATCTCTCCCACCAACCCGGTTGCATCACCTCTGCGGGGCGAGCTTAACAAACTGCCACCCGTGCTTATCCACGCAAGCACCACGGAAATGCTGCTGGACAACGCCACGCGTTACGCTGCCAAGGCAAAAGCCCAGGGTTCACCGGTGGAGCTTCACACCTGGCAGAACATGGTTCATGTATGGCACATCTTCACGCCACTGCTCCCTGAAGCAGACGAGGCATTCGACGACATCGCGGCTTTTCTGAAGAGAGTGGAACAACCATAGTAGGCTGGTGCCGGCATTACTCCGCCGGCTTTCGCCTGACGTACAGCACCTTATGGACTCGGGCAACGACCGTTCCTGCTTCATCCACAACGTCGACATACCACTCCGGCAAGTACTTGTCGCCGTCGGCGGTGGCTTCGCGTATTTCCTCGAGACGCGCATCGGTCAGCTCGAAGCGGGCCTTTACCACGCCCTTGCCGGGGCGGATAAAATCAATACTCGCTGACTTGTCCCACACGATGTAATCGTTGCCCAGTCGGCGCATCAGTAACAGCATATACATTGGGTCAACCATGCTGTAGAGAGATCCGCCGAAATGCGTGCCCACGTAGTTGGTGTTGTACCAGTGCTGACGCATTTCCACCGTTGCAGAGCTGAAGTCATCAGCAATGTGAGTGACTTTAATACCTGCCCCCAGGTAAGGGGCGAAAGTAGAGAGCACTCGGCGCATGGCGCCGGCACTGGCAAACCAGCGGCGAATGGTTGAATTCATAGGAACATCCAAACGGTTGAGAATCAGCCTGAAAACTGCATAGCTGGCTATCTTCTTACAGCCACACTGCATTTTCAACGAAAATTCATACGACCGTTTGAATTATTTAGACTGAAAACATCAAGGTTTCACACCGAACCACTGGGGATTGTTCAGCAGGCAGTACAGCGCGAGCATGTCATAAACCGCATGCCAGACCATCACCATGGGCAAGCTGCCCCATACCAGGTAAGCGCCACCGAGAATCAGGCCCAGACACGTCGCTACCAGAAAATAGGTAAACGACACATAGTGCACCAACCCGAACAACACAGAGGCCGCCAGCAAGGCTGTCCAGGGCCCGGTGTGCTGCATTAGCCAGCCCTGCACGGCACCACGAAACAACAGTTCTTCCCCCACCCCGGCGAGCAGGCACAAGGTCAGCAATACCGGCCAGCGATAACTCGCCGCGAAACGGTAAAGGGCCTGCATTTGCGAACCAAGATCGTCAGGGAACAGCCAGGAGAGCTGAGTCAGCAGCAATAGCACAAGGTAGGTGGTGCCAGCGCCCAGGATCCCGTACAGCAGGATTTCCGGCAGATTCAGGCCGTTCAGCATTAACGGAATATCGAACAGCCAGATCGCGAGCCAGCCTACCAAACCAATACCGCCCTGAAACAGCAGGGCGGCGGTAGTGGATATAGTGGCGCGACCTTGGGCCATAACTCAGTTTTCGAACAGGCCCTTGACCGGGAACAGGTCGTCATAGGCGGGCGCCTGTTTCTGGGCCTTGGCCTGGAAGGATTTCATCATGTCCGTGGGGCGGAACATGCCGGATTGCCATGTGGCCATGTAGCGGAGGCTGTCTTCTACGCTGTGATCGCGGCTGAAGTTGATCATTTCCTTGCAGCCGGTCACCGCCAGCGGTGAATTGGCAGCGATCTGGGCGGCAATGGACATCACGCCCTCAAGCATCGCTTCCTGAGTCTCGTATACCGAGTTCACAAAACCCAGGCGATGAGCTTCTTCAGCACCGAACTTGCGGCCCGTGTAAGCCAGCTCACGCACCACGCCCTCAGGCATCAGTTTAGGCAGCCGCTGCAGCGTGCCCACATCAGCTGTCATGCCCAGCTCGGTTTCCTTGATGGTGAAATAGGCATCGGAGGTGCAATACCGGCTGTCAGCAGCGCATACCAGGTCCAGAGCCCCACCAATACAGCCCCCGTGCACCGCAGCCAGCACCGGCAGACGTACTTTCTCAAGAGAGCTCAGAGTATCCTGCAGCTGCAGTACGACTCTTCGCAGGTTCTCCGCCATACGGCCAGGATCACCACTCATGGGCACGGATTTCGGATCCGAGAACACGCCCAGATCCATGCCTGCGGAAAAGTGCTTCCCAGTCGAGGAGATCACAATCACCCGGGCATCGGTATTGGCTTCAATGTCCTGAACGCAGCGCGGCAGCTCCAGCCAGAATGCTTTGTTCATGGTGTTCAGCGCTTCAGGGCGACTGAACTGAACATGGGCGATGTGGTCTTTTACTTCAATATTGAAACTTTCGTAGTTGGCGAGTTCAGACATGATGGATCCCGTATCATCTGAGAGCATGGTTTCGTATTATTAGGGAGCACATTACCGCGAAACGAGGCACGATGGAATTCACTTTCCTTGGCACATCGGCCGGAACACCAACCCGGTCACGCAACGTCACGGGCCTGGCCCTTTGCCTGTCGGGGCCCAAACCCTGGTATCTGGTGGACTGCGGTGAAGGCACCCAGCATCAGTTGATGCGCACACGGTATTCGGTGATGCAGTTGCGCGCCATTTTCATCACCCACATCCATGGTGACCACATCTTCGGGCTACCGGGCTTGCTTACCAGCGCTTCCATGCTGGGTCGCACCGAGCCTCTGGACATCATTGCGCCGCCACAGGTACGCCGGTTTATCGATGCGGTCATCGAAAACAGTGACTCCAGCCTGAGTTATCCGTTGAACTTCATCAACTCGGAAGCTCCGGATTTTTACTGGCAGGATGACCATTTGGGCGTTACCAACGTGGCGCTTTCACACCGGGTACCTTGCCGGGCCTACGTATTCACAGAGCGCAATCTGGAACGTCAGCTGCAAAAGGAGAAACTGGTTGCTGATGGCATAGAGCCTGGCCCTCAATGGGGCGACCTGCAGAAAGGCAAAGATGTTCTACTGGATGATGGGCGCCTGCTGCGTAGCGACGATTACACTCACATTCCCAGAACCGCGCGAAAAATCATTGTCGGCGGTGACAACGACACCCCGGAACTGCTGAAAGATGCCTGCCAAGGCACCCACGTCCTGATTCACGAGGCCACCTACACCCAGGATGTCGCAGACCGGGTTGGCCCCTGGCCCCAACACAGCTCGGCGCAGCAGGTGGCCCGGTTCGCACAGGCAACGAAGCTGCCCAATCTGGTACTCACCCACTTCAGCTCCCGATATCAGTCCGCCCCCGGTGGCAGCCCTCACATCAACCAGCTCGCCGCCGAGGCGTTGCAGCATTACAAGGGCCAGCTTTTCCTGGCCCGGGATTTTGACACCTACCGTCTGGAGAAAGACTTCCAGCTACACAAAGTTGACCACAACTAATCAGTCGCTATTCTGGCCTGGCGGCAGTACCACCCATTCAGGATCTTCAAATTCCCCCAAAGGCCGGATCTCAACAAACGGAGCGGCGCTTTTAATGATCTCCGCGATCCTCGGGTCCTTCCGGGCATCCATGGCATCGCGGTCGACCTTGCTGTCCCAGCTGGCGATAGCGATCAACTTGTTCGGCTCACCAATCTTTCGGTGTAGTTCGGTACCACGGGCACCGGGCGCCTGCTGAATCAGCTCACTGGCCCGGACCCAGGCATCGGCATACTCCTCGGCAGAGTGCCCGTCTTTCACCGTGACCTCGAAAATATACTTCATCGCCTCCTCCTGATTTGCAGCATCCTGAGGTCATGGTCCAGACTTGAAGAGTACAGATCAAATTCTGACCACAGGAGACGGACGCATGTATCAGAAAATACTGGTTCCCGTCGATCTTGCCCATCTCGACAAGATACCCAAAACCCTGAACACCGCCATCGACATGGCTAAACACTACCAGGCCAGCCTGTGCTACGTGACGGTCACCAACAGTACCCCGGGAGCCGCGGCCCACAACCCGAAGGAACTGGCCGACAAACTCACGGAGTTTGCCGAGGAACAGGGCAAGAGCCACGGCATTCAGACCGAATCCAGGGTGCTGGAATCGGTCGATACCGCCGTTGAGCTGGATAAAATACTACTGGGCGCGATCAAGGATACCAAGGCCGATCTGGTAATCATGGCCTCCCATGCACCGGGCCTCGGCGACACCTTGCACCTTCTGCGCTCTAACGGGGCAGAAATCGTCAAACACAGCGACATTTCGGTTTTCGTGGTTCGCTGAAGCTTGCGGTAGACTGGCCGGACATTCACAGGGAAGTTACCAATGTCCGCACCGCTTGTTTTTGCTGTTATCGCCAGTGCCCTGATTGGCGGCTCGCTGTTCTATTTGTTTTTCTACCGCAACTGGCGACGCCGGCGCGAACTGCAACAACCGTTCCCTGCACTCTGGAGGCACCACCTTCAGGAAAATGTGCCGCTCTATAATCGGCTCTCCGACAGCCACAAAACCCGGCTGGAGAATCTGGTTCAGCTCTTTATCTCGGAGAAGGAATTCTACGAATGTGCCGGTTTTGAAATCGATGATCGGGTGCGAGTGACCATTGCCGGCCATGCTTGCCTTTTGCTGCTTGAACGCGGGTTTTACGAATACGATGACGTTAAAAGCATCCTGGTCTATCCCGATATTTACCGGGTACAGGACACCGAAAGTGATGGCCTCGTGGTCAGCACCAGTGACGAAACCCGGGCCGGAGAGGCCTGGTCCCACGGCCGGGTGATTCTGGCCTGGAGCCAGTGTGAACAAGCCATCGCCAATCCTCATGGCCCGCACAATGTGATTCTCCATGAATTCGCCCATCAGCTGGACTACCTGGATGGCACTGCAGACGGCGCACCACCACTGAGTGGCGATGAGGCGGCGCGCTGGCAGGAAACCATGACCGAAGCCTGGGACCACCTGCAGCACAGGCTGGAACACCACCACAAACCCTGGCTTGATCCCTACGGCGCCACCGAACCAGCCGAGTTTTTCGCGGTGCTGACCGAGGCCTTCTATCAACAACCGCAGCACTTGAAGCGTGAACAACCTGACGTCTACGCTGCCCTGTGCCGATTTTACCGGATCGAACCGGAGCACATGCGTGCCTGCCAGTTTTGATGATCAGCCGCCTGGGCCGTTTCCCTTGACGCCAAGACGATCCAGGTAAAGATGCAGCTCTTCTTCGCTGATATTCACGTATTCCAGTACCCGGCCATAGAGCATCACGGTAGGTACATTGCGCCCGCCTAACTCCTTCTGGGTTTCGCTCAGGACGTAAAGTATCGTCCGTTCCGTTTTTGTGAGACCATCCCGCGCATCGGGGATTACCTCGTCTACTCCGCGTAAACTGTTCATATTTCTGAATCCGGTAAGCTGCCCATGGAAATCAAAGTCAATTATCTCGACAACCTGAGGCTTGAGGCCAAGTTTGACGATTTTACCGTCGTCTCAGACCAGCCCGTCCGCTACAAAGGCGATGGCTCGGCGCCCGGCCCGTTTGACTACTTCCTAGCCTCATCTGCCATGTGCGCGGCTTACTTCGTAAAGGTTTACTGCAACGCCCGGGATATTCCCACAGATAACATCCGCCTGTCGCAGAACAACATTGTAGACCCGGAAAACCGCTACAAGCAGATTTTCAAGATTCAGGTGGAACTGCCGGAAGACATTTCGGACAAGGACCGCCAGGGCATCATCCGCTCCATCGACCGTTGCACCGTGAAAAAAGTGGTGCAAACCGGCCCGGATTTCCAGATTGAAGTGGTGGAAAACCTGGACGAAGACGCCCAGGCCCTGCTCACCGCCGCCCCGGGCGGCGACGGCAACACCTATATCGAGGGCAAGGATCTGCCGCTGGAGCAGACCATTGCCAACATGACCGGCATCCTCTCGGATCTCGGCATGAAGATCGAGATTGCCTCCTGGCGTAACATCGTGCCCCACGTGTGGTCTCTGCACGTGCGCGACACCGCGGCCCACATGTGCTTCACCAACGGCAAGGGTGCCACCAAGGAAGCCGCCCTGTGTTCGGCCCTGGGTGAGTTTATAGAGCGGCTGAACTGCAACTTCTTCTACAACGACCAGTACTTCGGCCAGGACATCGCCAACAGCGAGTTCGTGCACTACCCGAACGAAAAATGGTTCCAGCCAGGCCCGGAAGGCGAGTTGCCGGACGGCATTCTGGATGACTACTGCCTGAAGATTTTCAATCCGGACGGCGAACTGCTGGGCACGCACCTGTTCGACACCAACTCGGGCACGCCCGAGCGTGGTATCTGCAGCATTCCGTATGTGCGTCAGTCAGACGGAGAGACCGTTTACTTCCCCTCCAACCTGATCGAGAACCTGTACCTGAGCAACGGCATGAGCGCCGGTAATACCCTTCAGGAAGCGCAGGTACAGTGCCTGTCAGAAATCTTCGAACGGGCAGTCAAGAAAGAGATCATTGAGAACGAAATCGCCCTGCCGGATGTTCCCGAGAGCGTGCTGGCCAAGTACCCGGAGATTGTCGAAGGTATAAAAGCCCTGGAAGAACAGGGCTTTCCGGTACTGGTGAAAGATGCCTCCCTGGGCGGTCAGTTCCCGGTGATGTGTGTCACCCTGATGAATCCGAAAACCGGCGGTGTGTTTGCTTCCTTCGGTGCACACCCCAGCTTCCACGTTGCCCTGGAACGCAGTCTGACCGAGCTGCTGCAGGGTCGCAGCTTTGAAGGTCTGAACGACCTGCCGGCGCCCACCTTCAACTCCATGGCGGTGACCGAACCCAATAACTACGTTGAACACTTTATCGATTCCAGTGGTGTGGTGTCCTGGCGGTTCTTCAGCGCCAAATCCGACTACGATTTTGTGGAATGGGATTTTTCCGGCAGCAACGAAGAAGAAGCCGACACCCTGTTCGGCATCCTCGCGGACATGGGCAAGGAATGCTACATGGCGGTGTTCGAAGACCTCGGCGCTCCGGTCTGTCGAATCCTGGTGCCGGGCTATTCCGAGGTGTATCCGGTGGAAGACCTGGTGTGGGACAACACCAACATGGCCCTGGAATTCCGCGAAGACATCCTCAACCTGCACCGTTTGAGTGAAGAAGAACTGGCCGATCTGGTACAGCGCCTGGAAGAGGCCGAGCTGGATGTGTACATGACCATCGTCACCCTCACCGGCATCGAATTCGATGAAAACACCGTGTGGGGCCAGCTCACCATTCTGGAACTGAAACTGCTGATCTACCTGGCATTGGGCGAGCTTGAAGAGGCCCAGGAGCTGGTGGAGATGTTCCTGCAATTCAATGACAACACCGTTGAGCGCGGCCTGTTCTATCAGGCCATGAACGCGGCTCTGGAAGCCACGTTGAACGAAGAACTGGAACTGGACGACTACCTGTACAACTTCCGCCGGATGTTTGGTGACGAGGTAATGGATGCCGTAGTGGGCTCGATTAACGGTACGGTCCGCTTCTTTGGCCTGGAAGAAACCGGCATGGACCTGCGCGGGCTGGACCGGCACCTGAAGATGATCGAGAGCTACAAGAAGCTGCACGCGGCCAGGGCCCGCAAAGCCGGGCTGTCAGCCTAACCGGCGGGCGCCGGCTCGCCGGTGTGGATCACCCGCTTGCCGATCACCCGGATAGCCTCAGGCCGGCAGGTTGCGCGAAACGGGGTCTTGCCGGCCACGTCGCCATCCACCGTTACCGTCTTGGCGCGGGTGGTTTCTACGTGGCACCACTTGCCCTTGATCTGGATCACGGTGCTGGTCCGGCGCGGCGTCTTGCGGTTCAGGCGCACCATCAAAAATGCAAGTAACAGCTGCGGCAACGGGCGCGGTTTAACGGCAATGACATCCAGCAAACCATCGTTCGCAGAGGCCTCCGGTATTTCATGGCCGCCACCGAAATAGGCCCCCGTGGCAACGGCAATCGATAGCCAACGACCACCCAGATTAGAACGATCAGTACGTATATGGGCGTGGAATCCCCGCTGGGCGCCCAGTTGTCGGAACAGTGTGGCCATGTAACTGAACTTTCCAAGAAACCTTTTGGTGGGTGAACTGGCCTGGCGTGAAGGCAAAGTGCCCAGGCCAATGTGGGCCACGTTGAGATAGATGCGGTCATCAAACTCCGCCACATCAATCATCTCGGTGCTACCGTCCGCCACCAGACGGGCCACCTCTGCCGGTTCAGACGGAATACCCAGGTTGCGAGCAAAATCATTAGCGGTTCCCGAGGGAAGAACCGCGAGAGTCGCGCCGGTGCGCAGGCAAAGACCGGCCACACCGTTCACAGTGCCATCCCCACCCGCGGCCAACAGTACGTCGTTGCCAGTCACCAGGCGCAGCCACTGTTCAGCCTCATCCAGCCTGCACTCGGTTACGTTCTCGATGCCCTGCTCGCGCAGATAGGGCAACCAGAAATCCGCATCCCGGCAGCCATCACCGGAACCGGGGCTATCCACCAGCCAATACGCCATACCATTCCCTCTGGAGAAAGAAACTGTCCCCTTCATTTGATAGCATGGCTGATCGATTTCTTCATGCAGGAAGCATTACCGTATGGCAACGCGCATTACTCTCCATTACTGCACTGGCTGTAACTGGATGCTGAGATCCGCCTGGATGGCGCAGGAACTGCTAACCACCTTCGACGGCATGGTCGACGAGCTCACCTTGAAACCCGGCTCCGGCGGCATCTTTGAAGTCTGGGTAAACGATACCCGAATCTGGTCCCGCAAGGAGCAAGGGGGCTTCCCGGATATCAAGCAACTGAAACAGCTGGTGCGGGATCAGATTGCCCCGGAGCACTCACTGGGGCACTCAGACAAGCCGGTGTAGTACATCTACGAGGGTGGCTACCCGCTCCCGCATCTTTTCGCTACCATACGCCACCCTCAAAACGCCCGCCCGCTGCGCCAGGCCCGTCTGCAGCTGCTGTTCGCCAGAGGTGATCCAGTTGACTCTGCAGAGGCTTTCCCTTGTCCATTAATGCCTTATATACCGACTTGTCGGGCTACTACGATCTGATGTGTGCCGATATCGATTACCCGGCCCAGAGTCTTGGGGTACAGCGGTTACATCAGCTATTCGGCAATGGCGGCAGGCGTCATCTGGATCTGGCCTGTGGCACCGGGCCGCACATCCGGCATTTCCTGAACCTCGGTTACCAGTGCGAAGGGCTGGATATTAATCAGCCCATGCTGGATGTAGCCGAGGAGCGTTGCCCGGAAGCCGTCTTCAGTGTTCGGGATATGTGCGAATTCCGGTTTGATAGTCCATTTGATCTGATTACCTGCTTCCTGTACTCCATTCATTACAGCGATGGTATCGAGAAGCTTCAGGGCTGTATCGAAAGCGCCCACCAGGCGTTATCAGCCAACGGATTGTTCTGTTTCAATGCCGTAGACAAGACCCGAATCAACAACAACCTGTATGTCAGCCACTCCGCCCTGCACGATGACAGTGAGTTTACCTTTCGGTCTGGCTGGCATTACGTCGGCAGTGGTGAACGGCAGTCGCTCCGGCTTAGCATTGATCGCACCACCAATGGCATCAGTGAATCCTGGCAGGATGAGCACCCCATGGTAGCACTGAGCTTTCGGGAGCTGGCCACCCTGTTGCAGCCCTGGTTTGACGTGACCATCTTCGAGCACGACTACGAACGCATCTTGCCCTGGGATGGCGAATCCGGAAACGCACTGTTTGTCTGCGTAAAGCGTTGAGCGTTACCGGATTTCGCTGAGAAGAATAGTGGTTAGTGCTTCATGCCGGCGTGGTCGTTCATCGCCGGGGCACCGTCAAGGGGGCGCACCATCAGTTCAATATTCAGGTCTTCGGCACCATCAAAATCCAGTCTTACCGGAACTTTCTCGCCCTCAACCAGGGGCTCAGGCAGCCTTTCAAGCATCAGGTGATAACTGTGAGGTTTTAACTCCACGGTTTTGCCGGCGGGTATCAGAAGACCACCATCTACCGGCTGCATACGCATGACACCCTCATGCATGGAAGTTTCGTGAATCGAAACGTTGCCGGCTCTAGGGGTTTCTGCGCCCACCAGGGTGATGGCCTGTTCACTGTGGTTGGTGATCGCCATATAGCCCACACCCATGGGCGTACCCGGCGGTGTTGGCCGACTCCAGGGGTGATTGATCTGTATCGGATGGCTCTTGTGGTCGTTACCGTGTGCGTGATCGGCAGCAAATGCGGCCGGGGCGAACAGGGCTGCGCCCAATGCCAGAGCAATCAGGGGTTGTTTCATTCGGCGTTCCTTGTTTTCTGACAAATATCACTACTGTAGCGGCCGGCTCCGACCACTTCAAAGCCATCAGGAGCGACGAATGGTCGCAGGGATATTGTCCGTGTTTGCCGTGTCAGTGAGCACCTGACGAACGTCTGCCATAGGCACCGGCCGGCTGAAATAGTAACCCTGGAAGCGCAGGCAGCCCATTTTGATCAAGGCCTGGGCCTGAGCCTGCTCTTCTACACCCTCAGCGATCAGACTCATGTTGTGGCTGCGGGCAATGGCGACGATGCTGCGCACCATATTGGCGGCTTTTTCATCTTCAACAATACCGTCCACAAAGCTTTTGTCGATTTTAAGCTCATCCAGAGGTAACTGGCGCAGCAGGCTGAGGGAAGAATAGCCGGTTCCGAAATCATCCATGGCCAAGCGTATACCGTGGCTTCTCAGGTCGCAGATAGTTTGCAGCACCTGATCGAAATTGCCCATGAACAGCGTTTCGGTAATCTCCAGAACCAGAGAGGACGGCGAGACATCGTGGGTTTTCAAGGCGTTCAATACTGTATCCACGAAGCCTGGCTGGCAGAACTGAATCACCGAGATGTTGATGGCCAGATCCAGCGGCTGTTTCACCTTGTCTATCAATTGCCGGAATTCCCTCAGGCTGGTGTCCAGCACGAAGTTACCCAGAGGAATCATCAGGCCGCTTTTCTCGGCCACATCCACGAATTCTGCCGGCGAAACGAATCCCAACTCTTCATCCTGCCAGCGCACCAAAGCCTCCAGACCAATGGTTTCGCCTGCATCGTTCACCTGCGGTTGGTACACCATATAGAGAGCATGAGAGGCCAGGCCATAGCGCAGCCTCTGTTCCACGTTCAGCCGCCGTAGATAAGCGGTTTCCATTTCTGCCTTGTAGACGCAGACGGCATTCCGGCTTTGTTTGGCCTCATACAACGCCAGGTGGGCACTACGAATCAGCTTGCTGAGGGAGTCTCCGTCTTCGGGGTACCGGGCCACCCCGACACTCGCCCCCACCTGCAGACGAAGCCGGCCCACTTCGAAGATTTGGGCCAGATCTTCTACCAGCGCCCGGCAGGCATCGGTCAACGAGGGGATGTTGGTATTGGGGGTAACGATGGCGAATTCATCGCTCCCGAGCCTCGCCAGATCGTCGTGTCGTTCCGCCAACCGCTCAAGTCTTCGCCCGAATTCCACCAGGGTGTGATCCCCGTACTCCAGCCCAAAGCGGTCATTGATGCCACTGAAGTTATCAATGTTGATCACCACCAGACTGAACGGCCTCGCCTGAGAAAGCCTGCCTTCCAATCGATCCAGGAGCCCGGCGCGGTTTAACAGGCCGGTGAGATCGTCATGTCGAGCCCGGTACAGCAACTCTTCCCGACGCTCTCCCTCGGCACGATCAATAACCCGGAACAACAGGTAGAGCAACCAGGCCCCCAGTACAAAGCCAATCACGTAGGGTACGAGGGTTCCCATAAAATCGCGGTAAAGAGGGGCAAAACGCGTCTCGGACACTGTCCAGATCTGATACCGAGCGTCGAAGGTGGCGGCTGTCAGATAATCTCGCTGGTCGCGGGTCATATGAAAAGAAACCGCCTCCGGACTGGCCATGATATCGGCCATGGTCTTTCCGGTTCCCTCCTCGAAATCACGCCGCTGTGCGCTCAAACGCTCCTCGTTGACCTGCGAGGCAGAATATCGCTCAGGCGTTGCGCCCTCTCGCGACATAAACTGGACGTATTTGTCTGCCTCCCGAAACAGGATGACACTGTCCTCGGGACCATCGTGCAGATCCTGCCCAAGAACTGAACCTTCGGCACCGATCTTCAGTCCGGCCGTCATTACTGCAACCACAGAACCATCATCCGCTCGCAACGCCTTCCGTATCGGGATCAACCAGGCACCGAGCGCATCCATATAATAAGTACGCCCTACCACCATCACATCCGACTCAAGGGCTTGCCTGAAACCTTCTGCGGTACTGGGGTTCTCCAGGAGATTGGGCAGGCGGCTGGTGTCCATATTGGTGCTGATACGAACCAGCGTGCCGTCCGGGCGAGCCAGGCCAAAACCTACGAGGGCCGGGTTAACCGAAAGGATACTGTCCAATAAAGGCATTTCCCTCCGCTCTTCCAGCGGTTCGCCACTGTCGAGGAGTTCGCGCCCCACGACATCAAGCACCAGCTCCTGAGTCCGGAACAGACTGTGAACGGATTGGGATATGAGCTCAGCTCTGGACAACTGATGCGCAGTTTCATCAGACAGGGTTTCCTGCCAGCGCTGCTGGAGAGACACCCCTAAAAGCGCAACGCCGACGATTACGATCAGAAAATACAGCGTCCAGATATTGCGTTTCAGAGCCGCCAAGTAGTCAGTCCATTTGTCCCGGTGAATGGGTTAATTTCGCTAACCATGATTATAGGATGACGTTGCAAATACGCACCCTGTTTTGACACAACCTTACCAAAAAAGATGATGCCAAAAGGAACTTTGCCGTCGTTATCCAGACAATCTGTTCATCTGGCGTTCATGCCGGATAGGGTTTACTGAGGCTAGAATCAAAATCAAAGCCAACGGCAACCAGGCGGAAAAGGAGCCAGACAATGAATGTAATGTCCGTGCTGAACCAGATCATGAACCAGGCCCAGGGCGGTCAGTCCCGCCAAGGCAGCCAGGGTGGAACGAACGTAAACCAGATGATGGGCAACCTTGGCAACCAGCTGTCCGGAGGTAAAGGCAGCAGTGGCATTGACGTAAAAAGTCTTCTGGGCGGCGGAGCACTGGGGCTTATGCTGGGCTCCAAGCGCGGCCGGAAAATGGGCGGCAAGGCACTGAAGTATGGCGCCCTGGCCGGCGTCGGCGTACTGGCATGGAAGGCCTATCAAAACTACCAGAGCAACAACCAGGGCCAGGCACAGCCCGCCCCGGTGCAACAGGGCCAACCCCTTGAGCAGTTGCAGGGAGCCGACCAGGAGCGTCGTGGTCTGGAAATTCTCCAGGCCATGATTATGGCCGCCCGTGCCGATGGCCATATCGATGCCAATGAAAGGCAACTACTGACTCAGGAAATCGAGCGACTGGGCCCGGACGACGAACTCCAGGCCTGGATCCAGCAACAATTCGACGCGCCACTGGATGCCAGTGCTCTGGCACACAACGCCGATTCGCCCCAGGCCGCCCGGGAAATCTATGTCGTCAGCGCGGTGATGATTGACGAGCAGAATCCCATGGAGCGCGCCTGGCTGGAACAACTGGCCGGTGCCCTGAAGATAGAACCCAATCTGGCCAGGGAGCTTGAACAACAAGTGCTGGCTGCCAGTTAATCAATCACAGCAGAAGGCACCGGCCACCCCGGTGCCGAATCAGCGTCAGGCCTTCTTAACAAACTCCGACTTGAGCTTCATGGCCCCCACACCATCAATCTTGCAATCAATGTCGTGATCGCCATCCACCAGGCGGATGTTCTTGACCTTGGTTCCCACCTTCACCACCAGGCTGGAACCCTTCACCTTCAAATCCTTGATTACGGTGACGGTATCGCCATCCTGCAGCTCATTGCCATTGGCATCACGAACCACCTTGCCTGCTTCAGCCGCTGCCTGCTCGGCCTCCGTCCATTCATGGCCGCACTCCGGGCACACCAGCTGAACGCCATCTTCGTAGGTGTATTCAGAACTGCACTTGGGGCAAGGGGGCAACTGAGACATTATCATTTCCTGTTAACTGAATGAGCACAGGATTATACCACTATTGCCCCGGCGCCACCCTCGCCAGAATGTCCGGGTTCTCCGACAACGGCAACGCCAGAATCACCCCTTCATTCGAAGCCGGAAAAATGCCCGTCAACGCTGTCACATTCACCTGGTGTGAGACCATCACCACCGGCATGCCGGGCCCAAGGGCATTCACCAAGTTGATGGTTTCACGGGTCTGTTGCGGGCCATCGCCCCGGTTGCGAAAGAATGAATTCAGAGCCGGCCACTCAGTCACTGGCCCCATATTCATTTCCTGGGCGGTCTCAACACATCGACACCACTGGCTGGAAAACAACCTCGCCTCAGCAATTCCATGTTCTGCCAGAAACGCTTTCCACGCCCGGGCCTGCTCACGTCCCTTGTCGTTCAGATTCCTCTGGGTACTGCAATCTCCGAGAACAAACCCAACTGGATCACCGGTGCCTGGAGCCAGGGCATGACGCAGCATCAAAACGGCTCGCCCCTCTCTAAGGGCAGTCCATGCGGAACTGTCAGACGCAGACAATGGTGACGCAGCCAAGGTTGTCGTTATCATCAGCAAAATTGCCAGGATTTGCATGATTCATCTCCAGGTATCTCTTGCGCCTCAACAAGCGATTATCACCGCGGCCAGACGGCGTGTTCAGGGATGGCTTCCAAAAAATCTCGGAGGCCATGGATGGCCGGAGAGAAGCGCTCAGGGATGAGCTCGTAGCGGTTTTTTGGAAGCCATCCCTGAACATGCCATGCACCATCGCCTCGACACCTCCCCAGCCAACCTCCAAGGGCCTATTAGCCAATACGCGGAACCAAACTAACAGGCTCACCCCATGAAAGGTTAAACTGACCATCAGCCAAACCAACGAAGGAAAACCGAAATGCCAATCTGGGTCGACGCCGATGCCTGCCCCGTTCCCATCCGGGAAATTCTCTGCCGTGCCGCCACCCGCTGGCAAATCCAGACCACCTTCATCGCTAACCACGCCATCAGCCTGCCACCAAGCCCACACATCAGCCGCCGGCAAGTCCCACACGGTTTCGACGTTGCAGACAACGAAATTATGGACCAGATGAGCAAAGGCGATCTGGTGATTACCCAGGACATTCCTCTGGCCGCCGAAGCCATCGAAAAAGGCGCAGACGTCTTCAACCCCCGTGGGCAGGCCTTCACCAAAGAAAACATCCGCCAGCGCCTTGCCATGCGTAACTTCATGGAAGAAATGCGTAACGCCGGCCAGGTAACCGGCGGGCCGGCCCCATTCAGCCAGGGAGATCGAAAAGAGTTTGCCGACCAACTGAACCGATGGCTGCAAAGAAACGCACGCAAGTGAAAATGATTCTGTTTTAATAAACAGAAGAATCCGCTACCCTTCCCGCCTCTGACAACCAGACAGCAGAAGGAAGCGGAACATGACCACACGCGCCCAGCACACCAGCAGCTTTGCCGCTCTCGGCCGCCTGCTTCGATACGCGCGTGGTTACCGGCGCCAGATCATCGCCGCCACCACCTGCTCCATCATCAACAAGCTCTTCGACATTGCCCCGGAAATACTGATCGGCGTCGCCATCGATGTGGTGGTGAACCAGGAAGAGAGCTTCGTTGCCGGCCTGGGCTTTGAGACTGCGCGGGAACAGATCACCATCCTGGCGGTGCTCACCTTCTTCATCTGGGCTGGCGAGTCGCTGTTTGAGTACCTGTTTCAGATTCTCTGGCGCAACCTGGCTCAGCGACTGCAGTCCGATCTCCGACAAGATGCCTACGAACACGCCCAGCGTTTGGACATGAGCTTCTTTGAGGCCAACAGCTCCGGACAATTGGTAGCCACCATGAACGACGATGTAAACCAGCTGGAGCGTTTCCTGGATGGCGGCGCCAATGCCATGATTCAGGTAGCGGTTACTGTAGTGGCTGTGGGTGCCGTATTCTTTGTGCTGTCGCCACTGATTGCCCTGTTGGCGTTCACACCGATTCCCCTGATCATCTGGGGTGCCTTCTATTTCCAGCGCAAAGCCGGTCCGCTGTACGCAGACGTAAGGGAGAAAGTAGGCGACCTGTCCAGCCGCCTGGCCAACAATCTGGGTGGCATCGCCACAATCAAGAGCTTCACCGCCGAACAGCGGGAAGCCAAACGCCTGAAGGACGCGAGCGAAGCTTATGTTGATGCTAACCGCCGCGCCATTCGTATCAGCTCCGCATTCATTCCGGTCATTCGAATGGCCATTCTGGCCGGCTTCCTGGCCACCTTTACCGTTGGCGGCATGATGGCGCTGGAAGGCAGCCTGAACGTGGGCGCTTACGGGGTGCTGGTGTTCCTCACTCAGCGACTGCTCTGGCCCCTGACCGGGCTGGCGGAAGTGATTGATCTGTTTGAACGGGCCATGGCCAGTACCCGACGGATTCTCGATCTGCTCGCCGAACCGGTAAACGTCCGGGATGAAGCCGGCAAGTCCCTGGAACAACCCGTTCGCGGAAAGGTTTCATTCAACCAGGTGAGCTTCCGTTACGCTGGCAGTGGCGCGGGTATACAGGACATTACCCTGAACGTTCCGGCAGGCAATACTCTGGCATTGGTGGGCGCAACCGGCTCCGGCAAGTCCACGCTGATCAAACTGTTATTGCGATTCTATGACCCCGCCCATGGTGATATCCGCATTGACGGCCAGCCCATCCGAGAGGTCAGTCTGAAGTCCCTGCGCGATGCCATTGGACTGGTCAGCCAGGATGTCTATCTGTTTGAAGGCAGCATCCGTGACAACCTCGCCTACGGCAAACCGGAAGCAAGCGAAGAAGAGATCATGGAGGCCGCTCGGACTGCCGAGGCCTGGTCCTTCATTGAGGGACTACCGCAAGGTCTGGACACCCCCGTCGGTGAGCGGGGCATTCGCCTCTCGGGCGGCCAGCGTCAAAGGCTGTCCCTGGCCCGGGCGCTGCTGAAGAATCCCCCCATTCTGGTTCTGGACGAAGCAACCAGTGCCGTGGATAACGAAACCGAAGCCGCCATTCAGCGCTCACTCAAGCGCATTGGCCATAACCGCACCGTCATTATGATTGCCCACCGGCTTTCCACCATTGTGGATGCGGACACCATTGCCGTGGTCGAGAATGGCCGGATTGTTGAGGAAGGCGATCACGACAGCCTGATACGCAATAACGGAGCTTACGCCGCGCAGTGGCGCGTGCAAACAGGTCAGGCGTGAGAAGGTAATTCTGTTTACCAATTATTATTGATAGGTATTCGCATTTAGATTATCCTGCCAGCCACAGAAACAGGGGAATCTGAATGTCCGCGTTTTTTGATGTCCGCGATCTCGCCGTTCACATTGGTAGCACGGCTATCCTTCATAACATTAACCTGGCCTTTAACGAAGGCCAGGTGACTGCCCTGCTTGGCCATAACGGCTCGGGGAAATCCACTTTGTTAAAGACACTGGCCAGGCAGATTCCAGCCAGTGCCGGTGATGTCAGGCTTGAGGGTAACGCTGCGAAAAGTCTGGGCGCCCGCGCTTTCGCCAGGATTGTCGGCTACCTGCCCCAGCACCCGCCGGGCACCGATGGCCTGACGGTCAGGGAACTGATCGAGCTGGGCCGCTACCCCTGGCGAGGCCCGCTTGGCCGCTACAGCGATGCGGATTACGCGCTGATTGATCAGGCTATCGCAGACACCGACCTCAAACCTTTTGAACACCGCTCTGTCGACACCCTCTCTGGTGGCGAGCGCCAACGCGCCTGGATTGCCATGTTGCTGGCACAGCAAACACGCTGCCTGCTGCTGGACGAACCCATCTCCGCCCTGGATGTAAAGCATCAGGTAGAAACGTTGCGCCTTGTGCAGCGCCTTGCCCGCCAGCGCGAATTGACCGTGATTGTGGTACTGCATGATGTCGATCTGGCCTCCCGCTTCTGCGACCGGTTGGTGGCCCTGAAAGCGGGCCAGGTGGTGGCCGATGGCACTCCGGCAGAGATCATGGACAGCCAGATTCTTGAGTCCATCTACAGCGTTCCCATGGGGGTGATGGAGCGGGCGCCGGGACAATGGGTTTCCTATGTCCATTAACACGAAAGCCATGATGCTCGGCGCGCTGCTCTTTCTGCTGCCGATCGCAGGAACCGCCCAGACCTGGCACCACGAAGGCGGCACACTAACCCTTGAAGAGCCCCCTGAACGCATTATCGCGCTGAACTGGGCCGCCACCGAGACGCTGCTATTACTGGGTATCACCCCCGTTGGCGTGGCAGACAAAGCCGGCTATCACACCTGGGTTCAGGAGCCGGAACTGCCTGACAGCGTCGCCAATGTCGGCACCAGGGTCGCGCCCAGCCTGGAGGCAATCGCAGAACTGAAACCCGACCTGATCGTCACCAGCACCGAAATGGCTCCCGCGGCCGAACTGTTGGAGCGGATTGCGCCAACCTACGTCATCAGCGTGTATAAAAAAGACGCCCGTCCATTCGACAGGGCCCGGGAAATGCTGATAACCCTGGGCGAAATCACCCACCGGATCGACCGGGCCGAATGGGTACTGGCCGATATCGAACAGACCTTGCGTCAACAGCGGAAACGACTGGAGCAAGCCGGCATCACCGACAAGCCGGTTGCCCTGGTGAACTTTATGGATGACCGCCATGTCCGCATCTATGCCCCCAACGGTCTGTTCCAGACTGCCTTGGATAACCTTGGGCTTACCAATGCCTGGTCAGATCCAGGCAACTACTGGGGGTTTTCAGCCATAGGCCTTGAATCTGTGGCAGATGCACGAAACAGCCGCATCGTGGTGATAGAGCCACTGGTTCCGGGCCTGGCTGACAGTCTGGCTAACAGTCCCTTCTGGACCTACCTGCCACCGGTACAGAACGACGAGATCTACCGGATTCCCGCTGCCTGGCCTTTTGGTGGGGTTTATCCGGTGAAGCGCCTGGCCATTGCCCTGACCAACGCTCTGATTGAAGGGGGCAGTGACAATGTCCGCCGCTGAATCCGCTCTGCACACCGCCAGTCGCCCGGAGATTCCAGCCAGGCTCCCGATTGCGGTCGCGTTACTCTGGCTTACCGCATTCAGCGCCAGTGCCTTACCCTGGTTCGACCAACTGCACTTTTCACAGCTTCTCGCCGCATTCTGGACCTTTGATGGCAATCAGTACGCCTCCGTTCTGGCCCACTTCAGCTGGGCACCGAGGGTCTCCATCGCGATACTGATTGGCTGCGCACTGGGATTGGCAGGAGCTGTTACCCAACAGGTACTTGGCAACCCATTGGCCTCACCCACTACCCTGGGGGTCGAAGCCGGAGGACAGTTCGGTGTTACCTTTGCCACCCTGTTTGCACCTGGTTTGCTGGCTTTCAGCCCTGATCTTGCCGCAGTAGCCGGTGGCTTGCTCGCCATCGGCCTGGTAATAGTGCTCACCTGGCGGCTCGGCTTTTCACCTGTCACCGTGATTCTGGCCGGGCTGGTGGTGACCTTTTTTCTCGGCGCCATCAACATGGCCTTCCTGCTTCTGAAAGGTGAGTGGCTCGGTAATCTGTTTATCTGGGGCGCGGGATCTCTGGTACAGAACAACTGGACCCCATTCTTTGATCTGCTTCCCAGGGTGCTGGTTATTGCAGCGCTCATGCTGGCCCTGATGCGCCCGCTACAGCTGCTTCAGCTTGGTCAGGCCTCGGCAGATTCGCTGGGAGCAAAGGTGTCGTGGCTTCGCGCCGCTGCACTTTTCCTGGTGGTGCTTATGAGCTCCGTGGTGGTGAGCCGGGTTGGTCTTGTCGCATTTGTTGGCCTGGCAGCACCAGTATTGGCAAGACTGCTGGGCGCCAGAACACTGACCGAACGACTGTTCTGGAGCACACTGGCTGGTGGTGGCCTGCTGTTACTGGCGGATACTCTGGCCCAATGGGCAACTGCCTGGGATGGCGGCTCGCTGGTGCCGACCGGTACCACCACCGCTCTCATTGGCGGCCCAGTTATCCTTCTGGCGCTTCAGGGGTTCCGAAACACTCACCATATGCCTGACCAGGGCAACGGACCTGCGGGCTTTCTACCGCGCCGCCGAAGCCCGCAGTTGGTTGCCGGAACTCTGTGCACTCTGTTAGCCCTGACGATCATTCTTTCCATGAGCTGGTCTCCGGGTCTTGAAGGTTGGAACTGGACCCCGTTGGCGCAGTGGACAGACGCCTGGGTATGGCGAGGCCCAAGATTAATGGCTGCTATCCTTGCCGGCATGGCTCTGGGTATGGCCGGCACCCTGATTCAGCGGATGACCGGCAACCCCATGGGCAGTCCGGAGCTCCTCGGCATCAGTGGCGGTGCAGCGTTGGTGATGGTGGTTATGGTCCTGACCGGACTTGAAATTGGCCGCCTTGGCCAACTGGCGGCGGCCACTGCGGGTGCCGCCGGCGCTCTGGGCCTGTTACTGCTGCTGGCCCGCAAGCACCAGTTCGCGGGCAACCAGCTGTTGCTTGGCGGCCTGGCACTGTACGTTTTCATGGATGCCGGCCTGAGACTGGTGATGGCCTCTGGCGGCACCGTTGCAGCGCGCCTGCTGAACTGGATGTACGGCTCCACCTGGCTGATCTCGGAATCCGAAGCCTTCGGTCTACTGGCACTGGTGGTAGGCCTTTCGACCTTGCTCTTGCTTGCCCTGCGACCGCTCACACTGCTGCCCCTGGGCGAAACATCCGCCTCTGCCCTGGGACTGCGGGTGCCACGGGCGCGACTTCTTCTACTGGTGCTGGCTGCCGTGCTGACCGCGGCGTCGACTGTAGTGATCGGGCCATTAAGCTTCGTCGGGTTGATCGCCCCGCACCTGGCCCGGGTACTGGGACAACAGACCGTGGGCCGGCAAATGCTGGTCGCAGCCCTGGCAGGGGGCCTACTGCTTTCACTGGCCGACTACCTGGCCCGGGTTCTGGTGTATCCCAATCAGCTACCCGCGGGGCTGCTGGCCGCCCTGGTCGGCGGCTTGTACTTCTTGTGGGGGCTAAGCCGTCATGGTCGCGGCTGAGACAGCAACGCAATGGCTGACGGATTACCACAATCTGTTGGCCCGCCACGACCTTGACGCTACCACTCTGATGGACAGCGCACTGACACCCGCCAACCGCGAACAACCCGCGTTGTTCTCCCTGGCCCAGCTACTGGCAAATCCAGACCTTCTGCAACAACAGGTCCTCAATGACTATCAGGATGCCGATCATCCGCGACTCCGCAAGGCGCGGCTTTCTGTCCTGCACCAGAGCCTGGCACTTCAGATTATCGGACCATTGGTGATCCGGCTGTTCAGGGATGGCAGCAGTGCTGCACTCGATCCCCGGCGGGTTTTCCTGTGCCCGACAACATCAACACCAGCGGACCCGTCTCGCTGGCAATATGCGGCCAGTGAACAGGAGATACTGGAGCCTGAGGCGTTCATAAGAATTCTCAGTGAGCAGATGCAAGACTGGTACGGCGTGTTCCGCCACCATTTCGGGGTTAGTCCGGGGGCCTATTGGAGCAGCGTCGGGCTGGCGCTGGGTGCGCCCTATTCGGTGGTGTGGAACCGGGTTAATCCGGCAGAGTTGTGTAAACAGGCCGGCAGCTGGCTGGCGCAGTTCAAATGCGAGGCCAACCGATACATTGACTGGATTCCGGCAGAATTCAGCCAACAGTGGTGTGCCATCCCTCAGCGCAAAGGGTGCTGCCTCAAATATCTTTTGCCCGGAGGCGGCTATTGCGGAACGTGTGGGATCTATCGGAAAGAGCGGATCAGCTAGCTCCGAGCATCGAAACCAGTATCACCCCCAACGCAATCAATCCTATGACGGCACCTGAACCTGCCGCCAGCTTCAATCCATCGAGTATTTCCTGTTCCGGATTCATGCTCACTCTCCTTGAGGCTTGATCAACAAAACCGGGGCAGCCAGCGCAGCGCCGACTGCCCCACCCTGTGATTAATACACCCAGGAAACGGTCAGGCTGGCATTGGCCGGCTCACCGTAGAAACCCTGGGCCGAGGCACCAAATTTTTTCAGGCTCTCGATGTACTTCTCGTCGGTAACGTTGTTTACGTTCAGGGTTGCATTCCAGTGTCGGGCGAAATCATAGCTTGCCATCAGATCCAGCACCGCATAGCTGTCCTGCTCTGTGACGATGGTCTCACCGGCATTCGGGCCGGTAGTAGCAACACCCTGTTCCTGGGTAATCTCAGACTGCCAGCGTACCTTGCCACCAAGCTTGAACCCTTCGACCCCAGGCACCTTCCAGGTAGCGCGCAACTGGGCTAGATGCTCTGGCACGAAGGACTTGGCCCCTTTACCATCCTTGTCCTCAATATCCACATAGGTATAACCGGCGAAGAGCTGGATTCGGTCGGTGAGATCACCCACTATTTCGGCTTCCACACCCTGGCTGGTCAACCCATCCACAGCGGTGTAGTAAGAATCATTGGTTCCGGCGAACAAACCTTCTGCCTCGGCTACGTTCTTCTGCTCAGTCTGGAACAAAGCAATAGTGGTATTCACACGGTCGTTCTGAAACTCACTTTTCAGGCCCAGCTCGTAGTTGACCCCGTCAATCGGATCCAGTCGATCACGATTGATGTCCACCTCAGTCTGGGGAGTGAAAATCTCGGTATAGCTGGCGTAGACCGAATGATCGTCATTGATGTCGTAGATCAGACCTGCATAGGGTGTTTCTACGGCATCGTAGCTGCTTTCCTTGGTCGCTCCGTAGCTTTCGCCCTTGTTATCCAGCCAGGTCAGACGGAGCCCTGTAATGGCGGTGAGTTGATCGGTCAGGGACCAACGAGCGGCAGCATAGGTGGACGTTTCGCGGTCGGTCCAGTCAGAGCCGCCAACACCATTATCGAAAGCAGGCTTGGGGTAGTTCCCATCCCACTCATTGAGCGGTGGCAAGGGAGTCCCGATGCCGCGGCCATAACGAGACTCATCCACCGTCTCTGAGCGCGACCAGGATGCCCCCAAAACCAGCTCATGGGTTCGATCAGCCAGTTGGAACGGGCCGGTAGCGTATGCATCCACGACCCACTGCTCTACATCCAGGTCGTACTGACTGGGGTAGGCTTTAAGTCCCTCACCCGTTTGGCGATCCGGAGTACCATACTGATAAAAGAGTTCGGACTCACTTTCATTCTCCAGCCGGAACACCGTGCCCGTGGCTCTCCAGCCACCAGCAAGCTCCTGACGCAATTCAACAAAGCTGTTGTGCTGGGTGTTGTCCCAGTAGGACCAGTCTGACGCCGTGCTGGTTGAACGCGCAAAATCCGTCGCTGAGCCATCGGAGTAGAACAAAGGCAGCGCACCCCACAACGGACTGTCTGTATCAGACGTCTGAACGGCGTGGCCAAGGGTCAGCAACGTGGTATCAGTCAGGTCTGCTTCCAGCACCCCGTAGAACATCTGCTTTTCGTTGTTATACCGGTCCAGGTAGGAGCCTTTGTCCTCATAACCTGCAACCACACGGCCGCGCACCGCCCCGGATTCAGACACGGCACCGGAAACATCACCGACAATCCGTTTTTTGTCCCAGGAACCACCAGTCACCGCAACCGAGGCATTGGTGTCAGCGGTTGGGCGCTTGCGGATAAAGTTGACTGTCGCGGCCGGGCTGCCGGAACCGGTCATCAAACCGTTGGCGCCCCGAACCACCTCCACGCGATCAAAGAAGGCGGTGTCCAGCTCACCCTGAACGTTGTCATATACCGCCGGCATGCCAACACCGTCGTACTGGAAGTTGTTGATATCGAAACCACGTGAGGTGTAATACGTGCGGTCTGTTTCCACCGACTCTACGGTGACACCGGTGGTGCCTTCCAGAACATCGTTAATGTCGTTCTGGGCGAAATCGTCCATCTGTTCGCGGGTAATGACCGTGACGGCCTGAGGGACCTCCCGGTGTGACAGCTCCATCTTCATGGAGGTTGTGCTGGCTCCGCTGATGTAACTCTCCGTCGTTTCCGAGGCCACCTGGCCACGGGTTGCGGTAACATCCAGGGCTTCCAATGCCTTCGGTTCGCTGCCCTGCGCTGCTGCCAGTCCTGGCAGAGTCACACACATCATGGCAGTGATCAGGGTTTTTCTTCTAAATCGGGGCTCCGGATTCAGAGACATCTAACGGCTCCTTGGTTGATTAAGACCACGTCATTTTTAAACCCCACTATGTTAATGCGAATAGTTTAGATTTGGAACACCAAATGTAAATGATCCGAAATTATCGCGAAACTCTATATCTCCAGAGGCTCGCATCGGCCGCAATACCACGACCTGCTATGGTTATTGCAGGTGCTGAAGATCTCCAAGAACAACAGAGAGGCGGAGACGGATATGTTCAAGCGCAAATTCTGGAAGTGGACTCTGGCCAGCCTACTGGTCTCGGCAGCCCTGGCCACACAGGCAAACCAGACCTTTCAATCCGAAAAGGCAGACTTTCATCTGGAAACCGTAGCCGCGGGGCTGGAACACCCCTGGGCCATCGCTTTCCTGCCCGACGGATCTGCACTGATTACCGAAAGGGAGGGCCGTTTACGAATTCTGGAAGATGGGCAACTTCGCAGTGAACCAGTCAAAGGCCTGCCGGAGCTAGTCGTTTCGGGCCAGGGTGGCCTGCTGGATGTACTGCTGCATCCGGATTTCGAGGCTAACCGGCTGTTGTTCCTTAGCTACGCTCACCGTAATCGCGAGGGCATGACCACCCGGGTTGCCCGGGCAACTCTGGCTGACGACTCTTTGCAAGATGTCGAGGTGATCTTCGAGGCTCTTCCCCGTTCAAACACCAGCCGGCACTTCGCAGGCCGGATGCAGTTTGATCGCGACGGCAATCTATACATCTCAGTCGGTGACCGGGGTGAAATGGATCGTGCCCAGGATACCGCAGACGATGCCGGTGGCGTTCACAGAATCACCATCAGCGGTGAGCCGGCAGAGGACAACCCCTTTGCCGATCGAAGCGGCTTCAAAGCGTCTTTCTTCACCTATGGCAACCGCAACATTCAGGGTATGACCCGGCACCCACAAACCGGTGAGATCTGGAGCCATGAACATGGCCCCCGGGGTGGCGATGAGGTCAACATCCTTCGCGCGGGTAATAACTATGGCTGGCCCAAGGTCACCTACGGCATTGACTACTCGGGCCTGCCGATCTCCAGTCGTACCACGATGGAAGGCATCACAGAACCACTGCATTACTGGGACCCATCCATTGCGCCCTCTGGCATGGCGTTCTACACCGGCGATCTTTTCCCGCAGTGGCAGGGCGATCTTTTTGTCGGCGCCCTGAAGCTTCAGAAACTGGTGCGCTTGTCCCTGGACGGAGAAAAAGTCATCGAGGAGGAAGATCTGCTCACCGAACTGGGTGAACGTATCCGCGACGTGCGTATGGGGCCAGACGGCGCACTCTGGCTGCTGACCGACTCCGATAACGGCAAGGTATACCGGATGGTGCCGGCGGATTGAGGCTCAGTGCGGATCGTTGGTTCTTTCGGTTTTCTCGAACTGCGGCAGGTTGTCGGTGATCTCGAACCAGTCGGATTTCGACCCCACATAAACGTGCTGGGCCGCCTTTTTTCCCAGCGGCTCATTGATCACGCCAATTCGCAGCCTGAGGATGCCAGGAATAGCGTCGACCCGGCTGTAAAGAGGGCTTCCACAACGGCTACAGAAGGCCCGGTATTTGCCGGGCCGGGATTCAAATTCGGTGATCCGGTCCTCACCGGCCGTAAATCGGAACCGGACAGCCTGAACCGGCGCACTGGCTGAAAAGGCACTGCCATGATTGCGGCGGCACTGGCTGCAGTGGCACAGCGCCACGGGCCCTATTGGGCCATCGTATTCAAACTGGATATCGCCACAAAGGCACTGGCCGGTATACATAACACTCCTGACTCCGCGAAGACTCACTGTTCGCGCAGATGATACCGGCTGGCAGCCGGATTAGCAGCCCTGGTTCCGCAAACTCGTTACCCGTAGTTTTTTTCCAGATAAGCAAGAATGCGCGCCGATTCAAACAACCCCTCCCCGCTATTGGGATCTTCCAGGTAGGGCACCTGCACCCGGCCATGTTGCTGGAAAAACGCGTCCCGTTTGCCGCCAGGAATGGGCCGATACGGACCGGGTTTGATGCGCTGCCGGGCAGGTCCGACTTCGGTCCAGTGTTCCTTGCCCAGATTATGCAAAGTGTACGGAATCTCGTTTTCGCAGAGTCGTTCCCGAATCAGGCGCGAAAACGGGCTGCCTTCGAAACTCCACAAATGAAGCCCCTGCTCAGGGCGCTGGGCTGGCCGCGCCCGCATCCCGCGAAGTTCACTGGCCCCGGAGCCTGCAGCACCGAGTGCCGGTTGCCAGGGACGGCCCTGGTAGTAGCGCGGCACGGAACGATGCGCATACTGACGGAACAGATACTCGATAATCGCCTCGGATTCATACAACACTTCGCCGGTGTTCAGGTCATGCAGCAGGGGAAACTGCTGCTTTCCCCCCAAGGCCTCGGCTTCCGGGCGAAATACCCGACCACCCTTCGGGCAGGGTCGAATCTCTACGTCCAGATGTAATGCCGTCAGCACCTCACGAACACGTCGGCAGTATGGACAGGCTTCAATGTCATAGAGAACCAGCGGTTTCTCAGGTTGCGGAACGGCCTTGATAACCAGGCACCCGCGCCAGGCTGCAAAAGAGGAAGTGGCCACCGATTCCAGCACATTCACCTGATGTCTCAGAGTTTTTAACATGATAGTTCCCTTGTTTTCGTCATTTTCTGCATTGTCCCACAGGAGAATCTGTGCCCATTGGCCCGCAGGCCACTGTGCCGACGTCATACTAACTCACTGATTCTTCAGGCCACTTACTCGATGTCACAAAAACTCAATATAAACAAAGACTCTACTGCCAATTTTTAACGTCATGTATAGCTTTTCTGCATAGTACATACGCCCGGAATGGGCTATTGTACAGAGAGAACACAACAACGGGTTCCGGTCATGAATACTCAGGGGTTGCAGGCGGGCAAAGGCCTTGCCACAGGCAGATTTGCGTCAGGAGCAGTGGCGCTGGCCATCGCGTTGGCCAGCGCCCCGCTCGGTCTGGCTTTCGCTCAAGAACAGACCTCTGCGGAAGAGGCCTTCGCCAGCTCCCGTCACTGGGCCAGCCAGATCCGAAGTTATGCCAGCAAATCCCTGAACAGCGATGAAGCCCTGAGTGTTGCCGTTATTCCCCTTAACGGCCCGGGCATTGAGCAGTATGTAAACGCTGACACACTGATGAGCCCGGGCTCCATCATGAAGCTGGTAACCACCTATGCTGCCCTGGAACTCCTGGGCCCTACCCACCACTGGAAGACCGATTTCCTTACAGACGGCATGATGGTGGGCGACAGCCTTGAAGGAAACCTCTACGTGCGCTTCGGCGGCGATCCCAAACTGACTCTGGAACGGCTCTGGAGCACCCTGCGTGAACTCAAGAGCATGGGCATTAGCCGCATTGAAGGCGACCTGGTACTGGATGGCAGCTATTTCCGCGTCGACGGCGGCTTCCCGACGTTCGAGGATAACGGCGACAACCCCCACGCGCCCTTTCTGGTGGAACCCTCCGGCTATCTGACCAACCTGAATCTGCTGCATTTCCAGGTACGCGCCGATGAGCGTGGAACACAGGCCTGGACAACCCCGGATCTGGGCGAAGTCTCCATTGATAACCGGGTAACCGCATTACCGGAAGGTCCCTGCCCTGCTCGTAGCCGCTTTGACTGGGAGCCGGTATTTCATGAAAACCATCAGGTAACGGTTCGGGTAACCGGGCAGTTACCGCAAGGCTGCCGCAGCACCACCTACCTGTCTCTGCTACCGCACGAACGGTACTCCGCTTCCGTGATTCGCTCTGTGCTGTCGGACATGGGCATTATTGTCAGCGGTGGCGACCGCTTTGAGAGCACTCCGGAAGATGCACGGCTGGTCATGCGCACCACCTCACCAGATCTGGTTTCCATGGTGCGAGACATCAACAAATGGAGCAGCAACGTCATGGCACGCCAGATGCTGCTGACCATTGGCGCCGAGTTCCGCAAGGAAGATGACAAAGACGACCGGGTAGCCGGCATCCGCACAGTGTACGAATGGCTGGAGAATATGGGCATCAACACTGCTGGCATGGTGATTGACAATGGTGCCGGGCTCACCCGCCATGGTCGCATCACGGCCCGGCAAGGCGCCCAGATACTGCAACAGGCCTGGGACAGCCCCTACGCCTCCGATCTGATGGCCTCCATGCCCATTATCGCCATGGACGGGACCATGGCGCGCAGGCTTCGCAACACCGGTATGGATGGCGAAGGCCGCATCAAGACCGGTTATCTGGAGAATGTTCGTTCAATCGCGGGGTTCACCCGCGACGATAACAACACTACCTGGGCCATTGTCGGTATGGTGAACAACGACCCGGCCTGGAACGGTCAGGCGGTTCTGGATCGGGTACTCTACTCTCTGCATTTCCGGCCTCCCGTGGGCATGACCTTATCCCGGTCTGCCGACGAAAATCCTGCGTCTTCGATTCAGTAAGTCAATATAAAAAGGCCGGCTGCAGCAGCCGGCCAGGCACTCATGCTTTATACAAAGAAAGCGTGTTTCGTCTGTCAGTCGACTGTAAAAATTACCTCGTCGATCACATGAATCACGCCGTTAGACGCCTCAACATCAGCTTCGACGACGGTACTGCCCTCGATAACCAGAGCGTTGTCCTGTATATCAACGTTCAAGTTGTTGCTGGCCAATGTTGTTACAGTTCCGCCGTTAGAGGCGTATGCCGTTAGAGAGCCGACCGTAGTTCCGAGAATATGCTGGCTCAGAATGGCTGGCAGATTCGGATCATTGAGCAAGTCGCCGGCTGTAATACCGAGATCCGTCAGTAGCGCCTCAAAAGCGGCATCTGTTGGCGCGAACACCGTCAAGGTTGCATCAACGTCCGAAGCTGCAGTGAGCAACGCTGCCGCACCAGGGGTCTGGAGTGCAGCAAGTAGCGTTGTAAACTCCGCATTCTCAGCCCCTGCCAGCGCGGTTACGATTTCTGCAATCGTTGAATCTGTATCACTGAGATCGCTCGGAGGCGGAAGCAGCACTTTGTCGATAATGTGAATAACACCATTGGTGGCGTCTACATCTGGCCCCGTCACTCGAGACGTGTTGACGTACAGCACGTCTTCTCCGCTTTCCTGTGAAATCGACAGCGCGACGTTTTCACCATTCACGGTTGGAACGAGGTTTTGTGGGACCGGGCTTTGCGCGACGCTGATCGCAGCGGCAGCCTTCACTTCACCCACAGACGTTGCAAGGACATGGTAGGTAAGAACCGCGTTTAATAACTCCGTGTTGGCTAACAACTGTTCCGCTGTAAGTCCCAGATCGCCCAACAGGGCTTCAAAGGCGGCGTCTGTCGGTGCGAACACCGTTAACTGGTCATCTCCACCGAGCAGTTCCGCGATGGATGGATCGGCCTCAAGAACGGCAGCTTCCAGAATCGTCGTGTTTGCATTCTCAACAGCGATTTCCAGGATGCTTTGCGTTGCAGCCTCGGTAGTGCCGTTATCGTCGTTATCATCGTCATCAAGCCAACAACCGGATAGCATGACACTGCCCGCTAAAACCATGGGTAAAGCGTATTTTGCTTTCATTTTTCGTGCCTCGTCTGGAGGGTTGATTACCAGGTTAAAGTGGTTCGAACCTGCACTGATTCAGTCCCTGACCAGTATCGAAAGCAAATTACGGTAAGGCGAGAGAAACGGATTTACAGTTTTTTACATTACAGCGAACAATTGTAAGCTGAACTACAGCGATACAGTGCCTTTATCAGTCTGGCCGGCGTTCTTTGGAAAACAATCGGGCCATGGTCCAGTCCGCCATTTTGCCTGCCATTGGTGCGATAAAGCTGACCAGCGGGAAGGCCACTGTCCAGGCCACCACAAATGCTGCGCCCCAGCGATGGAAATACCCCTCGGTCAGGCCGGTGTTGATCAGGGTGATAATCCCGGACATCAATAGCGACATGATGCCGGACATGTAAAAGGCAAAAACAAACTGGCGCACACGCGTTTGCTTGTAACTGGACATGTTTTCCTTCCCGGTTTTAACGTATGGAACACTGCCGAATCCATTCAGGCGACCGCAGCGTAGGAGAAAAGACGCGGCCACCGATGCTGGATCGCAACATCTTAGTGAGCATGCAACATTTTTCCATACGGCTTTTTACCAAGGAGCACAGGTAATGGATGACCCAACGCCCGGAACCTGCCGCGCCCGCTGGATCGTCGGGCTGGTGTTGCTGATGTTTTTAGCGGGCTGCAGTCAGACGCGCCTGGCCTACCGCTACGCCGACTGGGGCGTCGTCTGGTGGGTGGAGGATTACATCAGCCTGACCGGTGAACAGGAAGCTCAGTTGAGTCAGGATCTGGAAGCGCTCAGACAATGGCATTGCTCGGCAGAGTTGCCCCGTTACCAGCAATGGTTGGCAGTCCTCAAATCAGATCTGGAGGAAGGGAAGCCGAGCGAGGCCACGGTTCTGTTCCACCAGGAACAACTCATGGACTTCTTACCCGAATTGTTGGAACGGGCCACTCCGGTAGCCGTTAATCTGCTGTCTTCTCTATCGGATGAGCAGGTAGCGCAACTAGCCGACAACATGGCGGAGAAGCAGCAGGAGCTGGAGCAGGAAATGCTGGAGGGAACACCCGCTCAAACCGCACAGGCGCGCTCTGAACGGACTATTGAGCGTATTGAACGATGGCTTGGCGACCTGAATCAGCAACAGCGGGCCATCGTCGAAAACTGGTCAGCGAACCGTGGCCGGCAAACGGAAATCTGGTTAACAGGGCGGAGAAACTGGCAATTGGCATTGCTCGACACGCTGGAGAGACGACGCCAGGCCGGCTTTGCTGAACAGGTGAACGAGTTGCTGGTTCACTCAGAGCGCGCCAGAGGAGCGGAATACCAGGCCATGCTGGCCGAAAGCCGGGTGGCGATGGCCGGCTTGATGCACGATCTTCTGCAGGCTGGAGATAGCCGGCATCAAGATCAGCTGCTGGCCAGGGCCAGTGAGCTGAAAGGAGATTTTGCAGCGCTGACCTGCAGCTAAACACGGATCGCGATACCAAAAAAGGGCCGGATGAATCCGTATCATCCGGCCCTTTTTGCGTCTCGATCTGTGTCAGACCGTCAGGTAACCACCATCCGCATTAATGCAGGCTCCTGTGGTATAGCTGGAAGCGTCAGACACCAGGTACAGCACAGTACCCGCCATTTCATCGGGATCCGCCACACGCTTCATCGGGATGTGGGCCATGGCCTGCTTCTTGATGGCCTCATTGGTGGTCAGGGCGCTGGCAAATTTGGTATCGGTCAGGCCCGGCAACAAGGCATTTACCCGCACATTCTGCTGGCCCAGCTCCATAGCGAAAGATTTGGTCATGGAAATCACTGCTGCCTTGGTCACCGAATAGATGCCCTGGAAGTGGCCGGGATTTACGCCGTTAACCGAGGCCACGTTCACAATGGAACCACCACCGTTCTTTTTCATCAGCTGAGCGCCACGGGCGCACATGAAGAAGTAACCACGGATGTTCACATCTACGGTTTTGTGGAAAGCACCCAGGTCGGTGTCTTCCACCGGACCGAAGTATGGGTTGGCGGCTGCGTTGTTCACCAGGATATCCAGTTTGCCGTGCGCTTTGGCGATGTGCTCCCACACCGCTTCAATCTGGTCCATCTCGCCAATGTGGCAGGCGAAGGCTTCGGCGCTGCCGCCGTCTTCACGGATGCTACTGGCCACGGCCTCACAACCGTCAATCTTGCGGCTACTGACAATCACGTGAGCACCGTAATGAGCCAGCGTACGGGCGATACTCTCGCCGATACCGCGGCTGGCGCCGGTTACCAGGGCGACTTTGCCAGTCAGGTCGAACAGGTTTTTGTTGCTCATGGAATTCCCTCAGCTTATCGGAATGTCACCAGGGCGGGGTCTTCCGCTTCCAGGTGGCTATAGTTGTTGAATACGGCCAGGCTGCGCCGGGGGCCGGAATACAGAATGCGGGACACGCTGGTGTTGGCAATCACATTGTTCATCTCCAGCGCCTTGCGGTCTGACAGTTCAAGCAGGCGCTGGGCAATGACCGCAATGGGGCCGCCAGAGGTGGACACAATCACATCGGCACCATCGGCCAGTTCAATCAGCTGATCCAGTGCATGGCCAACCCGCTGCCGGAATCCGTTCCAGGTTTCGCTGTATTCCTGGTCGAACTCGCCACTCACCCAGCGGGTCACCGCCTTCTCGAAAGCCTGCTGGAAGGCTCTTGCAGGTTTGGGAAAGCTGGCGAGGTCTCGCGCCATTACCTGTTTATCCGCCCATTCCGGGCGCAGGCGCTCCACCACTTCCAGATGATCAAACTCGTTCAGGCCTTCCAGCACCTGCATATCCGGCAGGCTGACACCGTAACCGGTAGTGATCGCCTCCACAGTTTCCCGATGGCGCTGCAGGTTACCGCCAAAAACAGCACCCGGCTCCACCTTGCCCGCCAGCCAGCGGCCCAGAATCCTGCCCTGCTCCCAGCCTCGCGGCGAGAGCTGGTCGTAGTTTTCCTTGCCGAAACTGGCCTGACCGTGGCGCACCAGATAAATCGTGGCCATTACAGGGTGCTCTCGCTAATCAGGCGCTGGCACCGTTTCTCCAGATAGTTGGCGGCGTGGCCAAAGGCGGCGAAGCGTTTGTCTTTGGTCTGGCCGTGATAAAAGCGGTAGTAGATTTGCTGGATGATCACCGCCAGGCGGAACAGCCCGTAAATTTCATAAAAGTCGAACTTTTCCGCCCGGAAGCCGGATTTCTCCATGTAGTAGTCCACCACTTCTTTACGAGTCAGCATGCCCGGCCGGTGCGTGGGCTGGCGCCGCAGCATCTGGAACGGGCCTTCATCGTCGGCTTCGATCCAATAGGCCAGACTGTTGCCCAGGTCCATCAGCGGATCACCAATAGTGGCCATTTCCCAGTCCAGCACGCCAATCACTTCAAACGGGTTGTCCGGGTTCAGCACCACATTGTCGAAACGGTAGTCGTTGTGAATAACCACCTGAGCGATATCATCCGGCATCTTATCGTTCAGCCAGGCCATGACCTCTTCGAAGTCACCGACATCGTCGGTACGGGCCTTGCGGAAGCGGTCGCTCCAGCCGCCAATCTGCCGCTGCACGTAACCCGCGCCCTTGCCCAGCTTGTCCAGGCCTGCGGCCTTGGCGTCCACCGTATGCAGATCCACCAGCTTGTCGATCACGTTCAGGCACAGTTTGCGAGTGTCTTCGGCGCTCAATTCCAAATCCTTCGGGAAATCCTGGCGCAGAATGATGCCCTTCAGGCGCTCCATTACATAGAAATCACACCCCAGTACACTGTGATCGTCGCAAATGGCAACAATGTTGGGCACGTAGGGATAGACTGGCTTCAACGCCTCCATCACCCGCGCTTCCCGCAGCATGTCGTGGGCGGACTTGGCGATCTTGCCGAACGGTGGCCGGCGCAGCACGTATGACTGGTCGCCATAATCCACCTGATAGGTCAGGTTGGACGCACCACCGGGGTACTGCTTGATGCTCGGCTGGCCTTCCAGGCCCGGAATGGCCTTCTTCATGAACTGGTCGACGGCGCTGATATCCAGCTCTTCGCCTTCCCGGATGTCTACGGCCTGGTCGATCTGTGTCATTCAATCTCTCCTGTGATGTGTTCAGGCGTTCGCCTTGCTACCCATCTTGCTCATCCAGCGCTTGGTTTCCTGGTGCATCAGCCAGTCAAACGCCCAGGGTGCGTGGCGCTTGAGCATCCACATACGGCGCTCTTTGGCGTGGGGCAGTACCCAGAAGTCTTTGTCTTTCACACTGCGGAAGATATCCTCGGCCACGTCTTCGGCGGTGATGCTGGAGCGCTTCATCAGCTTGTTCACGTTCTGTTGAATACCGGGAATATCCGAACGCATGGTGCTGGCCAGGTTGGTCTGGAAGAACGCCGGGCACACGCAGCTGACGTGAATGCCGGAATCACGCAATTCCTGGCTGAGGGTTTCCGACAGGGCTATCACCCCGGCTTTGGAAACATTGTAGCTGTCCATCAATGGCGCCAGCATAAGCCCGGCCATGGAGGCGACATTCACAAACGCGCCGGAGCCTTGTTCCTTGAACAGCGGGGTAAAGGCTTTGCAGCCACGCACGACGCCAAGTACGTTGATGTCGAGAATCCATTCCCAGTCACCGATGGTGGTGTCTTCAATGGAGCCTGCGGAGGCAACGCCGGCGTTGTTCACGACTACGTCCACTCCCCCCCATTTCTGGACCAGGTCATCACGGACTTTCTCGAAGTCGCTCAGGCGGCGCACATCGCATTCCACGAAATAACCTTCGCCGCCGGCCTGGTTCAGTTCCGCCTCAACGGACACACCCTGCTCCGGGTTAATGTCCCCGATGCAGACTTTCGCGCCTTCTTTGGCATACCGCAATGCAATCGCCCGGCCCAGGCCACTGGCCCCGCCGGTTATGAATACTCTCTGTGTCATGTTCGTGCTCACCGTTTCTACGTTTGAGTTCGTTTTGTATTTTGGAGTTCGCGTTCTTTATGCTTATGAGAAAGAGTTGGTGCCAGAGGGCCCTTTCCAAAAACCGCTACAAGCACATCCATGTGCGCTTCTCTCCGGCCATCCATGGCCTCCGAAATTTTTGGAAAGGGCCCTCTGGCACCAACTCCCATACTCTCCAGTATGCTGTTCAAAAGAAGAAAATTCTTTGGCGCACCGCTCGGTAACCCATTCGAGATCCACCTTGGCAAAACCACCAGCATTTGTTCAGGGAAGTCCCTCCCAAAAGTTGGATGTGGCCGTTGGGGTGGCGCTTCTGAAAATTTGTGGAGCCATGGATGGCGGAACACAAGCGCCACATGGACGTGCCGAAGGAGCGCTTTTCAGAAGCGCCACCCCAACGGCCACCCACTCCGAGCCAAGAGGCCAGAAGAGCCAAAGCACCCAAGCCCAAAATCAGGACTTATACTTCCGAAGCTCCAGGCGAGCCACCATGGCTCGATGCACTTCGTCGGGACCGTCGGCCAACCGCAGAACCCGAGCGTAGCCGAATAACGCTGTCAGCGGGAAATCATCGTCGCTGACACCGGCCCCGCCGTGAATCTGAATCGCGTCATCCACAATCTGCTGAAGCATCTTCGGCACCACCGCCTTGATCATGGACACTTCCTGCAACGCGCCCATAATGCCCTTGGTATCCAGAGCCCAGGCACATTTCAGGGTCAGCAACCTCGCCTGTTCGATGTTCATACGGGCATTGGCGATGATGTCCGGGTTGCCGCCCAGCTTGGCGATTGGCCGGCCAAAGGCTTCGCGGGTCATGGCGCGCTTGATCATGATCTCAAGAGCGCGCTCGGCAGCTCCGATGGCACGCATGCAGTGGTGCACGCGGCCGGGCCCCAAACGGCCCTGGGCGATTTCGAAGCCGCGGCCCGGGCCGGCGATGATGGCGCTTTTGGGCAAACGTACGTTGTCGAACAACACCTGGCCGTGGCCGTAGGGCTCGTCGTAGGCGCCAAAGACCGGCAGCATGCGCTCGATGGTGATGCCCGGGGCATCCAGCGGCACCAGCACCATGGAGTGTCGGCGGTGCTTCTGCGCGTCCGGGTCGGTTACCCCCATGAAGATGCCCACTTTGCAGTCTGGGTGGCCAATGCCGGTACTCCACCATTTGCGGCCGTTGAGCACCACTTCGTCACCTTCTACGGTGGCGGTGGCTTCCATGTTGGTGGCATCGGAAGAGGCAACGGCCGGTTCTGTCATGCAGAAGGCGGAGCGGATTTCACCGCTCAGCAGTTTCGGCAGCCATTCGGCTTTCTGTTCTTCGGAGCCGTAGTGGATCAGTACTTCCATGTTGCCGGTATCCGGCGCGTTGCAGTTGAAGATTTCCGGGGCGATGAAGCTGCGACCGGTTTCTTCGGCAATCAGGGCGTAGTCGGAGTTGAGCAGGCCACAGCCGTACTTGTCGTCAGGAAAGAACATGTTCCACAGGCCCTGGGCCTTGGCTTTTTCTTTCAGTTCTTTGATGATCGGCAGCACCACCCAGCGGTTTTCCTGAGAAGCAAGCTCCTTGTGATACTGCTCCTCAATGGGAAAAATCTCGTCGCGCATGAACTGTTTCACGCGCTTCAGGTAATCCTGGCCTTTCTCGGAAATATTGAAATCCATGGTGCAGCTCCTCGCGCTGGCCGCCCTGTCGGGGGCAATGTCGATCAGATGGGAATCAGTCTAGGAGCCAACGCGTTATTACGCGACTGAATTGTTCTTATCGTTTATCATTAATCATGCTTATTCAGAAAACGGAACCTCATCATGGCGCTGAATCGACCGGACCTGAACCTGCTGCATGTTTTCGACACTATCTATCGGGAAGGAAGCCTGACGCGGGCCGCAAAGGCTCTGCATCTGACCCAGCCTGCGATCAGCCATTCCCTGGCTCGGCTTCGGGATCATTTCAATGATCCGCTGTTTACCCGCCAGGGTAACCAGATGGTGCCCACCCCCCTGGCCCGACGGTTTCTGGAATCCATGCGCCCGGGGTTGAACCAGATCCAGAGTGCAGTGAATCAGTTTCACGCCTTCGACCCCGCCAGCCAGCGTAAAACCTACGCCCTCGGCCTTCGGGATGTTCTAGAATCCACCTTCCTGCCTCAACTCATTTCAAAACTCGCGCCGTATCCGGACATGGAGGTTCAGAGTCAACGGGTGGCAAGACGAGACATGGAAACGCAACTGGCCGCAGGCAAGCTGGACTTTGCCATTGATGTGTTATTGCCAGTGAGCAACCAGACCAGTCATGAACTGCTGAGGCAGGACCGACTGGTGGTCTTGGCGCGAAAGGGTCACCCGGTCATTGCGCAAGGGCTGGATATGGCCAGCTACCTGGAGGCCCGGCACATTCTGGTGTCGTCACGAGCCGAGGGCCCGGGTATTGAGGATTTCGAGCTCTCCCGCCACGGCGCCCAGCGCACTATTCGCCTACGCTGCCAGCATTACTACGCGGCCTGCCGGGTGGTGGAGAGCTCAGACCTGTTACTGACGATGCCGGAAACCTACGCCCGGATCATTGCCCAGAACACCGACATCGAAGTGCTGGCGCCGCCGGTGGAGATGCCGTCGATTGATGTGCATCTGTATTGGCACAAGGCTTATGAACAGGAACCGGCGCTGGTGTGGTTTCGGGACTTGCTGCGCAACCTGCAAAAGGCTCAATAGGCTCCGACCAGCATCAGAAAGCCGAAGAAGCCAGCCGCGGTAATCGCCAGAGATACCGCCACGATACCGAAGCCCCACCAGATAGCCGCACCATCGGCAATGTCGACACCATGACCGCGCAGGGTGCGATAGAACGCCCATGGGCCAAGCACGAACGCGCCCACGACGGCAAACACCAGGCCGATGGCGATTCCGGCAAAGGTCCAGGTAGCCAGTACAGTCGCGCGGTCCGAGGTCTGGTCGGTCACGCCATGATGTTCCAGAAACTTCTTGCAGAAGAACCAGACCAGGGCAAACAAGGCAGCCACAAAGACCAGGCCGCCAATCAGGGTAATCAGGCGATAGAGCACGGAAACATCCTGTTAAGAGTCAATCAGTCGGGAAACACCGGCTCCGGCAGACATTCGAATCCCGGTTTGGCGAACAGGTAGCCCTGGTAAAGGGCAATCCCTTGAGAACGAAACCAGAAGTATTCTTCCGGCGTTTCCACGCCCTCCGCCACAATTCGGCCGCCAAGCTGGCGCATCATGGTGATGATACCTGAGACCACTGCCTGCTTGTTGGGTTCCGCATGAATGTTGCGAACCAGCCCCATATCCAGCTTCAGCAAATCCGGCGGGCTCGAGATCATCAGGTTGTAGCGGGAGTAACCGGCACCGAAATCATCAATGGCGGTGCTGAACCCCATGCTCTTGTAGGCTTCGATGATGGAGGTGAGGTGATCAACCGAGGTCATCTCCTCACCCTCTACCACCTCGAAGATAATCTTCCGGGTGTCGAAATCATAGGTCTTGGCGGCCGCCAGCGTGGTACGAATGCAATATTCTGCCTGATAGACCGCATTGGGCATGAAGTTGATGCTCAACATGGCCTTCATATCAAGCCGCGACGCCAGCTTCACCGCTTTGACCCGGCATATCTGGTCGAACGCATACTGGTTCTGGCTATTCACCTTATCCAGCACAGTCATGGCCCCTTGCCCCTCGGTTCCCCGCACCAGCGCCTCGTATGCAAACACCGTTTTATTGGTGGCATCAACAATAGGCTGGAAGGCAAAGCTGAACGAAAAGTCGAGGCCATTACCACAGGCGCACTCGTCGCAATGGGACTCATCAAAAAGAACAGAGGGTCTATCCACAGAAGCTCCAGAGCGGCTCGCTCGAAATGAATTCGGGTGGAACTGTAAAAGAATCAATCACATTCAACTATAGACACCATCCGCAATCGGGTAAAACGAAAACTCGCTATACCTCCCATAGTCGGGTGGCATCTGCCGGCTGCGGGTCTACACTGGTTTTGGTGTATTTAATCAGTCAAGCCGCTCTTAAAAGGAGGTTCATGGATGGCCCAGACCACCCGTATTGCAGTAACACCCGGAGATGGTATCGGCCCGGAAGTGGTCGCGGAAGCCGTGCGCTGCCTGGAGACACTGCGATCCAGGCACAGCCTGCCACTGGAATGGACCCGTTTTCCATGGCCTTCTCACGCCTGGCATGAAGAACACGGCGAATCCTGGCCCGCAGATGCCCTTGAGCAGCTCAAGGCCTACGACGCCATATTGCTGGGCGCGCTGGGAGATCCGGGCCCCATGCACGACCCGGAGCGCTATCTGTTACCGGACAGCATTTCGCTCGCGCCCCTGCTGGACATGCGAAAAGGCTTTGACCAGTGGGTGTGTGAACGCCCGGCACGACTGCTCCCCGGCGCTCGCCAGTATCTGAAAGATGACCGCGCCAAGGACATCGATATGCTGGTGATTCGCGAGAACAGCGAGGGTGAGTACGTCAGTCAGGGTGGCCGGCTGCGCCCGGGATCGCCCGACGAAGTGGCCACCCAGATGGAGGTGTTCACCCGCCGGGCCACTGAGCGCATTATACGGTACGGCTTTGAACAGGCTCGTAAACGGGCCGGAGAACGTATTCAGCAAGGCCGCACCCGCAGCTTCCGGACACTGGATGGCAAGACCTGCGAAAGCCAGGTATGCCTGATCACCAAGCGCAATGCCCTGCGCTACTGGGGTGACATGTATACCGAAGTGTTTGAGGAAATCAGCCGGGAATTCCCGGATGTAGCCACCCATCACGAACTGGTGGATGCCGCCTGCATGAAATTTGTCTCCAGCCCCTGGGCCTTTGACGTAGTCGTAGCCAGCAACCTCCAGGGCGATATTCTGACCGATCTGGCCGCCGTGATCTCGGGGGGCATGGGGGTAGCTCCGTCCTGCAACCTGAACCCGACCGACCCGGACATGCCCTCCATGTTTGAACCCACCCACGGTAGCGCGCCGGATATCGCCGGCCAGGGCATCGCTGATCCAACCGCCATGCTGTTTACCACCGCCCGCATGCTGGACTGGCTAGGCCGAAAAGATCCGTTGCTGGCCCAGGCCGGGCAGGAACTGTTTGATGCGGTGGCCGCGGATCTCGCAGAGAAAGGCTCTGAACAACGCAGCACCCGGGAAATCGGGGATGCTATTTGTAAACGCCTTGGGGCCTGACTAGGCTGCAAAAGAGGTATTCCATTCACTTCGGGAGGTGTCCATGACCGACCACAAAGGCAAACTGTCCCCCCTGCTCAAGCAGGCTACCGGCATCACCGCTGCCAAAGGCGAAGGTGCCTATATCATTGACCCTGAAGGTCGCCGTTACCTGGACTTTACATCCGGCATTGGTGTCACCAGTACCGGGCACTGTCACCCGAAAGTGGTGGAAGCCGCCCAGAAACAGGTAGCCACCATGATCCATGCCCAGGCCACCACAGTCATGAACCCGAGACTACCTGAACTGGCAGAAAAACTCGGCGCAGTGACCCCGGATCCGCTGAATGCCTTTTTCTTTTCCAATGCCGGCACCGAAGTTGCCGAAGGTGCCATCCGCCTGGTGCGCCAGGCCACCGGTCGCCCCAATGTGATCGTATTCCATGGCGGCTTTCATGGTCGCACCATGGGCTCACTGTCCATGACCACCTCCAGCGTGGGCCTGCGAGCCGGTGTCAGCCCGATGATGGGGGGTGTGGTCGTCGCGCCATTCCCCCACGCCTTCCATTACGGCTGGAGCCTGGATGAGGCCACGGACTTCTGCCTGAGAGAGCTGGATCGCATCTTCGTGACCTATTCCGCCCCCAAGGAAACCGCGGCCATGCTGATTGAGCCGGTTCAGGGCGAGGGTGGCTATGTGCCGGCCAACGCTCGTTTTATGCAGGGGTTGCGGGAGCGCTGCGACAAGCACGGCATCATGCTGGTGTTTGACGAAGTACAGGCCGGGTTCGGCCGCAGCGGCAAGTTCTGGGCCCACGAACACTTCGGGGTAACACCCGACGCCATCATGATCGCCAAAGGCCTGGCCAGCGGCTTCCCCATTTCTGCTCTGGCGGCTTCAGAAGAAACCATGGCCAAGGGCTGGCCGGGTTCTCAGGGCGGCACCTATGGCGGCAACGCTGTAGCGGCGGCTGCCGCCATAGCAACCATCGACGTGATTCAGGAAGAGGGCCTGGTGCAGAACGCCGATGCGATGGGCAAACGCCTGTGGGACAACCTGCACAGTTTGAAAAAGGACTACCCGGAAATGGCGGATGTCCGGGGCAAAGGCCTGATGGTTGGCGTGGAAATGCGCCGCGGAGACTGCCCGGACGGAGAACGCGCCGGCAAGATCCTGAAAGAATGTGAAAAACGGGGGCTGCTGATGCTGCGGTGTGGCCCATACCAGGAAATAGTGCGCTGGCTGCCGCCGCTGATCGTCAACCAGCAACAGATTGACGAAGCCACCGGCATCTTCGAAGAGGCACTGAAAGCCACGGCCTGAGCCATAGGCAGGTACCAGCAAACAGAAAGGCCGGGCGGAACGTCATCCACCCGGCCTTTTTTGCTTCCACTCACCGTAAGGCAGGATCTGGCCTTACTGATCCGCCATCACAAACTCCAGTCGTCCTGGGGCTACCCGAACATCCATCGGTACCATCCCGAACATGCGCTGGGCGAAATCGGTTTCATCCAGACGATACACCGGCATGGTTTCCAGCATCTGAGCCACCGCCCGCATGACATTGTCGGTGATGGGTGCCAGATCCCCTTTGAAGAAGGGCGAGTCAATCGAGCTCTCCAGCAACTGCAAGCGTCGGATATACACTGCTTTCTCCTGGCTGTCGTATACCGGCGCACCCTCCACTTTCAAAGCGAGGTCCACGGGTAACTTGGCCATCAACGCATTCAGGGCTACCTGTCCACGCAGGTCGATCACCGCTACGTCCCGACCATCAGGCCCAAGGGTAATATCCGCGTCATCCAGGCTGAGACTGAGAGGCGACCCACTCTGCAGCTGTTTTCGATCAAACTCCGCCACCACATCCTTCAGGTGACCCTCAATCTCACCCTCGGAGATGGCGTAGGGCGAAAGGCTTGCGCAGCCGCTAGCCGTCAGCACAACGAACAGAGACAGCAGCCAGGCTTTGGCGTGATTCAACATGATTGGATTCCCTGCAAATTGGTCGGCTTTTATCCTGCGCCAGAGCGCCCTGCACCGCAACTGACTGGCATTAACGATTGGTCATCCGCTTACTCATTCTCGGGGCGGGCATCCACGCTGACGACTCGCCCCTCTTCCAACTGGACAGTCAGAACAATGGGCTGGCAGCACACCTGACAGTCCTCGACATATTCCTGCTCAGGCACGGTCGGGTCGACGCTGACATCCAGCGTCTCCCAACAGTAGGGGCATTGAATCAGGACGGATTCCAGAGCCGACATGCCAGGCCTCAGAACTGTTGCTTGGCCATCCAGGGGATGATCCGGTCGAAGGCCTCTTCCATACGCTCGCAGGTAGTGGAGAAACTGAACCGCAAGGCGTTGGTGCAGTGCTCACCAAAGGCGTCCCCCGGCACCACGCAGACACCGGTTTCCTTGAGCATGCGCAAGGCCAGATCCGAACCATCGACGTGGGGCGGCAAGTCCGGGAAGGCGAAAAAGGCACCACCGGGCTTGTAGCCGGTCAGGTAAGGGGTTTGATCAATCAACTCGACAACCTTGTCCCGACGCTCCCGGTAAATATCCACCATGTCCTGAACGCATTGCTGGTCGGCCGTCAGCGCCGCCACGCCGGCAAACTGGGATGGGGTATTGGCCACTGAGGTGGTGAACATATGGTACCGGCGCAGGGACTTGATCGCCGCCTGGCTGGAAATGACCCAGCCTACGCGCAGGCCGGCCATACTGTAGGTTTTGGAAAAACTGCTGATGCACATGATGTTATCCAGGTCCATAGAGCAATTGAGGACACTGGCAAAATCATCGTCATCAAAAATCAGGTGGTCATACACTTCATCGGCGTATACCTGAATACCGCGATAGGCGCACTCTTCCAGGATGGTCTCCACGGTGCTGCGGGGATACACCGCCCCTGTCGGGTTGTTCGGATTGTTCAGGATCAGCGCAAAGGTGCGCGAGCCCATGGCCCGAATCACATCGTCCGGATCCAGTTGGTGGTTGTTCTCGGCCCGCGTGGGCACAAACTTCACCTCACCCCCGGTCATCCGGATCAACGGTGCATATAGCAGAAACGATGGGTCGGTCACGATGAACTGCCGCCCGGGCGCCGAGGTGGCCGAAATGGCCAGATACATAGCTTCAGTAGCGCCGCTGGTCACCAGGATATTGTCACGGGTGAGCTTGCGGTTGTAGCGCTTGCCGTAGTAATCCCGCAGTGCAACCAGAAGCTCTGGCAGGCCGGCATCCATGGTGTAACCGGTCTGGCCGGCATTGAGCGCATCAATGTAGGCATCGATAACATGTTTGGGCGTTGGCAGATCTGGCTGGCCGATCGACAGATGAATCACATCCTTCATGGTGGATGCCATATTCACCAGGCGGCGAATCCCCGAAACAGGAATGGCCTGCATGGCAGGGTTCCAACTGGCCTTGGTCTTCCGGTACTTCACTTTACGCGGCTTGGTCTGGCCGGTGTCCTTGTTCGCGGATTCCGCCATAAGCACCTCCTGGGGGACAGGGTAAATAAAAGCGTACCTTTGCAGGTTAGTCAGGAAAGAGGGGGGGTACAAGCAAGCGGGACTAAAGGATAACCGAACCCCTGAAAAACCGGTTCCGGCTGCCTCAGGTTGACCAGCCCACAACCGCCAACCAGACTAGTAAGACAGTCGTTATTTGAGTGCACCATCACCGGAGGTTACATGACAGATTCACGCAAACCGGTCGTTACCGTTCTGACAGCACCGGGAGAACCGGCACCGCCGGGCATAGAGGCGGTCAAGGCCCGGGCTGAAGTGCGCTTTGCCTGCGACGAACCCACCCTGCGTGAAAGCCTGCCCGGTACCGATGTCATGATGGTCACGGACTTCCGTACCGAAGCCCTTGAAGCGGCGTGGCCCTGTGCTGACAAGCTGCAGTGGATTCACGCCACCAGCGCGGGGGTGGATGCGCTGATGTTTCCCGCCCTGATCAAGAGCGATGTGGTGGTCACCAACGCCCGTGGCATTTTCGACCGCACCATCGCCGAATACGTACTCTGTACCATCCTGATGTTCGCCAAGGATTTCCCCCGCTCCATCCGGCTGCAGATGAATCAGGAGTGGAAACACCGGGATACCGAACGGGCCGAGGGCAAACAGGTACTGGTGGTTGGCGCTGGCTCCATCGGCCGGCAGATTGGCCGGCTGGTAAATGCCATCGGCCTGCACGCCCACGGTATCGCCCGTACCCCGAGACATGATGACCCGGATTTCGTGGCGGTGCATGGCAACGATGAGCTCTATGAGCAGCTCTCACATGCAGACTTCGTGGTGATTGCGGCGCCGTTGACGCCACAAACCGAAGGCCTGTTTGATGCCAAAGCCTTTGCCGCCATGAAAAAGACCGCACGCCTGATCAACATCGGCCGCGGCCCGATCGTCAATACCGAAGCCCTGCTCAAGGCACTCGACGATGGCGAGATTGCCGGCGCCGGACTGGATGTTTTCGAAGAGGAACCACTGCCCTCGGACCACCCGCTCTGGCAGCGGGAAAACGTGATCATGACCGCCCATATGGCCGGTGATTTTATCGGCTGGAAGCGGGCGCTCACCGATCAGTTCCTGGAGAACTTTGATCGGTGGCACAAGCGGGGTGAGCTGTTTAACCTGGTGAACAAAGAGCTTGGCTACGCCGGGAGTTAATTCAGATTAGCTGCTGAGTACTCTGATTGTAACGGCAGCAAATCAAACACCCGGCTTTCATCATTAGGATCCACCAACTCCGTCGGAGATTTATAGACCCGCGGGGTGGTGTACAACATCTTGAGCGCCGTGCCATGAGGCATGGCCATATAACGCTCCGGCTCGTTTTCCTCCAGCCACTTGCGAACCCTCGGCGCCATGTTGTGGGCCATTTTCGGAAAAAAGTGGTGTTCAATATGGTGGCTGAATCGGAAATGCAGGCGGTCCAGCACCGGATGGCTGCGCAGGCTCATCGAGTTATCCAGCGGGTTATTGGTGGCGGTCTGTGGGCGCAGGAAGTGATTGGTGAGGATATAGCCCTGCCCCAGCGCGTTGGCCACCATGAACGGAATCAGCACCGTAAACAGCGCGAGCGAGCCAGAAACCACAGCCAGCGCCAGCCAGCCCCCCAGGCACAGAAACACCTGCGCGATGGCCTTTCGGCGTTCAAACCCCTTGAACTGCTTGCGGCGTTTCGCCTGAATCCAAAGCACCAGCTGGGCGTGGAACGTGAACGAATAAGTCAGGAACAGATAGCTGTACCAGGTACCGGAACCCGGAGCCAGCTTGTGAAACTTTTTCTGGCCCGGGTTGGTCTTGTAACGACGAAGCGTGCCGAAGCTGTCCGGGTCCGTATCGCCGGTATTGGTGTTACCGTGATGAACCACGTTATGCCACTTGCGCCAGAACTCCGGCGGCACCAACAACGGCCCAAACCCCAGCCAGCCAAACACATTCTGCCAGCGCCGGCTCATGCCCAGAGCACCATGCAGCACCTCATGGGCTAGCAGTGCCTGGCAACCTATGGTATGCCCCACCAGCAACGCCAGCCCCAGATTGGCGTACCGCGGCAAACCCGCCATCAGGATAACGGCCAGCCCACCCCAGATAATGGCCTGCAGAGGCAGAAACCAGGTCACCCGCCAGGTCTGCGGCTTGAACGTGTCAGCGGGAAGTTCCTTTTTCATGCGATCCCGGAGTTCCCGTTCGTCCGGCTTTCCGAAGACAGCACTCACACTTGTTTCGGGTTTCACTGCTGCGTTCATCTTTTACCTGTCACCATTTGCTGTTGAACAAACCCACCATGCACCAAACTTTCAGCGCACACTTGTTAGCTGAAAACTACAGCAGTAAACTCAATAAAACAATGGCTACAGACAGAGAAAGTGAACCGGCACAGAAAAGTAAGAACAAGCGTATTCCGATAAGCAATCACCAAAGCATGATGCCACGGGTGAGGAAGCCCTCCCTGAGATTTCTTTGGCCATGGATGGCCAAAGCAAAGCGCAAATGGATGTGCTCGTAGCGGTCTCAGGGAGGGCTTCCTCACCCGTGGCACAGCACCAAACTTGCGGGCAAAAAAAACGGGAGCCCAAAGGCTCCCGTTTTGAAACAAACTGAAAAGCTAAAACCTCAACTCCCCGAAAGCGACTGCTCCGAAGGATCCAGCTCCATCTGCTGAATGGCGATCACCGCCTGAGTCCGATTACGAACCCCAAGCTTGCGGAACACCGCCGTGATGTGAGCTTTGATCGTCGCCTCCGAAACATCCAGATCGTAAGCGATCTGCTTGTTCAGAAGCCCCTCGGCCAGCATCCCCAACACCCGGAACTGCTGCGGTGTCAGCGACGCCAGACGCTCAGAGAAATCCGTGGTCTCAGCCTGCATCCGCTCAATCTTGTCGGCGACTCCCTCCGGCAGCCAGACATCCCCCTCCAGCACCGCCTGTATAGCCTCGGTAATGGTTGGCAAAGGTGCCGATTTGGGAATAAAGCCGGAAGCACCGTAATCAATCGAGCGGCGCATCACCTGCAGATCTTCTGAACCGGACACAACCACCACAGGCAAACCCGGGTACTGGCCTCGCATGAACACCAGACCCGAAAAGCCATGGGCACCCGGCATGTTCAGATCCAGCAGGATCAGGTCCGCGTCCGGGTGCGACTCTACCGCCGCCTGCAGCGCCTTGATGCTGTCGACCTCCACCGTCTCGGCATCCGGCACCGCCTGATTGACCGCCTGTTTCAGTGCTGCCCGAAACAGCGGGTGATCATCAGCGACGATAATTGTTTGTGTCATTCAACAGATTCCTCACAGGTTAGTGCCAGCAGCGGGGCGTTACTTGAACGCCCGACTGCTGATCAGCTCATCCACTACGCCCGGATCAGCCAGAGTGGATGTATCTCCAAGCTGATCGTGCTCGTTAGCGGCAATTTTACGCAAAATCCTGCGCATAATCTTGCCAGACCGGGTCTTGGGCAGTCCAGGTGCCCACTGAATCACATCCGGCGAGGCAATCGGGCCGATTTCCTTACGCACCCACTGTACCAGCTCTTTCTTGAGCTCGTCGCTGGGCTCCTCGCCCTGCACCAGGGTTACGTACACGTAGATGCCCTGCCCCTTGATGTCATGCGGGTAACCCACCACGGCAGCTTCTGCCACCTTGTCGTGAGCAACCAGCGCACTCTCAACTTCCGCAGTACCCAGTCGATGGCCAGAGACGTTCAGAACGTCATCCACCCGACCGGTAATCCAGTAGTAACCGTCCTCATCCCGACGGGCACCGTCACCGGTGAAGTACATACCCTTGTAGGTGCTGAAGTAAGTCTGAACGAAACGCTCGTGATCACCGTAGATGGTGCGCATCTGGCCCGGCCAGCTGTCGAGGATCACCAGGTTGCCTTCGGTCTTGCCTTCCAGGATGTTGCCTTCGTTATCCACAAGCGCCGGCTGAACGCCGAAGAACGGCAGCGTCGCGGAACCAGGCTTCAGATCCACCGCGCCAGGCAGCGGAGAAATCAGGATGCCGCCGGTTTCAGTCTGCCACCAGGTATCTACGATCGGGCACTTGCTGTTACCGATAACGCGGTGATACCACTCCCAGGCTTCCGGGTTGATTGGCTCACCCACAGAACCCAGCAGTTTCAGGCTGCCGCGGGTGGTGCCGTCCATGCAGGACTCACCCTGAGCCATCAGTGCGCGGATAGCGGTCGGTGCAGTATACAGGATGTTGACCTTGTGCTTGTCGACCACCTGTCCCATGCGGGAACTGTCCGGATAGTTGGGCACACCCTCAAACAGCAGAGTGATGGCACCGTTTGCCAGCGGGCCATAGAGGATGTAGCTGTGGCCGGTTACCCACCCGAAGTCAGCGGTACACCAGTAAACATCGCCATCGTGATAGTCAAACACGTACTGGTGGGTCATGGAGGCGTAGACCATGTAGCCACCGGTGGTGTGCAGAACGCCTTTCGGCGCACCGGTAGAGCCCGAGGTGTACAGCATGAACAGCGGGTCTTCCGCATTCATTGGCTCTGGCTGGCACTCGGCCGAGGCGTTCTTCATCAGATCTTCGTAACGCAGGTCGCGGCCTTCGGTCCAGGGTACCTGATCGTTACCGGTGCGAGACACCACGATCACCTTGTCGACCTTGGCGTCGTCCTCATGCTTGAGGGCGGAATCCACGTTCTTCTTCAGTGGGATGGCACGGCCACCACGCAGACCTTCATCTGCGGTAATTACAAAACGGGATTTGCCGTTCACAATCCGTGCGGCCAGAGCTTCCGGAGAGAAGCCACCAAACACCACAGAGTGGATCGCACCAATACGTGCGCAGGCCAGCATGGCAACGGCAGTTTCAACAATCATGGGCATGTAGATGGTAACCACATCACCCTTTTTGACACCCTGATCCTTGAGCACGTTGGCAAACTTGCAGGTCTCTTCGTAGAGCTCCCGGTAGGTGACATTCCGGGATACCGAGGGATCGTCCCCCTCAAAGATGATCGCGGTCTGATCGCCCCGCTGTTCCAGGTGACGGTCCAGGCAGTTGGCCGAAGCGTTCAGGACACCGTCCTCGAACCATTTGATGGACAAGTTATTGTAATCGTAGGTACTGCTCTTGACCTTGGTGAACGGCTTGATCCAGTCAATACGCTTGCCATGCTCGCCCCAGAAGGTATTCGGGTCCTCTACGGACTGGCGATACATTTCCTCATATTGCGATTTGCTGACCAGTGCGCGCTCGGCGACCTCCGGACTTACCGGATATACCTGTTTGTCAGTCATTGTGCTCCCCCTTGATCTGAGTCTGTTGTCATTGTCGGTTTTTAAATTCAGGGTGGTCGGGCGTTTTTCGCCCGCAAGACAGATGCCTGTAGTTCAACATGTGTGCCACCGCACAATGAATTAGACTAACGTCCTAAGATGCCCGGCAATTAGGGGCAACCTGCTCAGAAATGCAGCGATAAGGGCAGGGACGGGCCACTACCAAGTAATACTCGCAAGGATAGTTTGCCCGCAGGAAATGACCAAAACAGAAGGAAGAAACCGGGGCAGAAGCGCTTTCCTGCCCCGGCGACGTTTTTCAGGCTGCTTTTTTACGCTGGCGCGCGGTTTTCAGGCTGTACACCTTTCGTTCTTTCAGGGCATAGCGATTGAGCCCGGCCAGGTGAATCTTGCGCAGGTAGAGTTCCCAGTCAATGAGGCGGGCATCCACCGGGAACAGCCCTTTATCGACCTCCCCCATCCGGTTCGCCAGCGCCACCAGCTCATCGTTCCGGAAGATATAATCCGGCGCGGTGTAGAACCCAAAAATCGTTGCCAGCGACTGAGTGGTGTCCAGGTTCCTGAGCATTTTCAGGTCCCGGGAATTTCCCAGTAATTTGAGCACACGGTCCGTCAGGGAGAGCGGTAAGCGAACACCACTGATCACCAAATCAAACAGCGCCCGGTTAACCGCCAGAAACGGCTTGCTGGGCTGCCGGTAGAACAGGTGATCGTAGGCAGCGTAATTGGCTTTTGATTCCGCCATGAGATGGTCGATGAACTCACCCAGGGAGATTGGATTGCCGCCCCCGCTGCAACATTGATAAATGCGTCGCCGACCGGGTTCTCCAAGAGCTTCCGCCAGGGAAAGGATGATGGAGTTGGCCACCAGGTCCACTGGAATCACATCGATGATACCGGAGCGTTTGCCCGGGAACAGGGTCACTTTTTCCCGTGCGTAAGCCAGGATGATGGCATCTGCCACCTTCACCCCCTCAATCCAGCCGGGCGCCGGCTCCTCCAGGGCACTTTCGATAATCGAAGGACGCAGAATGGTCAGGGTGCGCCCGTTTAACGCCTTCATCAGCAACTGTTCGCCCAGCCACTTGGTAAAGGTGTAGGTATCGCTCCAGCCATAGCGGTTGGCTTCCCGAATCCCCAGGTCCACCAGCTTCTTCTCCAGCAACTTGCCGGAATAACGGGCCTGAACGTCTTCAATTTTATCCTGCAGCAGTCGAACGAGCTCTTCTATCTCATAGTAGCCGTCCGGGGAACGCGGCACGGCCTCGCCTGCCGGCTTGATCACCGATTCGGTTACCTGCCCCGAGTTCATGCCATTGACATAGCAGGTGGAGACCTGCAGGACCGCAAGCTTCGGGTTCAAATCCACCAGGCCGGCAATATTCCGAAGGCACAGGGTGTTGATGGCCAGAGCCTTGTCGAGCTCTTCACGGAAATTCACGCTCGCGGCGGAGTTGATCACCGCATCCAGTTCGGTGGCGAGTTTGCGATAGTCTTCCTGCCCTATCCCGAAACCCGCTTCGGTCACCTCACCGGTCACGCAGTGAATGCGCTCTTCCAGAAAGGCGTCAAATGCCTCTGAATCGGCCTCGCGAAGACGGTCAAACACCGAGGACGTGGCAATTTCTTCCAGGAAACGGGAACGAGCATCCGGGTGCCGTTTATTGCCCCGGATCAGCAGGTAAATAGCGCCGATATCAGGCACCGCCCGAATCAGCTTTTCGAGGACCACCTTGCCCAGAAAGCCGGTGGTACCGGTGATCAGAACCCGCTTGCCGCGTAGCTGTCCGAGCACCTTTGATGATGAAGTGTCAGCGTGATGTACCTGCTGTATTGCCATGATAGAACTCCTTCTCTGAGATCACTAATGCCGATCTAACGCCGGCCAGTACTGTGCGGGCGGGGCACATCCCTTTCCCCGTCGTCACTGATTCCCTGTTGCAACCGCCTGTCAGAGTGCCTGCATATTGCGGGCCACGAGCCACGATATCGGTCAATTCTCACACAACGAACGTGACAGCACGGTGACAGACTGCAAAATTACGACACAAAAAACGCTAATAAAATGACAATTAAAAAGGCACATGGATCGACCCTGAAACGGCTGCCTCATGAGCCCGTTCGGTCTTTGCCCGCCAGCGCCCGCAGCAGGTCGTCCAGTGAGACATTGGCCGGTTTTTCCCGCAGGGCGCGTACCAGTTGCTCCTGCTCACCGAAACTGACCCGGTCATACAGAGGGCCCTCAAGGCTGTGATGAACCGCCTGAGAGGGGGGCTGGTCACTCGGCGGTGGTGCCAACTCATCTGACAAATGCCGCAAATGACGGGCAAGACTGGCGCGATCGCGAGTCGGCAGCTTATCCCAGTTCATGGCGGCGAGACTGGTCTGAATGATCTCCACCGTGTCGGCATCGGGACTGCGCCCCAACAGTGCAAACAGCCGTGTAAATGCTTCATATCTGAGCATGACATCGTCGGGTACCGATATCATGGCCTTTTCTAGTTGTGCGATCAGATCCAGACAATGCTGCCGGCTGCTTTTATCCGCCCCGCTGCTCTGACCATTACCTGCGTCCGCCTCAGTGGCGCGTTTGGCGGCCCGGTACCAATAAGCGGCGATCCCCGCCTTTCTTGGGGGCAGTCGGCCAACATGAACGTTCAGCATCTCCGCCAGGGAGTGAAACTGCCGACAGGAGGGGTCCGAAGCCGGCAGCACCGTCACCGGCATCTGGTCCAGCACTGACTGACGCAGAGTTTCATCACGCCAGAGCCCGCCCAGATAATGCAGCGACCATTGCAGATGGCGCTGACAGGCACCATTAAAACGCTGAAACACAGAGCGCGCCTGACTGGCCCCCTGCGCCATATTAACGATCACTGCCGGAGTCCGGCGGTAGCCGCGGCGTTTGAGTACCTTCATCAGAGAAAAAGCGTCGGTTAGTGAGGCCGGATCAGGCGTGACAACCAGACAGGCCAGCTCGGCAGCAGCAATCATATGCAAGCCCACCGACTGTAAACCCGACGCCGTATCGATAATAACGGTGTCGTAGCGGTTCTCAAGCTCATGCAGTGCCCGCAGAACAGCCAGACCGCCCTGCTCCGACATCTCCATACAGCTCTGCACACCGGATGCACCTGGGATCAGATCCAGCCCGGCGTAGGTGGTCATGATAATATCCTGCATGGCGCATCGCCCCGCCACCACATCGGCAAGCGTGCGCTGAGGGTAGGCACCTACCATAATGCTGACGTTGGCAAGGTCGGTATCACCATCCAGCAGAAGCACCTTCTGGCCCTGCTCGGACAGAGCAATGGCCAGGTTCAGCGCCACCGTGGTCTTGCCAACACCGCCCTTTCCGCCCGTAATGGCAATGGTTCGGGTCTGGCGCGATTTTTGCGCTGGGTTCTGGCTTTGTGTCTGCTTGGGGACTTCCATGAAAAACAGCCTGGACGCTTAAACTTGTCACTATAAGCGACATTTTAACCTGTAAAAAGGGTACACATATCACAGACCGGATGATAGATTGCTTAAAAAAGCACCAATAAGTATTTAATAGTGACGGATTATTGTCTAAGCTCAGGGACCAACAAGAAGAATGAACACCCTGTCATATTATTTCAATACAGAACAGGGAAGCTTGCGCACGGCCATTAGCGGACCGCGCAGGACCAAAGGGGCGTGCCATGACTACAGCGACGGATATTGCGTCAGATCTACAGCTGCCGAGCCTTCCGGAGGTTATCCTGCGCGCTCTGGACGCCTGCCATTCCGGTCAAAGCTATCGCGAAATCAGTCGTATCGTTTCTGCCGACACCGCCCTCGTTACCCGGTTACTCGCCCTCACCAGTTCCGCGCTATACCATCGGGGAGCTCCCAGCCATTCTGTTGAACAGGCCCTGTTGAGACTGGGGACCCGAAAATTCCAGACGCTGCTACTGACGTCCGCCCTGCGACAGCTGATGTTTGAACTTGGAGGCGATGAGTGGCAACAACTGAGGGACTTCTGGCGGCACTCCCTGACCACCGCACTGACGGCCAAGACGCTGGCTACGCTGACCCGCTACCCGGAACCGGAAGAGGCCTTTCTTCTGGGGATGATGCATAACATTGGCGAGCTCATTGCGATCAAAACACCCTGCCCCGAACGCAAGCAACAGATACTGAACCAGCAGAACGACATCGCCGCCGGGCTGGTGTCCTCCTGGGGGCTGGGCACAATGGCTGTCGATGCCATGCGCTATCAACAGGCCCTGCCAGGACAACTGAGGGATGCCGGGCACCTGGTCAAGGTGGTCAGTCTCTCTACCCGGCTAGCTCTGTCTGATGCCGTAGGCGTAGGGGCAGCGGCCACCATCTTCGGGTTGCAGGAAGATCTTACCCGTGAGATCAACAAGAAGATCGGCGAAGAGGTTGCCAGCGTGGCTGCCTCCCTCGGTATCCCTCTGGATACTGATTACGATGCCCGCGAGGCCAGACGTCAGCTGAACCAGCGGCTGCTGGAACACACCATGGTGCGAACCGCGCTGGCGTTGCCAGCCTCTGGCCCGGAAAACCTCTCCACACTGGTGTCGGAAGCCGCCAGCAGCTTGGCACTGATCACCGGTCTGCCCGTGCTCTGCTTCAGCCGGGAGGGTGAGGATCTTACGCTACGTTCAGGCACCTGCCGGCAACTGCCGGAGATGTCCGTTAATCCAGCCTACGGCGACAGCGCGCTAACCACTGCTCTGAGAACCGGCACCACCACAACCATGGATCAGACCGAACCCACCGTGCTTGATCAACAGCTGTGCTCCTTGCTGGCCGCACCCTCACTACTGGCGCTCCCGGTTGCAACCGGGGACAGTGTGTTCGTGATTGGCATCGACGACCAGACAGTGGCGGGTGCGCGCAACCTCGGAGAGTTGTTCACCCGGGAACTCTCAGCGGTTCTTGAGCTGTCATCTGCCGATCGCCTTGGCTCGGACCAGCAAATGGTGAACGATCGTCTGCGCCGACAGGTACACGAGGTCAGTAACCCGCTCACCATTATCCGCCAGTACCTGTTCCAGCTGCGCAGCCGGCTCCAGGATCCAGATGTTCAGGATGAGCTGAACATCATTCAGGAAGAACTCGAGCGTGCCGGCAACCTGTTGTTGCAGATCAGCCAGCACTCAGCCGAAGCAACAGGCTCCGACACCGATCTGAACGAAGAACTGACCGGTCTGGGCAGAATCCTTCGGGATAGCCTGTTCCATGACGATCACCGGGAGCTTCACCTGCACCTCTGCAAAGCGGACACTCAAGTACAGGCAGCCCCCTCTGCGGTCCGCCAGATCGTCCTTAATCTGGTCAGAAACGCAGTTGAGGGTTTTGGAGAGCGGCCCGGAACCGTCACTCTGAAAACCACGGCACCCCTGTTTCAGAACCGGCGACGCTGGGTTGAGTTGCAGGTCACCGATAACGGTCCCGGCATTCCGGAGCCATTGCAACGCCGACTGTTTGAACCGGTCAACAGCACCAAGGGAGATGGCCATAGCGGCCTGGGGCTGAGCATTGTTAAACAACTGATTGATGACATGGAGGGCATCATTGCTTGCCACACCGGACAGGAGGGCACGGCCTTCCGGATACTGCTGCCGGCGGCAAGTCATAACGATAACGACGCCGACTGACGACGAAACCACGGACACACAGCCATGGCAAGCGAACAGACCACAGAGTCCTCCAGCCTTTCCCGACGCCCCAGTATCCTGGTGGCAGACGACGAGCCACGCCTGCTCAAAACCCTGGCCGACCTCCTCCGGAGCCGGGGTTTTGAGGTGTCAGAAGCCCACGGTGGGCGACAGGCCTGTGAACAGCTTCACCGGCAAGCCTTTGATCTGGCCCTGCTGGATCTGAACATGCCAGAGCTGGACGGTTTCCAGGTAATGGCGGAAACCGGCCGGCTGCAGCCGGATTGCGGCGTCATTGTGGTCAGCGGAGAGTCGTCTTTCAGCACCGTCAGTCGGGCCCTGCGCCGGGGCGCACTGGATTACATCCGTAAACCCTTTGACCCGGAAGAATTGCTGGCAACTGTGGAAGGGGTTCTGGGCAAGCAGTCGCTTATTCGCGCCCATGAGATGGTTCAGTCCCGGCTGGAGAAATCCGAGGCTCTGCACCGCTATATCGTCAACAGCTCGCCGGACATCGTGTTCATGCTCGATGAAACCGGGCATATCTGCTTCATCAACAACAAGGTCGAAAGCCTGCTCGGCTATCAGCCCTCAGAGCTCTGCGGGCAGCATTTCCGCCACATACTGGATGACCGGGACGTGGCCCGTGGCACCTATGCTCTGCAGGGCCCCAACATCTCTGCGGATAATCCCCGGGTGCTGGAGGTCCGCCTGAAAACCCGGGGCAGCCGCAAGGCCACCCGTCATTTCGAGATCACCGCCTTCCCGGTAGACCCACAAACCTGGCCCCAGACCGGCAAGACCCAGGGCGGCTGCACCGGCCAGCCAGCGCGTTATTATGGCATCGCCCGCGATGTCACCGAGCGCAAGGAGGCCGAGGCCTTCATCAATTTCCAGGCTTACCACGACCTGCTGACCCGGCTGCCGAATCGGGCTCTGTTCAAAGACCGGCTGGAACTGGCCATCACCCATGCACGACGCAGCCAGCAGAAACTTGCCGTGATGTTTCTGGATCTGGACCGCTTCAAGGTGGTTAACGACACGCTCGGACACGCCATGGGAGATCGCCTGTTGCAGGCGGTCACGCATCGACTGGAAAAGTGCCTGCGCCGGGGAGACACCCTGTCCCGCTTCGGGGGCGATGAATTCACCCTGTTATTGCCGAGCATTCACGGCAACGACGACGCAAGGAACATTGCCCGTAAACTGATCAACGCTCTGAAAGCGCCGTTCCAGCTGGGAGACCACGAGGTCTTTGTGGGGGTCAGTATCGGGATTTCAGTATTCCCCGAAGCCGGCGAGACCATGGATCTGCTGATACAGAACGCCGATATTGCCATGTACCACGTGAAAGCGCGGGGTAAAGATGGCTATCGCTTCTATTCCGACAGCATGAGCATCAACACCGCCAACCGGCTGAGCCTGGAACGGGATCTTCGCCTGGCACTGGAACGCAACGAGCTCCGGGTGTTTTACCAGCCTCAGGTATGCTCCCGTTCCAACCGGGTGGTGGGCCTGGAGGCCCTGGTGCGCTGGCAGCACCCGGAACGGGGACTGCTCTACCCCGGGGATTTCCTGCCCCTGGCAGAAGAAACCCGGCTGGTTGGCAAACTCAGTGAACAGGTTATCGATCAGGCCTGCCGCGACGTCGGCCGCTGGATCAGTAGCGGGCATTCCGACCTGCGCCTGGCGGTGAACCTCTCCCCCAGCCAGGTGGAGCACCCCAGATTCGTCGAAACCCTGATGAACCGGGTGGCCGCCCACAACTTCCCGGCCGATAACCTGGAAATCGAAATCACAGAAAATGTGATCATGAATGATCTTGAACAGATCAGCCGCAAGCTCAAGGAGCTGGCCGCCACCGGCGTGCGCATCGCCATCGACGATTTCGGTACCGGCTATTCCTCGCTCAATTACCTGCACCGTCTACCGATTCACACTCTGAAGGTGGACCAGTCCTTTGTTAAAGCCATACGCAGTGGCGAAGACGGAGCCTGCATCGTCAACGCCATTATCGCCATGGCACACGGCCTGAAACTCGAGATTGTGGCCGAAGGTGTGGAAACCGACGACCAACTTGCGTACCTGAAAAGCCTCGGCTGTCACCAGGTTCAGGGCTTCTTCTACGGCCCCGCCCGACCCGCCGCCGACATTACACGGTTGCTGGCCAAAGATGGTCTGGCCTTCGCACATACCGGCTAAAACGATTATCGATTGTCTGACACTCAGAACCAAAACATTGACCCGGTTTGCAAAGTGTATCCTTACGTTACTTTGTGTATCCGGAAATGCGCAGTACTGCACATCTTTCAACCTACCCCTTCTCTAAGCTCGGTTTATCAGTAACCGATCACCGGAATGTCCGACAGGCTGTCGGAGCAACAATCACAATAACGGTGGCGGACAACCAGGGAACAAGAAGAAGGCAGCAGTCATCATGCGCGACAAGTACAAGTATATTGGCCCCGTCTACGATTTTCTCAGCAATCTCTACAGCGGCAAGAACATCCATCGCTGCAAGACCGCCATGCTGGATGTGGAAACGGTAAAACCCGGAGACCGCATTCTCTTTGCCGGCGTCGGCCACGGCCGGGACGCTATCCGAGCCGCAGAGCTGGGAGCGGAGGTAACGGTGGTCGATCTGTCCGAAACCATGCTGCGCAAATTCGCCGATGCCCAGCATAAAGAAGCGCCTCATCTGACCATACGCCGCATCCACAGCGACATCATGAAGGTGGATGAGTTCGAGCAATACGACATGGTGGTCGCCAACTTTTTCCTGAACGTGTTTGACGAAGACATGATGGTGAAGGTGCTCGAGCACCTGATTCGCCTGGGCAAAGCCGATGCCAGAGTGGTTGTCGGCGACTTCTGCTACCCGACGGGCAACATCCTGTCCCGCATGTTCAAGAAACTCTACTGGTACATGGCGGTGTTCATTTTCTGGCTGTTTGCCAACAACGCCTTCCACAAGATCTACAACTACCCCGAGCACATGCAGCGCCTGGGCCTGCAGGTAACCGAGAAGAAGCACTTCAAGCTTCTGAACATGGACTGCTACTGGTCCATCCTCGGCCGAAAACAGGCCTGAACCCCTGACACCAAAAACAACAACAGGTTATCGGGAGCGTCATCATGTCAGACCAGATTCTTGCACTGGACCGTACCCAGGGACTCACCGACGGACAGTTTACGTTTTCAGAGCGGGTGAACTACCTCAAGCAGTTCGGCGTGCACTCACAGTCCTTCTCGACTCTGCAGCCGGGGATGCAGTACTTCGATGTTGAAGGGATGGGCTACGTGGCCTACATGCGTAAATGGGGCGGCACCTTTGTGCTGTCAGACCCGGTTTGCGCACCCGAGAACTTTCCGGTGATTCTGGAGCGCTTCCACCAGAAGTTTCCGAATGCCTGCTACATCCAGGTCTCCAAACCGGTGGTGGATTTCCTGCATCTACGCTTCGGGCTCTACGGCACCCAGTTTGGCAGCGAATCCCGCATCGACCTGCGCAAATGGTCCCTCAGCGGCAAGAAAAAGCAGATTCTGAGAACCGCCCTGAACCAGGCCGAAAAGAACGGGATCACGGTTAAAGAGCGTTTCAGTGATGACCACACGCGGGAAATCTCGGAAGCCTGGATTCGCACCCGAAAATGCAAGAGCAACGAAATCCGTTTCCTGATTCGCCCGATGGAAATGGATTATCGGGAAAACGAACGGCATTTCTACGCCTATCAGGATGGCAAAGCCGTCGGCTTTATCTACTTCGACCCGATCTATCGCAACAACGAAATCATCAGTTATGTGCCCAACATATCCCGCGCCAACGCGGACTTTCGTCAGGGCATATTCTATACCCTGATGGCCCACGCCATGGACGTGTTCAAAGCCGAGGGTGTGCCGTTTCTGGACCTGGGCCTGATTCCCCTGTCCCTGGACAAAGCCACGGAGCACCAGGAAAGCCGGCTGCTCAAAAAGATGCTCCACGGCATCTATGAGAAAGGAAACTTCCTGTACAACTTCAAGGGGCTGGAGTTCACCAAATCACGTTTCCGCGGCGATGGATTCAAGACCTACTGCTGCCACAAGCGGGCTATTCCAGCTCTGGAGTTCCTCGCCATGTTCAAACTGACCCGGTTACTGTAACGCCGGGCCAGTGGCCGGCCACCAGCCCCACCGGGATGCCCATTTCCGACATGAACGGGCTCAGGTCTTCCGGCGCATCACCGGAAAAGCAGGCACTGATCACCACCGGCCCGGAGTGGTCCGGTGGCGTCTGCGCACCGGCCAACTGCCCCGCCTGATCGAGCCACCAGGCCACGCGGCGGGCAATCGCCTCGCCAGACTCCACCCAGTGCATCACCTCCGGTAACGCCTTGCGTAACCAGGGCAACAATAGCGGGTAATGAGTGCAGCCCAGAACCACCGTGTCGACACCGGCTTCGCGCAGCGGCACCATGGCGCCATCCACCTCCACCTGATCCGGCGCAGAGCCGCCAACCAGCTCCTCAGCCCAGCGCACCAGGGCGGGATGACCAAGGCGGACTACCTCACAATCTCGCGCAAACTTCTGAATCAGATCATCCAGATAGGCGCGCTTGACCGTCGCCGGTGTCGCCAACAGGCCAATGCGGCGATTGACGGAACAGGCTGCCGCCGGTTTGACCGCCGGCACCACCCCGACCACCGGCACAGCAATGTTGGCCCTGAGCTCGGGCAAGACAACGGTACTGGCGGTATTACAGGCCACCACCACCACATCGCACGGAAACTGGGCCAGGCATTGCCGTATAAGCGTGCAACAGCGCTCGATCACCACCTGTTCGGGCTTGTCGCCATAGGGAAAGCCGGCATTATCTGCCAGGTAAACCAGCTCCGCACCGGGTAACGTCTGGTGAATACAGGCAGCGACACTCAGGCCACCGACCCCGGAATCAAACACCAGCACCCTCGGGCGACGGTCAGTCATGGTGGCGACCACCATTTCCGGCAGTCATCTCTGCTTTCAGGACGTTGATCAATCGCCCTGCTATCGTGGTGTCTGGCGGAACCGGGGGATGTTCATCCACCGTAAACCAGCCAGCATCCGCCAGTTCGTCTTCCTGCAACCGCAATTCACCACTCTCGTAGTCGGCAAAGAAGCCCAGCATCAACTGGTGAGGAAATGGCCAGGGCTGCGACCCCTGATAGCGAATGTTGGTCACCGCCAAGCCGGTTTCCTCCATCACCTCCCGGGCCACCGCCTGCTCCAGATTCTCGCCCGGCTCCACAAAACCAGCGATCAGACTGTAGAAGTTGCGGGTGACCCGCGCGGATTTTGCCAGCAGGAAGCGGTCGCCCCGGCGAATAACGGTAATGATGCAAGGGGCAATACGCGGGTACCAGGGGATGCCACACCGGTTGCACCAGCGCGCCCGTTCGCGGGGATGAGCTCCGGTTTTCTCTCCACAGCGGCCGCAGTAACGATGGTCCTGCCACCACTGCCAAACCTGATAACCGGTACTGAGCAGATCCACCGGCGCCCCGGGCGTAAGCAGCATAGCCTCACGCAGGGACAGCGTCTGCATGCCCGGCACACCGGTGTCCGGCAGCATGGTGACATACAGAGGGCGCCCCTCCCAGGCGCCCAGGGACAGCGCCTCCGGCCGGCTTCCACCCATTTCCGGGCCACCCCAGCGAAGGAACCAGCCATCCGCCGGCTTCAGAATACTGTTGCCCGTGAACGCCAGCAGCAGATCACCCTGCTCCGGCGAGGCCTCATTCCACCCGGGTACCCACTGTGCCTTGTCGTCTGCCATGCCCTGCCTTTCCTGCTGCCTGAATACCAGTCCCGAAATGTACCACATCACATTCATCACCAAGAATTAGTGCACGACTTTCCGCTACCGCCCCAACCCGTTAAACTTGGCGCCTGTTTCCAGGACCGGAGTAACCGTTTATGCGACTTTATCAGGGCATTCGCAGCCTGATCCTGTCTCTTTTCCGAAAGATCCTGTTTTTATGGGTCAGGACTGATGTCAGTGGCAATACCCTGGAAGCCCTCGGGCTGGACCCGGACAAGCCCGTCTGTTACGTGCTCCAGTACAGCTCACTGTCGAGCCGTCTGGTGCTGGAGCAGGAAGTCATCCGGGCCCGGTTGCCGGGAGCCACAGATACCTTGCCGGTCAAAAACGGGCCCTCGCATTCGTTTTTCTTCCTTTACAAACGCATTGGCGGCCTGTTTCGGGGCGGCCGGCACAAGCCGGTGCCTACCCGGGAATTTACTGATCTGGTCCACTTCGGGCTGGAACATCCGGATCAGGACGTCCAGATTGTGCCCGTCTCGCTGTTCTGGGGCCGATCACCCGACAAGGAAAAGTCCCTGGTCAAGCTACTGCTCTCAGACACCTGGTCGGTGGCGGGCCGCCTGCAGAAATTTCTGATTATTCTTGTGCATGGTCGCAACACCTACGTGCAGTTCAACCAGCCGCTGTCACTCAGGCAGGTGGTGGACGAGTATCGCGACAACGAGCAGAAGGCCAACCGCAAGCTGGCGCGAATTCTGCGAACCCACTTCCGTCGTGTCCGCCAGGCGGTGCTGGGGCCGGATTTGTCGCATCGACGCACCCTGGTGGAAGGGCTGGTACGCACCCAGGCGGTCAAGGAAGCCATCCGTGAGACTGCTGCGAAGGATGATATCCCGCCGGAGAAGGTCCGCGCCAAGGCCTACAAATACGCCGACGAGATCGCCGCCAGCATGTCGATTGTCACTATTCGCTTCCTGGAACTGGTATTGGCCTGGCTCTGGAACCGGATCTACAACGGCATTGCCATCCACAACATTGGGGTAGCCAAGGAAGCGGCACAGGACAACGCTGTGGTCTACGTACCCTGCCACCGCTCCCACATCGACTACCTGCTGCTGTCCTATGTGCTCTACAAAAACGGCCTGATGCCGCCCCACATTGCGGCAGGCATTAACCTGAACATGCCCATCGTGGGACCAATCCTGCGACGTGGTGGCGCGTTTTTCATGCGCCGCAGCTTCAAGGACAACCCGCTTTACGCCACGGTGTTCAACGAGTACATGCATGTGATGTTCACCCGGGGCTACTCGGTGGAGTATTTCGTCGAGGGTGGCCGCTCCCGGACCGGCCGCATGCTGCCTCCGCGCCCGGGCATGCTGTCAATGACCGTGCGAAGCTTCCTGCGGGATCACCGCAAGCCCATCGTTTTTGTACCGGTGTACATCGGCTACGAGAAAGTCATGGAAGGGCGCTCCTACCTCGGCGAGCTGCGCGGGAAAAAGAAACAGAAAGAAAGCATTTTCGGTCTCGCCAAGACCGCTCGCAAACTGACCAACTCGTTTGGCCGCGTTGCCGTCAACTTCGGTGATCCGATCCACCTGGACAAGGTACTGGACGACGTTCACGAAAGCTGGCGCCACGAAGCCTATGACACCGAGTATCGTCCCCCCTGGCTGAACCAGGCCGTTGATAATCTGTCCCAGCGTGTGGCCAGCAACATCAACGCCTCGGTGGCCGTGAACCCGATTGGCATGACGGCCACCGTTCTGCTGGGCACTGAGCGGCTGGCGATGGATGAGGGCCAACTGATCCGCCTGCTGGACAAGTATGCTGACCTGCTCCGCGCCTATCCCTATGCCGAAACCATTACCCTGCCCGAAGGCAGCGGCCGGGACTGGATTGCCTATTGCGAGAACATGGGGCTGATTACCCGTCAGCCCCAGAAACTGGGCGACATTATTGCCCTGGAGGGCTCGAACGCCATCCTGATGACTTACTATCGGAACAACATCCAGCATCTGTTTGCTCTGCCAGCCCTCATTGCCAGCCTGTTCGAGAACAAGGCCAGCCTGAGCCGGGAAAAGATCGTTTTCCTCACCAGCGTCGCCTATCCCTACCTGCAGTCAGAGCTGTTCCTGCAGTATGACCAGGAAAAGGTAGACGCGGTGATCAACCAGTGGATTGACGTGCTGGTGGACCAGGGCTTGCTGATCAGGCTTGAGGATGAGCGTCTGGGACGGCCTGAGGAAGGTACCGAAGCGATGCTGCGGTCGCGGATTCTGTCCCGCTTCATCATCCAGACCCTGGAACGCTATCACATCACCCTGGGCATACTCAGGAAATATGGCTCCGGCAACCTGACGGCGGCAGAGCTGGAAGAACAGAGCACATTGCTGGCGGAACGGATGTCGATTCTGTTCGGCCTGAACGCACCGGAGTTCTTTGACAAGACCCTGTTCCGGAACTTCATCGCCAATATGCAGAAAAACGGCGTTCTCACAACCGATGAAGACGGCCGGCTGTGCTATGGCGAGGGTCTGGATGAAGTGGCTGAAGACGCCCGTCTGGTTCTGAGCGTGGAGAAACGCCAGGCGATCCAGCAGGTCACCATGCTCGACGCCTGACAGATCGCTGCGGCACTGTCAGGCCGGCAGCGCCCGGATCGGATAGATGTCGTAGCGACTGCTTTTACCCTCAACCCGTGCAGCCGGCTCCGGTCCGGCGATCGCGGGTGCCTTGCGGGGGCGTTTGACCACCACCCGATAGCGGGCACAGCCGAGCGCGGCCTCCAGTAGCTGGCTGGCGTCGTCATCATCACCCACCACCTGCCGGAACACCTGCATTTCCTTCTTGACCAGCGCAGACTTGTCCCGATGCGGAAACATCGGGTCCAGATAGACCACATCGACGGCTTCGGGTCCTGCCTGGTTCATCCAGTCCAGTGAGTTGCCAGAGTGCAGCGTCATTCGCGCCACAATCGGTGCACAAGCCTCATTCAGGCTAGCCCGGTACAGGCCATCGGCCAACAGGGCATGAATGATCGGGTTACGCTCGAACAGTGTCATCTGGCACCCCAGGGAGGCCAGTACAAAGGCGTCCTGGCCGAGGCCGGCGGTGGCATCAAGCACCTGCAACGGAGCGCGGGTTTTCTGCATACCCACGGCGCGCGCCACCAACTGGCCAGCGCCACCACCGTGCTCGCGCCGGTAGCCCATCTTGCCACTGACAAATTCCGCCCTGACTGGCCCGGGCGCACCTTTACCGGTTTGTTGTAACGCCAGCCCATGCTCGTCCATGAACAATAGAAGACCGTAGTCCCGAACCTGTTTGGGGGCGATCACGCCCAGCCAGTCAAGCCCCAGCTCGGTGGCCAGCGTACGGGCTACGCCCGGTTCAGCCAAGGGGCTATGAGCAACGGCCAGGATGTGACGGAGAGACGAGGAATCCGGAAGCTCGGTGTGAGAGGAAGGCGACGGCATCAGACCAGAATATCAATTCCGCTCAGCACGCTGCCGCTCTCAAACTCCTGTCCGGCAGCGGCAACGCCGGCAAAAGCCGACAGCGCGCGGGCGGCAGGAAGCGGCAATTCATCTGCGCGAAAACGTTCAAGCCGGGCATCTTCCGCCGCGCGCCGGGCTTCGACACGCCGGCTGTCCAGTTCCGGGCCGGTACCACCGGGCTGTGCCGGATTACCGGGGGCGGTATCCCGATCCTGACGGGCGGTATTGAGCTGGTTGCGAACATCACCCGTGGCAAGTGCCTGGGGGTCCGCCGCCGGGGTGCGGGATACATCCGTGCGTTCCCGGGCCGGGGAGTTATTACCCGCCTGGTACAACGAAGGATTTGAGGGATTGATGCCGCCAATCATAACGCACCACCGGGGTGAGGATTCAGAGTCGTCATCGCATTATGGAGGATCTGGTGCAGAATGCAAAGACGGCGGTTGGAGCGGGGTTCACTCCCGACCGGGCAACTTCTTCCAGGCCACTTCGTCCCGGATATACACCGGTTGTGCCTGCTCTGCTGGCACCGCCTGCCCGTTCGACATTCCCTGTTCGGCCAGCTTCGCCACCTGGGCCGCTGCCGGCAACAACGTATCGTCAATGGCTGCGAGGCGTTCAACGAGTTCACCGGGCATCTGCTCTTTCAGGGTCCAGCCCTGACCGGCGCCGTACCAGTTGCCACTGGCATCCGGTGGCAGAGTCACCGCGTCAGGCGGGCAGACCCGCTCCTCGCTCAGCAACACTGGAAGCCCCGCCTCACAGCGGAACACGCCCCAGTAAACCTCCCCCATGCGGGCGTCAAAGGCCACCGCAATGCAATCACCCTCCTGCAGGGCGTGCGTTTCGATCGCCGCGAGCGCCACCGCCGCCAGGGACGACACTGGAACCACGGGGATATCCAGCCCCCAGGCCAATCCCTGGACTACACCGGTTGCAATCCGCAGCCCGGTGAAAGAGCCTGGGCCCCGGGCGAACGCCAGCGCATCGAGATCGGTTGGGGACAGGCCCTGCTCCGCGCACAATTCGCGAACCATGGGCATTAACAGGCGAGTGTGGCCCCGCGGAGCCACCTCGAATCGCTCGGTCACCCGGCCATCCAGCCAGAGTGCCGCGGAACAGCCCTCGGATGAGGTATCCAGTGCCAGAAGTTTCACAGAATCACGCCTCCTGGGCTGAGCCGGTTTCGATCACTTCAGTTGGGACAGAATCTGATCGCGAATACTGTCGAGGCTGCCAACGCCTTCAACGCGCACATACCTGGGTGCATCGGCCGGGGCTTTCTCTGCCCAGCTCTGGTAGAAGCCCACCAGCGGCGCTGTCTGCTCATGATAGATTTTGAGGCGCTTGCGAACGGTCTCTTCCTTGTCGTCTTCACGCTGGATCAGCGCTTCGCCGGTCTCATCGTCTTTGCCTTCTACCTTGGGCGGATCGTATTTAACGTGGTAGATGCGGCCACTGCCCTCGTGTACACGACGGCCAGACAGGCGGCTGACGATTTCTTCGTCTTCAACCGAGATTTCGACCACGTAGTCGATGGCGATACCCTGGTCTTTCAGGGCCTCAGCCTGGGGAATGGTGCGCGGGAAGCCATCCAGCAGGAAGCCGTTCTTGCAATCTGGCTGCTGGATACGCTCTTCAATCAGGGCAATGATGATGTCATCAGACACCAGGCCACCAGACGCCATAACCTCTTTAACCTGCAGGCCCAGCTCGGATTCGGCTTTGACCGCAGCGCGGAGCATATCACCCGTGGAGATCTGGGGGATCTCGAAACGCTCGGTAATAAACTGGGCCTGGGTGCCCTTACCTGCGCCTGGCGCGCCTAACATAATGATTCGCATAACGTTGTGCTCCCATTGCTTTATATTATCGTTTGAAAAGTTATGGCAAAGACCTCTGCCTTTGCGACAACCTCTCGACGGCTCCGGACCGTGTATCCGGCGCGCACGCACAAAAACGAGGCAGCATTATACGAACTCACACCCGGCAGAGAAAGTCGACCTCCGTATCATTGTCCGAATGCCGGGCTGTAAGCTGCCTCAACGGCCAGTGCAGGGCTGGGAATAATCAGGAAGCGAGGGAAGACGCCAGCACGTCCAGATCGGAAGCCACCTGGTCTATGTCGCTCTGAACCCGCTCCAGCACATCCGCCCGGAGCCCAAGGCTCTCAACCAGTGCCGGCAGGTCGTCAGGATTGAGTTCGTCACCGATACCACGCTCTTTGAGTATGGCATTGGCCAGCTGCACCATCTGGACATATTCCTCGTGCTCGCCATGGTATCCGATGTGCTGGTGCATGCCGGCGGCTTTGATCACGGCTTCCGGCAACTGCCACAGCCGGTGCAGAATACCGCCAATGGCACCATGACCAACAGCCAGAATATCCTGGCGCTCACTGTGGCCAAACACTTCCTGCTCGAGCGAGTGCATGCTTGCCTCCGGGTTGATTTCCCGCAGAGCATTGAGCTCTTCAAACTCCGATGGAAACAGATGGCCCACCAGCAGCAGGCCGAAGTTGTGCAGCAATCCGCACAGATAGGCGAGCCCCTTGTCGCGGCCGGAATAGGCGGCGAGGTTCTGGCACAGGAACGCGCAATAAAGCGAGTGGCGCCAGAAATTATCCATGCCGAGCATGCCTCCGCGGGGCACATCAAACGCCCGCACCGAGGCAATACCCAGGGCAATGTGGGCAACCCGGTCAAAACCGAGGACCCGGGTGACCGCTTCCTGTACAGAGTTTATCTGGCCGGGGTAGTTGAACAGCGCTGATCGGGCATAGCGCATGATCTGCGCGGTCATACTGGGGTCGAATTCGATCAACTCGGCCAGCTCTTTGGCCGTCGCTTCAGTATTGGCGGTCAGCCGCAGGATTCGCAATGCCAGGGCCGGCATTGGCGGCAGCCGATAAAGCTTTTGCAGTTTGTCTGCCACGTCTTCCAGAGTCAGGGCTTCGCGATCTTCCACGCCCTGACCACGAATAACCAGATGTCCCTGCCGGGCGCCAGCCTGGGCCAGACGGAAGGCCCGGCCGTCCATTTCAACCAGGCTGTGGTCCGTGCCACCGGAGAAGATCACACTTTCGGCTGTCACTACATCTTCATCCACCAGAACCGGCAGCTCCCAGGCGGCTCCGATCGGAGGTACGAATCCGGCGTCACAGTCCCCGAACAACCGGGAAGTCTGGCGCGCCGTCAGCGGCTGCAGGCGCCGACCGGTGAACTGGTGCACGGCATCCATATCAAGCGTGCTGTCAAAACGGTGTACCACCATAACCACCCCATTGATATCGATCAGCAGGGTCGCCTTGATAAAGTCATGCTGGGGTTTACCCGAAGCAAGCACCGCCGCGTCCAGATTGGCAACGGGCTCCGTTTCCAGTGGCTGGTAGGTAATGCCCTTGCGGGCCAGAAAACGCGAAAGCCTCTCCGACAATGCCAACGGGGGTAACTCCTTAAAGCAAATGGGCCGGGGCTGTCCGGCCCCGGCCTTATTATGCACCTTAACCGGTATTTCGCATACCGGCAGAAATTCCGGCCATGGTCACCTTCAGCGCCCTCTCGACCAATTCCGGCACCTTTCCAGCCCCCTCGCTTTCCCGGTCACGCCTGAGTAATTCTGCCTGCAGATAGTGCAGCGGATCAGTGTAGGGATTCCGGACTTTCATTGAATGGGCAAACACCGGCTCCTGCTCCAGCAGAGTCTGTTGCTGTTTAAGCTCCAGCAGACGCTCAATGCAGCCCTGCAAACGCTGCCTCAGGCTCTGGCCAAGCGCCAGCAAGTGCTCGTCCTCAACCAGGGTCTGCTCGTAATAGCTGGCAATACGCAAATCTGCCTTGGCGAGGACCATTTCCAGCATATCCACGTAGGTGCGGAAGAACGGCCAGCCCTGCATCATCTCCCGCAGTTCGGGCAGGCGGTCCGCCTGGGCCGCCTGTTCGAGGGCAACATCACTGCCCAGCCAGCTTGGCAGCATCAACCGCATCTGGGTCCAGGCAAAAATCCACGGAATGGCTCTCAGGCTTTCAACGCCCCCTGTGGCCTTGCGCCGGGCCGGCCGGCTGCCAAGGGCAAGTTTACCCAGAGCCGTTTCCGGTGTGACCTGGCGGAAGTAAGGCACAAAATCCGGATTCTCACGGACCACCTCACGGTAGGACCGCAGCGAACGCTCGGTCAGCCAGTCCATCACCTCGCGCCACTCATCCTTTGGCACAGGTGGTGGCGCCAGGGTCGCCTCAATCACCGCGGTGGTGTACAAGGTCAGACTCTGCACCGCCAGCCTCGGCAGACCAAATTTAAAGCGGATCATCTCGCCCTGCTCGGTAATCCGGAAGCTGCCGTTCACCGAGCCCGGCGGCTGGGACAGAATCGCCCGATTCGCCGGACCACCGCCCCGGCCCACGGTGCCGCCGCGGCCATGAAACAGAGTCAGATGCACTCCATATCGATTGGCCACTTCGGTCAGCTTCTCCTGGGCCTGGTACTGGGCCCAGGCCGCCATCAACTGGCCGGCATCTTTGGAGGAGTCTGAATAGCCGATCATGACTTCCTGGCGTCCGCTGCAGTATTCCCGATACCAGTCCACCTCGTACAGGGCCGCCATACTGTCGGGTGCCCCCTTGAGATCATCCAACGTTTCGAACAGCGGCACAACGCGCATGGGGAAAGCCATCCCCGCTTCCCGCAGCAGCAAAATCACGTTTAAAACGTCCGAGGGCTTGCTGGCCATGGAAATGACGTAGGAACCCAGGGCTTCCGGTGTCTGGCCTGCGACCACCTCGCAGGTTGCCAGCACCTCCCGCACCGGCTCGGAGGGTTGCCAATTCCGGGGCACCAGGGGGCGCCGCCCTTTCAGTTCCTTGACCAGAAACGCCTGGCGCTCCTGTTCCGACCAGGACAGATAGTCACCCAACCCCAGGTAGTTCACCATCTCTGCCACCGCCTCGGCGTGGCGTGAGGCCTCCTGGCGGATATCCAGTCGGATCAGTGGCAGGCCGAAGGTGTGAGCCCGGCGAATGGTATCCAGCAGCGGACCATTGGCAATGGTCTCCAGCCCGCACTCCATCAGGGAGCGATAGCACAATTCCAAAGGCCCGGTCAGATCCTCGTTCTCAAACAGAATGCCCGAATCGTCCGCCGGCTCGCCCTTGACGCTGGCCTCGGCCCAGTCCCGGGTCTTGATCAGGCGTTCCCTCAACTGGGCCAGCACCTGGCGATACGGCTCCCGGGAATCTCCCACCTCGGCCCGCAATTCATCGCTTGCCTGCCACATGGAGAGCTCCGCTCTCAGCGCCTGGATATCGCGCAGATAGAGATCTGCGGCCATCCAGCGACCAAGCAGAAACACTTCCCGGGTCACTTCGTGGGTGACATTGGGGTTGCCATCACGGTCTCCCCCCATCCACGAGGCAATTCGGATCGGCGACACCTGCAACGGAAGCCCCTGACCGGTCGCCTCCGACAGCGAGGTGTCCAGGCTACGGAGAAATTTCGGCAGCGCCTGCCAGAGACTGTTCTCGATAACGGCGAAGCCCCACTTGGCCTCGTCCACGGCGGTCGGCCTTTCATGCCGAATCTCGTCGGTATGCCAGGCCTCGGCAATCAACAGCGACAACCGGTCAACAATTTCCTCCCGTTCACCGGGCATCAGGTCGTCATGATCCAGCCTCGACAGGCAATCGGACATTTCATCGTACTTGAGGATCAATGTACGCCGGGCCACTTCGGTGGGGTGCGCGGTGAGCACAAACTCTATGCGTAAATCTGCAACCTTCCGATGCAACTCTTGCGGGTCTATCCCCCCGGACTTCAGCCGATCAAACACGTCCCCCAGGGATTCCACCATCAGATCTGACGGATGCCCCTGCTTGCGACGAATTCCATGGTACTGCTCAGCCAGGTTGGCAAGATTAAGGAACTGGTTAAAGGCTCGGGTCACCGGCAGCAGCTCATCATCGCTGAGCTGGCCCAGGAGTTTCACCAGGCGTTGTCCGGAACCACTTTCCTGGCGCCGGTCAGCCTTGGCGGCGGCGCGGATTTCTTCAATGCGGTCGTAGCAGTCCTGTCCGGGGAATCGGAGTATGCTCTGGCCAAGCAGATCGCCCAGCAAACGTACGTTTTCTCGAAGATCCGAGTGCAGTTCGGTCACGGCAGGTTCCTTCTGAATTGACGGAAACAATCTAAACTTACGATACTAGGGAGCAACGCAGAAAGTCTATTGACGATTCAACCACTTCGCTCAGGAGCTGACATGAAAGTGACCGAACTGCCCCAGCATTGGGAAAAGGAAAAACAGGCCCAGGAGCGCAGCCATGAATACAACCTGCGCCTGCCTCTGGAAGATGCCGCACGGATTGCGGCCCTGGCGGAACTCTACCCGGACCGGAGCGAAAGTGAGATCCTGAACGACATGATTGCCGCCGCTCTGGACGACCTGATCAGCCAGGGCCCGCTGAAAGACCGATTGGCAGAACAGAAGAAGTCGTAATACAAACAACAACGCCGGGCTGAGCCCGGCGTTGTTGTTACAGAATCTATGGCAATGGGTGTTGGCAACCGTCAGGCAACCGACTCCAATTGGCGGGCCTTGAGGCGCTTGATGTGTTTCTGGCTCAGGGCAACGAATTGCGGCGTCAGGCCTTTGTCCTCATAGATTTCAAAGCCATCCTCGTCGTAAGCCACAACCTTCTCACCCTGAACGTAGGGGAAACTGGTTTCCAGCTCGTCGAGAGCGGCGGAGATCAGATCCCGCATCAGATCCTGAGTGGACTTCATCGGATACAGTGCCGCAAGCTTCTGCAAACGGTCATGATGCTGGTCAGCCAAAGACAGATAGGCGGCATCCCGGGTCAGTCTTCCACGGCCGTGTTTATCCCAGTGCTTGACCAGATCTTTGATCTTCATGGTGCCTTCACTCCTGCATCTTGTTTGATGGCACAACGCACTTTTTCAGTGCGACTGTTCCCGGAAGTGTAGACGAAGAATGACAGGCCGGTGACGGAAAATTGGTAACGGATTGTACCTATCGGTGACGGTTTCCAGTTCCGCTTCCCTACTCCTTTTCCACCCCTTTCACGCTCTGCCACACGGCATCCAGCGCTTCCAGGGTTTCTTCATCCAGATTACGACCTTCTTTTTCCAGCACCCGCTCAATGGCACGGAACCGGGCATCAAACTTGTGATTGGTTCGCTTCAGGGCCTGCTCGGGATTTACTTTCAGGAAACGTGCCAGATTTACGCAAACAAACAGCAGGTCACCCAGCTCGTCCTCAACCGCATCCAGATCTCCGGTACCGGCCTCGGCCATTTGCCAGGCTTCCTTGAGCTCGTCGATCTCTTCGTGAAGTTTGTCGAACACCGGGCCGATATCCGGCCAGTCGAAGCCATGCCGGGCCGCACGCCGTTGCAGTTTTTCCGCCCGGGCCATGGCCGGCAGAGTGCGGGCAATACCGTCCAGACGGCTGGCCGGAGTCTCCGCCACCGGCTTCTCAGCGCGCTCCTCGGCCTTGATGCGCTCCCAGCTTTCCTTGATCCAGGCTTCATCGGGTCGATTATCCGGATCGATACGGCTCTCCAGTGTGCACCCCGGAAACACGTGGGGATGGCGCCGAACCAGCTTGCGAACCAAGTGGTCAACAATGCCATCAAACTCAAAGTGTCCGGTTTCTTCTCCCATGCGGGCATAGAAGATGACCTGGAAAAGAAGATCTCCCAGTTCGTCTTTCAGATGCGGGAAATCCTCCTGCTCGATGGCATCAGCGACTTCGTAAGCTTCTTCAATCGTGTGAGGCACGATGCTGGCAAAGGTCTGTTTGGTGTCCCAGGGGCAACCGGTGTCCGGATCCCGGAGCCGGGCCATCAGGTATTTCAGATCTTCGATGCTGTAACTCATCCGCGTTTCCGCCTTACGTCGATGATGTTCGGCAGGTTCCGAATCTGGGCCAGCAGCCGCGCCAACTGCTCCAGGCTGGAGATTTCCACCGTCACCCGCATAGTGGCCGTGTTCTCGTCTTTGTTGGTCACGGTGTTGAGAGACAACACATCACTGCGGGACGAAGACAGCACCTGGGTGATGTCACGCAGCAGACCGGATCGATCGTAGGCCTCAATTTCGATATCCACCGGATAGACCGCCGCGGGCTGCCCGCCCCAGTTCACTTCAATGATGCGGTTCGGTTCAAATTCCCGCAGGTTCAGGAACGTGAGGCAGTCCTGGCGGTGCACGGTCACGCCGCGGCCCACGGTGATGTATCCCCCGATCGGGTCGCCGGGCAGCGGCTTGCAACACTTGGCCACCTGGGTTTTCAACTTGCCAACACCGAGTATCTGGATATCGGATTCAGTATCGTAGGGCTTTTTCCGGTTCGGGGTCAGCTTAAGATCCAGCTGTTCAGACCGGGGCTCCAACAGTTGCTGAGCCACATTGGCCACATGAGTAGGCCGCAGGTCTCCCGCCCCGATGGCGGCAAACATATCATCAATGCTGTGGTAGTTGACCTTGGCTGCCAGTTGTTCCAGCTCCACATCAAACAGCGACAGGCGCTTGAACTCATCTTCCAGAATAGCGCGGCCGTCAATGACATTGCGGTCACGGTTCTGCTGTTTGAACCAGTGTGTAACCTTCGCCCGGGCCCTGGACGTCTGAATATAGCCCAGGCTCGGGTTGAGCCAGTCCCTGCTGGGAGCCGGATTGTTGGAGGTCAGAATAAAAACCTGATCCCCGGTCTTGAGCGGGTAGGTCAGCGGAACAATGCGGCTGTTCACCCTGGCACCCCGGCAGGCATGACCAATTTCGGTATGCACCCGGTAGGCAAAATCCACCGGCGTGGCGCCCTGGGGCAGGTCTACCACATGGCCTTCCGGCGTAAACACATACACCCGGTCTGAGGCCACGTCTGATTTCAGATGATCCGCCAGTCCGGAAATGTCTCCCAGCTCCTCCTGCCACTCCAGAACCTGGCGCAACCAGTTGATCTTGGCGTCGTAGCCGGTGGATTTGTTCCTGGTATCGGTGCCCTTGTACAGCCAGTGGGCACACACACCCAGCTCCGCTTCTTCATGCATGGCATGGGTACGAATCTGCACCTCCATGACCTTGCCTTCCGGGCCGATCACAGCGGTGTGCAGCGACTGGTAACCGTTCTCCTTGGGGTTGGCAATGTAGTCATCAAACTCGTTGGGAATGTGGCGCCACAGGGTGTGAACAATCCCCAGCGCGCCATAGCAATCACGAACCTCCGGCACCAGAATGCGCACGGCACGGACATCGTAAACCTGGGAAAAATCGATTCCCTTACGACGCATCTTCCGCCAGATACTGTAGATGTGCTTGGCCCGCCCGCTGAGCTCGGCCTTGATACCGGAAGCCTTGAGCTCGGTTTGCAGGGTATCAATCACGCGGCGGATGTAGCTTTCACGGTCCAGCCGTTTCTCATCCAGCAACTTGGCGATTTTCTTGTATGCAGAACCATGCAGGTAGCGGAATGAGAGATCTTCCAGCTCCCACTTGATGTGACCGATACCAAGCCTGTGAGCCAGCGGGGCATAGATATCGAACACTTCCCGGGCCACGCGCATGCGTTTTTCTTCCGGCGCATCTTTCACTGCGCGGATAGCGCAGGTGCGCTCTGCCAGTTTGATGAGCGCTACCCGAACGTCATCAATCATGGTGACCAGCATCTTGCGGACATTGTCCAACTGGCCTTCGCTCTGCCCCAGGACATTGCCCTTGAGCGGATGATGGATGGACGAAATCGCAGCCATCTGCTGCACGCCGTTGATCAGCCCCGCCACTTCATCGCCGAATTCCTTGCGAACCTCTTCAAGCGGCACCCGTTCTTCACGCACCGCCCGATAGAGTACGGCGGCAACCAGGCTGGCCTGATCAAGATGCAGCTCTGCCAAAACCTGCGCCATTTCCAGACCGGTCCGGAAACTGCTGGCACCGGGCGCCCACAAGCGGTCTTCCCGGAACGCCTGAACGGCGATCTGGGCGGCTTTCTCACAAGCCCTCCGAAGCTGACCCGGGTCCTCGAGATGAGTCTGTTCAGCGATGTGCTGCACGCAACGGTCTAAATCGACCTCGCCGTCACCGCTGATCGAATAGTCTTCCCGAACTTTTACCATGGCAGAGCTTTACCCGTTTGTTTTTCGGTTATTCTCACGGCCATCCTGGCCGTTCCATTGCGTATCCCCGAAACCCGGTCAGTCTGCGCTACGCTCAAACAACGCAATGGACTCAACGTGGGTGGTATGGGGAAACATATCCATCACACCGGCCTGTACCAGCCGATAACCGTTGCGCACCATCACCCCGGCATCCCGCGCCAGGGTAGCGGGGTTGCAGGACACGTAAACAATGCGGTTGGCACCGAAAGCGGTCAGATACTTACAGATCTCCTCCGCGCCTGAACGTGGCGGATCGATCAGAATCTTGTCAAACCCCTCTTTTGCCCAGGATTGCCCGGTGAAATCCCCGTGCAGATCGGCACCATGGAATTCCACATTGGAGAGATCGTTCAAGCGGGCATTTTCACGGCCACGAACCACCATGGCATCGTCACCTTCCACACCCACAACCTGACCGCCCTTGCGGGCCAGTGGCAGCGTAAAATTGCCCAGACCACAGAACAGATCCAGCACCCGCTCACCCGGCTGGACGTCCAGCCACTCGACCGCACGGTGCACCATATTGCGGTTGATTCCGGCGTTCACCTGGGTGAAGTCCATAGGATGAAAGGCCATGGTGAGGTCAAACTCATCCATACGATAGGTCAGACGCTCATCGTCCCGCCCGCCGGATTCCGGCCAGATCCGGTGCACGGTGTCCGGGCCCTTGGGCTGCAGATAGATATGCAAGTCATGGGCCTGACCAAAGGCGATCAGCTTTTCCCGGTCGTCCGGCACCAAGTCATCCATGTTACGGAACACCATGGCAGCCGTATCATCGCCACAGGCCACTTCTACCTGGGCAATCCGGTCAAATGCCGCCATGCCATGCAGCAACTCCCGAAGGGGCTCGATTCGCTCACCGATCCGGGGATCCAGTACCACGCAGCGGTCAATATCGGTCAGAAAGCTGTTGCGTTTCTCCCGGAAACCAACCAGCACCGACTCCCGGGCCTTCACATAACGTACGCCCAGCCGCGCCTTGCGACGATAGCCGAGGCTATCCGGAGAACGCATCGGAGCCACCCACTGCTCCGGTTCAATGCCCCCAAAGTGGGCAAAATGCTCGCGCAGGGTATTTTCCTTGAACCGGATCTGGGCATCGGCGCTCATGTGCTGAAGACTGCAACCACCGCAAAGATCGGCAAACTCACAGGGCGGCTGCTGGCGGTCAGGCGCTGCTTCCAGCACTTCGGTTGTACGCAGTTCATCAAACCGGCTGCGGGTGCTGACCATTTTGGCCATCACGGTTTCGCCCGGCAGGGCTCCGTCAACAAACTGGGTTTTGCCATCAGCGCGGGCAATGCCCCGGCCATCGTGGCTCAGGGTCTCGATTTCACAACGCACAGGCTCCTTGGGCAGAACCTTGCGGCGACGCTTACTCATATAGAATTCTCTTGATTAGGGGCCACTCAGGCGCCGGGAAACACACCGGTGGAGAGGTAACGGTCTCCGCGGTCACAGATAATGGCCACGATCACGGCGTTTTCAACCTCACGGGACAATTTCAGGGCCGCTGCAATGGCTCCGCCGGAGGACACACCACAGAAAATGCCCTCTCGCTCGGCCAGTGCCCGCATGGTGTCCTCGGCTTCCTGCTGGCCAATATCCAGAACCTGGTCGACCCGGCTGGCATCGTAGATTTTCGGCAGGTAAGCCTCCGGCCAGCGGCGAATACCCGGAATTGACGCCCCATCCTCTGGCTGCAGGCCGATAATACGGATATCGGGATTGCGCTCTTTCAGGTAACGGGACACGCCCATGATGGTGCCGGTGGTGCCCATGGAGCTGACAAAGTGCGTAACCCGCCCGGCGGTCTGCTCCCAGATTTCCGGGCCCGTGGTGTGATAGTGGGCCGAAGGGTTATCGGCATTGCTGAACTGGTCCAGAACCTTGCCCTTGCCCTCGGCCTCCATTCGAATGGCCAGATCCCGGGCGCCTTCCATGCCCTGCGCACGGGAAACGTTCACCACCTGTGCGCCGTATGCACGCATGGAGGCCCGTCGCTCCTCACTCAGGTTATCAGGCATGATCAGCACCATTCGGTAGCCCTTGATGGCCGCGGCCATGGCCAGCGCGATACCGGTATTGCCGGAGGTGGCTTCAATCAGGGTGTCCCCGGGCTTGATCTCTCCCCGGCGTTCAGCCTCCTGGATCATGCTCAAAGCCGGCCGGTCTTTCACCGAACCTGCCGGGTTGTTCCCCTCCAGTTTTGCCAGGATGACGTTACTGGTGTCTCCCGGCAGACGCTGCAGACGCACCAGGGGTGTATGGCCGACATAATCTTCAATGGTGGGGAAAATCATATTGATACCCTGTGATACACTTTCGGATTCGAATCATACGCGTTATGGCCGCCTTGTCCCAATACAGCTTGTCGCTATATCCATGACCTGCGGCTATAACTGTCTGTTTCCGGGATAACGGCCACGGTTATATCATTGCCGTTCAGCTATGCTGACATGGAAGTATCCACCAGCAGGCGTGTCCTGCCGGCGGACAAGGTAATTTTACAGGAACACGGTATGCGACGTTGGGGCATTCGCAAGAAAGTACTGGTGGTAACTCTGGTTCCCACCCTGCTCACCACGCTGTTGTTAGGACTATTCTTTACCTACAGCTGGGTGAACAACATTGAGAACCTGCTGAAGGATCGCGGAGAGTCCCTGTCCCGACAGCTTGCCGCAGGCTCTGAATACGGCCTGTTCACGGCCAATCGCAGCCTGCTGAGCAGCCTCTCCAACGCCCTTCTTGAAGAACAGGATGTTCGCTCCATCACCTTCTATGGCAGCGATGGCCAGCGCATGCTTCATACCGGCCCGGGCAGCGCTGAAACCGTGGCGATGGCTCCGCTGGAACCCAACCAGCCGGTCCGGGTGACCCACGACAGCAGCACTCGTTTTGTCACGCCGGTTCACCTTCAGGATCTGATGATCGAGACCATGCTGGACCCGGACGCCCGCCAGTCTGCGGCGAAGCGCCAGGCCCCGCTGGGCTGGGTTGCCGTAGAGATGTCCCACGTCCGCACGGAAAAGGAAACCTACAAGGCGCTACTGATCTCGCTGCTGCTGGTGATCGGTGGTGTCCTGCTCAGTCTTGCCATCGCGCTGCGGCTGAGCCGTGCCTTTACCGATCCGGTGTTCCAGCTCAACGAAGCCGTAGCCAAACTCAAGGAAGGCAAGCTCGACACCCGGGTTTACACCAGTGCCGGCCCGGAGTTCGAACAGCTGGAATCGGGGCTCAACGATATGGCCTCGGAATTGAGCAAGGCCCAGGCCGAAATGCAACAGAACATTGACCAGGCCACCGAAGACCTGCGGGAGACCCTGGAGACCATTGAAATCCAGAATATCGAACTGGACTTTGCCCGCAAGGAAGCACTGGAAGCGAGCCGGATCAAATCCGAGTTCCTGGCCAACATGTCACATGAAATCCGGACGCCGCTGAACGGCATCATCGGCTTCACCGAACTGTTGCTGAAAAGCCCACTGCCCCGCCAGCAGCGCGACCACCTGAACACCATCCGCAAATCCTCGGAAATCCTGCTGACCATCATTAACGACATTCTGGATTTCTCCAAGATCGAAGCCGGCAAACTGATCCTGGACCGCGTGCCGTTCCAGCTCCGGGATATCGTTGAGGAAGTGATGGTCATGCTGGCACCGGCGGCCCACGCTAAAAACCTGGACCTGGTGCCACTGGTCTACAACGATGTACCGGACAACATCATGGGGGATCCGCTGCGGGTCAAGCAGGTGATCACGAACCTGGTGAACAATGCCATCAAGTTCACCCAGACCGGCGAAGTGGTATTACGGGCGAGTCTGGAAGACGAAGATACCGAGCATAACCGGGTCACACTACGCCTGAGCATAACCGATTCCGGCGTTGGTCTGTCACGTGCCCAGCAGCAGTCACTGTTTAACGCCTTCAGCCAGGCCGATGCCTCCACTGCCCGGCAGTATGGCGGTACCGGTCTGGGACTGGCCATCTCCAAACGACTGGTGGAAGAAATGGGCGGCAAGATCGGCCTGGAAAGTGAGCTGGGCAAAGGTTCCACGTTCTGGTTTACCCTGACGCCGGAACTGTCCTCAACCGGCGACAGCTCCAGCCCCAAAGAGGCGCTCCGGGGCGAGAAGATCATCTATCTCGAACACCAGAAGACCACCGGGCTGGCGGTGGAACACCTGTTAAGGGACTGGGGCGTGGCCGTTGAACGGGTTGCCTCACCCGGGGCGCTGCAGGAACAGATAGAAGAGGCGCAACGGCGGCAGGAAGGCTACGCCGGCGCCATCATCGGCATTACCCGCCACCTGCTCAACTCCAGCCAGTACTGCAACCTGGTGCGTTCCCTGGAAGTGGAACGCGACTGCCGCACCCTGTTGCTGACGCCCACTCTGGAAACCCATGACACGCCGCTGTCGGGCCTGGCCAGCGGCCACCTGACCAAACCGGTCTGCCGGGACGCCCTCTACGACGAACTGCTGTTGCTGATCCATGGCATTCAGTCGGGCAACCGAAGCGCGCCGGAAGCCGCGCTACCATTAAGGCAGAACAGCGGCTCAGGCACGCCCCGCATTCTGGCGGTGGACGATAACGAAGCCAACCTGAAACTGGTGATGACCTTGCTCAATGACTGCCGACTGGAAGCCGAAGGCGCCTCCAGCGGATTCGAGGCATTGACCAAGGTGCGCCAGAAGGCGTTTGACCTGGTGTTCATGGACCTGCAGATGCCCGGGATGGACGGCGTGGAAACCACGGCCCGCATCCGTGATCTGGACAGCGGTTCACACCACACCCCCATTATTGCCCTGACCGCCCACGCTCTGGCGGACGAACAGGAACGGCTGGCGCAACAAGGCTTCGACGGCTATATGCCCAAGCCGATCAGCAGCAGCCAACTGGTAGAACTGATTCGCGAATACACCGGCTACGACTGCACCAATAGCGCCGACCGCTTCCGGATCTCCGAAGTACGGGATACCCGCCGGACACTGCGGCCTTCAAACCGCAGGATGCAGCAGGACTGCGTCAGTGTAGAGGAGAGCATTCAACTGGCGGCGGGCAAGGCCGATCTGGCGGAGGAGCTGTTCAGCATGCTGCTGGAGCAGTTACACACCGATATCGACCGGATTCAGGCGCTCTGGCAGACCGGCGACAACGAGCCCCTGCTTGAGTGCGTGCATAAGCTTCACGGGGCCACCCGGTACTGCGGCGTTCCCGAGCTGCGCACAGCCGCCAACCGGTTCGAGACCGCCCTGAAGTGCGAGGCTCCGGATCGTGAGCTGTTAAAAGATCAACTGATTGCGGCCATGGAGCGGCTGCAGATCTGGAGTGAGCAGACCGACTGGCAGCAACTGTTCCGGGAACAGCAGCGCCAGCCGGAAACCACCTGATTGTTGATCAGGCTCTGGCCCGGTCAAGAATCGCCTTCATGTCCCGGACCGCATCTTTCAGGCCGGTAAAGACGGCACGGGCGATGATCGCATGGCCGATGTTCAGTTCATTGATACCCGGAATAGCGGCCACCCGCTCTGTGTTGTGGTAGTGCAGACCATGGCCGGCATTCACAATCAGCCCCTTCTTGCGGGCATAGGCCACGGCATCTGCAAGCACTTTGAATGAGGCTTCCACCGCTTCGGGTTCCCCGGCCTCGGCGTATTCACCGGTATGCAACTCCACCACCGGCGCTCCGCAGCGCACCGCCGCGTCGATCTGTACTGGGTCCGGATCGATAAACAACGAAACCTCGGCGCCGATTTTTGCCAGACGATCACAGGCCTTGGCCACCCGCTCTTCCTGGCCATCCACATCCAGTCCACCTTCGGTGGTGAGTTCCTCGCGTTTCTCCGGCACCAGGCAAACACATTCCGGGCGCACCTGCTCGGCGAACGCCAGCATGGCGTCGGTCACCGCCATTTCCAGATTCATTTTGGTCTGCAGTACTTCCCGCAACAGCAGCACATCCCGGTCCTGGATATGCCGGCGATCCTCACGGGGGTGAATGGTGATGCCATCGGCACCGGCTTCTTCCGCCACCAACGCCGCCTGCACAGGGTCCGGGTAACGGGTACCGCGGGCCTGACGCAAGGTGGCCACATGATCAATATTCACTCCTAGCAGGACTCGGGTATTCATGATTCTCTCCCAGATGACGGATTCGAATGACTGAACAGGGAACGGCTGTGCAGCGGCCTGCCCTGCAAAAGGTAATCCACCAGCACCCGCATGACGCGCTTGGCGGTTTTACGGGGCGCTTCACTTATGAAATCGCCGGCCGCCAGTGCCAGCAATGCCTCACCCGGCAATTGGCGCAATGGCAGCTCGGGCGCGAGATTGGAAACGATCCCCTGGCCCGGGTCGTAGCCATAGAGCTCCCCCGCCTGTACAGACATACCGGTATCCGTGGTTTCGTCCCAGGCAAAATCGTAGCCCAGCGAGGCGGCGAACGCCCGCTCAAAACGCCTCAGTAAAGGCTCGACATCGTCCTGTGAAGACAGATCCGCCAGGGCCTGCAGGGTTTCAATATAGCTGGCAAACAACGCGGGGGAGGGATCGGCCACCGGTAACACCCGCTGAACCAGTTCATTAATGTAGAAACCACTGTACAGTGCACGGGGTTGGCTGACCGCTGGCGCGCTGCGAACTTCCAGCTGCACCAGGGTTTTCAGCTCGCTCTTGCCGGTCCAGTCCACTAATAACGGCTGGAACGGCTGCAATTGGGCCTTGAGCGGGCTTCTGGTGCTGTTGGCGCCGCGGGCAACCACACTCATGCGGCCGTGATTCAGAGTAAACAGATCCACCAGCAAGGCGGTTTCGCGCCAGGGTCGCCGATGGACCACATAAGCGGGCTCTTGCTGCACCGCGCCCTTCATGGCGGCCTCAGAAATCGCTCATGCCCAGGCTTTTCAGAGCCCTGTCGCTGTCAGCCCAGCCTCGCTTGACCTTGACCCAGAGCCGGAGCATCACCTTGGACCCGAACATCCGCTCCATATCAACCCGGGCTTCCTGACCGATACTGCGCAGGCGCTCACCCTTATCGCCAATGATGATTTTCTTCTGGCCTTCCCGTTCGACCAGAATCAGTGCCGAAACATGCAGGGTATTGCCCTGGTGCTTGAACTCTTCAATCTCCACTGCCACGGAATACGGCAGTTCAGCGCCAAGTTGGCGAGTGATTTTCTCCCGGACCATTTCGGCTGCCATAAAGCGTTCACTGCGGTCTGTGATCTGATCATCGGGGTAGAAGTGGACACTTTCGGGCAGGAAACGGCCAACAGCCGATTCCAGCGGCTCCAGATTGGTCTCTTTCAGTGCCGAAAGAGGAATGATCTCGGCAAAGTCCCGCTTTTTAGACAGAGCCTCCAGATGGGGCAACAACAGCTCCCGCTTCTCCAGCTTGTCGACTTTGTTGACCGCCAGGATAACCGGGCACTTCACCCGCTTGAGCTTCTCCAGCACCATCTCATCGGCGCTGGTCCACGCCAGCTGATCCACAACGAAGACCACCACATCCACGTCGATAAGGGCGGACGCCGCCGCCTTGTTCATATAGCGGTTCAGGGCCCTGGGCTCATCCTCATGCATGCCCGGTGTGTCGACATAAATGGCCTGTACGGGGCCTTCGGTCTTGATACCGAGCACCTGATGCCTGGTGGTTTGTGGCTTCCGTGAAGTGATGCTCAGCTTCTGGCCAAGGATGTGATTGAGCAGTGTGGACTTGCCCACATTCGGCCGGCCGACAATGGCGACGAAACCACAGCGGCTTTCCGGGTTTTCCGGGCGGGTAATATCAGTCATCAGGAATTCTCCACACCCAGTTGCTTGAGTGCATTTCGGGCGGCCTGCTGTTCAGCAACACGTCGACTACTGCCAGTGCCGGTGGTTTTACGGTCCAGCGAGGGCAAGGCGCAGGAGACATGGAAAGTCTGGTTGTGGGCCTCGCCGTCAACGGAAATCACTTCATAGCGCGGCAACGGAAATTGCCTAGACTGCAGGTACTCCTGCAACCGGGTTTTCGGATCTTTCTGGGTGTCCTGAATATCCAGGTTTGCCAAGCGCTGTTCAAACCAGCGTAACACCTGAGCCCGACAGGTATGAAAGTCGCTGTCCAGATAAATGGCCCCGATAATGGATTCCACGGCATCGGCGAGTATGGACTCACGGCGGAAGCCACCACTTTTCAGCTCTCCCGAACCGAGCCTCAGATACTGGCCCAACTGAAATTCACGACCGATCTCGGCGAGGGTAACCCCCTTGACCATACGGGCCCGAAGCCGGCTCAACTGCCCTTCCCGGGCCTTCTCGAAATGAAGATACAGATATTCGGCGATCACCATGTTCACGATAGAATCGCCCAGAAACTCAAGACGTTCGTTATTCTGGTTGCCAAAACTGCGATGGGTCAGCGCCAGCAGAAGCCGCTCCGGTTCCTTGAACTGGTAGCCAATGCGGCGCTGAAGTTGGTCTAGGTCTGGTTGTGAACTCACTGGCCCTGAAACTCATACTCGTGCTGGAAGTGCACAACGGTGTCCACATTCCGGAAGATGTTATTGCGAACCTCGTAATCCACCTTGATCACGACCAGTTCGCCGTTTTTTTCGACGGTAATGCTTTTGGGATCAAAACCGTCGACACTATTTACGCTCAGGCGCCTGTCAATCAGGTTGCGCACCTGCGCCGGCCCCATCTGCGACAGACCCTCGGTGCCATCCAGGCCTTCGAGCGCTTCCTGAATGGTGAAGTCATCCAGGTAGGCCGGCCCGATCTTGATCGCCAGAGTCAGCAGGCCACCAAAGAACAGAGCCATGATCATCATCGTCAAAGCGCCGCCCTGCTGCGTGTTCAGGCCTGCGGGATAGTGTCTTCTCATCGTCTTATACTCCGGAACCATCAGAATTATTGGATGCCACCCACCCGATCAAAAGATGGCAGACTTGTCAGTGATTTCCAGTGCATCCAGATGGCAAAGGCCTTGCCCACCACCATCTCATCCGGCACCGTGCCCCAGAAACGGCTGTCGTTACTGTTGTCGCGGTTATCGCCCATGACAAAGTAATGGCCTTCAGGAACAACCCATTCTCCCTCACCGGAACCGCTCACCCGCCCCATGGTCAGGTACAGATCATGTTCAACCTCACCCAACTGTTCCCGCCAGCGTTCCATGGGGGGCAAGCGCGCAACGAAATCCCGGGGAACCGGCTCATCATTGATGAACAGTTGCTTGTTGCGGTAACGAATATGATCGCCCGGCAGGCCGACAACCCGCTTGATGTAATTGGTGGTGCCATCCTCAGGATAGCGGAACACCATGACATCACCCCGCTCCGGATCGGCGATCTCAACAATCTTGGTACCGGCCACCGGCAGGCGCAGGCCATAGGCGTACTTGTTGACCAGAATAAAATCCCCCACTTCGAGGGTCGGCAACATGGAGCCTGAGGGGATCTGGAACGGCTCGATCAGGAACGACCGAAGCACCAGGACTACCGCCAGCACGGGGAAAAATGAGCGGCTGATATCCACCAGCCAGGGTTCCCGGTCCTCGAACTCATCGGCTGATTCGTCTACCTGGCCACCCTGCTCTGCGCCGGCAAGCCGACGCTTTCTCAGGAACGCGATGTCCGCCAGCCAGACCGCTCCGGTCACGAAAGTCAGAACCACCAGTACCAGTGGAAAATCAATGTCCATCCAGGTGCCTTTTTAGTTATCCACTTTCAATACAGCAAGAAACGCTTCCTGAGGCACCTCGACATTACCCAGCTGCTTCATGCGTTTTTTACCTTCCTTCTGCTTCTGAAGCAGTTTCTTTTTACGGCTGACGTCGCCACCGTAACACTTCGCCGTTACGTTCTTGCGCAGGGCCTTGACCGTTACCCGGGAGACCACCTGGGTACCAATGGCAGCCTGAATGGCAATATCAAACATCTGACGCGGGATCAGCTCTTTCATCTTCTCAATCAACTGGCGCCCTTTGCGGTGTGACAGATCCCGGTGCACAATCAGCGCCAGGGCGTCGACACGATCCCCGTTGATCAGTACATCCAGGCGAACCAGGTTGGCACTCTGGAAACGGACAAAGTGGTAATCCAGTGATGCAAAGCCTCGGCTGGCCGATTTGATCCGGTCGAAGAAATCCATCACCACTTCCGCCATCGGCAACTCGTAGGTGAGCTGTACCTGTGTGGACATGAAGTGCATGTTCTTCTGCACACCGCGCTTTTCTTCACACAGGGCAATGACATTACCGAGGTGCTCCTGGGGTACCAGGATGTTGGCCTCGACAATGGGCTCACGCATTTCTTCGATGGAACCAATATCTGGAAGCCGTGATGGGTTGTCCACCGACAGAGTCTCACCCTGCTTGGTGACCACTTCATAGATTACCGTCGGCGCCGTGGTAATCAGATCCAGATCGTACTCTCGCTCCAGCCGCTCCTGGATGATTTCCATGTGCAGCATGCCCAGGAAACCACAGCGGAAGCCAAAGCCCAGGGCGTCAGAGTTCTCAGGCTCAAAGAACAGCGAGGCGTCGTTGAGGGTAAGCTTTTCCAGGGCATCCCGGAAATCGTCATAATCATCGGCGCTGACCGGGAACAGACCAGCGTAAACCTGGGGTTTCACTTTCTTGAACCCCGGCAGCATCGGGGTTTCTTCCGCAAACTTCTGGTGCACGATGGTGTCACCCACCGGCGCACCGTGGATGTCTTTGATCCCCGCAACAACAAAACCGACGTCACCGGCTTCAAGCACATCGGTGTCGGTCGGCTTGGGATTGAAGACACCAACCTTGTCGGCGTTCCAGGCTTTCTTGGTGGACTTGATAACGATCTTGTCGCCTTTACGCAGTACACCTTCGGTCACCCGAACCAGTGACACCACGCCCAGGTAGTTATCAAACCAGGAATCAATAATCAGTGCCTGCAACGGCGCGCTGCGATCACCCTTGGGGGGCGGAATCTTTTTGATCAGATCCTCGAGGACATCCTCAACACCCAGTCCGCTTTTGGCACTGCAGCGCACGGCATCGGAAGCGTCAATGCCGATAATGTCTTCAATTTCCGCCGCAACCCGCTCGGGCTCGGCCTGGGGCAGATCCATCTTATTCAGGACCGGCACCACTTCAAGGCCTTGTTCGATAGCGGTGTAGCAGTTGGCCACCGACTGGGCTTCCACACCCTGGCCGGCATCCACTACCAGCAGCGCCCCTTCACAGGCGTACAGTGAGCGGGACACCTCGTAGGAGAAATCCACGTGGCCCGGGGTATCGATGAAATTCAGTTTGTAGGTTTCCCCATCCTTTGCCTTGTAGTTGAGCGTGACGCTCTGGGCCTTGATGGTGATCCCGCGTTCCCGCTCCAGATCCATGGAGTCCAGGACCTGTTCGGCCATTTCACGGTCTGTCAGGCCACCGCAGATCTGGATAAAACGATCCGCCAGCGTGGATTTACCGTGGTCGATGTGGGCAATAATGGAAAAGTTACGGATTCGGCTCAGTTCAGTCACAGACAATGATTACTCATATAAGACGTAGGATTGAGCCCGGAGGGGCCGCTACCGGGATCCGGGAACGGCGTGATTTTACCGGTTACAGGCCGCCATTGCCATGATCAGGAAATAAGCGGCTTCTCGTACTGCCGGATCAGGAATCCGATCAGGGCATCTTCGTCCAGCGGATAGCTGAACAGATTGCCCTGGCACTGGGCGCAACCGGCGGATTTCAGGAACGTCAGCTGCTGCAGCGTTTCCACCCCTTCCGCCACCACCGTCAGGTGCAGCTTGTGAGCCAGGGCAATCACCGCCGACGCCACATCGGTGGCACTGACGTTGTAGGGAATGTCGCGAATGAAGCGATGATCAATCTTGATCACATCCAGCGGCAACTGCTGCAGCGCCACCAGTGAGCAGGATCCGGTACCGAAATCATCCAGAATCAGGCACACGCCCAGATCGTTCAGGGACACCAGCAATTCCCGCAGCATCCTCGGGTCTTCATTGAGCAACTCCGCCGGCATTTCCAGCTCCAGCCGCTCGGGAGAAACGCCCGTCTCGGTAATCACCCGCCGGATCATGTCCAGGAAGCCGGAGTCCGTCAGCTGCCGCACCGAGAAGTTCACCGCCATCTTCAGCGACTCGAACCCGGCCCGTTCAAGTGCCTGGACCTGGATACAGGCTTGCCGCAGCGCCAGCTCGCCCAGGCGGATAATCAACCCGGTTTCTTCTGCCAGGGTGATGAACTGCTGGGCCGAGACCAGACCTTTTTCCGGATGATGCCAGCGCAGGAAAGCCTCAACACCGATCACCCGCTGAGTAGCCAGATCCACTTTTGGCTGGTAGTGCAGGACAAACCGGTCGCCATCGAGTGCCGTGGCCAGTTCTTCCTGCTGCAGCAAGCGACGGGCGGCCTGAATGTTCATGGCCGGCGTGAAGAACTGATAGGTATTGCGCCCCAATTCCTTGGCGCGATACATAGCCAAATCGGCATATTTCATCAGCGCGCCTGCATCCTCACTGTCGTGAGGGATCATGGTGATCCCGATGCTGACGGTCACACCTACCTCATGGTCGTTCAGTCGAATACGCTGGCACAGGCGCCGCAAAATGTTTTCCGCCACTTTGCCGGCGGCTTCGGAGCCACTGATCCGGGACAACAACACCACAAATTCGTCGCCACCGAGCCGGGCCACGGAATCTTCCTCACGGACACAGCCTTCCAGCCATTGTGCGACCTGACGCAGGAGTTCGTCACCGGCATCGTGCCCCAGGGTATCGTTGATTCGCTTGAAACCGTCCAGATCAAGGAACATCAGGGCTGCCGCCTCGCCACTTCGGCGACTGCGACGAACCACGTGATTCAACCGATCCCGGAACAGCTGCCGGTTGGCGAGCCCAGTCAGCGGATCGTAGAACGCCAGCCGGTGCAGTTCGGACTGAGCTGCCTTGAGCTGGGTAAGATCGCGAAGGCTCAGAACCACACCGTTGACGCCAGGCACCGAGAGCATCGCGGTGAAGGTGCCCTCCATATCACGCCACTGGCCATCGGCATCGCGCACCCGGGCACGCACCACCGGCATCTGTTTGCCCGGTGAGGCCATGGACTCCTCAAACCCTCTTTGCAGGTGCGACCAGTCATCCATGTGCACCAGCTTCTCGAATTCCAGGGCTTCCACCTTGTCCGGATCGAATCCCAGGATGTCACGACTGGACGGGCTGGCATAAAGCGGGCGCCCACGACGATCCATGACCAGGGTGACGTTGGCTGCGCCCTCAGTGATGGCGCGATAACGGCCGGCGCTGACCTGGGCAATCAGCCGGGAGCGAATCAGGGCCAGCACGAACAGCCAGAGCAGCAAACTGATGGCCAGGCCAGAGCCGAGAACAATCGGGGGACGTGGGTCGGCGGCTAGATAATCAAAGGCTGGCGTGGAACGGGTCTGCAGCAGCCACTCCCGGCCACCGTGTCTGATGGTCTGGCTCATTTCAAAGCTGAATTCGTTGTCCAGCGAACCGAGATTGGAGCCATACATCAGGGTATCTCGTGCCACCACCCCGCTGTCGTAGATGCGCACATCCAGAAATGGCGATATCAGGCCAACAATACCGTCGATCAGGTTGTTCATCCGGAAGGCACTGAACACGTACCCGGCCAGCATCATGCGGCGCTCGGCCCGGATCTCCGGAATCTCGCCGCCCTGGAACACCGGGTAGTACATCAGAAAACCAGCCTGATCCTCGGCCACAGACTCCTGCACCAGCACAACCTTGCCGGTAACCGTCGGGATAGCGTCATCCCGGGCCTGCTCCATGGCGGTACGGTGGATAGGGTCACTGAAAGCGTCATAACCCAGCGCCTTGCGATTACGCTCGGTGCCCGGCTCCAGATAAACCATGGGATAGTAGTAGGGCCCGGTACCCAGCGGTTTGACCAGATAATTGTAAAGCCCCTCCGCCCGAACCGAGGCAATGTGATCGGCCATTTCGCGGACACCAATACGCTCAACGTAGCCGATACCCTCAATGCCGGGGTAATAACGATTGATATCGACGTTGTCGACGTACTCTTTCCACTGATCGCGTGTGACTTTACCGGTGACAGCAAACAGACCGGCACTGCCGGCAAGAACCTGTTCGTAATTGAGCAAGCGTTCTTCAATCGCGGTTTTAAGCTGCAGGGACTGAGTGCGGAATCGGGCCTCGGTGCGATCTTCAACCAGCCGGATGGAGACCTGCCAAAGCAATACCGTCGCAACCACAGACACCAGGAATACCACCCAGGCTATCCAGGAATTGCGCAGCTTCAGCAACTGACGGAGGGGAAGATCCTTTTTGGTCATCATCGTGTTCGGCCCATTCCATGACCCGGTTTATTGTCGAATCCGGCGAGTATAACAAAAGTGTTCTTGAACCCACAGTTTGGCCGGCCGTTGGCGCTGAGGTGTGGCCGACAGCTTGGTCGGTGCTCCTGACACTCTTTGGAATTCAGGCTGGCTTGAGGAGGTACAGACGGGAGCTACGGTCGCAAAGCGCCGTTCTTTGAATACACAATCCCATCGGTTCATTGCTTAATAATCCGCGTTTGCTGCGTCCGGCGGAGAACCGCCAGGTTTCAGGGATTCCGAAAGAAAATCCAGCAGCAGCCTTATCTTCGGCGACAGATGACGGTTATGGGGATACACCGCCCAGATACCGTCATCGTCTTCCTGATAACGGGTCAGCACCGGAATCAACAGCCTGGAATCCAGTGCGCGCTGAACGTAGTAATCCGGAAGCTGAACAATGCCAATCCCCTTGAGGGCGGCATCAAGCAGGGCCCTGCCACTGTCGCAGCGGATGTTCCCCGTTACCCGCACGTTGCGCGGCTGGCCCAATTCCTGGAAGCGCCAGTAATCCAGGTTTCCCAGCAGGCAGTTGTGGTTCGCCAGTTCGGACAACGAGTGAGGCGTGCCGTGCGTGGCGAGATAATCGGGCGAGGCACACACGTATAGGGTTCGGGATGCGAGACGCCGGGCCATCAAGGTCGAATCCTGCAGCTTTCCCATGCGCACGGCAAGATCGTACCCCTCAGCGACCAGATCCAGTGTCTGGTTGGTAAGCTTCATGTCCACGTCGAGTTCGGGGTATCGCAAAACGAAGTCATTGACCAGCGGCGCAATGGATTTCTCTCCATAGGTCACCGGCGCAGTCAGCCTCAGCCTGCCTCGCGGGACCAGCTGCATGTTGGTAATAGAGCGCTCGGCCTGCTCCAGGGCGTCGAGTACCTGCCGGCAGTGCTGGTAAAAGATCTGTCCGGCCTCGGTTACCGACACCCGGCGTGTGGTGCGGTAGAACAACCGGGTCGATAGGCGGGCCTCCAGGGCACTGACCTGGCGGCTGACCTGTGCCGTCGACACATCCAGTCGCTTCGCGGCACGCGTGAAACTCTCGGTTTCGGCAACCGCCACAAACTCGTTTATCCCTTCCCAGCGATACATGGTTTTCCCCGTTTGCTTTGCACCACCCGATTATTGCACACACGTAAAGGTGATTTGATAAAAACAGCGATTATCAATCAGAGGGCCATAAATACAATATGGCCTTCGTTTGGGCGTCCCGCCCTTCCTGAATGACCAATGGAGAACGTTATGGCTGAGATGATCAAATCAAAAGCAGCAATTGCCTGGGGCCCCGGTCAGCCACTGTCGGTTGAAGAGGTGGACGTGATGCCCCCGAAAGCAGGGGAAGTAAGGATAAAAGTGATCGCAACCGGTGTATGCCACACCGATGCGTTTACCCTCTCGGGTGAGGATCCCGAGGGCAACTTTCCAGCCATCCTTGGCCATGAAGGCGGCGGCATTGTAGAGGCGATTGGTGAAGGCGTTACCAGTGTTGCCGTCGGCGATCACGTTATTCCCCTGTATACCCCCGAATGTGGCGAGTGCAAATTCTGCCTGTCCGGCAAAACCAACCTGTGCGGGAAAATCCGCGAAACCCAGGGCAAGGGGCTGATGCCCGATGGCACCAGCCGCTTCTACAAGGACGGCCAGCCCATCTATCACTATATGGGCTGCTCGACCTTCTCCGAGTACACCGTTCTGCCGGAGATTTCGCTGGCAAAGGTCAACAAGGAAGCCCCGCTGGAAGAAGTGTGCCTGCTGGGCTGCGGCGTAACCACCGGCATGGGCGCGGTCATGAATACCGCCAAGGTGGAAGAAGGCGCTACGGTGGCCATTTTCGGTCTCGGCGGTATCGGCCTGTCTGCGATTATTGGTGCGACCATGGCCAAGGCGAGTCGGATTATCGTCATCGACATCAACAACAGCAAGTTCGACCTGGCACGACAGCTTGGTGCAACCGACTGCATCAATCCCAACGACTATGACAAGCCGATTCAGGAAGTGATCGTTGAACTGACTGACGGTGGCGTGGACTATTCCTTCGAATGCATCGGCAACGTCGATGTCATGCGGTCCGCACTGGAATGTTGCCACAAGGGATGGGGCGAGTCGGTCATTATTGGCGTTGCCGGGGCAGGCCAGGAAATTTCCACCCGCCCGTTCCAGCTCGTTACCGGCCGCGTCTGGAGAGGATCCGCCTTCGGTGGGGTCAAAGGCCGTTCCGAGCTACCCGGCATTGTTGAACGCTACCTGCAAGGTGAGTTCAAGCTGAATGATTTCATCACCCACACCATGGGCCTCGATGACATCAACGAAGCCTTTGAGTTGATGCACGAAGGCAAGAGCATTCGCAGCGTTATCCATTTCGACAAGTAATGGTGATGGCGGCCCGCCACTTCGGCGCGCCGCCCTGCAACGGAGTGTCCAATGACCCTTGAAAACCTGAGCAGTAACAAAAGTTTTGGTGGCTGGCACAAACAGTACAGCCATCCGTCCGAAAGCCTTGGCTGCGCTATGCGCTTCGCGATCTACCTGCCACCGCAGGTTGCCAACGGACAGAAAGTGCCGGTGCTTTATTGGCTTTCCGGCCTCACCTGCACAGACGAAAACTTCATGCAGAAAGCCGGCGCCCATCGCGCGGCTGCGGAACTGGGCATGGCCATCGTGGCACCGGATACCAGCCCCCGGGGCGATCACGTTGCCGACGATGAAAGCTACGATCTTGGCCAGGGGGCGGGCTTCTATGTAAACGCGACCGAAAGCCCATGGCATCCCCACTACCGCATGTACGACTATGTTCTGAATGAGCTGCCTGCACTGATCGAATCTGTTTTCCCGGTAACGAATCAACGCTCGATTGCGGGCCATTCAATGGGTGGTCATGGCGCCCTGGTTCTGGCTCTGCGCAACCCGGAGCGCTACCAGTCCGTGTCGGCCTTCAGCCCGATCAGCAACCCGGTAAACTGCCCATGGGGCAAAAAAGCCTTTACTGCCTACCTGGGCAAAGACAGCTCGCGTTGGGCCGAATACGACGCCAGCCTGCTGATCCGGGATGCAACACAGTTCGTACCGGCACTGGTCGACCAGGGGGACGCGGATAACTTCCTGACTGAGCAGCTTCAGCCAGAGGCGCTTGAGGCCGCAGCCAGCATCAGCAATTACCCGCTGGAGCTCAATTTCCGGGAGGGCTACGACCACAGCTACTTCTTTATCTCGAGCTTTATCGAGCAGCATCTGCAATTTCATGGCAGGCATCTGGGGTGCGGCTCAAAGCATTGATATCGAGACAGACTGGACGTAGGTTTTTCACAGCACAGGGGAAATTGGCTCATATCACATCGGGGGGCTGTGTTCGCTTTTGTTGAGTCTTGCCGGGGGTGCGGACTGGTCGCAAAGCGAACGTTTGTCCGCAAGCATCACTGCCTCATAGAAAGTCTGCCTGCGAGGAGCTTGAGGTAAATTCTACTTCTGATCTCCGTAGTTTTTGGGGGGGATTGCCGAGCGAGTCAAAGCGGTCCCTGCCAAACTGTGACCATTTTCCCGAATTGCTTCTGTCACAAAATCCATTAATGCATGAATCCTTACGACACCTCGAAGATCCGGGTGCACAAGCAGCCAAAGGTCATAGTTCAGTTCAGGAATAGGGTCTGATAGTTGAACGATATCAGGACAGGTTTCCGCCAGATAACATGGAAGCGCTGCCAGCCCCAGGCCTTCATTCACAGCGCTAAGTAGACCAACCAGCGTATCTACTCTGAATACGCATGCATCTGCCAGGTTTTTCTGAGCCATCCATTGTTCAAGTACGGAGTCCTGTAGTCGAGGTCCTGCACCTATCCAAGGTTGCTGGGAGAGAAAATCGATGGACTGGCCTTTGTCCAAACCCAGGTTGCGATGGCCAAATATGGCCTGACCGACAGTGGCAAGCCGCCTACCAATAAGATTCTCTGGAGGGCGGTTAACTGGCCGGATGCCAACATCGGCTTCCCTGCGTGTCAGGTTAAGCATCTCATTCGCAACTGCGACGTCCAACACTATATCCGGATAGCGATTGCGAAACTCTTTGAATAGAGGTGCCAGTAACCCCATTAATAGGGAGTCTGTCGTCGTAACCCATATTTCCCCGCTCGGCCGCAGGTCACGCCCTGCCACCTTACGCTCTGCGGAATGAGCCGCCTCATCCATGATTCTGGCAGTGTTGGCGAGCTCTTCTCCCGCCAAAGAAGGCTTGTATCCCTTGCGGCTTCTTTCAAACAGGGCAACGCCAAGCCGCCGTTCAATGTCTCCAAGTCGACGAAATACTGTTGCGTGATTTACTCCTAGTGAGCGAGCCGCACCAGACAATGAACCAGCGTTTGCTATCGCCATGACGATTTTAAAGTCATTCCAGGTAAGGTGACCGCGTGTCATTTCAAATCCCATCAGTCGAAGTCGATCTATTTCCCGTGCGTTTCTGCAAGGAAAGCATGCACGTTTATAGAATTACTTTGTCCAATCGCAAACATTAGCATAGCTACAAACGTATGAAATACAGCAGTCTTTTCGCTGTCGGTCAGAATCAGTGGTTCTGACAGGCTTGGCGGATAACCTCGAAGAGCACGAATGCTATGTATGACAATTACTGCACATTGGCCGGTCAAGTCTTCGGCCTAATCTCTCTTGTTCTCTGCGTTCTGGCATTTTCGAGCAAGCAAGACGAGCGTTTGTTTGTCCTGCTGCTCTCCGCGAACGTGGCCTTTGCACTGCAATTCGCATTCTTTGGAAGCTGGACCGCTGCGGCACTTTCCTTGCTGGTAATCGCCCGAATTTGCCTTGCACATCATTACCCTCGAAATATATCGGTGATGGCGGCTATTTTAGTCGTCAGCGGTCTGGCGTCTGTGCTTACTTGGCAGAGCTGGTCGGATTTGCCGGCAATCATCGCGATGATTCTGGGTACCGTTGGGATGTTCTTGCTCCGCGGCATCCCGATGCGGGTGTGCCTTGGCCTGGCGGCGCTGTCATGGATGGCCAGCCACATCATCGCTGGATCGGTGGGTGGCACGTTGGCTGAAGCCCTCGTGCTAGTAACCAATGCAATTACAATCTATCGCATTTACATAAAGGGGAAGCGGTATCTCGATGTGGTCGATTGACGGCTTTTGAAGGGCATCCCACCATTAAATCAAGATGTTCGTGCTCCGCATAGAACCAGAACACCACGCGCGACTTCCTGTAAAGGAAGATGTTTCTCTAGCTCGGACTGGTCGCAAAGCGAACATTCGAAGTGGTGCCCAGAGCGCCATCTTCCAGCCGTAAAAGGCCAGGGATTTCGTTGAGACCGAAACCCAGCTACTGCGCCGTTTTCACAAACTTCAGCCTATCAAACTCGCCAGTTACTACGCGTCTGTTAAGTAAAAGTATTTGAAGGCTTCTCGATCACTCTACCTTTAGATTTTGCTGGTATTGCAGCATTTGCTCCATCATCAGCTGCATTTGATCCATGCGCTCCTGCATCATCTGAATTTGTTGCTCGTTAGACAGACTACCACCATTCTTTGATTTACCGCCGCCGTTCATCATGTGCTGACCTCCCATCATGCCGTTTTGTCCACGCATCATGCCGGGGCCCATCATACCGTGATGCATAAAACCCATTTGCTCTTGCATCGCCTCCCTGTGTTCTCGCATCAATCGTTGCCGTTCTTGCGGTGAAGCTTCATCAGGAATGCGTTGCATCAGCTGGTTCATGTGAGACCAGTTCTGGTGCATCTGTTGCATTTGCTCCTGATCCATCATCATGCCAGGACCATGCCCTTGCCATGAGCCTTGATCACCATGCGCTAGCACGAATGCAGGAAAAACCAACAACGCAGCGGTTGCTGTAAGTCCTTTAAATGAAATCATAAAGTTTACCCTCGAAATAAAATTAGACGTCCACACCATCGCACTTATCATTGTAGATCTTTATCCAGACAAACGCCGATTTTGACGACTACTAGTGTAGATTAGTTATTGACCCTGTAGTGGCTACAGGGTTTTAAATTGCATCATTTGTACGAAAACCGGAGCCGAGAAAATGAGCAAACCCTGCAATGGGCAGTGTGGTAGTGAAGACTCTGTCGTAGATGACAAGTTTCAGGGACGCGCCACCGCCGAAACAGGTAGCCAGCTAAGCACCTACAAAATACCAAAAATGGATTGTCCCTCGGAAGAGCGAATGATTCGAATGGCACTGACTGGCGTTGAAAACATTCAGTCGCTGTCATTCGATTTATCGGGTCGTACATTGGAAATTATCCACCATGGAGAAACCGGTCCTATTACCAGCAAACTGGAAAACCTGGGCCTGGGTGCTTCCTTGCAGCGGACAGAAGACGCCAGCGCTGAATCCGTCAGAGCGGCTGAATCTTCTAAGGCCAACGAAAGCGAAGAATCCGGCACTTTATGGATACTGCTGGCAATCAACGGCCTGATGTTTCTGGTCGAGATGACGATGGGCCTGATCGCCCAGTCCGCTGGCCTGATTGCAGACTCGCTAGACATGCTTGCCGATGCCGCCGTCTACGGTCTCGCACTTTACGCCGTTGGGCACGGCATCAAAATGCAGGTCAGAGCGGCCCATGTGGCAGGCATCCTCCAGCTTATCCTTGCCGCTGGGGTATTGGTTGAAGTTAGCAGACGTTTTCTGTTCGGCAGTGATCCTCAGTCGTTAATGATGATGGCCGTCGCCTCTGTTGCTCTCATTGCGAATATCAGTTGCCTGCTCCTGATCGCAAAACACCGTGAAGGCGGTGCTCACATGAAAGCCAGCTGGATATTTTCAGCCAACGACGTGGTCATCAACCTGGGGGTAATACTTGCGGGGCTGCTCGTTGCCTGGACCGGGTCCAACTACCCAGATCTGATTATTGGCGGAATTGTCGGTGGCATCGTCTTGATGGGTGCCAAACGCATACTGGCACTGAAAGGCTGAACCTTTCGGGGGCAGGCGGTCGATTATCGGCTTGCCGTTGCCAATCTACGGGGAGTAAACATCAATGCACAGTGAACTGAAGCCATCCTATATTGCGGAGCTTGAGGCGACAGGCAGGGCGGAAGGCGCAGGCGATTTCCAGACAGCCTTCACCCATCTGGAACGTGCCCATATCCTCAGCCAGAAATATGCTCTGGCGCACGCTGCAACCCACTTACGGATGCTCAGACTGGGTTGGCGAACAAGAGACGTTCGTGAGGTGCTGGGGCAGTTGACCCGAACCATTGCCGCCCTGGTCTTTTCCCGAATTTGGGTTCCGGTCGGAAACACCGGTCGTGCAAACGTCAGCGCGTTTGCACCCATGCCGGTGCCCGAGGATTTGGCAGTGGTGCTTTCGGAGGCGGAGGGAAGGCGTGACTAGAATGTTCGCTTTTGTTTAGCGACTGGAGGAGCCTGATCGAAACAAGAGGGTCGAGGGTGATCATCGACCGGAGCTGGTAGCGTCTGCGGCATCCACAGGGAACCAAGGACACAAGTTACGCAACTAGATTTCAATACTCTCAGCTATCTCCAGAGCATCCTCGACCTCGACACCAAGGTACCGCACGGTGCTCGACATATTTGTGTGTCCCAACAGCAACTGGACGGCTCGGAGATTCTTGGTCTTCTTGTAGATCAATGTCGCTTTGCTGCGTCTCATTGAATGGGTTGCGTAGACTGAAGGATCTAGTCCAATGCTGGTAATCCACTTTTTGACAAGACGGGCGTATTGATGAGTCGTGATATGGTCAGACTTTCGTATCCGGCTCGGCCACAAATAATCCATACCTGAGAGTCGGCGCAACTCGATCCATGCTTCGACCGATTCGCGCGTCTTTTTTGTTATCTCAAACTGAACAGGCTGACTGGTCTTCTGCTGGATGACTTGCGCCCGATCCAGAACCTCACCGTTTCTGGAAATATCTCGAACCAATAGCTTTACCAGATCGCAGGATCGGAGTTTGCAGTCAATTGCCATGTTGAACATCGCCAGTTCGCGGATGTTCTTTGCTATCTCTAACCGAATACGGATAGCCCATATTTGTTCGAGCTTGAGCGGTAGCTTCTGGCCGACAAGCTTCCCTTTGTTCCAGGGAGCTTTGCTGATAGGAAATGTCATGACGTGGCCCTCTTTGGAGGGGAAGGGCCTTTAAGTATGGTTCAGAATATTGTTTTCTGCTGGCCAGCCAGGTCGCAAAGCGGACATTCGATAATTGGGCAGAGGCTGTCTTTTTTGAGCGTAATCTCGTAAGCGGGGCCACTAAAACGGGGGGGGGGTGTTTACACTTCTTTGGCGGCAAATTGCCTCTTTAAAAATCATAAAGCCGGCTCTATGGCCGGCTTTTTCGTTGGAAGTTGCGACTGATCATTAGCAGGTGGTGTTTCCGAAGCTGTCGGTATAGCAGTTCACACTCTCTCCTCCAATCGTTCCGGTCGTGTTTCCGAATTGATCGGTATGAAGATTTACTGAATCGCCGCCAATCGTTCCCGTTGTATTCCCAAACTCATCTGAATACGTATTGATGCTCTCGTTTCCAATCGACCCTGACGTGTTACCGAAATCATCTCGGTATGTATTGTAGGACCTCCCTTCGACAGTTCCGGATGTGTTTCCAAAGTCGTCCGTGTAGGTGTTTACTCCGCCGCCCGAGCAGTTTCCAAAATCATCACAATAAGTGCTTTGCGCCGATACGGAGCTTGCAAACATCAGGACAAGAAAGCCTAAAACGCTAACCTTCACCATTCGAAATTCTCTCTCTTTTAATTTGCTCTCAGCCAGTGTGGCTGACCGTGCTTTTTCTTTCAAAGATGTAAGGGGGTAATCAACTGCTTCGGCCGTCTATTTGGAATGGAAAATCTGGAAAATCTGGAAAATCTGGGCTGGTTCGTTGAGCAAGAGGGTAGCAGGTCACGGTCGCAAAGCGAACATTCAGCTTGGAAGATAGCGCCAGCCTAACGGGCCGATTCGTGGAATTGCACTGGAACACTCTGGTCCAGTTGACGGACTTTTTGAACTCGGAGCATCCCTTTCGCACCATCAAGCGGCAGTTAAGTTATGCCAAAGTCCGCGATCGCAGCCTGTCGAAGAACACCAACCTGTTCTACCTGTTCGCGGCGCTCAGCAACATGCGGAGTGACAGGTTCGCCGTTTTTAAGCCATTTTATGCGTCCTTCACCGCAGTAGTTCTTGTACTCTTCCGCCACGTCGGGGCGGCGGCTGCTTCGAATGCTTCTTTGGTCTTCGTGACACGCGCATGGCCCTGTTCTTCATGGAGCATCCATTGGTCGTCGCCGTAGATAATAGGCAGGTCCATGAAGGTCTTAACCCTCCATTAACCACCTCCTAGATAGTCTGTATCCCGTCGTTTACCGCAGATTTGACCGCGCCCGAATGGACTTTACCTATGTATCGCTTGCCCTGCTCGAAAGTAGTGCTGACTGCTTTATGCTGCCTGGTTATTGCAGGCTGCAGTTCGTTGTCCACGAGAACGGACTATCTCGCTCAGGCCGATTCCGAGCGTCAGAACGTCGTCTCCAAGTTTGAGATGGAGGTTGGTCTCGAAACAGCCTACCTGAATGAGCTGGTCAACAGCCATGACCTGGACGCGCTTATTGTCGAAGCGCGCGCGGCCAATCCTGATTTCCAGCAAACACGGCTTTCACTCCAAATTCTCCGTGCTCAATACCGAGCGACTCAGGCGGATCAACTCCCCGACGTCGAGGCTGGATTCGTCGCGAATAACACTGACGGTCTAGATACTGCCTACACCGGCACCGTCAGCATCAGCTGGGAGCTGGATTTGTGGTCGAAGATTTCTGATGAGGCGTCGGCTGCCGCCAGTGACGTTGCTGAACAGCTGGCTCTCTACCAAGCTGCGCGGGATACGCTCGCAGCCGAGGTCATGCAGGGCTGGTTGAAACTGGTGAATCTGAATCGCTCCGTTGCCATCGAAAAGCAACGCGCGGAGCTATTGGAAAAAAACGAACAGTGGATTCTTCAGCGTTACCGCTCGGGACTGGGTGACCTTGAAGATCTGGACAGCGCCCAAAGCTCTGCGGCCAGTGCCAGGGCGACATTGATTGCAGTTCAGGAATCCCTGCAGCAACAGCAAAGGGCGTTGAACCTGTTGCTCGGGCGAAGCCAGGCTAGCACGGTCATTTCCGCCGACTATCCGCAGGTTCTTTTACCCCTGTCCGACCTTGCAGAGCAAACATTGCAGCGTCGCCCGGACCTTAAAGCGGCCTATATGGCTATCAGGGCAAATGATTTTCGAACGTCCGTTGCCTACAAGGACATGCTGCCATCCATCAACCTGGAAACAGCGCTTAGCGAAACAGGCACATCGCCCAGTGACGCCCTATTGCGCAACCCGGTGTGGTCATTGCTCGGTCAGCTACCGCGTTGTGCCCTGGATCGACGAATTGATGGCAACGCATCCAGGTTTGAATCTCAGAGTTCAGATTACTGACACCAACGTGGACTTTTACCGGGATTCGGTCGACATGGCGCTTCGCTACGGCGCGCCCAGTGACACCAACCTGTATGGCTTCAAAATTTGCGATGTGCCGCGCCTGCTTTGCGCATCTCCTGATTACCTTTCGCGTCATGGTCGCCCCATTCATCCTGATGACCTTGAGAACCACAACGGACTGTTCTATCAGTTGCAGGACATCCCATTTGACCTCTGGACGTTCAAACGGGGAGACGAGGAATATCGAGTCAAAATGACGGGCGATCGCGCCTCAAACGATGGCGATCTGGTTCGCCGGTGGTGCGTCGCTGGTCGCGGTCTTGCGATAAAATCGTGTCTTGATATGTCGGATGATCTGCTTGCAGGCCGTGTCACCACAATCATGCCGGACTATGCGCCGCCGGTATCCGAGCTGTGGCTGATTTGTCCTACCCGACAGTCAATAACGCCGGCAATGAGGTTGTTGAGGGATGACCTGCGTGCAAAAGTAGGCGAACTGATGAATGCAATGATTGCCGGAGGCTTTTTTCCTCCGGATCGCTTGTCCGGAGGAAAAAAAGACGCCTGAAAAACAGCGGGTGCGTTATTGATGATAAGAAATTCTCATTAACGTGCAGTACACCACTGGCAGCACCACTAACGTCAATACCGTTGCAACACCCAAACCGAACACGATAACCAGCGCCATGCTCGCGAAGAAGGCATCGCTGAACAGAGGAATCATTCCCAACATGGTGGTTACGGCCGCCATAAGCACAGGTCGTACCCGGCTTACCGCGGCCTCAACCACCGCAGTGAATGCATCATCCTGCTGTTCTAACTGAATATTGATCTCCTCAACCAGCACAATGGCATTCTTCAGTACCATACCGATCAGACTCAGAGTCCCGAGCAGCGCCATGAATGTAAAAGGCGCGCCGAGCAATACCAGTCCACCAATGATTCCAATCATCATGAGAGGAACAATCATCCAGATAGACAGAGCCTGTCGGAAGCTACCGAACAACAGCATCGAAATAATGAACATCCCCAGCAGTCCAAGAGGCAGCGAGGAGAAAAGCGAAGTCTGAGCTTCGGATGAGGTCTCGTACTCTCCACCCCACTCAATCGAATAGCCGTGGGGAAGCTCCAGCGCGTCGACCTGCGGGCGGATCCTCTCCAGCACACTCGCCGCCGTCTCCCCCGACAAAGGCATGGGTTCGGCATAAACCGCCAACATCCGCTCCCTGTTTCTGCGTTTTATCAACGGATCCCGCAGTTCCGTATTGATGGCATTGATGACGTTGCCCGCGCTGACATAGCGGCCCTGCTCTTCACTCCAGACATTGATCGAGGTAAGGTTTTCGATGTCAAAACGCTGCTCCTCTCTTGACCGCATAATGATCGGAATGAGGTCGCTCCCCTCACGGTACACTCCAACCTGCTGCCCCTGATTATTCAGCAACAACGCCTGGTGCAGTGATTCGCGAGATACGCCAAGGCGCCGGGCCTGTTCTTCGAGGAACTCCGGTACGATCACGGCTTCCCGATTACCCCAGGACAAGCGCACGCTGTCGGCCAGAGGTTCATTTTCAAAAATTGCCTGCACGCGCACACCGATTTTCCGGAGTTCTTCGGGATCTTCTCCAAAGATACGAGCTTCAAGACTGGCTTTGGCTGAGGGCCCCACCTGCAAAGCCTGCACTTTGTAATGCACGTTCGGGAAGTCTGTACGCAGTTGCTCAATGACTTCCTCCATACGGGCCTCTCTCGACGCCTTATCCCGGGTCTCTACGATCAATTGGCCAAAACTGGCGTATCGCTGCTCCGGTGAATACGTCAACGTAAAACGCTGGGCTCCGCCACCGGTGACACTGGTCACCTGAACGACCTGGTCCATGTCATTCACGCGCGATTCCAGCCGCTTTACGGTCTCTTCGGTTTGCAAGATGTCGGCGCCCTCGGGCAACCAAAGGTCAACAAAGAAGAGTGGCGTTGTGGCATTCGGGAAGAAAGCATTCTTAACCTGTCCCGAGAACGATAGAACCCCAGCCAGAAGCGCGATCGCAAGTGTTAATGTCACGAAGCGATAATGAATCGCGTAGGTCAGCAGGCGGCGGAAGACGACGAAAACAATTCCCTTATAGGGGTCGTTATCGGATGACTGCCCGACACTCTCGAGCTTGTCGGGATAGAACATATCAAAGAAAAACGGGGTCAGAGTGAGTGCCGTCAGCCAGCTCAGGAAAAGCGAGTAGCACAGAACCCAGAACAGGGAGCCAATGAATTCTCCGGTGGTGTCTGGTGAAAGGCCGATAGGAGCAAAGGCCGTAATGGCAATCACGGTAGCGCCGAGCAGCGGGTACCGGTTCTGCGAGACCACTTCTTTGGCTGCCTGCCTTTTGGACTTGCCCTTGGAAAGGCCAATCATCATGCCCTCGGTGACGACGATGGCATTATCGACCAGCATCCCCAGCGCAATGATCAGCGCACCCAATGAAATCTTCTGGAGCTGAATACCGTGTATTGCCATAAGCACGAATGTACCCATGATGGTAATCAGCAGGATCAGCCCCATGAGCAGGCCACTTCGCAGCCCCATGAACAGCAAAAGCACAATAATGACAATGCCCACCGCCTGAGCAAGGTTCATGAGAAAAGCAGATACTGCCTCCTCGACTACTTCAGGCTGGTTATACACTGTGTTCAGTGTCATGCCGATGGGTTGCTGTTTTTCCAGGCGTTTCAAAGCCTCATTGAGACTCTCACCTACATCAACAACGTTGGTGCCCTCTGCAAATGACACGCCGATGGTCAAAGCAGGCAATCCGTCAGAGTGGTAAAGCAAGGCGGGTGAGTCATTGGTCACCCTGCGAACTTCGGCCAGATCGCTGAGCCGGATAATACCCGAATCAGCGCTTCCAACTGCCAGTTGCTCAAGTGCCTGAACGGAATCAAGCTGACCGGTTGGCTGAACGGATAACGACAGCCCTTCACTGCGCAGGTGGCCAGCGTTGCCCACCGTATTCTGCGCATTCAGAAGGCTTGCCAGGTATTCTGGCGAGATGCCAAGAGCACGCATACGGTCACGGTCCAGTGACACGATCATCTGCTCGTCGACACGACCACCGATACTGACTTTTGCGACGCCCTCCAACAATCGCAGTTCTCGCTGAATGAGATCCGCATGGTCACCAAGATCTTTCAGCGAGTAGCCGTCACCACGCAACGTGAGCAGCAGGCCGAAGACATCGCCAAAGTCATCGTTCACGATGGACGTGTTCACGCCTGGTGGCAGACCAGGCTGGGCATCATTAATCTTTCGCCGAAGGATATCCCAATACTGGTCTAACTCCCCTTCTCTGACCGTCTTCTTGAGTTGGACAGTAATCTGCGACAAGCCGTCCGAGTTCACCGAAGTAATGTCATCGATGCCCGGCATCTGCTGGATCGCTTTTTCCAGAGGCAGCGTAACCTCCTCCTCGACTTCAAGAGGCGTTGCTCCGGGATATTGGGTGGTCACCAAGGCGGAACGTAACGTGAACTCCGGGAATTCAAGCTGGCCAAGACCCAGAAACGCGAACATGCCCCCAACCCCAAGCAACAGCGTGACCATCCAGCTGATGGACTTCCGATCAAGAAAATAATCGACCATCTCAGAGCCCGCCCTCTTTTTCCCAGGGACGGACCGAACGATCCCTGTTCATCCGGTGAGCGCCGGCAACCACGATTCTGTCGCCCGGGCTGAGCTCTCCCCGAACAAGCACGCCATCGTTCATTTTCTTACCCGGCTCGACATCCACCGGCTCGACGCTGCCCGTGTTATCGCCATTCTCACCATCGGCAGCAGCCACGTATCGCCAAACCACGCTAGTGCCGGGTTCTGCGTCAGGTGTTACAAGCGCCGCGGTTGGTATCAGCCACGACGGGGCGCTCTCTCCAGCCAATGTGCCGTAATCAAGCAGAACGGTCGCGCTCATCCCCGAAAGCACTGTGATGTCCTCGGGTTCAGGGAGCGTTACGGTAACCTCATAACTGAGCGACCCCTGAGAGGCATTGCTGTCATGCTCTTTGTAGCTCGCGGCGTAGCGTTTATCGGGAAGCTCGGGAAACTGTACCCACGCGATAGTGTTGCCATTGGCGCGAACGTTCCTGGATCTCTGTGGTTGAAGGCGGCGGACCTGTTGTTCAGGCATCTGGAACGAGACGTCGATAGAGCCGGGCCGTTGCAGTTCGGCAATGGCCTGCTGCGCTGATACAACCTGAAAGACATCCACCGGCACCCGTGAAATGACGCCATCAAATGGCGCTTTGAGAACGGTATAGGAAAGTTGGTCCTCCGCGCTGGCCAGTTGCGCTCTGGCAGAGAGGTACTCGGCCTCGGCCTCATCGAAACGGGCCTGACTGATGGCCTGGCGCTCCAACGATATTCGCATTCGCTCGAAGGTGGCCTGTGCCAGATTGAAATTTGACCGGGCGTTTTCCAGGCGGGTTCTTGCGTCCCGATCGTCCAGGCGGGCAACGACCTCCCCTTTTTCCACAGTGTCGCCTGCTTTAACGGCCAGCTCCGTCAGCTCTCCTCCCACTCTGAAAGAGAGTTCTGAATGGTCAGACGCCGAGACTCTGCCCGGATACTGATTGAGCGTGCCTGACTGCGCCTGCTCCAGCGTCATGAGCTTTACCGGGTAGACAGTTTGCTGTGTCAGAGGGGGCGCCTCCGCCGAACATCCCATCACCAGGAGGCTCGAAAGCATTGCAAGCGCTTGTAGGCCTCTCAAGGGCATGGCGGTACTGACCATCTTGAATTTCATAACGCGTCACTCTCCAGAAAAAATTAGGTATTCCGACGATCGGCAACCGCATCCCAAGCCATATTAAACGCTAATTCGATATGCTCATCGGTACCTTCGAACGACCCTTGCAGGCATCGTTGAACGAGGTGGTAAATCGGGCGGAACATAAACGTTTCGAGAAGTGGAAAAGGTACCGGTTTGATCAGCCCGGATTGCTTTCCCTGATCAACTGCATTCAAAAGATTTGCGGCTCGGCTTTCGTTTCGTGCCTGGATCTCGGGAGTCATCCAAGCAGAATGCGTGAACGTCTCGTGGTAGCGGAATAGTTCCGGACGCTCAAGGCCGATCCGGAACAGTGTGTGCCACTGGCGTCGCAGTCCTTCACGCAGATCTTTCCCGCGAGAAAAACTGTCCAGCGCCGCATCAATGACCTGATCGCTGACGTAATAAAATGTCGCCAATAAAAGCTGTTCTTTATCTTCGTAATAGATGTACAGCGTGGCTGGTGACAAACCCGCAGCCTTGGCTATCTTGCCAACCGAGGTTGCTGAAAAACCGTGATCTGCTACTTCCCTCACGGTAGCTTCCAGGAAGGCTATTCGTTTCGAGTCGTCTCTTTGCCGCATTTGTCTGCTCAACGCTTCAAATTGGTCGGCCTAAAATAAATGAACGTTCACTTATTTTCAAACCGAAAATATAGGCGTATACCGAAGTAGGTGCCCTACTGAAGACTAAATTCCTGATCTTGCAACCTGGGGAATTGGCGCCGCGTTTGCCATCGGCTGGACACCCTGTATAGGCCCCATACTCGGGGCCATATTGGCGCTCAGCTCCACGCATGCCAATGCTGAGGCGGGCATGCTGTATCTGGCGGCGTATTCGTTGGGGTTGGCTCTTCCTTTTCTCGGAACCGCCCTGTTTATTGAACACTTTCGGCAACGAGTACGCTGGCTCAGTCGCTGGAGTAGACTGCTGAGAGCGCTTGCTGGCTTGGTGCTCGTTGTAATGGGAGTAATGGTGCTCACCGGTCGGATGACACTCTTTGCGTCGTGGATGTTGTCGACGTTTCCGGTTCTCGGAAGGCTTGGTTGAGCTTCCTACAGCCAAACTACAGGGAACGGTCCATGGCTTCATGCTCAAATACTGCGTATAAACAGGTTTCATGAACAAATGGGGCCGCTATTTCGTTAACTAATGGCTTTGCATTGCCGAACCATTGAAGCGGCTCATTGTTCTTCAGGACTGAATTAAAAACCGGTTCGCAGTGGAGGATCTTGAACGTTCGCTTTTGTTTAAAAACGGCTTAATCGTTAATGACAGAAATTCCGGGTCAACTTGGTGGGCAAAAAGCATTGAATGGCTTTTATAGTGTTCGTCCAAAGCGGACAAACTATGACTTAAAAACCAAAAGCCCCCGGACGCGTCCTGACACGCCGGGGGCCTGAACTTTCATAAAATGTCGTTATTAACTCAGGGCTTCATGACCAGATAGATCGCCCGCCCCTGCCTTACAATCCGGACCGAAACCGCCCGGTTTTCCGGCAAGTCGCGGACCACAGACCGGAAATCCTCCACAGAGCGAATCTGATGGCGGTTGATCTCGGTAATGATGTCCCTGGCACGAATACCAGCCTCAAACGCCGGGCCACGATCTACGCCGGCGACCACAACACCGCCTTCCACGCCAACTGAACGGGCAGTCTCGGGAGCCAGCGGCTCAACGGACAACCCAAGCGGTGCGCCCGCACTGTTGTCGCGGCTACCGGTGGACGGCTGGGCAGCGTCATCGCCGTCTTCCGGCAACTTGCCAATTTCCACGTCGAGGGTGATTTCATCACCACCTCGCAACACGGTCAGGCGCGCCGATTCACCCACCGGTGTACGGCCAACCATGGGCGGCAGGTCAGAGGACAACTGAACATCCTCGCCATTGTATTCCAGCACAATATCACCGGCCTCAAGGCCACCCTTTTCCGCCGGTGAATCCGGCATCACTTCGGCAATCAACGCGCCGCGGGGACGGCGCAGCCCGAAACTCTCGGCCAGATCCCGGTTCACTTCCTGAATAAGCACGCCCAACCAACCCCGGGCGACGGTACCTTTGTCACGGAGCTGGCGGAATACGTTCATGGCATCGTCAATCGGAATGGCGAACGACACTCCCATGAAGCCGCCGGAGCGGGTGTAAATCTGGGAGTTGATGCCCACCACTTCGCCTTCCAGGTTGAACAGCGGGCCACCGGAGTTACCGGGGTTAATGGCAACGTCGGTCTGGATAAACGGCACGTAGTTCTCAGATGGCAGCGAGCGGCCCAGAGCACTGACAATGCCCGCCGTCACCGTGTAGTCAAACCCGAATGGCGAGCCGATCGCGAAAACCCATTCGCCGACTTTCAGATCCCGGGAACGTCCAACGCTGACCACCGGCAGGTCTTCACCATTCTCGATTTTGAGAACCGCCATATCTGAGCGGGGATCGGTACCCACGATAGTGGCGGAAAATTCGCGGCGGTCATTCAGGCGCACAATCACTTCATCGGCACCCTCAACCACGTGATTGTTGGTCAGTACGTAACCATCCGCTGACACAATAAAGCCGGAGCCCATGCTCCTGCGCGGCTGCTGCGGCCGAGGGGAACCACCAAAAGGAGACTGCGGGCCGCGGAAGAAATCCTGAAGGAAAGGCGGCAACTGCTCCAGTTGCCTTTCATCAAAAGGGAGCCCATGGAAGCCAGAGCTCTGGCTGCCCGGATCCGTCGTAGTGCTGATATTCACCACCGCACTGGAGTTATCTTCCACCAGCTCAGTGAAATCCGGCAGGCCTCTGGCTGCGACGCCCTGGCTCCAGAATACCGACACCATGGCAGCCAGCATCAGCAGAACGCCCAGCATGGCCCCGGGCCTGGCCAGGGAAGGCATACGGGCAGCTTCTATATTTTTTTCTGGCATGTAGAACCCCCTGATTTTACTTGCGTTTATAGAGCTATTCTGGGGCTGAGGCGTGAATTTTCAACTTAAAAAACGGTAGGGATCATGGACATGTCGAGGATGGAATTGTCTTTACCCTCAACAACCGCGGCTGGTAGCGATCACCGGCCCCGGCCTGCCAACGCTGCACCAGCCAGAACCCGACGCCCAGGCCTGCCACCGCTCCGGCGATGGCGCCCAGGTCTGACCCCGCGGCCCAGGTATGCGCCATCACACTGGCAAGCACCATCAGCACCAACGGCAAACCATAAATAATCAGCGAGGCATTCAGCAGCGACTGTTCATCCAGACCGATGACCACTTCATCCCCCACCCGGGCGCCCACGGAATTATCTACCAGTACCTGATTGGCCCGGCCGCCGGATACCGCAGCCAGGGCTCGCTGCCCGCAGCCCGAGCGGGCCGAGCAACTCTGACAGGCACTGGTTCTTATCGTCTGAACCCAAACCTGATCACCCACCAGGGCCACGACTTTACCGGTTTCCGTGATCATGACCGGACAGCTCAGCTACGAAATCGTCATCCACTTCCACGGCATCTGCCACCTTTCGTGCGGTGCCCGGCGGAATTTCACCAACCACCGCTATCAGGAAGGGGCGATCAGAGACCATGACTTCGCGCATGTAGATGGTGGTTGCCCCTATACGGGAAGCGCCTGTCGGCATTTTCAGCCGCCCGACAGGCTCAACAAATACGGAAAACGCAGCCAGGCCATCGGAGAACGCCACGGCCTTGCCACTGCCCGAACGTGGTGCAGCCGCCGGCACAAAGCCCTCCGGCTGCCAGGACAAAGTCCAGCCATTCATCCGGCCAACAGATGACTCCTGTTTCCGGCCATCGTCCAGGGTACGGCTAATCTCACGACCACGGGTCTGAACCTCGAGTTCCTCGTCGGAAATATCGTCAGTGATCTCAAGATCGGTGAACTGAAAATGCTCCAGTACCTCACCGTTTACATCCCGCACCTGGCTCTTGACCAGTAGTCCCGTCTCTTTTTCCAGCCAGAGGCGGTGGCTGTAGCGATCATCATCCCGGGCCCCGAGCGCCACGATCACCACATCGTAGCCGGCGACCCGGTCTTCACCCGCCAGTTCAGGCAGATACCAGCGGCCAAACGGCATCAATTGACTGGTAAACGCTTCTGCGAACGGGCCCGAAGGTATCACCTCGTCCAGCCGGACCCTGCCCCTGTCAGGCAATACACAGACCACGTTCATGCCTTTACGGACGATTTCACCACTGCCGCCGTCCTGCATCACCAGGCGTTCCTCAACACGCCCGTTCCGGTAACGGTGGGCAATGCGCATGGAATGTACCTGATCGCCCCGGGCATAAACAAAGACCCCGCGGTACGAAGTCATGTTGAGTGCAGGGCCAAGCCGCTCCAGCCAGGCCATGGCCGCCGGGGCTTCACCGCTTTTCTTTGTCTCGCTGGCCAACTCGGCCCTCACCGGATTGATCAACAGGCACAGCAGAGCCACAAGAGCGGCAACCGCTCCGAATACCGACCTGCTGGATACCCGGTTATTCATAAACCCATGCTCCCGGTTCAATAGTTACCACTGGCGCTGACCAGGCGGGCGTAACCCACCGAGCCACGACCTGCACCCACGCTGTTGTGCTGGGCATGCTCAAGCAGGTACTGACGCATCTGGCGCAACTGGTCTTCGTCCAGCCGCTGTAGTGCCACTTCCTCAACCGCCGCCGACAGCGTTACCGCGGAGGTTGAAGGCTCAGTACTGCCGCCGGCCAGTGCCTGAACAGGTACTCCGGTGCGGGTATCCCAGCCGGCTCCAGCACCGAAGCCCACAATCAACGCCATGAACACCATGGCGGCCACCGGCCAGCGCCAGACCGACACCCTGGGCACCTCCACCGGCGACCGGGCCTGTTCTGAGCGAGCATGGCCATCGAGCGCTTCCCTCACCGCGCCGGCAACATCAATACCATCGGCAGGACCGTGCTGCTCGTGCATCAGATCACGTATCTGCTGCCATCGCTGCCACTGGCCGCGCACGTCCTCCTGGTTGCCATGTGACAACAACCGACGAACCGATAGCTCATCGGCCTCGTCATCCATCATCGAAGACAGTGTTTCTCTGAGACGCTCATCCATAGGATGCAACCTCATTCACGTTACTGACTGATCAAGGAGCGGGCCAAGGTGGCGATCCACCGAGTCCCGCGCCCGGAAAATTCTTGAGCGCACGGTACCTATGGGGCACTCCAGTATCCGGGCAATATCTTCATAACTCAGGCCATCGTATTCCCTGAGCAGGAACGCCGACCGCAGTTCCTCCGGCAGGCTGGCAATGGCTTCCGCAAGAGCTTTCTGCAACTGTTCCCTCTGCAGCAACCGCTCCGGCGAGGCCGGGTCACGCAGTCGGCCGCCATCATCAAAGTTTTCCGCATCGGTGACATCCGCCGATCCCTGGGGCCGCCTGCCGCGGGCCTCAAGGAAATTCTTGGCGGTGTTTACGGCAATCCGGTACAACCAGGTGTAAAACGCGCTGTCGCCGCGAAAGCGATCAATCGCGCGGAAGGCTTTGACAAAGGTTTCCTGAGTCAGATCCATGACTTCCTGGCTGTCGTAGACATAGCGGCTGATAATAGACGCGACCCTGGACTGGTATTTCACCACCAGCAGATCGAAGGCCGCACGATCTCCGTTCCGGACCTTGCGAACCAACTGCAGATCCGTCTGGCTGTCGGACTGCTCACCGGGTTTCCAGTCATTGTCAGGCGTCATGGACGAAGCAACAGAAAGTCCTGTTTTGGGAGCCAGTGGTCTGGCCTCGATACGAGTGGCTTGTGTCATTGGGCTGTTCCAGCGTTCGTTCACTAACCCTTGATGCAGACCGCACCCGGCTGACAGGGTTATCCGTTAGCCCAAATAGACAGCAAGCGTAAAGTTTAGTTCAATACACGTCCACATTATGGCCCGCGACCACGACTCAATGCCACAGTCCTACGAATACGATGTTCTGATCATCGGCAGCGGCGCTGCCGGCCTTACCGTTGCGCTGAATCTTCCGGAGCACTTGCGGGTTTGCGTCATCAGCAAAGCCGATATCAGCTCTGGCGCCACCCTCTGGGCCCAGGGAGGCATCGCTGCGGTTCTGGACGATACCGATTCCGTAGAGAATCACATACAGGACACCCTCAACGCGGGCGGCGGTCTGTGCCACGAAGACGCGGTCCGCTTTACCGTGGAACACAGCAAGGAAAGCATCAAGTGGCTGATCGACTCCGGCGTGAAGTTCACCCGGCAGGATGACGGAGAGGACTACCACCTGACCCGAGAAGGTGGCCATAGCCATCGCCGGATTATCCACGCCGCCGATGCCACCGGCCACGCGGTTTCCACCACCCTGGCGAGCCAGGCCCAGGCCAGGCCGAATATTGACCTGAAAGCCGGCCGGGTGGCTGTGGATCTGATTACCAACCGCAAGCTTGCGCTTCCCGGCAACCGTTGCGTCGGCGCCTACATCCTGAATCTCGAAGACAATCATGTGGAACTGTTTCGAGCCAGGTTCACCGTCATCGCTACCGGCGGCGCCTCCAAGGCGTATCGCTATACCACCAATCCGGACGGCGCTTCGGGAGACGGAATTGCCATGGCCTGGCGGGCGGGGTGCCGTGTTGCCAACATGGAGTTCAACCAGTTCCACCCCACCTGCCTGTACCACCCGCACGCCAAGTCCTTCCTGATTACCGAGGCGGTTCGGGGCGAAGGTGGCGTGCTCAGGCTGCCGGATGGCAGTCGATTTATGGACCGGTTTGATGAACGGGCGGAACTCGCGCCCCGGGACATTGTTGCCCGGGCCATTGACCATGAGATGAAGCGCCTGGGTGCAGACCACCTGTTCCTGGATATCAGCCATAAGCCGGCCGACTTCATCAAACAGCACTTCCCGACCATTTACGAAAAGTGTCTAAGCTTCGGGATCGACATTACCCGCGAACCCATCCCCGTGGTGCCTGCTGCCCATTATACCTGCGGCGGAATTGTCAGTGATGAACGGGCGCGCACCGACATCAACCAGCTCTATGTCGTTGGCGAAGCCGCCTTCACCGGCCTGCACGGCGCCAACCGCATGGCCAGTAACTCGTTGCTGGAATGTCTCGTATATGGCCGGGCCGCGGCTCAGGACATCACCCGCAGGGAGGCTGACATACCGCCACCACCGTCAGCCCCGGACTGGGACGAGAGCCAGGTGCGGGACTCCGACGAAGACGTCATCATCTCCCATAACTGGGACGAGCTTCGGCACTTTATGTGGGACTATGTCGGCATTGTCCGAACGACCAAACGCCTGCAGCGGGCGAAACACCGGGTTGACCTGCTGTCCCGTGAAATCGGCGAGTTTTACAGTAACTACCGGGTCTCCAATGACCTGATCGAACTGCGCAACCTGGTCACAGTCTCCGACCTCATCATCTGCTCGGCACTGCAACGCAAGGAAAGCCGTGGCCTGCATTACACACTGGATTATCCGGGCCTGCTGAATGACGCCCAGGATACCGTGCTGGTGCCGACGACTTACCGCACCCTGTCTCCCTGAGACCGGGCCTTACTCCGTTTCCAAAGGCAGAATCCGTTATGTCCGAAACCAATACTTCTCAGGATCACACCGAATTTCATCGCCTGTGGTGGCACAGCCGCCGCGGCATGCTGGAACTGGACGTTCTGCTGCTCCCGTTCCTTGAAGAGGTATACCGGGATCTTTCAGCGGAAGACCAGGCCCGTTACCGCAAGCTGTTAAGTTGCGAGGATACGGACATGTTCGAGTGGTTCATGCAGCGCAGCAAGCCGGAGGACCCGGATCTTCGTCACATCGTTGACATGATCCTGAACCGTGTCCAACCCGATTGAACTGAACCTGTCGCCCTCCAGGGCCGCGGGTATTTGCGCCAGCCTGCCCTGGCTGGCGCTGTCTGCTGTACTACTGGCAATCAGCCTGTCCATCACCCCGCTGGCACTGGTGTTGTTACCGGTTTCCCTGCTTCTGGGCTGGCAGGAATTCCGTCGTTGTGGCCGGCTCCGTGGAGCCAATGCCATTATCAGCCTGACCACTGACGACCGGCATCTTCGATGCCAGTTGGCCAATGGCCAGGAAGTTACCGTCAGAGTTTGCGGCTGCAGCTCGCTCGGTGCATCCTTTCTGGTCTTGAAAGTAGAGTCCGTTGTCACCAGATCAGACACCATGACCGCGATCCTGCTCAGTCCATCCCGGCTATGTCGTGGCAATGTTTCCGAACAGGCATTCCGTCGGCTGCGCATGTGGCTCCTTGCAGGGCCAGCAGCTATTTCACGGTGAACCCCCGATTCCATCCGGAGTTTTCGATGACTAACGCCAATACCGAAACGCCAGCCAATCCCACTTACGAGGGTTGGGCTCATCTGACCGACCGGGTTCTGGCCAGAATCAGCGGGCCGGGTACCAACAAGTTTGTCCAGGGCCAGTTCAGCCAGAGTGTGGACGAAGTCACTGCCGGACAGTCGCTCAGGGCAGCAGCCTGCACCCCGAAGGGCAGGGCCTACTGCATTACGCGACTGGTCCGGGATGGCGAAGACTTGCTGCTCAGCCTCGAGCGGGAGACCGCCGACGACACCCTTCAGCACCTGAACAAGTATCTGATGCTGTTCCGGGGCACATCCCTTGGCGTTCTTGACTCGGGCCGGATCACCGGTCTACTGGGGATCGAGACCGCCCGACAGGTTGCCGGCGCGGCCACAGACGAACTGACCCGCCCCGGTCAGGTGTTAAGTACCGATAACGGGTACCTGATTCGTGTCGAAGATGACAGCAACCACCTCGCTCGCTTCGAACTCTGGCAAACCGATGCCCAGCCTGCGTTGCCGCCCACCTCCGAACTGCCTATGCCGACCTGGCAGGCCTCGGAGATCAGCGCCGGCGTACCCTGGCTGACCGCTGCGACCCGGGAAGCCTATGTTCCCCAGATGCTCAACCTTCAGCACCTGCAAGGCATTCACTTCAAGAAAGGCTGTTACACCGGACAGGAAGTGATTGCGCGGATGCATTTCCTCGGCCAGTTAAAGAAAAGCCTGTTCCGGGTCGCCTTCTCCGGCACTGACGTCGCCCCGGCAGCCGGTACCCGCCTGATCGCCGATGACAGTGCCGTGGGCGAGGTGGTTAACTCAGTACTGACTGGCGAGCAGCAGGGGGAAATGCTGGCGGTGATCCGACATGACGCGGCCAGCAAGCACCTGGGCGTAGACGGTTATGAGGGCCTGCAACTTGAGGTGCGGCCGATACCCTATCCGGTCCCTGAACGAGAGAAAGCCGAACAGCCGGATACATAAGTTGACAGGAAATACCGGAAAAATTTGCTATAAATTAAAACACATACCGGTTTTATCCCCGTACGCGGGATGCCTCCAGACAAGTGGAACCTAACTGACCATGGCCAATATTGTTGAAACCATCAAGTCTGACCTGACGGCTGCCATTGAAAACGACAAGCTGGTACTTCCAACCCTGCCTGAGGTAGCGCTTCAGGTACGGGAGATTGCCGAGTCCGAAGACTCTGCCATTGCTGATCTGGTTAAGGTCATCAGCAACGATACCGCGCTCTCGGCGCGTATCATCCGGGTGTGCAACAGCCCGCTGTTTCGCGGCAGTCGCGCCATCGAGAACCTGAACATGGCGGTCAGCCGGCTGGGTATGGCTTACACCAGTAATCTGGCCATGGGGCTGGCGATGGAACAGATGTTCCAGGCCACGTCAGATATGATCGACAAGCGCCTGCGCGCCACCTGGCAGACCAGCACCGAAGTGGCGGGCGTGTGCCATGTTCTGGCGCAACATTACACCCGCCTGAAGGCGGATCAGGCAACGCTGGCTGGCCTGGTGCACCTGATCGGTATTCTGCCGATTCTGCGTTATGTGGAGGATCAGGATATCCAGATCAGCAGCATCATGCTGGACAATGTGATTGATGAGCTGCACCCGCGTATTGGCTCTATGATTCTGAAAAAATGGGATTTTCCAAAGGAACTGCAGAATGTGCCTCTGGAATACGCCAACTTCCAGCGTGAGGTGCCGGCAGCGGATTATGCCGATCTGGTCATGGTGGCCAACCTGCAGCTGGTTGCCGGGAGCGATCATCCCTGGAACGAGATGGACTGGACGAAGATTTCTGCGTTCGATCGGCTGGGACTGGATCCGAATGTCGATATGAGCGAGGAAGAGGATCTGAATGCGCAGATGGAAGCAGCTATGGCGCTGCTTCAATAGGTTCCGGCTTTCTTCGGGAGTCTGCCGACCGCCTTCGTCAGCGCGTCACTTTTTATACTTGGCAATCAACGCAGCTTTGCTTGGCAAAGCCCAATCAACGGAGGGCCTGCCCTGCTCCCTCAGCCATTCGTTAGCCTTCGAGAAATGCCGGCAACCAAAGAATCCACGGTAGGCACTGAGCGGTGACGGGTGTGGGCCATCCAGAACCAGGTGGCGGTTCCGGTCAATGTGCTGGCCCTTTTTCTTGGCGTAGCTGCCCCACAACAGGAACACCACGTTGTCGCGCTCCCGGTTGATAACTTCGATCACCTTGTCGGTAAACTGCTCCCAACCCTTGCCTTGATGGGCTCCGGCATTGCTCTGCTCGACCGTGAGGACACTGTTGAGCAGTAGCACGCCTTGCTCTGCCCACGGCTGTAGACAGCCGTGATCCGGTGGCGCGATACCCAGGTCGGTTTCGATTTCCTTGAAGATATTGACCAGGGACGGTGGTGGCGGAACCTGAGGGCGCACGGAAAAGCACAAACCATGGGCCTGGCCGGGGCCGTGGTAGGGGTCCTGGCCAAGAATCACTACGTTTACGTTCGCCAGCGGTGTGCTGTTGAGGGCATTGAAGCAGTGGGTGCTGGGGGGATACAGAACCTTGCCGGCCTGTTCCTCGGCGGCGAGGAATTCGGCCAGTTGCCGCATGTAGGGCTGGCGGAACTCATCCGCCAGCCAGTGGTCCCAGCCGCGGCCGGGCCTCAGTTGTTGAGCCAGTGCCTCGGCAGGGTGCATGGGCTTACTCGCTTTCCGGTTTCTGTTCGGCCTTGTGCTCCGGGCGCATGGCCGGGAACAGGATAACGTCGCGGATGGATGGCGAGTTGGTCAGCAGCATGGCCAGGCGGTCGATGCCGATACCTTCACCGGCGGTAGGCGGCAAACCGTATTCGAGGGCCATGACATAGTCGTCATCGTAGAACATGGCTTCGTCGTCGCCGGCGTCTTTCTCAGCCACCTGGGCCTGGAAGCGTTCGGCCTGGTCTTCGGCATCGTTAAGCTCAGAGAAGCCATTGGCAATCTCGCGACCGCCCACGAAGAACTCGAAGCGCTCGGTCACAAACGGATCGCTGTCTTTGCAGCGGGCCAGGGGCGACACTTCTTTCGGGTACTCGGTGATGAATGTCGGCTGGGTGAGGCGATGCTCGGCGGTGGCTTCGAAGATTTCGATCTGCACCTTGCCCAGGCCCCAGATGTCTTTCACGTGGATACCCAGGTTCTTGGCCACTTCTCGGGCCTGTGCGTCGTCAGCCAGTTGCTCACGGGTGATGTCCGGGTTGTAGCGCAGGATGGCGTCGACCACAGTGAGGCGCTCAAACGGCTTGCCGAAATCGTATTCGATGGTCTCTTCGCTACCGTCTTTCAGCACCCGTGTGTTGATTACGGTGGTGGTACCCAGCACCTTCTGAGTGATGGTACGCAGCATGTCTTCGGTCAGGTCCATCAGGTCGTTGTAATCGGCGTAGGCCTGGTAGAATTCGACCATGGTGAACTCGGGGTTGTGCCGGGTGGACAGCCCTTCGTTGCGGAAGTTGCGGTTGATTTCGAACACACGCTCAAAGCCGCCGACCACCAAGCGCTTGAGGAACAGTTCCGGCGCAATGCGCAGATACATATCGATGCCCAGAGCGTTGTGATGGGTCACGAACGGACGGGCGGTGGCGCCACCCGGAATCACCTGCAACATGGGGGTTTCCACCTCCATGAAATCGCGCTCGGCGAAGTACTGGCGCATGGCGTTGATGATCTTCGACCGGGCATGGAACACACGGCGGCTGTCCTCGTTCACCATCAGGTCCACGTACCGGTGCCGATAGCGGGCTTCGGTGTCGGTCAGCCCCTTGTGCTTCTCCGGCAGCGGGCGCAGTGACTTGGTCAGCAGTACGTATTCGTCCATGGTCACATACAGGTCGCCCTTGCCGGATTTCGACAGAGTGCCACGCACGCCCACGATGTCGCCCATATCCCAGTGCTTGGTGTCTTTCTGGACGTCCTTGGAGGCATAGATCTGGATGCGGCCGGTCATATCCTGAACCACTTTGAACGCCTTGCGGTCGAGCATCATGCGGCCAGCAATGGCCACCTTGATGCCCAAACCTTCCAGCTCTTCCTTGGATTTATCACCGTACTTCGCCTGCAGTTCGGCGGCGGTGGCATCGCGACGGAAGTCATTCGGGAACGGATTGCCCTGCTCGCGCAGCGCAGCCAGTTTGGCGCGACGCTCGGCAATCAGCTTGTTATCCTCATGCTGTGCGGCGTTCTGGGTCTGTTCAGTCATCTTGGCTCACTAAAGAAGTCGGAATGGTCCGGTTTGGTTTGGATGGCGCCGTCTACAGCGCCATCTTCAGACTGGCTTCAATAAACTTGTCGATGTCACCATCCAACACCGACTGGGTGTTGCTGGTTTCCACCTTGGTGCGCAGGTCTTTGATACGGCTGTCGTCCAGCACGTAGGAACGGATCTGGCTACCCCAGCCGATGTCAGACTTGGAGTCTTCGGCTTTCTGTTTCTCTTCGTTACGCTTCTGCATTTCCAGTTCAAAGAGCTTGGCCTTGAGCTGCTTCATGGCCTGGTCTTTGTTCTGGTGCTGGCTTCGGCCGGCCTGACAGGCCACCACGATGCCCGTGGGGTTGTGGGTCAGTCGCACTGCGGATTCGGTCCGGTTTACGTGCTGACCACCGGCGCCGGAAGCGCGATACACATCGACCCGCAGATCCGCCGGGTTGATCTCGATTTCGAAGCTGTCGTCCACTTCCGGTGATACAAACACGGAAGAGAAAGAGGTATGGCGACGGTTGCCGGAATCAAACGGGGATTTCCTCACCAGGCGGTGTACGCCGGTTTCTGTGCGTAGCCAGCCGTAGGCATAGTCGCCCTGGATGTGGATGGTGGCACTCTTGATGCCGGCCACTTCACCTTCCTGCAGTTCAACGATTTCGGCCTTGAAGCCACGACGCTCGGCCCAGCGCAGGTACATACGCAACAGCATGTTGCCCCAGTCCTGGGCTTCAGTGCCGCCGGAGCCGGCCTGGATATCCAGGTAGGCGTTGTTGGCGTCCATTTCGCCGGAGAACATGCGGCGGAATTCGAGCTTCTCGAGTTCTTTATCAAGGTTTTCGAGATCGGCTTCGATTTCCTGGACAGTGCCTTCGTCGTCCTCTTCCACCGCCATGTCGAGCAGGCTTTCTGCATCGGCCAGGCCGTTGGTGAGGTTGTCGATGGTTTTAACGATCAGTTCAAGGTCTGAGCGCTCTTTGCCCAATGCCTGGGCCCGCTCGGGATCGTCCCAGACGGTGGGTTGTTCGAGTTCGCGTTCGACTTCGGTCAGGCGTTCACTTCGCTGATCGTAGTCAAAGATACCCCCTCAGCGCTTCGGTGCGCTCGCGAAGCTCTTTGATCTTCGTCACTATGGGATTAATTTCCATGAAACCTTGTCTCGCTTTGGAAAATGGTGCGATAAAAACAGAGGGCGGATTCTACCGGAATTTGCGGGTTAAATCAGCAAGCCTAATCAGCCCAAAGGTTCCAGGTAATCCACCAGAAGCTGCAAATTGGTCCGCCCCCGGAACGTATTGGCATCCGGCTTATAAACCACCCGCGCGCCACTCCGGGTAAAGTCCGGCACTTCCGGCCCGGTGTTGAAGGCGATGCCATCAATAATGCCGCCGCCCTCAACCGGCTGCAGCACCAGCTTCAGATGGTTCTCGCCGACAATCCGCTGGCTCACTACCCGGAATTCACCGTCAAACACCGGCTCGGGGAAGTGCTGGCCCCAGGGGCCGGCGCGTTTGAGCAGGTAGGCGGTGTCCAGGTTCAGCTCTTCCGGAGCCAGTGGGCCGTCAGTGGTGATGGCGGCTTCCAGGTCTTCCGGTTTCAACGTGTCACGCACGGCCTGGTCGAAGGCGTTGCTGAAACATGCGAGGTCGTCCCGGGCGATGGTCATGCCGGCGGCCATGGCGTGGCCGCCGTATTTTTTCATCAAGCCCGGATTCTTCGCATCAACCACGGCCAGCGCATCCCGGATGTGCAGGCCGGGGATGGATCGGGCAGAGCCTTTCAGGTGTTCGCCGTCGTCGTCGGGCGCAAAAGCAATGGTGGGGCGATGAGTCTGTTCGCGGATGCGGGCCGCCAGGATGCCGATCACGCCCTGGTGCCAGTCCTGGTCGAACAGGGCCAGCCCCCAGGGCAGGCCGTCAATATCGAGGGACATGGAGGCCAACAGGTCCTGGGCCTGGGCTTTCATGTCTTTTTCAATAGTGCGGCGTTCGCGGTTGAAGTTGTCCAGTTCCCGGGCCAGACGCAGCGCTTCGTCGCGACTGTCGGCGAGCAGGCAGGCGATGCCGATACTCATGTCGTCCAGCCTGCCGGCAGCGTTCAGGCGCGGGCCAACCACAAAGCCCAGATCGGTGGCGCTGATTTCGGTGTAGTCGCGGCCGGCTACTTCCAGCAGGGCCAGGATGCCCGGTCGGGCTTCGCCTTTGCGGATGCGGCGGATGCCCTGCTCCACAAAGATGCGGTTGTTATGGTCCAGCGGCACCACGTCGGCCACGGTACCCACGGCCACCAGGTCCAGCAGGCTACCCAGGTTAGGCTCCGGGTCCGGCAGCCGGTTGTTGTCTCGCAGGTACTTACGCAGCGCCGTGAGCACGTAGAACATCACGCCCACTCCCGCAGCATTTTTGCTCAGGAACGGACAACCGGGTTGATTGGGGTTCACAATGGCATCGGCATCTGGCAGCTCTTCTCCGGCCAGATGGTGGTCGGTGATAACCACTTTGATGCCCAACTCCCGGGCAGCACGCACGCCTTCGATGGCGGAGATGCCGTTGTCGACGGTCACCAGAAGATCCGGCAAATTCCCGTCTTCCTGCAACCGGTGGATGATGCCGGGTGTCAGGCCGTAGCCATCAGAGAATCGGCTGGGCACCCGGAAATCAATCGCCGCCACACCGAGCATCGACAAACCCAGCATAGCCACCGAAGTACTGGTGGCCCCATCGGCATCGAAGTCCCCCAGCACCATTACCCGCTGTTTCTGCACTATGGCCTCGGCCAGCAGTTCAACTGCGCGATCAATACCGCGAAGCTGCATCGGCGAAGCCAGGTGTTTCAGGGTGTACTGGAGCTGGTCGTCGGATTGCACACCGCGGGCGGCGTACAGACGGCGAAGGATGGGAGGCAGGTTTTGCCCCCATCCCGTCACATCGGACGGCTGGGGGCGACGCAGGATCTTTTTAGGGGTCATGCCGGATCAGGCGTTCTTCCAATGCTTGGCGATAAAACCCTGCACCTCGGACACATTGTTATCCAGCACGGTGTAGCGCTCTTCCCGCTCGAACAGATCAGCCATGTGAGCCGGCAATTGCGGCTTCACGCTCAGGCCGGATTCGGCAATCGCATCCGGGAACTTGGCCGGGTGCGCGGTACCGAGAGTGATCATGGGCACAGCAGAGTCTCGGCGGCAGTTGCGGGCAGCGCGTACGCCAATGGCGGTGTGCGGGTCCAGCAGATATTCGTTCTGCTCGTAGACGTCACGAATGGTGTCGCAGGTGGTTTTATCGTCCACCGCATCGCTGTCGAACAGCTTGCGGGCGTGCTTCCAGCGGTAGTCTTCAATGCTGACCGGGCCTTTGGCTGCATTTTCCAGCAAGGCTTTGACCGCCGCGCCGTCACGGCCGTGCAGATCAAACAGCAGACGCTCGAAGTTGCTGGACACCATGATGTCCATGCTCGGCGACAGGGTATGCTCCAGCTGGTGCTGCTCATACTTGTTGCCGCTCATGAAGCGATGCAGGATATCGTTGCGGTTGGTGGCAATCACCAGCTGGCTGATGGGCAGCCCCATTTTCTTGGCCAGGTAGCCGGCGAAAATATCGCCAAAGTTGCCTGTGGGCACAGAGAACGCCATGCTGCGGTCCGGGCCACCCAGAGCGAGAGACGCCTGGAAGTAGTACACGATCTGGGCCATGATCCGGGCCCAGTTGATGGAGTTCACCGCCGCCAGCTGGGTTTTGCCGCCCAGGAAGGACTGATTGCCGAAGCTCTCCTTCACCATGCGCTGACAGTCGTCGAAGTTGCCTTTGACTGCGATGTTATGGATGTTGTCGCCCTGCACCGTAGTCATCTGGCGGCGCTGCACTTCAGACACTCGCTGATGCGGATGCAGGATAAAGATATCCACGTGCTCGCACCGGCGGCAGCCCTCGATGGCAGCAGAACCGGTATCACCGGAGGTGGCCCCCATGATCACAACGTGCTGGTTGCGCTTCTCCAGAACGTAGTCCAGCAAGCGGCCCAGCAGCTGCAGGGCAAAGTCTTTGAACGCCAGCGTCGGGCCACGGAACAGCTCCATCACCCACTCGTTGGTGTCCAGCTGAACCAGCGGTGCCACCGCCTGGTGGCTGAACACGCTGTAGGTTTCATCCAGCATCTTGCGGAAGTCGTCCGCCGGGATGGCATCCTCTACGAACGGATACATCACTTTATAGGCCAGCTCCGCATAGGGAAGCCCACGCCAGCTACGAATTTCTTCCAGGCTGAAGTGCGGCAACGATTCCGGCACATAGAGGCCACCATCGGTGGCCAGCCCGGTCAGAAGAACGTCCTCAAAGCCCAGTGCGGGAGCTTCACCCCGTGTACTGATGTATCTCACGTGCGTACCTGTCAGTTAAAGTTTTCTGCGCGAATGCGGACAACCTTGCCATCGATGTCGGCGAGGGATTCCATCTCGTCAATGGCCAGGTTCATCTGGCGCTCCTGAACCGTGTGGGTCAGGATGATGACCGGAATCCGGCCATCCTTGAATTCGGATTCTTTCTGCATGATTGACTCGATGTTGATGCCATGCTCACTCAGAATGGCAGCAATCTTGGCCAACACACCCGGATGGTCAAAGGCCTGGATTCGCAGGTAGTAAGCCGACTGGACATCTTCCATTGGCAGCACCGGCAGGTCTTCCAGGGCGTCCGGCGTAAACCCGAGGTAGGGAATGCGCTGCTGGCTGTTGCTGGCCACCGCGCGGGCGACGTCCACGATGTCTGCGATGACCGCAGATGCTGTAGCCTCATCCCCGGCACCAGGACCGTAATACATGGTCTGGCCAACAGCATCGCCATCCACCAGGACTGCGTTAAGAACGCCATCAACCTGAGCAATCAGATGACTCTGTGGCACCAGCGTCGGATGCACCCGCAGTTCAATACCGTCTTCACGACGACGGGCGATGCCCAGGTGCTTCACCCGGTACCCCAGCAACTCTGCGTGGGAAATATCATATGGAGTAATACCGGAAATTCCCTCGGTAAAACCTTTCTCAAACTGCAGGGGAACGCCGAACCCGGACGCCGCCAGGATGGTCAGTTTGTGAGCGGCATCAATGCCTTCCACATCGAACGTCGGGTCCGCTTCCGCGTAGCCCAGTGCCTGCGCTTCCTTGAGAACTTCACCAAATTCCCGGCCCGCGCGCATTTCGGTGAGAATGTAATTGCCGGTGCCATTGATAATGCCGGCAATGGTATCAATGCGGTTGGCGGCCAGGCCCTCGCGCACAGACTTGATCACCGGAATGCCGCCGGCAACGCCGGCTTCATAGGCAACCACGACGCCAGCCTTCTCCGCTGCGTCGAAAATCTCATTACCGTGCACGGCAATCAGGGCCTTGTTGGCAGTCACCACATGCTTGCCGTTGGCAATGGCCGCCAGCACCAGCTCTTTGGCCGCATCATAGCCACCAATCAGCTCCACCACGATATCAATCGAAGGATCGTTCACCACGTCATAAATGTCGGTACTGAACGGGACATTGCCCAGATCAAGGTCATCGCGGCTATGGCGGCTCGCCACCCGGGCAATCCGGATGTTGCAGCCGGCACGACCCGCAATAATCTCGGCGTTGCGAGTCAGGACATTGAATGTACCGCCGCCTACGGTTCCCAGTCCGCAAATTCCGACATTGACGTCTTTCAAGCTCTCACCTCTGATCCCGATGGGGGTGCTGATGGATTGCAATAAGGGGGCATAGTATACCGATTCAGGGCCGGCTGAATAAGCCCTGAATCGGTCACGCTTTCAACAAAGATGACGACTGGCGACGAACACCGACAGGGTCACAGAATACCGAGACCCTCAGCCAGATTTCGGGCCGGCACATAACCCCGAACCATATTGCCGTCTTCCAGCAAAATAGCCGGCGTGCCGGTCACACCCACCTGACCGCCGAGACGATACTGCTCTGCCACCGGGTTCTCACAACTCTTCTGCTCTACCGAACGCCCGGCCTTGGCGGCATCCATAGCGGCCTGCTGATCGTCAGCGCACCAGACCGAGATATATTTATTGAAGGAGGCCGTACCTGGCCCGGAACGGGGAAACGCGTAGTAATTGACGGTAATACCGTACTCATTCAACTGGGGCACTTCATCGTGCAACTTCCGGCAATAGGGGCAATCGATATCGGTAAACACATTAACGACCGCCTTCTCTTTACCCTTGGCCGGATACGAAATCACGCCCTTGCCACCATAATCCGCCATCAGGTCCTTACGGGAACCCGCACGGGATTCTTCAGTAACGTTGGCAATGCCGTTTTTGGTGATTTTCAGCAGATCGCCCGTCAGCAGATAGGTGCCGTCTTCCGTGGTATAGATGGTGTCGCCGTTGTTGCTCTGAACTTCGTACAACCCTTTTGCCTCAGATTCGCGAACAGAGTTTACCTTGAGACCGGGAACCGCCTCGGTCAGCCGCTGGGCAATGCGGTCTTCGGCTTCGCCTGCCTGGGAGGCTGGCGCCCCGACCAGGGTCAGCGCCAGTCCAATGGACGCTGCTACTGATTTGATGTTCATGAGCTTGAAACTACCTCTGTCGGTTTGTGTGGTGTCTGCGACACCGGAAAATCGGATTAGTTCAGCCTCCGGAGCGGCCGCAGTCAACCCCTGGGGTGGTGGGCCTGATGAAGATCCTGCAATCTTTGCCGCGCAACATGAGTGTAGATCTGGGTGGTCGACAGATCTGAATGCCCCAACAGCATCTGCACCACCCGAAGATCCGCCCCGTGATTGAGCAAATGGGTGGCAAATGCATGCCTGAGCGTATGAGGAGAAAGGTGCTTGGTGATTCCGCAGCGAATCGCATAATGCCGGATTCGATACCAGAAGGCCTGCCGGGTCATGGCGGTGCCACGATTACCCGGAAACAGGGCATCACTGGTTTTGCCTCGCAGCAGCTCGCCCCGGGCCTGCCGCATATACTGTAATAACCAGTCCACAGCTTCTTCACCCAGCGGCACCAAACGCTCCTTGCCGCCCTTGCCCTGTATGCGAACCACGCCCTGCCTCAGGTTGACCTGGTCCACCGTCAGCCCCGTCAACTCGGAAACCCGAAGTCCGCAGCCATAGAGAATCTCCAGCATGGCCCGATCCCGCAATTCTACCGGCAGCTCCGGGTCCGGCTCAGTCAGCAGCGACTCCACGTCGGCCTCGGTCAGGGTATCCGGCAAGCGCCGGGGCAACCTAGGGCTGTCAATCCGCAACGTTGGGTCTTCGGCAATAATGCCTTCACGCAACAGAAAACGATAGAAGCGCCTTACGCCAGACAGGCGGCGGGCCGCCGTGCTGGTTTTCAGGCCGTCGGACAAGCCCCGGGACATCCAGGCCAGAAGGTCTGTGCGTCGTGCGCTGCGCAGGGTTGGCGCCCCAGCTTGCTGCTCCAGCCACCCGGACAAACGGCACAGATCACTGGCATAGGCCTGCCGGGTTTGCTCGCCAAGGCCATCCTCAAGCCAGACCGCGTCACTGAAACGCTCTATCAACTGCTCATCTTCTGGCCTTGGCACAGCACCCTCTTCGATTCCGGAGTCATCGCAGGCATTAAACCATAAAAAAAGCAGCCCCTTGAGGCTGCTTTTTGGTACTGAACAGACGAGTCTGAATCAGTTAAGCTTTTCCTTGATACGAGCTGCCTTACCAGACAGATCGCGCAGGTAGTAAAGCTTGGCCTGACGCACGTCACCACGACGCTTCACACTGACGCTGTCGATCAGCTTGGAGTAGGTCTGGAAAGTACGCTCAACACCCACGCCGTAAGAGATCTTACGAACGGTGAAGGAAGAGTTCATGCCACGGTTACGCTTGCCGATAACCACGCCTTCAAACGCCTGCAGACGCTCACGGTTACCTTCAGTTACGCGAACCTGTACAACCACGGTATCGCCCGGCGCGAACGCGGGGATTTCCTTGGTCATCTGTTCTGCTTCAAGTTGACTGATGATGTTGTTCTTGCCGCTCATCGTAATGCTCCTGATACCCAATCTTTCAATGCCCTGATGACTCAGAGGCACCCGGTTCGTTCAAAATTTCTTCCAGTAACTGACGCTCTTCTTCCGTAAGTTCCCGCTTTTCCAGCAGGTCGGGGCGCCGCTCACTGGTTCGCCTCAACGATTCTTTCAATCGCCAACGCCGGATCTGTTCATGGTGACCGCCCAACAGAACTTCCGGCACCGCCTGACCTTCGTAAACCTCGGGCCGGGTGTAGTGCGGACAATCCAGCAATCCGTCGGCAAAGGAATCCTGCTCTGCCGACTGCGCATGACCCAGCGCTCCGGGGATGAGGCGTGTTACCGCATCAATTACAGCCATCGCTGCCAGCTCGCCACCCGAGAGAACGAAATCCCCAAGGGATACCTCCCGGTCGACTTCTGCCGCAATCAGGCGCTCATCCACACCTTCATAACGACCGGCAACGAGAATCAGCTGCTGCTCGGCGGCGAGTGACTCCACCACCGACTGATCCAGCCTTTCACCCTGCGGCGAAAGATAGACCACACAGGCCTTGCCGGGTGCCGATGCCCTGGCCGCCTGGATTGCGTCCCGCAGAGGCTGAATTTTCATCAGCATCCCCGGGCCACCACCATAAGGCCGGTCATCCACCGTGCGATGACGATCGTGGGTGTAATCCCGAGGATTCCAGCTCTGAAAGGTCAACAGACCTTCACGCACTGCCCTCCCGGTAATCCCGTAATCCGTCACCGCAGAAAACATATCCGGGAACAGACTGACTGCGCCAATCCACACCCGTCAGAACTCCGGATCCCAGTCAACCACCATGCGAGAGCCTTTGAGATCTACCTGCTGAACCACTTGATCCGGCAGATAGGGAATCAGACGCTCGCGCTGGTCAATAGAGCCCGCCGTAGCGTGCACCACCAGGACATCATTGGAGCCTGTCTCCAGAAGGTGATGCACCTTACCCAGGCACTCACCTTCTACCGTGAAGACATCCAGACCTTCCAGCTGATGCCAGTAGAACTCCCCTTCGGGCAGTTCCGGCAGTTGCTCGGTGGGAACCCGGATCTCCGCTCCGCAATAGGTGCGGGCTACTTCACGATCATCAATACCTTTAAGCCTGACGACGATCCCCTGCCCCTGGCGGCGACCTTCCTCAAGCCTGATCGGAATACGCTTGCCGTCCAGGAGCAGAGTCCAGTCACGGTAGTTCAGTATTCCGTCTTTCGGGTCTGTGTAAGAGAAGACCTTAAGCCAACCCTTTACCCCGAACACCGAGGTGATCCGGCCGATCACAGTTTCCTGCGAATTCTGCGTCATGCCTTTACAACCCCGGTACCAACAATGCTATTACTGAGCAGCCTTCAGCAGCTGAGCAACACGCTCACTGGCCTGTGCACCCTGGCCCAGCCAGAAATCAACGCGCTCACGATTAACACGCAGACGCTCTTCCTGACCACGGGCAATCGGGTTGAAGAAACCAACACGCTCAATGAAACGGCCGTCACGGGAGTTACGGCTGTCAGTGACTGTCAGATGGTAGAACGGGCGCTTCTTGGAGCCGCCACGAGCCAAACGGATTGTTACCATTTCGACCAATATCCTGTTCTGTTGTACGAACTTTGTACGATTCCCGACACACCGTTTCACGGCTGACGGGAAGACCCATACTCGAAAGGGGCGCTATTCTATGCGAAAAAAGCGCCAATGAAAACAGGGAAACCACCGGTTTCCCCATTTTATATGTAAGGCTTTTTACATACGGCCAAACGGGGGCATGCCACCACCGCCGCCGGGCGGCATCATACCACCCATACCGCGCATCAGGTTAGCCACCCCGCCCTTCTTGCCAAACTTTTTCATCATCTTCTGCATCTGCTTGTGCTGCTTGAGCAGACGGTTCACGTCCTGGATCTGGGTACCAGAACCGGCGGCAATCCGACGCTTGCGGGAGTTATTGATGACATCCGGATAACGGCGCTCTTTTGGCGTCATGGAGCAGATAATGGCTTCCATCTGACCAACCGACTTGTCGTTAACCTGAGCCTGTGCCATCTGGGCCATCTGCCCCATGCCCGGCAACTTGTCCAACAGTCCGCCGATACCGCCCATATTCTTCATTTGCTGGAGCTGGTCGCGGAAGTCTTCCAGATCAAAACCTTTACCCTTCTTGATCTTCTTGGTGAGCTTCTCGGCTTTCTTTCGGTCCAGCTTGCGCTCAGCTTCCTCAATCAGGGAGAGCACATCCCCCATACCAAGGATGCGGGAGGCAACACGATCCGGATAGAAAGGCTCCAGGGCGTCTGACTTTTCACCAATACCCAGGAACTTGATGGGCTTGCCGGTGATATGACGCACGGACAACGCCGCGCCGCCACGGGCATCGCCGTCGGTCTTGGTCAGCACCACGCCGGTCAGCGGTAACGCATCGTTAAATGCCTTGGCGGTATTGGCCGCGTCCTGGCCCGTCATGGCATCAACCACAAACAGGGTTTCAACCGGGTTCACCGCCTTATGCAGGCGACCGATTTCACCCATCATCTGCTCATCCACGTGCAGACGACCCGCGGTATCCAGGATAACCACATCAATGTGCTTGCGGCGGGCAGCCTCGATGGCACCATTGGCAATATCCACCGGGTCCTGCTCGGTGGTGCTGGGGAAGAACTCAACGCCCACCTCACCGGCAAGCGTTTCCAGCTGACGGATGGCCGCCGGCCGATAAATATCGGCACTGACCACCAGCACGGACTTTTTCTCACGCTCTTTCAGGAAACGGGACAGCTTGGCCACCGTCGTGGTTTTACCCGCACCCTGGAGGCCCGCCATCATAATAACCGCGGGCGGACGCGTGGCGAGGTTCAGGGATTCATTGCCCTCCCCCATGACTCGTTCCAGCTCCTGCTGGACAACCTTAACGAAGACCTGGCCCGGGGTCAGGCTGCGCTGAACTTCCTGGCCAATCGCACGCTCACGAACCCCTTCAATAAAGGCCTTGACCACCGGCAGGGCGACATCAGCCTCCAGCAGGGCCATCCTCACTTCACGGAGCGTGTCCTTGATATTGTCGTCAGTCAGGCGCGCCTGGCCCGAGATCTTGCGCAAGCTACCGGATAGCCGGTCCTGGAGATTCTCAAACATGTTGCTCTTCCGTACCCCGGAGAATTTGTTCACACAGATCAAGAAGCCAGGTCGGCCTGCTTGATTCCTGTTGCATAATCGCGACATTATACCCAGACTACGGAGCCTCTGAACAACTCCGCGCCGATTTCACTTCATCAGGCAACACGATTAAGGATGTCATGGGAACGCTGATTCTCGCGGTTACCGCACTTTTCCTCTATAGCGTTGGAACCGCGCTTCAGGCCCTCCATTTACGTGGCAAGGTCCACAGCAACCTGGCGGTTACGACACTGATTGGCGTGCTTGCCCTGATCGGCCATGGCCTGCTCATTGCCCAGACCGTACACCTGGACGGCGGCTTCGACTTCAGTTTCTTCAAGAGCTCCGTTCTGATCTCCTGGCTCATTGTCTTTCTGCTTCTGGGACTAAATCTGAGCAAACCCGTACAAAGCCTGTTCATTGCGGCCTATCCGATTGCAGCACTGACCATTGTCATGGCGCTGATTACCCACACACCGTCTCGTCTGGTGTCCGAAGAAAGCTACGGCATGCTGTCTCACATTGCCCTGTCAGTCACGGCATACAGCCTGTTTACCCTGGCAGCCATACAGGCGGTTTTACTGTACGTACAGAACCGGCAGCTCAAGCGCAACTACAACAGCTTGCTGGTAAGGAACCTGCCACCGCTGCAAACCATGGAGTCATTGTTGTTTGAAATGGTCTGGGCGGGCGTTGTGCTGCTGGTACTCGCCATTGTCACTGGCGCTGTTTTCATTGAAGACCTTTTTGCTCAGGATCTGGCCCACAAAACCATTTTTTCCCTGCTGTCCCTGCTGGTTTTTGTCGGACTGTTGGTAGGCCGCTACACCAAAGGCTGGCGCGGCATCACCGCCAGTCGCTGGACACTGGCAGGCTGCGCACTGCTGATGCTGGCCTTCTACGGCAGCAAGTTTGTTCTCGAGCTGGTTTTCCACCGGGGCGTCTGAGACCCGCCCCCCTTACTGACCTAACCCGCTTGACACCTGTTACCTTCAAATCCTATTTTCGCAACTTATCCTCAATATAAGGGCTGCTCTCTTGAACGAAACATCGCTCACCGCGCTGTTTATTCTACTTGTCGGACTGATCATCCTCTCTGCGTTTTTCTCCAGCTCTGAAACCGGCATGATGTCCCTGAACCGCTACCGCCTGAAACACATGGCGAACACCGGCCACAAAGGGGCCCAGCGAGCGCAAGGCCTGCTTAACCGAACCGACCAGTTGATCGGCGTTATCCTGATCGGCAACAACTTCGTGAACATTCTTGCGTCATCGATCGCCACGGTCATCGCGATTCGCCTCTGGGGCGACGCCGGTATCGCAATTGCCACCTTACTGCTGACGATCGTTATCCTCATTTTTGCCGAGGTCACCCCGAAAACTCTCGCAGCCCTGTTCCCTGAAAAAATTGCCTTCCCGGCCAGTCATATTCTTGGGCCGTTGCTGAAACTTCTGTACCCGCTGGTATGGACGGTCAACCTGTTTACCACCGGCATTCTTCGCGTTCTGGGCGTCTCCTCGGCCCAGGCCTCGGAAGATCATCTCAGCCGCGAAGAACTCAGAACCGTGGTGAACGAGGCCGGCGCACTGATTCCGGCCCGGCACAAAGACATGCTGGTCAGCATCCTGGATCTGGAGAATGTCACCGTCAATGACATCATGGTGCCCCGAAACGAAGTCGTCGGCATCGACCTGGAAGACGACACAGACACTATCCTGCGCCAGCTCAGAAGCAGCCAACACACGCGGCTGCCTATCTTCAAGGGTGACATCAACAACATTCAGGGCATTCTGCACCTTCGCAGCGCGGCCAGGCTGCTGCAGGAGGCAGACATCAACAAGGCGATGATCATGCAGCTGTGCCAGGAACCCTACTTCATTCCGGAGAGCACTGCGCTCAATACCCAACTACTGAACTTCCAGAAAGGCAAACGCCGGTTCGGCATTGTGGTGGATGAATACGGCGATGTACTGGGCCTGGCTACGCTTGAGGATATTCTTGAGGAAATCGTCGGGGAATTTACCACCGATTATGCCGCCACCTCGCCCGACATCATTCCCCAGGACAACGGCACCTTTATCATCGATGGCAGTGCCGCCGTGCGGACGATCAACAAGACCCTGGGCTGGCATCTGCCAACCGATGGCCCGAAAACCCTGAACGGACTTATCACCGAAACTCTGGAAAATATTCCGGACACCAACGTGTGTCTGAAAGTTGGCGGTCATCGTATTGAAGTCCTGCAAATCAAGGACAACGTGGTTAAAGCCGCCATTGTCCACCCCAAACGCAAGAAAAAGCGTGGCCGGAGTTTATGAACCTGATCGCAGGTTAGCGTTTATTCATGTTAATGCAGATCAAAATGCGCTAAATTTATCCAATAATCAGAACAGACAAGAATCAGGCTCGGTCATGTATCCGGTTGAGGCGTAAACAGGAGTCGGCCATGAACAAGCAGTCCGGCATACATTACCTCCGCGAGCACAGGGAAGCGGCAAGCACCCGACCGGTTCCTGCGGAGGTAGCCCGCATCCGCGACACCGTTGTTGCGGGGCTGGGTGATTTGTTGCAGGGGGCTTTCGATGCCGTCGATGATTCACTCTTCGAACTGGCCAACAATGCCCGCAGCAACAATGAACAAAACCGCTACTTCGAAGCCATGCGCGAGATTCGCATCAAGCGCAAGGGCGTAGAGCGTCATTTTCAGAATACGGTTGCCCAGTTCTTTGCCAACCCGCCCCATGCCGGCCAGCTTCCGTCAACCGAAGCCAGCCCGCAGGCCAGTGCCGACACTCTTTCGCTGGTTGGCAATGACGATCTGGAAGAACAGGTTGCCTTCAACGCCATGACCACCAAGGCCAAGGCGCACTTCCAAGGCCCTTTACTGCAATTGCAGGCCCGTTTTACCGAGATCTATCCGGACGCCACCGAGCAGGAGCCAGTCAACCCGATGGCACCGGAGCACCTGTGCAGCGCTTTTACCGAAGCGATCCAGGCCCTCGATATCCAGATTCGCGAACGGCTCATCCTGCTCAAGCAATTTGACCGTTACGTTATCTCCAACCTGGGCATGCTCCTGGATGAAGCCAATCGCATTCTGATCCAGGCCGGCGTTATCCCGAACTTCCGTTATCACGGCAAGAAGAGCCAGAACCAGAAGCCATCTGCAACAGCAGACAGCTCTGCCGAAAGCCCCAGCGAGACGACTGCCGGCTACGATCAACGCCCGGAAGACACCGTACTGTTTGACCAGATCCGTCAGATGCTGGCTCTGCAAAGGTCCAATGCCGGCATGCCCCCACGCAGCGCCGATCCCTCTCTGAGAGTGGTCGGAGGCCGGGAACTGGCCGATATGCTCAACGCCATTCCGCTTCAGCAAAACTGGCCGGGAACCGACGACCTGAGCACGGGTGAGCCCGTAACCGTCGACCTGCGCCAGGTCGTTCAGCAACTGCTGGCCAAGGCCGACGCTCAAGATGGTCGCCAGCCCGCACTGAATGAAGTGGATGAAGATCTGATCAATCTGGTCTCCATGCTGTTCGAGTTCATCCTTGATGACTACAACCTGTCCGCCCCGGTTCAGGTGCTGATCAGTCGCCTGCAGATTCCGATTCTGAAGGTTGTGATCAAGGACAAGAGTTTCTTCAGCAAGGCAACCCACCCGGCCCGCAAGCTGCTCAACTCCCTCGCCCGCGCGGGCATTGGCTGGAGCAGTAGTGATGAGAAAACCCGAGACAAGCTGTACGGTCAGATACACAACGTGGTGCAACGAATCCTCAATGAATTCGATGGCAACATTCAGTTGTTCGAAACCCTGAACGAAGAATTTGAGCAATTCCTGGAGCGAGAAAACCGTAAGGCCTCCCTGGTGGAACAGAGAACACGAGAATCGGAACGTGGTCGCATCAAATCCCAGAAGGCCCAGGAAGAGGTGGACCGGCTGTTACGGGAAAAAGTATCCCGTTACCGGCTTCCGGACTCGGTCAGCGATATTCTGATGAATGGCTGGAGCCGGGTTATGTTCCTGGCCTATCTGAAGGACGACACCGAACATCGCTGGCACGAAACAGCACGGGTCGTGGATGACCTGATCTGGTGCCTGCACCCCCATGAAGAAGATGAAGAGCGTGACCAGTGGGTTCGGGTTGTGCCCGGTCTGTTGAAATCACTGCGGGCAGGACTTGAGGAAGTCTCCTACAACGCCACCCGGCTTGATCAGATGATGGGGCACCTGAAGCATGAGCTGGCTGAGGCCTTCCGGACCAACGCCGCCATCGAAGCCCGTCAGGATGCACCGTCGGATGCCGAAGACGAAGCCCCGACCGTGCACCAGACCGCCGTTGAACGGCAACAGGAACTGGAAGATGCTGCGATTGCCGAATATGTGGCCAAGCTCGACACTATCGAAATTGGCAACTGGGTGGAGTTCCGCCTGGTCAACGGCACCAGCTTCCGCTGCAAGCTCTCAGCCATTATTGACGAAGCGGACTGCTTTGTGTTCGTCAACCGTATGGGCCTGAAAGTCATTGAGAAAACCCGTGTTGAGCTGGCTCATGAGATGCGCCGTGGCCGCCTGACGCTGCTCGAACAGGGTGCCTTGATTGACCGGGCCCTGAATGCCGTCGTGGGCAACCTGCGCACAAAAACCGCCTGATATAGATGCCGGACACGGGTTTTCGTTCACCCTCAATGCCGGCATCCTATCGGCTCCTGCTAGCGGTTTCCCTGGCCATACTGGCTCACACTCTGGTACTGGCCGGGCTTCCATCGCCTCTGAAGGAGGCCCGGGAACTGACTCACCGGCTGGTTTTTACGCTGACAACCCCGGCGGCCGTCCCGACACCAGAGAGCGTGGCAAGCCCGGAACCGCCAAAGCCCAGGCACTCCGAGTTCGAGATCCCGCCGGCCGAGCCGGTGGTAACCTCGACAGAATCTACCTTCAGTGCTCCGCCCGAATCGCAAACCGTCACTGCGACACAGCCAGATTCCCCGAAGCGGACAACCGAAAGCACCCAAACCCGGGCAACATCCTTCGAATCCCCTGCATCAGTTGCTACACCTGCATTGACTGCACGTGCAAGCGAGGCCGTAGAAACGCCGGAGCCAGTAAAGCAAAAGACTGAGACTCCCGATGAAAGAGACCCTTTTGTCGCAAAACTCTCAAGTCATTTGTCGGAATATCTCTTCCGAGAGACGATTAGGGTGCCTGTAGACTCGGAGGGATCAAAGACATGGATAGCAGAAATAGAACTCAGATTAATGGGAAATGGCGCGGTGACGGGCGCGAAAATCGTTAAATCAACGGACCTAAAGGATGTAGACGCCGCAATATACCGGGCGGCTTTAGAGGCAAGCCCCTATCCCGCTCCAGAGAGCGGGATAGGAGGTCGTTTTACGATAAAGCTTAAATACCGTTACGAGTAGCAGAATGATCAGGCCTCGGCCTGACCCGCAGCATCCTTGACCATCTTGGCCAGCTCGCCACTTTCTGACATTTCCAGAACGATGTCGCAACCACCCACCAGCTCACCGTTGATGTAGAGCTGCGGATAGGTTGGCCAGCTGGAATAGACTTTCAGGGCCTCACGCAGTTCCTGATTGTCGAGAATATTCACAAACGCAAAGCGCTCACCGCACGCCATCAGAGCCTGAACAGTACGTGCCGAGAAACCGCACTGCGGAGCTTGCGGGGTGCCCTTCATGTAAAGAATAACCGGGTTCTCTTCAAGTTGGCTCTTGATGGTTTCATTGATGTCCATGAACTCATTCCTCTGGTTGGGAGTCAGCTTTGCCGCCAAACGGCCTTTGCGCTTATTGTACACGGGTGCCTCAGGCCTCAACAAACCGTCCGTTTTGACCCAGAACAACAGCACCGCGCCCGGCGTTGTTTTCAGGGTAGCGACGGGCTAGACTTGTTGGCTTTTCCGAACGGGCAGTTTGCTTGAAACAGGGGCCTTTCATGGCAGCAAGACATTTTCTGACACTGAACGACATGACCACGGCGGAACTGGAAGATCTGCTCGATCATGCTTCCAAATTACGCAAAGAGTGGCGTTCAGGCCAGACCAGGGACACCCTTAAAAACCGGGTGCTGGCAATGATCTTCGAAAAATCATCCACCCGGACCCGGGTTTCCTTCGAAGCCGGCATGACCCAGCTCGGGGGTAGCGCCATGTTCCTCTCGCCCAAGGATACACAGCTTGGCCGCGGCGAACCGATCGAGGATTCTGCCATTGTGATCTCCAGCATGGTCGACGCGGTGATGATCCGTACCTTTGCCCACGAAACGGTCGAGCGCTTTGCCACTGCCTCCAGCAAGCCCGTGATCAACGCTCTCACCGACGAATTCCACCCCTGCCAGCTGCTGGCCGACATGCAGACCTATCGGGAGCTTCGCGGCAGCATCCGTGGTGCCACCGTGGCCTGGATTGGTGACGGCAACAATATGTGCCACTCGTACATAAACGCTGCAGAGCGTTTCGATTTCCGCCTGAACGTTGCCTGCCCAGAGGGTTACGAACCGGATCAACAACTGATCGAACAGCATGCTGACAGGGTGACCGTTGTGCGCGCGCCGGAAGAGGCAGCACGAGGCGCCCAACTGCTGGTCACCGATGTCTGGGCTTCCATGGGCCAGGAAGACGAGCAGAAAGCCCGGGAAAAAGCCTTCCGCAGCTATCAGATCAACCCGGCTCTGATGGCTCAGGCCGACAAAGACGCCCTCTTCATGCACTGCCTGCCCGCCCACCGGGGTGAAGAGATTTCGGCAGACATGATGGACCACGAAAGCTCGGCAGTCTGGCATGAGGCGGAAAACCGGCTGCATGCCCAGAAAGCCTTGCTGGAATTCCTGATTCTCAATCGTCTGGACTGATCCATGCCCGAAGCCCTGGTGCCCCCCGCAGACTGGCTGCTGGAAGTAAACAATCTGTCCTGTGGCTACGGCGGTGATTCCGTCGTCAAGGACGTCAGCTTTGCCCTCAGCCACGGCGATATTGGCTGCCTGCTGGGCCCCAGCGGCTGTGGCAAGAGCACCATTCTCCGGGCACTGGCCGGCTTCCTGCCGATTTCCCGGGGTGAAATCCGCCTGCAGTCACAGGCCATCAGCTTGCCCGGGCGGGCACTGCAACCGGAAAAGCGCAAGATTGGCATGGTGTTCCAGGACTATGCCCTTTTTCCGCATCTGAGCATTGCCGATAACGTCGGCTTCGGTCTGAAGTCATTAAGCAAAGCGGAACGTCGACAAAAGGTCATGGAGTTGCTGAACCTGGTGCACCTCCAGGACCTTGCAGACAACTATCCCCACGAGCTGTCCGGCGGCCAGCAACAACGGGTGGCCCTGGCCCGGGCACTTGCACCAGAGCCAACACTGATCCTGCTGGATGAGCCTTTCTCCAACCTGGACACGGATCTGCGCCGCCGGCTGAGCCTGGATGTGCGGGAAATCCTCAAGACTCTCGGCATCAGCGCCATCCTGGTTACCCATGATCAGCAGGAAGCCTTTGCCATGTGTGATCAGGTGGCGGTTCTCCGGGACGGGCAGATTCAACAGTGGGATGTGCCCTACAACCTCTACCATGAGCCGGCGAACCGGTTCGTGGCCAGTTTTGTCGGGCAAGGTGGGTTTATTCCCGGCAAGGCCCTGGGCCCTGACACCATAGAATCGGAACTGGGCGTCATCCATGGCAACCGGGCCTACAAATGGCAACCAGGCACCCTGCTGGACGTCCTGATCCGGCCGGACGACATTGTTTTCGATGAAGACTCAGAGCTGAAGCCAAAGGTGGTGGAAAAAACCTTTGCCGGAACCTCCACGCTCTATCGTTTCCGGTGTTCAGAAGACACTGAATTTGAGGCCCTCTTCCGGAGCCACCTGGACTTTAACCTGGGTGAGCAGGTACCGGTCCGGGTGGAGGCTGATCACCTGATCGCCTTCGAACGCACCGGCCACTGAACCTCAGTGATTACAGACTCGCTCAACAGCATCCAGCCAGCCGGCATAGAGTGATTCCCGCAGCCCCGGCGCCATATCCGGCCGGAACTGGTGCTCGCATTCCCAAAGCGACGTAATCTGCTCCAGGCTATCGAAAACCCCGGTCTGCAAACCCGCAAGATATGCGGCCCCCAGCGCCGTGGTTTCAGTCACGCTCGGCCGGTCAACCGGCACATTGAGAATGTCCGATAAAAACTGCATCACCCAGTCGTTCACAGCCATACCTCCGTCAACTCGCAGCGATTCCAGTCGGGCGCCATCGTTGCGAATGGCGCGCACCAGGTCTTTGGTCTGATAGCACACCGATTGCAAACCCGCCGTGACAATCTCGGCAATGCCGGTATCCCGGGTCAGCCCCAGGATTGCACCCCGGGCGTTGGGGTCCCAGTGCGGGGCCCCCAGGCCGGTGAACGCGGGCACCAGATACACCGGATTATTCACACCGACCGTCGCCGCATGCTCCGCCGATTCCCGGGCATGGGAAATCAGCCGAAGCCCATCCCTGAGCCACTGCATGGCGGCACCGGCAACAAAAATACTGCCTTCAATGGCATAGCAGGGTTTGCCGTTGAGGCGGTAAGCTACCGTCGTCAATAACCGGTTTTCAGAGCGCAGGGCCTGCTGGCCGGTGTTGAGCATCAGGAAACAGCCTGTGCCATAGGTACTCTTGGCCATTCCCGGCTCAAAACAGGCCTGGCCGATCAAAGCGGCATGCTGATCACCGGCAATACCGGCAATCATCACCGAAGCGCCCAGACATTCGGGTTCCGTCAACCCGTACTCAGCTGCACTGTCGAATACCTCCGGCAACAGAGCAGCAGGCACCCGAAACAGCTTGAGCAGCTGCGGGTCCCATTGCTGTGTATGGATATTGAACAGTGCAGTGCGGGACGCATTGGTGGCATCGGTACGATGGTGCTTGCCGCCGGTCAGATTCCAGAGCAACCAGGTATCAATGGTGCCAAAGGCCAACTCACCGGCTTCCGCGCGCTGGCGGGCACCGTCAACGTTGTCCAGAATCCACGCTATCTTGGTGGCAGAGAAGTAGGGATCAATCAATAATCCGGTGCGGTCAACCACCAGGGATTCATGGCCATCCTGGCGCAACTTGGTACACCAGGACGCGGTACGGCGATCCTGCCAGACAATGGCGTGATGAATCGGCTGCCCCGTCGCCCTGTCCCAGATCACAGTGGTTTCCCGCTGGTTGGTAATGCCGATGCCTGCGAGGTCAGATGCCTTGATCTTGCCGTTGTTCAGCGCTGCACGACAGACCGCCAGCGTACTGTCCCATATTTCCATGGCATCGTGCTCAACCCAGCCATCTTTGGGGAAGTACTGGTGAAACTCCTGCTGGGCAACGGCCACCTGAGCGCCTTTGTCATCAAACACGATGGCGCGGGAACTGGTGGTACCCTGGTCTATGGCAAGCAGATATCGGGACATCAAAACCTCCTGTTGTTTTCAGGAGATTCTAACAGGACGGGGATCGAGCGGTGTGACGCGGCGCGGAAATAAAAAAAGGGCCGGAAAAACCGGCCCTCAAATGACGAATGAAACAAGGAAAGTTCGTAAGAACTACAACCTCAAAAGTCATCCCTTACGCTTTGAAGTATTACCCAGGGCTGCGGAGGGTTCAGTTGTGGTTGTGTAGAGCTTTGTTACATCAGGTGAGGTACCGAGCACTGGTTCACAAATCCGGGTCTGCGGGCTTCAGGCGCGGCCAGACCAGGCTGAACCGGGCTCCGCCCAAGACATCACTGCGGCCCACAAACGCCTGCCCACCGTGCCAGTACAGAATCCTGCGAACAATGGACAGGCCCAACCCGTAGCCGCCTGAGGTACGGGTACGACTGTCATCTAGCCGGGCAAAGGCGGTGAACACTTTTTCCCAATCCTGTTCCGGAATGCCCGGGCCATCGTCTTCCACATCAATCCGGCAATTATCTTCATCCAGGTGGCAACTCACCTGCACACGGCCTGCGGCATAGCGCGCGGCATTGCCGACCAGGTTCTGAATCGCCCGGTGAATGTAACGAGGTTCCATATCGGCCTGTGCCCAGCGCTCCGAAGCTTCGTCAATCTGACACTCAATGTCGACTCCCTCCCGGATAAGCCGCTGTTCGGAGACAACCTGCCTGACTATATCCGTGACCGATCCCTCCCGGAGACTGAACACCGGCCCGCCCTGCTCCAGCCGGGCATAGGTCAGGATCTCGTCAATCAGTTCGTCGAGCTCCTGGATGTCGCCATCAATGCCCTCGAGCTGCTTTTCAAGCACTTCCTGAGTACTACCGGATTCAATCATCTGGACGCCGAACCGGATGCGGGCCACCGGCGTTCTCAGTTCGTGGGAAACCGCGTGAATCATTTCCCGCTGCACCTGCACCAGGCGCTGGATATGTTCCGCCATTCCATTGAACGAAGTCCCCAGCCGGGAAACGAGCGTGCCCTGCTCGGATTCCACCCGGGCTCCCATCTCTCCCCGGGCAATACGAATCGCTACCGACTCAACCTTGCGCAGATGACTCTCTACAAAACGCAACGCAAGAAACAGGGCCACTGCCAGCACGCCACCGACAACAGCGGTCAGCAGCAAGATAATCGGCCAGCCCCAGGGATTGAAGGGGGGAGGCAATGTCACCACAACCAATGCGCCTTCCGACAAACGAACCAGCGCCCTGGCACGGTTATCACCGTGTTCAAAAATCGCCAGCCCGGTGTCGCCAAGCCGCTCAAGCGCCTGCTGATCCGGCAGATCCTCGGTCTTCTGAACCAGACGGATATCGAGATTCAGAGACTCTGCCAATTGCTGCGCCACATCCGCACGCTGAGCCGCAGGGCTGGTATCCAGATGCCAACGCACCATCAACGAGATTGCCCGGGCCAGATCCCGGTAGGGTTGCTCCAGATGTATGCCGAGCACCTCGCCCCCGAGACCAAGGACATAATAGCCATACCCGCTATCGGTTGACTGCGCCACCACCTGGCCATAGCCCAGGCGCTCAAGCGCAACCCGGGAAAGCCCGAAGTCGGCCGCAACGCCACTGTGCAGACCAAACATCGGGGCCATCCAGTGATACTGACTGAGCGGATCCGGGGCCGCTGCCAGCCAACGCATAACCGGTGTCATGGCCTGCTCATGCCAGTATTGTTCGCGAACGGAGTTGATGCCGTTAAACAGCAGGACGCACACCAGCACGACCGCCGCCGCAATGGCCGCAATACGAGCGTAGGCTTTCAGGAAAAATTTCAGGGACATCGGGCCAACCCTGGTAACCGGCGTTGCCACCTTCGGGGCGGCAACGCCTCAGGCGCGATCAGGCTTCCTTGACGAACAGGTAGCCCTTGCTGCGAACGGTTTTGATACGGCGCGGGTGGATGGGATCGTCACCGATTTTCGGGCGGATCCTGGACACGCGAACGTCAATGGAACGATCCTGCCCATCGTACTCGATGCCCCGGAGTGCGGTGAAAATCTCTTCCCTGCTCAGCACCCGCCCGGCATTACTGGCCAGCAGCCAGAGCAGGTCGAACTCAGCACTGGTGAGGTCGATACTTTCGTCACTTAACCAGGCTTCACGCATGGAACGATCGACCACGAGGTCGTTGAACTGCAAACGCACCGGCTCCTCCCCGGACGTCTCCTGCCCACTAACGGGCGAGGTTTCTACCCGGCGGAGCATGGCACGGATGCGGGCGAGCAGAACGCGCGGTTGGACCGGTTTGCCAATGTAGTCATCCGCGCCCATTTCCAGGCCCAGGACCTGGTCCAGGTCGTCTGTCCGGGCGGTGAGCATAATAATGGGGCCATTGAAGAACGGCCGTACCCGCCGGCAGATAGACAGACCATCTTCGCCAGGCAGCATCAGATCCAGAACCACAAGATCAGGCTGCTCGTTGCGGATCCGCTCAACAGCGGCTCCCCCGTGGGTTTCCAACGACACTGTCAGGCCATTGTTCTCAAGGTACTCGCGGGTCAGATCCGCAAGCCGCTCATCGTCCTCTACGATCAGGATTCGCCAACTCTCGTTTGTTTGTTCCACGCCATCCATCTCTGATTATTTTATTCCGGTTTCAGGGTTGTACACCCGACGATACAGGCAACGTTCAGTTACAGCAATTATACATGCTATTCAGAAATATACATGGAACCGCCAAAGGGTTACAGCCTGTGACACATATCCGTTTTCCTGAAAACGGTCTCGCACTGTCACAGAGACGTCACCCCGGCGTCACCCATCTGTCATACCCGCTTCATAGCCTTGACCTGAAACAGAAACACAGAGGCCAAGCCATGACTGCAACCACCGCGAGCCTTCAACCCCGCCGGGGCCGTAACCTGAGCACCGAACTGATCCGTGACCCGGAGCTCATAGAAGCGGCGCAGCGCCTGCGTTACCGGGTATTCTCCGAGGAGTATGGCAGCGATCTCGGCGCCACAATCCCGGGTATTGATGCCGATGCCTACGATGCGGCATGCGATCACCTGATCGTCAACGACGCAGACACCGGTGAACTGGTGGCCACCACCCGCATACTTCACCAGGACGATACGGCTTCCGTTGGCGGCTTCTACTCCCGAGGCGAGTTTGATCTCGCGGCTCTGGAAGCCCTGCCCGGAACACTGGCTGAACTCGGCCGCACCTGCGTGCACCCGGACTACCGCAATGGCGGCACCATCACGCTGCTGTGGTCAGCGGTGGCGGAGTACCTGGTGCAGCGCAACGTTACCCATCTGATCGGCTGCGCCAGTATCAGCATGGCCGACGGCGGGGCGAAAGCCTGGCATGTGGCCCGGCTTCTGCAACAACAGCATCTGTCTGAGCCGCATTGCCGGGTAACGCCAAAGCGCCAACTGCCACATCTTGCCCATCCGGAATCAGAACGCTCTGTGGACATACCGCCCCTGATCAAGGCGTACATGCGCCTGGGCGCAAGGGTCTGTGGCGAGCCTTGCTGGGATCCTGAATTCCGCTGTGCCGACATGCTGGTGCTGCTGGAGGTCAGTAACCTGGCCGGCCGCTACAGCCGGCACTTCCTGCGTCGCCCCGCCTGATTCGGAGGATTGCCGATGAGCTGGCTTCGATTGAGCTTTCGCTTAGCAATGTTTGCAGGCTTCCTTGTCGGAGCCTGCGCGCTGGCGGCTTTGCTCCGGATCTCCGATCTGGCCAGGACCAGACCGGTGGACAGGAATCCCTGGGCCACAATCTGTTTTCGGAAGGCATGTCAATGCCTGGGCTGGCAGGTTCAGGTTTATGGCCAGCCCTGCCCGGAAAACGCCCTGTTTGTCGCCAACCACATCAGCTGGTCAGACATCCCGGTTCTTGGCAGCATCACGCCCATGCGGTTTCTGTCAAAAGCGGAAGTAGGTCAATGGCCGGTGATCGGCTGGCTGGCCCGGCAGGCCGGCACGCTGTTCATCAAACGTGGCGGCGGTCAGGCCAGAGCTATCAAAGCCAGTATCGCGCAATGCCTGCAGGCTGGAGAATCGGTGATGGTCTATCCAGAGGGAACCACCAGCACCGGGGTAGCCGTATTACCCATGCACGGACTGTTGATGAGCGCCGCCCGGGACAGCAACACGGCCATACAGCCAGTGTCCATCGGTTATCGGCGAGAACGGCGCCCTGACTCACTGGCGCCCTTTGTGGGCGATGACAGTTTCCACTGTCATCTGTTCAGGCTGCTGCGACAGCCACCGGGGCAGATCATCGTAATACTGCATCCGCCCCTTGGACCGGATCCGGATCTATCCCTGAATGAGCTGACCGGGTGCATACACCAGCAGATCAGCCAGGGCCTCGCCCGCATTCACTCGGGCGAGTTCGACCAGGTACCCGAACGCCCTCTCAGAACAGCGGGCGACCCTGAGCTACCTCGTCTTCAGTAGCCTCGCGACGACCCACGATTTCCAGATCAAAATAGAGAGTGAAACCGGCCAGAGGGTGATTGGCATCCACTTTGACCAGGTTGCCGTCGATCGCCACCACCTGTACCACCTGGGCCTGATCACCGGAGTTAGTCTGGAATTTCATGCCCACATCCAGGTTTTCAACGCCCTCAAAGAGGGAACGGGGCACCTTGCGCACCAGGTCCTCGCGGTATTCGCCGTAGGCCATCTCCGGTGGCACGGTCACTTCCAGGCAATCACCTACGTTTCGGTCTTTCACCGCCTCCTGAATGCCGGCAATGATCTCGGGGCTGCCGTAGATAAAGTGCAGAGGCTCGCTGCCTTCAGACGTATCCACCAGCTCACCGATGCGGTTCTTGAGCACGTAATGGACGGTAAAAACATCCGGCCGGGTGTTCGGGTTATCGGCTTGCATCAGCTGTTTTCGCTTCCTGTCTTTGTCGCGGGTTCAAGTTGCTGCAGGCCATGTATCACCAGTTTGCGATCCAGCTTCTCCCGAATGCCTGAGGGGTTGTTCAACCCCATGCGTTCGAGCAGCACCGCGTACTGGCCAGTATCGTCTTCTGCCCGGATGGCCTGCCAAAGGGTCGCCAGTTTACCACGGGGAGTAGCGGTTGCGGCTTTCAGTCCTTTAAGGGCTTTCCCCAGGGTCAGCTCCTCATCGGTAAAATCCCGGCCGAACGGGAACGCCGGGAACCAGTCGCCCTTACCGGGTGCAGCCAAAGCCTGGCGAACCGACGCCGGCGTATTGTTCTGCCAGTCCGCAGGCAAGCGGAAATCGTCACGGACCTTGCCCGCCTTCTGGGCCTGTTTCAGCAAATCCGCCTGGAAACGGGAATCGGCAATACGGATCAGCGCCAGGAACACATCTTCGTCGGACCGCCCCCGCAAATCGGCAATGCCGTACTCGGTGATCACAATGTCCCTGAGATGTCTTGGAATGGTGCAATGGGCATAGTTGAAGACAATGTTGGACACTACCTGCCCACCCGACATGCGGGTGGCTCTGAGAGCCAGGATGGAGCGCGCCCCGGGCAACTCATGGGCCATCGAAACAAAGTTGTACTGCCCCCCCACACCACTGACCACGCGACCATCATCGAGCCCATCTGACACTGCCGCGCCATTGAGGGTGTACATCATCGCAGAGTTGATAAACCGACCGTGCAAACGCTGGGCGGCTTTGAGCTTCTGATCTCCGAAACGGTGATCGTAAAGGTGGTTGATGAAATTGACACTGGTCATGCAGATCTTGTCACGCTGCTCTGGCGACAGATCTCTCAGAGCCTGGTAGAAGGCCTCCGGCCCCACGTAGAAGCCCCCGTGCATGGCAATACCACCGATGAGCCTTGAACCAAGACCCAGGGCCGCCAGCGCCTCACGGGTCTGATCCTGGCTGAGGTCTGCTTCTACAGCGTGATCTTCACTCAGGCGCAGGCGTCCGCCACGGAATTCCACTGTGTCCCGCAGAATGCCGTACTGAATCAGCCAGTTGACATCCCGCGCCCGCAATGGCGAGTCGATCAGCCCTTCCCGGACCAGCACATCCAGCATGTCGAGCGACGGCGTCAGGGTAATCTCGCCCCGGTTGATCAGAGTCTGCAAACCGGCATGATCAAATACTTCCCGCTTCAGGATGCCCTCCTGCATCAGATACAGGAAGCCATCCACCATCATTTCACTACAGCCATACAGGCCGGTCTCGAACGTACCGGTACCGCCGCAGCTGTCAACCACAGGGAACCTGGATCCCACATCCAGGTGGTCATAAACTGCGCGCCAGGCATCATTGTGCTTGTGGCGCAGAATGGCGTTGTGAACCAGCGAGGCTCCCAGTGAACCGATGCCAACCTGAAGGGTTCCGCCATCCTTCAACAGGCAGCTGGCGTAGAATCCAATGAGGTGATCAGACGGACTGATGGCCATCTGAGGAGCCGAGAATAACGGATAGTCTGTCGATGGATGACTGAAGAGAAGATCAAACTGCTGTTCCTCGACGGCTGCATGATGGCCAAACCAGGGCAGGTACTGATTGATTTCAGCCACCATGGCCACCGGTACGCCCTGCTGTTCACGCTCCCGCAGCAGCGGCAGGATATCGAGTGACAGGTCCGGGTTACAGCTAAAGCTCACCTGGCCCGGAAAGCCATTGGGCTCGCCTGGGGAAACCATCTGCCCCACCACATTCACACCCTGCGCCATCAGATCGCGAACGGCATGGGTGTAGTTGGTGCATACATAGTTTCGCTGCTGGTTGCGATTGTTCAGGTAGCTGCCAGCTTTGAAGAAAAATTCAGACACCTGGACATTGCTTGGCAAGCGGTTATTGGCGACATCACGGGCATAGGCCAGTTCCGGAATATCGCCAAACAGGCGCTTGGCGAAGGGCCCCATGAAACGTTTTTCCAGTGAAGAACTGCCCTCAGGCGCTAACAGGGAGAGCGCGGTCACAATATGCAGCTCAATGTCCGGATCATCCTTGGCACGCTGATAGAGCGCATTCACAAACCTCACCGGCTTGCCAAGACCAAGCGGCAAGCCCAGGGTAATGCGCTTGCCAACCCGTTCAATCACCCGATCAACACACCGTTCTGCGTCGTCGCAATAGACTCCGTTCTCTGCTGCCATTACCGGCTCCTCGTCGCTTGAGAATCTCAATTAAGGTGGATGATCACACGGCAGATTCAAGCTGACAATGCGTCAGGTCATGACATTTTGACAAAGCGGATGTCGGGAGAAAGATGGCGGGCACGCCAAGGAACAGCGGTCAGAACTTCCAGCGCAGGTTCAGGCAGGCACCTTCGTTCAACAGGGCGATGCCGTGGTCAGGCTGAGCCGGATCGGAAGCATAGGTCTTTTCAGCAGTGCGGGAGCGGCTGAGGCTCAGGCTGAGCAGACGGGAGCCGATAGCGGTAAGTGCATCGCTGCGGTCGTCTTCATAATCGCCGGACATCCATTCCTGAAGTTCGTAAACATCCTCCGCCGTCGTCATTTCGTCGCGCTCGGCCATCATGCGCTCGGAAAGCATCGGTTCCGACAACATGGGCTGCGCAGCGTCAGCCCGCATCGCAAAGGCGACGCTATTCAGGGCTAGGAGGACGACGAACAGGCGAAGAATCATGGCAACAGGAAATCCGGTATCGACATTGGCTTTATGTAATTCACAGTACCAAAGTCTAATGATTGCGACGAAGATTGGTGTGATTTTGCACACAATTTCGCCAGCGTTCCGTCGCCTGGCACCAGCTTTTTTGTCAATAAATGATCACTTATATTGCAGTATGTAACGACCCTGCCGCTGGTCGGAGCGGCAGGATCGCACCTGGCTACTGCAAGCCCTTATGCATACAGTCTTCAAGGGCAGGGATAGGTGAACTCGGCATGGATCGCCTCGATGGCGGACACGAGGTCGGGGCTCAGAGTCACACTGGCTGCCCCGATGTTCTCCCTGAGCTGCTCCATGGTGGTTGCGCCAATGATGTTACTGCTTACGAACTCCCGACTGTTCACCCAGGCCAGTGCCAGTTGGGCCGGCGTGAGACCATGTTGGTGAGCCAGCTCAACATAGGCCCTCGTGGCGTCCGCCGCCCGGTCATTGGTATAGCGACTGAACCGCTCGTACAGAGTCAGCCGGGCCTTTTCCGGCCATTTTCCCCCCAGGTATTTGCCGGTCAGCATGCCAAAGGCCAGCGGTGAATAGGCCAGCAGGCCGGTGCCTTCACGATGGGCAAACTCCGCCAGCCCCGCTTCAAAGGACCGGTTCAACAGGTTGTAGGGGTTCTGGATAGAGACCACCCGGGGCCAGCCATGCTGCTCCGCCAGGCGCAGGTACTGCATCGTGCCCCACGGTGTCTCGTTGGAAAGCCCGATGTGTCTGACCTTTCCTTCACGAACCAGTTCATCCAGTGCCTCCAGTGTTTCCTCAATGGGCGTCATCTGCTCATCGGGATTGCGGTCATAACCAAGCTTGCCAAAAAAATTGGCGCTCCGGTCCGGCCAGTGCACCTGATAAAGATCGATGTAATCCGTCTGCAGGCGCTTGAGGCTGCCCTCACAGGCAGAGCGGATATGCTCCCGGGTCAGCCTCGGCCCCCCGCGCAAATACCCGAGACCATTACCCGGCCCGGCCACCTTGCTGGCGATCACCAGATCATCACGCTGGCCACGGCGGGCCAGCCAGTTGCCCAGATACTGCTCGGTCAGACCCTGGGTTTCTGCCCTGGGTGGCACTGGATACATTTCAGCGGCGTCGATGAAATTGATGCCCTGCTCCATGGCATAGTCGAGCTGCTGAAAGGCTTCCTGCTCGCTGTTCTGCTCGCCCCAGGTCATGGTTCCCAGGCAGATCAGGCTGACCTCGATATCTGTAAAGCCAAGTTTTCGCGTTTGCATGGAATCTCCTTGCAATAGGTCGATAAGAGACGGGGTATAAACACGTAAACGGAATGTCACGGAGTTGTCGCATTTCTGTCATGGCATCTTTCCATAGTAAAGGCATGACAGCAGAACCTTCAGGAACCCCCGTGACCGAAGCCCAGTTGACCGAACGGCGACCGCAACACATTACCATTGTTTCCGAGACGTTTCCGCCGGAAATCAATGGTGTTGCCAACACCATGCGGCACCTGTGTCAGGGGCTGATGCAACGGGGCCACCATGTAACCGTGGTGCGCCCCCGGCAGCCCCACGAACAGAAAGGACTGTTTGAGAGTACCGGGAGCGGGTTGTTTTCCACCGAACTGGTGGTTAATGGCTTGCCTCTTCCCGGCTACGCAGATCTGCGCTTCGGTACCGCCCGCCCCTCGAGCCTGAAAAAGCTCTGGCAGAAACAGCGGCCCGACGGCATCTATGTGGCAACCCAGGGGCCACTCGGCGTGGCGGCAGTGAATGCGGCTCGCAGCCTCGCCCTGCCCGTCAGTTCCGGGTTCCATACCAATTTCCACCAGTACTCTAGCTATTACGGAGCGGGCCTGCTCGAACGTTTGCTGTGTGCCTACGGTCGCTGGTTCCATAACAGGACAGCCATCACCCTGGTGCCTACCGGTCGCATGCAGCGGGTTACCCGGGACATGGGGATCACCCGCACCGGTCTCTGGAGCCGGGGCGTGGATTGCCAGCGCTTCACCCCCCACAAACGCGACCAATCCCTGCGTCGGCAATGGGGGCTACACGACAACGAACGTGCCGTACTCTATGTCGGGCGCCTGGCTGCGGAAAAAAACCTGCGTATGGCTGTTGCCTGCTTCGAGCGTATCCGCGGCCTGCATCCTAATGCCCGCTTCGTGCTGGTAGGGGATGGCCCCATGCGCCGCTCCCTGGAAGACCGGCACCCGGACTACATATTCTGTGGCACCCAACGGGGCGAAGATCTGGCCCGGCACTTTGCCTCCGGTGACCTGTTCCTGTTTCCGAGCAAAACCGACACCTTCGGCAACGTGGTGCTGGAAGCCATGGCCAGCGGACTGGGCATCGTCGCCTTCGACGATGCGGCAGCCGCAGAACATATCCGACACGACGAAAACGGCATGAAGGCTGAACTGACAGACGACGAAGCCTTCATCAATCACGCCCTGAGACTGGCCGACCAGCCCTCACTATTGAACCGAGTCCGCGCCCAGGCTCGCCTGGACGCCCTCGAATTGAATTGGAGCAGCCAGATCGACCAGTTTGAACAGCTGGTTTTAAACCAAACTGCACAGGCCCGATACCATGGCATTAACAAGCAAGGCATCTCGCTTCTTTGAGTTGGCCGACCAGCGAGAATTCGCGGTCTGCCAGGCCATTAACCGCAGCGTACGATTCCGGCCAATTCTGGGGTATTTCCGAGTCGTCAGCCGACTTGGCGACGGTTGGTTCTGGTACGCACTGATTCTCTCACTGCCTTTCTACGCCGGGGACTATGGCCCGGCCCTGGCACTTCAAATGGCGCTTACCGGGCTCACCTGCACACTGACCTACAAGGCCCTGAAGCGCTGGCTGATCCGCGAACGGCCTTTTATTTCGTTTCCGGTTATTAACTGTGCAACGCCGCCACTGGACCGGTACAGCTTTCCCTCCGGCCACACCCTGCACGCGGTGTGTTTTCAGGCCATGCTGTTCGTTGCGCTCCCGGCCCTGGCCTGGTGTGTGCTTCCATTCACCTTGTCAGTGGCGGCATCCCGGGTCATTCTCGGGCTCCACTACCCCAGCGATGTCCTGGCCGGCGCCTTGATTGGTGGCACCATGGGCTGGGCCTCTATGCAGTGGCTGGCCGGCTGAGCCCAACCCAGGCAGTTGCCGCATTCTGGTCTACACTGATTCCGGAGAATCCTGCCGGAGTGAGTCATGAACACAAAGATCCTGCTGGTCACCGGGGCCGCAATTATTCTGGCGCTGGCGCTCCTGTGGCCGACCAATACCCCGCCACCCGAGTTACCACCAGCCGGAAACGCTCCGGATACCGCTTCAGATCCGGACGAGGCACCCCCGCCCTCTTCCGATACCCTGACACCTGAACAACAGGCACTGCTGGACAACCCCAAGGTCAAGGCTTACGCCCAGCGGCTTGAATTTGAAGATGACCTGCACGATTTCTTTGCCAACGCCCCATCTCTCCCCGAACAGAAGCGCCGGGCCCAGGCCGATGCCCTGCAAGAGCGTATGAACGAATACGAAGGATCTGCGCAGGTGAGTGCTCCGGAAGCCGCGTTGATTCAACTGGCGATGATCCAGATTCTGGAGCCGGATGAGGAGGCTGCAAAAGCCGCCGCACAGCAACTCATGGACCGGTACCGGGCTGAATCCGGAGCCAGACTGCAGGCCTGGCTGGAGGAACCCAGGCCGGACTTCGAACGCTACAAGGCCCGGGAAAAGGCAATTGTGGAAGAAGTGATGGCCATGGATGATATTCCCGGCGGACTGACCCGGGACCAATACCTGCGTGAGCGCCTTCAGGAAGCTCGGGTAGAGGCCATGGGCCGGTCCGCCGGCAATAATCAGAGCAACTGATCCAGCGACCAGTACAACAGGTTGAACGGTTTGTTGTAATCGGCCACCGTATCGGTCTCCGAGGCCTGCATCACCGCACCGCTGCCATTCATCACGTTATTGACGAAATCCCCCAGTTCCAGGCCCAACTCCTGAATATCCGAATTGGCGAACTCGATAATGGACGTGCAGTGACTTTCATTCACGTCCCGAAACATGGGCAGGTAATAGCCGAAGTTATCCAGCCCGGCCAGCGTCTGCGTCAACCGTTCGGTATCCACGGCCCACTTCTGATGCAGCAAAGCCTCCTTGGTGGCCTGATCCGGCGCATTCTCGATCTCCGGGAAGAAGCGCTCATAGGAATAGGAGGAGTAGTTCAGGTCCCGCCAGAAATGCGTATGCCCCATACGGTCCTGTGGCAGCGCCGTCGCCAGCGCAGGATACAGGCTGCCGAGGTCATTCAGGTTCAGTGCCGGTAAACCGGACTTCAGGTAAGCCAGCGGGCCGCCCGGCTGGTCCAGCCCCCAGGATTGCCTGATGAAGCTCTGTAGCAGCACCGAAGGATACTGCTGAGGGTCGGCGCCAACCGGCGCACTGAAGGCAGGGCCTGAATCGTTGATCAGGAAACTTCGAGTCGGCGCCATGTCCCGCCGGGTTGGGTGATAGTTGGTCAGGCCACCAATGCCACCAGCACTGCAACCGGTCGCCAGCATCTGCCCGGGGCGTTGCAGGTTGTCCTTGAGCCAGCTGATCACCGCCCGGGTATTCCTCAGGCCGTTGTGATGCCAGATCAGAGGTTCCGCCTCGCCTTCAGGATCTTCATACACCGCCACCCGGTCACCGGAATAGATATCCCCCGTACAGTAGGGTACGTAGACCATGTTCCAGTTCTGGGTTTTTACCCGGGTCCAGGGATGCAGACGAACCACAAACGGGCTCACCAGGCTGGCGCCGGGATTCAACAGAGACATGTAATCATCCGGGATACCATCGGGATTACGAGCTCCCCGGATCCCGGTCTGGCCACTGCAACTCTCGTAATCCCAGCAGGCACCGCCACCTTCAAAATAAACCACGGTATTGGAAGTGTTCGGCACCCGGTTCACGAAGAACTTGTACTCCGAACCGTTACCGCATACAGCGCCGGTTTCCGGCGCCAGTGCGATGGTCTGCCACTGGTAGTAGGCCCCCGCCGAGAAATTCTCGTAGCCATCGGGATTGGCCAACAAAGGGTAGGCACCCTGGCGCTGATCCGATGTCACCGGATTATCGGCACCGGGCGGCGACGCCAGGTTACCCAGAGTTCGCCAGAATCCATAATCCCCCAGCTCCGCCGATACCGGAGCCGACAGCAACAATAACAACAAGCCCGCCAGCGCACCGGAGCGCCAGGGGCCACAACAGCCAGCTTTGTTCATTCTTGTTCTCCTGCGATTGTTGTTTCGGGGCGGGCGTGGCCCGCAACGCTTACAGCAGGATAGCGTCACCTAAAAGCTAGAGGTGACACACTGTCACGTCAAAGCGGCAGCCATACCGTTTTAAACTAAAAAAATGGCGGATATGCCCGCGGGGACCGAAGTCAGTCAAACAGGCGCAACTGGGTGACCGGAGCATCGTCATTGCGGAACCGGACACCCACGCCCAGCAGGCGAACCGGGCGGTCTTTGGGCATCAGCTCTTCGAGCAGTGGCTGGAAATCCATCAGGGCCGGCTCGGTGACGGACTCCCGAACCCGCTCCAGCGTGTGGGTGGAAAAATCGCTGTAGCGGATTTTCACGAACAGCTTGTGTATCGGCTTGTGCTGCCCCTTGCGCGAGAGGCGAAGATTGAGGTCGGCCACCAGGGCCGGCATCACGGTATCGCAGGCGCTCCGGTCCGGGAGGTCCTGGGAAAAGGTACGCTCGACGCTCACCGACTTGGCCACCCGCGACACCACAACGGGGCGATTGTCCCGGCCATGGGCCATTTCAAACAAACGATAGCCCTGTTTGCCAAACTTCTCGATCAACACGTCGGCACCCAGCGCCTGCATATCGCCACAGGTTTTCACACCCAGGGCGTGCAGCCGGGCCGCGGTCACCTGCCCTACACCGAAGAGCTTTTCCACCGGCAGCTCGCTTACAAAGTCGGCCACCTCCGGCGGCGTAATCACAAACAGACCATCGGGCTTGCGCCAGTCACTGGCAATTTTGGCAAGGAACTTGTTGGGGGCCACGCCGGCGGAAATGGTAATGCCGACTTCCCTGCTCACCCGCTCCCGCAGGTGCCGCGCCATCAAGGTGGCACTGCCCTTGAACGCGTCAACATCGGTCACATCCAGAAACGCCTCATCCAGGGACAAGGGCTCAACCAGATCGGTCATCTCCCGCAGTATCGCCATCACCTGCTGGGAAACTGCCCGGTAACGGCCCATGTCCGGCGGTACCGTGACCAGGCCGGGGCACAACCGCCGGGCTTCGCTGCCGGGCATGGCCGAACGCACGCCAAAAGCCCGGGCCCGGTAGTTGCAGGTGGTCACCACACCACGGCCGCCCTCGCCACCCACCGCCAGCGGAACATCCCGCAAGCTTGGGTCGTCACGCATCTCGACGGCGGCATAGAAGCAGTCGCAGTCCACATGAATGATCTTGCGCTGGGCCATAGGGGCGGGCTCACGTTAACAATCTGTACGTTTATACAGCCTTGTATCTTACGGTAACATGCCGAGAATGTCAGGAAATCCCGATAGTCCCGGCAAGCAACAGCGAGGCCCCATGAGTAACCCGATTCCCGAGTCTGAACGCACCGAAATCGAAGCCGCCGCCTTCCGGCGCCTGGTGCAGCACCTGCGTGAAAACAACGACGTCCAGAACATCGACCTGATGAATCTGGCGGGTTTCTGTCGCAACTGCCTGTCCAAATGGTATCGGGCCGAAGCGGGAGAGCGGGGGTTCGACATTTCAGATCCGGACGCCCGGGAAGAAATCTACGGCATGCCGTACGAAGAATGGAAAGCCAACTACCAGACCGGCCCCAAGCAGGATCACAAATAATGAATGTTAATGAAGCGGTTCGTATCCACCTGGCCTCAGTGCAGGCCGGTCATGCCGATTTCGACGACACCCTGAAACTGATCAATCAGTATTTCGAATTTCGGCCCACCGGTTTCAGCAACGGCCCGCTTCGCAACGAGACTGGCGAAAACGCTGGCTCCTGCCGGGTCTTCGGCCTGGGTCAGTACTGTAATCTGAGCGAGACCGACACCCTGCGCCTGTTCGCCCAACACTACGAGCAGGTGCTCGGCGACCCGGCCGGGGACAGCCATGGTAACATTCGCCAGTTTATCAGCACGGGCTGGTCCGGCATCCGTTTCGATGCCCCTCCGCTGCGCGCCCTCGGAGATGCCCATGCCTCAGACACCGGAGAACAGGTCCATCCATGAGCGATTCCGCAGCCACCGACACAAAACAGAGCTTTCAACTGAAGAGTGCCAGTGTTTCCCTGACCGCCCTTGAGCTTTACTACTTCGACAACGACGAATTTGAAGCCAATCTTCGGGACAAGATCAGCCAGGCGCCGGGCTTCTTCAAAGACATCCCGCTGATTATCAGCCTGGAGAAATATGAAGGCCTTGACAGCGAACTCGATTTTTTCAAGATGATCGGGACCTGCCGCCGCCACAACATCCATGTGATTGGCGTACGTGCCGCCAACGACGATCAGCGCCGGCTTGCCCGGGGAGCCTCCCTGGCACTGCTGCCCGGCGGCAGCCTGAAAGAAAAGCCGGCCCAGGAAGCTCCGGCACAAGCCGAACCGGAAGCGGCCGCTGCACCGGAGCCTGCAAACGAACCGGCACCGGCAAAAATCATCAATCAACCGGTTCGATCAGGGCAGCAGGTATACGCGCCGGAAGGCGATCTGATCATCCTTGCGCCGGTGCAGGCTGGAGCCGAAGTTCTGGCTGCCGGCAATATTCATGTATACGGCCCGTTACGCGGGCGGGCGCTGGCCGGCATTCACGGTGCCGAGTCTGCCCGGGTGTTCTGCCAGTCACTTGAGGCGGAGCTTGTGTCCATCGCCGGACACTATAAAATCTCCGAAGATCTTCAGGACATTGGCTGGAAAAGCGCTGTGCAGATCCAGCTCAGGGACGATGTACTGGTGGTGACGCCACTGGACAAGGCCTGATGTTGTGACAACCGATAACAACAGTTGAAACCATGACGAATCCACCGAGAAACAGGAACTGAACCTTGGCTAGAATCATTGTCGTTACCTCAGGAAAAGGCGGCGTGGGCAAAACCACCACCAGCGCCTCCATCAGCACTGGTCTGGCAAAGCGTGGCCACAAGACCGTCGTGATTGATTTCGACGTGGGTCTGCGCAACCTGGACCTGATCATGAACTGCGAACGCCGGGTGGTGTACGACTTCGTTAACGTCATTCAGGGCGAAGCGACTCTCAACCAGGCCCTGATCAAGGACAAGCGGGTAGAAACGCTCTACATCCTGCCTGCCTCCCAGACCCGCGAGAAGGAAGCTCTCACCAAAGATGGTGTGGAGAAGGTCATCAACGAACTGTCCGAAACCTTCGACTACATCGTGTGCGACTCCCCGGCCGGCATCGAACATGGCGCCCTGATGGCGCTCTACTATGCCGACGAGGCGATTGTCGTAACCAACCCGGAAGTCTCATCGGTACGGGATTCAGACCGCATCCTGGGCATACTGCAGAGCAAATCCCGGCGAGCGGAAATGGGGCAGGACCCAGTCAAGGAACACCTGCTACTGACCCGCTACAACCCGGACCGGGTAGAAAAAGGCGAGATGCTGTCGGTACAGGATGTTGAGGAAATCCTGGCCATTCCCTTGCTTGGCGTGATTCCCGAGAGCCAGATCGTACTGAATGCCTCCAACCAGGGCCTGCCGGTCATTCTGGAGGAGCAAAGCGATGCCGGCCAGGCCTATGAAGATGCCGTTGCGAGGCTGCTGGGCGAGGAACGGGAACACCGTTTCATGACGTCCCAGAAAAAAGGCTTCTTCTCACGGATGTTCAAAGGGGGCTAAGGGATGAGTTTTTTCGATTACTTCAGAAGCAAGAAAAACAGTACGGCCAGTGTCGCCAAGGAGCGACTGCAGATTATCGTGGCCCATGAGCGGGGCCAGCGTGAACAGCCGGACTACCTGCCCCAGCTGCAGCAGGAGCTGTTGCAGGTGATCCGCAAGTACGTTCAGATCAGCGACGACATGGTACAGGTGGAGGTGGATCGCAATGACCACTGCTCCGTGCTGGAATTGAACGTCACCCTGCCCGAAAAGTGATGGCTACGCCCGGTTTACCACCGGGCAAAGTGATCTTCCATCAATCCCCGTAACCCGTTTACGGGGATTTTTTTGCCGCTTTCATCCGCAACCGTACCCTGGAAAGTGCCCACAAACTGACGGAAATTGGAGGCAATAACCCAGGCGTTGAGCTTTTCCCGGCGCGCGCCAGCGGGCACGAAACGGAGGTCAACGCGGCCATCGTCGGTGGTGACCCGCCAGTCTGCCCCGGGCTGATAGCGATCAAACTCGAATCGGGCCGGCCCCAGCAGAATGCGACGTCCGTCGAGCCAGAGCGCGTTCTCGGTCATCCCGGTCTCGTTCACACCAGCGGCCAGGTTCAGCCCCACTGAAACACCATTGTCGGCAACCCCAGCCAGACTGGCCCAGTTCCAGGCAGTCTCCCGGCGCATGAAGCCGCAGCTCCAGTCGATGGACCCACGGGTAGACTCATCGCAACGCCAGACCACATCGCCCAGGCGCACTTCACCGTCCACCGTCAGCCCGGCCGATTTCCGGGTGAACACCCAGCCGTTGTATCCGGCCGGCGACACCAGCCGCAAGGGTTGTTCGGTGTCCCGCAACTCAAGATCCACCCGGATATTACCGGGTCCGCTCACTCTCACATTCCGACCGCCGGTGGCCGGTTCAATGGCCATGCTCAAGTCGCCTTTGCGGAACCGGGCGTGACCGCGTTCAGGATAGGGCTCTATGTTCGTGTTCCTGGCCAGAGGCTGCAAAAACGAATGCTCGAACATCTGTCCGCTCTCGAAATCGAACAGATAGAAAAAGCCATTACCCACCAGGTTCAGATCCACAATAGCCAGGCCAAACACCCAGCCCGGTGCCATCGCACTGACAAACTGGAACTGGTTGAAACGCCAGTGTCTGGCCAGGCGGGTCCGAGGCTTGTCCATCACCGTGCGCAGGTCGTAGTCGAGATAGTTGATGGTGTCGACAGGATGCTCCATCAGCCCTGGCGTTATTCGTCCGCGGGCATCTACCAGTTTCTGTGTTGTCATAATGTTCGTCAGATCAGGCCAATCGTGGTGTGCGTTGTGTAACTAAGCTACCTGGTTCACAAACCCCCGCATTCACAGGCGGGGGCCATTGCGCCCCGTGGTAGACTCGGCTCACTCTTACAACGGAAGTTTAGCCTATGACCACAACCAGAGCCCACGGCGTTAGCCGCCTGATTTCCGGCATTATGGGCCTGTTGATGACCTTGTCTGTGTCCGCCAGTGAAACCGGCCCGTTGCCATCGGAAGATGCCGAGGCCTGGTCACTGCGCAAGGAAGTGGACAATGTGCGGATATACACCATGGCGCGGGAAGGCTCGGGGTTCGAGGCTTTCAAGGCAGTAGCGGAACTGGACGTTCCTATCGAGAACCTGATGGCCGTCATGGTCAATCCGGAATCCTGTGAGGAATGGGTTCACAACTGCACCGAATCCCATGCCTTTGGGCAGGGGGACTTCCACGATCGCTATGCCTATTCGGTCAACGATATGCCGTGGCCGGTAGCCGACCGGGATTATGTACTGCGCATCCGTACCCGCGGCGACGCGTCCACCGGCGAGATTGTCATGGACCTCAACGCCACTCCCAACATGCGGGCCGAGTTCAACAGTCGCGTGCGGGTGGACCGCTCCGACACACTCTACCGGTTTACTCCCGAGGGCGACCGAACCCGAATGGTCTGGGTGCAGCACACCGAACCCAACGGCGCATTGCCCGGATGGCTGGTCAATAGCCTGATTGTCGATATACCGGTCAAATCCATCCTCGCACTGGAAGCCGTCGCCAAACAGGATCGCTATCAGGGTTACCAGTTGCAATGGGGCGAAGACGGCACATTGCAGGGCGTAAGCCCGGAAGCCCGTTAACCCGACCCACAATGCAGGGGTGACGGCAGGCCACGGAACGGCTAAGCTTCATCAAAAGCACAGCAAACGGAAGATGCCCGCACATGAGTGTTCTCGCCCATGAGATCATGACCCCGACCATCAAGGCTGTCCCCCACAACTGGACTATGGATCGCCTCGCCAGGTTCCTCACCGACAACGAAATCACCGGCAGCCCGGTTACCGACGACAACGGCGACATCATCGGCATAGCCACCCTCAAGGACATTACCGAATTCCGTTGGAATGCCTCCCGTTCCGGCGATCAGCCCAGGCTGACCGAAGAGGAGCAGGAAGAGGCCCGGCGTCTGCGTATGGTCATCTTCGAAGAGATGGGCAAGGTTCCGGTTGAGGTCCGGGACATCATGACGCCCATTGTTTTGTCGGTTGACGAAGACACGCCAGTGCGAGACATTGCCAATATCATGATGCGAGAGCACCTGCACCGGATCTTTGTCACCCGGGATTCAAAAATCACCGGTATCATAACCACTTATGACATGCTGAAACTGATCTCCGACAGAGACCTGACGCAACGCTGCGCCGAGACCGACTGAGCCACCAGAGAGGTAGCGCCCCCTATGCCAAGAGCACCGCAAGCTCGCCGGAAAATGTATGTCCTCGACACCAACGTCCTGATTCACGACCCGAATGCCCTCCTGAACTTTGAAGAACATGATGTCATCATTCCGATGACCGTCCTCGAAGAGCTCGACAGCCTGAAATCCGGCAAACAGACGGTTGCTGCCGACTGCCGCCAGGCCATTCGTAACATCGACAAACTGCTGGGTGATGCCAGCCCCAAGGACATCGAGAAAGGCGTGCCGATTCTGCGCGGCAAGAAAGCGGACCCACTGGGCACCCTCTCAATCATCATGAGCACCGAAGGTGCCGGCAATCATTCCCTGCCGGAGCACCTGAACGACAACAAGATCATCAACACCCTCGCCGCCCTGCAGGCACGCCACAAGTCACGGGATATCATCCTGGTCAGTAAAGACATCAACATGCGGTTAAAGGCCCGCGGCTTTGGTGTCGAAGCCCAGGACTACCACAACGACCAGCTACTTGACGACATTGACCTGCTGCCCAAGGGCTACAAGGAGTTCCCGAACTCGTTCTGGGACGGTATCGCCAAGGTGGAAACCATCCAGCGGGAGGGAGTGACGGAACACCTGCTCAAACGCGAAGGGGAACTGGCGAAACTGAACATCAACGAGTTCGTGATTGACGAGCAGGGCTTCATCGGCAAGGTAGTTGATATCTCCGAGGACCAACTGGTGCTCAAGGATCTGCACCAGCATGACCTGATGAATGAAGAAGTCTGGGGCCTGGTGCCCAGGGATATCTATCAGGCCATGGCCCTGAACCTGTTACTGGACCCCGACATCCACCTGGTGAACCTGACCGGCTCGGCGGGTTCCGGTAAAACCATTCTGGCCCTGGCCGCTTGTATTGAAATGACCGTGGCCAGCAAACTCTACAAACGCATCATCGCGACCCGCTCTACCCAGGGCCTGGATGAGGATATCGGTTTCCTGCCCGGTACCGAAGCCGAGAAAATGGAACCCTGGCTGGGTGCGATCGTGGACAACCTGGAAGCTTTGCACGAAGACGATGAGAACATGACCGCCAGCGTCGACTACATCCTCAGCAAAGTGCCTCTGCACTTCAAATCCATGAACTACATCCGGGGCCGCAGCTTCCAGCACAGCCTCATCATCATCGATGAATCACAGAACCTGACCCCGCACCAGATCAAGACCATCATCACCCGGGCCGGTAACGGCTCCAAGGTGATCTGCCTGGGCAACCTGGCGCAGATAGACACCCCCTATCTGAGCCCCCTGAGTTCCGGCCTGACCTACATGACTGAGCGCTTCAAGGGCTTCCGCCACGGCGGTCACATCCATCTGCAAGGCGTGCCCCGTTCGGTACTGGCAGAGTTTGCCGAAGCCAATCTGTAGGTTTCAGTGCGCCCCCTGTTTGCGCCAGCGAGCCGGGGGCATGCCAGTCCAGCGATGGAATGCCCGGTAAAAGGTACTGGCCTCTGCAAATCCGAGCGATAAAGCGATCTCTGCCAGGGACAACCCCGATTCCCGCACCGCCGCCAGGGCGAGCTCCCGGCGCACCTCGTCCAACAAGCTGTTGAACGTATAGCCCTGTGCCTCCAGCCGACGGGCCAACGTACGTTCGCTGAGCCCCAACATCCTGGCCGCTTCTGCCCGTCGTGGAAGGTTTGGCCCCATCCGGGCGACCAGCCATTGTCGAAGATCCTCTGCCGACACAGCGCCCTTTTCCAGCGCCGCCAGCCGTCCTGCATTGTACTGTTCATGTACACGGGCAAGGGCCGGATCTGCCTGTGGTAAAGGCCTGTCCAGCACCTCATTACCCACCAGCAAACCACTGAACGCCTGCTCGAACTCCACCGGGCAACCAAACACCTCCCGGTACCCTGACAGCGGCCCCAGACGGGCCTGACTGAATTGCACTCGCACAGGCCCAACCGCAGAACCGGCAATCCAGTCGGTCAGGCTGACCACGGCCGACAGCACCGCTTCAATCTGATGCGGACTGAACGCCAGACGCCCCTGCCGGGGGTGGTAGACAATCCAGGTGCCCCTGCTACCCGGTATCATCTGGAAGCGACCGCCATCAGAGATCAGCCGCTGGTATTTCTGGACCAGGGTGATGGCTTCGCGCAGCGTGGCGGCGCTCTGCATGGCGAAACTGACCGCATCAATACTGGCCGGCCGCACCCCGGCGCCAACTTTCAGACCAAACCCGGGATCCCGCGTGCACTGCTCCGCGGCGTGCCAGAGACGGGTAATGAAGTCGATGGGCCATCGTTCGAGAGACAGGGCCCCGGCCGGCAGACCAGCGGTTTCCAGCAACAGGTTCTCGGGAACGCCCAGATTCTTCGCGGCATCGATCACGGTATTGACCCAGCCCATCGATACGGTGGCTTCTAACGTCAATTATTATGGCCTCTGAAGTCAATTCAGAACCGATCATAGCGTTATATGGTCTGTAACAACAAAATCAAAAATACAATCCGGAAACGCACCATGGTGAAACCTGTTAGCTCAGACCTTTTGATTGCCGGCGGCGGACTGGCGGGCATTGTCACCGCCCTGGGAGCGCTGCGAGCTGGCAAGTCCGTAACCATTGTTGATCGTGACAGCCCCGAACGCTTCGGAGGTCTGGCGCTGTGGGCCTTTGGCGGCATGATGCTGATTGACACGCCGCTTCAGCGGCGCATGAGAATCGCCGATTCGCCGGAACTGGCGCTGAACGACTGGCTGCGTTTCGGCGAACTGGACCCGAACGATGAGTGGCCCATGCAGTGGGCCCGCTACTACGTTGAGCATTCCCGTACCGAGGTGCACGACTGGCTCGCCAACGAGGGCATCAAATTCATGCCGGCGGTGAACTGGGTGGAGCGAGGCCGTTTTGGCGATGGCAACAGCGTGCCCCGCTACCACATCACCTGGGGCACCTCCCGGGAACTGGTGCGCTGCATGGTCAATGCCCTGCACGAAGCCAGTACCGGTGGCAGACTGGCCATTCATCACCGGCACCGAATTACCGCACTCGACCATCAGGCCGGTGAGGTCTGTGGCGCCGTTGCCATCAACGAGGAAACCGGCGAAGAAGTGCGATTTGAGGCTGCGAATGTGGTGCTGGCTATGGGCGGTATCAACGGCAGCCACGCCGAGTGCCGGGCCAACTGGCCCAGACATCGGCCGCAACCGGCCACCATGCTTAACGGTGCCCACCCGTTTGCCGATGGCAAACTGCATCACTGGGCCAAAGACCACCTTGGCGCACGCATCACTCACGCCGGCGAAATGTGGAACTATGCCGCGGGCTTTCCCCACCCCTATCCGCATTTCCCGGGCCACGGCCTGTCTACGATACCGTGTAAATCCGCACTATGGTTGAACCACCGGGGCGAACGTATCGGGCCGGAGCCCCTGGTGACCGGCTTTGATACTCACTGGCTGTGCCAACGGGTAGCCGATCAGGAAAAACCCTGGACCTGGCACCTGCTGAACCGGCGCATCGCTCTGAAAGAATTTGCCATCTCCGGCGCTGAACACAACGCCCGCATCCGGGACAAACAATTCCCGCTGTTCCTGAAAGAACTGCTGCTGGGCAACAAACCGCTGGTGAATCAGATGCAGAACGAAAGCCGTCACTTCCTGGTGGATGACACCCTGGAAGGGCTGGCGAAGAAAATGAACGCCCTGACCTGCTCTCTGGACATTGACGCCGCCAACCTGCAGGCCACTGCCGATGCTTTCGATGCCAATTTCAGCAAGGGCGATCAACTGAACAACGATGCCCAAATCCGCATGATCCGCCACGCCCGCCAGTGGGGCCCGGACCGGCTGCGCACCTGCAAACCGGCACCTCTTCAGAAACCAGGCGCCGGGCCGTTTATCGCCATTCACATGCAACTGACTACCCGCAAGAGCCTGGGTGGCCTACGCACCGACCTGCAAAGCCGGGTAATGGATGCCAGCGGGCAACCCATCCGCGGCCTGTACTGTGTCGGCGAAGCGGCCGGTTTTGGCGGCGGTGGAAGCAATGGCAAACGGTCACTCGAAGGCACCTTCCTGCCCGGTTGCATTCTGACGGCGCGGGCTGCCGCCCGCTCCATCACCAAGGGAAACTGAGACCATGCCCCTGAGTTATCCGGCCACCGCCGCCGATTACCAGCAACTCGCCCGCCGTAAACTGCCCCGGTTTCTGGCAGATTACCTGGACGGCGGCGCTACCGAAGAACACACCCTGCGGGCCAATGTCCGCGGCTGGCAGGATATCGCCCTGCGCCAGCGTGTGTTGATTGATGTCGATAACGTGGACACCCGCACCGAGCTGGCCGGGCAATCCTGCAGCATGCCTGTCGCCCTGGCGCCTCTGGGGCTGGCCGGCATGATGGCACAACGGGGAGAAGCCCAGGCTGTGAAGGCAGCCAACTCCGCCGAGGTGCCTTTCACCCTCTCCACCGTTGGCATATGCCCGTTGGCAGAAGTGAAAGCAGCCGCCACGGCGCCCTTCTGGTTCCAGTTGTACATGATTCGTGACCGGGACTACGTAGACACCCTGCTGAAAAAAGCCTGGGATGCCGGCTGCCAGACGCTGATATTTACCATCGACCTGCCCCTACCCGGCCCCCGGCATCGGGATACCCGCAACGGCCTGAACAGCGCCGGCGCCCGTTCCGTTGCGCTCAAAGCGCAGCAGCTTCTATCGAGGCCCGGGTGGCTATGGCAGGTAGCCATAAAAGGTAACCCCCTCACCTTCGGCAATCTGAGCGACGCGGTGCCAGAGGCCAGTAACCTGGATTCCTTCAAGCAATGGGTCGATACCCAGTTCGACGCTTCCGTCACCTGGCAGGCCATCGAATGGCTGCGGGAACGCTGGCCCGGCAAGCTGATCCTGAAAGGCATTCTGGAAGTGGACGATGCCAAAGCAGCCGTCAACGTGGGTGCCGATGGCATCGTGGTGTCCAACCACGGCGGTCGCCAGCTCGACGGTGTAGCCGCCACCGCCAGCAAACTCCCGGATATCGTGGCCGCCGTCGGCAACGACACCGAAATCCTGGTGGATGGCGGCATTCGCAACGGCGTGGACGTTTTCCGGGCCCTCGCGCTGGGAGCCAACGGCGTGATGGTGGGCCGGCCCTGGGCCTGGGCCCTGGCTGCGGAAGGCCAGGCCGGATTAACCCGGCTCCTGAACACCTTGCAGCAGGAACTGAAACTGGCCATGACCCTGACCGGTGTCACCAGAATTGCCGATATCAACGAGACCCATCTCGACCGGACCAATACAAACGAATTGACCCAAGCTGGAGAACAACAATGACCAACGGCGCTCAGGCACTCATGAAAACCCTGGTGGATTCGGGTGTTGAAGTCTGTTTTACCAACCCGGGCACCAGCGAAATGCATTTTGTCGCCGCCCTGGACAGCGAACCCGGAATGCGGGCGGTACTGGCCCTGTTTGAAGGCGTCGCCACCGGTGCCGCCGACGGCTACGCCCGGATGGCGGACAAACCCGCTGCTACCCTGCTGCACCTGGGCTGTGGCCTGGGTAATGGCCTGGCCAATCTGCACAATGCACGCAAGGGTAAGGTACCGGTGGTCAACATTGTTGGCGACCATGCCACCTACCATGTGAAATACGACGCCCAGTTGCAGTCTGACATCGAAACGGTCGCTCGCAACATCTCCCCCAGTTTTGTGCGCACGTCACAAAGCACAGAAGCCCTTTGCCAGGATGCCGCCGAAGCCATCACCGCCGCCCGGGGCCTGCCAGGGCAGGTAGCCACTCTGATTCTGCCAGCGGATGTGTCCTGGGGCGAAGGCGGCAAGCCTTGTGCCGCACCCACTCAACCGCAAGCGCCTGCAGCTGAAGATAGCGCTGTTAAAGCGGCCGCAGAAGCCATTAAGAGCGGTAGGAAAACCGCCCTGCTGCTGGGTGGCCGCGCCTTGCGTGAGCCCGCTCTGCTGGAGGCGGCACGCATTGCCGCTCACAACGGTGTCACCCTGTTTGCCGAAACCTTCCCAACCCGCATTGAACGGGGCGCCGGCCTGCCGCCGGTGGAGCGGATCGCTTACCTGGCGGAACTGGCTACCCTGCAGCTCTCCGAGTTTGACCACCTGATTCTGGTGGATGCCAAGGCCCCGGTATCCTTCTTCGCCTATCCGGGCAAACAAAGCTACCTGGTGCCAGACAACTGCACGGCTCACACTCTGAGCACACCGGAGCAGGATGCCACCGCCAGCCTGAAAAAGCTGGCCGATACTCTCGGTGCCAGCAATGCCCAACCCAAGCTGCAGGCGCCCGGCCGCCCCGGTCTGCCCAAAGGTAAACTCACCGCCGAAAAGGTTTGCCGGGCGGTGGGCGAACTGATGCCCGAGAACAGCATTATCGTGGATGAAGCCATCACCTCCGGCCTGATGCTGAACGCCATGACCGCAGGCTCGCCACGGCACGACCTGATCACCCTCACCGGCGGGGCCATCGGGCAAGGCATGCCCAACGCCGTCGGCGCAGCCATCGCCTGTCCGGATCGCCAGGTTTACGCACTGATCGGTGACGGCACCGCCATGTATACCAACCAGGCCCTGTGGACCATGGCGAGGGAAAACCTGAACGTGACCACCATCATCTTCAACAACGCTTCCTACTCGATCCTGAACGTAGAACTGGAACGGGTTGGCGCAGAAGAAGCCGGTGCCAAGGCGAAATCCCAACTCGACATCAGTGGCCCGGTCACCAACTACGCGTTGCTGGCCCAGAGCATGGGCGTGCACGGCACCCGGGTAACCACGGCGGAAGAGCTGATCAAAGCCATGGAATACGCCAAACACAACCCCGGCCCGCACCTGATTGAAGCGGTGGTGCCGGAATCCCTGAATGGCGTAAAAAGAAAGGTGCTGCCCTGGCTGCTGAAGTCGCTGCCGAGCCTGCCAAGGCCGCTGACCAAAGCCCTGAAAAAGAAGATCGCGCCCTGATCCAGGCAAAAAAAAGGCGCAGGTCACTTGCGTGACTGCGCCTTTTCCTTCGACTGGATAGGTAACTCTGCTCAGACCCGGTAGCGGCTGACCTCGTCGGTCAACTCACCGGCCAGTGCCTTGAGGCGCTGGGTCGCTTCGCCGGCGCGACGGGTTCCCTGGGCAGTCTGTTCCGAGATTGCCACGATTTCGTGAACATTCTGGTTGATGGTTTCCGACACGCTGGTCTGCTCTTCCGCAGCACTGGCAATCTGGGTGTTCATATCGGTAATCGTGTTCACGGCCTGGGAAATACGCTGCAGCGCTTCGTTCACCTGGCGGGTTTCCTCCACGGTTTCCTCGCTGCGCTGGCTGATGGCGCCGATCAGCATTACCGCCTGCTGGGCACCTTTCTGCAGCCGCTCGATGGTCGCCTGGATCTCCTGAGTGCTCTTCTGGGTCCTGCTTGCCAGCGTACGTACCTCGTCGGCAACCACGGCAAAGCCACGGCCGGCTTCTCCGGCGCGAGCCGCCTCGATGGCAGCATTCAGGGCTAACAGGTTGGTCTGGTCGGCGATCTCCCGAATAACCTCCAGCACGCTGTCGATCTGGCGGGAGTCGGTGCCCAGTTTTTCTATGACCTGAACCCCCTCTTCCACCTGTTTGGAGAGCCCGCCAATCACCTCGATGGCCTGGTAGACCAGCCCCTGGGCATCGGTTACCTGAGCGGTAGCGTGGCCAGCCGAATCCGACGCTTCACTGGCATTACCGGCCACTTCCTGGGCTGCGGCGGTCATCTCGTTCATGGCGGTGGCTACCTGATCACTTTCCGATTTCTGGCGCTCAACGCCCTGCTCGGCTTCCACCATGACCTCGTTCAACTCGCCGGTGGTAACATTCAATGTCTCGGCCGACTGGCGGACCTGGCGGACCAGCCCATGCACCTGATCCGCAAAGCTGTTGAACGCCGTGGCCAACTGGGACAGCTCATCCCTGCCCGAGACGTCAAGCCGACGGGTAAGATCCCCGTCGCCACTGGCAATGCCATTCATCGCCGTCACCGCCGACTTCAACGGACTGATAATGCCGCGAACCACTACCAGGGCAAGGAAGACAATAATGGCCAGGGCTATCAGGGAGGTGGTCACCGAGCCAATGATCGCCTCACCCAGGGAATCGCCCACCCGCTGTTCCATGGAAGCAACCTGAGATTCCAGGCCATCAATCCAGAATCCGGTGCCGATCATCACGCCCCATTTCGGCAGCATTTCGGCATAGCCTAACTTGGGGGCTACGTTACCGGTTTCCGGGTGTTTCCAGCCATAGGGTACATAGCCGCCACCATTGCGCGCAGCCTCGATCAGTTCGCGAATCAGGTAGGTGCCGTTCGGGTCCTGAAAGCCCCAGAGGTTACGGCCTTCCAGGGCGGAATTGACACCATGCATCACCGAAACACCTTCCGTGGTATAGGCGAACAGATAGCCCTCACTGCCGGAGTCGTCAAAACGCAGTTGCCGCAAGATGTCCCAGGCCTGCTGCTGGACCTCAGGATCATTGGCCGAGCCCGGCTGCTCATAAAGATGCTGGATGGACGTTTTTGCCAGCTCCAGATAGTTGCGCAGCTCCTGGCGCTTGCTGGCCTCCATGTCTTCCGAGAAGCTTGCAACCGCCTGCTCTCCGATCGAGCGGGCCTGATTCAGGTTGTAAGTGGTCAGCAATGCAGTCAGAACAATAACCGGCACCAGTGCCAGCAACAGCACCCTCGCCTGGATGGTCAGATTCTTCATGTGGTGTGTTTTCCGTGGTTGGAATGACTGTCGGAGAAGTCCGCTAAAAAAAGATTAGCAATCCTACAGAAAAACACACGACAGATTTATCGAGGAAACCTCGTAGTTTGTAAAACCAGTGCAACCAGGGCGTTATCTTTTGTAACGGTCAGTCCTTGAACTCGGCTTTGTCCAGCCCGTGTTTCTTCATTTTGTCATACAGCGTCTTGCGGGCAATCCCGAGCTGAACCATGGTGTCCTTGATGCTACCGTGGCAGGCGTTCAGAGCACTGACAATCGCCGAGCGTTCAAAGCCATCCATCATTTCCGACAACGTCTGCCGGCTGGCAATGTTCGGTCCGCTGGCGGAATCCCCTTCGGCCAGGGCTGCCGGGCCCAGCAAGACATATCGCTCAGCCAGGTTACGCAGTTCCCGAACGTTGCCGGGCCAGGAATGCTGCATCAGCCGGGCAGCCTGACGTGCGTCCAAAGGCACACTCTCGCGGTCATAGCGAGCGGCAGCAATCAGCACAAAGTGATGGAACAGTTTGGGGATGTCTTCCTTTCGCTCCCGCAACGGCGGAATATCCACTTTCACCACATTCAGTCGGTAATAAAGGTCGGACCGGAATTCTCCCTTGTCACTCAGTTCCTTCAGATCGGATTTGGTGGCGGCGATAATACGTACGTCCACGTCCACGACCTGGTTGCTGCCAAGCCGCTCAACCCGTTGCTCCTCAAGAACCCGGAGCAGTTTTATCTGCAACGGCATGGGCATACTTTCAAGCTCATCCAGGAACAGGGTTCCCCGATGAGCGTGTTCTATCTTGCCAACACGTCGTTTGTCAGCACCTGTGAAGGCACCGGCCTCGTGCCCGAACAGCTCGCTTTCGATCAGATTCTCGGGTACAGCGCCGCAATTGATCGCAACAAAATTGTGGCTGCTGCGTGGACTGTTTTCATGGATATATCTGGCCAGCGCGTCCTTACCGGACCCCGTCTCACCATGAAGGAGCACGTTTGCGGAGATATCCAATACCGGATCAATGGTCGCCATCACCCGTTGCATAGCCGGCGAATCGCCCAGCATCCGGGGGCCGGGGCGGGCAAGGTGTCGGAGCTGAGCTTTCAGCCGCCGGTTCTCAAGCGCCAGATGCCGTTTCTCAAGGGCATGCCGCAGAAGTTCAATCAACTCCTCGTGATCAAACGGTTTCTCGATGAAATCGTAGGCACCCTGCTGCATGGCCGATACCGCCGTGCTGATATCGCCCTGACCAGTCAGCAGAATGACCGGAATATCTTCATCAATCTGCCGGATGCGCTGCAACACATCCAGGCCGTCCATGCCCGGCATGTTGTAATCACACAGGACGATGCCCTCAAAATCCGGATGAACCTCCTGCAAAGCTGAGGCTCCATCCGCAAAACAGGCCACCGGGATATCCTCCAGCTCCAGGGTCTGTTCCATCAGTGGCCGGATATCCGGGTCGTCATCGACAAAAATGACTGAAGCGGTTGTCATTCCTCTGCCCTACGCTGTTTCAATTTGAGAACGAACTCGGCACCCGGACCATCGTCACGATTGTGGCCGACCAGGTTTCCGCCCAGAGCTTCAACGATCTGACGGGAAATGGAAAGCCCCAGGCCCAACCCCTGTTTGACGGAGCGGGTGGTAAAAAACGGTTCGAACACCTTCTCTGTGTTACCGGGAAGGCCATGCCCATTGTCTCGAACCCGGCAACGCCAGTTCCCCTCTTCTTCATCAATCATGATCTCGATCAACGGCTCGTCACGGCCTTCAACCGCCTGAACCGCGTTCGCCACCAGATTGACCATCACCTGCTCGATCCGGATCAGATCGCCGTGGCACATGACCGGCTGCTCCGGGCGATGCCAATCGATGCCAATGCCGCTACTGCTGTGCTGGGCACGAATGATCTTGAGGGCTCCATCCACCGCCAATCTGAGATCAACCACCGACGGGGGGCCCTCGGATTTTCTCGCGAACACCTTAAACTGTCGGATGAGCTCCGCCATCTTGTCGCACAGGGCAACAATTTCCCCCAGGTTGGCATCCACCATATCGGTGGCCCCTCGCTCCAGAAACTTCCGACTGTTGCGGGCATAACCCTGGATAGCGGTCAGGGGCTGATTGATCTCGTGGTTCAGACCCGCCGACATTTGCCCGAGCACCGCTAGCTTGGCAGCCTGGATGAGCTCTTGCTGGGTTTCACGCAACTCGGTCTGGGCTCTCTCCCGCTCCTGTATCTCTTCCAGCAGTTGGTCATTGGAACGTTTAAGATCGGCTGTCCGCTGAGCAACGCGACGCTCCAACTGCTCTCCCCTCAAGGCCAGTTCACGTTCCCGCCGGTATCGTTCGCGAAGATACAACCAGGTAAGGAACCCGGCCAGGAACAAGGCCAGCCCGCTGACCAGGAAACCGGCGCGGGTCCAGAGTACTGATCGCGTCTCGGTCAGTACCATCAGGCTCCAGTCCAGCCTGGGCAGGTCCACCTCGACGGTCAGGTACGTGCCAGCACTGTTGCTGTCCCGTAACTGAATCCGTGTGGAATAATCCGCCAGCCCCCACGGCTTGCCAGTGACAGAGAAGTCAACAGGCTCTAAATCCCGCTCGGGGTAACGTTGCCGCACGCGGGCGGTTTTTTCGGCCTTGTCACCTGGCCGAAAGTCCCGATACAACCACTGGCTGCGACTGGACAGAAAACTGATTCCGTCGCCGTCCAGCACCACCATTTGCGCCTGCTGGGTCGATTCTGGCCGGTGCCACTGCGACTCCAGCTCATGGACCAATATCTTGATGGCTACGACCCCGAGCATTTTGCCCCGCTGATCGCGCACCGGATGAGTGAAGTACAGACCACGCTCCAGGGACCGTAAACCCAAGGCGAAATAGGCCACTGAATCTCCGGTTTGCACGGCTTCAGAAAAGTAGGGGCGAAACGCGTAATTATTGCCAACGAAGGTGTCCGGCTGGCCGAAATTGTTGGCCGCAATCGTCAAACCAGACAAATCCATCAGGTAGATATCTGAGCCGCCGACAATGGTGGCCATTCTTTGCATCTGCTCGTTGGCCCGAAGCAGGGTCACGGCATCATTCGGTTGCTTGAGCGCGTCGGCTAACAGGGGGTGTTCGGCGATAAGAGCCGGTACCGGCAGATACCGGTTCAGCTCATTCGCAACCAGTTGTCGGTACCGGAAAGCCTCTTGCAGGGCCTCCTGCTCCAGCTGGCGATAACCGTACCAACCGCCCAGAAGCCAGGACAGCAGCATGATGACAACCAGAATCACAACGACGCTGAAGCGCTGGAGCATGGAATTCAGTTCCGAGACATCAAAGAGGGGCTTCGGCCAAGCCTAGCGCCCCCGGACCGGCAGGACAACCCGCTCAGCGGCAGGTTGTCCTCCGGGTACTGGCCAGATCAGGCTGCGGCCAGAGCCGGCGCACGCTTGCGCTGGATGAGCATGGCGATTACCGCCAGCGCGATACCGGCCAGATCCGTCCACAAACCACCCTCGATGGTCAGCAGGGCTGCGGCCACCAGTAACAACCGTACCAGAACCGGGGCGGACGACCGTGCGAACCAGCCCAGCACACCGGCAGACAGCAGGTACACGCCAAAGGTAGCGGTAATCAGCGCCCGTCCGATTTCGAACCACCCTCCTTCCATCAACAGCGCACTGTTGTAGAAGAACATGAAGGGCACGATGAACGCCGCAATGCCGATCCGGAATGATGCGACCGATGTGGACATGGCGTTGGCACCGGAAATACCCGCCGCCGCATAGGACGCCAGTGCCACAGGCGGCGTGATGGCCGAGACCACGGCAAAGTAGAAGACAAAGAAGTGCGCCGTCAGCGGCTCAATCCCCAACTGCACCAGGCCCGGAGCCACGACCGAAGCTGCAACGGCATAAGCTGCGGTGGTCGGCATGCCCATGCCCAGCAGAATGGAAATAAACATGGCAAACACCAGAGCCAGCAGATGACTGTGGGCCGCCACATCCAGCAACAGCACCGAGAACCGCGCGCCAACGCCGGTGAGTGAGATCACACCCACAATGACACCGGCGGCCGCACAGACCACGATGATCTGAATCGACATATAGGCCGCTATCTCGAACGCATGCAGAATCTGCCGCAGGCCCATCTTGTTGGGGGAAATCCAGCTGACCACCGCCGCAGAAATCGTGGCCAGAGTACCGGCACGAATCACCGAGTAGCCCTGGAACAACGCCACGATCAGAATGATGATGGGCACAAACAGGTATACCTGGCGCAGCATCAGGCGCAAATTGGGCAGCTCGTCTTCGCGCATGCCCCGCATGCCCAGCTTCTTGGCCTCGAAATCGACCATGAAGTAGACCGAGGCAAAGTACAGAATCGCCGGAATAATCGCCGCAATGGCAATTTCGGTATAGGGAATACCGGTAATCTCCGCCATGATGAAGGCGCCCGCACCCATGATCGGCGGCATGATCTGCCCGCCCGTAGACGCTGCTGCTTCAACCGCGCCGGCGGATTCCTTGCTGTAGCCAACCCGCTTCATCAAGGGGATGGTCAGGGAACCGGTGGATACCACGTTCCCGGCACTGGTGCCGTTGATCATACCCATCAGGCCAGAGGCGAAAATGGAGACTTTGGCGGGACCACCCCGGGACCGGCCAGCCGCCGCAAAAGCGAAATTGACAAAGTAGTCACCTACCTTCGACGCCTGCAAAAACGCGGCAAAGATAATGAACAGGATAATGTAGGTCGAAGACACCGCCGTGGTCGGCCCGAGAATACCCGCATCGGTATAGACCTGGCTGAAGAAGCGCTGCACCGACAGCCCGGGATACCCCAGAAAGCCCGGAAGGTAGGGGCCGGCGAAGACGTAGGCCAGAAACACCAGCGCAATCACCACCAGAGCCATACCGGCTACCCGGCGGGTAAGCTCCATAATCAGCGCGGTACCGGCCACAGCGGCGAAAGAAATACCCACGGGGGCAAACGCGGTGCCGGTGGTCATCCGCATGGAGGTGTTGAACACCACCAGCAGGTAGGCAGCAACCGCCACAGAGCAGACGATCAGAACCAGATCCGGCACGCTGAACCGGGCACGATCGCGCTGGTGGAACCAGCTCATGACAATACCCACACCGGAAGCCGCCAGCAGCGGCCAGCCAAAATGCCAGGTTTCAAGTTCGGCGGGAATCCGCAGGGTGCCACCCAGAATCATCTGGTGGAAGGCATAAGTCTGGTACAGCGCATAGAGCGCGGGAATCAGTGCGACTGCTGCAAACCAGGTGGTCCAGCGATGCCTCGCAGCACCTTCTTCACCGGAAACGAAGCGGGCACCGGCAAACAAGATAAAGCCCAACACCAGGGCACCGGCCACGTGCACAATACGGAACGACCAGGTTTCCATGGGCGACACGTTCAGGGTGTAGAGGTGAAACGCCGAATAGGCAATCGCCAGCAACACGACGAACTTCAGCAAAATACCGGTGTACAGGCGGCGGTTCGCCTCCACCGGCTCTTCGTCCACATTGTGGGCCAATACATGGTCTTCATTGACCGTCAGGTTTTCTGCCAGCTGGATTTCACCGCTGGCATGGGATTGTTCTTTGGTCATGATAAGTCCTGCCTGTCTGAGAGGCGGTGAATCGGTATCGACCGGATGCCGAAGGGTCGTCAGGCGACCCTTCGGCCAGGTTCATTACTGCTTGATGGCAGCGTCTTCGATGGGATAGCCGTTCTCGTTGAACCAGCGTGCTGCACCCGGATGCCAGGGCAGTACCTTGTTCTTGGTGTAGTTCTCGGGGACGGAGTGGCGCGCTGCCTTATGGATCGACACCATCTTGTCGTTGTTCTCCATGGTCAGCTTGGTGATTTCATACACAAAGCTTTCCGGCATATCGCAGTTCACCATGGCGAAGTTCCACATGGAGACCACACGGGACGGAGCATCCAGGGACTGGTAGGTGCTGGCCGGAATCACGAATTCAGACACCGGGAAGTTATCGACGATCTTCTTGGCTTCGTCATCGTTCATGCCAATCACGTTAACGTCGGTCTGGACTTCCAGCTGGCTGACCGCCGGAATGGGAATACCGGCTGCGAAGGCCACCACATCAATCAGACCGTCCTGAAGCTGGCCACCGAGGTCTGACCAGCTGCCGTTACGGCGCTCGAACTTGACGCCCAGCGTTTCCATCATGCGCGGGAAGTAGGTATCCGAGGTGGAACCGGCTGGCCCGAAACCAATGGTGGCGCCGTCCGGAATCTCGGAGATGCTGGTAATACCGGAGCTGGACAGCGTGGCAATGGAGAACGGGGTTTCATACATCGGGAACATGGCACAGACGTTGTCCATCTTCATGCCCGGTGCCAGCGGGCTCTGCCCGTCCACGGACTCACGGGCGGGGCCCATGGTAGTCAGGCCAAACTTCAGGTCTCCGGTGTGGACCAGCGCCATGTTCTGAACCGGGCCGCCGGTGATTTCAGCGCCACCAGACACCCCCAGATTCTCCGCCACAAAGTTCGCCCAGCCGGAGCCATAGGCAAAGTAGGTGCCGCCCTGGCTTGCCGTGCCAACGGTAAAGCTCTCAGGCCAGCCGGCACGATCCTGGGCAATCACAGGGCCAGCAACAACGGAGGAGGCGATCGCAGCCGCCAGAATGGTTTGAAGTTTCATAAGAAATGCTCCCGATTCATCTTGTTGGTTGGGTGCTGATGAGACCTGCCCGGCCTCGCTGGGGGAGCATTCAGCAAGGGCCAGGCCAGTTAGTAAAAACACTTACAAAACAACGAATTGATATTCCGACAGTTAAACAGCCGAAGAGTATTGGGTGGCTTACCACCCACAGAAAAACCAACAATGGGTGGATACCCACCCATTGTGTTCTTGGGGTGGCGCCCTATCGGATTAGACAAGACCACGTTGTCAAAAACTCAGAGTCAAACCCGCCTCCAGGCGACTTTCATCATGAAACTGGCCAAAAGTACCCGTGGATTCACCGAAAAACAGGTCTGCGCCAGCGTTCAGAACCACTCTGGTCGCCACAGCATATTCAGCATGCAACTGGATCAGCGAATCCCGGTTGTTCAGATCGTAAAGGCAGAGCGCCTCCATCGTGAGGGCATCGTTCAGCGCATTACGTCGGACCAGAAGTGTGGCTTGTTCTTGCGAAGACCGGTCCGGCGTATCGTTCGAGAAACGGTAGGTCTGAAAGAACTGGGCGCTGATAAACCAGTCACGCCATCCACTGAAATCCAGCCCGATCACATAGGAGCCAACGGCTGTGTCAACAATGGCTCCAGTGTCAGGGGTCAGAAACCGTTTTTCGCTTTCCAGCCCCACCTCACTGCGAAGCGTGACATTCCCAAAGGGTTTTGAGGCGCTTCCGCCAAGCAGATGAGAGCGGTTGTAGTCCGCCAGAACCCGCTGCTCTGAAGGGTCGAACCGAATCAGGGGGTCGTCAATGGTGTGATAGAGATAATTCAGAGACAGGTCCCAGCCTCGCTCGAAGGTGGAGAATCTTGCCCCGAAATCGCTGGTGGTCAGCGAATCGGGACGATCAACCATCAGGCGGCTGTCACCAGGCGGGTCGGGAAACAGGGAATAGGCTGCTCCGGACAGTGTACTCTCCGTTACCGTAGCATCAGGAATCCAGACCATCTGGGCTGTCCACTCATGCACCGGGAATTCCACCAGCGCTGACCACAATGGAATACGGCGATGTTCGATGTCCGGAAGAATGAATTCCCGGTAGCTCAGCGGGTTTACCACATCCAGAACTCGCAGGCCGTCGGCCTGCCCCCAAACAACCTGCTGTTTGCCCAGGCTGACAAAGGCGTCCGCCAGGTAGTGATTCAGATAGAATTCCCTGAGTTCCAGCTCAAGGTGATCATTGGGCAGACGTTTACGCGTGTACCGCGCACGAAAGGGTTGCCTGGGCTGGCCCGGGCTCAGTTCGTCCTGTACGTCCAGGCGCGCCTGCCCTCGCAGCATCAACCGCGCCCCGGAATGAAATCGTACCAACCACTCCGGACGCCAGGTAATGTCCTGTTTTTGCCAGGACCCGGCTTCATGAGCATAGGCGGCCCCAATCTCCAGGATCGACGAGTGCTGAACTTCCTGGGCCTGTGCCGGCATCGACAACAGGCACCATGCAAGCAGCCAACCGATGACGGGAAGCGCTTTCATCTCAATACCCTCGTTTCAGAGCATTCTGCTCAAACAACCGGGGCGGGACATCAACGCCATAATCGGTGTCGCGGAACTGAATACGGGTTTTATGCCCGGTTTTCCTGTTGATGGCTTCGATGTCGGTAGTACTCCAGATGCCGTCGATCATCTCGATACGTCGGGCATGAACGGTCTTCAGAAAATGACCAGCTACATCCCAGTACTCTGTCAGTCGTGGAATCCATAACGAGGAATCAACGCGCATCAGCACTCGTCCGTAGCCCAACGCGCGGCTTACCTCCGGCCCCACCGGCGAGGCCTCCACCAGCCAGGTGTGGTGGCCGTCCACGTGCTCTTCGCCGAGCAAGGCGAAGTGGTAATCTTCGGCGGCAATCTTGCTCTCTTTCTTGATCTCCTCGTAGGTAAAGTCGGTTCCGAGGAAGTAGTCACCCCGGTCAGAAGCCGAGATTCTGCGCACTTTTCTCAAGGCCGGCAGGTACAGCCATTGATCGTCTTCCCGGGCCGGGTTCGCGTAATCCCAGGTGAGAAATGCGGTGCCGGCCACCGTGGCTGGCTGCGTATAGAAGATGACGGTTTTCTTGATGTCGTCGAAGTAACGGCGAAAGGCGCGGGTCTGCTCTTCACGAATATTGCCCCCCTGATCGGTCAGGGTGATCAGCATGTCTCTCTGCACCGACACGCCCTCAGGACGACTGTTCATCAGCTGGATAATCTCCCGGGCGGTCGGCGCTTTCTCAAGGGCGAACGCCTTGCTGGTCAGCACAGCCGCGCCCATCAGCGCCAGCAGTATCAACCCGGTTTTCATGAAACTTCCCGGTTTACCCACCATAAAGGCCGGTTGAGACACCAGGGTGATGGCAGGCAACAGGAGCAAGCTGGCCACGAAGGCAACCGAAACCGACAGCGCCACCAGCATTCCAAAATTCATCAGCGGCGGCACCTGGCTGGTCATCAGCACACCAAAGCCCAGCGCCACGGCCAGAAGGTTGAACCAAAGTGCTCGCCCGGTAGACGAGAACACGGTAGCGATACGCTGTCCGGGGCTGAGGTGGCCGGGCTTTGACATGGCCTCACGGAGCCGGTCCAGGGTGTGAATGGCAAAATCAACACTCAGGCCGATGGCGATGGCGGCAAACATTGAGGTGCCCACCCCCAGCCATATGCCCTTCACTCCCATGACCGCGTAGATGACCAGAATCGACAAGCCCACCGGAATCGCCGCCATCAAGCCAGCGGTCACCGACCGGAACAACAGTGCCGCCATCAGAAGCACGGCAAGGAAAGAGACGATCACGCTCCTGGCATGAGTCTCGGCAATACCACTGACCCAGTGATAGTCTACGTTAACGCGGCCGCTGATCCGGGCTGCCACATCCCCTTTAAACTCCGAGGCCAGGTAACGCTCCAGACGGGGAATCAATGAACGGCTGATCAGGTAAGAGCCCTCTTTCAGGTTGGCTCTGATCAGCGCCCTCTGCCGCTGCGAATCCACTCGTTCCTCAAAGTCGGTCGGGTCGCCAGAGGCGGTGTAAAGAAGAAACAGCTGGGCAACCAGGTTCTTGTCATCCGGTACCCTGTAAAACGCCGGATCATCCTCGTTCACGGCCTTGTTCATCTGTTTGATGTAGTCGGCAATCGAGGTGGTTCCATGGATTCCGGGCTGCGCTTCCAGGAAGACCTGCAACTCACTGATCGCCTGCAGCACCGAGGGATCATAGATGCCCTCCGGCGCCGGGGTCTCAATCACCACATCCAGGTAATAGGTGCCATCCATCGCCGCGTTAATCGTTTTGTCAGCCAGGTAGATCGGCTCATGGGGCTGAAAGTTTTCAATGCGCTCTTCATTGATCACCAGCTTCAGAGCGCCCAGCCCGGCGACACTGGCAACCACTGCAGCGGTCAGGAGTATCGTTTTCGGATACCGTAGCGACAATGAACCCAGTCCGGACGCCAGCCCCCGGCTGGGCAGGCTGGATTCGTGCCTGCGAAAGCGTGGGCTGGGCCGGGCCCGGAAAAGCGACAACAGTGACGGTGTTACGAACAACGTCAAAAGCCCCGCCAGGATCACGGCAAAGGCGCCAAAAAGGCCGAAGAACTTCAGTGGTGGCATGTCATTGGTGGCATATAGCGCCAGAAATCCGGCTGCCGTCGTCAGGGTAGTCAGCGTAACCGGACGCCATATACCGGCCATCGCAGTGGCAATCGCTTCGGTTTGGGACAAGGCCGGATCGCCGGCCATGACTTCGTAATATTCAGAAAAAATATGAATCGAGTCGGCCACCGCAATCCCGATCATGCAGACAATCAGGCCATTGGTAATGACATAGAATTCGGCCCCTGCCAGGACCATGGCCCCCAGGGTGCCGGCCACGGTGCCAGCCACTATCAGATTGGGAATCAAGGCTGCTCTGAGTGAGAAAAACGCCACCACCAGCACCAGGGTGATAATCAGCCCGGCCATCGGGTTCAGGCGCTTGGCGTCACGGTCGACGTATTCCGACAGGTACGCGGACACCACGCCTTCCCCGGCCAGGTAAACCTGGCTCCGGCCCGTGGGTGCGCTCTCAACCAACTGCCGGACCAACTGATAGGTGGCTTCCGCCTGATCCTGATTCAGCAACTCGGCAATGATCAGGGTCATGGAGCCGTCTTCGGCTACCAGACTGCCTTGATAGAGTGGAAAGTTTTTTATGCTGCGCTCAATCCAGGCAATATGGGTCCGGTCCAGCGGACCATCGAGAAACTCCCGAACCTCCATACCCAGGGTATCGCCCTGGATATTGGATTCCGTGGCAAGACTTGTGATGCCCTGAGGATCAATGTTCGGCACCGCCTGAAGCTGATCACTCAGCCAGCGCACCAGCTTCAGGCTGTGCTCGTTGTAGATGCCGGTCGGGCCCCGGTTCTGGACGGCAATCACCAGTGGGTCCTTCAGGTTGAAAATCTGTTCGACGGCATCCCGGTAAATCAAGGCCGGCTCATTTTCATCGATAAAGGCGTCGGCCTGGGTGTTCTTTTTCAGTGCGCCCAGCTGGCTGCCCAGCCCCCCAACCACCATGAGCGATATCACCAGCGCAAACCACCGGTAACGAATCACTAGGCTGAAAAACGAATATCCGACTGATTGGTGCTTTTGATGTTCCGACATCCTACTCTCCCAATAGTGTATATACACTTTTAAGCTTGAAAATTCCGTTACCGCACGGCGGTATCCCGGGCAAACGCCAGAATGTCACGGATCACGTCAGGCTGTTGCAGTATACGGCTGTGGCCATAGCCTGAGGTCTGGACCAGGCAACTGTTCGGAAATGCCTGGTTCAGTCGCCTTGCTTCCTCTACCGGGACCTCCCGATCACTATCATCGTGCACCAGCAGCGCGGGCTTCTGGATAGAGGTCGCCAGGGCGAGCAGGTCCAGCCGGTCCACTGCCAGCCCAACCGTTGCTTCCATACCTTGGAGGAAGAGTTGCTTACTCCGTCCGCCGAGATTCACAAACCGGGCAAACCGATCCAACACTCCCTCAATGGTGGCCGGGCCCGAAACCAAAACCAGCCTTCTGAAGCAGGGGTCCATAGCTTCTACATAAACCAGCGCGGCAGCACCCAGCGAATGACCGATGCCGACATCGAAGGGTTTACCCACATAGTCATGTGCATCCAGCACGGCCTCAATGAATCGTCCCGGATGTGATTGTTCAGACGACGACTCGCCATGGCCGAGGGGATGCACCGCATAAACGGTGTATTCGTCCGGATCAACCTCAGCGAACAGCGACTCGAATTGCCCGATCCAACCAGACCAGCCGTGCACCAGCAGCATCTTCTTGTGGCCTCGGCCATGGATGGACAGCATACCGCCGCCCCGAAGCATTACCGGACCTCCAAAGAGCTCTCTATGCGAAAGCCGCCTCTCTGCCGCAATGCGGGGACTCGTCATCAGTTTCACCGCTCTTACGGCTGCTCGCGCTGGCAGTAGTCGGCTGTATGCCCCAAAAGCTGCCCGAAATAGATTAAGCGAAAGGTTCATGCCTGTTTACCTCTATCTGTCCGGCGATCATTTTTCGAAATGTCCTTGTAATACAGAAAAGCCTTTTAAGTGTATATACACTTTTTAAATGATTACAAGATATTTTTTGAGCATCACCCTGACCGCTCCATGCACTCTCACGCTGGACATAGCCCAGCGATGAACCTACCATCTTGCATATACACTTAATAAAACAGGCAGCCCTGATGCCCGAGAAAAGTGCCAACGACCAAACAACCCCTCTGGATGTCGGGAAAACCTGTGCCGCCCTGTACTCAAGGGTGTTCTCAAGACTGGTGACCCGGCACTACAACCGTGCCCTGGCCGACACTGGCCTGCGCGTTACCCAGTTTTCTGTGCTGAATGCCATCAAATTAGCACCTCCCAACTCGATCAATGAGTTGGCAGAGCTCCTGGGCATGGAGAGAACCTCATTACAAAGGACAGTCGACAAGCTGATTAGCAAGGGGCTACTGCAGTCCCAGCCCTCAGGACACAAGCGATCTCTGGGGCTATCTCTGACGCGACAGGGAGAGGAAGTCTACGGGCAAGCGTTGATCAGATGGGAAGAAGCACACCAGGAATTCACGGACCTGGTCGGGGAGGAAAACTGGAGCGCTGCCCGGAGCAAGCTTCAGCGGTTCAGCGCAAAACTACAGTCCACACTTTAGCCTGGCGCCGGGTTCCTCGACACAGCCTCAGCTGCCTCACCAACGCCCCTGTAATGTCGCCACAATTTTACGGCCACCGGCATGATTCCGGTGTTCGCAAAGGTAGATGCCCTGCCAGGTACCGAGAGCCAAATGGCCGTGGCTGATGGGGATGGTCAGCGACGGCCCGATGATCACGCTTTTGATGTGGGAGGTGGTGTCATCCGGGCCTTCCAGGGTGTGCTCGTAATAGTCGGCGTGTTCCGGCACCATCACATTGAAGTGACGCTCCAGATCGCCACGTACGTCCGGGTCGGCGTTCTCATTGATGGCAAGAGAAGCGGAGGTATGCTGAATGAACAGATTCAGCAACCCCACTTCGCAGTTCGTCAGTTCCGGCGCCTGGGCCAGGATTTCGTTGGTCACCAGGTTAAATCCCCTGGGCAGCGGGGCCAGCTCAATAGTGTTCTGGTGCCAGATCATACGTGCTCCAACAGTCGGTTATTTCTGAAGTTCATCCCAGGGGTGTACCGGCACCACGGCTTCTTCCGACATCTCGCTCTCGAAGGAACTGCGGAAGTAGTCCATGGCCTTCTCGGCCTCACCCAACTCATCAAACCGCGCCACGTGGTAGATGGCCTCACCTTCGTTCACCAAGGGCAGGTTGTTCACACAGATGACGATCCCGGAACAGGGTGAAGTAATAGCCACTTCAGTCTCGCCAAAGGGATCGGCTACCATGGCCAGCCGCTGCCCTTTGCGGACCTTCTGGCCCAGCCTGGCCACCGGCCGCATGATACCGTCGATGTCTGCCCGCACCCACTGCGAATTGGCCGCCGTTTCCGAACGCTTTTTCGGCGCCTTGGGGCCTTTCTTGGCCGGCACCATTTCCAATTCCCTCATTACCCGGATAATGCCCTTCACGCCGCTGGCAATGACGACATCGTCAAAGCGCAGGGCTTCGCCGCCTTCAAAAGTAATGACCGGAATATCCAGTGAATCGGCGTAGGCACGCAGGCTGCCTTCGCGCAGACCGGCATTGATAATGATCGGCGCTCCAAAGGCTTCAGCCATGCGGGAAGTTTCCGGGTTTTTCAGCTCGGCGCGGATCTGCGGCAGGTTGAACCGGTGAATGGCGCCGGTATGCAGATCGATAATGTGGGTGACGCTTTCCATGATCTGGGTGCGCAACAGATAGGCAATACGCCCGCCCAGAGAACCACTCTCTGAGCCCGGGAAACAGCGGTTCAGATCCCGCCGGTCCGGCAGGTAGCGGGTACGCTGCACGAACCCGAAGATATTGACAATCGGGACCGCCACCAGGGTGCCCCTCAGGTGCCGCAGCGCGGAGTTCTTCAATACACGGCGGACGATTTCAACACCGTTGATCTCATCGCCGTGGATGGCGCCACAGACCATCAATACCGGGCCATCCCGGCGGCCGTGTACCACTTCCACCGGAATATGCAGCGGGGTATGGGTGTAGAGTTTTGCCACCGGGACTTCCACGGTCTCCCGGGTACCGGCTTTCACCTCTACGCCGGCAATCTCAAACGGAGCTCTGGCCATGCCTTCTTATCCCCTGCCCCGGGTTTTGGTTTTCCAGGGTTTATAGTTCTTTTCGGTCCAGTTGATGATCATGCCCGCCACGTTCTTTCCGGTGGCATTTTCAATACCCTCCAGGCCAGGCGAGGAATTTACTTCCATCACCAACGGACCTCGGCTCGAACGCAGCAGGTCCACGCCGGCGACGTTCAGGCCCATGGCTTTGGCGGCAGTAATGGCAGTTCGGCGCTCTTCCGGAGTAATTCTCACCAGCGAGGCGGTGCCACCGCGGTGCAGATTGGAGCGGAATTCGCCTTCAGCGCCCTGGCGTTTCATGGCAGCAATAACCTTGTCGCCGATCACAAAGCAGCGAATATCGGCGCCACCAGCTTCCTTGATGAACTCCTGCACCAGAATATCGGCTTTCAGGCCCATAAAGGCCTCGATCACGCTTTCTGCCGCCTTGCGGGTTTCCGCCAGCACCACGCCGATGCCCTGGGTGCCCTGCAGCAGTTTGATGACCACCGGAGCCCCCCCCACCATTTTCAGCAATTCCGGCACGTTGTCCGGTTTATTGGCAAAACCGGTCACCGGCATGCCGACACCTTTGCGAGCCAGCAACTGTAAAGAGCGCAGCTTGTCGCGCGAACGGGTAATGGCAACCGATTCATTCACCGGAAACACGCCCATCATCTCAAACTGCCTGAGCACCGCAGTGCCGTAAAACGTGACCGAGGCACCAATGCGGGGAATCACAACATCAAAATCTTCCAGCACCTCTTCGTGGTAGTGGATTTTCGGATCGGCAGAGGTGATGTTCATGGAGCAGTGCAGGCAGTCGATGACCTTCACTTCGTGGCCACGGTTAATGCCTTCCTCCACCAGACGCCGGGTCGAATACAGGTGACGGTTTCGGGACAGTACCGCAATTTTCATAGTCAGGTCCTTGGTGCCGGCTCGCCGGCAAGATAAGAAGCTTCGGGGTAAATCGTTGAGCGTCCCGCCATGGCGGTGCGCCCAAGTAACATCCGGAACCGCATGGAGTCCCGGTTGGTCAGTGTCATTTCAATGGGCCAGCTCTGGTCGCCCAGGACCAGCGTGGTTTCAATCACCAGGCGTTGTTCCTTGTGGCCACCGGAATCCGATACCGTGCGCTCATCCAGCACCCGGGCATCGCATTCCACCACATGGTGCAGGTCGTTCTGAACCGGGTGCACCCAGAACTTCACACGACGTTCGCCGTTTTCGGTATAGGGCTCGGTTCGGAACGTGTGCAGACAGGATGTCCTGGCGCCAGTATCCACCTTGGCCTTGATACGCTGGATATCAAGATCAGGCAGCGCCACCCATTCCCGCCACCCCAGACTAACCTTGTTCTCCGCGGCTTTCGGGGGAGTGGTTTTAATGGCTTCAGGTTTTATTGTCGACATCCGGTAATTCCTTTTCTTGCTGTTGTTCCGACCCGACCAGCTGTATGCGGAAAGGTTCGGAATGACTGCCGGCGTAGACACTGGTGTGAGGAAACGGTATTTCAATACCAGCCCCGTCCAGTGCTTTCTTGATAGCGATCATCATGCCGCCTTTACCTTCCAGGAAATCCTCCCGGGCCACCCAGAAGGAAAACTGGAGATCCACAGACGAAGGCCCGAAACCGGTCACCAGCACAAATGGCCGGGGCTCTTCCAGGCAATGCGGATTGGTCTCCGCCAGCCCGAGCAACAGATCCCGCACCCGCTCCACATCTTCAGCGTAGGCGATACCGATCACCAAATCGATCCGCCGGATCGGAAACCGGGACCGGTTCACCACCCGGGTTTTGATCAGGGTTTCATTGGGGATACGCACATACAGGTTGTCCGGTGTTCTCAGCTTTACACTGAGCAGATCAATCGCCACCACCTCACCAATGGTGGCATCCGCTTCGATGACATCGCCTATCTCAAACGGACGCTCCATCACCAGAAACAGGCCACTGATGATGTTGGAAGCCGATGTCTGCGAAGCAAAGCCAATGGCTACCGTGAGAATACCGGCCGCCCCCAGCACCACTTCCAGTGAAAACCCGGCTTCCCGCAGCGCTGCGATAGCAAACAGTACGAAAATCACATAGAACACCAGGCGCCGGATGAGCACCTGGTGGTGCCGTGAAGTGCGGCTTTCGACCAGCCGCCCGACGCTCCGGGCCAGCATGGTACCCAGGAAGATACCCAGCACCAGCAAAAATCCCGCCGCCAGCCACTGCCCCCAGGCAATGCCACTGATCAATTGAATAAACGTAGCCTCAATAGCCTCAATCAACAGAGTTGCTCCTGATTCTGTCAGCCAAACATTCGGTCAAACGCCCGCACCAGGCGGCGCCCTTTGGCCAGCTTTTCCCGGGGCGGCGCCACCAGTTGGCATTGACCGGCACAGGCGGGTACCGACTGTTCAATATTCAGGCTGGCAGAGTTCATATCGGTTTCACACTCTACCGTGACACCCGGCGTCCACAGCTGTCCACGCTCGTTACGATAAAGGGCCAGCAATGGCGTGGGCAGGCTGAACCTTTCCAGCAGCAGTGCCTGCTCACGGCGATTGATGATGGTCACCGGAGTAACGGCCCGCCAGGGACGTTTCGGCACCGCCTCAAGTGCCAGACGACCAAACGTGGAGGAAGCGTAGCAAAGCTCTCCCTCCATGGTGTTACGGCCAAGCCAGGTCATGGAGGGCACGGCCAGCGGGATCTCGGTCAGCTCTGTTTGCCCATCGCCTACACACACTTTCATCCACAAGGATGTTCCCACGTAAAGCAAACAGCGCCCACCGGCAGGAATGGTTAAAGGCTGGAATGGCCGTATAACCGTGGGACGACAGCCCATAGCGGGGTTGAAGCGGACGATACCTTGATCATCCATACGCACAAAACGCTGCACCGGAATATCAGCGGATGGCACGGTATGGCCCAGGGTTTCCTGCCAATGCAGGGGATCGGAATGAATATCCAGCTTCTCCTCACGCACCTGCCACTCAAGATCCAGCAGGGTAATCCAGACCCGGGTATGTCCAAGCTGATGTTGCTGTGTCTGGCCGGATGCCAGTTGATAGGGGTGCGCCCAGACACCTTCGCGCTGGCTTTCGGTTTGCTCGGTCATGCCTGCGAAACGGCTCCTTGTTGTCAGCGTGATTCGGTGGCGGCTGGTTTTAACTATAATCCAATCCGGTAGTTGCAGCGAATATACAAGCCTATGATTTTTTGGGTTGTATTTACCCTTATATGCACCCGTCAACGACCTGGATGACCCGATGACACAACTGGTGTGGTTCCGTAACGACCTTCGGCTTGCCGACAACCCTGCCCTGACGGCCGCGTGCCAGTCAGGAGAACCGGTGCGCGCGTGTTTTGTAGTCACCCCTCAGCAATGGCAGGAACACGACTGGTCTGCCGCCCGGGTACGCTTTGTTCTTGAACACGCCAACGCCCTGGCCCGGGAACTGGCTGAGCTTGGCGTTCCACTGACATTCCTGAACGCCGAGCGTTTTTCGGATGGCAGCGATGCACTGCTGCAGTTCTGCAAGGACAGTGACATTGCCGACGTCCATTTCAACGAGGAGTACGGCATTAACGAACGCCGCAGGGATAAAGCACTGCGCGATCGCCTGGTGGATTTCGGCATCCGGGTGAGCAAGTACCGGGATCAGACCGTCGCCCCGGTCGGCCAGATTCTGACCCAGCAGAACGAACCCTACTCGGTGTTTACGCCTTTCTCCCGTCGTTGGCGCAGTTGGATAGAGGAAACACGGCCCACTCTGCACCCCAGGCCCGCCGCGATCGGCAACGCGGTCAAACCCGAACAGACCGACACCCTGCCTGCGCCGTTCAGAGCGGCACCGGAGCCGCTGGTACCGACGGGAGAGGATGCCGCTCACGAGCAGCTGGAAGCGTTTCTGGCGGATCGCGCCAAGGACTACAAAGATAACCGGGACTTCCCGGCGCTGGATGGCACCAGCCAGCTCTCCCCCTACCTGGCCAATGGCGTGCTCTCCGGGCGCCAGTGCCTGATTGCGGCAAAGCAATCCGGCCTTTCCGGGGAAGGCGTGGAAACCTGGATCAATGAAATCGCCTGGCGGGATTTCTACATCCATATCCTTTATCACTACCCGCGGGTGAGTATGGGGCGTGCGTTCAAGGAGGAAACCGAGGCTCTGGCCTGGAATACGCCGGGCGAGCATTTCGAAGCCTGGAAGGAAGGCCGCACGGGTATCCCTATTGTGGATGCAGCCATGCGCCAGTTGAAAGCCACCGGCTGGATGCACAATCGCCTGCGGATGATCACTGCCATGTTCCTCACCAAGAACCTGTTTATCGACTGGCGGCTTGGTGAAGCCTGGTTTATGCAGAATCTGGTGGATGGCTTTCTGGCGTCGAACAACGGTGGCTGGCAGTGGAGTGCCTCAACGGGTACCGATGCTGCGCCCTACTTTCGGGTGTTCAATCCGGTGACCCAGAGTGAGCGGTTTGATCCTAAGGGGGAGTTTATTCGGAACTGGGTGCCGGAGCTGGCAAAGCTCGACAACAAGCGGATTCATGACCCTTCCAGGGGTGGTGTTATCCCAAAAGGCTACCCCAGACCCATTGTCGATCTGAAAGAGTCCCGTAAAGAGGCCATTGCCAGGTTTCAGGCGCTAAAGGACTGATCATTTGGCGTTAGCCTGCGCATACGGAGCAGTCTGGATCTTTTGCGAGTTTCATTTCTCGCCACTCCATTTGCCAGGCGTCGAGTAGGAGCAAGCGACCGACAAGCGGCCTGCCTACCTCTGAGATTACTTTTATTGCTTCCATGGCCTGAGCCGAGCCGATCATGCCGACTAACGGAGCGATGACGCCGGCTTCTGAGCAGGTCAGGTCTTCGTTGCCCTGTTCAGGATACAGGCAATGGTAACAAGGACTTTCTGGGTGGCGGGGATCGTAAACAGAAAGCTGGCCTTCACCTCTTATTGCAGCCCCCGAAACCAGGGGCACTTTCGAGGAAACCGAAGCCCGGTTCAGGGCGAACCGGGTATTGAAGTTGTCCGTGCAGTCCAGCACCAGTGTGGATTCGCTCACCAACTGGCGCAAATCATCACCATCCACCCGGCGATTCACCGCATTAACGGTAATCTCCGGATTGATCGCCCTCACCCGCTCGGCCAGACGCTCGGCTTTTGAATTGCCCAGCCAGCTTTGCTCAAAGGCTATCTGGCGCTGCAGATTTGCCAGCTCGATCTGGTCATCGTCAACCAGAGTCAGGTGGCCAATACCTGCGGCGCCCAGGTAGAGGGCCACAGGACAACCCAGGCCGCCGGCGCCAATAACCAGTACGTGGGCGGCTTTGAGTTTTTCCTGGCCGGCGATGTCGAACCGGGGCATCAGGATTTGCCGGCTGTAGCGGAGGAGTTCTTCGTCGCTGAGCATAGTTGTTCTCGCTATTGGTCGCTGGCCGGTTTTCGGGCCAGGGTCATGCGATCATTGCCGCCGTAATCTTTGCGGGTTTCCATGTTGCGCCATCCGGCTTTGGCAAACAAATCCCGTACAGCGCTGCCCTGGTCGTAGCCATGCTCCAGCAGCATCCAGCCATTGGGGTTGAGCCAGTTCAGTCCTTCGGTCACCAGCAGACGAATATCGTCCAGGCCGTCGTCTCCAGCCACAAGGGCAGACTCGGGCTCGAAGCGCACATCGCCTTCCCTTAAATGACGGTCGCTGGCCGGTATATACGGTGGGTTGGAAATCAGAAGATCGAAAGTACCGGCGGGAATCTGGTCAAACCAGTGGCTCTTTACCACGGTAATGGGCAGCCCCAGGCTCTGGCTGTTTTCCCGGGCCAGGGCGACCGCGTCTTCAACACGGTCACTGGCCATAACCTGCCAACCCGGCTGTTCACTGGCCAGCGCCAGCGCGATAGCACCGGTTCCGGTGCCGAGGTCCAGCACGCTTGCCCTGGCAGGTAATTCCAGCGACAACGCCGCCTCTACCACGCACTCCGTGTCTGGCCGGGGGATCAGGGTGGACGGACTGACTTTCAGAGGTAAAGACCAGAACTCCTGCTCACCCAGCAGATAGGCAACGGGTTGGCCGCTGGCACGCTCGCCCACCAACTCGAAAAACCGCTCTGCCTGCTCCACCGGCACGTCCCGCTCCGGCCACGCCCGGAAACTGGTGCGGGTCAGGCCGGTGATATGGCTCAACAGGAGTTCGGCATCCAGCCTGGGAGATTCACCGCCAATCCGGCCTGCCGCTTCCCTCAGCAGGGCCTCACAGGTGAGCGAACATTCACTGCTGTTCATTGGCCATGTCTGCCAGCAATTCCGCCTGATGTTCCTGCTGCAAGGGAACCACCACGGCGTCCAGATCTCCGGCAATGACTTCGTCGAGCTTGTACAGAGTAAGGTTGATACGATGATCCGTTACCCGGCCCTGGGGGAAGTTGTAGGTGCGGATACGTTCGGAACGATCACCGCTGCCCACCAGGCTCTTGCGGGTTTCCGCCACGCTCTTCTGCTGCTTTTCCAGCTCGGCATTCTGAAGGCGGGAGGCCAGCAGGCTCAGGGCCTTGGCACGGTTCTTGTGCTGGGAACGCTCTTCCTGACATTCCACCACAATGCCCGTGGGCAGGTGGGTGATGCGGATCGCCGAGTCAGTTTTGTTAACGTGCTGACCACCGGCACCGGAGGAGCGGAAGGTATCCACCCGCAGGTCCGCTTTGTTGATCTCGACTGCTTCGGCTTCGTCGGCCTCCGGCATCACGGCAACCGTGCAGGCCGAGGTGTGAATGCGGCCCTGGGATTCGGTTTCCGGCACCCGCTGCACCCGGTGCGCACCGGATTCAAATTTCAGGGTGCCATAAACGCCATCGCCAGAGAGGCGGGCGATGATTTCCTTGAAACCGCCGTGCTCCCCTTCATTTTCGCTGAGCACCTCGACCTGCCACCGGCGTTTCTCGGCATAGCGGGAATACATGCGAAACAGGTCGCCGGCAAAGATAGCGGCTTCATCGCCCCCGGTGCCGGCACGGATTTCCAGGAACACATTCTTGGTGTCATTGGGGTCTTTGGGCAGCATTAAACGCTGCAATTCTTCGTCCAGCTCTTCACTGCGAGCCCGGGCACTGGCCAGCTCCTCTTCGGCCATTTCCCGCATGTCTGCATCGCCGTCTTTGGCCAGCTCCGTGGCCGCATCGATGTCCTCCAGAGACTGTCGCCAAGCCTGAAAACACTTGACCACCGGTTCAATCTCGGCGAATTCGCGGGACAGGTCCCGGAATTTATCCTGATTGGCAATCACCGATGCATCACTCAGCAACGCGTTCACCTCCTCGAACCGTTCAACAAGCTGTTCGAGGCGGGACTGGATGGATGGTTTCATAGTTTTTCCGTGGTGGTGGGCTCGTCAGCTTCCAGTGCGTCCAGCTGGTAAAGCTCCCTCAGGCATTCGGTCACTTCGGTACGGCCTTCGGCCATCGCCTTGCGTACCTGAACCGAGGGTTGGTGTAGAAGTTTGTTGGTCAGGCCCCGCGCCAGTGAGCGCAGAGCCGTCTCAGGATCAGTACCGTTGCGCAGGGCGCGCAGGGCTTTCTCGGTTTCCGCATCACGCAGCAATTCTGCTCGCTGACGGAACACCTTGAGGGTGGAAACCGCATCCAGGGCACGCAGCTGATCCAGAAAATCCTGAACGCCACTGCTGATCAGATTTTCCGCCTCACGGGCCGCGCCTTCCCGGGAGCGAATATTCTCTTCAATCACCTGACGCAGGTCGTCTACGGTATAGAGGTAGACGTCAGCCAGTGACGCCACTTCCGGTTCAATATCCCGGGGCACGGCAATGTCGACCATGAAATAGGGCCGGTGTTTGCGCTTCTTCAACGCCCTTTCCACCGCGCCTTTGCCCAGAATCGGCAAGGGGCTGGCGGTGGAGGAAATCACGATATCCACATCGGAAAGATGATCCGGAATTTCCGAGAGCAGAATGCCTTTACCTCCGTGGGCTTCTGCCAGCGCCTGGGCCTTCTCCAGTGTACGGTTGGCCACCAGAAAACTGCGCACGCCGGCTTCTGCCAGGTGTCGGGCTACCAGCTCAATGGTTTTCCCGGCACCAATCAGCAGCGCCTTGTTGCGGGACATGTCCGCAAAAATGTGGTGTGCCATGCTGACCGAGGCATAGGCAACCGACACCGGGTTTTCACCGATAGCTGTCTGGGTACGTACACGTTTGGCTACGGAAAAAGTCTGCTCGAACAACCGGGACAGAAAGGAACCGGTGGCGCTGTGCTCCCGTGCCAGCGCATAGGCATCCTTGAGCTGGCCCAGAATCTGCGGTTCGCCCAACACCATGGAGTCCAGGCCGGCGGCCACCCGCATCATATGACGAACCGCGTCGGAATCCCGATGCACATAGAGTACGTTTTCAAGATCGGCCACATCCAGCTCGTGGAAGCCGGCCAGCCAGCGCAGCACTGAGGGGGCGCAGTCATCATCCCCGGCCAGATAAAGCTCCGTCCGGTTGCAGGTGGACAGGATAGCCGCCTCGCTGGCACCGGAGGCAGCACGGAGTTCTGAAAAGGCCTCGGCCATTCGCTCCGGCGTGAACGCCACACGCTCGCGGATCTCCACGGGTGCGGTGCGATGGTTGATTCCCAGCGTTACTAGTGCCATTTGGAGTACAGAAAACCCTGCCCAGATTATGGATAATCACTCGCCATTCTACCGGGGCAACTGCTCAGTCGCCACCCGAAAACCCGTCGCCTTCGGCAAGTGCGGACAGGTTGGGCAAGTTCAGATGCTTATGCCATTATAGGGCCTTGGCCGTGGCCGCAACCCGATCTGCCTCAATTACCGGGCAGAAAACGGTTTTCACAGACCTATCGCCGATAGCACACAGGAAGTTGCATGCAAAAATCCGCACCGTATCTGGTTACCTGCCTGTTGGGACTCACTCTCGCCGCACTTCCGGGCTGCGCCGTATTTTCTGGCACCCCGGAACCCGCCGATGAGGTAACCGGGACCGATACCCCCGCAGCTACCCCGCCTGTCACGCCCATCAACTATGCCGAATTCGAACCGGAAGTGCTTTATCAGCTTCTGTCGGCTGAAGTGGCCGGCCAGCGTGGGCGCTACGATGTCACCCTGGTCAATTACCTCCAGGCTGCGAAAACCTCACGGGACACCGGCGTGATTGAGCGGGCCATGCGGATCGCCCAGTCTCTCAATGCAGACAATGCCCAGCAACAACTGGCTACGCTCTGGCTGGACGTGGACCCCGACAATCTGGAGGCACATCGGATATCGGCCATTCAGGCGGTCAAGCGCCAGAAACTGGAAAACGCCCTGTTCCATATGGAGCAGATCATGGACCAGGGAGAAGACGCGGATTTTGACAGCCTCGCTGCCATGGCCGCGGGACTACCGCCCGCGCAGCAACAGGAGCTGTTGGCGCTTTACAGTCAACTGGCCGTCAAGCACCCGGATAACCCCGAACTGCAGTACAGCATTGCCCTGCTGCAGAAAATAACCGGCACCCCCACGGTCGCCCTCCGGCAGATTAACCAGTTGCTTGAGCAGGCGCCGAACTTCCAGCCCGCCATCATCCTAAAGGGCGATCTGCTCTACCAGACCGGGCAGAAACGTGAGGCCCTGAATTACCTGACCACCAATACCCGGCGCTTCCCGGCCAACCGCCAGATGGGCACCCTCTATGGCCGCATGCTGATCAACGAGGGCGAACTGCAGGCCGCCCAGGACGAATTCGAACGGCTGGTAAAGCGCTATCCGGAGACCCCGGGGCTGAGACTCTCGCACGCCCTGGTCGCCCTGGAAAACCAGCAACCCGCACTGGCCCGGGAGGAACTGACCCGCCTGATCGAGCAGGGCCACCATGAAGACGAAGCCAGCTACTACCTGGGACGCATTGAGGAAGATGCCGGCAATACCGACCAGGCGATCGAGTACTACCAGAGCGTGCAACGGGGAAACTATTTCTTCCCGTCGCTGGCCCGTGCCAGCGAACTGCAGGCCCAGGCCGGCGAACTGGACCAGGCCATTGCCCACATCCAGAACCTGCGCGAGCGAGCCCCTGATCACGCCGAGAAGTTCTGGCTGCTGGAGGTGAATCTGCTGATCGACCAGGAGCGGAATGAGCAAGCCCTTGCCGCAGCCGATGCCGCACTGGAACGCTACCCCAACAACGTTGAACTTCGCTATGCGCGGGCCATGCTGCAGGACACCATGGGAGAACCGGCTGGTGCCGAACAGGATTTGAAAACCATCCTGGAACTGCAACCGGAAAATGCCGTTGCCCTGAACGCCCTGGGCTACATTCTGACGGTGCGCACTGATCGCCTGGATGAAGCCCGCGGCTATATTGAAAAAGCCCTCGCGCTGGATCCGGAGAACCCGGCCATTCTGGACAGCATGGGATGGATACTGTTTCGCCAGGGCGAAACGAATCAGGCCCTCGACTTTCTGGCCCGCGCCTGGGAAGCCTACCCGGACCCGGAAGTAGCGGCACACTATGGCGAAGTCCTGTGGGTAACCGGTAATGAAGAACAGGCACGCATCATCTGGGAAGAAGGACTGGACCAGAACCCGGACCATGAAATTCTTCGGGAAACCATCGACCGGCTGACCAGTGATGGGGCCGACCAATGATCCGAAGACTACTTGGCGTGGCACTGCTAACCGGTGCCATAACCGGCTGTACCACCATCCAGCTGGAACCCTTGCCCGAGGGCATGACCAACCAGCCGCCCGCCGACTGGGCCGAGCGCAGCGACCACCTGAGCCGCTTTGACCAATGGCAACTGAGAGGAAAGCTGGCGGTAAAACAACCCTCAGACAGCGGCACTGCCATTATCAACGGCTGGCGCCAGCAGGGTGAACGCTACGACCTCTCGCTGTCATCCTCATTCCTGGGCATGGGCACAACACGACTCACGGGCGTTCCGGGCTTCATAGAATTAACTCTGGCCAATGGTGAGACCTACCAGTCCTCAGACCCGGAAACCCTGGTGGCCGCCGCTACAGGGTGGAACCTGCCCATCGACAACCTCGCCTGGTGGGTTCGAGGACTGCCGGCGCCGGAGGGTGATTTCCGCCTGCTGTTCGACGAACAGCACCAACTGGCCATCCTGCGGCAGGATGGCTGGGAAATTCGCTATGACCGCTGGCAGCCATTCATTGACAGCCTGCCCGCGCTTCCTGCCCGGATCACAGCCCTGAACGGCGACAAACGGGTACGCGTGGTCATCAGCGAATGGCAACAAGAGGACTGAGTATTGTTAACCCGGATTACCCTGCCCTCGCCCGCCAAACTCAACCTGTTCCTGCATATCGTTGGCCGGCGCCCGGACGGATACCACGAGCTCCAGACCCTGTTCCAGTTTCTGGACTATGGCGACGAACTCACGTTCACACTGACTCCGGAGCAGCCCGGCATACGACTGGCAGAACCCGTACCAGGTGTTCCGGACAGTGACAACCTGGTGATCAGGGCAGCCAAAGCCCTGGCCGCAACCACCGAGAACACGCTCCCCGGCGTTACCATTCACATCCACAAGCGCTTGCCCATGGGCGGCGGCCTGGGTGGCGGCAGCTCCAACGCCGCAACCACCCTGCTTGCAATGAACCGCCTCTGGGAACTGAATCTGGGCGAAGACCAGCTTGCAGAAATCGGCCTGCGCCTGGGCGCCGATGTGCCGGTATTTGTGCGTGGCCATGCAGCCTTTGGCGAGGGTGTCGGCGAAAAGCTGACCCCCACAAACCCGCCGGAAGACTGGTTTGTGGTGCTCAAACCCGAGTGCAACATCAGCACCGGAAAGATTTTTTCAGCCGAAGGGTTGACAAGGGACACACCAAAAATCAAAATACGCCCCGCTTTTGAGGGAGACGCCTCGAGGTACCGAAACGACTGTGAGGATGTAGTTCGAAAACTGTATCCTGAGGTTAACCAGAGCCTGGAGTGGCTTTCACAATTCGGACCTGCAAGATTAACCGGAACCGGGGCTTGCATTTTTGGACGTTTCCCGACAGAATCCGCAGCCCGGATTATCTGGGAAAGCAAACCCTCCGGCATCACGGGGTTCGTAGCTAAAGGGGTGAACCATTCACCTCTGCACAAAAAGCTGACAGAGCTGAAATGATGCCAAAAAAGCACGATGATATTGGGGTGTCGCCAAGTGGTAAGGCAACGGGTTTTGATCCCGTCATGCGCAGGTTCGAATCCTGCCACCCCAGCCACCTTTCTCCCGCTTCTTCTGAATCAAACGCCGATACTGAGAAGGATGCTGTCGTGTCCAAATTGATGATTTTCGCTGGCAATGCCAACCCCGAACTTGCGCGTGACATTGCCAGAAAACTCCATATTCCCATGGGCCAGGCCACTGTAGGCCGCTTCAGCGATGGCGAGACCACCGTTGAAATCAATGAGAATGTTCGTGGTCACGACGTTTTCATTATCCAGCCCACCTGCTACCCCACCAACGACAACCTGATGGAACTGATCGTGATGGCTGACGCCCTGCGTCGTGCATCCGCCACACGAATCACCGCCGTTATTCCTTACTACGGCTACGCCCGTCAGGATCGTCGCGTTCGCTCTACCCGGGTAGCCATCAGCGCCAAAGTGGTCGCCGACATGATCTCCAGCATTGGCGTGGATCGTGTGCTGACTGTAGACCTGCACGCCGACCAGATTCAGGGCTTCTTCGATATCCCGGTGGACAACATCTACGCCACCCCGGTACTGCTTGAAGACATTGAAAAACAGCGGTTCGAGAACTTTGTCGTCGTATCTCCGGACGTAGGCGGCGTTGTCCGCGCCCGCGCTGTTGCCAAGCGTCTGGATGATGCCGACCTGGCCATCATCGACAAGCGTCGCCCCAAGGCCAACGTTTCCCAGGTAATGCACATCATCGGTGACGTCCGCGACAAGACCTGCATCCTGGTGGATGACATCGTCGACACCGCCGGCACACTGTGCAAAGCCGCCAACGCGCTCAAAGAGCACGGCGCCTCCCGCGTGGTTGCCTACATTACTCACCCGGTACTTTCCGGCCCGGCCATCGAGAACATCAACAACTCGGAGCTGGACGAACTGGTGGTGTGCGACACCATCCCGCTGGGTGACAAAGCCAAAAATTGTGATAGAATCCGCCCCCTCAGCATGGCTGGGCTGCTCGCCGAATCCATTCGCCGCGTGAGCAACGAAGAGTCCATCAGTGCCATGTTCGAGAACGTCTGAACAGCCTTATCGCTGTAACCCTCAGACTTAAAGGCAGTTTCCGGGTCGGGAGTCCAACAGGGCTCCCGACTCTTTTAGTCGATCGGAAAACTCCGGTCTTTTTGAAATGCTCATCTGTTCAGAGCCTGGTCGCGGGCCGCTCAGATGACCAACGAGGTAATTACCATGTCTCAGGATTTTGTTATTGAAGCATTTCCTCGTGACGATCAGGGGAAAGGTGCGAGCCGCCGCCTGCGTCGCGAAGAGCGTAAGATTCCGGCCATCATCTACGGTGGCGGCAAAGACGCAACTCCGGTCGCCATCTGGCACAATGAACTGAAAAAGGCCATCGAAAATGAAGCCTTCTTCTCTCACATCCTGACCGTCGACATTCAGGGCAAAAAAGAGAGCGTGATCCTGAAGGATCTGCAGCGTCATCCGTACAAGCCCATCCTGACTCACGCCGACTTCCTGCGCGTTGACAAGGACCACGAGATTCACGTTAACGTACCGCTGCACTTCATCAACGAAGACACAGCTCCGGCCGTGAAACTCCAGGGTGGCATTGTTTCCCACACCATGACCGAAGTTGAAGTGATCTGTCTGCCGCAGAACCTGCCCGAGTTCATCGAAGTCGACCTGAACGAAGTCGAGATGGATCAGGTAGTTCACCTGAGCGACCTGAAACTGCCGAAAGGCGTTAAAGTTGCCGCTCTGCAGCAGGGCGAAGACCACGACCTGCCAGTTGCCTCTATTCACAAGCCGAAAGGCGCCAAGGCGGACGACGCTGAAGGCGAGGAAGGCGAAGAAGGCGGCGAGGAGTAATAACTCCGGGGGCAACGGCGAATGGCACAGGATATTGTCATGGTGGTTGGACTGGGAAATCCCGGTTCCGACTACGAGAATACCCGCCACAACGCCGGCGCCCTGTTCGTCGAAGCGCTGGCCCGCGAAGCGGGTCAGACGCTCCGTCCCGAAAAGAAGTATCACGGGCTATACGCCCGCATTCAGTGGCAGGGCCTGGACCTGCACTTACTGAACCCCAGCACCTTTATGAACCGCAGCGGCATTGCCATCAAGGCCCTGGCGGACTTCTTCAAGATCTCCCCTGAACAGATTCTGGTTGCCCACGACGAGCTTGACCTGCCTCCCGGCACGGCCAAACTCAAGAAAGGCGGCGGCCACGGCGGCCACAACGGGCTGCGCGACACCATCGCCCATCTGGGCACCAACGATTTCCAGCGCCTGCGCCTTGGCATAGGCCACCCCGGCGACAGCCGCAAAGTCACCGGTTTTGTACTGGGCCGACTGGGCAAACAGGAAACCGAACAATTGACCGCCGTGTTTGACGAAGTCATGCGGGTATTACCGGATGCCGCCAGCGGCAAACTGGCTGCCGCCATGAACCGTTTGCACAGCTTCAAACCAACGCCCTGAGCAAGGCACATCCCCTTACTCGCACCCTTACCGATACACCGGTATAATCCGCCCAAATTTTTCAGTTCCAGCAGAGGCATTCCATGGGATTTAACTGCGGCATCGTCGGCCTTCCCAACGTCGGCAAATCCACCCTGTTCAACGCACTGACCAAAGCCGGCATCGGCGCGGAAAACTTCCCGTTCTGCACCATCGAGCCGAACGCCGGCGTGGTGGCCATGCCAGACCCGCGCCTCACCAAACTGGCGGAGATCGTCAAGCCGGAACGGGTGGTGCCCACCACCATGGAGTTCGTCGACATCGCCGGTCTGGTCGCCGGCGCCTCCAAGGGCGAAGGCCTGGGCAACCAGTTCCTGGCCAACATCCGCCAGACCGATGCCATTGCTCACGTGGTGCGCTGCTTTGAAGACGGCAACGTCATCCACGTGGCCAACAAGGTAGATCCCGCTTCCGACATCGAAGTGATCAACACCGAGCTGGCCCTGGCCGATCTCGACACCGTAGAGAAAGCCATCAAACGCGTCCAGCGCGTCGCCAAGAGTGGCGACAAAGAAGCCAAGGCCCAACTGGAAATGTTTGAAAAACTGTTGCCGGTACTGAACGAAGGCAAGCCAGTGCGCAGCATGGGCCTGGACAAAGACCAGATGACACTCATTCGCGAGCTTTGCCTGCTTACCGTCAAACCCACCATGTACATCGCCAACGTGAACGAAGACGGCTTCGAGAACAATCCCCACCTGGACAAGGTGCGTGAGATTGCCGCTTCTGAAAACGCAGTCGTGGTACCCATCTGCAACAAGCTGGAAGCCGAGATCTCTGAACTGGAAGACGAAGAGAAATCCATGTTCCTGGATGAAATGGGCATGGAAGAACCTGGGCTGGACCGTGTGATCCGCGCAGGTTACGGCCTGCTTGGCCTGCAGACGTACTTTACCGCCGGCGTGAAGGAAGTGCGTGCCTGGACCGTCAGAATCGGCGCCACAGCCCCTCAGGCGGCTGGCGTTATCCACACCGACTTCGAACGCGGCTTCATCCGGGCTGAGGTGGTGAGCTACGACGATTTCGTACAGTACAACGGCGAAGCCGGCGCCAAAGATGCCGGCAAATGGCGCCTGGAGGGCAAGGATTACATCGTCAAAGACGGCGATGTTATTCACTTCCGGTTCAACGTGTAATTTTCGGTATTTTTTGGCCGTAAAGCCTTGACAGAATGAGCCCAAATACCGAAAATACGCGCCTCGTTTGGGGCGTGTCCCGAAGCGAAATGGCAAGGTAGCTCAGTTGGTTAGAGCACAGCACTCATAATGCTGGGGTCGGCGGTTCGACTCCGCCCCTTGCTACCAGAATTCAAAGGGTTACAGCTCACGCTGTAGCCCTTTTTTTATGGTTGTCCCCTTTTTGTCCCTCGGTTGCCGACAACAACAACTTGCCGGCTCAACTGCCCCCGAAACACACTGTCAATCACAGTCAGTGAATGCCGGATGAAGAAGCAATTGAGGATGCTTGCGCTCCGAACATAAAGACCAGCTCAGACAGGCGACTGAATTCCTCGTCTGTTAAATCCTAGGAGTTGTCTTTTCGAATCAGCAGCAAGTTCTCAGATAAGAAGTCGTCGTAGTTCAGAATCAGATAGCCGTCATCAGAGGCGGTTATTCGGGGACTGTCATTGGCAGCGGGCAAAAGAACCTGGTGAGCGTCCCCGTTTAAGAGTAACGAGAAAGAAATAAATCCCTTTGGACGACACGCTTGCTTCCAATTCAGAAGTACCAGGCTCCACACTAGAAGATTCTCAACGATACCGCGATGCGAGCTGGCTAGAACCCCAAATACCGGTGCAGCAGCAGCTCCTGATACTGATCAATGTGTTTGCTGTTGATTTCAACGATCCGGCCTTTCGCACTGAGGCGATCAAAGCATTCGTCAAACTGAGTGGCAAGCTCCTCACTTCGGAAAACCATTTTGTAAGGAGTAGGATTGAAAACCGGATAGAATACAAAATCGTCCAGCTCTTTTGGCCAACTCTCCCCAAAACGACGGTCTGAACGGATCCGCCTGTCCAGAGTAGCCACCACAAGACCGTCGGCAAGAATGACATCAACACGGCCCATTAACTGCATCCGGGCGTGGATCGTCTGGTCAGTCACCTCCAGCAACAGCTCAAACTCCTCCACGCGATCAGATAGTCTGAGTATGTCGATTCCATTCTGAAACGTAACCGCCCTTAACCCTGCCAGATCATCAATTGTCGTTATGGGACCAACCACCGACGCGTTATAGAAAGCGCCGTTGTGGTACCAGATATAGGCAGACGTGGAGACCCCCGGTATGTCCAAAGATAGCGGGACGGTCATAACGGCATCGGCGGCACTCAGGTCGCGAAAAGTACGGATGTGGCGACCGAAGGGCTGGTAGACAAATTCGGCTTCCCAGCCGCAGGCCTCCAGCACAGCATTCACCAATTCTACATCTCGGCCAATTTCACCTGGCTCCGACATCCCGGGTATGTCGGGCGCCATGACGATGAGGGGAGCCAATGGAAACGCGTCTGACTTCACTGCACCAGGAATCAACAGCAGGACATAGAAGAGAAAACGGTACAGAGAATCTGATATCAAGGGATAGGCCACCGGTAAGCAGTTTATGCCGCTACCGAATACAGTACTTCTTTTTGAACGATTGCTCCACAAAAAAGGATAGAATCCGGGTCAGCCATTACTCGCGGTCATCATAGGATTCGCAATCACGAATAGCTCTACGGAATTCCGGTGCCAATCGCCCCGCACCGAAGCGGTGTGACACATACAACGAAAGATCTACCCACGCCGCGGTTCGTACGTAGAATGGCTTTTCATACCCCGCCATCAAATGGTCGATAAGAACCGCCGGTAAAACCACGACATCAGCGCGGCCAAGCTTCACCATATCAACGGCCTGCTTCCATTCAGCCACCATGACCGCACTGGCGTTGTCTCCCTGAAGAAACTGGTTGCCTATGAACCGACGCACAAAGGCATAACGCAGGCCGGACACCTGGCGCAAAGGCGGATATTGCTCCAAAAACAGATACACGTATTCGGTCTGGAACAGCCTGCCACCAAAATCGGCATATTGGTCGCGGTCTGCCGTCTGCACAAGAGGCAACCCAATCGCCAATTCTCCCTTCTCCAACTGAAAAAGAATTCTCGCCAGCGGCATCTCAATAAACTGGAAGTTCCCTTCCACCCGATCAAAGACGCAGCGGTAAATGTCGGCAAAGCGGCCAACCAGCGAGCCGTTCTCAACGCCAATTTCCCGCGGAATCCCCTCAAAAACACCGACGGGATAGACGGTTTCGTCAGTTACGGCACCCGATAATGAAGGTATAGTGAGAAAGTAGATTAAAACCGGCGCAAGCCAGTGCGGTATCCTGCCCATGTCAGCTGCTCCCTGCCCGTGCAACTCGAACGGTGGTTTCAGGGTAGTACAGAAATGCCCAGTCTGCTGGCAACACGCTGATGGAACCAACCTCTTCAATACCTGTGCACAGTGACTATGCCAAAACGGAATACCGGAAAATTCGAACCAATCGCTTCTTTCTTTGACACTCATTACCTTCAGCCGGGGAAGCTTCCTGGAATGGTTACCCTGGTAGCCCGGCATGGCGAGATTCTGTGGTGTCACGCCCAGGGCCTGCGGGATGTTGAGAGAAACTTACCGATGAACCGGGACACCCTGTTCCGCGTGTACTCCATGACCAAACCCGTCACCAGCATTGCCATGATGCAGCTGTACGAGCAGGGCAAGTTCCTGCTCAACGACCCGGTCCACAAATACATTCCAGGCTGGCGCAATCTACGCGTCTACAAGGGAGGCCGTTATCCGGATTTCGAGACCGAACCCGCGGCCTCGGTCATGACAATCCGGGATCTGATGACCCACACCTCCGGGCTGACCTATGGCTTCACCGAGCGAACCGAGGTAGATGCCGCCTACCGCAAGCTGAAACTGGATGGCAGTACCATTCTGACTCTGGACAAGCTGGTCGACCGGCTGGCCGAGTTACCTCTGGAGTTCTCTCCCGGCACTGCGTGGAACTATTCTGTGTCCACCGATGTCCTGGGCTACCTGGTTGAGCTGCTCTCCGGCCAATCTCTGGACAGCTACTTTCAGGAGCACATCTTTGCCCCCCTGGGCATGACCGATACCGGATTTCATGTGCGACCAGACCAGCAGGAACGCTTTGCCGCCTGCTACCTGTACCAATCCGGTAATACCATGAAACTTCAGGATGATCCGGAGCGGTCACGCTATCTGAAGGAACCCAAATTCCTGTCGGGTGGCGGCGGGCTGGTGTCCACCATAGATGATTATTTCCGCTTCGCCCAGGCCCTGTGCCAGGGTGGCGAATATCAGAGCCAGCGCATCATCGGCCGCAAAACCCTGGAGTTTATGCGCCTGAACCACCTACCGGGCGGCCAGGATCTCCCTGCCCTGTCTATTGGCGGCTTTACTGAAACACCTTATGCCGGCAGCGGCTTCGGATTAGGGTTCTCGGTCAAAACCGATATCGCCAAATCCGCCACGATTGGTTCGCCGGGAGAATTCGGCTGGGGCGGCCTGGCTAGCACCAGCTTCTTTATCGACCCGGTGGAAGATCTGGTGGTGATTTTCATGACCCAGCTGATGCCGTCTTCGTCCTACCCCATCCGACAGCAGCTCAGAGCTTTGGTATACGGTGTCCTGGACTGACTCCGCGTTCCACCTTATATCGGTATAACCGCTGGAACTGTGCCGAAGCCCGAATGCCTGTGGCATACTCGGCTCCTTAAACCAATAACGAACAATCCACCAGCAAGGAATGTTGTGATGAAACCAGCTACTCTCGCGTTGCACGCCGGCTTCAAGAGCGACCCGACCACCAAGGCCGCCACCACGCCTATTTACCAGACCACGTCTTACACCTTCGACGACACCCAGCATGGTGCCGACCTGTTTGACCTGAAGGTACAGGGCAACATCTATACCCGCATCATGAACCCCACCAACGCGGTTCTGGAAGAGCGTATGGCAGCGCTGGAAGGTGGTATTGGCGCACTGGCAGTAGCGTCCGGCATGGCGGCCATTACCTATGCCCTGCAAACCATCTGCAAGGTGGGCAACAACATTGTCAGCACCAGCCAGCTGTACGGCGGCACCTACAACCTGTTTGCTCACTCGCTGCCGAACCAGGGCATCGAATGCAAGATGGTGCCCCACGATGATTTCGCGGCGGTAGAGAACGCCATCGACGACCAGACCCGAGCCCTGTTCTGTGAATCTATCGGCAACCCGGCCGGTAATGTGGTGGATATCCAGAAGTGGGCCGAGATTGCCCACAGGCACGGCATTCCGCTGATTGTCGATAATACTGTCGCCACGCCGTTTCTGTGCCGCCCGTTCGAGCATGGCGCAGATATCGTGATTCACTCGCTAACCAAGTACATCGGCGGCCACGGCACCACGGTAGCGGGTATTGTGGTGGACTCCGGCAAGTTCGACTGGAAGGCCAGCGCCGACAAGTTCCCGATGATGAACCAGCCCGACCCCTCCTACCATGGCGTGGTTTACACCGAAGCCCTGGGCGAAGCCGCTTTTATCGGCCGCTGTCGGGTGGTACCGCTTCGCAACACCGGCTCCGCCCTGTCGCCGTTCAATTCTTTCCTGATTATGCAGGGGCTGGAAACGCTGGCCCTGCGCATGGAACGCCACTGCGACAACGCCCAGAAGGTTGCCCAGTTCCTACAGGATCATCCCGCCGTGGAATGGGTCAACTACGCCGGCCTGGCGAACAGCCCCTATAAGGCGACCTGCGACAAGATCTGTGACGGTAAGGCCTCCGGCATTCTCAGTTTCGGCATTAAAGGCGGCCGCGAAGCCGGCGCTAAATTCATCGATGCCCTGGATCTGATCCTGCGACTGGTGAACATTGGCGACGCCAAGTCCCTGGCTTGCCATCCGGCCACCACTACCCACCGCCAGCTCAATGCTGACGAGCTGAAAAGTGCGGGGGTCAGCGAAGACCTTGTACGGCTGTCGATCGGCATTGAAGATGCCGACGATATCATCGCCGATATCACTCAGGCCCTGGAAAAATCCCAGGCTTGATATCCCTCAACCGGGTACGACCAAAGTCGTGCCCGGTAACCCCGTGATTGCCCCTACCTGCCTTGTAACTGCCCTGCCTGCCGATTACTCTTAAAGGTTCACCACACCCTTATCCGAGAGTTCCTGGCCAATGAGCGAAAGCGCAAAGCCCCGCATTACCAGTGGTTCCAAATTCCGTAACGAACACGGCTTCTCCGCCATCAAGGACGGCGTCAAGCGTTCATCATCAAACACGGAAGGCAAATCTCTGGAGCGCAAGCCGAAATGGCTGAGGGCGCGCATGCCGGGCGGCGAGCGCTACGATGCCGTGCGCCGGAACGTAACCGAGCACCGCCTGAGCACCGTCTGCCAGGAATCACATTGCCCTAACATTGGCGAATGCTGGACCAACGGCACCGCCACCATCATGGTGATGGGCTCCGTATGCACACGGGCCTGCAAATTCTGCGCGGTCGACACCGGCAACCCTAAAGGCTGGCTTGACCCGGAAGAGCCGGAAAACACCGCCAAGTCTGTGGAACTGATGGGCCTGCGCTACATCGTGCTGACGTCGGTAGACCGTGACGACTTACCCGACGGCGGCGCCGCACATTACGCGGCCTGTGTCTCGGCCATCAAACAGCGTACCCCGGAGGTGGCGGTAGAAGCCCTGACCCCGGACTTTGATGCAGTAATGAGCGACGTGGAAAAAGTGGTGGATTCCGGACTGGACGTTTTCGCCCAGAACGTGGAAACCGTCAAGCGCCTGACCAGTCGTGTGCGAGACCCCCGTGCCGGTTACGAAAAAACCCTGAGCGTACTGGCCCACGCCAAGAAACATCGGCCAGATGTGCTCACCAAGACCAGCCTGATGCTGGGTCTGGGTGAAACCGAAGAGGAAATCCTTGAAACCATGGACGATCTGCGCGCCATTGGTGTGGATATTCTCACCCTGGGCCAGTACCTGCGCCCCACGCCGAACCACCTGCCGGTGGAGCGTTACGTCACCCCGGAAGAATTCAACCGTTACCGCGACATTGGTCTGGAAAAAGGTTTCATGGAAGTGCCGTCCGGCCCCATGGTTCGCTCCAGCTACCGGGCCGACCGGGTATTCGACAAGAACAATCTTGGCCTGAGCGTGCCGGAGGTTCCCGTGCCCGACAAGGCGATGCAGATTCCGGTCAAGGCCGTTGACTGAGAGCTGCCAATGCTGACCCTGTTGCGAAATATCCGGCTGAAGTACAAATTCTGGTTGCTGAATATTCTCGTGTTTGCGGTGCTGTGTCTGCTGGTGCTCTATGCCATGCAGGTGATTGCAGGCCAGACCGAATCCAGCTTCAGCCAGGTTTTTGCAGACACCGCGCCGGGCTTTGCACTGATCGTGGCGGTGCTCATGGCGCTGGAGATGGCCGGTTCCCAGCTGCTGATTTCCTTTATCGAACGCCATGTTAACCGGCTCAAGAACACCATGGTTGCGGTGCAGACCAGCGGCGACCTGAGCCGTCGGGCCGACGTCGACTCCCGGGATGAAATTGGCGAAATGGCCGCTGCCTTCAATGCGATGCAGGATCGTACATCTGATGTCGTTCGCAGTATGAAAACGGCCACCGAGCACCTGCACCAGGAGGTCGAATCTCTCACCCAGCGGGCCGCCGCACGCAGGGACAGCCTCACGCGGCAACAGGAAGGCGCCAACCGCTCAGCCGAATCCGTTGAGGCCATGCTGCAAAGCTTTGTCGGCATTGCCGAACAGGCAGGCATTGCCAAAACACTGTCAACAGAAGCCCGGGAAACTGCGGTAAATGGCAGCCAACGGGTCAGCCAGAGCGCCGACAGCATTCGCAGGCTGGCGAGTGTGGTTCGCCAGTCTGCTGGCAGCGTACAGTCACTGGCCGAAAACAGCCATGAGATTGGCCAGACCATTACCGAAATCAAGGGCATTGCCGAGCAAACCAACCTGCTGGCCCTCAATGCCGCCATAGAAGCCGCCCGCGCGGGCGAACAGGGCCGGGGCTTTGCGGTGGTTGCCGAAGAAGTCCGTAACCTGGCGCGCCGGGTTCAGGACTCCACCGACCAGATCCAGACCACCCTGGATCGCCTGTTGGCCTCCATGAATACCGCTGTCGAACAGATGACGGGGAGCTCAGACGACGCCGAGCGATGCGTGGAAGAATCCGAGAAGGGGCGCCAGGCCCTGGAAGCCATTAACGAGGTGGTCGGTCGTATCGACCGGACCAATCAGGAAATCGCGGATATGTCTGCCGAACAGACCGCCGATACCGATCAGGTTCTGACCAATGTTCAGGACATCCGGGAGACTACCCGGAACATGGTTGTCCAGCTCTCGGAAAGCGCGGATATGACGCAACGTCTGGAGCAACTGATCCGTTCACTGGAAGAAGCCTCGGCAAAGGTCACAGTTCGCTGAGGTTTGTGGCACACTCTGCACTCGTTTTTGACTGCAGAGTTGTAACTCATGAATCGCCTTGGCGCCTTCTACGACCGTTTTATCCTGCCCCACCCCTGGATTGTTCTGGCCCTGTTTGCCCTGCTACTGGCACTGACCGCGCTGCGTTTTGATCAGTTCCGGCTGGATGCCTCGGCAGAATCCCTGGTGCTGGAAAACGATCGTTCGCTGGAGCAGTACCGACAGGTAAACCAGACCTTCACCACCTCTGACGATTTCCTGGTGGTCACCTACACCCCCAACGAGCCCCTGTTCACCACCGAAGGCCTGTCGCGGTTAAGGGCTCTTCGCGACGACTTGCAGGCTCTTGAGGCCGTCGGTTCCACCAACAGCATTCTGAATGTACCGCTGCTGCACAGTCCGGACCTTACCCTGGACACCGTCGACAGCGAGATCAAAACACTGGATGAACACGATGTGGCTCCGGCGACCGGCCGACAGGCGTTGCTGGACAACCCCATGTACCCCAACCTGCTTATCAGCGAGGACGGCAAGACCACGGCCATCCAGGTCAACCTGCCAACCCCGGACCGCTATTTTGACTTACTCAACCAGCGTAACGAACTCCGGGAAAAGGTGAATCGGGGCGAGGCCAGCGAGGCCGAGCGGACGCAACTTGAGCAGACAAGCGACGAATTTATCCGCTACACCGAGCAACTGGGTGAAGAGCGTGATGCCACCATCAATCAGGTTCGCGCCATACTGGAGCAATACCGCGACCACGCCAGCATCCACCTGGGCGGCGTGCCCATGATTGTCGCCGACATGATCCGGTTTATTGAAAACGATCTCTCCACTTTCGGCTTCGGGGTATTGGCTTTCCTGCTGCTCACCCTGGCGATTATTTTCCGGCAATGGCGTTGGGTCGTGGTACCACTGTTGTGTTGCGGTTTTACCGTCTGGCTGATGGTCGGATTTCTGGGCTGGGCCCAATGGCCGGTGACAGTGATTTCGTCCAACTTTATCTCGCTGCTACTGATCATGACCCTGTCGCTCACCATCCACCTGATTGTGCGCTACCGGGAATTCCAGCATGACGAGCCCGAGGCTGCGCCAAACAACATCCTGCGCAACACCCTGATGACCATGATCCGACCGTGCTTCTATATGGCGATCACCACCATTGTTGCCTTCGGCTCTCTCACCTTCAGCGGCATCCGGCCAGTCATCGATTTTGGCTGGATGATGACCCTGGGGCTGACCGTGGCTTTTCTCATTACCTTCTTGATCTTCCCGGCCCTGTTGAGCCTGCTGCCACCCCCTATCGACCAGCGCGTGAGCTCAGACAAGGTGCCCTTCACCGATGCCTTCGCCCGCTTCACCGAGCGCTTCAGCGGGACGGTTCTGGTCAGTTCCGGGGTCATTGCCGTGCTCTGCGTGATTGGCCTGAACCGGCTGACGGTGGAGAACAGCTTTATCGACTACTTCAAGTCCTCCACCGAAATCCATCAGGGCATGGTTACCATAGACGACCGCCTGGGGGGCACCACGCCGCTGGATGTGGTCATCACCGACCAGCCCGCCCCGGCAAATGCCAACACAGACCCCTTCGCCAGTGACTGCGACCCGTTTGTGGAAGACTGCGGTGACGAGGAATACCGGGATACCTGGTACACCTATCAGAAAATGCGCCAACTCGGTGAGGTGCATGATTACCTGCATAGCCTGCCGGAGACCGGCAAAGTCCTGTCCATACAGACCACACTCGACCTGCTGGCCCAGGTTAACGGCGGTGAGCCCCTGGACGCCCTGGAGCTGGCCTTTGTGCCCGCCGCCGTACCGGACGATCTACAGGATATTCTGCTGACCCCCTATATTTCTGAGGAGCAGGACAAGGCGCGATTCAGTATCCGCATACTCGAAACCATGCCAGACCTGCGTCGACAGGAGCTGCTGGATGACATTCGCCACCACCTGAGCACCGAACTCGGTTACGACCGGGATCGCATACTGCTCTCAGGCATGACAGTGATGTACAACAACATGCTTCAGAGCCTGTTCGATTCCCAGATCAAAACCATCGGCGTGGTGTTTGGCGCTATACTGGTCATGTTTCTGATCCTGTTCCGTTCCGTGAAGCTGGCGCTGGTGGGTATGGCACCCAACCTGATTGCCGCAGGCTCAGTACTGGGGCTGATGGGCTGGCTGGGCATTCCACTGGATATGATGACCATTACCGTGGCGGCCATCACCGTCGGGATTGCGGTAGATGACACCATCCACTACATCCATCGCTTCAAAACCGAGTTCGCCAAAGACGGCGACTACCTGGCCACCATGCATCGCTGTCACCGCAGTATCGGCCAGGCCATGTTCTACACCTCGCTGACCATCATTGCCGGTTTCTCCATACTGGTGCTGTCGAACTTCATTCCCACCATTTATTTTGGCCTGTTCACCGGTTTTGCCATGTTCATGGCCTTGCTGGGTGCGCTCACCTTGCTGCCCAGGCTGATCATTCTGGTTCGACCGTTTAACGCCCGATAACAAAAAACCCCGCCGGGGCCAGGCTCCGGCGGGGTTTCTCTCAAATACACCGACTCAGCGAATTACTGCTGGCCCTGAGGCTGCATCATCTGACGCTGTTGTTGCATCTGCTGCTGCATCTGTTTCATGCGGCGATCCAGCTCATCACGCTGCTCCTGGGTGAACACCGCATCCACCTTCGCCTGCATCAGGGCAGAAAGCGCTGCAATTTCACCGGTCACATCACCGAGTTTGGCGGCATTGTCACGAATGGCAGACTCGTCGTAATCCGGCTTGATCTGCTCTTGCAGGTCTTCCTGCAGCGAGCGGGCATCCTGGCGCAGTTCGCCGATCTCGCCCTGCATGTCGTCGATGATGCCGCGAATCTCGGTTTGCTGTTCTTCAGACAGCCCCACCATCTGCGCGAGCTGGGCAACCTGATCCGGCTGACCACCCGGCGACTGCTGTGCGATCGCCGGCGCTGAGATAGTCAGGGCGACAAGTGCGGAACCGATGAATTTTGCGAGCTTCATACTGTTCTCCATCATTGAGGCGGCCTGTCGGGAGCCACCACGGATTGGCTTTGATCGTTTGAAGTGACACCCTAAAGCATTCTCCTGCTTCATTTCACCCCGATATCCCTTCAATTTGTACAGGTTCTCAGTTTGATTCGCTCTGAGGGCGCGGCACTGGCGGGATTTGATGAATGTGAAAATTTAGTCATTCCCCTGCATAATGGCGCCCTCAATCAATCAGCGGAGTATACACCATGGCCATTAACTGGTTTCCCGGGCATATGCACAAGGCCCGAAAGGAGATCAAGAAAGTCATGCCCCAGATGGACCTCATCATCGAGGTGGTGGACGCCCGGATTCCCTTCAGTAGTGAGAATCCGCTGGTGCCTTCGCTGCGTGGCGATACCCCGCTGATCAAGGTGCTTAACAAGCGAGACCTGGCCGACCCGGTCATCACCGAGCAATGGCTGGCCTGGCTGGAGCAGGAACGGGGCGTGCGTGCGGTCACGCTCACACACAATCAACGCCAGGAAGCCCTGGGCATCCTCAAGCTGGCGGAAGAGATGACGCCCGGGCATGATCGACAGAAAAGCGCCTTGAGGGTGATGATCCTGGGCATCCCGAACGTCGGCAAATCCACACTGATCAATACCCTGGCTGGCCGGCCCGCCGCCAAGACTGGTAACGAGCCAGCAGTTACCCGGGCACAACAGGCCATCAAACTGCCGGATAACGTTCTGCTCTACGATACCCCTGGCTTCCTCTGGCCCAAGCTTTCGCCGGTGCAATGCGGCTATCGCCTGGCAATAACCGGCGCAATCCGCAGTGCTGTACTGGATTTCGAGGATGTTGCGCTATTCGAGGCGGATTATCTGATTGCCCACTACCCGGAGCTCGTCGTCAACCGCTACGGGCTGGACGAAACACCCGTAGATGGGCTGGCACTGATGGATGCCATCGCCGTAAAACGCCGTTTCCTGGGCCGCGGCGGGGTACCGGATCTGCACAAGGTTTCCGAAGTGCTGCTGAACGAACTCCGGGCCGGGACGCTGGGCCGGATCTCGCTGGAAACGCCGGATATGGTGGAACAGGAACTGGTCGAAGCACAAGCCCGGGAACAGGCCGAGGCGGAAGAGAGAGCAAGAAAAGACGAGCAGCGCAAGAAGAAGAAACGCTAGCCGGAGTCGGCGTAAAAGCCAAACCCGAAAAGACTAAAGTTTGGGCATAAGACTAGCCTTTTTTGCTATACTTGATTTAAATCAAGGTGACTGAAACCAGATGTTTCAGCATTGGCACCCATGGGAATCCGCCGCATGCCCAGGTATCCGGATCGCCCAGGGTGTCCGCCCCGAACGCAGGCAAAAGCCTTACCTGTTGGGGCTGAGGACGCACCGCACACGCTTCGGTGCGGTTTTGAATGGATCAACCCGGATGGTTCGTCAACTATGGCCCAGGCAATTCGACTTCACCAAGTATCCCCTCTCAAGGCCTCCTGTCACCAGTGCAGCCTGAGCAACCTGTGTCTACCTCTGGCCATTGAAGAGAACGATCTTGATCGCCTTGAGGACATTGTCCAGCAGGGGAAAATCTATAACCGCGGCGAGCATATTTTCGATCAGAGTACCCCGGTTCGCTCCTGCTTTGCGGTCAAGAGCGGCTCCATCAAAACATCCATTATTACCGAAGGCGGTGAAGAACAGGTAACCGGTTTCTTCATGCCTGGTGAACTGGTGGGGCTGGACAGCATGAGCAGCGAGAACTATGCCTGCACTGCCAAAGCGCTGGAACGTACCAGCGTGTGTGAATTCCCGGTCGACAGGCTTGAGGAACTCACGGGCAAGCTGCCGGAACTGCAGCACCACATGTATCACCTGATGAGCCAGGAAATCCAGAACAGCCATCAGCTGGCGATGCTGCTCAGCAAGAATACCGCAGAAGAGCGCATTGCGGCGCTTTTGCTCTCGCTTTCCAGCCGCTTCCGCCGTCGTCGTATGTCGGCTACCAATTTCAGCCTGCCCATGGCCAGGAACGACATTGCCAACTTCCTGGGCCTGGCAGTTGAAACCGTGAGCCGGGTTTTCACCCGCTTCCAGAATCAGGGCATCATCCGCGCTCGCGGGCGGGAAGTGGAACTGCTGGATGTGGAAGCGCTGCAGATGGTAACGCGGGATTTCGCCCGTCAGGGCCAGTAAGCACTAACCAGCCACACGCCCTGAGCGGATTCAGGAATTTGCCGGAACCCGCTCAGCGCTGTTCGATTCCTTCAACATCGCCACCTCTTCAGACAACCAGGTGCGCCACGGCATCTGTTTTATGCCGAAGGTATTGCGGATCTTGGTACAGACCATAGTGGTGTTTACCGGTTCGATGTGGCCCCAGTCGGGCACCTCGTCCACCACCTTGATTCCCTCAGGAATGCCGGGCATGCCGGCTATCGCCAACCCAAGTTCATACAGATTGATCTCTTCTGCCCCGGCATACTGGTAGGTACCCCAGACTTCAGCACCACAATCGATCTGGAGCGCCACTGCCACGATCACCCTCGCCAGATCCTTCACCGCCACCGGCTGCCCCTGACAGCGGCCGGGCAAAGACAGGCCACCTTGCGCCGTACTTCGCTGAACCTTGCCGATAAACCGGGCCAGGCTCCAGCCGGTACGCAGAATAATATGCCGCGGGAGCTGCGTTCTCAGGGCCTGCTCACATTCCCATTGCCAGCGACCCAGCTCGTTAACAGGCTGCCCTGGATTCGACGCGATGTAGGCACCCTGTTTACGGCCATCAAACACATAACATGAAGAAAGCTGCAGTAAAGCCATGTTACGCTCACGGGCATGCTCGGCCAGCGCCAACGGCAATGAAAACGCCGCTTCGTGAGTCGCCTCCCGGTTTTTCTCCGCCTTTTCCGGATCCGCGAGCCACAACGCATTGATAATCAGCGCGGTGTCTTCAGGAATCCAGTTATCCAGGGCATGCAGGTCGACATTGGCAGGATCACTGACCAGCAAAGGACTGATCCGCAGATGCGTTTCCCGCAGGCGCTCCAACAGCACCTTGCCAAGCGGGCCATAGTCGTGAACAACAAGTACATGCACGTGGAAACAACGCCTCCGGAATATCACTGATGTGACGGATGTCAGGAAACACTCGGGCCAATGGCTCGGAACACTACTTTACTGCAGTATCATGCAGCCTGAAACGTCAGCCTTACGGGGAGCCGGTGAACGCTCCCGGATCGACAAGCATACAACAACGGGAATCCCAATGCTGAAACAACAGAGCCATATAGTGGCCCCTATCCCCGATGAACTAAGAACCCGGGCTCTTTATACCGTCAGTGAGCTCAAAGGCCGCGGCAAAGCCGACAAGCAGGCCATCGACCGCCTGTATGAGCTCATCGTTGAACTGACCGAATCCGGGCTGGATTTCTTTTTCCTTGAGCCACTACGCCGCCTGAATGCCGGCAGCATGATGATGGGAATGGCCAAAATGGGCATCAGTAGCATGCTCAAGGGCAGCAAAATGGTGATTCACAAAGTCCTCAAGAAACTGGACGACCGCAGCCTGGCGGCGATTCTCGATTTCATCGAAGAAATCATTCATGAACCCGAGGCACCCGCGACGTAACGCCGGTGAGCAACTCATAGCCAATGGTACCGGCGTAACCGGCCACCTCGTCGACACTCACGGTTTTGCCCCAGAGCTCCACCAGGTCGCCCTCGCGGGCTTCAGGGACAGCACTCAGGTCTACCGCCAACATGTCCATGGAGACCCGCCCCAACAAACGGATTCGCTGGCCGCGCACAGCGGCTGGCGTTCCGGTACCCGCGTGACGCGGGTAGCCATCGGCATAACCAATGGCCACCATGCCCATCCGGGTATCCTGACTGGCCGTCCAGGAAGCGCCATACCCTACCGACTCCCCGGCACGGACCACGCGTGTGGTAATCAGAGGCGCCTGCAAGGTCATCGCAGGGCAAAGCCCCAGCTCCGCACCGGTTTTGCCCTCCATGGGTGACGCCCCGTAGAGCATGATCCCCGGGCGGCTCCACTCGTACAGCGGCTGATTCGGGCGAAAGTGAGCCGCAGAATTGCCAACGCTACGCATCAAATCCGGCCAGGGGGCTACTGCCCGCTCAAAAATCCGGGTCTGGAGCCCGGTCATTTCGCTGTCCGAATCATCGGCACAGGCAAAATGAGTGACAAAACCAATCGCAAGATGCTTCAGGCCCGCTTCCTCAAGCCCGGCCATCACCTCCGGCAGCTCTTCGGGCCGGAAGCCCAGACGGTTCATGCCAGTATTGACCTTGATCCAGAATCTGGGAGAACGCCCCGCACCGAGCCACGATAACTGTTGCTGACAGTGGAGCACCGGTTCAAAACCCGACCGCTCACATTCGGCCAGATCATCCTTTTGATGGGTGCCCTGCAGCAGCACCACGCTGTGCCGATGGCCGGCACCGCGAATGGCTATGGCTTCCTCGATACAGGCCACCGCAAACCGGCTGGTCTCCGGGGCCAGAGCATCAGCAACCGAGCGAATGCCATGGCCATAGCCATCGGCTTTGACCACCGCCATGGCATAGGCGGTTCCGGCCAGTTCCCGGGCCCGGCGGAAATTGTGTTTCAGGGCGTCAAGATCAATGCGGGCAACGGTGGGGCGTGGCATTAATAATCCCCACCGTAATCGCTGTAATCGCCGTGCGCCAGGTCTTCGAATTTGGTGTATTTACCGATGAACGCGAGACGGATGGTACCGATCGGGCCATTCCGCTGCTTACCAATAATGATCTCGGCAATGCCCTTATCCGGCGTATCCTCGTTGTAGACCTCATCCCGGTATACGAACATGATCACATCGGCATCCTGCTCGATCGCACCGGATTCCCGCAGGTCCGAGTTGACCGGGCGTTTGTTGGGTCGCTGCTCCAGACTCCGGTTCAACTGGGACAGCGCCACAACCGGGCAGCCCAGCTCTTTGGCAATACCCTTGAGTGAGCGTGAGATTTCGGAAATCTCGGCAGTACGGCCTTCGGTGTTACCCGGCACCCGCATCAACTGCAGATAGTCGACCATGATCAGGCCAATCTTGCCGCCGTTCTCCCGGGCCACCCGACGGGCCCTGGAGCGCATTTCGGTCGGACTCAGGCCCGGAGTGTCATCGATGTAAAGCGGCTTGTCCTTCAACAGACTGACGGCGGAAGTAAGCCGGGGCCAGTCATCCTCCTCCAGCTTGCCGCCCCGCACTTTGGTCTGATCAATGCGACCGAGTGACGACAACATACGCATGGCCAGTGCATCTGCGGGCATCTCCATACTGAACACCAGTATCGGGGTGCCGGTGCTGATCAGCGCGTTCTCAACGATGTTCATGGCAAAGGTGGTCTTACCCATGGAGGGGCGCCCCGCCACAATGATCAGGTCAGCCGGCTGCATACCGGAGGTCTGGTCGTCCAGATCCCGGAATCCGGTGGTCAAACCGGTCGTCTGCTCGCCAGACTCAAACAGCTCTTCAATGCGGCTGAGTGTGGTGGCCAGAATGGGGTTAATGGCCTTGGGGCCAGAGCCCTCTTTGGTACGCGCCTCGGCAATCTGGAACACACTGCGCTCGGCTTCGTCCAGGATATCGTTACTTTTCCGCCCCTGCGGGTTGAAGGCGGAATCGGAGATCTTGCCGGACACCTCTACCAACTGCCGCAGAATGGAGCGTTCGCGAACAATGTCAGCATAGGCCCGAATGTTGGCGGCGCCGGGTGTTTTCTCGGCCAGTTCCGCCAGATAAGACAGGCCACCGGCATCCTCGATATCGCCGGCCCGTTCCAGAAACTCGGCCAGGGTAACCACATCCAGCGGCTCGCTCTCGCTGGCCAGGCGCTCCACGGCGCCGAAAATCAAGCGATGGTCCTGCCGGTAAAAATCAGCCGCTGAAATAATCTCGGCAATCTCGTCAAACCGACGGTTGTCCAGCATCAGGCCGCCGAGCACCGCCTGTTCAGCCTCGACCGAATGCGGCGGGACCTTGATGCGACTGGTTTCCGGATCAATAGAAGCAGGTTTCAGAGTGGGATTGGCCATAGACACCGACATCAGGGAAATGAACAAACGAGGTTACAAGAATACCAGAAAGCAACGGGCCCGAAACCGTCTCCGGCTCGGGCCCGTTTTTCAGCACGGAAACCTGTGGCTTCAGTGCTGGTTGAATCGACCTGTCACTGGGCTACCGATTACTCGGCAACAACCGCCAGCTTGATGGTCACTTCAACGTCTGTGTGCAGCTGCAGCTCGATGTCGTACTCGCCAGTCACCCGGATCGGGCCTTCCGGCAGACGAACTTCGCTCTTCTCGACTTCAGTACCACCGGTAGACACTGCGTCGGCAATGTCACGAACACCGATAGAACCGAACAGCTTACCTTCTTCACCAGCCTTGGAGGTGATGGTGAAGGAAGCGCCTTCCAGAGCTTCGGCACGGGCCTGGGCAGCAGCCAGCTTCTCAGCAGCAGCTTTTTCCAGCTCAGCGCGACGCTCTTCAAACGCCTTTACGTTTGCTTCCGTAGCAGGAACGGCCTTGCCGTACGGCAGCAGGAAATTACGACCGTAACCGGCCTTAACCTTTACCTTGTCACCCAGGGAGCCAAGGTTTGCGACTTTCTCGAGCAGAATAACTTCCATCTCGTTAACCTCTTCGTGCTTTATTCAGCCGGACCGGCGGGTATACGCCCCCGGATATCCAGCCAGCTATCCACAAAAGCCAGAACCACTAACAGCATCAACAGATTGGGACCCAGCAGAACCAGAGCAACGTAAAACATTGCCAACCAGTTTCCGCTCCACTGCTTTCGAGCAAACACACCGTGCACCAGAGCCAACCCGGCCAGAACCAGCGGGGTGCCCGCAGCCCAGGCCAGCAGGATGGCATTCAGCCCAAGAATCGGGCCGACCACCATGGTGATGGCGCACACTACGGCTACCGCCGGCGATAACCTGAGGCCATGGAATTCCTTGCGGAATCCACCGGGGTTATACAACCCCGCCTGCCACGACCTTGCCAGCATCGTCATACCGATGGCGGTGGCAAAGTAGGTACCGGCCATGCTGGCGTTCATGGTGTCCCGGATAACCTGTTCCAGTTCACCACCCAGCGCACGGGCCATTTCAGTGTTGTACTGCTCGTAAACCTCGACACCAGCCTGAACCAGATCGTTCAGCAGCGCCGGATACATCACAGGCAACATCAGCCCGGTCAGTATCGCCAGAAAGGCACCGGACAACAGCGCTCTTTCCCAGGACAGCGTCGTCCGGATAATGGATGCCATCAGCATCACCTGCAGCAGCACCGCCAGCGCCGTGGGATCCTGGCCGTAAACGGCCCACCCGATCGCCGGAATCAAAGCCCAGAGGCCAATATTGAGCCCCTGGCGAATGCCCAGTCGAAGAACGACCAGGCCAGTTACCGCTGCGCCAATCCAGAACAGTAAGGGTACTGCGGTGGTAACCGCTGCAACCCCGCCAGCCTGCAGGGGACCGCGCATTACATACTGTGCCAGTGCACGCATGGTCCCGGGTCCTGTCCGTTAAAACTTAGTGGTCGTGACCGTCCGTATACGGCAGCAGTGCCAGGTAGCGGGCACGCTTGATAGCGGTAGCCAGCTGACGCTGATAACGTGCTTTGGTGCCGGTGATGCGGCTGGGCACGATTTTGCCGGTTTCAGTGATGTAGCCTTTCAGGGTGTCCAGATCCTTGTAATCGATCTCTTTAACACCTTCTGCCGTGAAGCGGCAGAACTTACGACGTCTGAAAAAACGAGCCATAACGTAACTCCTAACTCCGGTTAATTACTCTTCTTCGTCCTGGGATGCGCTCTGACGCTCTTCAGAGTCAGCTGAACGACGTGGACGATCGTCTCCGCCGGAACGACGGTCCTCACGGGACTCAGCGGCTTTCATCGGAGACAGGTCGGTAACGGCCTCGTCGCGACGCAGAATCAGGTCACGGATGATGGCGTCGTTGAACCGGAAGTTGTGAGTCAGCTCGTCCATCGCTGCCTGTGAACACTCGATGTTCATCAGCACGTAGTGAGCCTTGTGGATCTTGTTGATCGGGTAAGCCAGGTGACGACGGCCCCAATCTTCCAGGCGATGTACCTTGCCGCCATCTTCAGTGATGACGCTGGTATAACGCTCGATCATCGCGGGCACCTGCTCGCTCTGATCCGGATGTACCATGAAAACGATTTCGTAGTGACGCATGAGTTCTCCCTACGGTTTAAACAGCTTCCTTCTCCCGGTGGCCATACCAGTGGTTGTGGCCGGAGCGTGAAAGCAAGGAGGTGACAGCAAGTGCTGCCGGTTTCTTTTTTGCTTTATCAATAAGGCTTTACAAGAAAGGCTTGATCAAAAGCGAAGCTAACCATTGCCATACAACAGACAATAAAAAGCCACCCCTTGAAAAAGGGGTGACGTATTCTAGGCCCGCAGGCCTGTTTGTGCAAGGTTTAACCGAGGCGCTGGCGCAACGCCTCATACAGACAGACACCGGTCGCCACCGACACATTCAGACTGTCGACGTGGCCGAGCATCGGAATGTTGATCAACTGGTCACAATGTTCACGGGTCAGACGGCGCATGCCTTTACCTTCGGCACCCATGACCAGAGCAACCGGCCCCTTGAAATCAGCCTGATACAAGGTGGCATCCGCCTCACCTGCCGTACCAATCAACCACACGCCCTGGTCCTTCAACTCCCGAAGGAAACGGGCGAGATTGGTCACCCGGACAAACGGTACCGTTTCTGCCGCCCCACAGGCGACCTTTCGGGCAACCGGCGTCAACGAGGCAGATTTATCCTTGGGCACAATCACGGCCTGCACTCCCGCCGCATCGGCGGTGCGCATGCACGCACCCAGATTATGGGGATCCGTCACGCCATCCAGCACCAGAAGGAATGGCGGCTTGTCGCTGGCGGCCAACTGGGCAAGAAGATCATCCTCGGTCCACTCCCGGCTTTCCGCAACGGCAGCAACAACACCCTGGTGGACGCCGGACACCTGCTCATCCAACTCTTTCCGGTGCACCACTTTCCAGGGCACCCCCAGACCGTCAAGGGCATCGGTAACCGACTTCACCCGCTTGTCCTGACGACCGGTCTGAATCCAGACCCTTTGCAACCGCTCCGGCTCTCTTTTCAGCACGGCATCTACGGCATGCCAGCCGAATACATATTCCTGAGACACTGACAATCAATTCCTGCGTAACATGTTATTTGCGACTCTTGCGCTTACGGCCCGAGCCTGACGGTTTACCTTTGGCCGATTTGGACCGGGCCTCCCGGGCAGCCTCTGCGGCCAGCTTTTCCTTGGCGCTGGCCGGCTTACCGGATTTTTGCCCTTTACCGGAGCGACCACCCTTGCCCTTGCCCCGCGGCTCGCGCTTGGACACTTCCAGCGCATCGCGGTCTGCCTTCCGGCGCCTGGGGGTGCTTACCAGCTCAAGATCGATTTTTCGGTCTTCCAGATCGACACGCACCACGCGGACACGCACTTCGTCACCCAGACGGAAGCTGACCGCCGTGCGCTCACCAATCAGACGATGCTTGACGGCATCGTGATGGAAGTAGTCACCACTGAGCGTGGAGACGTGTACCAGACCTTCGATGTAGATATCGGACAACTCAACAAAGAAGCCAAACGGCACCACCGCGCCGATAATGCCATCGTACTCCTCGCCCACGTGATCGCGCAGGAACTCGCACTTGAGCCAGGCCATGACATCCCGTGTGGCATCGTCGGCCCGGCGTTCGGTCATGGAGCAATGCTCACCCAACTGCTCCATACGGGCATAATCGTAGGGATACTCAGCCAATTCGGGATCGTGCACCTTCGGGGACACCAGATCTTTGGTTGCCTCGGGATTATGGATCCGGGACTTGATGGCCCGATGCACAATCAGGTCCGGGTAACGTCGAATTGGCGACGTGAAGTGGGTATAACTGGCGAAGCCAAGACCAAAATGCCCGGCTTCCTCAGGACTGTACACCGCCTGGCTCAGAGAGCGCAGCATCACCATCTGGATGACATTGGCATCCGGGCGGTCGGCCACCTGACCCAGCAAGGCCTGGTAATCTGCCGATGACGGCTTGTCGCCGCCGCCCAGCTGCAATCCCAGCTCACCCAGGAACAGGCGCAGATTGCTCAGACGCTCTTCCGAAGGCCCGTCGTGCACCCGGTAAAGCGCCGGAATCTTGTGCTTCTTGAGGAAGCGGGCCGTCGCCACATTGGCGCACAGCATGCACTCTTCGACAATCTTGTGGGCATCGTTCCGGTGCACCGGAACAATTTCCTCAATCTTGCGCTGGGCATCGAAAACAATCTTGGTTTCCGTGGTCTCGAAATCAATGGCCCCACGCTCGGTGCGAGCCTTTCGCAACAACTTGTAGAGGTCATACAGGTTGTGCAGATGTGGCAGCAGATCCGCATAGTGGGCGCTGAGTTTGTAGCCCTGCTCCGTATCCGGATGCTCCAGCATGGCACTGACCTTGTTGTAGGTCAGCCGGGCATGGCTGCGCATTACGGCCTGATAGAAGGTGTAGCCGCTGATGTTACCGGCGGCACTGATGGTCATGTCGGCCACCATGCACAGACGGTCGACATCCGGGTTCAGGGAACACAGGCCATTGGAGAGCTTCTCCGGCAGCATGGGCACCACGTGGTCCGGAAAATACACCGAGTTACCGCGCTGAATGGCCTCTTCATCCAGTGGCGACCCCGGGCGGACATAATGGGAGACATCAGCGATGGCCACCACCAACCGATAGCCACCACGGGGACGAGGCTCGCAGTAAATGGCATCATCGAAGTCACGAGCGCTCTCGTCGTCGATGGTCACCAGGCGCATGTTGCGGATATCCACCCGGTTTGCCTTGTCTTTCTCTGCCACTTCCGCGGGAATCGAGGCGGCCTGCTCACCGACCGCGGGCGGCCAGCTATGCGGGATTTCGTAGGAACGAATGGCCACATCGATTTCCATTCCCGGCGCCATGTGCTCGCCCAGAATCTCGATAACCTGGCCGGTGGGCTGGGTTCGAATCGTCGGCTGACGAATGATTTCCACCACAACATACTGGCCGTGAACCGCCTTACCAGCCTGCTCATCCGGAACCAGTATCTCGTGATTGATTCTGGCGTTCTCTGGCACTACGAAGGCGATGCCGCTTTCTTTAAAAAAGCGACCGACGATCTGGGAGGTGCGATGCTCCAGCACTTCTACAATCTTGCCTTCCCGGCGCCCGCGATCATCCACCTGATCCACCCGGGCGGCTACCCGGTCACCGTGGAATACCTGGCGCATCTGCCGGGCAGTCAGAAACAGGTCGGAGCCACCGTCATCGGGGATCAGAAACCCGAAACCATCACGATGTCCAACCACACGCCCGGTGACCAGATCCGCTTCCTCGATCGGCAGGAACGCATCACGGCGGTTACAGATCAACTGTCCATCACGGCACATCGCAATCAGACGACGGCGCAACGCTTCAATTCCTTCCGCAGACGTCTGCCCGAGCTCCTGACACAGGGTCTCGTGCGTGGCCGGCGCGCCCCGCTCTTTCAGATGTTGGAGAATGTACTCCCGACTCTGGATGGGGTTGTCATATTTCTGGGCCTCACGCTGGGCATGAGGGTCACTTTGTTTGTTCTTCCTGGAAACCATTCGGATCCTTTCTGTCTCACCGCAAACCGTGCGGCATCATTCATGTTTGATGCAGTATAACGTTGGGATGGGAATGCTGCCTAACAAGGGCGCCAATATAGGCACAAATACCCTGAAATCGTCAGACTCTGCCGCCGAAACTTTTTTGAAAAAAATGTTTGACAGCACCTGAACGAATCATTAAAGTACGCGCCATCGGTTGAGGGGCAACTCCTCACCACTGGCAGAAACGCTAGGTTTTCAATAAACTATACGCGAATCTGCAAATCACCTGCCGAGGTGGTGAAATTGGTAGACACGCTAGCTTCAGGTGCTAGTGGGGGCAACCCCGTGGAGGTTCAAGTCCTCTCCTCGGCACCATTTTCTTCCCCAGAAAATGGCCTAAGAAATTAAAAATCCCGAAAAATCAGCAGCATCTGACGTCGAACTCGCCGTATTTACGCCGAGCATTTTGTGCTGTCTGGAAGGACGACAGACAGAACATCCATCGCCCTTTCCGCAAACCGCCTTACTCCGACAGCCTGTCCAACAGATAGTCCGAGAGGCTCTGGTACTCGTACTCCACTGTGGAATACGCCCGGCCCGGCCGGTCGAGAGGACCGTCACCGCAATCGGATGTGGCGACGAAATCGACCAGATACGCCGTCTTGAGCAGGTTTGGACGCTGCATATCCAGCTCTTCGCTGTTCAGTGCGTCGTAAAACAGCTGCCACTGGAACGCCCCGTTCGCAGAATCCACTTCTGGCCTATTTGCGGTCGCCCGATCCAGGAACGGGAACCGGAGCAAGCGGGCAAAAGAGACGCCATTACGCTCATCAATATCGTATTCATAGGCACCAGCCCCGAAAAGATCGGAAGCGGCAACGTCACTGGTAAATGAGAAGGGAAACAGCCGGGTCGCATACTGGCCGTTGCGCTCGGTATCGTTAGGCGCAACACCCTGGGGCGCGCAGGAGGCTCCACCACCTGCAAACTCAACGGCTGCTTCCAGGCCACCGCCCGCGGTCAGCCGATACCCACTGACCAGATCCCGTGGCGACTGCTCGCCATCCAGAATGTCCGCTGGCGAATTGGCCTCCTCTAATGTCAGCACGCGATCATCAGCTCTGCCGGGCACGGATTCCAGCAGAGTCCCGGTCTGCTCATCCCAAACCCAGCTGATGTCACTGATACCATCCAGTTCGGTTCCCCTTGGCGTTACCCCGAGCGTCTGCTCGTGACACGTAGTGACGGTATCGAGACTGGCCGTGCCATTCTCCCACGCAAACTCCAGACGCTCGTGCACGCCCTCCTCGTCGTACCAGACGGCACTTTGGGGCGAAAGGGAGGAAGATGGCAGCCACTGAGTCTTCAGATTGGTCATATAGCCATCGGCCTGAAACAGGCGGGCCATCTCTGGCAATGAAATCCCCATGCAGCCCCGACTGGATACGGCCAGCAGCCTGCCACCTTCACTGTATTCAAAAGACAGCTCAGCCGAGGCACCGAGATCAGAGGTACTGGTAGGCAGTACGTCTGATCGGGTTGGCCGTGCCGAAATCCGCTGACTCACCAGAAGCCTGGGATTGCTTACTTCCACATCAACATCCGGCAGTACCAGCGTATCGGTATCCACATTGCCGTAGTTGCCACCGGACGCAGCAGCATCGACAATGGCAATAACCTCATCAACGTTCTGCACCACCGAATAACCAAGCAGGTACACCCCGTCAGGCGGTAACAGGCTGGCTTCGCTGCCGTCACTGCCATTCCCTGCCAGGTAATCGTTGTAGCCATCAGGAATCTGGCTGGCCATGAACCGCGCCAACGCCCGGGCATAGGCGTGAGCCCGGTCATCATTGGCAAGAATATAGTCCTTCCACAGGTTGATACCGTCCAGATCAGCGAACCGGTTATCCGGAATCGGATTTTCAGCATTCCACTGGCCGGCCAGGCTCCGGAAACGGGCCAGCGTAGTCAGGGGGGTAATATTGGTTACGCCGGGGCTGGCTGACATCAAAAACGCCCGGCTGACCGCCTCATCGCCGTAGCTACGCTCCTCCAGGGTCTGGCCGGGAATCGCGAGGGCATAAAGCGGATAATCCCTGGGGTCCAGGTTTGCGCCGATCGATGGCGGAACATCCAGTGCGGAAACGTCCATGGAAAACCGCCCGCCGGGACCGCTCATCACGGTTGGCTCGCCGTCTTCGAGTATGTGGGTATTACCGCTGTCCAGCTCAATCTCCACCGGCCCTGCGGTGTACTGACCATTGTCGTCAAGATCCAGCCAGACCCGGGCATTGTTGAGGTAACCATCGATTACCCGCCCCTGGTAGGGCGCTCGCTCACTGTAGGTAACACCATCGAACTCCCGGCCATCAACCGGCAGGTCATCGGATTCATCGCCACAGCCGGCGATCACAAGTGACAGCAGAGGAACGGTAACACTGATCAGACGTTTCATCGCGGCAACCATTTATCCTTGTTAGAGGTTGTGCCGCTACTTTAGGAGATGTGCCGCCGGGAGACCTTGACAGGCTTGGCAAATTGTAAAGTTTGGTAACGAGCAGGCCCCGGAATGTGCCGGGGCCTGCAAATCGGGGCAATTCGTCAGAACGACCGCGCCACGATTTCTTTCATGATTTCGTTGGTACCGGCGTAGATCCGCTGCACGCGAGAATCGGCCCACGCCCGTGCAATCGGGTACTCCCACATGTAGCCATAGCCACCGTGCAGCTGAACGCATTCGTCCATCACCTTGCATTGAAGGTCGGTGGTGTGCTGCTTGAGCATGGCCGCCGTCGGGATATCCAGCTTCTTGTCGAGGTGCAGCTCCAGGCAGCGGTCTGTAAAGACACGGGCTGCCGTGATTTCGGCTTTCAGCTCGGCCAGCTTGAAACGAGTGTTCTGGAACGCGATGACCGGTTTACCGAAGGCTTTGCGTTCTTTCACGTAATCCAGGGTCCACTGCCAGGCGGCCTCGGCGGCAGCGACGGCGGTCAGAGCCACCTGAAGCCGCTCTGCCGGCAACTCCTGCATCAACTGGAAGAAGCCCTGTCCTTCCATGCTGCCCAACAGATTATCTGCCGGAACTTTTACGTCCTGGAAGAACAACTCAGAGGTATCCTGGGCCTTCATGCCCACCTTGTTCAGATTCTGGCCCTTTTCAAAGCCCTCCCAGGCGGTTTCGACCAGCAACAAGCTGGTGCCCTTGGCACCTTCTTTGGGGTCAGTCTTGGCAACAACAATCACCAGATCCGCTAGCTGACCGTTGGTGATAAAGGTTTTTGAGCCATTCAGAATGTAATGGTCACCCTGGCGGATGGCCGTGGTTTTCACGCCCTGAAGATCGGAACCTGCCCCAGGCTCGGTCATGGCGATGGCCGTGATCATTTCACCTGATGCCATTTTGGGAAGATACTTCTGCTTCTGCTCTTCCGAGCCGTAGTTCAGGATATAGGGCGCCACGATATCGGAGTGCAGCCCCCAGCCAATGCCGGACAATCCGGCCCGGGAGATTTCTTCCATGATCACCGCCGAGTAACGGAAATCGGCCCCCACACCGCCGTACTCTTCCGGCAGCATGGGGCATAGGAACCCCAGCTCGCCCGCTTTTTTCCAGAGCTCCCGGCTGACCTGGCCATCCTTTTCCCATTGGTCGTGATACGGAGCGGCTTCCTGTTCCAGGAATTTGCGAACGGAGTCCCGGAAGCCTTCAAGATCGGCATCGAACAGAGTACGTGGAATCATTGCTGAACCTCGGTGAACGGGTTGGTTTATCGTTGTGTTCAGCAAGTCTGTGGCGGGGCGGGGTTTCGCTCAATGGTGAAAACCATCAATCGCTTTGGCCAAAACCATCGCCCCGGAACGGGTCAGTCGGCTTTCTTCTCGCCCCAGCGGGGTACCAGAGTCTGCGGAAAATCCAGGTGGTCGAGAATCCGGGCAACCATGAAATCGACCAGATCATCCACCGACTGCGGGTTGTGATAGAACCCAGGGCTCGCCGGCATCATCACCGCACCCATGCGGGTAAGCCTGAGCATGTTTTCCAGGTGCACCTCAGAATAGGGCGTCTCCCGTAACACCAGAATCAGCTTGCGGCGCTCCTTCAGGGCCACATCGCCGGCGCGCTCGATCAGGTTATTGCTGGCCCCGGTCGCCAGGGCCGAGAGCGTACCAGTGCTGCAGGGGCATATCACCAGCGGCGCCTTCTCGCCGGAACCGGAAGCCGGTGGAGAAAACCACTCCTCCCGGCCAAAGACCTGCACCTGACCGGGCTGCGCACCGGCGAAGTCCGACAAGGCCTCTGCCATGGCAGGCGTAGAACCCGGCAGCCGAAAATCGGTTTCAGTCGCGATCACCACTTGGGCCGCCTTACTGATCATCACGTTCACACGGCAACCGTTGGCTACCAGGCACTGCAACAGACGAAGCCCGTACTGGGCTCCCGACGCGCCGGTAAACGCCAGATTAACAACCGGTGATTGTTCAGCCACGACGCTTCTCCAGTTCCGCCACCAGTTTCCGATGAATGCCGCCAAAACCGCCATTACTCATGATTACGATATGACAGGTCTCTGGCAGTCCCTCCAGGGCCTTCTCAATCAGCTCCTCCACCGACGCCTCCACCCTGTGATGATCCAGCTCACCATGTTCCGCCTGCCAGTTCCCCACCAGTTCCGGCAACCAGTCCATATCACTGAGATTACCCCAAAGCACCCGATCCGCCAGTGCGGCACTCGGGATCAGCGTCTGCTTGTGCACACCCTGCTTCATGGTATTGGAGCGGGGTTCGATAATGGCCAGGATTGGCTCATCCCCCACCCGATTGCGCAATCCCTCCAGGGTAGACGCAATCGCGGTTGGATGATGGGCAAAGTCGTCGTATACGCGCACACCGCCGATTTCGCCCACCAGCTCCATTCTGCGCTTCACTCCAGAGAACCGGCACAACGCCGCCACCGCATGGTCAGGCGTAACGCCCACATGACGGGCAGCGGCAATCGCCGACAGGGCATTACGCACATTGTGCAAGCCGGTCAGCCCCCATTTCAGCGTCGCAACCGGCTGCTCATGGTGGATAACCATGAAGCGGCTGCCATCCTCAACCAGAAGCTCAGCCCGCCAGTCCGCCGTGCGGCTGATCTCGCTGCCGATAGCCGTATCCTGCACCGGGCTCCAGCACCCCATCTCCAGGGCATTATCCAGGTGGCTGTCCAGAGCGGGTCGAATGATCAGGCCCTGAGACGGTACGGTACGCACAAGGTGGTGGAACTGACGCTCGATGGCTTCCACGTTTTCGAAAATGTCGGCGTGGTCGAATTCCAGGTTATTCAGAATCAGGGTATTCGGGCGGTAGTGGATGAACTTGGAGCGCTTGTCAAAGAACGCGCTGTCGTACTCATCCGCCTCGATCACAAAGAAATCACTGCTGCCCAGCCGGGCAGACACCGGAAAGTCCTGGGGCACACCGCCTATCAGGTAACCGGCATCAAAGCCGGCCTGGTCGAGAATCCACAGCAACATGGCCGTTGTGGTGGTTTTGCCATGGGTACCGGCTACGGCCATCACCCAACGGTGGCGCAGGACCTCCCGGGCAAGCCATTCAGGGCCAGACATATAATCAATGCGCCGGTTGAGCACTGCTTCCACTTCCGGGTTACCCCGGGACATGGCATTTCCGATCAGCACCAGATCCGGTTTCGGCTCCAGGTTCTCGGGCCGGTAACCTTCTGTCAACGCAATGCCCTGGGCCTCCAGCTGAGTACTCATGGGAGGGTAAACGCCCTGGTCCGAACCGGTCACCTTATGCCCCAGCTCCCGGGCGATCACCGCCAGACTGCCCATGAACGTGCCGCAAATGCCCAGAATATGTATATGCATTAAGGTTGTGCCTCCGGTTTGAAACCTGCCAAGCCTCTACCATACTTTCTGCGCGGTCAAGAGCCGGCATATGCTCATGAAAAACCGCGGTGTTTGGCGTATCATCTGCGCCATCGTTGAACCAGCAGGAGGCTTCAGCCCGAGATGGCTATCAAGAACGCATTTTATGCCCAGTCTGGCGGGGTCACCGCCGTTATCAATGCCAGTGCTTGCGGTGTTATCCAGACCGCACGCAAACATCCGGACCAGATCGGCAAGGTCTATGCCGGCCGCAACGGCATCATCGGTGCTTTGAAAGAAGAGCTGATTGATACCAGTCTGGAATCTGACGACGCCATCCAGGCCCTCATCCACACGCCCGGCGGGGCTTTTGGTTCCTGCCGCTACAAGCTCAAGAACATTTCCGAGAACCAGCGCGAATACGAGCGCCTGATTGAAGTGTTCCGGGCCCACGACATCGGTTACTTCTTCTACAACGGCGGCGGCGATTCCCAGGATACCGCCTATAAGGTCTCCCAACTGGCCGATCGTATGGGTTACCCGATCACCTGCATTGGCGTGCCCAAAACGGTCGACAACGACCTTCCCTTCACCGACTGCTGTCCCGGCTTTGGTTCCGTGGCCAAGTACATTGCCACATCCACCCTCGAAGCCAGCCTGGATATCAAATCCATGTGTGAAACCTCCACCAAGGTCTTCATTCTGGAAGTGATGGGTCGCCACGCCGGCTGGATTGCTGCCGCTGGCGGACTGGCCGGACAGAGCGAAGGCGAGCCGCCTCACGTCATCCTGTTCCCGGAAATTCCCTTCAACCGGGAGAAATTCCTGGAACGAGTGGATCAGTGCGTGAGGGATTACGGTTACTGCGTGGTGGTGGCGTCTGAAGGCGCCCAATACGAAGACGGCCGCTTCGTTGCCGATGCCGGCGCCAAGGATGCCTTCGGCCACACCCAGCTTGGTGGTGTTGCACCGGCCCTGGCCAATATGGTGAAACAGGCCCTGGGCCACAAATACCACTGGGCAGTGGCAGACTATCTGCAGCGTGCAGCCAGGCACATTGCCTCGGCCACTGATGTGGAGCAGGCTTACGCGGTTGGCAAGGCTGCGGTGGAAATGGCCCTGGCAGGCAAACAGGCTCTGATGCCCACCATCGTGCGGGATCAGGCCAAGCCTTATCGCTGGTCAATCGGCGAGGCCAACCTCAGCGAGGTCGCCAACCAGGAAAAGAAAATGCCGATCCATTACATCACAGACAACGGCTTTGGCATCACTCAGGATTGCCGGGATTACCTGCAGCCGCTGATCGCCGGCGAAAGCTTCCCGCCGTTTGACGACGGTCTGCCCAGGGTTGCCAAGCTGAAGAACCAGCTGGTGGAGAAGAAACTGAGGACCGAGTTCGAACTCTGATCCTGCCCTGCAGCCCTACAAAAAAGCCCGGCCAAAATTGCCGGGCTTTTTTTACGCTACAAACGGCTGCGACCTAACTGGCCGTTTGCGCCTCATGGCGGCGCACATACGCCGAGAAATCGTCGAAACCACCCACATACTCGGAACCCACCAGAATCTGGGGCACCGTGTAGACCGGATGGCCGATACGGTCGGCAATGTCCTGTTTGCTCATGCCTTTTTCGATCATGTCCACCCACACGTAGGGGATGTTTCTGGATTCACACAGGTCCCTTGCCCGAACGCAAAAACCACAACTTGAACGGCCATAAATCGTGACCTGCTCCATACATACCTCCTGACTCAAAGGGTTGCGAGTGGTTGGCACTCAGCGCATTTATAATGTCGCAATAATGGCATGGCGAGCACCAATTGAAAATTGATCCTCGCCATGATCGTGATAGTAGCTGACGATACCGATATCGCCCGAGGAAGGGCCAGCCTCAAGTATTCAGGCGGCCCAGTTCGCGATCCAGCACCTGAACCTGGCCATCGAGCGCTTCGCCACTCTGACGGACCCGCTGCGCCAACTCCCTCAGATCGTTGGCTGCGTCGCCGATGTGGGTCAGGTTCCGGTTAATTTCCTCGCTCACCGAACTCTGCTCCTCAGCGGCGGTGGCCACCTGGGTGACATGTTCAACAATCGTGGCGATACGCTCAACCACTGTGGCCAGCGAGTGACTGGCTTCCCGGGTTCCCTCTACCGCGCTGGTGGCTCGCTCCACCCCGGTTCCAATGACCGTTACCGCACCGTCCACGTCGCCTTTCAGGCGCTCAATCATGCCACTGATCTCGTCCGTGGATTCGCGGGTTCGGGACGCCAGCGTGCGCACTTCATCGGCTACCACCGCAAAGCCACGCCCCTGCTCTCCGGCCCGTGCAGCCTCGATAGCGGCATTCAGTGCCAGCAGATTGGTCTGCTCGGCAATGCCACGGATTACTTCCAGAATCCGGTTAATTTCCTCACTGCGCTGGGCCACGTGACCAATAGCCGAGCTGGCCTGATCCATATCGCCGGCCAGTGCATCCACGCCCCGCAACGCCGTACCCAGAGTATCCTGGGTAAATTTAATGCCATCCCGCGCCGCCCGGGCATTATCCGCTGCCTCGCCAGCAAAGCCGGCCACTTCCCCCGCCGCCGCCGACATTTCATTCATGGCGGTCACCACACTGTCGATATCCTGATGCTGGCGGGCTGTCTGTTCATCGGTATCCCGTGCAATGGAGCCCACATCCGAAGCCTGCCCCCGCACCTGGGCATTCACATCTTTGAGGTCGTTGATCATTTCCCTCAGGCGGGCCAGGAAGGCATTAAAGCCGCCAGCAAGGTCAATCAGCTCGGCATGAGTGTCAATATCCAGTTCACGGGTAAGATCGCCCTCGGCACTGGCCAGATTGCGCATGCGCTTCCGGATTTCGTCCAGCGGCCGGGTAACCGAACGCACCAGCAACACCAATACGGCAATCGCAAGCACGACCACCACAATGCCCACCACGGTTTGGCGGGTGGCCGTGCTGGTTACTTCGTCTGACAGCAACGCCGTTATTTCATTCACACTGGCCAGGGCGATATCGCGCGGCAATTCAATCAACAGCGACCATTCAGCGCCCGGTAACGCGACCTTGACGGGATACGACACGGCGAGAATCTCACCGTTGTCGAAGCTGCCTCCGTTGCGGTGCAACGCCGTAAATTCGCCAGCCAGATCCGGCAGTGCTTCCCGCAGTGGCCGGCCCAGATGCTCCTGATAATGACTCGAAGCAGCAATCAGGCCTTTCTCGCTCAGCAATGTGACCCGTGACTGGCCGCCAAAGAGTTCCTCGCTGACGCGGGCAATGGTCGACTGCAGTGTCGACAGGTTGATGTCGGAACCGACCACCCCGGCAAACTCGCCGTCACTGATCACCGGCACCACCAGGCTGGTCATCAGCTCGGAGTAGCCCTCTTCAATCTCATACTCATAGGGCTCCATCAGGCAGGGCTTCAGAGAATCGCGGGAACACAGGTACCATTCGGCTTCACGGATCCCGAACTCATTGCGGTTGTCCAGGTATTTGGTGGCAGGGTCTTCGGTTCTGCTGAACAACACATTGCCGGCCGGGTCCCGATAGTAGTAGATCTCAAGGGTACCCTCATCACTGCTGTGTTCTTCCACGCCGCCGGTAAAGTAAATGTCCTGGCCGTCGTAACCATCCGGCTCAAACTGGGCGTAAATCGAACTCAGATGCTTCTGTTCCTCGAGCACAGCCCCAATGTTTTCCTGAAGGTCGCGCCGGCTTATCCTTCCGGAACTGTCCGCTTCTATATTGCGGGTAATCAGGCTGCGAACCACTTCAGGCGTCTGGTAGGCGGTTTCGAATACTCCGGTCACCAGCTCACCGTATTTCCCTGCGGTCGCGCTAAGCTGATCCATTACAATACGTTGCACCGTGCCCCGGGTTTCCCGGGTCAGCCGTTCCTCCATGGAACCGAGGGAGAGCTGGGCGGTGATAACAATACTCACACCCATGGTTAGCAGCAGTGCAATCACCAGGGCGTAGAGTTTTACGCGCAGAGAGAGTTGTTTCATGTACATCGAAACCTTTTTCTGTGAGGCTTAACCAACATCCTAGAGCATGGAGGCGTTTTTGGCCTACCTGACCCTGTTCCTGACATCTTTTGCCGCGGCAACGCTGCTGCCCGCGTATTCGGAAATACTGCTCGGCACCCTGGTCAGCCAGAATTATCCCCTGTTCTGGTTGTGGTTCTGGGCAACCATGGGAAATACTCTGGGGTCAGTGGTTAATGGGCTTATCGGCCGGCAAGTGGATCGCTTTAAGCACAAACGCTGGTTTCCCGTCAGTGAACTTCAACTTCACAAGGCACGAAACCGGTTCAATCGATATGGTCAGTGGTCGCTCCTGCTGGGCTGGTTGCCCATTGGCGGCGATGCACTGACTCTGGTGGGCGGCATTATGCGAGTCCCCTGGCTGAATTTTATTGTTCTGGTGGGGATTGGTAAGGGACTGCGCTATGCCTTCGTCATCTGGGTGGTGCTGACCGCGTCTGGCTAGGCAGCACCGCTCCCATAGAGGTATTTTCTCAACAAGTCCTCGCCGTTGAACTCGGAGTGCAACACCGCAATGAACGTGTAAACCCCGATTAGTTTTCGATTGAGGAACACGAATTCCTTGGGGGGTACACGAAAATAGCGGCTGATGGCAGACCTTGCGGCCTGCTTGGCCACTCTCGAGGGCAAATCGCTCTGTTTCCAGCGGTACTGGCCATGGCTGTTGACGGCATAATCCGGCCACTGACTGCGATCCTTCGCCAGGGGTTCCAGTACTGACATACAGACCTTGCCAAACTTGTCCAGCACCTCCGCCGGCCAGTCCCGGCTCATGAATCTGAGCTTGATTCCGCCCTCAACAACCTGCTCCAGATCTTCCTCATAGGAAGCCCTGATCATCTGGATGACCGGCTTCAGAAAGTCAGACGAGTAACTCTGCACGGCGCCAAAATCCAGCAGGACAATCCGGTCAGTTTCCGAATCACCACCCTGTTCGCCCGCAATACGTATCCGGTAGTTGCCGAAATTCGGGTCGGTCTGGATCTCACCCCATTCAAATAGTTCCCGGAAAAATAATTCCAGGGCTGCCTGGCCCAGGGCACTGCGTCGCTCCAGTGGCAATTCACGAACCGCCACTGAACTGACCGAATGGCCGTGCTCATAGGTCGAGGCAATAATATGATCCGTTGAAAATTCTGCCAGCACTCTTGGCACCACAAAGCGTGGATCATGGCTTAGCATCTGGCGGAACTTTTCGGTGGTACGGGCCTCCAGCCGGTAATCCACCTCCCGGTGCATCATTTCCCGGACTTCTTCCAGCCAGTCGTTGAATTCAGGGCCGAAGCTGACCAGCCGCGCCACTTTGAGCAGATGAGCCACAGCGTTCAGATCACTGTCGACGGCATCGGCAACACCGGGGTATTGCACTTTGAGCACAAGCTCCAACCCGTCGCTACGGCGTACCGCACGATGAACCTGGCCAAGTGAGGCGGCTCCTATAGGCTCCGGGTCAATATCGAGTTCAGAAAGCCGGCTCTCCCCCAGTTCGGCTTTGAGCACCCGCTCGATGGCCGGCCACTCCAGAGAGGTGGTCTGGTCTTCCAGAGTGTGCAGCGCCTCAGTGACTTCTTCGGGGAGAAAATGCTCGCCGTACAGCGCCATGACCTGCCCGATCTTGACCACACTGCCCTTGAGCCGGCCAAGTTCGTCCACCAGAAACCGGGCCTGACTGGAGAGCATTGCCCGATGCCGCTGCTCCCGGGTTTCCTTGTTGCTGAACCAGTTAGTCGCCATATGGGACGCCATGCGCGTGCCGGCGAACAGTCCGGCTCTGGTCAGCGACAACCTGCGCTCAAAGCTGCCGGTCTTGATACGGGAGACGGATTTTCCGGGTCGGCTGGAAGACATGAAAGACCTGTTTATGTCAGGAAATGTGAATGCCTGCAATTCATCTGACCATTATACGGATCTGGGCGCGCGACTACCTAACCCAGTCGTCGCGCCGGCACTGCCCCTGGAGCCAATGTGTATAAACTTCGACCAATTTAAAAGAGTTCGTGACATCGGTTACGTTTTGACACAGTCACAGATCACAAAGCGGTCTAGTATTGGTTGACAGGGTTTCTGTGATATTTATCAACTACAACAACACCACCCACACATGAATCAGCCCGCTTCAAGAACGCCAGACGCCGAGCTGTCGCAGTTTCGCGTTAAAGGCGAAATACCGGTACCGGCCCTGATCAACGGCCTCACCTGTGCGGCAGTGCCGTTGCTTGTGTTTTTTGCCTGGCGCTCGTCCGGCCACGGGGACCCGTTAACTTCACGGCTGCTGCTGGCCTTCGCCGCCCTTCTGGCCATTAATGCGATCGTCTTTCTGAGCCTGGGCCACAAAACCCTCCAGCGCCGGGCATTCATTACCCTGATTATCGCTCTGTTTACCTACCTGGCCATTCAGGCGGTTGAAGACGGCTCGGCCATCATCTGGCTGTTCGCCTATCCCCCCATAATCTTCTACATCAGTGAAGCCAGAGTCGGCATACTGGCCTGTGTGGGCGGATGGCTGGCCGTATTATTTCTGTTCAGTCCGTTGGGGGATATGGTTTTTGACTCGCCCTACAGTACCAGCTTCCGGCTTTCCATGATCATCGTGCTGGCTTTCGAAATGGCCACTTGCTACATCCTCGACCAGAGCCGGCGGCGGAGCAAGCTAGGCTTGATCCGGCTGGCCGCAGAATTCGAGTACGCCGCCAAGCACGACGCGCTCACCAGCCTGGCCAATCGCCGCGAAGGTTTGGAACAACTGGAAACAGAGTATCAGCGCTACCTGCGTAACGGTCGCAGCTTCTCGGTTCTGCTGATGGATATCGACCTGTTCAAGAATGTAAACGACTGCTACGGTCACCAGGCGGGCGACGACATGATCGTGTTGGTTGCCCGCACCGTGACCGGCCAGAGCCGCAAGGTGGACACCATCGCCCGCTGGGGCGGAGAAGAGTTTCTGGTACTACTCCCCGAAACCGCCCTGACCGAAGCCGCCGCTACGGCAGAGCGAATCCGTTCAGCCGTGGCGAGCCAGGCCATTGACTGCGCGGGCAAGCGAGTGACCGCCACCATCAGCATCGGCGTGGCCTGTATACAGGGGTCGGAGTCGATCGATCGCCTGCTGCAACGGGCCGATGAGGCGCTGTATCAGGCCAAGACGCTGGGGAGAAATCGCGTATGTCAGGCTACTGAGGCGCTTCACCAGCCCTGACGTTGCTCCACCTGACAATGGCCCAGGCCTTCGACCAGCTCGCTCACCAGCCGGCGTTCCAGGTCATAGACCGAGGCTCCGGCCTCAAAATCACTGACTTGGCACATGGACATACCCGCGTAGCCACAAGGGTTGATTCGGGAGAAGGGTTCCATGTCCATGTTCACATTCAAAGCCAGGCCATGGAAGGAGCAGCCCCGGCGGACCCTCAAACCCAAGGACGCAATCTTGGCGCCATTCACATAGACACCCGGCGCATCTGACCGCGGTGCTGCTTCGATGCCGCCTTGGGCCAGGGTACGGACAATCGCCTGCTCAATGGCACTGACCAGGTTACGCACCCCGAGTTTACGCCGGGTCAGATCAATCAGCAGGTAGATCACCAGCTGCCCGGGGCCGTGATAGGTCACCTGACCACCACGATCCACCTGAATTACCGGAATGTCTCCTGGCAGAAGGATATGCTCGGCTTTGCCCGCCTGCCCCTGGGTAAACACCCTGGGATGCTCCAGGCACCAGAGCTCATCCACGGTGGCCTCGTCCCGGTTGGCGGTGAACGATTTCATCGCTTCCCAGGTTTCCATGTAGGGCTGTTGCCCCAGTGACCGTACGATGAGGTCAGCCACCGTTACAGCACCATGTGAACGCGGCCACTGGCCTTAAGCTCTTCAAAGAGTGCTTTGAGCTGATCTTCACCGGTCGCCACAATTTTCAGCTGAACCGAAGAAAACCGGCCTTTGCTGCTGTCGTTCACCGAGATGTCCGCTTCAGACAGTCCCGGGGCATGCTGCTCAACGACCTCCACCACAAATTCGGTGAAATCGGGCGCGGCATTGCCAATCACCTTGATGACATAGTCACAGGGAAACTCGATTTTTGGTGCTTTCGGCTCAGTCATGCCGCACATTACTCCCGGCTAAGGCAAACAGCGCCTCAACCTCAGTTAAACAGTTGAACAAAAAACAGCTTGATGGCGTCCCAGATGCGCTTGAACAAACCGCCTTCAGGCACTTCGGTAAGTGCCAGCACCGGCTCATCCACCAGGGTTTCACCATCCAGAACCACACGAACGCGGCCCAGCTCATCTCCCACCTTAATGGGCGCTTTTATCACGGAATCAAGGTCGACCACCGATTCCAGTTGCTCGCGGGAGCCACGGGGAATGGTGACATAGATATCCTCCGGCATGCCTACCGACACCTCATCCGCCTGACCGCCCCACACTCTGGACGCCATCAGCTCCTGACCGGCACGGAACAGCCGCTCGGTTTCAAAGTAGCGGAAGCCGTAGTTGAGCATTTTCTGCACTTCCTGGGCCCGGGCCTCAGAGCTGCTGGTTCCCATAACCGTAGCAATCAGCCGGGTCTCACCCCGCTTGGCCGATGCCACCAGACAATAACCGGCCTCTTCCGTGTGCCCGGTTTTCAAACCATCAACGCTATCATCCCGCCATAGCAGGCTGTTTCGGTTGGGCTGACGAATATTGTTGTAGGTGAAGTGCTTCTGCGCATACAGCGAGTAGTTTTCCGGGTAGTCCTGGATAATATGCCGTGCCAGGACCGCAAGATCGTAGGCGGTTGAGAAATGGTCTGCGGAGGGCAGGCCGGTGGCGTTTTCGAAGTGGGTATCTTTCATGCCCAGCAGTTGCGCCTGCTGGTTCATGATGTCCACGAAAGCCCCTTCACTGCCGGCCACAAACTCGGCCAACGCCACAGACGCATCGTTGCCAGACTGGATAATCACACCCTTGAGCAGATCCTCAACGGACACCGAGGTGCCCTCCTGCACGAAGGTTCGGGACCCCTCTGTGCGCCAGGCCTTGACACTGATAGGTACCATATCCGACATGGAGATACGGCCTTCATCCAGCTCGCGCTCGACAATATAGGCCGTCATCATTTTGGTCAGACTCGCCGGTGGCAAACGCTCATTGCTATTGTGCTCCATGATCACACGACCACTGAGCGGATCCATCAATACCCAGGAGCTACCGGCAATCTGCGGCGGAGACGGGATCAGTACCGCCTGCGCCGAGGCCTGCCCGCTCATCAGCAACAGGGAAAAAACCAGAAACAGTGTTCGAGTTACAGTCTTGAAAGCCATGGATAGTTTCATTCGTCGTCAGATGCTTGTCTTATGTTGGTTCTGAACTCAGTCGGTTCAGTGCGAATCGGTCAGTACAATAGACTGCCGGAACCCTCTTGATTCCAGAAGGTTCTGAGCGTAGCGCGCGTCGCCCTCGCTCTTGAATGGCCCCACCTGAACCCGATGGAACCGGCCATTATCAGTGGTGATCTCCCGGACCCTCACAGGATTATCCAGCACTCCCAGCAGACGCTCGCGCATGGCCTCAGCCGGATCCCGCTGACTGAATGCGCCGAGCTGAACAAACAGCCCCTCACCGGCAGCCAGGTCTGTTGATCCGGAAGCCGGCGAGGCAACCACCGGAGCCTGGCCAGCGGCATCAAACGGCTTGCCAGCCAGAAACATGGCGCCGTCCGGACGCACCGTAATAGCGGCCACTTCGACCCTGGCGGTACCACGGGATTGATAGCCGAGCTTCTTGGCAGCGGCATAGGACAGATCGATCAGCCGATCCCCGTGGAAGGGGCCGCGATCGTTCACACGGACAATCACCGAACGGCCGTTATCGAGATTGGTCACTCGCGCGTAACCCGGAATCCGAAGGGATTTGTGTGCCGCCGACATGGCATACATGTCGAACACCTCACCGTTGGAGGTCTTGTGGCCGTGAAATTTCTCGCCATACCAGCTCGCGGTGCCGCGCTGCACGTAGCCGTCGTTACTGTCCATCACATGATAGCGCTTGCCCCAGACCGTATAGGGCGACTTGTTGCCAGCCGACCGTGGCTGCTCATATCGGGGTGTGGCATCGGCCAGGCCGCTGGCGTCAAAGCTGCCCGAAGGTGCCCGATCCTGCTTAATGGTATAGCGTGACGAGTGGTCAACTTCAGGACTGCTGGCACAGCCGGCCAGCAAGGCAGCTAAAGCCAGTGCGGGAATCCGTTTGTCAGAGACCTTGACCATGTCTGTTCACTACCCCAAAACCTGTGTATTGATACCGCCATTACTGACCAGCAACATTGTAACGGGTTCCCTTGTGTATACACCATTACCGGGCAGCCATCATTACTGGTTCAGGCGGTGATCATCCGACGATGGGTGTGAATCGACATCAGCACGCCGAACGCCGCCATCAGAGTGACACTTGAGGTGCCGCCATAGCTGATCAACGGCAAAGGCACACCGACCACTGGCAACAGGCCGCTCACCATTCCGATGTTGACAAAGATATAGATGAAGAACGTCATGGTCAGTGCTCCGGCCACCAACCGGCTGAAGGAGTCCTGGGCGGTAACCGAAATATAGAGACAACGCAGGATAATCAGGAAGTACACCGTCAACAGCAGCAACATACCGATAAAACCGAACTCCTCTGCCAGCACCGCGACAATAAAGTCAGTGTGGCTTTCCGGCAAAAACTCCAGGTGTGACTGGGTGCCCTGCAACCAGCCCTTGCCCTCCATACCGCCGGAACCGATCGCGGTTTTCGACTGGATAATATTCCAGCCGGCTCCGAGTGGATCGCTCTGGGGGTCCAACAGCGTCAATACCCGCTGCTTCTGGTATTCCCGCATGACGAAGAACCACATCAGGGGGGCAGAAACCGAGACCATGGCGAGGAACGCGGCAATCAACTTCCAGCTGATACCGGCAAAAAACACCACGAAAATGCCGGCCATGCCGACCAGCAGAGAGGTACCGAGATCCGGTTGCTGGATGATAAGGAACATCGGCAGCAAAACGATCACCAGCCCCGTCATCACCCTGGGGAAGGTCGGTGGCAGGTAATAGCGAGACAGATACCAGGCTGCCATCATCGGTACCACCAGCTTCATGAACTCGGAAGGCTGAAACCGGGGCAGGCCAGGCAACGCCAGCCAGCGTTGCGCCCCTTTGGCACCGACACCCACCAGCAACACGGCGACCAGCCCGATCAGCCCCAAGCCGTAGAGCCAGGGCGCCCATCGGCGAAAGACCGCCGGATCCAACTGAGCGAATACGAACATCACCACAAAGGCAACGCCCAGGCGAATACCCTGTGCCTTGACCACATCAATATTCCGGTCAGCCCCACTGTAAAGCACAAAAAGGCCGCCACCGACGAGCAACAACAGAAGCCCCAGGAGAATCGGGTCCAGATGCAACGCTGACCAGATACTGCGATTGCGCCCCAGATCGCTGCTAGTCTGAGTGCTCCACAATTTGCTACCGGCCATCAGTTATCTCCCCCGGCCGCTCTGGAATCGCTGATTACAGGTTCCGCCTGCTCCGCCGGAAACTCCTCCAGCCAGGCATCAAACAAGGCCCGGGCAACCGGAGCCGCGGCGCCGCTGCCACTGCCACCATTTTCAACGATAACCGCCACTGCGATCTTGGGGTCATCCGCTGGCGCAAACCCGACAAACAGCGCGTGGTCCCGAAGTCGTTCCCTTATCTGCTCTTCGTCGTACTCCTCATCCTGACCAAGACTGAATACCTGGGCCGTGCCCGTTTTTCCAGCCATTCGGTAGCTTGCGCCTCGACCAGCGCTTCGCCCCGTCCCCCTGGCACCGTGCATCACTTCTTCCATGGTATCGACGACATATTCCCAATCGTCAGGATCCTTCAGTTCAAGCTGCTCATGCGTCTGCTCCGGGAGGAATTCCTCCACTGGACTGTCGCCATGAACATCCTTAAGCAACCTGGGTTCAACCCAGGCTCCGCGATTGGCAATCAATGCTGTAGCCGTTGCCAGTTGCATGGGCGTTGCCAGCAAAAAACCCTGTCCAATGCTCATGTTGACTGAGTCTCCGGGATACCAGGGTTCATTTCTCACGGCCCTTTTCCAGTCTGCGGTCGGCAACAACCCGGTCAAAGCACCGGACACATCCAGGGTGGCATCCTCACCAAAGCCGAACCGGGCCAGATAGGAAGACATGACATCCACCCCCATATCAACGCCCACTGCGTAAAAGTAAACATCATTGGATCTCGCCATGGAGTACTTCAGATCCACCCAGCCATCGCCAGAGCGATTCCAGTTCCGAAAGCGCCTCCCGCCCTCACGTAGCTGGAAGTATCCCGGGTCCCAGATTCTACGGTCTTTATCCGTTGCTCCGCTGTCCAGCGCTGCAACAGCCATCATGGGCTTGATGGTCGACGCAGGGGGGTACTGGCCCCGGAGCGCCCTGTTAAACAATGGCTTATCGATACTCTGACTCAATTCGCGATAATCATTGACGCTGATACCGGTCACAAACTTATTGGCATCAAAACCGGGCACACTGGCAAGCGCCAGAATCCCGCCGGTCTTGGGCTCGATAGCAATGATCGCACCTCGCCTGCCCTCCATCAGCTCATGCGCCCGACGCTGGAGCCGCAAATCAAGATGGAGCTGGAGGTCTTCGCCCGGAACAGGATTTACTCGCTCAAGCACCCGCAAGATCCGGCCACGGGCGTTGGTTTCTACATGCTGGTAGCCCACCTGACCGTGAAGCGCCTCCTCGTAGAAACGCTCAATCCCGGATTTGCCGATGTAGTTGGTCCCCGCGTAATTGACCGGATCGATACGCTGAAGTTCGTCGCGATTGATACGGCCGACAAACCCCAGGGCATGGGCGGTCAGCTCGCTATGGGGATAGTAGCGAACCAGTTCGGCCTCAACTTCCACCCCCGGAAACTGATGCCGGTGCACTGCCATGCGGGCAATTTCGGCTTCGTCGAGATCGTAACTCAGGGGGATCGCCTGGAACGGACGCCGCGGCTCCCGCAGTCGGCGCTCGAACCGTTCCAGATCTTCATCGGCAATACTCAGAATGTCGCTCAGGCGCGCCAGTGTTGCGTCCATATCGCCAACGCGCTCCGGCACTACCGTCAGGCTGAATACCGGGCGATTCTCCGCCAGCAGAACGTTATTCCGGTCGTACACCAGGCCTCGGGGAGGCGGTACCGACTGTACCTGAACCCGGTTTTTGTCAGACAGCGTGGTGTAAATTTCGTGCTCAACGATCTGCAACTGGTACATCCGAGCCAGCAACCCGGTCATCAGCACCAGGACGAACACCAGCATCACCATGGCCCGGCGCTGGAACAGCCGACGCTCCGCTGCGGTATTTTTCAGTTCGCCCCAGACCATGTCTGTTCCTAGGCCCGGTGGTAAGGGTGGTTACGGGTGATGCTCCAGGCCCGGTAGAGTTGCTCGGCCAAGAGGATTCTCACCAGAGGGTGGGGCAAGGTAAGAGGCGACAGTGACCATTGCTGGTCCGCTCGCTGTCGACAGGCATCCGCCAGGCCGTCGGGGCCTCCGACCAGAAAAGCGACATCCCGGCCGTCCTGTTGCCAGTTTTCCAACTGTGAGGCGAGTTTTTCCGTTGACCAGGGGCGCCCACCCACCTCCAGAGCCACCACGCGGTCACGAGCGCCTGCTGCAGACAGGATAGCGTCGCTTTCCCGCTGCATCAGCCGGGAGATGTCGGGATTTTTGCCCCGGTGGGCCATGGGGATTTCAGTCAGTTCAAGGGGCAACTCGGGCGGCATCCGGCGAGCGTAGTCGTTGTACCCCGCAGTGACCCAGTCGGGCATTTTCTGCCCCACACAGATCAGACGCAGGCGCATGACTACTCGCTGCCCGCAGCACCGAGATCCGGAGCATCACGCCAGAAGCGCTCCAGATCGTAGAACTCCCGGGTAGCAGGCATCATCACGTGAACAACCACGTCACCCAGATCAACCAGGATCCAGTCACTGCCGCCTTCACCTTCAACGTTGGATGCACGTACACCCTGCTCTTTGGCCTCGATCACCACCGAATCCGCGAGGGATTTTACATGTCGGTTGGAGGTACCGGATGCCAGAACCATAAAATCGGTCACGCTGGTGCGGTCGCGAACATCAATCACACTGATGTCCTGAGCCTTGATATTTTCCAGTGCGTTAACGACCAGATCTTTCAGTTGTTCAGCCTGCATAATTACCCTGTAGTACGGGTACTGGCCGGTATGGCCACCCGATCAATGATATTCAGACGCGATTGTAGCATCAAAGACGCCTGTGAATAACTCCTATTGGCCTTCAACGGGCCGGGCACCGTAGAGCCCCCAGGCGCGGATGCTCCGGCAGACGTCATCCGGGGTGAGGTAGCGTGGCGACCGGCCCGCCGCGATACGCCGTCGAATACCCGTGGCGGAAATATCCAGCAACGGCGGTGCCAGCTCCAGTACCTGGCCCGCCGGCCGCGAATGCAGCTCCCACGCTGAACCCACACAGCGCTCTGCAACCAACTGCGCTGCCTCGCTGCCCACCGGCAGTTCCGAGCCGGGGCGGCGCACCACCACGATATGGGCAAGCCCGGGGATCTCCTGCCACTCGCGCCAGCGGTCAAACGATGAGAAGGCATCGGTACCGACCACCATCACCAGAGGGCAATCCGGCCCCAGCTCGGCCCGAAGCTGGCGCAGTGTATCGGCAGTGTATGAGGCTCCGCCCCGCTGCACCTCCTGTTCGTCCAGCGCCAACGCGGGCTCGCCAGCGATGGCCTGCCGGATCATCTCCAGACGCTGCGCTGCACTGGCGCCGGTGTTACCCCGATGCGGCGGGATATGGCTGGGCACCAGATGCACCCGGCTCACCTCCAGCGCCTCGGACACTTCCAGTGCCAGTCGGAGGTGACCGTGGTGAATCGGGTCAAAGGTGCCACCGTAGATCACGTGCATGGTGTCAGGTCCGGATATGGCCGTCACCGAACACCACGTATTTCTGTGAGGTAAGCCCTTCCAGACCGACCGGCCCACGGGCATGGATTTTATCGGTGGAAATACCAATCTCAGCGCCCAGGCCATACTCGAAGCCATCGGCAAATCGGGTTGAGGCATTGACCATGACAGAGCTGGAATCCACCTCAGTCAGGAACCGACGGGCTCGGGTGTAGTTTTCGGTGATAATGCTGTCGGTGTGCTGGGAACTGTAGCGATTGATGTGCTCAATGGCACCATCCAGTCCATCAACGACCTTCACCGCCAGAATGGGGGCAAGGTATTCCGCGTGCCAGTCTTCCTCGGTAGCTTCGACAATATCTCCTAGAATGGCACAGGTGCGCTGGCACCCCCGCAACTCCACGGTTTTGCTTCGGAACTGTTCCGCCAGCAGCGGCAACAAGTCCTCCGCCACCTCGTCATCAACCAGCAGGGTTTCCATGGTATTGCAGGTCCCGTAACGCTGGGTTTTGGCATTAACCGCTACCTTCAGCGCCTTCTCCGGGTCGGCATGGCTGTCGATGTAAACATGACACACACCATCCAGATGTTTGATTACCGGCACACGGGCGTCCCGACTGATGCGCTCAATCAGGCCCTTACCGCCGCGGGGAACAATTACATCCACGAACTGAGGCATGGTGATCAGCTCACCCACAGCGGCCCTGTCGGTGGTGCTGACCACCTGGACTGCAGTTTCCGGCAACCCCGCCTCGCTCAGGCCCTGTTTGAGACAACGGGCAATGGCCTGGTTGGAGTGAATCGCCTCGGAGCCGCCGCGCAGAATGGTTGCGTTGCCGGATTTCAGGCACAGGCTGGCAGCCTCGACCGTGACATTGGGCCGGGACTCGTAAATGATACCGATCACCCCCAGCGGAACCCGCATCTTGCCTACCTGAATACCCGACGGGCGATACGTCATATCAGTAATCACACCCACAGGGTCCGGCAGCGCAGCCACCTGTCGCAAACCCTCAATCATGGCATCGATGCGCTGAGAGGTAAGTTCCAGGCGGTCCAGCATGGCACTATCGAGTCCATTTTCCCGGCCACGCTCCAGATCCTTGCTGTTAGCCGTGGCAAGCTCGGATCTGGCGGCGTCCAGGGCGGCGGCGGTGGCCCGAAGTGCCTGATTCCGCACGGCAGTGGAGGACCGGGCGACTTCCCGGGAAGCGGCCCTGGCCTGCTGGCCGAGCTCCGTCATGTAGGCTGCTACATCCATTGATTTACCCTTAATTCTGCAAGCTGATTCCAAAACGGGAGGGTTACTTTACCTTTCCCGTTTCAAGTCCGCACCCCAAACGACTATTATAGCGCTGCACAGGTTCAAATGGATGCGCCAGCAAAGGACAGACTCAATGCCCCAAACCGCCGAAAAATTTCTTCCCGGCAAGTTTTCCCGCAGCGGGTTTATTGCCTTTGGCCTGACCACCGGGCTCTGTCTGTTCATGGGGGAACTGCTGGCGGCAGTGGCAGCTGCAGCTGCGGCTGGTCTTTGCCTTGCGGGCACCCATCAGGGCAAAACACATCAAAATGCCCCCTGGCCACAATTACGGGCATTCTTTCTGACAGCCCTGGTTCTGGCGCTGGTATCGGCCATCTGGCTGGGCCCCTGGCCACTCAGCCACTGGCTCTATGCCCTACCGCTGGTACTGTTTGCCATGGCGCCGGTCTATCTGGCCGCCATTGTTACTGTTATCTTCATTTTCCTGGTGCTGGCCGGCACCCAGTGGGCGATAGCCCTCCCGGACAGGCACCAGATGATGACTGCACTGGTACTGACCACGCTCCTCGGAGCCATTCTGGTGTTCATGCGCGAGTACAAATCCCGGCAGCTTGCGCCCCTGCGCCGTACCGATGAGCTTACCCAGGCAGCCAGCCGGGAATACCTGTCAGCCGACCTGCACAAAGAAATACAACGCAGCGAACGGGAAGGCACCAACATGTCGGTGATGATGATCGGGCTGGATACTCACCTGAGCGACGTCGATCCGGACGAAGACATTCGTGCGATTCTGCCACGCATCGGCCGCTACCTGCACTCCCAGCTTCGGGATTTCGATACCTACTACCGGGTGGCCGACCTTCAGTTTCTGGTGATTCTCCCCGGCGCCAATACTGCCGAGGCTGCCCGAACAGCAGAACAGGTTCGCCGCGGCCTGTGCACGCTGATGGATTCGCACGGCCTGAAGCTTACGGTCAGTACCGGCGTGGCCGGGCTCAACATCGGCGACGATGCCGACAGCCTGCAACAGAGCGTTGCCAACGCCCTGCGGCGTGCCCAACAGCAGGGTGGTAACCGGACCCAGACCTACAGCAACCCGGTTCCCCCGGAGGCCAGCGGACTGACTGAACCTTCCGGCAGGGAGGCAGCGCAATGACCGAGACCCGACTCCGAACCTGGACCCACGCCTTTGGCTACGGCCTGGCGGCGCTGTTCACCGCCGCGCTGGCACTGCAGAACCTGCGTTACGGCTTTTACCAGCTGTTCTATCTGGCCCTGGCCATGACCGCCTTACTGGTTGCCGGCCTGGTCTACACCTGGCTATGCCGTCGCCAGCAGCTTTCCGCACCCGGCCACCTGGTCATTCTCGCCGGCCTTAACAGTGGCCTGGTTGCAGCGGTACTGACAATGGATGCCCCGGGCATCAGCCACTGGGCCATGCCTTTGCTTTCTCTGAACCTGCTGATTCTGCCCCTGCGGCATGGGCTAATGCTCTCAGCGATGCTACTGGTGCCGGTGCTGGTTGTCGCCTGGCTGTCGACACCCATAGACACAGCCCTGATGACGACAGCCGGCCTTATAGCACTTCTGGCAGTGACCGCCCTGTATATCTGGCACTATGACCACATGGCGCAATCGGCCCAAGATCTTGCCATTACCGACCCCGCCACCGGAGCCCATAACGCGCGTTTTCTGGATGAGACACTGCAGAAGGAAATCAGTCGTGCCATTGCCACCGGCCACCCATTGTCGGTGATCAGCCTGAACATCGACCATGCCGACGAAATTCGCGACCTGCACGGTAAGGCCGGCCTGCAAACGCTGCTGCGCGACGTCACAGGCACCCTGTTTGAAATCATCCGGGCCGGGGATTCGCTCTACAGTATCAACGGATCGGAGTTCTTCCTGATCCTGCCGTTTACGCCGGAGGAAGGGGTACGGGTCATTGCAGAGCGCATTCGCAGGACCCTCAGTGAACATGACTGGGCCCAGGTTGGCAAAATATCGGTCAGCCTCGGCTGCACCACCCGGGGCAACGGCGACACCAGCACCCATTCATTGCGTGACCGCGCCGTCACCGCCATGCTCGAAGCCAGGAAGCGAGGAGCGGATTCTGCCTGGTTCAGCCCGGGAGAGCCCGTCAAGGCATGACCGCGACCTGGCTCACTGACGTTACTTCCTGGGTAGCCGCCAATCCGGGCTGGCTGATTGCCGCCCTGTTCCTGACCGCGCTGATAGAATCGCTGGCGGTTGCCGGCATTATCATACCTGGAGTGGCTTTATTGTTCGCATTTGCCGCGCTTGCCGGCAAGAGCGGCCTGCCCTTGTCCGACGCCCTGCTGTGGGCCGGCCTTGGTGCCGTGGCAGGGGATGCGATCAGCTTCGCCATCGGCCGACTGCTCAAGGGGCGCCTGGATACCGTCTGGCCATTCAGTCGATACCCGGGGCTCATTGCCCGCGGAGAGCGCTTTTTTCGCGCCCACGGGGGAAAGAGCGTGGTCATCGGCCGTTTTGTTGGGCCGATACGCCCGGTCATTCCCCTGATTGCCGGTGCGCTGACCATGTCCTGGCAGCGTTTTCTCACCTTCAATCTGCTATCAGCCGCGGGCTGGGCCCTGGTGTATGTCCTGCCGGGATTTTTCGTAGGCTCGGCCATGGGCAGCGAGATCAAACCCCCACCCCATTTCTATCTGGTACTTGCGGTCAGTGGTGCGGCACTGGTGGTTGTCTATCTGATTGTTTTGCGGATTCGGCTCGGTGTTGGTGAAGGGAGCTGGCTCTATCAATGGCTGGAATCCCGGATGGGTCAATACGACGCAACACACCGGTTCTGGCGCCTGTACAGCAATGAGCGGCCGGCTCAGCAGGGGGAATTTCCTCTGCCCTCTCTGCTAATGACGGCCTCCTCGCTCGCATTGTTTCTTGGGGTCGCGCAATTGGTCGGAGTCAGTGATGAGCTGGCCTCTATGAACCAGCAAGTGCTGCAGTGGTTCAGCGCTCTGCGCCAACCCCTGCTGGATTTTCCCATGGTAGCACTCACTTTGCTGGGCGATCCCCCGGTCCTGTTCGCTGCCGCCGTGATTGCCGTTTTGTTGCTGGCGTTCCGGGGCTACTACGCAGCCGCCATTCATATTGCCAGTGCCGCAGCCATCACCGGGATCAGCGTTTGGCTGCTGAAAGCGGGCATCGGCATCAGCCGGCCAGATCAGGTGCTCTCGGCACCAAGCTCCGGCGCGTTCCCCAGCGGGCATACGGCCGGTATGACCGTTCTGGTTACCCTGGCCGCCAGCTTCGTCGCCGGCGAAAACCGCAAACACCAGCGCTGGCAACATTACCTGTTTCTGTCACTACCCTTGCTACCGGTAGCGCTGAGCCGACTGTATCTCGGCGTGCACTGGTTCACGGATGTGCTTGGAGGCCTGTTTCTGGGGCTCGCGATCACCGGTGCGACACGGGCCAGTTACAGCCGATACGACAGGGTGGCGCTGAGCCCGGACAGCTTGACCTGGGCCGCTGGTATCGGCTGGCTGGTTTTCGTGGCCATGTACATGATGGGTAACTGGGAAACAGCCGTGGTGAGTTACGCACCCCAGCTATAATTGTCAGCCGCCCTGCTCCAGCGCTTCCAGCAACTGCTGCAGTCGGTCAAGCCGTTCAAGCGGATCCTGCAATTCCGCCAGCCGCTGTTTTTCCTGCTTATCCAGCGGCAGCAATTCGGTCAGCCTCCAGCCAATATGGCGGGCATCGTCATAATCCACATCCATTTCCAGATCCTTGACCACCGGATGCCGGAACAGTGCCCGCAAAACCGAGGGCAACTCATGGTAGCGTTCCGGCACATCGCTCTCGGCCTCGGCAATCAGGCACTCCACATCGCCGACATTGAGGCCATCCTCCTGCTGCCAGCTACGGACGACGGAAACCTTGCAATCTCCCTCAACGGTGATACCCAGCAAACCGTTATCCAGTTGCTGGAAGTCGATGATCCGGACGTAGGTACCCATGTCGTAGAACGAGGCCCGGGCTTCGGTCTCGGCACCTTCTCGCAACAAAACCACCACAAAGCCGCGATCTTCCTTCAGGCAACGGGTGAGCATGTCGATATAACGGGGCTCGAACAGCTGCAGGGGGATTCGCCCCCCGGGGAGTATGATTGAATTCAATGGAAACAGCGGTACGTTCATAAGTTTTTCAGTCACTACTGGCCAGGCTCCTGCTGCGGCTTGGTCTATCGAATCGAAAGAAGCTTCTGCACTTCATCCACCCGTTCCCGGGCCTCACTCAGCAGTTGCAGACTTCTGGAAGCATTCAATTCCAACTCGCCCAGCCGGCGCCATGCCGGCACCTGATCAAAGGCTGGAAGCCCCTCATTCTGGCTGGAGCCAATCATCGAATGCAGTTGGGCAACAATCACCACATCAACCAGTTGGGGCGCAGTTTCCCGGCACTCATGATGCCAGTCTTCCGCATGACGCACCGCCTCCACGAAGGCTTTCGGGAACGCCCAGTTCTCAAGTACCGCACACCCGACATCGGCGCGGAGTTCGTCGATGGCATGGTGCAGGTTTCTGTCATCGGCGAACAGATTGACGTGGTGCTCGGCCTGCACCAGTACAGGAACCACCCCGATATCATGCAGCAACCCCGCCAGTAAGGCTTCCTCAGGATCAATGCGTGTGGCGTGGTCCGCCAACACCCAGCACAGCGCCGCCACCTCCCGGGAATGGCGCCATAGCTGCTCCATTTCTTTCTGCAATGGCGCCCGACGGGTCTTGAACACCTCGCGCATGGCGAACACCGTCACTAATTGCCGGGTGGTTCGCATGCCCAGACGAACCACGGCCTCACGCACATTGCGCACATCGCTGAAACCGCGATAGAGCGGACTGTTGCAGGAACGTACCAGCTTGGCCGCCATGGCCGGGTCTGCCGACACCGCAGAAGCGACCTCGGTGGCCGACGAGTCCTCCCGGTCCACCACCCGCCGGACTTTCCAGGCCACATCCGGCACACTCGGCAGCTGGACCTGATTGGACCGCAGCTCAGAGTAGAACTCCATCAACAGATGGTGCTCTTCGCTCTGATCTTCGTCGTGATCGGACGAGTCCATTTCCACCTGGGAAATGGGCGCCGCCCTCAGCATCTGGTTCAGCACTTCCTGCTCGATCACCAGAAACTCGCAGGGTTTGACCGCAGTAACGTCATACATCCGGGGCTGCAGACGGGCTACTGGATTGAGAGCTTTGTCGGTCTCAGCCTCAATGGTCGACTTACGACCATCAACCGATTGCAGCTCCACGGCGCCGGAAATCAGAAAATAATCCAGACCATCCCGAACGCCCCGTTCCATGACCCTCTGCCCTGGTCCGTGGGTTCTGCGCTCAGCCCGGCTGGCCAACAACACAAGCTGATCGTCAGTCAGACGGCCCAAAGGCTGAAAACTTTTAAGACGACGTAATGGCAGGCTTTCCTGGCCGCCCATAGGCAGACTCCCCTGAACTGCTGGATAATAAACGGGCATCACATGTTACGTATTGTAATCACCACTCGGGAAAACAGCCATGCGAGCGGCGTCGAATCTGTTATCCTCTGGTCTTTCACTTTATCCGATAACCTAGGGAGAGAACCGCCTACCATGCCCCAGTATCGTTCCCACACTTCTACCGCCGGCCGCAATATGGCCGGTGCCCGCGCCCTTTGGCGTGCCACCGGCATGAAGAACGAGGACTTCGGCAAACCCATCATCGCCGTTGCCAACTCCTTTACCCAGTTTGTGCCCGGGCACGTTCACCTGAAAGACCTGGGCCAGCTGGTTTGCCGCGAGATCGAAGCGGCCGGCGGTGTTGCCAAAGAGTTCAACACCATTGCTGTGGATGATGGTATCGCCATGGGGCACGATGGCATGCTTTACTCCCTGCCGTCGCGGGAAATCATCGCCGACTCGGTGGAATACATGGTCAACGCCCACTGCGCCGATGCTCTGGTTTGCATCTCCAATTGCGACAAGATTACCCCGGGTATGCTAATGGCCGCGATGCGCCTGAACATTCCCACCATTTTTGTTTCCGGCGGCCCGATGGAAGCCGGAAAAACCAAGCTATCTGAACACAAGCTCGACCTGGTGGATGCCATGGTCATCGCCGCCGATCCAACGGCGACCGATGAGATGGTCGAGGAATACGAACGCAGCGCTTGCCCCACGTGCGGTTCCTGCTCCGGCATGTTCACCGCCAATTCCATGAACTGTCTGACCGAAGCCATCGGCCTGGCCCTGCCCGGTAATGGCTCCATGCTGGCCACCCATGCCGACCGGGAACAGTTGTTCCTGAAAGCCGGTCGTCAGATTGTGGAGAATGCCAAACGCTATTACGAGCAGAACGATGCCAGCGTTCTGCCGCGCAGCATCGCCTCTGTGGAAGCATTCGAGAACGCCATGACCATGGACATTGCCATGGGCGGCTCCACCAACACTATCCTGCACCTGTTGGCTGCAGCCCAGGAAGGCGGTGTTGAATTCTCCATGGCCGATATCGATCGCTTGTCCCGCAAGGTTCCGCAGCTGTGCAAGGTCGCTCCCAACTCCCCCAAGTACCACATGGAAGACGTGCACCGCGCCGGCGGCATCATGGGCATTCTGGGTGAACTGGAGCGCGGCGGACTGATCAACGTTGACCTGCCCACGACTCACAGCAAAACCATGCGCGAAGCCCTGGAAACCTGGGACATCATGCGCTCACCAACACCTGAAGTGATCGAATTCTACAAAGCCGGCCCCGCCGGCATTCCGACTCAGACAGCCTTCAGCCAGAGCACCCGCTGGCCAAGCCTCGATGGCGACCGTGAAGACGGCTGCATCCGCTCCGTGGAACACGCTTATTCTTCAGAAGGCGGTCTGGCCGTACTGTATGGCAATATCGCCCAGGATGGCTGCGTAGTGAAAACCGCGGGCGTTGATGAAAGCATCTACGTCTTCGAGGGCAAGGCCCGGGTCTTCGAAAGCCAGGATTCCGCCGTAGCGGGCATTCTGGGTGACGAGGTCAAAGCCGGTGATGTGGTGATCATTCGCTACGAAGGGCCCAAAGGCGGTCCAGGAATGCAGGAAATGCTCTACCCGACCAGCTACCTTAAATCCAAGGGGCTGGGCAAGGACTGTGCACTGCTGACTGACGGCCGGTTCTCCGGCGGCACGTCAGGGCTCTCCATCGGCCATGCTTCGCCGGAAGCTGCTGCCGGTGGCGCGATTGGACTGATTGAGGATGGCGATACCATTTTGATCGACATCCCCAACCGATCTATCAATGTTCAGGTCAGTAAGGAAGAACTGGCACAGCGACGGGAAGCACGCGACGCCAGGGGCTGGAAACCGGAGCTACCGAGAGACCGGAAGGTATCCGCCGCCCTCAAAGCCTACGCATTGCTGGCCACCAGTGCCGATAAAGGTGCGGTTCGGGATTTGAGCAAGCTGGACTGAGTCTGGACCACAAAAAAGCCCGCTAGGTATTTTCCTGGCGGGCTTTTTTTATCCGGGGCCTGGCGTTTACCAGAGCGACCAGCCACCATCTTCGTCTTCTTCGATGGTGTCATCGGCAGAAGACTCGGTCTCAGCCGGAGCCGATTCCGCCGGTGCCGCCTGCGCAGTTGCGGCCGGTGCAGACTGGCCTGCATCAGCGGCCGCCTGCTGCACGGTGATCAACCCCAGAGCCCGCTCGGTTTCCTCGTTCAGGATACCGGTTGCCTCAAGGCCGTTGTCCTTCTGGAAGCGGGTCAGTTCCGCCCGGGTTTTGTCATCCATGCTCGGGCTGACATTGGTGATGTCGTAACCGGCGCCATAAAGCGCGTGCTTGAGCGCGACCACTTCATTGGCCTGGGCAACGGGTGCCAGACCCAGCAGGGCGACCGTTCCGACCGCCAGCGCCGTCCTGCCGATATGACGGGTGACTGTTTTCATGGTTCTCACCTGATCTACTCCTGGATATCTCTGTGACATCTGCTGTTCTGTTTTTATAGTGTGGCGCCTTCCTCTACGTATCAGCGCTCCATAGACCATAACATAATTTAATCTTCGCGGGCCGGACCATTCTCGGGATTTGACGGATCGGCATAGTGATACTGGCCAAATTCACGGATAAAAATGCCCCAGAACGCCATGAAAAGCGCCGCCACCAGCGGACCCATGACAAAACCATTGATGCCGAACATAACAATGCCGCCCAGGGTGGACAAAAGCACGAGATAGTCCGGCATTTTGGTGTCCCGCCCTACCAGCACAGGCCGGAGCAGGTTATCCGCCAGACCAATCACCACCACCCCATAGGCGGTCAGAATGATGGCCGACACAATGTCCCCCACGGCAGCCAGATAGATGGCCGCCGGCACCCAGACAATCGCAGCCCCGACGGCTGGCAGCAATGAGACGATGGCCATGACCACCCCCCACAGCAAGGCTCCGGTAATGCCCAGTATCCAGAAGATTACGCCACCGAGCGCACCCTGAATGATGGCGATCAGCAGGTTACCCTTGACCGTGGCACGGGTGACTTCCGCGAATTTGGCAAACAACAGGCGCTCACGCTCATCACCCAGCGGCAAGGCGCGAATCATCAACTCTATCAGTTTCTGGCCATCGCGGATCAGGAAAAAGGCCAGGTAAACCATCAGAGCCAGCCCCAGAAAGAACTGAAAGGTGTTCTGCCCTATGCCCAGGGCCTGCTTGGCCAGGAACTGGCTCCCCCCCAGAAAGGCATTAACGGCGCGGTCCCTCAGATCCGCAAAGTTGATGTCAAACTGGGCCAGAAAGGCCTGGATGGCAGGAAACGACTGGTTAACCTGATCAATGTATTCCCCCGGCCGGATCTCTCCGGCCTGGATCTTCTGGTAGATCCCCATACCTTCCGCAATCAGCGCCGCGCCCAGTACCAGCACCGGAATCACCACGATCACCATACACACGAACAGTGTTATCAGGGCGTTAAGTGTCGGCCGGTCGCCCAGTCGCCGTACCAGCAACAGCTGCACCGGATGGAAAATAAGAGCAATGGCCACCGCCCAGAAGATCGGGCCAAAGAACGGCTTCATCAACAGAATGAACGCAAGCGACACACCGAGCAGCATCGCCAGAAAAGTCCGTGTTTCAAGTTTTGCGTACATAGTTAAACAATTCCTGTCCAGAACATGCCCACCGGGCCGATAGGGAAAGCAGACTACCACGATAGCGTGGCCAGTGTAGTGGGGTTCGCGTTATAGTGGTCGGTTATCGATCAGCCAACAATACAGGTTATGTGGTTGGAAGCAGACAACTTTACCGTGGAGAGCGCTCTGGAGGCGGCACTGGAACTGCAGAAAGTGCTGGCAGCCCGAACCCATCGTCGCAAGGTGATGGGCCAGGAGGTACTCGTGCCCGGCCAGTTGGGCGAGGCCCTGCACCTGCCCAGAACCATCAGCCGCCTGAGTGGCAAGCAGCAACGATTGCGGGATCGCGGCCTGGAGGATTTCCAGGAGCTCTGGCCCACGCTGTCTGAATACACTCGCCAACGGGTTCTGGACGGACTTGGCTGGTACGACCCCAAGCAACTCGACTGGGAGGACAAGCGCTCCAACCGCCGGCCGTTGGTCGATCCTGACGCCTGATACGTACAACTGCGGAAGCCGAAGTGCAGGGCCCAGGCCCGGACTGACTTTGAAGTGTCACACTTCGCCCTTACTGTGATCTGATCAGGAGGATAACTATGACAGACAACAACCATTACACTGCCATCCTGGCCCAGGGGAGCGCCGTGCCCACCCTGTTGTGCGGGCATTGCCATTCCATTCTCTCCCGCGCCAGAATTTTCCGTAACCAGGGCGACGCCCATCAGGCCATTGAGTGCAACACCATCGGCCTGTGCTCCGCGGACGATTGCGGCGCGGTGAACTGCTGCGACGAGGCTCTGGCCCAGGTGGAAAACCCAGAACGCCTGTTTGACATCGCATCCTGATTCAAACTGGCAACGCTCTGTTACGCAACTCAAACACACAAAATTCCCATCTGATTTATCCTGACCTTCGACGATTGTCGTACCGATAATCACGCAACCACTCAGTCAGGACAGTCGATGGCATGCGTATTCTGAGAACCGACGAAGCCCGCTTCGCAGGCCTCCCGGATTACCCCTTTTCAGCACACTATCTGGATGTTGAGCCAGGTCTTCGGATGCACTATGTAGACGAAGGGCCCGCCCACGCAGACCCAGTGGTGATGCTTCACGGGGAGCCATCCTGGTCCTATCTCTACCGGCACATGATTCCGCTTGTCGCCGAAGCGGGCCATCGGGTGCTGGCGCCCGATCTGATTGGTTTTGGCAAGTCAGACAAACCCGCCGATGTCAGCGACTACAGTTATGACAGCCACATGCGCTGGCTGACCCACTGGCTTGAAACACTGGACCTGACCAACGTCACGCTGGTGTGTCAGAACTGGGGCTCACTGCTGGGATTAAGGCTGGCGGCAGAGCATCATCGTCGGTTCAGCCGGATCATTGTCGGCAACGGCATGCTGCCAACGGGGGACACCCGGGTACCGGCCGTCTTCAGACTCTGGAAGGCGTTTGCCAGCCATAGCCCCTGGTTTCCGATAGGCCGGATTGTCCAGCTTGGTACCGAACGGTCACTAAGCCCGGCCGAAATAGCCGCCTACGAGGCGCCCTTCCCGACACCGGATTACAAAGCCGGTGCCCGGGCGTTCCCGGCACTGGTGCCAACCTCACCCAACGACCCGGCCAGCGCCGCCAACCGGGAAGCCTGGCGCGTGCTGGAAAAATGGCGCAAACCCTTTATCACCTGCTTCAGCAGCGGCGACCCGATTACCCGGGGTGGCGACCGTTATATGCAGCGGCGAATCCCCGGAGCCTTCGGCCAGCCCCATATCACCCTCAACGGCGGACATTTCCTGCAGGAAGATTCCCCCCGACAGTTTGCCCGGGTCATTCTGGACGCGCTCAAAGCCGAGATGGCGGCCTGATAGCCAGGCCCGCCTCACTCAGCCGAAGACTGTAACCGTTTGCCGGCTCAGGGCCACCAGTTCACCGGCCGGAGTCCAGATACCAGCATGAGTGTGACCATATCCGGCGCCAGCCTGGTCGATGGTTGCCCGGTACAGCAGCCAGTCATCCGGCTTCATGGCAGGCCGGGGATGGACAATCTCCAGCGCCCAGCTCAGGGAACTGGCTGGCGCCGGCCCCTTGAGATGCGGCAACAGCGCCGGTGGCCAGGCATCTACCAGAGCAACAATGTGGGCGTCGGTCATAGTCTCCGGGGCTTCCCGGAACTTCATCCAGCCCCCCATTTCGCGCCCGCCCTTACCGGAGAATGGCATATGGCCAAACGCCCAGCGCATTTCGATATGACGGGTAAACTCCGGCGTCACTTTCGGGATATACGGAAGTGACTGACATTGCTCTACCGGCACCGCTTCCGGCGCCGATGTCGGCGCCACTCGGACAGCAGACTCACGGTCTCCCCCGAAACTGGCCAGACAGACAAGGCGGGGCTCGCCATTCTGAAGGATCCGTCCCTGGACCTGGGATACTGCCTTGCCTTCACGCAGGACTTCGGCCTCAACACGGGCCGGCACATCCGGCTCTACGGGGCCGACAAAAGACACCTGAAGAGCCCGCATGGCGCGATCATCCGCCACTTTTGATGCCATCACCTCAAACACCAGGGCCGCGACCAGGCCGCCGAACGTGGCACGTCCCTGGCCCCAGTCTGACGGTATCACCACTTCGCAGTTATTCCGGACATCACCGAGAAGGTCATCGAACGTCATTTGTTTTAGATCCTGTTCATTAGCCTGCAAACCGGTAAGACTGCACCACTTGTCGAAGCCTGACAATAGGCCGGCCCCGGCAACTACCTATCGATTGCCTGGCAATAGTCGTATAAAAACCACCCCAAACAGACTATAATGCGCCAAAATCATGCATTGCCTTTGCAGTGCGATACCCTCCGAATACCGAGTACATTCATGTCAGAATTGTCTTTTGCCGAACTGGGGCTGGATCCAGCAGTACTGGAAGCCGTCTCCGCCGTTGGCTATGAAACCCCGTCGCCCATCCAGGCGCAATCCATCCCTGCTCTGCTGGCCGGCAACCACCTGTTGGGCGTCGCCCAGACAGGCACCGGCAAGACCGCAGCCTTCGCCCTGCCATTGCTGAGCCGGATTGATGCTAACGTGGCCGAGCCACAGATTCTGGTGCTGGCCCCTACCCGGGAGCTGGCGATTCAGGTCGCGGAAGCGTTCACCACCTACGCCAGCAAGTTCCGCAATTTTCATGTTCTGCCAATTTACGGTGGCCAGGATTTCTCACCACAGATTCGCGGCCTCAAGCGTGGCGCCCAGGTTATTGTGGGCACACCTGGCCGCATGCTCGACCATCTGCGCAAGGGCACCCTGAAGCTCGACGGCCTGAAGGCACTGGTGCTGGACGAAGCCGACGAAATGCTGCGCATGGGCTTCATTGATGACGTGGAAGCCATCCTGGCGAAGACGCCGGACACCTGCCAGCGCGCGCTCTTCTCGGCCACCATGCCGCCACAGATCAAGAAGGTTGCGCAGACTTACCTGAAAAACGCTACCGAAGTAAGAATCGAGAGCGAAACCCGCACGGTTGAACGCATCGCTCAGTTCGTGCTGCCGGTCTACGCCGAGCGCAAGCTGGATGCGCTGACCCGCATTCTGGAAGTTGAGCCATTTGACGCCTCGATCATTTTCGTGCGCACCAAGGCCGAAACTACCATGCTGGCAGAGAAGCTGTCCGCACGCGGCCACGCTGTGGCGCCCCTGAGCGGCGACCTGAACCAGCGTCAGCGCGAACAGACCGTTGAAGATCTCAAGCGTGGCAAAAAAGATATCATCATTGCCACCGATGTCGCCGCCCGTGGTCTGGACGTACCCCGGATTACCCACGTTATCAACTACGATGTGCCCTACGACACCGAGGCCTACATCCACCGGGTTGGCCGTACCGGCCGTGCCGGTCGCACCGGCAAGGCTATCCTGCTGGTGACTCCGCGTGAGCGCAGCTGGCTGCGCACTCTGGAGCGGGCCACCAACTCCCCGATGGAACCGTACCAGCTGCCGTCACCTGCCGCCCTGCAGAAAATGCGGGTAGAACAGTTTGAGGCGCAGCTGCTGGGCTTCACCGACGATCCTCGCGCCGCCAAGGCCATCGCCCTGCTGGATGAGATCGCCGAACGTAACGACATGGACATGGCCGCCATCGCTGGCGCCATGGCCTGCTTGCTGGAAGCCTCCCAGCCGGATTCTCTGCCACTGGAACAACCGGAAGCACTGCCCGAGATTTCCGCCGCGCCTCGCCGGGATCGCAAAGGCCCGCCTCCGGGCAAAGGCGGCTTCCGCAAAGGCGGCCCTGGCAAGAAGTTCAGCAAGGATGGCAAACCCGGCTTCCGCAAGAGCGGGCCGAAAGGTGGCAAGCCCGCCGGCAAGGGCGGCAAGCCTGCAGGAAAAGGCCCCAAGCGCGCGCCGCGCTGAGGCCTGATTGGCTAGCCGGTCATTCTGACCGGCTACGCTGGTATACGACAAAGCTGTAGTCGTAAGGATTGTTGTCAGACGCAGAAAAATCTTCGCGCCCGATCTCTTCCCACTCGTCCCAGTTCACTTCCGGAAAGAAGGCATCTCCGTCCACCTCTGCGTGCACCTGGGTGATGTATATCCGGTCAACCATTGGCAGCGCTTCGGCATAGATCTGGCCTCCGCCAATAATCATCACTTCATCACCACCTTCCAACTCCGCCTGGGCTTCGGCTTTCACCAACGCTTCGTTCAGCGACGCTGCGGCAACGGTTCCGGCTGGCGCCTGCCATTCCGGATTTCTGGAAATCACCACGTTCATCCGCCCGGGCAAAGGCCGGCCGATGGAGTCCCAGGTCTTTCTACCCATGATAATGGGCTTGCCCATGGTGGCCTGCTTGAAGTAGCGCAGATCACCTGGCAGATACCAGGGCAGCTTGTTATTCCGGCCGATCACCCGGTTTCGGGCCATAGCTACGATAAGGGCCTTGCGCATAACGGGTTCCTTGCTCAAATCGCTATAGGGGCTTTGATCACGGGGTACGGGTCGTAACCTTCGAACTCGAAATCTTCCAGCTCGTAGTCAAAGATGGATTCCGGTTTACGTTTGATGACCAGCTTCGGCAACGCACGGGGCTCACGCCTGAGCTGTTCGAATACGATATCGTCCGTCAGGTGATTCCGGTAAAGATGACAATCACCAAATGTGTGCACAAACTCCCCCACATCCAGATCACACTGCTGCGCAATCATATGGGTCAGCAAGGCATAGGACGCAATATTGAAGGGCACGCCCAGGAACAGGTCGGCGCTGCGCTGATAGAGCTGGCAAGACAACTTGCCGTCGGCGACATAGAACTGAAACAGACAGTGGCAAGGCGCCAGGGCCATGCGCCCCTCCCGCACGTTATCCTGCGGACTGATGGACTCATCCGGCAGCTCGGCCGGATTCCAGGCGGAGACGATCAGGCGCCGGGAGTTGGGCTTGGTGCGAATCTGCTCGATCACCTCGCTGATCTGGTCAATCACGCGGCCGTCGTGGCATTGCCAGCTGCGCCACTGCTTGCCGTAGATCGGACCGAGATCGCCGTTTTCCAGTGCCCACTCATTCCAGATGCTGACTTTGCGTTCTGTCAGCCAGGTGTTGTCGGTGGAACCCTTGAGGAACCACAAGAGTTCATAAATGATGCTGCGCAGGTGGACCTTCTTGGTCGTCACCAGCGGGAAACCGTCCTGCAGATTGAAACGCATCTGGCGGCCGAACACCGAGCGGGTGCCCACGCCGGTGCGATCACCTTTGTCGAATCCGTTATCGACAACATCCTGCATCAGATCGAGATAGGCTTTCATTGGACGTTTCTCCGATAAGCAAGGAACATCAGGGCGGCGCCGGCGGCAATCATCGGTGCAGAGAGCACCTGCCCCATCGTCAGCCAGTCAAAGGCCAGGTAACCCAACTGTGGATCTGGCTGGCGAACGAACTCCACCAGGAAACGGAAGATGCCATAGCACACCAGAAACAGGCCGGACACTGCCATTTTCGGGCGGGGCCTTGAGGAGAACCACCAGAGAATCACGAACAGGAGTACGCCTTCCAGCGCGAACTGATATAACTGCGACGGGTGCCTGGCAAGGGTGTCTGGCGCCTGCGGAAAGACCATGCCCCAGGCTACGTCTGTCGGTTTGCCCCAGAGTTCGCCGTTTATGAAATTTCCGATTCGCCCGGCACCCAGCCCGACCGGGACCAAGGGCGCGACAAAATCGGCGATTTTCCAGAACCCGGCTCCGGTTTTTCGGCCATACCACCACATGGCCAGCATTACCCCCAGCAACCCGCCATGGAAAGACATACCGCCTTCCCAGACCCGGAGCAACCAGAGCGGGTCCGCTATAAAGGCATCGAAGTTGTAAAACACTACATAGCCAAAGCGGCCACCGAGGATCACACCCAGGGCCATATAGAACAGCAGATCACCCACCTGCTCTTCCTGCAGTGGCGACCAGGGCTTGCGGGACCGAAGACGGCCCAGCCACCAGCCGGCGGCAAACCCGACCAGATAGGTCAGGCCATACCAGTGAATTTTCAACGGCCCAAGGGCGATCGCCACCGGGTCAAACTGTGGATGTTGCAGCATGAATGCTCTCTCAGCTCAGAAGAAACCGTAAACCAACCAGAACCAGCATAATGGCAAAGATGCGCTTGAGCAGACGCCCATCCAGACGATGGGCCAGCCCGGCGCCGATTCGTGCAAAGAACACACTGGTGGCAACCACACCCACCAACGCCGGCAGGTAGATAAAACCAAGACTCAGCTCGGGCAGATCGGGATCCTGCCAGCCGGTCCAGACATTGGCCAGGGCGCCCGCAATTGCAATCGGGAAGCCGCAAGCAGCCGAAGTCGCCACCGCCTGCTGCATTTTGACGTTGCACCAGCTCAAATAGGGTACGGTCAGAGTGCCACCACCAATACCGAAGATGGCCGATGCCCAGCCAATGATACCGCCGGCTGCCCCGAGCCCCGTGGTGCCTGGAACATCCCGCCCCGGCTTCGGATTGACCTCAAGAATCATCTTCAGTGCCACCAGAATGACGAACACCCCGATAATGGTTTCCAGCACCGGGCCACTCAGCATCGCAGCTGTCCAGGCACCAAGCACAGCGCCAACCACAATACCAAAAGTCATGGGGCGAAACAGATCCCAGCGTACTGCGCCATGCTGGTGGTGGGTACGTATGGAACTGATGGAGGTAAAGACAATGGTGGCCAGAGACGTCCCCACAGCAAGATGGGCTGCAATCTCCGGGCTGATCCCCTGCAGCCCGAAACTGAAGATCAGTACCGGCACAATCACCAGACCGCCACCAATGCCAAACAGACCGGCCATGGTGCCTGCCAATGCGCCCAATAAAAGATACAGTACGATGATGCCTATCATGCTCATGGTTACAGACCACCCCGGCTCAGATCAGGCTGGTATGATACGCAGGAATGCCAGCAACTTCAGCCCACGCATCCAAGGAATTCCGTTCACCCATGTGCCTAATTGCTTTTGCCATCGGCCAGAACCCCCGCTTTCCCCTGGTGGTTGCTGCCAACCGGGATGAATTCTTCCGCCGTCCCACGGCCGCCATGGACTGGTGGCAGGCCGACAGCGGTCAGCATCTGCTGGCCGGGAGAGACCTGGCTTCTGGCGGCACCTGGCTGGCCATCAGCGCGAACGGTCAGGTTGCCGCTGTCACCAATGTGCGGGAGGGTAGCCCGGAAACCGGTCGCTCCAGCCGCGGCGAGCTGCCCGTTCGTGCCCTGGCTGAACCCGCCAGCGTATTGGGCGCTGCTCTGAACAGCGAACCCGATCGGTACGCCGGATTTAACCTGGTGTCTCTGACAGAACGCGGCGGCTGGTATTACAGCAACCGCGACGCGCACCCCGGGCGCCAACTCTTCCGAGGCAGCTTTGGTCTTAGCAATCATCTTTTACAGACACCCTGGCCGAAACTGCTGCGCCTGAGAAAGGCCTTTGCCACCGTGGTTGAAGCTGCGAGCCACCGTACCGAGGACTTGCACAACCAACTCCTGCCTTTGCTTCAGGACACCAGCCCGGCGCCCGACGCCATGCTTCCCGATACTGGCGTAGGCATTGAGACCGAACGATTTCTATCGTCACCGTTCATTGTCGGCAGTGACTACGGCACACGGGCCACTACCATCGTCACACTGGACGCACAGGGCGAAGTCAGGGTGACAGAACAATCCTGGGGACCCAATGCCCAGGCCCTGGAAAAACGGCAATTCAGCTGGCAGCGATAGCAAACCGACTCTGTTATAATCCGCGCAATTTCCGAAACACCCGACCGGAGGTCGCCCCATGGCCGGCGAGAACACCAGCAGCGCTTCCATAGCCGACTTTGAGAAATCCCTGAACGAACTGGAACAACTGGTTCGTGACCTGGAACAGGGCGAACTGTCCCTGGAACAATCACTGGCGGCTTTCGAGCGCGGCGTCAAGCTGACACGGGAGTGCCAGAGTGCCCTGAAATCCGCCGAACAGCGGGTCGAGCAGCTGGTGCAGAACAGTGACGGCACACTGGAAACCCGGCCTTTCTCAGCAGACGACGAGCAGTGATGGACCATCGCATCCGCCAGGCGGAGGCCTATCTGGACCAGTGCCGCCAACAGGTTGATCGGGAGCTGGACCGCTGCCTTGCCCGCCACGCCACCTCAGAACGGCTCCAGGAAACCATGCGTTACAGCGTTCTGGGCGGCGGCAAACGAGTGCGTCCGGCCCTGTGCATGGCTGCCGCCCGAGCCATGGGCAGCGACGAAAGCACGGCCCTGGCGCCAGCCTGCGCTCTGGAACTGATTCACGCCTATTCCCTGGTCCACGATGACTTGCCGGCCATGGACGATGACGATCTCCGCAGGGGCCGACCGACCGCTCACATTGCCTTTGACGAAGCTTCGGCCATTCTGGCCGGGGACGCGTTGCAAACACTGGCATTTGCGTTGCTGTCCGATGCGCCGGCGTTGTCAGATCGACAACGCGTGACCATGATCTCGGAGCTGGCCCGGGCCAGCGGTCATCAAGGCATGGTTGGCGGTCAGGCCATTGATCTGGAATCCGTGGGGCGACAGCTGAGCGTGGCGCAACTGGAAGCCATGCACCGGCACAAAACTGGCGCCCTGATCGAAGCCAGTGTTCGCCTGGGCGCACTAACCTCTGAAACCGTGACCGAGTGCCAGTTGAGCAACCTGACGGATTACGCCAGCGCACTGGGGCTCGCGTTTCAGGTGCAGGACGATCTTCTGGATATTGAGGGCGACACCGAGGTCATCGGAAAACGCCAGGGCTCTGATGCCGCCAGGGCAAAACCCACGTATCCGGCATTACTGGGTATCGAGGGAGCTCGCCAGCACCTGGCCAGACTGCTTGATGAAGCTCTGAGCGCACTGGAGAGCTTCGACTCGGAAGCCGACACCCTGAGGGCCATGGCTGACTACGTGGTGGCACGCAGCCACTGAACCATTTCAAGGCCAAGCATCACCATTTTGTAACAACTGGCCCGGGATGTATGAAACCGGGCCGCCTGTTCCCTTATAATGCCAGCCATAGAACCCACATTCCGATAAAGACCCGAGCTGATGCAGGACACATACATTTTCAGGGAAATCCCGTCGCAGCGACCCAATACGCCGTTGCTCGACCGGATAGACGTGCCATCCCAGCTGCGTGAACTGCCAGCGGAGGACTTGCCCCGGCTGGCCAGGGAATTGCGAGCGTTCTTGCTGTGGTCAGTGGGCCAGACCGGTGGTCATTTCGGCGCTGGCCTTGGCGTGCTCGAACTGACGGTGGCCCTGCACTACGTTTTCAATACCCCCGAAGACCGGCTGGTATGGGACGTCGGCCACCAGGCCTATCCCCACAAGATTCTGACCGGTCGCAAGGAACAAATGGGCAGCATTCGCCGTAAAGGAGGCCTGGCCGGCTTCCCGAAACGGGCAGAGAGCGAGTACGACACCTTCGGCGTAGGTCATTCGAGCACATCCATCAGCGCGGCACTGGGCATGGCAATCGCCGCCCGGATGCAGAACACCGGCCGCAAGAGCATTGCCGTTATCGGGGATGGTGCCATGACCGCGGGTATGGCCTTTGAAGCCCTGAATCATGCCGGACACCTTCATGCCGACATGCTGGTGGTGCTGAACGACAACGACATGTCGATTTCACGCAACGTCGGCGGGCTTTCCAACTATTTCGCCAAGCTGCTCTCCAGCCGTACCTACAATCAGGTGCGCGACAGCAGCAAGAAGGTGCTCAAAGGCACTCCTCACCTGATGGCCCTGGCAAAGAAAACCGAAGAACATTTCAAGGGTATGATTGCGCCCGGCACGCTGTTTGAGGAGCTGGGGTTCAACTATATTGGCCCCATCGACGGCCACGACCTGCCCTTGCTGGTGGAAACCCTGGAGAACATCCGTGAGCTGGAAGGCCCGCAGTTCCTGCACGTGGTCACAACCAAAGGCAAAGGTTTTGCCCCTGCCGAAGCGGACCCGATTGGCTACCATGCCATCAACAAGATTGAACCGGTGCCCGCCAGCAAGCCGGAACCGGTGAAGCCGAAACCGGCCAGCCCGAAATACGCCAACGTCTTCGGGCAGTGGCTATGCGATGCCGCCGAACAGGACAGCCGGGTAGCCGGAATTACCCCCGCCATGTGCGAGGGTTCAGACCTGCTGGCCTTTTCAGAGCGTTTCCCGGATCGCTATTTTGATGTCGCCATTGCCGAGCAGCATGCCGTCACCCTGGCGGCAGGTCTGGCTTGCGATGGAGCCAAGCCGGTCGTGGCCATTTACTCAACATTCCTGCAGCGAGCCTATGACCAGTTGGTACACGATGTCGCCATCCAGAACCTGGATGTCCTGTTTGCCATTGATCGTGCGGGCCTGGTCGGCGAGGACGGCCCCACCCACGCTGGCGCCTTCGACATCAGCTATCTACGCTGCATTCCCAACATGCTGGTGATGACGCCGTCGGACGAAAACGAAACCCGGCAGCTACTGCACACCGGCCTTGAATACAGCGGCCCGGCTGCCGTTCGCTACCCCCGGGGTACCGGACCTGGGGCCGAAATCCAGCAGCAACTCACCCCACTGCCCATCGGCAAGGGCCGGCGCGTACGCGACGGTAGCGGTATTGCCATCCTTAATTTCGGCACTCTGTTGGCGCCGGGACTGGAGGCAGCAGAAGCCTTGGGCGCCACGGTCGCCGACATGCGCTTCGTCAAGCCTCTGGATGAGGCCCTGGTACTGGAACTGGCGGAAACCCACGACCTGCTGGTCACCCTGGAAGAAAACGTTATTGCCGGTGGCGCGGGCAGCGCGGTGACGGAATTCCTGAATGCCCGCCAGGTTTCCATGCCGGTATTACAACTGGGACTGCCGGACGCGTTCGTTGAACACGGTCAGCATAAGGAATTACTGCGGGACTGTGGGCTGGATACCGAAGGCATTCTTCGCAGCATTGCCACGCGAATGGAGCAGCTCGGATACCCGACAGTGGTGGCGGCTAAATAACTCGGGAACGAAGGCGGATCACAACTGATCCGCCAGAGGTCGGTCAGACCGGGTCGTCATCCTGGTGGGTTTCCAGCCAATGGCCCAGTTTGCTCTGCTTGGTATTCAGGTAGTGCTCGTTATGCGGATTGCGGCCCACATGCAGAGGCACGCGCTCGGCAATGTTGATGCCGTAGGATTCCAGCGCCTTCACCTTGCGCGGATTGTTGGTCATCAATCGCAGGCTTTTGATGCCCAGGTGCTCAAGCATGTCCTTGCACATGCTGTAATCCCGGAGATCTGCGCCAAAGCCCAGACGCTCATTCGCTTCCACGGTGTCGGCGCCCTGGTCCTGCAGACGGTAGGCCCGGATCTTGTTCAGCAATCCGATACCGCGGCCTTCCTGACGCAAGTACATCAGAATACCCCGACCCTCCCGGGCGATACTGCGCAACGCTTCTTCCAGCTGATAACCACAGTCACAACGCATGCTGTACAGGGCATCACCCGTCAGACACTCTGAGTGGGTTCGTGCCAGCAGTGGTTCTGCGCTATCAATGTCCCCCAACGTCAGCGCCACATGCTCCTTCCCGGTGTCCGGCTCCTCAAAGCCGTGCATATCAAACACACCAAAGGGGGTGGGCAAACGGCAGGTTTCAATGTAACGAACAGCCACTGTGTTTCCTCGTGGTTCGGACAAATTGGGCGGGCATTCTATCATGCGGCTGCTTGCCTGGCGTAGTGTCGACACAGTTCCCCTCCGGATTATGCAGTACCCGAAAGGTTACGGTCGCCGCCAGGCTTCAGATCATTGCTCCCGGGCCTGCCAGTGGCCGGAGCGGCCGCCTTTCTTTTCCAGCAGACGCAGATTATCGATCACCATACCTTTGTCGACCGCCTTACACATATCGTAAATGGTCAGGGCGGCCACACTCGCGGCCGTCAGCGCTTCCATTTCAACACCGGTCTGACCGGCCAGTTTGCACCGGGTCTCGATCGCCACGGAGGCGCCATCATCGCCAGCCCTCAGTTCGACTTTCACGGAGGTCAGGTTAAGCGCATGGCACAGGGGAATCAGGTCGTGGGTTCGTTTCGCAGCCATGATGCCTGCTATCCTGGCCGTCGCCAGCACATCCCCCTTGGGGTGCTCACCTTCCAGGATCATTCTCAGGGTTTCCGGAGCCATCCGGACACAGGCCTCGGCGCTGGCCTCGCGTTCCGTCACCGCTTTGTCGGTGACATCCACCATTCGGGCTTCACCCTTGTCATCCAGATGGGTCAGTTTTGTCACAGAAAACTCCGATTGATCTGTTGAAGAGGTTACTTTGGCATGGCCCGGGCCTGGTTGGAATCCGTAATCGCCCCGGGCCACAGATGGCTACCACCAGAAACCGATACCAGCCACGCCCTGGCCACCAAGCGCGCGGGCCCGGAACTGGTGCTCAGGTCCGAGACCTCCGATACCGTAAACCGGCACATTTGCCGTTGCCGCCAACGCCTGAAAAGCAGCCCACCCGATTCCGGGCTGCCCCGGATGGCTGGGCGTCTCCAGCACATTACCCAGGACCACGTAATCCGCCTCCAGGCGCTCTGCATGGCGCAATTGCTCAGCACTATGGCAAGACACACCCAACCAGTAATCGTCGCTGACAGGGCGCTCTGAATGCTGCTGCGCCTCGCGCCAAGGCAGGTGAACGCCCTGGACATCTGGAACGGCCCGACACAGGTCTGCCGTCCCATGCAGAATCAACCCGACGCCCCTTTCCCGGCACCCGCCCAGAGCCGCTGCGGCCAGCTCAAGGTACGCAGCCCCGGAGAGGGTCGGAGCGCGAAGCACCACCAGTGAATCCGGCTGCCCCCGGTCGAGAGCGGCACCGAGTCTGGCCAGGCCTGCCGGCGCATCCTCAATTGTTCCGGTAACCGCCAGCCGATGGGGCAATCGCAGCGCCCTGATGATGGGCCGGTTAGCGGCAGGAAACTCTTCGTCCTTGAGCGCCTCAGGAGCCAGCCAGCTGACCGGCTGACCTTCTTTCCCCTCTGGCTCGCCCTGAGCCGAGTGGCTTGACCAGACATCAAGAAACACACACTTGTCGCCGTAGTCGTGACGTATGCCAATCACCGGCTCCAGGCTGTCCTCAGTCAGAACCAGCCCGGTCTCTTCGGCGATTTCCCGACACAGTGCCTGCTGGACGGTTTCTCCGGGCTCGACCTTACCACCCGGAAACTCCAGCAAACCGCCCTGATGGGCTTTGTCCGGGCGCCTTGCAATCAGGACACGACCATCGCGAACGATCACGCCCACCGCTACATGAACAGTCTTACGGTTAGCCGAAAGACCCTCGACAGACTCAGGTACGGTATTCGGCATTGATGGTCACGTAATCATGGGAAAAATCACAGGTCCAGACCGTTTCTCGGACATTGCCCCGCTTCAGGTCAATAGCAATGGTGATCTCTTCCTGATCCATCACCGCCTGGCCCCGAGCCTCGGAGTAGTCGTCGGCTCGGCCACCGTTGCGCACCAGGCAGACATCGCCCAGGTAAATTTCAAGGGCATTGAGGTCCAGATTCTCCACACCGGCACGACCAACGGCCGCCAGGATACGCCCCCAGTTCGGGTCTGACGCGAACAGGGCGGTTTTCACCAGCGGGGAGTGCGCCACGGTATAGGCTACATCAAGCGCTTCTTGCTGGCTGGCTGCGCCGCTGACATCAATGGTGACGAATTTGGTAGCCCCCTCGCCATCCCGGACAATGGCGTGGGCCAGTTCCAGGTATACGTCCTGCAAGGCCGCCCGCAGTTCCGGCAGCAGCGGGCTGTCGGCGGTAATCTCAGGCCCGCCATACTGGCCACTGGCCATCAGCATGCAGGCATCGTTGGTGGAGGTGTCGCCGTCAATGGTAATGCGGTTGAACGACTTCTCGCCGAGCTCAGAAGCCAGCGTTTGCAGTACCTCCGGCGCAAGACGGGCATCGGTAGCGATGAAGCCGAGCATGGTGGCCATGTTGGGGCGAATCATGCCCGCGCCCTTGCTGATTCCGGAAATGGTCACCCGATGGCCATCCAGATCCAGCTGCCGCGACGCGCCTTTAGGGCGGGTATCGGTGGTCATGATGCCGGATGCCGCCTCTGCCCAGCGGTCTTCCCGGGTGTCGGCCAAAGCCTCTGGCAGTGCACTGACGATCTTGGCGACCGGCAATGGCTCTCCAATCACCCCGGTAGAGAACGGCAATACCTGGCTGGCAGAAATGCCCGCTTCTTTCGCCAGCGCCTCGCAGCAGGCCGCGGCGTCCGTCAGGCCCCGTTCGCCGGTACCGGCGTTGGCATTGCCGGTATTGATCAACAGATATCGAGGAGCATCCTGGGACAGGTGGCGGCGACTAAGGACCACTGGGGCCGCACAGAACTGGTTGCGGGTAAAAATACCCGCTACCCGGGTTTCCGGCGCCAGCTCAAACACCACGATGTCTTTTCTGCCGGGCTTTTTGATCCCCGCACTGGCTATGCCCAGCTTGATTCCCGCCACCGGGAAGAAATCGGGTAAGGTTCCTGGACCTACCGCCATGCCTGTCTCCTTGAATTTTCCTGATCTTCAAACGACAGAACCCGCAAGCGCCAGCGCACTGGCGAATTGCGGGTTCTGGTTTCCGGCTACTCAGTGGCTGATCAGCTCACCTTTCCGCAGCATTGCTTGTACTTTTTGCCAGACCCGCAGGGGCACGGCTCGTTACGACCGACCTTGCGCTCCTGGCGGACAAAGGTCTCCGGGGTTGCCTGCTGGGCCTGCTGGCCATCGTCACCCTCACCTTCTGCCTGGGCGGCACTGGCCTGCTCGTGGCGGAGTTTGGCGCGCGCCATTTCCCGCTCCAGCTCTTCCTTGCGTCGACGTTCGATTTCCGCCATTTCCTCCTGGCTCTGAACCCGCACATGGCACAAAACCCGGGTAACGTCACGCTTCATGGTATCGAGCATGGTTTCGAACAGGTTAAACGCCTCGCGCTTGTATTCCTGCTTCGGGTTCTTCTGAGCGTAGCCACGCAGATGGATACCCCGGCGCAGGTGATCCATGTTGGACAAATGCTCCTTCCACAGGGTATCCAGCACCTGCAGGAAAACCTGCTTCTCAAACTTGCGCAGGGCCTCGGAACCGGCCACTTCTTCCTTGGCCTTGTACTCAGCCACAATGGCGTCGAGAATCTTCTGGCGAAGATTGTCTTCATACAGTTTATTGTCGTCCTTCAGCCACTGCTGGATGGGCAGTTCAATCGCCATCTCGGACTGCAACTGAGCCTCCAGCCCCTGCACATCCCACTGTTCGGGCATGCTTTGCGGCGGAATAAACTCACTGACCACCGAATCCACCACGTCTTCGCGGATGGTATCGATCATCTCGGAAACGTCGTTGGACGCCATCACCTCGTTGCGCTGCTCGTAAATGACCGTACGCTGATCGTTGGCCACATCGTCGTATTCAAGCAGCGTTTTACGCATATCGAAGTTGCGGCCTTCGACCTTGCGCTGCGACTTTTCAATGGCATTGGTGACCATCCGGTGCTCGATGGCTTCACCTTTCTTCATGCCCATGGCCTGCATCAGATTCTTCACGCGCTCCGGCGCAAAGATCCGCATCAGGTTGTCCTCCAGCGAGAGGAAGAATCGGGAAGAGCCCGGATCCCCTTGACGACCGGCACGCCCCCGGAGCTGGTTATCAATCCGGCGGGACTCGTGGCGCTCGGTACCGATGATGTGCAGGCCACCGGCGTCCAGTACCTGGTTGTGGCGCTCAGTCCACTCCGCCTTCATGCGAGCCACTTCCTCTTCCGAGGGATTATCCAGGGCCGCAACTTCGTACTCCCAGTTGCCACCGAGGACAATATCGGTACCCCGACCCGCCATATTGGTGGCAATGGTAACCGCGCCCGGCCGCCCGGCCTGGGCAATAATCAGGGCTTCGGATTCGTGCTGTTTGGCGTTCAGGATCTTGTGGTCAATCCGCGCCTTCTTCAGCAGCATGGACAGAAGCTCGGAGGCCTCGATGGACGCCGTACCCACCAGAATAGGCCGCCCTTCTGCGGTCACATCCTTGATTTCATCGATAATGGCGTGGAATTTCTCTTCCTGGGTCAGGTACACCAGGTCGTTGTAATCAATCCGCTGGATCGGTTTGTTCGGCGGAATCACCACCACGTCCAGGCCGTAGATCTGGCGGAATTCGAAGGCCTCGGTATCCGCCGTACCGGTCATACCGGCCAGCTTGTCATAGAGACGGAAATAGTTCTGGAAGGTAGTCGACGCCAGCGTCTGACTTTCGGCCTGAATCTTGAGCCCTTCTTTTGCTTCAATAGCCTGATGCAGACCTTCGCTCCACCGGCGACCAGGCATGGTCCGGCCAGTGTGTTCATCTACGATCACCACCTGACCGCCCTGGACAATGTAATCCACGTCTTTCTGGAACAGGTGATGGGCGCGAAGCGCCGAGTGCACATGGTGCAGCAGGCTCAGGTTGGCAGCCGAATACAGGCTTTCGCCCTCCTTCAGCAGGCCCTGACCAAGCAGCAGATCTTCAACCTTCTCATGACCGGATTCAGTCAGTTCAACCTGACGGGATTTCTCATCAATGGTGAAGTCACCGGAGGATTCACCTTCCTCGCTCACCTCGCCTTTCTCAAGACTCGGCACCAGAGCATTGACGGCCTGATACAGTTTGGAAGAATCCTCAGCGGCACCGGAAATAATGAGCGGGGTACGGGCCTCGTCGATCAGGATGGAATCGACTTCATCGACAATGGCAAAGTTAAGACCGCGCTGAACCTTGTCCTCAATGCTGAAGGCCATGTTGTCGCGCAGATAGTCGAAACCGAACTCGTTATTGGTGCCATAGGTGATATCGGCCTGATAGGCGGCACGCTTTTCTTCCGGCGGCTGGCCCGACGCCACCACTCCCACCTGCATGCCGAGGAAACGGTAAAGTTTGCCCATCCACTCGGCGTCACGGCGAGCCAGGTAATCGTTCACGGTTACCACGTGCACGCCTTTACCGGGAAGCGCATTCAGGTAGACCGCGGCGGTAGCCACCAGAGTTTTCCCTTCACCGGTCTTCATTTCGGCTATTCGACCTTCATGCAGGGTCATGCCCCCGATGAGCTGGACATCGTAGTGGCGCATGCCCATCACCCGGCGGCTGGCCTCCCGCACTGTGGCAAACACTTCAGGCAGCAGGCTGTCCAGCGCTTCACCTTCATCAAGTCTGCGCCGGAACTCAGCAGTCTTGCCTTGCAACTCGGTGTCAGACAATGCGCCAAACTGTTCCTCAAGTTCATTGATACGCGCGACTACTTTGCGCATCCTCTTGATTTCTCTGGCGTTCTTACTGCCGAACATCTTGGTTGCAAGCTTTGTGAACATAGACCACTGCTTCTTCAGTTAAACGGAGGAAGCCGGCATTCTAACCTTATTTGGCGACAGGACAAAAGGCGGGGTTCACGGGAATGGAATCAGCGGCTTGCGCGCTGGATGTATTTCACGGGATTTTCGGATTTACCATTGCGGATAACTTCAAAATGCACATGGGGGCCGGTGGACCGGCCGGTGCTGCCCATCAGTGCAACAACCTGGCTTTTCTGCACCACATCCCCAACCTTAACCTTGATGGCCTTGGCGTGGGCATACCGGGTAACCAGGCCGTCGCCATGGTCGATTTCAACCAGATTTCCGTAGCCATAGCGCTCGTCGGCCCAGGTTACAACACCAGCCGCCACGGCAATAATGTCGCTGCCTTCCTTGCCCGCCAGATCAACACCGGCATGCCAGGTACGTTTTCCGGTAAAAGGATCCGAGCGGTATCCGTATTTGGACGAGAGCCAGCCCCAGGTGATCGGCCGCCCCTGCACATAGAGCTCATCTTCCAGCTTTTTGCGGGAAGCGACTTTATCGAGCAGGCGCAGTTGCTTTTCACGATCGTTGATCTGCTGTTCCAGCTGATTGATCATGTCCGTCAGCTCGGGAGCCGTGTAGGAATCCCCGGGTAGCGCATCTTCTTCGGGGCCACCAACCGCTGCCGGCTTGTCAAAATTGAATTCATCGCTGGCGACCATGCCGGTTTCCACGAATCGCTGGCCGAGCGCATCCAGGCGCAGCAGACGACCCTGAATCTGGCCCAGCCGAAGGGTCAGCGCATCAATCTGCTGCTGCACGTTCTCACGAACCCGGGCGACTTCGTCCTTCTGATCTTGCAGCCTTTCTTTCCAGCCGGCCACAAGCTCAGACTCGGTGGGTTGCCGAGCTTCAAACTGACTGATCGCCACCTGATAGCCAGCCCATCCGGCTGCCGCCAGCGTGGCCAACACCAGAAAGACCAGGCCACACAACAGCGGCCCATTCAGCGGTATTGCCCTGGACTGACCGTGACGTTTGCCTACGAAAATTACGTTCATATCGTCTTTCGGTTTCATTGTTGAGCCGCAACCGTATCCCTGTAGTGCTGCGACCCGGAAATATTCCGAGCGGGTCTGCTATCCTTGGCAACAACTACGTACTGAATAATCGCAGCGCCCGGTAGACTCTCTCACTCGTGACAATGTAAAACGAGAGTAACAATGGCGCTACGCACAAAGCGTGCCGAAGTGTAACCAATCGTAAACAGGCTCGTCGAGAAAAAAGCGACCATGACGGAAAAAAATGATCAAAAAATGATCTTTGGCAAAGGGTCGGCTGGCAACAATACGCTCAAAGAGCTGATGTCCAAAGCCGAACTGCACCTACAGGCCGAACAACTGGTACTCGCGGCCATTCCCGCAGAACTGTCCGAGGGTACCCGATTTGTCAGCTGCCGGGAGGGGGAACTGGTGCTGTCCACTGATAACGCGAGCAAAGCCACGCGACTGCGCTTCCGCCAGCACGAGATCATGTCGGCACTGAGGGAGAATGAACTGTTCCGCTACGTCTGGAAGGTCAGAATCAAGGTCAGCCCACCCAGATTCGCCAGCCGACGCAAACCGGTAAAAGAGCCGCTCAGCAAAGAAAATGCCCGGCTCCTCCAGGAGGAAGCCGGGCACACGAAGGATAAAGCTCTACGCGAGGTTCTCGAAAAACTCGCCAGCCACGTCCGGGATTAAGGCTTCCCGCCTTAACCCGCCGCCAGCACAGGTTTCATGTAAGAGATAGGTGCAGTGGCTTCATCATCGAAGGTCACTACTTCCCATGCGTCTTCTTCTGCCCTGAGCTTGCGCAGCAGCTTGTTGTTCAGGTCGTGACCTGATTTGATACCACGGAACTCACCAATCAGGCTGTTGCCCAACAGATAGAGATCGCCGATGGCATCCAGTACCTTGTGCTTGACGAACTCGTCATCGTAGCGGAGACCGTCCTCATTGAGGATCTTGTAGTCGTCCACCACAATCGCATTATCCACGCTGCCACCCAGTGCCAGGTTCATCGCCCGCAGCTTTTCGATATCGCGCATGAACCCGAAGGTTCTGGCCCGGGACACTTCCTTCACAAAGGAGGTGCTGGAAAAGTCCACGGTCGCTGTCTGGGCACGGCCCTTGAAGACCGGGTGATCGAAATCAATCCCGAAGCTCACCTTGAAGCCTTCAAACGGCAGGAAGGTAGCTTTTTTGTCGCCCTCTTCCACAGTGACTTCGCGCTTGATGCGGATAAAACGCTTGGCCGCTTCCTGCTCGGAGATACCGGCAGACTGAAGCAGGAACACGAACGGCCCGGCAGAGCCATCCATGATCGGCACTTCTGCAGCGCTGAGTTCGACAAAACAGTTGTCGATGCCGAGACCAGCCATGGCGGAGAGCAGATGCTCTACCGTCGCCACACGGACACCGTCTTTTACCAGCGTCGTGGACAGCATGGTCTCACCCACATTCTCCGCACAGGCACGGATTTCGACCATCGGGTCGAGGTCCGTGCGGCGGAAGATGATCCCCGTGTCGACGGGTGCTGGCTTCAGGGTCAGGTATACCTTTTCCCCGGAATGCAGGCCAACACCGGTCGCGCGGATGGTGTTTTTGAGTGTCCGTTGTCTGATCATCGGTTCATTATTCCGTCACAAAAAGTCGATATTCTGAGCAAAAAACTGCCCGGAGAGTATCAGAATTCAAGACTGAGTACCATTTAACCAACATGACTTTACTTAACTTTTGCAATAGTCATGAGCTATGGCGCATCAGCTCAACTTAGGCGGAAGCTTATGCTTTCTGATTCACAGTAAAGCCAGCCCTGCCACGGTTGGAACAGATTATCAATCAGCCTGCCGGCGAAGGAATGCGGGAATATCGAGATAGTCCACGCCCTGTTCTTCGCTTTCTTTGCTCTGATCCAGCGCCACATTACCCTGGGCAACCGCACGACGACGCAACACGGCCGGGCGATCCAGCTGGTTGTAATCGGTCTTGCCATCGAGGGTACGGGTGTTGTCCACCACCTTGGTCGGCTTCTCGCGCTCGCCACCCAGGCCAGTCGCCACAACAGTAACCTTGAGTTCGTCGGTCATTTCCGGATCGATCACGGTACCGACCACCACAGTGGCTGAATCGGACGCGAATTCGCGCACAATGTCGCCCACTTCGGAGAACTCGCCCAGATTCAGGTCCATACCAGCGGTGATATTGACCAGAATACCCTTGGCACCCTGCAGGTTGATATCTTCGAGCAGCGGGCTGCGAACCGCGGCTTCTGCGGCTTCACGGGCACGATTCTCGCCGGTGGCGCGACCGGTACCCATCATCGCCATGCCCATCTCGGACATAACCGTTTTCACGTCGGCAAAGTCGACGTTGATCATACCGTTGCGGGTAATCAGGTCAGCAATGCCTTGAACCGCACCCAGCAACACATCATTGGCGGAGGCAAAGGCATCCAGCAGGCTGGTTTTCTTGCCCATGACTGCCAACAGCTTTTCATTGGGAATGGTAATCAGGGAGTCAACGCTCTCTTCCAGTTCCTTCAGACCGGCTTCAGCCACGCTCATGCGCTTGCCGCCTTCAAACTGGAATGGCTTGGTAACCACCGCAACCGTCAGGATACCCAGCTCACGGGCAACTTCAGCAACCACGGGGGCTGCTCCGGTGCCGGTACCGCCACCCATGCCGGCGGTGATGAACACCATATCGGAGCCGCTCAGAGCTTCGGCAATACGGTCGCGATCTTCCAGTGCAGACTGGCGACCGACTTCCGGATTGGCACCCGCGCCCAGGCCCTTGGTGATGTTGCCACCCAGCTGAATAATCTGACGTGCGTCCAGGTCCTTCAGGGCCTGGGCATCTGTGTTGGCGCAGATAAATTCAACGCCTTCCACGTCGCTGTTGAGCATGTGACGAACGGCGTTGCCACCGCCACCGCCAACACCGACGACCTTGATAACTGCGTTCTGCTGAACATTATCAACGAGTTCAAACATTTCCCCTACTCCTTCGTGCTGTGTCCGGCCTTTCCAGGCCGGTTGCTTCAATCGTTGTGTTTTTTTCGAGAGACCTTCGTGTACTGCAACCGGAACACCGTCAGAAATGACCGGTGAACCAGGCTTTCATGCGCTCAACCAGCGAGGGAGCCTCCTCCCCCTTGAGCACCGGCGCCCGGCCAAGATCCATTTGCCGGAAGCCATGGATCAACAATCCGACGCCAGTGGCGTATATCGGGTTGTTGACCACTTCCGTCATACCGGAAACCGCCTGCGGACAGGCCAGTCTTACCGGCATGTGGAAGATTTCTTCAGCCAGCTCCACCACCCCTTCCATGGTGGACGAGCCGCCTGTAATCACGATGCCTGCCGGGATCAGATCCTCGAACCCGGACCGGCGTAACTCAGACTGCACCAGCGTGAACAGCTCCTCATAGCGGGGCTCAACGACCTCCGCCAGAGCCTGACGCGAAAGATCCCGCGGAGCCCGGTCTCCCACGCTGGGAACCTTGATGGTTTCTTCCGCACCCGCCAGTTGGGTCAGGGCGCAGGCGTACTTGATCTTGATTTCCTCGGCATTCTGGGTGGGCGTGCGCAACGCCATGGCAATGTCGTTGGTCACCTGGTCACCGGCGATCGGGATGACTGCGGTATGGCGAATTGCCCCGCCCGTGAACACGGCAATGTCGGTTGTACCACCACCGATATCCACCACACAGACGCCCAATTCTTTTTCATCCTCGGTCAGGATGGCGTGGCTAGAAGCCAGTTGTTCCAGAATGATGTCATCCACTTCCAGCCCACAGCGCTTGACACACTTCTCGATGTTCTGGGCTGCATTCACGGCACAGGTCACCAGGTGCACCTTGGCCTCGAGCCGCACACCTGACATCCCCATCGGTTCCTTGATACCTTCCTGGTTATCGATGACGAACTCCTGAGGCAGGATGTGCAGGATTTTCTGGTCCGCCGGAATCGCCACCGCCTGGGCAGCGTCAATCACCCGGTCAATATCCGCCTGGGTGACTTCCCGGTCTCGGATCGCCACGATGCCGTGGGAATTCAGGCTCTTGATGTGGCTGCCAGCAATACCGGCGTACACCGAATGAATGCGACACCCCGCCATCAGTTCAGCCTCTTCGACTGCGCGCTGAATGGCCTGTACCGTGGTTTCAATGTTCACCACTACACCGCGCTTGAGCCCCCGGGACGGGTGTGAACCGATACCGACTACTTCGATGGTTCCATCCATCTTGCGCTTGCCGACTATCGCCACCACCTTGGAGGTTCCAATATCCAGGCCGACAATCATGTTTTCCGTTTCAACCGATGACATGTGTTTCACCAAACCCCAGGTTCGTAGTAATCGTTATCAGGATTTCGGAGCAGCCTGAGCCACGTCCGTCTTCCACTGCACCGCTACCCCGTTCGAGTAGCGGACATCTATGCGGCTGACCTCATCAACCCGCGAGGCCAGACGGTTCTCATAAACGGTGATAAAGCGTTCAAACCGTTGTTCTACCTGATCTCGCCCCAGCACCACTTCGATGCCATTGCTGAGAGTCAGGGTCCAGGCGCCACGTTGCTCCAGCGCCAGTCCGGCAAAACCCAGGCCATATCCCACCAACTGCTCGCTCATGGTTCGGGCCATACCGATCACGTCCCTGACCCGCTCATCCGGCCCAGCCAGACGAGGCAGCTTTCCGGCCACCTCCGGATTCGGCGGCGAGAACAGTTCGCCTGAACGGCTCACCAGTCGACCATCGGTCCAGTAGGCCAATGGCTTCTTTTCCCGAATATCGATTTCAAGACGGCCTGGCCAGACTCGCTTTATCGCTGCCGACGCCACCCAGGGGCGCCGTTCCAGTTCAGCCTTGATGTCAGCCAGATCGGTGGCGAAATAGCTTTTGCCAATCCAGGCGCCGGCCGCTCGCTCAATAGCCGTCTGGCTGTCGCCAACAAATTCGCCCCGCACATCCACCGCCAGGATCTGCTGATCCATGGCGGTCAGCATCCGGTCCGTTGCCCAGGGCACCATGGCGGCCAGAAGTACCACCGTTGCGCCCAGGCCGACCTGCAACCAGGGTACGGCCGACAGCACAGCTTTCAACACACCAAACCGGTCCCGCTCAGGCCCGACAGAGGTTGCCCCCCGGCGGCGTGGCGGTTCGGGCGGTACCGCCCGGCTCCGGATCAGCAACGTCTCAAGCATCGATGCCCTCCGCCAGCGTATCCCTGAGAATTCGCACCACCAGTTCTTCAAAACTGATGCCGGCCGCCTTTGCAGCCATCGGCACCAGGCTGTGGTCCGTCATACCGGGAACCGTGTTCACCTCAAGCAACCAGAACTCACCGGTCCGGTCCTGCATGATGTCGACCCGTCCCCAGGTGCGACAGCCCAGCACCCGGAAGGCATCCAGGGCCAGATGCTGCAATCTCAATTCGTCATCCGGCGCCAGACCACAGGGAATACGGTACCGGGTATCGTCCGCCAGGTACTTGGCGTCATAGTCGTAAAAGGCGTGATCGGTGCTCAGGCCAATCGCCGGTAACGCTTTGTCCTGTAGCAGGCTGACGGTAAACTCCGGCCCTTCGATCCACTGCTCTACCAGCACCAGATCATCCAGCCGGGCTGCCGCCTCATAGGCTTCAGCCAGCTCTGCCGCGCTGCTCACTTTACGGATACCGATACTCGAACCTTCGTGGGCCGGTTTCACACTCAGGGGCGCCCCCAGTGCCGTCACAATGTCCTCGGCCTCGCTCACGGAGGTCATGGCACGAAATGCCGGCGTAGGCAGCCCACAACCTTCGAACACATACTTGGTGCGCAATTTGTCCATGGCCAGTGCCGATGCCAGCACTTCACTGCCGGTATAGGGAATGCCTGCCTGCCCAAGGATCGCCTGAAGGGTCCCGTCTTCGCCACCACGGCCATGAAGGGCAATGAACACGCGATCGAAATCGGGTTCGTCCACGGTCCGCAGCAGACAGCCCCGAATGTCCCGGCCAACCGCATCAATACCCGCCGATTGCAGCGCTGCCAGCACGGCTTTGCCACTTTTCAGGGATACTTCCCGCTCGGCGGAATCGCCCCCCATGAACACAGCCACGCGCCCCAGTGCCCGAACCAGTTCGGGGGGTGCCTGATACGGCTGAATGTCGTTGTGGGTCAGATCACTCACTTGCCTTGACTCCTGCTGCTGCCAGCCTTGCTGCTACGCCACCGATATCGCCGGCCCCCTGGGTGATCAACAGATCACCATCCTGCAGGACATTGGCCAGCAGACTCTCGATTTCACGGTTATCTTCAACGAACACGGGTTCTACCTTGCCCCGCTGCCGAATGCTCCGGCACAAAGCCCGCCCGTCTGCTCCCGGAATAGCCGGCTCACCGGCGGAATACACATCCATCAGCAACAGCCCATCCACTTCGGACAATACCCGCACGAAATCCTCATATAGATCCCGGGTCCGGGTGTATCGGTGTGGCTGATACAGCATCACGATCCGGCGCTGGGGCCAGGCTTCGCGGGCAGCCCGGATAACGGCCTCCACCTCGGTGGGGTGGTGGCCGTAGTCGTCCACCAGCGTCGCTGCTGCTTTCGGTGTCTGATACTCGCCATACACCTGGAACCGACGGCCAACACCGGCAAATCCAGCCAGCCCGCGGCAGATGGCCTGGTCGTCCACCCCCTCGTCGGTCGCCACGGCAATCGTTGCCAGGGCGTTAAGAACGTTGTGACGACCCGGCATTTTCAGCTCCACCTGGAGATCCGGCCGACCACCAGGGCGACGAACCAGAAACCGGGTCTTCAGACCATCAGAGGTAATGTTCTCCGCCCGGTAATCAGCATCAGGATTGTCGATGCCATAAGTGATAATGGCCCGGGAAATGCGTGGAATGATCTCCTGAACGTAGTCGTCGTCCACGCACATAACCGCAACACCGTAAAACGGCAGGTTGTGCAGGAAGTCCACGAAGGTCTGCTTGAGCTTTTCGACATCCCCACCGTAGGTGTCCATGTGGTCAGCTTCAATGTTGGTGACCACAGAAATAACCGGTGTCAGATGCAGGAACGACGCATCGCTTTCGTCGGCCTCTGCCACCAGGTAACGGGAACCACCCAACTGGGCATTGGTTCCGGCGCTGTTGAGTTTGCCACCGATCACAAAGGTGGGGTCCAGTCCGGCCTCTCCCAACACGGAGGCAATCAGGCTGGTGGTTGTGGTTTTGCCGTGGGTACCGGCCACAGCGATACCATGGCGATAGCGCATGATCTCCGCCAGCATCTCGGCCCGGGGTACAATCGGTACCCGCCGTTCACGGGCAGAGACCACTTCCGGGTTGTCGCCGGCAACGGCCGAAGACACTACCACCACGTCGGCCTGATCGGTGTTTTCGGCGCGATGACCGATGTACACATCGACATCCATTGCCCGCAGGCGCGCAGTAACAGCACTGTCCCGGATATCAGAGCCAGATACGTCATAGCCCTGGTTCTTCAGGACTTCGGCGATACCGCTCATCCCGGCACCACCGATCCCGACAAAATGGATGCGGCGGATCCGGCGCATTTCCGGCACCTGATAGACCAGTGGCGGATTGGTTGCATCAGCCATTGGCGGCCTCCAGACAGTAATTCACGACTCTCTCCGTTGCATCAGGGCGGGCCAGCGAGCGGGCGGCCTTCGCCATAGTCAGAATTCGTTTTCGATCTGTTGCCAGATCTTTCAGGGTTTCCGCCAGCACCTCCGGGTTCAGCTTTGGCTGCGGAACCAGAATGGCCGCCCCGGCTTTCACCATGTGCTGGCCGTTCCGGGTCTGGTGGTCATCGACCGCGTGGGGGAATGGCACCAGCACCGCGCCAATTCCCGCCGCACAGAGCTCAGACACCGTCAGCGCTCCGGCACGGCAGATCACCAGATCAGCCCAGCCATAGGCCTCCGCCATATCGCGGATAAAGGGCTCAATGCTGGCACTGACTCCGGCTTCGTCGTAGGCCGCCCGGGCCGCCTCGAGATTCTTCTCACCGCATTGATGCCGAACATCCGGGCGATCAGCCTCCGGCATCAGCGCCAGGGCCCGGGGCAGCTGCTGATTGAACACCTGTGCTCCCAGGCTGCCACCAATAACCAACACCCGGAGCCTGCCACTTCGGCCCGCCAATCGTTGTTCGGGGGCGTCCATCGACGCCACTTCGCCCCGCACCGGATTGCCAGTACAGCGGGTAACCGTCTGGTCACCAAAACTGTCAGGAAACGCCTCAAGCACCGTTTCGGAAAAACGTGTGAGCCAACGGTTAGTCATTCCAGCGATGGCGTTCTGTTCATGAATCACCAGCGGCTTGCGCATCAGCCAGGCGGCAATACCACCCGGCCCGGTGACAAAACCGCCCATACCTACCACGCAGTCGGGGCGGATCCGGCGCAAATGGGTGTAGGCTTCGCCCAGGGCGCGCATCAACCGGAACGGTGCCAGCAGCAGCGCCAGCTTGCCTTTACCGCGCAGGCCGGAAATGTGAATGAGCGACAGCGGAATATCGGTGTCTCCAATCAGACGTTCTTCCATGCCGCCGCTGGCCCCGAGCCAGTGCACCTCGTGCCCCCGTTGCTGCAACGCGCGGGCTGTGGCCAACGCAGGAAACACATGGCCGCCGGTGCCGCCAGCCATCATCAGGAAGCGACGGCGAGGTGAATCAGTCATACACTGCTCCTCCTTTGCGCCCGCTGCTCTTTGTTTCCGATGCCACCCTGGCCCGATCCTGCCGCTCCAGTTCTACCCGGGCGATAACCGCGATACCAATGCAGGTAACCATCAGGCTGGAGCCGCCATAACTGACCAGAGGCAGGGTCAAGCCTTTGGTTGGCAACAGCCCTGTACTTACTGCCATGTTGATGCCCGCCTGCAACCCGATCAGCAGCGTGATGCCGTAGCTGAAACAGGCGCCGAACGCCATGCCGGCTTTCTCCGCACGCCGGGCAATCACCAGGCCACTGACCACCAGCGCCGCAAACAGGCCGAGCACCACCAGCGCTCCAAGCAAACCGAACTCCTCGGCAATAATCGCGTAGATAAAGTCCGTATGGGCCTCTGGCAGGAAGAACAGTTTCTGTACCGAGTTCCCCAGGCCAACGCCCACCCACTCGCCTCGACCAAAGGCAATCAGCGACTGAGTGAGCTGATAACCACTGTCGAACTGGTCTTTCCAGGGGTCGAGATAGCTGACCACCCGCTTCAATCGATACGGTTGGGTGACCACCAGAATCGTACCCAGCGCCGCCAGTACGCCAATCAATGGCATGAACCGGCTAAGCCTCACGCCACTCAGAAAAATCATGCCGGCCGCCGCCGTCACCAGCACCACCGTTGCGCCGAAGTCGGGCTGGATAACCAGCAACACCGATGCCACGCCCAAAACTCCCAGGGGTTTCAGGAAGCCCGGCCAGGTATGGAGCAGTTCTTCCCGCCGACGGACCACATAACCGGCCAGGTAGGCTATGAGGCAGAGCTTGGCGACTTCAGACACCTGAACATTGAACAGCCCCATGGGAATCCACCGGGTAGAACCATTAACCGTGCGGCCGAGCGGCGTCAGTACCAGCACCAATACCAGAAGGCCAATGCCCAGCAGCAGCCATCCGCTGCGCTCCCACCAGGATACCGGCACGTTGACAGCAACAAGAGCCGTGGCACAGCCAAGACCGGCGAACAGGATCTGGCGAATAACGTAGTGGTAACTGTTGCCCAACGTGGCGGCCGCCATGTCCATCGACGCTGACGAAATCATCACCACACCAGTCACCAGCAAGGCCACGGAGGTAATAATCAGCACCGGCAGCGGCTGCAACTCACCCGCCACACCCTGATAATGAGGAACGCTGACGCCTGCCTGCATCACAGCCCCTCCACCAAAGCGCGGAACTGTTCGCCGCGATCGTTGTAATCCCGGAACATGTCAAAGCTGGCACAGGCTGGAGACAACAGCACCCGATCGCCCGGCTCCGCCGCCTGGCGGGCAAGGCTGACCGCTTCTTGCACTGACGTTGCGCGATACTGCGGCACTGACGCGCCTACCGCCTCGGATATCTTGCCGGCATCGCGTCCAATCAGCACCAAGGCCCTACAGCATGCGGCCACCGGCTCTGCGAGCAGCTGAAAATCCGCGCCTTTGCCATCTCCGCCTGCGATCAGGATCACCTTGCCTGAATCCGGCACCAGGCTTTCAATGGCGGCTACCGTGGCACCAACATTGGTACCTTTGGAATCATTGATGTAATCCACCCCATTCAGGTTGCGGACGAATTCACAGCGATGGGGCAGCCCCCGGAAGCTGCGGGCCACCTCCAGCATCGGCTCCATGGCCAGGCCAGCCGCGTGCCCCAGCGCCAGGGCGGCCATCACGTTGCTGATGTTATGCCTGCCCATCAACTGGAGTTCACTGGCCAGCAAAAGGTTATCCAGGCCCCAGGTAATCCAGGTACCCTGGTCATCATCCCGGGTACTGAAGGTCTCCGGATTCACCCGGTTAAAGCCAAAACACAGAAACCTCAGGGTATCCCGAGCCATGGGCGTGCTCAGGGCATCGTCGAGGTTCACGATGGCATTTTTGCAGCCACGGTAGATCCGTTGTTTGGCCTGGAAATACGCCATCTTGTCCGGGTACCGGTCCATGTGATCATCGCTGACATTCAACACAGTGGCCGCCAGAGCCCCGAGTTCTTCGGTGGTCTCCAGCTGAAAACTCGACAGCTCCAGCACATAGAGATCCGCACCCTGGTCCAGCAAATCCAGCGCGGGCGTACCGATATTACCGCCCACCTGCACATTGCGGCCCGCAGCTCGCGCCATTTCCCCTACCAGGGTTGTTACCGTGGTTTTGCCGTTAGAGCCGGTGATGGCAATGATCGGCGCGTCGGCCGCATCGGCGAATAAATCGATGTCGCCGCGAATCCGGGCGCCCCTGGCCGCCGCACCGGCAATCGCCGGCTCTGCAATACTGATTCCCGGGCTGACTATCAGCTCATTGAAACCGGCAAACAGCTCCTCATCAAACTCGCCCAGGTAAACCGGGACGTCTGGCCAACCGACCTTCAGCTCATCCAGGCCTGGTGGCTGAAGGCGACTATCAGCCACAGCAATCTCACGCCCCTGCCCGGACAGGTAACGCACGCAGGAAAGCCCGGTCTTACCGAGCCCTACGATTAACGTGCGACGATCCGAAACAATGACACTCATAGCCGTAGCAATTTCCTATCGGATTTTCAGACTGGCCAGGCCAATCAGAACGAGAACAACAGTAATAACCCAGAACCGGACAATGACTCGTGGCTCGGGCCAGCCTTTCAATTCAAAATGATGGTGCAGCGGCGCCATCCGGAAGATCCGCCGACCCGTGAGCCGGAATGAGGCCACCTGCAGAATCACAGAAATGGTTTCCATCACGAACACGCCGCCCATGATGAACAACACAATTTCCTGCCGGACGATGACAGCCACTGTGCCCAGGGCGGCTCCCAGGGCAAGGGCACCGACATCGCCCATGAATACCTGCGCCGGGTAAGTGTTGAACCACAGGAACCCGAGTCCTGCACCCACCAGGGCTCCGCAGAAAATGATCAGCTCACCGGTTCCGGGCAGATGCGGAATCAGCAGGTAATTGGCGAACTGCGCATGGCCCGAGAGGTAAGCAAAGATGGCCAGAGCCCCCGCCACCATGACGGTTGGCATGATAGCCAGACCATCCAGGCCGTCTGTCAGATTTACCGCGTTGCTGCTACCAACAATCACGAAGTAGGTCAGCAGAATGAACAACACCGGCCCGAGGGTCAGCGAGACATTTTTCAGGAACGGCAGATAAAGCGAGGTTTCCTGGGGCAGTGAAGCAGTGACATAGAGCACGATCGCGGCCGTGGCCCCGATCACCGACTGCCAGAAGTATTTCCAGCGTGCCGGCAGGCCCCGGGGATTGCGCTCCACAACCTTACGGTAGTCATCCACCCAGCCAATGGCACCGAACAGCAGGGTAACCAGCAACACCACCCAGACATAACGATTGGTCAGATCCGCCCACAGCAGGGTGGAAATGGCGATGGCCACGAGAATCAGGGCGCCGCCCATCGTCGGCGTACCGGCTTTGCTCAGGTGAGTCTGGGGGCCGTCATCACGTACGGCCTGGCCGATCTGATACTGACTCAGCTTGCGAATCATCACCGGACCGATCACCAGCGAGATGAGCAGCGCCGTAAGAATGCCCAGGATCGCCCGCAGTGTCAGGTACTGAAACACCGTCAGCGACGAAAAGTATTGCGATAGTATCTCTGTCAGCCAGAGCAGCATGGGTTCTTCACCTTTTTCTGAATTCCCTCCACCACGCGATCCATGGCGGAACTACGAGAACCTTTCACCAGGACCGTCATAGCACCACTCCGGCCCGCCACAATGGCGCTCACCGCCTGCTCATGACTCGGGAAAAACTCTGTCTCGTCACCAAATCCGGTGCCGTAGCCGTTACCTCCGGCTCCCACCACCATAACCTTCTCAATTCCACGGGCACGGGCATGTTCACCCACCTGCCGGTGCAGCTCGTTCGCCTCATCGCCCAGCTCTGCCATGGCGCCGAGCACCGCCAGCCGGGGCGCCGGGTACGACGCCAGAACGTCCAGCGCCGCTTTCATAGACGCCGGATTGGCGTTGTAACTGTCGTCAATCAGGGTCAGATCCGGGGCCGGCTTGAGCACCTGGAGACGCCCCTTCACGGCTTCTACCTGCATGAGCCCGGACTGAACCTGCTGATCTGTCGCTCCCAGTTCCCTGCAGGCCGCGAGAGCCAGCAGAGCATTGGTAATGTTGTGTTCACCGGGCAACCCCAGCACCAGATGACAGCGCCAGTTGTCTGGCCCCAACACCAGGAATTCAAACCCCTGATCAGTGGCCATGATCGCCTCCGCGCGGTAATCCGCGCCCGGGTGCCCCATCCGGGAAACCCCCAGCACCCGCCGTTGGCCCGCACGGGCATGCCATTGATCGAAGGCAGGATCGTCCCGGTTCAGCACGACGGCTCCATCTGCCGGCACGCCATCAATAATCTCGCCTTTGGCCAGAACAATATTCTGGTAACTGCCAAAACCCTCCAGGTGCGCCTGGCCTGCATTGGTCAGAATCGCAACCTGCGGTCGGGTAATTGACACCGTGTTGGCAATTTCGCCAAGACCACTGGCCCCCAGCTCAATGGCGCCGAACTGGTGATCCGGCGTCAGCCGAAACAGGGTCAGCGGAACACCAATGTGATTATTGAGATTGCCTTCAGTCACCAAGGTCGGCCCCATGCCGGCGAGAATGGCCCCGGTCATTTCACGAACCGTGGTTTTGCCACTGCTGCCGGTAATCGCCACCAGCCGGGCCGCGCTTCCGCTGCGATTGGCGCTGGCCAGATCGGCCAAGGCCTGAACCGTATCGCTAACGACCAGTTGCGGAATGGCAACGTCGGTGACCTCGGTATCCACTACCGCAGCGACGGCTCCCTGTGTCAGGGCCTGGCCAAGGAATTCATGACCATCAAACCGCTCACCGCGCAGAGCAACAAACAGCTGCCCCTCTCCAACCGATCGGGTATCGGTGGAGACGCCATCAAACCAGAGTTCACCCGCATCAGTACGCGCCCCTGCCAGGGTGGCCTGAAGCCACTCGCGAGCTTCCGCCAGCGAAAAGGCGCGCATCATGCCACACCTCCATTCAGGTTCAATAGATGGCGTACCTGCTCGGCGTCGCTGAACGGCAACTTCTGGCCCCGGATCTCCTGATAGGCTTCATGACCTTTACCTGCAATCAGCACCAGATCATCCTCATTGGCCATACCCAATGCCTCGGCAATTGCCTGAGCGCGGTCGTGAATCACCTGCCAGCGACCAGCCTGAGTGAAACCAGCAGAAATGTCGCTGACAATCCGTTCAGGCTGCTCGGTACGCGGGTTGTCGTCGGTTACGATGACGTAATCCGCCCGCTTTTCCGCTTCTTTCGCCATTTCCGGCCGCTTGCCGGGGTCCCGGTCGCCACCGCAACCGAACACACAGATCAGCCTGCCCCGGGTGTGGGGCCGCAATGCTTCAAGGGCATTGGCCAGGGCATCAGGCGTGTGGGCATAGTCCACCACCACATGTTTGCCGGTTGGGCCGGTGAATCGTTCAAGACGCCCCGGGGGCGGTGACAGCTCCCTGACAACGGACACCGCCCGCTCAACAGGTACGCCAAGCGTCAGTACGGTAGCCAGGGCTGCCAGAACATTGCTGGCATTGAAACTCCCTAACAGGGGGACAGTAAGATCAAACTCGCCCCATTGCCCATCGACCCTGGCGCTAAACCCTGAGGCCGTGGGCGTAAATTCCTTCAACCAGAGTTCCGTCTGGGCTTCATGCAGACTGTAACGAACCCGGTCACACTGGCCCTCAAGCTGACCGTAAAGCTGCCGGCCAAACGGATCGTCAAAATTGATCACTGAGAAGTGCAGTTCTTCCCGCAGGAACAGCCTGGCCTTGGCCTCGCCATAGGCTTCCATGGAACCGTGGTAATCCAGGTGATCACGCGTGAGGTTGGTGAACACCGCACCGGTCATAGTCAGATTATCAACCCGCCCTTGATCCAGAGCGTGCGACGACACTTCCATTACTGCAGCCCGACCACCCTCATTGCGTATGCGGTTCAATACCCGGTTCACCTGGACCACATCCGGCGTGGTATGCGTGGCCGACTCGATACTGCCCGGCATGCCATAACCCAGGGTACCCAGCAGCCCGCAGGGCGTGCCGGTTTCCCGTAACAACTGGGAGATGTATTGGGTCACCGACGTCTTGCCATTGGTGCCGGTAACCCCGATCACTCTCAGATGGCGCGAGGGATGCTCGAAGAAGCGATCAGCAATTCGGCCCAGACGGGCGCGCAGACCAACCACGGGCACAATTAACGCGCCGTGGCGCTCATGGCACTGCCGCTCTCGCTCGGACTCAAGCAGAATAGCCGTGGCACCGGCGCTGATGGCCTGATCCATATAGTGCTCTGCGGGCGTTCGTGCCCCGGCCAGAGCAATAAAGGCGTCACCGGGCTGCACTTTCCGGCTATCCGTCTTCAGTCCGTGGATAGTGACATCGAAGACCGATGGCACCTCAATAATGCCCTGAAGCAAGGTGCTGATGGATGTGATGCACATGGCTTACCCTCTCCCCCCGGAAGTTACTTGCGAAACGCGTGTTTCACTGACTTCCAGTTCAGGCTTCACATTCAGCAGTCGCAGCGCGTCACCCATCACCCGGGCGAATACCGGCGCGGCAACTTCTCCGCCGTAATATTCTCCGGCCTGCGGCGCATCCACGGCCACAACGGTTACAATTCTGGGGTCATCAATCGGTGCCATACCGGCAAAGATGGCCTTATATTGACTGTCTTCGTACCCGTTCGCTCCCACCAGGTGAACGGTCCCGGTTTTGCCTCCGGCCGCATACAGCCCGGGCTGGGCGCGCTTGCCAGTACCACGGGCAACCGCCTGCTTGAGCATGTCCCGCACGGCCCGTGTCACCTGTTCAGACAGTACACGTTGCCCCTGCGGCCTCTGCTCCTGCCTCATCAGGCTGAGGGGGTAACGAATTCCACCATTGGCAATAACCATATACGCCTGTGCCAGTTGCAAGGCGTTAACGCTCATGCCGTAGCCATAAGACAAGGTGGACTCTTCTACCGGCCGCCATTTCGGGGGGGCCGGCAAAACACCAACGGCTTCCCCAGGGAAGCCGATACCAGTTGCCTGGCCGAGGCCCAGGCGGGCATAGAGGTTTCTCAGAGTATCGCCACCCAGATCCGTTGCGATGTTGCTCACCCCGACGTTGCTGGACTTGACAATAATCTCCGTCAGATCCAGCACCCCGTAATTGCGATGATCCCGAATGGTGAAGCGACCAAATCTCCGAAAGCCCGGGGAAGTATCAATGGTGCTGTTAACCGTGTATTCCCCGGACTCCAGAGCAGCCGCTATCGTCAGCGGCTTCATGGTTGAGCCGGGCTCGAACAGATCTGTAATCGCCTTGTTGCGCAGGTTTTCTGCGGCAAGCTGTGACCGGTCATTCGGGTTGTAGGAACCTTGATTGACCATGGCCAGCACCTCACCGGTGTCGACATCCAGCATCACCAGCGTACCGCCGCGAGCCTTGTGAGCACCGACCACCGCCTTGAGCTCCCGATAGGCCAGATACTGCAGCCGGAGATCAATACTCAGTTCCAGGTCCTTCCCGGGCCGGGCATCGCGGATAAGCATCAGATCTTTGATGACGCGCCCACGGTTATCCTTGAGCACCCGCTTCTGGCCCGGCTCACCGGTCAACCATTTGTTATAGGCTAACTCGATACCTTCCTGGCCATGCTCGTCGATATCAGTAAACCCGACCACATGAGCGGTGACTTCTCCCGCGGGGTAATAACGACGATATTCCTGCCGGGCATAGATACCACCGACACCTAGAGCCAGCGCTTCACGCGCCATTGAGGGCTGCACTTTGCGGCGCAGGTAGATAAATTCGCGGCCAGCATACTGGCGCAATCGCTCCCGCAGCGCGCCCTCAGACAACCCAAGAATTCGGGCAAGAGCCGCCAGTTGCGGATCTTCGGGATCGGTTTCGGAAGGATTTGCCCACACGGTCTGAACGGGCGTACTGACGGCCAAAGGCTCGCCATGACGATCCGTCACCACGCCTCGATGGGCATCGATAGATTCAACGCGGATGGTTCTGACATCTCCCTGCTTGCGCAGGAAGTCATTATCCACCACATGAAGATCCACCAACCGCCATCCAATGCCGGCCACAACCAGCAGGAAAACGCCCAGCACAGAGCCGAAGCGCCAGGCTTTCAAGCCTGTCACCAGCCTCTGCTTCCAGCTGTTTGCGTGCGTTCCCTGACCGGACACTTCAGTTACCCCGGATGGTTATTGTTGGTTTTAGTTCGCTGCCAGCGGTGACATCAAAGGCACGAGTACAATGTCCTGCCGCCCGGGCACCACCATGTTGAAGCGCTCAGCAGCGAGTTTCTCGACCCGCCCGTGAGCGCTCAAAGCACTCTGCTCCAGCAACAGTTGACTCCACTCACGCTGATAGGCATCGCGCTGCTCCTGCAGACCCGACAACGTATTGAACAGCTCGCGGTTCTCATGGGCACTGACCACCACCCCTATGGACGACAGCGTCAGTACCGCCACCAACACCAGAGTAACCAGAACCCGACTTTCCCGTGTTGCATCAAACACCTGACGGGACAAACGAACGGCTGTCGCAACACCCTCGCGAACCCGCTGTTTGTTTATCCTGTTGGTTTTTACTGGTTGCTCAATCGCTACCGCGCCCATGGCGTCGCGCTCCCCTGCGTTTCGATTAATTCGCTTTACGTTCAAGCACTCGCATGACCGCGCTGCGAGCCCTGACGTTTTCAGTAATTTCCTGCTCATTGGCCTTGCTGGCTTTACCAATCAGCTGGAACCCGGATTCTTCCTGCTCCGCCGTGACCGGTATCCCCTTCGGCAGCTTTGGCCCCCGCGCCAGATCACGCATAAAGCGCTTGACCAGACGATCCTCAAGAGAGTGAAAGCTGATCACCACCAGGCGCCCACCGGGAGCCAGGCGATCAACTGCCGCGGCCAGACCGGCTTCCAGGTCCTCGAGCTCCCGGTTGATAAAAATCCGGATAGCCTGAAAAGCCCTGGTGGCGGGGTGCTTGTGCTTCTCTTTCTTCGGCACGGCCTCCGCAACCAACTCCGCCAGCTGCCGCGTGGTTTCAATCGGCTGCTCCTGACGCCGCTCCACGACAAGACGAGCGATACGGCGAGAAAACCGCTCCTCGCCGTATCGCCAGATCACATCTGCGATTTCCCGCTCATCAGCCTCGGCCAGCCACTGGGCAGCACTCGGCTCCTGCTGCGGGTTCATTCGCATATCCAATGGACCATCCCGCATGAACGAAAAACCGCGGGAAGCATCATCCAGTTGTGGCGACGACACCCCCAGATCCATCAACACGCCATCAACCTGTGACCAACCCTGACGTTCAAGCGCAAGATCCAGTCCGGCAAACGAGCCGTGGTACCACTGAAACCGGGAATCCTCAGATGCCAGCTCTCTGGCGACGGCAATAGCTTCCGGATCCTTATCAATGCCCAGGAGCTGACCATCCTGACCGAGCTTGCCGAGAATCAGACGACTATGACCGCCCCGGCCAAACGTGGCGTCGACATAACGGCCGTTTTCATCTGTAACCAGATAGTCGACCGCTGCATCCAACAGTACCGAGCGATGCTGATAGCCTTCATTGGCCTGATCGTCCTGGCGTACGGTCATAGCGACAGCGCCTCCATTTCCGGTGGCATTTCCTCGTCGGCTGCGGAGGCATCAAGGTAAGCATTCCAGCTTTCCTCACTCCACAACTCATACTTCTTGCCAAGCCCGACCAACATCAGCCGTTTTTCAAGATTGGCGTGATTTCTGAGGGTCTGCGGTACCAGAATCCGGCCGGACGCATCCAGCTCCATGAGGGCAGCGTTACCCAGAATGAGGCGCTGCAGACGCTTGGCCGCCTTGTTCATGTTGGGCAGCGCCTCGATTTTCGGGCGCAGCACTTCCCATTCCGGCTCGGGGTAGAGCAACAAGCACTTCTCTTCATCGGCGTTGGCTGTCAATACAATACGGCCACCGCAAAGCTGCGCGAGCTCTTCACGCACCTTTGTCGGGATCGCCAGGCGACCCTTCGCGTCCATATTGATGGCATGACTGCCAAGAAAATTGCTCATTAACGTCTAGTCCGAGGCTTTCATTTCCACAAAATTCCACCAAAAACCACTTTTTCCCACTCCCGCACACTATAGAAACACGCAAATAACAATGCAAGCGCCGCGACAGGCACCACACACAGGAAAGTTCCTTTAACGACAAGAGGTTACAAAGCAGAAACGGAACGAAGCGTTAAAAAGACGTAAAGAAAAGGATAAAAAACAAATACCTGCAGACACCTTTAGACAGCCAACTTCAGGTTTAAGATTTTTTGGCTATAAAAGGTAACTTGTGAGAAGTATGTAGATCACATCCGAATAATCAGGAAAAGAGGCGAGCTCGCCGATAAGCCGGGTTCTGTCTTGGACAGTCATTCATCTAGGGTCTGCGTCACCACAGACCTCAAGCAACCTACCCGAATCCAGCGCGGGCCACGCCATTGGATTCCTATTTGGTCTTGCTCCAGGTGGGGTTTACCATCGCCGTGGACTGTTGCCAGCCACGCGGTGCGCTCTTACCGCACCATTTCAACCTTACCGGCGCCCGAAAGCGCTTAGGCGGTATACTTTCTGTTGCACTTTCCGTCGGCTCACGCCGCCCAGGCGTTACCTGGCACCTTGCCCTGCGGAGCCCGGACTTTCCTCCCCCGGATCAACCGGCGGCGACTGTCTGGCGAGCTCGGCGCTGACAATACCCGCGTGCGCGCAGGCATGCAAGACTTAATCACCCTTTAACTGCAGCGCTCGCTGATACAGTTCATTTTTTCCGATGCCGCTGACTTCCGCGACGATTTTCGCTGCCTTTTTGACCGGCATCTCTGCAACAAGCAGCTTTAACAGCTTATCGGCATCCAGATCGAGCGACGAACCGGCCACGACATCGTTACCTCGGACCATCACCACGAATTCGCCCCGACTGCCATGCGGGTCGACCTCCAACTCCGCCAACACTTCTTTAACCGTCCCACTGTAGAAAGTTTCAAAGGTTTTGGTCAGCTCCCGACCGAGGACACACTCCCGACCATCGCCAAACTCATCAACCAGATCCTGCATCAGGTCCAGAATTCGATGGGGGGATTCGTAGAACACCAGAGTGGCAGTCTGTTCACGCAATTCCACGAGCGCTGAACGTCTACCCGCCCGTTTAGCCGGCAAAAAACCTGCGAAAAGAAAACGATCCGTCGGTAAACCTGCCGCCGACAATGCCGCAACCAGCGCACACGGACCGGGGATAGGGGAAACCGGAAAGCCCGCCCTTCTGGCTTCACGTACCAGGATGTACCCGGGATCGGAGATCAACGGGGTGCCAGCATCGGAAACCAGCGCCACTTGCTGCCCTTCAGCAAGGGCAGAGAGGATTCTGCCAACGCGATCCCTCTCATTATGATCGTGTAGCGCTAGCAAAGGCTTGCTAAGGCCCAGGTGCTGTAACAAGCGCGAGCTGTGACGGGTATCCTCCGCAGCGACCAGATCCGCCGCAGCGAGCACCTGCCGGGCACGATCAGAAAGATCGGCCAGATTACCGATGGGCGTGGCAACAATTGAAAGCCGGCCACCGACAACGCTTGCTACAGAACTGGACATAATAAACTCCACTGAAATGAACCGCGGCGCCGCTATTTCCGGCCCATGACTGTCCCGTCATGTGAAATGCGCCGGGAGCTGGTAAACTTGCCAGCTAAAACGCGGCACCACAAGCCCAACGATTCAGAGAGTACCGAGCCCGCCATGACAAATCGCTTCCGTCACAGCCCAATTCTGGCCCTGATCACCCTCGTTCTGTTCTATCTGGGCGGCTGCGCCACCGTCAATCTCGATGAACATATGGCACAAAGCCCGGAGCAGGCACTGTCACTGGCCAGCGATGAACGTGATCCGGTGGTTGGCCAACGCTATCTATTAAGGGTGGCCAGCCGATTCCAGGATCAAGGCCGCCACGAAGATGCCCGAGTCATTCTCCAGGCCCCCGCTCTGGAAAATGCTCCGGAGGACATCGCCAGACAACGCTTACTATTGTCCATGGCCAGTGCCAGCGAGTTACAGGACGGCCAATGGGCTGAGCAGCTCGCCACAGATAGCACCCCAGAAAGCTTTCTTTCCTACCCCGCGGAGTTAATGTCCCGGGCAGCCATGCTGCAGGCCCGGACCTATGAGCTGGCCGGACAACCTTTGGACGGGGCACTGACGTTGATCCTGCTCAGCCAGACCGACTCCAGCACTTCCCCGCAGGAGGTGCATAATCGCATTTGGCAATTGCTCAAGCCCATCAACCGCTCAACCCTGCAATCCGCCTCCAACAACGCTCTCGGATTCGAGGTTCAAGGATGGCTTGAGCTCGCTCTGCGCCTTCGCACCAAGGGGGCCAGCCTGGATGATCAGGGGCGCCTGATCCGGCAATGGCAGAATAACTGGCCCGGACACCCCGCAGCACAGGTGCTCCCCATGGATCTCGCCCTGCTGGCTGAACTTGCGGCAAGCCGGCCGGAGAAACTGGCATTGGCGGTTCCGCTTCAAGGCGCCCTCGCCAGCGCCGGCAAAGCGATTCGCGACGGTTTCCTGGCCGCCTATTATCAGGATGAGACCACGGACCGCAGTAAAACCGATATTCGGGTCATCGACACCTCCACCGGCTCTTTTTCCGAGCTCTACGAGGAACTCTCCAATAGCGACATTGATTTGATTGTTGGCCCGCTGGACAAGGAAGCACTGTCCCAGCTAGCTAACATGAACACGCTGCCGATTCCGGCACTGGGCCTGAACTACCTTGGCCCGGATGCCCGTATCCCGGACGGCCTTTATCAGTTCGGGCTATCTGCCGAAGACGAGGCGCGACAGATCGCCGACAGACTCGATGCCGAGAACATCGAACAGGTTCTCGTACTGATTCCCCACGGCGAATGGGGAGACCGGGTTGAAGCCGCCCTGCGGGCGAGGATGGACCAGCTCGGGTTACGAGCGCTCGACATCGAACGCTTTTTCCCGGAAGACAACCTTCGCTCGGTGACAGCTGACCTGCTGGGCATTACCGACTCCCGCCAGCGCGCCATTCAGGTGGAGCGAACAATTGGCCTGAATGTGGAATTTGAACCCCGCCGCCGCCAGGATGCCGAGGGCATCGTGCTGGTTGCCGCACCCACGGTTGCCCGCCAGTTCAAGCCACTGTTCGCCTTCTATTATGGCGGCGATCTGCCGGTATACTCACCTTCCATCGTGTACGAGGGTACGCCGAATCCGGGCCGGGACAGGGATATTGACCGGGTCTTCTTTACGGACATCCCCTGGGTATTGGCCGAGACGAATAGCCTGCGGGAAGAATCGCGCCAGTATCTGAGTGGCACCACCGGGCAACTGGGGCGCCTTTTCGCCATGGGCGCCGACGCCTGGCAACTGAGCAAGCGCTTGCCGCTTCTACGCCAGGTTGAAGATGCCGCCATTGAAGGGCAAACCGGCATTCTGACCATGGATCCTGACGGCAGCATTCATCGCGAACAACGCTGGGCACAATTCCAGGGGGGAACACCCAAACTGCTTTCTCCGACGGTTCCCCGGGAAAGTGAACCCGCCCCGACTGCAAACAACTGATAACCGATGGCCAGGGAAGGCTCCAGAAAACTCGGACAGCATTACGAAGGTGTCGCCGCGCGGTATCTGGAAAGCAGAGGCATCCGGATTATTGAGCGGAACGTGCACAATCGTGGCGGCGAGATCGACCTTATTGGAATGGATGCCGAAGCACTGGTGTTCTTTGAAGTTCGCTTCCGCGCTGATGGTGCGCTGGTGGACCCGATAAGCTCGGTGTCCGCGGTGAAGCAGCAACGCCTGGTGCGTGCAGCCTCATTCTACCTGCACCGCCACGGGCTCTGGGACCGGGTCAGCCGGATCGATGTTATCGGCATCACACCAGGCCACTCCAGCAAGTACCGTATACAATGGATCAAAAACGCAATTCAGGCAGACTGACCAGAAACCATGACCGACACCGAACAGAGAATCAACCAGTGGTTCGCCAGCCATATGGAGCACACAGCACAGGCGGCAAGCACCGCTGGCCCCGCCATTGAGCAGGTAGCGCAGGCATTTGTTGACGCCCTGCTCCAGGATGGCAAGATCATTACCTGCGCCAATGGCAACGCCAACGTACTGGCCCAGTATTTCTGCACGGCATTATTGTCCCGCTTTGACCAGGACCGCCCCGCACTACCGGCAATCAACCTTGGGGCGGACGCCACCACTTATTCCGCTATCTGCCGTGACAATCGATTTAACGACACCTTCTCTCGTCAGGTCAGAGCCATTGGCAAGCCCGGCGACCTTCTGTTTGTGATCGTGGATGACGGCCACAAGGCAAACCTGATCCAGGCCATCCAGGCTGCCCACGACCGGGAAATGAGGATTGTGGTGCTGAGCGCCAGGGAAAAATCCGACATCACTTCCCTGATGCACCCTGAAGACCATGAAATCGCACTAAACGATTTGCCGCCAAGCGAGGCCACGCCCTTACTGCTGGTCATCATCAACGCCTTCTGCGACCTGATTGACCACAAGCTTTTTGGAGGCTAATAAAAAAGCCGGCATCGCCGGCTTTTTATTACTTGACCACTTTCAGGGTTGGCCTGCCATTCGGGCGGTCTTCCGCTCGCCGTGACGACTTGGGCTCACCTCCACCCTCCGGATCGGGAGAGCCAGGCTCACTGCCAAACACCATGCCCTCGCCGTTCTCCTTGGCATAGATGGCCATAACCGCTTGCAACGGTATGAAAACCTGCATCGGCACACCACCGAAACGAGCGCTGAATTCCAGCGCACCATTGCCAATCACCAGTCCGCGCACGGCGCCGGGGCTGATATTGAGCACAATCTGGCCGTTGGCAACGTGCTCAGTAGGCACCTGAACACCCTGAATGCCGGCATCCACCACGATATACGGGGTACAGTCGTTATCGAGGATCCATTCGTTCAACGCACGGACCAGATAGGGACGACTGGATGTCATGGCGATAGTCATGTCAGACACTGCTTAACTCCTACCCTGAAATACGGGCGCTGACAATCAGCTGCGAATATCTTCTTCCAGATCCGAAAGGCTTGCCTTGAAGCCTTCTCTGGCAAAGATGCTCTCCATGTACTTCTGCAAAGGCTTGGCCTGCTTTTCATTCAGCTCAATACCCAGAGCCGGCAAACGCCACAGGATCGGCGCAATACAACAGTCCACGATGGTGAACTCTTCCGACAGGAAGAACGGCATTTCGGCAAACAAAGGTGCCGTGGCCAGAAGGCTTTCCTTGAGTTCCTTGCGAGCGGCATCGCTGGCCTTGGCCCCCGGCTGCGCCAGGATCTGATCAACCAGTCCGCACCAGTCTTTCTGGATGCGGTGAATCATCAGGCGGCTGTTAGCCCGGGCAACGGGGTAAACCGGCAGCAGCGGCGGATGAGGAAAACGCTCATCCAGATACTCCATCATGATGTTGGGCTCGTACAGAACCAGGTCCCGATCTACCAGGGTTGGCAGGGCGTTGTACGGATTCATATCCGCCAGTTCCGCCGGCGGGTTGTCCGGATCCACATCCACGATATCAACAGTGACACCTTTCTCAGCCAGGACAATACGCACCCGGTGACTGTAGTGGCTTGCGGGATCCGAGAAAAAAGTCATTGATGACCGCTTGGTCACAACGCCCATATAGCTACCTCACGATTCTAAAAATCGAAACAATGCAAAACGCAAAAATCCAGCGAGCCTTAAAGACTCGCTGGAATCAAGGACACGGGATTATACCCTAAATCTTAGTGTACGTCTTTCCAGTACTCGCGGTTGAGCAGGTACGCGAAGACAAAGAAGATCGCCACAAAGATCAGCACGAAGATACCGAGACGCTCGCGCTCCACCTTGACCGGGTCGCCCATGTAGGACATGAAGTTGGTCAGATCCCACATGGCCTGATCAAACTCCGCACCGGACATCGAGCCCTCCGTTGCGTAATCCGGGCAAGCGTCTGCGTTATTGACGTTACCACTCAACGGCTCAACAGACGCCCCGACACCAATGTTCGGCTTCACGGCGCACAGACCCTGCATCTCGACCAGAATGTGAGGCATACCAACGTTATCGAACACCACGTTGTTTACGCCCAGTGGCCGGGAATCGTCCTTGTAGAAGCCCCGCAGGTATGAATATACCCAGGACTCACCACGCAGACGGGTTTCCAGCGTAAGATCGGGTGGCGGCGCACCGAACCAGCCGGCCGCCATATCCTTGTTCATGGAGTTCTTCATGAGCTCACCGATCTTGGCACCGGTAAAGATCAGGTTTTCCTCGTAAAGCTCGACAGGGATCTCCAGATCATCCGAAACACGCTTGTAGCGAGCATACTCCATGGAGTGACACCCCATGCAGTAGTTGGTAAACAAGGCAGCACCGCGCTGCAGCGACGCCTTGTCCGTATGATCCGGCTCCATATGATCAAGAGGAACCGCGGCACCAGCCGCCAGGCCAAGCGCTGGCAGGAGTGCGATGAAAAGACCAACAATCAGCTTTTTCATTATCCTGTCACCCTCTCTGGAACTGGCTTGGTGTTCTCCATGCGCGTGTAGAACGGCATCAGAATGAAGTAGAGGAAGTACAACACTGTCAGAATCTGAGCGACAGTCGTGCGACCTTCTGTTGCGGGAACCAGTCCAAGGTAGCCAAGGATTACGAAGCTCACCGCAAAGATTGCCAGGGCAATCTTGCTCAACCAGCCCTTGTAGCGGATTGAGCGGACAGGACTTCTGTCAAGCCACGGCAACACGAACAGAATCGCAATCGCACCACCCATGACCACAACACCCCAGAACTTCGCCGGCAGCCCCATAAAGTCTACCGTCACCGCCCGCAACATCGCGTAAAACGGCGTGAAGTACCAGACAGGCGCAATGTGCGCTGGTGTCTTCAGGGCGTTGGCCGGTTCAAAATTCGGCTTTTCCAGGAACAGACCGCCCATCTCCGGGAAGAAGAAGACAACGATGAAGAAGATGAAGAAAAACACACCAACGCCCAGCAGATCGTGAACGGTGTAATACGGGTGGAACGGAATACCGTCTTTCGGAATACCGTTTTCATCCTTGTTCTTCTTGATGTCGATGCCGTCGGGGTTGTTAGAACCCACTTCGTGCAGCGCCAGGATGTGAAGAACAACCAGACCCAGCAGAACGATTGGCAGAGCAACCACGTGCAGGGCAAAGAAACGGTTCAGCGTGATACCGGAGATCAGATAGTCACCGCGAATCCACAGAGACAGATCTTCACCGATGACCGGAATCGCACCAAACAGGTTAACGATTACCTGGGCACCCCAGTATGACATCTGGCCCCAGGGCAGCAGGTAGCCCATGAAGGCTTCTGCCATCAGCACCAGGTAGATCAGCATACCGAAAATCCAGATCAATTCCCGCGGCTTCTGGTAGGAACCGTACATGAGACCACGGAACATGTGCAGATACACCACAACGAAGAACGCAGATGCGCCGGTCGAGTGCAGGTATCGCAGCAGCCAACCCCACTCCACATCACGCATGATGTATTCCACCGAGGCAAACGCCCCCTCGGCAGACGGGTTGTAGCTCATAGTCAGCCAGATACCGGTCACTAGCTGGTTGACCAGCACCAGCATTGCCAGTGAACCGAAGAAATACCAGACGTTAAAGTTCTTCGGCGCGTAATACTTGGCCAGGTGCTTGTTCCAGGCCTCAACGATTGGCAGACGCTCGTCTACCCAGTTAATCAGCTTTTGCATCACGCGGCCTCCGGATCAAGACCAATGGTCATGGTCACATCATCGTCAAACCGGTACGGCGGAACCTCAAGGTTCAGCGGCGCGGGTTGAGCCTCATAAACCCGACCGGCCATGTCATAGCGGGAACCGTGACACGGGCAGAACAACCCACCAAGCCAGTTTTCACCCAGATCAGCCGGCGCAACCTCTGGCCGGTAGGAGGGCACGCAGCCCAGATGGGTACAGAGCCCCACATAGACACCGAACTCTGGCTTGATCGCTCGCAAGGGCCCCTGGATATACGAAGGCTGCTGAGGCGCCTCCGACATCGGGTCCTTCACTGCGTCATTGAGCTTCTCGATATTCGCCAGCATTTCTTCCGTTCTGCGGATAATCCAAACAGGCTTACCTCGCCACTCAACGGTGATTTGCTGACCCGGTTCGATTTTGCTGATATTGACGGTTACCGGTGCACCGGCCGCTTCCGCTTTCGCACTGGGGTTCCAGGACGCTACGAAAGGAACGGCTGCACCGACGACGCCGACACCACCTACCACGGACGTAGCACCGATCAGAAACCGGCGCCGGCCTTGGCTCACGTCGCCATTACTCATTATGGTTTTCTCCCATCAGGCGAGGCACAGACGCGGAAAAACCGGCACTGCGCTTCGAAAAGGACTTCACAACCCAAAAATATAAGCGCTGAAATGGTAATGAAATTACCCCCCGCTTACAAGCCGGAAAGGTCGGCAGGCGAGCCTATCCCTGCGCCAGATCAAAAATAATTCCGGAGTACAGATATAAAAAAACCCGGCCACAAGGCCGGGTTTTTCCAAATCGACTGAACGTCGATTAACGCTTGGAGTACTGCGGACGCTTACGCGCTTTGCGCAGACCCACTTTCTTACGCTCAACCTTACGGGCATCACGGGTTACGTAACCCGCTTTGCGCAGTGCCGGACGCAGAGTTTCGTCGTAGTCCATCAGCGCGCGAGTCAGACCGTGGCGAATGGCGCCAGCCTGGCCACTGATGCCGCCACCCTTTACGGTAATGGCGATATCGAAACGATCTTCGGATTCGGCAACCACCAGCGGCTGACGAACAATCATGCGCAGGGTTTCACGACCGAAGAAATCTTCGATAGTGCGACCGTTGATGGAGATGTTACCGCTACCCGGCTTGATAAAGACGCGAGCCGTGGATGATTTGCGGCGACCAGTACCGTAATTTTGTGCTACAGACATATTCGCCTTCCGTTAGATGTCGAGTTCTTTGGGCTGCTGGGCGGCATGAGCATGCTCAGCGCCTGCGTACACTTTCAGCTTCTTGAACATGGCGCGGCCAAGCGGGCCCTTCGGAAGCATGCCTTTTACGGCCTTCTGAATGACTTGCTCGGGAGCCTTGTCAACCAGCTTCTCGAAATTGATGGATTTGATTCCACCCGGAAAGCCGGTATGGCTGTAATACATTTTAGCCGATGCCTTTTTGCCGGTAACCTTCACCTGGCTGGCATTGATAACAATGATGTAGTCGCCAGTGTCCACGTGAGGGGTATACTCAGGCTTATGCTTGCCCCGCAGACGAAGGGCGATTTCGGTTGACAGACGACCCAGCGTCTTGCCGGCTGCGTCTACAACGTACCAGTCACGTTTTACTGTTTCTGGTTTCGCACTCAGAGTCTTCATTGATTCCGCCTTGAACGCTATATAAGAAACGTTAAAAACCACCACCGGTACATGCAAGGCATCCGGAGGAGGTTCATACCTGTATGTTGCGCTGCCATCATTCGGGGCTGAGATAATGACATCGCCTTGAAAAGCCAGGGCGCGAAGTATACTCGAACCCCTATCGAATGCCAACCCCGACCTATGCTGTTTCGTTAATCCCCTATGGTCCCGGCACCAGAGTTAGCGGATCTTTTCGGTAGAGCTTCGCGGTATTGGCCAACAGTATTTCAGCCAGCGACTCCCGGGGCTCACTCCGCAGATCTGCCAGGGCTTCAAAAATCTCCGGCAAGTGGATGGGCGAATTCTGCCCTTTCGCCACTCCGGCCGGCGCCATATCCGGCGCATCGGTTTCCAGAACCAGCGCATCCGCCGGTAACCGGGCAATGGTATCCCGGGTTTTCCGGGCCCGATCGTGGGTAATCACGCCACCCACGCCAATGTAACAACCCAGATCAACCAGCTTTTGCGCCTGCTTATAACTACCCGAGAAGCCGTGAACCAATGCGCGCCCGTTCCATCCGGCGCGTTTCAGACTACTGTGCACCAGATCATGGCTCTTGACGGAGTGAATCACCAGCGCCAGACCGAGCCGCTGGGCAATATCAATCTGGGCCTCGAACCAGGGTTCCTGCTCAGACAGATCGCCTTTGAGGGCGTCCAGACCACACTCTCCAAGGCCAACACAGGCTTGGGGCGCGGAAGACAGCAACCTTTGAAGCTCGGCCAGATCGTCAGCGCCGTGCTCCTGAATAAACCAGGGGTGAATACCCAGACAGTACCAGAGACCCTTCTCTGCATCTGCCATGCTCGCCACACGCTGCCAGTCCTGCCGCCGGACCCCCGGAATCACGACCGCGCAAACTCCAAGGCTGGCCGCCTGCGCCAACACCGTCTCCCGATGCCCGTCAAAAAACGGGAAATCAAAATGGCAATGGGCGTCTACCAACTGCATGGCGGCCTCCTCCCGGAAGCGAATCAGTGCTCCCGGGTCTTGTGGAACTGGATATCCGGATAACGCTCCTGAGCAAGATTCAGGTTCACCATGGTCGGCGCGATGTACGCAAGGCGATCTGCGCCATCCAGTGCGACGTTGTCCTGATTCTTACGCTGGAATTCGTCCAGTTTACGCTCATCGGAACAGGTTACCCAACGGGCAGTTGCCACGTTGATGGGCTCGTAAACCGCTTCCACCTTGTATTCACTTTTCAGGCGGGCGACAACTACATCAAACTGCAGCACACCCACCGCCCCGACGATCAGATCGTTGTTCTTCAGCGGACGGAAGACCTGAACTGCACCCTCCTCGGAAAGCTGGATCAGGCCCTTCTGTAATTGCTTGGCTTTCAGCGGATCTTTCAATCGAATGCGCCGGAACAGCTCAGGGGCGAAGTTCGGGATACCGGTAAACTTCATGTCCTCGCCCGCCGTAAAGGTATCACCCAACTGAATGGTGCCGTGGTTATGCAGGCCAATGATGTCACCGGCAAAAGCTTCTTCCGCATGCTCACGGTCACCAGCCATGAACGTGAGCGCATCGGAGAACCGAACATCTTTACCGATACGGACGTGCCGGGCCTTCATGCCTTGATTGTAACTACCTGACACGATCCTCAGGAAAGCGATACGGTCCCGGTGCTGTGGATCCATGTTTGCCTGAATCTTGAAGACAAAGCCGGAAAAGCCATCCTCGGTCGGGGTCACCTGGCGCACATCCGTGGCCCGGGGCTGAGGAGCCGGCGCCCAATCCACCAGACCATCAAGCATGTGATCAACACCGAAGTTGCCAAGCGCTGTTCCGAAAAACACCGGGGTCAGCTCACCAGCCAGGAAAGCCTCCTGGTCAAATTCGTGGGAAGCCCCTTTGACCAACTCGATCTCATCACGAAGATCGGAAGCGTAATTGCCGATGGCGTCATCCAGCTCCGGGTTGTCCAGACCTTTGACTACACGTTTTTCCTGAATGGTATGCCCCTGGCCTGACTGATAGAGAATCACTTCATCCCGCAGCAGGTGGTAAACACCCTTGAACCCCTTGCCCATACCAATGGGCCAGGTAATCGGCGCACAGGCAATCTTCAGTACGTCTTCCACTTCGTCCATCAACTCGATGGGGTCCCTGGTATCCCGGTCCAGCTTGTTCATAAAGGTAAGGATCGGGGTGTCACGCAGGCGGGTCACCTCCATCAGCTTGATAGTGCGCTCCTCGACCCCTTTGGCACTGTCAATCACCATCAGGCAGGAGTCGACGGCGGTCAGTGTCCGGTAGGTATCCTCGGAGAAGTCTTCGTGACCCGGTGTATCCAGCAGGTTGACCAGCTTTCCACCATAGGGAAATTGCATCACCGACGTGGTGACGGAAATACCCCGTTCTTTTTCCATCTCCATCCAGTCAGACTTGGCGTGCTGTCCGGATTTTTTGCCCTTGACGGTTCCCGCCTTCTGCAGGGCCTGGCCGAACAACAGCACCTTCTCTGTAATGGTGGTCTTACCGGCATCCGGGTGCGAGATGATCGCAAAGGTGCGGCGCTTGGCCACTTCCTGGGAAAGGTTAGGCATAAACTCTGGTGACCTGAATCGAGATGGATTAAAGCCGAGCATTATACGGCCTATACCGTCCTCAGGTGAACCGCAGCGCCATGACCAGGGCATCTTCCCGTGCAGCGCCATCGGGATAATAGCCGGCCCTTCTGCCAATTTCAGAGAAACCCTCGCTCAGATAGAGCTGGGTGGCGGCATCATTGCTAACCCGCACTTCCAGAATCAGTTGTTCCATACCATCCGACACCGCGACAGCGATCAGATGCCGTAGCAGCCAGCGCCCGACACCCTGACCACGCACACGAGGACTGACGCAGATATTCAGCAGATGGGCTTCGTCGACCATATAGGCCACAACCGCGTAGCCAATCAGCTCATCGCCACGCTCAGCGGCCCAGAGCCTGTAATTCGGCTTAAAACAGTCAAGAAAAGTCGATTTCGGCCACGGATGGGAGTGTCCCTGACACTCCAGCTCCATGACCGCCGCCAGGTCTGCCTCGACCAGAGGGCGTACCCGGACATCCTGGTTGTGCACATCGAGAAAAGGCTGTGATGCTTTCATCGGCCAGGTACGAGAACCCGAATCGATTGCCAGAGCAGTCGCTTCTGGGAGGGGTCTGATGCCAGTGATGCGAGCGTGCCGGAAAACGCAATCTCCGGCACCCGGCCCAGGCCACGCTCGATCAACCGTGCCTGAGTTTCGTCGCCAAGCCCCAGCGTTATTAGCGTTTCTGTCGGGGCGTCGCCAGCAAAAGCAGAGGCTATGACTGAGACAAGATCGCTTTCACTGTTGAGCGTCACTTTCAGGTTATTGAACAAGGGCCAGCGCACTACTCTGCATTGAGACACCCCGGTCTCTCCAATGCTTCGCAATATGTTACGAGCCAGATTTTCCTGCAAGGCAAAACTGGCGTCCTCTGCAATATGGCACAAGAGCATGACCCGGGAGCCTTTCCAGGCAGTCAGACACACCCGGTGCACTGGCTCCGGCTGTTGTACTTCTACTGGTTCCGAGGCCGGCAGGGAGGCCTCTGGCACCGTTTCTGGAGTTTCAGACCGGGGCTCGGTGGCAGGTGGAGCTTTCACTGGGTCCGCGGCCTTTTGCCCAGCGTTGTCCGCCTTCTGCCCGGATTCAGGCTTGTTGCCCATCAGGCTCTGGAGCTGAGCAATGCGCTCCCGCCCCTGGTCACCAGACAGCGGCTCAGATTTACGCCCAATCTGAGGCATCTCCGACGCGGGCTGGAATTGCGGCTCGTCCTCCACTCCGAAATCAAAGTCGGGGCTTGGCGCCGCACCAGGCAGACTCTCGCGGGCATACCACATCCGAATGCCCGCCGCCGCCAGATAGAACTGCCGCTCCGCCTCATTCCCTATCACGAATCCCTCCATGGCAATCCTTCGGGCGCTTTAAACATCAGCCACCTGGGGATGTTGGCGAATACCGCCACTGGAAATCAGGTTCAGAGCTTCAATGTAGGCCTTCGCCGACGCAATAATGATGTCGGTATCCGATCCAACGCCGTTCACAATACGGCCGCCCCGCTCAAGACGAACGGTGACTTCCCCCTGGGCATCAGTGCCGCTGGTAATATTGTTGACCGAATACAGCTGCAGGTTACACCCGGAATCCACCAGAGATTCAATGGCCTTGAAAGTTGCGTCTACAGGACCGCTGCCCTCAGCCTCTACCGTGTGTTCCTTACCGTCCACGGTCATGGTCAGATGCGCCTTGGGCACAACGCCGGTTTCAGAACAGACCTGCATGCAGACCAGACCGAAGCGGCCTTCTTCTTCCTTTTGCTTGGTATCGCTGGCAATCGCCTGCAGATCCTCATCAAAAATCTCATGCTTGAGGTCGGCCAGTGCCTTGAAGCGGGTGAAGGCCTCATTCAACTCCCCTTCGGTTTCAAACTGGATACCAAGCTCCAGTAGTCTCGTACGGAAGGCATTGCGGCCGGAATGCTTACCTAAAACCAGGCTATTGGTATGCCAGCCTACGTCCTGTGCCCGCATGATCTCGTAGGTTTCACGATGCTTGAGCACGCCATCCTGATGGATGCCGGACTCATGGGCAAAGGCATTAGCACCGACGATCGCCTTGTTGGGTTGAACAGGAAACCCGGTAATGGTGGACACCAGACGTGATGCCGGGACGATATGCTGGGTGTCTATGCGGGTATCAATATTGAAGAGATCCTGGCGGGTACGAACCGCCATGACTATTTCTTCCAGCGCTGCGTTACCTGCCCGTTCGCCCAGACCATTGATAGTACATTCGACCTGACGGGCACCGTGGGTAACCGCAGCCAGCGAGTTGGCTACCGCAAGCCCCAGGTCGTTATGGCAATGGACTGAAAAAACAGCCTTGTCGGCATTCGGGATACGGTTCAGTAACTGACGGATGGTCTCACCAAACTGTTCAGGAATGGCATAGCCCACGGTATCAGGGATGTTGATGGTACGGGCGCCGGCATCGATAGCGGCTTCAATGATGCGACAAAGAAAATCCAGCTCTGACCGCCCGGCGTCTTCACAGGAGAACTCGACGTCATCAACGTGGCTACGCGCCCGCTTGACAGCGCGCACGGCTTGCTCGACCACCTCATCTGGCTCCATCTGAAGTTTATGCTTCATATGGATGGGCGAGGTGGCAATAAAGGTATGGATACGGGAGCGCTCGGCAGGGCGGATCGCTTCAGCGGCCCTGTCGATATCCTTGTCCAACGCACGAGCCAGACTGCAGACAGTGGATTCTTTGATGTTCTCGGCAATAGCCTTGACTGCATCAAAGTCGCCCTGGCTGGCAATGGCAAACCCCGCCTCGATAACGTCTACGCGAAGCTTCTCGAGCGCCTTGGCAATGCGGAGTTTTTCCGCCTTGTTCATGGTGGCGCCCGGACTTTGCTCGCCATCACGCAGAGTGGTATCAAAAATGACCAGGTGTTCACTAGCGGCCATTGCTGGGCTCCCATCAGAAACGTTGCTTTGATTTTCGGTGAAGTATATCACTTCTCCGGAACCAGAAATAAAAAACCCCCGGCAGCTTCGCTGTCGGGGGTTTTTAGGCATTAGGCGCCTGACGATGACCTACTCTCACATGGGCAACGCCACACTACCATCGGCGCAGGTCTGTTTCACTTCTGAGTTCGGGATGGGATCAGGTGGTTCCAGACCGCTATGGTCGTCAGGCAAAACGGTTGATCACTGGGGGACGAGAAGGAACTGAGTGATGTGGATTTCGTTGCGTCATCCGCAATTGTCTTGGGTGTTATATAGTCAAGCCGCACGAGCAATTAGTATCGGTTAGCTCAACGCCTCGCAGCGCTTACACACCCGACCTATCAACGTCCTGGTCTTGAACGGCTCTTCAGGAGGCTCGAGGCCTCGGGGAGATCTCATCTTGGAAGGGGCTTCCCGCTTAGATGCTTTCAGCGGTTATCCTGTCCGAACATAGCTACCGGGCAATGCCACTGGCGTGACAACCCGAACACCAGAGGTTCGTCCACTCCGGTCCTCTCGTACTAGGAGCAGCTTTCCTCAAATCTCCAACGTCCACGGCAGATAGGGACCGAACTGTCTCACGACGTTCTAAACCCAGCTCGCGTACCACTTTAAATGGCGAACAGCCATACCCTTGGGACCGGCTTCAGCCCCAGGATGTGATGAGCCGACATCGAGGTGCCAAACACCGCCGTCGATGTGAACTCTTGGGCGGTATCAGCCTGTTATCCCCGGAGTACCTTTTATCCGTTGAGCGATGGCCCTTCCATACAGAACCACCGGATCACTATGACCTACTTTCGTACCTGCTCGACGTGTCTGTCTCGCAGTCAAGCGGGCTTGTGCCATTACACTAACCGCACGATGTCCGACCGTGCTTAGCCCACCTTTGTGCTCCTCCGTTACGCTTTGGGAGGAGACCGCCCCAGTCAAACTACCCACCACACAGTGTCCTCAACCCCGATAAGGGGCCAGAGTTAGAACCTCAAACATGCCAGGCTGGTATTTCAAGGTTGGCTCCACCGGAACTGGCGTCCCGGTTTCAAAGCCTCCCAGCTATCCTACACAAGCATGCTCAAAGTTCACTGTGAAGCTATAGTAAAGGTTCACGGGGTCTTTCCGTCTAGCCGCGGATACACCGCATCTTCACGGCGATTTCAATTTCACTGAGTCTCGGGTAGAGACAGCGCCCCCATCGTTACGCCATTCGTGCAGGTCGGAACTTACCCGACAAGGAATTTCGCTACCTTAGGACCGTTATAGTTACGGCCGCCGTTTACCGGGGCTTCGATCAAGAGCTTCGCACGAATGCTAACCCCATCAATTAACCTTCCGGCACCGGGCAGGCGTCACACCCTATACGTCCACTTTCGTGTTTGCAGAGTGCTGTGTTTTTAATAAACAGTCGCAGGGGCCTGGTATCTTCGACCGGCTTCCGCTCCACCCGCAGGGGCTTCACGTACACACCGGCGTGCCTTCTCCCGAAGTTACGGCACCATTTTGCCTAGTTCCTTTACCCGAGTTCTCTCAAGCGCCTTGGTATTCTCTACCTGACCACCTGTGTCGGTTTGGGGTACGGTCTCGAATAGCCTGAAGCTTAGAAGATTTTCCTGGAAGCAGGGCATCAATGACTTCGCGCCCTTGGGCACTCGTCGTCGCGTCTCGGGATTGTGGACCCGGATTTGCCTAAGTCCACTCCCTACATGCTTAAACCGGGGCAACCGTCGCCCGGCTCACCTAGCCTTCTCCGTCTCTCCATCGCAGCTATCCAAGGTACGGGAATATTAACCCGTTTCCCATCGACTACACCTTTCGGTCTCGCCTTAGGGGCCGACTCACCCTGCGCCGATTAGCGTTGCGCAGGAACCCTTGGTCTTCCGGCGTGCGGGTTTTTCACCCGCATTGTCGTTACTCATGTCAGCATTCGCACTTCTGATACCTCCAGCATGCTTCTCAACACACCTTCGCAGGCTTACAGAACGCTCCCCTACCCCGCATACAAAGTATGCAGCCGCAGCTTCGGTGACCAGTTTGAGCCCCGTTACATCTTCCGCGCAGGCCGACTCGACTAGTGAGCTATTACGCTTTCTTTAAAGGGTGGCTGCTTCTAAGCCAACCTCCTAGCTGTCTGAGCCTTCCCACATCGTTTCCCACTTAACTGGTACTTTGGGACCTTAGCTGGCGGTCTGGGTTGTTTCCCTCTTCACGACGGACGTTAGCACCCGCCGTGTGTCTCCCGGATAGTACTCACAGGTATTCGGAGTTTGCATGGGGTTGGTAAGTCGAGATGACCCCCTAGCCCAAACAGTGCTCTACCCCCTGTGGTATTCGTCCGAGGCGCTACCTAAATAGCTTTCGGGGAGAACCAGCTATCTCCGGGCTTGATTAGCCTTTCACTCCGATCCACAAGTCATCCCCTGGCTTTTCAACGACAGTGGGTTCGGTCCTCCAGTGCCTGTTACGGCACCTTCAACCTGCTCATGGATAGATCGCCCGGTTTCGGGTCTATGCCCAGCGACTAATTCGCCCTATTCAGACTCGGTTTCCCTACGGCTCCCCTAAACGGTTAACCTCGCCACTGAACATAAGTCGCTGACCCATTATACAAAAGGTACGCCGTCACAGAACAAGTCTGCTCCGACTGCTTGTACGCATACGGTTTCAGGGTCTATTTCACTCCCCTCACAGGGGTTCTTTTCGCCTTTCCCTCACGGTACTGGTTCACTATCGGTCAGTCAGGAGTATTTAGCCTTGGAGGATGGTCCCCCCATGTTCAGTCAACGTTTCTCGTGCGCCGACCTACTCGATTTCACTGAACTCAGGTTTCGGATACGGGGCTATCACCCACTATGGCGGCACTTTCCAGAGCCTTCTCCTACCAGTTGTTCAGCTTAAGGGCTGGTCCCCGTTCGCTCGCCGCTACTTAGGGAATCTCGGTTGATTTCTTTTCCTCAGGGTACTTAGATGTTTCAGTTCCCCTGGTTCGCCTCTTACACCTATGGATTCAGTGTAAGATACCAACCCGAAGGTTGGTGGGTTTCCCCATTCAGAGATGTCCGGATCACAGCTCGTTTGCCAGCTCCCCGAACCTTATCGCAGGCTTCCACGTCTTTCATCGCCTCTGACTGCCAAGGCATCCACCGTATGCGCTTAGTTGCTTGACTATATAACCCCAAGACAACTGATCACGAAGTCACACTCATCACCAGGCAAGCCTGATTCCGAGGTATCTTCGAGACAGTCACTTGAAGCAATAGAACAACCACTTCAACGACAACACCGGATAACGCTTGAAATCGCTATCACTTTGAACATTTTCTCTCGGAGATAATGAGAGAAAAATATTCGTGTTCTATCTCGTCCAATTTGTTAAAGAGCAAATCTGACCCAGTGATCAGAAAGGAAGGCTTCATCGATATGAAACATTCGTTTCTGTACACTGCTAACCGAAGTTAGTCAGTAAAGTTTGGTGGAGCTAGGCAGGATCGAACTGCCGACCTCCTGCGTGCAAGGCAGGCGCTCTCCCAGCTGAGCTATAGCCCCAAGAAGCTATCTACAAGAATTGATCAGATCTAGGCGTCGAAGTGCGCCGCATAGCCTGCTATGCAAGTACTTCGACAACGACGAGCTGAACAATTCTGGTGGGTCTGGGTGGACTTGAACCACCGACCTCACCCTTATCAGGGGTGCGCTCTAACCACCTGAGCTACAGACCCAAAACACGGGCCTGCAACGACCCATCTGCTCTCTTTATTAGCCAACCAAGTAATTCGTGTGGACTCTGACCGAAGCATTCGGCTTCGTTTAAGGAGGTGATCCAGCCGCAGGTTCCCCTACGGCTACCTTGTTACGACTTCACCCCAGTCATGAACCACACCGTGGTAATCGTCCTCCCGAAGGTTAGACTAACTACTTCTGGTGCAATCCACTCCCATGGTGTGACGGGCGGTGTGTACAAGGCCCGGGAACGTATTCACCGCGACATTCTGATTCGCGATTACTAGCGATTCCGACTTCACGGAGTCGAGTTGCAGACTCCGATCCGGACTACGACGCGTTTTAAGGGATTGGCTCACTCTCGCGAGTTGGCAGCCCTCTGTACGCGCCATTGTAGCACGTGTGTAGCCCTGGCCGTAAGGGCCATGATGACCTGACGTCATCCCCACCTTCCTCCGGTTTGTCACCGGCAGTCTCCCTGGAGTTCTCAGCATTACCTGCTAGCAACCAGGGATAGGGGTTGCGCTCGTTACGGGACTTAACCCAACATCTCACGACACGAGCTGACGACGGCCATGCAGCACCTGTCTCAGAGTTCCCGAAGGCACCAATCCATCTCTGGAAAGTTCTCTGGATGTCAAGGCCAGGTAAGGTTCTTCGCGTTGCGTCGAATTAAACCACATGCTCCACCGCTTGTGCGGGCCCCCGTCAATTCATTTGAGTTTTAACCTTGCGGCCGTACTCCCCAGGCGGTCAACTTAGTGCGTTAGCTGCGCCACTAAGACTTCAAGAGTCCCAACGGCTAGTTGACATCGTTTACGGCGTGGACTACCAGGGTATCTAATCCTGTTTGCTCCCCACGCTTTCGCACCTCAGTGTCAGTGTTGGTCCAGGTAGCCGCCTTCGCCACTGGTGTTCCTTCCTATATCTACGCATTTCACCGCTACACAGGAAATTCCACTACCCTCTACCACACTCTAGTCTGACAGTTCGAAATGCCGTTCCCAGGTTAAGCCCGGGGCTTTCACATCTCGCTTACCAAACCACCTACGCGCGCTTTACGCCCAGTAATTCCGATTAACGCTTGCACCCTCCGTATTACCGCGGCTGCTGGCACGGAGTTAGCCGGTGCTTCTTCTGTAGGTAACGTCAAGCCTCATGGGTATTAGCCATAAGGTTTTCCTCCCTACTGAAAGTGCTTTACAACCCGAAAGCCTTCTTCACACACGCGGCATGGCTGGATCAGGGTTGCCCCCATTGTCCAATATTCCCCACTGCTGCCTCCCGTAGGAGTTCGGGCCGTGTCTCAGTCCCGATGTGGCTGATCATCCTCTCAGACCAGCTACGGATCGTCGCCTTGGTAGGCCTTTACCCCACCAACTAGCTAATCCGACTTAGGCTCATCCAATAGCGCAAGGTCCGAAGATCCCCTGCTTTCTCCCGTAGGACGTATGCGGTATTAATCCGGGTTTCCCCGGGCTATCCCCCACTACTGGGCAGATTCCTAAGCATTACTCACCCGTCCGCCGCTCGTCAGCGGGAAGCAAGCTTCCCCTGTTACCGCTCGACTTGCATGTGTTAAGCCTGCCGCCAGCGTTCAATCTGAGCCATGATCAAACTCTTCAGTTTAAATCATACAAGAACCCGAAAGTTCTTAATTCTTGCTCAAGACAAAACTCAATTTCGACGAGTCACTGTCCTGATATTTCGTGTCCGAAATACCTCGGCCAGCGCCCACACGAATTACTTGGTTAACTTTTTAAAGAGCGTTTGAGCTGTTGCTCAATCAAGGCCGCGTATTCTACATCGTTCCGCTGCCCTGTCAACCACTTTTTTCGAAGAATTTTTGAAGCAAATTTTCGAACACTTTCAAGTAGTTGCATCCCTCGTGAACCGGCGTTGTCTGCCGTGTCCCTCAGAAGTGGTGCGCATTCTACAGCCCTCAGGAAAACTGTCAACGCCCATTTTCAATTTATTTTACCGGGCTTCGGTTTCCACCTACGCCAGCGATCAAATACCCACCAAAACGCTCAGACGTTGATCAAAATCACGCTCTTCTCAGAGGAATGAGCGTGGAAAAACCTGACCAGTACACGCGAGCGCCCAATAAAACAGCCAGCACCAGGCCATAGATCATCATTTCGGTCACGTCGCTGCGCGCCTGCCACAGAAAATGAACCCAGGCCAGGAGTGCCGAGCTGTAGATAAGACGATGTAATGGTTTCCAGCCGCGCCCCATCCTTTTCATCATGCCCCTGGTCGAGGTCGCCGCCAGCGGCGCCATTAACAGGAACGCCAAGCCACCCGCGATGATATAGGGGCGCTTGGTAAAGGCTGCCCATAAATCAAACCATCCAAGAATGAACTGGAGGAAGGCGAGCACATGCAAAGCCGCGTAGAAAAAAGCATATAACCCCACCATCCTGCGAAAGCGGAGCCAACCAGCCCAACCTGTGATTTTTCGCAATGGTGAGATCAACAGGGTTATCAGCAGAAACTGGAACGCCGCGATACCCAGTGCTTCCGTAATGGTCTGGCCTGGATCAGGCCCCAGATTACCGTTCTGGATGTCCCACCCGATCAACGCGAGCGGAATCAGGCAGATCAGAAAAACCAGAACTTTAACCGGAGCATAGGGAAATTGACGAGAAGCCTTGGATGCCATCAATAATACCTGGACAAATCCATGCCCTTATATAAATGGGCGACCTGTTCACCATAGCCGTTAAACTCCACCGTCTCGATCCAGTTCGGGCTCAACAAACCAGAGGGCAGGCGACGCTCACGCTTCTGACTCCATCGCGGATGATCCACTTCCGGATTCACGTTGGCATAAAAGCCATACTCTTCAGGCGCGATCATCTCCCAGCTGGTCTTGGGTCGCTGCTCCATGAAGCGGATACGGACGATCGACTTGATGCTCTTGAAGCCATATTTCCATGGCACAACCAGGCGGATCGGCGCACCATTCTGGTTTGGCAAGGTCTTGCCGTACAAACCAATGGCCAGAAACGACAACTCGTTCATGGCCTCGTCCATCCGGAGCCCCTCCCGGTAGGGCCAGTCAATCACGCTGAACATGGAGCGCTGCCCACGCATCTGGTCCGGATCATGAAGCGTTTCGAAGTAGACGTATTTAGCTTTTGATGTCGGCTGCAGACTGGCGAGCACTTCGGCCAACGGCACACCGACCCACGGAATCACCATCGACCAGGCTTCCACGCAACGCAACCGGTAAATACGCTCCTGATACTGATGAGGCTTCAACAGATCTTCCAGCGCATAGGTGCCTGTCTTTGCACATTCACCTTCGACAGACACAGACCAGGGGTCGACCGACATGGCATCGGCATAGCGCGCAGGATCGCCCTTATCTGTGCCAAATTCATAGAAATTGTTGTAGGAAGTAATCGCGGGGTAAGGCGCTTTCTTTTCGTCGGTAGAAAACGCCGGCATGGCCTTATATTGCAGGGAGTCGCCAGGAATTCCGCCCTCCTCCGCCCTGAGCAGGCCCGGCATGGTCAGCGCCGCAGCGGATGCCATCGTCCAGGCCATGAATTTCCGCCGGTTCAGGTAGACGGATTCAGGCGTCACTTCAGATTCTGACAGAGCCCACGACGGGCGGCGCTTGATAAGCATCGGGAATCTCCAATTCATTACTTGAGGTAACTGACCGGAGGTTCCCGAGAAAATTCCCGGCCGATTCACTCGGCCGAGGGGTAAGTCCTACCGAGCGCGGGCCGGCTTGCGACGGAACAGAGCCCGAACCGGGCCGGAAAGTGCGTAAATCAGGAACCCGGTGAAGAGTACGGTGGCAGGATCAAGGGCGATCACCACAAACACCAGCACCACCAGAAGTATTGCCGCGAAAGGAACCCGACCTCGAAGATCGAGATCCTTGAAGCTGCGGTAAAGGATATTGCTGACCATCAGCACACCGGTTCCGGCCACAACGATAATTGTCAGCAACGTCAGCCAGGACGATGGCTCGAAACTGTGGAAACACCACACCAGCCCCGCAACACAGGCAGCTGCCGATGGACTGGGCAGGCCCACAAAGTATTTTTTGTCCACGGAGCCGATCTGGGTATTGAACCGGGCCAACCGCAATGCTGCGCCGGCCACGTAGATGAACGTAACCACCCAGCCCACTTTGTCCAATCCGTTGAGGGACCAGAAAAACGCCACCAGGCCGGGCGCAACACCGAAGGCCACCATGTCGGCAAGGCTGTCGTATTCCTCACCGAATTTGCTCTGAGTATTCGTCATCCGGGCAACACGGCCATCCAGTCCATCCAGAATCATGGACACGAAAATGGCAATGGCCGCATTGTCGAACACACCATTGGCGGCAGAAACAATCGCATAGAATCCAGAGAACAGAGAGGCTGTCGTCAGCGCGTTGGGAAGCAGGTAAATGCCTTTGCGACGAACCTTTGCCCCCTCAACAAGCTCCTCTTCAACCACTTCACCGGGCTCAATTTCCGGATCTGCGGCTTTCCTGGTTTCTGATTTTTCCACGGTATTCTTTTCTTCAGTCATTCCATAAACTCCGGAAAGCATTTGGGCGGAGTATAAACGAAAAACGCGGCCACAAGGGGCCGCGTTTCCAAACCTTACCGAAAATCCGGATCAGTTCTTGTCTTTGTCCACGATCTTGTTCGCGGAAATCCACGGCATCATGGAACGCAGCTTCTCGCCCACGGTTTCGATCTCGTGAGCCGCATTCTGGCGACGGCGAGCGGTCATGGACGGGTAGTTCAATGCGCCTTCAGAGATGAACATCTTGGCGTATTCACCACTCTGGATGCGCTTCAGTGCGTTACGCATGGCTTCGCGAGACTGCTCGTTGATCACCTCCGGGCCGGTTACGTATTCACCGTACTCGGCGTTGTTGGAGATGGAGTAGTTCATGTTGGCGATACCGCCTTCGTACATCAGGTCAACAATCAGCTTAAGCTCATGCAGACACTCGAAATACGCCATTTCCGGAGCGTAGCCTGCTTCGGTCAGGGTTTCGAAGCCGGCTTTAACCAGCTCAACCGCACCACCGCACAGAACCGCCTGCTCACCGAACAGATCGGTTTCGGTTTCGTCCTTGAAGGTGGTTTCGATGATACCGGTACGGCCGCCGCCGATGCCGCTGGCGTAGGACAGAGCTACATTCTTGGCGTTGCCGGACGCGTCCTGGAAGATCGCAATTAGGTCAGGGATACCACCGCCCTTGGTGAACTCGGTGCGCACAGTGTGGCCCGGAGCTTTCGGAGCAACCATGATCACGTCCAGATCTTTGCGCGGAACGATCTGGTTGTAGTGAATCGCAAAACCGTGAGCGAAGGCCAGGGTAGCGCCCTGCTTCAGGTTCGGCTCGATTTCCTCACGGTACAGCTGGGCCTGGAACTCGTCCGGCGTCAGAACCATGACCACGTCTGCAGATGCAACGGCAGAAGCCACATCGCTGGTCTTCAGTCCATAGGCTTCAGCCTTGGCGATGGAGGATGAACCGGCACGCAGACCAACAACCACGTCTACACCGGAGTCCTTCAGGTTACACGCATGAGCGTGACCCTGGGAGCCGAAGCCGAGAATGGCAACTTTCTTGCCCTGGATGATGGAAAGATCGCAATCCTTATCGTAATAAACCTGCATGAGAAACCTCTATTATATGTACTGACCCCTCGGGGCCATGATTTTCGATTTGTTTCGGCAGCCCTTACAGGCTGAGCACCTTTTCGCCCCGGGCAATGCCAGATACGCCAGTGCGAACAACTTCCAGAACACCCGAAGTGCCCACCGCCTGAATGAAGCCGTCCAGCTTTTCACTGTCGCCGGCAAGCTGCACGGTGTAGACAGAACTGGTGACATCCACAATCTGGCCACGGAAGATATCCACCGTGCGCTTGATCTCGGCACGCTGGGATCCGGTTGCCTTGAGCTTGACCAGCATCAGCTCCCGCTCGATGTGAGCGCCCTCGGTCAGATCCACCAGCTTGACCACTTCGATCAGCTTGTTCAGCTGCTTGGTGATCTGCTCGATAACCTTGTCGGAACCTGTCGTGGTGACAGTCAGGCGAGACAGGGTTTCGTCTTCCGTGGGCGCCACGGTCAGGGTTTCGATGTTGTAGTTGCGCTGCGAAAACAGGCCAACCACACGAGACAGTGCGCCGGGTTCGTTTTCCAGCAAAACAGAAATGATTCGACGCATGATCACACCCTCTCCGTTTTGCTGAGCCACATGTCTTTCATGGATCCTCGAGCGACCTGCATGGGATAGACATGCTCAAAGCGGTCCACATAGATATCGACAAACACCAGTTTGTCTTTCATGGCCAGGACTTCCTTGAGCTTGGGCTCCAGGTCTTCCTTGCGATCAATGCGCACACCCACATGACCATACGCTTCCGCCAGCTTGATGAAGTCCGGCAAAGACTCCATGTAAGACTGGGAATGGCGAGACTCGTAATTCATGTCCTGCCACTGCTTGACCATGCCCAGAGCCTGGTTATTCAGGTTGATGATCTTCACCGGCAGATCGTACTGCTTGCAGGTGGACAGTTCCTGGATATTCATCTGGATACTGCCTTCACCAGTAAAGCACAGCACTTCATCTTCCGGATGGGTCAGTTTGATGCCCATGGCGGCCGGCAGGCCGAAGCCCATGGTGCCGAGGCCACCGGAGTTGATCCATCGGTTCGGCTTGTCGAACTTGTAGTACTGGGCAGCAAACATCTGGTGCTGACCTACATCGGTGGTTACGAAGGCATCACCATTGGTGAGCTTCCAGAGCATCTCGACCACTTCCTGGGGCTTGATTACATCCGGGCTGGTCTCGTAACGCATGCCGTGGAACGCGCGCCACTCTTCAATCTGCTTCCACCACGATGCCAGCGCCTCGGCATCCGGCTTGTCCCTGGATTCTTTTACCAGCGACAGCATTTCTTTCAGTACCGCATCCACCGGGCCGACAATGGGCACGTCTGCATCTATGGTCTTTGAGATAGATGCCGGGTCGATATCGATATGAATAATGCGCGCGCCCGGGCAGAACTTCTCGGTGGCGTTGGTCACGCGATCATCAAAGCGCGCGCCCACACAGAGAATCAGATCTGAATGGTGCATCGCCATGTTGGCTTCATAGGTACCGTGCATACCCAGCCAGCCCAGGTGCTGTTTGTCAGTCGCCGGATAGCAACCAATGCCCATCAGGGTGTTGGTGATAGGGAAGCCCAGGGTCCGGGTCAGCTCGGTCAACTGGCTGGAAGCCTTGCCCAGGATCACACCGCCGCCGGCATAGATGACCGGGCGTTTGGCCGCCATCAGCATGTCGACGGCTTTTTTGATCTGACCGGCATGGCCACGAACCGCCGGGTTATAGGAGCGCAGCTTGACCTTCTTGGGATAGGAGTACTCATAGCGCTCATTCGGTGTGGTCATATCCTTCGGGATATCAACCACAACCGGACCGGGACGACCGGTAGCAGCGATGTAGTATGCCTTGCGGATTACCTCAGGGATTTCCTCGGGGTGACGAACGCTCAGATTGTGCTTAACCACCGGACGGGAAACACCGATCATATCGGTTTCCTGGAAGGCATCCTCACCAATAAGGGTGGATGCAACCTGGCCGCACAGAACCACCATGGGGATGGAATCCATGAACGCGGTGGCAATGCCGGTAATGGTGTTGGTGGCTCCAGGACCCGAGGTCACCAGTACGGTACCTGGTTTTCCGGTTGCACGGGCATAGCCGTCGGCCATGTGGACCGCCGCCTGTTCGTGCCGCACCAGAATATGCTTGACTTTGTCCTGCCTGAACAGCGCATCATAAATATGAAGGGCTGCACCACCCGGATAGCCGTATATGTATTCGATCCCTTCATCCTGCAGGGAGCGGATCAGCATATCGGCGCCAGACAATAACTCCACGATTTTCTACCCTCTTCTACGAGTGAATGAGCCGGGTTACGCCCCGGTTGCCTGGATTCTCGGTTTCCCTGCTTCTTGTGAAAGCGGAACCGGCGTACTCCTCCACACCAAAACTAAAGAGGTTGTCTCCTGGCCAGCCGCCCTCCTGAGGGTTGCGGAGAACGGCCAATCAACGGGTTGCACGTAAGCAACAACCAAGGCCCGCCAGACGCTGGCGAACGCAGTGTGGTGATTAACGGGGGATACTCGCTCGGGATTGCCTGCCGTATTGACCCCAGTCTTCAGGCAATCGGTAATTCTGACAGCGGGAAACTCGCTGTCAATAGGCGCTGTGGCTTAATTACCGCCGAATTCGCCTCTCTCTGCCATACTGTGCAAAACTGCGTGCAAGATTTTGAACCAGAGACAGGAAAATCCAGCCATCCGATGGCATGATAGCCACAGGCAGTAACCAAGTGACGAGCAGAGACATGAACCGAAAAATATTATTGCTGACGGTATTGATGGCGGCCGCACCCGGCCTTGCAACCAGCGCTTCGGTCTATAAGTGGACAGACGAGAACGGCGTAACACACTTTGGCGACCGACAGCCAACCGGCCGTAACGCCGAACAGGTCAACGTTCGTTCCGGCACCAGTCAGGGCGCTGGTGTTCAGCGCCGAAGCGCACAGGAACAGCTGGACGAACTGCAGGAACAACAAGCGGCAGAGCAGCAGCAACGAGAAGAATCCGCGGTTGAAGAAGCTCGCCGGAAGCAGCGCGAGGCCAACTGCGGCACAGCTCGCTCCAATCTTGAGGTGATCAATAACAACGCTCGTATCCGGGTGGAGGAGAACGGTGAAACCCGATACCTGAGCCCTGAGGAAATAGAGCAGCAGCGCCAGAAATTCCAGGAAATCGCAGACGAAAACTGCGGCCCGGAACAAGGTGGCAGCAGCCCGCGTTAAACCCTAGGGGTTCGGATAACAGAAAAGGGCGGAGACTCGTGTCTTCCGCCCTTTTTTAAATCAGCAACTGTAGTTCCCTCGTCAGCCGTTCTTGCTGAATACCAACCGGTCTTCCTGCACCGTTGCGCGAATGATATCGCCGGGCACAAACGCACCCTGAAGCAGCTTTTGCGCCAGCGGATTTTCGATCATGCGCTGAATCGCCCGCTTCAGCGGCCGAGCACCATAAACCGGGTCGTACCCGACTTCCGCCAGCAACTGCATGACGTCGTCTCCGAGTTCCAGTTTCATATCCTGATCCTTCAGGCGACGAGCCAGATTCTCGATCTGGATGCGGGCAATGCCCTGAATCTGGGACTCCGCCAGCGGATGGAACACCACTACTTCATCCACACGGTTAATGAACTCCGGCCGGAAATGAGTGCCAACCACTTCCATCACCGCCGACTTCATGTCTTCGTAGTTCTCTTCTCCGGCCTTCTCCTGAATGATGTGGGAACCCAGATTTGAGGTCATCACCACCACTGTGTTGCGGAAGTCGACCGTGCGGCCCTGACCATCGGTCAGACGCCCATCATCCAGCACCTGAAGCAGGATGTTGAAGACATCCGGGTGCGCCTTTTCAACCTCATCCAGAAGCAGAACCGAGTAGGGCCTGCGACGCACGGCCTCGGTCAGGTAGCCACCCTCTTCATACCCCACATATCCGGGAGGCGCACCAATCAAACGGGCGACCGAGTGCTTCTCCATGAATTCCGACATATCGATGCGAACCATGGCCTCTTCGGTATCGAACAGGAAGTTTGCCAGCGCCTTGCACAACTCGGTCTTCCCCACCCCGGTCGGCCCAAGGAACAGGAAAGAACCATTGGGACGATTCGGATCCGACAGTCCAGCCCGGGACCGGCGCACCGCATTGGATACCGCTTCCACGGCCTCATCCTGGCCAATGACCCGATCGTGGAGGGCTTCCTCCATGCGCATCAGCTTGTCGCGCTCCCCCTCCAGCATCTTGGATACCGGAATCCCGGTCCACTTTGAAACGATTTCCGCAATTTCTTCATCCGTGACCCGGTTGCGCAACAGCTTCATTTCCATCATTTCCGCCTGGCTGGCCATATCCAGTTGGCGCTCCAGCTCCGGGATCTTGCCGTACTGCAGCTCGGACATCTTGCCCAGATCCCCTGCACGGCGGGCATTCTCCAGGTCAATCCTGGCCTGCTCCAGTTGGCTCTTGATCTTCTGGGAGCCATGCAGAGCCGCCTTTTCAGTGTTCCAGACTTCCTCAAGGTCGGCGTATTCGCGCTCAACGTTGCCGATAACGGCAGACAACTCTTCCAGCCGCTTCTTAGAGGCTGCGTCGGTTTCCTTTTTCAGGGCTTCCCGCTCAATCTTGAGCTGAATCAGCCGGCGCTCCAGGCGATCCAGAGCCTCAGGCTTGGAGTCCATTTCCATACGGATCTGGCTGGCCGCTTCATCCACCAGGTCAATGGCCTTATCCGGCAACTGACGATCGGTAATATATCGATGAGACAGCTTGGCGGCCGCGATGATGGCGCCATCCGTTACCTCAACCCCATGGTGAACCTCATAGCGCTCTTTCAGCCCACGCAGGATGGCGATGGTATCTTCCTCACTGGGCTCGCTGACCAGCACTTTCTGGAAACGGCGCTCCAGTGCTGCGTCTTTTTCAATATTTTCCCGGTACTCATTCAGCGTGGTGGCGCCGACACAATGCAACTCTCCCCGGGCCAGCGCCGGCTTCAGCATATTGCCGGCATCCATGGACCCTTCGGCTTTACCGGCCCCCACCATGGTGTGGATTTCGTCAATGAACAGGATGATCTGGCCTTCCTGCTTGGACAGCTCGTTAAGCACCGCCTTCAGGCGCTCCTCAAATTCGCCGCGAAATTTGGCGCCGGCAATCAATGCGCCCATGTCCAGCGACAGTACTTTCTTGTCCTTCAGGCCATCGGGCACCTCGCCGTTGACGATACGCTGGGCCAGCCCCTCAACAATCGCGGTTTTACCCACACCAGGCTCACCGATCAGCACGGGGTTGTTCTTGCGCCGGCGTTGCAGTACCTGAATGGTGCGACGGATTTCGTCGTCGCGACCGATTACCGGGTCCAGCTTACCGGCTTCAGCCCGCTCGGTAAGATCAATGGTGTACTTTGAAAGCGCCTGACGGTTTTCCTCAGCGCCCGCATCATTCACCGACTCTCCCCCACGCACTTCGTCAATCGCCTTTTCCAGCGCCGCCTTGTCAACGCCTTGCTCTCGCAGAATGCGCCCCAGCGAACCGCGGTCTTCAACCGCCGCCAGCAGAACCAGCTCACTGGATATGAACTGGTCACCCCGCTTCTGGGCCAGCTTGTCGGAAATGTTGAACAGTCGACCCATGTCGTTCGACATGGACACATCGCCGGCATTGCCCTGCACTTCCGGCAGGTTCTCAATTTCCTTCGCCACGGCCTGCCGTACCCGGCCGGGCTCGACCCCCACTTGTTTGAGCAGCGGTTTCATGGAGCCTCCCTGCTGGTCCAGCAGGGCCTGCATCAGATGCACGGGCTCGATGAAGTTATGATCTTTGCCAACCGCGATGGACTGCGCATCCGCCAACGCGGTTTGCAGTTTGCTGGTGAGCTTGTCGATTCTCATGTGTTCTTATCCCCAAAATTCGTAGTGAATACCGATCAACCCTGTGGTGCGGATATTCCGATTGCTTTGAAACTTAATGTAGGGGCAAGTGGGGGGAGTTCAAGTTGAGCCGACCTCAATTCGTCAGAAATTTGACGGCTGTCAGTTAACACATCAGGGAGAGCAATCAGGAGTTCAGGATTTTAACCAGACCAGGGTCGCCATACGGCCGGTTTGACCATCCCGGCGATAGGAAAAGAACCATTCCCGATCCTGAACGGTGCACAGGCTACCGCCAGCGACCGCCGAGACACCAACCTGATGCAGGCGCAGGGCTGCCAGGCTGTAGATATCGGCCATGAAATGGCCCGGGCGAGCTCCCCTGGCTTTAAAGGCATTCGCAGCCCGCGGGCTATGGCGAACAAACGCTTCGCGCACTTCAGGACCAACTTCGAAACTGTCTGGGCCAATGGCGGGACCCAGCCAGGCCGAAAGCTTGTCAGGCTCAACCGCCATCGCACTGACCAGGTTTTCCAGCACGCCTCCGCTGAGGCTGCGCCAGCCGGCGTGAGCAGCCCCCACTACGGTTCCATCGGAATCAGCAATCACCACGGGCAGGCAGTCAGCAGTCAGAATGGCACAACCAAGGCCGGGAAATCGGGTGAAACTGGCATCCGCTTCCGGAACCAGCTTGGCGTTGTCGGGTGTAAGCTCGACCACCCTCGCACCATGCACCTGATTCAACCAGCCAATCCGATCCACCTCTAACCCCGTGAAGCGGGCCAGGCGCTGCCGGTTTTCGGCGACAGATTCAGGGCTATCCCCGACATGATCCCCTAGGTTGAGCGAGCTCCACGGCGCCTCACTGACGCCTCCCTTGCGAGTCGTGCACATGGCTTGCACCGCCCCCGGTGCGGACCAACTCGGCCTCAGGATGTAGTTGTCAGAAATCACGTTCTTCCAGCTCCCGGGCGTGTTTGCGCAGAGCTTCGATCAGGTGAACCATATCCTCTGGTAGCGGCACCTCCCAGCTCAGAATCTCACCCGTTTCCGGATGCTCAAGGGTCAACTGTCTCGCATGCAGGGCCTGCCGGGTGAACGCAGCCAGTACATCCCGAAGCTCCTCTGTAGTGCCTTTGGGCAACCGCAGACGCCCACCGTAGGCAGGATCACCAACCAGCGGGTGGCGCACATGCGCCATGTGCACACGGATCTGATGGGTGCGGCCACTTTCCAGCTTGCAACGAACCAGGGTATGCGCGGCAAAACGCTCCAGCAGACGGTAATGGGTGACCGCCGGTTTGCCACTGGAAACCACGGCCATGCGTTTACGATCCTGCGGATGACGGCCAATAGGTGCGTCAACTGTTGCACCACCGGTCAGCGCGCCCACCACCACGGCCTCATACTCCCGCCCCATCGTGCGCGTTTGCAACTGGTCTACCAGGGAGGTATGTGCAATCAGGCTGCGGGCCACCACCATGATGCCGGAGGTATCCTTGTCCAGGCGGTGAACAATACCTGCCCTCGGCAGGTTTTCCACTTCCGGCGCGTAGTTCAGCAGGGCGTTCACCAGCGTGCCATCGGCATGGCCGGCCGCTGGGTGCACCACCAACCCGGCCGGCTTGTTGATCACCAGCAAGTGCTCATCTTCGTAGACGATATCCAGGCTGATGGGTTCGGCTTCCCAGGTCACCTGCACTTCCGGCTCAGCATCGAGAGCCAGGGAATCGCCCATCATTACCTTGTCTCGCGGCTTACGGGATTTTCCATTCACCGTCAGGGCTCCGCTCTTGATCCAGGACTGCAGGCGGGAGCGGGAATGCTCGGGCATCAGTTCCGCCGCCGCCTGGTCCAGCCGTTTATCGCTGAGCTCCGGCGGTACGGTAAATTGGCCGGTAATTCGGTTTTCGGAAGTCATTCAGCCTCGTTTTCGCCGTTGGTTTCTGGCGCAGACGGCCGCCGGACAGGCGGCGATGTTACGTTTCGGTCAGATTCTGGTGCCAATATCGGGAAACACTGCACACAGACAGCCTTCCCCGTTACAATGACCAATCCAACCACAAGTTCTGAACATTATACGGGATTCCGGCATGAGATCAGTCGTTCGATTACTGCTACTTTCCACACTTTTTGCGCTGGCCGCCGGCTGTGCGTCCCAGAAGGAGGTGGAAGTCCTGCCGGAACAAACCTATTACGAGAATGCCCGTGAGGCCATGAACTCGGGCAACTTCAACGAAGCCGAACAGAACCTGGATGCCCTGGAAACCTATTATCCATTCGGCCGTTATGCCGAACAGGCCCAGCTCGATCTGATCTTTGCCCGTTACCAGAACCTCGACCTTGAAGGTTCCCGGGCTGCCGCCGACCGCTTCATTCGCCTGAATCCGCAGAGTGAGCATCTGGACTACGCGCTCTACATGAGAGGGCTCGCCTCCTATAATCTGGACCTGGGACTGGCCACACGCTATTTCCCTGTTGATGCGGCCGCACGCAATCCCGGCGAGCAATTGCAGGCGTTCCGCGATTTCTCACAGTTGCTCAACCGGTTTCCGGACAGTGACTACGCTCTGGACGCCCGCCAGCGTATGATCGCCATCCGCAATCGAATGGCCGAACTGGAACTGCACGCTGCCCGTTACTACATCAAACGTGAAGCCTACGTGGCCGCCAACAACCGTGCTCGCTACGTAGTGGAGAACTACCCGTCTTCGCCTTCAGTGGAAGAGGCTCTGATGATCATGGCGGATACCTTCCGCTTTCTGGAGCTGAAAAAGGGCGCCAACGATGCCATTGCCACGCTGAGAAAAAACTTCCCGAACAGCGACGCCTTCAATGACAACGGTGAGTACGAATCAGATCTTCTTCGCCGCCAGAACCGGTCATTGACCAACGTGGTGACCTTCGGTCTGATGGGGGATGAGTAAGAGCGGGATTACTTCCCGCTCTTCCAGCCATTGGTAATGGGATAGCGTCTGTCTTTGCCAAAGCCCCGTTCGGTAATACGAACACCGATGGGGGCCTGGCGCCGCTTGTATTCATTGATATCAACCAGCCTGACCACCCTGTCCACATCCTCGCGCTCAAACCCTTCCGCGACGATAGCATCAGCACTGTAATCACGCTCCACGTATAGGTTCAGAATCTGATCCAGCACGTCATAGCCCGGCAAGCTGTCCTCGTCTTTCTGGTCTGGCGCCAGCTCGGCTGAGGGCGGGCGGGTAATCACCCGCTCTGGAATCACTGGTGACAGGGTATTGCGGTAGCGCGCCAGCCGGAAAACCAGCGTTTTCGGCACATCCTTCAGAACATCAAAGCCACCGGCCATGTCACCGTATAGCGTGGAATAGCCAACCGCCATTTCACTCTTGTTGCCAGTCGTGAGCACCAACGAGCCAAACTTGTTGGACAGCGACATGAGCAGCACCCCCCTCAGACGAGCCTGAAGGTTTTCCTCAGTGGTATCCGGCTTGGTGCCCGCAAACGGTTCTGCCAGCGCCGCCATGAAGGCATCGTACATGGGCTCAATGGAGAACACGTCATACTGCACACCCAGGGCGGTGGCCTCGGCTTCGGCATCTTCCAGGCTGATGCTGGAGGTATACCGAAACGGCATCATCACCGCGTGCACACGCTCCTTGCCCAGTGCATCCACCGCAACCGCCAGTGTAACCGCCGAATCGATGCCGCCGGACAGGCCAAGTACTACCGACCTGAAACCATTCTTGTTGACGTAATCCCGCACACCAGTCACCAGGGCGCGGTATACATTGGCTTCCAACTGCGGTTCTGGCGGCAATGGGCGGGAGATCGGCTGGCAGTGGTGTTCGCACAAGAGGTCCACCGGGTACAGCCCTTCCTCGAACTGAAGCACTTCCGCCGACAGCCCACCGGAACGATCAAACACCATGGAGCCGCCATCAAACACCAGCTCATCCTGGCCGCCCACAAGGTTCACATAGACGATGCTGACCCGGTTCTCCCGGGACTTGCGTTCCAGCAAAGCCTTGCGACGGGCCTGTTTATCGATATCGTAGGGCGAGGCATTGAGATTAAGGATGAGCCGAGCACCCGCGGCTGCCGCATCTTCCACAGGGCCATCTTTCCAGAGATCCTCACACACGGTAATGCCGACAGGCTGGCCTTTAATGTCGAGCACCAGTGTGTCGGAACCTTCGGCGAAATAGCGCTTTTCGTCAAAAACCTGGTAGTTCGGCGGGAAGCGTTTGAAGTAGCGACCGCGAATCTGACCGGCTTCAATCACCAGCGCCGCGTTATATAGCAACCCTCCAGAGCGAATAGGAGCCCCGATGACCATCGCCGGAGGCAGTGCCGCACTCTGCAGCTTTTCCAGTGCTTCGCGCACGCGAAGGTCCAGACTTGGGCGCAACAGGAGATCCTCCGGCGGGTAGCCGGTCAGGCACAGCTCCGGAAAGACAACGATATCGGCCTGATGCTCCGCCCAGGCCCGCTGGGTTGCCTCCAGAATCAGATCGGTATTGCCCGGAATATCTCCAACCAGGAAATCCAGTTGCGCCATAACAACGCGGAGTTTTCGGGCGGCGTTCTGGCTCTGGGATGTTTGACCGGCTTCCGGCATGGACTAGCTCCTGTAACTTGTTGCCGTTAAAAGGCTATTATAACCCGTCAACAACAAAGATTTCTCCCGCACACAGACAGATGACTCGCTCCATGGCTCAAGACACTGCCGACAAAGACAGCAAGCGCTCTGCTTTCGGGCCGCCGGCCAAGCAGCAACAGGGAAGGCTGTTCCGGATCTACAATCATTATCGCGTGGTCATCAGCCTGATGCTGCTGGGCTTGCTGCTCTTCGATCCATTCACCACCGACAGCAAGTTCCGCTGGCTGGAGTACTACCAGGCGGGCGTGGTTACCTACCTGGCAATCAATGGCTTTACCGCACTGCTACTGCTTGCCGGCTTCCAGCCACGACAGCGGCATATCACGCTCTCCATTCTGATCGACATACTGGTGATGCATGGACTGTTACTGGCCAGCACCGGTATCACTAATGGCCTGGCCAACCTGGTTATCATTTCGGTGGCGGCGGGCAATATTCTGACACCAAGCCGGATAGGCACCTTCTACGCGGCGCTGGCTGCCATCTGCTCTCTCGGCATCTCCGGCTGGGCGGTACTCGCCATCAATGAAACCGCCGACGACATTGTCCGGGCGGGCTCTCTGGGCATACTCTACTTTGCCGCGGCTTTTGTCCTGCAGGGCATTTCAAAACGGATGATCCGAAGCGAAGCCCTGGCCAGCAGCCGGGCACGGAGCATTCAGGAACTGGAACAGATCAACCAGCAGATCATCCAGCGCATGCGTACCGGCATCCTGGTGCTTGATCGTTTCGGCCAGATTCGGCTTGCCAACGCCGCCGCCGAAGAACTGCTGTTCGGTGTGAGCGCCGATGGAGAAGATCTGGAGCCCCGTGCAAGGCTACTGCCTAAACCGCTCAGGCAGGGGCTCGAAAGCTGGCTGAAAAACCCCAACATGCGGATTGAACCCTTTCAGGCGTCGTCTACCTCACCGCTTTTGCAGGCCAACTTCACGCAACTGGACCAGGAGCGGGGCGACCAGATTCTGGTGTTTATTGAAGACATGAGCAAAGTGACCCAGCAGGCCCAACAGATGAAGCTGGCCTCACTCGGACGCTTAACGGCTGGCATCGCTCACGAAATCCGGAATCCTCTCGGCGCCATAAGCCACGCTGCCCAGTTAATGGAAGAATCCCCCAGCCTGGATGAAGGGGATCTTCGCATGCTCGATATCATTCGCCGTCACTCCCGACGGGTGAATGGCATCATCGAGAATGTACTGGACCTCTCTCGCCGCCGGACCGCAAATTCCGAGCTGATAGATGTCGGCCAATGGCTTCGCGAGTTCCGGGATGATTTCGTGCAGACGGTGAATGGGGAAACGGCCACCACGATCGAGTTGAATATCAGTGAGCAGATTCCACAGGCTCGTTTCGACAAGAGCCAGATTGAGCAGGTGATGGTGAATCTGTGCGACAATGGTTTGCGGTACAGCAAACAGCAGACCGGGCAAAACAGGATACAATTAATTGCGGGCGCCACGGCCGATGGCAAACGGGCTTACGTGGACGTTCGGGATTTTGGCCCGGGCATCAGTGCCGAGCATCGGCATTCCGTATTCGAGCCCTTTTTCACCACGGATAAAAGCGGAACCGGGCTTGGCCTCTACCTGGCCAGGGAGTTATGCGAAGCCAACCAGGCACACCTGTCGCTGGTCGATGACGGACAGCCGGGGTGCCGATTCCGCATAACGTTTGCTCACCCCGGGCGAATGATCTGACCAGCTGGCCATCGGGCGTTTGAATTCAACAGGGAACCGAAGACACAGAATGACTACACAGACAGCGCTGATTGTTGACGACGAGCCGGATATCCGGGATCTACTGGAAATCACCCTCACCCGGATGGGCATTACCACCTACACTGCCCCCGATCTGGCCAGCGCCAGGGAATTGCTGCAGCAGCACAACCCCCAGCTCTGCCTGACCGACATGAACCTGCCCGACGGCAATGGCATAGAGCTTGTTCACTGGATCCAGCAACACACTCCCTGCACCCCCGTTGCAGTGATCACCGCCTATGGCAGCATGGATACGGCTATCGAATCGCTCAAAGCCGGCGCTTTTGACTTCGTATCCAAGCCCGTGGAGCTGCCCCGCCTGCGGGAACTGGTCAACAGCGCTCTGAAGCTGTCAGAACCCCAGACCCGCGGAACCGCTGATTCCGATGAGCCTGGCCTGCTTCTGGGCGACTCGCCGCAAATCCGGAAACTGCGCACACAGACGAAAAAGCTCGCCAGAAGCCAGGCACCGGTGTTTATCAGCGGCGAATCCGGCAGCGGCAAGGAGCTGGTCGCCCGCATGATTCACCTGCAAGGCCCCAGAAGTGACGGCCCCTTTATCGCAGTGAACTGTGGCGCAATCCCCTCGGAATTGATGGAAAGCGAGTTCTTTGGCCACAAGAAGGGCAGCTTCACCGGAGCCGTCGAGAACAAGCAGGGCCTGTTCCGCTCTGCCGATGGTGGCACCCTGTTTCTGGACGAAGTGGCCGACCTGCCACTGGCCATGCAGGTAAAACTGCTGCGTGCTATCCAGGAGAAAGCCGTCCGCCCGGTCGGCGATACCAAAGAAGTGCCAGTGGACATCCGGGTGCTCAGCGCCACCCACAAAAACCTCCCGGAACTGGTGCAGGAAGGCGACTTCCGCCAGGATCTGTTCTACCGGATCAACGTCATCGAACTGGCGGTTCCACCGCTGCGCGAACGCGCCGAGGATATTCCCCTGCTGGCCGAGCACATTCTCCAACGCATAGCGCGGGAATACGAGTGCGACCCGGCCAAACTCACCGCGGCCGCCATCGAACGACTCAAAGGCTACGAGTTTCCCGGTAACGTTCGTGAACTGGAGAACATCCTGGAACGCGCTTTTACCCTGTGCGATGAAGACCTGATTGATGCCGGAGATCTGCATCTTGGCGGCGGTGTCGTGCCAGCGGGCTCGGCCTCCGCGTCCAGAGAGACGGAGTCAGAAACGGATGCTGCCGCAGCTCCGGTGCCCGAGGGTGAGATCGATCTTGAGGGCTATCTGGAAAGCATTGAGCGCCAGGCTATTGAAAAGGCTCTGGAGGCAACAAGGTGGAATAAAACGGCCGCGGCCAAGCGCTTAGGGATCAGTTTTCGGGCGTTGAGGTATCGATTAAAGAAACTGGGGATGGAGTAATCCAGAAGTAGACTCAGTACTTAGAATCAGGCCAGCGGCCTGGGTTAGGATTGACAGGCTCTGAACAGGATGTACAGAGCTCATCAGATAACCTCAGACAAGGATGTTCGCTATGCGTTACAAAATACGCAGTGGCGGGTTTACGCTTATAGAGCTGACCCTTACGCTATCTATCATGGCCATTCTGGCTACCTTGGCCAGTGTCTCCTGGCCCCAACTGATCACCTCAACGCGCCACACGGATACAGTCAATCAGATCCATCGCATGTTTGCCAGTGCCCGCTCACTGGCCGTCACCCGCAGGACAGTGATCACGGTATGCCCACTTACACCGGCGCAATCCTGCATCGACGACTGGAACCGTCCGGTTCACGTGTTCCTTGACGCCGACAACGACAAGCGTCCGGATAATGGGCGTAGCCATCAGGTTTTCCACCTCAACGACAACCAGGCAAGACTCCATACTCGAACCGCCGGCCGGGGCTACTTCCAGTTCGCTTCAACCGGAATGAGCCGCGGCACAATGGGGAGCATAGTGGTGTGCTCCGGGACCCAGCCGAACGGTATCAGAATGAGCTACCTGGCTCTGAATATCGGGGGACGTCTACGCAGCCTGGAGGACGAGGACCGGGACGGAACCATCAGGTTACCGTGGGGCACCACCGTGGTCTGTTCCTGATCGCACACCGGGATAGCGGGTACGGGGTCTCATTTTATCAGACACTCGGACCGCTCATTCCCTGACAACTACCTTTTATCGCAAGACTCATGGACTGTACGACTCATTCTGCTGTAATTGAGGCTGTATTAATGGGCAGGATGGCATATGAGGAACAGAACTGCGGGTTTTACGCTAATTGAGCTCATGGTGACGATGGTCATTCTCGCGCTTGTCGCAACCATCGCCATTCCGGGATTTGGCAGGTTAATCGATAACAACCGCCTGGTATCAGGTACCAACCTGCTTGTTTCATCCATCAAGCTGGCCAGATCGGAAGCTATCAAGCGTGGCGAGAACGTGACCCTCAGCACCGATGGCGGGCTCGACAGTGGCTGGTGCGTCCATGAGGGCGGTGCTGCCGGTGATTGCACAAACAACCAGATTCGTGTTTTTGAGGCTCCCGGCAATCTGACGTATACCGAATCAGCGGCCGACATCGTGTTTGACCGCCGAGGTTTTCTGGTACCGCAGGCAGCCCAGACATTTACGGTCGCTCCCGTTGGCTGCGCTGCCGGGGATATACGGTTTCGGACTATTCGAATCAGTCCGGTAGGGCGAACTGAAGTGGAAGACGGAGTATGCCCGTGACGATCAATTCCCTAAATGACACAGTGAATTCGCACAGCCCCATGGCTCTGACCCGCCAGGCAGGTATCGGACTCATTGAGATACTGGTCACCGTCCTGATTCTCGGTATCGGGATTCTGGGCGTCGCATCGACACAGGTGGTCTCCCTGCAGATGAACACGCAATCGCAAAGCCGCAGCCAGGCGGTTCAGCTGGCGGAGGATCTGCTTGACCGAATTCGAGCCAATCCGGATAACATCGCCGGCTACGCACTGGCTCAAGGCGATGCCCAAGGCGCTGATGGCGGCGCCTGCGACACATCCTTCGTCCCGGCAAACGGGAGTGTAGCTGCAAATGATCTGGCAACCTGGGAAAACAACCTGGCTTGCCTGCTCCCGGATGCAGAACGCACAGTTGTCATTGACGGCCTCAACAACACGGTCACTGTGACGATCGACTGGGATCAAAACGACCAGGCAATGAACCCCGTAGTGGTGAGGACTCAGATCTGATGGCGCACACTATCCAAGCAAGAGCTCACGCTTCCGCTCCCCGTTGGCAATCCCAGCGCGGGCTTTCACTCGTGGAGTTGCTGATTGCAGTTGCACTGGGCCTGCTGTTGACGCTTGGCGTCACACAGATTTATCTGAGCGGAAACGAAACGTATCGCCAAACCCAGGGACTTGCCCATGCTCAAGAGAGCGCACGCTTTGTGTCTGCGATCCTCGCCCCGGATTTCCGGTCCGCAGGCAGCTTTGGCTGCCTCGCAGAGATGGGCCGGCCGCTGGACCAGGTTGTCGATAATCGATTGAATGGTGGCCTGCTGATGCCATTGGGGCGGCCCGTCCAGGGCTGGGATTTCAACGGCACCGGACCCGGCGACAGCGTTACCCTTCCCGCCGCTCTGAACACACCGGGTGCGGGCAGTTGGTCCTCTGGTAATGCTGGCGCGCAGCTGCCGGCCCAGTTGGCCGGCTCGGTACTGGCCAATTCAGACGTGGTCGTTATAAACGCCCTCACCCCCCTGAGCGTGCCTGTAAACGCAGCGAACCCTCAGAACGGCAACAGCATCAACCTCGTTGATAACTCCGAGGTGCCCGTCAACCGGATCGTACTGGCAACACTGGGAGACTGTTCTGAAGGCGAGTTGTTTCAAAAGAGCAATAACTTCAACTCGAGCTCAGTGACCATGGCAGGCGGCAATGTCATACCAGGCAATAATGGCAACAATTTCAACCTGGCATATGACTCTGAAACACGAGTGTATGAATTTACCTCTATGGCTTACTACATCGGTCAGGGCACCAACGGCGAACCCGCCCTGTTTCGACGGCTGATGACACCGTTAGAACCCCCACAGGAACTCGTGTCAGGGGTCGAGACGCTGCAACTCCTGTATGGCGTCGACACGGTTGGAGACGAAGCCGCAGACGATTATGTTCCCGCCAACCTCGTGGCTAACTGGGATTCGGTTTCAAGCGTCCGATTTGCGGTAATCACCCGCAGTCGGGACGAGGTGCTTGATGAAGAAAACGATCGGTTGTTTGACGTCCTGGGCAGCGAAGTGTCCCAGGCCAACAACGGTGACAGACGAGTTCGACTGGTTTCCGTCGGCACCACCACCATCAGAGGTAGAATGCAATGATTGACGCAGTCTCCCCAGGTTATCCGCTCGCGAATGGCCAGTTTCCTGGACAACAGCAAGGCGCCACCCTGATCGTTGCCCTGGTCATGCTGCTGTTGATATCCCTGCTGGCTATCGGAGGCATGCAGGGATCCATCATGCAGGAACGGATGGCCAGCAACGCCCATGATGGAGCTCTTTCATTTCAGGCATCCGAAGCAGCCCTGCGACAGGCAGAAGACGATATTCTGAACAGTCTGCCGACACGCCTCACGGCTTTCGATGAGCCGCTGATTGCGACCCCGTGGCTCTGGGATGGCACCAATCCGACTCGCCTGGGCGTTGGTAATGCCGGCCCGGATGTCAGCGCACAGCCGATTTACCACATTGCCCGACTGGCCGATGTCTGCCCGATTGAACCGGGCCAACCCTGCTTTGAGAGGTATATGACAACTGCCCGAGCCCAAGGCGGCAGTGCCGAGGCAGTGACGGTTCTGCAGTCAACCGTTCTGCTACCGCCTCAGTGATAAAGAAAACCATAAACGAACATCAGATTAGGATTGCTCATTCCATCCGGAGAGCCAGTTATGAAAAAAATCTTCCGCAAACGGCTACAGTCGAGAAAGCTGTCAAAGCTGACCACCTTCGGTGTCAGTGCGGCGTTTTCTATCCTGACCGCACAATCTGCGATCGCTCAGGTAAACCTGTCACAAGTGCCACTGTTTCTGAAGGAATCAGTGGATCCCAACCTGGTTTTCATTTTTGACGACTCGGGCTCCATGGGCTGGCGTTTTATGCCAGACGATTTGAGCGGGCGAGCGGGCAACAACTATTACTACTCCAGCCACGTCAATAAAATCTATTATGACCCGTCGGTGACCTACACGCCGCCCTACAAGCCAGATGGCAGTAGCCGGTATCCGAACTCGTCCTACACCAACGCGTGGGTCAACGGTTTTGATCAATCAGAGGGTACGGACGACCTGCGCAATGATATTCGGTTTGACCAGATTGGCAGCATCGAGCAAGGCTTCTATATGCAGTTCAACTCCTCAACGAGTTGTGACAGCAACCCCAGGCAAAACAGTTGTTATACAGCCGTATTGCTAAACAATGCCTCGGCCGAAGAAAAACAGAACTATGCCAACTGGTTTTCCTATTACAGCACCCGGGCATTGGCCGCAAAATCCGGTATCACTGAAGCCTTCTTTGACCTCCCCGAGAACATTAGAGTTGGCTATGGCGCGATCAACGTCAACGGAAGAACCATTGATGGTGTTAACACTGACACGCTTGTGAGCGGGGTGCGTCCGTACACTGCGGCACGCCGACAAACCTTCCTGACCTGGCTGCACGGTAAGAGCATCAATGGCGGCACCCCGTTGCGGACCGCGCTCAAGGACGTTGGTCAATATTATTCCCGAACCGACAACCTCGGGCCCTGGGGTGAAGTGCCCGGCACCAATGACAATACCTCTCACATTGAATGTCGGCAGAGTTTCTCAATCCTGATGACGGACGGTATCTGGAACGGCAGCAGTCCGCAGGTTGGCAACATAGATGGAACCGGTGGCCCCACCTACAACAATCCCGATCCCAACGGTAAAAACTTCACCTACCAGGCGGTGTCGCCGTTTTCGGACAGCTATTCCAACACTCTCGCAGACGTGGCAATGAAATACTGGAAGACCGATTTGAGAACGGACCTGGCCAATAAAGTGCCGGTTTCTTCGACAGATCCGGCCTTCTGGCAGCACATGACCACGTTTACCATCGGCCTGGGTGTGACCGGCGACATCAAGGAAGCCGACGCGCTGGCCGCACTGGACTCGAGCAAAAATATCACCATTAACTGGCCAGAGCCCGGCGCCGACCAAAGCCCGGATAATATCGATGATCTGTTACACGCAGCCATTAACGGCCGGGGCGGTTATGCCAGCGCCCAGAATCCAACCGAATTCACCACTGAAATCCAGGGCTTCCTGGGCGATGTCATTGCACGTTCTGAAACCTCCGCATCCTCGGCAGCAGTAAGCTCAGCAGTGCTCCGCACCGATTCCCTGGGTTTCTTCGCTGGATTCAGGAGTCAGGACTGGTCTGGCACGTTAACCGCCTTCAATTTTGATCAGGGCTCAGAAGCCTGGAATGCTGAAGAAGTCCTCGCCAGCACTCAGCCGCAAGCGCGCAAGCTGATTACCCACAATGGCAGTGCCGGGGTTGAGCTGGAGTTTGCATCGGCCAGCTCGCTGTCGAATCTGTCGACGGCACAGCAGAACGCCCTGAACGCCGACCCCACGCTCAACTCCACCCAGGACAACCTTGGGCACAATCGAATTGCATGGCTCCATGGGGATAACAATGCCCACCCGACGTTAAGAGACCGGCTGGTTCAGGACGACGGTGGCGCCAGCGTATTGCGCCTGATGGGCGATATCATCAACGCCAACCCCCAGTTCGTGGGTAAAACCAACTATGGTTTCGCCCGGCTCCCGGACCCTGAGGGGGTCGCTTACCGGAATTTCAGGTCCACGTCCTCGTATCAGAACCGTGTCGATGCGCTCTACGTACCCGCGAACGACGGCATACTCCATGCGTTCAATAGCGAAACCGGGGAAGAGTTGTTTGGCTACATCCCCTCCGAGCTATTGCTGCCCTCGGGGTCAAAAACCTACGCACGAATCTCTGAGCTGATGCAGCCCAACTACACCCATAAATATTTCATGGATGGCACACCCCGTGTCCAGGACGCCTACATCGACAAGTCTGGCGGCGGGACGCAGTCCTGGCGCACGGTGCTGCTGGGAGGCATGGGCATCGGTGGAAAAACCGTTTTCGCACTTGATGTCACCAACCCGGGTTCTTTCTCTCCATCGGATGACGTTCTATGGGAGTTTTCACACCCGAACCTGGGCTATGGCGTAACCGATCCGCAGATTTCCCGGCTGGGCGATGGCACCTGGGTGGCCCTGTTCGGCAATGGCTACAATGGCGACAGCGGGCAATCGAGCTTGTTCGTTGTGGATCTTGAGACCGGTACCCTGATCAAAGAAATTCAGACTGGAGCAGGCTCTGCCACCAGCCCCAATGGACTGGCATCAGTGACAGTAACCAGCTTTCCTGAAACCGACCCGGTAACCCGTTATGCCTACGGTGGAGACCTGTTGGGCAACCTCTGGAGGTTTGACCTGACAGGGCGAGTGTCTAATTGGTCCGCGACCAAGGTATTTACAGCGCAAAGTCCAGCGGGAAATAGCCAGCCGATCACGGTGGCCCCGCGCGTGGCGCTTAATCCAAACGACAGCGATGAACTGGTTGTCGCCTTCGGCACCGGTAGTTTCCTCCGCAGCGGGGACGAAGGTGACTACGATATTCAGTCGCTTTATGCCATCAAGGATGATTTGAACAAGAGCGGATTAGCGCGCTCAGACCTGCTGGAGCAAACCATCACCAAACAGGAAAGTATCAGTGTCAGCAAGGCATCCGGAAATGGATCCAATAGCTTCATTGTCCGAGACACCTCCGGCAACAGCCTGACAACCCAAAGTGGCTGGTACCTGGATCTGGCTTATAACGGGAATAAGGTAGGCGAACGGGTGATCAGTCGTGCCACCTTCCCATTTGGTGTTAACCCGGATCGGGTGCGTTTCACGACCGTTATTCCAGACCGCGACCCCTGTGGCAGCGGACGAACAGGGTTTCTGATGGACCTCAGGCTGAGCACCGGTGCGCCCTCAGACACGGCAGTTTTCGACCTGAACAGCGACGGAAAATTCAATACCGGCGATATTACCGGGGGGTATGCGCCCAGTGGTATCCAGGTTGGGTATGGTGGCGAAAACCGGACCATAGCCACGTCCGACGGTGACGCGGAGATCGTCATTCCGGGGCTGGACCCGACTCAGTTGTCACCCGGCGATCCATGCGAGGATGGCTTATGCGCCAGATCGCTCGACACAAACATCGGAAGACAGACCTGGGAGCAGCTTCGTTAAGAAGCTGGTCCCAAAACTGATTCAACCTAGAAACGGGATTGACCATGAAGAATCCGTTCAAGCTTCTCGGCGTTCGCCGAATCAACAAGAAAACCCTGGGCAGTTTAGGCGCCCTATTGGTCGCGATATCCATTTCTTCCGGCCTTCAGGCTCAGGAGGAGATCGCTGACGGCACGCCTATGAATACAAATGATCGTTTTTACGAGGGGGCCATAAACGCCATCCACGCTGAGGAATCCATCCTGATCGTCGATGATGAGTCCTTCACGCTCGACAGACTCGTCCAGTTCAGGAATACCGTCTGGTCACGAGAACAGGTGCTGCAGCAAATTCAGCCAGGAGACTCCATCAGACTGGAACTGTCGCCCGATACTGCGGGCGGCTCGGGGCCAACAGTGGCGGTGGGTCTCAGCGTTATACGCGATTGATCCGCCAAAACACATTCCAGAGTAAGGATCTATTACCTTGAAGATTCAATCGAATGCCGGTTTCACATTGGTCGAGCTCATGATCGCGGTTGCAATCATCGCGATCATAGCTGCAATAGCCCTGCCGCTCTACCAGAACCAGGTGGAACAAACCCGACGAACCACAGCCCAAGCAGACCTGTTGGAACTGGCCCAGTGGATGGAAAGACGCTACTCAAACGGCTTTGACTACAGAGATGGTGGGAATAATCCAGTATTGCCCTTCACGCAATCGCCGCAAACAGGCACAGCGTTTTATAACATCAGCTTTTCCGTGAACGCGACGCGCGACACCTATACTCTGCAGGCGGTCCCCACGGGTGCTCAAGCCAATGATGATTGCGGCACGCTGACGCTGAACGATGAAGGCGTCAGAGGCGCAGCCCAGGCGGGCTGCTGGTAACATCAAAACGAATTGATAGCCCTTCAGGTTCAGTCGATTTGAAGGGCTTCAATCCTCAGTTCTTTCGGCATCGAGAAGACAATGTTCTCCTCCCGGCCGGAGACTTCCTCGGGTTCTTCCCCGCCCAACTCCTTGAGTCGGGCAATCACGTCGGCAACCAGCACCTCCGGAGCCGACGCTCCAGCAGTGACTCCTACAGCCTTCTTGCCCTCAAGCCATTGCGGCTCTATCTGGGCAGCCTCATCAATCAGGTAGGCAGGCGTGCCCATGCGTTCCGCCAGTTCCCGCAGGCGATTGGAGTTGGAGCTATTGGGAGAGCCCACCACCAGCATCAGATCACAGTCACCGGCCAACTGCTTGACCGCGTCCTGCCGATTCTGGGTGGCGTAGCAGATGTCGTCTTTGCGGGGGCCTTCGATTTTCGGGAATTTGGCGCGCAGGGCGTCGATTACCCGTGCGGTATCGTCCATGGACAGCGTGGTTTGGGTAACGAATGACAAACGGCTGGGGTCTTTCACTTCCAGCTTTTGTACGTCGGCTTCGTCTTCCACCAGATAGATGTCGCCGCCGTTACTGTGATCGTATTGGCCCATCGTGCCTTCCACTTCCGGGTGTCCATGGTGGCCAATCAGGATGCACTCGCGGCCATCACGGCTGTAACGCATCACTTCCATATGCACTTTGGTGACCAGCGGGCAGGTAGCGTCGAACACTTTCAGGCCGCGCCGGGCGGCTTCGTTCTGTACCGCCTGGGATACGCCGTGGGCACTGAAGATCACCAGTTTGTCGTCGGGCACTTCGTCCAACTCGTCGACAAAGATCGCGCCCCGGTTGCGCAGGTTGTCTACCACGAATTTGTTGTGAACCACTTCGTGGCGCACGTAGATGGGCGCTCCGAACACGTCCAGCGCGCGGTTGACAATTTCTATGGCACGGTCTACGCCGGCACAGAAGCCACGGGGGTTAGCGAGTCGAATGTGCATAATCAGTGTGTCGGCCCTGCTGGTTCAACGTCGATAATCTGAACTTCAAAGCTCAGTGTATGCCCTGCCAGCGGGTGATTAAAGTCCACATCCACCTGGTCACCTTCTACCCGCTTGATCACACCAGGCAGTTCCTGCTGGCGCGCGTCGGCGAAGGAAATCACCACACCCGGCTCCAGAACCATGTCAGCACTGAATTCGTGGCGCTTGAAGGTCTGGATATTGCTGGGGTTGTGCTGGCCGAAGGCTTTTTCCGGCGGCACTTCAAAGGTTTTGTGGTCGCCGGCTTTCAGGCCCATCAGGTAGGCTTCAAAATTTTCCGGCAGGTTTTCATCACCGATTTCCAGGGTAGCCGGCTCTTTGTCGAAGGTGGAATCCACAGTTTCGCCGTCTTCAAACTTCAGGGCGAAGTGCAGTTTTACTCGGGTTCCCTTATCGATGGGCAGTTCTTTCATGGGGTTCAGTTGCTCCTATCAGCATCGCCGCTGGCACCAGCGGGTTTGCGGAATGCATCGATGATCATCATGGCAGCACCAATGGTGATAGCGGTGTCGGCCAGGTTAAAGGCCGGGAAATGCCAGTCCTGCCAGTAGAAATGCAGGAAGTCCACCACGTAACCATGCACCACCCGGTCGTATACGTTGCCGATGGCGCCACCAAGGATCAATACGATGGCAATCGCGGTCCAGGTTTCATCGGCTTTGAGTTTTCTCAGCCAGCCCACCAGCACCACACTGACCACGACCGCCAGGGCGACAAAGAACCAGCGCTGCCAGCCGGCGGCATCGGCCAGGAAGCTGAATGCCGCGCCAGTGTTGTGCAGTAGCGTCAGGTTGAAACTGGGCAGTACCGGTACCGGGTCACCGTAGGTCAGCATAGCCGTGGCTATGGCTTTGGTGCCCAGGTCAATGGCGATGACCAGCAGCGCCAGCCACAGCCATTTCAATTTACTGCCAGTGCTTTCAGTCATGACCGCATCCATCAGGCGTATGCACGGGTTTCACCCGGGCCTTCCACATTGGTCACGCAACGGCCACACAGATCGCTGTACTGCTCGTTCTGCCCCACGTCTTCACGGTGGTGCCAGCAGCGCTCGCACTTGGCGTGAGTCGCCGGGGTCACCTTCACCAGCAGACCTTCCAGGTTGGTTTGCTCTACGCCGGCCGCTTCGCTCACCGGCCTAACGGTGGCTTCAGAGGTAATCAGCACAAAGCGCAGCTCTTCACCAAGATAGTTCAGACGCTCGGCCAGGCTACCTTCGCAGTACAGAGTCACTTCCGCGCTCAACGAGCCTTTGATTTCACCACGGGCACGGACTTCTTCCAGGCACTTGTTGACCGCTTCTTTCACGGCATAGATTTCTCGCCAGTAGTCACGGCCTAACTCGAAGCCTTCAGGCAGCGCACTCAAGCCCTCGTACCAGGTTTCGTAGAACACGGTGTCGCCGCGCTTGCCCGGCAGGTGCTGCCAGATTTCATCAGCGGTGAAGCTCAGGATTGGCGCAATCCAGCGCACCAGGGCTTCGGCTACATGATAGAGCGCGGTCTGGCAGGAACGTCGCGCCAGGCTGTCGGCCTGGGTGGTGTACTGGCGGTCCTTGATGATGTCCAGGTAGAAGCCACCCAGGGTGGCTTCACAGAAGTTGTACACCTTCTGGTAGATCCGAAGGAAGGCATAGTTGCCGTAGTCTTCGTGCAGTTCGTTCTGGAGCTGCAGGGCGCGGTCGACCATCCAGCGGTCCAGGGCAATCATGTCTTCCGGCGCGACCATATGCTGGTCCGGATCAAACCCGGTCAGGTTGCTCAACAGGAAGCGTGCAGTGTTGCGGATACGGCGATAGCCGTCTGCAGTCTGGCGCAGGATATCCTTGGAAACGCTCATCTCACCGCTGTAGTCGGTGGCAGAGACCCACAAACGCAGGATGTCTGCACCCAGCTCGTTCATGACTTCCTGTGGGGCGATAACGTTACCCAGGGACTTGGACATCTTGTAGCCCTTGGCATCCACAGTGAAGCCGTGAGTGAGCACTTGCTTGTACGGCGCCACGCCATTCATGGCAATGGAGGTTTTCAGGGATGACTGGAACCAGCCACGATGCTGGTCAGAGCCTTCCAGGTACATATCGGCCGGGAACTGGCCCAATTCTTCACGTACCCGCAATACAGAGTCATGGGTGACACCCGAGTCAAACCAGACGTCCAGGGTATCCAGCACTTTTTCGTACTGGTCAGCATCGGCGCCCAGCAGTTCGTTCTGGTCAATGTCGTACCAGGCATCGATGCCGCCGGTTTCCACCGCCTGGGCGACTTTCTCGATCAGCTCCTGGGTGTTCGGGTGCAGCTCCTGGGTTTCCTTATGGATAAACAGGGTGATCGGCACGCCCCACGTGCGCTGACGAGAAATACACCAGTCCGGGCTCTGCTCGAACATGGCCTCGATGCGATTCTGGCCCCAGGCCGGCACCCAGCGCACGCCTTTGATGGCTTCCAGGGCATCGGCGCGCAGGTTAAGCTTGTCCATGCTGATGAACCACTGGGGCGTAGCCCTGTAGATCAGCGGGGTCTTGGTGCGCCAGCAGTGCGGGTAGCTGTGGCGGAATTTTTCCGAGCGTACCAGCTTACCTTCGCGTTCCAGCGCGGCGCATACCGGCTCATCGGCCTTGTATACGTGCACACCAGCGAATTCGCCGGCCGCGTCGGTATAGGTGCCGTCGGCTTTCACCAGGTTGAGGGTGCCAATGCCGTATTCCTTACCCACCACGAAGTCTTCCATACCATGGTCAGGCGCTGTGTGTACTGCACCGGTACCGGCGTCCAGGGAAACGTGGTCACCCAGCAGCACAGGCACTTGCTTGTCGTACACCGGATGTTGCAGCAACTGGTTTTCCAGTGCGGAACCGGAGACGTTGGCCAGCACTTTGTAGTCTTCCACACCCCAGCGAGCCATGATGCCCTGCACCATGTCCGTGGCCAGAATCATTCGCTCAGCGCCGTGGCCGACATCTAACTGTACCAGTGCGTATTCAATATCGGCACCGATGGACACCGCCTGGTTGGCGGGAATCGTCCAGGGAGTCGTGGTCCAGATCACCAGGGATACATCGCCCTCACCTTCGCTGGTTCCGAAGGTTTTCAGTACGGCGTCCTGATCCACGACAGTGAAGCGCACGTCAATCTGGGTTGAAGTTTTGTCCTGGTATTCAACTTCGGCTTCTGCCAGTGCGGACTGACCAACCACACTCCAGTAAACCGGCTTGAAGCCCCGCACCAGGTGGCCCTTGGCGACGATCTTGCCCAACGCCCGGACAATGCCCGCCTCCACTTTCGGATCCATGGTCAGATAGGGCTTGTCCCACTCACCCATCACGCCCAGGCGGATAAAGTCGGCCTTCTGGCCTTCGATCTGTTTGGTGGCGTAGTCTCGGCAGGCTTGGCGGAAGGTTTTGTAGTCCACCTTCACGCCGGCCTTGCCGATTTCCTGCTCAACCTTGTGCTCGATGGGCAGACCGTGGCAATCCCAGCCCGGCACGTAGGGTGCGTCGTAGCCCATGAAACTGCGGGATTTCACGATCATGTCTTTCAGGATCTTGTTGACCGCATGCCCGATGTGAATGCTGCCGTTAGCGTAGGGAGGGCCATCGTGCAGGATGAACTTCTCACGACCTTGGCGCTGCTTGCGCAGATTGCCGTAAACGTTCAGGTCCTGCCAGTGCTTGAGCATGTCCGGCTCGCGCTTGGCCAGGTTACCGCGCATGGGGAACGCAGTTTCCGGCAGATTCAGGGTATGCTTGTAGTCGCTCATGTCTGTGTGCGTACTCTTGGTTGGTCAGTTGAATCAGGTTTCCGGGGTGGCGGGGTTCTCCGCCAACCAGGCCCGGGCATGCTCAAAATCCCGGGCGATCTGTTGCCGAAGTTCGTCAACAGAGTCGAATTTCACTTCGTCCCGCAGGCCATGGCGGAACACGACTTCCAGGTGCTGGCCATAAAGTGTGCCAGCAAAGTCAAACAGGTGCACTTCCAGCGATGGTCGCTTGCCATCTACCGTGGGGCGCAGGCCGATGTTCGCCACGCCATCACGCCATTCCCCGGTATCGAGCCGGGCCCTCACCACGTAAACCCCTCTCAGCGCCGGCATCTGATGCAGCAGGATATTGGCGGTGGGCGCGCCGATCTGCCGGCCCAGCTGCCGGCCATATACCACCCGCCCATGGATCCGGTAAGGGTGCCCCAAGAGTCGCTCGGCTTCCTCAAGTCCGTTCACATTCAGGGCGTTGCGCACCCGGGTGCTACTCACCCGCTCTCCGTCCACGACAACGGTGCGGGTATTCTCAACTGTAAAGCCCCGTTCCTGCCCCACGCTTTGCAACAGCCTGAAGTCGCCGGCCCGGTCGCAGCCGAAGCGGAAGTCGTCGCCCACCACCAGGTGACGAACCCCAAGGCCATGGATCAGCACATCCTCGATAAAGCCCATGCCGGAATAGCTGCGGAAGGTTTCGTCAAAGCGGATACACAGCACCACATCAACGCCTTCGCCAAGCAGAGCTTCAAATTTCTGGCGAAACGGCATCAACCGGGGAGGCGCTTCCGCCCCCTTGAAAAATTCCTGGGGCTGAGGCTCGAAAATCATCACCACAGACGGCAGGTTAAGTGCCTGAGCCTTGCCTCTGACCTGATCGATGATGGTTTTGTGGCCCCGATGAACGCCGTCAAAGTTGCCGATAGTGGCCACGCACCCATCGGCCAGCGGAGAATCCGCACTTCCCGCGATACGCTTGAGATTGGTCAGGCCTCGAATCAGACGCATGTACTGCGAACCCTAATGCTGCCAATGGCTTTCGGCGCGCCGGCGCGAACGCGCGACGCACTGGTGAGAAAACGCGCGATTATACCCCAGGAGCGGGCGTGGTAGAAATGACGATGCCTTACTTCTGGCGGAATTGCCGCACGCGAACACCTGCAAGGGCCAGCGCAACAAAATAGGCGAGAACCCCAGCCACAACCAGAATCGTCATTTCCGAAGCCCTCTGCAGGCCAGTAAAGGCCAGCCATTGGCCAACCGGCACGTTCAGCCAGAGGATCACCGCTGCCAGCGCGCTGTTCGCAACCGCCAGCTGCATCAGGAACTTCGGCCAGCCCGACTGGCTTTTCCAGGCGCCTTCCTTGCGAAGTCCGCGCCAGAGCAGATAACCGTTGAGCCAGGCAGAAAGCGATGTCGCCAGCGCAAGCCCGGCATGCGCCAGCGGCACGATCAGCGCCAGGTTAAACACCATATTGGCGACCATGGCGATCACACCAATCTTTACCGGGGTTTTGGTATCTTCCCGGGCGAAAAAACCCGGTGCCAGCACCTTGATCAACATGAACGCCAACAAACCCGCAGAATAGGCCCGCAGACTTTGTGCTGACATCGCGACATCGCGATCGGTCACTTCGCCGTAGTGGAACAGAGTTGCGATCAAGGGCTCTGCCAGCAAAGCCAACGCCAGGGCGGCCGGCACGCCGATCAGCAGAACGGCCCGCACAGCCCAGTCCAGGGTCGCCGCAAACTGGTCCGCAGATGCTGCCGCATGCTTGCGCGACAGACTGGGCAGAATCACCGTGGCGATCGCAATACCGAACACCCCCAATGGCAACTCCGACAAACGGTCGGAGTAGTACAGCCAGGACACGCTCCCGGTTTGCAGGAAGGAGGCCAGCACGGTATCCAGTAACAGATTGATCTGGCTGACCGAAACCCCGAACAGCGCCGGCGCCATCAGCTTCAGGATACGGCTTACCCCTTCGTGCCGATAATCGATCCGGGGCCTGGGCAGAAGCCCCAGGCGCATCAGAAACGGCAACTGGAAAAACAGCTGCAAGGCCCCGGCAATGAACACACCCCAGGCCAGGGCCATCACCGGCTCATCCATCACCGGTGTGAGGAAAATGGCCGCCGAAATCATCGCCAGGTTCAGCAAGACCGGAGTGAAGGCCGGCACCGCAAACCGGTCATAACTGTTGAGAATGCCACCCGCAAAGGCGGTCAGGGATATCAACAGCAGATACGGAAAGGTAATGCGCAGCATCTCGCTGGTGAGCGCAAACTTGACGTCGTCACCCAGAAATCCTGGCGCAAACACCGCGGTCAGCACCGGCGAGCCGAGCATCGCAACAAGAGTTACCGCCAGAAGCACCAAACCCAGAGAACCGGCCACGGCATCTACCAGGCGTTTCACTTGCGAAATATCCTGCGTTTCCCGATAGGATGACAACACCGGCACAAAAGCCTGAGAAAACGCACCTTCGGCAAACAGACGCCGGAGGAAGTTGGGAATCTTGAATGCCACAAAAAACGCGTCAGCCCCCGCTCCCGCGCCAAAATAGCGGGCAATCACCATATCCCGAACCAGCCCCAACACCCGGGACAGCATGGTCATCATCCCGACCACGCCAGACGATCTCAACAATCCCGGCGCCCTGGGCGGTTCTGACTTCCCTGTTGAGGGTGGCTTTCGTTGTTCGGAAGACATGATTTCGGCGTCCAGAATCCTGAGTGGAAGCTACGGGCCATCTCGGTAATCCACAAGGCGGAGTAACGCCCCCCGGCCAGCCCCAGCGCTGCGATGCCGGAGTGTATCACAGGGCTTTGCAGGCGAGGCACGAACCGTGCGGCGGCCTTGACATTTCGGGCATTCAGCGGCATAGTTCCGCGTCATTTATTTCGACGCGCTGGTTTTGGCGCGCCCGCGATGTAAAAATTTCTTTTTTATAGCAACGAATTTTCAGGAGTTTTACGGTGGCAAATTCCCCGCAAGCCAAGAAGCGCGCTCGTCAGAACGAGAAAAACCGCAAGCATAACGCCAGCCTGCGTTCCATGGCACGCACCTACATGAAAAAGGTCGACGCCAAGATCAAGGCCGGCAACCACGATGAAGCCCAGGCTGCTCTGAAAGAAGCTCAGCCGATCATGGACAGCATGGTCAACAAAGGCATCTTCGCCAAGAACAAGATTGCTCGCCACAAGAGCCGTCTGAACGCCAAAATCAAGGCTCTGAAAAGCGCCTGATTCTGTGCGAAATAAAAAAACCGGCTAATCAGCCGGTTTTTTTGTGTCTGAATCAAGCGAAAAAGATCAAACCACCACCAGATTATCCCGATGGATCATCTCCTCATCGGACACATAACCCAGAACATCATTAATGCGATCACTGGACCGGCCCGAGATGGCCCTGGCTTCATCAGCATCATAGTTAACCAGCCCCCGCGCGATTTCTTTGCCAGTCAGATCGACACAGGAGACCATCTCCCCCCTCCGGAACTGCCCGGACACAGCCTTCACACCCACCGGCAACAGACTCCGTCCACCCTGGCGCAACACCTTCACCGCACCATCATCCAGCGTGAGCTTGCCCCGGGTTTGCAAGTGACTGGCAATCCACTGCTTTCTGGCCGCCAGCCGCCCCTGCTCCGGCAACAGCAAGGTACCAATCACATCACCCTGGCGTAATCGGGCAATCACATGCTCAATCCGGCCACCAACAATCACCGTAAACGCGCCTGAGCGGGCCGCTAACCGGGCCGCCCTCAGCTTGGTCTGCATACCACCGCGCCCGAGCGCTCCGGCACCACCGCCGGCCATGGCATCCAGCTCGCGATCTTCCGCCCTGCGCTCGGTCACAAGCACGGCATCGCCGTGCTTGCGGGGGTCTTTATTAAACAACCCCACCTGATCGGTCAGAATAATCAGACCATCCGCCTCAATCAGATTAGCCACCAGCGCACCCAGGGTGTCGTTATCACCAAAGCGGATCTCGTCGGTCACCACCGTATCGTTCTCGTTCACGATCGGCACCACACCGTAATCCAGCAACGTACGCAGGGTACTGCGGCCGTTCAGGTAACGCTTGCGGTCGGAGAGGTCGTCGTGGGTCAGCAGAATCTGCGCCGTATGGATATCATGGCGCTTGAACTGGGCCTCCCAGGTCTGCACAAGCCCCATCTGCCCCACAGCAGCCGCAGCCTGCAACTCGTGCAAGTGCTGGGGGCGAACTGTCCAACCAAGGCGACTCATGCCTTCGGCGACCGAGCCGGAGGACACCACCACCACCTCCACCCCTTCGGCAATCAGCTCTGCGATCTGATCTACCCACAACCCCAACGCGGCCACATCCAGACCTTTGCCATCATTGGTCAGCAAGGCACTACCGATCTTGACCACCAGGCGGCGGGCCTGTCGAAGCTGAAGGCGTTCACTCATGATAGCGGTACAGTCTCTTCCGTTAGTGAGTTATTCCGGTGCGTAAACCACTTCAACGTCGTAATCATCGTCGTCAAAGTCGTCGTCATCATCCGCGTTACGGGCCGCTCTACGGGCCTGACGATCCGCCTCAATTTTCTGACGGGCCTCTTCGTCCATGCGACGCCTGCGCGCGGCTTCCTGCTCAGCGAAATCGGGATTGTCGGCTTCCTGCTCGGCCTGCTCCTCAATCCAGCGCATCACGGCCTGCACCAGAGGTTTGGTGCCCTCACCACTCAGCGCGGAAATGCGGAACACAGGCCCCTCCCAGCCAAGCTCATCAACAATGGCCTGACAATGGGCCTCACGATCTTCCTCGGCGACCATATCGACCTTGTTCAGCACCAGCCAACGAGGACGGCTGGCCAGCGTTTCACTGAACTTTTCGAGTTCGTGGGCAATCGCCCTGACCGCGTCGGCCGGGGACGAGCCGTCATAAGGAGCAACATCCACCAGGTGCAGCAACAAGCGCGTCCGGACCAGGTGCTTCAGGAAACGAATACCAAGCCCCGCACCCTCGGCTGCCCCCTCAATCAGACCAGGAATATCCGCGATAACAAAGCTTTGATGAGCCTGCACACTGACCACACCAAGATTCGGTACCAGGGTGGTGAAGGGATAATCCGCTACCTTCGGGCGCGCGGCGGAAACCGACCGGATGAACGTAGACTTGCCAGCATTGGGCAAACCCAGCAAACCGACATCGGCCAGAACCTTCAGCTCCAGACGCAGATTACGCGCCTCACCCTCAGACCCTTTGGAGGTCTGACGAGGAGCACGATTAACGGACGACTTGAAACGGGTATTGCCAAGGCCGTGAAAACCACCCTGAGCCACTTTCAGACGCTGACCTTCTTTGGTGAGATCACCCAGCACTTCATGAGTATCCATATCCACCACCGTCGTGCCAACTGGCACCGGCAGCACCAGATCTTCGCCTTTGGTACCGGTGCAGTTACGGCCAGCGCCCGGCTCACCATTCTGGGCCTTGTATTTACGCTGAAAGCGGTAATCAATCAGGGTATTGAGTGCGCTGTCCGCCTCCAGATAGACGGAACCGCCATCCCCACCGTCACCGCCGTCGGGACCACCCTTTGGCACGTACTTTTCCCGCCGGAAGCTCAGGCAACCATGCCCGCCTTTACCGGCTTCAACAATGATGGTGGCTTCGTCTACAAATTTCATACGCCAAATGCCTTTGCATAAACTAAAAAGCCCCGCAGCCTCAAGGAAGCTTTGCGGGGCTCCGGATTCACCTGAGAACTGACTAAATCAGCATATCAGGCAAACCCAAGGTTCAACAGAACCGGATCGCCGCTGCTTACGCAGCCGGAACGATGCTTACGAACTTGCGGTTCTGCGGGCCTTTGGTTTCGAACTTCACCTGACCTTCCGCTTTCGCGAACAGGGTGTGGTCCTTGCCAATGCCTACGTTGCTGCCAGCGTGGAAACGGGTGCCACGCTGACGAACGATGATGCTGCCTGCAGATACAGACTCGCCACCGTAGCGCTTGACACCAAGTCGTTTCGACTCGGAATCGCGACCGTTACGGGTACTACCTGCTGCCTTTTTATGAGCCATTACCAGCCTCCTTCATTAAGGGGTTATTCGAGGGCTTAGCCCTGGATACCCGTGATCTTGACTTCAGTAAACCACTGACGGTGGCCCTGACGCTTCATGTGATGCTTACGACGACGGAACTTGATGATGTTCACTTTGTCGTGACGACCGTGGCTAACCACTTCTGCGGTCACCTTGGCACCTTCAACAACCGGAGCGCCAACTTTTACGTCGTCGCCATTGGCAACCAGAAGAACACGATCAAACTCAACGGAACCGCCGGTTTCAACTTCCAGCTTTTCCAGCTTCAGAGTTTCGCCTTCTTTTACACGGTGCTGCTTACCACCGCTAACAATAACTGCGTACATTCATAGTCTCCGCGATTGACCCATCCCTGCTCTTATCCACCTGGTTCTAAGGGAAGCGCTCTGGCGACCCTATTGCAGGGAGCGCAGGTTGGGATGAGTTGGGCGCGTGATTGTACGAAAACCCGTCGACCAATACAAGCCGGATTCCGGCTCAAGTTGACACTGTAAGCAGCAATACCTAGCATTGCCGCGACCTGCCCGAAAACTCAACGAAAACACCAGCAAGGGACTTACCGGCCCGATGACAGCCCAGCGCATCTACGACACCGTAGCGGATGATTTCAGCCGCGTTAACGACCTTATCATCAAGCGGCTCGCTTCCGATGTCCCGCTGGTTGAGAAAATCGCCCAGTACATTATCGAAAGCGGCGGCAAACGCCTGCGACCTTTGCTGGTTCTCCTGGCCAGCCAGGCCGCCGGCTACCAGAAAGACGATCATCTGAAGCTGGCTGCCGTGATTGAATTCCTGCATACCGCCACCCTGCTGCACGACGATGTGGTAGACACCTCCGATATGCGCCGCGGCCGCAGCACAGCCAACGCAAAATGGGGCAACGCGCCCAGCGTGCTGGTCGGCGATTTCCTCTATGCCCGGGCCTTCGAAATGATGGTCGAGCTGCAGAGCCTGCCGATCATGAACGTGCTGTCGCACGCCACGGCCGTTATTGCCGAGGGCGAGGTCATGCAGCTGATGAATGTGAAGAACCCGGACTTGAGCGAAGACCAGTATATGGTCGTTATCCACAACAAGACCGCCATGCTGTTTGAAGCCGCGTCCCACACGGGCGCCCTGCTGGCCGGAGCCAGCAGGGAACAGGAAAATGCCCTGAAAGACTATGGCAAACACCTCGGGCTGGCATTCCAGCTGGTTGATGACGTTCTCGATTATCAGGGCGATGCCGAAACCATGGGCAAGAACGTGGGAGACGACCTGGCGGAAGGCAAAACCACCCTGCCGCTGATCTACGCCATGGCCAATGGTAGCGAAGCCGAAAGGCAACTGATCCGCCAGGCCATCCGGAAGGGAGGGCTGGATGACCTGCCGAAGGTACTGGATATCGTTAAGGCGTCCGGTGCCATCGAATACACCATGACAAAAGCAAAAGAGCAGGCGCAGATCGCGAGAGACCTGCTGGCCTGCCTGCCGGGCTCTGAGCACCGGCAGGCGCTGGAATTATTGACCGAAGTGGCGGTAGCCCGGGTAAGCTAGTCAACCAGGCCCATTCAGCCGAGATGTTCACGCCCGTGGGGTGCTTCGAATTCCAGCTCTGGCCCCACCGGCACAATCTGGGTTGGGTTTATGGTGCGCTGACTTACATAGTAGTGACGCTTGATCTGGCCCAGATCCACGGTTTCAGCCACGCCCGGCACCTGATATAGCTCCCGCACATAGCCGGACAGATTCGGATAGTCGCGGATCTGCTGGCGGTTGCACTTGAAGTGGCTGTAATACACCGCATCAAACCGGATCAACGTGGTGAACAGCCGCCAATCGGCCTCGGTTAGCCGGTTACCGGTGAGATAGCGCTTTTCCGCCAGCCTTTCTTCCAGCCAGTCCAGGGAGTCGAACAGGGCCTGATAGGCCTCCTCATACTTGTCCTGCGCAGTGGCGAACCCGGCTTTATAAACGCCATTGTTCACCGTGTGGTAAACCCGTTCATTCACCGCCTCGATGTCACCACGCAGGCTTTCCGGGTAGAAATCCCGGTCGTTATTCACGCCCTCAAGGCCATCAAAGGCGGAATTGAACATCCGGATAATGTCTGCGGATTCATTACTGACAATGGTTTCGCGCTCTTTGTCCCACAACACCGGCACCGTGACCCGGCCAGAATAATGCGGGGCGGCACGGGCATAAATCTGGTGCATGAAGTCAAAATTATACAAGTCGTCTTGATGTTCTTTGCGACCGGGCCGGAACTCCCAGCCGTTTTCCACCATGTCCGGGTGCACGACAGACACCGAAATATGGTTCTCCAGACCTTTGAGCTTCCGGAAAATCAAGGTGCGGTGGGCCCAGGGGCAGGCCATGGAAACATACAAGTGATACCGGCCACTCACTGCAGGAAAACCACCCTCTCCGGCCGGCCCGGCAGAGCCATCAGCGGTTACCCAGTTTCGGAACCGCGCCGCTTCGCGCTCAAACTTGCCGCCGGTTCTGCCCGTGTCATACCACTGATCGTGCCAACAGCCGTCAACCAACAAGCCCATAACTACCCTCCTGCGAGGTCAACCACCATGAAATTTGCCCTGATGAAGTGTGATGGGGCCGACCCGGTTCTGAATTAATAGAGACAGGCTAACGGCTGTGCTGCTAGGCTGATAGCAAGCATTTCTGGCAAACACTTTCAGATTATTCGAACATGCATACAGCCATTACCATCGACGCACTCAAAGTACTGGACGCTATCGACCGCAAGGGCAGTTTTGCCGGTGCCGCCAGCGAACTGTTCCGGGTTCCCTCGGCCATCAGTTACACCGTTCAGAAGCTTGAGGAAGACCTCAGCGTCAGTGTCTTTGACCGAACCGGCCACAAAGCCGTGCTCACGCCCGCCGGTCGTTACCTGCTGGAGGAAGGCCGCTCGCTGCTTGAAGCCGCCGAGAACCTGGCTCACTCTACCCGCCAGGTAGCTCAGGGCTGGGAAACCAGGCTTAGAATAGGATTCAACTCGCTGCTGCCGGCACAATGCCTGTTTCCGGCGATTGACGCTTTTTACCAATTGGGCGTTCCAGTGGATGTACAGGTGGTGGAGGAGGTCTTTGCAGGCGCCTGGGACGCCCTGCAAAGCCGGCGCGTCGACATGGTGATCGGCGCAGACCAGCTCAGCAAGCCCGCCGGAAGCTTTACCACCAAGCCACTGGGCGAGATACCTTTCGTCTTTGCCGTGGCGGCCAACCACCCTTTGGCCCAGGCAGAAGAACCCCTGAAAGAAAGCGACATCGCCCCATTTCCCGCTGCCGTTGCCGCCGACACCTCCCGCGCGCTGCCACCCGGCCATGCCGGCATCTTCCGGCGCCAACGAACCTTGACCGTCACCAACATCGACCAGAAAATTGCCATACAGGAAGCAGGCCTTGGCGTTGGCTGGCTGCCCTTGCCACGCATCCGGGAGGCACTGGCTTCAGGCCGGCTGGTGGCGAAAGCCGTGCACGAACCACGCCCCCCGATCGCCATTCACCTGGCCCGCCACAGTGAAGACAAAGGCAAGGCACTGATGTGGTTCTGGAACCGGCTGAGCGAAGACCAGAGCCTCAGCCAGTGGCTCAAGCCTGCCGATTCCTGAGGCAAAGGGGCCAACCGGCGAATTCACGACCTGAAGTATACTGACCAGCCGAATACAACGAGAAACACAAGGAGTGCGTTCCATGCGTCAGCTGTCGGAACTGGATGCCTCGTTCCTGTATCTGGAATCGGACACCACCCCGATGCACATCGGCGGCATTTATCTGTTCGATGCCAGCGGGCTGTCCAACCCACTGGCATTCAGCACCTTCGTCGCCTATCTGCGCAGCCGGCTCCACGTGGTACCTCTGTTCCGCCAGAAGCTGAAAGAAATCCCTCTCCGGCTTGGCCGCCCCTATTGGGTGGACGACGCCGATTTCAGCATCGAGCGGCACCTGGCCTACGTAAACCTTGGCGAACACGGCAAGCAGGCCAGCCTGATATCCCTGGCCTCGAAGATTCTTGAAGAGCCGCTGAAACGGGACCGACCACTCTGGCACATCACCTTTGTCGATGGTTTCCGGATCGACGATCCGGAGGGTGAAAAAGAAGGGTTTGCACTGATCGTGAAGCTGCACCATGCCGCCATTGACGCGTTTAGCGGTGAGGAAATCATGGGCAAGCTACTGGAGTACACACCCAGCCCGAGAACCATCACGCCACCACGTCCCTGGCTGCCAAGGCAGGAACCTTCAGAAGAGCGGGTTTTCCTGCAGGCCGGCGCCAACATGCTGAAAACGCCGATGCAGCTGGCCTCTCTGGCCTATAACGCCGCCGAAGCCACCACCCGTGGGCTGATCCAGAAGCAATTACACAAGCTGCCATTGCCACTGCCCTTGTTCACCGCGCCCCACAGCCCCTTCAACCGGCAGATTACCGCCAACCGGCGAATTGTCTCAACCAGCGTGGACTTGTCCCGGCTCAAAGCCATCAAGGGCTCATTGGTCGACGTCACCCTGAATGATGTGGTCCTCGGCCTGTGTGCCGAATCCCTGGCCCGATACCTCGCCAACCAGAACATAGAAACGAAATCCTCGCTGGTCGCCATGACGCCGATCTCGGTTCGTTCCAGCAGTCTTCGCAAGGCCACCGGCAATCAGATGTCAGCCATGTTGCTGGACCTGGCCACCGCAGAACCCAACCCGGCAGCCCGGATCCGGCGAATTCACCGCAATGCGGTTGAATCCGAGCCCTACCGTGAAGCCATAGCCGCAGACCGGCTGACCGAGCTACTTCCGTCAACGCTGCTGGCACTGTCCGCCCGCCTGTATTCCGAGCTGCAGGTCGCACAGCGCTACCAGCCACTGTTCAACGTGCCGATTACCAACGTACCGGGCCCGCAGGTACCGCTGTACCTGCAAGGTGCCCGACTGGTGCGCCAGTACAACAGTGCCCCATTATTCGACAGCCTTGGGTTGGTGATTGTTGCGGTCAGCTACCAGGGCCAGCTCACCCTGAACTTTACTCTTTGCCCGGACGTGGTCGCCGACAGCGACCAGCTACCGGAACTGGTACACGACAGTCTGGAAGCGATAGAGAAAGCTGCAGCGGAGCTGGGCCCCGATCAGGGCCATGAGCAGTTTCCGGAACCACAACACAACATGACCGACGATGTCCTTGCCTACGTGGAAAAACTGCTGAAAGGCGGGCTGGGCAGATTCAGAAGATAGCCGGGCCCGCAGGCCCGGCGCCGGGTTATTCGAATGCCCAACGCAAAAAGGCTTTCTTGTCTTCATCAGAAGCATCGGCCCAAATGGCTTTGAGCTGCTCCAGAGTGCTGCCTTCCTGGGGTCGGCTGGTGCTCTCGCCCCCGGAAGCCGGAACCGGAGTGCGGCTGTCCGTCAGCCGGGACTGTCCGTCCCACTCCTCAGATACCGCCACGACAGTGCCATTGCCGGCAACGATCTTTGCTGAAAAGCTCTCCATCATGGTTTCGGCTTCCTGGCGACTTGCCGGCTTATCAAACTCGAAACCATAGACTGCGTCCGGGCTCGCCGTGAAACGCGCCACCTGAGTGCTGCTCTCGATAACATGCACTTTGGATTCGCCGTTGCGTACCACACCACTCTTCGCCCAGATGGTTTTGTAGCGGAACACCACCTCGTTCTCTCCCGGCAACAAACCGTAGTCCAGTGCCAGATCCTCAATCAGGAAGTTGGTCATGTTCCGACCATTCACACTGATCACCTGTATCTCACCGGGCGCCTGCAGCACAGCCGGTTTTGTCGTCGCCGGCAACTGGCCTTCCCAGGTATCCACTCTGGCCACACTCGATGCACAGCCCGCCATGACAACGCTCGCCAGAACAGCCAGCAACTTGAAAAGCCTTGGAACGTGACACATACTCACTTCATCTCCTTATCCATAGGGATGGCCGTTGGCACGGCCTGCAATGTTGAGGACAACTCTGCCAAGCATTCTGACCATCCGGGCGGATCAGAGCAAGGCACGCAACGGAATTCACTTTCACTGCAGGAAGGTCCGGAATGTGACGCCCAACGTAAGAATGTAAAAAATTGTTGAATTCGGCTGCAATTGGATTAATTTTAAACAAGTCGGCTTACACAACGCACAGCCCGAGAAGAAAAGAACAAGTGGGCTCAGGAGAAACCATGGACACTCAGCGCAGGACAGGAGAGCAAGGCCCCGTCCCGTTTCGCAGCAGTCGTTTTTTCTGCGTAGGGAGCAAATGGTACTTTACAACCCGCGAGGGCTTCGATAGCGGGCCTTTTGCCTCAAGAGAGCGGGCAGAAGTCGGCCTTAAACGCTTTCTGCATGTTGTTCGCATGCTGCCAGAAGAGCAGCAGGTGCACTAACCCACCCGACAGACCGAATGGGTGATGCCCCGCTAGATAATATAGGGCATCACCCAGACGTCAATCGCCCAAAGGCAACCCAGCGCCATGGCCCCGGCGACGACATCGTCCACCATAATCCCGAGCCCGCCGGGCAAGCGCTCATCCAGCCAGTTAATGGGCCAGGGCTTCCACACGTCAAACAGCCGGAACAGCATGAACGCCATGAGCACCCCGTAAAGCTGATCCGGAAACAGGCCCAGGGCAATCCACATCCCCACAAATTCATCCCATACAATACCGCCGTGATCATGCACTTTCAGGTCTGTCGCGGTTTTGCCACACAACCAGATACCCACCAGAAACGCCGCCAGAACCACGAGCCAGTAGGCCAACGGAGGCATCCAGGAAAAGGCATACCAAACCGGAATAGCGGCGAGGCTACCCCAGGTTCCCGGCGCTCTGGGCGCTGCACCGCTGCCAAAACCGAAGGCCAACAGGTGGACCGGGTTTTTCAGAAAGCCAGGGGGCAAGATGACCTGGGCGGCGTCCGGTTCATGCATCAGCTCATCACTCATGCGGGTCTCCCAAAGTGCTCATATCCTTGAATGACGCCAGAGACCGGCCCGCTCAGCTGAAGGCCAGGCTCCGAAGTAATCTCTCCAATGACCGTCAGCTCACGGGCCACAGAGTCGTCAAGAGTGCCGAAGGTTTCTGGCGGGATGGTGATGCAAAGCTCATAGTCATCTCCTGCTCCCAACGCCAGATCCCGGGCGTTCTCACCCTTTAATGCAATCAACTCTGCCATCATCGGTATACGTCCCGTGTCGATTCGCGCTCCGGCCCCCGAGGCATCAAGGATATGGCCGAGATCCGCCAGGAGCCCGTCAGAAATATCTATGGCAGAGGAGGCACAGCCCGCCAGCTGCTGACCCAGTGACAGACGAGGCTGCGGGAAATGATAACGTGACAACAAGGCGAGCTGGGCCGGTGAGGGCGCGGGGGCAGCAAGGTAATCAAGAGCGGCACCGGCCGCCCCGAGCGTGCCGCTGACACATATCAGGTCGCCGGGCTTCGCGCCGGATCGATACAGCGCACGCCCACTCTCAACAGTTCCGTGCACCTGGATGCTGATTGTCAGGGGGCCGCGGGTAGTATCTCCGCCCGCCAGGGCGATACCAAAGGCTTTGCTGGCCCGGGCCAGCCCCTCTGAAAACGGCTTCAGCCAGCCCTGATTGGCGTCTGGCAAGGTTAAAGCCAGAGTAAAACAGACCGGGCTTGCGCCCATCGCGGCCAAATCACTTACCGCAACCGCCAGAGCTCGCCATCCGAGATAATCTGGCGAATAATCGGAAGGAAAATGAACGCCCTCTACCAGGGTGTCCACAGAAAACACCAGATCCAGCCCCGGCGATACCCGCTGGATCGCACAGTCGTCGCCGGGACCGAGAAGGAGCTGATCCTGCCCGGCACCATCGGCCAGCGGCTGGAAATACTTCCGGATCAGCTCAAATTCACCCATGAATCAACGCGGGCGGGTCTCGGCCAGGCGAAGCCGGCGGCTGAGTTTGTCCAGAATGCTGTTCACGAACTTGTGCCCTTCGGTGCCACCAAAGCGCTTGGCCATTTCAATACCCTCGTTGATGACCACTTTATAGGGCACATCGATGCGGTGTTTCAGCTCATAGGCGCCCAGGCGAACGATCGCCAGTTCAACCGGGTCGACCTCCTTGAGGGGACGATCCAGAAACGGCTCCAGCAGTTTGTCGAGCTCTGCCTGCTCGCGGTAAACGCCACGCAGAAGGTCCCGAAAATACATGATATCGACCTTGCTCATGTCGTTGTCGACCATGAACTCGGCTTCGATATCAGAAATCGGCGTTTTGCTGAAGTGCCGCTGATACAAACCCTGCATGGCCAGCGCCCGTGCCCGGCGGCGATCGCCTGCCTTGGGCTGGCCGGTTTTCCCCGGCTGGGGAGAAGTGTCACCCGCTTCGCTCATTACTCACCCAACTTTTTGAACAGACTGACCATTTCCAGGGCAGTAATGGCGGCTTCCGCGCCCTTGTTGCCGGCCTTCGTGCCGGAGCGTTCGATGGCCTGCTCAATGGAATCTACGGTCAATACGCCGAAGGTAACCGGGACATCGGTTTCCAGGCTGACAGCGCCCAGGCCGCTGGAGGCCTCGCCCGCCACGTATTCAAAGTGGGGAGTACCACCACGAATTACCGCGCCGAGGGCAATAATGGCGTCGTAGTCCGAGGTTTCGGCAACACGCTTGACCGCCAGTGGCATTTCATAGGCACCCGGCACACGGATAATGGCAATGTCATCATTGGAAATGCCGTGACGACGCAAGGTATCCACTGCACCTTCCACCAGACTTTCCACCACAAAGCCGTTAAACCGGCCAACCACCAGCGCATAGCGGCCGCTGCACTGGGTAAAATCACCTTCAATTACTTTGATATCTGCCATCTCGGGCTCCTTCACGGGTCATCGCCTTATTGGCGATAACCGGGTTTATCATTCGGGGGCGTAAGGTACGTATTCCACCACTTCCAGGTCGAAACCGGAGATGGCGGAGAATTTAACCGGCGGACTGAGCAGGCGCATTTTACCGACTCCAAGATCCCGGAGAATCTGGGAACCGGTACCGACGGTAAAATACACGCCGGAACTGCCCTTGCCTGAGGATCCCTGCCCTTTGTCAAAGAACTCCTGAATCCGGTCTTCCAGGTTGTAGCTGTCTTCAGCACTGTTAAGCAGCACCACCACGCCTTTGCCTTCTTCCGCAACCTTCTCCAGTGCGTGATGCAGCGGCCAGCTCCGGGAATCTTTGCGGCGTGCACCCAGCAGATCGCGCAGGGTATCGGTAATGTGCACACGCACAAACACCGGCTCCTCCGGCTGGATATCGCCCATTACCATAGCCAGATGGGTAGCACCCTGGATATTGTCCCGGTAGGTGTGCAGTTTGAACAGGCCGTACTCGGTATCCAGTTCGTTCTGTTCTACGCACTCCACCGTGCGCTCGTTCATAGTGCGGTAATGAATCAGGTCTGCGATGGTGCCGATCTTCAGATCATGCTCTTCTGCGAACTTCTCCAAATCCGGGCGCCGTGCCATGGAGCCGTCATCATTCATGATTTCACAGATCACACCGGCAGGCTCACAGCCAGCCAGGGCCGCCAGATCGCACGACGCTTCGGTGTGACCGGCACGGCTGAGAACGCCACCAGGATCGGACATCAGCGGGAAAATATGTCCCGGTTGAACGAGGTCAGAAGCCTTGGCATCCCGGGCAACCGCTGCCTGCACGGTACGAGCCCGGTCCGCTGCAGAAATTCCCGTGGTAACACCCTCACGGGCTTCGATAGACAGGGTAAATTTGGTTCCGAAGCCAGAAGCATTCTGCTGAACCATCAACGGCAGACCCAGCTGTTCGCAGCGATCACGGGTCATGGGCATACAGATGAGTCCGCGGCCAAAGCGTGCCATGAAGTTGATGGCCTCTGCCGTGCAGTGCTCCGCCGCCATCACCAGGTCGCCCTCATTCTCGCGATCCTCATCATCCATCAGGATGACCATTTTGCCCTGGCGAATGTCTTCAATGATTTCTTCAATGCTGTTCAGTGCCATACGGTTCTGCACCCTTTCACCCCTCCCGACAGTCTAGCCGGTTCACGGGGAATGGATTGAATGATTAGTGGCGAGCCAGGATCAGACGCTGATCCTCACCCACCTGACGACGATCCAGCACCTTCCATTGCACTTTGTCGGCCATGGTCTCCAGCGGCAAATGCGCTGTCGGCCTGCCGGTACTACCCAGGAAAACCGGGGCCTGGTAGAGCCAGAGCTCGTCCACAAGATTTTCACCGATGAACGTACCGGCCAGCGTAGGGCCGGCTTCAACCAGCAACTCGTTAATACCAAGCTCTCCCAGCGCGTCCAGCAACTCGGCGACATCAACACCGTTATCTTTCCAGGCAACCCCGGTCAGGCTGACGCCCAGCGCAGCCAGATCCTGGGCCGGGCCGGAGGCCAGTGTCGAACTGGCGCAGAATACCTGCACATTGCCACCCTGAAGAATCCTGGCGGTGGCCGGCGTACGGGCATCCCGGTCGGCGATCACCCGCAACGGCTGCCGGGACGGATCCGTGGCATCGCCGATATCGCCCATCTCGTCCCGCCGAACGGTCAACGAAGGGTCATCCGCCAGTACCGTACCTACCCCGGTGAGGATGGCGTCGCTGATCGCCCGCAAACGCTGCACATCCGCGCGCGCCTCCGGGCCGGTTATCCACTGGCTTTCACCACTGGCCATGGCGGTCCGGCCATCAAGACTGGCCGCCATCTTCAGCCGAACCCAGGGGCGGCCGGTATTCATACGCTTCATGAAGCCAGGATTCAGACGCGAAGCCTCATCGGCCATCACGCCTTCGGTCACCCGTATGCCAGCCTCCCTGAGCATATCCAGCCCCCGACCGGACACAGACGGGTTGGGGTCTTTGGTAGCGGCAAACACATGGGCCACACCGGCATCTATCAGTGCCCGTGCGCAGGGCGGCGTGCGCCCGTAATGGCTGCAAGGCTCCAGCGTAACGTAGGCGGTGGCTCCCCGAGCCTCATGGCCTGCCTGGCTCAAAGCACGCACTTCCGCATGGGCTTCACCGGCACGCTCGTGCCAGCCCTCGCCCACAATCAGATCGCCTTTGGCAATAACACAACCAACACGGGGATTGGGATGGGTGGAATAGCGACCGCGCCAGGCCAGTTGAACGGCCCGGGCCATCATTGCCCGATCACGGTCTGAAATCATGCCTTGCCTTTGTCTGTACCGTTATCCACCAATGCCCTGGCAACATCCACCGCGGTATCGCCATTGCCCTGGGACAGCCGCTCGATCTCTTCCTTGAACTCGTTGATGTCCTGGAAACTGCGGTAAACCGACGCAAAACGCACGTAGGCAACCTTGTCCAGTTGGCGCAGCTCGGTCATTACCTCCTCACCCAACTGCATCGACTTGACCTCACGCTCACCTGTCGAGCGGAGACGATACTTGATACGGTTCAGGGCGGCATCGATTTCCTCAATGCTGACCGGACGTTTTTCCAGAGCTTTCATGATGCCGGCCCGCAGCTTTTCTTCATCAAATGGCTGCCGGGTACCATCCTGCTTAACGACCCGGGGCATCACCAGCTCGGCAGTTTCAAAGGTGGTAAATCGCTCACGACAGGACAGACACTCCCTGCGGCGGCGAACCTGGTCACCCTCGGCCACCAGGCGTGAATCAATCACCTTGGTATCGGCTTCACCACAGAAAGGACAATGCATAAATCACCTGCTCCGGAAAGAAAGAACCCGGGCACTCACCGGAGCGCCCGGGCTGACCTGTCTCTAAGCCTGTTAGCCGTAGACCGGGAACCGTGCGCAGACAGCTTCCACCTGCTCCCGCACACGGCTATTAACCGCTTCGTCTTCAAGGTTATCGAGGATGTCACACATCCAGCCTGCCAGATCCCGACATTCGGCTTCCTTGAAGCCGCGTGTGGTCACCGCCGGAGTACCAATGCGCAGTCCGGACGTTACGAACGGTGAACGAGGATCGTTCGGCACGGCGTTCTTGTTCACGGTAATGTGCGCTTTGCCCAGCGCGGCATCCGCGTCTTTACCGGTAATGTCCTGTTTGATCAGGCTCACCAGGAACAGGTGGTTCTTGGTACCACCGGAAACCACGTCAAAGCCGCGCTCGATGAACACCTCTGCCATGGCGGCGGCGTTCTTCACGACCTGCTGCTGGTAGGCCTTGAACTCGTCGCTCATGGCTTCCTTGAAGCACACGGCCTTGGCCGCAATCACGTGCATCAACGGGCCGCCCTGACCGCCCGGGAACACAGCAGAGTTCAGCTTCTTCTGCAGATCTTCGTCGTCACAGGCCAGGATCAGGCCGCCACGTGGACCGCGCAGGGTTTTGTGCGTGGTGGTCGCAACTACGTGGGCGTGAGGTACCGGATCCGGGTAGACGCCAGCGGCGACCAGACCAGCCACGTGGGCCATGTCAACAAACAGATACGCGCCCACCTTGTCGGCGATGGCACGGAAACGGGCAAAGTCCAGCTCCTGCGAGTAAGCAGAGAAGCCCGCGATGATCATTTTCGGCTTGTGCTCGACAGCCAGAGCTTCCACTTCGTCATAATCGATCAGACCGGTCTCCGGGTTCAGGCCATACTGAACCGCGTTGTAGATCTTGCCGGAGAAGTTCACGCTGGCACCGTGGGTCAGGTGGCCACCGTGAGCAAGACTCATACCCAGAACGGTATCACCGGGCTTGAGCAGCGCCATGAACACCGCAGAGTTGGCCTGTGAACCGGAATGCGGCTGCACGTTGGCGTAGGCGGCACCAAACAGCTCCTTGGCGCGGGCAATGGCCAGATCCTCAGCGATGTCCACAAACTCGCAGCCACCGTAGTAACGCTTGCCGGGGTAACCTTCAGCGTACTTGTTGGTCAGCACACTGCCCTGGGCTTCCATCACCCGCGGGCTGGTGTAGTTTTCAGACGCGATCAGTTCGATGTGTGCTTCCTGGCGCTTTTCTTCCGCCTGCATAGCGTTCCAAAGTTCGTCATCGAAACCGGCGATTTTCATATCACGAGTAAACATGGATGTGCTGCCCCTGTCTGTATGGCTGGCCCGGCGATGCCTCTTTGCAAGCCGGAACCCCTGAAAAATTGGGCCGCTATTCTATCTTGAAAGCGGGTTAAAAATCATCCTTTATGCCGTCCGCAGATACCGGCACACCGGAGGCTGTCAATTGCTATCGCGGAACGCTTTAGATACCTTACCCGGTTATTGTTCTCAGGTACCGACGTCCGTGGTATCGGCCTTCGGGGTGAGCGATCCGGGATACGCTGTAAATACGTCCCTGTACGCTCGACAAAATCATCCCTGATTTTGACGATCCCGGATCGCTCACCCCGAAGTCCTCGATCAGTCGCCTGACGTGCTTTCATTTTTCAAGCTACTGTTTGATAAAAGGAATATGCCAAAATGGCTCAATACGTATACACCATGAACCGCGTGGGCAAGGTGGTACCGCCCAAGCGGGAAATTCTGAAAGACATCTCTCTGAGCTTCTTTCCGGGCGCCAAAATCGGCGTACTTGGTTTGAACGGCGCCGGTAAATCCACCCTGCTGCGTATTATGGCGGGTGTCGACCAGGATTACATCGGTGAGGCCCGGCCACAGCCCGGCATCAATGTGGGCTACCTGCCGCAGGAGCCTGAATTGGACGAGGAGAAGACCGTAAAGGAAATCGTTGACGAGTCCGTCTCGCACGTACACAACGCTCTGGCGGAGCTGGACAAGGTTTACGCCGCCTACGCCGAGCCGGATGCGGACTTTGACGAACTGGCCAAGAAACAAGGCGAACTGGAAGCCATTATCCAGGCTACCGATGGCCACGACATAGAGCGCAAGATGGAAGTGGCGGCAGACGCCCTGCGACTGCCGGCCTGGGACCAGAAGGTCAAGGTGCTGTCCGGGGGCGAGCGCCGCCGTGTGGCCCTTTGCCGCCTGCTGCTGTCCGGCCCTGACATGCTCCTGCTGGACGAGCCTACCAACCACCTGGATGCCGAATCCGTGGCCTGGCTGGAGCGCTTCCTGCACGATTACGACGGCACCGTTGTCGCCATCACTCACGACCGTTACTTTCTGGACAACGTCGCCGGCTGGATCCTGGAACTGGACCGTGGCCACGGCATTCCGTTCGAGGGCAACTACAGTCAGTGGCTGGAGAACAAAGAGAAGCGCCTGGAGATGGAGGCCAAGCAGGAGGCCGCTCACCAGAAAGCCATCAAGCACGAGCTGGAATGGGTACGCACCAACGCCAAGGGTCGCCAGTCCAAGAGCAAGGCGCGCCTGGCCCGCTTCGAGGAGATGAGCTCCCAGGAATTCCAGAAGCGCAACGAAACCAACGAACTGTATATCCCGCCCGGACCTCGCCTTGGCGACAAGGTGATCGAGGTGGACGGCATCAGCAAGGCCTTCGGCGACCGCCTGCTGTACGAGAATGTCTCGTTCCACGTTCCACCGGGTGCGATTGTTGGCATCATCGGTGGTAACGGCGCAGGCAAATCCACGCTGTTCAAGATGGTCGCAGGCATGGACAAACCGGATTCCGGCACCATCACCGTTGGTGAAACCGTGGAACTGGCCTATGTGGATCAGATGCGCGATCTCGACGGCAGCAAGACTGTATGGGAAGAGCTTTCCGACGGCCAGGACATCATCAAGGTCGGTAACTACGAGACCCCGTCCCGGGCCTACGTGGGCCGCTTCAACTTCAAGGGCACTGACCAGCAGAAACGGGTGGGCGACCTGTCCGGCGGTGAGCGCAACCGCCTGCACCTGGCCAAGCTGCTGAAACAGGGTGGCAACGTGCTGCTGCTGGACGAACCCACCAACGACCTTGACGTGGAAACCCTGCGCGCTCTGGAAGAAGCCCTGCTGAACTTCCCGGGCTCCGCCCTGGTGATCTCGCACGACCGCTGGTTCCTGGACCGGGTAGCGACCCACATCCTGGCGTTCGAAGACGACGGCGAAGTAGTCTACTTCGAAGGCAACTTCACCGATTACGACGCCGACTTCAAGAAGCGCAAAGGCGACTCCGCCATGCAGCCCAAGCGTATGAAGTACAAGAAACTGGCGTAACCGATGACCGGGCCGGCCTTCGCGTCGGCCCGCTTGCCCTCCCCGATCTGCCCGACACGGAACCATACCCATGGCCAAAGCCAAAACCGCCTTTGTATGCACCGAGTGTGGTGCCGACTATTCCAAGTGGCAGGGCCAATGTACCGCCTGCCAGGCCTGGAACACCATCAGCGAAGTACGCGGCGTCTCAGGCCCCGGCAAAGGTGCTCGCAGCGCCCGCTTTGAGGGTTATGCCGGCAGCTTGTCGGAGGTAAAAAGCCTGGACGAAGTCAGCCTGGCAGAGCAGGCACGCATCAGCACCGGCATGCAGGAATTCGACCGTGTCCTGGGTGGCGGCCTGGTGGAAGGCTCGGCGGTACTCATGGGCGGTCACCCCGGCGCGGGCAAAAGTACCCTGCTACTGCAGGCGGTTTGCCAACTGGCCGAGAAGCACTCAGCGCTGTACGTCACCGGTGAGGAATCCCTGCAACAGGTGGCCATGCGCGCCAAGCGGCTGGGCCTGCCCACCAAAGACCTGAAAATGCTCTCGGAAACCTCCGTTGAGCGGCTTATGCAGGTGGCGGAAGCGGAGAAGCCCCGCATTCTGGTAATCGACAGTATCCAGGTAATGCATGTCGCGGACATTGAATCCGCCCCTGGCTCGGTATCCCAGGTTCGGGAAAGCGCCGCCTTTCTGACCCGCTTTGCCAAGCAAACCGGCACCATCCTCTTGCTGGTGGGGCACGTCACCAAAGATGGCAGCCTGGCGGGGCCGAAGGTGCTCGAACACATGATTGACTGCTCGATCCTGCTGGAGGGCTCCAGCGACAGCCGCTACCGAACCCTGCGCGGCATCAAGAACCGCTTCGGCGCGGTTAATGAGTTGGGCGTGTTCGCCATGCTGGAACAAGGTCTGAAGGAAGTAAAAAACCCCAGCGCCATCTTCCTGAATCGAGGCGAGGAAGCGGCGCCGGGCAGCGTAGTGATGGTCGTCTGGGAAGGCACTCGGCCGATGCTGGTGGAGATTCAGGCCCTCGTGGACATGGCCCAGGGGAGCTACCCTAGACGGGTAGCGGTAGGGACTGACCAGAACCGCTTAGCGATGCTTCTGGCCGTGCTGCACCGCCATGGCGGCATGCATGTGGCCGATCAGGATGTGTTTGTAAATGTGGTGGCCGGTGTGAAGGTCAACGAAACCAGTGCGGATCTTGCTTTGCTGTCAGCTGTGGTTTCGTCATTCCGGAATCGGGCGCTGCCGCAGGACCTGGTTATTTTTGGCGAAGTTGGCTTGTCTGGCGAGATCCGGCCGGTACCAAGCGGCCAGGAGCGTATCTACGAGGCGGCCAAGCACGGTTTTACCCGGGCTTTGGTGCCCAAGGCCAACGTTCCGCGTAAGCCTGTCGATGGCATGAAGGTGATTCCGGTGACCAAGCTTTCGGATGCTCTTTCGGCTCTTGAGGAGCTTTGAGTTTTGGCCCTAGCCTTCTGGCTTTAGCGTCGGGCTGCTGTTGGAGAACGCTTCAAAAAACCGCTACGAGCACATCCATGTGCGCTTCTCTCCGGCCATCCATGGCCTCCGAAATTTTTTGAAGCGTTCTCCAACACCAGCCTAGCAACCTGAGTGAAATAGCCCGCAATAACCAAACATTGGACCTATCCACATCAAACCCCCGCAAAACTATCAATCAATGAGATGCGCAAACTCTCTCTCCAAAAGCGCCTGATCCCCCAGATTCAGCTCTACCAACCGCTTCAAATGCGATGCACTGTCCAGATCAATGTACTGGCAACGAAATCCCAGCCGATGATCCTCCACATGCTTCAGCTCCACCGCCATTACAATCGCAGCTTCATGCTCATTCAGGTGAATCACCACTTCACAGGGCTTGTTCAGAGGAACCTTCCATCCTTCTGGCCGCTGAACCAACACACCCTTCAGGGAAATATCCAACACCTCCGTTGACCACACCTGGTCCTGACAATGCAGCTCACAGGGGGCATCGAAACTGATTCGGTGAAACCGGCGTTTTTCTGAGGTTTTAGCAGACAAGGGAATGCTCCGGATCAAAAGTCATTGCTTTCTATGACTATAGACCGGGCACAAAAGGGAGTACAGCAAAGAACCTCCAGCAACCACAGCGAGAGAAGCCACCGTCCGAAAACGCTGCATCCATTCTAGAGAGGATACTTCCAGAGGGTTGATTAGCGGGCTGGTGGAACGGCCTCCGAAAAATGTCGGAGGCCATGGATGGCCGGAGAGAAGCGCACAGGGAAGTGCTCGTAGCGGTTTTTCGGAGGCCGTTCCACCAGCCCGCAAGCACCAAGCTCGCAGGCTACAAATGACGGCAATCTCCTAGTTTAGCTTCGCTGGTGATACTGCCCACTAAGCTCAACAACCGCCTCAATAAAAGCCCCGGCATGCTCCGGATCCACATCCGGCGTAATCCCATGCCCAAGGTTGAACACATGCCCCGAGCCAGAACCATAGCGCTTCAGGATATCCGCCACCTCCTGGCGAATGCGCGCCTTCGGCGCATACAGCATGGCCGGGTCCATGTTGCCCTGCAGGGCCACCTTGTCGCCCACGCGGGCACGGGCGTTACCGATGTCCGTCGTCCAGTCCAGCCCCACAGCATCGGCGCCACAATCAGCGATAGACTCCAGCCACTGACCACCGTTCTTGGTGAAAACAATCACCGGCACACGGCGACCTTCGCTCTCGCGAATCAGACCATCAACAATCTTCTTCATGTAGCGCAGGGAAAACTCTTCATAGGCCCAGCTGCTCAACACACCACCCCAGGTATCAAAAATCTGCACAGCCTGGGCGCCGGCCTTGATCTGGCCATTGAGGTAGTCAATGACCGAATCCGCCAGATGGTCCAACAGACGATGCATTACCTCCGGCTGACCGTACATCAACTTCTTGGCTTCCGAGAAGGTCTTGGAAGATCCACCTTCAATCATGTAGGTGGCCAGAGTCCAGGGACTGCCAGAGAAACCGATCAGCGGCACGCGGCCATTCAGCTCCCGGCGAATGGTAGACACCGCATTCATCACGTAGTCCAGGTCAGACTCAGCATTCATCCTGGGCAGTGCATCCACATCTGCTTCCGAACGAATGACCTTACGGAATTTCGGGCCTTCGCCAGTTTCGAAATAGAGCCCCAGCCCTAGAGCATCGGGAATGGTCAGAATGTCAGAAAACAGGATGGCGGCATCCAGGGGGTAACGCTCCAGCGGCTGCAGGGTAACCTCACAGGCCAGCGGGGTGTTTTTGCACAAACTGAGGAAGTCGCCGGCCTTGGCCCGGGTTGCGCGGTATTCCGGCAGGTAACGGCCTGCCTGGCGCATCATCCACACCGGGGTGCGGTCTACAGGCTGGCGCATCAGGGCGCGCAGGAAGCGATCGTTCTTCAGCTCGGTCATAGAGTTTCCCGTTCTCGTCGGTAAAAATGGTCAGAGACAATGGGGAGCAATGATACCCCGTTTGCACGAATAAAAAAGGGCGGCTTACCCTTAGCAAGCCGCCCTTTCTGACTCTGGTCAATCCAGCGTTAAACGTCCAGGTAGTCCAGGATGCCTTCGGCTGCCTGACGTCCTTCCCAGATTGCGGTAACCACCAGATCCGAGCCACGCACCATGTCGCCACCAGCGAAAATCTTGGCATTGCTGGTCTGGAACGGAAACTCGGCTTCTTCTGCCGCAGTCACCCGACCGGAGTCGTCCGTGTTCACGCCCAGCTCTTCAAACCAGGGTGCTGGGCTCGGGCGGAAGCCGAACGCTACCAGCACGGCATCAGCCGGAATCACTTCCTCACTGCCCGGAACCACTTCCGGACGACGACGGCCGTTTTCGTCCGGCTCACCCAGCTCCGTGGTGACTACCTTTACACCCTCAACGCGGTCTTCACCGATGATGGCGATGGGCTGACGGTTGAACAGGAACTTGACGCCCTCCTCTTTCGCGTTGGCCACTTCCCGACGGGAACCAGGCATGTTGGCCTCATCGCGGCGATAGGCACAGGTCACGCTCTCGGCCTGCTGGCGAATGGAAGTCCGGTTACAGTCCATAGCGGTGTCACCACCACCCAGCACCACAACACGCTTGCCTTTCATATCGATGAAGTCAGATTCCTTTTTCTCGAAACCCAGGCGACGGTTAACATTCGAAATCAGGAACGGCAGGGCGTCATAGACACCCGGCAGCTCCTCACCGGGGAACCCACCTTTCATGTAGGTGTAGGTACCCATGCCCATAAAGACGGCATCGAACTCTTCCAGGATCTTGTTCAACTGAACGTCTTTACCCACCTCGGTACTCAGACGGAACTCCACGCCCATCTCCTCGAACACCTTGCGGCGGCGGGACATGACGGATTTTTCCAGCTTGAACTCAGGAATACCGAAGGTCAGCAGGCCACCGATCTCCGGGTAACGATCAAACACCACAGGCTTGACGCCGTTGCGCACCAGAACATCAGCACAACCAAGCCCTGCGGGGCCAGCGCCAATCACAGCCACCTTCTTGTCAGTCCAGGTGACATTGGACATGTCCGGTTTCCAGCCCAGCGCAAATGCGGTGTCGGTAATGTACTTCTCAACAGAACCGATGGTAACCGCGCCGTAGCCATCATTCAGGGTGCAGGCACCTTCACACAGGCGATCCTGCGGGCACACACGACCACAGACTTCCGGCAGGGAGTTAGTCTGGTGACACAGCTCCACCGCCTTCATGATGTTGCCCTCCGACACCAGCTTCAGCCAGTTCGGAATATAGTTGTGTACCGGGCACTTCCATTCACAGTACGGGTTACCACACGCCAGGCAGCGATGGGACTGGGAGGCCGCATGGGTTTCGCTGAACGGGTGATAGATTTCCCCGAATTCCTTTTTGCGCTTCTTGGCAGGCACCTTCTTCGGGTCTACCCGCCCAACTTCCACAAACTGAAAGTCATTGTTGAGACGTTCTTTCATGTTGCCACTCTCATCAGCTCGATTTCGACGGGGGCCGCACCGGAGTGCAACCCATCAACCTTGTTGGACCTGCCCGTTATTCCGGACGGGCGCGGGTGCTTGCCAGCAGGCTGCGAAGGTTCGCGGCCTTGGGCTTGACCAGCCAGAAACGGCCGATGTAATCGTCGAAATCTTCAAGTAGGTGCTCTGCCCAGGCACTTCCGGTTTCAGAGATGTGCTCCCGGATCACGCCACGCAGGTGGTTCCGGTAGGCTTCCATGTCTTCACGGGAAATACGCTGGATCTCAACCAGTTCATGGTTGTATTTGTCCACAAAGGTGTTGTCCAGGTCCAGCACATAGGCGAACCCGCCGGTCATGCCGGCACCAAAGTTGTAGCCGGTGGACCCCAGCACGGTGACCAGACCACCCGTCATGTATTCGCAGCAGTGATCGCCAGCACCTTCAACCACGGCATGGGCGCCGGAGTTACGAACCGCAAAGCGCTCACCGGCGGTGCCGGCCGCAAACAGCTTGCCACCAGTTGCGCCATACAGACAGGTGTTACCGACAATGGAGGTTTCCTGGGTCTCAAAGTCACTACCACGGGGCGGCTTGACGACCAGCTTACCGCCGGTCATGCCTTTACCCACATAGTCGTTAGCATCACCCTCCAGAATCAGGTTCAGACCACCGACGTTCCAGACACCGAAACTCTGGCCAGCGGTGCCGGTCAGGTCCAGAGTGATGGGCGCATCGGTCATGCCCTGATTGCCGTAACGGGCGGCAATCTCGCCAGACAGGCGTGCACCAATGGAACGGTCACAGTTGGTCACCCGGTAACTCCAGGCACCGCCGGACTTCTCGGCGATGGCAGCAGCGGTGTCCTGCACCATCTGCTCCGCCAGCTTACCTTCATCGAAAGGCTTGTTGCGTTCAATCTGACAGGTGTGCGGCTTGTCAGCCGGAATGTGGTCATTCTGCAGCAGACGGGTCAGATCCAGCTTCTTCTGGCGCTCGGTATTACCCGGCAGACGCTCCAGCAGGTCAACACGGCCGACCAACTCTTCCAGAGAACGCACACCCAGCTTCGCCAGCCATTCGCGAGTTTCCTCCGCCACAAAGCGGAAGAAGTTCATGGCCATTTCCACGGTGCCCTTGAAGTGCTCCTCGCGCAGATAGTCGTTCTGTGTCGCGACACCCGTCGCACAGTTATTCAGGTGGCAGATCCGCAGGTATTTACAACCCAACGCCACCATCGGAGTGGTACCGAAGCCAAAGCTCTCCGCGCCCAGAATCGCGGCTTTCACCACGTCCAGACCAGTCTTGATGCCGCCGTCGGTCTGCAGGCGAATCTTGCCTCGTAGATCATTGGCGCGTAGCGCCTGCTGGGTTTCCGTCAGGCCCAGCTCCCAGGGGGAGCCTGCGTAGCGGATTGAGGTCAGCGGACTGGCTGCGGTACCGCCGTCATAACCGGAAACCGTAATCAGGTCGGCATAAGCCTTGGCAACGCCCGCGGCAATCGTGCCCACCCCGGGCTCTGATACCAGCTTGACCGACACCAGCGCCTCCGGGTTCACCTGTTTCAGGTCGAAGATCAGCTGCGCCAGGTCTTCAATGGAGTAGATGTCGTGGTGCGGCGGTGGCGAAATCAGGGTGACACCCGGCACCGAGTAACGCAGGCGCGCGATCAGGTCATTCACCTTACCGCCCGGCAACTGGCCGCCTTCACCCGGCTTGGCACCCTGAGCCACCTTGATCTGCATAACATCGGCGCTACGCAGGTACTCAGCGGTCACACCGAAACGACCGGAAGCCACCTGTTTAATCTTGGAACGCTTGTTAGTGCCGTGACGAGCCGGGTCTTCGCCGCCCTCACCGGAGTTGGAACGACCACCCAGCGTGTTCATGGCCACGGCCAGAGCCTCGTGCGCCTCCGGCGACAGGGCACCGAGAGACATCGCCGCAGAGTCAAAACGCGGGAAAATGTTTTCCACTGGCTCCACGTCGCTCAGGTCAATTGACTGGATGCCCTCACGGAACACCAACAGGTCGCGCAGGGTGGCAACCGGGCGCTCATTGACCAGACCGGCGTATTCCTTGTAGGTGCCATAGTCGCCACTGATCACGGCATCCTGCAGTTTGCCCACCACATCCGGGTTGAAGGCGTGGTATTCCTGACCATGCACGTACTTGAGCAGGCCGCCCTGGGAAATAGGCTTACGGGGCTTCCAGGCAACCGCGGCCAACTGCTCCTGATCCTGCTGGAAATCGAAGAAGTCGGCGCCCTGAATCCGGCTCGGGACGCCTTTGAAACACAGGTCTACCACATTGTCGGCAAGACCAATGGCTTCAAACAGTTGGGCACCGCGATAGGAGGTAATGGTGGAGATACCCATCTTCGACAGGATCTTCAGCAAGCCTTTGTTAATGCCCTTGCGGTAATTGTTCTTGGCTTCGATCGGATCCATCAGCATTTCGCCGGTGCGAATCAGATCGTTCAGGATCTGGTACGCCAGGTACGGGTAGACCGCCGTGGCACCAAATCCGAACAGTACCGCAAAGTGATGCGGATCCCGAGCCCAGCCGGTCTCAACAATGATGTTGGAATCACAGCGCAGACCTCTCGCCACCAGGTGATGATGCACTGCGCCGGTGGCCATCAGGGCATTGATGGGGAGATCTCCCTGAGCCAGGTCCTTATCGCTGAGAATCAGCAGCACCTTGCCATCACGGACGACTTTTTCAGCCTCGTCACATACTCGACGAACCGCCTGTTCCAGGCCCTCTTCCGGCCGATAGCTCAGGGCAATTTTTGCCACCTCAAATCCCGGGCGATCGTTATTGCTGATCTTCAGGAATTTGGCCGGCGACAGCACCGGCGTGGTCAGGATAATCCGGTTAGCGTGCTCCGGAGACTCCTCAAAAACGTTCTGCTCTGCACCCAGACAGGTCTCCAGAGACATGACGATGGTCTCACGGAGCGGGTCAATGGGCGGGTTGGTGACCTGCGCAAACTTCTGACGGAAGTAATCCGCCACATGGCGCACCTTGCTGGACAGAACCGCCATCGGGGTATCGTCCCCCATGGAACCGACCGCCTCCTGGGCACTCTCAGCCAGTGGGCGCAGCACCTGGTCCCGCTCTTCAAACGAGATATTGAACATCTTCTGATGAACCAGAAGCTCGTCGGATTCCATCAGCTTGAATTCCGGGGTCGCCTGATTCAGCGTGGTCTCGACTCGCAGTGCATTGTCCTTGAGCCAGCGCTTGTAGGGCTGGGCTTTTTTGAGCCGCTGGTCGATATCCCCGGTATGCAGGACCTCGCCGGATTCGGTATCGATGGCCAGCATCTGACCCGGGCCAACCCGCCCCTTGGCCACCACATCATCCGGTGAGTAGCTGTACGTACCTACTTCCGAGGCCAGGGTGATGAAATCGTCCTTGGTGATAACCCAGCGTGCGGGACGCAGACCATTGCGATCCAGCATACACAGCGCATAACGGCCATCTGACATTACCAGGCCCGCCGGGCCATCCCAAGGCTCCATGTGCATGGAGTTGTACTCGTAAAAGGCACGCAGTTCAGAATCCATGGTATCGACATTCTGCCAGGCAGGCGGAATCATCATGCGCACCGCCCGGAACAGGTCAACACCACCTGCCAGGAGCACTTCCAGCATGTTGTCCATGCTGGAGGAGTCGGAGCCAGTCAGGTTAACCAGCGGCTGCAGGGTCTGCAGATCCGGCAAATCCGGTGAGCTGAACTTGGCTGCGCGGGCGATTGCCCAGTTACGGTTGCCGTCGATGGTGTTTATCTCACCATTATGGGCCAGGAACCGGAACGGCTGCGCCAGTGGCCAACGCGGCATGGTGTTGGTCGAGAAGCGCTGGTGGAAAACACAGATGGCCGTTTGCAGATCCGGATCACCAAGATCCTTGTAGAAGTTGGCCAGATCCGCGGGCATCATCAGGCCTTTGTAGGCCAACGTCTTATGGGAAAGACTGCAGATATAGAATTCCGGGTCTTCCGCCATATCTCGTTCAGCATGGCGGCGCCCGACGAACAGACTGATCGCAAATTCTTTTTCTTCCTTGCCGCCGGGCTCTACAAATACCTGTTCGATGCGCGGCAGACAATCCAGAGCCATGGGGCCAAGGCAACTGTCATCGACGGGCACTTCCCGCCAACCCATAATTTCAAGGCCTTGCTCCGTAAGCCTTTTTTCAATAGCTGATCGACCAGCAGAAGCTTTTGCGTCGTCCTTAGCCAAAAAAACCTGGCCAACCGCAAACAAGTCGCCAGGTTTTTTGCCGAAGGCTGCCTGGGCAGCTTTATAGAGGAAGGCCTTGGGGCTCTGAATAAGCAGACCACAACCATCACCGGTCTTGCCATCGGCAGCAATGCCGCCCCGGTGGGTCATGCAGGTCAGAGATTCAATGGCTGTCTGCAACAGCTTATGGCTCGCTTCGCCCTTCATGTGGGCAATCAGGCCAAAACCGCAGTTGTCCCTGAACTCATCAGGATGATACAAGCCTGTTGTCATAAGCGTTCTCTCGCGTGTAAATGCTTCCCGCCAGCGACGCCACTGCACCAATATGGTGCACGAAATGCGCTGACACCGAAAAAAAGGGGGAAGGGATTTTACACACGTGAAACTACGTATACAATTTTTTTCGCTGTTCGGGCCACCGCCACCCCGAAAAACGCACCACTATGGTGCAGACCTACAGGCTCCTAAATGCCCGCGCCCAGGCATTGCTCACTCCCAACTCCGGGGGAAGATTACGCGCCGCAGTCTGCGCTTCAGCCTGACTGGCGAAGCGGCCATACAACAACATGAACCACTGGCGCCCTTGCCTTTCACCGACAGTATACTCGAGGGCGGACTCGTCAGATGCCCGGCCAAGCACCTCCAGTACGGTCGACTCGTAATTACCGGCAACCAGTTGCAGTGTCCACCCTTCCCGCGCTCGCAGCTCACCTATTGGCACGTATGAGTCAGGCATTTCCGGAGCGAATTGGGGCAAATCTGGCTCTGGCTCTGGCTCTGGCTCTGGCTCTGGCTCTGGCTCTGGCTCTGGCTCTGGCTCTGGCTCTGGCTCTGGCTCTGGCTCTGGCTCTGGCTCTGGCTCTGGCTCTGGCTCTGGCTCTGGCTCTGGCTCTGGCTCTGGCTCTGGCTCTGGCTCTGGGACAATCTCTGTTTCAGGCGGGGCCTGTGTCAATTCCTCAGCCGCATTGTTCTCGCCCGGAACGACAGGCTCATCCTGGCCCGCAGGCGCAATCAAAGGCGCTATTTCCGGTTCAGGATCCTCAGCACCCGGACCAATGGTAATGCTCTTACGGACTGGCTCAGGCTCAACCTCGGCGCCGGCTTGTCGCTGAACCGTGCTCTCGTATTGCTGGGAAACAAACCACCAGGATGCCGCCAGCAACACCAGCCCCAGCGCAGGCCACCGTAAATGCGCAACCGTAAAACCAGCTTTTGAAGAGGACGTTGCCGAAGACGGCACCATGTCCAGCCAAACACCCGGCGCAACACGCTTTAGCCGACCAAAGCTACCCTGACTCAACACCTCAAGCTTTTTCAGCCGAGAGGCCGACAGCAGCTCAGACTGAGAACCACCCGCCCGGTGAACCCTGGGTTCGAGATAAGCCTTGATATCTTCGCGGCTTAACGGAGGCAGGTTCAGGTGATGCGCATAAGCGGAATCCGGACGATCTTCCAACTGGCTCCAGACCTGCTCGGTTCCGGCCAGAATCGGAACGGCAGAAACAGACCGTTCTGATGCCACAAAGCCTGCTACCAGAAGATTCAGAACATCCGACTCAACCCGGTCTGCATCGTCAATCAGCAGCACTTGCCGGTGACCTCGGCGGAGGCCGGATTCGGACCAGCGAAAAAAGCGATAAACGGCCTCTCTGGGCTCAGAGTCTGCCGGTATCCCGGATTTTGCCAGTTGTTTCAGGTAACGCGCGAGAGCCTGGCGGCTGGTAAGCGCCGACGCGGGAATTCGATGAAAATCAAGCCTTGAGGACTCGCTGCGCACCAACTCTGCCAATACCCGGGTCTTACCGGCCCCCGGCGCACCGGTCAGAACCAGCACCATGTCCCCGAACCCACAAAGATGGCGCAACGTCTCCAAAGCGTGCTGACGCATGGCATCCGGGAAAAACGGCGTTTCCATCTCGAGAGGATTGTCTCGAAGACCGTATCGCTGCTGGAGTCGAGGGAAAAGCCCCCCACCATCGGAACTGTTCAAGGATTCTTGAGTCACACGCTGTCCCTGTTTCGAAACTCAGAGCCCATCAGCCTGCCTGTGGCAGGAATGCCCTCAAGGTATCACGGATGTTGTCAGCGGAGGCATTCTCGGTGATAAAGGCATCACCTATTGCTTTCAGGAGAACCAACCGTAGCCGACCATCCACATTCTTCTTGTCCACGGACATCAGATTCATGAAGTCCTCTGATGTCATGCCGCTCGGTGCCCACTCAGGCAAACGAGCGCGCCGAATCAGGGCAACCGCCCGGGCCCGGTCGTCCGCCGAGATCAGCCCCTCTCTCACAGAGAGATCGGCTGCCATCATCATACCCGTGCCCACGGCTTCACCGTGCAACCAGTTGCCGTAGCCAGCAAAGGTTTCAATGGCATGACCAAAGGTATGACCAAGATTGAGGATTGCACGCAACCCACCCTCTCGTTCGTCAAGCGCAACAACTTCCGCCTTACAGACACAGGAACGATAGATCGCCTCACCTAATGCCTCAGCATCAAGTCGCAACAGGCTCTCCATGGAATCCTCAAGCCAGGCCAGGAAAGACTCGTCCCGAATCAGGCCATATTTGATCACCTCTGCGAGACCGGCAGACACCTCCCTCTCCGGCAGTGTTTGCAAGCTGTTGGTATCGATCAGCACCGCCTGCGGCTGATGGAAAGCACCGATCATGTTCTTGCCAAGCGGGTGATTTATCCCTGTTTTCCCCCCAACAGACGAGTCCACTTGAGAGAGCAGCGTGGTTGGAACCTGTATGAAGGGAACGCCACGCTGGTAACAGGCCGCCGCGAAACCCGCCATATCACCCACAACGCCGCCGCCCAGGGCAACGAGTGTCGTTTTGCGGGTATGTCGTTTTTCCAGAAGCGCGTCGAAAATGAGGTTGAGCGTCTGCCAATCCTTGAACTGTTCTCCATCGGGCAAGGTCACTACTTCAATGGCCTTGCCGGGAAAACAGCCTTTCACCTTCTCAAGATACAGGGGGCCAACGGTATCGTTAGTTACGATCATGACCTGCTGGCCTGCCACCCAGGGTGTCAGGTCAAACGAGCCCAGCAGCCCCTGCCCGATAATGATCGGATAGCTGCGCTCCCCGAGCTCAACCTTCAGCTCTCGAAGTACCTTGTGCATTATGCCTGCCCTCTTTCCGCCGCTGTCTTCTGTGGCGGGGCGTTTTAGGATTGATTCGGTTCACCAGTTGCCGAACCACAAGACGGGGGCTTTTACGATCGGTAAACATAACGATATCCGCCAACTCGGTATAGAGCGGGTCCCGAATCGCAAACAGCCTGCGCAACACGCCTTCCGGATCGTCGTTCTGCAACAACGGTCGGTTCCTGTCCTTGCGTGTGCGCTCAACCTGTTGGTCTATGGACGTTTTAAGGTAAACCACCACAGCGTTCTTTTTCAGCAATCCGTGGTTTTCAGCACGCATGACGGCACCGCCCCCGGTCGCCAGCACCGTGCCCACCTCATTGGACAGCTCTTCAAGCATTGAGGTTTCACGCTGACGAAAACCGTCCTCACCTTCAACATCGAAGATCCAGGGAATATTGGCACCACATCGCTCTTCGATAATCCGGTCCGAGTCCAGGAATCGATAGCCGAGCTCCCTGGCCAGCAACCGGCCAATGGTGCTTTTTCCAGCCCCCATGGGCCCAACCAGAACAACACGTTTGGGCAAAGACATAATTTCCGCTCAACAGGTTTCAGGCGGGTGAGAATAGCACAAGGACCGGCAATCCATAAGCGGCTCGGTATCGGGCAACAAGCCCAGAACAAAAAAAACCGCCGGGGTTACCCGGCGGCTTTTTTCCTTACACCAATCTTACTGCAAGATATCGTTCTTGATGATCTTCGGCGTAATAAAGATCAACAGCTCGCTGCGCTCATCAACATGCTCGGTGCGCTTGAACAGACGCCCGAGATAGGGGATGTCACCCAGGAACGGAGTTTTTGTGGTCTGCGTGGCAACTTCAGACTGGAAGATACCACCCAGGACAACCGTCTCGCCGTTAGCAACCAATACTTGTGTTGTCACTTCATTAGTATTGATAGACGGGATACCTGCGGTTACTTCGCCCCGGGAATCCTGGTTGACCACGAGATCCATAATGATTTTGTCATCGGGCGTAATCTGCGGGGTCACCTCAAGAGAAAGCACCGCTTCCTTGAACGATACAGAAGTCGCACCACTGGAAGACGCTTCCTGATAAGGGATCTCTTCACCAGATTTGATCGACGCGCTCTGGCGATCTGCAGTCACCACTCTGGGCTGGGACACCACTTCCGCACGACCATCACTTTCAAGCGCTGACAACTCGAGATCGACGAGGAAATCATCGCTACCCCAACCAATCGCAAAAGATGAGGCCCCCTCGCCACTCACACCGAGATCTACACCCAATGCTCCCGGGAAGGAAATAGTGTTGCTTCCACCGCTTGCCGCATCCCGAGCCTCTTGCAGAGTACCGAGAGACCCGCCAACCGTGACAACATCATCACCGTCTACGTTATACGCCGCGCCACCCCAACGAACGCCAAGATCTTCAGCCACGTTGGTTTGAGCCCTGACGATTCTCGCTTCAATAGAAACCTGACGGACAGGAACGTCCCATGTCGATACCAGTCGACGGATTTCATCGAGCTTCTCAGCAGTTTCCCGGACACTGATTGTGTTGGTACGGGCATCAGATGAAACAAAGCCTCTGGAAGAAATGAGCTCTTCGTCCGCCTGGATCAGCTCAACAATGTCAGCCGCCTTGGCGTAATTCACCTGAATAATATCCAACCGAACCGGAGCCAACTCCGCAATTTGCTTGTTGGTCTCGAGCTCAAGCTTTTCCCTGGCCGCAATTTCTTCGGCAGGCGCGACCAACAGGACGTTGCCGATCTGACGCTTATCCAGGCCTTTGGTCTTCAAGATCAGATCCAGCGCCTGATCCCATGGCACGTTCTGCAGTCGCAGAGTGATGCTTCCACCCACTGTGTCACTGGCGACCAGGTTAAGCCCGGTAAAATCAGCAATCAGCTGAAGCACCGAACGCACTTCAATGTCCTGGAAATTCAGGGAAAGCTTGTCGCCGGTGTATGGGAATTTCTCCTCACGGCGTGCCTCGGCCTCTTCACGCGAGAGCTCTTCAATGCTTACGGTAAACTCACGACCTGACTGATAGGCAATATAGTCATATTCACCCTGTGGTCTGATCTCGACTACCGCACTGCCATCTTCCACAAAAGTATCGATGCGAGTAACCGGTGTCGCAAAATCGGTGACATCCAGCCGACGTCTCAGATCGGCAGGAACCTGAAGGTCAGGCATGGTCAGACGGATACGGCCGCCCAGCTCGTTCAGATTGACGGTCGCCGTGCTGCTACCCAGATCGACGATCACCCGACCTTCGCCCTCTTTACCACGACGGAAATCAACACCGGCCAACGCATTCGACGATGCAGGAGAAGCCGTTGTCGTACGCTGTGCTGGCTGAGAAGAGGTGGAGGCGACGGCATCGGACTCACCACCAATGGTCATTACCAGAGAGTTGTTGGTGCGTACGGTGTCGTGAGGCACCAACTCAACCAGATTAAAGATCAACCGGGTGCGATCCTTGGTTTCGACCACGGTAACGCTCTGAGCATTACCGGTACCCAGCGGGATACTGCGCTGGTTCAAGGCACTGGTGGTGTCTTTAAGATCCACCGCAATCCGGGCAGGCCGCTCTATGGTATAGCCCGAAGGTTCGGGCGGCGTGCCATCAAACTGCATGGTGACTTCCAGCCGCTCCCCTGGCAGCGACGAAAACGACAAGTCCTGCAGCGTGACCGCGCTGGCCAGGCCGCTCCATAACCCGATGGCAATCACGCCTACGCAGACATTGAGTTTTTTGAACATCGCTAGCCTCGACCCTAAACCTGTTTGTTCGTGCATGTTTCTTGAATTCATACCGTTACCGCTCCTCAGCCTTCATCCAAAGACAGGGAGCGCGGGCGTTCTACCCATCCACCCCGGCCATTCGGAACGATTTCAATTAGTTCAATGCGGGTTTCACTGACACCCACAATACGGCCATAGTTCTGCCCCATATAATTGCCGGTGCGAACACGGTGAATGCCACCCATATCATCGCGCACCAACGCGAACAGATTGCCCTCAACCCCTTGAAGCGTGCCTACCATGGTCAACGACTTCAGATCAAAGTTCTCAAGCACCTCGCGCGGCCGATCCAGGTCCGGCTCTACGTCACTGACCGGTTGCTCATCAACCATCGTAAGTTGGACATCCACCGGCGGCTCAAAAGGTGCGCGACGGTCTGCCGCCGAGTAACTGAAAGCCTCATAGGCTTTAAACTCCGGCAAAGGCTCCACGTGTCCACGAGGCTTGGCCCGGGTATCTGCCATGAACTTGTCGAGATCCGAGAAACCGTTTCCCTGGGAACAAGCCGTCAGCAAAGACGCCAGACACACACCCAGCCAGGCCTTTCCCGCATGCTTTCCTGTCATGCTCATTCTCCAGCCCGGTAGCGGTAAGTACGTGCAACCACCTGCATATCAAGCTGGTCTCCGTCTCCGCCAATTGGTTTGATGGTTAGATCGTGCAGCGTCACGATACGCGGCAGGCTCGCCACGCTGCTTACGAAGGAAGCCAGCTCATGATAAGAACCTGACACCCGAATATTAATGGGAAGCTCCGAATAGAAGTCTCGCTGCTGCTCCGGCTGAAGTTTGACTTCCTGCAACGCCAAACCGCTTCCTAACGCCGTATTGGTAATATCTTCCAACAGGCCAGGCACCTCGGTTTCACTAGGCAACTGACGTACCAGGGCTCCAAAGGTTTCTTCCATTTCTTCCATCTGGGCCTTGAACACATCCAGGTTCGCTACCTGATAGGCCTTCTGCTCGTAGCGCTGCTTGAGCTCCTGCTCTTTTCGTTCCACCTGATCGAGCTGGGCATACTGATCTTTGACAAAGAACCAGTAACCGCCACCCAGTATCAGGCCGAAGACAATCAACACCACAATGGCTTTGACCGGAGCCGGCCAGATGCCGGCATTGTTGATATCCAGGTCATTGATATCGAATTCATTAAGACTTTTCAGAGAGTCCGCGAGGCTCATCAGTTATCCTCCCCTTCGGGCTCAGGCGTCCGCTGCTGGACAGAGAGATTGAACTGGCTGTATCCGGACCGGGCGCTGTCTGCTGCAGCCACATTGGTCAGATTGGGATTGGCAAACCATTCCGAATCCTCGAACTGACGCATCAGGTTCGAAATCCGGCTGTTTGACTCGGCCATACCCACGATATCGAGCCGCTCACCGGCTTTCTTGAGATCAGTGTAGTAAAGCCCGTCCGGGAGAGTCCTCACCAATTCATCGAACACCCGCACAATCACCGGTCGCTTACCCTGAAGATCCTGAATCACCTGCATGCGTGCCAGCAATTCATCGCGCTGACGCTTGAGGTTTTCAATCTCCTTGATCTGCTTGTCCAGCTCTTTGGTTGCAGTCTCAATATAGGCATTACGGGATTGCTGATAGGCAATCCGGCTGTCCATATCCGATTTCCAGAGGAAAGCCAGGCCACCCGCGATAATCACGGCGCCCAGTATCATCACAACAAACTGTTTCTGCTTCTCGGCGCGAAGCTCTTCCCGCCAGGGTCTGAGGTTAATCTTTGCCATCAGTCGAAACTCCTCATTGCCAGACCGCAGGCAATCATCAACGAGGGGGCATCATTGCTTAGCGCAGAGGCGTTAACCCGGGAGCCCACCGCCATATTGGCAAATGGATTGGCCACCAGGGTTGGCGTTCCAGTTTTCTCTTCCACCATTTCCGTGAGCCCCTGAATCGACGCTGTTCCTCCGGCAAGCACCACGTAATCCACCGCGTTGTACTGACTCGCGCCGAAGAAGAACTGCAGCGCCCGCGCCACTTGCTGAACAACCGCTTCCCGGAACGGGGTCAGGACTTCCTCGTTGTAGTCGTCTGGCAAACCACCCTGCTTCTTGGCCAGACCCGCTTCTTCGAGCGACAATCCGTAACGACGCTGAATTTCTTCCGTCAGCTGCTTTCCGCCAAAAATCTGCTCACGGGTATAGACCGTCTTACCCTCTGCCAGCACACTCAGAGTTGTCATGGTCGCGCCAATATCAACGATGGCAACCACCAACTCTTCTCCCTGAGAGTCGAGCTGAGGCTCAATCAGGCTGTAAGCCCGCTCCAGAGCATAGGCTTCCACGTCGACAATCTTGGTTGTCAGCCCTGCAATTTCCAGGGCATCTTCGCGGATGTCGACGTTTTCCTTACGGCAGGCCGCCAGCAGCACATCCACCTGATCCGGGTTGGATTCAGACGGGCCCTGGACTTCGAAATCGATCGCCACTTCATCGAGGGGGTAAGGAATGTACTGATCGGCTTCCAGCGCAATCTGGTCTTCCATTTCAAACTCGTTGAGACCACCGTCCATCTGGATAACCTTGGTGATCACCGCCGAGCCGGAAACAGCAACAGCCACCTGCTTCACACTGGTACGTGACTTGGACGCGACACGTTTGAGCACTTCCCCAACCGCTTCGACGTCTGTGATGTTTTTTTCAACAACTGCATTGGCCGGCAACGGCTCTACCGCATAGCTCTCGACCTTGTATCGATCGCCATGTTTTGACAGCTCTAGCAGCTTGACCGAACTGGAGCTTACATCCACTCCAAGGACGGCACTGGATTTTTTTCCTGGTAATCCGAACACGCGCTCACCCTATACCTGGTTAAATGCACCCGGCGTTGGAACCCCTGAACCACTCCCTGTAAAGGCGATCATTTCAGAGGCGTTCTATGTGTTTTTTATGTAAGAGAATTTCTTATTTATTCCGTCTACAATGCAATCTCTCGAATTTCGGGAGACATTGCAGACGGCGAGGCGACCGAACCTTCCTAAAGCAATTTCTCAAATAATAGACCTATATCCAACAGTTGTCAGAAAAAAATGTCTCATTTGTTGCGTACATCTCGCGTTTTTGCCTGGTTCTTTCTTACCGGCCTGAGTGTCGCCATTATTATTTCCTCAAGCCTGTATCTTTATCTTCGGCCCAATCTGCCACCGGTGGAGCAATTGCTGGATGTCCGGCTGCAGACGCCGCTTCGGGTGTATAGCAAAGACAACAGATTAATAGCAGAATTCGGTGAAAAGAGAAGGGCACCGATCACAATAGAACAGATCCCTACAATTCAGTTACAAGCCTTCCTGGCAGCGGAAGACGCGCGGTTTTACGAGCACTTCGGAGTCGACATTAAAGGCCTGACGCGGGCTGCAGTGGAACTGATCACCACCGGAGAAATCCAGTCTGGCGGCAGCACCATCACCATGCAGGTTGCAAAAAATTACTTTTTGTCACGCGACCGGACCTTCATACGAAAGTTCAACGAGATACTGCTGGCTCTTCAGATTGAACGTGAACTGGATAAAAACAGGATTCTTGAGCTCTATCTGAACAAGATCTACCTCGGCAACCGGGCCTATGGAATCGCCGCTGCCGCCCAGGTTTACTACGACAAACCGGTGACAGAACTGTCACTGGCCCAGATGGCAATGCTGGCCGGCCTCCCCAAAGCGCCCTCTGCCTACAACCCCCTGGCAAATCCGGAGCGGGCCCTGATTCGCCGTAACTGGATTCTCGGCAGAATGAAAGACCTGGGCTACATCACCGAAGACGCCTGGTCTCTGGCCAGCAAAGCACCACTGACCGCCAGCTATAACACTCGTGACGCCGAAGTGGATGCAGACTATGTGGCCGAGATGGCCCGGGCCGAAATGGTTCGCCGCTACGGAGAGAATGCTTACACCGATGGCTACAGCGTGACCCTCACCGTTGACAGCGACAAGCAACAAACCGCTACCGAAGCCCTGAGGGCAGGCCTCGAAGCCTATGACCGCCGGCACGGTTTCCGGGGCCCCACCGGACAGTTCGACATTGAAGGCCTGACCCCGGCCGAACTGTCGGACAAGATGCAGAACTACCCGCGGGTTGAAACGCTGGTACCAGCCGTTGTGACATCAATAGACGACGAAAAGAACGAAGTAAAAGTACATGCCCGGCGCCTGGGCCCCGGCGTCATGCCCTTTGAAACCATGACCTGGGCACGCCGATTCCGAACCGAGAGCATCACCGGCCCCGAACCAGAAAAACCTTCGGATGTAGTCAACCCCGGGGAGGTCATCTATGTAAAAGTTGACCAACTGCCACAGATTAAAGACTCTGAGGCAGAATCTGGCAGCGAGAGCGCCCCCACGCAGTCCGTCACCGAACTGCGAGTATCCCTGGCGCAAGCCCCCCGAATCGAGGGCGCACTCATCTCCCTGGAAGCCAAAACCGGCGCTATTGAAGCTTTGGCGGGAGGCTACAGCTTCAACCAGAGCAAGTACAATCGCGCCACCCAGGCCAGCCGCCAACCAGGCTCAACGTTCAAGCCGTTCCTGTACCTTTCCGCGCTGGAAAACGGCCGAACACCGGCGACCATCTACAACGACGCTCCGATCGTATTCGAAGACTCCGAACTTGAAACCGCATGGCGACCACAAAACTCATCGGGCCAGTTCTACGGACCAACCACATTGCGCGAGGGCCTTTACCGCTCCCGCAACCTGGTTTCCATCCGCCTGCTGAGAGACCTGGGCATCAACACCGCCCTCAGCTACCTGAAGCAACTCAAACTCCCGACTGAAAACATGCCCTCCAACCTCTCGCTCTCGCTGGGCAGCGGCCTGCTGACACCCATGGAGCTGGCAAGAGGCTTTGCGGTAATCGCCAATGGCGGTTACGACGTACAGCCCTACCTGATTGAACGAATCGAGGAATGGGACGGCACCATGGTCTATGAAGCCCCGAAGACCATATTATGCGACGAGAACTGCGACGCCTCCCAGACGCAGTTCGCCGATGCCGAACAAAGCACTTCGGAGCAACCACCCGAAATTGAAGGCATGACACTGCCAGCCTCCGCAGCCGAGGAGAACACAACCGAACCACGGATTATGCAACGCCTGGCCGACGAACGATCAATCTACATCATGCACTCGATGATGCAGGACGTGGTTCGCCGGGGAACGGGACGTCGCGCCCTGGCCCTGAATCGCAGCGACATTGCCGGCAAGACGGGCACCACCAACGAGCAGAAAGACACCTGGTTCGCGGGCTTCAACCACGATATCGCAACTACCGTCTGGGTCGGATTTGACCAACCCTCCCCTCTGGGTCGGGGCGAGTATGGCGCCAGTACCGCACTGCCGATATGGGTCGACTATATGAAAGTAGCACTGGCAGACCAGCCAGCAGCCACCATGCCCAGGCCCAACGGCATCGTGAATATCCGCATCAATCCGGAAACCGGAGAAAGAGCCAGGCCCGGCGAAGAAGCCGTGTTCGAGATATTCAAGGAAGAAGACGCACCCTCGCCTCTGCCAGCCGAGAGTATCGGAGGGAACGGCGACAACGGTAACGGGGACGACCTGTCTCGGCAGATCTTCTGATCTGTCGCAGCACCACCCAAGCAGGACGCACAAAAAAACCGGCGGGATCTCCGCCGGTTTTTTTTGAAGCCAGACTACATCCCGATCAGATGATGTCGTCCATAGACTTCAGCGGGTAATGCGCAGGGTACGGATTACGCGCAACACCGGAATCTACCGCAGCACGGGCCACGGCGGCCGGCACCACTTCCAGCAGACGAACATCCATCGGCTTTGGAATGATGTATTCCTTACCGAATTCGAACGAATCAACACCGTAGGCTTCACAGATTTCCTGCGGCACCGGCTCTTTGGCCAGTTCACGGATTGCGTTAACCGCGGCAACCTTCATTTCCTCGTTGATAGCGGTTGCACGTACATCCAGTGCACCACGGAAAATGAACGGGAAGCCAAGCACGTTGTTCACCTGGTTCGGATAGTCAGAGCGACCTGTCGCCATGATCAGATCATCACGGGTAGCCAGGGCCACTTCCGGGCTGATTTCCGGATCCGGGTTGGAACAGGCAAACACCACCGGGTTCGGCGCCATTTTCGCCAATTGCTCGGCAGTCAGAAGGTCCGGGCCGGACAGACCCAAGAACACGTCGGCACCGTCGATGGCGTCGTCCAGAGTACGCCTGTCGGTATCGTTGGCGAACATCGCCTTGTACTGGTTCAGATCATCACGACCAGAGTGGATCACACCCTTACGGTCGAGCATGAAGATGTTCTCAGAGCGCATACCGCAGCTGATCAGCAACTTCATGCAGGCAATGGCGGCCGCACCGGCGCCCAGACATACCACCTTTGCCTCTTCAATTTTCTTGCCCTGCAGCTCAAGAGCATTGATCATGCCGGCCGCAGTTACAATAGCGGTACCGTGCTGGTCATCGTGGAAGATGGGCACGTTACACTTTTCAATCAGCGCACGCTCAATCTCGAAGCACTCCGGTGCTTTGATGTCCTCGAGGTTGATACCACCGAAGGTATCGGCGATGCGCTCAACAGTTTCAATAAACGCTTGCGGGCTTTCGGAATTAACCTCGATGTCGAAGACGTCAATTCCGGCAAAGCGCTTGAACAGTACGCCCTTGCCTTCCATAACCGGCTTGCTCGCCAGAGGGCCGAGATTACCCAGACCCAGGATAGCGGTACCGTCAGAAATCACGGCAACCAGGTTACCCTTGGCTGTGTATTTGTAAGCGTTCTCGGGGTCCTTCGCGATCTCGCGGACCGGTTCGGCAACCCCGGGGCTGTACGCCAGGGAGAGGTCGCGGGAAGTCTGGGTCGGCTTCGTGATTTCAACACTCAGCTTACCCGGCCGCGGTTTGGCGTGATATTCAAGGGCTGCTTCTTTCAGATCTTGAGACATTGCCACTGTTCCGTTTGTCACGTTTAAAGGTAAATCCCGCTGGAGCTCGCCCAACGGAGCGCGCCATTATGGCGCGCCCGACCCAAAACGACAAGCCGAAATCGAATATTTTATGAACAGTCAATAGTGCATTTTGCGTATATAGCAAACTTTATTTTTCATTGGCGCACAAAAAAAGCGCCCAAAGGCGCTTTTTCAACATCCCGGCGCGGATCAGTCTTTCTTGCCACCGATACGGCTGCCGAAACGCTTCTGGAAGCGATCGATACGACCACCGGTGTCCATAACCTTCTGCTTGCCGGTGTAGAACGGGTGGCACTGGGAGCATACGTCCAGCTGCAGATCGTGACCGATGGTGGAACGGGTTTTGATCACATTACCGCAGGAACAGGTAGCGGTGATGTCTTCGTACTTCGGGTGAATACCTTCTTTCATGGCGAACCTCGTTAGGTCATGCCGCTACCTGATCACGGGGCATCTTTGCTGCCCAGGTGCCAGGCACCGCATGTTTGAATCAATTGAAAAGACCGTGCACAATCAAGCCCGGCCAGAAACAGACCGCGAATCTTACTGACAAACCCGACCACAGGCAAGTATCTTGGCCATCCGGAACAGTCCGGATACCATGCAACCAGCCTACTTTTGCCCGCTTTCAGGATACGCAGTTACCGTGACACGGCCCTCAACCGCTCGCATCGCCCTGAATCGCCCGCTCCGGCGACTCTTTGATTACCGAATCCCGGAGACCGTGACAGTCTCACCCGGGCAACGCGTGAAAGTACCCTTTGGCAGGCAAACCCTCACCGGCCTTGTGGTGGAAACCGGCGTGACACCACCAGACGGCATTACCCTCAAGCCCATTCTGGAAGTGCTGGAGCCGTGGCTCGCCTTACCCGCAGCCACCTTCCAACTCCTTAGCTGGGCCAGCGACTACTATCAGCACCCCTTGGGTGAGTGCCTGTTCACCGCCCTGCCTCCCACATTACGCCGAGGCCGGCCGTCACAGCAGAAACAGGATGAACACTGGCAAGGCACCCAAAACATCGCCCCACTGCCGGCCAACGCCCATCGACAGAAAGCCTTGCTGGAAGCCATCCAGCGCGCACCCGGCATATCGACCGGCGAACTGGTTAAAGCCGGCTTCAACCGCCCTCAGATCAAAAGCCTTCGCGATAAAGGCCTCATCGAACTTAGCGATCCACAGCATCCGACTTCCAGCGAGAGCATCGCCACAGCAGACGGCCCCAGACTCTCACCCGCGCAACTGGCAGCGGCCAAAGAATTACCGCAGGTTACAGATCGCTTCAGCGCCACACTTCTTTATGGCATCACCGGGAGCGGCAAGACCGAGCTCTATCTTCATTACCTGACACAAAAACTGCAGGACGACCAACAGGCTCTGGTACTGGTTCCCGAAATCAACCTCACGCCCCAGACCCTCGAGCGCTTCCGGCGTTATTTCGGCCACCGGATTGTGGCCTGGCACTCGGCCCTGAACGACAGCGAACGCCTGGCTACCTGGCTGAGAATCCGACATGGGGAACCGGTTATTCTGATTGGCACCCGCTCCGCCGTCTTGCTGCCGTTCACGAATCTTCGCGCCATTGTTGTGGACGAAGAACACGACAACTCCTACAAGCAGGGCGAAGGGTTTCGCTACTCGGGGCGGGACGTTGCCGTGTATCGGGCTCACCTGAATCAATGCCCCGTCATCCTGGGCTCAGCAACGCCTTCGCTGGAATCCTGGCACAACGCCAGGCAAGGCAAATACCACCTTATCCGGCTGGAACAACGGGCTGGCAATGCCTCACCTCCGGAAGTGGAGTTGCTCGACATCCGCAGCCGCCCTCTGGAAGCCGGCCTCTCGCGCCCCACCCTGAACGCTATAAAGGAAACACTGGCACGAGGTGAGCAGGCACTGGTATTTGTGAACCGGCGGGGATTCGCCCCCATCATGATGTGCTTCGATTGTGGCCACATGGAGGAATGCCCGCGCTGCGACACCCGACTGACATACCATCGCCGGGACAGAGCCATGCGTTGCCATCACTGCGACTTCCAGATGGCCGCAAGCCACAGCTGCCCCAAATGCCGGAGTGAAAACTTCAAACCCGTAGGCCAGGGCACAGAGCGCACAGAAGAAACCCTGGCCGAACAGTTTCCGAACACCCCCATTGTACGGGTAGACAGGGACAGCACCCAGCGCAAAGGGAGTATCCAGAATATACTGGCTCAGGTTAACAGCGGTGCGCCCTGCATACTGGTGGGCACCCAGATGCTCGCCAAGGGCCATGACTTTCCCAACGTGACCCTGGTTGCCGTCGTCAACGCCGATGGTGGCCTGTTCAGTGTCGATTTTCGGGCGCCGGAACAGATGGTGCAGACACTTTTGCAAGTGAGCGGCCGCGCTGGCCGGGGCGAAAAACCCGGCAAAGTGCTTATCCAGACCTGCCACAGCGACCACCCGCTGCTGAAATCGCTCTGCCAGGGTAATTATGCCGCTCTGGCAGACCAACTTCTGACTGAACGCCAAACCGGCGCCCTGCCACCATTCCGCGCCATGGCCATACTCCGCGCGGAAGCCGACACCATGCAGGCAAGCCTGCAACTGTTAGACAGCATTAAACCAATGACGGCCGCGAACGGCATAGAAACCTGGGGGCCGCTACCGGCGGTAATTGCACGCAAAGCCGACCGACACCGGGCGCAGCTGATCCTGTGCAGTAACCACCGGCGCCAACTCAACCATCTGCTTACTCACATTTGCCAGTACCTGGACCAATGCAAGCTGCCAGCGAGCACCAAATGGATTGTTGATGTTGACCCTCAGGAGACTGGCTGAAGATCATCATCCCGAATCGTGACACAGTCCATATTCTGCAATTCGTTACAATCTTTTTCAGAATTCACCATTCATACTCATTCAGTTTGAACTGACTGTGCTATGATTTTCAGCACTATAACCACTACTCTTGGATCAAAACCTGAGGTTGCGGTTCTCGTGCGGGAATGCGCAGGTTTATGGCTTTTGCTGTCGATGAAAACTGGAGAAATAAAATGGCATGGAAATTCCTTGCGCGTGCGGCCGCATTGTCGCTGAGCCTTTTGCTCATAGCTTGTGGAGGCGACAGTGGCTCCACACCATTAGCGGGCGGTAGCAATAACAACGGTGGAGATAACGGCTCCGGGACACCAACCACTCCGGGCGTCACGGTCGGCTCCATCCAGCTTATTACCAGCACGCCTTCCATTGGATCTTCCGGACAGGACAAGGCTCAGATTACCGCACTTGTACGGGATCAGAATGGCATTCTTACGCCTGGTCTTGAAGTGGCCTTCAATGCCTCCAATAACGGGTCACTGACCGTTACCAACCAAACCACGACGGACGCAGGTCAAGCGAGTGCAGAACTCTCGACTCAGGGAGACGCCCGCAACCGCACCATTTCCGTGACCGCATCTACGGGTGGCGTTTCAAACTCCGTGAATATCGCCGTCACCGGAACTAACATGAGCCTCACCGGGCCTTCAGCCATCAGTAATGGCGCAAATGCCAGCTACGAGGCCCGGCTGCTTGACTCTTCAGGCCAAGGCATCGGAAACACCGCCGTGTCAGTATCGAGCCAGAAGAACACCGTCTCAAGCCCAACACTGACAACCGATGCTTCCGGCCGGGTTCAGTTCCAACTGACTGCTTCGAGCGGCGGTTCAGATACCGTTGTCGTATCCGCCTATGAAGGCGAGTCAAGGGTTTCGGCACAGATCAACATCAACGTTTCTGCGGACAGCTTTGCTTTCGGCACTCTGGCTGACAATGAAGTTGAAATCGACACTCCACAAGCATTGTCCGTCACCTGGACTCAGAACGGAGCCCCCGTGGTCGGCCAGACGGTACGCTTCTCCACAACCCGTGGGACACTCTCCAACAGCTCCGTGACAACCAACGCTCAGGGAACCGCTCAAGTCAGCATTTCCTCTTCCGACGTGGGTATTGCTGAAGTCACTGCAAGCGCTGATGCCGCCGGTGGCAGCCAGATTCAGGCAAACACCACCATTGAGTTTGTCTCTTCAGCGCCCCACGAAGTGAACATCCGTGCCTCGAAGACCCAGGTATCAACCAACGACGAGGCGAGCATCATTACCACCGTTCGCGATGTAAACGGTAACCTGGTTAAAAACGCGACCGTGGAATTCACGCTGGTAGATCCCACCGGCGGCACCCTGTCACCAGGCACCGTCAACACCGACAGCCAGGGCCGGGCGATCTCGACCTACCGGTCCACCAGCAGTATCAGCGATAAAGACGGCGTGCAGGTAACCGCTCGCATCACCCGTCAGGACAGCTCAACCGACGAGGCCTCTATTTCTTTGACCGTTGCCGGGCGAGCACTCACTCTCATCCTTGGCACCGGCAACACCATCGCAGCACCCAATGAAACCGTGTATGACATGCCATGGAGCGTGCTGGTTACCGATGCAAATGGTAACGCCAGCACCAACCAGCCAGTCCAACTGAGCGTTTTGCCGCTGGAATTCTACAAGGGCACTTACAGCTACAACGGAGACCTCTGGGTTACCAACGTAAGTCAAAGCTGCCAGACCAATCATGCGGACCCGGTAAACGGTACTGAAATCGCCAACCCGGCATCAGCGCCTACCTCGGTATCCACAGACGCCAGCGGCTCTGTTGAATTCGATATTCGCTATCCAAAAGGCGAGTGTAGCTGGGTAAGGGTTCGTCTGACCGCGACCTCCAATGTTGAGGGTTTCACAAGCTCTAACTCCAGGGAATTTATACTCCCGTGCTTGTCCGCAGACCTTACCAATGAGGACGTACGCCCGCCGGGTGGCACAGAGAGCCCCTATAACCCAACCGCTTGTAACTAATATTGTCTGATACAAAATGGGCCTGGAAAGGCCCATTTTCTTTTAAAACCCCCGCTAAACCTCACCGCCTGTCATCGCCGTCACTGGCCAAGCGTGTTTTCCTGAGTCTTTTTGCTTACACACCAACTTTCCGCGATAATACGCCCCTTCTGTTTTTAACGGGCGCCCTGCCCTGACACCCATTCTTCTGCAAACCGAGTCATTCGACAGCATGAAAGAGACCGTATCCGAGCTTCTCCAGTCTGCACTGGCGACCCTGCAGTCTGACGGCACACTGCCGGCAGACCAGAGCTTCACTCCTCAGGTGGGCAACACCAAAGACAAGTCCCACGGGGACTATGCCTGTAATATTGCCCTGGTGGCCTCCAAAGCCGCCGGCTGCCCACCTCGCAAGCTGGCCGAAGCCCTGGTGGCTGCATTGCCTGAGAACTCCGCCGTGGAAAAAGTGGAGATTGCCGGGCCGGGGTTTATCAATTTTTTCATGAGCACCGCCAGCGCCTTCGGCATTGTGAACACTATCCTGGACGAAGCACAGCAGTTCGGCCGCAACAACTCTGGTAACGGCGAAAAGGTTCAGGTGGAGTTTGTGTCTGCCAACCCCACTGGCCCTCTGCACGTGGGTCACGGACGGGGCGCCGCCATTGGCGATTGCCTGTGCCGCTTGCTGGAAGCCAACGGTTACAACGTTACCCGGGAGTTTTACTACAACGACGCCGGAGCGCAGATCAACAATCTGGCCCTTTCGGTGCAGTCCCGCGTTAAGGGCCTGACGCCGGAAGATGAAAGCTGGCCGGAAGATGGCTACCGGGGCGATTACATCGTCGATGTGGCAAACGCCTACCTTGCTGGCGAAACCGTGGTGGCCGATGACCGCGAGGTAACCGCAAAAGCAGATCCGGAAGACCGGGATGCCATCCGGGAATTCGCCGTCGCCTACCTGCGCCGTGAACAGGACCTGGACCTGAAAGCCTTCGGGGTTCAGTTCGATGTGTATTTCCTGGAATCCTCTCTGTACGAGGATGGCAAGGTGGAAGCCACCGTTGAGCGCCTCAAGGCCAACGGTTACACCTATGAGCAGGATGGCGCCATGTGGCTGAAAACCACCGAGTTCGGCGACGACAAAGACCGGGTAATGCGCAAGAAAGACGGCGGCTACACCTACTTCCTGCCCGATGTCGCCTACCACCTGGACAAGTGGCAGCGCGGTTTTACCACCGTAATTAACGAGCAGGGCGCTGACCACCACTCCACCGTAACCCGTGTTCGCGCGGGACTGCAGGCCCTGAAGGCAGATATCCCCCAGGGATGGCCGGATTACGTTCTGCACCAGATGGTGATGGTGACCCGCTCTGGCCAGGAAGTAAAAATCTCCAAGCGCGCAGGCAGCTACGTTACCGTGCGGGATCTGATCGACGAAGTGGGCCGGGATGCCACCCGCTTCTTCCTGGCGGCACGTCGCGTGGATTCCCAGTTGACTTTCGATATCGACCTGGCGCGCTCCCAGACCAATGAAAACCCGGTGTATTACATCCAATATGCCCATGCCCGGATTTGCAGCGTGCTGCGCAAGCTGGCCGCCGAGGGCGTACAGCGTGGCATGAACGAATGCGTCGGCGACCTGAGCCTGCTGACTCTGGATGAAGAAAAAGAGCTGGCCAACCAGTTGGCGAAGTATCCGGAACTGATTGCCAACTCTGCCGCCCAGCGCGAGCCGCATCACCTCACCCATTACCTGCGTGAGCTGGCGGGCCAGTTCCATACTTACTACAACGCCCACAAGGTGCTGATTGAAGATACCGCCCTGCGGGACGCAAGAGTCAGCCTGTACCTGGCCGTGCGCCAGGTGATTGCCAACGGCCTGGACCTGCTCGGCGTAAGCGCACCAGAGGAGATGTAATCAGGCCATGGCCAGAGATTACGCCAGGAAAGATCGCCCTGCGGGCAAAGGGGCCGCCGCCAGCAAGCCTGCGGCCAGGCCCCGCAAGCCGTCCAAACCCCAAAAGAGTGCACCATCACACTCACAGCATGGCGCGTTGTCTATGAAAACCATCCTGTCTCTGGCCGCCGTGGGTGGCTTCATCGGCTTTATCGTCTACCTGAACACCTTGCCCGGCGGGCCGGAAACTGCCAGGCAAACCCCGATTCAGGAGCAGACCCCGGTAGCGCCCAAGCAACCCGCCAACACCACGGCTAAACAGGATGGCCGGCCGAAAGAGCAGAACTTCCGGTTCTATGAAATGCTGCCGGAATCCGAGGTCGTTCCGCCCAAAGTGGAAGAATATACCCCGGGCCCGGCCATGCAGGAGTTCGATTATGTCGTACAGTCTGGCTCGTTCAGGAGTAAGGAAGACGCCGAGCGACAGCGCGCACAGATCGCCTTCCAGGGACTCAGAGCTCATGTACAGCGTATTGATCTCGACAACGGAAGTGTTTGGTACCGCGTAAATGTGGGACCATTCAACTCACGCAGCCAGATGAACTCGGCGGTCGACAAGCTGGTTACTATCAATATCCAGCCTCTGGTGCGGAAGATCCCGAAAGAAGGCTGAACTTTGTTCAGCCACCTCCCCTGCTCTTGAAATCCCGCCCAGCGCCTCCATAAAGCCAAAATACAAATTCAAACAGGCAACTGGAGCGCCAATGACCACGATAGTTTCCGTACGCCGGGAGAATGAAGTCGCCATGGGCGGTGATGGCCAGGTATCCCTCGGCAACACCGTTATGAAAGGCAATGCCCGAAAGGTACGCCGCCTGTACAACGGCCAGGTAATCGCTGGTTTTGCCGGTGGCACCGCCGATGCCTTCACCTTGTTCGAGCGATTCGAAGCCCAGCTGGAAAAGCACCAGGGCAACCTCACCCGTGCCGCTGTAGAACTGGCCAAAGACTGGCGCACAGACCGCGCCCTGCGCAAACTGGAAGCCCTGCTGGCCGTTGCGGACAAAACCGCTTCTCTGATCATTACCGGCAACGGCGACGTGATCGAGCCGGAGCAGGGGCTGATCGCTATCGGTTCCGGCGGGCCGTTTGCCCAGGCCGCCGCCCGGGCGCTGCTGGAAAACACCGAGCTCAGCGCCCACGAAATCGCCGAGAAGGCGCTCGAAATTGCCGGCGACATCTGCATTTACACCAATCAGAACCGCACTCTGGAAGTGCTGCCCATTAAAGACTGACGACCGGAGCGACCATGTCTGCAATGACTCCCCGAGAGATTGTCCACGAACTGAACAAACACATCGTGGGCCAGGAAGAAGCCAAACGCGCCGTCGCCATTGCCCTGCGTAACCGCTGGCGCCGCATGCAACTGGACAGCAGCCTGCGGGATGAAATTACCCCGAAAAACATCCTGATGATCGGCCCCACCGGCGTCGGCAAAACCGAAATTGCCCGCCGGCTGGCCAAACTGGCGGATGCCCCCTTCCTGAAAGTGGAAGCCACCAAATTCACCGAAGTGGGCTATGTAGGCCGGGATGTTGAGTCCATCATCCGCGACCTGGCCGACATGGCGGTTAAAATGCTGCGCGAACAGGAAATGAAGCGGCATGAACACCGTGCACTGGATGCCGCCGAAGACCGCATTCTGGATGCCCTGCTGCCGCCCCCCAGGGATTTTAACGAAGACAGCCAGCGCACCAATGCGGACTCCTCGACCCGACAGCTGTTCCGCAAGAAATTGAGGGAAGGCGAGCTGGACGACAAGGAAATCGAGATCGATTTGCGCAGCAGTGGAGCCGGCGTGGAGATCATGGCACCTCCGGGTATGGAAGAGATGACCTCCCAGTTGCAGAGCATGTTCTCCAACCTGTCTTCGGACAAGCGCAAAACCCGCAAGATGAAAGTGGCGGATGCCATGAAGCGGGTGAAGGACGAAGAAGCCGCCAAGCTGGTGAATGAGGAAGAGATCAAGCAGAAGGCCATTCAGGCGGTTGAGCAGAACGGGATTGTCTTTATCGATGAGATCGACAAGGTTGCCAAACGCTCGGAAAACACCTCCTCGGATGTGTCCCGGGAAGGCGTTCAGCGCGACCTGTTGCCTCTGATTGAAGGCAGCACCGTAAGCACCAAATACGGTTCCATTCGGACCGACCACATTCTGTTCATTGCCTCTGGCGCCTTCCACCTGTCCAAGCCTTCTGACCTGATTCCGGAACTGCAGGGCCGCCTGCCGATTCGCGTGGAGCTGCAGGCGCTGACGCCGGACGACTTCAAGCGCATTCTGACCGAACCGGATGCCTCGCTGGTGCAGCAGTATGAAGCGCTGATGGGCACCGAAGGTGTGAAACTGACCTTCGCCGACGATGCCATCGCCCGCATTGCGGAAGTGGCTTACAAGGTGAACGAAACCACCGAGAATATCGGTGCGCGCCGCCTGCATACCGTGCTTGAGCGCTTGCTGGAAAGTCTGTCCTACGACGCTGGCGACCAGGTCACCGATACCTTTGAGGTGACCGCGGACTACGTTGACGAGAAGCTCGGCGAGCTGTCTGAAGACGAAGACCTGAGCCGCTACATTCTCTGATTCGCGGTTTCCTGAAATGCCAACAAAAAAGCCGGAGGGGATGACCTCTCCGGCTTTTTCATGCCCGTATCGGCAACATCAGTACTTATTCTGCCTTTGAGAACAGGTGCGTGACGGTACTGAAGCCGCTCGCAATCCGGTTCCTCTCGCCCTGCTTCTTGCGACCTTTGGCCACATACAGGGGCAGCATTTCACCATACAGGCTGGTACTGATGGTTCTCTGCTCATCCTCAAGACGATCCCGGCGCAGCGTAATGCCGTACTTGCGCAGTTTGGGCTCCAGTTCATCTGCCCGCCGGAGCAGATCTCGGCGGGTCATCTGATAGGCGTGCTCACACACCATCCGGCGACTCTGGAAGCTGAACACATTTGAGAAAAACAGCTTGGCATCATCCCGGGTAGGTTCAAACAGCAGTATGTCCTTATCCGGATAATCACGGGTATATTGAGCAATACCCGACTGCATACGGGAATAAACCATGGTCCGGAACATCTGGGACAACAGATTCGGCATTCCGGAACGGGTGAGCTCTCCCGGCTTCATGGTCCCCGCGCGCACCGCAGCACTGGCATCGATGGGCACCTGGGGATTGACCGCCAACACCAGATCCGCGCCATCTTCAAAAGCGACCGAGGCATGCAACCCCTTTCGCAGCGTACCGTCCACGTAAAAACGACCATCAATCTCGACCGGCACGTACAGCCCCGGAGATGAAGTACTGGCTTGAACCGCCCGGGATATGGGGACATGATCGTACCCGGGCGCACCAAAGCAGACCGCTTCCGTGCTCTCCACGTCTGCAGCAACCACATACAGACTGCGCTTGAGCTGACGAAAATCATTCGTGCGGCCAAGCATGGTGAAGGCGCGCTTCAGGTACTCGTGCAACCCCTCGTTATCGAAAAGTCCGGCCGGTGCCGCCTGGGCCAGAATGGTCATGGCTTCCAGCAGGCTCTGGTCGTAAGGGTTGTTCACAAACCGGCTGACCGCCGTTGAAAGCAAGCCCGGAACGGCGAGCAGCCGGCGCCCGATCTCACGCAAAGCCGGACGATAGAAAACCTCAGGGTGAAACGGGTGAACCTCAGCTTCGTTCCTTACAAAGATGCGGCAAAGCTGGGCTGTGGTCATCTGGTTTGCCAGATTGGCAGCCACAAAAGAGCCGGCATTTACGCCGACATAGACATCGATATTATTGAAATCCAGACCATCCAGGGCTTCGTCCAGAGCCCGCAGGGCACCGATCTCGTAAATACCACCCAGAGGCCCACCGCCGCCAAGGGCGAGGCCAATTCTCGGTGCTGGCTTGAGCTCGGTCGCTGTCTTCATTGACTGTCCTTATCGGATACTGCTGCAGGATTTCAGTTATCCAACAACCTAACAAGGGAATTTAGAGTGCGCACACTATAACCCTCACACTGCTCAGGAAACGGCCTGTTCTGCCAGTGCTGCCGACGAGGTACGGGCTGGACGCAAGTAGCGACCAAAACCAGCATTGCGTAACGCCAGATCAACACAGCTCTTGATGACATGGGGCGAATCCAGCAACAGCACATCCTCCAACAGTTGAATGGCCCATTCCCGCCCCACGCTGCGGATCACGGATTTCACTTTCGGCAGACTCGCTGCGTTCATCGACAGGGAATCATAGCCCATGGCCATCAGTAACAGCGCGCCGCCCGGATCACCCGCCAGTTCGCCACAGATACCCACTGGCTTGCCCACCGAATGGGCATCCTGAGCCACCCGCACCAGCGCCTGCAGCACCGCCGGATGATAGGAGTGATACAGCTGCGCCACCCTCGGGTTATTGCGATCTACCGCCAACAGGTATTGAGTCAGATCGTTGGAGCCCACTGACAGGAAATCCACCCGCTCCGCCAGCTCACGAATCTGGTAAACCGCGGCCGGGATTTCCACCATCACACCCACCTTGGGCATATGGATGTCGTACCCTTCTTCACGAACTTCGTGATAGACCCGATAGATCAGGTGCAGGGACTCCTCCACCTCAGAAATATTGCTGATCATCGGCAACATGATCTGCAGGTTGTTCAGACCCTCACTGGCCTTAAGCATGGCCCGCACCTGTACCAGGAAGATCTCAGGATGGTCCAGCGTTACCCGGATACCGCGCCAGCCAAGGAACGGGTTTTCTTCCTGTATGGGAAAATAGGTCAGTGCCTTGTCACCGCCAATATCGAGGGTTCGCATGGTCACCGGATTGGGAGCAAAGGCCTCCAGCTGTTCCCGGTAGTATTCCCGCTGCTCCTGCTCTGACGGGAAGCGATCCTTGATCATGAACGGCACTTCGGTGCGGTACAGGCCGATGCCCTCGGCACCATGGGAAAGGGAGCGCACCACGTCGGTCATCAAACCGGTATTCACCAGCAGCGAGACCCGATGACCGTCAGTGGTCTCACAGGGCTTGTCACGAAGCGCTTCAAGGCCCCGAACCAGTTCGTCCTCTTCGTCGCAGATGGCCTGGAAAAAGGCCCTGAGATCCGCTGAGGGAGACGCGAAAATCTGCCCTTCGAAACCATCTACCACCAGTTCCCGGCTATCGAGCTGGTTAACCGGGATGTCTACCAGACCCATCACCGTGGGCACACCCATTGCCCTGGCCAGGATGGCAACGTGGGAGTTGCTCGACCCCTTTACCGAGACCAGCCCAACCAATTGCCCTTTGGGCACTTCACCAAGCATGGCCGGCGTCAGCTCTTCACTCACCAGCACGGTACGCTCGGGATACTCCAGATGCTTCTGCTCACCTTCCTGCAGGTGTGAGAGTAGTCGGCGGCCCAGATCACGGATGTCGACTGCACGTTCTTGCAGGTACAGGTCGTCCATCATCTCGAAATGACGAACATACTGCTGAACCACCTGTTTCAGGGCGCCCTGAGCCCAGACGCCTTCCCGGATTCGATTCGCCACCTCACCCGGTAGCGCCTCATCTCCCAGCATCCGCAGATAGACATCGAACAACGCCTGCTCTTCCGGCCGGAGCTGGGACGCAAGGCGGTTGGCAACGCGCTCGATATCTTCCCGCACCGCCGAAACAGCTGAACGAAAGAGTTCCAGCTCCTGATCGATGTCTTCGGTCGGCTTTTCCGGAACCACATCCAGATCGGCGGCAGGATAAACCACCACGCCCGTTCCAATGGCGACACCCGGCGCTCCGGGAACGCCGCTGAAACTGACATCGCGGGCTTCCTCACCCGTCAGCGACAATCCACTGATGGCACCTGTGGCCTCACTGTGGGCAATCACACCCGCCAACTGGGCAGACACGGTGACCAGAAAAGCTTCTTCACCTTCATCGAAGCAACGGGAACTCTCCCGCTGCTGAACCACCAGCACGCCCAGTACCCGGCGATGGTGAATGATCGGCACCCCCAGAAACGAGCGAAAGCGTTCCTCACCGGTCTCCGGAAAATAACGGTAGCGCGGGTGGGATGGCGCATCTTCAAGATTGATGGGTTCCTCACGGGAACCGACAAGCCCCACCAGACCCTCGGAGTAGGCCAGGCTGACCTGACCCACGGAGTCTTTGTACAGGCCTTCGGTAGCCATCAGGATATAGCGATTGGAGGCGGGATCCAGCAGATAAACCGAGCAGACCTCTGTGCCCATGGCCTTTTGCACCCGCGATACAATGATTTCCAACGCCTCCTGGAGATCGCGGGCGCTGTTTACCTCTTGTACTAGACTTCGCAGGATGCTCAGCATGGAGTCAGTCCGTCATTTCTGATGTTCCTTCATACGCCGTGGGTTCTCGGCCCGGTGCCACTGCTCCATGTTATGAAACAGTCTTGGGGCCAGCTCCCTCAACGCGCGTCTGTATACTTCTCGTTTAAATGAAACCACCTGCCCCAACGGATACCAGTAGCTCACCCACTGCCAGCCGTCGAATTCCGGTGAATCCGTGCCATCCACGCGTACATGCGCATCTGGCGATAACATCCTCAGCAGGAACCATTTCTGTTTTTGCCCCACGCATACGGGGTGCGAGTTATGGCGTACCATCCTCCTCGGAAGCCGGTAACGCAGCCAGCCCCGGGTGCAGCTGATGATTTCCACATCGCTGGCACACAGGCCGATTTCCTCTCCAAGCTCCCGGTAGAGTGCATCCTCGGGGGTTTCGTTGTGCTTGATACCGCCCTGAGGAAACTGCCAGGAGTCCTGCCCTATTCGCCTTGCCCAGAGAACTTCTCCCCTGTGGTTGGCCAGAATGATTCCGACGTTGGGTCTGAAACCGTCTGAGTCGATCACGGCACAGTCCTCGTAGTAGTCGGCTGCCGGTTATTTTTTAACCGGCGAAAATTGTCCAAGTTGCTCTCATTCTTACAGAAACCCAAGGCTTCGGCAAACGGAGCTGTTGGCGGCACGTTACTGCCATGCCGTGGTAGACTGTCGCCTTTGCCATGATGCCTGTACGGATGGGAGGAGAAGGCTTGACGCTCGCGATTTTTGATCTGGATAACACTTTGCTGGCCGGGGACAGCGACCATGCATGGGGCGAATTCCTGGTGGAAGAGGGCATGGTGGATGCGGAGGAGTACAAGCGGGCCAACGACCGCTTCTATCAGGAATATCTGAATGGAGAGCTGGATGTTTTCCATTACCAGCGCTTTGTACTGGCCCCCCTCACCCGCCACAATCTGGAAGAGCTTGAAGGCTGGCGGGCTGCTTTCATGGCCAAGAAGGTGCAGCCGATGATGCTGGACAAGGCGGTGAAGTTACTCGCGGATCATCGCGAGCGGGGCCACACGCTGATGATCATTACGGCAACCAGCCGTTTTATTACCGAACCTATTGCCGAAATGCTGGGAGTGGATCATTTGATTGCCACTGAGCCAGAGCTGGTGAACGGGAAATTCACGGGTGAAGTGGCGGGCACACCGAGTTTTCAGGAGGGCAAGGTAAAGCGGCTGAATGACTGGCTGGCTGCCCACGGCGAGAGCCTTGAGGGCGCCTGGTTCTACAGCGATTCCCACAATGATTTGCCGCTGTTGCGGAAGGTGGACAATCCTGTGGCGGTGGACCCGGACCCTACCCTGGAGAAAACGGCAATTGAGAATGGCTGGGCGGTGATTTCGCTGCGGGCGTAACGCCCGCAGATCACAAAAACCCAGTCAGGGAACGCACAAAGCAGGACTTGATATAGTCCGTCTCCGGAATCCCCGGTACGATCGGATGATCCGGCGCCTGGTGACCCTGTTCCAGCAACTGCACAAACCGGTCGATCTTGCGTCCGCTGCTACGAATAATATCGATCAGCTTTTCCTGGGAAAGATGCATGGAACAGGAGGCCGACACCAATAGTCCGTCGCGTTCCAGCAGCCGGAGCCCCAATTGATTCAACCGGGCATAGGCTTGCTCACCAGCTTTCTGGTCCCGGCGGCGCGGGATCAAGGCAGGAGGGTCCAGCACCACGATGTCGAATTTTTCCTTTTCGTCCGCCAGGGCTTTCAGGGCATCAAAGGCATCACCTTCAATGGTATCCACGTTTTCCAGCCCATTCAGTTTGGCGTTGTGGTGTACCGCATCTACGGCGGCTGACGATGCGTCCACGCAGGTCACCTGGGATGCGCCGGCGCAAGCGGCCTGAATGCCCCAACCGCCCACGTAACTGAACACATCGAGAACTTTTTTGCCGGGCGCGTAGGCCTGCAGGCGCTGGCGATTCATGCGGTGGTCATAGAACCAACCGGTTTTCTGGCCGCCCGCCAGGGGCACTTCAAAGCGGGCGCCGTTCTCTTCCACCAGTACGGTGTCGGCTTCCGGACCGTGGGCAAACTCCACGTAAGTATCCAGCCCTTCTACTTTGCGCATTTTGCCATCGTTCTTCAGCACGATGATGCGGGCATGAGCCAGGCGCTGGACGGCACGGACAATAGCCTCCTTCATCTGCTCCATGCCGGCGGTGGAGATCTGCACTACGACGACATCATCGAACCGGTCTACTACCAGGCCAGAAAGACCATCGCTGTCGCCGAATACCCAGCGATAGAAGGGTTTATCAAACAATCGCTCCCTCAGACTCAGGGCCGCCTCCATGCGATCAGTCAGCCGCTTGGGCGTCATGCCGTGAGCAGCATCACGACTGATCAAACGACCGCAGATCAGGGCATGGGGATTCACAAACGCCACCCCCATCGGTTTGTCGTTCGATGCCCGAACCTGCACCTGCGCGCCGGGCTGAAACTCCGTCAGCGGGCTGCGGCGGGTATCCACCTCGTTGCTGTACACCCACAAATGACCGGCCCGGAGACGACGTTCTGCGCCTTTGCGCAGATAGAGAACGGGGAATTCCATCAATAATTATTCCTCAGCGGCCACGTGTTCAGCGTAGGCAGCCGCATCCATGAGGCCCTCCAGCTCGCCTTCGTCGGCCAGCTTTACCTTGAACATCCAGCCATCGCCGTAGGGGTCTTCGTTCACGATTTCCGGCTCGTCTTCCAGCTTTTCATTGATCTCGATGACCTCGCCGGTTACCGGGCTGAAAACGTCTGAGGCGGATTTCACGGATTCTGCCACGCCGGCTTCTTCGCCGCCGTTTACCGTTGCGCCCATTTCCGGCACACCGATGTAGACCACGTCTCCCAGCTGCTCCTGGGCAAAATCGGTGATGCCCACGGTGGCGGTGCCGTCAGCGTCCACGCGCACCCACTGGTGAGTTTCGATGTACTTCAGATCAGAAGGGATTTCACTCATGATTTGTGTGTCCTGTGATAATTTTCCGCGCAGTTTAACCGAAGAGACTAGTTCCAGCGAATGCTGCGGGCCAGCTTCACGAACGCGTTCAGATAATCCACCGCCTCGTCACGCTCCCGGAAACCCAGAAAAATCTGTTTGGGCATACCTTGTTGACCGAGTTTCAGGGCTCTGATGGGCATGTTCCGGGCATAGTCATCCACCAGCCAGCGTGGTAAAGCACTCACCCCTCGCCCTGCAGCAACCATCTGCAACATGATATCGGTGGTCTCAATGGTCTTATGGCGTGCCGGTGCGGTATGCGCCGGCAGAAAAAACCGCGTGAAGATGTCCAGACGCTCTACTGCCACCGGATAAGTAATCAGCGTTTCTTTTTCGAGTTGATGCGGCTCTACCCATTTTTCATCGGCAAGCGAATGATCTTCCGACACCACCAACACCTGTTCATAATCGAACACGGGCTCAAAACGTACACCGGGCTTATGCAACGGGTCCGGGGTAACCAGCAAGTCGATATCATGACCAAACAACGCGCCCATGCCGCCGAACTGGAACTCCTGTTTCACATCCACATCGACATCCGGCCACTGCTGCAAGTAAGGGCCTACTACTTTCAGAAGCCATTGATAGCAGGGGTGACACTCCATGCCAACTCGCAAGCTGCCGCGCTGCCCTTGGGCAATCTGGTGAATCTGCATCTCAGCGTGTTCAAACTGCGGCAGCAAACGATTGGCCAATGCCAGCAGTTGATGACCAGCCTGAGTCAAACGCAACTGACGCCCCTCTCGGAGCCAGACCGAAGTGCCCAGTTGTTGCTCCAGTTTACGAATAGCGTGGGACAACGCCGACTGGGTGAGGTGTAGCTGTTCCGCCGCAGCCGTCAGTGAACCCTGGCGCTCCACCGCTCGCAAGATTTCCAGATGATGCCGCTCGACCATAACCTTTCCGTGAACGTTTTTCATGATTTAGTGAAATAATACCATTTTTATTCATGCAAAAGCCCACCTAACCTTGAGACCTGACTCAACACACAGGATTCAAGGACTCAATCATGGCAACCACACATAACCTCGGCTTCCCCCGTATCGGTGGCCAGCGTGAGCTGAAATTCGCGCTGGAAGACTATTGGGGCGGCCGGCAAACCGAACAGGAACTGGCCATCACGGCAGCCGATCTGCGCCGGCGTCACTGGCAGCAACAGGCCGGGCTCGATTACGTGCCGGTAGGCGATTTTTCCCTTTATGACCAGGTGCTGGATATGTCCGTCACTCTGGGAAACCTCCCCATCCGGGCCGCCAGCAAAGAAGGCTCGGAGCTGGACGCTTACTTCCGTGCCGCACGTGGCCGGGGTGCCAATGATAGCCCCTGCTGCGCCACTGCCGCTGGCGAGATGACCAAGTGGTTTGACACCAACTACCACTATATTGTGCCGGAGCTGACAGCTGACACTCACTTTGAACTCAATCCGGAACGACTGTTAACACAACTGTCCGAAGCACGGAAGCAGGGACTCAACGCAAAACCCGTGATTATTGGCCCGGTGACCTATCTCTGGCTGGGAAAAACCTCGGATGGAAGCAATCCTCTGGATTTGCTGGAGCGCCTGCTACCGGTGTACTCCCAACTCCTGGAAGCCCTGGCGGATGCCGGCGCGGAATGGGTTCAGATTGACGAACCTGCCCTGGTCACGGACCTGGACGCCAACTGGCGTTATGCCTTTAATCTGGCTTACCACCAGCTCAAAACGAACCGCCCGAAACTGCTATTGGCCACCTATTTCGGCGAGCTCAGGGACAATCTTCAACTGGCGTGCGAATTGCCCGTTGCAGGCCTGCACGTTGATGCCATCAGCGCGCCGGCCGAGGTCAGTCGCGTGGCAGACTGGCTGCCGAGCCACAAGGTGCTTTCTCTCGGGGTGGTCAACGGTCGCAACATCTGGAAATCGGATCTGAACAGCACTCTGGGCTGGTTGGAACCCCTGAACGAAAAACTGGGGCAACGTTTGTGGCTGGCACCAACCTGCTCGCTTCTGCATGTCCCTGTCGATCTCTCCCGGGAACAGGAACTAGATCGCGACATTCGCAACTGGCTGGCGTTTGCGGTTCAGAAACTCGACGAACTGAAGATTCTCGCCAGAGCACTGAACGAGGGCCGCAGCAGCGTGCGCGCCGAGCTGGCAGACAATCAATTGGCCATCGATAGCCGCCGCAGCTCCCATCGCGTGACCAATCCGGAGGTTCGAAAGGCCGTTGCCGCCGCCACGTCTGAGCTTGGCAATCGCCAGAGTCCCTACCCTCAGCGGATCGTCCGCCAGCGGGAGAGACTAAACCTGCCCGCCTTCCCGACCACGACCATCGGATCTTTCCCGCAAACCCGCGAGATTCGACAGGCGCGACTGCAATTCCGTAAGGGCGAGCTGAGCGAAAAGGCTTACATCGAACAAATGCGAGCAGAAATCGTTCGTTGCGTGGAAGAGCAGGAAAAGCTCGGACTGGATGTCCTGGTACACGGCGAACCCGAACGTAATGACATGGTGGAATACTTTGGCGAGCAACTGGACGGCTATGCCTTCACGCGCTTCGGCTGGGTTCAGTCTTACGGTTCGCGCTGCGTGAAACCTCCGATTCTGTTTGGCGATATCCGCCGACCCCAGGCCATGACCGTGGAATGGATCCGCTATGCCCAGTCGCTGACGGACAAACCAGTGAAAGGGATGCTGACCGGCCCGGTGACGATTCTGAACTGGTCTTTCGTGCGGGATGATCAGCCTCGCAAGGATTCCTGCCTGCAACTGGCCCTGGCAATTCGCGAGGAGGTTCAGGATCTGGAACAAGCCGGCGTGAACATCATCCAGATCGACGAAGCCGCTCTGCGCGAAGGTCTGCCGCTGAGAAAGTCGGACTGGGCAACGTATCTGGAGTGGGCAATCAACAGCTTCCGCATCGCCGCCAACGGCGTAGATGACAGCACCCAGATCCATACCCATATGTGCTACTCGGAATTCAACGACATCATCGAAGCCATTGCCCGTATGGATGCCGATGTCATCACCATCGAGACCTCTCGGTCAGACATGGAACTGCTGGATGCGTTCCGGAGCTTTGAATACCCCAACGACATTGGTCCGGGCGTATACGACATCCATTCGCCCAACATTCCTGACAAGGAACACATCATCAACCTGATGACTCTGGCGGCTGAACGTATCCCCGCAGAACGGCTGTGGATTAACCCGGACTGCGGCCTGAAAACGCGGAAATGGGAAGAAGTGACGCCGGCACTGGAAACCATGGTAGCGGCCGCACGGGAACTGAGAAGCTAGGATGCACAAACCTGCAATCTGTGGGTGCGCTCAAAAAAAGGCACCCGCAGATTGATCGGTGCGGCTACCACTTGTCGAGCTGCAAGCCGTGCTCTTCCAGGTAATCGCCATGCTCCTCCAGATAAGACGCTGTGGCACTGGCAAAATCGGCGGGGTCGCCCTCAACCTCAGTAGCAGATACTCGCATCACCTCCACCGCGTTACTTCGCTGGCTCATCATCCACATTACGACCTGGCCGCCGGGGGCCAGGCCAAGTACCAGGCTATGGCGGGGCATATAACGTTCTTTGCCACTAGGAGTCGTGGTAAGGGCGGGCACACTCATTCTGGCTTCCAGATCGTCAGGAACCCTGATCAACGTTGAGTAAAACTTCTGCTCGGCATACGAGAACCAGTGAAGCGCAATCAAGTTGGGAAACGGATCCATTTCACCGCCACCACCTCGTGGACCATACTTGCCCGTCCAACAACATGAAACAGTGCCTATAGGCACGCGCCAGCTGCGCTCACCCGACCTCTCGAGGTGCATGTTCATCACCCACATCTCATAGTGCTGGGGAGCAGCTACACCAATATACCAGGGAATATCACCTTTCTTCGATGTGGAGCAGCCAGTGATAAGCAAGCCAACGCTGACAATCATCAAAAGCCTTCGAAGAGAATACATAACGGCACCTTATCGGTTGGCATGAATGGCGCGCTCTCCTGACGAAGCAGGAGCATTAGGACTAAAGTTTCGTCCGAAACGAATGTTCGTAACGGTTTCACCGATCATAAACCTTAACGCGTTATAGTTTGCCGAATAGTGAACATAGCGCTGCCTAATCAATGCCTGTTGACCCAAGGTCAACGAGGGAGAATCACAACCAGAAATAACTTGATGAAGAATGTCCTCGGAAACTTGCATCAAGTCATCAGGTATACGCGTTTCTTCGTCTGCACGAATATCTCGTAGCGGCACTCCAGCCTGGCTGGCCAATTCCCACATAACTTTGAAAGCTATTCTGGAGTACTCTCCCCTAACCTGCCGCACCATCCGCAACGCCAGCTCTACCCGTCCATCTGGCGCCGGGTGAGCGGATACTTTCTTATGCACTTGATAATAAGCATCTCCCAGCGGACCGAGCTGACTGGGTGCTGGATCCGGTTCTTCAGATGATTGAACAGGCATACTGTATTCCCCGATCCAGCCTTCCGATTCAAATTTGAGTTTCAAGTTATTCAGGTTATCCCATTCCATCGTCTGCTCTGGCCAACGATGACGATGTGTCGGAATCACATAGTAAGGAGTTACCAGAACATCCTCGCGTTGATTATCCGAGTAACCACCACCGATATCGGAATGCACCCCCGGCAATGAGATTTCCCGGAAGTTTTCAGGGAGACTGCCATCAGAATTCCGTAAGCTGTTGAGGGAGAAATTTTCCCGATGTTCGTCAGCTGCAATTAAATGCGCTGCGGCCTCTACCTTTTTGGGATCGAGATAGACAGTAACAGGTGCATTACGCTCATTCGACGGCGATAAATCAATGGCGAGCGGATTAATTACCGCAGCCACAGTGTCGAATACCCCCACAAAGCGGACAGCAACCTTACCTGGCCATTCCATGTCAAATGACTGAAACATCCGCCCCAGTGCACCAGTTGGTCCTTCGAGTATTTCGTGGGCAGCCAGGCGAGCCGAGGCTGCTCCACGACTGAATCCGAATAAATCTACCGTTAGCGTTCTAATATTGCTCGACAATCCCAAACCATAAATTCGCCGAACAACTCGAAAAAACGCATTTCTCACCTGACTAACAATTCCTGTTTCCCCCATTCCAGAAACAGATCCAACCAGCGAATCACCTTCGCCAGTTTTGGTGCCAATACCAGGCGCATAAATCAACAGACGATGTATAGCTCGACCATTCGACTCTTCACTGGACTCAATATAATGACGAGCCAGCTTCGCCACATTACTCGGCGCATTGCCATAACTCCCACCCAATGCCAGAGACAATCGATACTCACATTCCTCCAGTGACATCTCGCCGCGCTCAAAAGCCTCAACGCATTCGGTCGCCACTCGCTCTTCCAGTTCCCTGGAATTTTCAGCATTGTTGAGGGTGCCATCAGTGAAGATGCCGATTTCGAGATGGACCTCCGGAGGTGCTTCGGTGGTGGAAGATTCGGTCGTCTTGGTCAGTGGAGAGACAGGCAAAACGTTTTTCGAGAATGAGCTGGGTGAGCCGCCGGATTGAACGTCTTGCCGCGAAGCCTGCTCGCGCTGTTTAAGGCGATACTCCATCGCGAAATCGCCTGAAGGCAGACTTCCCACGCCCAGACTGCCCTGAACCCGCAAATCTCCCGGGGTAATACCGTGCTGATTCAGAGCGTTTACTCCGGCGATGATCTCATGATCAACTCCGGCGTCTGTCACCTGCCAACGGCCCTCGCCTCCCACCTCCTCACGCCAACGCACGACGGGTGAGGATGGCTCGCCATCAATACTGTCAAAAACCAGAAGAAGTCGCCCATCCCGTATTTCCCGGAGGACATTTTCAATATGGGTATTGCGCTGTAGATTGAACGCCCGCGCTCCCAGACCGTAAGTTGCCGGCTGTCCAAGGAGGCGCTCCAGATTTATGTTGGGGTTGTTCTGAATAAAGCGCCGGGCTTTTTCCAAGGCAAAAAAGGGCGATTCCAGCCCTGGCAGATCCGCAGCCCGCAGATCCTGAGGTTGTATGATTTTCATTCCGTGTCATCCGTTGACGAGTGCTGATCTTCCCTGTGAAATCCCCTTCACAGGCTTGTCATATTATCAAAGCCGTCAACGTAAACCGTGATCTGCCTTCAGCCAGGCCCGAATCAATACCCGGTACTCTTCTCGTCCAGGTCAAACTCGAAACTTTCCGCTCGGCGGACTTCCGTCTTGAAGCTGCCGGAGGGATCAAGTTCCAGCCAGCGATAACCCGGTGCCAGAGGTTCCACGGCAAAGTCACTGGATCCTGTGGCGAACTGGATGCAAGTGGAAGGTGTAGCCAGCAGGCAAGCACCGTTGCGCTGCTGTTCAAGCTCTTGATGGATATGGCCCCACAGCACTACCCGAACCTGCGGATGCCGGTCAATCACTTGCCAGAAGGCGTCCCGGTTTTTGAGCCCGATTTTTTCCATCCAGTCTGAACCGATATCCACCGGGTGGTGGTGCAGACTAACCACAGCAGGCATCTCTGGTTGCTCGGACAAAGCCCTGTCGAGAAAACTCAGCTCATCGGCCGAAAGCTCTCCATACACCTTGCTGTGTACCGAGGAATCGAGCATGACAAACTGCCAGCCGCCCTGGACCCATTGTTTCTGATCAGAGCCGGACTCCGCCGCAATGGAAGACAAGAGCGCGGAATCGTCATGATTGCCAGCAATCCAGAGCGAGGGGCAATCAAACGCCTTCAGTTGTTCAGCGAAATAGCGATACGCCTCCGGCGACGCATCCTGGGTGAGGTCTCCGGTGGCAAGAATCAGGTCGGGCTGGCCGTGATTGCGAAGCACTTCGTCAATCACCGCCGCCAGGCTGTCACGGGTGTTGACTCCCAGCAAGGCTCCATCCGCAGACGCCATCAGGTGCGGATCGGTAAGCTGCAACACATTGAGTGGGCGCGCCGTTGTGGGTTTGGTCATGCCAGGCCTGTTCTGTTTTCTGCAAGCAGTTGATAATCCAGACAAGTGTACGATGGCTTAGTTCAGATTGATTGTTCACGAATGGAAGGTGGATCACATTCTGACCAGCGGCACGCTATATTTTGCAGTATTTGACAACTCTGCCACAGGTCCGGCAACCGGCTTTATAGACTTTCGGCGAACTGAGAAACCGTTCAGAGATGAGGGTTTTCAATCGATGCCTTCGCCCGCAGACCAGGCTGCATGCTCCATCGGCAGGTGCCCGAAACGCAGGCAATAGTCCAGCCAATCGGCCAGGAAGCCGTTCACCTGAACCTTTTCATCCGGGTGATGCATAAACCGGTTCGGATAGTCATTCACGGGCGCAATCTGTCGTTGCCGGTAGCAGCTGATTACTTCGGCCATGAGGGCATCGTGGTATACGCGCACAGTCATCCGCGGGTTGTTCAGCCATCGGCCGCTGTTGTGGACTTGCTCCAGCAGCAGGGTTTCTGTGAATCTGGCCGTTTGCAGCACTTCAATTCGCACCCGGCCCAGGTACTGGTTCTCCCGGTGCAGTTCGAACTCACATACGGGTTTGCCATCCACCTCAAGCTGGCGCAGCTTGCGCAGGCGCTGATAGTTGCCGTCGCAGAGCGCCCCCAACTGGCGCAGGTCCGGCACATATTGCCTGGGCCGCTTTACCCACTCCGTCATGCTTGCCACTCCCGCCGCAAACGCTCCCGGTTCAATTGCAGCCACTGGATGGCAATAATCGCGGCGGCGTTATTGATGCGGCCATCAGCAATCATGGCAAAGCATTCTTCCGCTGACACCACGTGGCTGAGAATGTCCTCGTGCTCATGTTCCATACCGAAAACACCACCAGCCTCGGCGGTGCTGATCTGACCGCAATACAGGTGGATCATTTCCGTGGTACCGCCGGGGGAAACCAGGTAATCGCAGATTTTGTCCAGGCGACTGAAACTCAGCCCAGCCTCTTCCTGACCTTCTCGCTGGGCCACCTCTTCCGGACTCTCACCATCCTCATTCATGCCAGCAACAAGTTCCAGTAACCAGGGGGACTGGTTACGGTGGAGCGCCCCCAAACGAAACTGCTCCAGAAGTACAACCTCGTCGCGCGCCGGATCGTATGGCAGCACGCAGGTGGCATCACCCCGGATAAACAGTTCCCGGGTAAAGACGGGCATGTCGCGACCATCGAAGCGCGGATGCGTCAGCCAGAGTTTGTCCATTCGGAAGAAGCCCTGGAACACGGTTTCACGTTTTTCGACTTTGACGTCGCTGGCGTTGAACTGGAATGGTTTTGGCATTACTTCACCCGGTTGCGCATTCGGCCTTGAACGATAGCCGGAGCCACGGCGGGGTGCAAGTTAACACCCCGCCAGGCTCGGATTCACGCCATCATGGAACCAAGTGAATGCGGGTCAGATCTTGTCGTAGATCTTGCTGCCCGATTCCACAAACTCCCGTGATTTCGCCTGCATACCGGCATCAATCGCCGACACCTCATCGATACCGTGCTCTGCCGCGTAATCCCGGACCTCCTGGGAGATTTTCATGGAGCAGAACTTGGGGCCACACATGGAGCAGAAATGCGCCACCTTGGCCGATTCCTTGGGAAGGGTTTCGTCGTGGTAGGCGCGGGCAGTATCCGGGTCCAGCCCCAGATTGAACTGGTCTTCCCAGCGGAACTCGAATCGTGCTTTGGACAACGCATTGTCGCGGATCTGGGCACCCGGGTGACCCTTTGCGAGATCTGCAGCATGCGCGGCGATCTTGTAGGTGATAATGCCGGTTTTCACATCGTCCTTGTTGGGCAGTCCAAGGTGTTCCTTTGGCGTGACATAACAAAGCATGGCACAACCATACCAACCGATCATGGCCGCCCCGATGCCAGACGTGATGTGGTCATAGCCCGGTGCAATATCGGTGATCAGCGGTCCGAGCGTATAGAACGGCGCTTCGTCACAGCATTCCAGCTGTTTGTCCATATTCTCCTTGATCAACTGCATCGGCACATGGCCGGGGCCTTCGATCATGCACTGGACGTCGTGCTTCCAGGCAATTTTGGTGAGTTCTCCGAGGGTTTCCAGTTCACCAAACTGGGCGGCATCATTGGCATCGGCAATGGAGCCCGGGCGCAGGCCGTCACCAAGACTGAAGGAGACATCATAGGCCTTCATGATTTCGCAGATGTCTTCAAAGTGCTCGTACAGGAAACTTTCCTTGTGGTGAGCCAGGCACCACTTGGCCATGATGGAACCACCTCGGGACACAATGCCGGTGGTGCGTTTGGCGGTCAGCGGTACGTGGTGCAGGCGCACGCCAGCATGGATGGTGAAGTAATCCACGCCCTGCTCCGCCTGTTCAATCAAGGTGTCGCGGAAGATTTCCCAGGTCAGATCTTCGGCCACGCCGCCGACTTTTTCCAGGGCCTGGTAGATGGGCACGGTGCCGATGGGGACCGGGGAGTTGCGGATGATCCATTCCCGGGTTTCGTGAATGTTCTTTCCGGTGGACAGATCCATGATGGTATCCGCTCCCCAGCGAATGCCCCAGGTGAGTTTTTCCACTTCCTCTTCAATGGAGGAGGTCACTGCCGAGTTGCCAATGTTGCCGTTGATCTTCACCAGGAAGTTGCGACCGATGATCATCGGTTCGATTTCCGGGTGGTTGATGTTGGCTGGAATGATGGCGCGGCCACGGGCCACTTCGTCGCGGACAAATTCCGGGGTAATTTCTTTCGGCAGGTTGGCACCGAATGACTGCCCGGGGTGCTGCTCGGCCAGCAATCCATTCTCTCGGGCTTCCTGCAGCTTCATGTTCTCCCGGATGGCAATGTATTCCATTTCCGGAGTGACAATGCCCCGCCGGGCGTAATGCATTTGGGACACATTGTTGCCGGGTTTGGCACGCAGGGGTTTGCGCTCGTCCATAAACCGGAGCGGATCCAGAGTCGGATCTTTCATACGCCGGCGGGTAAACTCAGAGGTATACCCTTCCAGTTGTTCGACATCGCCGCGTTCGGCAATCCATGCAGCGCGCACCGGCGGCAGCCCCTTGCGCAGATCAATGCTGGCTTCCGGGTCTGAATAGGGCCCGGAGGTGTCGTACACCACCACTGGCGGGTTCTTTTCGCCGCCCATTTCAGTGGGCGTGTCGCCCACAGTAATTTCCCGCATAGGCACGCGCAGATCGGCTCGGCTACCCTGCACGTATATTTTTCGTGAGCTTGGTAATGGTTTGATTGCTGCGGAGTCTACTTGTGCGGAATCGCTCAGGTAGGATGGGATATCCGTCATCGTCTGCTCCCGTGTTTGCTCAGGTGGTCGGGTCGCGTATGACGGAGTTATGCCGAAGGTAATTCGAAACCTACTTCCGGCATGGTTCGTACGGTCTTAATCCCTACGCCGGTATTATCCGGATCAGGTCGCGGGTTCTGCGTTGCAATCTCAGCCGATCACCTGCTTCAGGCGAATCAGCACCCCGTCAAGACGCGATAAATATTCTGTTTTGCTCACAAAATGAGTGAGCTTTTCAAGTGTAGAGACGGGAACGATTATTGTCCATAATGGGCCACCAATACCTTTGGGTCACTATCGGGATAAACCCGCGCTCTACACGTTGACCTGCCGATACCTGTGTCCAGATCACGGATGCCCGGAGATAGTTTTCAGGAGCAATAATGAAGAAACGTTTACTTCCAGGTTTGATCACCCTGCTGGCAGCCCAGCCCGCTTTCTCTCTGGATCTTGTGGAGGCTTATGAGCAGGCACTGTCATATGACTCCGGCATCGCCTCTGCGCTGGCACAGTTTCAGGCCCAGCAAGCCGCCAGCGATGTGAGCAAGAGTACCTTATTGCCGCAGGTTGGTGCGTTTGCCGAAGCCAACCACACGGATTTCGACGCTGAAAACGGCCCGGGAGACAGCTACAAGTCATTCAACTATGGCGTGCAATTGTCGCAACCGGTTTTCCGCGCCGACAACTGGTTCCGCTACGACGCCAGCCAGTTCCAGACCGAAGCCGCCCAGGCCCAGTACAACCTGGCCCAGCAACAACTGATTCTGGATGTTGCAACCGCCTATTTTAATGTCCTGCGCGCTCAGGATACCGTTGCAACAGCTCGCGCGACTGAAGCAGCAATCCAGCGCCAGTATGAACAGGCGCAGGAACGCTTCGACGTCGGCCTGATCGCCATCACCGAGGTGTACGAAGCCCGCGCCAGCTATGACGACAGCAAAAGCCAGCGCATCGCAGCCGACAACCAGCTGAATGTCGCCCGGGAGCAGCTGGCGCGACTGACCGGCGAATACGCCGATGACCTGGAAAACCTGCGCGAGAATTTCCCGCTCGGTCGACCTGAGCCCATGAACCCGAATGCCTGGGAAACAACAGCCCTGGACCAGAACTGGTCCATTCAAGCGGCTTTATCACAACTGAACGCCAGCGAGGCCAATCTTAAAGTTGCCAAATCCGGCCATTTGCCAACACTGGACCTGGTGGCATCCTATGGCGAGTCCGAGCTGGACGGCGCCCGAAACCCTCAGCAGGAAGGAACCCAGGGGGTTATTGGCCTGGAGCTCAACGTGCCTCTCTATATGGGCGGCGGCACCCAGGCCGGCGTGCGCCAACAACGCTCTCTGGTCACCGCTGCAGAGCAGGATCTGAACACCGTCCGTCGCGATGTACAGGTAAACACCCGCAGCCTGTTCCTCACCGTGAACAACAACGTGGAAACGGCATCGGCACTGGAGCAGACCATCATCTCTCGTCGTAGCGCCCTGGATGCCACCCGGGCCGGTTATGACGTTGGTACCCGCAACATCGTGGAAGTTCTGGATGCAGAGCGGGCTTACTACGTCGCCCTGAGGGACTACGCCAATGCGCGGTATGATTACGTGATCAACACTCTGCAACTGAAACAGGCAGCCGGAACCCTGAGCCCTCAGGATCTGGTGGATCTGAACAACTGGCTGAGTGAAGGTGCGCGAGGCATAGAAGCGATGGCAGAGGAAGACCGCACACTGGACAACCCTGCCCGGTAATCCCCAAAAGGCGAGCTCCGGGTATCACCGGCGATACCCGGAGCTACAGACGTTCGATAATCCCTTCGACAACCTTATCCAAGGCACCCCGGTTTTTCTGAACGACGCTTAATGCACGCACTCCGTAGGCCCGGCATTCTTCTTTATCAGTCATCAGCTTACTGAGCGCCGTGGCCAAGGCTTTCGCCCCGTCTATTACCTGCACAGCACCATCCGTCAGCAAGTGTTCGTATATGGTTTCAAAATTGAAAACATGAGGCCCCGAAAAAACCGGTATTCCCCAGGCTGCCGGCTCCAGTGGATTATGCCCACCACGCTCGATCAACGAACCTCCAACAAAGGCGATATCACTGGCACCGTACAGCATCATCAGTTCGCCCATGGTGTCACCCAGATAAACCTGAGCTTCGGCGGGGTCATCACCGGTTGAACGACGGGCAACAGAAAACCCCTCTTTCTCCGCCAGCTCCGCGACAGAGTCAAAGCGATCCGGATGCCTGGGCACAATAATCAGCAAAGCCTCAGGATGTTGCTGAAGTATTCTCTGATGAGCGTCAAGCAATTGCTGGTCTTCTCCGGAGTGCGTGCTGCCGGCAATCCAGACCGGGCGAGCCCCAAGCTCCTCACGCAAGGCACTGGAAGCCGCACGCACATCATCCGGTATATCGACATCAAACTTCACACTGCCAGTAACCTCAACGTGGGAGGCGGCAACGCCAATGCGCCGAAACCGGTCAGCATCCCGGTCGGCCTGCGCCGCCACCCAGGTAATGCTTTTCATGATCGGCGCGGCCAGCCCTTTGACCCGTTCGTAACCACGGGCAGAACGCTCGGACAAGCGCGCATTTATCAGGAAAACCGGAACTCTCCTCCGGCGGCATTGGCGGATCATATTGGGCCAGATTTCAGTTTCGAGAATAACCAGAATCCTGGGATTGATGCGGTCCAGAAAACGCCGGATGGCGCCGGGTGTGTCGTATGGGGCGTAGGCATACGTTACCCTGTCACCAAACATCTTGCGGGCCTGGGCCAACCCGGTGTCGGTCATCGCCGTCATCAAAATAGTGGCCCCCAGATTCCTGGCGAGCAGGCGCCTGACCAACGGGCCTGCCGCAATGGTTTCACCCACAGACACGGCGTGTACCCAGATAACCGGGCCAGAAATTTCGGGCACCCAACCCAAACGGTGTTGCCAGTCGCGCCGAAGGGCGGGCGCTTTACGCCCTTGCCACCACAGCCGGATCAGTATGAACGGCAGCACAAGGCGAATCAGCTGGGAATAGATAAACTGGAACACGCAGGACTCCCGGCAAAACAGTGCGTTATCATAGGGCCAATTTTTCTTTGGACGGGCATCTTGCCCCCCGGAAAACCGTTTGTCGATGCAGGATTCACGATTTTGAAGAAGAAGTACCGCAAACTACCACGAAACACAGACTATTCAGCCTACCGCCATCCACGATGGTGGCCAACCTGGCTTGGCATAGCCGCGATGTGGCTAGTGGCCCAGTTGCCGCTGCGCCTGCAATGGTGGCTGGGCAAGATTGCTGGCCTGCTGGCCTGGCGGCTGGCGAAAAGCCGGCGCCATATTGCCGAAGTGAATATTCGCCTGTGTTTCCCGGAGCTGAACCAGCAGCAACAGGCCGCGCTGGTTCGCAATGCTTTTATCGCCAACGGGATTGGCTTGATGGAGATTGGTGTTGCCTGGTTTCGCGATGCGTCAAAACTCAAAAAGATCACCAGAGTTCACGGTCTCGAACACTTCGAGCAAGCGCTCGAAGAGGGGCATGGCGTATTGTTGCTCGGAGGCCACTACAGCACGCTGGATCTGGGTGGTAGCCTGGCGACGGAGTATATTGAGGCAGACGTCATGCAGCGGGATCACAACAACCCACTGATGAACGCAGTGATGACGCGGGCTCGCGGCCGACGTTACGGTTCGGTGCTGGGCGCACGTGACCTTCGCGGGCTATTTCGCTGCCTGAAGAACAACCGGGCCGTCTGGTACGCCACGGATCAGGACTACGGCCGGAAAGACATCGTTTTCGCGCCCTTCTTCGGGATTCCAACCGGCACCATTACTGCCACATCGCGGATTGCTGAGCGTAGCAAGTGCAAGGTTGTTCCCTTCAGTCATTTCCGCCGGGAAGATGGCCCGGGCTACGACATCTATTTCCACCCTGCCCTGGAGAACTTCCCCAGTGGCGATGATCTTGAGGATGCCACCAGGATCAACGCCATTATCGAGCAGGAAATCCGCAAGGCGCCCGACCAGTATCTTTGGATGCACCGCCGCTTCAAAACCAGACCGAACAGGGATGATCCGGGCTTCTATGGCCGAAAACGGAAGAAGAAGAGGTAACTCTTGAACAGGGACTCCGGCGCCACCGCACCCGTTATCTGGCTGATTACCGACAACAAGGCCGGCCATCGCAACCAGTTACGCGGTTTGGGTAATCGATTGCGCGTCCTCGCCGGCGCGGACCTCCATTGGATAAACGCCACGGATTACCCAACCCCGATGTGGCGAGCACTGACGGGAATTGCGCCGGCTTCGGTGCCAAACCTGCCCGCCCCTGCACTTATAATCGGGGCCGGTTCAGGAACCCACCGGTTATTGCTGGCCTTGCGACGCTATCGCAAGGCAAAAACGCTCGTGCTGATGAAGCCTGGATTCCCCCTCCGTTTGGTCGATGCCGCCATTATTCCGGCCCACGACAAGGTTAAGCCTGCTCGCAACATTCTGATCACAGAGGGGGTAATTAATGCCGTCACGCCCCTGGCCAGGCTCACCAGCAAGCCCGAAGCTCTGGTACTGATCGGAGGACCATCGCAGCACTATGACTGGCATGATGATGCCATTCTTTCGCAGTTGGGCGACCTGATGGCACGCTACCCCGAATGGCGCTGGACCATCACCAACTCCCGGCGCACACCAAAAGCCCTGTCCGACAGCCTCTCGGAGCTTCAGGGCCCCAGGATTTCAGTCGTTGACCACAATCAGACGCACGAGGGCTGGCTGAACCACCAGCTCGCGTCATCAAGAGCCGTCTGGGTAACACCGGATAGCCAGTCCATGGTGTGCGAAGCCGTTACGTCGGGGGTGCCAACCGGCCTTCTGGATCTTAATCCTCGATCGGGAAGCAGGGTAGCCAATGGTGTCGAGCAACTCGCAAAGAAAGGACTGCTGGCGCACTGGGCCGACCACGCATCAATCATGGCCGAACAGCCCGAACGACACGATCGTCTCTGGGAAGCGGACCGGGCCGGCCGCTGGGTAATGCAGATATTCCTGGGCAAGTATCAGAACAAGGACGGGGAGCGGACAAGGTGAGGGTTCTACAAGCGTTACCGGCGCTGCACAGTGGCGGTGTGGAAAGAGGTACTGTTGAATTCGCTGCCGAACTGGTGAAACGAGGCCACGAATCCTTCGTGGTTTCCAACGGCGGCCCGATGGCCGAACAGGTCCGCGGCCAGGGCTCCTCGCATATTCACATGCCGATACACCGAAAAACGCCGGCTTCATTCGGACAGATACTGCCCATGCGCAAGCTGCTGAAGGATCTGAAGCCAGACATCGTTCACGTGCGTTCCCGAATGCCGGCCTGGATTGTTCACCTGGCGTTGAAAACGCTGCCACAATATGAACGCCCGGCCGTAGTTTCGACCTTCCACGGCATGTATTCAGTGACGCCTTACAGCGCCATCATGGCAAAAGCGGATCAGGTCATAGCGGTGTCCAATTGCGTACGAGACTATGTTCTGAAGCACTTTGCTGTGCCGGAACACAAGCTGACGGTGGTCCAGCGTGGCGTAGACATTGAAGCCTTCCGCAACCGAGCCATCAACGAACAATGGCAAAACCACCTCCTCGGGAGGTTTCCTCAACTCGCCGGCAAAAAGATCATCATGATGCCGGGCCGTATCTCTCGCTGGAAAGGCCAGTTGCATTTTCTGGAGGCCATGGCGCGTATCGTACGTCAACGCCCGGATTGTCACGGCATCATCGTTGGCGGCGCAGAACCGGGTAAGGAGCGCTTTCTGCAGGAGCTGGAAAAGGAGCGCAGTCGTTTGCAACTGACTGATAAAGTCACGTTTCTCGGCCAGCGAAACGACATGACCAACCTCTACCTGCTGGCCGAGGTGGTGTGCCACATGTCCACCAAGCCAGAGCCCTTCGGCCGCACAGTCACCGAGGCCCTGGCGTCCGGTACACCGGTGGTGGCGTACAACCGCGGCGGTGCAGCGGAAACCCTGCAAGCCTGTTTCCGGGAAGGGCTGGTAACACCGGACGACACCGGCGCGTTTGCCAGCGCCGTGCTCGGGCTGCTGGACAAACCCAAGCCTGATATATTTCTTCCGGACCGGTTTTTACTGCGGGCGCAGACAGAGTCCACACTCGAGATATACGAAGCAGCAATTCAGACCAGACGGGCGGAGCTCCAGTGAAAGTTCTGCTGATGATGCTATCGCCTCCGTCCGCAAAAGGCGGCATGGAGAAACACTTCGCCGATCTTGCCAACGGACTGGCGGGAGCGGGTGTATCTGTCTACTGCATGTCGGCACCGGAACACCTCGAAGCTCTTGATCCCGGAGTAAACCGGTACCCGGTCAACACCAAAGGGTCCCGTTATTCTCCTACATTGATCTGCTCGATCGTAAAGGCGCTTCGGGCTCAGGAATTCGACCTGGTTCATGCTCAGGGCAGTAAGTCCGCTGCGACAATCCAGCTACTGTCGCCCCTGTTTCCCAAAACCCGTTTCATCGCGACCATTCACAATTTCAAATCCCGATATCCGGCTGCCAATCGGTTTTCAAGGATTATTGCCGTTAGCCACGCATTGGCCAGTGATATTGGCGGAAACGTAACCGTCGTTTATAACGGAATAAACATCGAGCGATGCCCGGAAGCGCCCTTCAACTTCCAGACTTACGATCGCCCCTTGTGGTTGGCTGTCGGCCGATTGGTTCACGCAAAGGGCTTCGATCAACTTATTGATGCCTTCCAGAGCGCAAAAGGCAGCCTGCTGATCGCAGGGGACGGGAAAGAGCACGAGGCACTGCAGGAGAGGATCGAACGGCTAAAGCTTACCAGCAGAGTCAAGCTCATCGGCTATCAGGAAGATATTCCCGGACTGATGCAGTCCGTCGACGGCATTGTAATTTCTTCTCGGCGCGAGGGTTTTTCCTATGTCTGTGCAGAAGCTCTTCTTTCGGGAAAACCAGTAGTCTCAACCGATGTGCCCGTGGCCAATGAGTTGCTCCCACCACAGCACATCTGTCCGACGGGTGACACCGCCGGGCTATCTTCGCTTCTCAACACGCCGATTGCCGAACTGGTGGAGTCTCAGGCTGGAGTACGGGATTTTGCTGCCCGTGAACTGAGCGTCGATTCTATGGTTGCGAACACCTTGCAGGTGTACCGTGAGGTTACACGCCGTGGATAGTGCACATAATCAATACCATCAGGCGGAAGCCAATCTGGATTCACTGTTGCCCTTTGCGCAAGGTGCCAATCGTTTTTGCTTTCAACATCCGGACAATCCGGACCGCTGCCTGAAGGTAATTCGCCCCGGGAGTATCCAGGCAAGGTATCAAAAACAGTCAGTGGTGAAACGGCTTTTGGGAAAAGCCCGGCTCAATGACAACACCCAGGAACTGAGAGCACACCAGCAACCGGCTATAAGACGCCTGATTCAAACAGGTAACGAAGAAAGCCTGTGGAGTCATTTACCAAAGTTCTATGGCCGGGTTGCGACCACCCTGGGGCCAGCGAACGAGAGCGAAATGCTTCGCTGCAAGGACGGCAATATAGCACCGACACTCGAATTCCTGATCCGGGGCGGAGGGCTAACGCCTGAGCTCCTTGAGGCCATTCAGCGGTTTGAGAACTGGCTGACCGCGAACCGCATTCTTACCCGCAATCTACTGCCACACAATCTTGTAGTAACCGATCGTACCGGCCAACCTGAGCTGTTTCTGGTGGACGGCCTGGGGGCTCCTGCTATCCCCCAGGCCCTGGCCTCGGCACCCGGCTGGAGCGAGCGCTATATTGAAAGGAAGGTTCGACGTTTCGAAAAGCGATTAGCCTGGGAGCAGGATAGCCAGGGACATTCCTGGGAAGATTTCCAACGCTTAAGATAAAACCGTGCCTGGCAGCGTGATAAGATATCGACCACTTTTATCTGCATCCATCGCAACTTTCACATCCCGGAGTGTGCACATGATTCACCCCGTCATCATGGCCGGAGGCACCGGCTCACGCCTTTGGCCACTGTCCAGGCAACTGAATCCGAAACAGTTCCTGAAACTGACGGACGATCGACTGTCCATGCTGCAACTCACGGTCGCCCGACTTGAGGGCATGGAATCTGCTGACCCGCTGCTGATCTGCAACGAAGATCACCGGTTCCTGGCGGCAGAACAGATGCGCCAGTCCGGCTACAACGATGCCCGCATTATCCTGGAGCCCTGTGGCCGCAACACGGCGCCGGCCATCGCCCTTGCTGCCCTGCAACTGATCAGAAAAACCGATGAGAATCAGAACCCACTGATGCTGGTACTGGCGGCGGATCATCTGATCAAGGATATGGGCGCATTCCAGAACGGTATTCGAAAGGCAATCCCGCTGGCCGAGCAGGGCAAGCTGGTCACCTTCGGGATTGTACCCGGCCATGCCGAAACCGGTTACGGCTATATTCAACAGGGTTCCGGACTGGCAGACGGCAGCTTCGAAGTCAGCCGGTTCGTCGAGAAACCAGACCAGAAGACTGCGGAACAGTATCTCAGCTCCGGCGATTACCTGTGGAACAGCGGCATGTTTCTTTTTGGCGCTCGCACTTACCTTCAGGAACTTCAGAAACACCGCCCGGATATTCTCGCCATTTGCCAGGCTGCGCTGGATGACGCCAGTGAGGATCTGCATTTCACCCGCGTAAACGAAAGCGTCTTTGCTGAGTGCCCGGAAGACTCCATTGATTATGCCGTCATGGAAAAAACGGATAACGCTGCGGTAGTCGCACTGGATGCAGGCTGGAGCGATATTGGTTCCTGGTCAGCGCTTTGGGAAGTGAGCGACAAGGATGCCAACGGCAACTGTTTCTCGGGCGATGTCATTGCCCACAATACCGAGACCACCCTGGTTCGGGCCGATAGCCGACTGGTAGCCACCGTAGGTGTGAAGGACCTGGTGATCATCGAAACAAAAGATGCCCTGCTGGTCGCTCACAAAGATCAGGTTCAGGACGTCAAGAAAGTGGTGGAAGCGATCAAGAATGATGGTCGCCACGAACATATGAATCACCGGGAGGTATACCGCCCCTGGGGGGTATACGATTCCATTGATAACGGTACCCGTTATCAGGTCAAGCGAATCACGGTTAAACCCGGCGCCAAGCTATCGGTTCAGATGCATCACCACAGGGCTGAACACTGGATCGTGGTCAGTGGCACCGCCAAAGTTACCAATGGCGAGAAAACCTATCTGGTCACGGAAAACCAGTCCACTTACATCCCGGTTGGCCAGATCCATTCTCTGGAGAATCCCGGCGTCATCGATCTTGAGCTGATTGAGGTTCAATCCGGCTCCTATCTCGGTGAAGACGACATTGTTCGTTACGAGGATCGTTACGGTCGGTCATGAGCAAGCTCAAGTATTTTCTGATTGCCGGCTTGTTGCGTATCGCCGGCCTGCTGCCTCTGAAACTTGCCCAGGCCATTGGCAGGTTCGTCGGTTTGCTGGCCTGGCGCCTGAACGGTCGCTCGCGAAAAACCACCGACGTAAACCTCAGGATCTGCCTGCCGGAACTATCGGCGGAGGAACAGCAAAGACTGTCGAAGGAATCCATGGCCCATACCGGCATGACGGCGATGGAGATTCCTTTGATGTGGGAATGGCCGGTCGACAAGTGCTTCAAACTTATCAAGGAAACCCGAGGGTTGGAGCTGGTTGATCAGGCGTTGGCCTCCGGCAAGGGACTGATCCTGCTCGCCCCCCACCTCGGCAACTGGGAACTGACCGGACTGTTTTTTTCGTCTCGCTACAAGATGGCTGCCCTCTACAGCCCTCCCCATATCAAGGAATTCGAGGACTACATGATCCGCGTACGTGGTCGTCTGGGTTCCGAACTGGTGCGCGGTGACCGTAAGGGACTGCTCCGGCTGATGGGCATTCTGAAAGAAGGCGGGGTGGCCGGCATACTTCCGGATCAGTCGCCACGAGGCAAAACCAACGCCTATGCTCCCTTCTTCGGGATGGAAGTGCGCACCATGACGCTGGTGAATCGCCTGATTCAGAAAACCGGAGCCAACGTTCTGGTCACTTTTGCTGAACGCCTGCCGGATGGCAATGGATTCCGCCTGATCGTTGAGGAGGCAGTTCCGGGCAATGGCGACTCAGATCCCGTGGTCGCCGCAACCGCGCTGAACCAATCGGTCGAGAAAGTCATTCGAATGGCACCCGCTCAGTATCAATGGGAGTACAAGCGCCTGCGACATCGCCCGCCCGGCAACCCCAACCCCTATTACCCTCATAAAATCTGTCGTTAGCGCCAGCCCCAACGTCATCGAATTGCCACAGAATCGTCACCCGGATGACATGGGGCTTGATTACAACTTATTGCCATACATTTCTCGTCCGGTATTCAGGAAGGTTGTATGGCAAAGCAGAACGCCCGCCCCAATCGGTTGCACAAAGCCGGCTTCTATGCCGCCAACGCGTTGTCCGGCGTTCTACCCTGGGCGTGGTGGTCACAGCAACGTGACCGCCTTATGTCTGAGCTGGAGAGCCTGACACCAAGCACTCGGGCGGACATCATGGCCCGGGTTCGTTACTACAACCGTTTACACCAAACCTTCGCACCGGCGCCCGATGCCGAGCCCATCCGCTCGTTTTCACCGCGCAATAAAAGCAGTGCCTATTACTTTGATCTTCGTAACGTGATCCGTTACTTTCCACGAGACGCCAGGGTTGCCTATCAGTTAGGCGATGTTACCCGCATACCCGAGCACCCCCGTTTCGTGAAGAGCCGGCCGATCACCGCTGGCGACACCAACGCGCACTCCGTGCTCCTGAAACTCAATACTGTTCGCCACTACGTCAAGGTCGAAGATAAGCTCACCTTCGAAGATAAACACCCTACGGCTGTCTGGCGGGGAAAATCCAATCACCCGGAACGCATTGCTTTCGCCCGAAAATGGGCCGACAGCCAACTTTGCGATATCGGATGTGTGCGCCACAAAGAGCCCGCATTGCAGGCCTATCACAAGCCTTTCATGACCATCCCGGAGCAACTCGAGCATCAGTTCATCGTTAGCGTGGAAGGCATCGACGTTGCCACTAACCTGAAATGGATCATGGCATCGAACTCGCTTTGCCTGATGCGGCAGCCGAGATTTGAAACCTGGTTTATGGAAGGCACCCTGCAGCCAGACATCCACTACGTCCAGCTCAAGGATGATTTTTCCGATCTTGAGCAGAAGGTCACCTACTACCGTGAGCACCCTTCGGAAGCAAAACGCATTATCACAAACGCCCGACAACATGCGGCGAGGTTCAGTAATCACAACCATGAGCGACTGATCTCGCTTCTGGTTATCGATCGCTATCTGAGGTTGTCCGGGCAGATCTGAAAAACCCCTGACAGGCATCCAGGCCGGAGCAAGTGTATACTAGGGCCCGTTTCAATCTGACGGCTCGGGCACTGGTATCTTATGTCTCCAAATTCCATTGGTGTGGTGATTACCACCTACAACTCCCCCCTCTGGCTTAGCAAAGTGCTCACTGGCTATGAATGCCAGAGCTTCAAGTCATTCCGTGTCATAATTGCGGACGATGGTTCGGCCGATGAGACAAAAGAACTGATTGATACCTTCAAAGCCCGCGGCATTCTCACGATCGATCACGTATGGCACGAAGACGACGGGTTCCGAAAGTGTCAGATTCTCAACAAAGCCATCCGTGAAACTGAGTGCGACTACCTGATCTTTACCGACGGCGACTGCATTCCCGAACCGGATTTCATTCAGACCCATCACGATCTGGCCCGGCCCGGTTACTTTCTTTCCGGCGGTTACATCAAGCTGACCATGCCGGTATCCGAGGCCATCACCGACAATGACATTCGCTCCGGTGAAATCTTCAAGCCCCAGTGGCTGGTTGCCCACGGCCAACCGAAAAACCACAAACTCTGGAAGCTTTCCTCTTCACGCGGGTTCCGTCGTTTTATGAACCGGATTACCCCTGCAGCCGCAAGCTGGAATGGCATGAACAGCTCCACCTGGACCAAAGATCTGATTGCGGTGAACGGTTTCAACGAAGACATGCAGTATGGTGGCCTGGACCGCGAGCTGGGTGAGCGTCTGTGGAACTATGGCCACAAATCCATGCAGATTCGATACAGCACGGTGTGCCTGCATCTGGATCATGCCCGGGGCTATTCAAAACCCGAGATCTGGGCCAGGAACCGGGCCATCCGGAAAGCCGTGAAGGATAACAAGACCTTCTGGGCCGAAAATGGTATCAAGAAGAAGCAAACCGCATGAGAACACTGGTTGTTATCCACAGCCTGAAAATGGGCGGTATGGAGCGCGTCGCGGTCAATCTGGCCGATGCCTTTGCTGAGGAAGGCCATGAAAGCCATCTGCTTTCTTGCCGGAATCACCCCAATGACCTGGCGCCTGCCAATCCGGGCGTGAAACTGCATTACTTTGATCAGTTTCAAGCCTTGATGAAGTCGATTATTGGCATTCCGGTATTTCTGTTATCCCGGCTGTTGCTTGGCGTCCTGCTCCCGCGCTCCCACTTCATGTGGGTTGGCTGGCTCAGTGGCTGGCTGCTCAAACGCCACATCCACTCCCTGGAAAAGCAGCACGGCCGGTTCGACCGAATCATTTTCCGTGGACTGGGCACCTTCAAATATTTCTGGTCGTTTCGGGATGAGCGTTGTGTCTACGTTCTTGAAAACGTCATTCATTACGACCGGCCACTCTGGCAAAAAAAGCTGGAGTGGAAGCTGGTGTTCCACCGCCGCCACCTGGCCTGCGTGTCTTCCGGCGTCATGGACTCGGCCCTCGAGGCCTTCGAAAAGGGCAGCATTCAGCCCACCAGCCTTCGGGTAATCACCAACCCCTGTCCGATCAGACAGATCGAGACACTGGCTGGCGAGCCCGATCCGGATATTCCCACCGCGCCCTACATTTTGAATGTGGCCCGTCTGGTGCCCCAGAAGGGCCATGCGCTGCTATTGGAAGCCTATGCCCGGTCAGGAATCAGCCACAAACTTGTGATTGTCGGAGAAGGACCTCTGCGCAGCGAGCTCGAAGCCAAGGCGAGAGAACTTGGCATCCATGATCGAGTGTTATTTGCAGGCAAGCGTAAGAATCCCTATCCCTGGATGAAAAACGCCGACCTCTTTGTGCTCGCGTCTGAATACGAAGGCCTGGGAATTGTGCTGACCGAAGCCCTGGCCTGTGGCACACCGATTATGGCGGTCGAAAGCCGCGGTGGCGTTCGCGACGTATTCCGGGGAGATCTCGAAGCCTACCTGACGCCGAGAACGGCAGAGGGACTGGCCGGAGGACTATCCGCAATTACGCAGGAGTTGCCGGTTACCGTAAAGCCTGAATGGCTGGCACCGTTTCGCAGTGAGGTGGTCGTGGCTGCCTTTCTTGACGCCCCCGATTCCCGACGATGAAGAATACCCATGGCTGAACACACCACCCCGCTCAATATTATGGTAGCCGGCATTTACTGGTCCGGTTCAGGAGCTGTAGTCGATTATCTCAAGGGCCACCCGGATTGCTTCGTTCCGCGTGGAGAATTCACGGACTTCAAGCGCAGCGGCCGTATTGGCTCGATGCTGGAGGCAGCAACTGCTCAGCGTGCAAAATGGTTGGCCAGAGGCATGTGGCTGGAAACCCGTCTTGGAAAACTCCCAGCCGCCCGGTTGAAAGCAGCAAAAGGCAAAGCGCAGGCATCCATGCCTTTGAAAGAACAAGTCGGGCATCACCGGTTAAAACTTGAGTATCTTGGCAAATACCGACGTCACCTTGGCAACAACGGCAGCCACACCGATGCCACGATCTGGAACCAGTGGTTGCAAGCCGTGGGGCTTGCCCAAGCCGCTGGAAAGCCGGCGATTGTCTGGAATCAGCCGATCTGGGTAGGTAAACACGAGCATATCTGGCCAGCCGTCTTCCAGCCTTACAAACTGATTGTTGTTCATCGCGACCCGGTGGACCAGTTCGCGGAAGTGGTTCGGCAAGGAAAAATCGGAAAACGAAAGTCCGATCCCGCGTTCAACGACGATGAAAAAGACGATATTGCCTACGTACTCACGGGTATCCGGGCCAAAATAAAAAGCCTGAGAGCCTTGGCAGACCAACTTGGCCGCAAGCAGATATTGCTGATCAGTTTTGAACGTTTCGTAAAAGACCACGGCTCGGAAGCACAAAGGCTCTGCGACTTTCTCAGCCTGCCAGAATCACAAACGCCCTCAGCACCCTTTGACCCAAGCATATCAATCCTGAACATCGGCATTGGTCAGACCGAGGCTATCCAGACCATGCTCGCCCCATATCAGAACCTGGTGGACGAGCTTTATCAACTACGACATCAACTGGACAGCTTGCAGTAAGAATCAAGGCGGCCATCCGCCGCCATTTCAGAATAGGCTTCCAGCTCCTCTGCTGTATCGACCTCCAGCCAGCCATTGGAAACAAGACAGGCTTTGACTGGCCAGCCTGTATCAATAAGGTGCTGAATAAAGCTGGTCATATACATGTTGTCGAAGTCTTTACCGTCGTATAAACGGGACCGGTCCAGTGCCAGAAAAGCATCCTTGAAAGCCTGGACGTGGTCTGCGCGAACCTTGATCAGCCCCATATACTGGGCCTCGACCTGATCGTAACTTTCCGGCTTTTTACCCAACTCGATGACAAGTCCCTTCTCGTTCATACGGAAAGTCTCAGCGTCATCAAGTGGCTCATCCATCCTCAACTGCCAGAGTCTGCGCCATTCACGATCAGCGGCAAGACACACAGGCGCCTCGCAATCCAGTAGCGACTGAAAAACGCCTGGCTCGTAGATAATGTCACCGTAACTGATGACCAGATCCTCACCGGGTACCATCTGGTCTTGAGCACAGAACAACGTGCGAACCATGTTGGTTGAGGCATACTCCGGGTTAATCACGAGACCAGCCCCGAGCGTATCCAGATCGCCGGATCGGTAACCTCCAATGACCGTGATGCCATCCGTAATGCCACATTGCCTCATCGCAGCCATCTGACGGTGCAGCAGCGGAACACCAGCAAGAGCAACCATGCATTTAGGGCGGTCTTCCGTATAAGGCCGCAGCCGGGTTCCCTGGCCTGCAGCCAGTATCAGTGTTCGCATGCTTCACCTCGGAGAATATGATTAAACAAACGGCTGTCAGCGTCGCTGAATGTCGACTCGCGCTCTGGGTGCCACATGATACCCGCCCAGGCCAGTCGATTATGCAGAAAGGCCTCAACATGCCCCTCGGGGCTATAACACTGAGGCGTCAGGGCTCCAGCCAGGCCATTGCTGGCAATCCCCCAGCCATGGTAACTGTTCACTTCCGTGCACTGCTGAAAACAGACCTTTGCCTCTGAGCTGGATACCAGAGGATGCCGAACGGCCACATGGCCCTCCACAGGCACCAGATCGCCGCCCAGCCAGACATTCATTATCTGCAAGCCTCGGCACACACCGATAACCGGCACTTCATTCTCGTGAGCCCATGACAGCAACTCCACCTCCAGTTGATCACGTTCTGGCGCGGTGTTCACGGCACCAGGCAGATGCGTCAGATCGTTCCCTCCAGACAGTATCAAGCCTTCGATTCCTGCAGCCCGGACCCAACGCCGGACATCGTCAAGCCGATTGGGAATCGGTATGGGCGTATAGCCCAGCGCTTCCATAAACAGGAACCATTGCTGATCCAGGCAATCCCGGCGCTCGCCATAAGAGGCGACCACCTCTACCCTCTGAGTGATGCCGATTCTCATGTTATCGAATCACCTCGATACGCTTGTTGACAGGGTCCAGCTCCAGAACGTCAGCCTTGGCGAGTGCCGCGTATTTACCCTCCCCTACACCAATGGCAGCTGGCAGACCAAACTCCGCCGCACGAATGGCCATATGGGAGTTTGCACCGCCGTACATCGTAATCAGTCCTGCAATCCCGTGGCCGAACAACCAGTCATAGCCCGGATCCGCCTGAGGGATCAGCGCTACCTTGCCTTCCAGGATTGCTCCCTTCTCATTGGAAACGTTACGGAGATCGACGCACTCGGCGACCACCCGCTGCTTTCCGACGAAATTGGCGTGGCTCTCAGAATAGACAAAAGAATAAAAGTCAGCCTCCGAGAACAACAACGGCGGCAATTCAATCATTGCCGCAGCTCGGGCTGCTTGCTCGCCTTCTTCCGCTCGCAAAGTCAGCCAGCTGCCTCTGTCGGCCCCTCCAACCTGCCCGGCGCGCAGCGTTGCGAACGCCTCCAGCGGAATCCCGGCAACCTGCTCTCTGCCAAGGCCATACTCCGCACCAACACGGGCAAGACACTCAATCGCCAGTGACAAATGGCGCGTAAACACAAATTTAGCCCGTTCACGGCCTTCGATGGCACCCCGCAAAAAACGCTCAAGAACATCAACATCCGACGGCAGCCCAACCGATGCCATCGCGCTCGCAAAAGCGGCCCTCTCCTCATTCCAGGCACCCATAGGTGACTCGTCGCCATGTCCGAGCTCCGCCAATTCCGCACGCGCCACGGCAGGCGCCAGATATTGCTCCGGGTTCTCCCCGTAACAGGCAGAAGTGATGTCATAGGTTCCCGGCCGAAGATGCCCGTACCGAGACACCAACTCTGCAAAAGGCATTCGCTTCTGCGCAACACTGGCCACATCGTCGGTAAACTGGTGCGACACCGTGCGGATCGAATTCATGAATTCGTCTACGGCGGCCTGGGATAACACGCCATTACGAACAGCGGACCTCAGCAACGTCACCGCCACAAAGCCACTCCTCGCAAGATGGGCAAATACCAAAGTTCCATAACGTCGGCACTCCTCGAGAAGTGCAAACACAAGATCAAGGCTGGGCTTCGGCTGACAATCAAAACGGTCGAATCTGGCCTCGGCCTCCGCAACCAGACGTAAATCTCCATCGGTGCGGGCAACGGCACCGGCCGTTATGGCTCGAAGGCCTTCAGCCAGTTGCTCAATCTCCTGCGGCTGGAATTCCCCCTCAACGGCAAGGCGCTCACGCCAACGCTCAAAGTCCAGCGCATAACAGGTAGGCACCACATCAAATTCCACCTTGTCGTGCAGGTGCGGATGCTGCCTCAACCAACCCAGATAGAAATCGACGAGCCGTTCCGCCAGGCCATCGGGCACGGTAGCGGGGATAAATGAGTTGAAGCTGGCACGCACGTCAACGTAGGGGTGGCCTGCAAACATCTGTAACAACGGTTGCGGTCTGACGTCCCGGTATCCGTATTCCGCCCTTTGAGTCGCCCAGACATCATCAAGAATCAGATATCGGTAAAGACTGGACGCCAGACGCCCCGGCCGGGTACCAATGATTTCCGCCGGATTCCAGTCGGGCATGACGCCAAAAACACCGTTTCGACCCAGCACGAAAGGCCCCGGACACTGCAGCTCGCGGAAACGCGCCACGGCTGCTTTCAGGTAACCATCCTGGAAGTCATCCGGATTCAGTTCATGCTGGACAGCAATCGGACGGACCTGAAGGATGTGAATACTTCCACCCTCCGTGATCGCAAATTCGATATCAAGAGAGTCAAAATCCAGAAGATCTTCCACTTCCCGCAACGCCGGGAGCAATCCCGCCAGGTTATCGGGTATGCAAAGCCCGTCTTCGGGCGCAGTCCGGCGGACAACCAGAGTTTTGTGCTCCCGACTCGAGCCACTGGTGATCGACTCCGTGCTGCGGGTGGTATCGTCATAGTTCACAACATAGTAGGGGGCGCCGGAGGAAAGCGTTTTGGTAAAGGCGACGCCACTGGCAATAACCCGCTCCAGCATCGGTTGGACCAGCACCTGATTCTCCGGATGACCATCCGGGTAGGACGCGATCACCTCCTCAACCGCAGAACGCAGTGCCTCCTCATTTGCCCGCTCCACATTCAGAATACTGGTGTACGCGCCGGCGTTGGACACTCCGAAGCCATCCTCAGACAGGGCACTGCTTCGTACCACCAAACGGGAATATGCCGCCAACTCCGTTTCGATGTCGGCCAGAACATCCGTCGAGCCCTCCAGCCAGTCCGCGACGGTGAAACTGACCTGATCCTCAATTCGACTGCGGGTGACAACGCCCTGTAATCGATACAACGTCTGGGCCTTGGTACCCAAAACGAACCGGCTCAGGTCATTGGCGTCATTCATCTCGGCCCATTCACCAGCCACATCCACAGCGGCAATAGGGAACCCTCGAATACGCAGGTACTCAAGCAACTGACTCAAACTACCGGATTTCAAAGACGTCGGTATGGCCGCAGCATCCGCCAGATAATCAGCCACACCACCCGATAACCGCACAAGACCAACAAACTCCGCGTCGGCCAGCTCTTCCGGGATATCTCGGCCGAGTCTTGTAACCATGCCGCCGTGAAGATTAACCTTTTCGCACCGGGCCATATCCTCCCGGGATCGGCCCTCGTAGCGGCTACGCCAACTGGAATCCACCAGTATCGCAATCTCTGTCTGCAAGGCTGCCAATGCATCGACGGCTGAATCACGGAACAGAATGTCCGCGTACGATACATAATGGGTATGCTGCGCATCCAGTGGCGCTTCCAGTAACGAGGCCGCTGCGCCCGTGGTTTCCCAATGGGGATTCAATGAGTAGTGCAGGTCCGGATAACGCTCAACCACCGCCTCCAGTTGGTAGCCACCCACGAAATTCGTCTGAGGGTTCAGACCTCGCATCGCGTGAAGCAACCAGTCCAGAACCCGGCGGCGGCCAGTGGTTCCCCGAAGCACGCTGTGCTGTTCGCCTTTGAACGGCTTCCCCGCTCCGAGAATAATCAGACGCGTATTAGAGTGATTGTCGGTTTGTTTCACAGGCGATGACCAAAGCAAAAGTGGGAATACACCGAACCAGCTAGAACTGGTCCGCAATTGCGGCGATGGATCCAAGCGTCATGTCGGCGTCCCTGAAGTCAAAACTCGACTCGCTCCAGCCGCTGACGAAAATGAAATCCAGGCTCGCGCGCCTGGCCGCTTCGATATCGTACTGACTATCACCAACAAAAATGGCCGGCTCGCCAATAACACGCTCGACCTTGAGGCGGCTAAGTATCTCGTCCTTCGTATCCGGACTGCCATAGATACCTCCATCGAACAGATGGTCCAGCCCGCGCTGACTGAACACCGAGCGCAATTCCACCTGATCTCCACCGGAGACGATCAGCCAGTTTGAGTCCTTTGTCAGCTGTCGCAACCGATCAATTCCCGGGGCGACATCGCAGGATAATAATCCCTGCTTCACATACTCAGCGTAGGTCGACAACAGGTGGCTCAGCTCCGCTTCATCCACGGACTCACGACCCAGAATCCCGGTCATGAAATACTGGAACTTGATGTACCGGGAAATCCCCCCGTTTTTTACATGGTAGTCGACCAATTGCCGCGCATAATGAGCACCATAGGGTTCGGCCGCTCGAAAAAACGCATCCGTCTTGATGCGATTGGAGTCCAGAACCACGCCATCGCAGTCGAATACCCAGGTTTTGTAGCACTTCATGTTCATCATGTCTGAACTCGTCCTATTCATAGCTACAACAAGCCGTTCTGTTAGCTGTTGGACCGCAGTCTCTGCAACACCTGAATGGCTGAAATGTGCACACAGCCCAACTGAGCAGGGAAGGGACTATCGAGCAGCATGGCAATGGCAAACCGGTGACAACCAGCCCCCGAAAAGACCGGTTCCCCCCCCGGTCCCAGGTGCATCAGCACACCACCGACCTCGCGGAAGTTGTCGGGTTCCAACTGTGCTTGCGAGGCAAGATAGCCTTGCTGCCGAGACGCGTTCCAGATCTGCTCCAGAGTATCAAACCGCTGCATGACATCCTCACGGGTTCGACATTTATCGGTAACGCCAGTTGGTGAAACCCGAATCCGGCTCATCATGAAGTCAATGGCGCCGGCCTCTTCCCAGGTTTTTCCATCGCGCCAGTGTGCCCAGCAATAAGTAAGCTTGGGATGAGAATCAAAGGATTGCAGGAGATCCTCGGGCCAATCGCGGACGACCCGCCCCGACAACTGCCGCGAGCCCGTTCCCATTCGCCTGGCAAGATCAGCGGCCTCGATATACTGCGAGCACTGGCGGGGGTCTATCCACACCCGTTCCGCATACCTTGGTGCACCTGGCCCATAACGCAAACGATTCAAGGTATCGGTCCTGAGGGCCCGTATTCGATATTTAAGCGCCAAAGAACAACTCCCGGGTTTCTTTCAGCATGCGATCCATCCCGAACTCCTCAGCAATGTGGGTGCGCAACGCCTCTCTCTCGAAACTGAGCTCTCCGTCAAGGATTCGCCGGATGCCGTCCGCCATCGCGTCTACGTCATCAATGTTCACCAGAACACCATAACGTCCGTGATCCAACAACTCTTCACTACCGGGAACCCTCGTCGAAACAACCGGTACGCCTAGACTCATGGCCTCATTCAGAACGTTTGCCATTCCTTCATTGCGGGAGCAAAGAAGAAAAAGATCAATACTTCGAAAGTACGCGGGCATATCGGCCTGATAGCCCAGAAAATGAATGCGGCCGGATTCCGGGCGTGCCTCGATGGCGGATTTGATCTGGGCCTCAAACTCTCCCTCGCCAACGTGCACAACATGAACATGGTCAGGCAGGCGGGCCACCACTTCGGGCAAAAGGTCAAAACCCTTCTGCGGACTGAATCGACCGGCGCATCCGACAATGATGCTGTCTTCGGACAGGCCTAGCGTTTGCCTGATCGAAAGCTGCATTCCCTCTATAGGCGGCAGATCAAAGCCATTGTAAACACGGCAGACCCGCTCGGGACTGAATAACCGCCGGTGCCGAAGCATGGCGTCCCGCAATGAGTTACTGTTCACCATCAAAATGGCGTTCATGATTCGAAAGATCATAAAGAATTTGATCGGACTTTTGACGCGACGGGCAATGCCCAGATAGAGGATGACGCGTTCAACACCCGCCAATTTCGACGAGAGGGTAACCAGCCACCAGTCTTTTTTCAGAGCTGAAAAGACGGCGTCTGGCCTGATTCGCTTCAGAATTCTCACGTAATTGGCAACTACAAAAAGGTTAAAATCCCCTCCCCTGGAGCCCACCTCTATCACCGTCACGTTTTCAAGGTCCTGAAAACGGTCAGCAAAAAAACCTCTCAGTAACACGACGTAAACGGCCACTCCCTGCTCCCCCAGGAGCCGGGCCCGCAAGCGAACATTTTTCTCGATACCACCCCAGACTTTGGACGGGCAAAACATAACGGTTTTTTTCATTGATCCTGCCTTGGCTGAGATTCAGGGGGTCGCTGGCCGACCTTGGCCTTATTGCTGCTTCTTCCGGCGTATATCGCGCTTGGATTCCCGTATTGCAAAACTGAGGTTCTCCAGCCTGTGGGCGAGCCGTAACCAGAGGGACGCCCTCTCCTGGTCGGTCAGATGCACGGCGGCCTCCGGACAGCTCCTGATGAACCGATCCAGCTCTCTCGCTTTCTGAAGACTCGCAAAAAAGCGCGGTCGCTTGAGACGGAAATCAATAAACACAACCTGATCACCATCCATCAGAAAATTGGCACGTTGAGCATCCGTTCTCAGGTAACCAGCTCGGTGAAGCCTTCTGAGGGCATCAAGAACCAGACCGGCGTCACCGGCCTCTGCCGGCCGACCGTCAACAAACCGATAACAGAGGAAAGCATCGACCACCACACCCGACTGACGCTTCTCACACGCCAGGACCGGATCGGGCGCTGCAAAGCCCATGGCTTTCATCTTCTCGAGCTGATGGAACGATCGGACCGCATCACTGCCGCGAAAAAAGGTAAGCATCCGCTCCCAACGTCGACCATTCCGGGCGCGAGGAACCTTGAGCATAAGCGCCCCGTCGGTATCCGTCTCAATCCGGGCACTCAAGGTCCGGCGATTGTCACGAAACACCCGGGTGAAAGTCATTTCACCCTGTTCAATGACTGACAGCAGAGCAAGACTCTCGGCCTCCCCGAGGTAAGACACCAGTCGCCACGCCCCCTGACGAAAATGGTTTGCCGGAGCTACAGTATTCTCCGGCACGACCTTGCCTGCGCTTTCAGAGGCCATCAGATCAGCGCCTGCTTACGTGCACCATAAGCCTCCTGCAACTGCAACAGGTACTGTTCCAGCCCCATAGCCATTACGGCCTCAAACCGTTCATCTCCGGATATGTGCCCTACCGCCCACAAACGGTTCAGGATCAGGAACTGGACCACAGGGTCGTGCGTCTTGATAAAGGACCGCGTGTAGTCGATCGGTTTCTCATCCGGCGCTTTGTAGCCTGCGAATCGCCCCGATGACAACATCATGTCGGTATTGAATACCTTGAGCGACCCCGGTCCGAAACGCAGAAGGTCAAGAACCGCATTGGGCCCGGCGTTCAGATGTGTATCCGGCATCAGCCACTGCAACGACGCCAGTTGGCGAACGCTATTCAGCTCTTTTGGAAAAAACGAGCGGCCCTTGTGATTGTTAAACACGGCCCAACGCAAAGAGGCGAGAACCCCGGTGTATGGCATCTGGGACAGCTGCTGAGCCTGTTTGTTGTTGTAGTAGCTGATATCGACCCTCTCACCCTGAGTGGCAGGATCTCTCCCGGTATCGCCCCCCCGATAACCAAACTTGATGACCAGGTCGTTGGCATCAATCTCTGAGCCATTCATGGCCTTGGTTGCCACCGGCCCTACCAGGGCCAGTTTTCTGCCTTGGAGCTCCTTTCGGAACTCCGCATCCACCGTCGTGTCATCCAACTTGCGATGATGCCCCCCTGGCGTCGGTTGTGCACTGAACAACTGCAGCAGCCAACGGCCCTGATCGTAGCGCGACTGATCCAGTCCTCTTGACTTCATTCGCTCAAGCAAGTCGTTTGCGCGCTGGTAATCTCCCGTTTCGATCGCTGCATAGCATCCCGCGGTGAGCTCGTTTAGTGAGGCTCTGGCCTGCTGGGACCGAACCAGCATTGCCGCAATCGCTTTATCCCGAAACCGGTTCGCTGGCAAAAAAAGACCGATACCCAGCCCGAGGCGATACAGGTCGAGCCAGGCCATGGCATTGATCGTGGTGGCGGGCAAGTCGGCTATTGCGCGCTCGACACCAGTGATCGCTTGCTCCGAAAGTGCGGTGCAGCGTAACGCTCCAACCTCCGTCAGCCGTTGCCACACAGCGAGGAGTTCTCCAGGAGGCGCCTTATAGCCGAAGCGTTTGAAGGCATGGGATAACGATTGGTCGTTGGCCTCTTCAGCGTGCTGAGCCTGCTGGTACGCTTGCTTCAGAATGCCATAGCGCCACCAACGATCTTTACGACGTCTGAAATCAGAAAAAAAAGCCATCACACCCATGACACTCAATATCAGAAGGGAAACCAGAGCAAGCCCGGGTAATCGTGTTACTCATCACGATAGAAGGCCTTCATGGCAAGGGCCATCTCGTAGTCCTCAAACTCATCAATATCCACCCCTGCCATCTTACCAACCTGATGCATGTAAGGGTTCGGACCCAGGAAATACCCCTCTGCCAGGGTCTGTTCCCGGCTTCTCATGTACAGGCCATTGGTCACACGATAGATATCCGGCAATTCCTGACTGATCGTATGATTCTTGTCAGCCTGATAATTCAGTGGGCCGTTCTTGTCCCAGAAATACTCCTTCAAAAGATTGACCGAGACCAGACTGTCGTGGCTCTGCTTGTCGACAACGTGCTCAAGGTAAAGCTCGAATCCCGAACGATATTCGGCAGGCGACATCAATGGCACAACAACAGTGACCCAGGCAAAGTGATCGGTGGGTATGTCCTGAACAACCCCGGTAATGACTTCGCTGAATGACGCCTGGTGTCCGACGCTGAGGTAATCGTTGCGGGGCAGAAACTCGACACCATGAGCCCGGGCCGCTTCTTTCACTCGTTCAGAGTTCGAACTCAGGAAGATACGATCCGGCCGTTGCACTTTTTTCAGCTGGCTGATCTTCCAGTCGAGCAGCGTCGTGTTGTCACCGAAGGGAAGGAAGATCTTTTCCCGAACCCGGCTACTGCCCTCGCGGACAGGGATAACCACTGAGATATCAGAAAAATCAGCCACAAATATCTCCTTTCATACGCTGGCACGCTTCCGCAAACACATTAACGTCCACCGAGTGAGCAATGTAGTTGAAGCCCGCAGCCATAAGATCTTTTGAGCGGGAAACCTGATCGCTGAAAGCCCCAAGCAAAACACCTTTGGCCGAAGCTTTCGCCGCAATTTCCTCAATCAGAGCCAGTACCTCCGGCGCGTCCACCTGGCCCGGCAAGCCGACAGACTGTGACAGATCATAAGGGCCCACAAACAGGACATCAAAACCGCCGACGTCGAGAATGGCATCCATATTCCGGACGCCTTCAGTGCCCTCAACCTGAAGCACCAGTGTCTGAGTATTCGAGTCGGAGAAATAGCGGTCTTTCTCCATCGTTCCGTAGTTTGCTGCCCGGACAAACCGGCACACTCCCCGCTGCCCCATTGGGTGGAATCTTGCAGCTGCAACTGCTTGCCGAGCCTGCTCCGCGGTATTGATATTGGGCACCTGGACACCATCGGCCCCGCTGTCCAAAGCACTGCCGATGGCATGACTATCCACGCCCCGAACCCGAACAATGGAGGCAATTCGCCCGAGCCGGGCAGCCCGCACGTGATGGTGCAGTGTCTCCAGGCCGCAGGGCCCGTGTTCCTGATCCAGAATGATAAAATCCATTCCGCCAAGGCCCGCGGCCTCAACGAAGGCACTGTCCGTGGTCTTGCTGAATAAGCCCAGGCACGGGCCATTGTTCAGCTTACTGTTAAAGTCTGACATCGTTGCTTTTCTCCTGGAACTTCAACTCACAAGACCATAAATACTGATGGTCGGTACGCGGTATCGGGTCGGTGTTACGCTCCGTAGCGGGAGATGCTCCGGGTGCTGCAGATAGAGCTCAAGAAGCTTCTCCATCTCAGCATTTCTTGGATCATCTGCCGAAAACCCGTCAAAACCCGCAAGAGAAATGCGGCACGCGCCACCGCTGGTGGCAATCGCCAACACGTAAGCGACAACCAGTGAGTTAGGCAGTTGGGCGCTGCTTGCGTTGAACTCAAAAGTATCGCTGGACACCTTGAGCCCGAAGTCGAGGATCTCCTTTCCCTCCAAAGACAGCCTTACATCCTCGGGCAGCATTGAATAAGGGGTAATTAACGGCTGCGGAAGGCTACGATGAGCATCGCAGTCTGCCAACAACCTGACAGGATGGCACGCTGCCCGCGCATCGATCAAAGCGTCACTTACCCCACGCTGCGCGTTCAGAGCAAGCACAAACGGCTTGAACGTCTTGATATAGAGTTCAATGATATCTTTGTGCCGCTCAACCCCGGGCCCTGAGCCCAGAACCAGGACCTCTCGCCCCTTGAGGCTGGCCTCAGGACGCCAGCGTCCAGTCAGCTCACCACGGAAGAAGTGCCTCGCGGCCTCGAGGTTGGTAAAGCTGAACCGCTTGCCCCCTTCAACCTTCAGATGCTCAATGGCCGCCAGGATATCCTCTTCACTGTATCGCTGGTCGCTCAGCATTTCCTGAATGTAGGTTGGGTGTATACCGTACTGGCCTGCCAGAAAATAGTAGGGGTTACTCCCCCACTGGTGTTCACTCTTGAGAGGATCAAAGTAATTTCGGATAACTGAAAGCAGTGGCGTGATATTTAATTCACGACTACCGTCGCCAGACAGCGCCAGAGCGAGATACTCTGTTCTGGTGTTACCCGGCCCCCGCCCCATGCCGGTCACGGTCGCGTCCAGCCAGGTCACGCCCTCCTCCAGTGCTGCCATGGTGTTGGCCAGAGCGTTACCCATATTGTCGTGGGTGTGGATTCCCATGGCACCGGTCCAGTTTTCCCGAAAGAGCGCCACCAGACGACGTGTATCAGCCGGGTTCATGCTCCCCATGGAATCGGCGAAGTACAGAACGTCCAGAGGATAACTTGAGGCCAGTCTGCTAAGCCGGCGGATCTCATCGGCCTCACGGTCCGCCACTTGCATCAGATTGAAGCCGACCTGATAACCACGATCTTTAAGCCATACGGACGCCTCAAGCGCGGGCTCAAACTCATGGACATGGCAGGCAATCCGTACGAGGGACACCGGAGAACCGTCAGCCGGGACAAAAAGATTCTCGAGCCGGCTCGACAGAGAACCTTCACCACTGACTAACTCGGATGCATTCACCATAACACCAAGCTTGAGACTCTCCGGAACGCTAAGCGTGCGGATAAACTGATCCGTGGTATAGGCACAGCCGCCCTTGAAGCCCTCATTTTTCAGGGAGCGCAACCCGAGTTCAACGTATCCGACAGGAAGTGCAGCCATGGCTTCCAGATAGTCGTTGATGAGATCAACCGGAAAGTCCCAGCTGTTGTAATAGCCTCCATCCCGGAGTGTGCAGTCCAATAGGATCGGGGTACTCAAACTAGCCTCCTGGAGGAAACAAGGGCTGATGACTGTCCATCAGCATCTTCAGCCTCCGACTGACGAATGATGGCCCACAAAAACAGGGGCAGGATAACGTACATCATAACCCCGAGATTCCGGCTGAACATACCCTGCGTCAGGCAGAAAACCACGAAGGATAAGGTAAAAGCGACGCCGGCGAAGGCACAGGCCTTGATCGTCGGTTCTGTTGACGACAGGTAGCGCCAGAACAGCATCACGGGAACAACAAACACCAGAAGCAGTGCCGCCAACGCCAACAGCCCGCCTTTGGCAGCATGATCTACGAACTGGTTATGCAGGTGCCGGAAGGTGAGCAACCCACCATCGATTTTCCCGTCTGCAACCAGGGACTGAAGCTCCGAATGAAACTGACTTTCACCGACACCCGTCACAGGATGGGCAGAGAACATCAAGGCTCCGGCTTTCCACATTTCCAGCCTCAGCCCGACGGAGGTACCCACTCGGTGTTCCGTGAAGTACGAGCGCGCTTCGGACACGGCCACATCGACACGGTCGCTCACGATCTTCATGTTTCCTGCCACAACCCCAAGCGTTGCGATGATCACAAGCGCCAATGCCAGCAGCCTGGGTCGACGGATCAATACACCTCGATAGGCCCAGAGGCCCACAAGCGCAATAACGGGCAAGGCCAACCAGCCACCACGGGTGCCCGACAACAGCAATGCGGCGACACCTCCCACCGAGCCAAGGCCATAAAACAACAGCAGCGACCGGCGGCGACCGGGCTTTGGCAACTCCGCGAACAGTCCAGTGAGAGACACCAGGGCGAGGATCAGCGCTCCATTTCCGAAGTAAATCGCGTTGTCAAAACTGGACACTCTGGCCACACCAGACACGAACACCTCATAAACAGCAAAAACACCGGAGGCAATGGCCCCGATTGCAGCCCCCGCAAATACTGCACGCGCTGTAACAGGAACACGGAGCAGCATCGTCAGAATGATTGCGGCAGCAACAAAGCGGCTGGGACGATCAAAGCTGGACATGTTGTCCTGATGCCAGAGAGTCAGCACCACGTACACCATGCCATAGAGCAAAAAAGCTAACGCGAAAACCCGATCCCGGCCGTTCATGACCATAGCAATCTCGCGAGTTCGCCAGCAACCGAGAGCAGCCAGAAGCAGAAACGCCGGTGCGTAGCCGTAGACGGCAGGAACAATCGCCAGAGTCGCCAGATAGAAAAAAATGGCAACCGCAATGGAGGAGGAAAGAATGGAGTGGTTTGAGGCTATGAACAATTTCGTTATCCGGGAATAAAAGAGAGAGTGGGCCTTAAGATCGAAAAACGTAACGGCCTTGTCACGATATGTCGCTATGATAACCCGAGAGTAATTGCTTCCATAGGCGCTCTACGTCAAGATCAGCGCGGAGGCCGAGTCTTTTGTCGACCGATCGCTTCAGGCGCTGAAGGTTATTAGCCTGCCACTGCAGGGAAGTTGAGGGATCCCGCCGCCTGCAGCGATCGAAATCGATCAGATAGGTCCTATCGTTGGCGACCAGAATGTTGTCGCAATTCAGATCGACGTGATCCAGCCCCCAGTCATGGAAGCGGCGAATCATCTGCCCCGTCTGAACCCAGAGCTTTTCACTATTCACCCGAGTGCTGATTGGCAGGTTCACAGCCTCTGGAATACGCTCAACAATAATCGCCGCGCGATAGAAGCACAGCGAACGACGCCAGACCGCTGCAGCAATCACGTTCGGCACGGGAAGCCCGGCCAGTATAAGCTCCCGGGTCAAGCAGAACTCACGAAATGAGCGCGCGTGCAGCAGACCGGTGTAGATGTAGGTTCTCTCCACAAACTTGCCGATCAGACCACCACGTCGATAATGCCGAAGCACAAACTCGTCGCCACCCGCATCCAGGAACCAGGCGCCGCCTCGGCCGCCTTCGTCTACCACCGCGGCATCAGCCCCCCAAAAGCAGGGCTGAAACCAGTCTGCAGTCACCCCCTCATACCCGGGAGAGATCAACAGACTCGCCTCTTTGGCGACAGATAGTTTTCCCTCGGAAAGGTGCAAGTGCAGACTTCCTCATATGAACGGGTCAGCGCCTGGCTCGAGACGCCAGGATACTAGTACGCTAGAATGGCCGACAGTTTACCAATCAGCCCCGAACACCTCTACATACCCTGGTTAAAGAATCGCAACGGACCGTAACGTGACGCGCCAAACACAGCTATCAAGCCCAGCCTCCATCTGCATCCTGCGCCTGTCGGCCATTGGCGATGTTACCCATGTCATCCCCGTGGTGTTGAGCCTTCAGGAACAACTCCCCAACGTAAAAGTCACCTGGGTCATAGGCAAAATCGAGGCAAAACTGATTGGCGACCTGCCCGGTGTCGAGTTCATCATTTTTGACAAAAAGGCCGGCCGAGCAGGCTACGCGGAGCTTCGCCGGAAAATGAAAGACCGCAAATTTGACGCTCTGCTACACATGCAGGTCGCTTTCCGAGCAAACCTGGCGGCGGCCTGCATCCCGGCGAAACTCAAAATCGGCTACGACAAGGTCCGGAGCAAAGACCTCCACAGCCTGTTTATCAATCGGCGCATCGCGCCCGCACCGCATCAGCATGTCAGGGACTGCCTGGCAAGCTTTCTGGAACCACTGGGGCTCAAGGCCGCGCCTCCCCGCTGGGATATTCCGCTCTCTGACACTGATCACGAATTTGCTCATGGCCATCTGGCCAAGGACAGGAAGAACCTGGTCATCAGCCCCTGCGCCAGCCATACACTGCGCAACTGGCCCGCTGAACGCTATGCTCAACTGGCCGATTACGCCATTGAAACTCATGGCATGAAGGTCATTCTGGTGGGCAGCCCCGCACCGTTCGAGAAAGAATATTGCGAGGCTATCGAAAGCGCCATGAAACACCCGGTTCACAATATCTGTGGCCAGGACACCCTGAAACAGCTGACTGCTCTGATGAGCCATGCCGACCTGGTTGTGGCCCCCGACACGGGCCCAGCGCACATTGCCAGCGCCGTCGGAACTGATGTACTCGGACTGTTCGCTGCCAGCAATCCTAACCGCTCAGGGCCATACAGTTCGCTGAAATGGTGTGTAAACCGCTATCCGGAAGCCCTGAAGCAATTCACGGGAAAAACCGTTGAAGAGGCCCGCTGGGGCGCCAAGGCAGAATTTGAAGGGGCGATGGAACTGGTATCGGTGGACGATGTAACGACCATGCTCGACCGATGGGTCGCGGAGCATTCAGGGTAGCCGCACCCGCCCCTCAGGGGCGGATGCATTCGGAAATGGGATTATTTCCGTGCGGTATAGTCCTGATAAGACTTCTCTTCCACAAAACGTGACCCCAGAGCCAGGTTCACTTCTTTTTTAATGGCCGCACGCTTGTCATTCGTGACATAAACAGCGCGTGCCAGCTCAATAAAGCGGGGACCAAAGTCCTGCTCCGCTTCCTGGTCACGGATGTCGTCCTCAATCACCCAAAGCTCCTCGTTAACCGCTTTGAGCTGCTTACGCAGATCGGCGATATCATCGGCTTTGTCGGCCACGGCTTCATCCCAGGTCTTGCTGAGCTCTTCCAGTTCAAGGCGAACATTTCTGACCTTTTCTTCGTCCTTGATGCGCTCGGATTTGATTTCGAGGATGGTGATCTTGTCCAGCACCTCACCAAAGGAAACGGGAACCTTGATTACGTCTGCCATTGTCTCGTCCTGCTTGCTCGTGGATTCCAAATAACAAGGCCGCCGGGGCCTGTTCAGCGCCGGCGGCCACTTCATACAGATACTGGCTGGATCAGCCTTTTACGTGGCTCAACCACTCTGAGTGCTTGTCCAGCTTCCCCTTCACCGCGTCAAAATACATGCTCTGCAGCTTTTCGGTAACGGGACCGCGCTTACCTTCACCGATCTGGCGACCATCCAGTTCGCGGATAGGCAGCACTTCGGCAGCCGTGCCAGTAAAGAACGCTTCCTCAGCAACGTACACCTCATCGCGGGTAATGCGGCGCTCTTTGACCTGCAGACCAAGGTCTCGGGCAAAGTCAATGATAGTGGCACGGGTGATACCTTCCAGGCAGGAAGTCAGCTCGGGGGTGTGCAATACACCATCACGCACGATAAAGATGTTCTCACCGGAACCTTCCGCCACGTAGCCCTCGTTATCCAGCAGCAGAGCTTCCTCGGCACCACCGGAGATGGCTTCATTCAGGGCCAGCATGGAATTGATGTAGTTACCGTTGGCCTTCGCCTTGCACATGGTGATGTTTACATGGTGGCGAGTGTAGGACGAGGTGCGCACCTTGATGCCCAGCTCCTTCGCTTCCGGAGACATGTAAGACGGCCAGCTCCAGGCCGCAACCATCACATGCACCTTCAGGTTGTCAGCACGCAGACCCATGCCCTCAGAGCCCAGAAATGCCATCGGGCGCAGATAAGCCTCATCGAGATTGTTTTCCCGCACCGCTGCTCGTTGGGCCTCGTTGATCTCGTCCTTTGAGAACGGCATCTTCATGTTCAGGATGTGCGCTGAACGGAACAGCCGATCGGTATGTTCTTTCAGGCGGAAAATCGCCGGGCCATTCGCGGTGTTGTAGGCACGCACACCTTCAAAGCAACCCAGGCCATAGTGCAGGGTGTGGGTGAGGACGTGGGTTTTGGCTTCCCGCCAGGGAACCATTTCACCATCCAGCCAGATAAGGCCATCGCGATCAGCCATCGACATTCTATTCTGCTCCTGAGTAAGCGGTTTTCGGGGAACTGGCATTCTAGCAGCAAACGCCGCCTGAAATAAATTTAGCTTGCTACTCAACCATGACTTTTTTCCACATACTTTGGATGTAGTCACGCTCTTCTGTGAAGGCTCCGCCCTCGACCTGGCTGTTGAGATTCTGCAAAGCTCTGCGGTGGATGGTGGAGCGCAGTGTGATGAACACCTCCCGCAGCCGCTCAGTGTCTTCTACTGGCAAAACGCCTGCGCGGCCTAATTCTTCCAGTTGGCGGATGTTATCACTCCACTGGGTCAGCTCCGGGTGTTCCGGGCACCAAGCCAGCATCAGGTACTGCACCATGAACTCGACATCTACGATGCCACCGTTGTCATGCTTGATGTGGAAAACGTCATTCTGCCGGGCTGCGGGTGTCCCGAGGTTGCTGCGCATTTTCTCACGCATATCGACCACCTCCTGCCGAAGCGACGCCTTGTCCCGTTGTCGGCACAGTATCTGGTGGCGAATATCCTCGAACGCTTTGAGCGTATCGTCGCAGCCTGCCACTCCCCTGGCGCGGGCCAGCGCCTGATGCTCCCAGGTCCAGGCATCCTCCTGCTGGTATTTCTCGAACGCCTGCAAGGTACTCACCAGCAAGCCGGAGTTACCCGAGGGGCGCAATCGCATATCCACTTCGTAGAGCTGCCCGGAGGGTGTCTGGGTACTGAGAATGTGCACGATTCGCTGGCCGAGCCGGGTATAGAACACGGCGTTATCAATAGGCTTGTCGCCATCGGTGGCCAGTTGAGGATCAGCCTGGTGCACAAACACCAGATCCAGATCTGAGGTGTAGCCCAGCTCGATACCGCCGAGCTTGCCGTAACCGATGATGGCGAAATCGGTATCACAGGCGGAGCCATCGGCGCGCCGCGGGTAACCGTGCCGGCTGACCAGATTCGAGAACGCCACATCCACCACATGATCCAGCACCACCTCGGCAATCCAGGTCAGGTAATCACTCACTTTCATCAGCGGCAGCGTGCCCTTTAACTCTGAGGCCGCCACCCTCAACACATGGGCCTTCTTGAAGTAACGCAGAGCCTCCATCTGCTCTTCCAGATCTTCATACGGAATCCGCAGCATTTGCTGACGCAAATCATCCTGCAACTCTTCCTTGGCCGGCGGACTGTATAGGCTCTCCGCATTCAAAAGTTCGTCCAGGAGCAAGGGCGTATCCGCCAGCAGGCGCGCAATCCAGGGGCTTTCACTACACAGCCGCACCAACTGCGTCATGGCTCCGGGATTTTCCATCAACAGAACCATATAGGCGGTTCTGCGCAGAATGGCTTCAACCAGTTGCAGCACACGGTCCAGCGTTTCCGAAGGATTCTCTACATCCATCAGGGCGTTAATCAGGAGCGGCACAAACTGATTGAGCCGCTTACGCCCCTGGGTCTGCAGAGTCTGCACGGTGCGACTGTCGCGCAGGCTGGTCAGGCGCTTATAACTGCCATCCGGGTCCTCAAACCCGCTTTGCTCCAGCCAGCCCAGGGCACTGGCTTCATCCATTTCCGCCAGCCACAGCTCGTAGCAGCCATCGTCGACACCACCCTCATCGGCGTCATCCTGATCTTCCGTGGCGATGATATCCGCAAAATGACGAGCCACCCGGCTTCGATGTTCATCCAGCGCAGACAGGCACTCGTCCCAGCTATCGAAGCCCATAATCCTCGCAACCCGAGCGCAGGAAAGCGCATCCTCAGGCAGAACCTGGGTCTGCTTGTCTTCCATACCCTGAAGGGCATGCTCTAGATTGCGAAGGAACACATAGGCGCCCCTCAGCTCACCGACCACCCGGGACGGAAGCAACTCCAGTTCCTCCAGCTCCTTCAAGATCTGCAACAACTCACGCTGTTGCAGCTCCCGGTCACGCCCGCCGCGGATTAACTGGAACGCCTGCACCACAAACTCAATTTCCCGAATGCCGCCACTGCCGAGCTTGATATTGTTCTCCAGCCCCTTCCGGCGAACTTCCCGGCTGATCATTTCTTTCATGCTGCGAAGCGATTCAAAGGCGCTGAAATCAATGTATTTGCGGTAAACGAAGGGTTTGAGGCTAGCCATCAGCACCTCACCGGCGCGCTGGTCGCCCGCCACGACGCGGGCCTTGACCATGGCATAACGCTCCCAGTCGCGCCCCTGATCCTGGTAATAGGTTTCCAGGGCGGCGAAGCTCAGGGCGAGCGCACCACTCTGGCCATATGGCCTCAAGCGCATATCCACCCGAAACACGAAACCATCGGCGGTAATCTGGTCCAGCGCCTGAATCAGCCTTTGGCCAAGCCGGATAAAGAACTGCTGATTATCCAGAGCACGCCGGCCGCCATGGGTTTCGCCTTTCGAGGGAAACGCAAAAATCAGATCGATATCCGAGGAAACGTTCAGCTCCCGGCCGCCGAGCTTGCCCATTCCAAGCACCACCATTTTCTGGGGTGCCTCTTGCCCGGTTACCGGATCATCGCCCATGGGAGTACCGAACTCTTCACAGGCTCGCTCGTATAGCCAATTCAAGGCACCATCAATGGCGGTATCCGCAAAGGCACTTGTGGCCGTCATGGTTTCATGCAGATCGGCCCACTTCATGAGATCGCGCCAGATAATCCGGAACTGCACTTCCCGCCGGTACTGGCGAAGTGCTGCATGCAACGCCGGTTCAGAGTCAACGTTCTGGAGGTAATCCCGCCAGCGATCAGCGAGCCACGCCTCGGTGGTTGGTTCGGCTAAAGGCCGGGCAGCAACGGCGGGCTGAATCTGCTCAGGATGTCGTTCAAGGGTTTGCCGGAGAAACAGGCTACGGGAAATAGCCTCTGCCGCATCGGCCTCGGAGACAGGGTCACCGGCCAGCCAGCCTGGCAGCCCCTCCGGGAATACCGATGGCCAGCATCCGGAAATCTCCTCCTTGAGCACTCCCGGCAGTGAAGCCCATGGCTCAGACATAACGCAACCCTCTGTCTCTCTGATATATTTCAGGTACTGTATAACGAACTCGCCAAGGACTGAACAGGCACCCGCTCTCCATGATGCGAAATAAACGCCCTCTGAATCCGGAACATACCCAATCTCACCTCCCGATGGGCGGACTTATAAGAAGTCGGATCAACCGGCTCTTTGCCATCCTCGGGGGACTGGTATCGGCACAGATTCTTATCCTGTGGGCAGCAGAGCCACTCTCGTTCTTTGAAGCCGTATGGCTCACCATGACGACGCTGGTTACCGTGGGCTATGGCGACTACTCCCCGGTCACGCCCGTCGGCCGGATCAGCACCATTGTACTGATGTTCGTCTCCGCCATTACCCTGTTAACCCTGATCGTAAGTGATTACATCGAATACCGTTTCTACCGCAGAGAACGCATACTGACCGGACGCTGGATTTACAAAATGAAAGACCACATTGTCATCATCAACACCCCTCGAAGCGGCGGCGAACAGTACTTCATGCGATTCGCCTCGCAGATTCGCTCGGTCCCTGAGTACCACACGGTGCCGATAATGCTGCTTACGCGGCAATTTCCGGGAGGTCTGCCTGCAGAACTGTCCGACTGCGGCGTCGTTCACTTTCACGGTGCAGGAAATGACCCGGAAGCCCTGAAATCCGTGCACGCTGGCAGCGCCAAGCACATCATCGTGCTGGCAGCCGACGAATCAGACCCGATGTCAGACAGCCTGACCTTCGATATCGCCCATCGACTGGCCGAATCCAATCTGGGCGGCAGAACCACGGTTGAATGTGTCGGCGACCACAACCGTACAAGATTCAAAGCACTGGGCGTTCGCACCACCATTCGCCCCGTGCGCACCTACCCTGAAATCATGGTTCGCTCCGTGGTTGCCCCTGGTTCCGAAAAAGTTCTGGAAGACATGTTCAACTACGAGCGAGATCATCCGCATCGTTATGATCTCAAGCTCGACGACCTTACCTGGGCGGATATTGTCAGTGCTCTGATCCGCCACGGCATCGGAACGGCTCTGGCCTACATCGATCACGACAATGAAGTCATCTGCCACCCGGATACCAACGCCGAGGTTGAGGGCAAGGGGCTGATTGTTCTGGTGCGTTCCAGCGAGACGCCGGAAGTTTCCGTGGTAGAGGAAGCGCTGGACCGGTACCGGGAGTTTCTCAAGCAGTGGCGCACCATGCATGAGCAAAACCAGAAAGCCGCCACCGAGAGCTCTGAAGAGCCCCCGTCAGCCGGCGGCAGCGAGCGCTAGTTGCAACTGACCGAATTCAGGAAACTGCTCAACCAGGGTCGGCACCGTAATTCCGGCTTGCAGCGCCTTGGCTACCGGCCTCCAAACGGGCAATAGTCCGGCCGCTTCCACCTGCGGCTCAATCTTCGCAAGCGCGCTTGCGGGCAGACGCATCGTGTCACCGGTTAACCAGGCCTGACTCAGATAATGCAGAAAAGATACCGAGCTGAATCCGGAAGCGGGCAGCACCAGCGACGGGCAGTAGATTCCGGCAAGGTAGTAACCTTGCTCGGCTTTGCTTACCAGGTTAAGAAAAACCGGGACCGCTTGCGCAAGAGCACGGGCGTTTTCAAGCAGCGCTGCAGGCTCTCCCGCTTTCAGCTCAAATTCCACCTCATGAAGAGGCCTTGCCCGCTTTCCACCCACCACTTCGCCTGAGTCCAGAGCGACCTCAATTACAGACTCCGCTTGCTCCAGCATGATAATACGCCGCCGGAAGTTGGTCTCGAATACCAACTCCAATTCGTCAAGGTTGACCTGAGACCTCAACGGAGTCTGCTCCAAAAGCCCAAGATCCAGATCCGGCCCCGGCAGATCCCACTCCCACTCCTGGCGGCGATGGGCTCCGTTTACGAACTCGCCCTGGGTTTTCAAGGTCTGGATATAGCGATCACCGGCCTGACGGACTCGCAACGCAGCACGGGCCTGGTTTAACCCGGCATTCGGGGTGTCGTAGTAGCGATTGACCAATATTTTGACCGGACCTTCGCTTGCACCCGGTCGACCTTTGAGCCACTCGAAGGCCCGGGACTGCGCGGATTCTGACAGGGTCAGCTTTACTTCAAGTTCCGTGGCCACTGAAATGCTCCTGATGATTTCTCTTCCTGTAAAAACAGAAAAGCCGGTGACAGAGTCACCGGCTTTCAATACTACTTGACTAGCTTATTAGCTGATCAGAAGTAGTAAACAGCGCCGATAGCGGCGATGGACTGCTCGTCACCAGTGCCCGGCTCGTTGTCAACGCTGTAGATTTCTTCGTCGGCGTTGCTCAGGTAGCCTTCGAAGTAAACGTACATATGGTCAGACACGTTGTGCAGGGCCTGCAGGATGATGGTGTCGTTCTTGTCACCGGAATCATCGTCATCAAGCATCTGGTAAGACAGGGCGAACTGGTTTTTGCCCATGGTGTAAATACCCATAACGCCGATGATGTCGTTCACATCCTTACGGGTCTGGTATTCACCAATCAGGCTGAAATCGCCAGCAGTGTAGGTAGCGGTCAAGCCGTAGCTGTTTTCGTTGTTTGCAGCAGCGTCACCACCGTCGTTAGAGTCAACACCAGCGGAGATTTCGAGGGCGTCAACAGCATAGGTTGCAACCAGCTGGTACGGATAGGACTTGTCATTACCGCCTTTGGTGTCGTTGTCACCGTTCACCTGAACAGCAGCTGCCAGGGTCAGGCCACCGAAAGACGGAGACATGTACTGAACCAGATCGCCTTCACCAGTGGAGTAGTTACCGAAGATGTCGGAACCAACTTCGTGGAAGTTGCCGATCTTAACGATGGCACTTTCGTACACGGAGTCGTCGGAACCTACCCAAACCTGACCGAAGCTATCGCCTTTCACACCGATGTAAGCTTCATCCAGACCATCAATACCGGAGCTCTCTCCCTTGTCATCAGCATTGATACCTTCCAGCTCCAACTTGAAGAAGCCAGTAATGCCCGGGGCGATTTCGTGGTCGTGCTTGATGCCCAGAGTAGAACCGTTGTCAAAATGTTCTACCGCTGAACCACCGCCATCAACGTTGGTGTGGGTGATCGCATACTGGATGTTACCGTAAACGGTCGGCATGGAATCCATCTTTGCCGCCAGCTCAGAGGCAGACAGAGTAGGCTGTGCCATGGCAGCGCCAGAGAAGGTTGCAGCTGCGATAGCAGAAGCAAGAATCGTTTTTTTCATGTTGCGTCTTCCTTTTTGAGTTAACTCAGGTTTTCGACGGGTCTAAATCCCGATTTTTATTGGCCGGCACAACGCTTGGCTCTGCCTGCCGGGTATCTGACTGGCCCCTGTCGTTCCTGCGGGAACAGCTTTTCTTCTTTTTATAAGACAAGCACGCTTGCCTTAGATCTCAACCACTTACACAGCTTTATTAAAGCTCTGCGTGATGAACCTGTTTTAATACAATGTGCCATTTTTTGCAAATTTTTAATGGCTATTTTTTAGCCCCATTTGCATTCGTAACCTTTGTCGTTAGATCAGCCTGGACTAACAACCTCTCCCATTTCCTCAACAAATTCAGGGCCAGATAACCAAAAAAATCTGAAAAACAAGCGGTTATCTTACGCTCAACGCTTCCTCAGCCGAGGGCCACAAAACAATACCTCAAATCACGCACTTTCGTGAGGCACTGCTGGCAACTGCGTCACATTTTTGTGCACGAGCCTCTCTGGCCAGATTCCAACATAAAGGTAACCGGACCATCGTTGATCAGTGCCACTTTCATATCAGCACCAAACTCCCCCGTACCCACACGTCCAGCACCCAGCAGCCCACTCGCTTCAGCCACAAAATCACCATAAAGCCGATTCGCCAGCTCCGGTGCAGCCGCCAGGGAAAAACCCGGGCGCGTGCCAGATGACGTGTCAGCAGCAAGCGTAAACTGGGGGACAACAAGCAATGAGCCACCGGCATCCTGAACATTCACGTTCATCCGGCCCTGCTCATCGGGGAAAACCCGGTAGGAGAGGATTTTTCGGCACAGTTCCTTTGCCTCATTCAGTGTATCGTTCCTTTCTACGCCAAGGAGCAAGAGCAGCCCGGGACCAATACGGGCAATCGTTTCACCATCTACGGCTACACTGGCTTCCGAAACGCGCTGGATCAGTCCTTTCATTCAGTCCCTTGAGCGGTAACACCGAAGGTTAAATTTCTGAAACGCGAAAAGTGTATAGAGCCCGCAGGACCACCGCAACCCTGTCAGATCAATAAAAAGTCGCATTCTCAGCCAACTGAGGGAAGACTTCTGGCAACCACACTCTCAACACCCCGCATCAGGGCATCTACAATCGCTGGCTCGGATGCCGAGTGGCCGGCATCACGAATGATCTGAAGCTCCGCCTCCGGCCAGGCCTTGCTCAGAGCCAGGGCATTATCCAGCGGGCAAACCATGTCATAGCGGCCGTGCACAATCACGCCCGGAATGTTCTTTAGCCGCGAGGCATCACGCACGATCTGGTCGGGCTCAAGGAACGAATTATTCATGAAATAGTGGCATTCAATCCGGGCCAGCGCTATGGCCACATGAGGATGCCCAAAATGCTCCACCACCTTGGGATTGGGATGCAGAGTGGCGCACCGCCCTTCCCAGACGGACCAGGCTTTCGCGGCCTGAATCTGTTCCAGCTCATTGGCACTGGTCAGGCGCCGGTAGTAGGCCGCCACCATATCGTCGCGCTCCACCTCCGGAATCTGGGCAAGGTAATCCTGCCAGTAATCCGGGAATACCCGGCTGGCGCCGTCCTGATAAAACCAGTGAATATCCCTGGGCCGACACAGAAAGATACCCCGCAACACCAACCCCAGAACCCGGTCAGGGTGGGTCTCGGCATAAACCAGACTTAGCGTCGATCCCCAGCTTCCCCCGAACAGCAACCAGCGATCGATGCCGAGAAAATGCCGAACCGCCTCAAGATCCTCAACCAGTTTGTCTGTGCTGTTACCCTCCAGCTCGGCCAACGGGGTCGATCTTCCGGCACCTCTCTGATCCAGCAAAATAATCCGGAAACGCTCAGCATCGAAAAAGCGCCGGTGGTAATCCTCACAACCGCCACCCGGCCCGCCATGAACGACAATCACCGGAATTCCGTCCGGATTGCCGGATTCCTCGAGGTACAGCTCATGGGGATGACCCACCGCCAGTCGGTGGCGGGCGTAAGGCTCGATTTCAGGATAGAGGGTCAGCATGAAAAACTCCGTTTAGGGGATAACGGCAGTCTAGCTGAGACAGGCGAGAAAAATACAGGGGCCAGGAAAACAGGCGGAAGCGTTTACCGCCTCACAACGATTTCCCGGCCCCTGAGGGATTACTTCTTGTTAGCGCGCTTACGCTCGTTTTCAGTCAGGAGCTTCTTGCGCAGACGAATCGACTTGGGCGTTACCTCAACCAGTTCGTCGTCGTCGATAAACTCCAGCGCCTGCTCCAGAGTGAACTTGATCGGCGGCACCAGGCCGATCACTTCGTCCTTTCCAGAGGCACGCATGTTGTCCAGCTTCTTGCCCTTGGTGGGGTTCACCACCAGGTCGTTGTCACGGCTATGGATACCGCAGAGCTGGCCTTCATAGATTTCCTGGCCAGGGTCCAGGAACAGCTTGCCTCGGCTCTGCAGAGTTTCGAGGGAGTAGGTCAGCGCAGTACCGGTGGCCATGGAAACGATGACACCGTTCTGACGGCTGGTTACGTCACCCATCTTCACCGGGCCGTAGTGGCTGAAGGTGGAAGTCAGGATGCCGGTACCGGAAGTCATGGTCAGGAAGGTGTTACGGAAACCGATCAGGCCACGGGCCGGAATGGTGTATTCCAGGCGGATACGGCCCTTGCCGTCCGGGATCATGTTAGTCATGTCACCTTTGCGCAGCCCCATCTGCTCCATAATCGGGCCCTGGTGCTGCTCTTCGATGTCGATGATCACGTTTTCGTACGGCTCTTGCTTCTGGCCGTCGACTTCCTTGATGACCACCACCGGCCGGCCCACGGCCAGCTCGAAGTTTTCGCGGCGCATGTTCTCGATCAGAACCGACAGGTGCAGCTCACCACGACCGGATACCTTGAACTTGTCGGCCGAGTCGCCTTCTTCAACCCGCAGCGCTACGTTGTGCAGTAGCTCTTTTTCCAGGCGCTCCTTGATGTTCCGGCTGGTCACATACTTGCCTTCTTTACCGGCAAACGGTGAATCATTTACCTGGAACGTCATGGATACGGTGGGCTCATCAACGGTCAGCGCCGGAAGGGCTTCTACGTTGGAGGGATCACACAGAGTGTCAGATATGAACAGCTGGTCCAGACCACTCACGCACACAATGTCGCCAGCCTGGGCTTCCTCAACTTCCACACGCTGCAGGCCAGAGTGGCCCATAATCTTCAGGATACGACCGTTACGCTTCTTGCCGTCGGCACCGATAGCCACCACCGGGGTGTTGGTCTTCACTTTACCGCGCATAATGCGACCGATACCGATGACACCCAGGAAACTGTTGTAGTCCAACTGGGAGATCTGCATCTGGAACGGGCCATCCAGATCAACCGAAGGCGCTGGCACATGATCAACAATGGCCTGGAACACAGCGTCCATGTTGTCGTCCAGATTCTCATGATCCATGCCGGCGATGCCGTTCAGCGCACTGGCATAGACTATCGGGAAGTCGAGCTGTTCATCGGTGGCACCAAGGTTGTCGAACAGGTCAAACACCTGATCCACCACCCAATCCGGGCGGGCACCCGGACGGTCAATTTTGTTCACTACCACAATCGGGTTCAGGCCCGCTGCGAAAGCTTTCTGAGTCACGAAACGGGTTTGCGGCATGGGGCCGTCGATGGAATCCACCACCAGCAGCACACTGTCCACCATACTCATTACACGCTCTACTTCACCACCAAAGTCAGCGTGGCCCGGGGTGTCTACGATATTGATGTCGTAGTCTTTCCATTTTAGAGCAGTGTTTTTTGCCAGAATGGTAATACCACGCTCTTTTTCCTGGTCGTTGGAGTCCATTACACGCTCGTTTTCGAGCTCTTTCCGGTCCAGCGTGCCAGACTGGCGCAGCAGCTGGTCAACCAGGGTAGTCTTGCCATGGTCAACGTGGGCAATAATGGCAACGTTTCTAAGCTTATCAATCACAACGGGTATCCTGAAGAAATTAGCGGCGCGCAGTATATCGAAAAGTCCATGGCGATAATATGAAGATTAGTGCCTAATATGTAACCAATCGGGGCTTGCACCATAATTATGCGTTATCAGAGAACTTGCACCGCAATGGTGCATCCCAGTGGTGCAATAAGCATGGTCTTCGGCCAGGAAGCTGCGCCACATTAGCCCGAAAGCCTTGTCGCTGCGCTGTTCTGGCGCAGCCGACAAAAACTGGCAAGCCGATTGCTTATGCCAAAGCAGCCGCATAGTGAAGGTAAGGACCACAAGCTTCTGGTAAGCTTCCCTGACCTGAAAAAAGATCGGGCCTCAGAACACTGAACGATCCGGCACAACGAACATGTAAAACCTTACGGAGCATGCACAATGTCCAAGACGATTGATTTGATCAAAGAACACGAAGTCAAGTGGATTGACCTGCGTTTCACCGACAGCCGTGGTAAAGAGCAGCACGTGACCCTGCCCGCCACCGAGGCGGACGAAGACTTTTTCGCTGACGGCAAGATGTTCGACGGCTCCTCCATTGCCGGCTGGAAAGGCATCAACGAATCCGACATGATCCTGATGCCGGACGACGAAACCGCCGTTCTGGACCCGTTCACCGAAGAAACCACCGTCAACATCACCTGCAACATTGTAGAGCCTTCTACCATGCAAGGTTATGAGCGCGACCCCCGCTCTGTTGCCCGTCGCGCCGAAGAATACCTGAAGTCCACCGGCATCGCTGATGGCGCTCTGTTCGGCCCGGAGCCTGAGTTCTTCGTGTTCGATTCCGTCAAATGGAACGTGGACATGCAAGGCGCCTCTTACCACATCCATTCTGAAGAGGCCGCGTGGGTTTCCGGTGAAGATTTCGACCGCAACAACATTGGCCACCGCCCGGGCGTAAAAGGCGGCTACTTCCCGGTTCCGCCGGTCGACAGCCTGCACGACCTGCGTGGCGCCATGTGTGCCGCCATGGAATCCATGGGCCTGGAAATTGAGGTTCACCACCACGAAGTGGGCACCGCTGGCCAGTGTGAAATCGGTGTTGGCGCCAACACCCTGACCCGCAAGGCAGACGAAGTTCAGATCCTGAAGTACTGCGTGCACAACGTAGCTCACGCCTACGGCAAGACCGCCACCTTCATGCCCAAGCCAGTTGTGGGTGACAACGGCTCCGGTATGCACGTTCATATGTCCCTGAGCAAAGACGGCAAGAACCTGTTTGCCGGCGACAGCTACGCAGGCCTGAGCGAAGCAGCCCTGTACTACATCGGCGGTGTGATCAAGCATGCCAAGGCCATCAACGCCTTCACCAACCCGGCCACCAACAGCTACAAACGCCTGGTTCCGGGCTATGAAGCACCGGTTATGCTGGCCTACTCTGCCCGTAATCGTTCTGCCTCCATCCGTATTCCGTACGTGAACAGCCCGAAAGCTCGTCGTATTGAAGTGCGCTTCCCGGATCCGGCAGCTAACCCGTACCTGGCCTTTGCTGCCCTGATGATGGCCGGCCTGGACGGTATCCAGAACAAGATTCACCCTGGCGATGCCATGGACAAGGATCTGTATGACCTGCCGAAGGAAGAAGCCCTGAACATTCCGAAGGTTGCCGAGACTCTGTCCGAGGCTCTGGACTGCCTGCAAGCAGACCACGAGTTCCTGACCCGTGGCGGCGTGTTCACCGAAGACATGATCAAAGGCTACATCGACCTGAAGCGTGGCGAAGTCGAGCGTCTGAACATGACCACTCACCCGGTCGAGTTCGATCTGTACTACTCCTGCTAAAGCCCTGCACCAATTCGGTGCAGACCATGCAGGCCAGAAGCCCCGCCCCGTGCGGGGCTTTTTTTGTGGCCTCAATCCCAGTTCTTAACCAAGACCCACGCCCTTAACGATATGTAACCAAGGAAGCAGGCCACAACATTGAAATGACCTTGTCCGCAATCGATAATCAAAGCAGTTCATTACCACAGGTTATCGTCATGAAAGCACCGTTCGTACTCGCCGCTGGCCTGCTGATGCTGGCTTCGACCACAGCACACAGCGAGGTCTACCGCCACGTTGACGCCTATGGCAACGTCACCTTTTCCGACGAACCCATGGAAGGCGGTGAAGAGGTCCAGGTGAAGCCCGTGACCACCATTACCCTGCCCAAGCCGGAAGCGGTTCAGGAACCCGAACAACTCCGCGAGCGGGTGGAACGTGAGGGCGCAGCCTACCAGGCTGTCTCATTCCAGTATCCGGCCAATGAACAGGCTTTTCACAGCGGCAACGGCAACGTCACCTTCGAAGTTCAAAGTACGCCACCGCTGAAGCGGGGCCATAAATTTGAAGTGACCCTGGATGGACAACCGGTCGGGCAAAGCAGCTCAGGCTCAGTAGCCGTTAGCAATATCGACCGGGGCACTCACAATGCGAGTGTTCATATTGTCGATGAAAACGGAGTACGCGTGAAATCCGGCAATTCAATTACCTTCACGATTCACCGCCCATCCGTTCTCAACTAAATCTTATTCGCACCACCATGGTGCAATTGCACCATGTTGTGACCATACTTTGGGCAGCCAAGGGGCAAAATCCGGGCTGCCTGTCGCCAGACCGTTCACTACTGCACCAAGCTACAGCACCGCGTACCGGCTACCGCGCCCGTTCTGCCCGATCCTTGCCCATTGGCTACCCAATGCCAAAAAACTGGTTCGCTTTTTGCAGCCGCAGGGGTACATCCTATGAGTCGAGAACGGAAGCAACGCATGCCATTCCATCCAGTCACCATATCCGGAAGCAGTTACAAGAGTATTCTGGACAGTCTGACAACCGCAGTACTGGTACTTGGCGATGATCTGGCTATCCGTTACCTCAACCCCGCCGCCGAAAGCCTGTTTGAAACCAGTATGACCCGAAGCCATGGCCTCCCCTTACAGGAGGTTCTGGTGGATTCCGAGGATGCCCTGACCACTCTGCATGCCGCAGTGGAGAACGGCCAGTCCTACACCCGCCGGGAAGCTGAATTTGCCTTGATCAGCGGTGCCAGACTGACGGTGGATTACTCGGTGACTCCCATCAGCCTGGACCCGACCGAACTGCTGATCGAGATCCAGCCCCGAGACAGACTCATGCGTATCAGCCGGGAAGAAGACATCATCTCGCAACAGGAGACCACGCGTATCCTGGTGCGGGGTATGGCCCACGAGATCAAGAACCCGCTGGGCGGCATCCGTGGCGCGGCGCAACTGCTGGACCGCGAGCTTTCAGACGACGACCAGCGAGAATATACCCGTGTGATTATCGACGAGGCGGACCGTCTGCGCAGCCTGGTGGATCGCATGCTCGGCCCGAACAAAGCCCTGAAGATTGCGCCCACCAATATCCACGAAATTCTGGAGCGGGTCCGTACTCTGATTGAGGCCGAAAGCAAAGGCCGAGTGCGCCTGAGACGCGACTACGATCCCAGTATCCCGGAGTTTCCCGGCGACAAAGAGCAACTGATCCAGGCCTTCCTGAACATCGCCCGCAACGCCATGGAGGCGGCGTTCGAAAACGAAGCCGCAAGCGGGCGTTCCGCAACGCCCACCATTACCTTTCGCAGCCGGGCCTTGCGACAGTTCACCATCGGCCATCGGCGTCACCGACTGGTGTGCCGGGTCGACATTATAGACAACGGCCCGGGCATCCCGCCCGAGCTGTTGCAGAACATCTTCTACCCCATGATCAGTGGTCGGGCCTCGGGCACCGGACTCGGCCTTTCCATTACCCAAAGCATTATCGGCCAGCATCGGGGGCTGGTGGAGTGCGAGAGTGAGCCCGGAAGAACCGATTTCATCATCTTCCTGCCTCTGGAGGACAGCAAATGAGCCAACCGGCAAACGTCTGGATTATCGACGATGACAGAAGTATTCGATGGGTGCTGGAACGCGCCCTGAGCCAGGCTGGCATGCAACCGCGTGTATTCGACAGCGGCGACAGCATCATGATGCGGCTGGAACACGAGCAACCGGACGCCATCATCAGCGATATCCGGATGCCTGGCGTGGATGGAATCACCCTGCTCTCCCAGATCGTAGAACTGCATCAGGATGTGCCGGTTATCATCATGACCGCGCACTCGGATCTTGAAAGCGCGGTGACCAGCTACCAGACCGGCGCCTTCGAATACCTCCCCAAGCCCTTTGATGTGGATGACGCCGTCGCACTGGTAAAGCGGGCCGTAGCCCACAGCCATGAGAAACGCGCCGCCAGCGAACCACAGGCCGATGCTACACCACGCAATACCGAAATTATCGGTGAAGCCCCGGCCATGCAGGAGGTTTTCCGGGCCATTGGCCGGCTGTCTCACTCCAACATCACCGTATTGATCAATGGGGAAAGCGGCACCGGTAAAGAGCTGGTAGCCCAGGCCCTGCACAATCACAGCCCCAGAGCACGAAACCCGTTCATCGCCCTGAACATGGCGGCAATTCCGAAAGACCTGATTGAATCCGAATTATTCGGCCACGAAAAAGGCGCCTTCACTGGCGCCGGCGCTGCCCGCCAGGGCCGCTTTGAACAGGCCAACGGCGGCACCCTGTTTCTCGATGAAATCGGCGACATGCCCGCCGACACTCAGACTCGACTGCTGCGGGTGCTGGCCGATGGCGAGTTTTACCGGGTAGGCGGCACCACCCCCATAAAAGTGGATGTGCGCATCATCGCCGCAACCCATCAAGACCTGGAAAAACTGGTACAGGCCGGCAACTTCCGGGAAGATCTGTTCCACCGCCTGAATGTCATTCGCGTGCACCTGCCCAAGCTGGCCGAACGCCGCGAAGACATTCCACGCCTGATGCAGCACTTCCTCAAGCGAGCAGCCAAAGAGCTGGCAGTAGAACCCAAGATCCTGCGCCCGGACGCAGAGGAATACCTCACCACCCTGCCCTGGCCCGGTAACGTCCGCCAGCTGGAAAACACCTGCCGCTGGCTGACCGTCATGGCCAGTGGCCGGGAGATCCACATTGATGACCTGCCCCCGGAACTGCTACACCAGGCCGACACCGAGCACGCCGCCACCGGCCTCACCTGGCAGGAAGGCCTGAGAAACTGGGCGGAACAGGAACTGAAGCGCGGCAAGAAAGGCATTCTAGATACCGCGGTGCCCGAGTTCGAGAAAATCATGATCGAAACGGCATTGAAGCACACCGGTGGCCGCCGCCGGGATGCCTCCATCCTGCTGGGCTGGGGGCGGAATACGCTGACCCGGAAGATTAATGAGTTGGGGATGGATCAGCCGGAGGGGGAGGAGGATTAAGTCCTCCCCTTGGGTTAGCTCAGCGCTCTCTCCAATAGATCACTCGATCGTGGCCCCGGTAGACACCGAAAGTTGCAGTCGCAGTCGGGTCATCGAGGTTGCCGTCGCCGTCCAGATCATCCTTTTTCCAGTCCTCGACGCCACCCCAGATAAGAGTATCGGTTCCCTCTGAGCCACTAGCCTCCAACACCAGGGGCCCACCGAGGCCATCCGTAAAGGTGCCGTTGGCCGTCACAAGGTCATGGTGATTGGCGGAGTTGCTGGTAATGTTGTCTGTATTCCAAGGCGTACATCCTGGACTGTCATCGCTGAGAACAAAGCGGGTACCGTTCCAGTATTCCATCTGCAGAGGCATATGCAGCTTTTCGATATTCTCTGGCCCGTAGACATTCTGGGGCGACAAGCGACCATAGCGGATAGGAAAAGCGGCAATAGGGTTAATCGGCTCACCGCCAGCAGCAATGCCGGTGACAGGTACATTATCCGCGTCGGTCATCGGCTGCAGCAGGAAAGTCAGCTCTGGAGAAAACGGCGCAATCCGGCTGCCTGCGGATTTGGGGTAGACAAACTGGTCAGCATCGTTAAACCGATAACGCACAATGCCATCCGTCTCACTGTCCCGATTACCTGCGCTGAGTTCTGAAGCGCCAGACTCTCGTCGAAAAGGCACAGGCGTACCTGCACCGTCGTCTAAGGTTTGCACGTTATCCGTATTCGGAACCAAGACTTCGAAACGATTTGCCGGTAACTGCACGATAACATCCGGATGGGTGTAATTCCGGGTAAGTTGCCGCGGCACCTGTCCATTCAGCGCTTCAATACGAAGTTCGGGAATACCGGAAGCGTCCCAGCCAAACGTCTGGCCCGTGTATGCAAAGCCCCCACACTCTGGGCTCAACTCCCCCTCGCCTATCACCGTTAGCGAGAGCTGATCCGGTATCATTCGAGCAGTCATCGCCTGATCGGATGCAGGCACATCACGGCCCAGGTAACCTCCTGATACGGCCTGAGTACCAACGGAAAAAATGCCTACTTCCGTCAGCGTCAGTGATTGAGCGCCATCACCGTAGTCAAGTGTGGCTTCCAGCAAGTTACCTTCAACACCTGCTGCCGGGAACTCCAGTTGGTGAGAGACGGGTACACTACCAAGGATAAAGGACGGCGCAGGCGGCTTATCAGCGCAACTGAGGCTCGCCACACCCGGCGCGTCCCTATAGGCCCGAGGCGTCACACTGAACGGCACACCGGCCGACAGAGTGTTGGAGCACCCGAGATCAGAGCTTGTGCACTGTCGCTCGGGAATCAGGCATAGACCCCGCGGCGCCATGACATAATTCGTGGCCCCTTCGATGACCAACGTGCCTCCATCGGGCTGGTTTGCCTCTGTATAACGGGCAAGCAAACTGTTGCGGCCAGCATCGTTGTAAAGGATAGAGATATTTCTCGCCATGCCGTCATCGTCAAAAGTAATGGGAACTGCCGTCTGGGGACTGCCATTCGTTGCCACCTCAATGCCACCGATTCTAGTGGGCCAAGTCACCACCCGATCTGCAACGCCCGGATTAAGGTAGCCAGTACCAAATTCGATCGTTTTGGTTTGTCCGGCAAACAAGGCTTTACACTGTCCGCTTTGCTCATCCGTTTCCTGCGCGGACATGGAGAAAGCCCGCCCTTGCTCACCGGCTACGAGATCCTGGGGCATTTCAAATACAAACCCCACATCCCGGAATGTGATATCACAACTGCCCGAACCATCAGGTGCCAGGCACACCACACCGTTGTCCGGTGCCGGAGATGCGCTGCTGACACTGAGAGTGACGGTTTCTTCAGCAGAACGCTGGAATTGCAGATTGGCAGCGCCCGTAAGCGTTACATTCTGAGCAGGCAACCAACCGGCAGGCTGCAGGGTGAGATCCACCGGGTCCGAGTACAAGCTGCTGCAATCGGCATTTGCGCAGGCCAGTAATTCCAAATCCGAGGCCTGACAGGTCAACCCTACGCCCGGATGGATGATGCGAATATGATCGAGAACTATGGTTGGTTCTTCAGGTATGCAGGCACCGCCAAAATCCACTTGGTTAATGGCATTCGGATCGTAAATTACATTGCTCTGTCCTCCACCAATATCAATCTGACCTTCCGCAGCCAATGCTCCGAAAATCACAGCATTGTTACCGAAATCAATATTCCCGGTGGCATAGATAACCGCGTTGATTTCGGCGTTATTTCTGAAGGTTAAGTTTCCGTCAACAATCAACAAAAGATCCCGGGCATTGCCATCGGCATTCATCGTGAAGTTATTACCACCAATGGTCAGATCGCCGTCGACCAGCACTCGGGCCTGTCCATCAACCGAAAAACTGATGTTGTTGCTGTTAAAAGTTCTTGCCTGATACACGCTGTTGCCAGCAGGAATAACGTTGTTGCCAGGCCAGGGTTGAGGATTGCGGGGTTCAAACACGCTCAAATCCAGTCGCTTATTTGGCGGTACATTTTCGTTAATGCCGTCGCTGGCATCGAAAATGGCTGAGCACTGGGCGGTGACTTGGTAGGTAATGCGTATTTGGCCATCCCCTCCTGGACCACCAAGCGCTGAAAAGCAGAAAGACAAAAAGCCGCACTGTGCCCCTCCACCACCGCCTCCGGGACTTCCCCCAGCGATCCCCCCGCCGCCGTAACCACCCGCCCCGCCGGCACCACCACCGCTCACAACTGAGCCACCAGAACTACCAGACCCCGGGTTTCCGGAAGAGTCTTCGCCAGCCGAACCACCGCCGCCGCCCCCTGAATTATTGGGAGCGTCCGCCCCCCGACCGCCGGCATACTTTAAATCTCCAATACTATTTGGGACAGCACCACCAGCAGCACCAGTTCCTACGTTATTACTGCCCCCGGCACCTCCCCGCGCCAGGACAAGGACAGCCCCCCCGCCAAACGAAGAATCGCCTCCTGACTGATTACTTTGTCCACCTCGGCCAACACTGTATGGAAACGAATCTCCAGAGGTAACCGTAAATGTAGAGGAAGCATAAGCTCCACCACCGCCGCCGCCAGCGCTTTGGCCTGAGCCAAAAATTCCCCTCGAAATTGAGCCTCCACCCCCTCCAGCCCCCCAAACCTCAACGGTGATACGACTGACATTCTCCGGCACCGAAAACGTGCCCTCTCCCGGCTCGGTAAAAGTCTGTACCGTCTGCGCTACGACGATTCCTGGGATTGCAACCAACACCAGACATAAAGCCTGGCAGAACTTCAAAAACACACCCTGCCTGATCATCGCACCCTCACTTCAATTTCTCGCATCGTCCGGTAGGGAGCATTGCCACAGATTCCGGTGCTGACGATGCTGTAGACCGTGTCGCCCCCCGGCCCACCGATATCGGCGGTCACAGCATCACACGCCAGACTGGCACTACAGCCCGCCAATCCGTCGGCACTGAAGTTCAGGGGGCTGGCAGAAAGGACTGCCGGACAGCCGCCATCCAATGCTTTGCGAACTGCAGACTGGGCGCCGCTTTCCGCCGCGAAAAAAGCTCGCTGGGACTGAATCTGCAGGCTCACAGACTGGCCGCTTCCCTCCTGCAACTGGGACATGCCCAAAACCAGCAGTGAAAGTACAGTGACAATAAACAGCGCTATGGGCAGGCCCGCGCCTCGCTGCGGAGTGATAACTTTGTCAGGGCACATTTCGGATCTGTACCTCCTGACTCAAGTTAGTAGTTTCTTGTGTACTGGCATCTTCCAGTACCATGGAAAAAGACACGACAGCGCCCCTTAGCAATGACGGCGGTGTCACTTCGAATTGCAGGGAGTTCTCCTGCAAGTTGGTCGCCAGTACCTCGCGGTCAGGCATAGTCACTGGTAAGTTGCTTGCCGTAGCCGTATGGACCCCGTAATTTTTGTATCGATACAGAAAACGCTCCTGCTGGCAGAAGGCCCGGGGACTGTCCACGATATAGAAACGTTTCTCGGGCGACTGGCTGGAGAACCGGTGGGTTGCTCCGCCATCAAACGTGACGGTAACCGGGCCAGTACCCGATGGCATTGTGGCAGGGGGAGACATCGGCCCCGGATTGGTTAAGTTGTACACATTACTGCCATAGCCGTAGACCACCACACGACCGCTCGCCGAGCGCTCGTCCGGCAACGGTACTGCTGTAAACGAATTCGGCGTATTGCCAACCGGCAGGCTCAGGTAGTTGGAAGCGGCGATAATCGGTATCCACTCGATACAACTCTGATCAGAGTTGGTACGAATGGACGTAGGCAGTGCCGCCCGCAAGGAGCGGCTGATCTGCTCACTGATAACCACGCTGGACAATGCCCTCTGTTGCCTTGAACCCACGTCAATCGCACCCTGGGTTGAGAGCGCAACAAACTGCACGGAGATGGTGGCGACAATGCCCAGCAGCACAATCACCATCACCAGTTCCACCAGTGTGAAGCCTGTTACCCTACGCATCAGAAGTTGGCCTTGTAGGCAGTGAAACTGAAGTTCTGGTCGCCGGGAGCGGTGATCGTCAGATCGATACGCTTCGCCTGCCCCGCCGGCAGATCCAGCCCACCGGCATCGCAACTGACATCCACCGCCACAGTGAAGCCGTTATACCCATCCAGTGGCCCCTCGGCATCCTCCGGAGGTGAATCCGCCAGCCCATCGTAGTCATCCACATCGTTGAACTCGCGCCGGTTGCCGGCCCCTTCTTCTGTCGCGATACTGCATCCGCCACTGTATCGAGGCACCCCGCCCTGGGGCGCATTGTGATCGTATTTTCGGGTGATGATCTCATCCATATACAACTGTGCCAGCTCCACCGCCCGGGTCTGGTTCAGAGGGTCGGCACTGCGGCCGGTAATCAGGGCAAAGGCCCCCACCACGCCGGCAATCGCTACACTGATAATGATAATGGTCATCACCAGTTCAATCAGCGTTGCACCATTATGGTGTACCGGCAGCCGCGGCATCATGGCTGGCACGCTCCGCTGTATACCGCCCCGAGGGAACTTACACAGATGTCGTAACGACTGTCGCCGATAAAAGAAAGTTCCAGGTTTTTGCCGCTGACTGGCGCTCCGTTCTTGTTGAACTGGATATCCAGTGGCAACCCGCCCGGTACCGTAAGTTCAGTACCTTCTTTTGGAATAGACCAGGAGCCGATACTCCCAACTGAGTAGGTAAACGAACTGCCACCATCAGAGACAGTGACAGTATCGTTTTCATTGCCGGCCATGGCGGCCTGGCGGGCCAGCAGCGCAGCGGAATTAAGTTGCTGCGCTGCCAGCAGGGGAGAGAAAGCGGAACGATTGGCAAAGAGGCCCACACCCAGAACGGACAGGACACCAATCAGGATGATGACCATGACCAGCTCAACCAGGGTAAAGCCGGACGACATACCCGGCACTACCCTCACAACGTGAACGTCATGGAATCGGGTTCCGATCACCGAAGTTACCCTCGCTCGATCCCTACAGTCATCTTTAATAAACCCGATATCCAACTTACTGATTCAACAATCAGCAACCGGAAGCATCAAAACCAGCCGTTGCCCCCGTGGTTGGATTGTATGTGAACTCACAGGTACCGGACGCGCCGGCCACCTCAATCGTTGCAGTATCGGTATCCGAATCCGTACCCGGGGTTACCGTGTAATCGTTTGAATCCAACTGGGCCGCCTCGGCGATCCCCGCATCATCAGAAGTCGGATAACCATCAGGACTCATGGTAATGTCGGCCGCGGCACCCTCCATCTCAACATCACCTGTACTCCCCTGCGCCAGCCACTTAGAATGGGCGATAGCCGCCGCCGACTTAACGGCACCCTCGGCACCTTCAAGCGTGGCACGTCGTGCGTCTCCACCCAGGTCCGCAAACCGCGGCAACGCAAACGCAGCCAGAATCCCCAGAATCACGATCACCATAACCAGTTCGATCAGGGTGAAACCTTTTTCCTTACGCACGGACATGTTATTCACAGTCATCATCATTAGTACTCCTCGGTTTTATCGCAATGCTTTCAAGCATCAGTTCAAATTAGTCACAACTTCGCCAGTGATTGGCGCATATTCAATGGTGCTGCCTTCGCTATCAGGCAAATATTCATAAACACAGGCGCCTCCGCTCAGGCTCGCCTGGTATTCGGTCGTCGGAGTACCAGCGCCTGCCGCAGCGACTTCCGGTGCGTTGGACTGCAGAAGCCTTCTCCACAACTCTGCACAACCACCACTGTTTGCTGGATCCGGCCAGCCGTCTTCGTTTGCGGCAACGTCCTCATTGCCAAAGCCCTCGATAGCAGCCACAGCGGTAGTGGAACCATTCGTTACCCACTGAGCCTTCGCCAGCGCAACCCCCGCACTCAACGCCCCAGCGGTACCCTTAATACTCGACTGATGCGCCTGTTCCGAAAGCTGCGCAAACCGCGGCAGCGCAAATGCTGCCAATATGGCCAGGATGGCGATTACCACCACCAGCTCGATCAGGGTGAAACCTTTTTGCTTCTGTTTGCTGTTGTACTGCGTCATTCGTCAGCCTCTTGCCTGTTCTATCGTGTTGGCCATTCAGCGCCTGGCGTCCTGCCGGTTCACTGTGGTTTGCTGGAACGGTACCGGCCTCAGTGTCAGGCCGGTGAGCCGTTCGTCTTGCTCCCGCAGGTTATTCCTGTTGCGGTCAGCAAATTCGGTTGTCACTCGCCAGGCGATCGGCTGTTCGGGATGCACGCGCTTGCCTTCTATGGTTATCGGCTGCTTCGGTTTATAAATTAACCAACCCCTGGCCGTTTCGCCTGTTTCTTTTTGTTGCTGGTTTGCAAAACACCAGCTGCCGGAGTCCGGCTCGTTCTCGCCACAATCGCCCTTGTAGCTGGCCCATTGGTGGTCGAGCCAGTTGAAGGGATTACGCCCTTCCAGGCGGGCCAGGTTCTGATCCCGGCTCAACATGGCTTCCGCACCTTTAATCACCAGCGCAGAGCGAAGCTGCGTCAGCACCATGGCCACGCTTTGCTGTTCCACCTGCTGCAGCTCTCTTTCCAGCCTGCCCAGCAGCACCCACCAGAGCACAAATAACACCACCAGGGCCGTCAGCATCCGCATCCGCCTGGCATTGGCCAGGCCATCAGCCGAAGACCAGCGTGGCGCCTGCACCTAGCCCCGCCCCATGGCGGCCGCTCCCAGATCCCAGATAGGCAGGAAAACCCCCAGCGCCAGTATCAGCACCAGAATCCCCATGGCCACAATCAGGATCGGCTCGATGGATTCCGCCAGCCGCTTCAGGCCATAGTCCACATCTTCGTCGTAGAAATCGGCGACGTTATTGAGCATGTCATCCACCGAACCGGTTTCTTCCCCTACAGCGATCATCTGCAGGATCAGAGGCGTGAACATCTCGCTGTGCCGCGCGGTTCGCAGCAGGCTCTCACCCCGCTCAATACCAAGCCGCATGTCTTTGATGTGGCTGCCGATCCAGGCGTTGTCGGTGGCATCGGCCACTACCGTCAAAGCATGGGTAACCGGCATGCCCGCCTTGAGCATGGTGGCAAAGTTACGAGCAAAACGGCTGAGGGTAATCAACTCCAACAGGGGGCCGATGATGGGCAGCTTTAGCTTGTAGCGATCCCACATCAGCCGTCCCTGCTCGGTCCGCTTCCACTGGCGAATCAGCACAGCACCGGCAGCCACCGCAAACAGCATTAAGGGCCAGTATCCCAGCAGAAAATTCGAGGTTCCGACCAGTACCTGTGTCAGGAACGGCAGGTCTGCACCCAGCTTGGCAAACACCGAGGCAAAGCGCGGAATGACCAGGAAGTTCACCACCATCAGCGCCGCCAGCAGTGCGATGACCACGAATGTCGGGTAGCGCAGTGCCTGTTTTACCCGTCGTTTGGTATCCCGTTCCAGCTCCAGAATCTCCGACAGACGCTTGAACGAGTCGTCCAGCATCCCGGTGTTCTCCCCCACGTGGATCATGGCGATGAACAGTTCGGAGAACACTTTCGGGTGCGCCTGCATGGCTGTGGCCATGGTGGTGCCACCTTCCAGGCGGTTGGTAATGTCCTCCAGCACCTCCGCCAGCACCGGCGACCGCGTGGTTTCTGCCAGTCCACGCATGGTGCGAATCAGCGGGATACCGGCTTTGGTCAGCGCGTGCATCTGGCGGCAGAACACAATCAGTTCATCCAGCGTGACGGCTTTGCGGAACAGCGGCAGCTGGTTCAGTTTGTCCAGTGCCGACGAGGTATCTTCCTGTTCGCGAATGGTCAGCGGCGTAATACCACGGCGCATCAGTTCGCTGGCTGCCGCGTCCGGATTGGCGGCGGTCAGAGAACCTTGCTGGACAACGCCCCGGTTGTCCTTGCCCCGGTAACTGAACTGCATCAGCTATCCACTCCTATGGCGGTATCGCCGCCCAGATCATCGGCATCCACCGACATGTCGGCTTCCGAGGTGGCCGCTACTCGTGCCACTTCCTGCAACGAGGTCACCCCCTGCAGAGCATAGTCCATGGCGCACTGCCCCAAAGGCCTATAGATGGGGCTTCGGCGGGCGGCCCGGGTAAAGTCAGAGACATCCTTGCGGCGCAGCGCATCCAGCATGCACTCGTCCATTTCCAGCATTTCGTAGACGCCCAGGCGGCCCTTGTAACCAGTGTTGCTGCACTGATAGCAGCCCTTGCCGTGAATAAAGCCGGCTTCAATATCGAGTGGATCCAGGTCAAAGGACTGCAGCCAGATCAGCTCCTGTTCGGTGGGCTGGTACGGCTCTTTGCAGTTGTCGCATACCCGCCGAACCAGGCGCTGAGCCACCACGCCCAACAGTGAACTGGCCACCAGGAAGGGCTCCGCCCCCATATCAATCAGACGCATGGCGCTGCTGATGGAATCGTTGGTGTGCAGGGTGGACAGCACCAGGTGACCGGTCATGGCAGCACGCAAGCCAATCTCGACGGTTTCGTGGTCGCGCATTTCACCCACCAGAATGATATCCGGGTCCTGGCGCAGGGAGGCGCGCAACACGTTGGCAAATTCCAGTCCGATTTTTGGATTCACCTGAACCTGGGTAATCCGTGGCAACCGGTATTCCACCGGGTCTTCAGCGGTAATGATCTTGACCTCGGGTTTGTTCAGCTCGGTTAACGCGCCATACAGGGTCGTGGTTTTACCGCTGCCGGTGGGGCCGGTTACCAGAATCATGCCGTGCGGCTTTTTGATCAGCTTACGGAAACGTTCCAGCAAGTGCGGTGGCATGCCGGTACCCTGAAGATCCAGCATACCCTGGCTCTGGTCCAGCAAACGCATCACCACCGATTCACCATATTGCACAGGCATGGTGGATACCCGCACATCGATACTGCGGCCTTTTACCCGCACGTTGAAACGGCCATCCTGCGGCAACCGCTTCTCGGAAATATTCAGGCCCGCCATCAGTTTCAGGCGCAGGACCAGCGCCGCGTTCACGCGCTTTTCCTTCATCACCTGTTCCTGAAGCACCCCGTCCACCCGCTGGCGGATACGCACCACCGACTCATCCGGCTCGATATGAATATCCGAACTCCGGGCCTGCACGGCGTCCTCAAACAGAGTCTGCAATAGTTTGACCACCGGAGCATCAGCGCTTTCGGATTCGGCAGACAGGTCCGCCAGGTCGAAGGCATCATCGCCCAGCTCGTCTTCCAGCTCCTCGGCCAGCGAGGCAATCTCGTCGGTACGGCGGTAGACCAGGTCCAACGTGTTGAGCAGTTCGCTCTCCCGGACAACTGCCTGTTTGATGGGCTGCTTGAGCACCCGCACCAGTTCATCGTAGGCAAAAATATCGAGCGGGTCGGCCATGCCCACCAGCAACTCGCCCCCCTGTTCCGCCAGCACAATCGCCCGGAACCGGCGCGCGAGGGCCTCAGGCAACTTCTTTACCAGTTCGTTGTTGAACTGGTAGTGGCGCAGTTGTACGAACGGCACCTCCAACTGGCGGGAGAGGATATTAAGCAGGTTATCCTCATCCACATAGCCCAGATCAATCAGGGTCCGGCCCAGTTTCCGGCCGGTGTTCTTCTGCTCACGCAGCGCCGTCATCAGCTGCTGTTCGGTGATGACGTCGTTCTGGACCAGCAGGTCACCTATGCGAATTTTTTTCTTCGGTTCTGTGGTCATGATCCTGCCTGCAATGCATTCAAGCGTTCTCGGGCGTAGTCCGCCAGCGCCGGAGACAATCCCGGCAAGGCTGCAGCCTGGGCATAAGCCTGCACCGCGCTGCGGCCGCGCCCTCCGGTTTCCAGGGCAATGGCCAGGCCGAGCCACCAGGCTGGGCGACTGTCGTCGTAGGCAATGAGTTCCGCCCAGTGGCCGGCAGAGGCCTCCGTCTGCCCGACCTGTTGCAGCAAGGTAGCCAGCGTGATGCGGTACTCTGGCTGATCAGCCACAGCCGGCACCCGGGCCGACAACGTGGCCACTGCCTGCTCAAGCTGCCCCTGCGCCAGTAAAGCTCTAGCCCGGAGCAAGCGCAGGCCGGCGTAATCGTCAGTCACCTCAGCCGGGAGCCAGCCAAGGGCCCGCTCCGCTTCTCCCTGCACCAGCAGGTCACGGGCAACCACTTCCCGGCTGTTCGGTGCCGGTTGGCTTTCAATCAGCGTGGCCAGCAACTGCTCGGCCTCAGCATTGCGCCCTGACGCCAACAGACTGGCCAGCTCACGGCTGGTGCGCAGGTCGATCGCTTCCGGTGTTTCGCGGGGTTGTTTCACGGATGTCCGGGCCGGCGTTGCCGCAGGTTCAGGCTCAGCAATGGCGACAGCCGGCTCAGGCTCCGCCGCGCTGGCTTTTTCTGCTACGGCCACCTCGGGTGTGGCTGGCTCCTGCTGTTCAGTCGGTTCTGCCAGGTGCCGGACCGGCTCCTCAACCGTTTCGATGGTGGCCGGCTCTGGGGCTACAGCAGGCTCAGCTGTCACCACCGGTTCAAGAACAGGTCTGGCTACTGATTCAGGCGGTGTAGCCGCGGAAGAATTCGCCGCCTCCGTATTCGGCCGCAACGGCGCCTCAGTCTGAGTTTCGAGAAGATCTTCAGGGACGGAGGCTGGCGCCACATCGGCTTCAGCAAGCGCTGGGGCAACCGTCTCGCCTTTCGAAATAGACCACCACGCTACGCCAGCGCCGAGCACCAGGCAGCTCACAAGAACAAGCAGTAGAGCGGTTTTTCCACCGGGTCCCGTACCAGCTGTTGTGCTATTACCGGTATACACCGCCGACACTTGTGGCTGTTGCTGCCGCTGTTCGGCCGCCCTCAGGGCATCGTTCAACAGGCTCATAACCACCTCCCGAACAGTCCGAGGGAACGGGCGCTTTCGGTATCCCTGACCGCGAGCAGCGCGTGCCTGCGATTGACTAATCGATCCCCCTGCCCCCAGGCCGCCAGCATGGCCTTGTGGGCCAGCACGTTCACCAGCCTTGGAATACCTCCCGACGCCCGCCAGATCACTCTGAGAGCAGCTGGCGCGAACAGGTCGGAGCCGTTATACCCCGCCTGGGAGAGTCGGTGCCGAAGATACTGGCTTACCGAATCCCGATTCAGCGGTTGCAGGCGAGTCTGGAAGGTAATGCGCTGGCGCAACTGGCGCAGACTGTCCTTGCTCAGGGTCGTGTCCAGCTCGGGCTGACCGAACAACACGATCTGCAGCAGCCGGGTGCTTTCGGTTTCCAGATTGGTGAGCAGGCGCAGGGCTTCAATGGTTTCTTCCGGCATGGCCTGGGCTTCGTCAATCACCAGCACCACCGGCTTCTGGTCCATCGCCAGGGCAATCAGTCTCTCGTTCAGGGCCTTGAGGATCTGATGGACGTTGGCGCACACAGCCACATCCACCCCCAGCTCCTCCGCGACCGCTTCGTAGAGCGTATCCGGTGGCAGATTCGGGTTGGGCACGTAGGCCGTGCAGGCGTCTCTATCAAGCTCATTCAGTAACAGGCGACATAGCAGAGTTTTACCGGTGCCGACTTCCCCGGTCACCTTGATAAAGCCTTCCCGCTGCCGCAGCGCCACCAGCAAAAGCTCCAGGGCATCGGAATGGCTGGGCGCCCGCAGGAAGTAGCGGGTGTTGGGCGTCAATGCAAACGGTGCTTCCTGCAGTCCGAAGTGGCTCTGATACATCAGCGCGGTGCAGTCTCGGGTTGTGGCTTGACGGATTCAGACGAGTTCAGCAGCTCCCGTAATACATTCATGCGCTCACGGGAGGCACTGACGTCAGCCTGCATCTGGCCGGCATTGGCGACGACCGGACGCAACAGAATAACCAGTTCGCTCTTCCGGGATTCAAAATTGCGTTGCTTGAACAGTTCACCCAGCAGTGGAATCTCACTGAAGAAAGGCACCGCTGAATTGTTGTCTTCGCTGCTGTTCTGGATCAGACCGCCAATCACCACAATCTGGCCACTTTCGGCCCGGATGACGCTATCGGTTTCGCGAACGGTGCTGCGGGCCAATGGCAGGGTGACATCCCGTTCCCCGATGGTAATCACCTTTTCCTGATCCGCCACTTCGCTCACGGATGGATGCACATGCAGGGTGATGGCGCCGTCCTCAGCGATCTGAGGTGTCACATCCAGAGAGATGCCGGAAAAGAACGGCGTCAGCTCGACGGAGGTTGATGTGCTGTCGGTGGCGGTAACAGCAGAATTGTTGTCATCAAAATCAATGTCGGTGACGAAGAACTCATCGGTGCCGACTTTGATCACGGCCTTTTGATTGTTAACCGTGGAAATTCTCGGGCTCGACAGGATCTGCACATTGCCCTGCTGGCCAAGCAGTTCAATCAACCCGGTGAAATCCCCGGCACTGACCGTTGCCGAGAAAAGCCCGCCGATGTCCGGAGTCCGAATTTGCTGACCACCAAGTGACTGGCTGGTGAAGTAGTCAGCCCGCCCCGCAGAGCTCTGTACATCATTCCAGTCGATACCCTGCTGGTACCCCTCGTTTAGCCCCACTTCCAGAATCTTGGCTTCCAGCACAACCTGGCGCTGCATAATCAGCTCAGTCTTGCGCAAATAGTTTTCCACCAGCCTCAGATCATCGGCACCAGCCCGGACCATAACCAGCCCGGCCCCGGGGTTTACCACAACCTGCCCGTTATCACCGCCCACAATCATGTTCAGGGCGTCGCGGATATCACGCCAGAAATCCGATTCGGTCTGAGTCGATATCGTGGTACCGACCAGATTGCGCGTTTCATTGTCTTCATTGTTATCGTTGCTGCCAGCCCCCTCTCTATTGCTTCGGGAGCTGCTGACCTGCCCGGAACTAACACGGGTTTCCGAGCCGCCACGGCGTTTGAAGTGCAGATAATCGATGGGGAACAGGCGGGTCTGAACCTGATCGGCCGCCACCCGATATAGCCGACCGCTACGGGTGATATCAAGGCCATACAGATCTGCCGCTATGTCCATGACTTCTGGAACGGTCACATCGCTCAGGCGAAGACTGACCGTCGTGGCCACATCCGGGCGAACCACCACGTTATAGCGGGTGCCGGCAACCAGTGCCTCAAAAAAACTACTGGCCGGAACTTCCGAGGCGTTCACATCGAAGCGCTCATCCTGTTGCGGGCTGCTACTCAGAGGCGGCAAAAGCTGGCTGCTGATATCGGCAGCCGATGGCGCAGGCACCGCACTCACGTTACTGGCTGCCCGCTGACTCTGTTCCGCTTGTTCCAGGGTTCGGTCGATTTCGTCGGCCACGTCGGAAGAGGTCGCCGCCGAGGTGCGCATTAACGGATTGTTGCTACAGGCCGCCATGAATAGGGAGAGCGCAACTACGAGCGCCGTCTGGGCCTTCGGTCTGAATGCATTCATTGGTGTCCGCTTGTCTTTCATTGGGTTCTCCGCACCTGCGGAAGGGTTTCCGGGTAGAGCACCCGATGTTGTCCGTTATCCAGGATTTCAACCCGGTCGCGGTATATTCGGCGCACGCGAATCCCGTCGTGGCTCTCTCCCTCGGTCAGGGCAACGCCTTCAATCACCGCCACTCTTCGATCCGTGCCATGCACAATGGAGCCAAGCTCCAGGGTTCGCGGCGGCGTTGCTTCCACCGCCCGGCTTTGAACACCCGGGGGCCTGGTGGGATCCTGCAACGCCTGCGCCGGAAGCGCTACAACGGCGGCCATCACGATCATGGCATTACCAACGGCTTGCCACCTCACATCACACCCCCAACCACGCAGGCTCCAGGCTCAGCGTGCGCACCCGAATGGTGGCCTGGCCGTCTGGCCAGGTGCCCGCATCATACTCAAGCCGCGACCAGCCCAGTCGTTCATCCATGGATTCCAGGCGCTCAAGGTAATTCAACACGTCCAGATAGCCGCCGCGCACGGTCATTTCCACATCGTGCGCGTACAACAAGGGCTCTGGTTTTGGCTTGTCGTTACCGCTGGCGGCATCCGCCGTGGCCGGTTCGTCATACACCGGCTCCGGAGCCAACAATTCCATGGAGTCCAGTTCCAGGCCCTGCTGCGCAGCAAGCATTTCTCTTAACAGCACCACCATGTCCCGGGGCGCGATCAACTGGCCAGTGGTTTCAGCAATCTGCTCATTCAGGCGGCTCAGCCGGTTCTCCCGCGCTGCCAGCCTTTCCCGCAACTCGGTGGAAGGATCACTGGCAAGCTGTCCATCAAGACTTTCCTGCTGGCTCAGCAAAGCATCCCGGGTGTTTGACGCTACTTGCAACTGGCTGGCCAGCTGACTTTTCCGGGCTTCAGCCGGCGCAACCAGCAGTTCCCAGCCAACAACAAACACCAGCACGCACACCGTTAGCAGTACCAGAACCCGCTCGCGAATCGGCCGGTCGTTATACCATTGGCTGCCGTCAGCCCATCGGGATTTCAGCACGCTCATAGGCCTGTGTCCCCGTTCTTTTCGGTGGCAATCTGAAAGTTCACCCACTGGCGTTCAGCCTCATCGTTCGGGCGGGAGATCCGGAAATCAGAGAAGGTTTCACCAATAAACGCCGGCTCTTCGCCCAGGCGTTCGAGATAGCGGGGCACCAAGTCGGCAGACCGGGTCTGGCCCTGAAGCGTAAGGGTAGCGGGGAGCGACTCCAGCCGAATGCCCGTCAGCCAGAGATTATCCGGCACTTGCCGGGCCAACGCCGACAACCGTCCGGAAAAACCGGAATGACCACTGGTGGCCAGGGTTTCGATTCGACCCAGCAGTCGTTGCCGGCGGCTGATCGTTTCCGTGACCCGAGCCAACGCGGCTTCCAGTTCCGGGTCCGGCTGGCGTGCCTGAACCTCATCCTGCAGCCGGGCGACCACCTGCTCCAACTGGCTGTTTTGCCGCTCTACTGCCAGAGCCTGAGCCTCCAGTTGCTGGTTCTGGTAGCGAACCAGGCCGGCCAGCCCGGCAACAACCACAATCACCAGTGCCAGCGCCATCAGTGCCGACGTGGCATTCAGCTTTTGTTTGCTTGGCCGCAGCTCGGCGGTATAAAGATTGACCTGCTGCTGCATTAATGAGTCTCCCCTACGGCCAGGCCCGCACTCCAGGCAGGAAGACACCGGCTATCCAGATCCTGCTCCAACCCAAACTCCGACCAGGCGACGGTTTCAATAGAGGCGGCCACGTAGGATGACAACATGGAGGTAAGCGGCAGCACCGAGTCTCTCGCCACCAGGCGGATCGTGGCGGGCGGCACCTGGCCTAACTGACTCTCGAAATAATCCATGGAGCGCTGAATCTCCAGGGCGAGGGACTGCACAGCGTTTTCCTGGCGGCCAGCATCGCGCAGATCGTCGTAGGACACGTCCAGTCGACGGGACAAATACAGCGTATCGCCGCGGCAGACAACCATCTGGCCGTATCGTTCGCGCAGGTGGACCAGTGCCACACCACGGTTCGCGGTGTCCATACGGGACGCCAGGTTTCGCAGCGCAAGTTCGGCAATATCCACTCTCACCAGCTCAAGGCCGGCGCCGTCTGCCAGTGCAACCAATTCCTGAACCAGTGACTTGCGAGCAGCAACCACATTCACCAGGGGCCCTCGCCCACGGGAAGCATCTTCCGGAAAGGAAAAAACATCGGAAACCGCATCGGAAGGGCTGAAATCGAGGAAGTCCTTCAACTTCCACTTCAGGGCATCTGCCAGCTCGCTGTCTTCAATACCCTCGGGGCGCTCCACCTGGAACACCTGATATTGATCGATGGGCAACACCACGACCGCTGGAGCTCCCGCCCAGCCTTGTTCGTTGACAAGAGATTCCAGGGTTTCCCGACGCTTCGCCGGCAAACAATCCACAAACCCCGTGCCGGGGCCCACCGCTTCGGAGCCTTTGGCCCAGGCGATACCGTCAGGTCGAACCTCAAGACAGACCGGGGTTCTGCTATCTGCCCGCCCAAACAAGCGGGAGACTCGGTTTACAACGGAGCTCAGGGTCATGACTTCCTTTTGGTGAACGGTATTTGCCGCGATAACCAGGCATCGATATGCTCAAAATATCGCCGACTTTTACACTGGCTTACATAATAGTTGAGAAACCGAACGTAACTCCACGGATTTTTGATTGATTTCACGGAGATTTTGCAAGTCAGTAACAAAAAAGCCCGCAAAAATCGCGGGCTTTTGATTCAGGACAAACTTGATATTTGTCAGAAGGGAATGTCGTCGTCAAAGTCATCAATCGGCTCGGGCATGCCGCCACCCTGCTGCTGTGGCGGTGGGTTGTTGTAGCCACCGGCCTGCCCACCCTGCTGGGGTGGTGCATTGTATTGCGGCTGTTGCTGCGGCCGACCCTGGGGCGCCCCTTGATTCATGCCACCCTCGGAACCGCGGCTGTCCAGCATCTGCATCTGGCCATTGATATCCACAACCACTTCGGTGGTGTACACATCCTGCCCTTCCTTGTTCTGCCATTTCCGGGTCTGCAGCTTGCCCTCAATGTAGACCTTGGAGCCTTTGCGCAGGTATTGCCCAGCCACTTCAGCCACCTTGCCGAACAGCACAACCCGATGCCACTCGGTCTTCGGCACCATCTGTCCGGTCTGGCGATCCTTGTAACTCTCGTCTGTGGCGAGGTTCAGGTTAACCACAGCGTTGCCGTTGGGGGTATAGCGAGTGTCCGGGTCCTGCCCCAGGTTACCAATGAGAATTACCTTGTTTACGCCTCGTGCCATCGTATGCTCCTGATCATGTTTTGCGGAGTGCCAGCCATCCATGCCAGCATCCTGTGTTTAAGTACTCTTACCCTGCCGGACAAAGTCAAAGTCCGCAAGCTGATCTTCCCGAAAATGCTGACGGTCCACCTTCAGGTAGGCTGTCGATGCATTTTCAACAATCACAACGTCCTTCACGCCCGGCAGCCTTCGTAGCTGACGGTCCACGTCGTCAAGGGTATTTTCCAGCGCATCCCTCAGCTCCAGAACCAGGCTGGTCGTGTAGCTCGGGGCCGGCATGGTCAAGGCTGCCAGCAGCCACACCAGGAGGCACCCGGCCATCAACCAGAGCACTCCCTCCACGCCAGCGCTCTGCAGCAGATAACCTCCCAGAGCTCCACCCAGAAAAGCACCAAAAAACTGGGAGGTGGAATAAACCCCCATGGCCGTTCCCTTACTGGCAGCCGGAGCCTCTTTACTGATTAACGAAGGCAGACTGGCTTCCAGAAGATTGAACGCCATAAAGAAGAAAAATAGCACACCCCAGGCTGCCCAGAGGCTGGCATTCACCTGAGTCAGCGTTGCTGTTGCCGCTGTCAGCAAGGCAATGGCCATGCACAGTATCGGCTTCATTTTGCGTTTCTTTTCGCCAATGATGATAAAGGGCACCATGGCAAAGAAAGAAAGCACCATCACACTCAAATAGAACCACCAGTGGGAGCTGCTGGCCAATCCCAACTGATCCTGAAGCATGGTCGGAAAGACCAGGAACAGGGCCGTCAGAACCAGGTGCAGCACAAAGATTCCGAAGTCGAGCCGCAGCAGGCGGCCATCGGCCAAAACGCGCCCGACCATTTCGCGGGCAGGATGGGTATCGGCGCTGACTTTATGGGTATGTGGCGTAGGCACCACCCTGGCGACCACAACAAGGGCCAACAGGGCCATCACTGCCGTCACGTAGAAGATGCCAGACAAGCCCCAGGCCGCGCCCAGCAACGGGCCCAGCACCAGCGACACGGAAAACGACAGGCCAATGGAAATGCCCACCGTGGCCATGGCCTTGGTGCGCTCTTCCTCTCGGGTGAGGTCTGACAGCAGTGCCATCAATACACTGGCGATGGCACCGGCACCTTGAAGAATCCGACCGGCGATCACAACGTATATTGAGTCGGTCGACGCGGCCAGCAGGCTCCCGCTGGCAAACAGAATAAGCCCCAGGTAGATCATCTTCTTGCGGCCAACCCGATCCGACAACAGGCCGAAGGGGATCTGAAGCAGCGCCTGACTCAGGCCGTAAGCACCAATCGCCAGGCCCAATAGCGCCGGCGTCGCACCCTGCAGGTCCGTACCCAGCAGCACAAACACGGGCATGACCATAAACAGGCCCAGCATACGCATGGCGTATACCGAAGCCAGAGCCACAACTGAGCGTTTTTCGAGCGCGTTCATGCCTACCCGTGCGGTTTGAATGAATGGTGAGCGGCCGGTAACCGCAGGCGGCGCATTGTACCAGAACCACCCCGGCGACGGGACACCCGCAGAGCGGGTCGTTCCGCACTTAGCCGGAACGACCCGAAACCGATATACTGGCAGTTTTTACCAAGCGAGGTGTTATGGACCATATCCAGATCAAGGGCGCGCGCACCCACAACCTGAAAAACATCGACCTGGATATGCCAAGGGACAAACTGATCGTCATTACCGGTCTGTCCGGCTCCGGCAAGTCCTCATTGGCGTTCGATACGCTCTATGCCGAGGGCCAGCGCCGGTATGTCGAGTCGCTGTCCACCTACGCACGGCAATTCCTCTCGATGATGGAAAAGCCCGATGTGGATCACATTGAAGGCTTGTCGCCAGCCATCTCCATCGAGCAGAAATCCACGTCGCACAACCCCCGCTCTACCGTGGGGACCATCACCGAGATCTATGACTATCTGAGACTGCTTTTCGCTCGTGCTGGTGAACCCCGCTGTCCTGATCACGGCCAGCCGCTGGAAGCCCAGACCGTGAGCCAGATGGTTGACCAGGTTCTCGCCATGCCGGAAGGCAGCAAGCTGATGATATTGGCGCCGGTGATCCGGGATCGCAAAGGTGAGCATCTGCAGGTGATCGACACCATGCGCAGCCAGGGCTTCATCCGCCTGAGAGTGGACGGAGCGGTATACGACATAGACGACGTTCCTGCCCTGGACAAGAAGCGCAAGCACCAGATTGACGTTGTGGTCGATCGATTCAAAGTCAAGGAGGGGCTGGAGCAACGACTGGCCGAGAGCTTCGAAACCGCCCTGGAGCTGGCCGACGGCATTGCTCTGGTGGCGCCCATGAGTGGAGAAGGCGAGGAACACACCTTCTCGGCGCGCTATGCCTGCACCCAGTGCGGCTACTCCCTGAGCGAACTGGAACCTCGCCTGTTTTCGTTCAACAACCCGGCCGGCGCATGCCCCACCTGCGACGGTCTGGGGGTGCGCCAGTTCTTTGATGCCGAAAAGGTGATCCAGAGCCCGGAAGCAACCCTGGCATCAGGAGCCATCAAAGGCTGGGACCGTCGTGCCGTGTACTACTTCCAGATGCTGACCAGTGTTGCCGAACACTACGGCATTGACCTGGAAACGCCTTGGGAAGAGCTGCCCGAAAACTTCCAGGAGGTGCTCCTGTATGGCTCCGGCGACGAGGACATTCCCTTTCGCTATGTGAACTCTCGCGGTCATATCATGGAAAAGGCCCACCCGTTCGAGGGCATACTGCCGAATCTGGAACGCCGTTACCGCGAGACGGAATCTCAGAGCATGCGCGAGGAACTGGCTCGCAACCTGAGCACACAGCCCTGTAAAGACTGCGGCGGTTCGCGCCTGCGTCGCAGTGCCCGTCACGTCTTTATCGAAGAGCGAAACCTCCCGGAAATAACCCACCTCCCCGTGGGTGATGCCCATCGCTACTTCAGCACTCTGGCATTGCCCGGGCGTAAAGGTGAGATCGCCGAAAAAATCCTGAAAGAGGTGCGGGAGCGCCTGCAATTTCTGGTCAACGTGGGCCTCGAGTACCTCACCCTGGAACGCAGCGCAGACACCCTCTCAGGCGGCGAGGCCCAGCGCATCAGGCTGGCCAGCCAGATAGGCGCAGGCCTGGTGGGCGTGATGTACATTCTGGACGAGCCGTCCATTGGACTGCATCAGCGGGACAACGACCGACTGCTTGCCACCCTCACCCACCTCCGGGACCTCGGCAATACGGTGATTGTGGTGGAACACGACGAAGATGCTATCCGGGCTGCCGACTACGTTATTGACATTGGCCCCGGCGCTGGCGTCCACGGCGGAGAGATTGTCGCGCGGGGAACCCCGAAAGAGATTATCGCCAACCCGGCTTCAATGACTGGCCAGTACCTCAGTGGCGAGAAGGAGATCTCTGTACCTTCTGAGCGAAACAAGGGCAATGGCAAGAAGCTGGTACTGACCGGCGCCTCTGGCAACAATCTCCGGGACGTAACGCTCACGCTGCCGCTAGGCGTGATGACCTGCGTTACCGGGGTATCGGGCTCAGGCAAATCCACTCTGATTAACAGCACCCTCTATCCGGTCGCGGCCGCCAAACTGAACAAAGCGACCAGCCTCAATCATGCACCCTACAAGAGCCTGAAAGGACTTGATCAGCTCGACAAGGTGATCGACATTGACCAGAGCCCTATCGGACGGACACCCAGGTCTAACCCCGCCACTTACACCGGCCTGTTTACCCCCATCAGGGAACTCTTCGCCGGCACTCAGGAGGCTCGCTCACGCGGCTACAAACCTGGCCGCTTCTCCTTCAACGTGAAGGGCGGCCGGTGCGAGGCCTGCCAGGGCGATGGCGTCATCAAAGTCGAAATGCACTTCCTGCCAGACGTCTATGTGCCCTGCGACATCTGTAAGGGCAAACGTTACAACCGGGAGACCCTCGAGGTTCGGTATAAAGGCAAAAACATTCACGAAGTTCTGGAAATGACCGTTGAGGAGGGCCGGGAGTTTTTCCACGCAGTCCCCTTCATTGCCAGAAAACTGCAAACGCTGATCGACGTGGGCCTGTCTTACATTCGTTTGGGCCAGAGCGCAGTGACCCTCTCGGGGGGCGAAGCACAGCGGGTCAAGCTGGCTAAGGAATTGTCCAAACGGGACACAGGCAAAACCCTGTACATTCTGGACGAGCCCACGACCGGCCTGCACTTCTACGATATCCAGCAACTTTTGAACGTGCTGGAGCGTTTGCGCGATCACGGCAACACTATCGTTGTCATCGAGCACAACCTGGACGTCATCAAGACCGCAGACTGGATTGTCGACCTCGGTCCGGAAGGTGGGTCCGGTGGCGGACAGATTATTGCCGAAGGAACGCCCGAGGGAGTCGCCGCCAATCCGGCGTCGCACACCGGACGGTACCTCAAACCGATGCTTACCAAATAGCCCGCCCGAACGACGGGCACAAAAAAACCGGGAACCTTGCGGAACCCGGTTTTTTTATGGACTCAGAAGAACTTACTCTTCGTCGTCGTCTATCTCTTCAGCTTCGATGTCCAGAGGACGGCCGACCAGCTCAACGAATGCCATCGGGGCATTGTCGCCAGCACGGAAACCGCACTTCAGAATACGAAGATAACCACCCGGACGCTCGCTGTAACGGGGGCCCAGCTCATCAAACAGCTTGGCTACCGCAGCATCGCTACGCAGGCGAGAGAACGCCAGACGACGATTTGCTACCGAATCATTCTTTGCGAGCGTGATCAACGGCTCAGCTACCCGACGCAGCTCTTTGGCTTTCGGGAGCGTCGTTTTGATCAGCTCGTGCTCAACCAGTGACGCAGTCATGTTACGGAACATGGCCTTGCGATGCGCACTGGTCCTGTTGAACTTACGACCACTCTTACGATGACGCATTGCTCTGATTCCTTACCTTAAACTAATCGGCGATCAACCGCCCAGAACCCGGTCATCACCACGAAGGCTTGCCGGCGGCCAGTTATCAAGACGCATACCCAAAGACAGACCACGGGACGCAAGAACGTCCTTGATCTCGGTCAGCGACTTTTTGCCTAGATTAGGCGTCTTCAGCAGCTCCACTTCCGTGCGCTGGATCAGATCGCCGATATAGTAAATGTTTTCAGCCTTCAAGCAGTTAGCTGAACGCACAGTCAACTCCAGATCATCAACCGGGCGCAGCAGAATCGGATCGATTTCTTCCTCTTCCTCTACACGCTCAGGCTCTTTCTCATGATCGAAATCGACGAACACAGCCAGCTGCTGCTGGAGAATGGTAGCGGCCCGGCGAATCGCTTCTTCCGGATCGATGGTACCGTTGGTCTCCAGATCAATAACCAGCTTGTCCAGGTCTGTACGCTGCTCAACCCGAGCGCTCTCGACGGCATAGGCCACACGACGAACCGGGCTGAACGTTGCATCCAGCTGCAAGCGTCCGATGGCACGAGTTTCGTCCTCGTCCAGACCACGCTGATCAGCCGGCTCGTAGCCACGGCCCCGTGCTACGCGCAAGCGCATGTTCACTTCGCCGTTTTCGCTCAAGTGACAGATCACGTGCTCCGGGTTAGCGATTTCCACATCGTGGTCCAGCTTGATATCGCCGGCAGTCACCACGCCCGGACCTTTCTTGCTGAGGGTCAGCTCAGCATCGTCACGGCCGTTCATCTTTACGGCAACGCCCTTGAGATTCAGCAGAATCTCGATGACGTCTTCCTGGACACCTTCAATGGCACTGTACTCGTGCAGGACACCGTCGATCTGTGCTTCAGTCACGGCGCAGCCCGGCATCGAAGACAGAAGAATACGACGCAGCGCGCTGCCCAGGGTGTGCCCGAAACCGCGTTCGAGCGGTTCCAGGGTCACCTTGGCGCGCGTAGCGCTGGATTCTTTCACGTCAATGGTACGAGGTGTCAATAACTCATGTACTGAACGCTGCATAGACGCCCCTATCTGCTATCGTTGCTAACTGGGCTTTACTTGGAGTAAAGCTCGACGATGAGGTTCTCGTTGATGTCGGCCGGCAGTTCAGTACGCTCAGGTACTGACTTGTAAACGCCGGACATCTTGTTGGCGTCAACCTCTACCCAGCTTACCGGTGCACGGCTTGAAGCCAAATCCAGCGCGCCTTTAACACGCAGCTGATTCTTGGCCTTTTCGCGCACGCTCACAACGTCGCCCGGCTTGACCTGATAGGACGGGATGTTAACCGGCTTATCATTGACCAGGATCGCCTTGTGAGAGACGAGCTGACGGGCTTCTGCACGGGTAGAACCAAAACCCATGCGATATACAACGTTATCGAGACGGCCTTCCAGCAGCTGCAGCAGGTTTTCACCAGTTGCACCTTTGCCTCGGGCGGCCTCTTTGTAATAGTTGCGGAACTGCTTCTCAAGAACGCCGTAGATACGACGGACTTTCTGTTTTTCACGAAGCTGAACGCCGTACTCGGACAGACGACCGCGACGCGCGCCGTGCATACCCGGCGGAGTCTCGATGTTGCACTTGGAATCGAGCGCGCGAACGCCGCTCTTCAGAAAAAGATCTGTCCCTTCACGACGAGACAGCTTGCACTTCGGGCCTATATAACGAGCCATATTTCACTGTCTCCTGTGTTAGACGCGGCGCTTCTTGGGCGGACGACAGCCGTTGTGGGGAATCGGCGTCACATCAGTGATGTTGGTGATCTTGTAGCCACACGCATTCAGCGCGCGAACTGCAGATTCACGTCCGGGCCCAGGACCCTTAACCTCTACGTCCAGGTTTTTAAGGCCGTATTCAGCAGCCGCATTACCGGCTCTTTCAGCTGCTACCTGCGCAGCAAAAGGTGTACTCTTACGTGAGCCGCGGAAACCGGAACCACCAGAAGTGGCCCAGGACAGGACGTTGCCCTGACGGTCCGAAATGGTCACGATGGTGTTGTTGAAGGACGCGTGAATGTGCGCGACGCCATCAACAACCGTCTTTTTCACCTTTTTACGGGTACGTGTACCTGGCTTTGCCATGTTTGCCTACCTGTTACTTACGAATAGGTTTGCGAGGACCTTTACGGGTGCGGGCGTTGGTCTTGGTGCGCTGGCCACGGACCGGAAGGCCATGACGATGACGCAGACCACGGAAGCAACCGAGATCCTTCAAACGCTTGATGTTCATCTGTACTTCACGACGCAGATCGCCTTCGACGGTAAACTTGCCCACTTCAGTACGAAGTGCTTCAAGTTGCTCGTCGCTCAGGTCTTTGACCTTGGCGTCCGGCTTAACGCCGGTTGCATCGCAAAGCTTCTGGGCTGTTGTCTTGCCAACACCGAAGATGTAGGTCAGCGAGATAACAGCATGTTTGTTATCGGGTATATTGACACCGGCTATACGTGCCATCCAAATTACTCCGCGTTCAAAGCTTTGCTGTGTGAATTTTCCGCCACAAAAAGGGCGCGAAATAATAGCGCCTGACCCACCTGTGAGTCAAGCGCCACTATTCCGAACCCCTTTTACAATGTCAGCGCTTATCCGAAACGGATCAGCCCTGGCGCTGCTTGTGACGAGGCTCCGAGCAGATGACTCGAACTGAGCCATTGCGTCGAATTACTTTGCAGTTACGGCAAATTTTCTTTACCGAAGCGCGTACTTTCATTGTCGACTCCAGTTTTCAAGGGGAACGGCTTTTTCAGCCGTTCCGTCCATAGCCCTTGAGATTGGATTTCTTCATCAGCGATTCATACTGGTGAGACATCAGGTGCGACTGAACCTGAGCCATGAAATCCATCACCACGACTACAACAATCAGCAGAGAGGTGCCCCCGAGATAGAAAGGCACATTCCCGGCCACCATCAGGAACTGAGGGAACAGGGATACTGCTGCAATATACATAGCACCGAACAGAGTCAAACGGGTCAGCACACCATCGATGTACTTGGCCGTCTGTTCGCCGGGGCGAATACCGGGGATAAACGCGCCGGAACGCTTGAGGTTATCCGCAACTTCCTTGGGGTTGTACATCAGCGCTGTGTAGAAGTAGCAGAAGAAGATAACTGCTGCTGCGAACAGGATAATATACAACGGCTGGCTCGGTGCCAATGCCTGGGAGATATCACTCAGCCACTCCATGCCCTCGCCCTGACCGAACCACTGCCCCAGAGAGGCCGGGAACAGTAGAATCGAAGAGGCGAAGATCGGCGGAATCACGCCGGCCATATTCACCTTCAGCGGCAGGTGGCTGGACTGCTGGGCAAATACCCGACGCCCCTGCTGCCGCTTGGCATAGTTGATGGTCAAACGCCGCTGCCCACGCTCCATGAAGACCACGAAACCGACAACAGCAATCGCCAGAACACCAATCCCGAGAACAACCAGCAAGCTCATTTCACCGTTACGAGCCTGCTCCAGAGTCTGGCCAATGGCGCCAGGAAGACCGGCAACAATACCCGCGAAGATCAGCAGCGAAATACCGTTACCAATACCTCTTTCGGTGATCTGCTCACCGAGCCACATCATGAAGACCGCACCGCAGACAAATGAAACAACCGCCACAAAGTGGAAGCTGAAGCTGTCATTAAAGGTAACGCCCTGTGATGCCAGACCCACAGAAATACCAAAGCCCTGAACCAGGGCCAGGATAACCGTACCATACCGCGTATACTGGCTGATCTTGCGACGACCAGCTTCGCCTTCTTTTTTCAGCTGCTCAAGCTGCGGACTAACCGCAGTCATGAGCTGCATGATAATAGAAGCCGAAATGTACGGCATGATACCGAGTGCGAAGATACTCATGCGCTCAAGCGCACCACCGGAGAACATGTTGAACAGACTCAGGATAGTTCCCTGGTTCTGATCAAACAGTGCCGCCAGCCGATCCGGGTTGATACCGGGAACCGGAATGTGGGCACCGATCCGGTACACCAGCAGCGCCAGAAACACGAACCAGAGCCGCGAGCGCAGCTCTGCAAATCCTTTTCCGGCGCCCGCAGGCAATGATGCTGTCTTGGCCATTTAGTCCTCGACTCGTCTTAGTCTTCGACTTTACCACCCGCGGCGGTAATCGCTTCGCGTGCGCCCTTGGTGACTCGAAGGCCTTTCACGGTTACCGCACGGTCCAGCTCTCCGGACAGGATAACCTTGGCCTCGCGAATTTCTTCGCGAATGATGTCAGCCTTTTTCAGGGCCGCCAGATCCACCACGTCGCCTTCAACCTTGGCCAGCTCGTTCAGGCGGATTTCCGCCACGTAACGCTGCTGACGCGAGGTGAAACCGAACTTAGGCAGACGACGGGCCAAAGGCTGCTGACCACCCTCGAAACCAGGAGCAACGGAGCCACCGGAACGGGATTTCAGACCTTTATGACCACGACCGCCGGTTTTGCCGAGACCGCTACCGATACCACGGCCGACACGCTTGGCGGACGGACGTGAACCGGGTTCCGGAGCAAGTTCGTTCAGACGCATCTTAGTTCTCCTCAACCCGAACCAGGTAATTTACCCGGTTGATCATGCCGCGAATGGAAGGAGTGTCTTCCACTTCCACGGTGTGACCGATTTTACGAAGACCCAGGCCCTTGACGCACAGCTTGTGCTTGGGCTGACAGCCGATCGGGCTGCGGGTCAGAGTTACTTTGATCGTTTTTGCGTTCGCCATGACTTCAACCCAGAATATCTTCCACGGATTTACCGCGCTTGGCTGCAACGTCTTCAGGCGCCTTCATGGCCTGCAGACCCTTGATGGTGGAACGTACTACGTTCACCGGGTTGGTGGACCCGTAACACTTGGACAGTACGTTCTGCACACCGGCCACCTCGAGTACGGCGCGCATCGCACCGCCGGCAATGATACCGGTACCCTCAGAAGCAGGCTGCATGAAGACCTTGGAACCACCGTGCTGCGCCCGAACCGGGTACTGCAGGGTAGTGCCGTCCAACGCTACGTCTACCATGTTTTTGCGTGCAGCTTCCATGGCCTTCTGGATGGCAACCGGAACTTCCCGGGCCTTGCCACGACCGAAACCAACGCGACCTTTACCATCACCCACTACAGTCAGTGCAGTGAAGGCAAAGATACGGCCGCCTTTAACTACCTTGGCGACACGATTGACCTGAACCAGCTTTTCCTGGAGCTCAGGCGCCTTCTGTTCGTTAACGCTCATCTTCTCCACCTCTTAGAATTGCAAGCCAGCTTCACGGGCAGCGTCGGCAAGAGCCTGAACACGACCGTGATAACGGTAACCTGAGCGGTCAAAAGCGACCTTCTCAATGCCTGCTGCCTTGGCGCGCTCAGCAATCAGCTGACCGACCTTCTTGGCAGCGTCCACGTTACCGGTTGCACCCTGGCGCAGTTCCTTATCCAACGTGGAGGCAGTGGCAAGCACTTTGCTGCCATCTGCAGTCGTAACCTGGGCGTACATATGACGCGGTGTACGGTGCACGCACAGACGGTCAGTACCCAGCTCACGGATCTTCATGCGCACTTTGCGCGCGCGACGCAGTCTTTCGTTATTTGCGCTCATAGTCCCGCCTTATTTCTTCTTGGCTTCTTTGCGTCTGACCTGCTCATCCGCATAACGCACACCCTTGCCTTTATACGGCTCGGGCGGACGGAACGCGCGGATTTCCGCAGCGACCTGGCCAACCTGTTGCTTGTCGATACCGCGAATCACAACTTCCGTATTGGACGGAGTTTCAGCGGTAACACCCTCGGGCAGCTCATACTCGACCGGGTGGGAAAAACCCAGTGTCAGGTTGAGCTTCTTACCTTGCGCCTGCGCACGGTAACCTACGCCCGTCAGCTGCAGCTTACGCTCCCAGCCTGTGGATACGCCGGTAACCATATTGTTAACCAGCGCACGAGTAGTACCAGCAAGAGCGCGGGACTGTTTTGCACCATCGCGGGCCGCAAAACGCAGGACATTTTCTTCCTGCTTTACTTCAACCGCCTGGTGAATGGTGAACTGAAGCGCTCCTTTGGAACCCTTCACATTGATTTCCTGTCCGTTCAGCTTAACCTCAACACCGGAAGGCAGCACGACAGGATTATTGGCAACCCTGGACATGTGTATCTCCTAGAATACGGTGCAGATGACTTCGCCACCCACGCCTGCAGCTCGTGCGGCGCGGTCTGTCATAACGCCCCTGGACGTTGAGACAATCGCGACTCCCAGACCACCGGCTACTTTCGGCAGTTCCCCGGCGCCTTTGTACTGGCGCAGACTCGGACGGCTGACCCGCTGAATCTCTTCAATAACCGGCTTGCCACCGAAGTATTTCAGAGTGATGGTCAGTTCGGGCTTCGCGTCAGCTGAAACAGAAAAATCTGCTACGTAGCCTTCGTCCTTGAGGACCTGGGCTACTGAGACCTTCATTTTTGAAGATGGCATCGTTACGTCAGCTTTTGACGCCATCTGGGCATTACGGATACGGGTAAACATATCCGCAAGCGTGTCTTGCATACTCATTGGTATGAGGCTCCTGATCTTTTTAGTTGTGCAGCGGCTTGCCGCACCGCTTACCAACAGGCACCTGACCGAAGTCAGGCGGCCTATCTTACCAGCTTGCCTTGGTCAGGCCCGGAACGTCACCGCGCATGCCGTATTCACGGAGTTTGATCCGTGACAGCTCGAACTTGCGCAGAACGCCGTGGGGACGACCAGTCACCTGGCAACGATTCCGAAGACGCGAAGGAGATGAATCACGCGGAAGCTGCTGGAGCTTCATCTGTGCATCCCAACGGTCATCATCGCTGGTATTCGGGTTTTTGATAATCGCCTTGAGCTCGGCGCGCTTGGCAGCATACTTTGCTACCAGTTTCTCGCGCTTTTGCTCACGGTTTTTCATTGAAACCTTCGCCATGTCACTCGTTCCTTATTTCTTGAACGGAAAGCCAAAGGCTTTCAACAGTTCGCGACCTTCGTCGTCGGTACCGGCAGTGGTGGTGATGGTGATATCCAGCCCGCGGATCTTGTCGACTTTGTCGTACTCGATCTCCGGGAAGATGATCTGCTCACGCACACCCATGCTGTAGTTACCGCGACCGTCGAAGGATTTCGGGTTCAGACCGCGGAAGTCACGAATGCGGGGAACCGCAATGTGCACCAGACGATCAAAGAAATCCCACATGCGCTCACCGCGCAGGGTCACTTTACAGCCAATCGGCCAACCTTCACGGATTTTGAAGCCCGCGACGGATTTACGCGCTTTGGTAACAACCACTTTTTGACCTGCCAGGCGCTCGAGATCCGCCACGGCATTTTCAATCAGCTTTTTGTCACCAACCGCTTCGCCAACACCCATGTTCAGGGTGATTTTCTCGATACGCGGCACCTGCATCACGTTCTTGTAACCGAACTCTTTCTGCAGGGCGGGTACCACTTCCTTAGTGTACTGCTCTTTCATGTTAAGCATCGTAACCACCACCGCTTACTGGTTATCGACAGCTTCGTTCGTGGACTTGAAGATCCGCACTTTGGTGCCGTCTTCCTTGATCTGGAAGCCAACACGATCGGCTTTGCCGGTCTGCGGATTAAAAATAGCCACGTTGGAAGCCTGGATAGGCGCTTCTTTTTCGACGATACCGCCCGGGGTGCCAAGCATCGGGTTCGGCTTTGTGTGCTTCTTCATCATATTGATGCCAGAAACAAGCACGCGACCGTCGTCCAGAACTTTCAGGACTTTACCACGTTTGTCTTTGTCTTTCCCCGTGGTGACGATTACTTCGTCATCTCGTTTGATCTTTTTCATAACCGGCCTCTGGTCCTTTAAAGTACTTCGGGTGCCAGTGAGATAATCTTCATGAACTTCTCGTTACGCAGTTCACGGGTAACCGGTCCGAAGATACGGGTACCAATGGGAGCGTCCTGATTGTTCAGAAGTACCGCCGCGTTACCGTCAAAACGGATCAGAGAACCGTCCGGACGACGCACACCCTTACGGGTACGTACTACAACAGCCTTCAGGACCTGGCCTTTTTTCACCTTGCCGCGGGGGATGGCTTCCTTGACGGTTACCTTGATGATATCCCCAACGGTTGCATAACGCCGGTGAGATCCGCCCAGGACCTTGATGCACATAACCTGACGTGCACCACTGTTATCCGCGACTTCAAGCATTGTTTGAGTCTGAATCATGGTTGTTCTCCGGGCGAATTACACCTTGGCAGCGCGTTCGGTAACTTCCACCAGGGCCCAGCTCTTGGTCTTGGAGACCGGACGGGTTTCCTGGATGGTTACGGTGTCACCAGTGTTGCACTGATTGCTTTCATCGTGCGCATGAATCTTGGTTGAACGCTTCATGTACTTACCGTACAGCGGGTGTTTAACCTGACGCTCAACCAGGACCACGATGGACTTGTCCATCTTGTTGCTCACGACCTTGCCGCTCAGAGTTCTGGCAGTTTGGGTAGCTTCGGTCATGTCACTGTCCTGCCTTTTCGTTCAATACTGTTTTCACGCGAGCGATATCGCGCTTCACCTTGCCGAGAAGGTGAGACTGATTCAGCTGACCTGTCGCCTTGCGCATGCGCAGGTTGAACTGCTCCTTCAGGAGGTCGATCAGCTCTTTGTTCAGCTCCTCGACTGACTTTTCACGCAGCTCTGTTGCTTTCATCACATCACCGTCCTCTTAACAAAGGTGGTCTGTACCGGCAGTTTGGCGGCAGCCAGAGTGAAAGCTTCGCGTGCGATTTCTTCCGCGACACCTTCCATCTCGTACAACATGCGGCCTGGCTGAATCTCAGCCACCCAATACTCGACAGAACCTTTACCTTTACCCATACGTACTTCCAGCGGCTTACCGGTGATCGGCTTGTCCGGGAACACCCGGATCCAGATCTTACCGCCCCGCTTGATGCGGCGAGTCATGGTACGACGCGCTGCCTCAATCTGGCGCGCAGTTATACGCCCACGGCTGGTCGCCTTCAATCCGTATTCACCGAAGCTCACCTTGTTTGCGCGCTGAGCAAGACCGGTGTTACGGCCTTTCATTACCTTGCGGAATTTGGTGCGTTTTGGTTGCAGCATAAGAGTGCCCCTTTACTTAGAACCTTTCTTCCCAGAGGCTTTCTTGTCAGCACGGACCTGCTCCATACCACCAAGAATCTCACCTTTGAAGATCCATACCTTTACGCCGATAACGCCGTAAGTGGTGTGCGCTTCATAGGTTGCATAATCAATATCTGCACGCAGTGTGTGCAGAGGTACACGACCTTCGCGATACCACTCGGAACGTGCGATTTCAGCACCCCCAAGACGACCACCAACCTGAATCTTGATACCCTTGGCTCCCTGACGCATGGCGTTTTGAACCGCACGCTTCATAGCGCGACGGAACATCACACGACGCTCCAGCTGGCCGGCAACGTTTTGCGCTACCAGGCGGGCATCCAGGTCCGGCTTGCGGACTTCTTCGATGTTGATGTGCACAGGCACACCCATCATGTCGCTGACTTCGCGACGCAGACGGTCAACATCTTCACCCTTCTTACCGATAACAATACCGGGGCGGGCGGTATGGATCGTGATCCGGGCGTTCTGAGCAGGGCGCTCGATCACGATCTTGCTGACAGACGCCTTAACCAGACGCTTGTCCAGGAATTCGCGAACCTGAATATCATTCAGAAGATTCTTCGCGTAGTCCTTTTTGTCGGCGTACCACACTGAGTTGTGCTCTTTGATCACACCCAGGCGAATGCCGGTTGGATTTACTTTATGACCCATCTGAGCATCTCCTACTTGTCGGCGACCTTGACGGTGATATGACAGGTGCGCTTGAAAATACGGTCAGCGCGCCCCTTGGCTCGAGCTTTGATTCGCTTGAGCGTTGGGCCCTCATCCACCATCACGGTGGAAACCCGCAGATCATCTACGTCCAGACCTTCGTTGTGCTCAGCGTTGGCAATGGCGGATTCAAGAGCTTTCTTGATCACAACCGCTGCCTTCTTAGGGCTGAAAGTCAGAATGTTCAGGGCGTCCTCAACAGCCTTGCCGCGTACTTGGTCAGCGACAAGACGTGCTTTCTGAGCTGAGAGGCGAGCGCCCTTGTACTTGGCTGCTACTTCCATTTCTATTACCTCAGAATCAGCGTTTAGCTTTCTTGTCGGCCGCATGACCACGATAAGTACGCGTTGCCGCGAACTCACCCAGCTTATGTCCAACCATATCTTCGGTGACATAAACCGGCACGTGCTGCTTGCCGTTGTGGACTGCAATGGTCAGGCCTACCATCTCCGGGAAAACTGTTGACCGGCGGGACCAGGTTTTAATGGGCCGCTTGTCATTTGCTTCCAGAGCTGCCTCGACCTTCTTCAACAGATGCAGGTCTATAAAAGGACCTTTCTTCAAAGAACGTGGCACAGCAATTACCTCTATGTAGTCGTTTACTTGGCCGAACGACGACGTACTATCATCTTGTCAGTACGCTTGTTCTTACGAGTCTTATGCCCTTTGGTCGGAACACCCCACGGAGTAACCGGGTGACGTCCGCCAGAGGTACGCCCTTCACCACCACCATGCGGGTGGTCAACTGGGTTCATAGCAACACCACGTACTGTTGGCCGTTTGCCGCGCCAACGTGATGCACCCGCTTTACCAAGCTGCTTGAGGCTATGCTCACTGTTGGACACTTCGCCCAGAGTGGCACGGCAATCTACAAGCACCTTACGCATTTCACCTGAACGCAGGCGGATGGTGGCATACGCCCCTTCCCGAGCAACCAGCTGTACGGATGCGCCCGCAGAGCGAGCCAGCTGTGCACCTTTGCCAGGCTTGAGTTCGACGCAGTGGATTACGGAACCGACCGGAATGTTCCGGAGCGGCAGCGTGGAGCCCACCTTGATCGGCGCGTCGACGCCGGAGCGCACAGGATCACCAGCCTTCATACCTTTGGGAGCGATAATGTAACGACGCTCGCCATCGGCATATTTGACCAGCGCAATGTGCGCAGAGCGGTTAGGATCGTATTCCAGGCGCTCAATGACCGCCGGGATACCATCTTTGGTCCGCTTGAAGTCGATAACACGGTAGTGCTGCTTATGACCACCACCAATGTGACGAGTAGTAATGCGGCCAACATTGTTACGGCCACCAGACTTACTCTTTGTTTCTACCAACGGCTCGTAAGGACGTCCTTTGTGCAGATCCGGGTTGTAAAGTTTTACAACGTGACGGCGTCCGGCAGATGTTGGCTTGGTTTTGACGATCGGCATATTACGACCCCTTTACCTTATTCCACATCCAGAAAATCGATGTCCTGACCTTCTGCCAGCTTGACGTAAGCCTTACGAATGTCATTACGCTTGCCGAACCCGCGGATAGTGCGCTTGAGCTTACCCTTACGGTTCAGAACCTGAACACCTTCGACGGTGACGTTGAACAGTTGCTCAACGGCTTTCTTGATCTCGGGCTTGGTCGCATCAGGCGCTACGCGAAACACCACCTGACCACGCTCTGCCGCCAGAGACGCTTTTTCTGATACGTGCGGCCCCAACAGGACCTTGTAAATACGTTCCTGATTCATCCCAGCATCTCCTCGATCTTCTTCAGAGCGGGAACAGTCACCACGACTTTCTCGAAGGCAACCAGGCTGACCGGATCCAGACCTGCCACATCGCGAACATCCACATGGGGAACGTTGCGGGAAGCCAGGTGCAGATTCTGCTCAACATTCTCAGACAGGATCAGGGCGTTGGACACACCCAGATCGCTCAGCTTGGCAGTGAAGGCCTTGGTCTTGGGCGTATCGACATTCATGTCGTCAACCACAACCAGACGCTCCTGGCGTACCAGCTCGGAGAAAATGGAACGCATCGCCGCACGGTACATCTTGCGGTTAACCTTTTGCTCGAAGTCACGGGGCTTGGCAGCAAAGGTTACGCCGCCTGAACGCCAGATCGGGCTACGAATGGTACCAGCACGGGCACGACCAGTACCCTTCTGGCGCCATGGCTTCTTGCCACCACCACTGACTTCGGAACGTGTCTTCTGGGCCTTGGTACCCTGACGGCCAGCTGCCATGTAAGCAGTAACCACCTGATGCACCAGAGCTTCGTTAAAATCTTTGGCAAACGCAGCGTCGGAAACAGAAATCCCCTTGCCGCTACCAGTAATTGTCAATTCCATCGCACCGCTCCTCAGGCTTTAACTGCAGGCTTGATGACAACGTCGCCGCCAGTTGCGCCAGGTACGGCACCACTTACCAGCAGCAGGTTGCGCTCGGCATCGACACGGACGATTTTCAGGTTCTGCACAGTAACCTGCGCATTACCCATCTGACCGGCCATCTTCTTGCCCTTGAACACCTTACCCGGAGTCTGGTTCTGACCAATGGAACCCGGAGCACGATGAGACAGGGAGTTACCGTGAGTAGCGTCCTGCATGGAGAAGTTCCAGCGCTTAACACCGCCCTGGAAGCCCTTACCCTTGGACTGACCTACTGCGTCAACCACCTGACCGTCTTCAAACACGGAAACGGTCAGCTCGCCACCGGCGGCCAGGTCTTCACCTTCGCCATCAGCCAGACGGAATTCCCAAACGCCACGACCAGCTTCAACACCTGCTTTTGCAAAGTGCCCGGCAGCCGCCTTGTTTACACGGGAGGAACGACGAGAACCTACGGTTACCTGCACTGCACGGTAGCCGTCGCTTTCGAGGGTCTTGAGTTGGGTAATGCGGTTGGGCTCAACCTCAATTACCGTGACAGGCAGCGCCTGCCCTTCATCCGTAAAAATACGGGTCATACCGGCCTTACGACCGACAACACCAATTGCCATGTTTCACCTCTTAAGTGTACGGGGCTTGCACCCTCTATGGCCTATGACAGTTACACAGACTAATACCGGGCGGTATTAGCCGAGGCTGATCTGAACGTCTACACCTGCTGCCAGGTCCAGTTTCATCAGAGCATCTACTGTCTTTTCCGTCGGCTCAACAATGTCGAGCAGACGCTTATGCGTACGAATTTCATATTGATCACGCGCGTCTTTGTTGACGTGCGGAGAGATCAATACCGTGTACTTTTCCTTCCGCGTCGGCAGAGGAATGGGACCACGCACCTGAGCGCCGGTCCGCTTGGCGGTATCGACAATCTCCTGCGTGGACTGGTCGATCAGGCGATAATCAAACGCCTTCAACCGGATTCGAATTTTTTGGCTTTGCATGATGCACCAAACTCCACTCGTAGCAGCTACTAGTTAGCCGACCTTCAAAAAAAGGAGCCGCATTGTATGCATAATACCCAACCCTGTCAACAGCATTGCCATTGACAGGGTTGAGCGACATTTGCGACCTAAACAGAAAAAGGGGCTGAACGCTCAGCCCCTTTTTCCTGATCAATCGAGCAGATTACTCGATGATCTTGGCGACCACGCCGGCACCAACGGTACGACCACCTTCGCGAATCGCGAAGCGCAGGCCATCTTCCATGGCGATCGGAGCGATCAGGGTGACGGTCATTTTCACGTTGTCACCCGGCATTACCATTTCTACGCCTTCCGGCAGTTCGCAAGAACCGGTCACGTCAGTGGTCCGGAAGTAGAACTGCGGACGGTAGCCCTTGAAGAACGGAGTATGACGACCACCTTCTTCTTTGGACAGTACGTACACTTCACACTCGAACTTGGTGTGCGGCTTGATGGAGCCCGGTACACACAGAACCTGACCACGCTCAACGTCGTCACGCTTGGTACCACGCAGCAGAACACCAACGTTCTCGCCGGCACGACCTTCGTCCAGCAGCTTGCGGAACATCTCAACACCGGTACAGGTGGTCTTGGTGGTGTCGCGGATACCCACGATTTCCACTTCGTCACCAACCTTGATGATGCCACGCTCAACACGACCAGTTACTACGGTACCACGACCAGAGATGGAGAATACGTCCTCGATCGGCATCAGGAACGGCTGATCGATCGCACGCTCCGGCTCAGGAATGTAGTCGTCCAGGGCTTCTACCAGCTTCTTGACAGCGGTAGTACCCATTTCGTTGTCGTCTTTGCCTTCCAGCGCCATCAGGGCAGAACCGGTGATGATCGGGGTGTCGTCACCCGGGAAGTCGTACTGGCTCAGCAGGTCACGAACTTCCATCTCAACCAGCTCCAGCAGCTCCTCGTCGTCTACCATGTCGGCCTTGTTCAGGAACACGACAATGAAAGGAACGCCAACCTGACGGGACAGCAGGATGTGCTCACGAGTCTGCGGCATGGGGCCGTCAGCTGCGGAGCAAACCAGGATCGCGCCGTCCATCTGTGCCGCACCAGTGATCATGTTCTTCACATAGTCAGCGTGGCCCGGGCAGTCTACGTGGGCGTAGTGACGGGTCGGAGAATCGTACTCTACGTGAGAGGTCGCGATGGTAATACCACGCGCACGCTCTTCCGGTGCGTTATCGATCTGATCGAAAGCACGGCTCTCGCCAGTGCCCCAAACTTCGTGACATACACGAGTCAGGGCAGCTGTCAGAGTGGTCTTACCATGGTCAACGTGACCGATGGTGCCCACGTTTACGTGCGGCTTGTTACGCTCAAACTTTGCTTTGGACACGGTTACACCTCTTCCTGTTTCTTAAGTCCTGGGATCAACCCTTTTTAATGATCGCTTCGGCAATGTTCGAAGGAGCTTCCATATAGCGGGAGAACTCCATCGCATAAGACGCCCGACCCTGTGTTGCAGAACGCAGGTCGGTGGCGTAACCGAACATCTCCGACAACGGAACTTCAGCACGGATGACCTTGCCCGCCGGGCCTTCATCCATACCCTGCACAAGGCCGCGACGACGGTTCAGGTCGCCAACAACGTCACCCATGTAATCTTCAGGGGTAACAACCTCAACCTTCATGATCGGCTCAAGAAGGGCAGGATTTGCTTCGAGGGCGCCTTTCTTCATCGCCATGGAACCAGCGATCTTGAACGCCATTTCGTTGGAGTCGACGTCGTGATAGGAACCATCGTACAGCGTCGCCTTGATACCCAGCAGCGGATAGCCGGCCAGACAGCCGTTCTGCATCTGCTCCTCGATACCCTGCTGAACCGCCGGAATGTATTCCTTGGGAACCACACCACCAACGATCTCGTTCACGAAGATGAAGTTTTCAGCATCTTCATCATCCAGAGGCAGCGGCTCCAACTTCACTTTTACGTGACCGTACTGACCGCGACCACCAGACTGACGAACGAATTTACCTTCAACATCAACCGGCTTACGGATGCACTCACGATAAGCCACCTGAGGCTTACCGATGTTGGCCTCAACCTTGAACTCGCGACGCATACGGTCAACGATGATGTCCAGGTGAAGCTCACCCATACCAGAGATGATGGTCTGACCGGACTCTTCGTCGGTGCGAACACGGAACGAAGGATCTTCCTGGGCCAGCTTGCCCAGCGCCACACCCATCTTCTCCTGGTCAGCCTTGGACTTCGGCTCAACCGCCACAGAGATAACCGGCTCAGGGAACTCCATGCGCTCCAGAACAATCTTGTTGTTCTCGTCACACAGGGTGTCACCGGTGGTCACGTTCTTCAGGCCAATGGCAGCGGCGATGTCGCCCGCCAGAACTTCCTTGATCTCTTCACGGTCGTTGGCGTGCATCTGAACCATACGGCCCACACGCTCTTTCTTGCCTTTAACCGAGTTGAACACGGCATTACCAGATTCCAGCTTACCGGAGTAAACACGGAAGAAGGTCAGCGTGCCCACGAACGGATCGGTGGCGATCTTGAACGCCAGAGCAGCGAACGGCGCATCGTCGTCAACCGGACGAGTCTCTTCTGTACCTTCGTCGTCAACCTCACCGCGGATGGCTTTAACCTCATCCGGAGCCGGCAGGAATTCGATAACGGCATCAAGTACCGCCTGCACACCCTTGTTCTTGAACGCGGAACCACAGGTCGCCAGAACGATTTCGTTGGCGATGGTACGATCGCGCAGACCTTTCTTGATCTCTTCGTAGGTCAGCTCTTCGCCTTCCAGGTACTTGTCCATGTACTCTTCGTTGGCTTCGGCAGCAGCTTCAATCATCTGCTCGCGAGCCTTCTCGGCTTCAGCCTTCATGGATTCCGGAATGTCGCGAAGCTCGTAGGTCATGCCCTGGTCAGCTTCGTTCCAGTAGATAGCCTTCATGCGCAGCAGGTCAACGATGCCTTCGAAATCGTCTTCCGCGCCGATCGGCAGCTGGATGGGCACAGTGGTCGCGCCCAGACGGTTACGGATCTGCTCAACAACGCGCATAAAGTTAGCGCCGGCACGGTCCATCTTGTTGACGAACACCATGCGCGGAACTTCATACTTGTTGGCCTGACGCCATACAGTCTCGGACTGCGGCTCAACACCGGAAGAACCACAGAATACAACGACCGCACCGTCGAGAACCCGCAGAGAACGCTCTACTTCGATAGTGAAGTCAACGTGCCCCGGTGTGTCGATGATGTTGATGCGGTGCTCGGGGTATTGCTTGTCCATACCCTGCCAGAAGGTTGTAACAGCGGCAGACGTGATGGTGATACCACGCTCCTGCTCCTGCTCCATCCAGTCTGTAGTGGAAGCGCCGTCATGGGTTTCACCCATTTTGTGACTACGACCGGTGTAGTAAAGAATACGCTCGGTTGTAGTGGTCTTGCCCGCATCCACGTGCGCACAGATACCAATGTTTCTGTAACGTTTGATAGGAGTCTTGCGTGCCACGATATAAACCTCGGCTTGTTAGAAACGGAAGTGAGAGAATGCTTTGTTGGCTTCTGCCATACGATGCACGTCTTCGCGCTTCTTCACCGCGGCACCTTTGCTGTCTGCCGCGTCAAGAATTTCGCCGGCCAGACGTTGCGCCATGGACTTCTCACCACGCTTCCGTGAGTATTCGACGAGCCAGCGCATAGCCAGCGCGTTCTGACGGGAAGGCCGTACTTCTACAGGCACCTGGTAAGTAGCACCACCCACGCGACGGGATTTTACTTCCACCATCGGTTGGATGTTCTCCAGGGCCTTCTCGAACATTTCGATCGGCTCTTCCTTGGATTTCTCGGCAACAATATCGAGCGCGCCATAAACAATGCGCTCTGCAACAGACTTCTTACCGCTTTCCATCACGTGGTTGATGAACTTGGCAAGACGTGCACTGCCGAATTTCGGATCGGGAATAATTTCCCGCTTAGCTGCAACTCTTCTTCTAGGCATCGATAAGCCCTTATATATCTAAAAGGTCTTCAGGAACCCCTGAGATAGCCACCTGCTACTCAGCCTTACTCTTACCGTTCTGACAAGCAACGATAAAAGACACCCGCTCGGGACATCAGGACTTGGGTCGTTTTGCACCGTACTTGGAGCGGCCCTGCTTACGGTTCTGTACACCCTGGGTGTCCAAAGTACCGCGAACAGTGTGATAGCGCACACCCGGAAGGTCTTTTACTCGACCGCCCCGGATCAGCACAACACTGTGCTCCTGAAGGTTGTGACCTTCACCACCAATGTATGAGGAAACCTCGTAGCCGTTAGTCAGACGAACACGGCACACTTTACGCAGTGCTGAGTTCGGCTTCTTCGGCGTAGTGGTGTATACACGAGTGCACACACCACGGCGCTGAGGGCAAGCCTGGAGCGCGGGAACGTCGCTCTTGGCTACCTTGCGCTTACGAGGCTTACGCACCAACTGATTAATCGTTGCCATGTAAGCAAACTCCAAAAAAACCATACCAATGAAACTTACCCCCAATGCAGGGGGTAAAATTTAAGGGACGCAAGTTTAAGCTTGCGTCCCGAGTCAGTCAAGATGACTGATCTCTTTTTAACCACCCTGGAGGTAGGTATCTACCCCGAGGGTGGCGCGCGCGAACTCAGCTTTCGCGGTTAAGTTCGGCGCTCAGAGCTTCTTCAACATCGGCCGCAGTCACGCCCTGCTCTTCCAGGTCACGCTTGCGACGGCGCTCGTTGTGATAGGCAAGACCTGTACCGGCCGGAATCAGACGCCCTACCACCACGTTTTCCTTCAGACCGCGCAGGTAGTCCCGCTTGCCAGTCACCGCACCCTCGGTCAGAACCCGGGTGGTTTCCTGGAACGAGGCCGCAGAGATGAAGGACTCGGTCGCCAACGATGCCTTGGTGATACCAAGCAGCAGACGCTCGAAGCGTGCAGGCTCTTTGTCTGCCGCATTCGCCTTCTCGTTCTCTTCCATCACCTGGGTAATTTCTACCTGGTCGCCCGACAGCAGAGTGGTATCACCCGGATCGGTGATTTCCACCTTGCGCAGCATCTGGCGAACGATAACCTCGATATGTTTATCGTTGATGACAACGCCCTGCAGACGGTACACGTCCTGGATTTCGTTGGTGATGTACTTGGCCAGCTCGACCACACCCAGCAGACGCAGGATGTCGTGCGGGTTCGACGGACCATCCGAGATCACCTCACCCTTTTCAACGGTTTCACCTTCGAACACGTTGAGCTGGCGATGCTTCGGAATCAGAACCTCATAGGCATCATCATCCTTCGGCGTGATCACCAGGCGCTTCTTGCCTTTGGTCTCTTTACCGAAGGAAACCACCCCGCTGATCTCCGCGAGGATCGCGGACTCTTTCGGACGACGGGCCTCGAACAGGTCGGCAACCCGAGGCAGACCACCGGTGATGTCCCGGGTCTTCGAGCTTTCCTGCGGAATACGGGCGACCACATCGCCCAGCTCGATCTTGGCACCATTCGCCATGGTTACCAGAGCGTTGGCCGGCAGGAAGAAGATCGCGGTACCGCCCCCGGGCAGCTCCACTTCCTCTCCCGAGTCGTCGACCAACTGAATGGCCGGACGAATGTCCTTACCCGCAGCCGGACGCTCTTTCGGGTCAATCACTTCCATCGTGGACAGACCGGTCAGCTCGTCAGCCTGGGTACGGACAGTAATGCCCTCTTCCATGTTGACGAACTTGGCGGTGCCCTTCGCTTCCGCGATGATCGGGTGCGTGTGCGGATCCCACTTGGCAACCACAACACCAGCTTCTACCTGATCACCGTTCTTCACAGACAGCACGGCACCATACGGCAGTTTGTACCACTCGCGCTCACGCCCCTGCTCATCGGCAATGGCCAGCGCGGAGGAACGGGATACCACCACCAGCGAACCGTCGGTTTTCTCGATCGACTTCAGGTTGTGCAGGCGTACCGTACCACCATGCTTCACCTGGATATTGTCTACCGCAGACGCCCGGCTCGCGGCACCACCAATGTGGAAGGTACGCATGGTCAGCTGGGTACCAGGCTCACCGATGGACTGGGCAGCGATAACACCTACCGCTTCGCCCACGTTCACCTGGTGGCCACGGGCCAGATCACGGCCGTAACACTTGGAACAGATGCCGTGACGGGTCTCACAGGTAATCGCAGAGCGTACCCAGATTTCGTCTACACCCGCGCGCTCAACCATTTCGACGGTCTTCTCGTCGAGCAGTGTGCCCGCAGGAACAACGGCGTTGTCCTTGTCAGTCGGCGTGAACACATCGCGAGCCGTCACACGACCCAGAACCCGGTCGCCCAGCGGCACAACCACGTCGCCGCCTTCGATGTGCGGCGTCATCAGCAGACCTTCATCGGTACCACAGTCTTCCTCGGTCACCACCAGATCCTGAGACACGTCAACCAGACGGCGGGTCAGGTAACCGGAGTTCGCGGTCTTCAGTGCAGTATCCGCCAGACCTTTACGAGCACCGTGAGTCGAGATGAAGTACTGGAGTACGTTCAGACCTTCACGGAAGTTAGCCGTAATCGGCGTTTCGATGATGGAACCATCCGGCTTGGCCATCAGACCACGCATACCGGACAGCTGACGGATCTGGGCGGCGGAACCCCGCGCACCGGAATCGGCCATCATGTAGACGGAGTTGAAGGACTCCTGCATCAGGTCTTCACCGTCTTCGCCCTTCACTGGCTGGCCATCAGGGCCAATAACCTGCTCTTTGGACAGACGCTCCATCATTGCCTTGGACACTTTGTCGTTGGCACGGGACCAGATGTCGATCACCTTGTTGTACTTCTCACCCTGGGTCAGAAGACCGGATGCATACTGGTTTTCGATGTCTTTTACTTCGTCGGAGGCCGCATCCACCAGCTCGTACTTCTCCGGCGGAATCTCGAAATCGTTAAAGCCGATCGAGATACCGGAACGGGTTGCGTAGTGGTAACCCATGTACATCAACTGGTCAGCGAAGATGACCGTGTCTTTAAGACCAGCATCCCGGTAACAGGTGTTGATCAGGTTGGAAATCGCCTTCTTCACCATCGGCTTGTTGACGATCTCGAACGGCAGGCCGTCCGGCACGATATCGTAAAGCAGAGCGCGACCAACGGTGGTATCGACAATGCGGAAGCTCTCGGTACGATTACCGTCTTCGTCAACCGCAACTTCCTTGACCCGAACCTTAACCTTCGCCTGCAGGTCAACCTGACCGGCACCGTAAGCGCGATGGGCTTCCTTGACGTCAGCAAAGACCATACCTTCACCCAGAGCGGCGTGACGCTCACGGGTCATGTAGTACAGCCCCAGTACCACGTCCTGAGACGGTACGATGATGGGTTCGCCGTTGGCGGGCGACAACACGTTGTTGGTAGACATCATCAACGCGCGGGCTTCAAGCTGGGCTTCCAGAGTCAGCGGTACGTGTACCGCCATCTGGTCACCATCGAAGTCAGCGTTGTAGGCCGCACACACCAGCGGGTGCAGCTGAATGGCCTTACCTTCGATCAGAACCGGCTCGAACGCCTGGATGCCCAGACGGTGCAGGGTCGGCGCACGGTTCAGCAGGATCGGATGCTCACGGATGACCTCATCCAGGATATCCCAGACCACACCTTCCTCACGCTCGACCATCTTCTTGGCGGCCTTGATCGTGGTCGCCAGTCCGCGGTGCTCAAGCTTTGAGAAAATGAACGGTTTGAACAGCTCCAGAGCCATTTTCTTCGGCAGACCGCACTGATGCAGGCGCAGGTACGGACCTACCACGATCACCGAACGGCCGGAGTAGTCAACACGCTTACCCAGCAGGTTCTGACGGAAACGACCCTGCTTACCCTTGATCATGTCAGCCAGGGACTTCAGGGGGCGCTTGTTGGTGCCGGTGATGGCACGGCCACGACGGCCATTGTCCAGCAGGGCATCCACAGCTTCCTGCAGCATCCGCTTCTCGTTACGCACGATGATGTCCGGAGCATTCAGCTCCAAAAGGCGCTTGAGACGGTTGTTCCGGTTGATCACCCGACGGTACAGGTCGTTCAGGTCGGAAGTGGCAAAACGGCCACCATCCAGGGGAACCAGGGGGCGCAGGTCCGGCGGAAGAACCGGCAGCACGGTCATGACCATGTCGCCCGGCTTGTTACCGGAATACAGGAACGCTTCCAGAATTTTCAGGCGCTTGCTGAATTTCTTGATCTTGGTCTCGGAGTTGGTCTGCGGAATTTCTTCGCGCAGCGCGTCAACTTCGGCCTGCAGATCGATGTCTTCCAGCAATTGCTTGACGGCTTCCGCACCCATGCGGGCGTCGAACTCGTCACCAAACTCTTCCAGGGCTTCGTAATACTGCTCATCGTTCAGCAGCTGGCCCTTCTCCAGAGTGGTCATGCCCGGATCGATAACAATAAAGCTCTCGAAGTACAGAACCCGCTCGATATCACGCAGGGTCATGTCCAGCATCAGGCCGATGCGGGACGGCAGCGACTTCAGGAACCAGATATGGGCGACCGGGCTGGCCAGCTCAATATGGCCCATGCGCTCACGACGAACGCTCGCCAGGGCAACCTCGACACCACACTTTTCACAAATGACACCGCGGTGCTTGAGGCGCTTGTATTTTCCGCACAGACACTCGTAGTCCTTGATCGGGCCGAAGATCTTGGCACAGAAAAGACCGTCACGCTCCGGCTTGAAGGTACGGTAGTTAATGGTCTCAGGCTTTTTTACTTCGCCAAAAGACCAGGAACGAATCATGTCAGGCGACGCCAGGCCAATGCGGATGGCGTCGAATTCCTTGCTCTGATTCTGGCTCTTGAGAAGATTCAGCAAATCTTTCATCAGTTAAAGCTCCGGATGGCGTTAATCTCGGGCGGGCACACGGAGTGCCCGCTCACGCTGCCAAAAACAATTCGGCTCACTCGGATTCCAGCTCGATGTCGATACCCAACGAGCGGATTTCCTTGACAAGAACGTTGAAGGATTCGGGCATGCCCGGCTCCATGCGATGATCGCCATCAACAATGTTCTTGTACATCTTGGTCCGACCGTTTACGTCGTCAGACTTGACGGTGAGCATTTCCTGCAGGGTATAGGCGGCACCGTATGCCTCCAGAGCCCAGACTTCCATCTCACCGAAGCGCTGACCACCGAACTGAGCCTTACCACCCAGCGGCTGCTGGGTAACCAGGCTGTAAGAGCCGGTAGAACGAGCGTGCATCTTGTCGTCGATCAGGTGGTTCAGCTTGAGAATGTACATATAGCCAACAGTCACCGGACGATCAAACGCATCGCCGGTACGGCCGTCATAGAGCTTGGTCTGACCGGTGGTATCCAGGCCAGCCAACTCAAGCATTCTCTTCACCTCAGCTTCCTTGGCACCATCGAAGACCGGTGTTGCCATGGGAACGCCACCACGCAGGTTGTTGCACAGCTCGAAAATCTCTTTATCAGTCAGACTGTCAAGGTCAACCTTGAACACTTCGTCCGAGTGATTGTAGATCTCGTCCAGCAACTTGCGAAGCTCAGCCACCTTACGCTGCTCATCCAGCATGCGGCTGATCCGCTCACCCAGACCTTTCGCCGCAGCACCAAGATGAGTTTCAAGCACCTGACCAACGTTCATCCGCGACGGTACACCGAGCGGGTTCAGAACGATATCGACGGTATTGCCAAACTCGTCGTAGGGCATGTCTTCAATCGGCATAACCGCAGAGATAACACCCTTGTTACCGTGACGGCCAGCCATCTTGTCGCCCGGCTGAATACGACGCTTGATTGCCAGGTAAACCTTAACAATCTTGAGTACGCCAGGAGCCAGATCGTCGCCCTGCTGAAGCTTGCCCTTCTTGTCGTCAAAGCGAGCTTCGTGCTCTTTCTTGCGATCCTCGAGGCCCTGCTCGGATTTCTCCAGCAACTCGTTCAAAGCTTCGTCTTTCATGCGCAGCTTGAACCAGTCGGCTCGCGGCAGTTCCGCCAGGTAGGCTTCTTCCAGCTTCGCACCCTTTTTCAGGCCCGGACCACTGATCACTTCCTGACCTTTCAGAGCGGCCATCAGACGCTCGAACGTCGCACCTTCAACAATGCGGTACTCGTCTTTCAGGTCCTTACGGTACTTGTCCAGCTGCTCTTTCTCGATCGAAAGCGCACGGGCATCTTTCTCGATACCGTCACGGGTGAAGACCTGAACGTCAATGACCGTACCACGGGTACCGGTCGGCACACGCTGAGACGTGTCCTTAACGTCAGACGCTTTTTCACCAAAGATGGCACGCAGCAGCTTTTCTTCCGGGGTCAGCTGGGTTTCGCCTTTCGGCGTTACCTTACCAACCAGAATGTCGCCGGGGCCCACTTCAGCGCCGATGTAGACAATGCCGGACTCATCCAGCTTGGACAGTGCGCTTTCACCCACGTTCGGAATATCTGCGGTGATTTCTTCGCTGCCCAGCTTGGTATCACGAGCCACACAGGTCAGTTCCTGAATGTGGATGGTGGTCAGACGATCTTCCTGAACCACTTTCTCGGAGATGAGAATGGAGTCCTCAAAGTTGTAACCGTTCCAGGGCATGAACGCGATGCGCATGTTCTGACCCAGAGCCAGCTCACCCAGATCCACAGAAGGACCATCCGCCAACACATCGCCACGGGCAATCACGTCACCCTGACGCACGATAGAACGCTGGTTGATACAGGTGTTCTGGTTGGAGCGGGTGTACTTGGTGAGGTTATAGATATCCACACCTGCATCACCGGCTTCGGTTTCTTCGTTGTTGACGCGAACCACGATACGGGCCGCATCCACGCTTTCGATCACACCACCGCGACGCGCGGTTACACACACGCCAGAGTCCTGAGCCACCGTGCGCTCAACACCGGTACCCACCAAAGGCACCTGCGACTTCAGGGTCGGGACCGCCTGACGCTGCATGTTCGCACCCATCAGGGCCCGGTTGGCATCGTCGTGCTCCAGGAACGGGATCAGAGACGCCGCGACCGATACAACCTGGCGCGGAGATACGTCCATGAAGTTAACCGCTTCCGGAGGCGCTACAGTAAATTCGTTCTGGTGACGCACCGTAACCAGCTCGTCAGTCAGACGCTTGCCTTCATCGGTAGCGGCGCTGGCCTGAGCGATCACGTAGTTGCTCTCTTCAATCGCAGAGAGGTAAACCACCTCGTCGGTCACCACACCATCGACCACCTTCCGGTACGGACTCTCAAGGAAGCCGTAGGAGTTGGACCGGGCGTAGGTTGCCAGCGAGTTGATCAGACCGATGTTCGGGCCTTCCGGAGTCTCGATCGGGCACACACGGCCGTAGTGGGTCGGATGTACGTCACGGACTTCGAAGCCGGCGCGTTCACGGGTCAGACCACCGGGGCCCAACGCGGAAATACGACGCTTGTGGGTAACCTCGGACAGCGGGTTGTTCTGATCCATGAACTGGGACAGCTGGCTGGAGCCAAAGAACTCTTTCACAGCGGCCGCAACCGGCTTGGCGTTGATCAGGTCCTGCGGCATCAGGCCTTCGCTTTCGGCGAGACTCAGACGCTCACGCACTGCACGCTCAACACGCACCAGACCAACACGGAACTGGTTTTCGGCCATTTCACCCACGCAACGCACACGACGGTTGCCCAGGTTATCAATGTCATCCACCTGGCCCTGGCCGTTACGAATGGCAATCAGAGTCTTCAGTACGTCGATGATATCGTCGTGCGTCAGCGTGCCTTCGCCGGTGCTTTCTTCCCGGCCCAGGCGACGATTCAACTTCATCCGGCCAACGGCGGACAGATCGTAACGCTCTTCGGAGAAGAACAGGTTATTAAACAGATTCTCCGCAGATTCCTTGGTAGGCGGCTCGCCCGGGCGCATCATGCGGTAGATTTCCACCAACGCTTCGAGCGGGGTGCGGGTCGGGTCGATACGCAGGGTATCCGACATGAACGGACCGCAATCCAGGTCGTTGGTGTACAGGGTTTCGATGTCTTTAACACCGGCATCGAGGATCTTGGTAACCACTTCCTCGGTCAGTTCGGTGTTGCATTCTACCAGCACTTCGCCGGTAGACTGATCGATCATGTCCTTGGCCAGGACACGGCCGTAGAGATACTCGGTCGGTACTTCCAGCTCGGTGATACCGGCTTTTTCCAGCTGCTTGATGTGACGGGCAGTGATCCGGCGGCCTTCTTCAACAATCACGTTGCCGTCATTGTCTTTGATGTCGAAGGTTGCGATATCGCCACGCAGACGGCTTGGTACCAGCTCCAGCTTGCACACTTCCGCGCCCAGGCTGAACTTACTGGTTTCGAAGAACATCTCGAGCATTTGCTCGGAGGTGTAGCCCAGGCCACGCAACAGAATGGAGGCCGGCAGCTTACGACGGCGGTCGATACGAACGAACACGGCGTCCTTCGGATCGAACTCGAAGTCCAGCCAGGAGCCACGGTAAGGAATCACCCGGGCTGAGTACAACAGCTTGCCGGAGGAATGGGTCTTACCCTTGTCGTGATCGAAGAACACACCAGGTGAACGGTGGAGCTGGGAAACAATAACGCGCTCGGTACCGTTAACAACAAAGGTACCGTTCTCGGTCATCAGGGGCATTTCGCCCATGTAGACTTCTTGCTCTTTGATGTCCTTGATCGCCTTGTTGGACGATTCCTTATCATAAATGATCAGGCGGACCTTCACCCGTAGCGGCGCGGCGTAAGTTACGCCCCTGAGCTGACATTCCTTGACGTCAAAGACTGGCTCGCCGATTCGGTAGCTCACATACTCGAGCGCGGCGTTGCCAGAATAACTGACGATCGGGAATACGGATTTGAATGCTGCATGAAGACCAGTTTCCCGGCGGTCTTCAGGCGCAGTTTCCATTTGGAGGTAGTCCCGGAACGAATCCAGCTGAATAGACAGCAAATAGGGGACTTCCATCACGGAAGGCAATTTACTAAAGTCTTTGCGAATCCGCTTTTTCTCAGTGTAGGAGTAAGTCATCTGCATTCCCCAGCTTTAGACCTGATACCTGGTATCAAGAAGCAATCAAATGTTCTGCTTCGGGGCCGAGTTGCTCGGCTTATCGCGCCGTCTTGAACAAGACTCTGGCTGTAGGTTATAGATCTGACATCAACCTGCAATTGCACACCAGACTCTATAGCATATACAACAGAAAAAGGCCGGTGGCACGAAGCCACCAGCCCGTCCATGCTTAACGCACGGTGTCGATCAACAGCCGACTCTTACTTGAGCTCAACAGAAGCGCCTGCTTCCTCAAGCTTCTTCTTGGCTTCTTCAGCCTCGTCCTTGCTTGCGCCTTCCTTAACAGTAGAAGGTGCGCCGTCAACCATTTCCTTGGCTTCTTTCAGGCCCAGGCCAGTCAGTTCACGAACGGCCTTGATAACGTTTACTTTCTTCTCGCCAGCGCCGGTCAGAACTACGTCGAACTCGGTCTTCTCTTCGGCGGCTTCGCCAGCAGCGGCAGCAGCCGGAGCGGCAGCAACAGCGGCAGCAGCAGAAACGTTAAACTTCTCTTCCATTGCTTCTACGAGCTCAACAACTTCCATTACGCTCATTTCAGCAATTGCATTCAAAATATCGTCTTTAGACAGAGCCATGACTTTCTCCCAAAAATGTAAAAAATGGTGTTCAACAGAATCAAGCAGCGTCTTGCTTCTGGTCCCGGACTGCAGCTACAACACGTGTGATCCTGCCCGGAATATCGTTCAGGGTACGTGCAAGCTTGGTAACTGGTGCCTGTGTAACAATGGCCAGCTTGGTCAACGCTTCGTGCAGCGTCGGCAGCGTAGCCAGGCGATCAATCTGTTCTGCACCCATCAGCTCACCGCCGACAGCCAGACCCTTGATTTCGAACGCCTCTTTCTCTTTGGCAAAATCCTTCAGCAGGCGCGCAGCGGCACCCGGATCTTCCATTGAGAAAGCCAGAATGGTCGGACCAACCAGCGCCGGATCAATGCACTCGAACTCGGTACCACGAATCGCGATCTTTGCCAGGTTGTTACGAACAACCTTCAGACGCACGTTTTCGGCACGAGCCTTGGCACGCAGCGCCGTCATGTCACCGGAGGTGACACCACGGTAGTCAGCCAAAACCACAGACAGAGCAGTACCAGCAGTCTCGTTGACTTCAGCGACGATCGCTTTCTTGTCTTCGAGTCTAATTGCCACTGGTTTTCTCCTCGATTTCGCCGGCTTATGCCAGCAAACCCATCTATGTCCCTCGCGGGACGCCTAACGGTGTTTGGGTTCAGAGAGAACGTCGTCACACCGTCTGCGCAGGCGTTGCTTTAACCCTTGAGGCGCCCTTCAAGAGGGCGCTGCGGGGGCCTGCGGTCTTTGACAGCCTTGGCTTCCGCCCAGACTACAAAGTAACTACCGCTCAGAGCCTCAGATGCTCAGAGTACCCTGATCGATAGTCAGGCCAGGCCCCATCGTGGAAGAGATGGTGATCTTCTTCAGATACACACCCTTCGACGATGCAGGCTTGGCCTTTTTCAGATCTGCCACCAGAGCTTCAAGGTTTTCCTTGATGTTCTGCGCAGAGAATTCAACGTTACCCAGCGGAGCGTGGATAATGCCGTTTTTATCAGTACGGTAGCGAACCTGGCCGGCTTTGGCGTTCTTGACCGCAGTCTCAACGTCTGCAGTTACAGTACCAACCTTCGGGTTCGGCATCAGGCCGCGCGGACCAAGGATCTGGCCCAGCTGACCAACCACACGCATGGCATCCGGAGTGGCAATAACCACGTCGAAGTCCATATTGCCTTTTTTCACTTCGTCAGCCAGATCGTCCATACCTACCACGTCTGCACCGGCAGCAGTGGCTTTCTCGGCATTGGCACCCTGAGTGAACACAGCTACACGAACAGTCTTGCCAGTACCGTGCGGCAGAACAGTGCTGCTACGTACGACCTGGTCAGATTTACGCGCATCAACACCAAGGTTAACGGCCACGTCTACAGACTCTTTGAACTTGACGTTCTGGCCCAGCTCGGCCAACAGTGCTACCGCCTCATCAACGGTGTAGGCACGGGTAGAGTCTACTTTTTCACGAATCAGCTTCTGACGCTTGCTCAGCTTTGCCATCTTACAGACCCTCCACGTTCAGGCCCATGCTGCGGGCAGTTCCGGCAATGGTACGAACCGCTGCTTCCATGTCGGCAGCAGTCAGATCCGGCTCTTTGGTCTTGGCAATTTCTTCCAGCTGAGCACGGGTTACCGTACCCACTTTGTCCGTGTTCGGACGACCGGAACCGCTCTTGATGCCAGCCGCTTTTTTCAGCAGCACCGGCGCCGGCGGGGTCTTGGTAACAAAGGTAAAGCTGCGATCACTGTATACGGTGATGACAGTCGGAATCGGCAAGCCCGGTTCCATGCCTTGAGTCTTGGCATTGAAGGCCTTACAGAATTCCATGATGTTTACGCCGCGCTGACCCAGGGCCGGACCAACGGGGGGACTCGGGTTGGCCTGACCGGCAGCAACCTGAAGCTTGATATAGGCTTCAATTTTCTTTGCCATGATAGTTCTCCTGTGGGTTCTGACGCCTCTCGGCTCCCCGTTTATATAACTGCCTTCAGCAGACACAAAAAGCCCGCGTCGCCGTGGCGCGCGAGCTCTCAGGTTTTCAGGCTACGCTCAGTCTTTCTCGACCTGACCAAACTCCAGCTCTACCGGAGTTGAACGGCCAAAGATCAGGACCGCAACCTTAACTCGACTCTTCTCGTAGTCGACTTCCTCAACAACGCCATTGAAGTCTGCAAACGGACCTTCAACAACGCGTACAATCTCACCCGGCTCGAACAAGGTCTTCGGCTTGGGCTTGTCAGCACCGCTTTCTACACGACGCAGGATTGCCTCAGCCTCGCGTTCGGTAATGGGTGCCGGCTTGTCCTTGGTACCACCAATGAAACCGAGTACCCGAGGAGTATTCTTCACAAGATGCCATGAGGCATCATCCATTTCCATCTGGACCAATACGTACCCGGGATAGAACTTGCGCTCGCTCTTGCGCTTCTTGCCATCGCGCATTTCGACGACTTCCTCGGTCGGAACCAGGATCTCGCCAAACTTGTCTTCCATGCCTTCGAGCGCCACACGCTCCTTCAGAGTGCGCATTACGTGCTTTTCAAAGCCAGAATACGCATGAACGACGTACCAGCGTTTAGCCATTGCCCACTCCCGTTAGCCGATGAAGCCGGCGACCAGCCAGCTGATCAGCGAATCCATACCCCACAAGATCAGAGCCACAACCAGAACAAACACCACAACAATAATCGTGGTCTGAACCAGCTCAGGCCTGGTGGGCCAGACGACTTTCCGGATCTCTACGCGTGCTTCCTTCAACAGGGTGGCAAAACGACGGCCACGCTCGGTCTGCAGCGCAACAAATGCAGCAACAAGACCCAGCCCAACAAGAGCCAGAACCCGATACAGCACAGACTCGGCACTGAAATACTGATTACCAACCACACCAACGGCAATCAGAACAAAAACAACCAGCCATTTCAGAGCATCGAAACGGCTGGTCGACTGAACGGCTTTTGACTCCATAGGAATCAGCTTATGTATCCGGATGTTGAAAAATGGCAGGCCAGGAGGGAATCGAACCCCCAACCTGCGGTTTTGGAGACCGCTGCTCTGCCAATTGAGCTACTGGCCTGCACCGAAACAACTCAGCGCAACAACAAACGAGTAACCCGAAGGTTACTCGATGATCTTGGCGACCACGCCGGCACCAACGGTACGACCACCTTCGCGAATCGCGAAGCGCAGGCCATCTTCCATGGCGATCGGAGCGATCAGGGTGACGGTCATTTTCACGTTGTCACCCGGCATTACCATTTCTACGCCTTCCGGCAGTTCGCAAGAACCGGTCACGTCAGTGGTCCGGAAGTAGAACTGCGGACGGTAGCCCTTGAAGAACGGAGTATGACGACCACCTTCTTCTTTGGACAGTACGTACACTTCACACTCGAACTTGGTGTGCGGCTTGATGGAGCCCGGTACACACAGAACCTGACCACGCTCAACGTCGTCACGCTTGGTACCACGCAGCAGAACACCAACGTTCTCGCCGGCACGACCTTCGTCCAGCAGCTTGCGGAACATCTCAACACCGGTACAGGTGGTCTTGGTGGTGTCGCGGATACCCACGATTTCCACTTCGTCACCAACCTTGATGATGCCACGCTCAACACGGCCAGTTACTACGGTACCACGACCGGAGATGGAGAATACGTCCTCGATCGGCATCAGGAACGGCTGATCGATCGCACGCTCCGGCTCAGGGATATAGTCGTCCAGGGCTTCTACCAGCTTCTTGACAGCAGTAGTACCCATTTCGTTGTCGTCTTTGCCTTCCAGCGCCATCAGGGCAGAACCGGTAATGATCGGAGTGTCGTCACCCGGGAAGTCGTACTGGCTCAGCAGGTCACGAACTTCCATCTCAACCAGCTCCAGCAGCTCCTCGTCGTCGACCATGTCGGCCTTGTTCAGGAACACGACAATGAAAGGAACGCCAACCTGACGGGACAGCAGGATGTGCTCACGAGTCTGCGGCATGGGGCCATCAGCTGCGGAGCAAACCAGGATCGCGCCGTCCATCTGTGCCGCACCAGTGATCATGTTCTTCACATAGTCAGCGTGGCCCGGGCAGTCTACGTGGGCGTAGTGACGGGTCGGAGAATCGTACTCTACGTGAGAGGTCGCGATGGTAATACCACGCGCACGCTCTTCCGGTGCGTTATCGATCTGATCGAAAGCACGGCTCTCGCCAGTGCCCCAAACTTCGTGACATACACGAGTCAGGGCGGCTGTCAGAGTGGTCTTACCATGGTCAACGTGACCGATGGTGCCCACGTTTACGTGCGGCTTGTTACGCTCAAACTTTGCTTTAGACATTTCGACCAATCTCCCTAATCAACCAGGATCGCAACGTTGACCGGATAAAAAATGGAGCTCATGACCGGAATTGAACCGGTGACCTCATCCTTACCAAGGATGTGCTCTACCGACTGAGCTACATGAGCATTGAAACCAAATTGGAGCGGGCAGCGGGAATCGAACCCGCGTCATCAGCTTGGAAGGCTGAGGTAATAGCCACTATACGATGCCCGCGAGCAATTAGTGGTGGAGGGGGCAGGATTCGAACCTGCGAAGCTTTCGCGTCAGATTTACAGTCTGATCCCTTTGGCCACTCGGGAACCCCTCCCGAACAAATCCGCAAAAGCGAACCTGCTTAAAACTTAAAGTGGAGCTGGCGGACGGAATCGAACCCCCGACCTGCTGATTACAAGTCAGCTGCTCTACCAACTGAGCTACGCCAGCTCACATTCGCCTGTTCAGCGAGGGCGGTATACTACGGATTTTTTCCCGGCCTTGCAACACCTTCACAAGCATTGCTTTCAACGAAATCGAACTCGTAACCGGTTTCCGCTTCAACCGCTTGAACCCATTCACTTTCTGCCATGGATTCAACCTCAAAAACGAGCGCGTATCCTAAACGATTTCGAGGGAACTTGGCCAGCACTACATTCAGATTTGCCTGTTTTTTTTCTGCCATTACCGATTGCGCAGCCTCAAGGGATTCGAACAGCCCCAGGGAAATGGCGTTACGGTACTCTCCACGGGAAACAATGTACGATTCCACGCCCTGAAGATAGAGCTCACGGAACTGGGCTCGCGCTGCTTCCGGCGGCTGCGGAGGAATCAATACCCAATGCAGGGGCGGCAACTCCTTCTCAACCTCAACAATGCCGACTCTATGCTTGAGACCGGCCGCCACATTCTCGGCGTCATCCCTCGCCTCAAACATTCCGAGCGTTATCCGTAGACAACTCTCTTCCCGGGAGAGGCTCTCCATGGTCTCGGAAGCCACTTTCAGACTGGAGACACGTGGCAGGGTTCCAGATGAAACGCCGACATAACGGGATGGCTCGATCCAGGCCGGCACAAACCAAACGGCCAGATTGAGAGCTGCCAACAGAAACGCCAGCCACTTCATCACAGAACGCCCGCGCTGGCGATTCGCTCAAGACCGTCAAGCACCATACCCTCAATTACGTTTGCCTCAAGACCAAGGGCCTGCAAACGCCGGGCATCGCCACCGGTCAGGTAGATCGCAGAGAGTCCAAAGGCTTTTGCATCGTGATGAATCCTCTGGACAAGGGCCTCAGTGAGCCAGGCCAGACCGTGGTTGACGCACTCGCCGGTCGATTGTCCCGGGCGGGTGTCGAGTTGCTCACTCTGCTCAAATCCAATTCGTGCCGCATCCACTTTCAGACTACGGCGCATCATCTGGAGCCCAGGAAGAATGTAGCCACCGAGGTGTCGCCCGCCCGCATTGACATAGTCCACGGTGACGGCGCTACCGGCATCGACAACGGCGAAAGAAGCCTTACACCTGACCCAACCAGCCAGCATGGCATGCCATCGATCAGCCCCCATGCGCGACACATCCCCATAGGAATTGGACAGGCCATCGCGCGTCGACTCAGCCCAGCAATATTCAACAGGCACCTTGGCCCGGGCAAGCAACAGTTCATGAAGTTGCGCGCGGGCGCTTTCCGAGGCCACCGTCGACACCAGAATTCTGTCAATGTCAGACCAGTAGCCTGAAAGTCCGATCAGGGGCTCAGCATCTGCCATGACCGCTGCCCCTTCAAGAGGGCCGCCTGTTCCAGTCAGTCGCCATTTCAGGCGGGTATTACCAGCGTCAATCAACAAAATCATTCAGACACCCGCAAACTGATATCGCCCGCCCGCACCGGTATTTCGCCCTCTGCTGTTTTCAGGAGGTAGTTCCCGGTTTCGTCGATACCGCCTCCCACGCCCTTTAATTCACCGTCACGGGTGACGAGGGGCAGGCCGTTAAAGATATCACGGCGCTGCCAGCGCTCCCGGAATTTCCGGAAGCCGCCAGCCTCAAATTCTGTCACTGCTGCCAGAATGTGAGTAATCATCCCGGCAGCGAGTTGGTTGCGGACCCAGGCCTGGTCTGGCCAACGCTTGTCCAGGCTCGTCCAGGGCTGATCAACGTCTTCAGCTTGAGTCATATGCACGTTGATACCGATTCCTGCGATCACCTGAACACAACCTTCCTGGAGTTCGCCCTGGATTTCTACCAGGATCCCACCAAATTTCTGGCCCTGGGCAAACAGGTCATTGGGCCACTTGAGCCCTACCTCACCGCCCCCTACCTGCTCAATGGCATTGGCGACGGCAACGCCCAGGGCCAGACTGAGGCCATCCAGGGCCGAGAAGCCACCTTTTATCGACAACCCAAGGCTCAGGTAGAGGTTCTGGCCCTTGGGGCTGGCCCAGCTCCGACCTCTTCGACCACGGCCGGACGTCTGACAGTCAGATAACACCACCGGGAGTGGCGCCGACGTCAGTAGGCGCGCAACCTCGGCGTTTGTGGAATCCACTTCATCCAGAACAGTGAGCTGTATCCGCTCTCGAACCGAAGCATTGAGCTGACCAAGAATGATGTCACGGTCAAGCAGGTCCAGTGCGGACACCAGCTGGTAACCCTGCCCGCGAATGGTCCGTATGTCAGTTCCGTCGGCGATAGCCTTGCGGATATGCTTCCACACCGCCGTCCGGGAAACGCCCAGCTTCTGGGCCAGCGATTCACCGGAATGGATTTCACGATCACTGAGCAGGGACAGCAATGCATTGGATTTCATCAATGAGCTTCCAGACGGGGAATAAACAAGCCCGGATTAAACAACAGGAGGGGATTGAAAAGCAAAGGGGCAGCACTGGCCTTACCCCTTTACCGGTCGCGACGTCAGGGGATAGGTGTCGCGGTCAGGTTTGCGCGAATATTCACGTTCTGCAGCACGGCGCCGAACACGGCGGTCTGGGCGCCACCCACAGGATGAACCAGATCGATATTATTTATGGTCAGTTCCTTGAAACGGGTTTCCGCCTTGACCGCGAATCCCAGTGGACGGTTCAGGCGATCAGCCTCCGAAGGAGAGGACACATACCGATAACCCTGGGGGGCCGAGGCATCCATAATCTTTTCATCTCCACGGGCGCCATTCACCCCCAGCGAGTCCGCTCCATTTTCTTTCTTCACGACTCGGGTCTGGTAAACGTCAACGGATAGATCGGTTTGAATACCGTAGGTATTGTCGTCGACGCCATCACCATCGAAATCACCACCGTCACTCGTGTAAATATTGTCCAGAACCAGGCGGGTTCCGGAACCATTCACGGCCCGCCCCTGGCCATCGACGGTCCGATTGGTTTCCCACAACAGCGAATTCCGCTTCTCGCTGCTCTGAGCACGGGCGAGGATGTTCTTCATCTCGATCGTGACACCTTCCTCTCCCCGCATTTCCCACTCACCGCCCGATGCCGAACAGGCCGAGGCCGAAGCACCAGCGCCACCCACACAGACGTTGCCGGCACCACCAGGCTTGATCAACGTCGTGCTCCCCTGTTCAAAACGCTGGATCTTCAAACGCCCAAGGCTCTCTCCATCGACACCATTACCGATCCGGACATTGCCGATATCCATGGTGCTCCAGGACTCTTCCGTTGCCAGCGCCAATCCTTCATCGGTAACATCCAGAGTCATGTTACGAACATGACCATCATAGGTCATATCGGTCAGCCAGAGACCTTTCTGGGGCTGCTCACCGTTACCTTCGTCATAAGGAGCGGCAATCACTGCAGCACGACCGTCACGAATGTGAATATCCGAATTAATTGTCAGGCCCTCACCGGACGCGCCACCGGCTCCGAGCGTCATGTGACCGTCCAGCGTAAAGTCGTAGGCGGGATAGATGCCGAGCGCCAACAACAATTCGGTACCACCCTGCAATGGCGCATCATCACTGCCAACGCGCATCCCATTAATACGGTAACCGGCCTCAAGCCCCTCAAAGCCAATTCTCAAACCGTCATAGAATCGGGTTCCACCCTGAACACCGTCACGGGTAACGTTCACGGTGATATCGCCCTGCCCCCAGGACTGAAGGCCGCTGATAATCACCCTGTTGCCGTCCTCGGTATAGCTCAGATCAGAAAGCCTTAGGCTCCACTGGGCAGCCAGCCTCAGGCCCTGGGCACCGGCATCGACATGGCCTCCGCCCTGCAGGTAGAGCGCATTGGTGTAGTTGCGACCACCAAATACCTGGTCTTCCAACAGAAAGCTCAGGTTGAAGGCCCCAAAGCTCTTACCAGCACCGCCAATCTCAATGGCTCCGACCTCAAACTCGCCTTCCATTCGCCCAAGCGTTAAACCCACTGCCGGTCGGCCGCGCCAATCCTCACCCACATCCAGACGAAGGTCCTGAATTCGGTAGGAACCAGTGATGTCTCTCAGGGCGAGTGCATGGCCATCATCGTGATAGAGGAAAGACGCGCTATGTATGGTTGTCTCGTTATCAAACCGCAATCCCTCCCCTGCGCGGCCTCCTGCGGATATACCGGTCGTTGAGGACAGTTCGTACTGGCCAGAGAGACCGCCATAGCTGGGCAGCAGGTCACCGTTACCATTGGTGCTACGGCCATAAATCGCAGGATCGCTGGAATATCGAATAGCACCGACCTGCCAACTACCAGTTACTCTTGGAGCCGTCAGTTCCAGGGTCTGGCCCACCCGCTCCAGAGTTACTCCCAAGGCCTCAACGGACATCGTAATATCGTCCAGAAACACCGAATTACCGTTGGTTCTATAGCCCAGACGGCCTCCCGTCATGGTGTACGCGGAATCAAATTCATAGCCGGTTCCACCTGCGGTCTGCTGGCGCAGGCTCAAGGTGCCTTGAAGGCTATGATCAAAGAAAATCCCGCCCATACTGACACCGGGCGCGCCGGCCAGCCGGATGTCCGAGAATTCGACCCGCCGGTCTTCTACCAGGTATTCGAGATTCAGCGCAGAATCACTGCCGATATCGATCCTGGTCCGATGAAATGCGCCCTGGCCCGGCACTTCCGAGGAACCCACCCGCATGCCTTCCAGATGGACGCCTTTGTTATCGTCGTAATAGGAAAGCTTGTCTGCGGTCATGGTCAGGTCAGTTTCGATGGTAATCCCGCTCTGGCCTCGTATCTCAGACAGCGCCCGGTCATCAAGGCTCTGGAGATCTGCAGCGGTTATCATCGAATAGCTGCCCAGGCCCAGGACGACCGTACTCAGGGGCAGGATTCCGGAAAGCTTACGAGTCATGATGCCTCCTGGCTAAGGGGTTCCATCCGGAAAAACCAGAAGGTTACCCTGCATGATCACGTCCCCCTGCATTTCCACCGCAAAGATGTCGGTTTGCTGAAAGCCGGGGTCAGTTGGTCGTGGCGTGCTACTGGAAGCGATTTTGAACTGTACGTCAGAAAACCGGACAACATTTGGCAAGCCCAGCTCAATCACATCACGGTCAAAGAGTGCACCATCCCCCCCAAAGCCGGAATCGATCGAACGCACCCTCAGGGTCAGACCCTCAAAGGCGAACATCCCTCGAATTTCATCCAGTACCATCCATCCGCCATCCTGCTTCAGCCGATAGGCAAAGCGAGCACCGCATTTCTTATCTGCCTCATCACACCGGCCAAAGTAATTGTTCTGAACCGGACCTCCCATTTCGTTGATGCTGATGTCGCCAGACAGATAGATTCCCCCCTGGCCGGAGACATCAGCCAGGGCGTCGTCCCCGAGCGGCGACATCTCGGAATACGCCAAGGCGGGAAGCAGGGCCGCAAAGAGCAGGCAAAACCGGGTAGCTGAACAACAAGTCAGACGGATCATGGCGCCAAGTCCTTGGTTCTGATTTCCAGGTGCTGAATGAGCATTCCTTCGATGCGGGCGGAGCCAAAATCCCGGTCACCAACACCAAAGTTGCCAATCCGGAGATTGCTCCGGTATTCCGGATTGGTGTAATAGGCTTCATAGAAGTCCCAGGTTGCGGTATCGCTGCCATCCCGAAGCCCGTTTGCGGCAATCTGCCCGGGTGCCGGCGCAGCGATAGCATCTACCTCCAGCACGAAATTGCCCGTACCGTCGACATCAAAAAACACTGGCTGGAGCTCGTTACCGATCGCCAGTTGAAGGACAAAATCGGACATGGTGATGCGGGAGCCACACTCGCTGCCATCCTGAGTACAGGCGTTGATGGTTAGCTCCGGAGAGTAGAAGTTCAGCTTGAACTGGCCGGCCATTTGCTGGCGCGCGTCATCACCCCAGAGACGCAGGTAGCTGCCGTCAATCACGGCACTTTTCGCATGTATATTCAGGTTGGCAGAGCGGTCGTTGCCCACCGCGACATTCATCTGCATTCCCATATCGGCTCGCTCGCCGATCCAGGATTCAGTTGCGGGGCGGCTTGAACAGGTACCGCTTCCGGCAGCCGCTGAGCCACCCAGGCAATCGTAACCCTCGGCCGCACTGAGCATCGCGGGCGCGGCGATTTCCAACACCGATTTATCTCTGACCCCGATCGTGTTGCCGTCCACCACGTCAATTCGCCAGGGATGCAGCAAACGCCCCAGGTTGACCGGGGTCAGATTCTGACCATAGGCGGAATCAGCGCCCGCGATGTACAAGTGATTCACGGTGATATCCACGTCCTGCCCGTCCGTGCTTTTGATGCCCGTGATTCGGAATATACGGGCCTGGTTGCCATTGGCATCCGGCGCGTCGGTTCCATGGGAGAAGGTAAAGTTATCGAGAACCAGGCCTATGCCGGCGCCATCGATCTCGGACATCTCGGACTCATTAAGAGTCACCATCTCAGCCTGGAGGGGCAAAGACCACAAGAGCGCTAACGACAACATTGAAGTGCAGGGGAAGTTGCAGAACCCGAATCCTCTCATCAGAACAGCCCCCGACCACGGTCTATGTACTCAGTCCGATAACGGTCCGTGCCGTACAACGCCTCATTCAGGTTTACCTCGGTGGCGCCATTGGGGATATTGAAGAATGCGCCGGACGTCGCCCGAATAAAGTCCTCTACCGTGATGTCGGTTTTCTTGACGTCCTTGAGCCAATCCAGATCTTTGGTCTGAAACGAAATAAACGCACCATCGGCGGGACCGGTAATTCGCCGCTCACCATTGACCTCCTCAACCTGGCCAATCGGGAAACTGTTGTAAATATCCAGATCAAAGCAGGAGTCTATGCCCAGCACCATGCAATCCTGGGCATAGACATAGATGTCACCAGCACCACAGCTGAAGAAGGAACAATCCGGCACCTCAATCTCCGAACTGGATCCCCAGCCAATCAGGTTCTTCAGCGACCAGCGGGTGAATCCGGCGGCACCTTCAAGAACGAACTTTTCCCCGTTCGGAATACCGATATACTCCGCACGAATGGGATCAAGCTCGCCAATGCGCGGATCACCTTCCTCGCCATAGACCAGCTGCGCCTTGGTGGCGAGTGGACTGCCGGATTCGAGCAAAGGGGTGAGCAGAACAATCAACTGATCGAAGAAATTGCCGGTGGAGTTAGCCTCCCGCAATCCTTCACCTCGATCGATGATGTCGACATTGACGTTACCCGTCAGCGTTTCGATCTTGCCGGAGAGAATGCCCATGGACTCGCCAAAGCCAAGGCGAACACCTACCACCTCATTGGTGGTTTCATCAAAGGCAAACTCGAAGAACGGGCTATCGATCATGAACGGAACAATCTCATTCTCGCCATAGGCTGAGCCATCGGGGCGATATTGTCGCGGAGCATCAGGGTTCTTGCTGTAGTAGGCCTGGTTATTGATGTACCCGAGCGCAAAATCGCGGATCAGTACATCGGAAGAACCCTGCTTCTCACCCGCTCGCTCATATCGCCCCATCTCGAGAACATCAACATTGGTCTGAATTTCGATATCCATACCGAGATTGACACGGGTATAGGAGGTATTTTCGTTGGGATCGGGATGGTACTGGCGGTCTATGGAGACAAAGGCCTGACCTGTCACCTCGGACAGCTCGGTATCAGAAATGGGCTGCAAATCTGCATGGGCAGCCGAAGACAGCACCATGGACAGCGCGAGGAATAGTCTTTTACGTGTACTCATAGCCATACCTGCCCGCCGTTTGTTGTTATTGACGGCAATGATCGAATGACTGATGAGTGTCTCTGAAGCTGGCTTTTTAGTCTTTTTTTCTGCCAGTCTTGAGGGAATGCTAACGCTATTTACCGAGCGTAACTGTGCGCCTGATCACAGGGTCATATCTGCTCGCTTTCCTGCAGGCAATAAAAAACCCCCGGCAGCAAAGCTGTCGGGGGTTTTAGGTATTAGGAGCCTGACGATGACCTACTCTCACATGGGCAACGCCACACTACCATCGGCGCAGGTCTGTTTCACTTCTGAGTTCGGGATGGGATCAGGTGGTTCCAGACCGCTATGGTCGTCAGGCAAAACGGTTGATCACTGGGGGACGAGATGGAACTGAGTGATGCTGATTTCGTTGCGTCATCCGCAATTGTCTTGGGTGTTATATAGTCAAGCCGCACGAGCAATTAGTACCGGTTAGCTCAACGCCTCGCAGCGCTTACACACCCGGCCTATCAACGTCCTGGTCTTGAACGGCTCTTCAGGAGGCTCGAGGCCTCGGGGAGATCTCATCTTGGAAGGGGCTTCCCGCTTAGATGCTTTCAGCGGTTATCCTGTCCGAACATAGCTACCGGGCAATGCCACTGGCGTGACAACCCGAACACCAGAGGTTCGTCCACTCCGGTCCTCTCGTACTAGGAGCAGCTTTCCTCAAATCTCCAACGTCCACGGCAGATAGGGACCGAACTGTCTCACGACGTTCTAAACCCAGCTCGCGTACCACTTTAAATGGCGAACAGCCATACCCTTGGGACCGGCTTCAGCCCCAGGATGTGATGAGCCGACATCGAGGTGCCAAACACCGCCGTCGATGTGAACTCTTGGGCGGTATCAGCCTGTTATCCCCGGAGTACCTTTTATCCGTTGAGCGATGGCCCTTCCATACAGAACCACCGGATCACTATGACCTACTTTCGTACCTGCTCGACGTGTCTGTCTCGCAGTCAAGCGGGCTTGTGCCATTACACTAACCGCACGATGTCCGACCGTGCTTAGCCCACCTTTGTGCTCCTCCGTTACGCTTTGGGAGGAGACCGCCCCAGTCAAACTACCCACCACACAGTGTCCTCAACCCCGATAAGGGGCCAGAGTTAGAACCTCAAACATGCCAGGCTGGTATTTCAAGGTTGGCTCCACCGGAACTGGCGTCCCGGTTTCAAAGCCTCCCAGCTATCCTACACAAGCATGCTCAAAGTTCACTGTGAAGCTATAGTAAAGGTTCACGGGGTCTTTCCGTCTAGCCGCGGATACACCGCATCTTCACGGCGATTTCAATTTCACTGAGTCTCGGGTAGAGACAGCGCCCCCATCGTTACGCCATTCGTGCAGGTCGGAACTTACCCGACAAGGAATTTCGCTACCTTAGGACCGTTATAGTTACGGCCGCCGTTTACCGGGGCTTCGATCAAGAGCTTCGCACGAATGCTAACCCCATCAATTAACCTTCCGGCACCGGGCAGGCGTCACACCCTATACGTCCACTTTCGTGTTTGCAGAGTGCTGTGTTTTTAATAAACAGTCGCAGGGGCCTGGTATCTTCGACCGGCTTCCGCTCCACCCGCAGGGGCTTCACGTACACACCGGCGTGCCTTCTCCCGAAGTTACGGCACCATTTTGCCTAGTTCCTTTACCCGAGTTCTCTCAAGCGCCTTGGTATTCTCTACCTGACCACCTGTGTCGGTTTGGGGTACGGTCTCGAATAGCCTGAAGCTTAGAAGATTTTCCTGGAAGCAGGGCATCAATGACTTCGCGCCCTTGGGCACTCGTCGTCGCGTCTCGGGATTGTGGACCCGGATTTGCCTAAGTCCACTCCCTACATGCTTAAACCGGGGCAACCGTCGCCCGGCTCACCTAGCCTTCTCCGTCTCTCCATCGCAGCTATCCAAGGTACGGGAATATTAACCCGTTTCCCATCGACTACACCTTTCGGTCTCGCCTTAGGGGCCGACTCACCCTGCGCCGATTAGCGTTGCGCAGGAACCCTTGGTCTTCCGGCGTGCGGGTTTTTCACCCGCATTGTCGTTACTCATGTCAGCATTCGCACTTCTGATACCTCCAGCATGCTTCTCAACACACCTTCGCAGGCTTACAGAACGCTCCCCTACCCCGCATACAAAGTATGCAGCCGCAGCTTCGGTGACCAGTTTGAGCCCCGTTACATCTTCCGCGCAGGCCGACTCGACTAGTGAGCTATTACGCTTTCTTTAAAGGGTGGCTGCTTCTAAGCCAACCTCCTAGCTGTCTGAGCCTTCCCACATCGTTTCCCACTTAACTGGTACTTTGGGACCTTAGCTGGCGGTCTGGGTTGTTTCCCTCTTCACGACGGACGTTAGCACCCGCCGTGTGTCTCCCGGATAGTACTCACAGGTATTCGGAGTTTGCATGGGGTTGGTAAGTCGAGATGACCCCCTAGCCCAAACAGTGCTCTACCCCCTGTGGTATTCGTCCGAGGCGCTACCTAAATAGCTTTCGGGGAGAACCAGCTATCTCCGGGCTTGATTAGCCTTTCACTCCGATCCACAAGTCATCCCCTGGCTTTTCAACGACAGTGGGTTCGGTCCTCCAGTGCCTGTTACGGCACCTTCAACCTGCTCATGGATAGATCGCCCGGTTTCGGGTCTATGCCCAGCGACTAATTCGCCCTATTCAGACTCGGTTTCCCTACGGCTCCCCTAAACGGTTAACCTCGCCACTGAACATAAGTCGCTGACCCATTATACAAAAGGTACGCCGTCACAGAACAAGTCTGCTCCGACTGCTTGTACGCATACGGTTTCAGGGTCTATTTCACTCCCCTCACAGGGGTTCTTTTCGCCTTTCCCTCACGGTACTGGTTCACTATCGGTCAGTCAGGAGTATTTAGCCTTGGAGGATGGTCCCCCCATGTTCAGTCAACGTTTCTCGTGCGCCGACCTACTCGATTTCACTGAACTCAGGTTTCGGATACGGGGCTATCACCCACTATGGCGGCACTTTCCAGAGCCTTCTCCTACCAGTTGTTCAGCTTAAGGGCTGGTCCCCGTTCGCTCGCCGCTACTTAGGGAATCTCGGTTGATTTCTTTTCCTCAGGGTACTTAGATGTTTCAGTTCCCCTGGTTCGCCTCTTACACCTATGGATTCAGTGTAAGATACCAACCCGAAGGTTGGTGGGTTTCCCCATTCAGAGATGTCCGGATCACAGCTCGTTTGCCAGCTCCCCGAACCTTATCGCAGGCTTCCACGTCTTTCATCGCCTCTGACTGCCAAGGCATCCACCGTATGCGCTTAGTTGCTTGACTATATAACCCCAAGACAACTGATCACGAAGTCACACTCATCACCAGGCAAGCCTGATTCCGAGGTATCTTCGAGACAGTCACTTGAAGCAATAGAACAACCACTTCAACGACAACACCGGATAACGCTTGAAATCGCTATCACTTTGAACATTTTCTCTCGGAGATAATGAGAGAAAAATATTCGTGTTCTATCTCGTCCAATTTGTTAAAGAGCAAATCTGACCCAGTGATCAGAAAGGAAGGCTTCATCGATATGAAACATTCGTTTCTGTACACTGCTAACCGAAGTTAGTCAGTAAAGTTTGGTGGAGCTAGGCAGGATCGAACTGCCGACCTCCTGCGTGCAAGGCAGGCGCTCTCCCAGCTGAGCTATAGCCCCAAGAAGCTATCTACAAGAATTGATCAGATCTAGGCGTCGAAGTGCGCCGCATAGCCTGCTATGCAAGTACTTCGACAACGACGAGCTGAACAATTCTGGTGGGTCTGGGTGGACTTGAACCACCGACCTCACCCTTATCAGGGGTGCGCTCTAACCACCTGAGCTACAGACCCAAAACACGGGCCTGCAACGACCCATCTGCTCTCTTTATTAGCCAACCAAGTAATTCGTGTGGACTCTGACCGAAGCATTCGGCTTCGTTTAAGGAGGTGATCCAGCCGCAGGTTCCCCTACGGCTACCTTGTTACGACTTCACCCCAGTCATGAACCACACCGTGGTAATCGTCCTCCCGAAGGTTAGACTAACTACTTCTGGTGCAATCCACTCCCATGGTGTGACGGGCGGTGTGTACAAGGCCCGGGAACGTATTCACCGCGACATTCTGATTCGCGATTACTAGCGATTCCGACTTCACGGAGTCGAGTTGCAGACTCCGATCCGGACTACGACGCGTTTTAAGGGATTGGCTCACTCTCGCGAGTTGGCAGCCCTCTGTACGCGCCATTGTAGCACGTGTGTAGCCCTGGCCGTAAGGGCCATGATGACCTGACGTCATCCCCACCTTCCTCCGGTTTGTCACCGGCAGTCTCCCTGGAGTTCTCAGCATTACCTGCTAGCAACCAGGGATAGGGGTTGCGCTCGTTACGGGACTTAACCCAACATCTCACGACACGAGCTGACGACGGCCATGCAGCACCTGTCTCAGAGTTCCCGAAGGCACCAATCCATCTCTGGAAAGTTCTCTGGATGTCAAGGCCAGGTAAGGTTCTTCGCGTTGCGTCGAATTAAACCACATGCTCCACCGCTTGTGCGGGCCCCCGTCAATTCATTTGAGTTTTAACCTTGCGGCCGTACTCCCCAGGCGGTCAACTTAGTGCGTTAGCTGCGCCACTAAGACTTCAAGAGTCCCAACGGCTAGTTGACATCGTTTACGGCGTGGACTACCAGGGTATCTAATCCTGTTTGCTCCCCACGCTTTCGCACCTCAGTGTCAGTGTTGGTCCAGGTAGCCGCCTTCGCCACTGGTGTTCCTTCCTATATCTACGCATTTCACCGCTACACAGGAAATTCCACTACCCTCTACCACACTCTAGTCTGACAGTTCGAAATGCCGTTCCCAGGTTAAGCCCGGGGCTTTCACATCTCGCTTACCAAACCACCTACGCGCGCTTTACGCCCAGTAATTCCGATTAACGCTTGCACCCTCCGTATTACCGCGGCTGCTGGCACGGAGTTAGCCGGTGCTTCTTCTGTAGGTAACGTCAAGCCTCATGGGTATTAGCCATAAGGTTTTCCTCCCTACTGAAAGTGCTTTACAACCCGAAAGCCTTCTTCACACACGCGGCATGGCTGGATCAGGGTTGCCCCCATTGTCCAATATTCCCCACTGCTGCCTCCCGTAGGAGTTCGGGCCGTGTCTCAGTCCCGATGTGGCTGATCATCCTCTCAGACCAGCTACGGATCGTCGCCTTGGTAGGCCTTTACCCCACCAACTAGCTAATCCGACTTAGGCTCATCCAATAGCGCAAGGTCCGAAGATCCCCTGCTTTCTCCCGTAGGACGTATGCGGTATTAATCCGGGTTTCCCCGGGCTATCCCCCACTACTGGGCAGATTCCTAAGCATTACTCACCCGTCCGCCGCTCGTCAGCGGGAAGCAAGCTTCCCCTGTTACCGCTCGACTTGCATGTGTTAAGCCTGCCGCCAGCGTTCAATCTGAGCCATGATCAAACTCTTCAGTTTAAATCATACAAGAACCCGAAAGTTCTTAATTCTTGCTCAAGACAAAACTCAATTTCGACGAGTCACTGTCCTGATATTTCGTGTCCGAAATACCTCGGCCAGCGCCCACACGAATTACTTGGTTAACTTTTTAAAGAGCGTTTGAGCTGTTGCTCAATCAAGGCCGCGTATTCTACATCGTTCCGCTGCCCTGTCAACCGTTTATTTTTCGCTGTTTTCGCTTCCGAAAACCGCCGAAAAACTCTCCGGCTTACTGCCTGTTTCGAGGTGCGCATTCTACACTGAACCGCCTTCCTGTCAACCGCTTTTTGAAGTTTTTCTGAAACATTTTCTTCAGCGCTTTCAAGCAGTTATCGCTCGGGTTTCGGCTCTTTTCAGTGACCTGCCCCTCAAGCGAGATGCGCATTCTACAGACCTCAGCCGAGGAGTCAACGGCCAATCTGAAAAAATTTCAGATTGGCCAAAACGCCACGATAATCACTCGACAATGATCACCCGAGCAATCTTCTTTTTACCCGCCTGGATGACACACTCATCCCCTGCTACGAACATGCGCTGGCCCTCAAACTGCTGGCCATCCACATAAACCGCTCCACGCCCAAGTACGTCACGCGCCGCAGCGCCGTTCTTTACCAGACCGGCAAGACGCAGAACCGCAGGCATTGGAATCTCGCCCTGACCTTCCAGCGAAACCTCCACGACCGGCACGTTGTCCGGAATCGCACCGAGAGCAACCCGATTACCCGCCGATTTATGAGCCGTCTTTGCGGCCTCCTCATCATGGAAGCGGGTAATCAACTCTTCAGCGAGCACCCTCTTATAGTCCTGAGGATTTTCGCCGCCGGCAACCGCGGCCTTGAAGTGCTCGATCTCAGCCATTGGCCGGAAGCTGAGCAACTCGAAGTAGCGCCACAGCAGTTCATCTGGCATGGAAAGCAGCTTGGTATACATTTCCCCCGGGGAGTCGCTAACCCCCACATAGTTACCGAGAGACTTGGACATCTTCTGGACACCGTCCAGCCCCTCAAGGATAGGGACCGTCAGGATGGCCTGCGGTTTCTGGCCGTAATGCTTTTGCAGAATCCGGCCCATCAGAAGATTGAACTTCTGATCAGTGCCACCCAACTCAATATCAGCTTCCAGCGCCACCGAGTCGTAGCCCTGTACCAGAGGATAGAGGAATTCATGAATGGCGATTGGCTGCTCGGAACGATAGCGCTTGGTAAAGTCATCGCGCTCAAGCATACGGGCAACCGTATATTGCCCGGCCAGGCGAATCATATCCGCCGCTGTCATCTTGCTCATCCACTCGGAGTTGAAGACAACCCGGGTTTTTTCCCGATCCAGAATCTTGAACACCTGCTCTTTATAGGTAATCGCGTTGTCGCGCACCTGATCTTCAGTAAGCGGAGGCCGGGTAGCACTCTTTCCTGTGGGGTCACCAATCATGCCGGTAAAGTCACCAATCAGGAAAATAACTTCGTGCCCAAGGTCCTGAAACTGGCGCAGCTTGTTTATAAGCACTGTGTGGCCGAGGTGTAAGTCTGGCGCGGTTGGGTCGAAGCCGGCCTTCACTCGCAGCGGCCGACCTTCTTTAAGCTTTTCAACCAGGTCTTCCTCTGGAATCAGCTCATCAATACCTCGTTTGATAATCGCCAGCGCTTCATCTATTGATGCCATGAACCCCTCACCCCGTCTGTGACAATAAAGCGGGAGCCGGTTACAGAGGTCTACAAAAGAAATCTGTGAGTTACCGGCACCCTTGGTACAGTAGAAATGCTCAGAAAACGACCAATCAGAGCATGAAAAGCCCGGGATTATAGCAGCGGCGGCGTAGTTTGTACGACCAGCACAGCCGCTCGACTGTAATGTTGGACACTGTCGCAATTCTGTTATATGCGGTACTCTGTTGGTCTATACTTGACCTGGCGCTTTAATAAGCCGGTACAAATTACTGGATTACCGATTAAAACGGGTGAGCCACGTGCTGAAAACATTCCCCAAAACACACATTACCCTGGCGGCAGCCGCCACGGTGATCGTCTCTGCTACTGTCCTGATGAGCCCAAGCGCAGACGTTGAAGCCAAGCGGATGAGCTACACCGTCGACCTGGAACAGGGCCTGATTTCCGGGGCATCCTCACAGGAAGCCAACACCCAGGCCGCCGCTCCGGAGGCTGAGACAACAAGCGAAACAACTGAAAGCCAGAGCCAACCAATGGCAGCTCAGGCAGACGTTGCACCCGAGCCTGATATTCAGTGGCAGGAATTCACCATTAAATCTGGCGATACACTCTCCACGTTGTTCCGGAAAGCCGGATTTAACGACGGCCTGATGCTTTCGGTGATTCACGGTGACGGCGAGGCCGACAAGCTCCAACGCCTTTATGCCGGCGAGGATATCCGGTTCGGCGTGAACTCCGAGGGCGAACTGGTTGCGATTGAACTCCAACGCTCTTTGTTGGAGTCCCTCAAAATCGCGCGCACGGAAGATGGCTTTCTTGGTGAGACCGTCGTTCGCGAACCTGAGGCCAGACCGGCATTTGCCGCAGGCGTTATCGACGGATCTTTATACCTCTCAGCCAGAGACGCCGGCCTAAATGATCGCCTGACGATGGAACTGGCCGGCATTTTCGGCTGGGACATCGACTTTGTATACGATGTCAGAAAAGGCGACAGCTTCGAAGTGGTTTACGAAGAGCTTTATATTGATGGCGAAAAGTTTGATACCGGCCGGATTCTCTCCGCCCGCTTTATCAACCGGGGAGAAGATAACCTTGCCCTGCTGTATACCGATGCGAACGGAGAAAGTGACTACTATTCACCCGACGGCAAGAGCATGCGGAAGGCCTTCCTGAGAGTGCCCATCAACGCCCGCGTTTCCTCGCCTTTTAACCTGCAACGTCGCCACCCGGTTCTCGATGTGGTTCGCCCACACGAAGGTACCGACTATGCAGCACCTCCGGGGACCCCAATCAAGGCAGCCGGTAGTGGCCGGGTGAAGTTCGCTGGCTGGAAAGGCGGCTACGGCCGGACGGTGGTACTGCAGCATGGCGACAATATCACAACGCTTTACGCACATATGAGCCGACTGGGCAAAGGCATCAAGAACGGTACCCGGGTCAAGCAGGGCGAAACCATTGGCTACGTCGGCTCATCCGGCATGGTGACTGGACCCCACCTGCATTACGAATTCCGGATCAACGGTGCGCCGAGAAACTCAAGAACGGTCAAACTCCCTGACGCCAAGCCGGTGCCGGACAGCGAGATGGCAAGATTCCAGAAGTTCACCGAGCAGCGCCTGGCACAGTTCAACGTGTTCCGCGAAAGCAATCAGCAGCTGGCTCTGGCCTCGGATAACTGAGCATGGACTACTGGCTAGGCCTGATGTCTGGCACCAGCATGGACGCAGTTGATGCGGTGCTGGTGTCTTTCGACACGAACAGCCTGGCCGTCCACGAAACCGTCTCTCTACCCTATGCCGACGCGTTACGCCAGCGGTTACTGCTGGCAACACGCAACCAGGCTGACCCGGATGAGCTGGGCGAACTGGATACCCTGGTTGGCCAGCATTTTGCGGAAGCCGGTGCCCAACTGATTAAACAGTCGGGAATTAACCCAAAACAGATACGGGCCGCCGGCAGCCACGGCCAGACCATTCGCCACCAACCAGCCGGCAATGCGCCCTTTTCCCTTCAGATCGGCAATGCCGCGTGGCTATCCGAACGCCTGGGGATCATTACAGTTGCCGATTTCCGCAGCCGGGATATTGCCTCCGGCGGACAGGGCGCTCCCCTGGTACCCGCTTTTCATCGCTGGCTCTTTGCCTCACCCACTCAGGATAGATGCATTCTGAATCTCGGTGGCATTGCCAATATCACCTGGCTGCCGGCCGGATCGAGAAAGCCGGCCGTCGGCTTCGATACCGGCCCGGCCAATGCCCTGCTGGACGCCTGGTGCCTGGACCAGACCGGGCGGCATTTTGATGAAGACGGCCACATGGCCAGCGAGGGTGCGACCCATTCCGAACTGCTTGCCAGCATGCTGTCAGACGCCTACTTCAGCAAACCAGCTCCGAAAAGTACGGGCAAAGAGCGTTTCAACATCGACTGGGTGCGCACACATCTTCAACGTTTCGAAGAGATACCCGCCGAGGACGTGCAGAGAACCCTGCTGCAACTGACCGTGACAACCATTCTCCAGCAGTTACCACAGGAAAATGCGGACATGGCCGTGTATGTCTGTGGTGGTGGCACCTTCAATCGATTACTGATGAGAGAGCTCAAGGTAGGCCTTGGGTCCGCCGCACTACACACCACGGCGGATCTTGGTCTTGACCCTCAGTGGGTAGAGCCGGTGGCGTTCGCCTGGCTGGCCCGACAAACCATCCTTCAGTTACCGGGCAACGTGCCCGAAGTCACCGGCGCTTCGGGCGAGAGAATACTGGGCGCAATTTATCCACCCTGATTCAGATGGAAAATGAGCTGCCGCAACCGCAGGTCGAACTCGCATTGGGGTTCTGAACGACAAACTGTGAACCCTGCAGCCCTTCCTGATAGTCGATAGTCGCGCCCACCAGATACTGATAGCTCATTGAATCCACCAGCAGCTTGACCCCATCCCGCTCTATGACGGTGTCATCTTCTTCCTGACTTTCATCAAACGAGAAGCCGTACTGGAAACCGGAGCAGCCGCCGCCTGTGACAAAGACACGCAACTTGAGATCGGGATTTTCCTCCTCCTCGATCAACTCACGCACCTTTGCGACGGCGTTGTCGGTGAAAAACAACGGCGTGGCCATTTGTTGCTGAACTACACTCAAAGTCTGCCTCCGGCATGATATTGCTGTCAGGAAATTATGGTATTCCTGACTAAAACAATCAACTATTCGGACTTGTCCTCATCTTCACCTGAGATTGAACTCTCTGGCTGCTTTTGCTCATGCGTCAGCAAACCACTGGTTTCATCCTTGCGCACCAGGTTGCCGTTGACCGAGGCGCCCATGGCCATCTCAATCAACTGGTAATAGACATTGCCGGTAACTACCGCTTTCTCTGCCAGCTCGAGGTGGGCAGAGGCATGCACGTCACCCTTTACCTTGCCATTGATGATGATATGGGGAGCCACGACGTCGCCAACGATTTCCCCCACCTCTGACAAACGTACCACCGCATCGGAGCCTTCTTCGGCCACAACCCGGCCCTTGATGGTGCCATCCACGTGAAGACCACCGGAGAAATGAACATCGCCCTCAACCGTGGTCTTGCCGGAAATCAGGGTGTCAAAATGGCCGGGGGAACGGCGGGGTTTCTGCTTTTTCTTGCCAAGCATCTCAGTTCTCCGTTAAATCTTTCCAATCAAAGGTTCGTTCAGCCTGGGATGCCTTGCGGCCCTCCGCCTGGGCAACGACCTGAATCTCATAGGGCTCAAAGCTCTCAGGCAGGCGCAGGCTGCCCTCCACATCCTGGAAGTAGCGGAACCGGAATTTCACGCCCAGATCATCAATTTCATCCGACAGATCCCTCAGCGCAATCACCTCTTTCTCGCCATCCAGACGACCGATGACATTCACGGCCACCAGACCCGAAATATAGCTCTTGTTATTGCCAACCTGAGTCAGCACCATTTTGAAATCGAAAACACCAGACTCCCTGGCCGGGCTCAGCGTAAAACTGTCTACCTGCAGGCCCTTGCTGGTTTCCGAGGGCGCCATGATATTGCGGTAGAAGGTAAGATCCGCCTCCAGCTCCAGGATGCGGGTTTCCAGGCCGACAATCGTGTTTCGTGCCTCCCGCAGTGCCTGCTCATCGATCGCGCGCCCACGTTCGAGATTCACCAACCCCTGACGTGCCTCCCGGTATTGCTCCCGAAGGTTCTCCACCTCCTCCACCAACTGCTCGGCAGACGCCTCCGCCGAGCTGAAACGGAAGCCACCCTGGGCAAGCCCAGCGGCATATCCTGCCACGGCGGCGATGACGGTAAATGCCAGCAGAATCAGGCTGCGACGTAACCGGTAACCTGGCCGGTGGCGGATAACAACGTATTCATCCGCCGGTTTTCGAGGATCACTCACGTGCCCGACCTCACGGCAGCAAAGCCGGAGCATTCAGGCCCATGGCTTCATCCAGGCCGAACATGATATTCATATTCTGAACCGCCTGGCCGGCGGCGCCCTTCACCAAATTGTCGATCACCGATGACACAATCACGATGTTGCTGTCTTCCTGGCGGTGTAATGCCATCCGACAGTGATTGGCGCCACGGACACTGCGGGTCTCCGGATGACTGCCGAACGGCATGACATCGACGAACGGCTCATCTTTGTAACGCGCCTCATACAGTGCCTGAAGGCGATCAAAATCCTGAGGGTTATCGAGCTCGGCATACAGCGTGGCTTCAATACCGCGAATCATCGGTATCAGGTGCGGCACAAAGGTAACACCAACGCCTTTCCCTGCAGCGGCCATGAGACCCTGGCGAATCTCCGGCAAGTGCCGATGCCCGGAAGCGCCGTAGGCCTTGAAACTCTCGCCTATCTCACCGTGAAGCATGCCAATCTTGCCCTGCCGGCCGGCACCGCTGGCGCCAGACTTGGCATCGGCTATCAGCCTTGCCGGATTGACCAGGCCCTGTTCCAGCAACGGCAGGAATCCCAGCTGCACGGCTGTCGGATAACACCCTGGATTCGCAACCAGCTGAGCGTCACGAATGGCATCGCGGGCCACCTCGGGCAAGCCGTACACCGCTTTTTCGGCCCAGTCGGCACTCTCGTGGGGCATGCCATACCAGTTTGCCCAGGTATCAAGATCTTTCAGGCGGAAATCCGCCGACAGGTCAACCACGCGAACACCTGAGGCCATCAATTCCGGAACCATGCGCATGGCAACGCCATGCGGCGTGGCAAAAAACACCAGATCACAGCTCGCCAGCACCGATGCGTCGGGCTCGGAGAATTCAAGCTCATAATGGCCTCGCAGGTTGGGATACATATCGGCCACGGGCATACCCGCTTCCGATCGCGAGGTGATGCAGATAACCTCTGCTTCCGGGTGGGTAGCCAGAATTCTCAACAGCTCTACACCCGTGTATCCGGTTCCGCCGACGATGCCTACTTTAATCACTCTTATCTCCAACGTGGTCTGGACAGAATTGGGAAGTCAGGGCACGTAGTCTAACATGATAAACCAAGGACTTATTGCAGCCTGCGGGCCCGCCGTTACAATGTTGTCAGAAATCTGCTGATGATCCCGACACTCCAACCGGAACACCCCGCCAATGCGTAGCATCAGGCAACAGATTACCGAGAATCTGATCCCCGTATTCCGGCGGAAGCTCTCCGGCGTTGATGCTTTACCGCAATTGGCGGTTCTTGGCCTGCTGTCCGGCATTGTGACCGGCGGCGTAATCCTGCTTTTCCGACTCGCTATTGAATGGCCACTGGAGCATTTCCTGCCGGGCCAGGGTTCAGAGAGTTTCGAAGAGCTGGATCTGCTCACCCGGGGTCTTCTGCCACTGGCCGGGGCTCTGGGGCTGGGGCTGCTGTTGCACAAACTCGCCCTGCACGATCGCAAAGTCGGCATCGTTCATATCATGGAGCGGCTGAACTACCATCAGGGCTACATCTCCTTCCGCAGTGCCATGGTTCAGTTTGTTTCCGGCGTCACCACGGTGATCACCGGGCAATCCGCCGGCCGGGAGGGACCCGCCGTACATCTGGGCGCGGCCTTCTCCAGCCTGCTCGGGCAATGGATGCGGCTGCCCAACAACAGCATTCGTACGTTGGTCGCCTGCGGTTGTGCCGCTGCCATTTCCGCCTCCTTCAACACCCCCATCTCCGGCGTGATTTTCGCGATGGAAGTGGTGATGATGGAATACACCATCGCCGGCTTCACCCCGATTATCCTGGCGGCGGTCAGCGCTGCTATCGTCACCCAGGCGGTTTACGGCACCGAACCGGCGTTCAGTGTCCCGGCTCTGACCATGAATTCGCTGCTGGAGATTCCCTGGATTCTCGCCATTGCCGTTATTATCGGCATCGCGGCGGCCGGATTTATCCAGCTGGTAGACAGTATGGGCCGTTACCATCACCGCCCGGTCTTGCTACGAATTGCCGTGGCCGGCCTGTTGATGGTGCCCTTCGCCCTGGTGATCCCGGAAACCATGGGCATCGGCTACGATACCGTGAGCGAAACCATTCATGGTGAACTGGGATTCTGGTTACTGCTCGGCGCGGGCAGCGCCAAGCTGATCATCACCGGATTGTCCATCGGACTGGGCATGCCCAGCGGTGTTATCGGCCCCACCATCTTCATGGGCGCCACCCTGGGCGGCGCCATGGGACTGATCGGTGCCCAGATGTTCCCGGACATTGCCTCATCGGTGGGGTTTTACGCCATGCTGGGTATGGGGGCGATGATGGGCGCCGTGCTGCAGGCGCCACTGGCGGCATTGATGGCGCTGATGGAGCTCACCCGGAATCCGAACATCATACTGCCAGGCATGCTGATGATTACTACCGCCAGCCTGGTGACCAGCGAAGCCTTCGGCAAGAAATCCCTGTTCCTGACCATCCTCAAGAGCCAGGGCCTGAGCTACCAGAACTCCCCCGTTATCCAGGCACTGAGGCGGGTTTCGGTTGGCGCCATCATGGAACGGAATATTCTTCGAACCGAACGCGCGCTCACGCTGGAGGAAGCCAAGAAAGCCCTGAAATCGGAACCGAAGTGGCTTCTGGTGGAAGGCAGCAATGGCCCCACCGCCCTGCTACCGGCGGTCGATCTGGCCCGCTTTCTTGAGGACACCGAGAAACAGGCCGCCGAGGAAGGCACCGAATTACCGGAGTCCATTGATTTGATGGAAATCCCCGCCAACCGGCGGGATGTGGCACCGGTTCAGTACCAGGCAACGCTGGAAGAAGCCCTGCAACAATTCGACAGCACCCAGGCTGAGGCGCTATACGTACAACGCCATGTGGCCCCCATGATTCAACGAGTTTATGGTGTTGTGCTGCAAACGGATATCGAAAGCTACTACCAATATCGACGGAGTTAACGAATGCTTTGGGTGAAAGCCTTCCACATTATTTCCCTGGTGTGCTGGTTCGCCGGCATTTTCTATCTGCCCAGACTGTTCGTGTATCATGCCGCCTGCGAGGATGAACCAGGCAAAGAGCGGTTCAAGGTGATGGAACGCAAGCTTTACCGTGGCATCACGACGCCTTCCATGGTCGCCACAGTTGTCTTTGGTGTCTGGCTGCTCAGCTACAACTGGTCCGGGTATTTCAGCCAGGGGTGGCTGCATGCCAAGCTGACGCTGGTGGTTTTGCTGATCATCTACCACTTCTACTGTGGTCACCTTGTCAAAGTGTTCCGGGATGATCAGAACACCCGTAGCCACGTGTTCTACCGCTGGTTTAATGAGCTGCCGGTGTTTGTCCTGCTCGCTGTCGTGATTCTTGCTGTTGTTAAACCATTCTGAGGAGATCGGCCATCAAAAGCTTCACCCGCCCCCACGTACTGGTACTCTCCGGGCTGGATCCGTCTGGTGGTGCCGGCATACAGGCAGACATACAGGCCATCACATCCATCGGCGCCCATCCGCTGCCCGTGCTCACCTGCCTGACTGTGCAGGACACCCGCAACGTATATGGTGCCGAGCCCGTCAGCCCGGGCCTGATCAAACAGCAACTGGAGTGCCTTGCCCAGGATACGCCCATCCACGCCATCAAAACCGGGGCGCTCGGAAATGCCGAAGTGGTAGAGGTACTGGTGGAGTTTGTGCAGAAGCATTCGGGCGTGCCTTTGATTGTCGACCCGGTGATCAAGGCGGCTGGCGGTGGCGATCTGGCTGATGATGCGCTTGTAGCGGCCATGAAAGACAGGCTGTTTGCCAGGGCCGAAATGATTACGCCGAACGGCATTGAACTGGCTCAGCTCGGCGGCAGCGACAATCCGGCAGAGGCGGCCCGCAACCTTTTGCAGACAGGCTGCGAATCCGTGCTTGCCACCGGCGGCCACGGCACCGGCATCCACATCATCAACACACTGTATAACCACGCCCCGGAGCCCATGGAATGGGAGGTGGAACGGGTTGGCAGCAATGAATATCACGGCACCGGCTGCACGCTGGCAGCGGCCATTGCCGCCGGCCGGGCCATGGGACTGTCACCAAGAGCCGCGATTTCCCAGGCGCAGAATTACGTGCATCGGGCGCTGTTGCATGCACTGACGGTTGGCCAGGGCCAGCGGGTTCCCGACCGGGGTATTCTGTGGGAACGGTAAAGTCTCAGCTTCGACCCGGTCTTTACGCCATCACCGATAACCGGCTGACGCCTGCCGACATCCTGATTGCTTCGGTAGAGGCGGCTCTGGCCGGAGGCGCGCGTCTGGTTCAGTATCGGGACAAGGGATCGACAGCCTCTGAACGGCTGGTTCAGGCCAGGAACCTCAACAGCCTGTGCCAGGGGTTCGACGTTCCGTTACTGATTAATGACGACCCGGAACTTGCCGTCAGAGTCGGCGCCGCTGGGGTTCATCTGGGTCAGGATGATTGCTCACTGGTCGACGCCAGGCGCTTGCTCGGGGAGCATGCCATTATCGGCATCACCTGCCATCACAGCCTGAATCTGGCCCAGACAGCCGCTGACGGCGGTGCGGATTACCTGGCCTTCGGCCGCTTTTACGATTCGACTACCAAGCCCGGTGCGCCGCCGGCTTCGCCGGACGTTTTAACCGAGGCAAAAGGCCTCGGGTTACCCATTACAGCCATAGGCGGAATCACCGGTAACAACGCTGAGGCCCTGATCCGTGCCGGTGCAGACCTGGTTGCCGTAGTCGGCGGCCTGTTCGGCGGCCAACCCTCAGACATAGAAGCCCGGGCCAGGGCATTTCACCGCCTGTTCGCCCGGCATCATCCACTTTTTTCACTTTCCGAATAACAGGAGACAACCGTGAATCATTCCGAAACCCTCTTTGAACAGGCCCAGAAATATATTCCCGGCGGCGTAAACTCCCCGGTTCGGGCATTCCGTGGTGTTGGCGGTACTCCGGTCTTTTTCAAACACGCCGAGGGCGCCTATCTCTATGACGAGGATGACCGGCGGTACATCGATTTTATTGGTTCCTGGGGCCCGATGATCCTGGGCCATTCCGATCCCCGCATCAAAGCGGCGCTGCACGCTCAGGTGGATCTGGGTGTGGGTTACGGGGCCCCGACCGCCATTGAAACCGAGATGGCGAAAAAGGTATGCGAGCTGGTGCCTTCCATCGAACTGGTGCGCATGGTCAACTCCGGCACCGAGGCCACCATGAGTGCCATCCGCCTGGCCCGTGGCTACACCGGCCGCGACAAGATCGTGAAATTCGAAGGTTGCTACCACGGTCACGTAGATTCCCTGCTGGTCAAAGCCGGTTCCGGCGCCCTGACCCTGGGTGTACCCAACTCACCGGGAATTCCGGCCAGCCTGGCGGAGCATACCCTGACCCTGACCTACAACGATATTGACGAGGTTCGTGATACCTTCCGCCAGATGGGCGACCAGATCGCGGCCATTATCGTTGAGCCCGTAGCCGGCAATATGAACTGCATCCCGCCCGTGCCCGGCTTCCTGGAAGCGCTGCGGGAAGTGTGTGATGAGCACGGCACCGTGCTGATCTTCGATGAGGTGATGACCGGTTTCCGGGTATCGCTCGGCGGCGCCCAGGGATTCTACGGGGTGAAACCGGACCTGACGGCTCTGGGCAAGGTGATTGGCGGCGGCCTGCCCGTCGGTGCATTCGGCGGCAAACGCGAAATCATGGAGCATATCTCGCCGCTGGGCCCGGTTTATCAGGCCGGCACCCTGAGCGGTAACCCGCTGGCAATGACCGCCGGGCTGACCACGCTGAATGCCATTTCCGAGCCCGGGTTCCACGATCGGCTGACGGAAAAAACCAATCGGGTGAAGGATGGCTTCAAGGCGGCAGCGGATGAAGCCGGCATCCCACTGGCGGTTCAGTCCGCGGGTGCCATGTTCGGCTTCTTCTTTACTACCGAACCATCCATCACGCGCTTTGACCAGGTGATGGCCTGTGACGTGGAACGCTTCAAGGCATTCTTCCAGGGCATGCTGAAGGAAGGCGTTTACCTTGCGCCCTCAGCATTCGAGGCAGGCTTTACTACCGCAGCGTTGTCAGATGAGGATATTGAATTCACTCTGGCAGCTGCGCGCAAGGTCATGAAAACGTTGTGAGGCACCATTGCCCCCGGGATCAATCCGGGGGCAAACCTCGGCTGGGCTAGAATACGCCCTCGAGGGAGAGCAACAGCGTATGCCGACGAAAATCGTATTCGTTGAGCTCACTATGCTGATGACGGAAAAACCATTGCGGCCTTAATAACCAGCGCGCAGTGAGATCATACTCAGCCATCAGCCCTACTCCGGTCAGGACGTCTTCCCGCCTGCGCTCCACCAACATCCCCGACTCAACCCAGCGATGCGGCTTGCCATAGCGACTGTGGCGAACCGATAGCTCACCCGCCAGGGCCAAATCCGACGACAGCTGGTAATTCGCTTCCAGTATAAGCTCGTGCCTTGTGGGCGATACGCTGACAAACCGTTCGGGCACGTCCAGATCTTGCCGGTTGTTCAGTTCCAGGCGGTACTCGCCTGCCAGGTCCAGATCACCAAACGGATAACCCAGCCCTGCCTTCAGCTGGTACCACTGGCCATCGTAGGCCTGGTAGCCGTCACCACCATTCACCTGCTCCACGGCAAACGCCACGTCACACCTCAGATCTTCGGCAGGTGAACACTCGGCAGACCGGGCCAGAAACTCAGCACCCCAGCGGGTTTCCAGACTATCTCCGTCAAGCCACGAACGCGACACCACGGGCCGAATACCAACCGCCCAAAGCCCCCAGGCACGCATGACACCGAAGCGCGCCTGTAACAACTGCTGATCGTAATCGCCGTCCTCGGCATAGTGTCGGGCAAACGCGATCAGATCCAGCGAGAGCCAACGGTGGGCATCCAATGCATAGTCAACCGAACCGGCGGCTATCACTTCGCCAAGCGCACTTCCCTGATTACTGGCGGAGTCTTCAGGAGTTGCCGAGAGATTGCTGTCGTAACCTGCGCCGAGGGACAAATAGCCGTAGGCATCCACTCGGCGCTCGCCCTGAAGAAGTGCCAGGCCGTCGAGTTTTGCCAACTGCTGCTCGGCAAGACGCTGGACAGATTCCGGTGGTGATGCCGCAAGGCTCTCCTCAAACCATTTACGGGCTTCGCCTGGCCGATCATCAGCAAGGGCGACCAGGCCCAGGTTGTACGTGGCCAAGGCGCGATCGTCGCTGTCCAGTAAACGGGAAAACCACTGCCGGGCCGCCGGATAATCCTCCAGCCGATAACAGACCACGCCCAGATTATAATGCAGTGACGGAGACTGAACGCCCAGCTCTGCAGCCAACTGGAAACTTTCCCGGGCCTGACCAAGGTTGCCTTGCTGAAACTGGACCACGCCCTGGGCCAGAGCTTCGCTTGCCCCATCAGAGAATGCGGATTGGGCCAACAGGGGCTGACCGAGAAGAAACAAAAAGATGAAGAGGAGACGCAAGAACAACCCCGGGTTCAGTCAATAAATAGAAAACCGTTGACGGAAACCGAGGTTACCACAAGCTTTGAGTTACGGCTTCGAGGATTGAGGCGGGAGTTCCGGCTTTTTGCCAGGATCAATATCGGGGCGCTTGTCGGAACCAGGCCGCTCCGGCCGGTTTTCACGAACGTCGCGGGCACGCTCTGACATGGACTGACCAAAATCCCGCCCTTTTTCACGGGCCTGCTCGCGAATTTGCTGGCCCGGCGGCTCACCATCGCCACGTCCAAGCCCGGAGGAACGACGCTCCAGTGCCGGTAGCTCCGGTAACCGAATTTCACGGGCAACCGATTCCGTTACGTCCTCATTCTCACCAACCAGCCGCATGGTGACGTCAAGATCGTCCCGGCCAAACGCCGGCGCGGACATCAGGGCAAGTATAAGGCCAGCGGTTGCGAAGCCAAGGGATCCGTTATAACCACTCATGTTGCAGGCTCCTTAACATCCACAGGGGCATGCCGGCTCGCCCCCGGGTAATCGGGTATGGTGGCCCGAAAAACTTTCTGCCGGCCTTCAGCATCCAGCTCGGCAACAAGCTCGCCGTCCCCGGGGAACATAATCCGCAGGGGTAATGCCAGCACATTGTCACCCTGTTCCAGGCTCACCTGCCAGCGCACCTGATGCTGCCCGGGCAAGCCTGCGATTTCCACATGAGGCGGCAGATTCAAGGTAAGGGTAACGTCATCCAGGGGCTCTCCCGACGTGAATGCAAGGCGTACGGTTCTCTCCAACGGCGCGACAACGGGGGTGTCCACCACCTCCGCCACAGCGACAGCCTCATGACCAGCCTCATCAGGCAGCCACAATCCGAACTGCCCGATGAACAACCCCAATGCCAGTGCTACCGCCACCGCACCACCCCACGCCATGTGTACACGCCGGCCCGAACCGGAAGACAACTCCCCAAACACCCGCGATTCAAAATCCGGGGCCGGCGGAGGCACATCAAACTGCGCCGCCATCCGGGACATCAACACTTCTTCCATATCACAACGACGCCGGCACCGCGGGCAACGTTGCAAATGCTCACGCACCACTGCCGCCTCATTCTCGGAGAGTGTCGCCCTGACATAATCAGGTAATTGTGATCGAATGCTTGGACAGGACATGGTCATCACCTCACTCCTCAACACGCCGGACGTCGCTTCCCGGTTCCATGCGCTGCTGCAGGTATTTTCTCAACGTGGCGCGGCTGCGATGTAATCGCGACTTCACGGTACCAACCGCAACACCCAGTACCTCGGCCACATCCTCCTGTCGCCAGCCGTCAACATCATGCAGAAGCAGCAAGGTTCTCTGATCTGGCGAAAGCCGGTCCATAGCCTCGTCCAGCATGAAGCCGAGGCGCGACTGATCGAAGACAAGTTCTGGCGTGGCATCATCAGATTCCAGCGCATCGAACCAATCCGCCTGGTGGTCCGCCTCCATGAGTTCACTGGCTGCCCGGTCGGCACGGCGCCCCCTGCGGCGAATCGAATCCACAAACTGACGATAAAGCACACGGTTCAGCCAGGGTCGAAGCTGTTCCACCGTCTCCAGTTCGGATAATCGGGGATACAGTTTGACGACCACATCCTGCACCAGATCCTCAGCGTCCTGACGGGTTCCGGTCAAACGGTAGGCAAACGCATACATCCCCTCGAGGTGGGGCTGAACCAACCGATGGAAACGTTTCTGTGCGGACGGGCGGAAAGGGAAAATTGCCAAAGACCAACTGCCTGATCGAAATTCTGGAAGAGGGCAGTCTATCTTACGCCCGCCCTGTGTGCACTTCAGGCGATAATGACGGATTTATGGCCGAATGTTAATGCAGCAACCGGAACCTTTTTCAAACCCTCTGCGTTGGGTTCTGACTGGCACCCAACGACCAGGCCAGAACTGGACCAAAAAAACCGGAGGGTTTTATGAAGCAAATGAGCAGAGTATTTGTCGTTTCTGCGCTGGCCAGCGCACTGGTGGCATGCGGTGGTAGCGGCGGCTCCTCATCATCGGGTGAGACCGGCTCGGTCTCCGTTGGACTGACCGACGCCCCGACCATGGAGCTGTCCAGCGTCAACATCGCGTTCAATGCCATCCGGCTCAAGCCGGCCGACGGTGACTGGCTGGAGTTCAACCTTGATGAAACCGGTGTGGTTGACCTGCTCACGCTGCAAGGCGGCGTAACCGAGCCACTGATCACCAACGAGGAAGTGCCGGCCGGGGTCTATAACGAAATCCGGCTGATTATCGACACCGACAACTCCTACGTGACCAAAGAAAGCAATGGCGACAGCCAGTTCACCCTTGCCGTTCCCTCAGGTGAGCAGAGTGGACTGAAGCTGAAAGGCGACTTCGTGGTGGCGGCTGATTCCAGCAACAACTTCACCATCGATTTTGATGTGCGCAAATCCATTGTCGACCCACAGGGGCAGGCCCTGGCCGACTACATGCTCAAACCCGTGCTTCGACTCGTGGACAACCTGGAGGTTGGCGCCATTGAGGGGACCGTTGATTACGCAACGATTGCCCAAACAAGAGGCACTGACGACGTAGAAGACACTTTGGCGGATTGCGAGTACGACGGTGCGGTCTACGTTTACGAAGGCGCTGATGTCGAACCGATTGACCTGAACGTCACTCGCGATGGCACCAACCCGTTGATGGTGATTCCGGTCACCGCTCAGGAATCCGGATCTCTCTATGAGTGGACCGCAGCATTCCTGACCGAAGGCCAGTACACCATCGCCTACAGCTGCCAGCTGGACAACAACGAGACCGATGAAGCTCTGGAGTTTGATGGGCAACAGAACGTCTCCGTTGTTGCCGGTGAAACAACCGTGGCAGACCCCATACCACAGCCCTGATTTTGCTGTGGCGTTCAGAGACCAGGGACGGTCTCTGAACATTCATTCCGTCAACCCGGGTTACAACGCCGCAGCCCTGGCCTCAGCCTGATCGGCCCCCGCCACGTTACCGCGAGCCCGGCGGATATCCGCCAGCAGCAACCAGCCAGAACGCTGCATACGTTCATCGTTGCCCGCCAACGAGAGTCCCTTCAGAGTAAACTGCTCCGCAGCCCCCAGATTGTCCCCGGCAACGTAAGCCTCGGCCAACTTGAAATAGACTTCGGAAGATCTTGGCGCAATGCGCTGGGCACGTTCCAGTCGGGCGATGGCGCCGGCGGAATCACCCTGCCGAAGGCGCTGATCAGCATCACGCACCAACGTGAGCGCGGCGGCCGGCAACTGGTCACCGGATTCGCTGTAGCTGGGCGCCCGGGTGCTCGGCGAGTCCGGCTCAGTGACCGTCGGTTGCTCACTCTTGCGCCATACCTGTTCGTCCTGTTCATCAGGAATATTTGTGCGTGGTGGTTCCGGCGCCGAACGGCGGTCATCGCCCCCCACGGGCACATAGATGGAGCCGCCACCCGGCCCGGTGGCGCAACCACCGGCCAGGCCGACAAACAGGGCCAGACAGGCTGACCGTATAATCACTTGTTTATTCATTGAAACAATCCTTCAAACCAACCTCGAATTTGCCGGCCAAGACTGCCGTTGCAGCCTGTGTGCTGTTCCGGCTCGCTGCCGGCGATAAACGGAATCAGCCGGGCATTGTCGCAGTTTTCGCCGGTCAGCGCCTGTTCGCCAGGGTTCACCCAGTGATACTGAACGCCATCGGGCATCACCGGTGAGAAACCGTGCTGGGGAATCTGCGCCATGGTGGCAGACCAGACCGGCAAGGCGCCGGAAGCCCCACTCAACGCGGTCGGGCCGTTATCATCACGGCCGACCCAGGCGACCGCCAGCAGGTCGCCGCTGAAACCGGCGAACCAGGAATCACGGCCATCGTCAGTAGTACCGGTCTTGCCCGCCAGTGTCAGGGAATCCGGTAACCGGTAGTAGGCTGACCGGCCAGTGCCTTCCTGCATGGTTTCCTGCATAACATACTGCACCAGATGCACCGCGGCAGGATCGGCCACCTGATCCACTTTCAGGCTATACCGGGACAAAGGCTCATTCGCGGCATCGGTGACTTCCCGAATGGTACGCAGGGGCGTATTGAAACCGGAGGTTGCCAGACCCTGATACAGCTGCGCGACATCCACCGGCGACAGGGAAATGGAACCCAGAAGCATCGACGGATAATCCGAAATAGGCGTGGTCACCCCAAAGGCCCTCAGCGTCTCCTGCACCGCCGGTATGCCCACATCCAGCCCTACACGCACGGCCGGCAGGTTGTACGAACGGGACAGAGCTTCATGCAAGGGCACCAGGCCACGCTCCTTGCCATCATAGTTCTGCGGCTGCCAGCGCCGACCATCGTCAAACTCGAGGGTGAAGGCCTTATCCTGAACCGGCGAAATCAAGGTGTAGCGCTCCGGCTGAGACAGCGCCGTCAGGTAGATAAACGGCTTCACCAGCGAACCGATAGGCCTCCGGGCGTCAACTGCCCGGTTAAAACCGGCAAAGCGGGGGTCTTTGCCCCCCACCAGCGCCAACACCTCGCCGGTATCCTTAGCGGTGACAACCACCGCCGCTTCCAGCGCCTCGGCCACCTCACCCGACGCCAGGCGAGGCAAGGTATCGGTTGCCGCCTTCTCAGCGGCCTGCTGAACTTCCGGATTCAGGGTGGTGAATATTCTCAGGCCCTCGCTCTGCAGGTCTTCCTCCCGGTAGTCCCGCGCCAGGTGTCGGCGTACCAGGTCGATATAGGCCGGGTAGCGATTATCGGTATAGGACGGTTTTGCGCTGAGGCCGAGAGGCCTTGCACTCGCCTCCCTGGCCTCTTGCCCGGAAATAACCCCGGCCTCAGCCATCTCGTCCAGCACCAGGTTACGCCGCGCCCTGGCCCGTTCCGGGTGCCGGCGCGGATTGTAATAACTGGGGCCTTTGACCATGCCAATCAGCAGGGCAATCTGGTGGACATCAATATCCTTCAGCGACTCGCCGAAGAAAAACTGGCTGGCCAGGCCAACACCATGAATGCTGCGAGTGCCTGCCTGGCCCAGATAAACTTCATTCAGGTAGGTTTCGAGGATGTCGTCCTTGTCATAATGCAACTCCAGCAATACCGACATCAGGGCTTCGTTGCCCTTGCGCAGAAGGGTTTGCTCCCGGGTCAGGAAAAAGTTCTTCACCAGTTGCTGGGTCAGTGTACTGCCGCCCTGAACTATTCGACCGGCCTTGATGTTCGCCACCATCGCCCGCGCAATGGAGAGTGGCGCGATGCCGAAATGCTCGTAGAACTGCCGGTCCTCCACAGCCATCAGACCGGCAATCATGGACTCGGGCACCTCATCCAGCTCCACCAGAATCCGATCCTCCCGATGGGACGGGTATATTCCGCCAATCTGAGCCGGCTCCAGCCGAACAATCGGAGAGCTGTCACCCTCCATCACGGAAAACGAATCTACCCGATCACCACGAACCACCAGTGACAGACGCCGTCTGGGCTCCTTGCCATCCGGGAAAGAAAAACCCCGGGTGCTGATGACAAAACGGTCGCCATTTCGCTGCCAGGTTCCGGGCCGACGACCGTCGCCCGAGCGATAGCCTGCAAGCTCCAGTTCACGGACCAGCGCGGCGGCGCTGATACCGGCACCGTCGTAGAGTTCCAGGGGCCGGGCGTACACCCGGGAGGGCACTTCAAAGCGACGTCCTTCGAAGCGAGAGGTCACTACGGCATCGAGATAGACCATCCATCCCGCCAGCAGCACAAGGCACAGGGCAGCTGCGCGAAACAGCAAGCGCCAGAGACCGGAGCGTTTGCGGCGAGGACTGGATTCGGTTTTTTTCTTGCGGGGAGGCGTTTTTTTACTCATGGCAGGATTATATCGAAGGGGGCACCGCTATCGGCAGGTCTGGTGTGTGTTATTTCTGTAATCTGCCCGTTATAGTGGAGCCCTCCAAAAAACGAAAAATCAACAACTTCAAGGATTCCAGGAGCACAACGTGAGCGCCAACGGCCCGGATACACTGATCAAGGCACTGCAGAACCCGGAACTCTACGATCATCCGGTTAAGGATTTCCGCGTGATTGAGACCCATATCTCACAGGTTCTGCTCACCGGTGACTTTGCCTACAAGATCAAGAAACCCATGGATTTCGGGTTCCTGGATTTCTCCACCCTGGAACGCCGCAAACGCTTCTGCGAGGACGAGCTGCGCCTGAACAGCCGTCTGGCGGCCGAACTGTATCTGGAGGTGGTGCCTATTACCGGTACCCCGGAGCAACCTCGCCTGGGCGGTGACGGCACCCCTTTCGAGTACGCCATTCGCATGCGCCAGTTCGATCAGAGCCAGCTGTTTGATGTGCGCCAGGAACGCGACGACCTGCCTGCAGAACTGCTCACCAATCTTGCCCGCCAGGTTGCAGACTTTCACAAAAGCCTGCCACCGGTCGCCGATGAAAAGCCCCTGGGCACCCCGGAGGCGGTGTATGCCGCCATGCAGGAAAACTTCGACCAGATCCGCCCCATGCTGGATGATGCCGGGTTACTGGCGCAGCTGGACAACCTGGAAGACTGGACCCGCACCACCTTCGAACGCTGCCGGGACTTAATCGCCCACAGACGGGAAAACGGGCTGGTGCGCGAATGTCATGGCGACCTGCACCTGGCCAACATTACCGTGTTCAATGATCAGGTGACGGTGTTTGACTGCATCGAGTTCAACGAGCCGTTCCGCTGGATCGACGTGATGAATGATCTGGCTTTCCTGCTTATGGACCTGGAATCCCGCCAGGAACCGGCGCTGGCGAACCGGGTGCTGAACACCTACCTGGAATACCGCGGTGATTTTGAAGGCCTGGCCTTGCTCCCCCTGTACAAGGCGTACCGCGCCATGGTGCGGGCCAAAATCGCCCTGTTCACCCTGGGCAACCCGAACCTGAGCGAGACCGAGAAAACCGACCTGATGCAGCGTTACCGGAGCTACGCCCAACTGGCGGAGGATTACGGCGCCATACCGAATCATTACCTGCTGGCCACCACCGGCCTTTCCGCCAGCGGCAAGACCTGCGTGAGTGCCGCCATGGCGGAGGAACTCGGGCTGATTCGCCTGCGCTCTGACGTAGAGCGCAAACGCCTGCACGGTCTGGGGCCCCTGGACGACAGCAAATCGGGCCTGGGCACCGATCTTTACAGCCCGGAAGCAACCGAAAAAACCTACGCACATCTGGCGGAGCTGGCCGGAGAGCTGCTGGCTTCAGGGTTGTCCGTCATTGTCGATGCGGCCTGCCTGAAAGAAAAGGAGCGGGCTCAGTTTGCCAGCGTGGCCGAAAATCAGGGGGTCCCCTTCGCTCTGCTGCATTGCGAGGCGCCGGAAGCTTTGCGCCGGGAGTGGGTGCGCAAACGCAAAGGCGATGCTTCGGAGGCAACGGAAGAGTTGCTGGATGCTCAGCAAAGCTGGTTTGAGCCGCTGACCACTGAGGAGAAAACCCACACGGTACACCTGCACACCGAGGATGAGCACGTTGCCGAGGCGGTTGCTGATCGTATCCGCCAGCATCTGGGCATGACCGGGCCGGTCTGATCCGAGCCGCCCTGCCATTTTGGCAGGGCGCACTATACTGACACTAAAAACTAACCCTGCTGTCCGTGCGAGGTGCAAGATGGACGATATTCAGGAAAGCGATCTCCAGCATATAGACCACCCCCTGTATGACCTGCTCCGTAGCGAGGATATGGACGCCTTTAATGCCGAGAAAGCCAAACTGAGCGAGCTTCCGAGCTTCGCCCATGGCGATTTCCGCGGGCTGGACCTGCGCGGCATGGACGCAAAGGGCCTGGATTTCCGCCATGGCTACTTCCGCGGCGCCGATCTCCGCGGCATCGATTTCTCGAAATCGAGAATGGAAGGTGCCAGCATAGCCAGCGCCAAGATTTCCGGCTGCTATTTCCCGCACCGCCTGGAAGCCGATGAAATCGTGATGTCACTCAACCACGGCACCCGCATGCGTTACGCCATCCTGCCAAAATGAGTGCTCACTCAGCCAACTGGCAAACCGTTGCGCCGGCGAGCGAGCTTGTTCCCGGCCAGTTCCTGGAATTTCGCCTGAAAGAGAAAGCGAAAGAACCGGCCGGCATGCCACTCACCGGTTTCGCCTTTCTGGATGGCACCACACCCCGGGCCTACCTTAACGTTTGCCCTCATCTGGGTATTGAACTGAACTGGATGCCGGGCCGATTCATGGACAGCGACAATCTGTTTATCCAGTGCTCCACCCACGGTGCCCTGTTCAAACCCGGTACCGGTGAGTGCATTGCGGGCCCTTGCCAGGGCGATGCGCTCTCCACCCTGGACATTCGCCTTGAAGATGGCGAGGTGCAGGTCAGGGTTCCAGACTGACCTGCACTTCCTCAACCAGCTCCAGGCGCCCCGAGGGGTTGCCATCTTCACCGGCCAGTGCGGCCCGATAGGCAATCACCTCTACCCCGGCTTCGCAGGCTTCTCGAAGCAGCTGACCATAGCGGGCATCAATATGATCCGCAGGCCGGACCTGCTCGATTCCGGTGTGGTTCACCACAAAAAACAGCACTGCCCGGTCTCCGTTCTGAACCTGAGCCATTAGCTCCCTCAGATGTTTCTGGCCACGCTCGGTGACAGCGTCCGGGAAATAGCCTTCCCCGCCCTCGGCCAGGGTAACGTTTTTTACCTCCACCCAGGCATCGGGATCGTGATCATGGCCCGACAACAACAGATCGATCCGGCTTTTCTCCGAACCGTAACGCACCTCCGCCCGGCACTGAGCGTAGCCGGCCAGGCTCTGAACCACACCGGCTTCGATAGCGGCGCGGGCCTGAGGGTTGGGGCGGGCCGTATTGACGCAGGCAAGCACGCCCTGCTCCGTCTCCACCAGCTCCCAGGTGTACTGGAGCTTACGCTTGGGATTATCACTCCGGCTCAACCACACCCGGGCATTTTCCGGCTGGCACCCCAGCATGGAACCGGTGTTGGGACAGTGGGCTGTTACCTCAGTGCCATCCGGCAATTGCACGTCCGCCAGGAAGCGTTTGTAGCGGCGAATCAGCCGCCCTTCTACCAAAGGTTCAGGAAACTTCATGTGCTCTCCGCAAAAAGTACGTGTCACAAGGCTGGCACCCCTGTGACTTATCTGCTATTTTCCGCAAATTCCCGTTTCAGGACGAATGCTATCCAGGGTAAAACCGCGCAGCCACACTGGCGCGGAGGGAAGCAAAGCGTTCTTGTGAAGTACAAACAAGAGGCCGGGTTCAATGGCAAACACTGCAGAACAACCACGCGAACGTTTTACCAACTTCACCCCTTATGAAATGAAGAAGGGTGAAGAATACATGAGTGCGGAAATGCTCCAGCACTTCAAAGATCTGCTGCTGCAATGGAAGCAGGAGCTGATGGAAGAAGTCGACCGCACCATGCACCACATGCAGGAAGACGCAGCAAACTACGCGGATCCCAGCGATCGCGCAACCCAGGAAGAAGAGTTCAGCCTGGAACTGCGCACTCGCGACCGCGAGCGGAAGCTGATCAAGAAAATCGACCAGACTATCGATCGTATCGACAAGGATGACTACGGTTTCTGCGACCAGTGTGGTGTGGAAATTGGCATTCGTCGTCTGGAGGCCCGTCCGACGGCCACTCTGTGCATCGATTGCAAGACCCTGGCTGAGATTCGCGAACGCCAGACCGGCATCTGACGCTGCCCCGGGCCGGCGGCGTGTCCTCCGCCGGCCCTTCTACGCCTATGGCGACTTCACGTTATCGCGGGCGGTTTGCCCCTTCCCCCACCGGCCCACTGCACTTTGGTTCCCTGGTCACGGCTCTGGCCAGTTGGCTGGAAGCAAAGCTTGCCCGCGGTGACTGGCTGGTTCGCATCGAAGACCTTGACCCACTAAGGGAGCCCCCGGAAGCCACCGGCCAGATACTGCATTCACTGGAATGCCACGGCCTTTTCCCCGACGAATCCGTCCGCTTCCAGTCCCGGCGACACGACGCCTACCAGAGTGCCATCGAAACCCTGCTGGCGCAGAACAAAGCCTATCGCTGCCGGTGCTCACGCAAACAACTCAAAGACAACCACGGCTACCATCCCAATCGGTGCCGGCGAGGTGACACCAGCCCCGGGGATGGCCCACACGCCGTTCGCTTTGCCCTCGAAGAGGAAGCAAGTCACTGGCAGGACGATCTGCTTGGCCCCCAGGTACAGATGGTGCACGCCGAACTGGACGATCCGGTCATTCTGCGCAAGGAAGGTTTCTACGCCTATCAGCTGGCAGTCGTTGTCGACGATATCGACCAGGGCATCACTCATGTGGTTCGCGGCTCTGACCTGCTCGACATGACCGCGCAGCAACAACAGGTCTTCCGGGCCCTGGGTGCCGAGCCACCCCACTGGCTGCACATTCCGGTAATCGTCAACGAACAAGGCCAGAAACTCAGCAAGCAGACCCACGCTCCGGCCCTGGATGACGATCACCCTGCCCGCAATCTCTTTCTGGCACTTCAGGCCCTGGGGCAGCAACCGGAGCCGACACTCGCTCGTGCCACGGTTGAAGAAGTTCTCAATTGGGCCGAGGCCCACTGGCAACGGAGCGCCATTCCCCTGACATCCGGGCAGGCCCGTGGTATAACCGGCGGGACACTTTCGCCTTCGGACCGATAACCCGATGTATATCTACCGCCTGGTATTTCTGCTGGTACTGGCTATCTATATTTTTTCGCCCAATATCCTGGATTGGTGGACATCGCCGGAGAATGCCTGGTACAGCCCCTTCGTGATCTGGGGTGGGCTGATTGCTATCGGTTTCTGGCTGGAATGGCGGCGGGATCCCAATGAGTTTTAGCGCCACCGGCCTGCTGCTGGCCAGCCTGTTTTACCTGATCGTTCTGTTCGGCATTGCCTGGGGCACCGAACGGGGCACGTTATTGCGCCGCTGGGTTCGCCACCCACTGATCTATACCCTTAGCCTTGGGGTTTATGCCGGCATCTGGGCCGTCTACGGCGCCATTGGTATGGCGGCGGACTCCGGCTACGGCTTCCTGGCCTATTACCTGGGCATCAGCGGCGCCTTCCTGCTGGCACCGGTTCTGCTCAACCCGATTCTCCGCATAGGCCGCGCCTACCAGCTGACGTCGCTGGCCGATCTTTTTGCCTATCGTTACCGCAGTCAGTGGGCGGGCACCCTGGTCACCCTGTGTTCGGCTGCGGCCATTCTGGCCTTGCTGAGCATGCAGATTCAGGCAGTCTCGGTTTCCGCCAGCCTGCTCGCCCCGGATGCGCCGCCGAAAGTTATCAGCGTCATGTTCAGCTTGATCGTGGTGCTGTTCACCATGCTGTTTGGTGCCCGTCGCCATCAGGCCTCCGGCAACCATCAGGGGCTGGTACTGGCCATCGCCTTCGACTCCCTGGTGAAAGTGGTTGTCCTCCTGGTTTTAGGCGGCGTTATCCTGTTCTCGGTTTTCGGTGGTACCAACGGGCTTGAGGCTTGGTTGGCGGAAACTTCACATCCGGAAGCCACCATGACCATGGCAATTAATGACGGAAGCTGGCGGGCACTGCTGCTGATGTCGTTCGCCGCGGCCCTGGTGCTCCCCCACATGTACCACATGACTTTCAGTGAGAACCCGTCCCCCCGTGCCCTCGCGAAGGCCAGCTGGGGATTGCCACTGTACCTGCTGCTGGTCGGCCTGCCGGTGCCGCTGATTGTCTGGGGTGGCCAGGCGCTGTCGGTTGACGCTCCGCCGGCCTTTTTCAGTATCGGCGTAGCCCAGGCCCTGGAGAGCCCCGTCCTGACCATGGCCATGTACATTGCCGGGCTTTCCGCCGCCAGCGGACTGATGATCGTCAGTACCCTGGCCCTGTCCGGCATGGTGCTTAACCACGTTGTTCTGCCGCTCAAGACGCCCCGGGATCAAGGTGACATCTATCGCTGGCTGCAGTGGGTCAAACGCCTACTGATTGCCGTCATCCTGTTTCTGGCCCTGCTGTTCCATGAAACCATTGGCCAGCACCTGGACCTGTCTATTCTGGGCGCCATCTCGCTCTCCGGCACACTGCAGCTGCTGCCGGGCGCGCTTGGCGTCATCTACTGGCCCGAAGGCAACCGCCGTGGCCTGATTGCCGGCCTGTTTACCGGCCTGTTCATCTGGTTGATCACCTTGGTGTTGCCGTTCTCGGTGGCGGCAGACATCCTGTCCTGGCTTGAGCTGCCGGTTACGCCCGGCTACGACAACTGGCACCTGTTCACCTTCGTCAGCCTGACCGCCAACATCAGTGTGTTCGCGCTGATCTCAATTCTCAGCCCGGCATCACCGGAGGAAACCAGTGCCGCTCAGGCGTGCTCGCTCGGCGCCCTGTCCCGGCCGCAGCGGCGGGAACTGCTGGCAGCATCCTCCAACGAATTCGTGCAGCAACTGGCCGAGCCACTGGGCATCCGGGTCGCCCGTCGGGAAGTGGAGCGGGCCCTGAACCAGCTCAAGCTCCCCAATGTCGAGTTCCGGCCTTACCAGTTGCGGCGGTTGCGGGATCAAGTGGAAATCAACCTGTCTGGCCTGTTGGGGCCTTCGGTCGCCCGGGACATCGTCAAGCGCCACCTGGGCTTCAAACCGCTCACCCATGGAGGTACCGGGCAGGATATTCGCTATGTGGAGCGAGCGCTGGGCGATTACCAGAATCAGCTCACCGGCCTGGCCGGCGAACTGGACAACCTTCGCCGCCACTACCGGCAGACCCTGCAGAACCTGCCCATCCCCGCCTGTTCAGTGGGTGAAGACGGCGAGATTCTGATGTGGAATCATGCCATGGAAAGCCTCACCAACATTTCCGCCGAGGAAGTGGTCGGGGCCAAGCTGCTGGCCCTGCCGGAGCACTGGCACGCCCTGCTGGACGATTTCAATCGAGGCGACGACCTGCACCGCTACAAGCACAGGCTGGATCTTCGCGGCAAGCCACATTGGCTGAACCTGCACAAGGCGACACTGAGCGGCCCGGATCACACCGAAGGCGGCTCGATCATCCTGGTGGAGGACCAGACCGAAACCCGCTTGCTGGAAGATGAATTGATGCACAGCGAGCGACTGGCCTCCGTGGGGCGCCTCGCGGCCGGCGTCGCTCACGAAATCGGTAATCCCGTCACCGGCATCTCGTCTCTGGCCCAGAACCTGAAACTGGAAACCGATGATCCGTCCATTCTGGAAACTGCAGACCAGATCCAGCAGCAGACCCGACGCATTTCCACCATCCTGCAGTCGCTGATGAACTTCGCACGTACCGGCAACCACGCCCATGCCAACCGTTATGAGCCGGTCAGCCTGCACCGCTGCATTGATGAATCCATCAACCTGCTGTCACTCAGCGAAAAGGGGCTCGGCATCAGTTTTCTGAACGAGTGCCCCGCCAGCCTGCAGGTGCTGGGAGATGAACAACGGCTGGTACAAGTATTCATCAACCTGCTGGCCAATGCCCGGGACGCTTCCCCGGACGGCGGCACCATCCGGGTTGCTGGAAAGGCCGACGGCTACTCCGCTATCATCGAGGTCATTGACGAAGGCTCCGGCATACCGGCAGACCAGCTGGATCATATTTTCGAACCGTTTTACACCACCAAGGCCCCCAACAAAGGAACCGGACTTGGCCTGTCACTGGTGTACAGCATCATTGAAGAGCACTATGGCAACATTCAGGTGGAAAGCCCGGCCAATCCGGAAACCGGCCTGGGCACCTGCGTGAGACTCCGCCTGCCTGCCTACGAGCCTGATACCGACAGCGGTTACAGCAGCCCGAACGAAAGGTCGTGAACACCCTATGCCCCGTATTCTGATTGTTGAAGACGAAGACATTATCCGCTCGGCGGTTCGCAAACTTCTCCAGCACGCCGGCTATGAGGTGGCAGATGCTGTCTCGGTGGAAGAAGCCGAGGGCCTCGACCCGGACAGCTTCGACCTGGTCATCACCGATCTGCGCCTGCCAGGCGCCGCCGGTACGGAAATGATCAACCGCGCCCCCAACACGCCGGTACTGATCATGACCAGTTATGCCAGTTTGCGGTCCGCGGTTGACTCCATGAAGATGGGCGCCGTGGACTACATTGCCAAACCCTTCGACCATGACGAAATGCTCGCGGCTGTAGAGAATATTCTGGCACGCAAGTCTTCGGCTTCCGATGAAACAACCGGTTCTGGTGATGCCGCCAGCACGAGCGGGCCCGACTCGGACCCATCCGAGATCATGTTTGGCCAGTGTGAGCCCATGCAGAAGGTGTTCACCCTGATTCGCAAAGTCGCCCCCACCGAGACCACAGTGCTTATCCAGGGCGAATCCGGTACCGGTAAGGAACTGGCGGCACGGGCTCTGCACCTGCTCAGCCCGCGAGCCCGCAAACCGCTCATCTCCGTAAACTGCGCTGCCATTCCCGAAAGCCTGATCGAATCGGAACTGTTTGGCCACGAGAAAGGCGCTTTTACCGGCGCCGTCTCGGCCCGCACCGGGCTGATTGAAGCGGCAGACGGCGGCAGTCTGTTCCTGGATGAAATCGGCGAACTACCTGCCGAAGCCCAGGCCCGATTGCTGCGGGTGTTGCAGGAAAGCGAGATTCGCAAAGTGGGCTCCACCCAGAGCCGGACCGTGGACGTGCGGATGATCGCCGCAACCCACCGAAACCTGAAAGCCATGACCAGAACCGGCGAGTTCCGGGAAGACCTTTACTACCGGCTGAACGTGATGCAGATCCGCATCCCCCCCCTGCGGGAACGTCGTGCCGACATTCTGGGCCTGGCCCGCCGGTTCCTGAAACGCCAGGCCAGCAAGCTTGGCCGTCCGGAGCTGTCTCTGAGCCCGGAGGCCATGCAGGCCCTGGAACGCTACCGCTGGCCCGGTAACGTCCGGGAACTGGAAAACGCCATCGAACGGGCCTCAATCCTGACCGATGGCGATGTCATTACCCCGGCGGTACTGGACCTGGACAGCGACTCCGCCGACGAATACATCCCGGAAACACTGGTTGAGGGCAATAATGAACAAACCCCTGCAAGGGATGTCGATTCGTCCAACGATCTGTCGCTGGAGGATTACTTCCAACACTTTGTGCTTGAAAATCAGGACCGGATGAGCGAGACCGAGCTGGCACAGAAGCTGGGCATCAGCCGGAAGTCACTTTGGGAGCGTCGGCAACGCCTGGGCATTCCCCGCAAAAAAGCCTGACCCAAAGAATGAACCTAGAATCAGTTGTTACCACCTGTTCCTCTCGGTAACACTTCCTGTCCAGATCATGAGACCCAAGTAACACTTTCAGGAGATACGGGGTAACACTTACACACCTCATTTTCACAACCCCTTGTTTAAAAAGACTTTTCAAAAACTGGCACGACCACTGCACTCTAATAAGCGCACAGCAACAAAAACAAAAGTGACAACGCAGCGCCAAAACAAAAACAAATAGCTGCACGAGCGCCCGGCAACAAAAACAAGAACAGGGTGCAAGCGAACTGAGTGTTTTGGGTACTATGCTTTTTAGGGGTCCCACGACACGTGCGAGTTGTAGATGTAGAGAAGAATCGTCTTCCAGGCGACACTGCAGATACTCCCATAACCCGCACCGTGTTCCTGGCCGCTCTATGTATTCAAAGCTTTCCGTTTGCATTGCTTAAGGTCCTTATCTTGGGGACAACACAGTGGGGTAAAAGAATCAAAAAGAATCCCGGCAACAACAAAAACAATGCAGATCGTCAACGCTTTCAGGGCGGATTCGTGAAAACGGATCCGCCTTTTGATTTTCCGGACTGCCAAAAACAGCCTTCCCTCAACAGGCCTCCATGACCACTTTATTCACTGGCATTTCCGTCAAACATGTGCAATTCCTGCGCAAACCGTTAAAATCCCCGTTTTTGCGCTTCGCAAACACGGAATTCCATGCCTAAACGACTTGTTGAAAAACTACGCTCCTTCATTCCCGGCAACGGGAAGAAGAAAGCCCGCCACTACCAGCGGCAGGAGATCCCGCGGGATCAGCACAACGTCTCCCGCTCCATGATCAGTGAACCGGCCAAGAAAGTACTGCACCGTCTGAACAAGTCCGGCTACGAGGCCTATCTGGTGGGCGGTGGCGTTCGCGACATTCTCCTTGGCGGACAACCCAAAGACTTCGACATAGCCACCAACGCAACACCCGAAGAAGTTCACGACCTGTTCCGGAACTCCCGCCTGATTGGTCGCCGCTTTCGCATTGTGCACGTGGTGTTTGGGCGGGAAATCATCGAAGTAACCACCTTTCGTGGTAATGCCCGGGATACCGATGACGACCTGGCCGACGACGAGCACAAGACCAGTGAACATGGTCTGTTACTGCGGGATAATGTCTATGGCAATCAGGAAGAAGACGCACTGCGGCGCGACTTCACCATCAATGCGTTGTATTACTGCATCCGGGATTTCTCCATTATCGACTTTGCCAACGGCGTGCAGGATCTGAAAAACCGTCAGATCCGCCTGATTGGCGACCCGGAAACCCGCTATCGGGAAGATCCCGTGAGAATGCTGCGCGCCATTCGTTTTGCGGCCAAACTCGATTTCGAGATTGAACCGGAAACAGAGGCCCCCATTCGGGAGCTGGCCCCGCTCTTGGCGCACATCCCTCCGGCCCGGCTGTTCGATGAAGTCCTCAAACTGTTCTCCGCCGGCCACGGCGAGGCAACCTATCGCCTGCTTCAGGATTATGGGCTGCTGGCCCCACTGTTCCCGGAGACCGCCCGGGCACTGGATGCCGGCGAACCCGATGAACTGATACTGCAAGCCCTTCGCAACACCGATGCCCGGATTGCCCAGGGCAAATCAGTGACCCCGTATTTCCTGTTTGCGGCCATGCTCTGGCCGGCTCTGCAGGTGGAATGGCGCAGGCGCCAGGACAATGGCGATCCGGTTCAGCCCGCGCTGCACGGCGCCATCGGCAAGGTAATCGGGCGCCAGGTGCAGGCAACCGCAATACCGAAACGTTTCTCGGGCCCCATGAAAGAAATCTGGGAACTGCAGATGCGGCTACCCCGTCGCCAGGGCAAACGTGCGTTCGGTACCATGACCCATCCGCGCTTCCGGGCGGCCTACGATTTTCTGCTGGTGCGGGAAGCCGCGGGCGAAATTGAGCCGGGCCTCGGGCAATGGTGGACGGAATTCCAGCAGGCGGATGAGCGTGCGCAGGAAAAAATGCTTTCCGAGCTGGGCTCCGGTGGTCCGAAAAAGCGCCGTCGCAAGCGCAAACCTGCAAGAAAACCGCCCCAGCCATGACAGTCGATGCCTATATTGGGCTGGGCAGCAATCTGGAACAGCCTGCAGCCCAACTGGCAAGAGCCGTGTCGGAACTCGCGGGCTTACCCAAATCCACACTGGTCGCGCAATCTCCGTTCTATGCCAGCCGCCCCGTCGGCCCGCAGGATCAACCAGATTTCGTGAACGGTGCCGTTCATCTGCGTACCGATCTTTCTGCCCACGAACTGCTGGATTGCCTGCAAGCTATTGAACAGGCCCACGGCCGTGAGCGGCTGAGGCACTGGGGACCACGCACCCTGGATCTGGATCTGCTGCTGTTTGGTCAGACAACCCTCAACGACGCGCGCCTGACCGTTCCCCACGCGGAACTGGCCAACCGTGATTTCGTCCTGCAACCCCTGCTGGACCTGGCCCCGGAACTGGCACTGCCGGACGGCACCACCGTTGCGGAACTGCGCCGAGATTGCCCGGACAACCAGCTGCGCAAGCTGCCAGCCCAGGCGCACCCCTGACCAGGTTCCTTATGGCATCCAGGTGAGGAAGACCATGCTACTCTTGTGTCTGATATACCCGGGATTTACATTAACGCTCTGAGCACCGGTCGACCCCGGTCCAAAACTGGCCCATCCACCCAAAAGGCAAGGATTCTATGGCAGTTACCATCAATACCCTGCGGGAATACAAGCAAAAAGGCGAAGCCTTCTCTGCACTGACCTCCTATGATGCAACCTTTGCTCAGGTTGTCAGCGAGGCTGGCGTTGATGTCATCCTGATTGGCGACTCTCTTGGTATGGTGCTGCAAGGCCACGACAGTACGCTCCCGGTCACCATGGATCAGATGGTGTATCACACCAGCTGTGTCGCCCGCGGTAACAAAGGCGCCCTGATCATGGCCGATATGCCGTTCATGTCCTACGGTACCGTTGCCGATGCACTGGACAATGCTGCGGAGCTGATGCGCGCCGGCGCCCACATGGTCAAGCTGGAAGGCACCGACTGGATGAAGGACACCATCGAAGCCCTGAGTGAACGTGGTGTGCCTGTTTGTGCCCACCTGGGCCTGACGCCACAGTTCGTCAACAAGTTCGGCGGCTACAAGGTACAGGGACGTGATGAGAAGGCCGCCGAGGCCATGATTGAGCATGCTTGCGAACTGGAAGCCGCCGGCGCCGATCTCATCCTTCTGGAGTGTGTACCGGCCCCGCTCGCCGCTCGTATCACCCAGGCCGTGAAGGCGCCGGTCATCGGCATCGGAGCAGGCTCGGATACCGATGGCCAGGTACTGGTACTGCACGACATGCTGGGCGTCACCACCGGCCGCAAACCCCGTTTCGTGAAGAACTTCCTCGCCGAGACCGACTCCATCCCGGAAGCCATTGCGGCTTATGCCCAAGCCGTCAAAGCACGCACTTTCCCAGCCGAGGAGCATACGTTCAAGGCATGAGAACCGTACACTCACTCAAAGAACTGCGCACGATTCTGCGGGGCTATCGCCAGCAGGGCAAGACCATCGGCCTGGTACCCACCATGGGCAACCTGCACGAGGGCCATATCTCGCTGGTGCGCAAGGCGGCCGAGGCCTCCGATATCGTCGTCACCAGTATTTTCGTGAACCCGATGCAGTTCGGCGCCAATGAAGACCTGGACACCTACCCGCGAACCCTGGTTGAAGACCAGGAAAAGCTGGCGGCAGCGGGCAATACTCTGGTCTTTGCCCCGGGCGTTGAAGAGATCTACCCGGAAGGGCTCGCCAATCAGACCAAGGTGGTGGTTCCCGAAGTCAGCGAGGGCCACTGTGGCGCCAGCCGGCCGGGCCACTTTGAAGGCGTGGCCACCGTGGTTACCATGTTGTTCAACATGGTCCAGCCCGACATTGCCGTGTTTGGCGAAAAGGATTTTCAGCAGTTGGCGGTGATACGCAAACTTGCCCGGGATCTGATGATTCCGGTGGAAGTGATTGGCGCGCCGACGGTGCGGGAAGACGATGGCCTGGCGAAGAGCTCCCGTAACGGCTATCTGTCCGAGCAGGAGCGGGACATCGCTCCGGTGGTGTTCCGAACACTCCGTCATACCGCTGACCAGTTGGCACAGGGACGCACCGACTACAGCATCCTCGAGCAGGAGGCACGCGATGCACTGTCTGAGGCAGGGCTCAGGCCGGACTACTTCAACATCGTCAACAGCCTGACCCTGAAGCCCGCCAGCAAGGATGACCGCGAGCTCACACTACTGGTCGCAGCGTTCCTGGGTACCACCCGTTTGATTGATAACCTCTCGATCACGCGCTGAAACCTCACTATGGAGCCTCACCCCCAGACAACGGAAGGGACCCCCTGATGCCTGAGAAACACCCTGCGCTCACCAGCCGAGCAGAATGGCAAGCTCTCAACGACGCCAAAGCCCGGCTCGAACACCTACCCATGCGGGAGCTGTTTCAGCAGGATCCGGGCCGTGCCCAGCGTTACCTGGTAGAGGGTGCAGGCCTGTCGCTGGATTTCTCCCGCAACCGGCTGACGGACGACGTGCTGGAGGCTCTGCTCAACCTGGCCCGGGCCTGTGGTCTGGAGGAACGTCGTACGGCCTTGTTCCGGGGCGGTCTGGTGAACCTCACGGAACAACGCCCCGCCCTGCACACCGCCCTTCGTGAGGGTGAACAGGGCGAGGTTCGGGTGAACGGCGACAACGTCATTCCCGAAATCCATCGCACACTGGGGAAGATGGAAGCGCTGGTTGAAAGCATTCACAGTGGTGAACGCACCGGCCACTCCGGCGCCCGTTTTACCGACGTTGTCAGTATTGGCATCGGAGGCTCGTTTCTCGGGCCGAAGCTGGCCGTCGAGGCGCTACGCCCGTACTGGCAGGGCTCCATTAACTGTCACTTTGTCGCCAACATCGATGGCACCGACATTACCGAAACCCTGGCATGCCTGAATCCGGACACCACGCTGTTTCTGGTGCAGTCAAAATCCTTCCGTACCCAGGAAACCCTGGAGAACAGCCTGCTCGCCCGGCAATGGTTTCTCGATAATGGTGGCAACGCAGCCTCGGTCTCCCAGCATTTCATGGCAGTCACGGCCAACGTCGAAGAAGCGGCCCGGTTCGGCATCGAACCCGCCAACACCTTTCCCATGTGGGATTGGGTAGGTGGTCGTTATTCCCTCTGGTCCGCCATCGGCCTGCCGATTGCGTTAACGCTTGGCATGGCGGCATTCCGGGAGCTACTCGCCGGTGCACATGCCATGGACTCCCATTTCAGGGAAGCGCCCGAGCGGGAGAACCTGCCGGTCATCATGGCCATGCTCAGCGTGTGGTACAACAATTTCTGGGGCGCCGAGAGCCATGCGGTACTGCCTTATGACGAATACCTGAAATACCTGCCGGAGCACCTTCAGCAGCTGGATATGGAGAGTAACGGCAAGCGCGTAACCCAGAATGGCATCAGCGTGGATTACCCTACCGGGCCCGTGCTCTGGGGCGGCGTGGGAGCTAACGGCCAGCACGCATATCACCAACTGATTCATCAGGGTACCCGGCTGATTCCTGCCGACTTCATCATTCCCCTGAGGTCCCACAATCCGGTGGCCAGCCACCATGCTGCTCTGTTTGCCAATTGTCTGTCTCAGGCACGGGCCATGATGGCCGGAAAGACGGAAGCAGAGGCCGAACAGGAACTGCTGGCCGGCGGTCTTGATGGTGATGCCGCCCGCCAGCTGGCCCCACACAAGGCCATTCCCGGTAACCGGCCCTGCAACATCCTGCTGATGGAACGCCTGACTCCGCACACCCTGGGGGCACTGATTGCACTTTATGAACACCGCACCTTCGTGCAGAGCGTGATCTGGGATATTGATTGCTTTGATCAATGGGGCGTGGAGCTGGGCAAACAGATTGGCAACGAAATTCTTCCGAAACTGCTGGGCGAGAGTGAAGATGGCAGCGCTGGAGACAGCGCCACCGACAACCTGATCCGGTTATTCCGCGACCGCTCCGGAACTTGAGATCTGACGCCCCTGCCAGGTGAAATCGACGGGCCAGAGCTTCTGGTCCTTCTGGTAAGACTGCCAGAGGCTGCGATAGCTCTCTCCGCACACGGGGTGCAATTCGTCCGGAGCAATATCGGCCAGCGGCCTCAGGACAAATGCGTTTTTTAGGATTTCAGCCCGGGGCAGTTCAACCCCATCAAGGGTGCCGGTCGCATCGCCCCAGGTGAGAATATCCAGATCCAGAGTCCTTGGACTGAACTTGGGCGCCGAAGCTTTGCGGCCGTTGTCTGCCTCGAGTTTTTTGAAGCGCCGGGAAAGCTCTCCTACCGACATATCGGTATCCACACCCACCACCAGGTTCAGAAAATCCGAGCCATCGAAGCCGACCGATTCGCTCTCGTAAACCGGAGAAATGGCCAATTCTCCAAACCAACCGGCCAGAGCATCCAGCGCCGCGCTGACATGGCGATAGCGTTCAATATTACTGCCGATACTGATGTATACACGTTTCATGCCCGTGCCCCCCGCTCAATTCTCACGCCCACCGAGCGTGCGGCCGGCACAGCACCGGGCTTGCTCAACGTCAGCCTCAGCCAACGCACGCCAAACTCGCTCTGCAGCAAACGGGCAACTTCCTCTGCGGCCCGCTCCAGCAACTCCGGCTGCAGCGTTTGCAGGCACTGACTGACCCGCTCGCTAACGGCGGCGTAATCAAGTGCATCGGCAACATCGTCACTGGCGCCGGGCACCGAGTTATCCCACGCCAGTTCCAGATCCACCAGTAGCCGCTGTGTGACTTCACGTTCCCAATCGTACACCCCGATCACGGTTTCCACCGCCAGTCCTTCGATCAGGACTGTGTCCCATTTGCCATTTGCCAAACCGGTCTCCCGAGCCTTCCACTGATGGCTGATTGAATATTACACAGGCAGACGATACTGTGACGGACAACCAGCCTGCCTTGATGCGGGCGGCATTTTCTCACAGAACACAGGGCCCAGTCTCTGTACAGCGGTTACGCCATGGACGTCTTTAGCCAACCCGTTGCGATTGTCTTGCTTTGCGCCAGCGCTTATCTGGCGGGTTCCGTGCTGTTCGCGATACCAGTGTGCCGCCTCTGGAAACTGCCAGATCCTCGCGCCCTGGGTTCCGGCAACCCCGGAGCCACCAATGTGTACCGGGCAGGTGGCTGGCAACCCGCGCTGGCAACCCTGGTGCTGGATGCGTTCAAGGGCTGGTTGCCCGTCTGGCTCGGTCAAAGCCTTGGCATGTCCATTCTGGTGCAGGCCATGATTGCCCTGTGCGCGGTGACCGGACACATGATCCCGGCATTCTATCGGTTCAAAGGGGGCAAAGGTGTTGCCACGGCCCTCGGGGCAGGGTTGGCACTGGCGCCGCTCACCACCGCCATCATGGCAGGCTTGTGGCTGGGCGTAATGTGGCGCTGGCGCATTTCAGCCGTGGCCTCTCTGGTGGCAATCACCAGCGGCCCGCTCATCAGCGCCCTGCTGGAACCGGAAACCCTGCCCCTGTTCGGACTGCTGACCCTGCTGATTGTGGTGCGTCACCGCAACAACCTGATTCGCCTGGCCCAGGGGCGGGAAACCGGGCTCTAAGTTCCCGCCCGGCTAGTCCACAAGGCCGTTGTGACGAGGTTCCGCCACCGGCGGCAGGGTATTCATCGGCCACCGGGGTACCGCCACAATCCGCTCGCCATCCTGCTGACCGGCCTTTAGCCGCTGCGCACCGGCATAGGCAATCATGGCACCGTTGTCGGTGCAGAACTCCGGACGAGCGTAGAACACGGAACCACGCAGCTTTTCTGCCATGGCCTCCAGTGCCGCCCGCAATCGCTTGTTGGCGCTGACCCCGCCGGCAATGACCAGCCGCTTACATTCGGTTTGCTCCAGGGCTCTGCGACATTTGATGACCAGGGTATCAACTACTGCAGCTTCGAACGCCAGAGCAATGTCTGCTTTTACCTGCTCATCCAGCGTACCTTTATCTTTTGCGTCGTTCACGGTGTTCAGGGTGAAGGTTTTCAGGCCGCTGAAGGAAAAATCCAGGCCGGGACGATCGGTCATCGGGCGGGGAAAACGGTACTGCCCCTCTCGACCCTTTTCCGCAAGGGCAGCTACCCGGGGGCCACCCGGATAATCCAGCCCCAGCATTTTCGCAGTTTTATCGAACGCCTCGCCGGCGGCATCATCCACCGATTCACCCAGCATCTGGTACTCACCAATGCCATCCACCCGCACTAACTGGGTATGGCCACCGGACACCAGCAGCGCGACAAACGGGAACGCCGGCGGATTGTCCTCCAGCATGGGCGCCAGCAGGTGACCTTCCATGTGATGCACTCCCAACACCGGAATCCCCAGTGCAAAGCCCAAGGCATGCGCCACCGAGCCGCCCACCATCAGGGCACCCACTAACCCCGGCCCGGCGGTATAGGCGATACCTTCGATATCGGAACGGGCTTTACCGGCTTGAGCCAGTACCTCATCGCATAAAGGAAGCAGCTTGCGGACATGATCCCGGGAGGCCAGCTCAGGCACCACGCCGCCATAATCGGCGTGCATACCGATTTGACTGTAAAGGGCATGGGCCAGCAGTCCCCGCTGAGCGTCAAACAGGGCTACACCGGTCTCATCGCAGGAGGTTTCAATACCAAGAATCAGCATAATGGGCACTACATCCAAGGGGTGTCGGGTACGTGGGCGGCATTTTAGCAGAAACCCGAAAGCTTCCGGCAGTTTCGTTGAACAGTGATTGACCTTGGCCAGCCCAGCGGCTATCATTGCCGCCCTAAATTAGCACTGGTCGAGTTTTAGCCAATCTGACCAGGGATCGAGCCCGTACGGCACTGGCCGACGGAACAAATTGAAACCGAATCTATCAGGTAGGTGATTTTCGAATGCCAGCTGTTAAAGTGAAAGAGAATGAGCCGTTTGACGTAGCACTGCGTCGCTTCAAGCGTTCCTGCGAGAAGGCCGGTGTACTGTCTGAAGTACGTCGTCGTGAGCACTACGAGAAGCCGACCGCTGTTCGTAAGCGTAAAGCAGCTGCTGCCGTTAAGCGTCATCTCAAGAAGCTTCAGCGGGAACAGCGCAAGTTCGAGCGTCTGTACTGAGTTCAGGCGCGCATCGACTGCACAACTGATTGCCGGAACGGCGTTTCGCCCCACCCGGCAAGCTGAAAATGCCGCCGAGGCCTGGCTTCGGCGGCATTTTTGGCTATGGCGAAAATGCCTTCGCACCGGGCACCCCGGCTGAAGTGGAGCCACCATGAGCGGATTGATCCCTCAACGCTTTGTTGAAGACCTGCTGGATCGCATTGATCTGGCGGAGCTGATCGGTTCGCGCATCACGCTGAAAAAAGCCGGAGCCAACTACAAGGCCTGCTGCCCGTTTCACGACGAGAAGACGCCATCATTTAACGTTCGACCGGACAAAGGCTTCTATCACTGCTTTGGCTGTGGAGCCCATGGCGACGCCATCAGCTTTGTTCGCGAATTTGAGGGCCTGGGTTTTACCGAAGCGGTAGAAGAACTGGCCAAGCGTGCCGGGCTGGAAGTGCCGTACGACCGAGCAGCCAAACAGGAAATGCAACAGGCGCGGACACTGACCGACGCCCTGGAGTTTGCCAACCGGTTCTATCACTCAGCACTGACCAGTCAGCAAGGCGGTTATGCCCGGGACTACCTGAAGCAGCGGGGACTGGATGAAAGCATTATCCAGCAGTATCAGATTGGTTTTGCACCGGGCACCGGCACGGCACTTTACGACGCCGCCCCGAAGGATCTTAAAGCACCACTGATTGAGACCCGCACGGTGTCGGACCAGTACGGCCGCCCCAGGGATCTGTTCCGCAACCGGGTTATGTTTCCCATCCGGAACACCCGAGGCAAAACCATCGCCTTCGGCGGGCGCACGCTGGGCGACGACAAGGCCAAGTACATTAACTCGCCGGAATCGGACGTTTTCCACAAGAGCCGGGAAATCTACGGCCTGTTCGAGGCCCGGCAAGCCATTCGACAACTGGACAAGTTGCTGGTGGTCGAAGGCTATATGGATGTGATTGCGCTGGCCCAGCACGGCATCCATTACGCGGTGGCGACTCTGGGGACGGCCACCAACCAGGACAGCCTGACCGCACTGCTTCGGCACGTTCGGCATATCGTGTTCTGTTTTGACGGCGACCAGGCAGGTTTTCGGGCAGCAGACAGGGCCATGGAGAACGCCCTGGAACTGATGGCAGACGGGCTGCACCTGCAGTTCCTCATGCTGCCAGAAGGCGAAGATCCGGACACACTGGTGCGCAAAGAAGGGCCGGACGCATTTCAGAAGCGTATTGAGGGCGCCACACCCTTCTCACGCTATCTGTTTGATCGCCAGAGCGAGGGCCTTGATCTGCAGTTGCCCGAACACCGAGGCGAACTTCGGGCACGAGTTGAGCCCTTGCTGAACAAGATGCCCCGCAGCACGTTGCGGGACGCCATGTGGCACGAAATGCTGCGCCTTTGCGGCGGCCGCAACCAGTGGCAGAACCGCCAGCAGGGCCAGAATACCAAGGCACGGGGCTGGCGCGGTGAAGGCCAGAGCCGGCCCACGGAAGAGCGGATTGACGTAAAACTCAGCAAAGACAGCACCTTGTGCCTGGCCTTGCTGGAAGCACCGGAACTGGCAACCGAAGTGAAAGCTCTGGCAGACAGCACCCGGCAGCTTGAACGCGCGGGGCGTTTTGCCCGCTGGTTACTGGAAGAAAAAATTCAGACCCGCAAGACACTGGTCGCGGGGCTAGCCACGAACAAACAGGCCAGGGACAGGTTTTACAACCTGTTTGACGAACTGGAGCACATACCGGCCCGGGAAAGCACACTGGCGGCTGCCAGAGAGCTGTTAAGCCCGAATGAAGAGGCCGCGCGTCAGCAGAGGCTGGCAACCCTGCTCCGGAACCTGGCACAGCTTTCCCCGGAAGAACGGGAGGAGCTGCGAACGCTCAGCGCCGGTACGTTAAATCCGAAGGCTGAAAGCTGAGCACTTGAAACCTGTTGCCCTGATCACCATCTAACCATTCGGTGGCAGCGCAACCGAGCGACAGCTATAATGGCTGTTTAACTTTTTTCCTTTTTAAAAGCGAGTTCACAGGGTGTCTATGTCAGGCAATTCGCAGAAATCACGTTTGAAAGACCTCATCGCACGAGGCAAGGAACAAGGTTACCTGACTTACGCCGAGGTAAACGATCACCTCCCGGAAGATATCGCAGATCCGGATCAGGTTGAAGACATTATCCGGATGATCAACGACATGGGTATCCAGGTGTGCGAAGAGACACCAGACGCGGATACCCTGCTGATGACCGAAGGTGACTCCACTGCCGACGAAGCTGCTGCCGCCGAAGCCGCTGCTGCTCTTGCTGCCGTTGAGACCGACGCTGGCCGCACCACAGATCCGGTGCGCATGTACATGCGCGAGATGGGCACTGTTGAGCTGCTGACCCGCGAAGGCGAAATTGTCATCGCCAAGCGCATCGAGGAAGGCATTCGCGATGTCATGGCCGCTGTAGCACATTTCCCGGGCACCGCCGGCACCGTGATTCAGGCCTACGACCGCATCATCGAGAATGAAGGTCGCATCAGCGACATCGTGACCGGCTTCCTCGACCCGGACGACGCCGAGCCGTTCATGGGTGAAGACACCAGCACCGAAGACACCTCTGCTGATGACAGCGATGCCAGCAGCGATGACGACGATGACGACACCTCCAGCGAAGACGACAACGACAACGGGCCAGATCCGGAAGAAACCCGGCTGCGCTTCGAGCTGCTGAAAGAGAAGCTGGACGCTGCCGAGAAGGCCTTGGCCAAACACGGCCGCGGGCACAAGAAAACCCAGGAAGCCCTGAACGAACTGGGCCAGGTTTTCGCCCCGTTCAAGCTGGCCAACAAGGCGTTTGACGAACTGGTGAACGTCGTTCGTTCAACCAACGACCTGGTCCGCGAGAATGAGCGCGCCATCATGCAGATCTGTGTACGCGACTGCAAAATGCCGCGCAAAGACTTCATCAAATGGTTCCCGGGCAACGAAACTGATCTTGAGTGGGCCGGCGAAATTGCCGCCACCAAAAAGCCCTATGCGGCCGCGATCGGTGAGCGTGTGGACGAAATCGTTCGCCTGCAGAAGCGCATCCAGAACGTTCAGACCGAAGTAGACCTGGACGTGGCCGACATCAAGGAAATCAACCGCCGGGTGTCTATCGGTGAGGCGAAAGCCCGCCGCGCCAAAAAGGAAATGGTTGAGGCCAACCTGCGTCTGGTTATTTCCATCGCCAAGAAATACACCAACCGCGGCCTGCAGTTCCTCGATCTGATCCAGGAAGGCAACATTGGCCTGATGAAGGCGGTGGACAAGTTCGAGTACCGTCGTGGCTACAAGTTCTCCACCTACGCTACCTGGTGGATTCGCCAGGCCATCACCCGCTCCATCGCGGATCAGGCCCGCACGATCCGGATTCCGGTGCACATGATCGAGACGATCAACAAGCTCAACCGCATCTCCCGCCAGATGCTGCAGGAGATGGGCCGCGAGCCCACACCCGAGGAGCTGGGCGAGCGCATGGATATGCCGGAAGACAAGATCCGCAAGGTGCTGAAGATCGCCAAGGAGCCGATCTCCATGGAAACACCCATTGGTGACGACGAAGACAGCCATCTGGGCGATTTCATCGAAGATATCCAGGCTCTGTCGCCAGTGGATTCTGCCACCGCTGAAGGCCTGCGCGAAGCCACCCGCTCCGTGCTGGCCGGCCTGACCGCTCGGGAATCCAAAGTACTGCGCATGCGCTTTGGTATCGAGATGAACACCGACCACACTCTGGAAGAAGTCGGCAAGCAGTTCGACGTTACGCGGGAGCGTATCCGTCAGATCGAAGCCAAGGCCCTGCGCAAACTGCGGCACCCTTCCCGCTCCGATCACCTGCGCGGCTTCATTGACGACCAGGGCAACGGTTAATCCCCAAGACAGTAGCGGGCGCCACCCCTCGTGGGTATAATGGCGCCCGTTTTCTTTTCCGGGCCTATAGCTCAGTTGGTTAGAGCAGGGGACTCATAATCCCTTGGTCGCTGGTTCGAGTCCAGCTGGGCCCACCATATTTCAAGCACTTACCGCACTCTCTCCCTTCTCCTATTCCTTACGTGTCTACCAAACGTCAACGCGACCTTGAAAATGGTCTGTAAACCAAGGCTGCCACAACCAAGCCAACAGCAGACAATAAAAAGTTATCTGATCGTTCTAAAACCACGCCCAAAACAAACACCGACAACATAGGAAAAAATACGAGACCTACGACGATATCCAATCTATCAAGGAAGACAGATAGGACGTTTTTTCCTTCAGAACGATACTTCCCCAGCTCGTAAATCAATGCCCAAAAGATGAGAAAAGATCCCTCGAAAAATCCCCAAAAAAATAAGCCAAGAATAAAACCTGTTATAGCATCCATCTCAATCTTCATATCAGCAAAATGAAATGATCGGCCCCTTAATCCTAACCTCAGATAGAAAATCTGGAGCTAGATGAGCATACCTCATTGTTAGCTTTAGATCTGAATGCCCCAGGACTTTCTGCAGTGTCAGTATGTGTCCACCGTTCATGATGAAGTGACTGGCGAAGGTGTGGCGGCAGATGTGGGTTAGCTGCCCTTTCGGCAGTTTGATGCCTGCCCTTTCGATGGCTTCCCGGAATGCGCTGTAGCAGGACTGGAATGGCAGGTTTTCGGTGATTTCCTCGTACAACTTCTTTTCCATCGGTACTGAACGATTCTTCCCGCTTTTCGTGGCCGTGTAGGTTACGCGGTACGGGGTGAAGGCAGACGGCTTTATCTTTTCCGCTTCTGACCACCTGGCGCCGGTCGCCAGTGCTAACCTGGTCACGTGATACAGGGATGGGTTGCTGGATGCTTTGCATTCTTCCAGGAGCCGGTTTATTTGTTCCTGGTCCAGGAATGCCAGTTCAGTCTCGTCGATCTTGAGCTTTCGCAGCTTGCCCAGTGGGTTTTCACCTTTCCAGTGGCCCTGGCGATTGAGTTCGTTGAATACCGCTGTGAGGTACGCCTGTTCATGGTTGAGCGTGTTCGCGGATAACCCCTCTTCCAATCTCACCAGGCGATATGCCGCAAAGTCTCCAGAGGTGAAGTGTGATGCTCTGGGATTACCCAGGCGTTCAGCCAAGGCGTTGAGCTTTCTCTTTCTGGATTCTCCGTCTTTTAGCGCGTGGCCGTGGTGCACGTACCAGAGCTTTACCAGGTCTGTGAGTGTTCGCTTGTCCTGTTTCGGGTTCCAGTCTTCGCCGGCCTCTTGCCTGGCAATTACCCATCGTTCAAAGCGAAGGGCTTCACCCTTGGTATCAAAGGATTTCCGGACACGCTTCTGCCCTCTTCCACCTGGCTGGATGTCTACCTGCCATCGTCCCGATGGTAACTTTTTGATCATGCCGCCACCTTGGTTAACAGTCGTCGCTTGGTGAGTCCGTCCTGGACGAGCTGGAACAGCTCGTTTTCGTAGATCTCCCGCCTTCGGTAGTAGTTACACAAGTCTTCCCAGAGTCCGGATTTCTTGAGGCAATCCCAGGCTTGTCTGGCGTTGAATCGGTTGCGTGCATAGATGCTCAGGAGATTGCCGAAGGCGAGAGATACGTTCTTTTCGTTGCCGCAACCGGGTTCCTTTTTTGCGCGTTTGTAGAGCAGATCCGGGGCGCTGTAGCCGAAGCCAATATCATCGCGGAGCTTTGTCCAGATGGGATGGCACCACTCGCGCTTGACCTCGTAGCGGTTGGATTTCAGTGCGTACTGCCAGAGGCCGGTCAGGTGCGGTACGGCGTCCATGAAGGTGTAAATGGGTTTCATGCCGCTGGTGCCCTGGGAGATCTCGTTGACGATGCGGTGATGGAAGCGGATTTCGAGACGCCACACGGGTTTGTCAGGGTCGTAGCAGGTGTCGGGGAAGGTCTCTTCGTTGACCGCGCATTCCCAGATGCTTTCCATGAAGGCGCGTTTGTCGCTGACGTCGATTTCCTTGGATTTGTCGTACAGGCACACCTGCAGGCTATTGGCTTTGCCAAAGGTGTAGGTTTCGCCTCGTCCGTTGATGGTAGCGCCGTCCAGGCCTTTGAATACCAGGTCACTCAGGCCGTTGTGGACGGTGATGGTTTTAGCCCTTGTCACGAAGTGTTGGGCGAAGTCCTGGGGCGGTTCCCAGCCCTGGAAGTCGACCGCCAGGTGTAATGCGATACCGACAGGCCGGATGCCTTTCAGGAAGAACATGCCCCACTCGGCGAGTTCGTCGTGGATTTCCTGGCTGGAACGTTCGTACAGCCATCGGGGGGAGGTTTCGATTTTGACGTGTGTGCCCTGGGAGTCGGCTTCGGCGTAGAAGTTCTGTATCAGGATGGTGAGGCCGTATTCCCGATTCTGCAGGATGTACTTGAAGCCTCCGCGTCTACCGGACTGGACTTTGAAGTCTACACCGTTGAATTGGATGGTGGCGTCATAGCTTTCGTTGTAGGCATCCACGATCTGGGCCAGGGGTTCGGGTTTCAGTCGGCCTTCGAACAGTTGGCGGACGGTATCGACTCCGGTCCAGAGGACGTTGACGTTCTGCAGGTTCACTTGCTGACCTTCCGGGCCAACGAACAGATCCCCTTTTCCGATTTCGCCGGTTCGGATGTCCATGCGTTCAAAGTCTTTGATTTTCATCTGTGGCCTTCTGTGGTTGTCTGTGGTGGAAAATCAACTGGCGTTGTTTTCTATGAGACGTGTTACAGGGACGTCTCTGGGGCTTCGCCCCGGCAGCGCCTTCGCGCTTGCTCCTCGCGCATCGTCGCTAGCGCTCCGCCGCTGCCGGGTTTTCGGCCTTGGTGATCAGGGGCGGGAACACGGTCGGTTCAAACGTCGGTCGCGGGTCGGGTTGTTCACTTCGGATGCGTTGGCAGTACAGGTCCTGGACGGGCTCCCCTTCCCACCACAGCTGGCCGTGACAGGTGCGGATGTAGAGGACTCTGTAGCCGAAGCCCGCCAGGTCACGCTGGGTAAGCGCAAACTCGCCCTGGGTGTCGTGGCCATGGAACAGGTAGAGGCGGTTAACGCTGCCGGCGATGCGTAGTTCGACGTCCTGGAATGGGTGTTCCTGGTGGCGGCGTGATTTCGGGGCGTTGAGTTGTCGGTTGTTCTGCTGATTGTTGTTCTGGTTTGGGTTCAGAGCACGCTCAGGCGGGCGATCAGTCGGAACGCGGCTCCCATCAGGACCATCAGGGTGAGTGCCACGGTCAGTTTCAGGAGCTTGCGGCACAGCCACCGGATCATCGGCAAAACGCGCTTTTTCACGCTCGATGATGTTTTTCGCAGAGTAGCCAAGCCAACCAAGGCTGCAGACGATAATAAGAGCGACCATCTGTAGCTTTCGATCCGCAAGCATTGAATGGCCCCCGACCACCCCTTTGGCCTTGCCGGTTTTGGTCGACTGGTAGCATTCGAAGACGCGGAGGTCGACCTTGTACTCTTTTGGGACACCGATGCTATGGGAGGCAGCTTTTCCGCTGTTTTCAGGGTCATGTTCCAGTTCCCTCCATTTGTTTTTCTTCCAGGGCACGATGTGCCCCATTTGCCAGTGCCGGAATGCCTGCTGGGCACTCTGGCGGATTTCTTTGTGGATCTTGGCGATGTTCGGGGTGCACAGGAACAAATCCCAGTTGTAGTGCCGGTGCATGTCGAAGGCCAGGAGGACGTCCGCCGGGCGGTTGTCGCGTTGGGCGGCTTCTTTGCCGCCGGGGTAGTCCAGGTGTTCGATCTTGAAGTCCCGTCGGGCGGCGGGGTACACCGCCTGGGCTTCATCAAGGACGATCAACGCGCCGATCGGGGCCCAGTGGAACCACCTTGCGGCGTATTCGAGGGCGTCCCGGGTTTCGGTTTCGAGGTTGATGATTCTCGATTCCGGGCCGCAGGTGACGCCAAAGGCTTCTTCCACCCGTTCGATGGAGTCCAGGCCCCGGATGTTGGTGACGACGCAGCGGCCATCGGGGTAGTCGCTGTCTTCGCCGGTTAAGGCGGGGATGACATAGCGCTGGACGACGCCGGCGGATTTGTACGAGCCGGGCGGGCCGTGGTGAATGTTGATGGTCATTTCAGCACTCCCATGACGTAGCGGGTGAGGTAGGAGTTGAGGATGATGTTGAGCGCGTCAGGGATGCGGAAGTAGGTCAGCGCCCCCATGACGGTGGAGTCGATGCCGCCCCAGTACTGGTTGATGGTGCCGGAGATGTTGAGCTGGTTAAGGACTTCCTGGGCAACCTGCCAGGCAAAGCCGACGAAGTAGATTTTGGCTTTGGTCACCCAGATGACGTACCAGGCGGAGAGTTTGACCAGGGCGTCGTCCAGGAAGGCGGGGATGCTTTCCAGGAAGGCCCAGATTGAGTCGAAGAAGGTGGCGATGAATTCCATCAGTCTTTGGCTCCCATGACGATGCCGAGCCCGATGAAGGCGGCGGCGAAGAGGATGATGGAGCCGACGATGGAGAGGTGGGCTCCGAACTTGGATAATCCGGCGTTGAAGGTTTCGCCGTAGAGGGTGACGTTGTTGTCTTCCAGGCCCCCGCCTCCGGTGAAGGAGCCGAAGGACGAGGCCATTTCACTGCGAATGTTGGCGATGAGGTTTTCGTATTCGCCCTGGATGGCGTTGAGTTCTTCCAGGCCGTCGCCGATCTTGAGGTCGATGGGGTCACCGCTCCAGTTGATGGCGGGGTCTTCGCCATCTCCATCCCCGTCACCGCTGCCGCTTCCATTTCCTCCACCACCACCGCCGCCGGGGATGTTGCCGATGGCGTCGGTGATGGCTTTGGTGCCGTCTTTGATCTGGTTGCCCAGGCCTTTGAGGGTTTCGTTGATGTTGTCGGTGTTGGTGTTGCCCCTGCCGAGTAGTTTTTTGATGTCCTGGAGCTGGCCGGTGATGCCGGTGATGTCACCCTGGCCGTCGCCGTTACTGTCGCCGTTGTTGGGGTCGTTGGGGCCGCCGGGTTGGTCGTTGTCGCCGGGTTTTCTGAGCGGCAGGCAGGCGAAGCCGCCCCATTGATCTCGTTTGAGAACATCGGTTCCGGAGCATTGCGGCGGGTTGTAGGCGTTGGGGAAGCAGGACTCTACGGTGGTGCCGTTTTTCTCGACGACGCCCCAGGTGTAGCCATCACCGAGGGCTTTGCAGTTGTTTTGTGGATCACCGCAGATGAGGACGGCTTCACCCCCGTAGCCGGCGACGCCTTTGAAGTCGGGGTGGTCGGGGCCGCACTCCGGCTGGTCGGGGTCTTCTTCCACCTGATCGATGCAGTAGCCGTCGGCGCCGATGCCCTGGCATTCGGGGACGCAATAGGCGCCCTGTTCGGTTTGTACTTCGTACAGGCCTTCTAACTGGCACTCGCCTGGTTCGCGGTTTCTCATGCATTGGGCGGGGGCGGGTGTGCCTGAACCGCTTTCCGGGTCGTAGGCGCCGGTGGCAGGAATAAAGCCTTCGGAACAGACGCCACATTCAGCGCCATCAGGGACGCCGCCTTCGTGGGTTTGATGCGCGCAGGGCTCCAACGGGCTGGCAATGACACGGGCACCGCCGCGCCAGACCCAATAGGTGATGCCCTGTTCAACAAAGCGGACTTCTTTGGGGTCGCTGAATTGTTGAACGGTGCAGTTCATTTCGGGATAGCGCATTTCGCACTGAGGAATACGCTCCTGGGCCTGTTCGGCGACCTGCGAACCGGGGGAATCTCCACAACCGCTTTGAGAGGTGCAGTTTTTACTGCCTGTCTTTGACCAGTGGACGATCTGGCCTTCCTGGAGCGGCGGAAAGCCAGCGTGGGCTTTGTCGACCAGGCCGATGATGAGCAGGCCGAATAAAAGTAAGGCGAACCAGATGTGGATGTTTTGTTTCATGGGGCACCAAATGAGTAAGGGCCGGAATCCGGCCCTTAAACAGTCCGGTAACCGGACACAAGACAGCCTACCCAGAGGCAGGCTATCAGGACGCTGGTGAGCATTTACCGGCTCATCAGGCGCAGGACGATGCCCACACCCATGACCACGGCGGCCAGTGCGATCACGGCGGCAACCGCGGCGCCGGCGTTGGTCAGGCCGTCGGTTTTCGCAGCGTCGATGGCGGCGCTGTGGTCGGCGGCGAACGCTACGACGGAGGAGGTGGCGGCAGAGAGCGCAACGCCCACTTTCGCCACGTTCTTACCGAAGCGGGAACGAGCCATCGCCCATTGCTTGCCGTTGTCTTGCTTTTCCATTTCGATTACCTGGTTCATGTTGTTACCTCACGATTTACGCATGATTTGAACGACCCTTCCGGCACTGACTCCAATGACGAATAAGGTCAGGGCTACTCCTGACACGACTCCGATGATGGCGGGGTCTGGTGCCAGGTATTCCTGAAACAGGACGTCGACGTCCTGATAAGGAATGCTGTGTAAGGTGCCCGTGCATTGGATGCCCTGGGCGCCTTGGATCCATTCACCGTTGCAGGTGATGACGTTCACCAGTCTTCCCCTTTCACCGGGCAGCCATTGGCTTCGATGTACTCAGCAATGGTGCTGTCGATCTCGGACGTGGCGTAGGCTATTCCGCCCAGGAAGGCGAAGATCATCAGCCCGGCCAGGAAGAGCAGCGATTCCCAGTGTTGGCGAAGAAAGGTGAACGTTCTTTTCATGGGTTACGGTCTCAGGCCGCTGGCTTTTTGGTGACGTCCTGGGGCTTCAGCTCCAGGGCCTTGAAGGTGACTTTGCCGCCCTGCCCGGCTTTCATCTGGGCTTTGACGGTGAACATCGCTGGCAGGCGGTCTGCGTGGTTGCGCAGCTGGTCGATGTGCTTGTAGTCGCAGGCGATTTTCATCACTTCATTACCGACGCGGTTTTCGTCGTTGGCTTCTGCAGGAGCGTAGGCCCACAGGGAGCCGCCTTTGTTGCCGTCGATGTCGTAGCGGGTGGCGCCGATGACCATCAGGTTCAGGTGGTTTTCCATGGTGTTTGTCCTCTTGGTTTCGTTTGGGTGTTGCTGTTTCTGGGTTTGCTGTTTGTCTTCCGTTTTCCTTTGAGGAATCAGGAAGGGTGTTGATTCGGTTTTGCGACCCCTTCGGGGCGGGCTCTACTCGCGTTGCTCCTGGTCACTAAGGTGACCACCCTTACGGGTAACGATCCCTGTCGCCTTCGGTCACGGGTGTGCCCTGCGCGCTCCGCTTGCTGCCTTTGCTCATGGTTCGGAATCAAGGGGCGGGCGTCCTCCCCCGGCATCCTCACCACTCCTTCTGCGCACTGTGGGCCACTCACTGACCGCCACAAGGCCAGGGGGCCTTTGGCCCTGGCGCTGCGCGCCAGCCTTGCAGCGCTCACTGAGCACCCCCCTTTTCGTGCGCGAGTGGTGACGATGACGGGGGCGGACTCGAGGGCTTTTCAGGGTGTTTGGCCTGTTTGCCAAAGTTCGGGCAGCCGGCCTCTAACCAGGCGCGCAGGACGGAACCTCCGAGGGTCCAGAGGTCGGTGCCGCGCTGGATGGCTTCCTGCTGCAGTTGCAAGTAGATGGAGGACGGGGCGCACACGTAGAAACGGCGCTCTTTGTCTTCTACCTGGTCTTTTCTCGGCGGTATGTGGGTCATGGTTGGGTCTCCGTGACGTTGGGTAAGTCCAGTTGGCCGCAGTCCCAGGCGTCCCTCAGTTGAATGAGGCGATCAAACGCCGGGCTGTGGTAGCCGCTGGCTTCCAGTTCCTGGATCAGGGCGTCGGTGAAGCCGGCTTTGCAGCGGGCCATGTAGTCGCACGGGTAGTCGGTGCGCACCTCCTGCAGATGGCTCAGCCTCTGCAGGAGGTTGGATAAAAGACCTTCCAGGGTGGCTGGGGTGAGTGCAGAGGACGGGCGCGGGCCCTGGAAGGCAAAACGATTCTGGCGCAGTTGTCTGGTCAGAATGGCGGAACTGAGGTGGCCATTGAGTTTGTGCGCCAAGGCGTGGTTGTGAAGACTGCCGAGGATGAACAGGCGGGCAGCCGACTGGATGGCGGCGTCTATGTCGTCGTTCTGCAACGCGGTCAGGCCGGTTTTGAAGACGTTGACCGGTTCGGAGTTCGGGCGTTGAAACGCGAAAGTGGCGGCTTTGAGGGCCGGTGAAAGTTTCATGCCCTGCCCTGGTTTCTGGTATCGGGTCTTGATCATTGGATGCTGGCCTCCATGCGGACGGTGTGCATGAACGGGCTGATCGACCGCGACTGCGCGTAGGTGATGAAGGCGGATTCGGCCAGCTTGGCGTAGGCACAGAGCACGTTATCCAGCTGTTCGAAGGCGGCCATCATGCCCTGGATCTTGATCAGGCATTCGAAAGAGGTTTCCCGGTCGCCGTTGTCCAGCAGCTGGATGGCGACGTTGAACAGGGTGCGGATCTGGTGCTTTTTGAGTTCGCGGATGGCGGGTGTCATAAGTCGACCTCCATGTCTTCCAGGTATTCCCTGGGAAAATCGGGGTGATCAATGTTGCCGAGTTCCAGCCAGATCGGGTTGAAGTACTGGAGGCTGTTGTCCAGGAAGTACTGGAACACTTCTTCTTCGGTGGCATCCATCGGCACAACCATCGGGAGTCCGTAACGCCAGCCACGGGGCACCGACACGAAGTACTCAATTTCCTGATTACGGAAGTCGCGGCAGCCGGTGTGGTGGAATTGCAGGTACACGCGGTTGTGTATCCGGGCAAAGGCACCAGGGGCGGCAACGCTGGCGAATAGGTCGAGGGTTTGGGCAGCAATGTTCATGCGGCAGCCCTCAGTGCGGTGCAGGCCTGCCCTACTGCCCAGGCATTAAAGTCGCGGGTGTCGTCCTGGAGCATGAATTCACCCCAGGCGATGCTCAGGCGGATGCCGTACCAGTAGAGGTCAGAATCCATGCCCATATAAGAGGCGGCCATATCAGAGACCTGGCTGGCGCGGTAGGCGGCCAGTTCGTAGTCGCCAGTGCCCCAGGCTTCGCAGGCTTGCTGGAAACGCAGACGCATGTTGGTTTTCTTCTGGTTGCGAACGTCCGGAGTCATTGCCAGTCCTCCTGGTCCAGTGCGCGCTGCGACAGGGCGGCGATGTTCACCATCCGGACGCGGCCAATCTTGAGTGACGGCAGGTGGCCCTTTTCGATCTGGCCCCTTACCTGCCCTTCCGTGAGCCCGGTGAGCTGGGCGTAGCGCTCCTGGCTCATCACCGGCGTGGCTATCAGAATGATCTGTTTTTGCTCGTCCACTGTTTTGCACTCTGCTACACTGTTTTACACATTTATACGCTCACCAGTGCGCGTTTAATTGCTTGATGAGCAAAATATAGCTTGCGCTTGAGGCGCGGTCAACGTTTATTTGCTTACATAGAGCATTTTTTTGTTAATTACCGTGAAATTTTGCAGCGAGCCGATGATGAGTTCACAAGAAAACGTTGATGAGACAGGTTTCTCCGAAAGACTTAAATCGCTGATAGGGGCTCAGTCAGCACGCAGCTTTGCGCAGAAAGCGGGAATGGGAGACAGCACTCTAAGAGCGATCCTAAACGGTGCTATGCCTCGATTAGACAATTTATTGCGCATCGCGGAAGCGGCGAATGTTTCAGTAGAGTGGCTGGCAACAGGCAAGCTACCTACAAAATCGGATTCACAGTTTGAGGAAGAGTTTGCCCTGATACCTGGTTACAACGTTCAGGTTGCTGCAGGGCACGGGGCCATTGCCGGTGACGAATCACCGACCAGGGAGCTGGCTTTTCGCCGAAAATGGCTAAGGTTCAGAGGTTTTCATGAGCAGGACCTAGCATTAGTGTTTGCTAAAGGCGATTCCATGGAACCGACAATCTCCGACAACGAAACCGTGATGGTGGATACGAGTGAAAGGCAGCTACGGGACGGGCACATCTATGTAATTCGGAATGGGGACCATCTACTCGTTAAGAGAATTCAGACTCTTTGGAACGATGGGGTTCAGCTACTTAGCGACAACAAAGAATACCCGCCCCAAGAAATTCCAAGCTCAGACCTGGAAACTCTTGAGGTAATAGGAAGAGTGGTCTGGGTGGGAAAAGACCTATGAATCGGTATTTTTTAGCCTCGCGAGACCGGGTATTCTTGGTTTACCGAAACGATGGTAGAGCCAGAAATAGCCGGGTCAAGCTCCACTAATAGACGCTCAACTTCAGTTCTGCCGTCGTAAACAAGAAACCAAACAGCAACACCTGCTGTAAAAACTTCATTCCGATACTGTCCAAAAATTTGCTTTCCTAGCTCTTCGAAAAAGTCATGCCCGTCCAAGCCACGCACTCTTTCCAAAGACTCAAGAACCCTACCAGTTGGTATCATGAGCTGCCCCGCGTACCGATCGGGGTATCGTTTGATAACACGAGAAACCTCGATCTCAGGAGGAAAACTGCCGGGAAGAAACAAAAAATCAGCCTTTGAAGCTTCGTATTTCTTGTTGCCTTTCTCATCAGCATCAAGAACCCCTATGAAACTGATCTCTGAGGGCACCGATTGAATTCTGTTAACTACCTCATATACATGGGATTCGCCACCCAAAAAAATAATCTCAGCCCTGCGCATAAAGCGGCTACCATAGATCGATAGAAGATACTCCAACATCAAGCCAGCTTTTCGATCCTCAACGAAGACAATTCGTTTCTTCCCGAGTTTTAAACCAAGCTCCTCAAGTGAGTTATCCTCATTGGAGGGTAACCAGTAACAAACTCTATCTTTTTTCATTAAGAAAACATTTTTTGAACCTAGCGCAGAAACAATTGAAGGGGAATGCGTTGAAATTATAAATTGCTTCTTTCGCTCTGATGACACAACAGCAAGCATGTCAAGGAGCCTTGTCTGAGTAGCTGGAGATAAACCAATTTCAGGTTCCTCAATCAGAAAAAGCCCCGGGCGGCTATGTTTTTTGGTCAAACACCAATATAGAAAAAGAACCAACTGCTCACCTTGAGAAAGAACAGCATTGTCTAGATCCCTAAAACCGTCATTTATTACAAATCTAGGAACATAACCGTTCGCCGTTTCAATTTCTTCGAACCCTATAGCTTGATAGTCCTCACCTAAAACATATTTTAATAATGAAAGTTCGTCGCCAGACCATTGATAAGTATCATTTTGATCAAAAGTGCTCGCATACTGGAAAATAATAGAATTTAATTCTCTAAGCTCTCTCGATGGGTCAATTATAATCGCGTTTATATTTTTGTCTGGAACCCTTACGACAGAGCCGTCCTTGAACGTTACAATCTGATCTAAAAACTGCCTTCTTGAATAATTTTTATCGCACAGAAACTCAAAAAAACTAGTCTTACCAGCACCAACGTTCCCAACAAGTGCACAAACACCATCAGGCCTAAATACGAGATTACTCCGGCGATTTGCAACAAAACCGGCATTTATCTGTTTTATTTCTTTCAAAAACACTGGGTAAGCATCAATTTCCTTGGTTTTTTCCCAACACCGTGTTATCGCGGCCGATCTCATACTTGCCCCCACTGAACATGAGAAAGCAATGATGCCAAATAATCTTCGGAAAAGTCGTTGTTATTAGAAATATGATCAAGAACATAACGAACTTTCGTTGAATATTCATCGGGCAACGGATAATTATGAATAGCGGCAAATGCATAGACACAGAAAAGACGAATCTTAACTGGCTGCGCATCATTCACACTAGTCGATGATTTTTCATTATATAAGTAGATAAGATAATCCAAGCCAGTTGACACTGACAAGATCTCTTTCGCTCTTTCTCTAGCTTTGTCAAATTCCCAGATTATACTTTGATCGATATCAGCTTTAGAGAAAAACAAGAGCCAAGTTAAAAGAGTGGCTTTGTTTAACTTAACTTTATGACTAAACGCAGAAGCCAGGCGATATAATGCAGTCTCCGCCTGGTGAACAGTATGACTATCAGGACCCGGTGACTCCCGAAAGAACTCAACCAAATCTGAGTCAGTGATTTTTTTCTGGTGCCTAGGATTTTGCAAAATAAATATGAGTCGAGAAACTACATCATGGTAAGAATAACGATTATTTGCGAAACCTATCGTTTCGACACCATAGCCCAAATCAAGCATTAAACTAACCAATCGGCGCACTTCCTCCCGGACGGGGCCATATAAAGTATTTCTCTTCTCTGCCGGTGTGAGGCTACTACCTTGGTTCAGTCTAAAGAACAGTTCGTGTGGCTCGTCATTTTTATAGTCATCAAGCTCATATACACGAATAGTATATCTAAGAAAAGTTTTTTTTATATCATATGGGAGTTCACTAAAATATTTTTTGTCCAAACTCTTGATCATAGGATCATACGGAAGAACACTACCATCAATAGGAAATCCATTTTGATAAAACTCGTAAATTGCGTTGAGTCGCTGCTGACCATCTAAAACATCTAGTACAAAGCCCTCGCTCGGTACAACAAAATACACCGGAGGAAACTTCCAGCCGCGGAGTATAGTATCAATGAGGTTTTGTTTTTTCTGCTTTGACCAGACTAAATCTCGTTGAAAGTCAGGTTGCAAGTCGATCTCACCGTCATGAATACGGGAGCATATCGTTTGAAGATCGGGGTCAGCCGATGAAAGTTTCATGTTCAACCTTAATTTCAGAAAAGAGAATAAAGCAATCACTTAAACGAACTTAAACCAGTGACCAGCTATACCGATTCACCGAAGATAGCAGCTAAGAAGATAAAAAAAAATATCGGCAAACTCCACTGCGATGAACAACCCATCCAACTAGGAAGATTGCAGGGAGCAATATCGGGAGGAAGCTCTTAGGAGTAAGAGTTTGCGAAAACCAGTAACTGATCGATCAGGACTCTCCCTGAGGTCACACCACTCTGCAGGTGTCGCGCTTGCCTGGCATCCCTGCCGGCGGTGAGCCCCGGTCTTCCTGACCAAACGGCTCACTGCCAGTTTACAGTTACACGCTGTTACGTTTAGGCGTTTTGTCTTAATCCGACGTGAGACTTTACCTACACTGCCCTTTCTGTGATGCCGGTTAATCCGGTTCGATTCGTTCTGCCTGGCCGGTTTGTTCCAAGGTGGCGGGTGATCTTATGGGCTCTACCAGCAAGGGTTGCCGGATTCGGGTTTTGAGTAAGTCCTGGAATGGGTCTGTATTGGTCAGGCTTGGGTCCAGCCACATGTCGAAGTCTTCCCGGTTGAGCATGAGCGGGATGCTTTTCGGGTGGATGTGGCTGAACCTGGGGTGTGGTGGCAGGGTGATGATGGTGAACGACGGTACCACTTCCTCCTGGAAGTCCCACAGCTCATACAGGCCGGCAAAGGCTATGGCGCTGTCAGCCGGGTGGATGTTGTAGCACTGTTTGTGGCCTTTCTCACCTGTCCATTCATGGAAGCCGCTGGCCGGTATGATGGCCCGTTGGCTGTGAAAGCGTTTCTTCCAGAGTGGGCTGGTGCCCAGGCTGCCCGATCGGGCGTTGAAAGTGCTGTACTTTGGTGAGGGGCGGTAGCCGGTGCCGTCTGGTTTGCGTTCTATGAGCAGTGACCAGATGGCGTCCTGCAGGGTGCGGCCCTGGTGGGTTTCGTAGACGACCTGGGCTTTGGCTCCGGGGGCGATGTTAACCCGGGGCTCAATCCGGAGCGGGATGCCGAGTTCATCCAGGAGGCCCTGGACTAAGGGGTCGTCGGATACGTTGAATCGGCCGCACATAGCGCTTTAACCAGTGTGGCATGGCCTGCAGCAGTGATAACAACCGTCGGCATTTTGGTGTCCCTGCCGCTTAGCGTCTGCAATGGCCTCGTGACAGGAAAAGTGAAAACCCAAGTCCTTCAGATCACGCGATTGCCGAATGTAGGAGCAGGTTCTTTCATGCACCTCGTTATCTCGCGATCCTGACTGCGCATTTAGGTTAATAACGTAGAAAGGCATGGTTCCTCCTAAGTAGGTAGCTTCACTTTACAGGTAAGTTCATAGTTGGCTATCTTTCAAGCAGTGGCAGAAAAAGTGCCAAGGAGGGAGACCGTGCCAGACGAAAAGAAAATCGACTCAATCATCAGGCAAGGCAAGTACGATTATTTCACCCAGAAGGGTGTCTACAAGAATCCCTACCGATCAGGGTCTGCAGAATTCAATGCATACGAGCGGGGGTGGATGCAGAGCTTGAAACAGATAAAGCAGCCGTTTCCTGGGGGCTCAAATGTCGGGCCGTCTTTTGCTGACCGGTATCGGAACATGCCTAATTGGCGTGGGCCTGGGGATGATGACAACTAAAGGTCAACAAATTTGAATACAACTAATCATAGAGCTTTGTCGAACTACGACCTTTCCGAACCAGATAGCCCCAACGTCAAGATGAGTTTCATTTTCCTTTAAAATCAATAATCTAACAATTAATTTACTTAGACACCTCCTATCGTATAACCTTATCAGCTTGCGAATTCGAACTGCAATATAGCGAAGCTTGTTCGCCGAACCTGAAAAACGGCGATAGTAGGCAAGCAAAAAGCAGGCTAGATAGTCGGCTCACCCGAATATAACCCCTTGAACTATAGCCAAGAATCTATGACTAAGACTGTTTCTTTATCCAACACCCCTGCGTTCCCCGTCGTCTCCCTGTTTTCCGGCGGCATGGGTCTCGATATTGGCTTAGAAAAGGCTGGACTCCACGTAGCTGTTTCTCAAGATTTCGACAAATGGTGCGTTGAAACCATCCGAGCCAATGGGCACACGGCTGTTGAAGGCGATATTCGAAAGCTGATAGAGGAAGATCCAGAGTGCGGCTTCCTGTTGAAGGCTGGTGGTGTAAGGAAACAGGATGTCTTCGCTGTTGTGGGCGGGCCACCATGCCAAGCCTACTCAACTGCGGGCAGACGAAAAGGCGAAGAAGACGAGAGAGGTCAGCTTTACCAACAGTTCGTTCATGTCGTGGACACTATAAGGCCGAGGTTTTTCGTGATGGAAAACGTTAAAGGCCTCGCTTCAATGTTCGTAGACAAAGGCACAGAACACCAACGCGCTCTCTTACAGGTCATCCTGGAAAAATTCAAAGCGCTTGGATACCACACAGTTCATGGCGTACTGGACGCGGTTCACTACGGCACACCTCAGTTTCGGGAACGCTTAGTAATCATCGGAAGTAGAGACAACGAAGGCATCTACATCCCAATGCCTACGCACTTCCACTTTCATCAGAACCCCAAAATGCGATGGAGAACCCTCGGAGACGCGATTCTTGACCTCGATGATCCTGGTCCGAGCGGAAAAATCTCTAGCAAACTAATCCCCTATCTAAAAATGATACCCGAAGGCGGGAACTGGAAATCTCTTCCTCAGAACGTTGTGAAAGAAGCCATGGGTGGCGCCTACGAATCAGGAGGGGGGAAAGTTGGGTTTTACAGAAGACTGAGTTTTAGTGAGCCCTCACCCACTTTGGTTACGAGCCCATCTCAAAAGGCAACCTTGTTGTGCCACCCGAGGGAACTGAGACCACTTTCAGTTCGAGAGTATGCGAGGATCCAGGGGTTCCCAGACAATTGGGTATTTAAAGGATCAATGGCCAACTGTTACAAACAAATCGGAAACGCCGTTCCGATTCCTTTGGGTGAGGCCATAGGAGAGATGCTAAAGTCAGTGGCGCTCGGCAATAGCCAAATCCGCTCCAAAAGGATGCGCGGAACATCAGTACACAAGAAAATGTTTGAAGAGATTGAGAAAAGGAAAACGCAATGATTGATCAAGCTCAATTAGACGCCGAAATACAGAGATTGTTGGACATCCTGTATAAAAAACGTTTTGAAAAGCTTGCAGAAATCGACTTACAGCGTCTCCTGAAAAAGAATCCCTTCCTTTTTAGATCTGTCGGTATTCAAGATCCAAACGAGTTGATAGAGGCGATGCTAGATGCCTTTCTATCCAGTTCTGATGAAACCATTTTCGGCAATGATTTCTTTGAGCCTCTCGCATACTGGACAGCTACTGCAGCCAACAAAGACAAAAAGAACACTACCGTCTCAATCGGCAGCGCATCTGGAATGGATATTGCCATCGAGACTGCAAACGCATTCTTAGCCATAGCTGTAAAGTCCGGCACGAACATCTTTAACGCTCAAAGCACAAAAGGACAGAGTGCCGAGTTTAAGGAGTTGCAAGCCAGATTGCGTAAGATGGGAAAGGAAATCCGCCCAATCTTGGGATATGGTTACGGACGACATACAGCTAAAAAGACCAGTTCAACCGAAAAGCATGCAGGCCAAGCGTTCTGGCAACTCATCTCTGGTGAGGACGATTTTTACTTGCGTATATCTGACACGATTGGTAAATACGCGTCAGAACACAAAGAGGTATACGATGCAGAGTATATCAAAACAAAAAGCAGGCTTTTGAGGCAGCTTGCCTTAAACTTTGTAGATGAAGATGGCACTCTGAACTGGCAGAAGATATTCAAATATAACAGTGGTATCGAACGGCCGGAAAAACTTAAAGGTTAAAAGAATCGCGAGGGTTACTTTCTCAAATCAAGGAGACAAGTAACCCCTTTGACTTGTAGAGCTTGCCCACCAAGGTCAGGCCCATTACGCGGCTTAGTCCGCCGAATCTGTCCTGCAAAACTAGTCATAACTTCTTATCATTTGTCTGAATCTTATGTATTCGATACATAACGCCAAAGCACTTATCACAAAAACACTGCATGGCATTCTTCAGAACCTGATGATCGCATTTTCTACAATAAAAAAGGTATTCACCGTTTTCATTGCGATACATTCCAGTAACGGTTGAAGTGTCGCGACCAGGAGAGCGAAACATCGACTTCTCGGTATCATTCAATCCGTTCCGACTCTTCTTTCCAGGCTTTTGGGACTCAACAAAACTACCCTGTGCTTTTCGCTTCTTCAGGTAGTGGTCCATCCTCGGATGGTATACCCACCCTTTGCCCTCAGTATCTTTGGAAATGGACTCTCTGAGTATATCCTTCAACGGTATCTTGGCGTGCTGGAACCCCCTTCTCGCATGTGAAAGATCTATAGAAATTACTACGCCTTTTTTATCGTTATAGTGCCAACCGGAAAAATCACCTACATCCTTTTTCTCGGGGTGGATGAGCTTTATTCCGACCGGAAAACCCAGGTGCTCACCAACAACATCAAAATGTTCACCGGAAAAGCTACGATCAACTGTAATGTTCTCAAGGTGAAGAGTAGAAGCTTTAGTACAAACAAAATCTGGCTTGTAGCCTTCCCATGGAGGAAATCGTGGATAGGTATAGGCAGGCATAGCAATGTCAAAACTGGACGATTCACTGAAGATTTGACGAGTCATTGCCGAAATGGAGACCCAATAGGAGAAGGTGCACTCCTCCAAGACCTTTTTATCCTGGCCTCTAGTGTTATGGGCAAAGTGATCGACACGACCTTCCTGGCAATGTCGTGCCACAAGTGGAAGGTCACAACCTGGACATTTACAGCCGCACTCCATTCCGCTGGGGACGTCTCTCACATCAACATAACGTCCAGACTCGATGTGATACCCAAACGGGATTTTGGTCTCCGTCACGCCCAATCTCCATTTCGACCGACCACGTTTAGATAGCTAATCGAATCATGGCGTTGGTGTCAACGAAGTGACAACGGCTCTACGGTTTTATGTGGAAGGCTGTGGCTCCACGTTTTCACAAGTCTTTGTTTTACTGAGAATAGTGGTTTTATGTGGTGGTAGTATCATACTACTCAAGGCTCTCATAATCCCTTGGTCGCTGGTTCGAGTCCAGCTGGGCCCACCATCTCCCAAACTCCTCCCCCAACCCGCACCCAACTCACTCCTGTCCAACTTATTTACACATACGCCTCCAACCTTCTCTTAAGCACTGCCCAAGCCTCTGTTTTAACGTCAAATAATCCTATTGGCACACACTGTGCTGAAAGTCAGACGTAAGTACAGATCGCGGCTTCGCCGCACTGCGTTCAGGGCTTGCCCTGAGAGAAGGTGAAAAATGAAACAGATTACAAAGCAGATAACACACGTTATTGCGGCTCTGGCATTAACCTGGTCTGCTGGGGCTATGGCCCTGATCCTTGGCCCCGCAGACGCCGACAAAACTGTCGACGTAGGCCCCCCAAATCCAGCGCTTGACGCCGGTGACGTTGCAGCCCTTTTTGGAACGTCCGATCTCACTTTGCTTTACAAGTCCAACTACGAAGGCCCGGAAGAAGGCTCCTACCAATCCTTCTACTCCACCAGTTTCACCGGAGACCCTAACAACGCGGTGATCAGCTGGGATGGCCCGGACTACATTGTGTGCCCTGAGTGTTACCTGGTTGTCAAAGACGGCAACGAGCCACAATACCTGTTCAACATCGGCAGCTGGAATGGCCAGGACGTACTGGATCTTCAGGGCTTTTATCCAAACAGAGGCGCCATTTCTCATGTAGCGATCTTTGGCAAGTCCGTTCCTGTACAGGTTCCTGAGCCAGGAACACTGGGCCTGCTGGGACTTGGCATTCTGGGCATGGTCACAATCAGAAGAAAGTTACAGAAATCTGCCTGAGTGTCGACATTTTTTACATGCTGTTAAAGCTCCCCTCGGGGAGCTTTTTTTGTGCCCGTTCACAAAACCGCAAACATTAAGTAACAGAAATACACAGAAGCCCACCCTTTAAGCTCATGAGTTTTCAGCCGTTTTAGACAATTCTTTAGGTACGTGGTTCTACCGACACCTTGTCGTGTCAAAAATGCCAACGTCCCGATCAGACAAGCCTCATACACTAAAACCTGAACAAGCGTACCAGTCCTGAAAGGAATCCCTCGGGACTGAGCACAAAAACAATGAGTGAACGGAGTGTATACATGGTTCTTTCCCCCCGATTCTCAGTACGGGCGGTATCCCTTGCCGTTGCAGCAGTTTCCGCCTCCCTGTCCATGCCCACCAGTGCCAGTATGGGCAACCTGGGCACCAGTTATGGTGTAATGCCGGTCGATGTGGCCACCGCCCAGTCCCTTTCGATGTTCAATGAGCAGGTTTCTGCCACCTACTACAATCCGGCAGCACTGACGAAAGATCCTCGTGGCGAGCTTACGGCGGGTATCCTCCATTCTGAACAGGAGCTGCGCTCCGATAATCCCAACGCCAGCGGTGACATTGTCTCCGACTCCCCTAGCCAACACGTTTTGATCGGCATGAAGACCAACCTTGGGTCACTCACCCGGTTCGGGCACCCCATCTATCTCGGGTTTATTGCGGGCGTGGAAAAGTACGGTAAGGAGATGCTGGCTTTCAGCTCTGAAACCAGCGAGAGCGGACAGTTCCTTCAATACGGGAAAGAACCTTTGTTCCTTAACATCGGTGGTGCAACCCCGATCTGGCGCGGTATTTCCGCCGGTGCTTCGGTTCGGGTAACGCTTGAAGCGACCGCTAATCTTGATGCCGTCTCCACGCTGGGCGGCGAAACCAGCCGTGAGCGCCTTGCGGTCAATGCCGAGCCTTCTCTGAAGACCATTTTGGGCACGAACATCGATCTGGGCAGCACATTTTGTCCTGAATCTGACTGTTTCCTGAACGGATGGGAAACGGCGCTGACCTACCGGACGAAGTCCTCGGCCTCAACCACGGTCGACTCCAACATCATCGTGACCCAGACCATCCCTGATCCCGGGCTCAGCCTGGCTGTGACGACCATCGACTCATTCCAGCCTGAAACAATCGCCATCGGTACCCAATACTCGGGGGACGGCTGGCGCATTGGCGGCAGTATCGAACAACAGAACTGGTCGGAACTGGAAGACGAATTCAGCGGCGACTCCATCAAGGATCAGGGTTCCGTGGCCTCCGGAAACCGCATCGGTTTCGACGACATCCTGATTCCTCGCCTCGGCGCCGAATATCAGTTGAACAAGAACTTTGCCGTTCGTGGCGGTGTTGCCTACGAAGAGTCTCCCCTTAAAACCACCCGTAATCCGGAGCTCAACTACCTGGATACCGACAAACTGGTGGTTGGCCTTGGTATCAGTGCCACTTACGACCGCACCCGCCTGCTCGCCTACCCGGTGCGCCTCGACCTGGGCTATCAGTACCAGCAACTGCAGGAGCGCGACTTCACCGTGGTGGACTACGACGGTGACGAAACCAGTGTCACTGCCGATGGTGATATCCACGTATTCAGCGGATCCATCACCCTGAAGTTCTGAGGAGGCTTGCCATGAAGTACAACAAGACCCTGGCACTGATTCCGGCCATTTTGCTGGCCGCCTGCGGTGGTGGCGACAAACAGTCCATTGACGAAAAACCCAGACCCGGTTCGATGGTCTATTCCTTCCCGATGGATGGGCAAGCCGATGTCAGCCCAAAAGCCGACATCGTACTGCGCTTCTCACACGCCATTACTGATGATGAAGCAACCCTGCAGAACAAGATCATCCTGCAGAGTAGCGGCCAATCCCAGCCTTTTACGGTGACATTGATTGATAGTGGCAAAAGTCTGAAGCTCGAGCCGGCTAACCCGCTTGCGACCGGCGAAGAATTCACCGTGACCTTCCAGGAGCCACTGGCAGCCGAGGGCGGCCGGCAAATCACTACTCCGAACGCGACAGGTGATGACGGCATCCAGTTCGCAACCCGCGGCGCCTATGCGGGTCTCGCCGAACTGGCCAACACCGCAGATACCTTCGATATTGCCTGGCAAGTGCCCGCCAGCGACAGCCCGTTCCAGGCCATGAACTTTTCGACCTTCCGGTTTGCCATGACACAACCGGTGCATCCTGAGTGGCAATCACTCGGCGGCAGTATTCAGCTGCGGGACGCCAGTGGTCAAGAGGTTCCGGCGACGGTACTGGTCAAAGGCAACCGCATTACGGTGGACCCCTGCGTAACCCCCGAACCGTCGCAGTGCGGCAGCAAGCAGGATATTCTCAATACCGGTGAGACCTACACCCTGCAGTTGACCAACCTCGCCAGCCTGACGGACAGCAGTGAAGAGAACCGCTTTACTGGGGAATTCACCTTCACCCCGAGAGACACCGGGCCGACGGTTGTCCTGCAACAAACCGCCGTAGATTCCGGTAATGGCGAACTTACCTCTGTGCTTAACGGCCAGGCCCTCAATGCCGTAACGCTCAACTCGGTACTCCAGGGCGAAGCCGGCCCCTCTCAACAAACCGGGGACCTGTTTGCAGAGCTCGCCTACGCCCCGGCGTTTGATGCTGACGAAGCACTGCCGCTGCGTATTCCCAAGGGCAGTGTGCTGAAAAGCACCAGCCTGAACGTACTCGTGGGTGGCAAGGTACAGGTTCTGGATGCCGCGACCGGCGAAGACCAGCAAACCGGCACCATCAAAGTGACCATGCTCTCGGATGCATCCGGCTACATGAGCCCGAACCAGTACACCGATGACATCAATGCCCCGCGGCATATCACCCTGTTTATGGACGTATCCATGAACACGGAGGCAGCACAGCCGAATGCCGCGCTGTCCCAGGATCTGATGGGGGTTGAACTGCGCGGCATTGCTCTGGTTCGGGACGGCGTTCTGACCATCGACGCCATCGGCATGGTGGAACCAAACCTGCTGGGTCAGGAATTCACCGATTCCACCATTGCCTTCCATCTGCAGGCCGCAACCGATGCCGACTCGGTTCTGGATGCCGAGAACCTGCGGGAACTGGATGCCACACCACCCAGCCTGGTGAGCTGGATGCCCGGCCCTGCGAACGCCGTTCCGGCAACCCGACAGTCCATGCAGCGCCCGGGTGACCCGATCATTCTGTTCTTTGATGAGCCGCTTGATCCGGCATCTGTCGAGAATGGTGTCGAACTCATTGAAAACGGTGCACCGGTAACTAACCTTCAGGCTCGGTTGGATGGAACAGCGCTTGTGCTTAATCCGCAGGGTGGCTTGAAGCATGGCGTACCGTATTCCGTGTCTGTCGACGGACTTACAGACCTGGCGGGCAACCGCGCGATGGTTTCTCCGTTAAGCTTTGAGCTCGATAGCATTGAAGAAAACGGTAGCCCGGGAAATAAAGGATTCCCCCTGGCGTTGACGACCTACCCTGGCTACCCATGTGAAACCGACTACGAAAACACCCTGGATCTGGAAAACGGCGTATTCGGGAAATGCTGGACCGCCGACGCCAACAACGCCGGTGACGTGTTACCCGTCAGCAAAATGCCGGCGGACCGGCCAATCACGGTCGTGTTTTCCAAGTCTCTCGATCTGGATTCAGTCATCGTCGGTGAGACCTTTACCGTTCAGGAAATTGCACAGGAAGCAAACGGTACCGTTACCGTCCTGAACCAACAGGTGGCAGGCCGATTAGAGAAAAACAACCAGCGCATCCGGTTCTACCCAGAGCAGCCGTGGCAGGTCGGTGCGCATTACCGCTACATTCTGGCCTCCTCAGAGCAGAGCGGCACTTGCACTCCTGGACAGTACACGTCGATTTGCGACGAGGACGGCATACCACTGAAAACGGATCTGCTGGAAGGCCTCAATGACGGTGACGGGAACAATGGCCCTGATAATCTTGAGATCGTATTTACCGGTTCAGAAGCGCGCTCCACAGTCTTCACACCGCTGCGGAATCTGCCGATTCGGGACACCAATTCGAATCTTGCGATTGACTGCGATGACCTCGGCAGCGAATCGTGTCTTGAGCCATTTAATCACCAAGGGAGCGATAGTGAAGGCTTTTTGCCCTCGGCAAACGCCGCAAAACTGCTCGTAACCCAGGACCATGCCGAGGATGCCCGGGTTGGTTGTGCGGTTGACGGTGCCGATTGCCCCCGCAAAAAATTCATCTATCAGACCTACGCTCTGAATACGGAGGTTATTGGACCTACCGTGGATCCCGACACCGGGCGAGACGCCGTCAAAGTGCTGCTTTACCCAACCCAACTGGCGACCACGTCTCTCGACGTTCACCTGTCGTTGCTGAGCACGGTTTCCAGCACCGGGCCCCAGGTATTAAGAATGCGCTACGCCAAGGACGATCCTGAATGTACGGGAGCATCCTGCGCCAGAAACAGCCTGATTCCGGGTTACATCACCGAGAATGATCAGGGTGAGACGATTTTCAAAACCAAAGCCGAGCTATTTCTTGATGCCCCCGGGTTGAAGGCAACCGCGTCCATCCTCGGAATTCCCACAGACTTGCCACTGACTCACAACCTCTTTGGCTATCCTTTCACTCTGGAACTGGAAGGGCGTGTGGTGTTCTTTGATGACGGCCGGATGCAGATCGAACAACGGAACTTCAATGTCCCCCACATCGACGTAGAGGCTGTCGCCCTCGGAATCATCAATACGGAAATCCCATTGATCATCCCCGAGCAAGGCGTCTACCTGAATTTTATATCCAACCCGGTGAAGGAAATTCCGGCTCAGTACGAATAGAACACGGGTTACTCAGGTCTACCCTCCTCAGGCCAGTCTCCGGACTGGCCTTTTTTATGGGCCTTTTGGGGCCACAATCACAATCGGTTTTTCATTCCGGGTCGTTTTCCTGATAATCTGGTTGCAATATGAAACCCAACAACAAGAATTCCGGGAGAGCCTGCATGGAAAACGGCGTCCACTACCGCACCTGTCACCTCTGCGAAGCCATGTGTGGCGTTGCCATTGAGGTCAACAACGGCAAAATCACCAGTATCAAGGGCGACGATCAGGATCCTCTGAGCCTGGGCCACATCTGCCCCAAAGCCGTCGCACTTCAGGATCTGCATGAAGACCCGGAGCGCCTGAAGAAGCCGATACGCAAAACTGCCCAGGGCTGGGAAGAGCTATCCTGGGAGGACGCCTTTGACCTGGTTGCCGAGAAGCTTCATGGAATTCGCAGAACCTACGGCCGGAACAGTATCGGGGTCTACCTCGGCAACCCCAATGTTCACAATCACGGCGCCCTGATGACCACCATGCCGTTTTTGCGGGCCATCGGCACCCAGAATCGCTTCTCTGCCACGTCCAACGACCAGCTACCCCACATGTTGGCCAGCCTGGAGATGTTTGGTCACCAGATTCTATTTCCGATTCCGGACATCGACAATACCGACCTGTTCATCTGTATTGGCGGCAACCCGATGGCCTCGAACGGCAGCCTGATGACCGTACCGGACATCCGGGGCCGCCTCAAAGCACTGCGGCAACGCGGTGGGCAACTCATCGTTATTGACCCCCGACGCACCGAAACCGCCCGCCTGGCCGACAGCTTCCATTTTATCCGACCCGGCACCGATGCCTTCCTGCTGATGGCCATGGTACACACTCTGTTCGAAGAGAACCTGGTGGACCCCGGCGCGGCCGAGCGGCTGGTGAAAGACGTCGATCTTCTTCGCCTGGCCGCCTTGCCGTTCTCACCGGAAGCGGTAACCAGGCACACCGGCATTGAGGCTGAGGCCATCCGACAGCTGGCGCGACAACTGGCGAAAACGCCACGGGCAGCTCTGTATACCCGAATGGGCACCAGCACTCAGGCGTTTGGCGGTACCACCACGTGGCTGGCTTACTGCCTGAATATCCTGACCGGCAAGCTGGATATACCCGGTGGCGTACTGTTTACCCAACCGGCGGTGGATCTGGTGGCGCTTGGCGCCATGTCCGGTCAGCGCGGGCATTTCGGTAAGCGCCACAGCCGGGTTCGCGGCCTACCGGAATTTGCGGGAGAGTACCCGGCCAGCACCATGGCCGATGAAATGCTTACACCGGGCGAAGGTCAGGTCCGTGCCTTTGTGACCGTCGCCGGCAACCCTGTGCTATCGAGCCCTAACGGCCAGCGACTGGAGTCGGCCCTGGAGGGGCTGGATTTCATGGTGTCCGTGGATTACTACCTGAACGAGACCACCCGCCATGCTGATGTCATTCTGCCGCCAACGGCGGCCCTGGAGCGCAGTCACTATGATCTGATCTTCAGTCAGTTTGCCGTACGCAACGTGGCCAAATACAGCGAAGCACTGTTTCCGCCGGCGGCCAACGCCCGCCACGACTGGCAGATTCTGCTGGAGTTGGCGCACCGACTGGAAAAACAGCGCAAAGGCGGGCGCCTGCCCATACGCTCGGAAATGGGCTGGAGGGCGTTCAAAAAACTGGGACCAGATCCGATTCTGGATCTGCTCTTGCGAACAGGCCCCTATGGTGCCGACGCCGGCCCGGTGCGCCCATTGGCCCAAACCGCCATCGAACTGGTGATGGACATTCTTCCGGAACGTAACCCCCTCAAAGGTCTGGCCCGGCTGAGTCCACTCAATCGACGTTGGGATGAATTACCTAAAGGCCTATCACTTTCTGCTCTGAAAGCCGCACCGCATGGCATCGACCTCGGCCCCCTGCAACCGGCGTTACCGGAGCGGCTGTTCACCCGCGATGGTCTGATTCAGATGGCACCTCGCCGCTATCTCGCGGATGTGGAGCGCATGCAGGCTACCCTTGAATCTGCCACCGCTGACGGCCTGCTGTTGATTGGCCGTCGCCATGTCCGCAGCAACAACTCGTGGATGCACAACAGCCAGCGCCTGGTCAAAGGCAAAGGCCGCTGCACCCTGCTTATTCACCCGGACGATGCCAGCAAACGAGCGTTGAACCCCGGAGATCATGCCGAGGTTTCGGTTCAGGGGCGAGACGTGGTGATCCCGGTGGAAATCACCGAGGACATTATGCCGGGTGTGGTGTCCATCCCCCACGGTTGGGGTCACCATCGATCAGGCACCGGCCAATCAGTGGCATCGTCCCACGCCGGGGTCAGCATCAACGATCTGTTGGATGATGCCCTGGTGGATCCGGTGTCGGGAACCTCGGTCTTGAACGGCCAGGCAGTTGATGTCAGAGTCTGGCAACCCGAACCTCAACAGAAACCGGCCTGATAATGTGGCCTCTTGAACAAACAGGAGTGTAACCATGCCCAGAGGGCTGCAATTGGTCTTTATTGCCATCGGGCTGGTTATTATCGGTGTGTTACTGGTGTATATCTGGCGCCAATCCCGGCTGCTGTCCGAACAGCGGCTGCGCCAGAAGAAAACCGAGGAGTTTCAGGCCCGGCGTCGGGACGAAATGATTGAAAGCATCCGGATTATCGCCATGGCGGTAGAGGAAGACCAAGTTGAGTATTCCGAGGCCTGTCTGAGATTCAAGGGTCTGCTGGATTACCTGGCCCCGGAACTGCTGGAAAAACCACCCTTTCAGGTGTTCCAGACGGTGCACGACAAGATTCAGCATATGCCCACCCATCGGGCGAGGAAGAATACCGACTCCGCGACCATCCGGGAAATGGACAAAGAACGGTTTGCGGTGGAAAGGGAGTATTCCGATGAAATCCGTCGGGCCGCTACCGCAATCCGGCATCATCGTTTTGACTGACGCCAGGGTTTTGTAACTTTTTGTTACTGGCCGGACGCCCGCCTCAAAAATATGTCAAAGCAAATCAATAGCTTTAAGCCTCAAGGAAAGCTGACACCATGCTCATTTATGTAATCTGCATGCGGTCACCTTTCCTTTTCCCGGAGCTTGTCTAAATTTAAAAACAGGAGGCCGCTCCCACCACACTGGAACAGCCTCCCCGTTGTTTTCTCCTGACAAGTTTGGACGACTCTGCAACAAGCGGGTGAACTTGCCGGCCTCAAAGGCCGGCCCTTTTTTATCCGCCCTGGCTCATCATCCCGGCCATGGCCATAATGCTGTCTTTTCGGCGCACCAGCTCATCAAACTGTTCCTGAACCAGCTCTCTGTCCAGACCCAGCTCATCATAAACGGCCTGAGTTGCCGGCTCACCTGCGCCCAAGGCAACACCACGCTCGGTCAGCAACTGCCGCCCCAGCCACAAAAGACGGGCATATACATTGTGAGGCCCGTCATAGGCAGGATTCTTCTGGTAGCGAATAGCCAGTGTCACCTCGTCCGGCATACCCCAGTTTTCCATCAACTGCGCCGCAATCTGCTCCCGGGTGATCCCCAGCAGGTAATGCTCAATGACACTGGAATCAATGTGCGGGTTCACCTCCAGCGACCGGCAGACCAGCTTGAAATGCGGCGGGAACACCTGAGCCAGTACCAGATGCCCGAAGTTATGGAGCAAACCCGCCAGGTAGGCGAGGCCAAACAGAGGTCGCTGCCCTCGAGGCATCATGCTCGCGAGAATACCCGCAGACTGAGCCTGCCAGATGGCCTGCTGCCAGTAATCCACATAACCGTCCGGATGATCCTTCGGGTGCTTCAGGGCACGCCCCAGCGCCAGGCCCATGGCCAGGTTCATCACAAGATCAAAACCCAGTACCCGGGACACCGCATCGTGGACGGAACGCACCTGCCCTGCAGCGGCGTAGAACGATGATGATGCCCAACTCACGACCTGGGCTGCCAGGCTTGGGTCGCTCTCCACCACATCGACCAGATCCCCCATTACCGCATTGGGGTTTACCCGCAGATGAATGATGCGCTGAGCGGTCTCAGGCAACGGCGGCAGCTCCAGCGTATCCTCCAGTCGCTGCTGAATACGCAAGCCGGTGAACTTTTTGATGGCGGAATGCAGCTGGTCACGGTCGGCGGCGTGATTGTCAAGATTGACGGATATTTTCGCGGTATCCACCGCAAAATCGTGTCGGGCGGCCTTTGCCGTCAACTGGCGGAAATCTTCCCCCGGCATCATCAGGCCCAGGTCCTGTTCCCCCAACTCCAGCGCGACCGCCTCGAGTTCATCCACACGCCGGTCAACTACGGTCGGCCAACCGGTGAGTGATGGCAGCGCCGGCAACTCCTGAAGCCCGGCTTTCTGGCGGACCCGAACCTGCTCGCGCCGCTGCATCATTCTCAGATCCCGCCCCAGACGCTTGTTCAGGGCTTCCAGATCGAGCATATCGTTGCGACGACAGATGGCCTGCAGATTACCTTGATCGTCGCTGAGCAGTACCATTCGGAGCAAATGGCCGGTATCAATCTGGCTTACGCTCCGGAACGATACACCGGGGGCGTTATCACCAAGTGCCTGCTGTACCACAACAGGAAGTTCCATAGCATTCTCCGGACAAAGGTTATCAATCAGTTTTCATGCATTTTGCAGTCATTAACGCGACATTAACAGGCCAATATCGGCCACGAGCACAGGCGTTATGAAATTCATGATCAACACTATACGTCGCCATAACGAATTTTCTCACCCAGCCACCGTCTGATAAGTGCTGAGACTACCCGAGGCTCCCTCATCAGGCTCGGAGCCATGTCACGAATGGGTTCAATCCAACCCTTGTCGCGTTCAAAATCGGCCAGGCGAAACTGCATCAAGCCAGTCTGGCGAGTACCCAGCACTTCTCCAGGCCCCCGAATCTCAAGATCCTTTTCGGCGATAAAGAAACCATCCTGACTGTCCCGCAGCGCCTGTAACCTGGCCTTGCCATTATTGGACAGGGGCGGGTGATACATCAGCACGCAGAAACTGGCTTGCTCACCGCGGCCAACCCGGCCCCGCAGCTGATGTAACTGCGCCAGCCCGAGCCGCTCCGGGTTCTCGATAATAATCAGAGAGGCATTGGGCACATCCACGCCGACCTCGATCACCGTGGTAGCTACCAGCAAGTCCAGTTCACCGTTTTTGAAACGCTCCATTACCGCGGCTTTTTCCTGGGCTTTCAGGCGGCCATGAACAAGGCCAATGGACAGGTCCGGCAACCTCTCAACCAACTCCTGGGCGGTCACTTCCGCCGCCTGGCACTGAAGCGCCTCGGATTCCTCAAGCAGAGTGCATACCCAGTAGGCCTGCCGCCCTTCCCTGCAGGCCTTGCGTACCCGCTCAATGATGTCGTCCCGGCGACTCTCCGGCAGCACAATCGTTTCAATGGGCTTACGCCCTGGTGGCAGCTCATCAATCACGGAGGTATCTAGGTCGGCGTAAGCGCTCATGGCCAGGGTTCGCGGTATGGGCGTCGCCGTCATGATCAACTGGTGCGGCGCCAGCGTTCCGCCAACCCCTTTCTCTCTCAGGGCCAGCCGCTGGTGCACGCCAAACCGGTGCTGTTCGTCGACAATTACCAGCGCCAGGCGCTGGAATACCACGTCATCCTGAAACAGGGCATGGGTACCAATGGCAATCTGAGCACGGCCCTCGGCGACCGCATTCAATGCTGACTGCCGGGCCTTGCCTTTCACCTTCCCCGACAACCAGACCAGCTCCACACCCAATGGCTCCAGCCAATTACGGAAGTTCTGATAGTGCTGCTCCGCCAGAATTTCGGTAGGTGCCATCAAGGCTACCTGGGCGCCGGCTTCGATGGCTTGCAGGGCCGACAGAGCGGCGACCACGGTTTTTCCCGAGCCGACATCACCCTGAACCAGGCGAAGCATCGGCACCGGCTGGCTCAGATCCTGCCGGATATCGGCCATCACATGGCGCTGGGCACCGGTCAGACTAAACGGCAGTTGCTCCAGAAATCGCTCTGCCCGGTCTCCCGCTGGTAGCAGCGGCAAGGCCTCCCGGGCCTGTATCTGCTCCCGGACCTGCAACAGGCTAAGCTGATGCGCCAGCAACTCCTCCATCACCAGCCGCTGCTGAGCCGGGTGCTTTCCCTCTACCAGCAGATGCACCGGGGCGCCGGCCGGAGGCAAATGCACCAGGCGAACAGCCTCGGTTATGCCGGGCAACTGATAGTCCGCCAGCAGTGCCGGGGGCAGCCAGTCCTTGATGGGGTAGCGATCCAGATAGCTCAGGGCCTGCTGACACAGCCCCCTGACCCGGGGCTGTTGAATGCCCTCGGTCAGCGGATACACCGGCGTGAGCGTCGCCTGTTCGGCCGACGGCATGGGAGGTGGATTGGTCTGGTACTCCGGATGGTAGAATTCGTAACCGGCCCGGCCCGGTCGCACTTCGCCGAAACAGCGTACTCGCGTGCCTTCAGCAAGCTGGTTTTTCTGGGCGGCATTGAAGTGAAAAAACCGCATCACCAGAAACCCGGTGTCATCCCGCAACGTCACCTGCAGGCTGCGCCGACGCCCCATCACCAGGTCGGCCTTCATGACCTCACCTTCCACAACGGCAATATCGCCGATACGCAGGCTGCCCATGGGCACTACACGGGTGCGGTCTTCATAACGGTAGGGAAGATGGAACAGGAGATCCTGAATGGAGTGGATGCCCAGCCTGGCAAGTATTTCCGCCAGGGCGCTTCCTACGCCCTTGAGCTGGGTTACCGGGATGTCCTCCAGTGACGTCATACGGCCCTCAGGCGCTTTCAGCAACCGCCGGTGTGTCGGTTTTGGCTTTTTCAATCACCCGGCACTGGCTAGCCGCCAGTGACAGTACATCGATGGCTTTGGGCCGCGGGAAGGTTACACGCCAGGCCAGCGCCACGGTTCGGAAAGGCACCGGCGCCGCAAAAGGCCGCACCGCAAGGATATCTTCCTGGTATTTGATGGCAGTGGCGGCCGACAGCGGCAGTACCGTGATTCCCAGACCGGAGGCCACCATGTGCCGGATGGTTTCCAGCGAACTGCCCTCGGTCACCAGCTCCGGTCTGCCGTTATCCGCCCGTTTGGTGATGGCATCCACCAGGGGCGGACATGACTCCAGCACCTGATCCCGGAAACAGTGGCCGGGCCCGAGCAGCAACAATTGCTCTTTCGCCATCTCTTCGGCCGTCACCTGCTCTTTCTCTGTCAGCGGATGATCTGCTGGCAGCAGCACCACAAACGGCTCATCGTAAAGCGGCAGGGTTACTACTTCCGGCTCTTCAAACGGCAGGGCAATGATGATGGCATCCAACTCTGAGTGCCGCAGCTTCTGGCGCAGGCTGGCGGTGTAGTTCTCTTCTATGTACAGGGGCATGTCTGGCGCCGCTCTGCGCAGCTCCGGTAATAAATGCGGGAACAGGTAGGGTCCGATGGTGTAAATCGCGCCGACCTTCAATGGCGAATTGAGCTGATTCTTGCCGTCCTGCGCCATATCCTTGATCACGCCCACCTGGTCCAGAACCCGCTGGGCCTGCTCAATGATACGCTGGCCAACTTCGGTCACCCGAATACTGCTTTTGCTGCGCTCGAACAATGGGATACCGAGCTCATCCTCCAGCTTTTTAACCGCAACGCTAAGGGTCGGCTGGCTGACATGACAGCGCTCTGCGGCACGGCCAAAATGCCTTTCCCGGGCAAGCGTAACAACGTATCGTAACTCGGTGAGGGTCATGGTGAGCTCCGGTTGACGTACTCAGGTCGAAGTTTCACTTACTTTATCAGCCAAAGGATAAGGATTGAAATTGTCTATGGCAATGACTGATGACAAGCAAAAGGCACAAATTCTGGTGGCGGGCTGCGGCAAGCTCGGAGGTGACATTGCCACGGTTCTGCTGGGCGCCGGAGATGTATACGGGCTGCGCCGCAACCCGGATCGGGTTCCCCAGGGAGTGACCGGGATCGGGGCAGATCTGACCCACCCGGAATCCATGGCTGGCAAGCTTCCGGAACACCTGGACATCGTCGTCTATTGCCTGACGCCATCCAGCTATGACGAAGAGGGTTATCATCAAGCCTATGTCACTGGCCTCAAGAACCTGCTCAACGTCATCGGTGAGCAATCCCTCAAACGGCTGATCTTCATCAGCAGCACCAGCGTCTTTGCGCAGAATGATGACAGCTGGGTCGATGAGAACAGCCCTGCCGATCCGGACCGGTTCACTGGTCAACAAATCCTCCAGGGCGAACGTACCGCCCTGAACAGCGGGCATCCAGCCACCGTTGTTCGCTTCAGTGGCATTTATGGCCCCAGCCGTCAGCGTTTTCTTGAGGAAGTCCTGGAAGGCCGCATGAATCCCCAACCACCCGCGCCTTTCAGCAATCGCATACACGAAGTGGATGCCGCCAACGCTGTGGCATGGCTTGCGCAAAAAGCCCTGAACGGTGAGGACCTGGAGCCACTTTACGTCGCCAGTGATTGCGAGCCGGTTCGGCTGGATGAGGTGGTTGATTGGGTGCGGACTCAGGTGCCGTGCAAAGCCCCGGTGGAAGGCGCCCGTAAAGGCGGGCGGGCCGGTAGCAAGCGCTGCAGTAATCGAAAACTGCTTCAGAGTGGCTTTGAATTCCGGTACCCCGACTATCGGGCGGGGTACCGGGAGATGATCAGCAAGCTCTGACGCTTAGCTGAGCACCATAACGGCTTCCATTTCCACCGGAACGCCTTTCGGCAGCGCGGCTACACCGACGGCGGCGCGTGCCGGATACGGCTCCTGGAAATAGGTGGCCATGATCTCGTTGACAGTGGCGAAGTTGGCCAGGTCCGTCATGTAGATATTCAGTTTGACGATGTCCTTCAGCTCGCCACCGGCCGCTTCACACACGGCTTTCAGGTTCTCGAACACCTGACGGGTCTTGGCGGCAAAGTCGCCCGCCACCACTTCCATGGTTTCCGGGTCCAGCGGAATCTGGCCAGACAGATACACGGTGTCCCCGGCTTTAACAGCCTGAGAGTAGGTACCAATCGCCTGAGGGGCGTTTTCGGTCTGGATAACAGATTTGTTGGTCATGACCTGCAATTTCCTCTTTTCCAAAACGCCAATCGTCACCTTTGGGCGTAGCCACTGTCAACCACGCAAAGGTCTCAGTGCCGAACCCGGCCGATATGGGTCACTGCACGAATGTTCCGGACCCTGCGCATCACCCGCGCCAGATGCTTGCGGCCATTCACATGCACCACGAGGCTGACGATGCCGAAGCGCGCGTTCTGGTCTTCCACACTGATGCGCTCGATGTTTCCGTCTGCCATGGCAACGGCGTTCGCTACTTCGGCAATCACCCCGCGCTGGCGCTCCAGTTCAACCCGAAGCTCCACCGAGAATTCATCGGTAATGTCCTTGGCCCACTTCAGATGGGTCAGCCGGGCACGGCCTTCATCGTCCTCCGGCAGGCGGGAACAGGTATCTGAATGAATTACCATGCCGTTGCCAGAGTCCATCACACCAACCACCGGGTCCCCGGGAATGGGTTTGCAACAATTGGCAAAGCGTACCAAGAGCCCTTCGGTGCCGCGTATGGTGACGGCGCCCTGCTTGCTGTCCGGGGCATTTTCCAGGTTGGCCGGCGCGTCCATCACGTCATTGCCGGACACCAACTGACGGGCCACCAGATAGGCCATACGGTTACCCAGACCAATATCGCTGATCAGATCATCAAAGCTGTTGACCTGGTTGTGATTAACCACCGCCTGTTTCTGGGCATCGCTGATATCCGACAGTTTGGCACCAAAACCCTTGAGCGAACGTTTGAGCAGGGTGCGACCCAGCTCCATGGACTCGGTCCGCTTACGGGTTTTCAGCACATGCCGAATACTGCTTCGGGCTTTGCCGGTCACCACGAAGCTGAGCCAGGCAGGATTCGGGCGGGCGCCAGGCGCGGTGATGATTTCCACCGTCTGCCCGCTTTGCAGCGGTTGACTCAGAGATGCCAGATTGCGATTGATCCGACACGCCACAGAGGCATTGCCGATATCGGTATGGATTGCATAGGCGAAGTCCACCGGGGTGGCCCCGCTTGGCAGCTCCATGATCCGGCCCTTGGGCGTAAACACATAGATCTCGTCCGGGAACAGGTCAACCTTGACGTGTTCAATGAACTCCATGGAATCATCCGCGCGTTCGCGCATTTCCATGAGCCCCTTCACCCACCGATCTACCCGGGATTGATTGATGGTGGTCACGCCGGAGGCTTCGTTTTTGTACATCCAGTGGGCAGCAATACCATTGTTGGCAATGTGCTCCATTTCCTCGGTCCGGATCTGGATCTCGATGTTCACGTGCATGCCGAACAGGGTGGTATGGATGGACTGATAGCCATTCGACTTGGGCATGGCAATGTAGTCCTTGAAACGCCCGGGCAGGGGTTTGTAAAGACTGTGTACGGCGCCAAGTATGCGATAACAGTTGTCCTCGGTATCCGTAATAATCCTGAACGCATACACATCCATGATTTCATGGAAGGATTTCTGCTTGAACTTCATCTTGTTATAAATGGAGTTCAGGTGTTTCTCCCGCCCCAGAATGCGGCCCGGAAGCCCACGCTCCTCCAGCTTTTCCTGCAGCTTTCCCCGGATGTCTTCAATGATCTCCCGGTGACTGCCACGAAGCTTCTCCACCGCCTTGGAAATGTACTTGGCGCGCATGGGATAGAGCGAGGAAAAGCCCAGATCTTCAAGCTCGGTACAGATGGAATGCATGCCCAGGCGATTGGCAATGGGCGCATAGATATCAAGGGTTTCAGTGGCGATACGCAGGCGCTTCTCGTACGGCATTGGGCCAAGGGTGCGCATGTTGTGCAGACGATCCGCCAGCTTCACCAGAATCACCCGGATATCCTTGGCCATGGCCAGGGTCATCTTCTGGAAGTTTTCCGCCTGGGCCTCCGCCCGGGAGCGGAACTCAATCTGGGTCAGCTTGGAGACACCATCTACCAGCTCGGCCACATCCTCTCCAAACTGTTCCGCCAGCGCATCTTTTGGAATGCCGGTATCTTCAATGACATCGTGAAGCATGGCTGCCATCAGGCTCTGATGGTCGAGCCGGAGGTCGGCAAGAATTCCGGCCACAGCCAGGGGGTGGGTAATATAACGGTCGCCGCTTTTACGCATCTGGCCTTCGTGGGCCTGCTCGGCGTAATAGTAAGCCCGTCGCACCTGATTGATGCGATTGGTATCGAGGTAGGAACTGAGCTCTCTGGCCAGTTCTTCTACCGTTGCCTCTGCTGCGACCACCGCGCCTCCATCGTTCTCAGTGTACCGGGGACAAAAAAGCCCGAATGCGTGCATCCGGGCTTCCGTTGTCCTTCTTGGCAGGCTCTATAGTTACACTATAAAACTGCGGAGGCAGATTTCAATGCTTCTCAGTTACCGGCACGTATTTTTACGCATCGCCGGCGACCGGACGAACTCAGTCGTCGTCTTCTTCCAGCAGAAGATCGCGGGTCACCTTGCCTTCTGCAATCTCACGCAGGGCAATAACGGTCGGCTTATCATTCTCTTCCGCAACCATCGGCTCGGCACCCTTGGTGGCGATCTGGCGGGCGCGTTTGGTGGCCAGCATGACCAGCTGGAATCGGTTATCTACGTTTTCCAGACAATCTTCAACGGTAACTCGTGCCATTATCTTCCCCGAACAAAAAGAATCACTGATTTAGCAGACCGCGTAGTTTACTGGCCCCGGCTCAATTTGTATACAGTGAAAACCACCATCACCCGCGAGCGGACAAGTCCCGCAGCAACTCACCGTGGCGAACCTGCTGGGTGGCCATTTTCAGCCGCTGACTGCGGACAATGGCCAGCAGATCAGCTAAAGCCACCGCAAAGTCATCGTTGACCACCAGGTAATCAAACTCGACCGCGTGCCGGCACTCTTCCTCCGCCTCCGACAGCCGCCGTTCAATGACTTCCGGTGCGTCAGTACCACGGCCAACAAGCCGCTGGCGCAGGATTTCAGCCGAAGGCGGCACAATGAAAATGCTCACACATTCCGGAATCAGCCGGCGCACCTGTTCCGCCCCCTGCCAGTCAATCTCCAGGATCACATCCTGCCCGGTAGCGAGGGTTTCCCGCACCCACACCTGGGAGGTGCCATAGTAGTTGCCGAAAACATCCGCATGCTCCAGGAAATCACCCCGGGCAATCATGGCCTCGAACTCATCCCGGCTGATGAAGTGATAGTTCACGCCATCCTGCTCTCCATCGCGCATCGGGCGAGTGGTGTGGGATACCGACACCCCCAGCCGGGAATCCTGACGGAGCATTTCCGACACGAGGCTGGTCTTGCCCGCGCCGGAAGGAGCGGAAATCACAAACAGGGTACCCTGCCCACCGGCCTGCTTCATGGCTTGAAGACTCCTGAACAACAGTTTGCGGCCAACACGCATGGCCAGAAAGCGGCAAATTATACGGGGTTTGACTTATCTCCGCATCCCGGCCCGGGTTCAGCTGTTAGTATGAACGCAAACACCCACAGTAAACGGATACCGCCATGGAAAAACTCCTGATCATCATGGATCACCACCATAAAGACCAAACCGCCCTCGCCCGTGGCGTGGCACTGGCCCGGGCAACGGGCGCAGCGGTGGAGGTCGTGGCGTTTGTGCATGAATATCTGGATGCACTGCCGGGCGATCCGGAGGTACAACAACGGGCCCGACAGGCACTCATGGAACATCGCCAGAAATGGCTGGAACAGATGCTGGCGCTGGCCGATTGCAATGATCTGAAGATCCATGCCCGAACGGTCTGGGAAAAGCACATTCACCTGTGGGTAATTGCCCAGTGCCAGAAAGAGAACGTTGGTGTCGTGGTAAAGACGGGCCATCGCTCAGAAACCTTCCTGTATACCCCAACCGACTGGCACCTGATTCGCGAGTGCCCGTCACCGGTGATGCTGGTGGCGGAGAACAAATGGAACAAGGCTCGGCCAATCCTGGCGGCGGTGGACCTGAGCTCCGACAAACCCGTGAAGAAAGCCCTGAACAATCGCATCATTGATCGCGCCTGGCATCTGGCGAAGGCTCTGGAAACAGAGCTGCACCTGGTGCACGCACTTCATACCTCGGTGGTTCTGGCCGACCTGGACATCATCGACCCTCTGGCCCACGCCAGAAAACGGGAAGCGGCCCTGAAACCGCAGATTGAACACCTGTGCAACACCTGGCACCTGATGCCGGAACAGGTCCACATCGAATCTGGCCCTGCTCAAAAGATCATTCCCAGTGTTGCCAACCGGATCAAGGCCGACATGGTCGTCATCGGCACCACCGGTAAAACCGGCCTGGCCGCCCGTGTCATCGGCAACACGGCCGAAAAGGTGCTGACGCATTTGCGGACCGACCTGCTCGCCATCAAGCCGGCGGAGTAAACCGCACGAACGCCGGGGAGGCACCAATCGCCCCGGCTTATACCTCACTCCAGATTCTGCACCTGTTCCCGCATCTGCTCGATCAACACCTTGAGATCCACCGCAATACGGGTAACCGCCGCATCGATGCTTTTGCTGCTGAGGGTGTTGGCTTCGCGGTTCAGCTCCTGCATCAGAAAATCCAGGCGCCGGCCGATAGCATCGTCGTTCTTCAGGGTGTCGGTAACCTCACTGATGTGGGCATCCAGCCGGTCCAGCTCCTCCGCCACATCACTTTTCTGGGCCAGCATGACCATTTCCTGGGCCACACGCTCCGGATCCAGCTCCACTTTCGCCTTCTCGAACCGGTCTTTCAGATTCCGCTCCTGGGCGGCCAGCAGTTGCGGCATTTTCTCACGCACCTCTGCCACCAGCTTACCCATGGTGGCCAGACGATCCTCGAACAACGGCCTCAGACGCTCGCCTTCCCGTTCGCGCACACTCGTCAACTCAGCCACTGTATCGGCAAACAGATCTGCCGCTGCCTCCTTCGCCGCGCTGTAGTCCTTTTCGGGCAAAGACATCACCCCCGGCCAGCGCAGAATATCGAGCGCATTGATGTGGGCCGGGTTATCCAGCATACGGTTGATATGATTGGCCGCCTCATTCACAGCCCGGGCCATCTCATCACTGATTTCAAAGCCCTGGACATCACTCTCGGCCGACTGCAGGCGCATGGAGATATCGACCTTGCCCCGCTTCAAGCCCTGCTTGCGCAATTCCTCCCGAAACCGGTTCTCAAGCTCACGAAAAGCCTCCGGCAATCGGAACGAAGGTTCCAGATAGCGGTGATTCACCGTACGAATCTCACAAGTAAGAGTACCCCAGTCACCCTGGGCGTCCTTGCGGGCAAAAGCAGTCATGCTGCGGATCATAGTGACTCCAGTGTTCGTCAAAGGAACATCGAGTTTAACAGGCAAACACCCGGAGCGGCGAACCCGACCAAAGGGGCACGCAGCCTCCCCCGCCGGTCGCTTGCTACGTGCTATACTCGTTGCCCTTTCAAAACGCCCGACCGGCACCAGCCGGACATTCATATTCAGAAACAGGACACACTATGCGACCAAGCGGCAGAACGCCTGAGCAACCCAGAGACGTCCGCATCACCCGGAACTACACGCGCCACGCCGAAGGCTCGGTATTGGTGGAATTCGGCGATACCAAGGTGATCTGTACTGCCTCTGTCGAGAACAAAGTACCACCGTTCCTGCGCGGCGAAGGCAAAGGCTGGATCACCGCCGAGTACGGCATGCTGCCCCGCTCCACCGGCAGCCGCATGGGCCGGGAAGCTGCCCGTGGAAAACAGGGTGGCCGCACCGTGGAAATCCAGCGCCTGATCGGCCGCAGCCTGCGCGCCGCAGTGGACCTCGAAGCGCTGGGCGAACACACCATCACCATCGACTGTGACGTGATCCAGGCCGACGGCGGCACCCGCACTGCTGCGATCACCGGTGGCTGCGTGGCCCTGGTAGACGCGCTGAATCACCTGGTAAAAGAGAAACGCCTGAAGAAATCACCTCTCAAACAGATGGTGGCGGCGGTATCTGTCGGTGTCTACAGGGGCACCCCGGTAGCCGATCTGGACTACCCGGAAGACTCCGAAGCTGAAACTGACATGAACGTGATCATGACCGATCAGGGCGGCTTCATTGAAATCCAGGGAACTGCGGAAGGTGCGCCGTTCGAGCAGGCAGAACTGGACGCCATGCTGGCGCTGGCAAGAAAAGCGATTGATCAGTTGTTTGAACTGCAGAAAGAAGCTTTGAGCGCATAGGCCTGACGGCCTACTGAAAGCTAGCGGGTTCGGAGGGGGAAGCCTTTCCGGGACCGTCTCCGGCCAGGGATGGCCGGAGTCGAGCGCACAGGGATGTGCTTGTAGCGTGTTCCGGAAAGGCTTCCCCCTCCGGACACGCGACCGACTATCTCAAAGCTCAGAAGCCGATTTCGATATCGTAATCCATGATCACAGGGGCATGATCAGAGAACCGGGTCTCGTCATCAATCCAGCCATCGCGAATGGTCTTTCGAATACCCGGCGTCAGCAGGTGATAATCCACCCGGATACCCGCTTTCTTACGGGAACCCTCAGTCTGCTCCGGCCACCAGGTGAACTGATTGCTCTGCTTGTTGATCTCGCGGAACGCATCAATACAGCCCATTTCATCAAACAAACGATCCAGCCATGCCCGCTCATGGGGCAGGAAACCGGAGAAATCGGTCTTGTGATAAAGCGGGCTTGCGTCGGTTACATGATGAGCGGTCTGAAGATTCGCGCATAGAATAAACTGACGACGTTTGCGCAGGGTTTTCTGCATATGAATGCCAAAGGCTTCCATGAACTCGTCTTTGTGATCGAGCACTGTCAGGTCGTCTTCACCGATCAGTTCTTCCTCGCGGCCGAGGGCACAGGGCGCGAGCACGCAGGCAACGGAAACCTTGTCGAAGTCGGCCTGGATAAAGCGGCCTTCCCGGTCTGCCTGCTCATTGGCAAAGCCATACATGATGGCCTTCGGGAAATGACGGGTGTAGATGCCGACACCACCGTGTTCGTTCAGTTCACCATCAATGAAGTAGGCCTCGTAGCCTTCCGGAATCAGGTTCCTGTCTTCAATTTCGTAGGCGCGCATGCGGTGGTCCTGCACACAGACCACATCAGCGTCCTGTTCGGCAAGCCAGTCAAAAAAACCCTTTTCAACAGCCTGCTCAAGACCATTGACGCTGATTGATACTACCCGCATACGTGTTCCCTGATTCGGTTTGTGTGTATGATACCGTTTTTACGCTTTAATTAAAGATCAAACCCCGCCAGAAGCCTTGCCATGCATGACTATCAGCAAAAATTCATTGAGTTTGCCATCCAGCGGAATGTGCTGCGTTTTGGAGAATTCACACTCAAATCCGGGCGCACCAGCCCCTACTTCTTCAATGCCGGACTGTTCAACACCGGAAACGACCTGCTTGAGTTAAGCAAGGCCTATGCCGCTGCGATAGCACGCAGCGGGCTGGATTATGACATCATTTTCGGGCCTGCCTATAAGGGCATTCCGTTGGCCACGGTAACCGCCATGGCACTTGCAACAGACGGTAACAGCAAACCTTTTGCCTTTAACCGCAAAGAAAAGAAAGATCATGGTGAGGGTGGCAATATTGTTGGCGCCCCACTACAAGGTAAAGTACTGATTGTTGACGACGTGATTACCGCAGGCACGGCCATCCGGGAATCTATCGACATCATCCGGGCCGCCGGAGCCGAACCGGCCGGGGTGCTGATTGCCCTGGACCGACAGGAAAAGGGCAACGGTGAACTGTCCGCCATCCAGGAAGTCGAGAAAGAGTTCGGCATCCCCGTTGTCAGCATCATTCGTCTTGAACAGGTACTGGACTACCTGAAGTCCAATCCGGAATTTGCCGGCCATGCGGAGAACGTGGCCAGCTACCGGGACCGCTACGGAGTCTGATGAATGCGTCACCATCTGACCGTTTCTCCTGTTGTTGCCGGCGTTGCGGCCTTCGGACTGCTGTTTGCGGCCGTCGCCCAGGCAACCATGTACCGTTACACGGATGAAAACGGACGGCTGGTTATCAGCAACACCATTCCCCAGGAAGCGACCAAACGTGGTTACGATATCCTGAGCAACAACGGCCGGGTGGTCGAAACCGTTGCCCCCGCCCCTACCGCCGAAGAAATCGCCGCCAGGGAAGCGGAGAAAGAGCGCCAGAAGCAACTGGAAATCCAGCAGGAGCAGGATCGTCTGCTCCTGAAACGCTTCAGCCATCCGGATCAGGCTGTGCGCGCCATGCATCGCAAGATCCGCGAACTGGAAGGCATTATCCAGCTGAAGCGCGGGAACATTTCAGTAATTTCCAGCCAGCTCGACAGCGAGCAGAGCCGCGCGGCGGATATGGAGCGCGCCGGCCGGGACATCCCGGAAACGACGCTGGAGAAAATCCGCAGGCTCGAAGCCCAGATTCGAGATATCGAGCGGGAGATTTCCGCTCAGCGGCAGGATATCGGCGAAATGAAAAAGGCCTACGAATCAGACATCAAGCGCCTGGAAGAAATCACCGGGGAGACACGAACACTCCCCCTGGAGCCGGAAGAAAACTAAGCTCCACTAATGACAAAGGGCGCTCAACCGAGCGCCCTTTGCGTATGACTCACCAACTCGCCGAATCAAGCCGTGGCGGCAGTGGTTTTCTTGGCTGCAGGCTTGCGGGCAGTGGTCTTGCGCGCAGCCGGCTTCTTGGCCGTTACGGACTTCTTGGCATCCTGAGCGGCTTCTGAAACATCGTCGGCTGCTTCAGAAACGGCGTCCGCACCTTCGGCAGCTTCTTTTTCCAGCTTCGCAACCAGCTCAGCGGCAAAATTGCCAAAGCGGGAGTTCAGCGAACGCAGCTGCTCGAACAGGTTCTCGGAGTAGCCGTTGTAACGCTTGCGCAGGGTCTTTACGCTGTACTCACGCGCTTCCGCTTCCAGCTTTTCTGCATAATCAAACGGCTTGGACGCCAGCTTCTTCTGCTGCTCTTCAGCCGCGTTGATGCCTTTCTCAACGATGTCTTGCAGCTGTTCCTGATAGGATTTCAGTTTACCCATGGTGGTTCTCCCTGTTTTCCGAGTCGTTTCGGCACCGCGTTTTGCAGAGCCTTTGGTAACTTTCACCTACCAAAGTACGGCCAAAAATTAGAATGTTCATACTAAACACAGATAGGGGTTTTTACCGATTATTCACTTGATCACAGAATACTCGCTGGCATAATCGCACACTGTTTTAACGAAGCCCGTCTCCCGGTTGTATTCAGGCTCCATACGAACGAATACCAGAGGGCGCGCCTGCAGCGCCCCGTATGCGAGTAGTTATGAAGAGAACGCTTTATCCCAGTCCGCTGTCACGAACCGCGGCCACACTCCTTTGCCTGTTCGCCATACTTCTGGCCGGCTGCCAGGAAGACACGCGCGCCAGTAAACTGGATTCGAAACGCGCTTCGGAGGTGGCAGACAACCGCCTGAAACAGGCGCAGGGCGACCTGCTTGCCACGCTCGGCCAAAGCCAGCCGGGCGACCAGGAAACGCCACAGCCACCTGGCGCCGACATCCCGAAAACCCTGGTCTGGAACCCACCGCTCACCCGTGAAGACGGCTCAGCACTGACGCCTGGCCAGATTGCCGGTTACCGCATCTACTACCGACTGAAACATCAGGACAGCTTCAGCGTCATTCCGTTGAACGATGGCAGCAAAACCCGATACACCCTGTCGGAGATGCAGCCCGGCGCCTACGAGTTCTCGATCACAACCATTGATGTGGATGGCCTGGAAAGCAGGCGATCAGATCCGGTTGAGGTCAACCTGATCTGACCGGAAGGACGGATTACCAGCGGAAGATCACCCAACTGGGCACGAGCAGGTCGGACTCGGTATCCTGAACCCAGCCACCGCCGTCGGCCGGCACCAGGTAGTATTCCGGGCCAATTTCAGGCACCACTTTAATCTCCATTAGCTGGCCATTCACCCGATACTCATAAAACACTTCTTTCTCGCCGGGGCGAATAACAATCTCCGCACCACCCTCCGGCGGCTGGTAATCGGAAATAACCACAGGTTCCTGAGGGGTAACCACCGGAGTGGCATCCAGAGCCCCTTCATCCTGGGCCAGCAACGGCGCAGAGAAGCAGCCCCATAGCAGGGCGGAACAGGCGATTCGTTTCATTTTCGTGGTACCCTTTGGTTCATCTTTCTGGCTAGAGTTGCACAAGCCAATCCACGCTTCAATCAGAATCCGGACCTGTTTTGATATGACTGAACAAACCAACCCTCCCGTGGTTCTGGTGGACGGATCGTCTTACCTGTTCCGTGCCTACCATGCCCTGCCGCCACTAACCACCAGCAAGAATCACCCGACTGGCGCCATCAAAGGCGTAATCAGCATGTTGCGGCGCATTGAACAGGACTTTCCGGGTTCGAAAACCGTGGTGGTGTTTGATGCCAAGGGCAAGACCTTCCGGCACGACATGTATGAGGAATACAAAGCCAATCGCCCCCCCATGCCAGATGATCTGGCGGTACAGATTGAGCCCATTCACGAGATTGTCAGGGCGATGGGCCTACCGCTGTTGATCGTGCCCGGCGTCGAGGCCGACGATGTCATCGGCACCCTGGCCCATGAAGCCACCAGCAAGGGCATCGATGTGGTCGTGTCTACCGGCGACAAGGACATGGCCCAACTGGTCAGCGACCACGTGACCCTCATCAACACCATGACCGAAACCGCCATGGACCGGGACGGGGTCGTTGAAAAGTTTGGTGTTACCCCGGAGCAGATCATCGATTACCTGGCCCTGGTGGGTGACAAAGTCGATAACATTCCCGGTGTAAACAAATGCGGCCCGAAAACCGCCGTCAAATGGCTGCAGAGCTACGACAACCTCGACAACCTCATTGAGCATGCCGACGAGATCAAAGGCAAAATCGGCGAATACCTGAGGGAAGCGACCGACACCTTGCCCCTGAGCCGGGAGCTAGCCACCATCCGGACCGATGTGGAACTCGAATTCGGGCTGGAAGACCTTCAGGAACGCCAGCAGGACGACGCCAGTCTGTTGGAGCTCTTCAAAGAGTACGAATTCCGCACCTGGATCGCGGAACTGGAAAACGGCTCCTCATCAGACGACGGCTCCCAGAGCAGCCAGCCACAGCCGAAACCATCGGTGGAAAAGCAGTATCAGGTCATTACGGAGCAGGCGGACCTGGACCAGTGGCTGAAGAAACTCAAAGATTCCGATCTGTTCGCCTTCGACACCGAAACCACCAGCCTCCGCTACATGGATGCCGAAATTGTCGGCGTGTCGTTTGCCGTCGAGCCAGGAAAGGCCGCTTACGTGCCACTGGGCCATGATTATATGGGGGCGCCGGAGCAACTGGACCGGGACTCTGTGCTGGAACAGCTGAAGCCGTTGCTTGAAGACCCGAAACACAAAAAGGTCGGGCAGAACCTCAAGTACGACAAAAACGTGCTGGCCAACCATGACATACAGCTGGAGGGCATCGCCGAGGACACCATGGTGGAGTCCTACGTGCTGAATTCGGTCGGCACCCGCCACGACATGGACAGCCTGGCCCGTACCTATCTTGATGAAGAAACCATCACCTACGAATCGATTGCTGGCAAAGGTGCCAAGCAACTGACGTTCAACCAGATCGATCTGGAAAGAGCGGGCCCCTACGCCGCCGAAGACGCTGACATCACCCTGCGCCTGCACCAGACTCTCGCCCCGAGGCTGAAAGGCACCGGCAAACTGGAGTCTGTCTACCGGGAAATCGACCTGCCGCTGGTACCGGTGCTGTCCCGGATGGAACAGCGGGGCACTCTGATCAGTGCCAGCACGCTGCGCCAGCACAGCCAGGAACTTGCAGAGCGCATGGCGGAACTGGAGAAGGAAGCCCACGAAGTTGCCGGCGAAGCTTTCAATCTGGGCTCCACCAAACAATTGCAGGCCATCCTTTATGACAAACTTGGCCTGCGGGTCATCAAGAAGACACCAAAGGGCGCGCCATCGACGGCCGAGCCGGTTCTGCAGGAGCTGGCCCACGAGCACGAACTGCCCCGGCTGATTGTCGAGCACCGCAGTTTAAGCAAGCTGAAGTCCACTTACACTGACACCCTGCCCGAGCTTATCCACCACCGCACCGGGCGAGTGCACACTTCCTATCATCAGGCGGTGACAGCGACAGGACGTTTGTCTTCATCGGAACCCAACCTGCAGAACATTCCGATTCGGACCCAGGAAGGCCGACGCATACGCCAGGCATTTATTGCCCCGAAAGGCTACAAGTTGCTGGCCGCTGACTACTCCCAGATTGAGCTTCGCATCATGGCGCACCTGTCTGGCGATAGAGGTCTACTGACCGCGTTTGAACACGGCGAAGACATTCACAAGGCCACTGCAGCCGAAGTCTTCGGCGTGACAGTGGATGAGGTAACCGGCGACCAGCGTCGGAGCGCCAAGGCGATCAACTTCGGGCTGATCTACGGCATGTCGGCGTTCGGCCTTTCGCGCCAGCTGGAAGTGGACCGGAAAACCGCCCAGGAATACATCGACCGGTATTTCGAGCGTTACCCCGGCGTACTCAAATACATGGACAACATCCGCAAACAGGCCCATGACGACGGCTACGTGGAAACGCTCTACGGCCGCCGCCTGTACCTGCCAGAGATCAACGCACGCAACAAGCAGCTGCAGCAGGCCGCCGAGCGCACCGCCATCAATGCGCCCATGCAGGGCACGGCCGCCGACATCATCAAGCGGGCCATGATCGAGGTAGACAACTGGCTACGCAGCGAACACGCCAACGATGCCTGCATGACCATGCAGGTCCACGACGAACTGATCATCGAAGTTCGCGAAGAAGCCGTAGACAAAGTCAAAGAAGGCCTGGTCAAGCGCATGTCCGCCGCCGCCAGCCTGGATGTGCCACTGCTGGTGGAAGCCGGTGTGGGTGACAACTGGGACCAGGCTCACTAAAAACCCGCAACTTCGGATAACGCCCTGTTTCTGAACAACATCCCGCTTTCGGGCACAGAAACAGGGCAGACTCTCCGCTCACACTCTCGCAGACACCAGCAAAGACGGCTATCGGCACAGAGGCACGAATTCTGCATTGTCCTTCGCTGTCTCGGGGCCCTTCGCCCCATGCAGTGACACCAATGCGAGGTCCAAGCGATGAATTCCGCAACCAGCGAACGCAACTGGCTGTTCGACCCCAGTCTTCTGAAACTCGTGCATCAGTGCCGCCGGCTTATCCAGTCTGAATTCGGCGTAAAACTGCACCTTAACGAAGATGGCCTGGAGCAACACCTGGCCGAGTACGCCCGTAAAACCCGTTCAAAGCATCTGGTTCATACCTGGGAAGCGCTTAAACAGAGAGTACCGGAGCTGAATACCGCCAATATCGAAGAGGAAATTGCGCCACGGATGTACCGCGGACAACCCATAGCGGAAGAAGGTGCCAAAAAAGCTACGGAGGAAATGTCGGGAACTGACTGCCCCCGGCAGAAAAAGGTGATCTACCGGGGCCAGGTGGTGGGCTGATTCCGGAAGGAATCAGCCTCAGAGGGCTATTCGAGAATCAGAAGGCTTTGCTGACTTCGAATGCGGCGCTCCAGGCACTGAGTTCATACTTGGCCTTGTAATAGCTCGGGTCTTCGATATTGGTTCCCGGCAGATTCGCGACCTGATCCGGGTTTGCGTGCTGGTAGTTGCGCTCGGTGAACGAAGGATCGTCCGTGAACAGCAAGGTACCTACTGCAACATCCACAGTCCACCCGCTCTGGACATCCTTCCACTGCGCACCCAGGGTCAACCAGTGACGATCACTGGATGGAATCCTGGCAGTCAGGTAATCATCCACCGGAGACTCATCCCAGGCATAGCCAGCTTTCAGCGCCCATTCCGGGGTTGCCTGCCAGATGCCACCCACATTGAACTGCCAGGTGTTCTTCCACTCTTCGGTGATGTGGCTGAGGATAGCTCCTTCCTGGGGTGCATTGGTTACCGCACCACCGGATTCACGGCTGACGATGTCAAGCTCCTCGAAGCGACTCCAACGTGCATAAGTGGCACCAGCCAGCAACGTAATGTCATCGGTCAGACGATGGCGAGCACCAACCGTAATGGCCTCCGGAATCGCCAGCGGTACCTCTACCTTTTCGCTCAGCGTTGTCGTCACACCGGGCTGCCCGGGGACCGGCACACCGCTGATTTCCGCGTCGCCTTTGAGTTCGAGCTCTGTGCCTGTCTGGGCACTCAGACCAAACTGTGTTCTGTCATCGAGTTCGTAGAGAAAACCCACACGGAAGGTAACACCAATATCGTCCCCTTCAATGTCCGCGTATGGATCGTCCATCCCTGCCACGGTCTGGCGGGCGAACTGGTCAGCCTGAGCCATCGGTAGGCCCTGACCCAGCGCGGCTTGCAGAGCTTGTGGATACACTTGCCCGGCGAGGTCCTGAGAACGGGTCAGACGTCCTTCGGCATAAATAACGTTGAGGCCAATGCCCATTGAAAGGCCTTTGCCGTTGTTCACCGAGAGCGACGGAGTGAAAGCAATCGCGGTCAGCTCGGTCTTGTCAGCAAAAAACCGTCCGACGAAATCATCCTCATAGTCTGCCGCCAGGCCATAAGGAGCATGAATACCAAAGCCCACGTCGATGCTGTCGTTAACCTCATGGGTCATGTAAAAGTTTGGAAGAACAGCAGGATCCGCAATATCGCCGCCGAGCTCGCCGTCGGCCATAACCTCAACACCGGGGACATTGCGACGCGCTTCAGCGCGCTTTGCCTCAGCATCAATATCCAACACCGCCGCACCAAACGAAATATTGGTGCCGGAAAGCTGGCTCATACCGGCCGGGTTGAACAGAACCGTGGTGGCGTTCTCGGGGTTGGCGGCAGCGCCGGCATTGGCCACGCCCATCTGGCTGGCGCTCTGCTCGTTCAGGGAAAAACCGCCGGCCAGAACGCTGGCTGGTGCTGCTACGGCTGCCAGCGTCGCCAAACGGATCGCTTTTACGAGTGCGTTGGTATTTTTGTGCATGGTGTCTCCTTTTTTAGAATCGCGCGGAGTATACGCAGCACATGGCAACTGCCTCAAATGCCAAAGCTACTGGTTCGCGCCGCTAACCAATTACAACTTTGGTATTAGATGCCGCCCCCGGTGAACGGGGGCGGAAGACGAGGACGTCAGTCGTCCTGAATGGTGAGTTTGTCGACGGAGGAAGACAGCTTGTCTGCACCCTGGGCGTCAGCACCCAGCTTGATCATCAGGCGCAGATCGTTGGCGGAATCTGCGTGCGCGAGGGCATCTTCGTAGGTGATGGAGCCCTCGGCATACAGCTTGTACAGAGCCTGATCGAAGGTCTGCATGCCAGACTCGTTCGATTTTGCCATCAGCTCTTTGAGTTTGTGCACTTCGCCCTTGCGGATCAGGTCTGCCACCAGCGGGGTATTGATCAATACCTCGATAACCGCCTTACGCCCCTTGCCGTCCGGCGTCGGGACCAGTTGCTGGGCGACGATGGCCTTCAGGTTCAGAGACAGATCCATCCAGATCTGGTTGTGCTGCTCCGGCGGAAAGAACTGGATAATCCGGTCCAGCGCCTGGTTGGCGTTGTTGGCGTGCAGGGTGGCCAGACACAGGTGGCCGGTTTCGGCGAACTGAACCGAGTATTCCATGGTCTGGCGTGTCCGCACCTCACCAATCAGAATGACATCCGGCGCCTGCCGCAGAGTGTTCTTCAGAGCCACCTCAAAGCTTTCGGTATCAATACCCACTTCCCGCTGGGTCACGATACAGCCCTGGTGTTGATGCACGAATTCGATCGGGTCTTCGATGGAGATGATATGGCCGCGACTGTTACGGTTGCGATGGCCAAGCATGGCCGCCAGCGAGGTGGACTTACCGGTACCGGTTGCACCCACAAACATGATCAGGCCACGCTTGGTCATGGCCAGATCCTTGATGATCTCCGGCAGCGACAGATCGTCAATCTGGGGGATTTTCACCTCAATCCGGCGAAGCACCATGCCGCACAGGTTGCGCTGGAAGAAGGCCGACACCCGGAAGCGGCCAATGCCCCGGGCACTGATGGCAAAGTTGCATTCGTGGGTTTCTTCAAACTCGGCGCGCTGTTTGTCATTCATGGCGCCGTAGACAAACTCCCGCGTCTGTTCTGGCGTCAGGGCATTCTTGGTAACGGGCAACACCTTACCGTTCACCTTCATGCTGGGAGGCACCCCTGCTGTAATAAACAGGTCTGAACCACCCTTTTCTACCATGAGCCGTAACAGTTTCTCGAATTCCATTTTTCTACCCAGTTTTCAGTATCAGAAGTTATCCGGCATCTTCGCCTTGGCCCGCGCAGCCTCGCGGGAGATCAGACCTTTCTGCAACAGGCGCTCCAGGCACTGGTCCAGCGTCTGCATACCCAGGGAACCACCGGTCTGAATGGCCGAGTACATCTGGGCGATCTTGTCTTCCCGGATCAGGTTCCGGATGGCGGCGGTGCCGATCATGATTTCATGGGCGGCAATACGGCCACCGCCCATTTTCTTCATCAGAGTCTGGGAGATAACCGCTTGCAGTGATTCCGACAGCATGGAGCGAACCATGGACTTTTCTTCCGCAGGAAATACATCCACTACCCGGTCGATGGTTTTCGCGGCGGAGGTGGTGTGCAGGGTGCCGAATACCAGGTGGCCGGTTTCAGCAGCGGTCAGTGCCAGACGAATGGTTTCCAGGTCCCGGAGCTCACCTACCAGAATGATGTCCGGGTCTTCCCGCAGGGCCGAACGCAAGGCTTCGTTAAAACCCAGGGTATCCCGATGCACTTCCCGCTGGTTCACCAGACACTTTTTGGATTCGTGCACGAATTCGATCGGATCCTCAATGGTGAGGATGTGCTCGTAGCGAGTATCGTTGATGTAATCCATCATCGCCGCCAGGGTGGTGGACTTACCGGAACCGGTAGGCCCGGTTACCAGTACCAGACCACGAGGCACGGAAGAAATATCCTTGAAAACCTGGCCCATGCCCAGATCTTCCATGGTCAGAACCTTCGAGGGGATCGTACGGAATACCGCGCCAGCACCGCGGTTCTGGTTAAAGGCGTTAACCCGGAAGCGGGCCACGCCGGGGACTTCGAACGAGAAGTCGGTTTCCAGGAACTCTTCGTAGTCCTTACGCTGCTTGTCGTTCATGATGTCGTAGATCAACCCGTGCACTTCTTTGTGCTCCATGGGGGGCAGGTTGATCCGGCGCACATCGCCGTCGACACGAATCATTGGGGGCAAACCGGCAGACAGGTGCAAATCCGACGCACCCTGTTTGGCCGAAAAGGCAAGCAGTTCAGTAATATCCATAGGATTCCTCGGAGGGCTTTTTCTTTTAGTCCAGAAGCGGCAAACTCACATTATGAGCAGCATAGCAGACAACATCGGGAGCGTAACCCGACGCATACAAAAAGCAACATTGCAGGCAGGACGGGAGCCCGGCAGCGTGCGCCTTCTCGCGGTGAGCAAGACCCGACCGGCGGAGGATCTGAAGGCCGCTTTTGAGGCCGGCCAGATCGCCTTTGGCGAGAACTACCTGCAGGAAGCCCTGGACAAAATGCAGGCGCTCTCCGACATAGAGGGTATAGAGTGGCATTTCATTGGGCCGATCCAGTCCAACAAAACCCGTCAGATTGCCGAAGCCTTTGCCTGGGTTCACAGTGTGGACCGATTGAAGATCGCCCGCAGGCTCAGCGAACAACGACCAGAGACCCTGCCGCCGCTCAACATCTGTCTGCAGGTGAACATCAACGATGAGGAGAGCAAGTCCGGCTGCTCGCTGGACGAGCTTGATGAACTGCTCGAGGCCATTGGCGAACTGCCCAATCTGCGCCTGAGGGGATTAATGGCGATTCCGGACCCGGACCAACCCGAGGCCGAGCTGCGGCTGAGCTTCCGGAAGCTGGCCTCCACCCTGACAAAACTGCGGCAGGACCATCCTGAAGCCGGCCCACTGGACACCCTCTCCATGGGCATGTCAGATGATCTGGAAATGGCTATTGCCGAAGGTGCCACCTGGGTTCGTGTCGGTACGGCCCTGTTCGGCGCCCGCCCGGCCAAACACAGCCAGAGCTGAACGCTGCGGTTCCTGCTATCATCCGAACCAACGATTCAAACGATCAAGACCGGGAGTGAACCTTGAGCAGATCACCCACCATCTCTTTCATCGGCGCCGGCAACATGGCCAGCGCCATCATCGGCGGTATGCTGGATAGCGGATTTCAGGCCGGCGACATCTGGGTGAGCGCCCCGGATGACGGCCATCTTCAGTCAATTCGCAAACGTTTCGGCGTCAGCGTCACAACCGACAACCGCTATTGCGCCCAACAGGCGGACATTGTGGTGCTCGCGGTCAAACCCCAGGTGATGGGCGACGTCTGCCGGGACATTGCCCCGGTAGTTCAGAACACCCGCCCGCTGATGGTTTCCATTGCGGCCGGGCTGACGGCCGACACACTGGATACCTGGCTTGGTGGCGGGCTGCCGCTGGTTCGGGTGATGCCCAACACTCCGTCTCTGGTGGGCAAAGGGGCCGCCGGTCTGTTCGCCAACAGCCAGGTGAAAGACGATCAGAGAAAGGCGGTACAGAAAGTGTTCGAGAGCATCGGCTCGGCACTGTGGGTTGACGACGAAAACCTTCTGCACAGTGTCACCGCCCTTTCCGGCAGCGGCCCCGCTTATTTCTTCCTGATGCTGGAAGCACTTGAGTCCGCCGCAACCGAAGCCGGCATTGAGTCCGAAACGGCTCGCGCCCTCGCCATTCAGACCATGGCCGGGGCCGCCGAGATGGCCGCGCGCAGCGAGGATGACCCCGGCCAGCTCAAACGCAACGTGATGTCCCCTGGCGGCACAACTGAACGCGCCATCAACACCTTCGAGGAAGGCGGCCTGCGCGATCTGGTAAAAAAAGCCTACAGCGCTGCCTTCGAGCGCTCACGCGAGATGTCCAGAGAACTGGCCGATAAACAGTAACCGATAACGGAGACTCAGCTTCATGCTGGCAGATATTGTTATTACGATCCTGCTGATTGCGTCCACTTTCTATATGACCATCGTTTTGCTGCGGTTTCTGTTGCAGCTGGCGCGGGCGGATTTCTACAATCCCATTTCACAATTTGTAGTCAAGGCCACCAACCCGCCGCTGCGTCCCCTGCGGCGTTTCATTCCGGGCTGGGGCGGCATTGACGGCGCATCCCTGGTATTGGCGGTTTTAATCCAGGCCATTACCTTCTTCCTCATTCTGGTCGCACTGAACGGCGGCATTCCCGCCATCAATCCGGTTACTCTGCTGGTTTGGGCCGTACTGAACGTGCTCAGTCTGATCGTGAAGATCTACTTCTGGTCGGTCATTGCCGTGGTGGTGGTCAGCTGGATTGCCCCCCAGAGTGGCCACCCGGCCATTCAACTGGTGGCTCAGATCACCGAACCGGTGATGCGCCCCGTGCGCAATATCATGCCCTCCATGGGCGGTCTGGATCTTTCGCCAATCATCGTGTTCCTGATTCTGAACGTGATTACCGTGGTCATTGATCACATGAAAGTGGCGGCCGGGCTGGGCTCAATCGGGCTCGGAATGTAACACGCGTCTCGAATATACATTTCGTTACACAATACACTGATTTGTTACTATCGATGGCCAGCAATTCAACCCACTGAATTGCTGGCCTTTTTGATAGCAAACTCAGATCCTTTCCCGGAAATGCCGACTCGCGCACCCTCAAATATTAACAAAACAGGTTATTATTAAACGCATTTAATCTGGGCGAGCGATTGGCGACACGTGTTCACCATCACTGACCTTCTCACCCAGGACATACCCGGAAGTCGCGCAGAAGGATTATCCGATGAACCCGCAGGGAACTCTGTCGCAGCAGGTTGAGGCGTATCACAACTGGAAAAAGGAACTGATCCGGCAGATTGGCCGCTATCGGCTGTGGCTGCAGGATAACAACCTGTTTTCAGAAGACGTCAGCACCCGTATTCGTCACGGACTTGAGCTGCTCATTGAGGATGAGCTGACCATCGCTTTTGTTGGTGAATACTCCCGTGGCAAGACGGAGCTGATCAACGCCCTGTTTTTCTCGGAATACGGCCAGCGCATGCTGCCATCCCAGGCCGGACGCACCACCATGTGTCCGACCGAGCTGTTTTTTGATCGCAGCGCCAACCAGAACTATCTGCTTCTGCTCCCGATCGAAACCCGCACGGGTGATCTGTCTCTGCAGCAGCTGCGCAAGAAGCCGGAACAGTGGATTCGGCATGAGCTCGACGAGCGCAATCCGGACGTCATGCGCGAAGTGCTGGCAGAAGTTGCCCGGATCAAGAGCGTGAGCCCGGAAGAGGCCCGGCAGCTGGGCTTCGACGAGGCCATGCTGGAACACGATCGCAATAATCCCGGCAATGTGCTGGTACCGGCCTGGCGTAATGCCCAGATCAGCATTCGCCACCCCCTGTTCGAGCGCGGCCTGCGCATTCTTGATACTCCGGGCCTGAACGCCCTTGGCTCGGAACCCGAACTGACCATCAGCATGCTGCCCCGGGCCCATGCCGTTATCTTTGTGCTCAGCGCGGATACTGGCGTCACAGCCAGTGACATGACTATCTGGAAAGAGCATATCGATACCGAGCACGCCGACCACCGGGCCGGCCGGTTTGCAGTTCTCAACAAGATCGACGTTCTATGGGACGACCTTCAGGGCGAGAAGCACACCCAGGAATCCATTGACCGTGTTCGCAACTACACCGCGGACCATCTGGGCATCCGCCAGCAGGACGTTATTCCTCTCTCTGCAAAACAGGGATTGCTGGCACGGGTTCGCAAAGACAACAACCTGTTCGACCGCTCCAACATCGGTAAGCTGGAGCAGCTGATCATTCAGCGCATCCTGATGCATAAGGAGCAGCTGATTACCCAGAACCTGATCAACGACTTGCTGGGAATGCTACAGAACAGCCAGGCGGCCATGCAGTACCGCCTGGATGCCCTGGAAGAAGAACGCCAGGCCTGCGCCGGCGCCACCCTCGACAAGGCCGCGCTGTCCCGGCTCGCGGAACGGGCCCAGAAGGATTATGACTTCTACTACAAGAAGCTGATCACTCTGCGTTCATCGCGTCGGCTGATGGAATCCCAGGGTGACATGCTCACCAAGCTGGTCAGCGAAGATCGCTTTGAGCAGCACGCCAGCCAGGTACGGAAAATGATGTCGAAAAGCTGGACCACGGCCGGCATGAACCGGGCCATGGAACACTTTTTCGAACTCCTGGAGAGCGACCTCACTAACCTGCTGAGCGAAGGGCGGCTCGCGGAGAAAATGGTAGGCGCCATCTATCGCAGATACAACGAAGACACCCGCGCCCGGCACCTGGAGCCCATTCCGCTACGGGCCGGCCGGCATGTGATTGCCATTCGTGAATTGCGCAAGAAAGCCCGACGGTTCCGCAATAACCCGAAGAATCTGCTGTCGGAACAGTCAACGGTGGTCCGCCGCTTCTTCAATGTGATGGTGAGCGAGGCCCGTACGCTGCATGGCCGGGTGCGCAAAGATGTAGAGCGCTGGCCACACGAAGCCCTGCTGCCAATCATGCAGTTCTCCATGGAACAGAAACAGCTGCTTGAGCACCAGATCCGCCGCCTGCGCGACATGGTTCGCACCGATCGGGACAGCCGGGCCGAACGCCAGCGTCTGGATCATGCCACGGCAGACCTTCGCAAGCAGCTGGAACTGGCCGACGCCATGATGCGCCAGATTCGCAAGCCGGCGCCCACGATGATCCAGCAAAAAGTCGTCAATATTTCCGGCGCCATGTAACCAGGCACTGGCGAGCCGCACTACTTTGGTGCGACTCGCCAGACAGGCACCCTAAACGCCGGTTGCAGCAACCTCCCCCCGCCTTTAAACTGCAGTGCTGGCGCCAGTTCCGGTGCCAACCAAGGCCTGTGGCCAGACACCAGTGGACCGAACCAGGAACTCATCACACCCATGCCTGATTCCCTGCCCTCGGATTCCGTGGGCCTTGTAAGCCCGAAGACCATCCACTTCGACAAGCCGTTGGAGCTGGCCTGCGGCCAGTCGCTGGAAAGCTACGATCTGGTGGTGGAAACCTATGGCAAACTCAACGCCGATGCCAGCAATGCGGTACTGATCTGCCACGCACTCAGCGGCCATCACCATGCCGCTGGCTACCACTCGCTGGATGACCGCAAGCCGGGCTGGTGGGACAGCTGTATCGGCCCCGGCAAGCCCATTGATACCAACCGGTTTTTCGTGGTCAGCCTGAACAATCTCGGTGGCTGCCACGGCAGCACCGGCCCCAACTCCAACAACCCGGAAACCGGGAAACCCTATGGGCCGGACTTCCCGGTCGTTACCGTGGCTGACTGGGTCGCCAGCCAGGCCCGACTGGCGGATCATCTGGGCATTCAGCAATGGGCCGCTGTGGTTGGCGGCTCCCTCGGAGGCATGCAGGCCCTGCAGTGGAGCCTGGACTACCCGGACCGGCTAAGGCATTCCGTGGTCATCGCCTCGACTCCACGCCTGACCGCACAGAACATCGCCTTCAACGAAGTCGCACGGCAAGCCATCACTTCGGACCGGGAATTTTTCGAAGGCCGCTATTACGACGAGAATCTGGTGCCGAAGCGCGGCCTGATGCTGGCCCGGATGGTTGGCCACATCACCTATCTTTCAGACGCCTCCATGGGCGAAAAATTCGGCCGTGAACTGCGTGAGGAAGCCTACAAGTTCGGTTTCGACGCCGAGTTCCAGGTGGAAAGCTACCTGCGTTACCAGGGCGAGCGCTTTTCCGAAACCTTCGACGCCAACACCTATCTGTTGATGACCCGGGCACTGGACTACTTTGACCCCGCCTACGACTTCGGCGGCGATCTGTCCAAGGCCCTGGCACCGGCACAATGTGAATACCTGGTACTGTCCTTCAGCACCGACTGGCGATTCTCGCCAGCGCGCTCCGAGGAAATGGTCAATGCCATGATTTCCGCCAGAAAGCGCGTAAGCTATGCCGAAATTGATGCACCCTGGGGCCATGATGCCTTCCTGATCCCGACCCCCAGATACACCGATATCTTTACTGCGTATATGGACCGGGTAGCACGGGAGGTCGGCGCATGAGAGCAGATCTTGAGATTATTCAACAGTGGGTGCGCCCGGGCCACCACATTCTGGACCTGGGTTGCGGCGACGGCACCCTGCTGGATTTCCTGCAACGGGAGCGCAATGCCACCGGATTTGGCCTTGAGATCAACCCGGACCACATCACCACCTGTATGGGCCGCGGCGTACGGGTGATCGAGCAGAACCTGGATACCCAGGGCCTCGACAACTTCGATGATGGCATGTTCGATATTGTCCTGATGACCCAGGCCCTGCAGGCGGTACGCCGCCCGGACAAGGTCATTGATGAAATGCTGAGGGTGGGTCGCGAAGGAATCGTCACCTTCCCCAACTTTGCCCACTGGCGACTGCGCTGGGGCCTGGCGCTGAGCGGCCGAATGCCCGAATCCGATGCACTGCCGTATAAATGGTATAACACCCCCAATATCCGCCTTTGCACTTTCAAGGATTTTGAAGCGCTGTGCCGGCAGAAAGGCATCAAGATCAAAAGCCGCCGGGTAGTGGACGGGCAGCATCAGAACAGCTGGCTGGCGCGGCTCTGGCCCAATCTGTTGGGGGAAATCGCCATATACCGCATCACACGGGAGAGCACATGATGAACCTTCTGACTGCAAGCAAGACACTGTTTCTGGCGTTCGGGCTCATGTTGGTATCGATCACCAGCCAGGCCGGGCAAAAGGATTTCGGAGAATATCAGGTGCACTGGAGCGTGCTCCCCAGCACCTTCCTGGCGCCGGAAGTGGCACAGGCCAACAATCTGCAACGCAGCCGGGGCATCGGCATCGTTAACATCTCGATCATGACCGAAGACGAGCACGGCCAGATCCAGCCCGTCAGTGGGCAGGTGGAAGGCCAGGTCTCCAACGATATCCAGCAGGTGAACTTTCTGGCGTTCCGCCGCATTCAGGAAGGTGATGCCGTGTACTTCATTGCCCAGTACCAGTATCAATCCGGAGATCTGATGACGTTCAACGTCACGGCGCGCCCCAGCGGCCACCAGGAAGACCTTCCGATCCGTTTTTCCCATACCCTGTTCAACGACTGACACCATGGCCCGCAAACTCGTCATCGCCAGCAACAACAAAGGCAAGATCGCCGAACTGACTGATCTGCTCGCGCCACTTGGCTTGCAGCCGGTCGCCCAGGGTGAGCTTGGGGTATCAGAGGCCGAAGAACCGGCCGTTACCTTCGTTGAGAATGCCATTATCAAAGCCCGCCATGCAGCGAGAGTCACTGGCCTGCCTGCGCTGGCCGACGACAGTGGCCTGGCCGTGGATGCCCTGGACGGCCGCCCGGGCGTTCGCTCCGCCCGCTTTGCCGGCGAAGAGGCAACCGACAATGATAATGTCGAGGCGTTGCTGGCAGCGTTGAAAGACACGCCGGAAGCAGAGCGCAGCGCTCAGTTTCACTGCGTTCTGGTTTATCTCCGCCATGCTGACGATCCCACGCCGATCATCTGCCATGGTCGCTGGCCAGGCCGCATTCTTGCCGAGCCGCGCGGGCAAGGCGGCTTCGGTTACGACCCGGTCTTTCTGGTACCGAAGCATGGATGCAGCGCTGCCGAGCTGACACGGGAGCAGAAAGGCAGGATCAGCCATCGGGGACGGGCTCTGGCCAGCCTTCTGGATCACCTCAGGGCGGAGCTTTAATACTGTGACCGCCACCCTGCCCGTGGCGGTCTGCCCGCCCTTGAGTCTGTACATTCACGTGCCCTGGTGCGTGCGCAAATGCCCGTACTGCGACTTCAACTCCCACGCTGTCAAGGGAGAGATTCCCGAACACGCCTACCTGAACGCCCTTCTGGAAGACCTCGATCAGGATCTGAGCCTGGTACGGGAACGCCCCATTGAAACCGTGTTCATCGGTGGCGGAACCCCGTCCCTGATGAGCGGCGCGTTCTACCACCGCCTGTTCGAGCGGCTCCGGGAACGGCTAACATTCAGCCCCGAGGCCGAAATCACCCTGGAGGCCAATCCCGGCACGCTGGAGACTGGTCGATTCGAGAGCTTCCGGGAGGCTGGCATCAAACGGCTGTCCATCGGTGTTCAAAGCTTTGATCCGGCGCAACTGAAAACCCTGGGCCGGATTCACGACAGCGCGTCGGCCCACAGCGCCATTGAAGCCGCCCGCAAGGCCGGTTTTGATAACTTCAATGTCGACTTGATGCATGGCCTGCCCGGCCAGACACCGAGTCAGGCTCTGGATGATTTACAGGCAGCGTTGAGCTACCAGCCCCGGCACCTGTCCTGGTATCAGCTCACCATCGAGCCCAACACCGAGTTTTTCTCCCGACCACCCGCCCTGCCGGACGATGACCGGCTCTGGGAGATTTACCAGCGCGGGGGAGATCTGCTGCGCCAGGCGGGGATGGACGATTATGAAGTCTCCGCCTGGAGCCTGCCGGACGCCCAGAGCCGGCATAACCTGAATTACTGGACCTTCGGGGATTATCTGGCCCTTGGGGCAGGCGGCCATGGCAAGGTGAGCCTTGCCGACGGGCGCATCCTGCGCTACTGGAAGACCCGGCAACCCGACGCGTATCTCAACCGGATCGGCTCCCGCACCGCTGGCAGTGAAGCCATAGAGCCGGAAGACCGGCCCCTGGAATTCATGATGAATGCGTTGAGACTAAAAAGCGGCACCGACGAAAGACTGTACGGTGAGCGTACAGGTTTACCGCTGTCGTCCATTGCGGTAAAACTTGAACAGTTACGAAATGAAAACCTGATCGTCCCCGACCGTCTGCAGGCGACGGCAAAGGGGCAAAGATACCTGAACAGCCTGCTGGAGCACTTTCTCTGATGGACTCAGCCCAGCGCCCACCGCTTATTCCCATGCGACCGATGAAGCTGCCCATGAAAGTTTCCCTGGTGGCTGCACTGGCACTGTGGCTGGTTCTGGTGGCGCTGAACCAGCCACTGCATACGGCCGCCGCACCTCAGGGTATCGTCAGTTTACAACTGGCCGGTACCGCCGAGCAGACTCACGCCATTCTGCGCAGCTGGCGGGACGGCAATCTCGCCATGGCACGGCTATCACTGTGGCTCGACTTTGTGTTCATCGTGGTCTATCTGGCCGCGCTGCTTCAATTAACCCGCCACTTCACGCGGGACAGACCGGGTATCCGGGAACGGATGGTCGCCCGCTGGGTGCGCGCCCTGTTTGTCATCGCAGGCATCAGCGATGTAGCGGAAAACATTGTTCTGCTCAATAACTTCAATCCGCCTTCAGACTCCCTGAGCCTGACCGCCACCATTCTGGCGCTGGTGAAATTCACCGGCCTGATACTTGGCATGGCGGGCCTGGTGGTCATCCGTGCTTCCCGCCGCAGGCCCCTGACTCACTCCCACTGAACTCAGTTGGTGCGATAAAACAACAAATCCCATACTCCGTGGCCAAGATTTTCGCCACGCTTCTCGAACTTGGTGATCGGGCGGTCATCAGGCTTGGGCGAATAACCACCCTGCTCCTGGGTATTGGCAAAGCCCTCTGACGCACTCATCACTTCCAGCATGTGCTCAGCGTAGTTCTCCCAGTCTGTGGCCAGGTGCAGAATACCGCCCACCCGCAGCTTATGGCGGATGCGCTGTACAAATTCCGGCTGGATCAAGCGGCGCTTGTGATGCTTTTTCTTGTGCCACGGGTCCGGGAAGAACACCATCACCCGATCCAGGCAGGCATCTGGCAGACACAGGTCAATCACATCATTGGCATCAATGCTGTAAACCCGCACGTTCTCGAGACCACGCGATTCCACTTCTTTCAACAAAGCGCCGACGCCCGGCAGGTGTACTTCCACCCCGATAAAATCCTGCTCGGGTGCCGCTTCGGCCATATCGGCAAGGGATTTGCCCATCCCGAAACCGATCTCCAGGTTGAGCATGTTATCGCGGCCAAACACCTCACGGGGGTCGATCATGCCATTGTCACGGCTCAGTCCGTACTTGGCCCAGTTGCGATCGAAGGCCTTCTTCTGACCTTCGGTCATCCGCCCCTGGCGCAGTACAAAGCTGCGAACACCGCGGCGTGTGGTGACCGGATTCGTATCCTGAGTCTCGTTCTGGTCAGTCATTCTGTGTCCTCAAGCTTCAAAGCGGATCTCGTGGAATAAATCTGACACACAGTTTACCAGAGTCAGTAGCTTCAGGCGGAGACAACCGACCCCTGGCCAGTCTGACGGTCGAGTTGGCGGTAACCCAGCGCCTCCATCAGGTGCGACTGGCTCAGGTGTTCAGCACCCTCCAGATCCGCCAGGGTGCGGGCCAGTCGTAATATTCGATGGAGCGCCCGGGCCGACAACCCCAGCCGCTCCATGGCCCGGGTCAACAACCGCTCACTGGCGGCATCCAGCCGGCAAGCCTGATCCAGCAACGCTCCCGAGAGGGCCGAGTTGAGCATCCCACGAGCCTCCTGCCGGGCCCTGGCAGCCAGAACCCTGGCCCTGACACTGGCGCTACTCTCACCGGACGCCCCGGAACCGAGCAAGACCTCTCCGGACTGCACTGGAACCTCCACATGCAGATCGAACCGATCCAGCAACGGCCCCGAGATCTTTGCCCGATAACGCATCACCTGTGCCGGCGTGCACTGGCACTCGATATTGGGGTGACCACTGTAACCACATGGGCATGGGTTCATGGCGGCCACGACCTGAAATCGCGCTGGGAAAGTGACCTGCCGCGCCGCCCGGCTGATGGAGATTTCGCCAGTTTCCATAGGTTCCCGCAGCACTTCCAGGACCCGCCGTTCAAACTCCGGCAGTTCATCCAGAAACAACACCCCCCGGTGCGCCAGAGAGATCTCACCTGGGCGAGGACTGCTGCCACCGCCCACCAGCGCCACTGCAGACGCCGTGTGATGAGGCGCCCTGAATGGTGGCTGACGCCAGCCACCTGGCTTTAGCGGCTGGCCAGCAACGGAATGCACGCTGGCCACCTCCATGGCTGCCTCATCTGGCAAACCTGGCAGAATGCCCGGTAACCGACTCGCCAGCATACTTTTACCGGTTCCCGGTGGGCCAAAGAACAACAGATTGTGACCGCCAGCTGCGGCCACCTCCAGCGCCCGGCGGGGCACCTGCTGGCCTCGCACCTCTGAGAGGTCGGCGACAGACACCGCGGCGGCACTGTCTCCCGGCGTTTCAGATCGAGGGACAGGAGCCAGCCGGGCACGACCCGTCAGATGCTCACATACTGTCAGCAGGTGACTGGCGGCAAGCACATCATCACGGCTGGCAAGGGCAGCTTCCTCGGCGTTGTCCTGAGGTAGCAATAGCGAACGGCCTGCTTCGCGAGCCGCCAGTAGCGCGGGCAATATCCCCTTGAGGGGCCGAAGCGCACCATCCAGGGACAGTTCTCCGAGAAACTCGTGGCTTTCGAGGCTTTCGGGGGGAATCTGGCCGGAGGCGGCCAGGATGCCCAGGGCAATGGGCAAATCAAAACGGCCACCTTCTTTGGGCAGGTCAGCAGGCGCGAGGTTGATGGTGATTCTACGGGCGGGGAATTCGAAACCGGCATTCAGCAGTGCACTGCGAACCCGATCCTTGCTTTCCCTCACTCCGGTTTCCGGCAGCCCGACGATGGATAATGCCGGCAGGCCACCAGACAGGTGCACCTCAACGGTAACCGGGGGAGCAGACACGCCAATGCTGGCGCGCGAATGGACAATAGCGAGCATGACAACCTTCCATGGCACAGAACAATCAGTCGTTGCGGGCAGCGACCCTGCCGCCCGGGCAAACCATCAGGAACTCTGGCGTTGCTCCAGTTCGGCAACACGTTTTTCCAGGGCCTCAACCTTTTCACGGGTTTTCATCAGGACCGCCTGCTGGGCATCAAATTCTTCCCGGGTCACCAGCTCCAGCCGGGACAGAACCGACATCACCGTGGCCCGGGCCTGGGTTTCAAAATCTTCCCGTGCTGCCCGCGCCATATCGGGAACAAACTGGCCAAACTGACCCTGCAACTGAGAAAAAATTTCCTGGGGCCCTTTCATCAATCACCTCTCGAATCGGTTTTTCGGCGATATCAGACTATTTTCCGTGTCGCCGGGGTGTTTGCGGGAGTGTATCACACCCTACCCCCTGCCATACTGTACCCGGTCGGCATTATAATGGCCGCGGCCGATGGCCCGACTGCGCTGTTTTGAGACAATCTCAGGCACAATGCACCACAACGGTGCATCAAGCTGCGCCATTTCGGCACAGACAATAATTAAGAGTTTGTTTTAAAACATATTTTTTGCGTTGGCATACCCGATGCTAAAGCCCTCGTACGCAATCCGCACAATTGATGTGCGAGGTGGCAGCATCCCGAACTCAACAACCGGCCGACGGGCCCTCACTGTTGGGACGGCTTTACCAAGGAGAAAGCAATGAAACTTGTGACAGCGATCATCAAGCCTTTCAAATTGGATGATGTCCGTGAGGCACTATCCGAGATTGGCGTACAAGGCGTAACCGTCACTGAAGTCAAAGGCTTCGGTCGGCAGAAAGGCCACACAGAGCTCTATCGTGGCGCGGAATACGTGGTGGATTTCCTGCCCAAGGTCAAAGTGGAGATCGCCATTGGCGACAACCTGCTGGACCAGGTCATCGAAGCCATCACCAAGGCAGCCAACACCGGCAAGATCGGCGACGGCAAAATATTCGTGACTGAACTGGAACAGGCTATCCGGATCCGGACAGGCGAAACCGGCGAAGAAGCGGTCTGATCCAGAACTGACACCCAGCCAACGCAAAAAACTTATAACCTGAAGAGCCTTGTGCGGAGGGCTTCCTATGGAAAGCAATCTCTTTCACCTGCAGTATGCAATAGATACCTTTTATTTTCTCGTGTGTGGCGCATTAGTCATGTGGATGGCCGCAGGCTTTGCCATGCTCGAGTCCGGCCTGGTGCGTGCTAAAAACACCACCGAAATCCTGACCAAGAACGTCGCGCTCTTTGCCGTGGCCTGCACCATGTACCTGGTGTGCGGTTACGCCATCATGTACGGCGGTAACGTCTTCCTCTCCGGCATCGCCGATGTGGACGTGGACGGCGTACTGGGTGACTTCGCCACCCGTGAAGACGGCTTCACCGGCGGCTCCATCTACTCGGCGGCCTCTGACTTCTTCTTCCAGGTCGTGTTCGTGGCCACCGCCATGTCCATCGTGTCCGGTGCGGTTGCCGAGCGCATGAAGCTGTGGGCGTTCCTGGTATTCGCGGTCTTCATGACTGGCTTTATCTACCCGCTGGAAGGCGCGTGGACCTGGGGTGGCGCCGATGTGTTCGGTATGTACAACCTCGGTGATCTTGGCTTCAGTGACTTCGCCGGCTCCGGCATCGTACACATGGCAGGTGCCGCTGCGGCCCTGGCTGGTGTACTGCTGCTTGGCCCGCGTAAAGGCAAATACGGCCCCAACGGTGAAATCCGTGCCTTCCCGGGCGCCAACATGCCGCTGGCCGCTCTGGGTACCTTCATCCTGTGGATGGGCTGGTTCGGTTTCAACGGTGGTTCTGTACTGAAACTCGGCGACGTAGCCAGTGCCAACTCCGTGGCCATGGTGTTCCTGAACACCAACGCAGCCGCTGCCGGTGGCGCTATTGCCGCCCTGATCACCGCTCGCCTGATGTTTGGCAAGGCTGACCTGACCATGCTGCTGAACGGTGCGATCGCCGGTCTGGTGGTAATCACCGCCGAGCCATCCACCCCGAGCGCGCTGACAGCCACTATCTGGGGCGCCCTGGGCGGCATCCTGGTGGTACTGAGCATCGTCACTCTGGACAAGCTGCGCATCGACGACCCGGTCGGCGCCATCTCTGCCCACGGTGTCTGTGGTCTGCTGGGCCTGCTGCTGGTACCGGTTACCAACGGCGATGTCAGCTTCAGCGGCCAGATCATCGGCGCCCTGACCATCTTCATCTGGGTATTCGTAGCCAGCCTGGTCGTCTGGGGTATCCTGAAGGCTGTCATGGGCATCCGTGTGACCGAAGAGGAAGAGTACGAAGGTGTCGACCTCTCCGAATGCGGTATGGAAGCCTATCCGGAGTTTGTCAGCGGCAAGCAGTAACACCGCTACCTACCGGAATAAAAAAGGGCGCCCTTGTGGCGCCCTTTTTCTTTAAGCTCTGATTCAACCCTCTTCCGGGCGAACCTCATCTTCCAGCGCATCCACCATAAACTGCGGCATGGCCAAGGCACCGTGGTGCACCCCGGCATTGTAGTAACGGGTGACAAAGGGGCGGTTGTTGGCATCTTCCTCGCGGAAATACTTCAGCGGGTTTTCCTTACTGCCCATGGTGCAGCTCCACCAGCCCGTGGGATATACCGGCTGGGGGAATGGCAATGTCTGCACATGGCCAAAACCGGCTTTATGCATATCATCGTGAATGTCCTTGATGATGGTATTGGTGTGCAGCAGGGGGGATTCGCTCTGCTGAACGATGATACCGCCCTCCCTCAGGGCCAACATGGCATCGCGATAGAAATCCAGCGCGAACAGGCCTTCCGCAGGACCCACCGGGTCGGTACTGTCGATAATCAGCACATCAATGCTGTTCGGCTCGATATCACGCATCCACTGGATGCCATCACCGAAAAAGAAGTTGGCACGGGGGTCGCCATTAGCTTCGCACAGTTCTGGAAAATACTTCTCAGACATGCGGGTTACCCGCTCATCGATCTCCACCTGCCAGGCTTCCTGCACTCCAGGGTGCTTCAGCACTTCTTTCAGAGTGCCGCAGTCGCCACCACCGACGATGACCACTTTTTTCGGGTCCTTGTGGGTGAACAGCGCAGGATGGGTCATCATTTCGTGGTACAGGAAATTGTCCCTGGTGGTCAGCATCACACAGCCGTCCAGTACCATCAGGTTGCCGAAGGTTTCGGTTTCATAGATTTCGAGTTTCTGAAATGGCGTCTGCTCTTCATGGAGCTTGCGCTTTACCTGCAGGGAAAAAGCGGTGCCCTGGTCCTGAAATACCTCGGTGAACCAGCCTTCGTTCAATGCGGTCATGTCTGTCTCCCACTGTGTGCCGCTGCAATGTGCCGGGGCATCTGAAAGGGGCGTATTGTAGGTGCAGTGGTCAGCTCCTACAATGCAGCCTGTTACCGGCCCGCCGGCCGCCCCGGGTTTCCTGACAGGATAGCAACAATGGCTGAAACCGCTGCATCACCAGCCCACAAGGTCTACAACATCGCTCACTGGAGTGACGGATACATTTCAGTCAACGGTCAGGGCGAGGTTGAAATCTGCCCGGACCGGGGCAGAAGCGACGCCCGCATCAACCTGCCGGCGCTGACTCGCTCGCTGGCCGAAGCCGGTGTGCCCCTGCCGGTTCTGATTCGCTTTACCAATATCCTGCACGATCGGGTCAACAAGCTCTGCAATGCCTTCAACAAAGTCACTCAGGAGCAGGGCTACCGGGGCCGCTATACCGCGGTTTACCCCATCAAGGTAAACCAGCAGCGCCGGGTGGTGGAAGAACTGCTGTCAGCCGAACCGGCCGCCTCGGCCAACCAGGTGGGCCTTGAAGCCGGCAGCAAACCGGAGTTGATGGCCGTACTGGCGCTGGCAAAGCAGGCCGGTTCGGTGATTGTCTGCAACGGCTACAAGGACCGGGAGTACATCCGCCTGGCACTGATCGGCCAGAAACTGGGTCACCGGGTGTTTATCGTGGTGGAAAAGCAGTCGGAACTGCCACTGATTCTGGAAGAAGCAAAAAAGCTGGGCATTTCCCCGCTGATTGGCGTGCGAGCCCGGCTGGCGACTATTGGCAAAGGCAACTGGCAAAATACCGGGGGCGAGAAATCCAAGTTCGGTCTGTCTGCCAGCCAGGTACTGGATGTGGTGGATACCCTGAAAAAGGCCGGAGCCCTGGGCACCCTGCAACTGCTGCATTTCCATCTCGGCTCACAGATTGCCAATATCCGGGACATCCAGACCGGCTTGCGTGAGTGCGCTCGCTTCTACACGGAACTGCACGCTATGGGCGCCCCCATCGGTACCGTCGATATCGGCGGCGGCCTGGGTGTCGACTACGAAGGAACCCGTTCCCGCAGTAGCTGCTCCATGAACTACAGCGTATTCGAATACGCCTACAACGTGGTGCACGTGCTGCAGTCCGAGTGTGACCGCCAGGGTATCCCGCACCCGGACCTGATCAGTGAATCCGGCCGGGCGCTCACCGCCCATCATTCGGTACTGGTCACCAATGTGATTGACCGCGAATACCCGGACAACCGCGAGCCTACGGAACCCGCTGCTGAGGCCCCCGCGCCGCTGCAGGATCTCTGGCGAGACCTGGAAAGTCTTCAGGATGAGGACTCGCCCCGCTCACTGGCGGAAATCTATCACGACATCCTGCACGCCATGGCCGATGTCCACGCCCAGTTTGCCCACGGTTTGCTGTCCCTGCAGGAGCGGGCCCAGGCCGAAACCCTGTACGTGCGCTGCTGCCGGATGCTCCGGGCCGAGCTGGACAGCGCCAACCGGGCGCACCGGGAAATCATCGACGAGCTGAACGAGAAGCTTGCTGAGAAACTGTTCGTGAACTTTTCCCTGTTCCAGTCCCTGCCCGATGTCTGGGGCATCGATCAGATCTTTCCGGTGATGCCGATCAACGGGCTTAACCGGTCACTGAACCGGCGGGCCGTGATTCAGGATATCACCTGCGATTCGGACGGCCGGATTGATCAGTACGTGGACGGCCAGGGCATCGAAACCACCTTGCCACTGCCCGAACACGACCCGGAGTCCCCTTTGCTGATGGGCTTCTTCATGACCGGCGCCTATCAGGAAATCCTTGGCGATATGCACAACCTGTTCGGGGATACCCACTCGGTGGACGTGAAACTGGACCAACAGGGGCAATATCAGGTGGGGGAACCCATTACCGGGGACACCGTGGCGAAAGTACTGCGTTATGTGAATTTCGAGCCCGCCAACCTGCTTGAGGCCTACCGGCAGAAGTTCCGGCACAGCGGCCTGGCTGCAGAGCTGCAGCAAACGCTGCTGGCCGAGCTGTCCTCCGGGCTTGAGGGCTATACCTACCTGGAGGAAGGATAAATCGTCAGGACGGACGAAAAGGCGTGATCAGGTCTGATTGTCCCGGCGCCAGGCCGAGGGCGACATTCCTTCCCACTTGCGAAAGGCCCGGCCAAAATTGGACGGGTCGCTGTAACCCAGATGCTCGGCGATCTCGTCAATGCTCATCGCCGAATGGCGCAACAGCAGCTCCCGGGCCCGCTGATGTCGCACACTCTCCTGAAGACCATGAAACCCGCCACCCTCGGCGGAGAGCTGCCGCCGAAGCGTTCGTGGCGACACCCCCATTTGCTGCGCCACATCCTCGAGGCCGGGCAAACGCCCATCCCGGGCAGACTCCAGCAAACGCAAGACCCGATCGCTCACCGAGGCAGATGCTTCCATCTGGCGCATTTCTTCCTCGCACTGGGCTTCTGCCACCCGGCGGGCAACCGGATTGGACAGTGACATCGGTAACCCCAGAAACGACTTGCGAAAGCGCAACTGGTTTACTCCCGCCGAGAACGTGACCTTGCCGCCAAACAGATACTGGTAGCGCTCAACATCCTCGGGGCGAGGGTAATCCACCAGGCACCGCCCGCCATCCAGTAACTGAGTGCCGAATAACAGGTAATTCACGTCCATCAGGGTGGCCATCACCACTTCAATATTAAACCGATGAAGTTTCTCGGTGTCGTGGTGAATCTCCAGTTGAATCACTGCATCCTCATCCTCGACAAAGAACGCCAGCGACATGTAGGCAAACCGGATCCGGAAGTATTTGATCAACACCGCCAGCGCCTGCTCCAGGGTGTCGCAACTGATGGCAGCCTGGGACAGGGCTCCGTGCGCGGTGAATTTCAGACGTTTGCCGTATTCCAGCCCCAGGCATTCATCACCACAGCGGGTCAGTGCCTGCTGGCATAACGCCGTGAACTGATCGAGCGTAATGAAATTGTCGGGATGACTGAGCTGGCTGTTTCGAATACCAGCCACTGACACGAGATCCGAACGACGCACCCCACGCTCCTCTGCCAACTGGCAGAGAATTTCAGCGTAATGCACCCGCATAACGGGCAAAGAGCCACTGGAGAGCGTTGCGTTCATGGTCTGGAATTTTTGATCGTTGTTTTAACGATCAGACTAGCCCCTGCCGGGGCAACCGGCAATTACCCCGGTGACGCAGTTCTTCCGGCCTTCTGGCCATCCCGACAATTTTTTCGGAATCCATGAATCCGCCCGGGAATCCATTGCGTAAACACTCTCACTGACAAATCTGTGACGAGTGCATAGAATGATGACCATAGCCAGCTCAAATACGATAACTGTCAAGGAGCGCCCGGTGACAACACTGGAGCAGCAACCAACGAAAACCGAAGGGCGCAAAGACCCCTGGGGTGTTTTGTTGGAAAAAGTCGGCAAGCATCAGGATCGGGCGGCTTATCATGCTTTGTTCGAGCACTTTGCCCCGCAGATCAAGTACTACGCAATCTCGAACGGGCTGGCCAGCCACGCGGAAGAGCTGGTGCAGGAAGTCTTCGTCTCTATCTGGCGCCGATCCTGTCTTTACGACTGGCGCAAAGCGGCCGCTTCCACCTGGATTTTCACCATTGCCCGGAATCAGCGCATTGATATGCTGCGTAAAATGCAGCGGACCAGTGCTGAAATGGCGGTGGAAACCGAGGATCTCTGGCAGATTCCGGGTGATAACGAAGACGAACCAGTCACCTCCCTGCACCGCCTGATGTCCGAGCGGCGCATCCGGGAGTCGCTGAGCCAGCTCCCGGAAGAGCAGATTACCGTAATCGCGAAGGTATATATGGAGCACAAATCCCACCAGATGGTGGCAGATGAGCTCAACATTCCTCTCGGCACCGTGAAAAGCCGGGTTCGCCTGGCACTGAACAAACTGAAAGTGATTTTGCAGGATCAAAACGTATGACACGGCACCATCCCGACAGCCTGAGTCTGATGGAGTACAGTGCGGGCAACCTGAGCGAGCCCCATGCACTGTGCATCCGCCTGCATCTGGAGCAGTGCCCCCACTGCCGTAGCCGGGTAGATACTCTGAACAGCCTGGGCGCTGTCATGATGGATCACCAGCCAAAGGTGACGGTGGCTGATTCGAGCTTTGAGCAACTGATGGCGCGTATCGATAGCTCCCCGCAAGCATCATCTCCGGTGGTCCCCCAGCCAAAGGTGAGCCCTCTGCAGAAACTGCTCGGGGATGACATCAATGCGCTGCCCTGGAAACGTCAGCTTGCGGACGTGAGTGTGCTCGACATTACCGACAAGTTTCCCGGCCAGAACGAGAGGGTCGTCTTGCAAAAACTGGTAGCGGGCGGCAAGGCGCCGGCCCACACCCACCGTGGCGATGAAACCACGATTGTGCTGCAAGGGGCATTTGCCGACCAGAAGGGCGTATTCAATCAGTGGGACTTTGTGGTTCTGAACGAACAGGACGAACATCGTCCGGTGGCCGTCGGTTGCGAAGACTGCATTACGCTGTCAGTGCTGAGCGCCCCCCTGAAGCTGACCGGGACCTTCACCCGCCTGCTCAACCCGTTCCTGCGTTAACAGTATGCTGCGGCGCCGCCGCAGCATGACTGCGCTACCATGGCAGATCACTGCCATCCCAACTGATAAAACGTCCATTATCCCTGGCATCTAGGCTTTCCAGAACCGAAAACAGATTGCTTGCCGTCTGCTCTGGCTCGTGTACCGTTAACCGCTCCAGCGACTGCTGAAACGGTTGGCTCAGCGGCGACAAGGTGGTGCCCGGGTGCAGGGAAACGCAGGCCAGTGGCGCGTAACGCCTCGACAATTCAACAGAAAGGTTCTTTACCACCATATTCATGGCCGCCTTGGAGGCGCGATAGGCGTACCAGCCCCCTAACTGGTTGTCCGAAATAGACCCCACCTTCGCAGACACCGCGGCAATACGCTTGAAGTGCATTCCCCTAAGCGCCGGAGCGAGCCTCTGAATCAGCAGGGCAAACCCGACGCAGTTCACCTGGTAGCTTCGCATCATGCTTCGGCCATCAATATCCTCCAACCGTTTCTCCGGAAACAACTGGTCATCGTGCAGCAGGCCTGCGGCATAAATAACGGTGTGAACCGGACCAGAAGCTTCCAGCGCAGCCTTGAACTCGGCGACATCAAGCCGCTGCTCGTCTTCTGCATCCCAGGCCATCAATCTCACGCCAGAGTGATTTTTCAGATCATCCGGCGCCGTCTCCGGCCTCCGGCACAGCCCAACCAGGCTCCGGTCCGGATAACTGCTCAGATAACGTCGGGCCAATGCCGCGCCGATGGCACCGGACACCCCCGCAATAACGGTCGTCATTCACCGATCTCCCGATTATCAATCAACACCATGCCGTTGATACGAAAAATCAATGCGTTCGGGCCATCCTGAAGCAAACCAAATAATTCAAACGCCCGTATGAAGTAAGGCTTCCAGATCAGAACGACGACATCCGGCGGTCGTTGAGACCGTCAAATCAAAACAGGAGAGTATCCATGCAATACCAGGCACCAGCGAACGATCTTCGCTTTCTGTTGTTTGATGTGTTGGGTGCAGACAAGCTGCACGAGCTGGAAAAGTATGCCGATGCCACACCCGACCTGATCTCCGCAGTCATTGATGAGGCCGGCAAGCTGGCGGCAGAGGTCATTCAGCCCACCAACCAGGTTGGCGACCGTCAGGGCTGCAGCTACGACCCCGAAACCAAACTGGTCAAGACTCCAGACGGCTTCAAAGAGGCCTATCAGAAGTTTGTCGAAGGTGGCTGGACCGCGCTGGACGCGCCACTGGAGTTTGGCGGCCAGGGCCTGCCTCACACGCTGAAATTCGTGGTGGACGAGATGGTGTGCTCCACCAACCTGTCGCTGGGCATGTACCCCGGCCTGACGCATGGTGCCATCAGCGCTCTCTATGCCCACGGCTCGGAAGAGCTTAAGCAGACGTATCTGGAAAAACTGATTTCCGGCGAATGGACCGGCACCATGTGCCTGACCGAGCCCCATTGTGGCACCGATCTGGGCCTGATTCGTACCAAAGCCACGCCGAATGATGATGGCAGCTACGCGATTGAGGGCACCAAAATCTGGATCACCGGCGGTGAGCACGATCTGGTGGACAACATTGTCCATCTGGTGCTGGCCAAGTTGCCGGGCGCGCCAGACACCACCAAAGGGATTTCCCTGTTTGTGGTACCCAAGTTCCTGCCAGACTCCGGTGAGCGCAACCCGGCCTTCTGTGGTGGCCTGGAACACAAGATGGGTATCAAGGGTTCCGCCACCTGCGTCATGAACTTTGAAGGCGCCAAGGGCTGGCTGGTGGGCGAGCCCAACAAAGGCATGAGCGCCATGTTCACCATGATGAACGAAGCCCGTCTGATGGTGGGCATGCAGGGCCTGGGCCTGGCGGAAATGGCCTACCAGGAGAGCCTGGCCTTCGCCAGAGAGCGTCTGCAAAGCCGCTCCCTGAGTGGCCCGAAAAACCCTGACGGCCCGGCCGACCCGATCATTGTGCACCCGGATGTACGCCGCATGCTGATGCGCCAGAAAGTGCTGAACGAGGGCATGCGTGCCCTGGCACTGTTTACCGGCCACCAACTGGATCTCTCGGTGGCACACCCGGACGAAGAGGTTCGTGAAAACGCCGACGACCTGGTACAGCTGCTGACGCCGGTGGTCAAAGCCTTCCTTACCGATGAGGGCTACAACAACGCCAACTGGGGCCAGCAGGTGCTGGGTGGCTCCGGCTTCACCCAGGACTGGCCGCTGGAACAACTGGTACGCGACGGCCGTATCGCCCGTATCTACGAGGGCACCAACGGCATCCAGGCGATGGATCTGGTGGGCCGCAAACTGTCGCTGAAGGGCGGGCAACTGGTACGCGCCCTGTTTGCCGAGCTGACGGGTTACCTGAAAGACAATCCTGATGCGCCCTACCGGGAAGAACTGAAAGGCGCCGTCAAGGGTCTTGAGCAGGCCACTCTGTGGCTGGCCCAGAATGCCCCGAAAGATCCGGAGCAGGCTGGCGCTGCGGCAACACCATATCTGCGTCTGACAGCCCTGACCGTCATCGGCTATCTGTGGTCCCGCATGGCTGCCGTGGCTGGCCAGCAGCTCGAAGCCGGCGCAGGTAACAAGCCACTACTGGAAAGCAAGCAGGTATCCGCCCGTTTCTATTTCGAGAAACTGATGCCTGAGGCGGACTGGCTGCTACGGGATATCCAGTCCGGCAAAGACAGCCTGATGGCCCTGGAAGATGAGCAGTGGATGGCCTAAGCGGCAGAGCTTCCGGTCAGGCCAAAAATCCTGGCCGGAAATGACCGACAAATGGCAATTTGTGACCTTCATCAAGACAGATCAGAAATTGATAATGGTCACGTTGATTAGTGTCTCTGAACTAGTCCAACCCGCCTCCTTGCGAGGCTGGTACCTTCTTGAAGCCGCGCTATGCGCGGCTTTTTTTATGGCGACAGGCAGGCCCGCGACAGCAGCGACACGAGTTCACCCTGGCGACGGGTCCGGGTTTTCCGGAAGATGCTGTTGAGGTGGTATTTAACGGTCTCTCTGGATCGTCCAGACGTATGGGCAATATCTGACAGACTCTGGCCGTGAAGAAGATCACTGGCCACGGCAACCTCGGCATCGGTCAACTCGAATAGATTCTGCAGCAGGTCCTCCTTGATTTCAGGGCTCCAGCTTAAATCATGTAAGGTAACCAGCGCCCCCTGGGCAGAGCTCCCGGAACCAGCGCCGGATAGCAAGGGAGAAACTACCAGTGTAATCCTTTGGCGGCCGTGAGCCAGGCTGAGCACCTGGTCATCCAGATCCTGGCGTGCGATAGAGGCCTCAACGGCCAATGACAGGAGAATGGCAAAACGGCGTGCACTTTCGCTACCGTTTGCTGCCAGCATACCCTCGTCATTAATCCACAAGCCGACATTCCTGCCCAGGATCTCGTCCGCCTTGGCATTCTGGAAGACGACACGGAAGGATGCGTCACAAATGATGATGCCTCGATTAACACGTTCCAGCACCAGGCGTTCAACCGCTGGCTCACAGCGCTTCTGCATCAGCCGGGTGTAGAGATCTACCGCACGATGCAGGTGAGGCAGAAAACCATCAAATACCCGAAGTTCTTCATAACTGAATGCAGGCTGATCTGCGGACCGTTGTATTCCGAAGAAGTTCAGGTAATGCCCCTCCATGTAGGCCACTGCACCAGCCGCCTCGCTGGCCCCGTAACTCTCCAGCCATTCCTCTGCCCGGGTCTCATCGCGTAACCGCTGAACATCTGGCCCGAGGTCAAGGTTGCTGGCGACAAACCGGCATTTTCCCTGTTGATAGAACGACATCGCCCGCTCGACCAGAACATCCCGGTGGGAGACGTGCTCCGAATAAAACTCCAACGCTTGCTCAGGGATATTAACGGTCCAGGCGCCCAGCAAGGCATTTTCTGCGGTGTTGTATATGGCAAACGAAGCGCTGTGCCCATGAAAAATGTCGATGAATCGCCTTAGAAACGGAAAGAATCCCTGCTCTGCCGTCACGGCGTCGTAGATGAGTCCAATCAATTCGTGATAGTCGTGCTGAAAAAAACCTTCACGGTGCGGGGAGGTCACGGCAGAGAGCTCTTGTATCGCTGTTTACGACGTAAATTAGTGCAAACTGCTGAAATATTCCACCCGCAGACCGTTACACATTGCCTACAAAAGATTCTCGCCCACTCCCCAAATGGGTGGGGCGCTGCCAGATCCTCCTTGCTATATCTGAATAACCCTCTCACAGGGAGCCTCAGGGCCGAGCCGGATTCACCCGCCGAATCCGGTGATTTAACTGAATCAAGGAGCTTTATATGAATTGTTTCAAGAAACTCGCACTGGCGACCGCCGTTTCTTCTGTTGTGGGCATCGCAGGGTGCGGGGGAAGCAGTGGTGGCAGCAGCAGCGATAGCAACACAGCCTCCGGAGAGACCATTTCCGGCACAGCGACCGCCCCCGCCGGAACCGTGGCACATTGGCAGGAGCCCGGTCTCATGGAAGTTGCAGTGAACTTCCTGGTCTCCCCGGCCGCAGCGGCCATAACGGGCCTTCAACCGGTTCAGGGAGCAAACGTCGAGCTCATTCGTGTGGACGACGACGGCAATCAGATCGGCAATGTACTTGCCACCACCAGCACCTCTATTTCGGGTGATTACACCCTTACCCTGCCCGAGGGCGTAAACCTGGCAGGCAACCTTGTCGTTCGTATCACCGGGCAGAACAACCAGCAGTTACGGGCTCAGGTTGTTGAAAAAGACGTCGACATCAGCCCGGTGTCTGAATTCGTGCTGCGAAAATTTATTGAGACCGGCGCCAATCTTGACCAGTTGGTCGTTACCGATGTGGTCAAACTCAGCGGCAAGGTCGAAGAATACGACCTGACCAAGATAAGCGGCCAAAATCTCGATGCCATGTTTACATCGCTTGAGAACGAGGTTGGGACCTTCATTGAAAACGATGTCGTGGCGATCAGCGCACAAGGCGCAGCGACGGCTTCGATTGCCGGTAGCTACATCAACACCGCCTTCGCCTTCGCCCTTCACGATACCGATGGCAATGGCTACGGCACCTATGCCCATGACACCTGGATTGACCGCTTCACCTTCACAGCCGGTGACACCGGAACGGTAAATGTAGACTTCACCGCCAGCGATTCCGCCTACGCCAACCTTCACGGTACCGCGCTGGATCAGGCCATGGTCTACTACGAAGTAGACAGCGAGCAGCTTTCAGAAAGCTTCGAAGGCAGCTACACCACCGCAGGAGTGCTCTCCGTTGAAGGGGAGTTTGAAGAGGATCTCGACACCGATTCCGGTTTTGGCTGGCGCTGGCCCGGTCAGAGCTACATTTTTCAGCAGGTCTCCGGACAAGGTATGTTTATCGGCCTGAACCACGAGGCCGGGGTTCGCTACGAGCTGACCGACACCGACAACGACGGCCAGTACGATGCTCTCGACCCGAATGCCCGCTCCGGGGACGAAGTAGCGCGAACACTGGAAGTCTTCATTCGTCAACCCGACAACCTGACCAGTGCCGAGGTCCAGGGTGATTACGGACGCATCTATCTGAGCGCCTACCTTGAAAACGGCTATCTGGAACTGGTCACCGAAAACAATGTTGTTGCGTTTTCTGGTGATTTTGAGGCTACGGCCCAGGCCGGCACCTCTCACGAACTGGTGGTTAACGCCAACGGTGCAGCCATCTATGGCAGTAACAACTTTGCTGCGGAGGCAGCTGTAACCCTGCCCATTTCTGCCAATGGCAGCATCGACTTTGGAGGGGGGGCTGTTGGCCAGGTCAACGAAACCGGTGACTATATCGACTTCACCGAGACCGATGGTTGCAACAGTCAGGCCCAGCAATGCCTACAGGGGGAGTTTGCGTCGTTTGAAAAGACAATGCTGGTCAAACTTCCCACCCAGACCCTGGATCTGTCCGGCAAAAAGTATCGCCTGATGTTCATGGCCATGCACCTGCAAGGGGGGGGTAGCAACACCATCAACCTGTCAGCGTCGCAGTTCAATACCTACCTGACTGCCAGCAGTAATACGGCAGGCACCGTTACCGGCACCTTCTCTGAGCTGGAAATGCCGGCGGGCTTAGGATCGGACCTCACTTCAATGGCGGATGTCGTAAACGCAGAAGCTTTTACCATGTCACTGGCAGCCAATGGGGCGACAACGATCACCGTTGGTGATCCCAACTCTGACCATACCGTACTGGAGGGTTTCTTCAATTCAGACGGCTCGTTGGGGGTCTTCACCACAGGCTATGTCGAGGCTGGAGGTGATCGCGACGAACTGGGACTGGCCGTACTGATTGATGTAAGCCAATAAAGGCTCAGCGTCCTACCCAACACTCCTTGTGCAATCAATCCGTGGGCCCTCCGGGCCCACTTTTTTTGCCTCACTCCTTCGCGCCTCTACGGTCTGTCAGTTACTATCTGCCCTGGATTTCCAGTCGACACCGATCGCACGGGCAACTATGAGTAGCGAACACCTCAGGAACACCGATTACTCCCTCCGCTTCGGCGGCATAGAGCGTCTGTACGGCCGCAAGGCCCTGCATGCTTTCCGCCATGCTCACATCGCCATTGTCGGTCTCGGCGGCGTCGGTTCCTGGGCGGCAGAAGCTCTGGCGCGCAGCGGTATCGGCGCCATCACACTGATTGATATGGACGACATCTGTGTCTCCAACACCAACCGGCAGCTACACGCTCTGCAGGGCCAGTATGGTCGAACCAAAACCGATGCCATGGCGGAGCGGTTGCGGGCCATCAATCCCCAGGCGGATATTCGGGTGCACTTCGGCTTTCTCACGGTGAAGAACGTCGGGGAGCTGATCACAGAAGACATGACCGGCGTGGTGGATGCCATCGACAGCGTGAAGGCAAAAGCCGCGTTGATTGCGCATTGTCAGCGACGCAAGATTCCGATCATCTGTGCCGGTGGTGCCGGGGGCCAGATGGATCCGGCCCAGATCCAGATTGCAGACCTGGCGAAAACCACACAGGATCCATTATTGGCCAAGGTCCGTAATATGTTGCGCCGGGAATACGGTTTTTCCCGAAACCCGAAACGGCGCTTCGGCGTAGAAGCTGTATACTCTCTGGAACAACTGACCTATCCCGCCCCGGACGGCGAGGTATGTCAACAGAAACCGACAAGCGACGGCCCGGTGCGGCTCGACTGCGCCACCGGTTTTGGTGCTGCCAGTCCGGTGACCGCGAGTTTCGGCTTTTTCGCAGCGTCCCGGCTGCTGAATCGCATCGCCCGCAAGGCCAACGCCTAATTCAACCATCGGGGCCCTTTTATGGCCGTAAGCACCACGTTAATTCTGGCCGGCATCGGCGTTTCTTCCCTGGTTTGCCAGTGGCTGGCATGGCGGGTACGCATGCCGGCTATTCTGTTCCTGCTCGCCGGTGGCATCCTCGCAGGCCCGGTGACCGGGTTCCTGCAACCGGAAGCCATTTTTGACGACCTGCTGTTTCCTGTTATCTCCCTGGCAGTGGCCATCATCCTGTTCGAGGGCAGCCTTACCCTGCGCTACGAGGAAATCAAAGGCCACGGCAAGATGGTGCGCAATCTTATTCCTGTGGGCACCATCGTCACCTGCATTATCGGCACCCTGGCCGCCCGCTGGATTCTCCAGGTATCCTGGGAAGTCGCCCTGTTGTTCGGTGCTATCTCCGTCGTCACCGGGCCTACCGTGATTGCGCCCCTGCTCCGGGCAGTGCGCCCCACCTCCAAGCTGGCGAACATCCTCACCTGGGAAGGCATCATCATTGACCCGGTAGGCGCGCTGCTGGCCGTTCTGGTGTTCGAGGGCATCGTTTCCTGGGGCCAGGGCAATGTTTTCAGCCACTCCCTCTACATTTTCGGCAAGACTCTGCTGGTTGGCTTTGCCATCGGTGCCGCCGCCGGCTACCTGAACGGCCTGGTCCTCAGAAAGCACTGGATTCCCCAGTACCTGCATAACGCCGGCACACTCACCTTCATGCTCGGTGTCTTTGCCATTTCCAATGAACTGGCCCACGAATCGGGGCTGCTCACCGTGACCGTGATGGGCATCTGGATGGCCAACATGAAGCAGGTTCCGGTCGACAGCATTCTGGAATTCAAGGAATCCCTCAGTGTGTTGCTCATTTCGGCCCTGTTTATCATTCTGGCCGCCCGTGTAGAGTTTGCAGCCATCGCCGAACTGGGCTGGGGCCTGGTTGCTGTGCTGGCCATCCTCATGCTGATTGCACGCCCCGCGAGCATTTTCCTCTCGGCCATTGGCACCACACTGAACTGGCGCGAAAAGCTGTACCTGAGCTGGATTGCTCCACGTGGCATTGTCGCTGCGGCGGTCTCAGCGCTGTTCGCATTCCAGCTTGAGCGAATCGGCTATGAGAGTGCCGGCGTACTGGTACCACTGGTGTTTATGCTCATCATCACCACCGTTACCCTGCAAAGCCTCACTGCCCGACCCGTGGCAAAACTGCTGGGGGTTCAGGAACCGCCCGCGCACGGCTTCCTGATTCTGGGCGCCAACCCGGTGGCCCGGCTGGTGGCCCAGGCCCTGAAAAAGCATGACATTCCCACCATGCTGACCGACACCAACTGGGAGAATGTGCGCCAGGCGCGCATGGAAAACCTGCCGGTGTATTTCGGCAATCCGGTGTCGGAACATGCCGCCACACATATGGACCTGACCGGAATCGGCAACCTCCTGATACTGTCGCCATACAAGCAGATGAACAGTCTGGCCACCTACCATTTTCTGGACTGGTTCGGAGATGATTCGGTATTTGGTCTGGTGGAAGGCGACCAGGATCAGCGGGCGCGGCTTCAGACCGCAGGCAAGGTGCAGCGAACCCGGGGTCTGTTCGATGGTGTCAGCTATGCCAAGCTGGCGAGCCTGGTCAGCCAGGGCTACACCGTGAAAACCACGCAGCTAAGCGAAGAGTTCAGCTACCAGCAGTTTCTGAACCAGTATCAGAACCAGGCCCTGGTGTTGTTCGTACGCGACAGTCGGGACCATATTCACCCGGTCAAGGACATGGAAACCCTCGAGCCCGGTGACGACTGGGTACTGATCAGCCTGGTTCCCCCACAACCCCAGAAGGAACGTCGGGACCGGGAAGAACCTGCCGGTGAGAAGGGCGACAAAACGGCAAGCGGTGCCGCTCCAGCCTGACGCTATTCGCCTCCGTCAGCGGCAGTCAAGCACCAGCTTGCCACGGACGTGGCCGCCCTCCAGCAATGCGTGGGCGGCCTGCACCTGATCCAGCGGGAAAGCCTGTTCAATGTGAACCCGCACATCGCCGTCCTCAATCAGCTCGGCGATCTCGTCCAGGTGAAACACATCCGGCCTCACGGTCATACCATGGGCCCGAAGCCCCATGGCCTCGGCGGCGCTGACAATGTCATCGGCGGTCACGGTGGGAACGGTCACCAGCACGCCGGTTTCTGACAGGGTATGCAGGGAGCGTTTGCCGGCTTCCCCTCCCACCAAGTCCAGCACCACATCCAGGCCATAGCACTCCTCACCCACGTCGGTAGTGTGGTAATCAATCACTTCGTGCACGCCGAGCTCTGCCAGAAAATCCCGATTGGCCGGTGAGGCTGTCGCCACCACATGGGCGCCACGCTCCAGCGCAAACTGAACCGCAAAATGGCCGACACCGCCAGCCCCGGCGTGAATCAGTATCTTCTGACCGGATTCCAGCCTGGCCACCTCAAACAGAGCCTGCCAGGCCGTTAATGCCGCCAGGGGCACCGCGCCGGCAGTCACCAGATCAAGCTCATCAGGGACGATGGCCAACTCGTCAGCACGAGCCAGTGTGTACTCCGCATAAGCACCACCGCCGGCCGGAAAGCCCACCATACCCATTACCCGGTCCCCCGGGGCCAGGGTGGTTACGCCCTCAGCAACGGCGACGACCTCACCGGCAACGTCGTACCCCGGCGTCCAGGGCAGCCGGTTTTCGATCTGTCGGGCGGCGAACCCCAGCCCCTTCCGGGTCTTCCAGTCAATCGGGTTTAAACCGGCGCCATGCACTCGGACGACCACTTCACCTTCCCGGGGCTCAGGCACCGGAGCCTGCGCCACCTGAAGCACCTCCCGCTCACCAAACTCGCCGTAGATGACGTGCTGCATGAGGATTGATTCACTAACGTCGGTAGGTTCCATGGTTGCCTCCGGAGTGCATGGGGTCAGATGTCCCTCGAAGGGCATCAAGGATGAGACTAGCAGATATTTCCGTCGACGGCCCTAGCGCGGCAGGCCCCGGCCGCCGGGCACCAGAGCGCCGGACAGAATATCGACAAATGCTTTCGGCGCCCGAGCCGGGCGCTGAGATTTCATATCAACGCAGGCGTGAGTAGACAGGCCCCGCAACAGGGTTTTGCCATCGGCCCTGCGAATCAACTGGAATTGTCGGGCCGAGCGAAAACGACCATCCCAGTCCGTCAGCCAGGTGCCCAGCACCAGCTGGTCGCCGGCATTAGCCGACATCAGGTAGTCAACGTCGGTGTGGGTAATGGCCATGGCCTTGCCGGTTTCCTCGTGCAGGGCCCAGGTCATGCCCAGGCTCTCGATGTGGGCCCAGCTCACTTCCTCCAGCCAACGGATGTACACCACGTTATTGGCATGGCCAAGTCGATCGGTATCTTCGGCCTGAACCGAGATTTCCAGAGTGAACGGGCCGGGCAAATCCCAGTTCAGGGCGGGGGCATCAGTCATGGGGTGGCTTCTCCAAGGCCGGGGATGGCCTGCAACGGTAGCCGGCCAATACGGTCGTTGTGAAGTGAACCAAAGTATAGAACACCGTCGTGGGGGTTAACTGAGGTAATCTCCTGCAGATGAGTACCGCGAGTGTCGTGCAGGCTGGTCAGCATCTGGCCCTTGCTATCGAAGGCGACTACCAGACCGTAGTTCTGGGGCTTGGGCTTCAGGCTCTCCGGCAACTTGGCAACCAGATCCTTCAGCCAGGGGGACTTGTGCATGGCATCGACCCGGGGATTACGCAGGGTCGGGAAGGCGACCCAGTAACGGCCCTCACCATCCACCGCCAGGTTATCCGGAAAACCCGGCAGGTTGTCGGCAAATACCTCAGCCCTGCCAGCCTTGGGGCCACTGATCCAGTACCGGAGAATGCGGTATTTCCAGGTCTCGTTCACCAGCACATAATCGCCCTGAGGGGCTACCGCCACACCGTTGGCAAAGTGCAGGTTGCCCAGCAGCACCTCGGTTTTCCGGGTCTTCGGATTGTATCTCAGCAGCCGGCCGTGAGGACGCATCTCCAGCAAGTCGAGTACGTAATCAGGCTGCTGGAAGCGGGAACTGGCGTCGGTGAAATAGATCCGGCCATCGGGGGCGATCACCACATCATCCGTGAACCGGAAGGGGGTGCCCTCGGCCTCTCGGGTAAGCACCGTGATGTCACCCTGAGGGGTAATGGATAACAGGCCTTTCCAGGCGTCGGCGACAATCAGATTGCCGTTGCTGTCAAACACAAGTCCAAGCGGCCTGCCACCGGTTTCCAGCCAGTGTTCCACCGTACCATCAGGGTGAACACGAACAATCCACCCATCCTGGGTACCGGTGTAGAGCACACCATCAGGGCCGATGGTGGTGTCTTCCGGGCCGTACACCTCACCACGAGCAAGCAGATCCGCCAGCCGCAACCGTTCATTGGGCGCCAGCACACCGGTCATGGCCGGTGGAGAGGGCGCATCCCAGGCTTTACTGTCAATCGGAGACGGGGTCAGCAGAAAGCTGCCAAGCAACAAAAAGACAACCAGCAAGCCAACCAGCAACCATTTCATCATGCGCGCCCGTTCCCTTTTATGATTCTTTGTCCGCAGGCGACCCGGCGGATAACTCCGTGTGCCTAACCTTAGCAGACATCACAGGGTTTCTGACAAGATCAGGCCTGTTCCAGAAAACGCCGGCACAGCATGGCAAAAGCGTCCGGCTTTTCCGCGTGCAACCAGTGCCCGGTGCCTTCAATGATTTTCAACTCGGCGCCCGGAAACAGGGTACGAATGGTGTCCCGGTGTTTCTCCTGGATGTAGGCGGAATCCGCACCCTTGATAAAAAGCACCTGTCCCTCAAAAGGTCCCTGCCCTTCCGGCGCTGCCGCCAGCTTGTCATAACATGCATCAATGACAGACAGGTTCAGCCGCCAGCGGAAGGCCACCTCGTCGTCGGCCTGTTCCTGGGCCGGAATACGCTCCAGGTTTTTCAGCAGGAACTGGCGCACACCCGCCACTTCGACAAACTTGGCCAGGCGGGCATCCGCCTCGCTGCGGGATTTCACGCCACGAAGATCCATCTGCTGCATGCCTTCAAGAATGGCGTCGTGGTGGGCCTTGTAGGTAACCGGCGAGATATCCGCCACAATCAATGACCGCACCCGCTCAGGATGCTTCAGGGCAACCTGCATGGCGACTTTGCCGCCCATGGAGTGGCCCAGCAGACTGGCTTTTTCAATACCCTGGGCATCCAGATAGGCAATGACATCCTCGGCCATAGCCGGATAGTCCATGTCGTCAGTATGGGGAGAGCTGCCGTGATTGCGTTCATCCAGAGCATGGATCTGCCAGCCGTCCTCAAGCCGGCGGGCAATACCACCCAGGTTTTCCAGGGAACCAAATAGTCCGTGCAGCAGGATCAAGGGATCTCCCTGACCGGAAATTCGGTGGTTCAGTGCAACACTCATGGTCTGGCAGCCTCCGGTTGTCGGATCAAACCGGATACACTACCACTGCCAGTTTACGGGGCAAGGGGAAATTGGTGACAACCCCACGGGCAGAAAAAAGCCGGGCATGGCCCGGCTGGAAGGTCACAGACATACGCCTGAAAGATCAGCAATAGAAAATGCTGTCCAGGTATTCAGCGAGTGCCAGAACGTTTTTGCGCTCCATTTCGCTATGGGGTACAAAGATTTCCTGTTCCATACAACACCTCCACTTTGCAACGCATTACTTCAACCTGATAGCCAACATGCTATCGTTGAAGCAGTGGCAACCCGTTGACTTGCTGTCCCAATCATTTGACATTTTGTATCAGTCCACCAGATAACAAACGGGAGCAGAACCCAGGCATGCAGCCCCAGACCGAATATCCGGAATCGCCCCAGGTGGCGGCATCCAGCACACTGGCGCTGGTGCATTATCTGGAAACACGGGGTCTTCTGGATCGTGTCCGGGTGGAACAGGCTACCGGGCTGACACTGGCGACTCTGAAAGATCCGGACCTACGGGTACCCGCTTCTGCCCATTACCGTTTGTGGGAACTGGCCGAGCAGTTGACCGCCGATCCGGGCGTCGGCCTGCATGCCGGCCAGGTCATCGACCCCGAGCGCATGGGGCTGGTCGGCCATGTGTTCTTCAACTGCGACACTCTGGGCGAAGCCGTGGTGCAGTATGTCCGGCTGCACCGACTGATCAACGAATCAGTCACCCTGAGTTTTGAGCAAACCCCGGACCAGGCCATCCTGACCTGGCAGCCGGATCGTCCGGATCATTACTGTCGCCAGGACATGGACCGCACCCTGGCCGCCGCCCTGTGCCGGACCCGGCACTTTATCCATCGCAGTATCGAGGCTGACTGGCTGGAAATTGCCCATCCGGAGCCCGTATATGCCGGTGAATACCGCAAACTGTTCGGTGGCACTGTCCATTTCGGCTGTGGCGTTACCCGCATGGCGTTTAACAGCAAGCACCTGGGCCACCCCATCCCGCACCGGAATCCCTATGTTTACTCAGCGGTGCTGAAACAGGTAAATGCGGTCATGGCCCGGCTACAGACCCGCCGCTCGTTCAGCCGAAAGGTGCGTCGCCTGATTTCCCGGCAGATGGCCACCGACCGGATTGACGCCGACACCCTGGCCCGGCAGTGTCATATGAGCCGCCAGACCCTGTACCGAAAACTCAAGAAAGAAGGCATGAGTTTCCACGACCTGGTGGAGCAGGTCCGCAAGGACAAAGCCCTGCGCTATGTCGCCGACGACCAGTACGCACTTGGCGAAATCGCCTTTCTCCTGGGGTTCTCCGAGCTGAGTGCCTTCAGCCGTGCGTTCAAGCGCTGGACCGGTGTCGCCCCGGCCCAGTTCCGGGCCAGTCATCAGGGACACGAGTCATGATCACAGAGAACCTTTCGCTACTGGCCATTCCGCTGGCTGCGCTGTACCTGGCGGCGCTGGCCTGTATTTACCGCATCCTGCTCACCTATCGAACGGCCCAGGGAGCCATAGCCTGGATTCTCGCGCTGGTGGGCCTGCCCTACATTGCCGTGCCCATGTTCCTGCTGTTTGGTCGTTATCGCTTTGGTGGTTACGTCAAGGCTCGCCGCATGGGTAACAAGTCTCTGACCAGCCTGCTCGATAATTTTGAAAACCAGACCACCTCCATCACCAATCCGGGCCAGGAGCATTTCAGCGACGAGTTGCAGGTGTTGTGCAAACTCGGCCGGCAACCGTTCACCGCTGGCAACCACTGCACGCTGCTGCGAGACGGTGAAGCCACCTTTGAAGCCCTGTTCGATGCCATGGAAGACGCCCGCCATTATCTGCTGCTGGAGTTCTACATTGTCCGCTCAGACCGTGTCGGCCAGCGCATCAAGGCCATCCTTGAACGCAAGCTGGCCCAGGGCGTGGAGGTCTGGTTCCTGTATGACGACATTGGCAGCGCGTTTCTGTCCCGCAAATGGCTGAATGAACTGTCTGCTGCCGGCGCCCGCATTGCCTCGTTTGGTGACGGCAACATCCGGCGTCGGCGCTTCCAGATCAACTTCCGTAATCATCGCAAGCTCCTGGTCTGCGATGGCAAGGTGGGATTCGTCGGTGGTATCAACCTGGGCGACGAATACCTGGGCACCGCCATGGACCAGGAACCCTGGCGCGACACCCATTGCCGGATTGAAGGGCCCGCTGTCACCGGCCTCCAGCTGGCCTGGCTGGAGGACTGGAACTGGGCCAGCAATACCCGGCCGGAACTGAACTGGGCGTCCGTGTCTCAGCCTCCCGGCGACCAGGAAGTACTGGTATTGCCCACCGGCCCGGCAGACACCTGGGAAACCTGCACCCTGTTCTTCCTGAACTGCATCAACAACGCGCGCACCAGGATCTGGATTGCCTCGCCCTATTTTGTGCCGGATTTCCAGATCATGAATGCCCTGCAGTTGGCGGCGCTCAGGGGGGTGGATGTTCGCATCCTGATACCGGAGAAAACCGACAGCCCACTGGTCCGGCTGGCCGCCTATTCCTATCTGGTACAGGCCAGTCAGGCCGGCATCGGCATCTATCGTTACCAGCCCGGCTTCATGCACCAGAAAGTGGTTCTGGTGGACAGCCGCTACGCCGCCATCGGCACCGCCAACCTCGACAACCGGTCCATGCGCCTTAACTTCGAGATTACCGCCGTCAACACCAGCCCGGCGTTTATCCAGCAGGTGGAAACCATGCTGGAGGAAGATCTGGGCGCCAGCCGGCCCATGACCGAAAACGACTATCGCCAGCGCTCAATCCTGTTCCGGCTGGGCTGCCGGGCGGTACGACTATTGGCGCCCCTGCTTTGATCTGGCCCCGGGCGGGCGCTTGTGCGAACATGAGCGCTCGACTGATGCTGTAAACGAACATTTCATGAACGCATTCAAACCCAGAGAAACCCTGACCGAACAGGTCGCTCGCCACATTGAAAATCTGATTGCCTTCGAGCAACTCCGTTCCGGCGAGCGCATCTATGAAAGTGCCATGGCCAAGCAGATGGATGTCAGCCACGGCTCCATCCGGGAAGGCCTGCTGCTGCTGGAGAAGCGCCATCTGGTGCGTAACGTCCCCCGCAAAGGCGCGTTCGTCACGCCGCTGGATGAACACTTTGTCCGCAGTCTCTATGAGACTCTGGAACTGTACCTGACTCACACCGGACGGAAGCTGGTGCGTCAGTGGCAACCGAATGACATGCAGCGGCTGGAATCCCTGTACGAGCAGATGCGTGACCGTTTTCAGAACAACGATCTGATGGCGTTTCTGGAGCTGGGTATTGAATACACCAAAGCCTCACTGGTGTACGCCGACAATTACTTTATTGTCTCGGCCATCGAGGATCTCTGGCCCTCTGCCAAGCGTTGCGCCTTTGTCGCCCTGCGCCATGGCGGCAAAAAGGTTCTGGAAGACAACCTGGTGCACATGGAAGAATCCATCCGGATAATACGGGAACGGGACGAACAGGCCCTGGCCGATATCCTGCACCGCTATGCCGTGCAGCAGTGTGAGCAGGTGCTATCCGCTCTGAACAACTGATACCGCGAAAACTCAGTAGAACAGCTGGGTGAATGAGAAGCCGATATTGAGGTATGCGGTCCATTCGTCTTCGTTGTTATAGGCGGCCGAGAGCTGTACCGGCCCCAGGAAGGTATCCACACCGGCGAAAACACTCCAGGATCGCACCAGCCCAGACCAGGTGGCATCATCCATCTGCTCCCAGGCATTGCCGGTCTCAAATCCCAGGCCGGTGAACCAGGGCAGCACCGGCCCGCCGAATTCGCGCCTGGCCCAGGCCGCCAGTAAAACGGCATCGTTTCCTGTGATCTCGCCCGGGGCGTAGGCTGACAACTGCCGAAAACCGCCAAGACGCGCTGCGTTCTCAACGCCCGGTTCACCGCTGATGACCTGCCGGGTATACAGCAAGCCGGTGAGATTGAAACGTTGCCAGGTGCCGGTTCCCAGCAACATGCCGGTGAGGGCATCGAACTCCCGGTCACTGCCGAGCTCTTCCCGCTCTACTCTGGCCCGGATACCGGCAAAAGCACCGGATTTCGGATAGAAGGCATCACTCAGGGAATCATGCACCAGTTGCAGGCTGCCGTAGCCCTGATGCACCTTACCGGAAGGTGCAACCGGGACGCCCACTTCGTCATCCACGGTGGCATAGCCACGGACATAACCCAATCGGATCTCGCCATCGCCACCCAGTTCCATGCCAAGGGCCAGATCCACTTCCCGAAAGGTCACATCAATCTCGGAAATACGGTCGCCGTTGTCGTAGACACTGTAATCATCACGGCGATATTCCACCCCAACCACCGCAAACCGGTCATAACCGTAATCCAGAGGCTGGTACCATTGGCTTCGCACCCAGGGCTGGGTGCCTAATTGGAGCCCGGTCTGCCATTCCGCGCCAAGGCGATTGAGTTCGGTCATCCGTAACCCGGTGGCCAGATTGAAGCGGGTATCGCCGTCGAAGTTGTCCTCATAATTCAGGCCAAACGACAGATAGTTGGGCCCCCAGCTCTTCTCCCTGGCTTGAATGATCAGCACGGGGCCGGCCTCGGAAGGCCGCATGGACCAGGACACCGTCTCATAGTAGCCCAGGCCATAGATGCGCTTTAGGTCGGCTTCCAGTTGCTCGACATCAAGCGGCTCACCCTCTTTCTGCCGGATGCGCTCGCGCAGAAAATCACTGGCCAGGCGGTCGCCTTTACGGAATTCGATCCGGGCGACCGGTCCCGGCGCCAGTTCCTCGGCTCGAAGCCGGTTGCGGTAATCCCGCCACTCCGAGTCAGACAATGCCAGCCGGTTCAGGGCCACAGCATGATCACGGGCTCCGCTGGCCCCCAGCTCAAACAGCACCGGCGCGTCGTAGAAATCAGCAGAGGTGTGGCCTTGCAGATCTGGCTGGATCAGGATGTCGCGTTCGGTTAACAGCCCCAGCTGGAATTCGGTGTTGCGCCGGGTCATCAGCGTGGTGAGCTGCCCGACCACTGAGAAAGCTTCGCGCATGTCTTCAGTGGTCATGAGCGGATCGGTGATATCCACGGCAATGACCACATCAGCGCCCATGTCCCGGGCCACGCTGACCGGTAGATTGTTGGCCACACCACCGTCCACCAGTAATCGCCCGCTCCTTTCCACCGGCGCGTATACGCCGGGAATGCTCATGCTGGCACGAATCGCATCAGCCAGGTTACCGTCGCCAATCACCACTTCAACGCCGGTTTCCAGATCGGTCGCCACAGCCCGAAACGGGATGGGTAGCTGATCAAAGTCATCCACCAGGGCGGCGTTACGGGTCAGCTCATTGAGAATAAAGCCGAGATTCTGGCCGGTAACCAGTCCGCCACCAAACCGAACGCCCTCGGAACCGACGCCAATACCCGGCACCAGAGGCAGGCGCCAATCGTCCTGCTTTCGGCGCACCGGCTTGTAGGCCCGGCCTGGGTCATCGCGAAAACTGGACAGCCAGTCCAGCCCGATAAATCGCTGTTCGATTTCTTCCACCGGCATCCCGGTAGCGTACAGGGCGGCAACGGCCGATCCGGCACTGGTACCGACCACTACATCAACCGGCACCTGCATTTCTTCCAGTACCCGCAGTACCCCGACATGGGCCATGCCTTTGGCACCACCGCCACTGAGCACCAGACCTATGGTTGGTCGAGCATTACTCGCATCAGCATCGGCCAAAGCATGAGGGAACCCGGGCAGGACAAGCAGAATGCACAGCAACCAGGACGGCGAGCGAGTACTCACGATCCCGTCACGAGGTCTGTTTTTTGTCATCGTCGGCCAGTGACAGATGGGAGGTATCCGGCACAACCGGTGGGGGGAGATCCCGTTTTATACCCAGATCACTGCCGGCAGGGGCCAGTGTCCAGTCATCCAGATGTTCAAACATCGGTGCCTCAGCTTCCTGATGCTCAACCAGAGTCACCCCGACCGGGTCCAGGCTCAGGCCGGAACCGGCCAGAATATCATCCACCTTTTCGCCGGCCACCGGCAGGCGATCGCCCGGTTCAACGGCTGGAGTGTTACCGGATTTCGCTTCCGGTTGCGCCGGCTTTGGTGCCGGAGACTGTGGCGGGACAGGCTGTGACGCCGGAGTCTGAGCAGAGGGCGCCGGCGCTTGCCTGGCCGGCTCGGCTCCGGGCATCGGCTGTGCATAAGCCACCATTCCGTGTTTTTTCAGCACCGCCAGGTACTTCTCGGCCTGAACCTGCTCAAGCTTGTTACGAATGACGACCGGTTGCCCACTGAACATGCGGTCCAGCTGCTCGACGCTGGCCTTGAACAGGGCCCGGGCATTGTTGCGAGCGGTTTCCAGATCGGTGCCTGGTGTGCACTCTCCTTTAAACACGAGCTGGTACATGGCTATCCCTCTGCTTTTACAACAACTGTTGGTCAATGATAGCTGAAATCACAGGCCACAACAGGCATTAACCAACGCCGGGCCTTACCATCCGGAAATCATTTCAGCATTGCAAACAATTGAAAAATCCAGCGTCCACAGGAGGAAAAGTAAGCCACACTCTGCAACAATCAACTGTAACCAAACTTTACACTTGGTTACACTAACAAGAATCGCAGATTACGTTCCGGGAGCCTCACATGCGCACCAACATTACCGCCCTTCTCTCTGGTCTGGTGCTCGGCTTGTCATCGGCGCAGGTATCCGCCGAAAACCTGGATGTATTGATGAGCCAGGTTTTTCAGGCCAACGAAGCCACCTACATAGGCTATGAAAGCATCGAGCGCGAGGACATTCCCGCCCGGGCCAGCGTAGACCGGAAATACCTGATTGTGGATTTCCGCTTTCCGAACCAACAGCCGGCCGCCGAACAACTCCAGGCCAGCGTACACAAAGTGTGCATGACTCTGCTGAAAGATCGTGAACTGATCCGCTCGCTGTCGGATTCCGGCTACGACATGGTGGCCGTGGCCTTTGACCGCCAGTCCCAGTTTGACTGCCTCTAGCCTGTAGCCCAGGCTATTCCTGTCCCAGTAGGCGGGGGAATGCATCCAGGGCGGTATTCACCGCGTCCAGATTAAAGGCCTCCACATCCGCCAGCAGCTTCTCACCGTAGCGCGTGACCGACGATGAGCGGTGCCGCTGCCCCCATTCGATAATGCGCACGGCAAAATCCTTCATCTGTTCCGGGTCGCCGCTCTCGCGCACTTCCTGCCATTCATTACCGAAGTCTTCAGCCAGTTTTTCCCGCAGCCAGCCCCGCTCATGCATGCTCATGGTCTGGGCCAGCAGGCGCTCGGATTCCTCCGGCGCGCCATCGTCATCAGCCTGCTCCACCGTCGCTTCTACCCTGGGCAGTACCACCTTGAACGTCGAGCCCACATTGGCCTCACTTTTCACGGTCAGTCTGCCGCCCATCATTTCCACCAGTTTACGGCTGATCGCAAGCCCCAGCCCGGTACCGCCATAACGCCGGGAACTCTGGCCTTCCTGCTGCTCGAAGGCTTCAAAAATGCGCTCCTGCTGGTCCGGGGCTATGCCGATACCGGTGTCAGCTACGGTCACCACCAGCCGGTAGTAACAAACCTCGGAATCGGCATCCGCCGGCTCGCCCAGCGGCTTGGCCACCGCTCGCACGGTAACCCCGCCCTCGTGGGTGAATTTGATGGCATTGCCCACCAGATTAAACAGCACCTGTCGCAAGCGGGTTTCGTCCAGCATCATCGCCGAGGGCATACCCGACCCCACGCTCACTTCCAGGGTAATGCCCTGCTCCGTCGCCCGCAGGTCAAAGATGTGGCGGACATCACTGAGCAGCCGGCGCACGGACACAGGGCCGAAATCCAGGCGCATCTTGCCGGCCTCGATCCGCGACAGGTCCAGAATGTCATTGATCAGCATCAGGAGGCTTCGACTGCCCGCCCGGATGGCATTGAGGTAATTGCGCTGCTGAGGATCTGTGACCGAATTGTAGAGCAGATCGCTGTAGCCAATCACCGCGTTCATAGGCGTTCGGATTTCGTGGGACATGTTGGCCAGGAATTCGCTCTTGGCACGGCTCGCAGCCTCCGCTTCCCGGGCCAGCCGCTCCGCCTCAAGCTTGGCGGCACGGAGTTCATCCTCACTCCGGCGCAGCGCGTTCTCGGACCGGATTCGCTCATCCACTTCCAGTGAAAGTTTGCGGTTCCAGTACAGGAAGATCAGCACCACCACGATGGCTATCAGAATTATCCGCCGAACCACGGTGTAATCGGCTTCCTGTTCGATATCCAGGTGAATCCAGCGATTATAGATGGCTTCGGTTTCGGACGTCGGCAGACTGCCCAGCGCCTTGTTCAGAATGCGGTGGAGCTCGGGCTGGGCCGGGCTGACCGCCAGTCTCAGATCGTACTGATAAGGCGTAATACTGGTAATCCGCAGGTTCGACAGACCGAGCCGTGCCACCGTGTAGCTTACCGCCGGGATGTGCGTCACCATCACATCCAGATCGCCGTTGGAAAGCGCAAGCAGCCCGTCTTCCACGGTCTGCTGGGGATAGAGGTCGAGATTCGGATGATTGATCAGCAGATAGTCATGACTGGCCTGGCGGTTTACCACGCCGACCCGTTCATCCCGAAGTTCACGCAGGTCTCCGATAAAGCGACCGGTGTCGCGGATCGCCAGCGCAATGGGCACGTTGACATAGGCCCGGGTGAACAGGAATTCCTGCTCGGTACGAGGCGTGCGGGACATGCCGGGAAGCACGTCCAGCTCACCGGATTTCAGTTTTTCCTCGGCACCGGCCCGACTGTCTACCGTCACTCGCTGGAAGCGAATCCCCAGATCCTTCTCCAGCCGGCTGAGCAAGTCGGCGACCAGCCCCGTGGGCCGGCCATCCTGTTCAAACTCGAACGGCGGCCAGTCCGGCCTCAGTCCGACGGTAATCTCCGAGTTACTGGCCAGCCATTCCAGTTCACCGGCAGTCAGGGCCACGTTTCGGGTCTCGACTTCGGGCAGCTCCCCCGCCAACCAGGACTGGCGAATATTGCGATGTTCCTGATGCGTCAGTGACGATACCGTGCGATCAAACACCCGAAACATGCGCTCCTGCTCAATGGGAACCTGCAGCACCACATCCACAGGTCGCCGATCCAGCAACACCGCCAGCCCGACACCGTTGATCATCGCCGATTCGAGGTAGTCAGACACCACCGGAACCGGCCCGAGAAAAGCATCTGCCTCGCCCGACATAACCCGGCTGACGGCCTCACCCAGGCTGGAAACCGGTACCGGCGTAAAGCTTTCCACCGGGTCCAGCAGCGGAAACTGATTGGGGTCGTCGCCGACAATGACAACCTTCGCTGCCTCCAGATCAGACAGAGTCCGGATTGCCGGGTCGCCGGCATTCACAAACACGCCGTAGGTGAGTGACATCAAGGGCGCTGTGTGTCGCACGCCGGGAATAACCGGGGCGCCGGGCAGTCGGGTGGTCAGGATCAGGTCCGGCTCTGGCCGCTCAGTGCCCAGCATCTGGTTCATCAGAAAGGGCTCAATGGGCAATCCCAGCTTGGAGGACAGGCGGTTGAGGTAGTCCACCCAGATGCCCGCCATGCGCCCCTCCCCGGTATCGAACACCAGCGGCACCTGGGTATGCCTGACCCCCACATTGAAGCCATCCTGTTCTGCCAGCCAACGCAGATCTTCAACGCCCAGTACGGGCGCCGGCGAATTCTGGGGTGGATCCGCCAACACGGCCCCTTGAAAAAGCAGCAACAGGAGGCAAAACATGAATTGTGAACGAGACTTCACTGGATATCCTCGGCGGGTCCACTACATTTCAGGAAAACCATACCTGCAAACGGGCAGGATTGCATTTTGCCAATGAGCTGATGGAGGTACGTAACCATGGACACCAGTAAACACAGCCTGAGCACCCTGTTCGAACAACTGGGTCTGCCCTCCGGTCAATCGGAAGTCGAGCATTTCATCGCCCGACATTCACCATTACCCAGTGAAGTCGCTATCCAGGATGCGCCCTTCTGGTCAGAGAGCCAGTCCCATTTCCTGGAGGAAGGGCTGGAAGACGACAGCGACTGGGCGGAGGTGATTGATGAACTGGATGCCCTGCTAAGGCACTGATTGGCTGCGTCAGAGCACCGACACCCGATTTCGGCCCTCATCCTTGGCCTGATAGAGGGCCCGATCAGCCCGGTCAAACACCGACTCTTCGGTGTCGTCGTCCTGAAAACCGGTCAGCCCCGCTGAAAAGGTAATGCTTACCGGCTCGCCGCTGAAATGGAACGGCAGGCCGGATACATGTTCGCGCAGGGAATCCAATACCTTGCGGGCTTCATCTGTGGGCGTTTCCGGCAGAAGTACCACAAACTCCTCGCCACCGAACCGGGCGATAAAATCCGTCGACCGCAGGCGAGTGCTCATCTCCCGGGCCACCAACTGCAGCACGCGATCCCCCGCCTTATGGCCATAGGAATCGTTGATGCGCTTGAACAGATCCACGTCCAGCACAGCCACCGTGAGAGGATGCCGGTAGCGCAACCAGCGATTGTATTCAAACGACAACCGTTCCTGCCAGGCTTCACGATTAGGCAGCTGGGTGAGCAGATCGGTCAGGGCCCGCTGACGCTCTTCACGTACCTGGGCCTGCATCTGTTCCGAATGGGCCTCCATGGCCGCCACTTTCTCCTGCATGGCTTCCAACTGATTCGCCAGCAGTTTTTCACGCTCGCTTTCCGACGTCCGGAACCGCTCCAGCGCACTGCCAATAAATTCCAGGCGTTGACTGACCGACTGCTTCAAAGCTTGAATATCCTCGCTGGCGCGGATGTCATCCCCCACCTTGTCCAGCTCGGCACGGATTTCCCGGTCCAGCGTTGCTGTGGCGTCCTGCCGGCCAGTCTGGGCGTCACTCTGCTGGGCAAAATGCTCCCGCAACGCCTGCAAGCGTTCATCCAGACGTTTCAGGAAGGCCTCGAATTCGCGCTGGCTGCGGGTAATGGCGGCAATCACCAGATCGGCGACCCGGTTCAGCCCCTCCCGGAGCACTTCCCAGTCGTTGCTGGTCAGCAAGGTCTGCTGTAATTCCCGGGCTTCTGCTTCTGCGGCCGGCTCCAGGGAAGCCTGTTGCAACAGTTGCCCCAGTAACTGGCCGATGCGGCGTGCAATTCTCAGTCGCTGGGTTGTATCCGCCAGATCCACACCTTCTGCCGGGGCTTGCGGTTCCGGTGTGGGCGACACAGCCTGAGGCCCGGCCTGCTCGTCCAGCAGGGTAATCTGCCGGTCAATCTGGTCCTGCAGTTCCCGCCAATGCTGCAGGTTGATCTGTTTCTTACGGATATCCTCCCGCAACCGACCCAACAATTCGTCCAGCTCCGGTCGCTGCCCTTCAGAGGCCAGACTGGTTCGTACCAGCATTCTTTCCAGCAGATTACGTTCGGATTCCCACTGTTTTTCCCGATGCTCTGCCTCTTCCAGTTCCCTGAGATATTTCTCTTTCCAGGAATCTTCAGATGCCATGAACTACTCCCTTACTGGCCAGCACGATGGTCTTCCTCTTCACACCCTGTGCGATCGGTCGTTCGGCGGCGCGCCCGGGGATGGCTCTGATCATAAACCCGGGCAAGATGTTGAAAGTCAAGATGAGTATAGACCTGGGTTGTGGCAATGTCCGCATGACCCAGCAATTCCTGAACCGCGCGCAGGTCGCCACTGGATTCCAGCATGTGACTGGCAAAGGAATGCCTGAGCAGGTGGGGGTGCAAACGCTGGTCCGCGCCGTGCAGAATACCCCAGCGAGACAGGCGACTCTGGATACTGCGCCGGCTCAGGCGGGTACCCCGCTGGCTGACAAACAGTGCCTTCTCACCCTCGGTGACCAGTGCCCGCCGGCAGGCCAACCACTGTTGCAACGCCGCCACGGCCTTGCGGCCGACCGGCAGCACGCGCTCCTTGTTACCTTTACCGAGAACGCGGATTTCTGGGCCCTTCAGATCCAGAGCCGACAGATCGGCCCCGGCCAGCTCCGCCAGCCGAAGGCCGGAGGAATACATCAGTTCGAACATGGCCAGATCACGGATTTCGAGGGGGTCTTCGGGGGTGGCATCCAGTAACTGGCCAATCTGATCAACATCCGCAACGCGGGGCAAACGCCGACCACTTTTCGGCGCCCTGATGTCCAGAGCCGGATTATCGATGGCAAGCCCTTCGCGAAGCAGGTACTGGTAGAAACGCCGAATCGACGACAGGTGCCGGGCAATGCTGCGTCCGCTCAGTCCATCCCGGCTGAGCCGGGCTACGTAGCGCCGAACATCGTGGGCAGACAGCTCTGACCAGTCGTTGAGGCCGTTATCTGCAAGCCAGGCGACCAGCCGCTGAAGGTCGCGCTGATAGTGTTCGCAGGTACGGGGTGAATGCCGTTTCTCGGATTGCAGATGACGAATGAAGCCGGTCAGCGCCGCCAATTGGCTCGCTGATCCTTTGTGGTCACTCGCCGCCACGCTCACCCCTGGCCGGTCTCCGCGGTCAGGTCCGTCACCGGAGCGCCGGTACCATGGCGCTTGAGCATGGGCGGCAAAAGCCGGCTCAGGGTGTCACTGATGTAGCTCAGGAACAGCGAGCCCATGCTCTGATCAAAGTAACCGGGTTCACAACTGCCGACAGCAAACACACCCACCAGACCTTCGTGGCGCAGGGGCACAAGGGCAACGGAGGCGATGGGCTCGTCACGGTCCGGGAACAGGAATTCACGCTCATTCTCGCGGAACTGGCCACAAACGGCCCGCTCCCCTTCCAGCAAGCTTCCCAACCGTTCGCGTGCCGCGGCCGCATCCACCATATGCAGGGCACCCTGTGACTGAAGCTGACCGGTTTCACTGAACAGAAGTACCGACGCGGCATCCAGACCAAAATCACCCCGGATACTGTCATCAATGGCAGCCGCCATATCCTGCAGGTTACGGGCTTCAATCACCTGCATCAGCAGGCGTTTGCTTTTCTCGAACAACCGGTCGTTGTGGCGGGCGATGGACACCAGTTCCACCAGCTCCCGGCGTAACGTGTCCCGCTGTTCCCGGAACAGGTGCACCTGACGCTCCACCAGGGAAATCGCCCGGCCGCTGTCATGGGGCAGAGTCAAACTACGCAGCAGCTCGTCCTGGCCGATAAAAAAGTCCGGATTAGCCCTCAGATATTCTGCGACCTGTTCCCTGGTGAGTTCGCCGGCCTTCTGGCGGGCCGTTTGTTCTGTCATCGTGTTCTCCTGATCGGTTCAGGCCCCGTTTTTATGAGGTCGGGTGTTCGGGCGGGCACTCCTGCGGCGCCGGGGCTGGGGTTCGCCAGGCAGCCGCAACTGGCCTTCAAATACCGTGGTTGCAGGACCTTCCATCATAACAGGGGTACCTTCCCCCTGCCATTCAATGACCAGCCTGCCGCCACGCAACTCGACTTCGACCCGGCTGTCCAGCAAGCCGCGGAGACAACCAGCCACCACCGCTGCACAGGCACCGCTGCCGCAGGCGAGTGTTTCGCCGGAGCCCCGTTCAAACACCCGCAACCGGGCATGGCGGCGATCAATCACCTGCAGAAAACCAATGTTGGCCCTGGCCGGAAACCGGGGATGCTTTTCCAACTGCGGGCCAAGGCTTTCCACCGGCGCCGTATCGACATTGTCCACCACCAGCACTCCGTGGGGATTACCCATGGAGATGGCTGACAGCTCGACCGTCTGACCATTCACGTCGACGGTATACACATCCTTGCGCTGATCCGCTGCAAAGGGGATCGCGGGGGGGTTGAGCTCCGGCACCCCCATGTTGACCGCTACCAGGCCATCCCGACCCACTTTGAGCTCAATCACACCCTTGGCAGTCTGGACCCGGATAACACGCTTGTTGGTCAGGCGCTGATCGCGCACAAAGCGGGCGAAGCAGCGGGCGCCGTTGCCGCACTGTTCCACCTCCGAGCCATCGGCATTGAAAATACGGTAGCGAAAATCAACATCCGGCAGCCCCGGCGGCTCCACCACCAGCAGCTGATCAAAACCGATCCCGAAATTGCGATCCGCCAGCTCCCGGATCGTGTCCGGGGCCAGCCGGAATGGCTGGCTGATGGCGTCGACCACCATGAAGTCGTTACCCAGCCCGTGCATCTTGGTAAAGCGCAGGACCGGACCCTGGCCACGTCGTTGCTGAGACATCTCGTTCCCCCCGCTCATTCCGGCAGGCAACTTTCCGGCGCCAGCTGGTCGTCCAGAGTCTCCCGGCGCCGAACCACATGCACCTGATCTCCGTCCACCATCAACTCCGGGGGCCGGTTGCGGGTGTTGTAGTTGGAGGCCATAACAAATCCGTAGGCCCCGGCCGAGCGCACCGCCAGCAAATCGCCGGCTTTCAGGCGCAGAGCGCGATCCTTGCCGAGAAAATCGCCGGTTTCGCACACCGGGCCCACCAGGTCCCAGGGCCTTTCCTCACTGTCCTGATGGGGCTGAACCGGAATAATGGCCTGCCAGGCACTGTAGAGTGCCGGCCGGATCAGATCATTCATGGCCGCATCGATGATGGCGAAATTCCGGTGTTCGGTGCACTTCAGGAATTCCACCCGGGTCACCAGAATGCCCGCATTCGCGGCAATGGAGCGGCCCGGCTCGAGCACCAGCTCCAGCTCCCGATCACCCAGGCGTTCATTAAGGGCTTTCACATAATCTGCCGGTTGCGGCGGGGTTTCCTGATTGTAGGTCACACCCAGACCGCCCCCCATATCCAGATGGCGGATACGGATACCCTGCTCTGCCAGAGTGTCGATCAGGGAAAGCACCCGGCCCAGGGCATCCAGGAACGGCGAAACCGACGTCAGCTGTGAGCCGATGTGGCAGTCCACCCCGTGGATATCCAGGTTGGGCAGGCTGGCCGCCCGGGCATAGACTGCCGGCGCCTCGGCGATATCGATGCCGAACTTGTTTTCCTTCAGGCCGGTCGAGATATAAGGATGAGTGCCCGCATCCACGTCCGGATTCACTCGCAGGGAAATGGGCGCTTTCACTCCCAGTTCGCCAGCCACCTTGTTCAGGCGATCAAGCTCGGTGTCGGATTCGACATTGAAACAGCGAACGCCGGCCTCCAGGGCCCGCTTCATTTCCCATTCCTGCTTGCCAACGCCGGAAAAAACCACTTTACCGGCATCCCCGCCGGCACGAAGCACACGTTCAAGCTCTCCGGCCGAGACTATGTCAAAACCGGCCCCCAGACGAGCCAGCACATTGAGCACGGCCAGATTGCTGTTTGCCTTGACCGCATAACACACCAGATGAGGGCGATTCTTCAGGGCCTCATCGTAAGCACGGTAATGGCGCTCCAACGTCGCCCGGGAATAGATGTAGGCTGGCGTACCAAAGCGCTCGGCGATATCGGCAACGGCAACGTCTTCGGCGTAGAGTTCGCCGTTACGGTAATTGAAGTGATCCATGCTGTTCCTGAAAGCTTAAGGTCGGGTGGTCTGGCTCAGGGCTGTTCATTGTCCTCATCGGCATTTTCGCCCGCCTCCGCAGCTGCCTCGGTGTCACCAGTCTGCGATGGTGCGGCGTCGGGCACCGGCGCGTTCCGGTACAGCGGCCCTTTCTGGCCACAACCGGATACCATCAAAACCACAAACACCGAGAGCGCGACGGCCAGGCGGCGCACAAGCCCAAGCTGCATACCCAATCCCCTGAGTGAATAATGGCCGAAGTATACCCGACACCCGGGCCGCACCGCGAGGATTCACATGATCAGGACAGGTGCTGGTTAAGGGCATCTTCCAACTGCGCCCGGTAGAACAGGTACTGACTGGTCTGGATATCGCGCTGATACAGCTGTGGGTCCAGATCGTGGGGCAGATGCAGGTCAGTCAGATACACCGGATAGGGGTCCGGGCTCTGCCGCAGGGAGCGGATGTAATGGGCCACCGCCGGAATCAAACGGTCGCCATATTCCTGCACGGTAAACTCCTGATCATTGCAATACAGATCAAAGCGCAGAATGCTGTCACCCTGTTGCACGCCCACCGCCTGCACTTCGAGGCCGGACAAGGGCATTCCGGCGACCAGCTCTGGCCTCGGATCGGCCAGCCATCGGCCATCCCTGCGCACCAGTTCGTAACACCGGATACCGGCGACCGGCTCCAGATTATCTGCCTGGCGCAACTGCCGGCGCTCAACAACACTGTCCAGAAATCGCAACAACGGTGCCAGTAGATGACGGCGTTGCTGGGCCTTCAGCTGGCGATGCCACAGACTACCATACTCATCCACCACCCAGAGCTGGCCCTGGTCTCCCTGCAGCTGCCAGAATACCTGGATGTTACCGGCTTCGGAGGCTTCACATACTGCTTTCAACAGGGGAGCATCCTGCAAAGCATAGCGATCCGGCACCACCGGCAGAAAACTGTCCTGGGGCTGGAACAAGGCATCCATCAATGCCGCGCGGCTATCCAGGGCAACAAACCCCGGCTCCTGGCCATTGAACTGGAGCAGAAAATAACGCTGATCCATCTCGATGATATAACGCAAGGGATGAGGGCCGGTGCCGCCTGCAAAAAACTGTCGGAGCACATCGGCAAACAGCTCACTCACACGCCGGGCAATGGCCTGTCCGTGCCCCCGGCTGGGCGCCATCACTCGGATATCCGGCAATTCCGCAGGGTTGATCGCCACCTGAGCGAGCACATTCTTCAAACACTGGATCAGGGTGTCCCCGGCCGCGTAATGCTGCAGACTGACTTCGTGCCAGCTGTTCAGGGTAATCTGGTCGATGGTCACCACCAGGTTGTCCCGGGCCCCACTGAACCCGAGCGAGTCGTTGCGGGCGCTGAGTTTATGCAGCCCCCGCTCAGTCAGATGAGCCTGTGGGTCCACCGCCACATTCAGCAACAACAGGTTGCGTAAGGGCCGTACTGCACGGGACAGGGCCTGGCGGGGCGCCGGGGGCATAGGCACCGGCAGGAAACCAGCCAGCACATCCAGTATTTCCTTCAACTCGCTGACCGACGCCACGCTCTGGCCCGCTCGCACATTCAACCGTGTACTGCGACTGAGCAGACCGTTGCAGTAACACCAGACAAGCAACTCAGCCAGGTTGCCGGCGCGGCGAATAACCGGCTGCCAGAAGGCGTCGGACGGATCTTCAAGATCCCGGTACAACAGCCAGCCGTCTCCGGCTGCCCCCTGTTCACTGCGATGGTGAAACGACAGGTTCTCTTCTGCCAGCGAGGGCACCAGCCCCGGATTGATCAGCTCGACCTTACCGGCCTTGCGCTGGAAGGCGGCATAGAGCTTGCGGCCCAGCAGATTGATGTCATTGGCGCTGATCGACGCCTGTGCATCCTGTTCCCGGGCCAATCTGGCCAGCAAGCGGTAACTGTGGGTAAGCTCGGCAACCACCCGCCGGCGTAGTCCCATCACTTCCTCGGCACACCAGCGCTGACGATCATCCAGCCGGCCCAGATCCTCCGACGACCAGCCCCAGGTTTCAACCAGACTGCGCAACAACTGGACCCGCCAGGGATCACCCACCATACCCGCCCGGCTGAGCGGCAAGCCGGATTTCAGGTACAGGCTTCGGCGTACCAGCTCCAGCCGGTCTGCGCCGTCACGGGCCAGCAACCACTGCTCCAGTCTCTGGTACAAAAGCACGTAGGGGTCCAGGGCATCGGCGCTGATCACACCATTGTGAACCGCCTGCTTGAAGCTGGCCGAGAGCAGTGGTCGCTCCCGGTCGGTGGCGTAACATTCAATCAACAGTAGCTTGAGGATGGCTTTCCAGGGCGCATCGATTCCTTTATAGAGCTGCCAGATACCAGCGCCAGGCAGTTCTGCGGGAGGAATGTCCGGCACCGCGCCAAAGTCGATGTAATCGCTGGCCTTGATAAACCGGCACTCCACCAGCTGTCGCCGGCATTGGTCGTAATCGGCCTCCTGGTCTACCGGAATCAGCCACCACAACGGATATTGACCGGCCAGGTGAATGCTGGTGCGGTAGAACTCATCCAGCAACAGAAAGTGCTGGGCGCTGCCGCAGTTTTCCCCGGTAACTTCCACGCGCTGGCGCCCGGCCCGCCAATCGGCGGCAGAGAACACAAACACGTGCAGCTCCACCCCCAGGCTACAGGCCCATTCCGACAGTTTTTCAGCTTTGCGCTCCAGGCACCGAATGCCCGACGCCGGCAAATCCTGACGGTGGCAGAGCCAGACATCCAGATCACTGGCCACCGAGTGCCCGAGGGTGCCAGGGCTTCCCATCAGGAAAAGACTGTCCAGATCAGGCTTTCGAGTGCCCTTGTCACGATAGTGAAAGCTACGGGCGTAACGGCGGGCCGCATCCAGCACTTCCGGGCCGGGCGTGTAACCACTGAAGCCGTCCGGGCAGTTACCATCCAGATAGCCAGGCAAGGCGGGATGGTTGCGGTGAAAAACCAGCGGCAACAACTCCAGCACCATCTGCTGCCGGTAGGTCAGTGCCGAGCACGCCCGCTGCCAGCGCTGCTCGTTAACCAGCAGAAACCGGTCCCGCAGGCGCCTGAGCGTCTTGCGGTCGATTCCATCCTCGAAATCGAGAACTATGGGCGCGGCGTGAACGGTCAAGAGAGCTCCGGCAAGAGGTTATTTTCGGCAAGATAGTCAGTATGATGAATGAATCGTGGCAAAACCTGTAAAAAAATAAAAGCACAGGCAGTGAACACGCTGCCAGCCCGAGCGAGGCACCCGAGCTGTGAAAGAGTTTCTGATTCAACGCTACCGGCCCGATCCGACGGGCCCCGTTATCCGGCCCACCCTGCTTCGGGTGGATGACGACGGCCGGATCATCCAGGCTGATCGCCATGCAGAAACCATGTTTGGCTACGACATCAGCGATCTGACCGGGCAGAAAGTCCAGCATATTCTGGCTTCCCGCCAGGACGATCCCTTCGCCCCCGCCCACCGACACCGGCTAGACAATGGCCAGACAGTGCTGGTGACGTTCCGCCACAAGGATGGCTTTTTCTTTACTGCCCTGCTCGGGCTGCGAATGGAGATCCGGGATTCAGACCAGGCCGCTACCGCCTCGATTACCCTCAGGGACAGCGATGCCATGGATAGCCGGATTCAACGACTGGCGGAGCAGAATGCCGGCTTTGGTCTCTGGGAACTGGACATGCCCAGCAACGAAATCAGCTGGTCCGAGGGCATGTATCGCCTGTTGGAGCTCAAACCCGGCAGCGAACTGACGCCTGAACAGGCGCTGTTTTACTGCCAGACAGGCCAGAACCGGGTACGAGCGATGTTCAGGCGCTGCATCCGCACCGGCCAGCCCTTCAGCATGGACCTGACCATTCTCACCAGCCGGCAACGGCCACAACGGGTTACTCTGGCGGGCCGTGCTCTGAAGAACGGCGGCCGGGTGCAAAAACTCGGCGGCGTGATGGTCAACCACAGCGAGGCGATGGTCCACGATCTGGAAAAACAACAGGCTCAGCAGATTCTTCAAGCCACGACCGCCGCATCCTCTGATCTTGTGGTGGCCATCGACACCGAGTTCAGGCTGCTGCATTTCAACACCCCCTGGTGCCAGCAGTTTCAACACGCCTTTGACCTGACGCCAAAGACCGGAGACAACCTGCGCAGCCTTCTGAAGGACTTCCCCAATGAGCGGAGACTGATCGAACGGCTATGGCAACGGGCCTTCGACCGTGAGCATTTTGTGGCAGAAATGCCCCTGAACCGCCAGGGAGAGGGACTGCCGATTTACGAGTTTCACTTCCAGAGCATCCGCGGAGACCGGGGTGAGGTCACCGGGGCCGTTCATGTTGCACGGGATATCAGCAACCGGATCCAGCACACCAGCAACAGCGATTACCGCATGCGACACGATCCGGTCACCGGGCTGATGAATCGCCGTTCCTTCATCGAACACCTGGAACGGGCCATGGGCCATCGCCACAAACGCCAGAGCACCGACGGCCTGCTGTTTCTGGACCTGGACAACTTCGAACAGTTCAACGAGGACGCTGGCAGCGGCACCTGCGACCGCTACCTGCGGGAACTGGCCGCCATGCTCGGGCTGCGCGTACGACAGCGTGATGCCCTGGCACGACTGGCCGGCGATACCTTTGCGCTGTTCATCGAGAATTGCCCGGAACCCAGAGCGAGAAAGATCGCCGAGGAAATCCGCGAACAGATTGCCCAGTTCAAGTTTGAATGGCAGGGGCAAACGCTGCAGACCAGCACCAGCGGTGGTCTGCTGATTCTGGACAGTGAGTTGCCAGAGCGGGCCGACACGCTGCTCACACAGGCTGCAGACCTGTGCCATACCGCCAAGACCTCAGGCCGGAACCGGATCCACACTGCCCATGCGCTACCGGATGCCGCCGGCGATACCGGCACAGACAAGCAGATGGAACAGCTGCGCCAGGCTCTGGACCAGCATCGACTGATCCTTGAGTTCCAGGCCCTGAAGCCGGTGGCGAGTGTGACCTGGGGCGACCATATTGAAATACTGTGCCGCATTCCCGGCCAGGAGCCGGACGACACCACCCTCCTGCCTGGACAGTTCCTGCCCCTGGCCGAGCGCTTTGACCTGGCCAAACGGCTGGACCGTCAGGTCATTCGTCAGACTCTGGACTGGCTGGGGCAGCACCGACTCCTGGAACCAAGGCTGAAATACTGCGGCTTCAACCTGTCTCTGGCCTCGGTACTGGATGACACCTTTTCCGATTTCATGGAACAGCTACTGGCACCCTCACCGTTCCGGGCGGAGTGCTTCTGCCTGGAGATCCGGGAAGCCCATGCCACCCAGTATCCGGACGAAGTGGCCGTGCTCTGCGATGCCCTGCATCGAATCGGTTGCCGAGTGGCGTTGGAGGGCGCTGGCGCCTCGGTGGAAAGCTACAGCCTGGCCGCCCACCTGCCGGTGGATATCATCAAACTGGATAGACGGGTGATGGATCATCTGGAGGACGATCCGGTTCAGCAAGTGATGGTGGATGCCCTGCATCGTATTGCAGAAGCCGCAGGCAAGGAGACCGTTGCCACCTTTATAGAGAGCGACGAAACCCTGAGAAAGGTCCGTACCCTGGGCATTCATTTTGGCCAGGGTTACCGGTTATCAAGGCCCCGACCGCTGGCGGAGCTGAAGCCGGTAGGGGTTGAGCTGAGTACGGGCTGGATCGGCGGCTAAGTTATGTTGAGGGCAGACTTCATTCTACCCCGACCTCACACTGGATCACTTCAGAACCGCTTCCGCGGCTGCTTACCAGCCCTCCGTCGGGATTCCGTGTTCCCTGAGGTAATCGCCGTTCCTTTCGAGATAGCCTTTTGTGCGTTCCGTGAACCGGGAAGGGTCACCCGGCAACTCCGTGGCCTGCATGCGCATCACCTCGATCTCGTTGCCAATCTGGTTCGAAATCCAGACCACCACGGTACCGCCGGGCGCCAGGCCAATGGTCAGGAGGTTCCGGGGGCCTGAGCGCACATCAACCTGCGTAACATAGGTTGCCGGCTCCCGCATTCGGTCCAGCAGGTCTTCCGGCACCTGAATGATCTTGGTGTAATATTTCTGCTCCGCGTAGGAAAACCAGTTGACCAGAATCAGTTCCGGAAAGGGGTCAGCTCTGCCCCCAGGCCCGGTTGGGCCACGGGCCCCCTTCCAGCAGCACCCCACCGTGCCTATCGGCTGGCGCCAGCTCCGCTCACCCGACTTCTCCAGGAACATATCAGTCACCCACACTTCGTAGTGCTGTGGCGCCGCTATCCTGACCATCCAAAGAGTGTCGTCCGCCTTCGACCACGCCGAACAGCCGCTGCCCAACAGGGCGATGGCCATGACTCCCATGGCCAGTATTTTCTGAATCATTAGTCGCCCTCTGTCTGTGGATACACCAGGCGCTCGCCTGAAGGTGCTGGTGCATTGGGATGAAACCCCTGCAACTTCGCAGGCAAGCCCGCCACCATGGTCTCAATAGCGTTGTAGTGCGCCGAGTAATGGATATAGCGCTGGAGCAACAAGTTCTCATGTTCCGTGGTCAGTGAGGGGGCGTCATTCCCTTGTACAACCTGTTCCAGAATTTGTTGAAGGATGGGTTCAAGTTCACCCTGTATCAACACGGTCTCATCAGTGGGATCAACTTCTCTCAGTGGCACTTCCTGTTCTACCGCCAATCGGTGCATCAACCGAAGAGGCACCCGTGAATACTCCCCCCGCACCTGGCGCAGCATCCGCAACACCAGTTCTACCCGGCCATCCTGGGCCGGGTGCTCGTGGCGCAGGGTGACAATGTCCAGCCGGGCTGGCCCTTCCGGGCCCTGGTCTTTCGGCCATGCCTGCAATTGCTCGGATTGCCGTACCGGCAGATTATATGGGCCAATCCAGCCTGCCGCCTCTATCTGTTGCCGCTTGGCCTCCAGGTTATCCCATTGGAGGGTTTGGTCCGGCCTGCTCAGCCGGTCGCGAGGCACCTGTAACCTGAGGCTTAACAGCACGTCCTCTCGCTGGCTGTCGCCGTAGCCACCGCCAATATCGGAATGAACACCCGGCAGGGAAATTTCCCGGAAGTTGGCCGGCAAGCTGCCGTCGCGGCTTCGCAGACTGTTCAGAGCAAAGTTCCTGCGGTGCTCATGGGCCGCGGTCAGGTGCACCGCCTGGCCCACCTTGCCTGGATCCAGGTACAACTCCACCGGGTGGTTGCGGTTGTTATGGGCCAACGCATCACCAGCAGCGAGGTTAACGATGGCGGCCACGGAGTCGAACAGCCCCACGAAGCGAACTTCTACCGTCTTCGGCCAGAGGATACCGCTGTCAGCCAGCATCTGGGCCAGCAGACCATTCTCCCCCTGATTTATCTCGTGTGCAGTATGGCGGCCAGCCGCCGCGCCCCGGCTGAAGCCGAACAGGTCCAACGTAAGTTTGTCGATGGGTTTGTCCAGACGGTCGGCGGGCAGGTTCTGCAAGACTTCTTTCACCCGCAAGGCCAGTTGCGAGAAAGCATAGTCCACCTGTGCGATAACGCCGGCCTCCCCCATGCCGGTGGCTGCGCTATACATCACATCATCCTCGCCAGTCTTGGTGCCAGCCCCAGGAGCATAAATTTTACGCCGGTAGGTGCTGGTACCCTCCTCCTCTTTTTCGTCTTCGACGTACAAATCCCACAGCTTCGCCACATTGCTGGCCGCATTGGCGTAACTGTCGCCCAACATCAGGCCCATCCGCCGCTCACACTCTTCCCGGCCGATGGTGTTATTTTCGTAGGGAATCAGGCACTCCTGCTCCAGCTGCTCAACGAAGGCCCGGGTATTGGCGGCGTTGTTCATGGTGCCATCGGTAAACAGGCCCACTTCCAGGTGTATCTTTGGGGCGGGTGCCTGAGAGGAGTCTGCCTTAGCGTCTTCGGTTGCGGATGCTGCAGACATCAACACGGGAGCCACCAGTGCGGAAGCCCCTAAGGGCAGGCTCAGCCGATGGTCATCCACGCTACCTTGAGCCGCCCGCTCCCGGCGCTGACTCTGCCGGTAGTTCATTGAGAACATGTTCACTTCCAGCGACCCGACACCCCACGATTCGGATTGGCGCAACTGCTCGCAGGTGATGCCACAGTTGTTCAGCTCTGCTACTGCACACTCAATCTCAGATGGAACGTTCAGCCAACTGCCCTCTATCCGCCACTGGCCACCGGCAGGCAGACTGTTGTCTGGCCGCCAGGTCACCATCGGCGAGAAAGGCTTATTCCACTCCGAACAGACCAGCATCAACTCGCCGTCTCTGACCGCCCGATGGACAGTTTCCGCTAGGTTCCGTCGGTCACCAGAGCCATACCTGAACAGCGATTGCATGCTTGAACGAAGATGGTTGTCCTGCTCAACCAGGAGGCGGGCCCTGTCGGCAGCAAAAAAAGGAGTTTCAACAAAGGGAATGTCGAGGACCTTCAATTCTGAAGGCCTGACCAGTTTCACAAAGCTCATCGTCAGCGTCCTTGTTGACGGTAGCAAGCAGGTAAAGTTAGCCGGACAATCCTAGCCGATATTGTGTATTTATGACAAAACCGCACCTTACGGTTTTGTCATAAACTTTTTTTCTAAACTGCCACGCCCATGACAGCCAATCGACTATGCCAGATTTTTCCGAGCGCGGGCCACCGCTGCACGTACCTGGTTTGGCGCAGTTCCACCCAGATGATCACGGGCCTGCACGGAACCTTCCAGGGTCAGCACGTCGAACACATCTTCGCCGATCACATCGGAGAACTGTTGAAGTTCCTCCAGCGTCATGTCTGACAGGTCACGACCTTCGGCGACACCGAAAGCAACTGACTTGCCGACAATCTCATGGGCATCACGGAACGGCACGCCTTTCTTGACCAGGTAATCAGCCAGATCCGTGGCGGTGGAGAAGCCCCGCTTGGCGGCTACCCGCATGTTGTCGGCCTTGGCCCTGATGGCCGGGATCATGTCGGCGTAGGCCTTCAGGCAGCCCTTGATGGTATCGACCGTGTCGAACAGCGGCTCTTTGTCTTCCTGATTGTCCTTGTTGTAGGCCAGCGGCTGGCTCTTCATCAGGGTCAGCAGGCTGATCAGATGGCCGTTTACCCGGCCGGTCTTGCCACGCACCAGCTCGGGTACATCCGGGTTTTTCTTCTGGGGCATGATCGAGGAACCGGTGCAGAACCGGTCCGGCAGGTCGATGAAATCGAACTGGGCGGAGGTCCAGAGCACCAACTCTTCACTGAACCGGGACAGGTGGGTCATCAGCAGCGCGGCGAAACTGCAGAATTCAATGGCGAAATCCCGGTCGGAGACCGAATCCAGGCTGTTTTCAGTGGGCCGGTCAAAGCCCAGCAGTTCGGCGGTCAGATTGCGGTCAATCGGGTAAGTGGTGCCGGCCAGGGCAGCGGCCCCCAGAGGCATCACGTTCACCCGCTTGCGGCAATCCTGCAGACGATCGGCATCGCGCACCAGCATTTCGTACCAGGCCAGCAAATGGTGGCCAAAGGTAACCGGCTGGGCGGTCTGCAGGTGGGTAAAGCCGGGCATAATGGTGTCTGCCTCGCGCTCGGCCAGGTCCAGCAAGCCAGCCTGCAGGCGCGCCAGTTCCTCGGCAATCACGTCGATTTCATCGCGCAGGTACAGCCGGATATCGGTGGCGACCTGATCATTCCGGCTGCGGCCGGTATGCAGTTTCTTGCCAGTGATGCCGATGCGATCGGTGAGCCGGGCTTCGATGTTCATGTGCACATCTTCCAGGCTGACGGACCATTCGAAGCGCCCGGCTTCGATGTCTTCCTTCACGCCCTTCAGGCCGTCGATGATCTGGTCGCGCTCGGCGTCCGTCAGCACACCCACCTTCGCCAACATGGTGGCATGGGCGATGGAGCCGGTAATATCATGATGATACAGGCGCTGGTCGAAGCCCACCGAGGCGGTGAAGCGTTCAACAAAGGCATCGGTAGGCTCGCTGAAGCGGCCACCCCAGGGTTTTTCGGAGGATGTGGTCTGGTCAGACTTTTTCTGATCCGTCATGGTCTATCTTTCCTGCTGACAGCCCGGCATCATCATGCCGGCAATGGATAAGTTAAAAGTTGCGGCAGTATAGCATTCCGGCCCCGGTTAAGGAGACTCCCCTGAAACCCGACAAAGGCATGAACCACAAGGACACCGACAGCTTCTACGTGCCCGATCTGTGTCGCGTGCGGGCTGTGTTCATGCTACTGATTACCAGCGAACTTCTGGTTCTGGTGCTGGCCATCCTGCAGGCACAGAACAGCTGGATCGACTGGAACTACTTCGGTCTGCTGTCCCTGTTCGTGCAATGGACCACCCTCACCAGCGCCGCACTGATCTGTCTGTTGCGCCCCCGCCTGGCTCGTTTGAGCAACAGCCGCGCCACACTGACCATCGTCACCATTGTCTTGCTGGACGTACTGGCATTCAGCCTGTTTGCCGAAAGCGTATTGCACCCGCAGCCAGGCGTGGCACTCTGGCACGGCATTGCCAAAAAGCTGTTACTGGCATTGCTGATCGTCCTGATGGTGCTGCGTTATTTTTACCTTCAGCACCAGTGGCAGCAACAGCGAGAGGCGGAAATGCAGGCCCGGCTGACCTCCTTGCAGGCCCGGATCCAGCCACACTTTCTGTTTAACAGCATGAACACCATTGCCAGCCTGATTGCCTCCAATCCGGAGCAGGCGGAAGAAGCGGTGCTGGATCTGTCGGAACTGTTCCGGGCCAGCCTGCGCACCGACGACCAGCTCATTCCCCTGAACCGTGAGCTGGAACTGTGCCAGCGTTACCTGGCGATTGAGTCTCTGAGACTGGGGGAACGCCTGCAGCTGGAGTGGGATATTCAACCCGGGCTTGGGCAACAGGTAATACCACCCCTGACACTGCAGCCGCTGGTGGAAAATGCCATCTATCACGGCATCCAGCCGCGGCCGAAAGGCGGTGTCGTCCGGGTCGAAGTATCGGCCAAGGATCACTTTGTCTACCTTCTGGTGCAGAATCCCGCGCCGGAATCTACGGAACGCCAGCACCAGGGCAACCGCGTTGCCCTGAGTAACACCCAGGCCAGACTACAGGCACTGTTTGGCGAACCGGCCGTGCTCAAACACAGCCGCCAGGGCAATACCTACACCGTCACTCTTCGCCTGCCCCGGCGCAGCATCAATACCAGCAACCGTCAGTCACGAAACAGGCCATGAATATCGAAGACAGCAAACGCGTACTGATTGCCGATGACGAACCTCTCGCCCGCCAGCGCATTCAGCGCCTGCTGGAAGCCCTGCCGGATTACCGGGTTTGTGGCGAAGCGGTGGATGGCAACGACACCTTGCGCAAAGTGGCCGAACTGGAACCGGACATCCTGCTGCTGGACATCCGCATGCCCGGCATGGATGGCATGGAGGCAGCCGACCAGCTCAGCAAGCTCCAGAATCCGCCCGCAGTGATTTTTTGCACCGCCTATGACCACTATGCCATCCAGGCGTTCGAGGTTCGCGCCGTCGCCTATCTGCTCAAACCGGTCCGGCGTGAGGCGCTGGCCGATGCCCTGGCCCGGGCCGGCAAGCTGAACCGGGTACAGAGGCAAGCCCTGGCGCAAAGTACCGATGCCGGTAACGACCAACTGGCGGTGCGCACGCACCGAGGTACCGAACTGATCGACCTGGCAGATCTGTACTACTGTGAGGCCGACCAGAAGTACGTGACCCTGCACCACAGCCACGGCGAGACAGTGTGCGACTACACCCTGAAAGAACTGGAGCAGGCTTACCCGGATCACCTTCTGCGCATCCACCGACACACACTGGTTGGCGTGCGCTTTATCCAGGGGCTGCGGCGGTCGTCCGATGGCCAGAATCAGCTGGCACTGAAAGGCAATGCCACCCTGCTGCCGGTCAGCCGCCGCCATGCCAGTACGGTCCGCCAATGGTTACACGAACACCAACCCTCCCCCTGAGGGGGTAGGCGGGGGTTCACCGCGGGACTTTTTTTCTGCCACAAGGTAACCTTGGGGCACATTTTCCCGAACGACAGTGAGTGACATGTCCAAACGTACCCTTCGCATTGCAACCCGCAGCAGCGCACTGGCGCTGTGGCAGGCGGAATTCATCAAGGCCGAGCTGGAAAGGCTGCATGACAACGTTGACGTTGAACTGATCAAGATAAAGACCCAGGGCGACAAGATCCTGGACGTCCCCCTGGCCAAGATCGGCGGCAAGGGCCTGTTCGTGAAGGAACTCGAAGAAGCCATGCTGGACGGCCGTGCCGATCTGGCCGTGCATTCCATGAAAGACGTGCCCATGGAATTCCCCGAGGGCCTGGGGCTGGTCGCCATTTGCGAGCGCGAAGACCCCACCGATGCCTTCGTCAGCAACCAGTATGAACACATCGACCAGCTGCCTGAGGGCGCGGTAGTAGGCACCGCCAGCCTGCGTCGGGAAGCCCAGCTGCGGGCCAACCGCCCGGATCTTCAGATCAAGGTACTGCGTGGCAACGTGAATACCCGGTTGGCGAAACTGGATGCCGGTGAATACGACGCCATTGTGCTGGCCAGCTCCGGCCTGAAGCGTCTCGGCTTCCACGACCGTATCCGTTACTGTCTGCCAGACACGTTTTCCCTGCCAGCCGTTGGCCAGGGTGCTTTGGGCATCGAATGCCGGGTCGGTGACACGGAACTTCTGGAGCTGATTGCCCCGCTCAATCACACCGACACCTGGGACCGCGTCAGCGCTGAGCGGGCGCTGAACCGTCGCCTTGAAGGCGGTTGCCAGGTACCCATTGCCGCCTATGCCCTGCTGGAAGACGATAACACCCTGTGGCTGCGGGGCCTGGTTGGCGCAGTCGATGGCACCCAGATTTTCCGGGTGGAAGGCCGTGCCCCGCGCGCCGAAGGTGAACGCCTGGGCCGTGAACTGGCAGAACAGCTGCTGTCCATGGGGGCCGACAAGGTGCTGGCTGAAATCTATGGCCACACCCCACGCTGAGTTTCAGCAACCGTCTGAACTCCAGGGCCGGCGTGTATTGATCTGCCGGCCCGAGCCCGAAGCCAGCCGCCTCGCCGAGGCCTTTCGCAAGGCCGGTGCCGATGCCCGGGTGATGCCGATGATGGCGCGCGAGCCTTTACCGGAAACACCGGAGCAGCGCGGCATCCTGCAGCAGCTGGACAACTTTTCCCACATCATCGCGGTCAGCCCCTATGCCGCCCGCCGGCTGATGGAGGAAATCGACCACTGGTGGCCTCAACTTCCCGCCGGCCTGCAATGGTACGGCGTGGGAGCCGGCACCGCCGCGGTTTTTCGCGAACATGGCCTGAAACCGAGAATGCCTGCCGAAGGCTGGACCAGCGAGGCGTTGCTGGCGCTGCCATCACTGCAGAGCATTGACGGAGAGAAAGTGCTGCTGGCTCGGGGCGAGCATGGCCGGGAACTGATTCGTGAGACCCTGGCGCAACGGGGCGCACGGATTACCGCCCTGCCCCTGTACCGGCGCGTGCTGCCGTACTATTCTGCAAAACAGGTGAAGGCTCTGGTTGCCGACTTCCACCCCGAGGTGGTGATTGCGCTTTCCGGCGAAACCCTGAACAATCTGGTGGAGCTGGGCCACAGATACCAATTGGCTCTGACGCCCGACATAATCGTAGTACCTGCGGAGCGTGTGGCGGAACAGGCGCGCGCGCTGGGCTTCCGCAAGCCACTGGTGCCCGGTAGCCTGAACGATGACGACCTGGTCATCAGTGTTGCTTCCTGCCTGTCGCAGGAGGCCGGTGACAACGGATAACCAAGTAAGGATGCCCGTGACTGAAACAACAAAACAACTCCCCGCTCCCGTACAACCCGCCAGGCCAGAACGCCCACGCTTGTGGCCTGTGTGGATTGTGGCGGCTCTGGCGCTGATTCTGGCGGTTGCCCTTGGGCTCTGGAACTGGCAACAGTGGCAGAAGCACCAGGCCACCCTGCAGGTGGTTCAGGACCTCCGGCAGGATACCAACCAGTTGGAAAGCCTTTACGGCAACCGCGGCAGCGAACAGAGCGAGCGGCTTCAGGCACTGGAAAGCAGGCTGGCGGAACAGCGGGAGCTGATTGCCACCCAGCAACGCCAGATCGATCACAACGCCCGCGAATTGCTGGAAGCCGGCAACCGCACCCGCACCGACTGGCTGCTGGCGGAAGCCGAATATCTGCTGCGCATTGCCAACCAGCGCCTGCTGATTGAAAAAGACATCCGCGGTTCACTGTCCGCCCTGGAATCGGCCGACGAGGTGTTGCGGGAATCCGACGATATCGGGGTTTATCCGGTGCGCCAGCAACTGGCACGGGAAATCCAGTCCTTGAGAGGCATTCAGGGTGTCGACCGCACCGGGCTATACCTGAGACTGGAGGCGGCCATCGCCAGCGTCAACGATCTCACCGACCAGGCCCTGATCAGTGATCAGGCGCCGGGATTCGATATGGTCGAAGACCAGAATGCGCCGTCTGACGGCAGCAACATGTTCACCAGAGGCTGGAACCGGTTCCTGGGCACCCTCAAGGAAGTCGTTGTGATCCGCCGGATGGACGAACCGGTAAAACCCCTGTTGTCTCCGGACCAGAGCGCCTGGGCCCGTCTCAACCTGCAACTGATGCTGGAAGAAGCTGAAATGGCGGTCTTGCGGGGCAATCAGCCACTGTATGAACGCGCTCTGAACAAGGCCATCACCACCATCAACGACTGGTATGACGGCACCAACCCGGCCATTCGCGGGCTCAACGAGACCCTGAACGAACTGGCCGAGCGCAACGTAGACCCCGAACTGCCGGATATCAGCCAGTCCCTGAGCCTGCTGAAGGAGCGGTTGGCGGGGCGCCTGGCCACAGGCGACAACGATGCCGACAGCAAGGCGGCCAACGGGGGCGATGAGTCATGATCCGCGTATTGCTGATCCTGCTGCTTGCCCTTCTGGTGGGCACCGGGCTTTCCCTGGGGTTGACCTACGATCTCGGCTATATCCGCATCAGCCTGGGCAACTACCTGATTGAAACCAATTTCTGGGTCGGGTTGGGGCTGATTCTGGTGATCATCCTGCTGACCGTCACCCTCATCAACACGGTGCGCCGCTTCCGCCACGGCACCGGTGTGATGGCTGGTTGGATTGCCCGCGGTAATGAGCGCCGGGCCCGGCGCCGGACCACACGAGGCCTCCTGGCTCTGGCCGAAGGCAACTGGCCCCGCGCCCGTAAGCTACTGTCCAGCTCTGCAAGCCATGCCGACACCCCCCTGATCAACTATCTCGCGGCGGCCCAGGCCGCGTTCGAGTCCGGCGACCATGAAGCGGTCGATGAACTGCTGCGCAAGGCCTTTGAAAGCACTCCTGGCTCCAGCATGGCAGTGGGGTTGACCCAGGCCCAGCTGCAACTGGCCGGCAACCGGCCCGAGCAGGCTTTGGCGACCCTGCTGCGCCTACGCAAGGAATCCCCACATCACCCGTTTGTCCTCAAGCTGCTGAAGAACGCCTATCTGCGCCTGGAGGACTGGCGCGAGCTATCCCGTCTTATTCCGGAACTGCGCAAGCGCAACGTGGTGCCAGAGAGCGAACTTAACGAGCTGGAACGTCAGGTCTGGCAAAACCTGCTGGAACAGGCCGCCGAGGAATGCCAACGCAGCCGCAAGGAAAACCCCGAAGCCAGCCTGGAACCGCTGACTCGCCTGTGGGACGAACTGCCGGGCTTTGTGCGCCGGGATGAGTACACCATCCGAGACTACGCCCGACTGCTGGCGGGACTGGGTGATGAGGCCCAGGCGGAAACGCTGCTTAGAAAGGTACTGCGTAACCACTGGAGCGATGAGCTGATCAACCTGTATGGCCGGATTCAGGGCCAGGATCCGGAGGAACAGCTATTGATTGCAGAGCAGTGGCTGAAACATCGCACCAACAACCCCGAGCTGTTGCTGGCATTGGGCCGGCTCAGCCTGCGTAATGAGCTGTGGGGAAAAGCACGGGAGTACTTTGAAACCAGTCTGAAACTGCGCCGTAATCGTGAAACCCTCGCGGAGCTGAGCCGGCTGAATGCCCATATGGGCGAGGAAGAAGCCAGCATCAAGCTGCTGATGCAGGGGCTGGAAACCGACCACGGCCTGCCCGACCTGCCCATGCCCCGGGCCTGAGACTTCGCAGCCTTTGGCTCAGACAAACAAAAGGGCCGGCAAATTGCCGGCCCTTTTTAATAGCGCCCACTGAAGTTGTCAGCTGCGGGGAGCGTACTCCAGAACATCCGAGAAAAAGGCCCTCTCCGGAAGGCCAGCCTCCACCAGCGCATCCATCAGGGTATACACCATGGTGGGCGAGCCACTGGCATGAACTTCCACGTCCTGCCAATCGAACCCTGAAGCCAGCACAGCTCTGACCAGTTGGTCGTGGTGACCGCCCCAGTCATTGTCTTCATCGTCTCCCACCACCGGCAAAAAGCTGAACGGCGCCCACTCCTCCTGCCACTGCTGTGCGAGAGAACGCAGGTACATGTCCTCGTGCTTGCGCACGCCCCAGAACAGTTTGACTGGCTTCTGGTAACGGGTTTCCCGCAGGTAATCCACCAGGCTTTTCATCTGGGCAAAACCGGTACCTGCCGCCACCAGCAGCAGAGGTTTGTCCGGCATACTGGCCAGGCAGGCCTTGCCATGGGGCAGTTCCACCGTCACATCCTGACCGGAAGTCAGCGCATCGATGACTTTCTGGGCCGAGACCCAGTCGGGCGAAGCCTGGATGTGCAGTTCGATCTGCTCTGCTGAGGGGCTGCTGGCAATCGAGAAATAGCAGGGGTCAGCTCCGGGCAGAATCACCGACAGATACTGCCCGGCATGGAAAGCCACATCCCTCCGCCGGGGTAGCTGCAAGGCCACCCGGTACACATCGTGACTGATGGAACGTACGTCGATTACCTTCGCCTGGTACTGGCGGGGCTGGTAATTTCCTGATGCCATAACGGCGGGTATCTCCAGTTCAAGGTCGGCGAGCGGCCGTGTCCGACACATCATCAGTGGCTCGCCAACCGCGATAGAATGTTGATTTCGGGTATTCAGCGCCCGACCTTTCAGCAACCGGGCCTCACAGATTTCGCACACGCCGTTTCGGCAGGCTGCCGGCACCCGTATTCCGGCTGCGGCCGCTGCAGACAACAGGTCTTCAGCCTGATCCGCACCGTAACCAAGCCCCGATGGCTGCAGGCGTATCCGAAACACTCTCTGCCCCCTGTCAGTCGGGGCGGGCACCGGGAATTTCAATCCCCAGGCTGTCCCAGATGTCATCCACCCGCTGTTTAACCTCGTCGGTCATGGCGATGGCAGTGCCCCACTCCCGGTCGGTCTCTCCGGGCCACTTGTTGGTGGCGTCCATCCCCATCTTTGAGCCGAGCCCAGACACCGGCGAGGCAAAGTCCAGATAATCAATCGGGGTGTTTTCCACCAGGGTGGTGTCCCGGGCCGGATCCATCCGCGTAGTAATGGCCCAGATCACGTCTTCCCAGTTACGGGCATTGACGTCGTCATCGGTGACAATCACAAACTTGGTGTACATGAATTGCCGCAGGAATGACCATACCCCCATCATCACCCGCTTGGCATGGCCGGGATACTGCTTCTTCATGGTGACTACGGCAAGCCGGTAGGAACAGCCTTCCGGAGGCAGATAGAAATCGACAATTTCCGGGAACTGCTTCTGCAGGATTGGAATGAACACCTCGTTCAGCGCCACTCCGAGAATCGCCGGCTCGTCCGGTGGACGGCCAGTGTAGGTGCTGTGATAGATTGGATCCCGGCGGTGGGTAATGCGCTCCACGGTAAACACCGGGAACTGATCCACTTCGTTGTAATACCCGGTGTGATCACCAAACGGCCCTTCCGGCGCCATATCGTCCGGGTAGATAAAGCCTTCCAGTACAATCTCGGCACTGGCCGGTACCTGAAGATCGCTCAGGCCCGCATTCACCAGCTCCGTTCGACTCCCTCGCAGCAATCCTGCAAAAGCATATTCAGACAGCGTATCCGGCACCGGAGTAACGGCACCCAGAATGGTGGCCGGATCAGCACCCAGTGCGACCGCAACCGGATAGGGCTTGTCCGGGTTGACCTTACGGAACTCCTGGTAATCCAGGGCGCCACCCCGATGGCTGAGCCAGCGCATAATCAGACGATTACGACCAATCACCTGCTGCCGGTAGATACCCAGGTTCTGACGTTCCTTGTTGGGGCCACGGGTAATCACCAGCGGCCAGGTCACCAGAGGACCGGCGTCACCCGGCCAGCAGTGCTGGACCGGGATCTGGTACAGATCCACCTTGTCTTTTTCAATCACTACATCCTGGCAGGGTGCCGAGCGCAACACCTTGGGGCTCATGCGCATGACCTGCCGGAACAATGGCAGTTTTTCGATGGCGTCCTTGAAGCCCTTGGGGGGGTCCGGCTCTTTCAGAAACGCCAGCAGCTTGCCAATCTCCCGCAACGCAGCCACATCGTCCTGCCCCATGCCCAGTGCCACCCGTTTCGGTGTTCCGAACAGGTTGGCCAACACCGGCATATCGTAGCCTTTCGGATTCTCGAACAACAACGCCGGACCACCGGCACGCAGGGTGCGGTCGCAGATTTCGGTCATTTCCAGGTGGGGGTCAACTTCGGCGGTAATGCGCTTGAGCTCACCCAGCTTTTCCAGCTGGCTGACAAAGTCCCGAAGGTCGTTGTATTTCATGGTGTGCTCCGTTTCTGGTCTACGGTACTACGGAGTTTTTTCTGGTCTGGATTCAGACCTGAGTTCAGGTATTGGCCTGAGCAGCTTGAATGCTGGGGAGGGAATCCGCCCCGACCAGCCGGACATTCCATAAGAACGCCCGCCGGTCGGGAACCGGAGTCAGTATCACCGACGCTTCATGGACTGGAAGAACTCGTCGTTGGTCTTGGTGTCCTTGAGCTTGTCCAGCAGGAACTCGATGGCGGCGGTATCGTCGTCCATGGAGTGCAGCAATTTGCGCAGAATCCAAACACGCTGGATGTCGGCTTCGGACATCAACAGGTCTTCGCGGCGAGTGCCGGAGCTACGAATGTTGATGGCCGGGTACACCCGCTTCTCTGCAATCCGTCGGTCCAGATGCACCTCCATGTTACCGGTGCCCTTGAACTCCTCGTAGATCACTTCGTCCATTTTGGAACCGGTGTTCACCAGCGCCGTGGCGAGAATGGTCAGGCTTCCGCCTTCTTCCACGTTACGGGCAGCACCAAAGAAACGCTTGGGCTTTTCCAGCGCGTGAGCATCAACACCGCCGGTCAGTACCTTGCCGGAGGACGGAATCACCGTGTTGTAGGCCCGGGCCAGACGCGTGATGGAGTCCAACAGAATGACCACATCTTTCTTGTGCTCGACCAGGCGCTTGGCCTTCTCGATCACCATCTCGGCCACCTGGACGTGACGGGCGGGCGGCTCGTCAAAGGTGGAGGCCACCACTTCGCCGCGCACGGTACGCTGCATTTCAGTCACTTCTTCCGGGCGCTCATCAATCAGCAGCACCATCAGGTGGCATTCCGGGTTATTGCGGGTAATCGACTGGGCGATACCCTGCATCAGCAGCGTTTTACCAGCCTTGGGCGGGGATACGATCAGCCCCCGCTGGCCTTTACCTATCGGCGCTACCAGATCCAGAACCCGGGATGAGAGATCCTCGGTGCTGCCGTTACCGGCTTCCAGCATCAACCGTTCCTGAGGGAACAGCGGTGTCAGGTTCTCGAACAGAATCTTGTTGCGGGCGTTGTCCGGCTTGTCAAAGTTGATCTCGTTGACTTTCAGCAGGGCAAAATAACGTTCGCCGTCTTTCGGAGGACGGATCTTGCCCGCGATGGTGTCGCCGGTACGCAGGTTGAACCGGCGAATCTGGCTGGGGGAAACGTAAATATCGTCCGGCCCGGCCAGGTATGAGGCATCGGCGGAGCGGAGGAAGCCGAAACCATCCTGCAGAATCTCCAGTACACCGTCACCGTAAATGTCTTCGCCGCTTTTGGCGTGTTTTTTCAGGATGGTGAAGATCACATCCTGTTTGCGCGAACGAGCCAGGTTGTCGAGGCCCATTTCTTGCGCGATATCGAGCAATTCGGGCACGGATTTCTGCTTGAGTTCAGTAAGATTCATAGTTTGTTGGATTTTCAGGAATGGAAGTAAACGACTGTTGGAATGACAGGGGCGCCCCTGAACGTGTTGATCGAATCAAAAATGAAACAAAGGTGCTGGCAGATGGAGCAACCGGTGTAGATGGAAGCCGGATATTAAATGCCGAAGCCAGAGAGTGGGAACAACTGTTCGCCGGGCAACGGCATCATCGGCCACCTTTAGCGCGAATGTCAAGCCCCTGAATAAAATTAAGCCAGTTTTTGGCATGGGGTTCACTGGTTCTGGAGCTCCCTCTGATGGGTTACTCCCTTCCCAACCACGCAGCAGATCAGGATACTGAGCCTATGATTGATGACAGACTTCCGGAGCCTACCCCATGAGCAGTGATCGCACCAGCGAACTGAAGCCCCTGAACATCGCCCTTCTGACCGTCTCGGACACCCGAGGCCCGGATGAAGACACGTCTGGCCAGTTTCTCGAGGACAGCGTTGTCGAGGCCGGTCACCGGCTTGTGGCCCGCCGCATCCTGCCGGATGACATCTACCTGGTCCGGGCCCTGATGTCACAATGGATTGCCGATCCGGAGATTCACGCCGTCATCATTACCGGCGGCACCGGCTTCCACGAACGTGACAGTACGCCGGAGGCGGTAGCGCCCCTGCTGGATAAAACCATCGACGGATTTGGTGAGGAGTTCCGGCGACTGTCCGCGTCTGAAATCGGCACCTCCACCATCCAGTCCCGGGCCTTTGGCGGCCTGGCCAACCATACGGTTATTTTCTGCCTGCCCGGCTCAACCGGGGCTTGCCGAACCGGCTGGAACGGCATTCTGGCAACCCAGCTGGACAGTCGCCATGGCCCCTGTAATTTCTCTGCTCTGGCCCTGCGCAAGCCGGACCGCCCCTACCAGCGGGTTCAGGAAGTGATTGGCCAGCGTGCCGAGCGGTAATCAGGAGGACACATGGTGGCTAACAATCTGACATCGGTTGACGATGCACTGCAACATATTCTTGACCGGGCGCCGGCCATCACCCGGACCGAAGCCGTTGCTCTGACGGACAGCCTCGGCCGGATTCTGGCAGAGAACCAGTATGTTCCCGCGGATGTACCGCCGGCAGATAACAGCGCCGTGGACGGCTACGCGGTATGTCTGGCCGATGTCGCCGCGGGCAGACCGATGTCCGTATCCGCCCGAATCCCGGCCGGCGTTGCCCCCGGAACACTGGCACCCGGCACAGCGGCACGGATTTTTACCGGCTCCGAGATTCCCGAAGGGGCCGATGCGGTCGTGATGCAGGAACGGGTGGAACGCACCGACGACATGATTCTGATCCAGGCCGAGGTTTCAGAGGGCCAGAACATTCGCAGGCAGGGCCAGGATCTTGCCCGGGGCGATCTGGCGCTGGCGAAGGGCAAGCGCATTCGCCCCCAGGAAATGGGCCTGCTGGCCTCCATGGGAATCAGCCAGGTTCCGGTCATGGGCCGGCTAAGAGTCGCGGTATTGACCACCGGTGATGAACTGGTGGAGCCGGGCCAGCCACTTGATTCTGGCCAGATATACAACACCAACCGATTTACCCTCATGGGCCTGTTGGCCGAGGCTGGCTGCGAGCTGGTTCTGTGCGAAACCCTTGAAGATACCCGGGAAGCCACCCGCAGCACGCTCGAGTCTGCTGCTGCCAAGGCCGACCTGATCATCACCAGCGGCGGCGTATCGGTCGGCGAGGAGGACCACGTTCGCGCGGTACTGGAGGAATCCGGCAAGCTGTCACTTTGGCGCATGGCAATCAAGCCCGGCAAACCACTGGCGTTTGGCGAAGTGGCAGGCATACCGGTACTCGGTTTGCCGGGCAATCCGGCAGCGGTCCTGGTCACTTTTCTGGTGGTAGCGATGCCTTACATTCGCAAACGCCAGGGCCGGCAGGACCTCCTTCCCGTGGGCGAATATCTGCCCGCGGGGTTTGACGTAACCTCCACATCTGTCCGCCGCGAGTTTGTACGGGCCCGGAAGCAGGGTTCAGCAGCGGGTCTGGAGGTTGTCGCCTATCCCAACCAGAGCTCCGGCGTACTGAGTTCCGCCTGCTGGGGCGACGGCCTGGCTGTAGTGCCGGAACATACGGCGATCCGCGCCGGCGATTTGATTACATACTATCCGTTCACCGAATTACTGAGTTAATGATGACAGAACCAACACTGACCGTGCGTTTTTTCGCGCGACTGCGAGAAGAGCTGGGTACCGAAAGCCTGACCCTGCCGGCCTCCGAGCACCACACGGTCGCGGACCTGCTTACCTACCTGGCCAGCCGGGGCGGTGCCTGGGCCCAGCTGGCCGGTGGCCAACCGGTGATGGCGGCCATCAATCAGTCCATGGCAAAGCCGTCCAGCCCGGTACAGCCAGGGGACGAGGTAGCCTTCTTCCCACCGGTCACCGGAGGTTAAGATGATTTCAATCCAGACCGACGATTTCGATGCGGGTGCGGAATATGAGGCGCTCCGGTTGACCGGGCCGGGCACCGGGGCCATTGTCACCTTCTCGGGCCTGGTACGGGATTCCGGGGATCTGTCCGGGGTGACGGGGCTGTTTCTGGAGCATTATCCGGGGATGACCGAGCAGGTGATTCAGGGGCTGATTGATGAGGCGGGGCGGCGCTGGGATGTGCAGCGGGCCCGGGTTATTCACCGGGTCGGACGCTTGGCACTGGCTGACCAGATTGTGTTTGTAGGGGTTTGCAGTGCCCACCGGGGCGATGCGTTTGCGGCCTGTGAGTTCATTATGGACGCGTTGAAGACGTCGGCGCCGTTCTGGAAGAAGGAGATTACCCGCGAGGGTGAGCATTGGGTGGAGCAGAAAGAGTCTGATGTTGCCCGGAGTCGGAACTGGGAGTGAGACGCTTATTGGAGTTTGCCGCCCGGCCGCTGGCCTGGTGGGACCTCCGAAAACCGCTGTGAATACGTCCCTGTACGCTTGCTCTCCGCCATCCATGGCTCCGAGCATTTTCGGAGGCCCCACCAGACCAGCACCCTACGTAATCAGTCAGCTGCAAGCACTACAAATCCGTTAACGCTCCAGATCTTTCAAACTGTTCCGGTTTTCGAATACTTCGTCGGTTTCAGGACAATCTACCGCAACCGCCCCCACCGATTCGGCAAATCCCATCACCCGGCGGTTGTCCGACGCCAGCCAGCGGTCCAGCTCCACCATTACATTTACCGGATACACACCGTGCAACGGGTGCAGGCGGCCGTTATGTTCGGCAATAGCCGGGCGGTCGGGTTGGGTTTGCCAGGCGGTGACCAGGGCGCTGAGGGTTCCCGGGGTGATTCCCGGGGTATCACAGGGGCAGACCAGCACAGCTTCGGCGCCCTGAGCTTCCGCGGCTTTCAGGCCCGTGAGCAGGCCCGCCAGAGGGCCCTGGTCGCGTAGTTCAGGAGGATCCTGAAGGATACGGCCGGGAGCCAGGCGTTCGTAGTCCGGCAGCGAGCGGTTGGCGCTGACGAAGACGGCCGGGGTGATGGTCCTAAGGGCCTTCAGCACCCATTCGGCCATGGCTCTGCCTTGCCAGGGTACGAGGCCTTTGTCCTGGCCGCCCATGCGGGTGCCTTTGCCGCCTGCCAGGAGCAGGCCGATGATTCTGTCGGGTCGGGTCATGGCATAAAAAAACCGCCCGTGAAGCGTTGTTCAGGGGCGGTTTCCTTCAACAGCGGATCAGAGGTTGCTGTCGAGGAAGGCGGCCAGCTGCGATTTGGACAGCGCGCCTACTTTGGTGGCATCCACGTTGCCGTTCTTGAACAGCATCAGGGTCGGGATACCACGGATGTTGAACTTGGGCGGGGTCTGTTCGTTTTCGTCGATGTTGAGTTTGCAGACCTTAAGCTTGCCTTCGTATTCGTCAGCGATTTCTTCCAGAACCGGAGCAATCATTTTGCACGGGCCACACCACTCGGCCCAGTAGTCTACCAGTACCGGAACGTCGGACTTCAGTACATCCTGCTCGAAGGAAGCGTCGGTGACATTAACGATATTTCCGCTCATTACCTTTTCCTGATTCAGGCGCTCCGGGGCTTGGATTCCGGCCCTTCGGGAGTCGCTGTTGACTGTAGTGGACGGTGTTCTCTTTACGGACCGGCCGCCCACCCGGATTAAGACAGACTATTACTTTACGCGATTGCCGGCCCTGATGTGAAGCCGGTTGTATCCACCCCCGGGTTGATCCGTGTCAGTAATGTCCGCAGCCAATTACTGACACGGCCGGGAAGTTTCACTTATAGTACGGCCAAGTTCATATCACACAGGACGCCTATCAACGTGACGGCCGCATCCCCTGCCGAGAAGCCTGAAACCTCCCCGGACATGCTGGCAGCCATCGATATGGGCTCCAACAGTTTTCATATGGTCGTCGCCCGTCTGGTGCATGGCGAAATCCGCACAGTTGAGAAGATGGGCGAGAAAGTCCAGCTTGGCGCGGGGCTGGATCAGTATAATCGGCTGACCGAAGAAACCCAGCAGCGGGCCCTCGAATGTCTGAGCCGGTTTGCCCAGCGCCTTCAGGGCATGCCCCGGGAAGCAGTCCAGATCGTCGGCACCAATGCCCTCCGGGTCGCCCGCAATGCTCACGATTTCATTGCCCGTGCCGAGGAAGTGCTGGGCTATCCGGTAGAAATCATCGCCGGGCGTGAGGAAGCGCGGTTAATCTATCTCGGTGTCTCCCATACCCTGTCGGACGATTCCGGTCGGCGGCTGGTGATTGATATTGGCGGCGGCAGCACGGAATTCATCATCGGGCAGCGTTTCGAACCCCAGGAGCTGGAAAGCCTGCACATGGGGTGCGTGTCGTTCCGCAACCGCTACTTTCCCGATGGCAAGATTACCCGGCGCCAGATGGACAAGGCCATTACCCATGCCGAGCAGGAACTGTTGAATATCCGGCAGCACTATCGCTCGGTGGGCTGGCAGAGCGCGGTGGGCTCTTCCGGCTCGATCAAGGCAATTGCCAACGTGCTGGCAACCCTTAAGATTACCGACGGCTCCATTAACCGCGACGGCATGGAAGAGCTGCGCAAGCGCCTGGTGAGCATGGGCAAGGTGGAGAAACTGGCCGAACTGGGGGTAAGGGAAGATCGCCAGAGCATTTTCCCGGCCGGCTTTGCCATTCTGATGGCGGCGTTCCGTTCACTCGACATCCAGACCATGACTTTTGCCGACGGCGCCCTGCGTGAAGGCCTGCTGTACGACATTGTCGGACGCATCCAGCACGAGGACGTTCGTGAACGTACGATTGCGGCGCTGCAGGAGCGTTACCACGTAGACCAGGCTCACGGCGCAGCGGTCGAGAAAACCGCGATTGCCGCTTGGGAACAGGTGGCAGGGCAATGGGGCCTGCGCACCGCCGCCGATGAAGACGTGCTGCGCTGGGCCTGCCGGCTGCACGAGATCGGCCTTACTATTTCCCACAGCCAGTACCACAAGCACGGCGCCTACCTGTTGCGCTATTCCGATTTACCCGGCTTCAGTCAACCGTTCCAGAAGGATCTGGCCACTCTGGTTCGGGGCCATCGCCGGAAGTTCTCGGCGGCAGTTTTCGAGGGTATCGAGCCCGAGGACAAACCCCGCCTGACCTACCTTTGCGTGCTGGTGCGGCTGGCGGTGCTGATCCAACACCCACGCAACCTGGAAGCCCCCCCCGCCTTCACCCTTCACGGCCACGATAACCGCCTGGTAATCGAGTTCCCCGAGGGCTGGCTGGACAACCGCCCGCTGACCCTCGCAGACCTGGAGAACGAACGGGACTACCTGGCACGCCAGGACTTTACCCTGGAGATCTCGGGCCGGTAACACTGGCTGGCCTCAGCCAGCCAGTTCCGCCTCCAGGCTCTCCACCGTTTCGCTCACCTCCAGCCACTCAGCTTCAACGTCTTCCAGCTCTCGCTTCAGTTCGGTCTGCTCCGCCAGCAGTTCCTTGAGTCGAACCTTTTGCTGGTCATCGTAAAGCCCTGGGTCGGCCAGGTTTTGCTCCACCGTGGCGAGCTTTTGCTGCAACTGCTCCATACGGATCTCAAGCGTTCCCTGTTTTTTTCGCCACGGGCTGAGTTTCTGTCGCAGTTCAGCTTCCTGGCGCTTGCGGGCCTTGCGTTCGTCCGCCGTCAGGGTCGCGGGTCCGGCGGTATTAACCGACTTTTCCTGCCCCCCGACCACTTCACGCCGGGGTGGCGATTCCTCATCTTTCCGACGTTCCGCCAGCCAGCGTTCGTAATCCTCCAGGTCGCCCTCGTACTCGCCAACAGCGCCGTCGCATACCAACCAGAATTCATCCACCGTGTTGCGCAGCAAGTGGCGGTCGTGGGATACCACCACGATGGCGCCATCGAAGTTCTGGAGCGCCATGGTCAGGGCCTGTCGCATTTCCAGGTCCAGATGGTTCGTGGGCTCATCCAGCAGCAGCAGATTGGGTTTCTGCCAGGCGATAACGGCAAGCGCAACCCGGGCCTTCTCACCGCCCGAAAACGAGCGAATGGGCGCAAGTGCTTCGTCGCCGTGAAAATCGAAGCCGCCCAGGAAGTCCCGGACTTTCTGCTCCGATGCGGTTGGCGCCAGACGCTGCAGATGCAGGAACGGGCTGGCGTCGAGATCCAGGGACTCCAGCTGATGCTGGGCGAAATAGCCGATGGCCAGATGTTCGCCACAGGTGCGCTCACCACTGAGCAGGGTTCCGGTGCCGCGAAGGGCATCCATAAAGGTGGACTTACCGGCCCCGTTCGGCCCCAGCAAACCAACCCGGGTGCCGGGCAACAGGGTGACATTGATGTTCTTCAGAATGGGCACATCCCCATGGCCCGCGACCCCGTGGCGAATGGACAGCAATGGATTGGAGACCTTGTCCGCGACCGGGAACTCGAAACTGAAGGGTGAGTCCACGTGCGCCGGCGCAATCTTTTCCATCCGTTCCAGTGCCTTGACGCGGCTCTGGGCCTGCCGGGCTTTGGTGGCTTTGGCCTTGAAGCGATCAATAAAGCGCTGGATTTCGGCAATTCTGGCTTGCTGGCGTTCGAAACTGGCCTGCTGCTGGGCCAGTCGCTCGGCGCGCTGACGCTCGAAGGCTGAGTAATTTCCCGTATAAAGCACCAATTGCTTCTGATCGAAATGCACCAGATGAGTAGCCACCCGGTCCATGAAGTCCCTGTCGTGAGAAATAAACAGCAAGGTACCCGGATACTTTCTGAGCCAGTTCTCCAGCCACAGACAAGCATCCAGGTCCAGGTGGTTGGTGGGCTCATCCAGCAACAGGAGATCGGATGGACGCATCAGTGCCTGGGCCAGGTTCAGTCGAATACGCCAGCCACCGGAAAATGCGGAAACCGGGCGCTCGGCATCGCTGTCGGCGAAGCCCAGGCCCCTGAGCAGTGTCTCTGCCCGGCGCGGTGCGGACCAGGCTTCGTGAATATCCAGCTCCCCGTGCAGACGGGCAATGGCATGGTCATCACCACCCGCTTCCGCCTCGGCCAGCGCCCGCTCCATTCGCCGCAACTCGGTGTCGCCATCCAGCACAAAATCCCGGGCGGATCTGGACGAAGCCGCTACTTCCTGAGCCATATGGGCAATCCGGCAGCCACCGGGCAACGCCACGCTACCTTGCTCGGGTGCAAGCTGCCCCAGCAAGAGCTGGAAAAGACTGGATTTGCCGGCACCATTGGCACCAACAATGGCAACGCGCTGCCCCGGTTGCACGGTCAGGTTCACGTTTTCTAGCAACCAGACGCCGCCCCGTTGTAAACTGAGATCGGTTATCGTTAACATAGATTTAATCTATCCATGGATTACTGCCAGGGAAGCGCCAACATGACCGTTCAACAAGCGGAGCCGCTGGAACTTCCAGAACACATGGAGCCAGACAATCCGTTATGGCGTTATGCCCTCGCCCAATGGCAGGATCCGCAGGTGGCTGAGGCCTGTCTTGAGCTGCAATCCGAGGGATGGAGCGTAAGTCGCATCCTCTGTGCCGGCTGGCTCGCCACGCAGGGTCAGTCGTTCTCTGGCGTTGAGGACGCTAAGGTAACAGAGTGGCGAAGCCGTGTAACCGGTTGCCTTCGCTCCGCCCGCAAGTCTGTTCCTCGAGCCAATGATCATGGCGTGGAGCTGCGGGACACTCTGGCCAAGGCAGAGCTGCTGGCCGAACAGCTGGAGCTGGCTCTGATCTGGCAAACGTTGAAAGAATCCGAAGCGGAGCGCGGAAACATGCAGAAATCAGGCACCATCATCGAGCAGAATCTTGTCGCTGCCGCGCCAACCCACGGCATACCCGAGGGGATAAAACCTCATTTTGAACTTCTGGCCAGCCGGCTTGCTGGCCAGACCACCAGAGGCGGCCCATCATGTTCATGAAATGGCTGATCCGGCTTTCATTTCCGGCGCTCGGCCTTCTGCTGCTGCTGATTTTCTTCGGCCTCGGCGATCCCGACCAGGTCTCTGAACCGGTGAAAACCGAGCAGGCGACGACGATTCCCTCCTTTGAGGGGTTGCTGCCGTCGCCGATTCCCACTGAAGGCCCGGATATCGTTTTCAAGTGGCAGGACACCGATGGCAACTGGCACTATGCCGATCAGCCACCGGCCCAAGGCCCCTGGAATGCCCTGGCCATTGAACGTCCAGACCCCGTGCCCCGGAAGCCGCAGATCATCAGCCCGGAAGATGACTGGCAGTCCCCCTACCAGGCCCCCTATTCGCTTAATGGCTCACCCGCCAGCGGCTCCTGACACGGGTTGGTCATTGCCGCGAAATGAGTCTCTGATTAACACATGTTCAGTGGCATCCTGCTGCTGAACCCGTTACCTTGTTGACTTTCAGAATCCAGGGCCAGAGAGCCCAGAAACACGTGGAAAGGATGAAATGATGAAGAAAACGCTTTTGGCTATCGCCGTTACCGGCCTGATTGCCGGTTGCTCAACAGCCCAGGAGCCGGCAAACGACCCGGCCCTTGAAACCACCCCCGAGAAAGTCAGCTATGGCATGGGATTGGTGCTGGGTGAGCGCATGAGCAATGACTTGCCGGATCTCCAGATGGACCAGTTCCTTCAGGGCATCCAGCATGGCCATGCCGGTGACGAAGACAGCAAGCGACTGACCCGCGAGCAGATCCAGGAAGCGCTGATGGCCTACCAGCAGGAGCTCCAGCAAAAGCAGGAGCAACAACTGGAAGAACTCGCGCAGAAGAACAAGGACGCCGGCGAGGCTTTCCTGGCAGAAAACGCCGAGCGTGAAGGCGTTGAGACCACAGAATCCGGTCTCCAGTACGAAGTGATTGAAGAAGGTAACGGTGAGCGCCCAACCGCCGAGGATCAGGTGGAAGTCCACTACACCGGCGAACTGATCAACGGTGAGGTATTCGACAGCTCCCGTGAGCGCGGGCAAACCGTGACCTTTGGCCTGAACCAGGTGATTCCTGGCTGGACAGAAGGCCTGCAGCTGATGAGCGAAGGTGCTCGTTACAAGCTTTATATCCCGTCTGACCTGGCCTACGGCCCGGGCGGCAACCAGGCTATTGGCCCCAACGAGACCCTGGTATTTGATGTCGAGCTGATCGCCGTGAATCCGGGGCAGGACGACGCTGGTTCAGACGAATAAGCTCTGGCCAGCACTCCGGCAGGCAATAAAAACCGGCGCCATTTCTGGGGCCGGTTTTTTATTGCGGGTAATGCGGTTCCGGGTAGAGGCAATCAGGCCGAAGCCACCTTGCCCGCATGGGCGTTATGCAGATTCTCAATCAGGAAATCTTCCATCTCAAAGCGCGACTCCAGCACTTCTCCAAGCCGTGACAGCTCGTTGAACAATTCCCTGACGTCGACCTCGGACAGCTCCCGGCCATCCAGACGATCATTAAAGTTCAATGCCACTTCCGTGGTTTGCTCGATCCGGGGATAGAGCTTTGCTGCCAGTTCGAGGCCGCCGTCGTTGAACTCACGGGCCTCCTGAATCAGCTGTTCGTAGACTTCAAAGTGACCGGCCGAAACATAATCCACCAGCACTTCGCACAGGCGGACAAATTTTTCGCGGAGGGCATCAGTCTGGGAAAAATCGCTTTCTCCAGACAACTCGCAATACTGAACCAGAAGCTCCTGGCGCTCTTTCAGCCAGCGATCAATCAGCTCGCTGACACCACCCCAACGTTCCCTGGCATTCCGGCAATTCTCCAACATGACGCCTGTCTCCCCTCGGTCAATCCGCCAGCTCTCTGGATCTAGTCTTGATAATTATTATGTTGGATTCAAGTTACCCCATGGTCATGGTCAGCCGCAACTGTTTCAGCTCTGCAACCAGTCCCGGGGTGAATAGCGACGCAGCATCACAAACAGCCCCAGCACAATCAGCAGGCTGAAAAAGACCGCGGTCCATCCGGGGATACTCAGACCGAGAAAACGCCAGACCACTTCGGCGCAATCACCAGTCCCTTTCAATGCGGTTTGCAGCACTTCAAACCAGGGTAGTACCTCGAGCATGTAATCAACCGAAGGACCACAGGCAGGCACCTGGTCCGCCGGCAGACTCTGCAACCATAGCTGACGCCCCGCCACCACCAGACCAGCGCCAGCGGCAACAACAAGCAACAGCCCGTAGACCCGGTTGCCGAACCCGCGGGGTCCGTGCAGAAACGCCAACAGACTCACCAGCCCCGCACCCATAAACCCGAAACGCTGCAACCAGCACAACGGGCAGGGCTCCAGGCCCATCACGTGCTCCATATAAAAGGCCACCGCCAGCAACCCGGCGCACACCAGAAATACCAACCCGAATATCCATCTGCTTGTCAAAACGCTACCCCGGAATCATGATGTGGACTGCACAAGCTTCCATGGCCTGATATTCTCAGAGAGAAACCAGCGTGCCATGAAATACTGAACCAATCCTAACCCATGACTAACGCCAAGCCTATGACCATTCTCAGAAAACTGATGCCGGCCCTGTTACTGACCCTGTGCGCACTGATGCCCTCCCTGCCCGCCATGGCCGAGGAAGCTGATGAAGAAACCGAAGTGAAGGGGGTTACCGACTATATCGCCATGGAACCGGCGTTCGTCACCCATGTCGGCAAACCAGATGCGAAAGTGGCCTATCTCAAAGCCTCGGTAACCATCCGGGCCTCCCGCGAAACCACCCGGCCGGCGGTAGAAGCGCACATGCCCAGGTTACGGCACGAACTGGTGATGCTGTTTGGTGAGCAGACGGATCTTGACCAATTGTCTTCCATGGACGGCCAGCAGGCGCTGCGGGAAGAAGCAACCAAACGGATAAACGGAGTGCTGGAGGAGCAGCAAACCGGTGAGACCATTACCGGAGTGCTGTTTACCGAGTTTGTGGTTCAGCGCTAGTTGCCGCATCCACCGGGCGGTGGCGCGGGATCAGGCGATGCGTGAGAACAGATCGTCATCCTGTTGCGGGCGCTGTTTCCGGGCCTGACCGGCATCATCCCAACCGGCTTCCCAGGCGGCAATAATGACCTCACCACGGTATGGACAGCGGGTTTTGTCCATGCCCATCTCTCCGGCCATGTATCCCTGCCGGTAGGCCTTATTCAATGCTTCTACATCCCAGCCGAGCTTGATATCCGTTGCCATGGGCCACCTCCTTACCTGATGTAATAGAAAGTAACAGCAGGTAACAGATCCAGCAAACCGGACAGCCGGTTCTGTGCGTCACGTCCCTTTCCGGACGTGACGCAAGCGGCGTCAGGATTTCAGGTAGGCCTCCAGAAACTCCGGAAATGGCTGACTGTCCGCAGCTTCCTGCTCTTTCTGCTCGACCAGGGACTGCGCACTCATGGCACGGAAGTCCGCCAGCACCTCCGGTGCCAGTGGCTCCGAATTCAGGGTTTGCTGGTGTTCACGGGATATCGCCTGCACCCAGTCGCGATGGCCCAGGCCTGACTGCCCCATGGCCTCAAGCACTCGAGCGGAAGGCACCGCCCAATCATTGCCCTCGAGTTTCGACCGTTGAGCCGCCAGCGCCGACCTGTAGGTATCGCTATGATTCCAGCCATCCAGCAGCTCTGCCAGGGGCTGCAAGCGCTCCAGCCATTCAACGGCGGCCTCGCCCACAGGCACACGCTGTCCACCCCGGCACAGACTGAGTGAATGCAGGCGACCGCCGGCGACGACGTCCTTGTAATTGTCATCAAGCCGTTCGCACTCATCGTCTTCAATACGGGGAGAATCGGTGAGCAGGCAATCCAGCAGGAACAGGTCGAGGAAATCGATCTGCTCGCGGTTCACGCCCACCGGCGAGAACGGATCCAGGTCCAGACAACGCACCTCAATGTATTCCACACCCCGGGCATCCAGAGCCTGGATCGGCTTTTCACCCCGCTCGGTGGTGCGCTTGGGACGTACCGCGCTGTAGTACTCGTTCTCAATCTGAAGCACATTGGTATTGATCTGGACAAACTCGCCATTGCGCCGGGTGCCAATGGCTTCATACGCTGGCCAGTTGGTGTGGATGGCGCGATCCAGTGTCCGGGTATAAGTGCTCAGCTCATTGAAGCAGATATTCAGCGAGGCCTGGGCATTGTTGTGGTAACCCAGATCCCCCATGCGCAAAGACGTGGCGTGCTGGCCAAACCAGGTGCGATCATCGAACCGTGCCAGGTCGTGCCGGACGCCGGCCACAAAACTGGCATCCAGTGCCGGCGAGGCGCCAAACAGCAGCATCAGCAACCAGCTGCGGCGGCGGAAATTCCGGATCAGCCAGAAGTACTGGTCTGATTTGAAATCCCTGAGGCTATCCTTGTTGCCCACCAGTTCCTGCCATTTGCGCCAGAAACTGTCCGGCAGGGAAAGATTGTAATGGGCGCCGGCAATACTCTGCATAATCCGGCCATAACGCACCGCCAGACCCTGACGATACACATGCTTGAGCCGGCCAGTGTTGGAGCTGCCGTACTCGGCAATGGGAATGCTGGCATCGCCGTCAATCTCGCAGGGCATGCTCGCGGCCCAGAACACTTCGTTATCCAGGTTCTGCTGGACGAACCGATGTATATCCCGCAACGAGGCCAGCATAGCTTCAGTATTGTCGAAGACCGGCGTGATCAGTTCCAGCAGGGCTTCCGAGTAGTCGGTCGTGATACGGGGGTGGGTCAGTGCGGAGCCCAGGGCTTCCGGATGTGGTGTCTGGGCAATGAAGCCATTGGCATCGACGCGCAGGCCTTCCTTTTCGAGCCCTTTGAGGAAACCGTCCCAGTCACTGGCGGCAAACTGTTGGAACAGGGAGTGGCGGGATTGTGCCATGTTGAGCTCCTGTTGCAGCCGTTACGCCCTTGTGAGACGTAACGGCTGTGAATCAGTGGAAGGGGTTAACGGCCGTTCTTACGGGCAGAGGCCATAGCCTGAGCCAGAGCGCCAGCCATGGCACCTTGAGGTGCGCCCTGGCCGGCCTGAGGTTTGCGCCCTGCACTGCGGCCAGAGTTCCGGTCTGCGCCCCGGACTGGCTTGTTGTCCGCCCCCGGCTGGTCATCCATACGCATGGACAGGCCAATCCGCTTACGGGGAATGTCCACTTCCATCACTTTGACCTTGACGATGTCACCGGCCTTGACCACTTCTCTCGGATCTTTCACGAAAGTATGGGACAAGGCCGAGATGTGCACCAGGCCATCCTGGTGAACGCCGATATCCACAAAGGCACCGAAGTTGGTGACGTTGGTTACCGAGCCCTCCAGCACCATACCGGGTTTGAGGTCGTTGAGAGTTTCCACCCCTTCCTCGAAATGGGCAAAGCGGAATTCCGGTCGCGGGTCCCGGCCCGGTTTTTCCAGCTCGGAGATAATGTCCTTGATGGTGGGCAGGCCGAACTGCTCGGTTACGTAGTCCTGTGGGTTAAGACTGCGCAGGAACGCGGAATCGCCAAGGATATCCTCCACCTTCTTGCCATTACGCTCAGCAATTGCCTCAACCACACCGTAGGCTTCCGGATGCACGGATGACCGGTCCAGAGGGTTTTCGCCCCCGGCGATACGCAGGAAGCCCGCAGCCTGTTCAAAGGTGCGATCACCCAATCGAGACACCTTCAGCAGCTGTTTGCGACTGCTGAACTTGCCGTTCTGGTTCCTGAAATCCACGATGTTCTGGGCAATGCTCGGATTCAGGCCAGACACCCGGGTAAGCAACGGTACCGACGCGGTATTCAGATCCACGCCCACGCCGTTTACACAGTCCTCAACGACCGCATCCAGGCTACGGGACAGCTGTACCTGGGACACATCGTGCTGGTACTGCCCCACGCCGATAGACTTGGGCTCGATTTTCACCAGCTCGGCCAGCGGATCCTGCAAACGGCGGGCAATGGACACTGCACCACGGATGGTGACATCCAGATCCGGCAGTTCCCGGGAGGCAAATTCCGAGGCGGAATAAATTGATGCCCCGGACTCATTCACCACAATGCGGGCCAGCTTCAGTTCGGGGTAACGCTTGCAGAGGTCGCCCACCAGTTTCTCGGTTTCCCGGGAGGCGGTGCCGTTGCCGATGGCCACCAGTTCAATTTTGTACTTCTGACACCAGGCTGCCATCTGGGCAATGGACTGATCCCATTTGTTCTGGGGCGCGTGGGGAAAAATGGCGCCGTGATCCACCACCTGGCCGGTACCGTCGATTACCGCCACCTTGACCCCGGTACGCAGACCGGGATCGAGCCCCAGCGTCGGCCGCGGACCTGCCGGAGCGAGCAGGAGCAGATCTTTCAGGTTGGCAGCAAAAACGTTGATGGCTTCGGTTTCAGCCGCTTCACGCACCTGGGCGATCAGATCGGTTTCAATCTGTGTCGACAACTTCACGCGCCAGGTCCAGCGCACCACATCCGACAACCATTTGTCGGCGGCCCGGCCATTATCCCGAATGCGCCAGTGCGCTGCGATTCGCTGCTCGGCGGGATGGGGTTGACGGCGATCCTCCTCAGCATCGCCCATAACAATCGAATAGGCCAGAATGCCCTCGTTGCGGCCCCGAAGAATGGCCAGCGCCCGGTGCGACGGCACCTTTCTCAGCGGTTCAACGTGGTCGAAGTAATCCCGGAACTTGGCGCCTTCGTTTTCCTTGCCTTCCACCACAGTGACTTTCAGCTGGCCTTCCTGCCAGACGAAATCCCGCAGGGCGCCAAGCAGCTCGGCATCTTCGGCAAAACGCTCCATCAGAATGTAGCGGGCACCGTCCAGAGCGGCTTTGACATCCTCAACGCCGGCTTCCGGATTGAGGTAACCGGCAGCGACGGTTTCCGGATCCTGGGTGGGATCGTCGTAGAGGGTATCGGCCAGCGGCTCCAGGCCTGCTTCCCGGGCAATCTGCGCCTTGGTGCGGCGCTTGGGCTTGTAGGGCAGGTAAAGGTCTTCCAGGCGGTTCTTGGTGTCGGCAGCTTCAATGGAGGCCCGCAGCTCGTCGGTCAGCTTACCCTGTTCCTCAATGCTGTTGAGGATGGTGCCCCGGCGGTCTTCCAGCTCACGCAGATAGCGCAACCGTTCTTCCAGAGTCCGCAGTTGGCTGTCGTCCAGGGAACCCGTTACTTCTTTTCGGTAGCGAGCAATAAAGGGAACGGTAGCGCCTTCATCAAGAAGGGTAACGGTGGCATTAACCTGCTGTTCACGTACGCCGAGCTCTTCGGCAATGCGCCGGGAAATACTGTTCATGCTGCCTCGATCTGGTATCGCATTCGGAATTAATGCGCAAAGGTACAGCGGCTTACTTCTGCAGGCAAGCGGACTGGTTCTGGCGGTTCATGAATTGCACCAGATCGTTCCAGGGCATCGGGCGGGCGTAATAGTAGCCCTGGATTTCGTCGCAGTGTTGCTGGCGCAGGAATTCCAGCTGGCCTTCGGTTTCCACCCCCTCGGCCACCACGCTGATCTGCAGGCTGTGAGCCAGACTGATAATGGCACGGATAATATGCTCGGCATCGGCAGACTGGCCCAGTTCCTGGACGAAGGACTTGTCGATCTTCACCAGCGAGATCGGCAGGTGCTGCAGATTGCTCAGGGAGGAAAAGCCGGTACCGAAATCGTCCAGCGCAAAACTGATGCCCAACTGATTGAGCTCCCGCAGGCAGCGCTGGGCGTATTCCGGGTCGTGCATCATGGCGCTTTCGGTCAGCTCCAGTTCCAGCAGGCTGGTATCGACGTTGGCATTGAAGATGATACGAAAGATGGTTTCGGTCATCTTGCGATCGTGGAACTGCCGGAACGACAGGTTGACCGCAAACACCAGTCCGGGAAAGCCCAGCTCGGTGGATTCCTGCAAGCGCTTGCAGGCCTGCTCGATAACCCAGTAGCCGATGGGCACAATCAGACCACTGCGCTCGGCCACCGGGATAAACTCATCGGGACCCACCAGGCCGCGCTCCGGGTGATTCCAGCGCAACAGGCACTCGACCCCTCGCACCTCCTCGGTCGCGAGGTCAATCCGTGGCTGATAATACAGCTCCAGTTCCTTGCCCCGCAGGGCATTGCGAAGGTCGGCTTCGAGCCGGAGCTGATAGCCTGCGGAAATGTGCAGCTGCCGGTCGTAAAACCGGTAACTGGTACCCGGATCGCGTTTGGCTTCGAACATCGCACGGTTAGCCCGCCGGAGCAGTTCTTCCGGGCTGTCACCGGCCTCCGGATAGGTGGCCACGCCCAGGCTGGCGCTGACCACCACATTCTGGCCATCCACCATCACCGGCTCATCCAGCGCCGAAACCACCTTGCGAATGATCTGGGTGATATCCAGCGAGTCTTCCACCTTCTCGACAATGATGGCCAGTTCGTCACCACCGATGCGCATCAACGAGTCCACCCGTCGCAACGTTTGCCGGAGCCGCTCCGCCAGCCGAAGCATGAGCTGATCACTCTTCTGGTAACCAAAGGATTCGTTGATGTTACGGAAATCATCGATATTCAGGTGCAACAGAGCCAGGCGATGATTCGCCCGCTCGGCCCTCAGCACCGCCTGCTGTAGCCGATCGAAGAACAGGTCCCGATTGATGAAGCCGGTGGCCACTTCACGGCCAAGCTGGCCATTTGTCGACTGCGTGAGCTGGGAGCGGTACCACAGGCATTTGATGGAGCGTCGGAAATTCCAGGGATCTAACTCACGGCGGCTCAGATAGTCCGATGCACCGTTTTCAACCAGGTACCGGGCTTTTTCTCCGCAGGATTCGGCGCTCATGGCCAGAATGGGCTTGTCCTCACTGGATACCGACAGGTATTGCAGAAACGACGCTTCCGAGCCGCCATGGAACACGCAGTCCCACACGATCACATCAAAGCTGGCGTTGGAAATCAGATCATCACAGTCCACCAGATCCGGACACCAGGTGGCGTCGCTGCAGATTTCGGAATCATCCGCGAGCATGGCGCTGAACCAGAGATAGTCGGCGTATTCCGGTGTCAGCACCAGAAGGCGCAAACAATCAGGCCTGGTGTCGGTGGGCAGTGTCATCTGGCGAGATCCATATGTCGGTACAGAACAGCGTAGTCCATTACATAAAGAATAGCTGATAGATCGGCAAGGTACAGCATGCCGGCCTGGTGTAGAATAGCCAGACGCTAAAAATCCATGCCCCGTTCCCCTTTGGCATCAACACTGTGAACAAGCTCAATCCCAGACAACATGAAGCGGTACGCTACGCTGACGGCCCCCTGCTGGTGCTGGCCGGTGCCGGTAGCGGCAAAACCAGCGTGATTACCCGCAAGATTGCCTATCTGATTGAGGAACTGGGCATTCCGGGGCGCCACATTGCCGCCGTCACCTTTACCAACAAAGCCGCCCGGGAGATGAAAGAGCGTGTGGGCCGCATTGTTGACCGGGGCAAAACCCGGGGCCTGATCGTATCAACATTTCACAATCTTGGCCTGAACATGATCCGGGAGGAGCACACCCACCTGGGCTACCACCCAGGCTTCTCCATTTTCGACGCCGAAGATGCCAAGGCGCTGCTGCAGGATCTGATGATGCGCGAAGCCAGCGCCGAGGCCGGCGACGAGCTGAACGATGTGCAGATGACCATCTCGTCCTGGAAGAACGCCATGCGCAGCCCTGCGGAGGCCTACAGCAAAGCGGCAGACGAGCGTGAGCAGCGCATTGCCATCGTTTACAAGCACTACAACGAATACCTGAAAGCCTACAACGCGGTGGATTTCGACGACCTGATTCTGCTGCCGGTGCAGCTGTTCCGGGACAACCCGGAAGTGCTTGCCAAGTGGCGCCGGAAAATCCGCTACATGCTGGTGGATGAGTACCAGGACACCAACGTGTGCCAGTACGAGCTCGTAAAACAGCTGGTGGCCGAGCGGGCGGCGTTTACCGTGGTGGGCGATGACGACCAGTCCATCTACGCCTGGCGCGGCGCCCGGCCGGAGAACCTGGCCCAGTTGAAAGATGATTTCCCGAGCCTGAAGATCGTCAAACTGGAGCAGAACTACCGCTCCACCAGCCGGATCCTGCGCTGCGCCAACACGGTGATCGCCAACAACCCCCACGTGTTCGAGAAGGCGCTGTGGAGTGACCACACCATTGGCGAGGAAATCCGCATCATCCGCTGCCGCAACGAAGATGCCGAAACCGAGCGGGTGGCCACCGAGATCCTCGATCAGAAGCTGAAAAACGGCCTCGACTTCAGGGATTTCGCAGTCCTTTACCGGGGCAACCATCAGGCACGGCTGCTGGAAATGAAACTGCAGGCCTACCAGATTCCCTACCGCATCTCCGGCGGCCAGTCGTTTTTCTCCAAGAACGAGATCAAGGATGCGATGTCGTACCTGCGGCTGATGATCAACCCGGACGACGATGCGGCCTTCCTGCGGGTGGTGAACGTGCCGCGCCGGGAGATTGGCCCGCGCACCCTGGAACAGCTCAGTCACTACGCCCGGTCGCGCAATGTCAGCCTGTTCAAGGCCCTGGGGGATATGGGGGCGGAAACCCACGTCACCGAGAAAGGCCTGGACCGACTGAGACGGTTCGCCCACTGGGTCGACAAAACCTGCGAGCGCCTGTTCTCGGAAGACCCGATCCCGGTCATCAAACAGTTATTCACAGACATCGAGTACGAAGAGTGGCTGCACCAGCATTCCGGTAGCCCGAAACAGGCCGAACGCCGGATGGAGAACATCTGGTACCTGGTGGAGTCGATCCAGCGCATGCTGGACGACGGCAAGGGCACCGCCGACGAAATCGGCATTGAGGACGCCATCGCCAAGCTGGTACTGCGGGACATGATGGAGCAGCGGGAAGAGGAAGACGACAGCGACAAGGTTCAGTTGCTGACTCTGCACGCTTCCAAGGGGCTGGAGTTTCCCCATGTGTTCATTATGGGCCTGGAGGAAGAGATTCTGCCGCACCGCAGCAGCATCGAGGAAGGCAACATTGAGGAAGAGCGCCGCCTGATGTACGTGGGCATTACCCGGGCCAGGGAAACCCTGGCGCTGACTTACGCGGCCTCCCGAAAACAGTACGGGGAAAAACTGGAGACCATTCCCAGCCGCTTTCTGGATGAGTTGCCGGAAGAGGATGTGAAATGGGAGGGACTGGGCGACCAGGACAAAGAAGCGAACCAGAAAAAGGGCAAGGCGACTCTCAGCGCCCTGATTGGCGATCTGGGCCTGTAGAAACAACAAACCCCGCTCGGGGCGGGGTTTGTCCGGTCGTTACAGATTGCTTACTTGCTCTGCTCAACCATATGCTCAACGGCAGCGGTGATTTCCTCATCCGGGCAGTTGGCACAGCCACCTTTGGCCGGCATGGCGTTGAAGCCATTGATGGCGTGATCAATCAGGGTATCGATACCCTTCTCAATGCGCGGAGCCCAGGCAGCGGCATCGCCAATGACCGGAGCGCCGGCTGCGCCGGTGGTATGACACGCCATGCACACGGCGTCGTAGACTTCGCTGCCAGAACGCGGGCCGGAGCTGGCTGTTTCAGCAGGTGCAGCAGCCTCGCCACACTCTTCACCCTGCAGACACACTTCACCCACCGGCTTGATGCGCTCGCGGATTTCGTCTTCAACACTTGCCACTGCGGCGCCGGCAGCCAGGCCAAAACCAAGCAGAACAACAGCCAGGACTCTCTTCATCTTCACAATGCACCTCGCATTTGAGCGTTATAATCTTTCGGTCGCCGCATTATAGCGATTGAGCCCCCGCAAAAAAACCAGAGAGCAAAATCAGAATTTGATTTCAACCATTTTAATGACAGTTTCGTAGATTGTAGCTCCTTTGCCATGGATTCCGGTTACCATAGCGTTCATTCACTCAAACCCAGAGTCGCCGTATGAACCAACAGCAACAGACGACCCCGGACAAGCGCCGAAAAACCTTACTGATCCTGGAGTTTTCCAGCCTGGCGGTACTGCTGATCTCGATGGCCTGGTTCAGCAACCAGTCAAGCGATGGCACCCCGCTTTCTGCCGGCTGGCTACTGATTCCGGCGTTTGCCAGCCTGGGCGTTTTTCTGAGTTTTATCGGATTGATGTATCTACGCTGGGTCGCCTCGGCGAACGACCAGCGCCGCACCCGCCATCGCGCGATCTTCGCCCTGCTGACCCTCACCCTGCTTGGGGTCTGGATTTACGGCATTGCCAACACCTGGATAAGCCTGAGTACCGCCCAATAAGGAGCCCCCATGACCCCCAGCCTCAAGCTGCTACCCCTGATTCTGTTGGGCACGGCCAATCTGGTTGTTGCCCAGGATCGGCCAGAGGAACCCGATGTTAACTGCGCGCTGATCAAGGAAGGTGTGCAACGGCTGGCCTGCTATGACGCCAAGTACAACCCTCAGGCCGAGCGTGACCAGGCCAGCGAGGAACAGCTGGAAGAAGCCGAGGCGGATGCAGAGGAACTGGTGGCCGACAAGAAAACCCGGGAGAAGATCGTGGGTAATGCCCTGGAAGACGATCCTGATGACGGGGTGATGGCCGCGCTGGTGGACAACTATCTTTCTGCCGAGCGGGCGATCTTCTCGTTTACCGGCAGCTTCGTGACTCATCAGCCCAATTACATTCTGCCGATCACTTGGGTGGACGACCCCAATGCCTTGCCCTCAAGCCCGCGACTGGGAGCTATCGATTATGACTACAACCTGGAAAACGAGGAAGCCAAGTACCAGATCAGCTTCAAGGTTCCGTTGCTGACGGGCATTTTCGACGACCGCACAACCTTCTGGTTTGGCTACACCCAGAAATCCTTCTGGCAGGTCTACAATCAGGATGAATCGGCGCCTTTCCGTGAGACCAACTATGAGCCGGAGCTGTTTTTCCGGCACGCCCTGAACTGGGATCTCGGTCCCGGCACGCTCAGTGCGGTGTCGGTGGGCTTTAATCACCAGTCAAACGGACAGTCTGACCCACGGTCCCGGAGCTGGAACCGGATTATGGGTTCCGTTGCCTATAGCGTGGATCGCTGGCTGTTTATGGTTCAGCCCTGGTATCGCTTGCCGGAAAACAGCAGCAGCGACGACAACGAAGACATAGAGAGCTATCTGGGCCACGCCAGTTATCACGCGGTTTACAAGCTGACGGAAGATCGGACGTTTTCTTTGAAGCTGCTGAATAATCTGAGGTCGGATAACCGGACGTCGGTGGAGTTCGGGTACAGTTTTCCCATGGGGGATACGCTGAAGGGGTTCTTCCAGTATTACAACGGTTATGGGGAGAGCCTGATTGACTATAACGAGCGGATTGAGCGGGTCGGGTTTGGCATTATGCTGAATGACTGGCTCTAGAGGTTCGTGCAAGGCCAAGCGGGCCGGAGGGGCTCCGTAAACACGCTCCTTCGGCCCATCCCTGGGGCGCTTGGGCTCCGCCATCCCTGGCTCCGCACAGTATCCGGAGCCCCTCCGGCCCGCTTGCCCCCAGATTCTGTCCGGGGATTCATCACTAAGCGTTCAAACGCTCCATTTCCGCCAGCAGTTCTTCAGTTTTCGCTTCCATCAACGCTTTATCGCCACGGGCCTCAACATTCAGGCGAACCACCGGTTCGGTGTTGGACATGCGCAGGTTGAAGCGCCAGTTGTCGAATTCCACGCTCAGGCCGTCGACATGGCTGACGGATTTCGCGCCCACGCCGTACTTGGCTTCGATGGCGGCGATGACTTTCGGGGGATCGCTGATGGTGCGGTTGATTTCACCGCTGGCCGGGTAGGCTTCGATGCGGGCGTCGATCAGGGATGACAGGGTCTGGCCGCTCTGGCACAGGCGCTCGGCCACGAGCAGCCAGGGGATCATGCCGCTGTCGCAGTAGGCGAAGTCGCGGAAGTAGTGGTGGGCACTCATTTCGCCCCCATAGACGGCGTCTTCGTCGCGCATTCTCTGTTTGATGAAGGCGTGGCCGGTTTTGCTTTCGATGGCTTCGCCGCCAGCAGCTTCAACCAGATCCAGCGTGTTCCAGGTCAGGCGGGGATCGTGAATGACTTTACCGCCACCGGTCTTGCGCAGGAACTGGTCCGCCAGCAGGCCGACGATGTAGTAGCCTTCGATAAAGCGGCCGGTTTCGTCGAAAAAGAAGCAGCGGTCGTAGTCGCCGTCCCAGGCAATGCCCATGGCGGCGCCATTTTGGAGTACGGCATCGGCAGTCGCGGAGCGGTTTTCCGGCAGGATCGGGTTGGGCACACCATTCGGGAAGTGACCATCGGCTTCGTGATGAACCTTGATGAAGTCGAACGGCAGATGCTGTTCCAGTTTGTCGATCACCAGGCCAGCACCACCGTTGCCGGCATTACAGACGATGGTCATGGGCTTCAGTGAGCCTGCATCAATGTAGCCCAGCAGATGGTCAACGTACGCGCTCATTACTTCCAGGGTTTCGTATTTGCCCTGCTCTGCGGCGTCAGAGAACGGCTCCAGCACCCGGTCCCGGATGTCGTTCAGGCCGTTGTCCGAACTGATCGGCCGGGATTCCGGGCCCACCATTTTCATGCCGTTGTGGTCTTTGGGGTTGTGGCTGGCCGTCACCATGATACCGCCGTCCATCTGGTAGTGACTGGTGGCAAAGTACACCTGTTCGGTGCCGCACAGGCCAATATCAAACACATCGGCGCCGGCCGCCATCAGGCCGGAGCTCAACGCTTCTGCTATTTCGGGGCTGGACAGCCGGATGTCGTAACCGACGATGACTTTTTTGGCGCCGGTGATTTCAACGTAGGCGCGGCCGATTTTCTCAGCCAGGATTGGGTTTAGCTGGTCAGGTACTCGGCCACGCAGGTCGTAGGCTTTGAAGCAGGACAGGTCCATTTCAGTCTCCGGAGTGGTTTATTAACCGCGTTGGGCCAGAATATCTGGCCGATCTGGGCGACTATTCTACCTGTTTCGACAGGCAATCGGGGAAGCGCCCGGAAAAAGGCAGGGGGAACAGAGTGGAGAGAGCGTGCCACCGGCCCGCAGAGTGCGCCGGTGGCCGGAAAGCCGGGGAGTTTACTCAGCAGCCGCGGACTGCAGCTGGATATAGTTCTGGATGCCCATCTGGGAAATCATTTCCAGCTGGGTTTCGAGCCAGTCGATGTGTTCTTCCTCGCTGTCGAGGATGCTCCGGAACAGTTCACGGCTGGTAAAGTCCTGAACCTGCTCGCAGTAGATGATGGCTTCTTTCAGGTCTGTGTGCGCGGTGTGCTCGAGCTTGAGATCGCACTCGATCATTTCCTGAACATTCTCGCCAATCAGCAATTTGTTCAGATCCTGCAGATTTGGCAGGCCCTCAAGGAAGAGAATCCGCTCGATCAGTTGATCGGCGTGTTTCATTTCATCGATGGATTCTTCGTATTCTTTCGCCGCGAGCTTGGTGATACCCCAGTCTTTGTACATTCTCGAATGCAGGAAGTACTGGTTAATGGCCGTCAGCTCGTTGGCGAGGACCTTGTTCAGATGCTGGATGACTTTTTTGTCGCCTTTCATAACCGGATTCCTTGTGTCGCGAAAGCGTTAATTCACAAGGATAGTCGGTTTAACGGCAATAAAAAATCACGGATGTGAAAGAGGTGCAATTGCAATATGTGGACAGGCCCGCCTGGTCAGGCGGGTTGCGCCAGCATGTTGGCGAGCGCCATATAATCCGGTGACCGGGACTCTTTCAGAATTTCCCGGGCAGTGCAGGCGCAACGACCACACTGACGGCCGACGCCAAGTTCCTTGCCGAGCTGGCGCATGGAACTGACACCGCTTTCAGCGGCTTCGCGGATTTCTCTGTCTGTTACCCCGTAACACAGGCAAACGTACATAGGGCGCTCTCACTAACAGCACTAAAGTTAGTGATAATTATTGTTATTAACAAACAGGATTGCAACCCTTTTGCAGTCAGTTTTTGTAGTAAAAAGTGACTATTCGCATTCTCGCGTTAAGTTCCGGGCCCCGGCCGCTGTGACCACCACATTATCTTCAATCCGGATTCCACCACAGCTCTTCAGTTCATCAATCAGCGCCCGGTTCAGATACTGGGCTTCAGGCCCGTTCAGCAAAGGCTCCAGCAGCGATGGAATAAAATAGAGCCCCGGCTCAATGGTGACCACCATGCCGGCTTCCAGGGTGCGGGTCAGGCGCAGGAACGGCGCATCTTCCGGGGACGGCGTCGGTTTGCCGGCGACATCGTGCACCTGAATGCCCAGAAAATGCCCGATACCATGGGGAAAGAACGCCCGGGTAATGCCCTGCTCCACCATGGCTTCATCCGCTAAACCGGACACCAGCCCCGAAGCTGATAGCAGGGCCGCAATGCCCAGGTGAGCCTTGCGGTGAATGTCCACGTAGTCCACGCCGGGCGACACCATCTCGCACAGCCGCAGCTGCAGTTTCTCCAGCCCGTGAACCAGCGCGGTGAATCTCGGCTCATCCGGCCCGGCGGTGGTGCGGGTTATATCTGAACAGTAGCCACGGTAGCGCACCCCGGCATCAATCAGCAGACTGCGGGGCCGGCGGGGTGGCTGCAGGTCGTAGTACTGGTAGTGCAGTGTGCCGGCATGTTCGTTCAAACCGATGATGCTGTGATAGGGTGCCTCCACTTCCCGCTGGCCGGTGGCCTGCTGGTAGGCGAGACTGATACCGAATTCGCTGTCGCCGGCCAGAAACGCCTCTCTGGCCGCCCTGTGACCGGCCAGGGCAATCCGGTTAGCGTGTGCCAGGCATTCAATTTCGTACGGAGTTTTGTGCACGCGGGTTTCTTCCACGGCTGCCACCAGTGCCGCCGGGTTATGATCTCCCGGCACGCCTTCCAGCACCAGCGGATCACCGATTATCGCCAGCCTCCCCGGGCTATCTAGCTCCGGGGCGCCAGCCTGCTGCCGGCTGCGCACGTCTACAACCTCCAGCCAGGGCTCTTCAGCCATCACCGGGTTGGCGTGCCAGAAGTCCACCGGCTGGTATAGCCAGAGCACCGGTTTCTGGCCGGGCCGAACCAACAGCCAGCTGTGCTCCTGGCCAGCCAGCCCGGTCCAGTGCAGAAACGGGCCGAAGCCCTGGAATACATAGGCCTGATCATCCCGATACCGGTAGGGCGCCGCGCCCGAGGCAATCAGCAGGCTGTCATAACCGTGGTCAGCCATGGCCCGTTCGTACCGGTTCTGCAGCTCACGGATGTGGGCAGTCTGCAGGTCGAGGATATCTTGATTTGGCATATCAGGTTTCCAGTTGTTTCCAGAGATTCAGTATGTCGTCTGAGCGGGCGTCACTCAGGCGGATCAAACGTATTTCCAGCGGCACGTCCCAGCGCTCATCGCCAGCCCGTACCAGGCGCCCAAACTGTTCGCTTTTTTCCGTCATCCGCTTGGGCAGCCAGCCCATGCCGAAGCCCTGTTTCACCAGGGCTTTGATACTCGCGGACTGGGTATTCTCGTTCAGTGGCAAAAGATTCGCCGGCAGCTTGCCGCGTTGCAGATGCCCGTCGATAGCAGACTGCAAAAAACCACGGCTGTGGTAGGCAATCAGGGGCACAGGCTGTTCATCAGTGCCTGGCAACCGGTAACGGGGCTCGCCCTGCTCATTGGCTATACTGACCGGCACCAGTGCTTCCCTGCCAATCGTCTGCCACTGAAACTTGTCACTGGCCAGGCGATCTCCCCAGGGCAAATCCGGGTGCCAGTAACACAACACCAGGTCACATTCGCCGCTTTCCAGGGCATCCAGAAACTGCTCCCCCACCCAGTTGGTGGCGGTCAGGTTCAGCTGAAGGCGCTCGGCAATGCCCATCTCCGTCGCCCAACCCTGATAGAAATGTGAAAACAGCCCCTGAGTAGAACCAACGCTGATGCGGGCAGACGCTTCCGCATCCAGAGCGGCTATCCGGTCCCGGGTGTCCCGGACCTCCCGGGTGATGCGTTCACACAGTTCCTGAAACACTTCTCCGGCCGGGGTCAGGGACAATGGCAGAGTCTGGCGATTGATCAGGGTGGTGCCCATGGATTCCTCCAGCAGCTTGATGCGCCGGCTGAACGTAGGCTGGCTCACGTGCTGCTGTTCGGCAGCCCGTGAGAAGTGGCGCGTGCGGGCAAGCGCCAGAAAGTCTTCCAGCCAGCGTATTTCCATGGGAACCCCTGAGGTTTGGCAATGATCACAACCGGTACGTTGCTGCAGGCATGATAGCCTATGCGCGCCCGGCCGTTACAAACGCCCTTCCTCAACGGCGTGACAGGCCACCTGCGCCCCGCCGTCGGTGGCGATCAGCTGTGGAACTTCCTGCCGGCAACGCTCATTGGCATAGGGGCAGCGGCCGTGGAACACGCACCCCGAGGGCAGATTCACCGGCGTGGGCACCTCGCCCTGAAGGCGAATGTGATTGGGCCGGTCATCCTCGAGTTTCGGGATGGCCGACAGCAACGCCTGGGTATAGGGATGCCGGGGCATGGCGAACAGGGTTTTGGTGTCTGCCAGCTCACACACCCGGCCCAGGTACATGACGGCCACCCGGGTACCGAAGTGTTCTACCACCGCGAGATCGTGGGTAATGAACAGGTAGGTCAGACCACGGCTTTCCTGGGCATCCATCAACAGATTCAGCACCTGGGCCTGGATAGACACATCCAGGGCCGAGATGGGCTCATCGGCAACGATAAATTCCGGGTCCACCGCCAGGGCGCGGGCAATGGCAATCCGCTGGCGCTGACCACCGGAAAACTCGTGGCCAAAGCGACTGCCCCAGTCCGGGTCGATACCCACCGAATGCATCACTTCGTGAATCTTGTCCCGCACCTGAACCGGGGACCAGTCCGGATGGTGGAACCGGATCGGCTCTTCCAGGGTCTGCTGAATCGTCATTCGCGGGTTCAGGGAGGCATAGGGATTCTGGAAGATCATCTGCATCTTGCGGCGGTAGGGCAGCGCAGCCTTACCTTCCAGATTATCAATCCGCTGGCCGCCATAGTGGATCTCTCCAGCGCTCGGCGAGAGCAACCCCATCACGGTGCGGGCGACGGTGGATTTGCCACAACCGGACTCACCGACCACACACAGGGCCTCGCCCTTCTGCACCTCCAGGTTCACACCGTTGATGGCGTGCACCGCTTCCTGTTTGCGGCGCAAACGCCCACCTTCAAACCGGAGCTGCTCAAGGAAGCTGCCGGACAGATCAAAACGTTTTTCCAGACCGCGGATACTTACCAGAGGGGAGGTCATGATTCGGCCTCCTGCATGCGTTTCTCCTGCTCAATCAGGTTGGCAACTTCGTAACAGGCGACGTCAACGTTGCCGGAACGCACATATTCCGGCATGGCGCGCTTGCACTGGTCGGTGACGAAGTTGCAGCGGGGATGGAACGGACAACCCGAAGGCACATTCTTCAGGGATGGCATGGAGCCAGGTATCTGGAACAGCCGCGCACCCGGTTCACCCATCTGGGGCAGCGCGTTGATCAGCCCCTGGGTGTAGGGATGCTGGGCATCATTGATGATTTCCCGGGTCGGGCCCTGTTCGATGATCCGGCCGGAGTACATGACCAGCATGCGCTGGGTCACCTGCGAGACCACCCCGAGATCGTGGGTGATCAGCATCAGCGCCACGTTTTCCTGCTCACACAGGTTCAGCAGCAGGTCCATGATCTCGGCCTGGATGGTCACATCCAGGGCGGTCGTGGGTTCATCGGCAATAATGATTTCCGGGTCCAACAGCAGGGCGATGGCAATGATCACCCGCTGGCGCATGCCCCCTGACAATTCATGGGGATACTGGTCCAGCCGCTTTTCCGGCGAGGGAATCTGCACTTTCTGCAGGCGATCGAGGGCAATGGCCCTCGCCTCTTTCTTGCTGATCTTCCGGTGTGCCAGGATCGCCTCCACCATCTGGGTGCCGATGGTGAGCACCGGGTTCAGGGTCATCATCGGATCCTGGAAAATCATGGCGATGCGGTTGCCACGGATTTTGCGCAGCTCCCGCTCGCTCATGGCGGCCAGATCTTTGCCTTCAAACAGAATCTGGCCACCGGCGATATAACCGGGCTTGGCAATCAGGTTCAGGATAGAGAAGGCCGCCACTGATTTGCCGGCACCGGATTCACCCACCAGGCCCAGCCGCTCGCCCTTGTCCAGGCTGAAACTGATACGACGCAGGGCGGTCAGATCGCCACCGCGCACCGCGAAACGTACATCCAGGTTTTTCACTTCCAACAGTGCCATGGTGTTACCCCTTGTACAGCCGTGGGTTCATCACATCCCGCAACCAGTCACCCAACAGATTGATGACCAGCACGAGCACCACCAGCACCAGGCCGGGGATCAGGGTGATCCACCAGGAACCGCTCTGGATGTAGTCAAAACCGGATTTGATCAACGAACCCAGTGACGGCTGGGTTTCCGGCATGCCAAGGCCGAGGAACGACAGTGCCGCTTCGGAGATAATGGCATTGGCAATCTGTACCGTGGCAATCACAAAAATAGGCGACAGGGTATTGGGCAGTATGTGCCGGAACATGATGCGCGGCGTACCAAATCCCATGACCTTGGCCGCGTCCACATACTCCTTTTTCTTCTCCGCCAGCACCGAGGCCCGCACGGTACGGGCAATCTGCGGCCATTCCGCCACGCCGATGATGAAGATCAGCATGTAGATGGCAATCTCACCGAACATCAGGTTGCCAAAACTGGCCTTGAACACCGCGCCGACAATGATCGCCACCATCAGGGTAGAGAACGACAGCTGCACGTCGGCAATGCGCATCAGGATGGCATCGACCTTACCGCCCAGATAGCCGGCCAGCAGGCCAAACAGGATACCCAGCGCCGCCTGCAACACCACGGCACCAAAGCCAATCATCAGCGACACCCGGGTGCCGTAAAGTATGGTGGAGAGCAGATCCCGGCCCTGGGCATCCGTGCCCAGCGGGAACGCGGGATCAGCGCCGTCCAGGCCCACCGGTGGAAGCTCGGAGTTCATGATGTTGATCTGCGCCAGATCATAGGGATCGGCGGGCGCCAGCCAAGGCGCAAACACCGCCGCCAGCACCATGGCCAGCAGCACCAGAAAGCTCGCAATCGCTACCTTGTCGCGTTTGAAGCTGTACCAGAAAAAGGACTCGCGGAAGCGGTCCCAGCGGGAAACCGTTGCCGTTGTCATGCTTTCTTACCTGTCAGTTTGACGGTGGGATTGACCAGTCCGTAGATCAGGTCCACCAGTGTGTTGGTCACCACAAAGATCAGGCCCACTACCATCAGGTAAGCCACAATCAGGGGAATATCGCTGCGGGTGATGGCCTCCAGGAACATCAGGCCCAGACCCGGCCACTGAAACACCGTCTCGGTCAGGATGGTGTAGGCCACCATGATGCCGATCTGTACGCCGCCCACGGTAATCACCGGCAGCATGGTGTTCTTCAGGGCATGCAGGAAATTGATACGGCCCGCGCTCAAACCCTTGGCCCGGGCATAGCGAATGTAATCGCTTTGCAGAACTTCCATCATCTCCGCCCGGATCAGGCGGATAAACAGAGGCAGCATAATGGACGCCAGCGACACGCAGGGCAGCACCAGATGGGCCAGGCCTTCGCTGGTAAACAGGCCGGATTCCCAGGTGCCGAACAGGTGCACCAGGTCATCACCACGGCCATAGGACGGCAGCCCACCTTCGGTGGTAAAGAAATCGTTGAGCCACTGGCCCCAACCGGTATCGGCCGGAAACCAGTTGACCGTCACACCAATGGAGAACAACTGAATCAGTACAATGGCCGTGAGAAACACCGGTATGGAAATACCGACCGTACTCACGCCCATGAAGAATTTGGACAGCCAGGCCTGGGGTCGGATGGCGGCATACACGCCAATGGGTACCGACAGGAAGATGATGATCAGGCTCGCGCCGATCACCAGCTCCAGGGTCGCTGGCAGATGTTCGGCAATCACTTCCAGCGCCGGCTTGCTGTAAAAATAGGAATTGCCCAGGTCGCCCTGTATGGCATTACCCGCAAACCGCAGGTACTGGACCAGGAAGGGGTCGTTCAGCCCCAGCTCCTCGCGAATGGCTTCCCGCTCTTCGGCAGAGACGGACATGCCCACCATTTCCTGAAGCGGGTCCCCTAGGCCATCCTGAATGGCAAAGGCGATGATGCTGATCACAAACATGACCAGCAGCGCCTGGGATATCCGCTGAACCAAAAACGCTAGCATGAAGGATTTACCGTTGATGAATACGTGAAAGCCTCTCTCCCGCACCGGGAGAGAGGTTGGGTCTCAGGGAGCACGCTCCCCTTATTCGATAACCAGATCGCCCAGGTAGGGGAAGTTCATGACATTGAGCACCGGCTCGATGTTCACGCCCTTGCGAGAGGCCCAGGCCAGGTCCTGCCAGTGCAGCGGTACGAAGGCTGCGTCGTCGTACAGACGCTGTTCCACTTCCTGCAGCATGGCCGCACGCTTGTCCAGGTCGGTCTCCACGTTGGCTTTTTCCACCAGGGCATCGATTTCCGGGTTGCAGTAGTTGCCGGCGTTGTACTGGCCATCACCGCTGTCAGCATCCGGGCAGAAGGTGAGGAATTCGTAGAAGTTGGCCGAATCCTCGGTGTCTGCGTGCCAGCCAATCAGCATCATATCGGCGGCACGGTTGTCATACTCCGGCCAGTACTGGGCTTTCGGCAGGGTTTTCAGATCCACCTTGATGTTGATGCGCGCCAGCATGGCCGCCGCTGCCTGTGCGATCTTGTCGTCGTTCACGTAGCGGTTGTTGGGGGCCATCATGGTGATGGTAAAGCCGTCCTCATAGCCGGCTTCTTTCATCAGCTGCTTGGCTTTCTCAACATCGAAGCGAGGCTTCAGGTTTTCGTTATGGCCCTGGTAACCCGCTGGCGACATCTGTGCTGCTGGCGTGGCAAAGCCTTTCATGATCTTGGCAGCAATGCCTTCCTGGTTGATGGCGTAGGCGATCGCCTGGCGAACTTTCGGATTCTTGAAGGCTTCAACCCGCTCCTGATTCATATGGAACAGGATGATACGGGTGCCGCTCATGGTCACCAGTTCGCTGTTGCGGTCGCGCTTGATGCGGTCCAGATCATTGGGCGGAACCGGAGCGATGAAATCGACACCACCGGAGAGCAGAGCGGATACCCGGGTAGCGTTTTCCTTGATCGGAGTCAGCACGATCTTGCCCACGTTGCCCGGCGACTCAGTATCCCAGTAATCATCGAAACGCTCGAACTCGACACGCACGCCCTGTTTACGCTCGGTTACCGTGTAAGGACCGGTGCCGGACAGGTTCTCGGAAGCAAAGGAGTTGCCGTGCTTGAGGATGGCGTCCTTGTCTTTGCCATCTTCGGTCTGGCCGGAATAGAACTCACTGTCCAGCGGGAAAATGTAGGTGGCGGTGTTCAGCAGCAGAGGGTAAGGCTCGCTGGTGACCAGCTCGAAGGTGTAATCGTCGATCACATTGATGGCGCTGAAGGGTTTGAAAATCGCCTTGAAGTCCTGGCTTTCCTTCAGTCGTTCAAAGGTGAACTTCACATCGGCCGTGGTCAGCTCGTTACCGGAATGGAACTTCACACCCTCGCGCAGCTTGAAGCGCATGGTTTTGTCGTCCACACGCTCCCAGCTTTCTGCCAGGCGCGGCTCGAAACCCAGATCTTTGGTCCAGCGCAACAGCGGATCAAAGGTCATGTGAGACAACTGCAGAATGCCGCCAGACAACTGCTCATGAATATCGAGGGTAACTGGATCGGCGTCGTACGCCATTTTCAGTTCTTTGGTCGCATCGGCTGCCAGGGCCAGAGGCGCAGACGCCAGGGCCATGGAGCCAACAAAAGCTGCCAGTATTTTTTTCATCGCGTTTTCCGTCGCTGTTTTAGGAATTTTCACGGAACATCGGTGCAGGACGGCACCGATTGCCTGGCAAACAAGCTAGTCTCGGAAAACCCTTACGGCAATCGAAATTGCAACATGGACCTATTCGTATGGTGAATGACCCAAAAAGCAGCAGCCTCAGAACGGAAAGACAAAGGGCAAAAACAGCGCCGTAAACACACCCGTCAATCCCATCCCCAGGGAGGCAAAAGCGCCCGCCGTGGGGCTGATCTCAAACGCCCGGGCAGTGCCAATGGCATGACCATTAAGCCCCAGGGCAAAACCCACCATCCGGTCATCGGAAATCTTCATCCATTTGGCACCCCAGTCCACAAATACCGAGGCCAGTACGCCGGTAATCAGCAGACCGCCGAGGGTGAGTGCAACCGAGCCACCCAGCTGTTCCGCAATACCCATGGCAATGGGCGCGGTAACCGACTTCGGCGCCAGCGACGCCAGTATGGAAAGCGGAGCGTCCATCAGCCAGGCAATACCCACCGCATAGACAGCTGCCAGACTGGCCGCCAGTGGCAAGGTGCACAGAATTGGCCGCCAGAGCGCGCGAATATGGTGCATCTGCTGATACAAAGGCACACCCAGGGCCACCGTCGCCGGCCCCAACAATACCGTTAACCAGCGCGCCCCCTGCTGATAGGTTTCATAGCCAATACCACTGGCCGCCACCGCCGCCGCCAGAATCACCGCCGCCATCAATACCGGCGGCATCCACAGGGGGCGTCCCACCTTCGCGAACAACCAGTTTGCCGCCATAAACGCCGCCAGCGTCAGGGCAATGGAAAGCATCGGGCCTGTGGTCCAGACCAACAGCAATTCCTGCATTCGTCCGTTGAACTCAGTCATGACTGTGCCCCCGGGTGCGATCTCCCGCTGTTTTCTTCATCAGCCACAGCGTGGTCACGGAACTCAGCAAGGTACCCGCAACCAAAGCCACTGCAACGGAAAACCAGTGGCCCGCAAAGCGATCGGCAATAAAGAACACCCCGACAACACCCGGTGAAATCAGCAGCACCAGCACCGAGATCAGCCCGCGACTGGCTTCAGCCAACTGATCACTGACCCGCCCCCGCAACATCAGAGTGGCCGTGACCATGACCATCCCCAGCACGCCACCGCTGATGGGCAGGCCGACCAGCACCCGCAGTGCCTCACCCAGCAGAAAAAACACCACCAGAACCAGAAAACCCCGCAACAACACCATGCTGCTATGCCCCGCCACGCTCAATATGCTCTACACTAACGCCCTGATCCGCCCAAAGACCACAGGACTATTCATTCAATGGCACTGAAAGCCACCATCTTCAAAGCCACCCTCCATATCGCCGATATGGACCGGCACTACTACGCCGACCACCATCTGACCGTTGCCCGCCATCCCTCTGAAACTGACGAGCGGATGATGATCCGGCTGCTGGCCTTCGCCCTCAACGCCGACGATAACCTGGAATTTACCAAAGGCCTGAGCACAGACGACGAGCCGGAACTCTGGCAAAAATCCCTGACCGGAGACATTGAACTCTGGGTGGAACTGGGCCTGCCCGAGGAAGACCGCCTGCGCAAAGCCTGCAACAAGGCCAACCAGGTCATTCTCTATACCTACGGCGGGCGTGCGGTGCCGGTGTGGTGGGACAAGCACCATAACAAGCTGGAACGATTTAGCAACCTTACTATTGTCGACCTTCCGGCAGAGGAAACTGCCGCGCTGGCGGCCCTGGCGGAACGGTCCATGAACTTGCAGGTAAGCATTCAGGATGGCGAAGTGACCATCAGCAACGAGCAAAACCTGGTCAACCTGACGCCAGACCAGCGGCTACCTCGAATCTGAACGAAACGGTTAATGGCCGGGGCTGGACAGAAGCCGCCGGCACACGTAAGATTGCGCACTCGAAATTGACGAGCACTCGTTATTTCGAATGCGCCCGTAGCTCAGCTGGATAGAGCGTTGCCCTCCGGAGGCAAAGGTCATAGGTTCGAATCCTATCGGGCGCGCCATGAATATCAAGGACTTGCGTGAAAGCGCAGGTCCTTTTTTTTGGTCTGTGCCCAAATGGTGCCCTGAGTGTGCCTTGGATTTCAAGGCAAAAAAATAGCTTCCTACCATTACGACCTTTACCCTGCTTCCCCACATAGCGGGTTTGGGCACAGCTTCCCGAAGCCTTGCCTAACCCCACCAACTTACGTAAAACAAACCCTATATCGAGTGGTTAGCAAGCAATACACCCCGGTATTGCCCGTCACTCCCCGGAACAATCAAAGGCACGAACCGACACAGCCTGTCGCTCCGTGCCTTTACGCTTTATCAGAGAGATAGCAGTAACTTCTCATAGGGAACAACCAAGCAATGAACAACACGGAACAGCAATTCCTCAAAGCCCTGGACGACAAACTCTGGAAAGCCGCCGACAAGCTCCGCGCCAACCTGGATGCCGCCAACTACAAGCACGTGGTGCTTGGCCTGATCTTCCTGAAATACGTCTCCGATGCCTTCGAGGAGCGCCAGGAAGAATTGCTGGAGCGGTTCAAGGATGAGAACGACGACATATACTACCTGCCGCCGGAAGACTACGACGGCGACGAGGACTACCAGCAAGCCCTGCTCGAAGAGCTGGAAATACTGGATTACTACCGCGAAGCCAACGTGTTCTGGGTACCCAAACCGGCCCGCTGGAGCACCCTGAAAGAAAAAGCCGTGCTGCCCGTGGGCACCGTACTCTGGCAGGACGACGCCGGTAACGACGTTAAGCTGCGCTCCGTGTCCTGGCTGATCGACAACGCCCTGGAAGAGATCGAGAAGAGCAACGCCAAGCTCAAGGGCATCCTCAACCGCATCAGCCAGTACCAGCTGGACAACGACAAGCTGCTGGGCCTGATCAACACCTTCTCCGACACCTCCTTCACCAAGCCGGTGTTCGAGGGCGAGAAGCTGAGCCTGCACAGCAAAGACATCCTCGGCCATGTGTACGAGTACTTCCTAGGCCAGTTCGCCCTGGCCGAAGGCAAGCAGGGCGGCCAGTATTACACCCCCAAGAGCATCGTCACCCTAATTGTCGAAATGCTGCAGCCCTACTCCGGCCGCGTATACGACCCGGCCATGGGCTCCGGCGGCTTCTTTGTCTCCAGCGACAAGTTCATCGAAGAACACGCCAGCGAGCAGCACTACGACGCCTCAGAACAAAAGAAGCACATCTCCGTGTACGGCCAGGAGTCCAACCCCACCACCTGGAAGCTGGCCGCCATGAACATGGCCATCCGGGGCATCGACTTCAACTTCGGCAAGAAAAACGCCGACACCTTCCTGGACGACCAGCACCCGGACTTACGCGCCGACTTCGTAATGGCCAACCCGCCGTTCAACATCAAAGACTGGTGGAGTGAATCCCTGGCCGACGACGTGCGCTGGAAGTACGGCACCCCACCCAAAGGCAACGCCAACTTCGGCTGGATGCAGCACATGCTCCACCACCTGGCGCCCACTGGCAGCATGGCCCTGTTGCTGGCCAACGGCTCCATGAGCTCCAACACCAACAACGAAGGCGAAATCCGCAAGCGCCTGGTGGAAGAAGACCTGGTGGAATGCATGGTTGCCCTGCCCGGCCAGCTGTTCACCAACACCCAGATCCCGGCCTGTATCTGGTTCCTGACCCGGGACAAAGCCAACGGCATGGTGCGCAACGAGAAAAAGCGAGACCGCCGGGAAGAGTTCCTGTTTATCGACGCCCGTAACCTGGGCTTTATGCGCGACCGGGTGCTGCGGGATTTCACCAACGACGACATCGCCAAAATCACTGACACCTTCCACGCTTGGCAAAAAGGCAAAGGCTACGAAGACATCGCAGGTTTCTGTAAATCCGCCAGCCTGGATGAAATCAAGAAGCACGACTTTGTACTGACGCCGGGGCGTTATGTGGGGGCTCAGGAGCAGGAAGACGACGGCGAGCCGTTTGCCGAGAAGATGGCGCGGTTGACCGGACAGCTGCGGGAACAGTTTGCGGAGAGTGATCGGCTGGAGGGTGAGATTAAGCGGAATATTGGGGGATTGGGTTATGTCATATAAAACCTATACCCTAGGCGATCTGATTGAGAAATGGATCGACAATCGTGGTAAGACCCCACCTATTGCCAGTGACGGTATTCCCTTGTTAGAGGTCAAACATCTGCCTGCCAATGGTATTTACCCAATAACTGAGGGTACCAAATATGTAGACCAAGCAACTTACGATTCTTGGTTTCGAGCGTATCTCGAACCCCAAGACATTCTATTTTCGACTGTCGGAACCACGGCTAGGGTAATCATGACTCCTGAAAATAGAACAGTCGCAATTGCGCAGAACGTTCTCGGAATACGCTTTAAGAAAGAGATCCTTGACCCTTGGTATATGTTTTATTACATGCGGGGCAGCAAGTTTCAGCATGATATTAAGTCGCGCCTGATAACCACTGTTCAAGCAAGCATTAAGCGTGCAGACATGGTTGGAATAGAAGTTGATGTTCCGCCCCTATCGGTTCAAAAATCAATTGTTGAAAAAGTTTACGGGCTCGACAGGAAAGTCGAGCTCAACCATCAAATCAACCAAACCCTCGAACAGATGGCCCAGGCCATCTTCAAAAGCTGGTTTGTCGATTTCGAGCCAGTCAAAGCCAAGATCGCCGCACTGGAAGCCGGCGGCAGCGAGGAATACGCCCTGCTCGCCGCCATGCAGGCCATTTCCGGCAAAGACGAAGCCGAGCTAACCCGCCTCCAGGCCGAACAGCCCGAGCAATACGCCGAACTCCGCGCCACCGCCGAGCTGTTTCCGTCGGCTATGCAGGATAGTGAGTTGGGGGAGATTCCGGAGGGGTGGGGTGTTGATCACCTTTCTGAGCTAATTCAATTCAACCCACGCAGGTCGCTCAAAAAAGGCACCCTCGCGCCTTACCTCGACATGAAGAACGTCCCCACCTCTGGCCATTTAGCTGATGACGTTGTTCTGCGGCAAATGAACAGTGGCACCAAGTTCGTTAACGGAGACACTCTGCTGGCGAGAATTACGCCGTGCCTTGAAAACGGAAAAACAGCCTACGTTGATTTCTTGGATAGCGACCAAGTCGGCTGGGGCTCAACAGAGTACATCGTGATGAGGTCTCAAGAGCCGTACCCCGAATCAATTTCCTACTTCATCGCCCGCGATGAAAGCTTTCGTCAACATGCCATCCAATCAATGACTGGCACGAGCGGTCGGCAGCGTGCCAATGCTAAGGCCTTGGCCGAGCTTCCCTGGATAGTCTATCCACACGCTCTTGCCGAAGCTTTTGATCGTATAAGCACCCCATATTTAAAGCTGGCAAAGAGCCACGGCAATGAATCAAAGTCATTGTCGGCAATCCGCGATGCTGTCCTACCAAAACTCCTATCCGGCGAACTCTCCGTATCCGACGTAGAGGATCAGCTGGCAGAAGATGCGGAACCAGCCAATGTTTAAAATCGACCCCAGCGCCAACCGTATCAACCCACTGCAAGTGAAACGTTTCAGCGATCTGGGCTTCACCGAGCGCAAGCACCTGCAGGAATGGCTGGAAAACTACCCGCAGGCGCTGACCCAGGGAGATGGCGAGGAATTACTGATCATCCAGAAGGAGTTCGACGGCTTCGACGACACCCGCGAGCGGCTGGACCTGCTGGCCATCGACAAAGACGGCAATCTGGTCATCATTGAGAACAAGCTCGATGACAGCGGCCGGGATGTGGTGTGGCAGGCACTCAAGTACGCCAGCTACTGTGCCAATCTGAAGAAACAGCAGGTGGTGGAGATCTTCCAGCGCTACCTGAACCAGAAAGCCCAGAACGAAGGCATCGCGCCAGCTGATGCGGAGAGCGTGTTGCTGGAGTTCCTGCAGGCAGACGACCTGCAATCCGTACAGCTCAACACTCTGAAAAGCCAACGCCTGATTCTGGTGGCCGCCCATTACCGCAAGGAGGTCACCAACACCGTGCTCTGGCTGAGCCAGTTTGGCGTCAACTGCCAGTGCTTCAAGGTCACGCCCTACCAGGCCGGTGCCGAACTGTTCCTGAACGTGGAGCAGATCATCCCCACCCCGGAAGCCTCGGACTTTATGATTGGCATGATGGCCAAGGAGGCCGAGGAAAAGAGCGCAAGCAATGAGCAGAAGAGCCGGCATACGCTACGTCTGGCATTCTGGGAGCAAACCCTGGAGGCCTTTGGCCGTAGTAACTGCTCTTTGTTCAACAACATCAGTCCCGCTAAAGATCACTGGTTGAACGCTGGTTCTGGGATCAGCGGCATGGGTTACCAGCTAATCTTTGGCAAAAATGAAGTGCGTGTTGGATTAAGTATGCAAAGCAGCCGCGCCGAGGCGAATCGCTTTGTATTTGACCGACTGCAAACCATGAAATCACAGATTGAAACTGCATTTGGTAACGAACTGGTCTGGCTGCCCCTACCAGACAAAATTGCGTGCCGTATCCAGTATGAAAAGTCTGTAGATGGCTACAACAAGGCCAACTGGCCCGAGATGATCGAGTGGTTGGTGGGGCACATGACCCGGCTTGAAAAAGCACTGAGCGGGCCGCTGGACAAAGTTCGGCAGGAGCTGAAAACCACAAATTTCAGTAAAGAGCCTGGCACAGAGCACGATGCATAAGCCATTGGCTATACTGCCCGGTTTGTAGACAACGACAAGGAACTGTCATGACCGAACAACAAGTACGAATCTTCACCTCAACCGATGGCCAGGCGCAGCTGGAAGTGGCGCTGGAACAGGAAACAGTCTGGCTCAGCCAAGTCCAGATGGCGGAGCTGTTTGGCAAAGACGTGCGAACCGTCAACGAGCACGTGAGCAATGTGTTCCAGGAGCGAGAACTGGAGAAAGAACCAACTATCCGGAAATTCCGGATAGTTCGCCAGGAGGGCAAGCGCCAGGTTCAGCGGGAAATTGATCACTACAACCTGGATATGATCATCTCCGTCGGCTACCGGGTGAAATCCCAGCGTGGCGTGCAATTTCGTAAATGGGCCACCCAGGTTCTCAAAGACCTCTTGGTACAGGGCTACACCCTCAACCAACGCCGCCTGGAAGAACGCGGCATCGAGTTCGAGCAGGCCGTTAATCTGCTGAGCCGCACCCTCACCAATCAGGGCCTGGTATCCAATGAAGGCGAGGCTGTCGCCCGGGTAATCAGCGACTACGCCCGCTCCTGGAGCTTGCTGCAAGGCTACGACGAGCAGCAGCTGGCCGAGGTGGGCATCAAGCAGCCGGATATGCAGCCGCTGGAGTTAGGCGAAGCCCTGAAAGCCATTGGCGAACTCAAACAAACGCTTATGGCCAAGGGCGAGGCTACCGAGCTGTTCGGCCAGTTACGGGGTGACGGCCTGGCGTCTGCGTTGGCGACGATCGAGCAGGGATTTGGTGATGAGCTCTTTTATCCGAACGTGGCTACCCGTGCCGCTCACCTGCTCTACTTCGTGATCAAGAACCACCCGCTGGCCGACGGCAACAAACGCTGCGGCTCGTTTCTGTTTTTATGGTATCTGCGCCGCAACGCCGCTTTGCTGGCGCGGCCGGTAGAACAACTGATTAATGACAACACCCTGGTGGCCTTGGCCCTGCTGGTGGCGGAAAGCCTGCCGGATCAGAAAACCCTGATGATCCGGCTGATTGAACATTTCCTGCTGCTGAAGGAGCCCACTCGGGAATAAGGACTGAGGTATGACGGAAGATCAGCTGGAACAACAATGCCTGGAATGGTTTGCCGAAGGTGGCTGGGAGATCGCCCACGGGCCCGACCTGGCGCCGGATGGTGAAGCCCCGGGACGGGCCGATTACCGGCAGGTATTGTTGCTGGCGGATCTTGAGGCTGCGATAACGCGCATCAACCCTCACCTGCCCCAAAGCGCCGTCGAACAAGCCGTAGCTGTGGTGCGCAAACCCGAAAGCCTGGATGTGGTGATCAGCAACCGGGCCTTTCACCGCCTGCTGCTGGATGGTGTGCCGGTTGAGTACAAGCGCGACGACAAGGTGGTTCACGACCAGGCCTTTCTGGTGGACTTCGGTGATCTCGCCGCCAACCGTTTCCGGGCCATCAACCAGTTCACCATCGAAGGTTCCAAGCAGCTGCGCCGGCCGGACGTGATCTGCTTTATCAACGGGCTACCGCTGGCGGTGCTGGAGCTGAAGAGCCCCGGCGCCGAGAATGTGAACATCTGGAATGCCTACAACCAGATCCAAACCTACAAAGACGAATGCTCCGATCTGTTCGCCTACAACGAAGCGGCCATCATCAGCGACGGCTATCTGGCTCGGGTAGGCTCCCTCACCGCCACCCAAGAGCGCTACATGCCCTGGCGCACCCTCAAACATGAGGACGACAAGCCGCTGTTAGAGTGGCAGTTGGAAACTATGGTGCGGGGCTTCTTCGACCGGGAGCTATTTCTAGATTACCTCCGTTACTTTGTGATCTTCGAGACGGATTCCGACAAGCTGATCAAGAAGATTGCCGGTTATCACCAGTTCCATGCGGTGCGTGAGGCGGTGAAGGCCACTGTGATTGCCGCGCAGGATATAAGCGGCCCCGGTATCAGCGAGAAGCGCGCCACCTACGGCGACGAGGTTCTACCCGGCAGCAAGAAAGCCGGGGTGGTGTGGCATACGCAGGGTTCCGGCAAGAGCATTTCCATGTGCTGCTACGCCGGCAAGCTGCTGCAACAGCCGGAGATGAACAACCCCACGCTGATTGTGGTCACCGACCGCAACGATCTGGACGGCCAGTTGTTCGCCACCTTCAGCGCCGCCCGGGAACTGTTGAAGCAGGAACCGGTGCAGGCCGACGACCGGGATACGCTACGGCGCCTGCTGTCTGAGCGGGAATCCGGCGGCATCATCTTCACCACGGTACAGAAGTTCGCCCTGCTGAACGATGAATCTGGCCACCCGGTTCTGAACGACCGCCACAACATCGTGGTGATCTCAGACGAAGCCCACCGCAGCCAGTACGGCCTGAAAGCCACCCTTAAGAAAGACGGCACCTACAAGTTTGGCTACGCCCGCCACATGCGCGATGCCCTGCCCAATGCCTCGTTCATCGGCTTTACCGGCACCCCCATCGAGAGCGAAGACAAAGACACCCGGGCCGTGTTCGGCGATTACGTGTCCATCTACGACATCCAGGATGCCGTGGACGATGGCGCGACCGTGCCCATCTTCTACGAATCCCGCCTGGCCAAGCTGGACATCAACCGCGAGCAGATCGAAGAGCTGTCCGAGCAGGTGGAGGAAGTGGTTGAAGACGACGAAGACGTTGGCAGCCGCGAGAAAACGAAGGGCGAGTGGAGCCGGCTGGAAAAGCTGGTCGGTGCCGGCCCGCGCCTGAAGCAGGTGGCGGAAGACCTGGTGAACCACTTTGAAACCCGCTCCAGCACCATCGACGGCAAGGCCATGATTGTGGCCATGAGCCGGGAGATTGCGGTTCACCTCTATAACGAGATTGCCGCCCTGCGTCCTGAGTGGCACGACGACGATCCGGAGAAAGGCGCCATCAAGATTGTGATGACCGGCTCCGCCTCTGACCGCCCCCTGCTGCAGCCGCACATCCATAACAAACAGACCAAGAAGCGGTTCGAGAAGCGCTTCAAAGATATCAACGATCCGCTCAAGCTGGTGATCGTGCGGGATATGTGGCTGACCGGTTTCGATGCGCCTTGCTGTCACACCATGTACGTGGATAAGCCCATGAAGGGCCACAACCTGATGCAGGCCATTGCCCGGGTGAACCGCGTGTTCAAGGACAAGCCCGGCGGGCTGGTGGTGGATTACATCGGCATCGCCAACGAGCTGAAACAGGCGCTGAAAACCTACACCGATGCCAAGGGCAAGGGCACTCCCACCCACAGCGCCGAAGAAGCCTACGCCATCCTGCTGGAGAAGCTGGATATTATCCACGGCATGTTTGCGCCCGGGCCCAAAGGCGAGGGTTTCAGCTATAGCGGATTTGAAACCGAGCCCCACAAGTTCCTGGTGCCCACCGCCAACTACGTGCTCAGCCTGGAAGACGGCAAGAAGCGCTTCCTGGATACGGTGCTGGCCATGAACAAGGCGTTCTCGCTGTGTGCCACCCTGGACGAGGCCCAGGCGCTGCAGAAAGAAGTGGCGTTCCTGTCTCAGGTGAAAACTGCCATCACCAAGTTCACCAGCGTGGACAAGAAGCTGACTGAGGAAGAGAAGAACACGGCGCTGCGGCAGATCCTGAACAACGCTCTCATCGCCGAAGGGGTTACCGATGTCTTCGCCCTGTGCGGCCTGGACAAGCCCAACATCGGCCTGCTCTCTGACGAGTTCCTGGAAGACGTTCGGCAAATGCCCTACAAGAACTTCGCGGTGGAGCTGCTGGAAAAGCTGCTCAAAGACGACATCAAGGCCAAAACCCGCAACAACGTAGTGCAGGAGAAGAAATACGCCGACCGCCTGCAGGAAACGCTGAGCAAGTACAACAATCGGGGCATCGAAACGGCGCAGGTGATCGAAGAGCTGATCGCCATGGCCAAGCAGTTCCAGGCCGAACTGGAGCGTGACGCCGCCCTCGGCCTGAACCCGGACGAAGTAGCCTTCTACGATGCCCTGGCCAGCAACGAAAGCGCCGTGCGGGAGCTGGGCGACGAAACCCTTAAAAAGATCGCCGTGGAGATCACCGACAAGCTGCGCAAATCCACCACCGTGGACTGGCAGGTGCGGGAGAGCGTGCGGGCCAAGCTGCGGATTCTGGTGCGGCGGACGTTACAGCGGTACAAGTACCCGCCGGATAAGGCGCCAGCGGCGATTGAGTTGATTATGGAGCAGGCGGAAGCCCTGTCTAACCACTGGACGAAGTAAGGAATTACGGTGCGGTAGTTGCCCCCGCTAAACCGGGCATCACTGTGCCCAAGCATTAGGTTACGCGCATAAGACTCAGTACTAAAAAAGGGGGGGGGGGCAAGATTGCTCTTTGGAAGAGGGCCACAGATTCAAATCCCATCGGCACGCCATTATTTCCAAAGGCTTGCGTGAGAACGCAGGCCTTTTTTGTTTGTCTTTGCCCAAAGTGTTTCGAGCGTTTTCAAAAGCGGCGAATCTAGCTTATTTGAACCGCACCACCAGCTCATGCAACTGAGCCGCAATTTTCTCCATCTTCTCGACACTGGCGGCCGACTGCGCCCCTTTCTCAAAATTCACCGATGCGAGCGAGGAAATGCTCTCGACCTGCTCGTTAATCTGATCGGAAACCTGCGCCTGTTCCTCCACAGCGGTGGCCATCTGAATCGCCATTTCTGCAATGGTATTCACTGAGTCCGCAATCTGGTTCAGGGTCTTTTCCGCATCCAGCATACGGTCCAGCCCACTGTCTGAAGCCAGATTACCCTGTTCGGCGACCCTCACCGATTCGGACGACCTTGAGAGAAGCTTGTCGATGATCCCGTGAATCTCCCGAGTGGAATCCTGGGTACGCTGGGCCAGGTTCCGGACCTCATCTGCCACCACCGCGAAGCCACGCCCGTGTTCCCCGGCTCTGGCAGCTTCAATCGCGGCGTTCAGAGCCAGCAGGTTGGTCTGCTCGGCGATGTCTTCAATGATCTTCGCCACGTCTGCAATCTTTTCACTCTCCGTCGCCAACTCACCGACGGAGCGACTGATGCCATGAACGGTGGTTTTCAGTTCTTCAATAGACTGCCTGGTCGAGGCGATAACCTGGCTGCCCTGTTCCGCCAATACCCTGGCCCCATCGGCTTTGTCGGCGGTTCGCTGCACGTTTTCGGAGACTTCGCCGATGGTCTGCGACATTTCATGAACTGCAGCAGCCACCTGCTCGGTCTCGGCCTGCTGTTTCCGCATGGTGTCCTGGGCCTGAGAGGAGTATTCCAGACCTCTGACTGCGGCAGTCTTTACGCCGGCGGCAGAATCTTCAATCCGGGTCAACACGGCGTCAAGGTGGGCTTGTTGCGCTCTGACCGCCACTTTGATGCGCCCCAACTGCAGGTCATCATCGGTGTAGCTTCGCGCTGCCAGGTTGTCAGTAAAGGTATTACCCATCATATCGGTAACCGACTGAATCAACCGGTGCCTAGCTATATTCATCCAGATCGCATAGGCGAGCACACCCACCGACAGCAAAAGCTCTGACAACACTTGTTGGCCTGAGAGGAATAATCCTCCGGCTGCCATCAACAATCCAAAAAGGCACCAGGTGCTCGGCGCCACCCGCTGCCAGAACGGGATCCCGGTTTTCCCTTCCCGAATCGACTTGTAGAGTTTCTCGGCCCTGGCCACATCCTCCCGGCCCGGGCAAGAGCGAACGGATTCATAACCGACAACCTCGCCATTTGCGGTCACCGGTGTGACGTAGGCGCTGACCCAATAGAAGTCGCCGTTCTTGCAGCGGTTTTTCACCAGGCCCATCCACGGTCGGCCGGCCTTGAGGTGAGACCACATGTTCTCATAGGCTTTCGGAGGCATATCCGGATGACGAACGATATTGTGCGGTTGACCAATCAACTCATCCCGGGAAAAACCGCTGACCGCCACGAAAGCGTCGTTACAGTGCAAGATCTTTCCCCGCAAATCCGTTGAGGAAATCAGTTTTTGCGATTCCGGAAACGTTCTTTCGTTCCCGGTTATGGGTAGATTCTTTCGCACGAGGTTCGTCCTTTTCAGCCTGGACGGTTGTTGTCGGTGGGGCGGCGATTATCGCTGTCCCGTTGCCCAGTACCAGTTTGTTTTGTAACGAACAGCCACAAGCCCCAGAGGGCGTTGAGCGTTAACGCCAAATCACAAATAAGAAAGAATTTGTTTGTGATTCAGACTAACAAGCAAATCCAGAGGCCTCTCTCAGGCGCTCCATACCTTTTGATCGTGGTGTGGTTTCAAAGAAAAGGATATTCAGGGAGGTGGCAATATCAGGCAGCCTGCGAGAACAGTCCCTTTCCTCACAGGTTAAAGAATAGACGATTTCGGAATTTCTGCGCGACAGCAGCAAAAAATATGTAGCCACTCGCACCAAAAAAGCAGTTTGGCCGCAGAGCGTCGCAGTTCGACCTTAAAATCAGGCTACGCGGAAACCCTTGGCCACCAGATACACCTCCCGGGACCTGGCCCGGGACGAATCCGGCTTGCGAATCACCACCTTATCGAAGGACTCGCGCACGGTTTTCACATACTCATCATAGCCTTCACCATGGAACACCTTGGCAACAAAACTGCCTTTGGGTTTAAGCACCTGGCAGGCCATATCCAGGGCCAGTTCCACCAGATACATGGAGGCTGCCTGGTCTGCGGCGTTTACGCCACTGATGTTGGGGGCCATATCCGAGATCACGGCGTCGGCACGGGCCCCGTCCAGTATCGCCATGATCTGGTCGAAGACCTCCTGTTCGGTGAAGTCGCCCTGGATGAATTCGACGCCGGCAATCGGATCCATCGGCAAAATGTCAGACGCCACCACACGGCCCTTGTGGCCCACCAGTTTCGCCGCCACCTGAGACCAGCCACCCGGGGCCGAGCCCAGGTCGACGACCAGGTCCGTGGGCTTGATCAGCCGATCCTTGTTATTGATTTCCAGCAGTTTGTAACTGGCACGGGAACGATAGCCATCCTGTTGCGCCTGTTTTACAAAGGGGTCGTTTACGTGCTCTTCGAGCCACCGGTTACTGCTTTTCGAGCGTGCCATCGCCTGCCTTCTGTTCACTGCGGGAAAAACGGCATTGTACGCCGCCGCCAGTGGCGCCGCAAAAACCAGCCACTTCCTGACAAGCCAGCCATGCCCCCGTACAATAGCACCTGATCACATGCCTCATTCAAACCATCATCGCCCGGCCTCGGCCGTGCCAGGCACCATGGAAAGCAGATCGTGAAACTGGACGACATCAAAAAGCTGCATCAAAAGAAATACCGCCAGTCGTTCGGACAGTTTCTAGTGGAAGGCGAGCATCTGGTACTGGAGCTGGAAAAAGCGGCGAAGCAGGTGCCCCACTGGCGCAACGCCCAACTGTACGTAACCAGCGCCTACGAGCACTGGCCCAGCCCCTGGCCCAAGCACGTCATCAGCGACCGGCAGATGGCCCAGCTTTCCGATACCAGAACGCCTCAGGGCATCCTGGCGGTGGTGCCACTGCCACCAAATGCCAGCGAAGAGGCCGTCCCTAAAGAGAAAGCGCTTTACCTTCACGAGGTGCAGGATCCCGGCAATCTGGGCACCATCCTGCGCACGCTGGCGTGGTTCGGTGGCTTCCGGTGCCTCCTTAGCCCCGGCAGCGTGGATCCGTTCAATCCGAAAGTGGTGCGCGCCAGCATGGGCGCCATATTCCATGTACCGCTGGAGACCGAGGTTGCCCTGGACACGCTGGGGCAACGATACGCCCGCATCGCCTGCCTGGACATCGGCGGCGACGCCATTACCACGCCCGAGTTCCAGGCCCAGGATTGCTACCTGTTTGGCAATGAGGCCCGCGGCGTGCCGAAGCAAGCCCTGACCGAGCTTGGCGCCCGCGCCTTTACGATCCCCGGCGCGGCCGCTATTGAGTCTCTGAACCTGGCATCCGCTGTCAACATGGCGGTTTACGAGCTGAACCGCGCCTGAGTCCTGCGGATTATTTCCGTTCTTTACTTGCCAGTCGCTGAACCGGTTACCTATGGTTGAACGTAATCCTGTAGGACATCATTCACTGGAAGGATCGGTTCAGCCATGGAGTTCTCCAACCCGACTGCAACTCTCGAACGCCAACATGCCATCGGTTTAACCCGCACGCCCAATCTGGCCGAGGGAGCCCCTGACACCAAACGCCAGGAAATCGCGCGTTATTTCACAGACACCTTCGACACCTACACGCGCCTGTTCGATTGCCTGGCTGATGACTCCGGCTATTACCAGAAATCTATCCCGCTCCGGCATCCGCTGATCTTTTACCTCGGCCATACCGCCACCTTCTTTGTGAACAAGCTGGTGCTGGCCAAAATCCTGAAAGAACGCATCAACCCCAACATGGAATCCATCTTCGCGGTGGGTGTGGATGAAATGAGCTGGGACGACCTGAACGACGATCACTACGACTGGCCCGCTGTCCAGGAAGTGCTGGACTACCGGGCACAGGTGCGCCAGACCGTGCTGGAGTTGATCGAAACCATGCCACTCTCGCTGCCAATTGACTGGGACAGTAACTGGTGGCCCATCGTGATGGGCATCGAACATGAGCGTATTCACCTTGAGACTTCTTCAGTGCTCATCCGCCAGCACGCGCTGGAACGCGTTCAACCGCAACCGGAATGGGCGCCCATCCGGGAAACCGGCGAGGCACCGGAAAACGAGTTGCTCACCGTTCCCGCTGGCAAAGTGCACATTGGCAAGCCCTACGACGATGCCTTTTACGGCTGGGACAATGAGTACGGGGAGCACCAGGCCGATGTCGCCGAGTTCAAGGCCAGCCAGTACCTGGTAAGCAATCAGGAGTTCCTGGAATTTGTCGAGGCCGGCGGCTATCAGCAGGACGAATACTGGAGCGAGGAGGGCCTGGCCTGGCGAACCTTTGCCGAAGCCAAACACCCCACATTCTGGCGCTGGCAAAATGGCTGGCAGCTGCGCCTGATGACCGAAGAGGTCGAGATGCCCTGGGACTGGCCGGTCGAGGTCAACTATCACGAGGCCAAGGCGTTCTGTGAGTGGAAACGTGAGCAAACCGGCAAACCCATCCGCCTGCCCACGGAAGACGAGTGGTATCGCCTCTGTGACGAATCCGGCGTCCGGGAAGTGGGAGAATCCCCGGCCAACGCCAACCTCCACCTGGACCATGGTGCCTCGTCGTGTCCGGTAACGCGCTTTCGCCACGGCCAGTGGTTCGATGTGGTTGGCAACGTCTGGCAGTGGACCGAAACCCCCACCTATCCGTTCGACAACTTCAAGGTGCATCCACTGTACGACGACTTCACCACACCCACGTTCGACGGCCAGCACAATCTGATCAAAGGCGGCTCCTGGATTTCCTGCGGCAACGAAGCAAGGCTGGCCTCCCGTTATGCCTTCCGTCGGCATTTCTTCCAGCATGCAGGCTTCCGCTACATCACCTCCGAGGCCGAGGCGGTTCAACCCAACGCCTATTACGAGAGCGACCGGCTACTCACTGAATACGCCGAGTTCCACTACGGCGACAGCTGGTTTGGTGTCGCCAATTTCCCGAAAACCATGGCCGAACTGGCCCTGGAGGCTATGGCCGGTAAAAAGACCGGGAAAGCGCTGGATCTGGGTTGTGCCTGCGGCCGGGCAAGTTTTGAGCTGGCGCGCCAGTTTGACGAGGTTGAAGGTGTCGATTTCTCCGCCAACTTCATACGTCTGGGGGTGGAGATGGCCGAGCAGGGCGCTATCCGGTATTCACTGGCCGAAGAAGGCGAACTGGTCAGCTACCATACCCGCACCCTGAAAGAACTGGATCTCGAAGATACCGCCGCCAAGGTGGCGTTCTATCAGGGCGATGCCTGCAACCTGAAGCCTCAGTATTCCGGTTATGACCTGGTATTGGCCGCCAATCTGATCGACCGCCTGTACCGGCCACGTCGTTTCCTGGAGTGCATCCACGATCGCATTAACGAAGGCGGGCTGCTGATTATTGCCTCCCCGTATACCTGGCTTGAAGAACACACCCCGAAAGAGGAATGGCTTGGCGGTTTCAAGAAGGATGGCGAAAATCACCGAACGCTAGACGGCATTCGAGAGTGCCTGGGAGAGCACTTCAGGATGGTAGGCGAGCCCCGGAAAGTGCCCTTCGTGATCCGCGAGACCGAGCACAAGTTCCAGCACACGCTGTCTGAAGTGACCGTGTGGGAACGCAAACCCGCCAGGAGCTGAGTGTGATGCCGGCGTTACCAGCTTCTGCTTACGAGGCTGGTAGCGCCGCCAAGGCCGACAGGCCACGCTCGCAACCACCCAGATACCCACCACCGAACAGGTTGTAGTGGTTGAGGTAGTGGTACAGGTTATAGATTTCTCGCTTGGTGGCGTAAACCTCAGTGCGCGGGTATGGATCTGTTTGCGCCATAAAACCGTAGCAGGGTTCTGCTAAGATACTTTGCATCCTACCCTCACGGAGTCCATTCCCAGTGCCCATCCGAGCTCTTTTTGCCCGCGTTAGCCTCTTACTCGTGCTAGCCCCCGCTTCCGCCAATGCGGAACAGTTCAACCTTGCCTGGGACAACGATCTATTCACTGGTAGCGACCGGGGCTACACCAATGGCGTGCGCCTGTCTTACCTTACCAACACAGCCGAAGACTCCAGCGGAGGCTCAGCCCGACTTGCAAGGGCAGGCAGAGATAGTCTGTCATTTCTGCCCGGCGTCGGCGACGCCGCCAACAACCATGCAATGACTGTCAGTCTGCGTCAACTCATGGTGACACCGGCAGACATTAGCCAGGAAGAGCCTCAATTCAATGATATCCCCTACGCCGGTCATCTCTCCCTGAGCAGCACCCTCTGGAGCTGGAGTGCTGACAGTATTACGGGGTACGGCGCTCACATTGGCGTGGTTGGTCCTGAAAGCGGCGCCGAAGCCAGCCAGAAATGGGTACACAAAATCACCGGGAGCGAACGCCCCAAAGGATGGGACAACCAGCTAGGGACCGACGTGGTTGGCGGATTTCAGGCGGCCCACGGGCGCAAACTGTTGCAAGCGGGGCAACGCGGCGACCTTGAACAACAGTTTTCAGCGGTAGGCTCCGGCCTGCTGTCCAGTTTTCGAACCTCCGCGACCGTTGGCATGATCTGGCGGATGGGCAGAAACCTTCCGGCCAATTTTATACCGGATTACGCCGGCAGCTCCTCGGCCATCGCGCTACCCGGATCTTTCAGTGGCGCGAAAAGCGCCTGGTCAGTATTCATAGGCCTGGGGGCGGAATACATTGCCTATTCCTATCTGGAGGACAATTCCGGGCCCTACCGGTTCAGTGAAGGCCCCCTGCTCGGCCAGATAGGCCTGGGCGGCACCTGGCAGTGGGACAACCTGCAAGCGGCGCTGATTTTGCGGGCCACGACGGGGGAAGAACAGCGTAACCAGGATAACTTCAGCTTTGGCACGCTGTCTTTTAGCTGGGTGTTATGAGGAAGCGCCCCTGTCGGGGCGCTTTTGTCAGTACCAGAAATCAGATTCTGGTCAGGCGCAGGTAAGGACGCAATTCGTTCCAGCCCTGCGGGAACATCTCCTTCGCCTTCTCGTTGGAGATGGACGGCGGAATGATCACCTCGCCACCTTTCTTCCAGTCCGCCGGCAATGCACAGCTATTGGCATCGGCCGTCTGCAGCGCATCAATGGCACGCAGGATCTCGTCGAAGTTACGGCCCACCGCCATCGGGTAGGTCATGGTCAGACGTACTTTCTTGTCGGGATCGATAATGAACACACTGCGCACAGCGGCGGTTTCGCTCTCACCCGGGTGGATCATTTCATACAGCTGAGCGATCTTGTGGTCCTCATCGGCAACGATCGGGAACTGCAGATCACAACTCTGAGTGTCGTTTACATCATCAATCCACTTCAGATGTTCTTCGACCGAGTCAGTCGACAAACCGAGTGGCTTCACATTGCGGGCAGCAAACTCCTGCGCCAGCTGTGCCGTGCGGCCCATTTCTGTGGTGCATACCGGGGTGAAGTCAGCCGGGTGGCTGAAGAAAAACACCCAGGAATCGCCGGCCCACTCGTGAAAGCTCATGGGGCCTTTGGTGGTGTCTACGCTGAAATCAGGGGCAATTTGTCCAAGACGAATCGTCATTTCATTTCTCCTGTCGGGGTTTCCACGTTTGTGGCATTGGTTAACAAAGCTTCAATCGGTTGGGTTTCATGGCCTGCGTCATGGGCCGCTTTGAGCAACATCGGGATATTGCATTGCGGGTTCCGGGCCCGGGACTGGGCCCACATGTGCACCGCCCGACGGCCTGTGCGGCAGAATCCGAGAATGGGCGCAGGGGCCGCATCAAGTGCCTGTGCAAAGGCATCCACATCCTGTTCGGTGTATTCACCGGAGGCGACCGGCACGCAGAACCACTGCAGGCCCTGGCTGGCGGCTGCTTCCCGGAAAGCTTCTTCACCCTCGTAGCCGTCCTCGCCCGCTCGGCGATTACAGATCACGGTTCGGAAGCCCTGGCGGCGAATGTCCTCAAAGTCCTCAGGAGCGACCGCATCTGCCACGGCGAATCCTGGTTCCAGAAAATGAATCTTCATCGTTAATCTCCAGCTCAGAAGCCGTATACCGGGACTTTCAGGTAAACCTGTCCGTTGTCTTCCGCCGGCGGCATGGCCCCGGCACGCATGTTCACCTGCACCGACGGTACGATCAGCCTCGGCATGGCGAGCGTGGCATCGCGCTCGGTTCGCATCCGCACAAATTCGGATTCGTTCATGCCCTCGCGAACATGGATGTTACGTTCGCGCTGTTCGGCTACCGTGGTTTCATGCTGGTATTCATCCCGCCCCGGCGCCTTGTAGTCGTGGCACAGGAAGATCCGCGTCTCGCCGGGCAGAGCCAGTACCTTCTGCACAGACTGGTACAGGGTCTGGGCGTCACCGCCGGGGAAATCGCAGCGGGCGGTACCGGAATCCGGCGCGAACAGGGTGTCGCCAACAAAGGCCGCATCACCGATAACGTAGGTCAGGCATGCCGGCGTGTGACCAGGCGTGTGAAGGACCTGCCCCTCCAGGTTGCCAACCCGGAAGGTGTCGCCCTCCTCAAACAACTGGTCAAACTGGCTACCGTCCCGGGCAAATTCGGTGCCGGCGTTGAAGGCTTTTCCGAAGATTTCCTGAACATCCACAATCTTCGCGCCTATGCCGGTCTTGCCACCCAGGTGTTCGTGCAAGTAGGGCGCAGCGGAGAGGTGGTCGGCATGTACGTGGGTTTCGAGAATCCACTCCACCTGAAGATTGTTGTCCCGAATAAACGAGATGATCTGATCGGCGGAACGCACGTCGATCCTGCCGGCGGCATAATCAAAATCCAGTACCGAGTCGATGATGGCACAGGCCTGGCTGTCAGGATCCTGAACGACGTAGCTGAAGGTGTTGGTCGCTTCGTCGAAGAAGTGAGTGACTGATGGCGTTTGCATCGTCGTGTCCTCCTCGGGCATGGGTATCGTTAACTCACACCCTCAGTAGACCATACTTTTAGATATAACCATATACCATTAACGCATATAAAATTTGATATAGGCGATAGCTCCGGTAAATCACATATCAGAAGCTTTAATTAATTCGCTATGGATGAAGGACCGGAGGACTAAATCACAGGAGGGGGCGCCCTGTCCGGGCGCCGTTTTTCTGAACGTTGTTTCAGTGATGCTCGCGGACGGCAGGGCCGGCCAGCCACTCCCGACCTTTGAGCATACCGTGCCAGTATAAGGTGGGCAGTTGCTTGGCCTTGAGCCACCAGGCAGCGCGGGTGGCTTTGGTGCCATCGTTTACCCACTGCGGGAAACTGGGCTGAAGCACACCGTTATAGCCAAATTCGGCCAGCACGATGCGGCCGTTCTCTACCGTCAACGGGCAGGAACCGTACCCGAGGTAAGCCGCAGGCAGGGGCTGATTCCGTAAACTTGCAATGAGGTTTTCCGCCACGACCGGCGCCTGCTTTCGAACGGCTGCGGCGGTTTTGGCATTACCGGTGCCGCTCACGTCGCCAAGTCCGAATATATTGGCAAAGGTTTTGTGTTGGAGCGTATCGTCCGCCAGATTCAACCAGCCACCGTCATTGGCCAGAACGGACTCGCGGATGAAACCGGGCGCCCGCTGGGGCGGCACCGCGTGCAACATATCGAAATCCAGTTCCCGATCCTGGCTGTTACCTTCAGCGTCCGTAAGCCTGAACGTGGCTTTCCGGGCGGGGCCGTTAACAGCTACCAGATTGCTCTGAAAGTTGACCTGAATACCGTATTTATCAATGTATTCCTGAAGTGCCGGGACATAAGCCGGCACACCGAACAGAACCGCTCCGGCATTATGAAACTGAATATCGAGTTGGCCAAGAACTCCGTTTCTGCGCCAATGGTCGGAAGACAGATACATCGCTTTCTGCGGTGCCCCGGCACATTTGATAGGCATGGGTGGCTGGCTGAACAGGGCCCTTCCCTTTTTCAGGGCCTGTACCGTTTGCCAGGTGTATTGCGCCATACCTTGACGGTAGTTGGACGTCACACCATTGTCCCCAAGCGCGGATTCCAGGCCATCAATGGCAGACCAGTTCAGCTCCAGCCCCGGCGCCAGCACCAGTGCCTGATAGGAGATGCTCGAACCGTCCGCCAGCCTTACCTGATTCTGCTCCGGCATTACGCCCGAAACCGCTTGCTGATACCAGGAGACAAAACCCGGCATCACCTGTGACATGGGCCGGGAGGTAACCTCCGGCTGAAAAACGCCGCCACCGACCATGGTCCAGCCTGGTTGATAGTGATGGGTCGCAGATGGTTCAACGATGGCGATATCCAGACGGCGGTCCCGTTTGTGCAGGCTGGACGCCACCGAGATACCGGCAGCGCCGCCACCAACGATAACAATGGTGTGGTGCCGGTCTGCCCCCGCCGGTTCTGTTCTGCTGTTCATGCCTCTACCCTCTTGTGTTTGTTCGCACGGCATTTCATCTTGATGTATGTCAAATCCTAACACCATTTAAGATATATCGTTATATCGATATGGAATATAGCGATGCACAAGGTCCTTCGCGGTTCATAGCGCACAAGGCGAGAATATTGAGCGGTGGGAGTGGCCTTTACACGGCCGGGATGGCTGTCGGGCCGGGGGCGGTCAGGCAAACGAGAGGCGTTTACCTGACTGCGGCTCAGTGACTGTCCAGATCCTCATAACCGGTAATCATCGGTTTGATATAACTGGTCAGGGTTTTACCCATGGTGGCCATATAAACGTGGGCAATCACAAACACCAGCATGGCGAACGCGGCACCGGTGTGAACCAGCGCGACCGTTTCCAGCTGCAGCGCGCCGGCCAGCGTTGCGGGCCAGTCATTATAGAACAGATACAACAGACCAGAAGCCCAGATAATCGGTGAAATTATCAGTTTGAAGAACAGGTAGGCCAGACGCTGCAGCGGGTTGTGCTTGGCCCTTGAGGTCTTTTTGTAGGGATGGGCGGCGCCGGTAAAAGTACCCACCAGATAATAATGCATAACCGCAAACAGGCCATCCCGGGTGGGAATATACTGGCGCCACTCGCCGGTGGTGAAATGCCAGAAAATGGCAAATACCCACAGCACAATCAACGCCCAGGCTGCCATGGTGTGTACCTGCACGGCGGTACTGAAGCGCATGACGTCGTAGCTGCCATGAATGGCAAAGCCGGTGAACAGCAAGACAAAAATCAGCAGCGCCTGACTCCAGTGCCAGAAGCGCTCAAAACGTTTGAACATCAGTACCCGGTTCATTGGTCTTTCCTCGCTCTGAACACGATCCTTGCCATGGCGTGCACTAGAACACCAAACAGGGTGGCTGCCACCAGCAACCAGCCAATCCGGTCCAGCCAGACACTACCGTTGTGGCCTGGCATATAAATACCACCCAGCCCAGCCAGCCTGCTTTCAGCCTTGTGGCAACTACCGCACTTCACCGCCTGGTCAGCGGGCGCCACCATGTGGGTGATCGGCCAGTGCATGGTGGTTTCGATAAAGCTGAACTCACCACTGTAGGGCATGCCAGACAGATCGCTGGCGGCTTGCAGGGCCTTCTCCCAGCTGAAATTGCTCCACAGAGAAGTGTCATCGGCTCCGAACACATGGGTGGCCAGCAAGGTCCGTCGCTCGGTATCAAACGGCTGCTTTCCACGCATCACCTTGAACGGCCAGATGCGGGATTCGCCGTCATCGGGGCGGCCTTCCACCCGGTTAATGGCCACCGGCGGATTCTCGATATCCAGCGGATCCCCCGCCAGGGTGTATTGCACCGTGCCATCAAACCAGGCGTATTCCGGCACCACATTCTCACCATGGCGGAAATCCCCTTTTTCACTGAGGTAGCTCGGGTGGCCATGGTCGTCCAGTTCTTTTATTGGCTGTCCGTTTTCATCCAGTCGGCCGGCGGTAGACCAGTCCCACCAGGTCTTGGTGGGCACCCCGCCCCGGGCAAAGGCCGGAATGTGGCAAGTCTGACAGGCCAGTTTGTCTACGTGGTCGTTCAGTTTTGGCTTGTCGTGGGGCGCAAGGCCATGGCAGGACTCACAACTGGCCCGGGAAAAATCCGTATGGCCCGGCACATCAATGCCCAGGGTATCCCGGGCATTGGCCTGGTACCGGCTGCCGGATACCGCATGCCCCATGGTGGTGTGGCAGTCAGAACAGCCGAAATTCAGGCCCTCCGGCGACATGTGCACATCCAGTGATTTTGGTGGATTAATCAGAGACGTATCCAGATCACCGTGCTTCACGCCGTCGGCACCGCCTCCATGGAAGTGGCAGCTACCGCAATTGGCCCGGCCACTGGCGCCCACATTCCGGGCAATGCGCTCCAGGTCCGGCGGCTGGACCATTTTGCCGCTGCCCTTGGGCCATTCCCGGGGAATATAGGTGGGGTGGCCCGCCAGCGTCGGGAATTTCCAATACTCGCCTGTGGTGTCGTGGCACACCAGGCAATCCACCGCATTCTCGGCCTGCGGCGGTGGCTCACGCATATCGTTCCAGCCATAACCCACATGGCACGACGTACACCGGGGCTCGTTGGTAATGGTCATCCCGCAAAAGCTATTGATGACCTTGCTTTTGCCCAGGGTCTGCCCGGTTTCGTCATGCTCGTAGAGCCAGGTCCAGTGAGTGGTCTGGCGAATCTGTTCACCGGCCTCGGTATGGCAGGTCAGGCAGGCCGCAGTCACGTCTTCCGCGCGGTCAAAGGGGCCCTGCAATGCCTTGAACTTGCTGTGATCTGCCGTGGTGGTCGATTTCCCGTTTACAGGCGCTATCGAGGCGGACCCATTCGCGGCAAATCCCAGGCTGGCAACGAGCACCAACCATTTGAGCGAAAAGAGTATTCGCAGGGCTCTCTTGTTGTTCATATCGGCACCATCCACTCAGATGAGCATCTGAATTGAGTCTAGTTACACAGAGCGGGATTTCCCGGCGACGTGTAAAAGCATTGAGCAAAATCAATCTATCGCTCTGTGGCGTGCAGAACAGTGACATTGTCACTGAAGCCTCAATAGCCCTGGTTCTACGATTGGCACGTAAACCATCAAAATTCAGGAGTTACCCCATGACGAATGCCATCAAGACCTTTGTACTGGCGCTGTTGTTCGCGGCCCCACTGACCTCAATGGCGGAGAATCAAAAAGCGAAAGACGGCAATAGAGGAAACACCGTGGACGAGGTTCTGGTGATTCTCTCCAGCGACTCCCTGCAAACCCAGGGTATGGCGATGGTGCTGTCCAACACCATGGCCCAGAAGGGTGCCAAGGTGAATGTGCTTCTATGCGACGAAGCCGGTGACCTGGCTCTGAAAGCCTATGAGGCCGAGCCCCTGGCTCCCAAAAACGTCACTCCGGGGCAGATGTTGCGTGGTCTTATGAAAGCCGGTGGTGCGGTGAATGTTTGTGCGCTGTATCTGCCCAACAGCGAGTACAGCAAAGACGATCTGCTTGAAGGTGTTGGCGTTGCAACCCCGCCGGCCATGGCCGGCCAGATGCTGGATCGCAAGATGCGCACCTTCACTTTCTGAGGTCTGACGTAGTTCCGGTGTTTTTCATGCGCCAGCCTCTATCGGGCTGGCGCTTTTGGTTACAAGCAAACAACGAGGTATCCGATGGCGCATAGCGACGTTTCACGGCTACAGAACTTCCCGGTTTCCTGGTTTGCCACAGTCATGGGGCTTGCCGGTTTGACCATTGCCCTGCACCGGGCAGAGGCGATACTCGGGTGGAGCATTCACCCAAGCCCTGCACTTCTGGCATTGACCGTGGCCGTGTTCGCCACGCTCGCGGGCCTCTACCTGTTAAAACTGGCCAGACACCCCGCCAGTGTCAAAGCTGAACTGAGCCATCCGGTCAAACTCAACTTTTTTCCGACCATTTCGATCGGCCTGATACTGATCAGCATTGCCCTTCTGCCTCATTATCCGGGCTTGTCACAGATTGTCTGGACCGCCGGCACTGTGCTGCATTTCGGCTTCACGCTGTATGTACTGTCGATCTGGATCCATCACACCCATTTCGAGATCAACCATATGAACCCGGCCTGGTTCATCCCGATTGTGGGCAACATCCTGGTGCCCATCGCCGGAGTGCATCACGCGTCGGTGGAAATCTCCTGGTTCTTTTTCAGCATCGGGCTGGTGTTCTGGCTGGTGCTGCTGACCATCATTTTTAACCGAATGTTCTTCCATCAACCGCTACCGGGAAAGCTGCTGCCTACGCTGTTTATCCTGATAGCACCACCCGGCGTCGGAATGGTGTCCTGGTTACAGCTGAACGGAGGAGAGGTGGACGCCTTTGCGCGAATTCTCTACTACAGCGCACTGTTCCTTACCCTGATGCTGTTTACCCAGGCGTCCCGCTTCATCAAGGTACCGTTCGCCCTGTCCTGGTGGGCCTATTCATTCCCCATGGCGGCAATCACCATTGCCACGCTGCTAATGCATCAAAGCCTGGGGCTGGTCTTCCTGAAATGGTTGGGGCTGATCTTGCTGGTCGTGCTTTGCCTGCTGATTACCGGGCTGGTGATCAGAACCGCAGTTGCGGTGCGACGGTGGGAAATCTGTGTAGAGGAGTGAAACCGGACAGTGACGCCCGCCCGACAAAGGCAGGCGTCATTGCCATCACGGGCGATAGATTTTCTCGGGGTTGGCCTTGGTCGACCAGGGCAGGCCGGAATTCTGCCAGCCGTTTTGCACACGGAATCCTTTCTTTTCGCCGTCCTTCACAGTACTGCCCTGGAAGCCGTTGTCGATGTACTTCACGTTGGTAAAGCCACGTTCCAGAAGGTAATCAGCACTGGGCTTGCCGCGGGCGGAACCGGAGCGGCACATGGTGATGATCAGGGAATCCCGCGTCAGTCCCTTTTCCTTCAGCGCGGCATCAACCTGGGCAACAAAATCCTCGTTGATATCCATGGCGAAGACACCTTTCTCATCGTTCCAGCGGGTACGATCCACCAGCTGGAACGGAATGTTTCGGTCCACCGCATCGGTAAAGCCGATGAACATGATTTCCACCGGATCCCGGACATCAATGAACAGCAGATTGTCACCTTGCTCCTGAACCGCGTCCCAGGTCTGCTCCGGAGTCACAGACAGTGCCTCTTCCGCTTGGGCTGACATGGCAACCGTCAAAAAGAAAAGCACAGACACAACAATCGGTTTCATAACGCGTACTCCTGCCTACTTTTAAATTTCTTCTGAGTATAACTTTATAACCTAAATGAAAACGGGGGAGCACGGCTTTTCTGCGCGACGAAATGCCGCAGAAAGATCCAGAAATTGCAGACCGGAATCAAACTTGATGAACGTCAAGTTCAGAACCAACTCTCGCGTTTTTGCGATGAACCACGCTGCCACTCTGTTACGTTGGAACCAGATGGATACCAAGTTGTTCTCAAAGGAGAAAGCGACATGATCAAGCATCCACTGGCAAAAGCACTCACCCTGAGCCTGGGCGTGGCAGCAGGCTCCGCCATGGCGGACAACCTGATGGAACGTGCCAACAGCATGTTCGAGCCCATTCCCAAATACCCACCGGTGATTGATGGTAATGAACTCACACAGGCCAAGGTTGAACTGGGCAAGATGTTGTTCTTTGAACCGCGCCTGTCCTCCAGCCACCTGATCAGCTGCAACACCTGCCACAACGTGGGACTGGGTGGCGATGACGAGCTACCCACCTCGATCGGCCATGGCTGGCAGAAAGGCCCCCGGAACTCGCCGACGGTGTTCAACGCCGTGTTTAACGCGGCCCAGTTCTGGGACGGCCGTGCCGCCGACCTGGCCGAGCAGGCCAAAGGACCGGTACAGGCGGGTGTCGAGATGAGCAGTACGCCAGACCGTGTGGTGGCTACCCTGAAGAGTATGCCGGAGTACATCGAGCGCTTTGAGGATGCCTTCCCGGGCCAGGAAAATCCGGTTACCTTCGACAACATGGCTGTGGCCATTGAAGCCTATGAAGCGACACTGATCACCCCGGAAGCACCTTTCGACAAGTACCTGCGCGGCGACACCTCCGCGCTGAACGAGAGTGAGAAAGAAGGTCTGGCCCTGTTCATGGACCGCGGTTGTACCGCCTGCCACAGTGGAGTGAACCTCGGCGGCCAGAACTACTATCCGTTCGGGCTGGTTGCCAAGCCTGGTGCCGAGATCCTGCCAGAGGGCGACAAAGGCCGCTTCTCTGTCACCGAAACCGCGTCTGACGAGTATGTGTTCCGCGCCTCTCCGCTGCGTAACATCGAGCTGACCGCGCCCTATTTCCACTCCGGCGCCGTCTGGAGCCTGGAAGAAGCCGTTGCGGTGATGGGTACGGCCCAGCTGGGCACCGAGTTGAACGACGACGAAGTGAAATCCATCGTCGCCTTCCTCAAGACCCTGACCGGCAATGTTCCGGAAGTAACCTATCCGGTACTGCCACCAAGCACGGCCAATACGCCCAAGCCGGTGGACATGATCCCGTAAAGCACGGGCTCTGCATTCACCCTCCAAGGCGCGCCTCCCCGGCGCGCCTTTTTTGTCTGGCGAAAGTCATACCATCAGGACAACTACCCACCTTTGTCCGCTTGTGCGGTTGCTGATGAGCAAGCTATCGTCTGTTTTCTTTCTTAAAGACAGGCTAGAGGCTATGAATCCGACCATTGAACTTCTGAAATCCCACCGCTCTATCCGCAAGTTCAAGGACCAGCAAATCCCACGGGAGTTGTTCGAAGAGCTGATTCGTGCCGGCCAGAGTGCCGCCACCTCCAATCACGTTCAGGCCTATTCCATCATCCATGTGGTCAACCCGGAGAACCGCCGTAAGATCGCCGAACTGGCCGGCGGCCAACCCTACGTGGCAGACAGTTCCGACTTCCTGGTCTTCTGTGCCGATATGAAACGCGCGACCGAAGCCGCAGAGCGGGCCGGTGCCGAGGTGATACGAGGTATGACCGAGCAACTGCTGGTTGCCACCATCGACACAGCCCTGATGGCACAGAATGTCGCCATTGCTGCGGAATCCGAGGGGCTGGGACTGTGTTACATCGGAGGTATTCGTAACAACCCGCAGGACGTGAGCGAGATTCTGAAACTGCCGGAACATGTCTACCCGGTATTTGGCATGTGTCTCGGCTACCCCGATCAGAACCCCGAAGTTAAGCCCCGGCTGCCACTTTCCGCGATTCTGAAAGAAGACGCCTACACCGATGTCGATGACACCGCACTGGTGACCCGTTTCGACCAGACCATGAATCAGTATTACCAGGCCAGAAGCAGCAGCAACAAGGACACCACCTGGTCCGAACAGCTGAAGCCGCTGTTTACCTCAAAACTGCGCCCGCACATAAAAGCTTTCCTCAACGGTCGCGGCTTCGGCACCAAATAGATCGATTTTTTCGATGTATTTGCCTCAGCAAATACGATTCTTGCGGCAACCGCCTTAGACTAAAGTATGCCCCCTTTGTTCGTTTGCTACTGAAAGGGGCATACCCATGGCGGGCTTCGATACCGATATTCTTCTGATTGGCGGCGGCGTTATGAGCGTCACGCTGGCCTCTCTGATTCAGCAACTGGACAGCTCCCGGTCGGTCACCCTGGTCGAACAGGGTCAGCAGCTGGCCGGCGAAAGCTCGGACGCCTGGAACAACGCCGGCACCGGTCACGCCGGTTATTGCGAACTCAACTACACCCCCGCCAACCCCGATGGCAGCGTTTCCGTAGAGCGGGCGCTCGCCATCAACGAGCGCTTCGAGCTCTCACTTCAGTACTGGAGCAGCCTGGTTGAGAAGGGGCTCTTGCCCGCACCGGCCAACTTCATTCGCCGGGTGCCACATCTGAGCTGGGTTCAGGGCGCCAAGGCCTGTGAGTTTCTGAAAACCCGCCACAGAGCCCTCGAGGGCCAACCGCTGTTTCAGGAGATGGAGTTCAGCGATCAGCCAGACACCCTCGCTCACTGGCTCCCGCTTATCCACGGTACCCGGCAAGCCTTTGAGCCGGTCGCAGCTACCCGCGTCGCCCACGGCAGTGACGTCAATTTTGGCGCACTGACGCGCCTGCTGGGGCGCTCCCTGGCCCAGCACAACGCCTGTGATATTCAGCTCCAGTGCCAGGTAACCGATATCAAGCGCGAAGCCGGCGGCTGGCGCGTGAGCCTGCATCACCTGGGCAGCGGCGAGAAACGCAGCATTACCAGCCGTTTTCTGTTCATTGGCGCGGGCGGAGCGGCCCTGTCATTGCTGCAGAAGACCGGTATTCCGGAAATTCGCGGCTACGGGGGGTTCCCGGTATCCGGCCTGTGGCTGGCCTGCGATAACGAAGACATGGCCCTGTCACACAACGCCAAGGTCTATAGCCAGGCACCGGTTGGCGCCCCACCCATGTCGGTGCCCCACCTGGACACCCGATTTATCAATGGCAAGGCGGCGCTGCTCTTCGGCCCCTTCGCTGGCTTTACCACCCGCTTCCTCAAAAGCGGCGATCGATCGGACCTGATCCGCTCAGTTCGCAGCCACAACCTGCGGCCGCTGATCGACGTTGGCGTGCACAACTGGCCGCTGACCCGATACCTGATCAAAGAAGCTCTCAGCCCCAAATCGGCCCGCCTCGGCGAACTGGCGCGCTTTATGGAGGACCCGGATCCGGCTCAGTGGCAATTGGTGCGGGCCGGGCAGCGTGTTCAGGTTATCAAGCCAACGGCCTCGGGCCGGGGCAGTCTGGAATTCGGCACCGAGGTTTTGAGCACTGAGGACCGATCCCTGGCAGCCCTGCTGGGCGCTTCACCGGGCGCCTCCACCTGCGTCTCCGCAATGCTGGAGGTTATAGAACGTTGTTTCCCGGAACTGATTCAGGGCCAACCGCTGCAAACCCTGCAATCGCTGATTCCGAGCTACGGTCAATCGCTTCAGGCCAACCGCCAACTGCTGGCCGATGTCCGCCGCTACACCCTTAACACCCTGGGACTGAACACCGGGGCAGAACAAACTCAAACTGAACGGAGCCTGTACGCATGATGATAGGGATTCCCAGAGAACGACAAGACGGTGAAAACCGTGTGGCCATTATCCCATCCGGAGTTTCCACCCTGCTGGAGGCCGGCTACGAGGTGGTGGTCGAGAGTGGCGCTGGCAGTGCCGCCCATTTCACCGATGACGACTATCGCCACGCCGGGGCCATCATCGCCGACGATGCCGACGCCCTGTATCGTCAGGCCACGGTCATCCTCAAGGTTCGGGCGCCCTCATCAGAGGAAGCGCGACTGATTCAGCAAGACGCCACCCTGATCTGCCTGCTCGATCCCTGGTTCAACCAGCCGCTGCTGGAACAGCTGGCCGGGCAAAACGTGCAGGCATTTGCCCTGGACCTGGTGCCCAGAACCACCCGGGCCCAGTCCATGGACGTGTTGAGTGCCATGGCGGGCATCAGCGGGTACCGCGCCGTCCTCAGCGGCGCCATGGCCCTGCCCCGTTACTTCCCCATGCTGATGACCGCCGCCGGCACCATTCATCCGGCCCGGGTACTGGTTATTGGCGCCGGTGTTGCAGGTCTGATGGCCATTGCCACCGCCCGCCGTCTGGGCGCAGTGGTCGAGGCCTACGACCTTCGCCCTGAGGTGAAAGAGCAGGTGGAGAGCCTGGGCGCCGATTTCATTGAAATCGAAGTGCCTGAATCCGATACCACCGGAGACAGCGGTTATGCCAAAGCGCAGAGCGAAGCGTTCTACACCGCCCAAAGACAGCAACTGGCAGACTGCGTCGCCCGCGCCGACCTGGTAATCACCACGGCGGCGGTGCCCGGAAAACCGGCTCCCAAACTGATTGACCAGGAAATGATTCACCGAATGAAGAGCGGCTCGGTGATCGTGGATCTGGCGGCCGACAAAGGCGGTAACGTGGAGGGCACCGTTCTGAACCAGAAAGTGGATGTGGACGGCGTTACCCTGGTCGGCCATGCCAACCACCCCTCCCGCGTACCGGTGCATGCCTCCCAGCTGCTCACCCGCAACATTACCGCCTTTTTGCTCAACATGACCGAAGACGGTCGTGTGGTGCCCAAGCTGGAGGACGAGATTGTTGCGGCCACACTGGTGGTCCAGCACGGCAGCGTCCGCCACAACGCCGAGACTCGAGACACTCCGCAAACTTCAACCCAAAAGGACACCGACTGATGGAACTGTTTGCACTCAGCTTTACCATTTTCATTCTGGCGCTGTTCGTCGGGGTAGAACTGATCAACAAGGTTCCGCCCACGCTTCATACCCCATTGATGAGCGGCACCAATGCCATCTCCGGCATCGTGATTGTCGGAGCCATCATCAGCGCGGGCAGCACAGAGCTGTCGCCTAATGTCGCCGGCGTTCTGGGCTTTATCGCTGTCACCCTGGCCAGCATCAATATCGTGGCCGGTTTTCTGGTGACGGATCGCATGCTGAATATGTTCAAGCGGAAGGGATAACCATGTTTGCATTGATCAATCTGTCTTACCTTGCAGCTGCCGTCTGCTTCATTCTCGGCATCAAAGGCATGACCCGCCCAAAAACAGCGGTACGTGGCAACCAGCTGGCCGCCATCGGGATGCTGATTGCGGTCGTCGCCGCCCTGTTACACCAGGAAATCATCAGCTACGCGGCCATCATCGCCGGCATGCTGCTGGGCGGCGCGATCGGCGTCTGGCTCGCAAAACGGACCGCAACCACGGAAATGCCGGAACTGGTGGCGAGCCTGAACGGTATCGGCGGGGGCGCCTCCGTTGCGGTGGCCGCCAGTACCTGGATGCACGCGGTTAACGCCACCGGTGCTGGAAGTGGTGGCTGGACCGCCGCTATTCTGGCCTCCATCGTCATCGGCTCGGTCACCCTGACCGGGTCGGTGGTAGCCGTTCTGAAACTCAAGGGGAATATTGGCGACAGCCGGAACAATCGCCTGTGGCACAGTGTCACGCTGGTTACTCTGATTGCCGCCGTGGCCGGAGCGGTGCTGTTTGCCACCAGCGGCAGCACCAGCCCGCTGGCCCTCGCGGCCCTCGTAGGGCTCTGCCTGCTACTTGGCATTTGCCTGGTCCAGCCTATCGGTGGTGCCGACATGCCGGTCGTCGTCGCCCTGCTTAACGCCTATTCCGGCCTGGCGGGCGCGGCCACCGGGTTCGTGCTGGGCAACCAGGGGTTGATCATTACCGGTTCCCTGGTGGGTGCCTCCGGCCTGATTCTGACCGCCATCATGTGCAAGGCCATGAACCGGTCCCTGCCCAACGTTCTGTTCGGCGGTGTACTGGGCGGATCAGACAGCACGGCGAGCCAGCAGGATGAAGGGGAGTTCTACGATGGCAAGGTGAAATACGCCACCCCTGACGACCTGGCTCTGCTGCTCGATGGTGCCCGTAAAGTGGTCATGGTGCCCGGATACGGCCTGGCGGTGGCTCAGGCACAGCATGCGGTGAAAGAACTCGCCAACCAGCTTGAGGGCCGTGGTGCCAAGGTCAGTTACGCGATTCACCCGGTGGCAGGCCGGATGCCAGGGCACATGAACGTGCTGCTGGCCGAAGCTGAAATCCCTTATGACCAGTTGAAAGACATGGACGCCATCAACCCGGAACTGCCGCAGGCGGATGTGGCCATCGTGCTCGGCGCCAATGACGTGGTGAACCCGGCCGCCGCCGAAGACCCGAACTCGCCCATCTTCGGCATGCCCATACTGGACGTGCACAAGGCGAAAACGGTGGTGGTGGTCAAGCGCAGCCTGTCCGCTGGCTTCGCCGGCATTCCCAACGGTCTGTTCATTCGCGACAACAGCCTGATGGTGAAGGGCGACGCCAAGGAAGTCCTGCAAGCCACCACCAGCGCGATCAAGGAACTCTGATCAGCCGTCCTCAAGGATGAGGACCACCAGCTCCTTGGGGCCATGGGCCCCATAGGCAAGCACCTGCTCGATGTCCGCCGTCTTGGACGGACCAGAGACCAGCAACAGGTTCGTGGGCAGACCCGCGGACCAGTTGTGCTTCTGCATCATCCCATACAGGTTGTCTTCCACCTCACTGGCCTTGAGCAACGCGATATGCAACGGCGGCAGAAGACTCATCAGCCGAGGCTCGTGACGATCCGGCCACAGTACCAGTGAACCGGTGGCAGCAATCCCGCCCACCGTGCCCGTCACGCTGGCATCCACCTGCCAGAACAGCTCCTCCTTCCATTCCTCAATGGGACGGTCATAGACCAACAGCTCCGGTCTGGGCTCCGCACGCTGCCAGTGCTCCGCCAGCTGCTTGCCGTGCCCGGTACCCGGGGCATAAAGCACATTCTTCAGGCCGCGGCTCTCCAGCAATTCCTGAACCTTTGAGGGCCACTCCTCGGCCGTCAGCTGGTGGATTTCGGTGTGCACCGCTTCCATCAGAGAACGCAGGCGAGTAATCCGGTCCTCCGGCGCATACTGCCAGGGGCGGGTTACCAGAGCCTCATCGAAATCGTCCGGCCGGGGCGTGGTGCCGGCCAGACCGGCACGGAGCTTGTTGAGAATATTGCTGCGGGCACTCATCACCGGTCTCCCTGATTCAAATGGGCTTTGGCCAGATCATGCAAAGACCGCCGGGCCGGTACCGGCGCCGAGTGGTTCTCGGTCCAGGGGCCGACGTTTTTCGGTGCCAGTTTGCCAAAACGGGTCGCGCCCCAAAGGAACAGTCGGTAAATCACCGGCGACGTATTCAGGCTGGCCCAGAAGCGCCAGATTGCTCGCTCCTTGCGGGAATACTTGGCGCCGCCATCTTTCACTTTCGGCTGCTCCGCGGGGCTTTTCACATTTTCCTGACGCAAGCGCTGCAGCATTTCCGGGATCGGAATCTTCACCGGACACACTTCGCCACAGGCGCCACACAATGAGGACGCGCTGGGATGATCCGGTACCTTGTGCATGCCAACCATATGCGGCGTAATAATCTTGCCGATCGGCCCCGGATAAACCTCACCGTAGGTGTGGCCACCCACACGGGTATAGACCGGGCAGTGGTTCATGCACGCACCGCAGCGGATACAGTTCAAAGTCTGGCGCAGCTGGGCATCGGCGAAAGCACCACTGCGGCCATTGTCCAGCAGCACCAGATGCACTTCTTCCGGACCATCCAGTTCATCCGCCTTGCGCGGGCCGGAAATCATGTTCACGTAAGTAGTGATCGGCTGACCCAACGCGGAACGGGTCAGCAGCGACAACAGGGGCACCACGTCCCGCAGGTTCTCCACCACTTTTTCGATGCCGGTGACGGCAATGTGCACTGGCGGCGCCGTGGTGCTCATGCGGCCATTGCCTTCGTTCTCCACCAGCAGCAAGGTGCCGGTTTCGGCAATGGCGAAGTTTACGCCGGAGACCCCAACATCCGCTTCAAGGAATTTCTGGCGCAGGGTGCGGCGACCAATCTGGATCAGTTCGTTCACATCCTCGGTCTCATCCACGCCCAATTTGTCGTGGAACAGTCTGGAGACCTGAAAGCGGTTCTTGTGAATCGCCGGCATGATGATGTGGGAGGGCTTTTCGCCATCCAGCTGGACGATGTACTCACCCATGTCCGACTCCAGGCACTCGATGTGGCGTTCAGCCAGGTAGTCGTTCATTTCCATTTCTTCGCTGACCATGGATTTACCCTTCACCACCTGAGAGCCCTGCTTCGCCTCAATGATGGAGTGGACAATCCGGTTGGCCTCCTCGGTAGTCTCGGCCCAGTGAACCTTGACACCGTTATCGGTCAGCTTCGATTCCAGCTGCTCAAGCAAATCGGGCAACCGGGACAGCGCCCGGGCCTTGATATGGTTGCCGAGTTCCCGCAGTCCTTCACGCTCTTCCTCGTCCGGAAAAGCATCGGCCCGCTTTTTCATCAGCGAGTCCATGGCGACGCGGAAGTTGGTGCGCAGCTGGTCGTCGGCCAGGGCGCCCACCGCTCGGCCACGGAAGCTGTCGGTGAGTTCTTTAACCGGTATTCGCTGGCTCATGATTTCACCTCTCCACTCACCCGCTCCCACAGAAAGCTGGCCAGATGCCGGCCCCGGAACGTCTGTTTCTGTTTTTCCAGGGAGCCGTTGATGTTGAGCAGGCAGCCGCCATCAGCGGTTACCATTTCCGCTGCACCGGATTCCCGCAACGAACGGGTTTTATCGAGCACCATGGCCCCGGACACTTCCGGCATGCGCACAGAGAAGGTGCCACCAAAGCCGCAGCATTCGCTTTCATGATCGTGTTCCAGCCGCTCGACATTCGCCAGCTTGCCCAGCAACTCCCGCGCATGCAGGTGGGTGTTCATTTCCCTGCGGGCGGAACAGGAGGTGTGCAAGGCAATCTGTGTGGGCTGGCCGAGATCCTGCCAGTCCACCTTGCATACATGCAGCAGAAACTCGGTCAGCTCGAACGTTCGTTCAGCCAGATCTTCCACACGTTTAAGGGTATCTGGTTCTTCTGCAAAGACTTCCCGGTAATGCTGTCGGAACATACCGGCACAGGATCCGGACGGCACCACCACCGGCAAGCCGTTGTCGAGTAGATTGAGCTGTGCCCGCGCCACCTCCCGGGCCTCGTTCACGTAGCCGGAGGTCCAGGCAGGCTGACCGCAGCAGGATTGTTCGTGTGGAAAATGCACGCGAATGCCTTCCCGTTCCAGCAGGCGGATAGCATCCAGCCCGGCCTCGGGAAAGAACAAATCCACCACGCAGGTGCCGAACAAAGTGACCTCGGCCGGCTTGGCCGGATACGTTCGTGGCCGGGGGCGCTCTGGAGCCACGCGGGTAGCATTGGGGGCGGCGTCGTAAAACAGCTCACTCATCAGTCATTGCCTCCGGGCGGTCCGGCCAGCAGCCGGCCACCCGTTGTGGTTATCCCAGTGTTTTCAGTTCAGTAACGGGTCCGTCAGCCCCAGGCCGTAGGCGGCCAGCAGCGCAATCGAACCGGTCATCACCAGGTAGTATAGGGTCGGCCACACCGTCTTGCGCAGTGTCTGACCTTCACGGCCCAGCAACCCGACCGTAGCAGATGCTGCCACCACGTTATGGATGGCCACCATATTGCCTGCCGCAGCACCCACGGCCTGCACCGCCACCATCAGTGCGGTGGACAAACCAAGGCTCTCGGCAACGCCAAACTGGAACTGGCTGAACATCATGTTGGAGACCGTGTTGGAACCGGCCAGGAACGCACCGAGCGCACCCACCGTGGGGGCCAGCAACGGGTAAATGCCGCCAACCGCATCGGCAGCCCAGGTGGCCATGGCCAGCGGCATGCTCGGCAGGTCCGACAGGTTAACGCCGGAGTTGATCAGTATCCGCACCATAGGCACGGTGAACAGCAGCACGAAACCGGCACTCAGCAGCACGCCACCGGATTCTTTCACCGCCGAATTCAGCGCTTTCAGGTTCATCCGGTGGATGAAGAAAGTTGCCAGCACTACCATCACCAGAATACCGCCCGGCAGGTAAAGTGGCTGGATCCCGGCATTAATACCTGCTTCTCCCAGGATGTTGGAGAACGACACGCCAACGCTGGTGAAAGCTTGCTTGATCGGTTCAACGGTGCGGCTGAGCACCAGTACCACGCCGACCAGCACGTAAGGTACCCACGCCCGGAAACCGCTCATCGGTTTGGCGGCGATGTCTTCCAGTTTCATCTCAATGCTGCCCAGCCACTCACTGGGCCAGTCTTTGCTGTCGGCAAAATCCCAGGTCCGCTTCGGAATCAGGAAGCCTTTTTTGGCGGCAGTAGTCACAATCGCCAGACCAATCAGGCCACCCAGCAGAGACGGGAACTCGGGCCCCAGAATCACCCCGGTCAGGGCGTAGGGCACGACAAACGCGATGCCGGCAAACAACGCAAATGGCAGGACCTCCAGCCCCTCTTTCCAGCTTTTGTTCTTGCCGAAGAAGCGGGTCATCATCGTCACCATCAGTACCGGCATAACGACACCGACAATGGCGTGGGTGATGGCCACTTCCGAGGTGATCAGCTGCAGGTAGGTATCCCAGTTGGAGCCCAGGGCTTCCAGTCGCTCGGTAATGCTGGCCCGATCCAGACCCGTTGTCACTCCCACCACAATCGGTGTACCTACAGCACCAAAGGATACCGGCGTGCTCTGTACCATCATGCCCAGCATGACGGCAGCCATGGCCGGAAAACCGACCGCAACCAGCAGGGGCGCGGCGATGGCGGCCGGTGTACCAAAGCCAGAGGCACCTTCGATAAAGCTGCCGAACAGCCAGACAATGATGATGGCCTGAATGCGGCGATCCGGGGTGATGTTGGTAAAGCCGGCCCGAATCGTGGTGATGGCTCCGGAGTGCTTCAGCGTGTTCAGCAGCAATATCGCGCCAAAGATAATCCACAGCAGGCCGATGGTGATTACCAGCCCTTGCAGGGTTGAGGCGAGGATACGGTTCAGGGTCATATCCCAGGCGCTATAGCCAATCAGCGCGGTAACCAGAAATACCACGGGCATGGCACGGCGGGCGGGCCAACGCATGCCAATCAGCAGCACTCCGGCAAGAAGAATGGGCGTAAACGCCAACAGGGCGAGCAATCCGGACGACATCATGTTCTCCAGGGTCTTGTTGTTGGATTCTATTCTTGGATAATTGGTATTACCAATTTACAAACCTGTGCCGAGTACGTTATTTGAGCTGGCCTTATGGTGTCAAAACCGCCCACTCCTACATTGGTCGTATTGCGTTGAAGTTTTGTTGTAAAAACAAGCATGGACAGGGGTAAGATTTATTGGTAAGACCAATTTTTAGACATACAAGCGAGACACCATGCCCATCAATCAGATTGCTCCCAGGCGGCTGGCCGACACCATTGTCGAGCAACTGGAGACCATGATTCTGGAAGGAACCCTGGAACCGGGGCAGCGCCTGCCGCCGGAACGGGTGCTGGCGGAGCAATTCGGCGTATCCCGCCCGTCCCTCAGAGAGGCGGTGCAACGCCTGGCGGCCAAAGGCCTGCTGAAAAGCCGCCAGGGCGGGGGCAATTATGTGGCGGAGAATCTGGGAAGCAGCTTCAGCGACCCACTCATCCCGCTACTGGAAAAGCACCCGGAAGCACACCGGGATTTGCTCGAGTTCCGTCGCACACTGGAGGGCGACTGTGCCTTCTACGCGGCCCTGCGCGCCACGGAAGTGGATCTGGCACGGCTGGGCAAAGCCTGGGAAGAGCTCCACGCCTGCTACCAGAATTCCACTGCCCACAATCTGGAAGAAGAAGGGGCTGCCGATGCCCGCTTCCACATGGCTATTGCTGAAGCCAGTCACAACGTGGTGCTACTGCACACCATGCGCAACCTGTTCAGCATGCTCAAGAACAACATTGTCACCAACATCGGTGGCATGTACTCCCGCGAGGTTCAGACCCGCCAGGGCCTGATGGACCAGCACCAGAAGCTGTATAACGCCATCGTTGAAGGCCGGGAAGAAGACGCCAGGGCCATCGCCGGGGAACACATACAGTTTGTGCAGCAAACCATATCAGAACGCAGCGAAACCGCGCGACGGCGTGAACGGGCGTTGAGAAGGGAAGGGAGCGGCGAACACCGGGCTCCATAAAAAAGCCGGGGCAAGCCCCGGCATAAGCAATCACACGATGCATCAACACAATGCATGTCGTCCTGATGAGCCTTCACACTAACCGGAAGAGATGACGCTTGTGTGACAGGGCACGCTAATCCGGCAACTTCTCCCAGATTGTGAGCTCCGAAAAACTGTGCTGGAACTTGTTGCGGGTCTCCCGGATCACGAAGGGCAGGCTCCGGGGCTCTGCCAGCAAGCGGAAACGGGGGGATAACGCCGCCTTGAGCCCATCCAGGGTGGTGAATGGCTCACCGTCTTTCAGGAAACCACCGAGCCAGTCCTGCCTGGGCGTGTACTCCTCCAGCCAGGTATAGGGTGAAGCAATCACCAGCAGCCCCAGCGCATTGATACGCTCATGGATCTGTTCCAGAAACAGGCATGGGTTGTAGAGACGGTCAATCAGGTTGCCGGCCAGCACCAGATCGTAGTCCCGGTAATCAGCGCCGAGATTGCAGGCATCGCCCTGATGGAACGCCACGCGGCGGGCAGCCTCAGTCAGACCCAGGGCTGCCAGTGACCGCTCCTGGTAGCTGACCAGCTCGCCCTCTTCGGGCCGCGCATACCGCGCAACCCCCTCCCGCACCACCTCACGGCATTTGCCGATAAAGGTTTCGGAATAATCGACCCCATCGACATGGTCAAACTGGCGGGCCAGCTCCAGCGAGGTACGTCCTACCGCACAACCGATATCCAACGCCCGGCAGGTGGCGCGGCCATCCAGCGCTCCAAGCGCGGCATCGGCCAGTTCTTTCGCGAAGTTGGCTTCACCATGCCAGCTTTCACCGAAGTGAAACTCCAGATACTGGGCCAGGGTGGTGTTGCTTTCGTAGTAGCCGGACGGCTCATTCATGATTGTCTCCTGGCGCCGACAGGCCTTTCCCTTGCTCCGTCGACCTTGGGTAAAACGGTTGTACCAACGGCGCAAGCCCTTTGGCATCATCTATGAACAGTTGCAGGTGCGGGAAAGGTATTTCAATGTCCGCTTCGTCCAGGGCCTCTTTAATCTTCTCAAGCACATCAGCCATAATTCTGGGCTGAACCTCCAGATTGTCCGGTGTAATCCAGATCTTGACCTCCAGATCGACTGAAGAGTTGCCCAGGGTCTTGACCACCACTCGCGGCTCCATACCCGGCCCCTGCAAGACTTCAGAGTGCGCCAGCAGAACCGGCATTATCACGTCCCGCGCTGCCCTGGCAGACTCCTTGTAGGCAATGCCAACTGGAATGTTCAGGCGCGTCGCCCCTTCGGCGCTGTAATTGATGATCTCCGAGGACGCCACGTTATCGTTCGGGATCATGGTAAAGATATTGTCCCGGGTACGCAGCCAGGTGGTCCGCAGGGCGATCTTCACCACCTTACCATCCTGGCCGTTGATGGTGACCCAATCGCCAATCCGGAAGGGGCGCTCAATCAGCAACGTAATACCCGCAATAAAGTTCGACAGCGTGGACTGGGCCGCAAACCCGACGGCAATCCCCACGATCCCCAGACCCGCGACGATGGAGACCACATCGAAACCGAACTGGGACAGCACCGTAACGGCCGCGAAGGTAACGGTGAGCACCGAGAACAGATTCTCGACCAATTGGCGGATAGAGGGTTCCAGACGGTAGCGATTCATCGTCTCCCGCAGCAGACGACCAATCGCCAGCCAGCCCACAAAAAAGCCCAACGCCATCAGGCCCGCCCTGGCCATGCCCTTCAACAGCTCCGGCGAGGCCTCGAATTGCGCCATAATCACCAGCAATCCGCCCAGCCCGAACAGATAACGGATGCCAGTGCGCAACTGACCAAACCAGGGCTTCGAGCTGCGTCGGCTGCCGACGACAAGGCGTATCAGGCTGATCAGAATGGCATAGACCAGCAACAGAATGCCGAGGTAGATCACCGAAATCAGCAGTTGACTGAGAACATGCCCGGCCAGGGCCACCCAATCGGTCTGTCCGCCCGCGAGAGCGTCCAGGGTAGCCGAGAGATTCTGTGCTATCTGGCTTCGTACGGATTCAAACAGGGCTTCTGCCATAGGGCATCCTTTTCCAAACACTGCATACTACACCCGGAGCGGTGAACAACCTTTGCCTTCAGAATAGACTGCTATCCGCAAACCGGCCGGGGATTACAGAACCGATTCCAGGGCCTGAATCAACCGGGCATCTTCGGGACGCACCTGGCTCGGGAAACGGGCTGCCACCTTACCCTCACGATCGATCACATACTTGGTGAAGTTCCAGCTTGGCGGCTGGCTCTGGCGATTGATTTCCTGAAACACCGGATTGGCCTGCTCGCCGGTCACTGCGCTCGGCGCGATCATGGTAAAACTCACACCAAAGTTCACAAAACAGACCTTCGCGGCTTCTTCTTCGGAATCCGCCTCTTGCCGGAAGTCATCACTGGCAAATCCCACGACCGTCAGCCCCCGATCCTTGTACCGCTGGTGCAGGGCCTCCAGGCCTTCAAACTGACCGGTATAACCACAACGGCTGGCTGTGTTCACCACCAGCATCGGCTTGCCAGCAGCCACTTCGCACAGATTCACCGAATCCCGGGAGTGCAGCTTGCGCTGCTCGTGGTCCAGGAAATCCGGGCAATCCCGGGCAACGGCAGGCACCGTCAACCCTAACAGTAAAAGCACACTCACACACTTCAAGACTGTCCAACGCATCATCGGCCCTCCTGTCGACACATCCCCTGTATACGCACTGGATTACCAAACTGCTCAGGCGCGTTGTCCACATTGACACAAACCGGCAAAGCATCCTTCACAAAACTCTCATGTCATCGTCACACAGCACGGTCAGATTGTGGTGTCAAAACACACAACATAACCGAAACAAGGACAGTACCATGACGATGAAACCAACGCTGCTGGCAGCCGCCATCGGCGGCCTTCTGGCATCGACAACACAGGCATCGCTGGTCATCAGCGAGTATGTCGAAGGCTCCAGCAACAACAAAGCCATTGAACTGCTCAACACCGGCAACGCGGTGGTGGATCTTGCCCCCTGGGAGCTGCAGGTTTTCTTCAACGGCAGCGCCACCCCCGGGCAAACCTTCAACCTGAAGGGTTCGATTGCTCCGGGCAGCAACTTCGTTTTCGCGCATAGCGCTGCTGACCCGGCCATTCTCGCTGTGGCGGATCAAACCACCGGAGCCGGGCTGTTCAACGGTGATGACGCTGTCCTGCTCCTGAACGGCGGCACGGTTGCCGACAGTATCGGCCAGGTCGGCACAGACCCCGGCAGCTACTGGGGCTCCGGGGATACCCGCACTCAGGATCGCACTCTGCGCCGCCGTGCAGGCACCCTGGCCGATACCGATGCCTACGATGATTACGACCCGGCCACAGTCTTTGACGGCTTTCCCCAGAACAGCTTCGACGATCTCGGCGTCGCCGGCAACGATGACGATAACCCGGACCTGCCACCGACTGCGCCGGATCTGACCTGTGGTGCTCCCGCCACCCGCATTTCGGACATTCAGGGCGAAGGCGATATCAGCCCGGTTGCCGGCCAGCACGTGGTGATCGAAGCCGTAGTTACGGCCGCCTTCAACACCAACGATGGCCTTGGCGGCGTCTTTGTGGAGGAAGAAGACTCAGACCGCGACGACAACCCTGCCACCTCCGAAGGCCTGTTTGTCTATGCGCCAACTCTGAACGCCGAGCCCGGCCAGCGCCTGCGGCTTGCCGGTGAAGTGACCGAATACGACGGCCTGACCGAATTGACCAACCTGAGCGGTACCGAAAACTGTGGTAAAGCGGAGCTTCCACCGGCGGCGCAGATCTCCCTGCCCTGGGCCGATGCCACTGCTCCGGAAGCCTTTGAAGCCATGCGGGTACAATTCAGCGCGCCTCTTGTGGTGAACGACAACTACGACCTGGGCCGTTACGGCAGCCTGACCCTCGGGAGCGGTCGCCACTTTATCCCCACCAGTATCGCTGAGCCCGGAGCGGATGCCGCACTGGTGGCTGATCTGAATGCGCTGGACCGGATTATCCTGGACGACGCCAGTAACCGCCAGAACCCGGCCATCGTGCCCTACCCGACACCGCAACTGAGCGCCAGCCAGACCGTGCGCGCTGGCGACACCGTTCAGGATCTTGCCGGCGTTCTCGACTACCGTTTTTCGGAATGGCGTCTCCAGCCGACCGCGAGCCCGTCCTTCAGCCAGGCAAATGCACGTGTAACCGAGCCCGGCCTTGAGGATCGCGGTAACCTGGTGGTGGCTTCTTTCAACGTGCTGAACTTCTTCAACGGTGACGGCATGGGTGGCGGATTCCCGACGGCGCGGGGCGCAGACAACCCGGAAGAACTGGCCCGCCAGACCGAGAAGCTGGTCAGTGCCCTGGTCGCCCTTGATGCCGACATCATCGGCCTGATGGAAATCGAGAATGACGGCTACGGCCAGACCAGTGCCATTGCCGATCTGGCCGGGGCCCTGGGTTCCGAATGGCAGTGGGTCGACCCCGGCCTGGCACAACTGGGTAATGATGACATTGCCGTTGGCCTGCTGTACCGCGCCGACCGTGTCGAGATCGTTGGCACCGCCGCCACTCTGAGCGCGGCTCCTTTTGATCAGTTGAACCGCCAGCCCCTGGCACAGACCTTCCGGCTGAAGGATTCAGACGATGGCGTCACCATTGCCGTCAACCACTTCAAGTCCAAAGGCTGCGGCAGTGCCGAAGGCAGCAACGCTGACCAGAACGATGGTCAGGGCTGCTGGAATCCAGTACGGACCCAGGCCGCCCAGGCGCTGGCATCCTGGCTGGCAGACGATGCCACCGGAACCGGCGAACCGGATGTGTTAATCATCGGCGACCTCAACGCCTACGCGCAAGAAGACCCCATTCGCGCTCTGGCCAGTGCCGGCTATACCGATCTGCTGGCGACCTACGTTGGCGAGCAGGCGTATTCCTACGTGTTCTATGGCCAGGCCGGCTATCTGGACCACGCTTTGGCCAATACCTCCCTGGCCGGCAAAATTGCCGACACCACCGTCTGGCCGATCAATGCCGACGAGCCCCGCGCCCTGGACTACAACACCGAGTTCAAGACCCCGGAGCAGCAGGCCAGCTTCTACGCACCGGACGCTTACCGGGCCTCTGACCATGACCCTGTGATCGTTGCCCTGAATCTCGATACCAGAACCCCCGCAGACCGCGCCGACCTGAACGGCGATGGCCGCGTTAACGGCCGGGACCTGTCCCGCCTGGTGCTGGCGATGCTGTTCGGGAAAGCCACAGCTCCGGCTTACGACATTGACGGTGACGGGCGCATTAACCATTACGACCTGATCGCCCTGATTCGCGTGCTGACCAGCCGCTAACCCCCACAACGGAGATAGAGTAATGATTCGACAAGGACTCTGGCTGGCAATCCCGCTGATTGCCCTGACCGGCTGTAACAGTGATAACGACGACGCGCCCGCAACGGAAACCGAGCGCTTTACCGTTAACATCTTGCATATCAACGACCACCACTCCCATCTGGAAGCGGGCTCACAGTCCCTGGATATCGCTGGTGAAGAAACCGAATTCAGCGCCGGCGGCTTCCCCCGGGTGATCGCCAAGATCAACGAACGAACCGCCGAACTGGACAACGTGCTGAAACTGCATGCCGGAGATGCCATGACCGGCACCCTGTACTTCACCTCCTTCGAAGGTGAGGCCGATGCCGAGCTGATGAACCAGGTGTGTTTTGATGCCTTTGCACTGGGTAATCACGAGTTTGATCGTGGTGACGAAGGGCTGGTGAAATTCCTCGACTACCTGGCGGCAGGCAGCTGTAACACGGCGGTTCTCGCGGCCAACGTCAAACCGGCCATCGGCACCCCATTGGCCCCGGTGGCCCAGGACGATTACATTCAGCCATACACCATCAAGAACATTGATGGCCAGCAGTTGGCCATCATCGGCATCGACATCGCCAACAAAACCCGCAACAGCTCAAGCCCAATGGCAAGCACTGAGTTTCTGGACGAAACCGAAACCGCCCAGGCCATGATTGATGAGCTGAACGACCAGGGCATCGACAAGATCATCCTGCTGACCCACTACCAGTATGCCAACGATCTGGCGCTGGCCGAGCGCCTGTCTGGAGTGGATGTCATTATCGGCGGAGATTCCCACACCCTGCTTGGCACCTTTGACGCCTACGGCCTGAGCGCCTCAGGCCCCTACCCCACCGAAGTGACCAATGCCGACGGCGACAAAGTGTGCGTGGCCCAGGCCTGGCAGTATTCGCGTGTGCTGGGTGAACTCAGCGTGACCTGGGAGAACAATGGCACTGTTTCCTCCTGCTCCGGAACGCCACACCTGCTCCTGGGCAACCCCATCATCCGTGATGACGGCACCGACGATGGCTACCAACCCCAAGGCGAGGAACTGGCCGCCATTCGGGCAGCCATCGAGGCGGACCCGCAACTCAGCCTTGTGACGGACGACCCGACCGGCGCTCAAACCCTGGCCACGTACGCCAACCAGTTGGACAGCTTCCGCAATCAGGTCATCGGTACCGCATCCGAGGACCTGTGCCTGGCCCGAATTCCCGGCCGGCCATACGGCGATGACACCTGCGCCAACGAAGACCCGAACCGGGGGGGGGATATCCCGAACCTGGTGGCTCAGGCCTTCCTGTTCCAGAGCAAGAATGCCGATGTTTCGATCCAGAACGCCGGCGGCGTTCGCACCGACATTCTGGCCGGCGATATCACCATTGGTGATGCCTACAACCTGCTGCCGTTTGCCAATACCCTTACCGATCTGACCATGACCGGAGCAGAAATCAGACAGGTGCTGAATGAAGCAGTGGATTTCGCCCACGTTGAAGGCGGCTCCACGGGTGCCTACCCCTATGCCGCCGGTCTGCGCTGGACCGTCGACATGACCAGGCCTGCTGGCGAACGCCTTTACGACATCGAAGTTCGGCCCCGGAGTGAAACCACCTGGCGCGCTCTGACCGACGCTGAAACCCTGAACGTCGTCACCAACAGCTTCACCGCGGCTGGCCGTGACGGCTACCTGACCTTCGGAACCGTCAGCGAGGATGGCCGAGCCACGGATACCTTTCTGGACTATGCCCAATCCTTCGTCGATTACGTCAAGGAAGAGGTAACCCTCAGCAAGCCCGTCCAGGGCGAGTACTCCACTCAGATGTACACGTCAGCACCGTAACGAGTGCTTGCAGGAGCATCCGGCACTAACGGATGCTCCTGCCCCTCCTGTCATTACCCTTGAAGAAACCGTCCGCTGGCGTCATTGTGAAACGCTGAACACCGTTGTTTCTTCACAGGTACCGGAACCCCATGTCCAGAACACCCGATTACTCCCTGCTCGAACTGGCCTCTGTGCGCGAGGGCGACTCCGTGGCGACGACACTGGCCAACAGCGTGCGTTATGCCCAGCATGCGGAGGCACTTGGCTTCAAGCGTTTCTGGCTGGCCGAGCACCACAATATGGAAGGGATTTCCAGTTCCGCCACCTCGGTATTGGTGGGGCACATCGCTGGTAAAACCGGGAGTATCCGGGTGGGCTCCGGCGGTGTCATGCTGCCGAACCATCCACCGCTGGTGATTGCCGAGCAATTCGGTACCCTGGAATGTCTCTATCCGGGCCGAATCGATCTCGGCCTTGGCCGCGCACCGGGTACCGATCCGGTCACCGCCCGGGCCCTGCGACGGGATGGTCTGGGCGCCGAGCAATTCCCGGAAGACGTAGCCCGTCTGCAGAACCTGCTGGGGCCGCTGCAACCGGGCCAGCCGGTGAAAGCCATTCCCGGTGCTGGCACCAATGTTCCCATCTGGCTGCTGGGCTCCAGCCTTTACAGCGCGCAACTGGCGGCGATGCGGGGCCTTCCTTATGCCTTCGCCGGCCACTTCGCACCGCGTCTCTACCGGGAAGCCCTGAAGGTCTATCGCGAGAACTTCGAGCCCTCAGAACAGCTGCGACAGCCCTATGCCATGCTGGCCATTCCCGCTATCCCGGCGGCCTCAAAGGACGAAGCGCGGCATCTGGCCACCACCAGCTACCAGCGCATTCTGGCCCTGTTTCGCGGGCAGCCCCTGTGGATGCGACCGCCGGTCGAATCCATGGACGGACTCTGGAATCCGGCCGAGGAGGCCGGTGTGCGGGACTTCCTGAAACTGCAGATCATGGGCAACAGTGAAGACCTGCGCCGGCAACTCGACGACCTGCTGACCGACATTCAGGTGGACGAACTGATGTTCACCATTGATATCCACGACCCGGACAAACGCCGACAGGCCCTGGATATCCTGGCCGAAACCCGTTCCCCGCGAACCGACTCCGACGCAACCATCAACTAGGCAGAACCTGATCATGGCTCAACCGGCATTCTATGTTTTTCTCTCCCACGGTCTGGAAAGTGGCCCCGGCAGTACCAAGATCCAGGCCCTGAAAACGGTGGCTGAAACGTTTTCAGGCGTTTATGCCGAGGCGGTGGATCATCGCAGCACCAAAGATCCTGCCGAACGCCTGGAGCAGATGCGCCACGCCATGGCATCTGTCGGTGCAAGGCCCGAACAGACCATCCTGGCAGGCTCCAGCATGGGCGGCTGGGTCTGCGCCCGGACCAGCGAACAGGCTCCGGTCAGGGGCTGCTTTATGCTGGCACCGGCACTGGCGCTACCGGATTATCCGGAGTCCAACCCGGTGATTGGCGCCCACCACGCTCGCATTATCCACGGCTGGAACGACGATGTGGTACCGGTAATGCCGGTTCTGGAGCTGGCCCGGAGGCAGCAGATTGAAGCCCTGGTCCTACCCGACGGACATCGGCTGGAAAACAGTGTCCAGCGGGTGGCAGAGGAGTTCAGAAGGTTCCTGTTCCTGTGTGTTGAAAACCCGAATCCATCCTGAATTCATGCACTTGCAATTTGGCTTAATCGGCTATTTGCGTGCAGCTTATTTCCCCCGTTTCCTTGCGAAAACCGCTTTGATTTGCCAGTCTTTAATAATGTAACAATGGATTAACGTAAAATAACGAGCGGAGACAACCCGATGAGCAGCACAAGTAAATTCAGGAAACTGGCTGGTATTTCAGCGCTGGCATTTGCCGGCCTGACCGCGGCAAATGCCGTGAATGCCGCCAACTGGCGCTACGCCCATGAAGAATACGAAGGCGACGTTCAGGACGTATTCGCGTACAAGTTCAAGGAATACATTGAAGAGAATTCCGACCACACCCTGCAGATTTACCGTTTCGGTGAGCTGGGTGAGTCTGACGACATCATGGAACAAACCCAGGCCGGTATCCTGAACTTTGTAAACCAGTCTCCTGGCTTTACCGGCTCTCTGATCCCGGAAGCGCAGATCTTCTTTATCCCGTACCTCATGCCCACCGACATGGATACCGTGATCGAGTTCTTCCGCGAGAGCGAGGCCATCAATGAGGACTTCCCGGAGCTGTATTCTGAAAAAGGTCTTGAGCTGCTGAAGATGTACCCGGAAGGGGAAATGGTAGTGACCGTTGATGAGCCGGTGACCTCTCCTGAAGACTTCAACAACAAGAAGATCCGGGTAATGACCAACCCGCTTCTGTCCGAGACCTACTCTGCGTTTGGTGCTACCCCAACCCCGCTGCCATGGGGTGAAGTATACGGTGCGTTGCAGACCAACATGATCCAGGGTCAGGAGAACCCGATTTTCTGGATTGAGTCAGGTGGTCTGTATGAGGTTTCCCCGAACCTGGTATTCACCGGCCACGGCTGGTTCACCACCGCCATGATGGCGAACCAGAACTTCTACGAAGGCCTGTCTGATGAAGACAAGAAGCTGGTTCAGGATGCCGCGGATTACGCCTTCGAGGAAATCATCGTACACATCGATGGTCTGGCGGACGAGGCCCTGGAAAAGATCCAGTCCAACAGCGACGAAGTTACCGTGACCCGTCTGACTGACGAACAGATTGAAGCCTTCAAGGCCCGCGCGCCACAGGTGGAAGAGAAGTTCATCGAAATGACCGGTGAGCGTGGTAAAGAGCTGCTGGAGCAGTTCAAGGAAGATCTGAAAGAAGTTCAGAACGACTGAACCTCGCCAAACGGTTGCCCCCGCTCCGGCGGGTGGCAACCCAGCTTTAACCCCGCCCCGCCGGGGATTCTTCCCGCCGGGAGCGACATGTTCTGGAGCAGAATCCATGTCCGAGAATTCCCCGGAGATCGAAGACGATACCGGTCACTATGAGTCCGGCTTGCCTGGCTTTCTGGGCACGATTGACGTCTGGATTTCAAAAATCGAAGCCGTCATGCTCGCCGCTGGCGTGATTCTGATGGCGGTAAACACCTGCGCCAATGTTATTGCCCGTTTCGTGTTCAGCGAGGGCCTGTTTTTCTCCGGTGAAATCAACCGGATTCTGATCATTCTGATTACCTTTGCCGGCATTGGCTACGCCGCCCGGCACGGCCGCCATATCCGCATGTCCGCCATGTACGATGCCTTCCCGACCAAGGGCCGCAAGGTACTGATGATCATCATCGCCCTGTTTACCTCCGTGGTCATGTTTTTCCTGTGCTATCACTCCTTCGAGTATATCCAGACCCTGTACAGCCGAGGTCGGATTTTGCCAGCGCTTGGTTTTGAGATCTGGTGGATTTACATCTGGGCCCCTGTCGGTTTCGCCATTACCGGCATCCAGTACCTGCTGACCGCCATCAAGAACTTCACTACCAAAGACGTGTACCTGTCGACGGGTGTGGTGGACGGCTACGCCGATACCGAAACCGAAGTCTGAAGCAGCGTGAACCCATAGGTTAAGGAAAGACACACCATGGCAACTATTATGATGATCGTCATGATCGGGCTGCTGCTTCTGGGCTTCCCGATGATGATTCCGCTAACCACTGCTGCCGTCATCGGCTTCGTTATGATGTTCGATGGCTTCGGGCAGATGGGCACATTCATCCAGCAGATGATGGGAGGCATCCGGCCAGCGTCGTTGATTGCGGTACCCATGTTCATTCTGGCGGCCGATATCATGACCCGGGGCCAGTCTGCGGACCGCCTGATCAATATGGTCATGGCCTTTATCGGCCACATCAAAGGTGGCCTCGCCATCAGTACCGCCACCTCATGCACCCTGTTCGGGGCGGTGTCTGGCTCAACCCAGGCCACCGTGGTCGCAGTGGGCTCACCGCTGCGCCCGAAAATGCTCAAGGCTGGCTACTCCGATCCGTTCACGCTGGCTCTGATTATCAACGCCAGTGATATCGCCTTCCTGATCCCTCCCAGCATCGGCATGATCATCTACGGGGTCATCTCGGAAACCTCCATTGCCGAACTGTTCATTGCGGGCATCGGCCCGGGCATCCTGATTTTGTTCATGTTCTCGATCTACTGCCTGATCTACGCCTACAAGAACGATGTTCCGACTGAAGCCAAGGCCAGCTGGAAAGAACGGGCGATGTCAGTCAGGGATGCTTCCTGGCCCCTGATGTTCCCGGTGATCATTGTCGGTGGTATCTACGGTGGTATTTTCAGTCCCACCGAGGCAGCGGCAGTCTGCGTGCTCTACGCCTTCCTGCTGGAATTTGTGGTCTTCCGGTCGCTGAAACTGAACGACATTTACAAGATTGCCAAATCCACCGGGCTGATCACGGCTGTGGTGTTCATTCTGGTGGCCGTGGGTAATGGCTTCTCCTGGATCATTTCCTTTGCCCAGATTCCCCAGGCCATCCTGGAAGCGGTGGGCGTCAACGAGGCCGGGCCTGTGGGCGTGCTGATTGCCATCTGTGTGGCCTTCTTCATCGCCTGTATGTTCGTCGATCCCATCGTGGTTATCCTGGTGCTGACACCGATCTTTGCGCCCGCCATTCAGGCCACCGGGCTGGATCCGGTGCTTGTCGGTGTGCTGATTACCCTGCAGGTGGCCATCGGCTCTGCCACGCCACCCTTTGGCTGCGACATTTTCACCGCCATTGCCATCTTCAAACGGCCCTACATGGAAGTTATCCGGGGTACGCCTCCGTTCATTTTCATGCTGGTGGCGGCTGCCGGCCTGATCATCGCCTTCCCGGATATTGCCCTGTTCCTGCGTGACATCGCGTTCAGGGACTAGATCCACAGCCACTGATCAAAGGAGAACAACATGTTTAAACGGATTCTGGCCGCTGTGGATGGTTCCAAAACCTCACTCAAGGCACTGGATAAAGCCATTGAACTGCAGAAACTGATCCCGGACGCCGAGATCTACATCCTCTGTGTGTACAAGCATCACAGCCTGTTTGAGGCGTCGTTGTCTATCGGAAGGCCCGACGACATGGACATCCCGGACAAGGTGCTGTCTGAGTATGCCAAAGGCGTAGTGAACCACGCCAAGGAGCTGGCCAAGGAGCATGGCGCCACCAAGGTACGCGGTTTCGTCAAAGCCGGCCGGCCCTCGAAGGTGATTGTGAAATTTGCCCAGGACAAGGAGGCCGACCTGATTGTAGTGGGCACCAAGGGCACCAACAGCGACAAGGACGGCACCTTTCTGGGCAGCGTCTCGCACCGGGTTGCCTCCCAGGCCAAGTGCCCGGTGCTGGTGGTCTGAACCGGCGAAACCCTCCCCGCTGGACAGCATATTCCTTGCTGTCCGGCAATCACGGATTTCCGCAGTCTGCTTGATTTTTCACCGTGCTAGACTGCCTCGCCTCGGATTACTTCTCATTCACAAATCACAAGGCGTCTAGCCATGACTGCAATTGTTGATTTTCTCAACTCGATCCTCTGGGGCTATGTCCTCGTCTATGGCCTGCTTGCCGTAGGTGTCTTCTTTACCATCCGTCTGGGCTTCCTTCAGTTCGTCAATTTCGGCGAAATGGTCCGCGCCATCCGTGGCTCCCGGGAAAGCGATGTACACGGGATTTCTCCGTTCCAGGCCCTGTGTACCAGCCTGGCCTCCCGGGTGGGTACCGGTAACCTTGCCGGGGTTGCGGTTGCCCTGTACCTGGGCGGTGCCGGTGCCATTTTCTGGATGTGGATGGTAGCCCTCGTCGGTATGGCCACCGGTTATGCGGAAAGCACTCTGGCCCAGCTGTACAAGGTTCGCGACGGCAAGGGCCAGTACCGGGGAGGCCCGGCGGTTTACATTGCCAAAGGCCTGAAAGCGCCCTGGGCTGCGGCCATTTTCGCGGTCTGCCTGATTATCTCCTTCGGCCTGGTTTTCAACGCCGTACAGGCCAACTCCATTGCCGATGCCATGCAGGGCGCCTTTGGTGTGCCCAAGCTGGGTGTCGGCGTGGTCATCGCGGCTTTTGCCGGCATTGTCATCTTTGGCGGTCTGCGCAAGATCGTTCGCTTCGCTGAGTTTGTCGTGCCGTTCATGGCCGGCGCCTACGTACTCCTGGCGCTGGGCGTGATGGCCATGAACATTACCGAAGTCCCGGGCATTCTGGCGCTGATCGTAAAAAGTGCCTTTGGCCTGGAAGAGGCCGCCGGCGGCGCGGCAGGCTCCATTACCGCTGCCATGCTGAATGGCATCAAACGCGGCCTGTTCTCCAACGAAGCCGGTATGGGCTCGGCACCCAACATTGCCGCGACCGCAACCCCGGCTCCGCACCATCCCTCTTCACAGGGTCTGGTTCAGGCATTCGGTGTCTTTATCGATACCATCATTGTCTGTACGGCGACGGCCGTGATGATCCTGTTGGCAGGCGTTCTGGAGCCGGGTTCCGGTGTGACCGGCACCCAGTTGACCCAACAGGCCATGGAAGTACACCTGGGTGAGTTCGGGGGCTACTTTATCGCCATCGCGATTCTGTTCTTCGCCTTCACATCCATTGTCGCCAACTACACCTACGCCGAGAACGCTTTGATCTACCTGCGCGGCGGCAACACTCTGGGCTTGACCCTGTTGCGGCTCGCTGCGCTGGGCATGGTGATCTGGGGTGGCTACGAAGCGGTGGTCACGGTATTCAATGCGGCGGACGCATCCATGGGGCTGATGGCCACCATCAACCTGATTGCTATCGTTCTGTTGTCCGGCACGGTTGTGAAACTGACCAAAGACTACCTGGCTCAGCGCAAGGAAGGCCTGGTGCCGCACTTCAAGTCCAAGGACTATCCTGAGCTGCACGAAAAGATCGACAGCAATATCTGGCATTGATGTCAGAGCGTGGCCGCAACTACTCGGTTGCGGCCCGCTTCCTTGGCCTGATAGAGCGCCTTGTCGGCGGCCCGGAACAGCTCGTCATACTCAGCGCAGTTTTCCGGCCAGCAGGCAATGCCTGCGGAAATCGTTAGCCGACCCAGACTGTGCCCCCGGTGAATGACGGGGTCTGCTGCAATCCTTGTCCTGAGCTGTTCGGCCCGCTGCCGGGCTTCCTCCAACGAGGCGCCGGGCATCAGTACCGCAAACTCCTCGCCGCCATAACGACAGACAGTGTCGCTGCCGCGAAAACACAGAGCCAGGACCTCGCCCATCATTCTCAACGCCTGATCCCCCGCCTCGTGACCATGACAATCGTTGAACTGCTTGAAGTGGTCAATATCAAAAATTAACAGACAGAGCGGGCGAGCAGAGCGCGCAGACACTTCTCCCTCGTGACGGTAGAGTTCATCAAAATACCGGCGGTTCTTCAGCCCCGTCAGGCTGTCCTCGTAGGAAAAGCGCTGCAGTTCGGCTCTCAGGGTCAGCCCGGAAAGCGTTATGCCGATTTTTTCCACCGACTGAAAGACCCAGGCAATGAGCCGTGCAATACCGTAATCCCTGACGGCCTCAGGCAGTTCCGGACGATCCAGCAATAGCACTCCCTCTGGACTGCTATCAGAGCGTGCTGACTCTATCCTCAGGAAAAAACACAGACGAGCCGGTACGGCGTTCTTACGCACGGGAAGCGTAGTTTCGGTCAGTTCGGTCAGGCGGGCATCAAGTGATGTTGCAAAGCTTTCCTCAGGCGCCGGTCCCCAGGCAACCAATTTCTCAAATGTACCGCCGGCGTCACGGCGATAGAAACAGCCCGCCATGGGTAGATAGAGTTCCGGCATGGCGCGCTTCAGGGGCTCAAACGCCTCCTCAACGTCGGCGCAGTCCTGCAAGGCTGCAATCACGTCCGCGAGCTTCTGACTTTTTTTACTCTCAAGAGCCAGTAACCTTGCCCGGGCTACTTCCCGCTCAGCCAATGCCTCTGCCCTGGCCGTACGCTCCTGGACTTTCTGCTCCAACCGAACCGTCAGTTGCTGCAGTTCTTTCTGGGTTCGTCCGAAATGCCAGACAGAAATGCTGACCACGGCAAGCGAGAAACCCAAGGCCCCCCAACTCACCGGCACCCTGGTCCAGGGAATAAAGCCATGAGCCACCCCCATATCGACGATCAGGAGCCCGGCAAACAGACCACAGGCGATGAGCAGAACCTGCTGTTCCCGGTATAGGCCTGCAAATCGCCGGGACACAACGGCAACGAGTAAAACCAGTGAGACGACCAGTACCGAGTCGAACACCGGGAAGGTTGAAGAGAGATCCACAATGCCGGCAAGGGCAAGCCCGATAGCCCCGAAGGCAAACACCAGATGAAACCACATGAGTCCGCGAATCAGTGCCGAGGACTGACGTCCCAGCCAAAGCGCCAGCAGCAACGTCAAAGCCACAGGGATCAGGTAATAGGATGCTGCTGCGAGATAATCCCAGAACAAGGGCCGGTATAGCAGCAACAAACTGGCCTGACTCTCCGCCAACAGCATCAGCGAGACGAGGAGAGAAAAGAGAGCTACCGCAGCCAGGTTTCTCTGCGTCCGCTGGATCAGGGCAAACACCAAAGCAAGAAAAGCGATAAGCGCCGACAACGCCGAAATCACCAATTCTTCGGCCGACGCACTCAGAATGTAAAGGGTCAGATCAGGGTGATCCGTAACCGCCACTTCGCCCCACAGTCCGATGTCCGTGTAATTCGAGAACACCCGAAAATAGATGGTCTCTCCCTGATAATCATCCGGCAACGGAATTTCGTGCCAGGGCCAACCCTCAAATCGTCCCCGGCCATCCTGATCGAAGGTTCCGTATTGGTAGAGAACTTCGTCCCGGAACCAGACCTGAACAATAATATCGACACTGTAAATATAGAGAACGGGCTGATACCAGTTGCCCTCAGGCAACTGGACCCTGAACCAGGCGTGTTCACGCCCATTTCGGTTCGGCGGGTTGGAAGGAAAGCCGATGCTGTGCCATTGATCGGGGGCCCTCTCAACGATCCAGAGCGGGCGACCGTCCTCTAGCCAAGGAGAGTCTCCCCAACGATACTCCCAGCCTTCGCTAATCGGCTGCATAGCCGCGTTTGCAGACGATGCCGGCCACACCCCAAAAACGACGAGCGCGATCAGAACGACAGCCTGGTAGGGGGAAGCGCGCAAAACGGACCCTGCCTCATCAAATGATAGGGTAAGTATAAACCCTTACCGGCAATTGCTGAACTTTCTCACCTATTTTGCCTGAGCGTGAACAAAGCGAGGAGCGCCGATACGGCCATGAGAAAGAACGCCACCGCGTTAAGTACCGGCGTGGAGCCTTCGCGCAGACGATTGAACAGCGCGACCGTCAAGGGTGTATCACTCCCTGTGAGCATGACCGTGGTATTGAAGTTTTCGAAGGACATCAAAAACGCCATTGCCGCGGCCCCGAGGATGGAGGGAAGCAGCCACGGCAGGGTAACCGTGAACCACGCCACAACCGGCGTGGCACCCAGATTGAGGGCAGCCTCTTCCAGCTGTCGGTCGAATTTGCGCAGCCTGGCCGCAATCACCAGAGTAGCCAGGGTGGTAATGAAGGTGACCTGCCCCATCACCACCAATGTCAGCCCCGGCCGGAACAAGTCCAGCTCGATACCCCACAAGCGGGAGACATCGTTGGCCATGCCACTGTAGAACACCAGAATGGACACCCCGAGAATCACGCCCGGAATCACCAGCGGCAGCAGCATCAACAGATACAGCAGCTCCTTGCCGCGAAACTCCACCCGCTCGAACAATACCGCATTCACGCAGCCAAGCCCCACACTGACCAACGTCACCCAGAACGCGATTTTGGTACTGACCCAGAGCGCACTGAGCAAGCCGTCGTCATGAAAAAGCCCGGTACGCCCGTCGGTGCCGTCGGCCAGATACCAGTCCAGGGTAAAGCCCTGCCAGGGTAATGACGGGAACGGAGAGTCGTTGAATGCGAACACGGCCGTCACCAGCAAAGGCAACGCAAGATACAGGAAAAAGGCCAACAGATAGCTCAGGTAAAGGGCATCAAACAACCGGGACCGAGGTACAGAACGGATCATGACATCACCCCATAACCTTGCGCAGGGATTGCCCGGTCAGCTTCAGGCCCAGCCAGACCAGCAGCGACGACAATACCAGTAGCAAGACCCCCAAAGCCGCCCCCTGCTCCCAGTTAAACCGGGTGATGAACTGGGTGAAAATCTGCTGGGTAAACCAGGCACTGTCTTTGCCCCCCATCAGAATCGGCGTGAGGTAACTGCCCAGGGTGAGCATGAACACCACAATACAGCCGGAGACAATGCCCGGCATGGCCCAGGGAATCACCACCTCCCGCAGCACGGTACCGTGGCCGCCGCCGAGATCGTAGCCGGCCTCGACCAGGTTCTCGTCCATGCCGTCGAGCGTGGTCACCAGCGGCACCACCATAAACAGCAGGCCGTTGTAGACCAGGCCGATGATCACCGCGACATCGTTGTAGAGCATCTCCACCGGGCCATCCACCCAGCCCAGCGCCTGCAGCCAGGAACTGAACAGGCCGCTCTCCCGCAACAGGATCATCCAGCCGTAGGTACGCACCAACTCGCTGGCCCAGAACGGGATCAGGCAAGCCAGGAACAGAATACCCTTGCTCCTCCCCCGAGCCAGGCGGGCAATGTACCAGGCAATGGGAAAGGCAATCAGCAGGGTGAGGAAGGTGGTGAACAGGGACATGAGCCCGGTACGCACGAAGGTACGCCAGTAGTAGGACTCACTGAAGAAATTCTGGTACTGCTCCAGCCCCCAGGCCAGGGTATCCCAGCTTTCCCGTACCTGGAACGACACCCGCAACATCTGCAGATGGGGCACCAGCACCAATAGCACTATCCAGAGCAGGAAAGGCGCCAGTAACAGCCACAGCGAGAAACGGCTAACCGAGCTATTCACTGGTGCGCAGCTCCAAATACCCGGGCCAGGTCCGGATCCCACGACAGCTCAAGGTGGCCGTCCTGCGTCAGCGCCGGCGCCGAGCCGTCCTGGGGGAGTCGTGCAAATAGTGCCTGGCCATTGCTTTCGACTTCAACCCGGCTGTTGGCGCCATCAAACAGCGTGGTCCGGACTCGGGTCTGCAGTGAGGAGGAACCCGCGACCGCAGCCGTTTGCGAAAACGACAATGATTCCGGCCGAATATACAGTTCTGCCTGGGCACCGGGTGCCAGGCCCGCCGACGCAACCCGACCGCGTACCACCGCACCATCGCTCAGACGAACAGCCGCCACATCATCGGCCACGGACACCACCGTCCCCGCCAGGCGATTGTTGTCGCCGACAAACCCCGCGACAAACGGGGTTGCCGGATGCCGGTAAAGCTCCTCCGGCGGCGCCACCTGCTCGAAGCGGCCATTTTTCATCACCGCCACCTGATCTGACATCACCATGGCTTCGGACTGGTCATGGGTGATGTACACAAAGGTGGTGCCAAATTGCTTTTGCAGGTGCTTGAGCTCGATCTTCATCTGCTCCCGCAGTTTCAGATCCAGGGCCCCGAGAGGCTCATCCAGCAACAACAAGGTGGGTTCGAGCACCAGGCAGCGGGCCAGGGCCACGCGCTGGCGCTGGCCACCCGACAATTCCTGGGGATTGCGATTTTCCAGTTCCGGCAGCCCCACCTGTTCCAGCACCCGTGCAATCCGCTTGCGGCGCTCGGCCGCCGGCACCTTCTTGCGCTTCAGGCCATAGCCAATGTTGTCACCGACGGACATGGCGGGGAACAGCGCCAGGTGCTGAAACACCATGTTCACCGGGCGCTTGTTGGGGGGCACCTCATTCATGCGCTGGCCGCGAATGAAGATATCCCCTTCATCCGGCTTGTCGAAGCCTGCCAGCAGCCGCAGCAGGGTGGTCTTGCCACACCCCGACGGCCCCAGAATGGAGAAGAAGGTACCCGCAGGAACATCCAGCGACACATGGTCCACCGCCGTGTTGTTTCCAAAGCGGCGGACCAGTCCGCTGCAGGACAGGTCAGACTCTGTTGCCATAAGGATCAGTTCGCCGCCTGGACGCGATCCAGCACCTGCCCTTCCATGGCTTCCAGCCCCGGTGGTACCGGCGGATACCATTTGATGTTGTTGATGGCTTCTTCATCGAAGCTCAGGCGATAGGCGTCCCGCAGCTCAGCGTTCACAAACTCATCGGCGCCTTTGGAGGCCGTGAAGTTGCCGGAGGCATTGGTGATTTTGGCCGCAATTTCCGGCTGCATCACGAAGTTGATCCACTTGTAAGCGGCTTCTTCGTTTTCGCTGCGGCGCGGGATAGCAAAGGTATCAATCCAGCCCAGGGCTCCGGATTCCGGCGCCACAAAGCGGATGTCCGGGTTCTCCGCATTCAGCTTCCAGCCGCCGGCATCCCAGGCCATGGCAGCGGTCACTTCTCCGGTACGAAGCAGCGACAGCAGTTGGTCGCCACCGGTCCAGTAGGTTTTCACGTTGTCTTTGCAGTCGATCAGTTTGTCTTCCACTTTCGCCAGGATGGACTGGTACTCGTCCCGGTCTTCATAGGCCGCAAATGGATCCATGCCCATGGCGAAGGCAAAGCCGATCAGCGTCGGCCGCTTCAGGCGGTAACTCACTTTGCCAGCCACTGCCGGGTCACACAGGTCGGTGTAATCGGTAACGGTGTCCGCGACGGAACTGTGCACAATCAGGCCACTGGTACCCCAGACCGAGGGCACACCGTAAGATTGACCATCCAGAGCCGTCGACTCCTGAGTCGCCTTCACCATCGACGCCTGCAACTGGCCGGTATTGATGCGGCTGTAATCAATGGGCTTGTAGATGTTGAACTGGCGCTGTACACCCACGATGCGATCCTGGCTCGGCTGGGCCAGATCAAAACCGGCGCCACCGGTGGCCCGAAGCTTGGAGATCATGTCCTCGTTGTTGGACAAGGTGATCTTTACATCAATTCCGGTTTCTTCCTCGAACTGGGCGACCACCTCATCCGGGGCGTAGCCACCCCAGGTAATCAGGCGAAGTTCTTCCGCCAACAAGTTGCCGGAAGCTGTGGTTGCGGCCAGCAGGGTGGCCAGTGCTGATATCCGTGTCTTGCGCAGTGCCATGGTCGTTCATTCCCCTGAAACGGTGTTATGCGAACTCGCTAAGGTTTTGTTATCAGGAAGTTATAGACCATGTATTTCAGTTTTGTGAAACCTGGACAATAAAAAACGGAGGCCGAAGCCTCCGTTTTTCAGGTTCATGATGCTCTTCCGGTTACTGACCGGACTTCAACATTTCCCAGTATTTGGCATACACCTGCAGCGCCTCGTCGCCAATGTCGGTCTGGAACTCGGCATTGATCATGTCGGTGGCGTTGGGGTAGCTGGCCCGGTCGTTCGCAACGGCGTCATCCAGCAGATCCCGGGCCGCCAGGTTGGGCGTGGCGTAGCCGATCTCTTCGCTGATCAGGGCCGAGATTTCCGGCTGCAGCACAAAGCTGATGAACTGGTGAGCGGCTTCCGGGTTCTTGGCGTTCTTGGGAATCACGAAGCTGTCCAGCCAGGCGATGATGCCTTCTTCCGGATACACGTATTCCAGGGAATCCAGAGTATCGCGGCCCATGACGGCTTCGCCGTTCCAGATCATACCCACGTCGGTTTCACCTTCCAGGTACGGCATGCGAGGGGCATCCGAGTTAAAGGTACGCACCGACGGCATCAGCTCGGTCAGCTTCTCGTAGGCTTCCTCGATTTCCTGAGGGTCAGTACTGTTACCGGAATAACCCAGTACCCGCAGGCCCACATGGAAGACTTCACGCATGTCGTTGGTCAGCATGACCCGGCCTTCGAAACGCTCATCCCACAGATCGGCCCAGGCGGTAACCTCGCCTTCCACATCCGCGGTATCCACGGCCAGGCCGGTGGTGCCCCACAGGTAGGGCACGCTGTACTGGTTTTCCGGATCGATATCCAGGTTCACCAGTTCCGGATCCAGGTTGTCGAAACCTTCAATCTTGCTGCGATCGATGGGCATTAGCAGGTCTTCCTGCCGCATCTTGCTCACGTAGTAGGTGGAGGGCACGGCCAGGTCGTAGGCGGCGCTCTCATCCAGCAGTTTCAGCCGGGCATACATGGCTTCGTTGCTGTCGTAGGTGGTGTAGACCACCTGGATACCGGTTTCCTCAGTAAAGCGATCCAGAACTTCCTGGGGCATGTACTCAGACCAGTTGTACAGGTTCAGAACCTTGGGCTCCTCAGAACCACTGCAGCCAGTCAGGCCCACCGCCAGCAGGCCGGCCAGTGCCAGTTTCTTCATCGTTTGCTCCTTAACAGTATCCATTGAGACAAGATCAACATGACCAGTGAGAATACCAGTAGCAGGGTGCCAAGGGCATTCACTTCGGGCTTCAGGCCCACCCGCACCATGGAATAGATGCGCAACGGCAGAATTTCATAACTCGGGCCACTGACAAACGTACTGACCACCACGTCGTCCAGTGACAGTGTAAACCCCAGCAGCCAGCCCGCCAGCAGGGCCGGCATGATCACCGGAATCAGGACCGTGCGGGTCATGGTGAAATCGTTGGCGCCCAGATCCCGGGCCGCCTCCGGCAGGCGTTCGTCAAACCCGCTGAGCCGAGCCATCACGGTGATGACAACAAACGGCAGGCAGAAGGTAACGTGAGCCAGCAACAGGGATACATACCCCAGCTGCAGCCCCACCAGCAGAAACAGCGCCAGCAGCGAAATCGCCAGGACAATTTCCGGCGACATCATCACCACAAACAGCATGCCATTGAGCACTTTCTTGCCCCGGAACCGGTATCGGTGCAGTGCCAGTGCGGTGAGCGCGCCGATCAACGTGGACACAGTGGCCGCGGAGAGCGCCAGCCAAAGGGAATTCCACATGGCCTGCACCATGGCCCGGTTGTTCAACAGGGCTTCGTACCAGCGCAGGCTCAGGCCACCCCATTCGTAACCGGTGCGGGAATCGTTGAAGGAGAATACCACCAGTACCACGATAGGCACGTAAAGCAGCAGATACACCAGCGTCAGGTAGGTGCGGGGCAGCCAGCGATTCATACACCGTCCTCCCCGATCCGCCGTTTACTCAGGCGGTGGGCGAACATCAGGAACGCCATGGCCAGGGTCAGCAGGATGCTGGCAGCGGCACCAAAGGGCCAGTTGCGGGCATCCAGAAACTGGTTCTTGATGACGTTACCCACCAGCAGGTTGCGGGAACCGCCCAGAATATCAGGCACAAAGAACAACCCCATGGCCGGCAACAGCACCAGCATGATGCCCGCCAGCACCCCCGGCAGGGTCAGCGGCACGATCACATGGATAAACGTGGACAGGCGCCCCGCGCCCAGATCGTGCGACGCCCTCAGGTAGTCCTCCCGCAGGTCTTCAAACACCGAGTAGAGCGGCAGGATCATGAACGGCAACAACAGATACACCAGCCCGATAATCACGGCTCCTTCGGTATACAGCAGCTGCATGGGCTCCTCGATCACCCCGAGCGACATCAGCGCGTTGTTGAGCAGGCCATTGGTGGCCAGGATCAACTTCAGGGCGTAGGTTCGCACCAGGGAATTGGTCCAGAACGGCACGATAAGCAGGAAGATCAGCAGCACCTGATTGCGTTTGCCGACCTTGGACAACGCCCACGCAAACGGGTAGCCGATCAGCAGACACACCAGCGTCGTCATGGCCGCCATATACAGGGAGTGCAGGAACACTTCCAGGTACAGCGGATCGAGCAGTTGCCGATAGGCATCCAGGGTCAGCGGCAGCGAAATGAAGGAGCCCGGGTCCCGGGTCATTACACTGGCACCGACCACCAGCAGGTTGGGGGTCAGCACCAGAAACAGCAACCAGCCCCAGACCAGCACCAGCACCGCCGTACGGAACGGCTGCTGTGTCAGGCTACGCATCGGTGCCTTCTTCCTCTGGCAGAGCTTCCGGCTCTGTGGGTAACAGCCATTCCCAGCCATCAACCCAGCTCACTTTGACCGGCTCGCCAAGGCGATAGTCGAAGGTAGGGTCGTCTTCGTCGAAGAATTCCGACGCCAGCACCTCGGTGCCATCCTCAAGATGAATCACCGAATCCAGGGTACTGCCCTTGTAGTTACGCTCTACAATCTTGCCAGCCACACCATCCTCATCGTCCGGCGCCAGTACCCGGATATCCTCGGGGCGCAACAGCACATGCAGAGACTGGCCACCGGAGACCGGGAAATCCGGCTTGCGGAAGGTACGTTTCAGGCCGAACACATCCACGGTGATCGTGTCGTCGCCGTTGGCTTTGTCCACCCGGCCCGGAAAGAAGTTGGTTTCACCGACAAAGCGGGCAGTAAACAGATTAGCCGGTCGCTCGTAGACTTCCCGCGGCGTCCCCAGTTGCTGGATCAGGCCATCTTTCAGCACCACCACCCGGTCAGACATGGACAGGGCTTCTTCCTGATCGTGAGTGACAAACACAAAGGTGATGCCCAGCTCCCGTTGCAGGCGCTTGAGCTCAACCTGCATGGTGCGGCGCAATTTATAATCCAACGCCGACAACGGCTCATCCAGCAACAGTACCTTCGGGCGCTTGACCACCGCACGGGCAATGGCCACCCGTTGCTGCTGACCGCCGGACAACTGATGCGGCTTGCGCCGGGCGAAATCCTCAAGCTGGACCATGGCCAGGGCATCCTCGACCCGCTCCCGGATTTCCTGCTTCGGCCGCTTCTCCATTTTCAGGCCATAGGCCACGTTGTCGAAGACCGACATATGAGGAAACAGGGCGTAGTTCTGGAATACCGTGTTCAGCGGACGGTGTTCCGGCGGGGTGTGAGTCAGGTCCTGATCGCCCAGCGCGATGGTGCCGTCATCCGGATGCTCGAAACCCGCCATCATCCGCAACAAGGTGGTCTTGCCGCAACCGGAGGGGCCCAGGAGGGTAATGAACTCGCCGTCAAAAATGTCCAGATCCAGTGAATCCAGCACTTTTTTGCCGTCGAACTGTTTGGTGAGATTGCTCAGAGATAGCAGTGTCTGTTTCATCGGCCCTGCCCAAAGTTTGAGCGGCGTATTTTTCCAGAAACAGACGCAAACAAAAAGGGGCGTGCGGATATTCCCTGACCACGCCCCTCCTGTTTTCCAGCCTTATCAGGCCCGATTGTCACGCAGCGGCTTTACTGCTCCGCGACACTGTTCAGATACGCCTTGTCCGAAATATTGGTCCAGGGGCGCACCTGCTTAAGGTATTCACGCTGTGAGGTGATGATTTCGTTCGCCAGTTCGTCTTTCTCGGCAAATTCATCCAACAGGCGATTAGTGGTTTCTCGCAGGGCAGTAATAACTTCCGGTGGAAACACCTTGTGGGTCACATCCGGGTATTCCTGCTTCATCTTCTCCCAGGCCACACCGCTTTCGTGGGTGCTCTGGATATACATGTCATACGCTGCGGTACGCATGGAGACCCGCAGGATGGCCTGCAGATCAGCCGGCAGCTTGTCCCAGGTTTTCTTGTTGATCAGGAACTGCACTTCGGCATTGGGCTCCTGCCAGCCGGAGTAGTAATACTTGGCAATCTGATGAAAGCCCATCTGCAGATCCAGCGCCGGGCCAACCCATTCAACGGCATCGATGGTGTTGCGCTCAAGCGCGGTATACAGCTCGCCCGGCGGCAGGTTGGTGACCGCCACGCCCACTTCCGACATAACCTCGCCGGCAAAGCCGGGGGTGCGCATTTTCAGGCCTTTCAGGTCCTCCAGAGACTTGATCTCTTTCCGGAACCAGCCACCCATCTGATTGGCCGTGTTGCCACCCGGGAAGGACAGCAGCCCGAAGGGTTCATATACCTTCTGCATCAGCTCCATGCCGTCGTCGTGGTAGAACCAGGCATACATCTCCGGCGCAATCATGCCGAAGGGTATGGTGGTGAAATACATGGCGTTGGGAATGGTGCCCTTGTAGTAATAAGAGGCGGTGTGGCCCATGTCGTACTGGCCGTTACGGACCAGATCGAAAATACCGAAAGGGGCCTTGTGCTTGTTGGAGGAATCAATCCGGATCTTCAGGCGGCCGCCGGACATTTCCTCGGCCATGGCCGCCATGTTGCGGGGCGCATCCCCCAGCAGGCCAGAATTGGGACCCCAGGTTTCCGCGAGACGCAGGGTATAGGTTTCTTCAGAGACCGCGAAAGGACTGGCCAGCAGGCCAAGAGTGCTGACCGCCGCCAGCAGGGTTTTACGCAGGGACATAGTGTTGGCTTCCATTGTTATCGATTTTTGATTCAAACATGCCGGAATGAACCATCATAACGACGAAAGCCGACCGCGCCAATGTGGCGGGCCGGCTTTCTTATGAGGGTAATCAGACCTTGAACTGGCCAACCAGCTCGCGCAGATTCTCCCCCAGCCGGGCCAGTTCGTGGCTGGCCTCATTAGTCTGGGTCACGCCGGTGTCACTGCGCTGGGCCGCGTCGACAATCCGCACCACGTTCTGATTGATCTCTTCTGCCACCTGGCTCTGCTGTTCAGCGGCCGTCGCAATCTGAGTCACCTGATCGTGAATCTGGGTCACTGACGTCACGATGGTGTTCAGTGCACTGGTGGCATGATTGATCCGTTCAACCGTCGCCTCCGAGCTCTTGCGGGAGTTGTTCATACGCTCCACCGAAGCCTTGGACTCCGCCACAAAGCCATCAATCATTTCCCGGATCTGGTCAGCCGATTCGGCAGACCTCTTCGCCAACTGACGCACTTCGTCGGCAACCACCGAGAAGCCGCGACCATGCTCGCCGGCCCGGGCTGCCTCAATGGCAGCGTTCAGGGCCAGCAGGTTGGTCTGTTCGGTAACCGCGTGAATCACATCCAGCACCTGCTGGATATCGTTCGACTTATCGGCCAGGGCATTGATGCTGCGTGCGGTGTCTTCCATTTCCTGGGACAGCTGATTGACCGCGCCCTGGGCACTGTTGATGGTCTCACCACCCTCTTTGGCCGTGCGGTCCGCATCGGAAGCTGCGCCTTCCACCTCATTAGCATTGCCGGAAATCTGCTGAATCGTTGCCGCCATTTCGTTGATGGCTGAAGCAATCTGGTCGGTTTCCGAACCCTGCTCCTGAACCGACTGGCGGGTTTCATTCGCCACCCGGCTGAGTTCTTCAGCAGCCGAAGCCACCTGGTCGGTGGTTGAGCCGACCTCACGGATGGTGTCCTGAATCTTGATGACAAAATGGTTGAAGCGGCGGCCCAGAACGGCCAGCTCATCTTTACCATCTTCCGGCAGGCGCTGGCGCAGGTCGCCCTCACCGTCGGCAATCTCCCGCATCATGTCGCTGACCTTGTTCAGCGGCGCAGTCACGGTGCGGCCAATGACCAACCCGATTACCAACGAAATCACCACCACCACAATGGTCAGCAGTAAAATGAAGCCCATAGCAGACGTCATGGTTGCATCGATTTCTTGCCGGGCAGCGGCCACCGCTCTCTGAACATCGGTTACATACACGCCGGAACCTATCATCCAGTCCCAGCCCGGAATGATGGTGGAGTAGGAGACTTTCGGTTCCACCTGGCCGGTAGCAGGGTTCGCCCACTCATAAGGCATGAAGCCATCATCACCTGTCGCATCGAACAACCCGCGAACCAGCTTTTGGGTGTTCGGATTGGTAGTCGGCCCTTCCTTGGAGGGATCCGGTGCATAGGCGAGATTGAACAGGCTGCGATCATAGGCGAAGACATAGTTGTTCTGACCGAACTTGATTGACCGCAACCGCTCTCGCGCCTCTTCCTGCGCCTCCTGCTCCGTAAAACCTGGAGTGGACTTGGCCTCAAGCACCACGGATTTCGCGGTTTCAACCAGGTTTTTCAAACCTTCCTTGCGCGCTTCCAACAGTTCCTGCTCGAGGCGTTCCAACTCTGCCTCTCCATTGGCCCGGATCTGGTTCGCCGTAATCCATGCAATTGTTCCAGCCGTAATCAGTACAGGCACCAACACTCCAATCAGAAGCCGTGTTCTGATGGTCAGGTTGCTCATGAAGGTCATGGTCTTCGCTCCGGGGTCATTTCTTGTAATCCTTTGATTATGCACAAACGCAGCCCGCACTCCGTTGCAGTTTGTTAAATGCTGTATACCAAACGCAGGTCCGGAACAGGTTTTTGTGTAAACAAGCCCGTCATATCAGGGTCATACGTCTAAATACGTATCGGCCGTCATGTAAACGACTTGAGGCTGTGTCAGACTAAGGTCTGAATATTCAGCTCATGAGCAAGCATGCATGAAACGGCTTTTTCTTATCCGCCACGCCAAATCGAGCTGGAACGACGACAACCTCTGCGATCAGGAACGCCCGCTGAATGACAGAGGCCAAAGCCAGCTTGCGCCGCTCGCGCGGGCACTGAGATGCCTGGGCGCGCTGTCTGGCGCCATTTATGCAAGTCCCGCTGTGCGAGCCCAGCAAACGCTGGCAGGCGCACTCAGCGTCGACGCCCAGCCGGCCCAAGTCGTCACCGAAAACGAGCTTTACACCTTCGACTTCCGGCGTCTATTACGCTGGCTGCAGAATCTGGATAACAACCAGAACCGCATTACCCTTATTGGCCACAACCCGGCATTACTCGAACTGGCCGCCTTTCTGGCGCCTCAGGCTCCGTTCGAATTGCCAACCGCCAGTATCCTTGAGATCCGGCTGCCGGTAAGGCACTGGAAGAAAGTGGACAAAAACAAGGGTGCACTGGAAACCTTCCTGACGCCTCGTGATTTCAGTTACAACGAATTCCTGCGCAAGAACCGAAAAGCCAGTCCCGGCGCCACTGAACTGGACCAGAACACACTCCCGGAGGTTTTGCAGCAGCTGACCAATCAGTTGGAACTGCTGACCCCGGGGGTCATTCTGGGGCTGGATGACGAATTTCTGCACCAGTACCGCATTGCCCTTCGCCGCAGCCGGGCCATTGCCGAACCCCTGGCCGAGATTACCGGCGATCGCCAACTACAGGAGCATATCCGAGAACTGAAGCGACATGCCCGGGCCACCAGCGCCCTGCGGGATCTGCACGTATTTCTTCAGGATATCCCCGAGCTGTGCCACGACAACCCACAACTCTGCACCACGCTGACCGACTGGGCGCGGCTCAGGGCATCTAAAGCACAGCGCAAACTGGCCAAACGCCTTGGCCAGAAACGCTACCAGCAAAGCCTGTCGCGCTGGCAAGACTACATTGAGTCCAAATCTTTTCATAAGCTGGCTGCAAACCTGCGGAAAAAAGACATCCAGGCCGCGACAAACCGGCGCCTGAAGCAGTTCAACCGAAAAACCGCAGAACTGCTGCACACCGCTCCGGATGAAGCCCTGCACCAACTGCGCAAGAACCTCAAGCGTATCCGCTATCTTCTGGAACTGGATGCCCGGTACAGCAAGCCATTCCGGAAAGAGCTACGCCAGCGACAGGATCTGTACGGCCGTTTCCAGGATCTGCATGTCCAGATCGAGCTGACCCGGCGATTCCTCGCCGACCATCCGGAGTGCGACGGGGTGTCACTGCTTGGCAAACTTGAGCGGGAGAAAGCCGATACCCGCAGGCAGGTACTGGCTATGGGAGGGCTAAACCTCTGAGGCCCGGTCAGATCCGGATCATGCGGGCCTCAAGAAGAAGGTTCGGGCCGAGCTTGGCCACCCGGACCTGTTCCGGATTCAGGCCCAGGTCTTCCAGGGTCTCATGGATGTCGTCCAGCGCATCGTCTTTCGGTGCCGCCAGCAACAGCTCCCGAACTGACTCCAGAACCATCTTCACCGGCACCGTCATAAAGTAGACCGAAATCACCAGCATCATTACCGGGTCGGCATACACGGCCAGCTCCGCCCAATGACTGCGTTCCAGCAGCCAGGCCGCGCCAAAACCAATCATTACGGCAGCGCTTAGGGCACTGTCCATCAGCCACTGGCGCTGTTCCGCCTGCACCAGCCCCGAACCATTGCGCAGACTTGACCACCGTAGATACGCCCAGACCGCCAGACACCCCACCACGTTCACCGCACCAAAGATCATTGCCATGTCCGCCGCCACGGCACGGCCGCCCTGAAGCAGCGACACCACCGCCGATACCAGCGACAAGATACACACCACTGCAATCACCAGACCTTTCACAGCGATCACTAGCGGCTCCACGGCCCCCATCCCGAATGGGTAATCGTCATTGGCCGGCCGGCGAACCAGGCGGGCGGCATAGAGTGACAGGAGCGACAACCCGAGGCTGATCAGGGAATAGGCACCATCGAAGAGAATAACCAGGGAATCGACCCAAAGACCCCAGGTAATACCGGCGAGCGCAAACAGGCCCGCGCCCACCGCTGATAATGTCAGCGCCAGGTTTTCCCGCGCCAGAGAAGTAAACATTTTGACCTCCTGAGAATTGCTGCCATATTAGCGGCATCATTCAACAGGTGTGAGTCGCTGAGCGACGGAAAATCCGTCGCAAAGAGCAAACCATGAAAACGTCACAGATCAAGACCTTCCTCTCGGTTGTGCGCAACGGCAGCGTGGCCGCGGCGGCCCGGGAACTGAACCGCAGCCGCACCACCGTCAGTACCGTGCTGGCGTCCCTGGAGGATGAACTGGGGGTGGAGCTGTTTGAACGCAGCGGCAATCAACTGCACCTGACGGCCATCGGCCAGTCCATCCTGACCGACTGCCGGCGATTCGACCAGGTTGCCAGCCAGATCAGGGCTCGCTGCCAGCACCACCTGAGTGGTGCCGAATCGGTCCTGCGCATTGCCCGGGACGATGCCATTCCGGAAGATATCTGGCGCGACATTCTGCGCCGGCTGAAACAACGCTTCCCCCAGACCAGCCTGTCGGTTTACCTTGCCTCGCCTCGGGAACTGGCGCCGCTGGTTCGCAGCCAGTCCGTGGATGTGGCCTATGGCCTGATGCCGGAATTGCTGAACGAAGGTTATCAATGGTTTCGGGAACTGGCTGATGTGCGCATGCTCACCGTGGCAGCTCCGGACCACCCCCTGAGCCAACTGAAACGGGTCACTCAGGACGACCTGGTCAGCCACACGGAAATCACCCTGGCCTACATGCTCGATGCCCAACTGGTGGCCGAATCCCCGGAAACCGCCAACTACCTCGCCTTTACCCAATACGAACTGATGCGTGATGCGGTGATTGATGGCGCCGGCTGGGCGGATTTACCCTTACCCCTGATTGCTGAGGCATTGCGCAAGGAACAGCTGAAAACCATCCACCACCGCAGCGCCCGCTGGTGGAAAGTGTTCAGTGCGCTGGAGTCGGAGCAGGCGCAAGGGGGCGCCGTGGTGGGCTGGCTCGCCAACGAACTGGAAGCCTATCTGGAAACCCTGGCCTGATTGGGAGACTGAGGTCCTTCCGGACTATCCGGACGGACATCCGCTGGCGCATGGTCATCGCATTTCCGGCAATCCAGCTCAACTCCCAACATGGATTGCCGGCCTTCCACCGTGACAACCCAGGGCCGGTTTACCCAGGGCGGATCATGGCGCACGTGCTGGTTATGACCGCACGCCAGCTGCGCTACCCAGTGGTTTTCATCGTCTTTGTGATAGCCGCTGATGGGGTGTTTCATGCCGAAGCCTCTCTGTTCGATCGGCCCACCCAGGCCGACCACGAGTATATTGACAACGCCACCCAGATCATCACAAAGCTCACCAGTTTGGCCGTGCTGAGCGGCTCATGGAAGATATACAGCGCGATCAGGAACTGGATTGTGGGGTTGATGTACATAAGAAAGCCCACGGTTGACAGCTTCAAACGGCGCGCAGCCCCGGCAAAGGCCAGCAGCGGGATGGCGGTCACGGCGCCACTGGAGGCCAGTAGCAATGCACTGTAGGTGCTGTCCGAAAAGTGTGACAGCCCCTGCGACGACAGCCAGGCCAGGGTCAGCAGGCCCAACGGCAGCAATAACAGCGTTTCAACAAACAGACCGGAAAGACCATCAAGTTCCACTTTCTTGCGCATCAGGCCATAGGTGCCGAAGCTGAACGCCAGCACCAGAGTAATCCACGGCAGCTCGCCCAGCAGCAACAGCTGATACAGAATCGCAACCGCCGCCAAACCCACCGCCGCAGCCTGCAGCCGGGAAATACGCTCACCCAGGATCAGCAGCCCCATGGCCACATTTACCAACGGCGTCAGGAAATAGCCCAGACTGGCCTGTAACACATGGCGGGTTTCCACGGCATAAATATAGATACCCCAGTTCAAGGCAATAAACACGGCACAACCCAGCACATACCCCAGCCGGCGCGGCTGTCGCAGTGCCGCCACCACCGGCGGCCAGCGCTTGAGTATCGAGATGACCACGGCCAGAAACAGGCAGGACCAGATCACCCGATGAATCAGCACCTCCCAGGAAGGGATCCCCTTGAACAGGGCAAAATACAGGGGAAAGCTTCCCCACAGGGTGTAGGCACCTAACCCGTAGACCACGCCTTTGGTGGTGTCATTCAGCGGTTTCATAGCTTCCTCATTGTCAGGCCCGTCAATCTAGCACAAACCCGCTAGCCAAAGGCTCATGCCTTAGTCACAGACAACCTATAGGTGACTCGCCCGTGGTAAATGCCTTAACCTGAAAAGACACACCCACGCTCAAAGGGAACTGCCATGAAGACTGCTCACGACCTTGTTGCCGAAGCCAAAAAAGAGATTCAGGAGGTGCCGCTGGCCAACGCCGAGGCGGCCATTAAAAATGCCGATTTGCTGCTGGATGTGCGGGACGCCGATGAATACCGCTCCAGCCATATTCCGGGCGCCGTGAATATTTCCCGGGGCATGCTCGAATTCAAGTTCACCAACGACCCCGCGCTGGAGAACCGGCAGATGAAAATTGTGCTCTACTGCAAAACATCAGGCCGTGCAGCACTCAGCGCCAAAGCGCTGAAAGAGATGGGCTATATGAACGTGCAATCCATTGAAGGCGGCTTTGACGCCTGGCTGGAAGCGGGTAAAGAGGTCGCTCAGCCGGATCTGCCGAAGTTCGAATAGAACGTTTAGAGGCAACAGGCCTTGAACTTGCGGCCACTGCCACAGGGGCAGGGGTCGTTTCGACCGGGCTTCAGCACTCCCTCGCGGGTTTCGCCCTCACGGTAGAACCAGCGGCCATTCTCTTTGCTGAAGTCTGATCGCTCTTCCAGATAACCCCAACCACCACCGGCACGATAGACCGCCCGGAAGTGAACCCGGCCCGTGTCGACACCGGCACTGGAGGAGAGTATCTGCAGCGAAACCCATTCCGGTGAGCCGGAAAGATCCAGTTCCGCAGGCCGGGTCTCCGGATGCCAGGTCTCGAGCAGATAATCGGCATCCTTCACCACAAAGGCACTGAACCGGGAACGCATCAACGCCTCCGGTGTGGTGGCAGACGCGCCTGCATGGCAGGGCTGACAACACAGCAGGTAGACTTTCCCGCTACCGCAGGGGCAGTTTTCCCCGGACACCTTCATCCCTTTCCAAACCCTCATGAAGCCAGAATTTCGTTGGCCCGGCTGTCCGGCCAACGTAGGTAATGTCCGCAAACCTTACACGCTTTTGCAGACAGCGTCGTATGACAAAAGCCATACTGGAAATTAAACTGAATAAAAAGCAGACAGCGCACACCCCATGAAATCCGGCATTCCGTCACTGAATCTGCCCGTTTACCGGGATCAGACACCGCCAGCCACCGAGGAGACACCCCCGGACGGTCTTCAGGCCGTGCTCGATAATCTGGATGCCCTGGTGTACGTCTCCGATTTTACAACACACGATCTGCTGTACATGAACGCTTACGGCCGGCAGATCTGGGGTGACATTGGCAACCGAAAATGCTGGCAAGTGCTTCAGGACGGTGACGGCCCGTGCAGCTTCTGCACCAATCACCTGCTGGTCAATGATCAGGGCGAGCCCAACAAACCCCATGTCTGGGAGTTCCAGAATCAACTGGACCAACGATGGTACCAGTGCCGTGACCAGGCGATCCGCTGGACCGATGGCCGCCTGGTGAGGTTGGAGATTGCCACTGATATTACCGAACGTAAACAGATGGAGCTGGAGCTGCGGGCAGCCCACGAAAAAGCCAGGGCAGCAGCGCTGGAGGATGAACTTACCGGGCTGCATAACCGACGCGCGTTCTTCGAGTTCGGAGAGCAACTGCTGAACCAGTCTGCCAGGCATCAGACACCACTGACTCTGGTCATGATGGATCTGGATCACTTCAAGATCATCAACGATACCTACGGTCACCAGGCGGGCGATGAGGTGTTGAAGCAGGTCAGCGGGCTACTGAAAGCCCGGGTTCGGGATTGCGATATTGTGGCCAGAATGGGCGGAGAGGAATTCGCCATTCTGCTACCGGACACCGACATGACGATGGCACACGTGTTGGCGAGCCGCTTGCTGGCCTTGCTTTGTAATCTGGTGGTGTCTTACGAGCAAAGCAGAATCTCGCCGTCGGCAAGTATCGGAATCAGTAGCCTGGGAAACGGCGACCGCAGACTGGAAGATCTGATGTGTCGCGCAGACGAGGCCATGTACCAGTCCAAGGCCAAAGGAAGAAGCAGAGTGACACTGGCCACCTGAACCCAGGAAGGCCTCGCTAACGGCCCTCCTCGGTATACCGGATGAGATACTCTTCAATCAACTCTTCCAGCCTGCCCTGCTCCGTCAACTCCAGCAACCTGGCTGCAAAAGCCTCTCGCAAGGCTTTGCTATTGCAGCGGGAAAGTTTCGGAAACGCGAAGAACAGGCCTTCTCTGCTCACAGGGGGCTCCAGCGCCACAAAGTCATTCGACATGCCATACCGGGCCAGCTTCGCCCGCCCCTGCAACAACTCGTACAGTACATAATCGATACGACCGATATCGGCCATCAGGTAGGACTGGTGAATGGAGCGGACGCCGAGGATATCCAGGTGATCGGCGGCAAAGCTGTCGAACCGCTCACCGAAACTGTTGTCGATCAGGGTGCTGCCTTGTTTCCCCTCCAGGTCCGGCCAGTGCCGATACTCAAACATCCTTCGCCGCGGCACCCAGACATTGGTATCGAGGTGCATCATGGGCGGCAGAATATAATCCAGGTAGCCCAATCTTTCTGCCGTGATAAAGGCCCCGGCCACCAGATCGATCTCCCCCAACTCTGCCAACCGCTGTACCCGCGCCCAGGACCCAATGTTGCGGACATTGACCTTGATACCCAGGGGCTCCACCAACTCCCGCAGGAACTGAGGAACCGCGCCATTTAAAAGATCCGGCGACGCCACGCTCGGCCATAGGAGAGGCGGATACTCCGGATTACCACTCACTCTCAGCGTTGAACACTCAGACAAAGGGGCAGCTCGCAGACCAAAGGATGCGCATAGCAAAAAGAGCAACGCATACCACGACTTGTGCGCTTTCGAAGACACCCTGTTACAACGAATTTTCAGCACAGTGAAACCTTCCCGTGAGGAATAACCTCATGGCATTTAGTTAACATCCTCAACTATTTTAAGTATAGCAGGGCGACAGTCCCGGCAAACGATTTTCTTTTGATATTAATCAAGGATGGCGAGCTTATTTCGCAAATCGACGCGCAAGGTCGGAATCAGGGAGCCATCGCTCCCTGTTTTCTTACGAGCGGCGGGTTACCGCCATGGTCAACCTGGAAATGCAGGTCACCTTGCCTTGATCGTTTTCCAGGCGGATTTCCCATACTTGCGTTGCACTGCCGATGTGTATGGCCTTCGCCGTGCCATAGACCCATCCCCCGGTAACAGGCCGAATATGATTGGCATTAATATCCAGCCCCACAGCGACCGTATTTTTATCTTTCAGGCAACAGTTGGCAGCCATGCTGCCCAGCGTTTCCGCCAACACGACGGAGGAACCACCATGCAGGATCCCGAATGGCTGGACGGTGCGCTCATCCACCGGCATCCGGCCTTTCACATAATCGTCACCGATTTCGAGGTATTCAATGCCCATATGACTGACCGCGGTGTTTTTGCTGGCCTCTGTCATTTGCTCAAGATTAGGGGTAACCGTCCAGATCGACATCGTGCAACTCCTCAGATTGAACTTTCGTTTCTTATAGCTGTCAGGAATGAGTCTATACAGGTAGCATGCTTATAACCACGCCTTTATAGAGCATTTTTGCATTATCACCAATCACACCAAGAGAGGGACCTGGAATGAATAAACGTTTTGTTTCCGTTGCGGTGCTTGCGGCCGCGATCTCAACCCCGACCGTGGCCCAGATGAGCGTGGAAGACCAGATCGAAACCCGCCAGGCCGCCTACCAGTTTGCGTCCTGGAACATGGGCAAAATCAAGGCCCAGACCGTGGATGGCTCCGTAGCGTTTGACCAGAACCAGGTTGCCGCAGCCGCCAAAGCCATTGCAGCCGTAGCCAACTCCGGCATGAGCGTGCTTTACAGCCGTGACAGCGCCAATGACCGGGCCGAAAACACCCGCCTCAAGCCCAGCTTCTTTGAAGAGCCGATGAAGGTTCAGGAAATTGCGGTCAGCTTCGTCCGTGAAGCCAACGCACTGCAGGAACTGGCTTCAGCCGGCGACCAGGCCGCGATTGCACGCCAGTTCGCCAAAGTCGGTGAAACCTGCAAGGCTTGCCACGACAACTTCCGCGCCAAGTAGGCCAAGGGGCTTACCAACCCAGATTCTGGGGCGGTGGCGGCGGTGGCGGGACCAGCCCGCCACTCGCCGCCCAGACCACAGCAACGGCAACCGCCAGTGCAATGATCATTGCCAGCCAGCCACCGCCGCTGGCGTCTTTCAGCTCTGAGCTCTGAACCTGCTTTCGGCCAGTCACCATCGGCTTTACCAGATTATCCTTACGCACGTGGGTGTAAAACAGCACCGCCAGGACATGAAGGGCAACCACGGCGTACAGCCCCCATTCCATGAGACGGTGCCAGCTGCTCAGGGTATCGCTCCAGCCCGACGACACCAGCCGGTAGAGTGGGCCGTTAAAGGCAATTTCATCATTGGCAAATAAACCGGTAACAGCCTGAAAACCGAACAGTCCCAGTAACAACAGCACCGACCAGGCACCAAGGGGATTGTGGCCTGCGCCCTGCCACTGGCCCCTAAGATAACGGATCATCGCCCCTGGCCCCGATATAAACTGACTGAAGCGCGCGTAAGTGGAGCCCACCAGCCCCCAGACCACCCGGAACGCCAGCAAGCCAACAACCGCCAGTCCAAAACGCTCATGCCAGGCCATCCAGCCAGCGCCCAGTTTGACCGTCACCACTGCCCCAACCACAGCAATTACCAGCAACCAGTGGAACAGCCGGGTGGGGAGATCCCACAATCGAATCGTCTTCATACCAGTTCCTTTGCCAAAACCTGTCAAACGATCACAGACAAAGGTAAGCACCCTAAGTTCCTCAAATCAGGGGCGCATCGATATCAAATACAGAAATCGATCAATAGGCTGTTTGTTCCTGGTACTTCAGCACCAGATCTTCCCGAATCCCCTCGCGCTCGATCAACTTCAGGGCCGCCCTTATATCTTCTACATAACGGCGGGCAGGAGACTGGTTCGAAACCGCAATCCAGGAACGGTCACCCGGTACAAAGAACGGTGAAATGTTCGCTTCTATCCCCTGGGCTCTCAGCGTATACAATCCAACCAGCTCGGGGGCCACCACGACATCAACCCGCCCTCTTTGAAGCATCAACATCAAATTTTCGTAGTGGGACGCAGGCTCTTTATTCAGAGCCGGATCATTGTCAAACCGGGTAAAGTAACGGGCGCCCTCCAGAATACCGATGACTTTTCCCGGCAGATCGCTGTATCGCTCAATACGGTTACTCTCGCTCACGTAGAAAAACAGACGCCGCTCCGGCGGAAAAGCCGGAGCCACGAAGGTCATGAATTCTTCCCGTTCTTCGGTACGCAGCGGCCCCAGCATGACATCCACCTCACCCCTGCGCATCAGCAGCAGGATGCGCCGGAATGGCGCCTCCCGGTACTGCACACGCCAGCCTAGCCGGTCGGCAATTTCTTCGAATAGCTCAAGATAAAGACCGGATTTTTGCGACGGCTCGAGAATACGGTAGGGCGGCGAGTGGTCAACGCCAACGGTCACCGTCAGTGGCTCTACTGTTTCAGTGCCCTGTTGTGAAAGAACACCAGGCGCCCAAAGCAGCATCAGAATGCCGGCAAGCACGCCTTTCAAGGCAATCCACCTCATATAAATCCGTCCTGGTCCATGACGTTACATGTGCGATAACTACCCTCGCAGTATAGCCGTTAATGAGCATCCAATATGCCAGTGCTAACGTACTGACGGTTGAAAACCGAGCGATCATCACAATTTGATGTAGTGAGACGAACGAAATACACCCGGACTCCCGACAGGAGGGTCGACTGGTATGAAGATTCTTATGGTACTAACCTCCCACGACCAGATGGGCGACACCGGTCATAAAACCGGTTTCTGGCTGGAAGAATTCACTGCGCCGTTCTACGTATTCAAAGACGCAGGCGCCGACATCACCTTGGCATCCCCTAAAGGCGGCCAACCACCGGTTGACCCGAACAGCGAGGCTGAAGACGCACTGACCGAGTCCACCCGGCGGTTCAGCGAAGACACCCACGCCCGGGAAATGCTCGCCAGCACCAGAAAACTGGCCGACGTGGACATGAATCAGTACGACGCCATCTTCTACCCCGGTGGCCATGGCCCGCTGTGGGATCTGGCCGAGGACGACAAGTCGGTAGCCTTGATTAAAACGGCTTACGAGCAGGACAAGGTCATCGGAGCTGTATGCCACGCCCCAGCCGTGTTCAAGAATGTGTTCATAAAACCGGACCAGAACATCGTGGGCGGCCGCGAAGTCACCGGCTTCAGCAACACCGAAGAAGACGCTGTGCAGCTCACCAATATTGTGCCCTTCCTGCTGGAAGACATGCTCAAGCAGAACAACGCCCGTTACAGCCGGGGCGATGACTGGGCACCGCACATTGTGGTGGACGGCAAGCTGATTACCGGCCAGAACCCGGCGTCTTCCGAAGGCGCTGCCAAGGCTGTGCTGCAGGCCCTGCAGCAAGACTGACGTCCCGATTGGGCTGGCGCCTGCCAGCCCAATTCTATTTCCCGCCGTTGAGCACCCGGTAACAACCGTACCCGATCACCACCCCCCAGAACGCCGACGACAATCCGAACAGCGATAATCCGGACGCGGTCACCAGAAAGGTGATCAGCGACGCCTCCCGGTGACTGACCTCCTCCAGTGCGGCAAACAGGTTATTGGCAATAGCCCCCAGCAATGCCAGGCCCGCCAGCACCGCCACAAAGGCCGAAGGCAATGAAGTAAACAAGGCGACAATGGTGCCGGCAAACAGTGCTCCCACCAGATAAAACACGCCATTAAATACCCCGGCCACATAACGCTTGTCCGGGTTTTCATGAGCATCCTCGCCCGTGCAGATCGCGGCGGTAATGGCCGCCACCACCGTGGTAATGCCGCCGAACAGCGCCATGGGCAGGGACACAAGGCTGGCCACCGCAATCACCGGCTTGGCTTTCACCCGATAGCCGGCGCCCCGGAGAATGGCCATGCCGGGAAGGAACTGGCCCGTCAGGCTCACCAGCACCAGGGGAATGGCCAGGCTGAGGGTCGCGCCAAAGCTCCATTCCGGTGTGATGAGTCTGGGCACCGCCAGGTTCAGGCGTACACCGGCCAGGGAGGCATCCTCCAGCACTACCGCCAGGATGATCCCGGCCATCAGCAAAAGCACCAAAGTGTATTTCGGTGTAAAGCGACGAAACACCACATAGGCAACCAGCATGCCGATGGCCAGGGCCGGCGTGGTTTCAATGGCAGCAAAGGCGCCCAGACCAAACTGAAACAGGATGCCCGCCATCATACCCGCCGCCACCCCTTTGGGAATGACGCGCACAAACGCATCGAAGGTGCCGGAAACACCAATGACAAAGATAATCAGCGCGGCGGTGATGTACGCCCCCACGGCTTCGTTAAGCGAAAGCTCCGGAAACAGCACCACCAGCAGCGCCGTACCCGGCGCCGACCAGGCCGTGACTATAGGTGCTTTGAGCCATATCGACAGGAAAATTCCCGAAACCGCCGCTCCCATGGAGATGGCCCAGACCCAGGATGTCATCATCTCCGGCGACACATTCGCTGCCGCTCCGGCCTGGAAGAAAATCGCCAAAGGCCCGGCATAGGACACCAGCACCGCCAGAAATCCTGCGGCAACCGCAGACACAGACAAGTCCCGAAACAACTGGGGCATGTTCAGCTCCTTGTTATTGAGTTCTGTTTGAGCTGTGTAACAGCAAAAAAGCCCCGGTCACGATCGTGCCGGGGCAAAGAGGGGTCCGAATGACTGACTGTCCCTCAAGGTCACCTCAACGCTGATTCATCAGTTACTGGTTGCCAGGCTCACCTCTGCGTTCTCACGCTCCCGCGCCGGGCCAAATTGCCGGCCCACCAGGGCAATAGCGACGGTGGCAATGGCGCCGGGAATCGCCAGGGCCAGGAAATTCATATGGTGCGGCAAGGCCAGAGCCAGCAGCGTACCGCCAATCATGGGCCCGACAATGGCGCCATTACGGCCAATGCCCGATGCCCAGCCCAGACCGGTGGAGCGGATACTGGTGGGGTAGTACTGGGCCACATAGGCGTAGAGCAGGATCTGCGAGCCAATGGTGGTGGCACCGGCCACGCCCATCAGGGTATACAGAAACCACATCGGACTTTCATAGCCGAGCATGACCAGCGACACCGAGGCCAGAATAAAGAAGCTGACCAGCACCGTGCGCAGGGACAATCGATCTGCCAGCCAGCCGCCGCCCACAGCGCCGAAGATCGCACCGATGTTCAACACCATCAGGAACATCAGGCTGGAGCTCAGCTCATAGCCGGCCAGAGACATCAGCTTTGGCAACCAGGAGCCCAGAGCATAGACCATCAGCAGGCAGCAGAAGAAGGCAATCCAGAACATTACGGTGCTGAAGGCACGACCGCCCCGGAACAATTCCAGAACCGGCGCCTTGCTCTCGGTCGTAGCCGGCACGGTCAGGGTATCCATTTCGCTGATGTCGTGTACCGGTGCCACTTTCTGCAGGATGCTGCGAGCCTCCCCTTCACGCTTCTGTGCCATCAGAAAAGCCACGGATTCCGGCAGGAACTTCATCATCAGCGGCAACAGCAGCAGGGGCACCGCAGCGAGATAGAACATGATTTCCCAGCCAAAATTCGGCACGATCCAGATGCCCAGACCCGCTGACATCATGCCACCGACGGCATAACCGGAAAACATCAGTGCCACCAGGGTACTACGGCTCTTTTTAGGCGAGTACTCGCTCATCAGCGAGACCACATTGGGCATCACCCCGCCAATACCCAAACCGGCGATAAAGCGTAGAATACCGAACTGCCAGGGCGTGGTGGCGAAGCCGTTAATGACGGTGGTGAGACTGAACAGCACCACACACATCAGGATGGTTTTCTTGCGCCCGAGCCGATCAGAGAGCATGCCAAAGCCCATGGCTCCGAACATCATGCCAAACAGGGCACTGCTGCCCAGCAGCCCGGCCACATAGGGGTTCAGGTTCCACTGCTCCATCAGTAGTGGCAGTACCACGCCGTAGATCACCAGGTCATAGCCATCAAAAATGATGATCAGGGTGCACCAGAACAACACCTTCCAGTGGAATCTGGTAAAGGTGGCGTTATCGATAACGTCGTTGACGTCTATATTTCTCATGGGTCTGTCACTCCATATCTTGTTTTTGTCGGAGGTTGGGTTGAATGCCCGTCAGCCGCAGTCGCCCCCGGCCACGGGCAGGATGGTTCCGGTGATATAGTTGGCAGCATCGGATGCCAGGAACAGGATCGGCTGCGCCTGCTCATCCAGGGTGCCGTAGCGGTGCATGAAGCTGCTGGCATTGGTCTGGTCAATCAGGGTCTGATACCAGACTTTTTCCTGTTCGCCCTGCGCCTCGGTGTTCCGTGGCGTCAGCCGGGGAGGTGCTTCGGTGCCACCCGGCGCGGTGGCGTTCACCCGGATGCCGTGCTCGGCATACTCAAACGCCAGGTTCACGGTCATGGCGTTCACCCCACCCTTGGCGGCGCCGTAGGGCACCCGCATCAGACCACGGGTGGCCACCGATGACACGTTCACGATGGCACCCCCTTTCTGCTCCACCATGTAGGGCAGAACGGCGCGGCAGCACCAAAGGGTCGGGAACAACGAACGCTGGATTTCCTTCTGAATCTGCTCCGGCTGGTAATGCTCGAAGGGCTGAGCCCAAATGGTGCCACCGACGTTGTTGATCAGGATGTCGATGCGGCCATACTGCTCGTGGGCTTGGGCCATCACCCTTTCTGCGCCTTCCCAGGTTTCCAGGTTGGCCTGCACGGCCAGGGCTTCAACGCCCTGGTCGCGCAGCTCGCCAGCAACGCCCTGCACGTAGTCCGCGATGTCCACCAGTACAAGACGGGCACCTTCGTCGGCGGCCAGTTCGGCCACCCGCCGGCCAATGCCCTGGGCGGCCCCCGTCACTACCATCACCTTGTCGGTGAAGCGCGGGGTCATGCCACTTTCTCCTCAACGGCCGATACGCTGGGGGTGAACTTCTCGTAGTGGAACGAGTTGGGCTCAATTCCCTGTTCCCGGAAATAACCCAGCACCGCATCGACCATCGGAGGTGGCCCACACAGGTAAACGTCCACATCACCATCGTTGATGGGGGCGTCTTCCATGTGGTTGGTCACATAACCCTTGCGTGGGTGCATGCTTTCGTCGCTGGCCACCACGGTCTTGAAGGTGAAGTTGTCTATGGCTTCGGCAAATGCTTCCAAAGCTGCCAGTCCCACCAGGTCATCGTCGTTGGTGACGCCGTAGATCATGTGAGTGGGCTGCTCGCAGCCCTTTTCCTTCAGGCTTTCGAGCATGGCCAGGAACGGCGCCAGGCCGGTACCACCGGCCAGCATCAGCACCGGGCGCTGCACCGGGCGCAGGTAAAACACGCCCATGGGGCCGGTCAGGGTGACCTTGTCACCAGTCTTGGCCTTGCCTACCAGCCAGGAGCTCATCAGGCCCCCAGGCACGTTGCGGATCAGGAAGCTCAGTTCGCGGCTGCTGGGGCGGGAGCTGAACGAGTAGGCGCGGGTTTCCTCGGTACCCGGCACCTGAATGTTCACATACTGGCCCGGCAGGAAGCCGATATCCGCATCTGCGGTGATCTTCAGCTCGATGGCGGTCGGGGAAATCAGGTTGACCTCGCCCACAGTACCGGTCACGGACTCGTTACCGGCCTTGCTGCACAGCGATGCAGCGGCCGGAATTTCCACCACGCAGTCGCTGGAGGGCACCATCTGACAGGTCAGCACCATGCCCTGCTCGGCTTCCTCGTCAGACAGCGCCTCGTCGATGTACTCGTCACCCATATCGAACTCGCCCTGGTGGCAGGAACCCTTGCAGGTTCCGCAGACACCGTCGGAACAGTCCATGGGCAGGTTGATCTGGGCCCGGTAGGCGGCGTCGAGTACGGTTTCACCTTCGTTGCAGGTGATCACACGGGTAACGCCGTCTTCAAAATTAAGCGCGATGTTGTAACTCATGATGATGCTCTCCCCATCAATTACAGGTGATAGATATCAATCACCTGATTGATGTAGTCGTTTTTCAGAACCACTTTCTTCCCGATGATCAGCGGCTGTTCGCCACTGCAGTCGAGGGTGTAGAAAGACACGCCGAAGAAGCTCTGGGTTTTGTGGTAGCGGTGGCTGTTGGTCTGCCAGTTGAACCGGATTTTCACGGTGTCGCCGTCCCGCTCCAGGATTTCGAGGTTGCTGGTCAGGTGCACGGTGCGCGGTTCCGGAATGGAACTGGCGCCGGAACGCTCGGTTTTCAGTCGGTAGACGCGATCTTCCAGGCCGTTACGGTTCGGGTAGTAGATCAGCGAGATCTCAGCCTGCGGGTCCTCGGTCAACTCGTCGTTGTCGTCCCAGGCCGGCATCCAGTAGGTGGCATCTTCGTGGTAGCACTTCAGCCACTCATCCCACTGGCGGTCATCCAGCAAACGGGCTTCCCGGTAGATAAAGGCCTGGATCTGCTCGTATGACATGCTCATGCGGAAGCCTCCTCTGACAGCGAAATAAAGCGTGCGCGCTCGGTTTCAATGGCCTTGGTCATCTCCTCCACCCAGTGCTGGTGATGGGTGACGTAAAGACCTTCGTCTTCCGGTTTGGCGCCACTGAGAATCGGCTTCATATCGATGCGCTTGGCCCAGTCGTCGGCACCTTCTATCCAGTGCTGTGCACCACGGCTCATGTCATTCCACTTCACCCCCTTGGCGTAGTAACCCTCCTGACAGCCCCGGAATTCTTCCAGGTCGTCCGGGGTGCCCATGCCGGAGACGTTGAAGAAGTCTTCGTACTGGCGAATGCGCTTGGCACGGTTCTCGGCAGATTCACCCTTGGGCGCCCAGCAGTAGATGGTGATCTCGGTCTTGTTGACGTCGATCGGGCGCAGTACCCGGATCTGGGTGGAGAACTGGTCCATCACGTACACGTTCGGGTACAGGCACAGGTTTTTGGTGGTACGCACGATAAAGTCAGCCTTCGCCTCACCCACTTCCTGTTCGAGGCGCTCCAGCTGGTTGTAGACCGGGCGCACTTCCGGATTGGTCAGGCGGGTCCACAGCATCATGTGGCCGTTGTCGAAGGAGTAGAAGCCGCCTTCGTTAGACCAGCTCTTGGCGTCCACCGCCTCGGTGCCACCCTTCTCATAGTTGCGCTGGCCCATGGTAGACAGGTAATTCCAGTGCACAGTGCTGACGTGGTAACCGTCGGCGCCGTTTTCGGCAGTCAGCTTCCAGTTACCCTCGTAGGTGTAGGTAGACGCGCCGCGCAGAATCTCCAGGCCTTCCGGCGCCTGGTCGACGATGGCATCCAGCACCTTGGTGGTTTCGCCCAGATACTCTTCCAGCGGCAGCACGTCGGCATTCAGGCTGCCAAACAGGAAGCCGCGATAGTTTTCAAACTTCGGCAGCTGTTTCAGGTCGTGGGAGCCGTCCACGTTGAAGCTGTCCGGGTAACCACCTTTCTTCTGATCCTTGGCCTTCAGCAGCTTGCCGTCGTTCTTGAAGGTCCAGCCGTGGAACGGGCAGGTGAAGGAGGTCTTGTTGCCGCGCTTTTTGCGGCACAGGGTGGCACCGCGGTGGGTACAGGTGTTCAGAATCGCCTTGAGCTCGCCATCCTTGGTCCGGGTGATGATCACCGGCTGACGACCCACCGTGGTGGTGTAGTAGTCGCCCGGATTCTCAATCTGGCTTTCATGAGCCAGGAAAATCCAGTTGCCTTCGAAGATGTGTTTCATCTCCAGCTCAAACAGCTCCTCGTCGGTGAAGATGCTGCGATCACAGCGGTAGTGGCCGGTGGTCGGGTCGGCTTCTACCGCCCCACGGATCTGCTTTTCAAGTCTGTCGAGTTGGCGAGTCATGTTCGTCACTCCCTCTTGTTGTTGTGACTACCGTTTTTTCGGGCGCGAGGGGCCCCGGTGCCGGCCCGCATGTACGGGCCGGTCGGATCACAAAACGTGTCAATTAAAGGTTGATGGCTTAAGCGGCTTCGCCTTCCAGCGCACGCTTGCGCTCGTGGCGGCTCTGCAGCTCTGGCTTGTCGGTGGAGACCAGCTGGATGTTGAATTCCACTTTGGTGAACGGTTTGTTCAGGCCATACCCCTCGGCCTGCGCCGGGTCGTCAATGCGGTTGGCTTCGACTACCAGCTCTTCGCGGGTTGCGAAGGCAAAGTCGTCGTAGGTGTACTCGTCACCCGCCAGGTTGATCTGGGTGGTCAGGTGCTTGAAGCCGGACTTGGAGATAAAGAAGTGGATATGGGCCGGGCGGTTGCCATGGCGACCAAGCAGGTTCAGCAGCGCCTGGGTGGAACCTTCGGGCGGGCAGCCGTAGCCAGCCGGGATGATGGACTGCGCGGTGTAACGGCCGTTTTCATCGGTGCGAATACGGCGGCGCAGGTTGTACTCGCTCTGGGACTGATCAAAGTAGGAGTAGTTGCCCATGGTATTCGCGTGCCAGACATCCACCACCGCGTTGACCAGCGGATTACCATTCTCGTCCGTCACCTGGCCGGTCAGGATCATGGTCTCGGCGTTTTCATCCGAGCCGTCGTCCATGCGGGCAAAACCTTCGCTCATGGGCGCACCGGCCACGTACAGCGGGCCTTCGATGGTGCGCGGCGTGCCGCCCGCCAGGCCAGCCTGCTCGTCTTCGGCGTCCATGCGGATGTCCAGGTATTTGTCCATGCCCAGGCCCGGGGCCAGCAGGGCCGCCTCGCCGTTCTTACCCAGGTCGCCAACGTAATACACGGCCTGCCAGAACTCTTCCGGAGTCACATCGAAGTCTTCAATCAGCTGGAAAACATCGTGCATGAAACGGTGAACAATCTTTTTCACCCGCTCGTTTCCACCGTCCTGGTTGAAGCCGGCGACTTTCTCCAGCAGGTCCTTCACATCGGCTGTTTGCATGGTTTTCACGGTCATGGTGGTTCTCCTCAGTATTATTCTTGTTGCTCAAATCAGGTCATCAGATGGCAACGATATGTTTGCGTTCAGCGATCATCCTCGTGGATCGACGACGGGTGCCGGCACAGGGGCGCGACGGTGATGTCCATATAGGGGAACAAAGGCAGGTTGCTGATCAGGTCCTGCAGCTCGGCGTTGTCGGCCACATCAAAAATGCTGACGTTGGCGTAGCTGCCAGCCACCCGCCACAGGTGACGCCACTTGCCCTGCTGCTGCAGGTCCTGGGCGTAGGCTTTCTCCCGGGCCTTGATGTCTGCCGCCACGTCGGCGGGCATGTCGTGAGGGATATTCACCTTCATCTCGACTTTGAACAGCATGTGCATTCCTCCGTTTACTGAATTTTTTCGGCTCAGGCCTTGCGGCGATACCGGGCCAGCTTGTCTTCATCGATTTCGATGCCGAGGCCCGGGCCCTTCGGCAGGTCAACGCCGTTGTTATGGAAATGCAGCGGCTTGGCCACGATGTCGTCTTTCATCAACAGCGGGCCGAACATCTCGGTGCCCCAGTGCAGGGTTTCCAGGGTCGACCAGGCATGCAGAGAAGCGGCGGTGCCGATGGTGCCTTCCAGCAGGGTGCCGCCGTACAGACCAATTCCGGCAGCCTGGGCCACCGCGGCCTGCTTCAGTGCCTGTACCGGTCCACCGGCCTTGGCGATTTTCATGGCCACGGCACCGGAGAAACCGGCAGCAGCCAGGTTGTAAAGATCTTTGGCATCGGCCACGGCCTCGTCGGCCAGAATGGGCAGATGGAATTTCTCAGACAGACGCACCAGCGCGGCGTGATCCTTCATCGGCGTTGGCTGCTCTACCAGGTCGATGCCAGCCGACTGCAATTCGGCCATGCCTTTAGCCGCAGTCGCTTCGTCCCAGGCCTGGTTGACATCCACGCGGACACTGGCGCTGTCACCCACGGCTTCTTTAATAGCCGCCACATGACGCACATCGTCCATCACCGGACGGGCACCGATCTTGAGCTTGAAGTCACAGTGACGGCGGGTTTCGATCAGCCCCAGGGCTTCTTCGACGTCTTTTCGGGTATCACCGCTGGCCAGGGTCCAGAGCACCGGAACATGCTGATGCAGGGCCCCGCCGAGCAGGTCTGACACCGGCCGGTTCAATCGCTTGCCCTGCAGGTCCAGCAGCGCGGTCTCGATGGCTGACTTGGCCAGGTTGTTACCGCGGGTCGAGCGGTCTAACATTACCCTCAGAGTATTGATGTTGCCGGCAGGCTGGTTAATCAGTTGCGGTTTGAAATAGGTTTCAATCGTAAGCTTTACGCTTTCGGGGCTTTCCGGGCCGTAGGCCAGACCACCGATGGTGGTCGCCTCACCGAGACCTTCCAGGCCATCAGAATCCTTCACCCGCACAATCACCATGGTCTGAACCCCCATGGTTGTCATGGATAGCTTGTGCGGGCGGATGGTCGGGATATCGACCAAGATCGCTTCGATGGACTGAATGGTGGCTGACATGGCTGCTCCGAATCGCTAGGTAAAAATCCTGTGATTCGAACACTACGAAGTTTCACCAGCGTGAACCAATATTGATTAAGTAATAACCGATACCCTGGAGGTATGGATGGAGCTGAGACACTTGCGCTACTTCGTCGCAGTGGCCGAAGCCGGCAACCTGACCCGCGCTGCCGAAAAACTGTTTATTGCCCAGCCACCCCTGACCAGGGCCATCAAGCAGCTGGAAGAAGAAGTGGGCGTGGAATTATTTATTCGCAAGCCCCGCGGCCTGGAGCTGACCACAGGGGGTGAATACTTTCTGGAACAGGCCAAGCAAGTGCTGGACAAGGTTAACGCCACCGTCGATGACACCCGCCGGATTGCGCGGCACCGGAAAACTCTGTTTTCGATTGGCTTTGTGCCCTCAGTCTTTTACGGCCAGCTGCCGCTAATGGTGCGACGGCTGCGGCAGAACAAGAATCTGGAAATCGTGCTGCACGAGCTGAAAACCCGGGAACAGGTTGAAGCCTTGAAAACGGGCAAGATCGATATCGGCTTTGGCCGTCTGAACATTCAGGACCCGGACGTCGAGCAGGAACTTCTCTTCGACGAACCGATGATTGCAGCGGTGCCAGCCAACCATCCGCTTACTCGGCACCCACCTTCAATGAAAGAGCTCTCAGAGGTGCCTATGATCACCTTTCCAGCGGGTGCCGGGCCGAACTTTTCAGACATTACCCAGGGCCTGTTTCACCGCCGCGGCCTCAGGGTGAATGTGATACAACAGGTCAATGATGTTCAGACGGCGCTGTCGCTGGTGGCCTCTGACATGGGCTTCACCCTGGTGCCAGAGCAGGTGCGCCGTCTGCAACGGGAAGGTGTGGATTACATGCCGCTGGAAGACGACAATATCACCACGCCGGTGATCGCTTCCCGTCGGCGCGGCGAGAACCCGAATGCGGTCATGCGCCTGACCAACACCATACTGGCAGAACTGGTTGAGAACCGGCTGACCGGCCGTTACCCGTAATCAGCGAGCCGTCTGCCGAACCTTGTCGGCCACCAACTGCAGCCTGGGCAAATAGGTATTGAGCAGGGTATCCATATCGACACGGGCCGCATTGGTACTGATATTCAACGCACCCAACAGTTCTCCGCTGGCGGTAAACACAGGCACCGCCACCGATCTCAGACCCAGATCCAGTTCCTGATCCACAATGGCATAGCCCTGCTCGCGCACCTTGCTGATTTCTTCACGCAAAGCGTTCCTGTCCGTCAGCGACGACGAGGTGTAGCGTTCAAGCCTGATCCGTTCAAGACAGGCTTCAAGCTCCGGTTCCGGTAACTGCGCCAGCAATACCCGCCCCATCGAGGTATAAGCCGCTGGCAGTCGGGTACCCACCGACAGTGTAATCGCCATCAGCCGGTGGCGCGCGGCCGAACGCACGACATACACCACCTCATCGCCATCCAGCACCGCCAGCGAAGACGACTCTCCCAGCTCCGCCGTGATGTCTTCCAGGTACTGCTGGATCACCGCCCGGTACTGATTGGAGGCCTGATAGGCATAACCCAGCTGCAGTACCCGGGGCGTCAACTCGAACTGCCGGCCGCTACGCTTCACAAATCCCAGAGCGTGGAGGGTCAGCAAAAACCGTCTGGCCTTGGCGCGATCCATATCCGTACGCGCCGCCACTTCGCTCAGGGTCATTCTGGGGTGGTCGGCGTCAAATGCCTGCAGCACCTCCAACCCCGAGGCCAGCGCTCCAACATAATCCCGGTCCCCCGGTTTCAGTATCGATTCGTCCATTCCGGCTCCTTCGCCCTGCAAAGCTCGATATCCGAGCATGGTAACAGCTGGTTCGCACTCCGAACATCCGTGCATTTTTGCCAACTGGTGAAAATTTGTACTTGACGACCCAAAACCAATCGCGCCATTATGTTCGCATATTAAACTTATGTTCGTGTTACGAACTAATCACAGAAGTGACACAGGAGGCACTGCGATGGCCGAGTTTCTTCCCCTCGAGGAAGCGGTGAGCAAATACATCAACAACGGTGACACCGTGGCGATGGAAGGCTTCACTCACCTGATCCCGTTTGCTGCGGGCCACGAAATCATCCGTCAGGAAAAGCGCGATCTGACTCTGATCCGCATGACCCCGGACCTGGTTTACGACCAGATGATCGGCGCCGGCTGCGCGAAAAAGCTGATTTTTTCCTGGGGCGGCAACCCCGGCGTGGGTTCCCTGCATCGACTGCGTGACGCGGTGGAAAAAGGCTGGCCTAACAAGCTGGAGATCCTGGAGCACAGCCACGCCGCCATGGCCAACGCCTATGAAGCCGGAGCGGCCGGCCTGCCGCTGGCCGTCTTGCGCGGCTATGTGGGGAGCGACCTGCCCAAAGTGAATGACCAGATCAAGTTCATCGAATGCCCGTTCACCGGAGAGCGCCTGGCAGCGATACCCTCCATTCGCCCGGATGTAGCGGTAATCCACGCCCAGCGGGCTGATCGCAAGGGCAACGTGCTGATTGAAGGCATTGTTGGCATTCAGAAAGAGGTCGTCCTGGCCGCCAGGCGCAGCATCGTCACCGTTGAGGAAATCGTGGACGACCTGGGCGCGTCGGTAAATGCCTGCGTGCTCCCGTCCTGGGCGATCACCGCCATTGCCGAGGCCCCCCAAGGCGCCAAGCCGTCCTATGCCCTGGGCTACTACGACCGTGACAACGCTTTCTACAAGGACTGGGACGGCATCGCCCGCGACCGCGAGACCTTCCAGGCCTGGCTGAAAGAGAACGTTTTCGAGAAAGGAGCTGCGTGATGAGCCTTGAATTTACCGCTTCCGAAATGATGAGCGTCACCGCTGCCCGGGCGCTGACCAACGACATGACCTGCTTTGTGGGTATCGGCCTGCCCAGCGAGGCCGCCAACCTGGCGCGCCTGACCCACGCCCCGGATGTCACATTGATCTACGAATCCGGCACCTTGCAGACCAAGCCGGACGTGCTGCCTTTATCCATCGGCGACGGCGAGCTGTGCGAATCAGCCCTGACCACCGTCTCCGTACCTGAAATGTTCCGCTACTGGCTGCAGGGCGGTCATATCAGCGTCGGCTTCCTGGGCACCGCGCAGATCGACCGCTACGCCAACCTGAACACCACTCTGATCGGCGATTACCGTGAGCCCAGGATTCGCCTGCCCGGTGGCGGTGGCGCCCCGGAGATTGCCACTAACGCCAAGGAAGTGTTCATTACCGTAAAGCACTCCAGGCGCACCTTCGTGAAGGACGTGGACTTCGTGACCACCGTTGGCTTCGGCCGTGACGGCAAGGCCCGGGACAACGTCCCGAACATCGGCCGCGGCCCCACCGTGGTGATCACCGACTTGTGCATCCTCAAGCCGGATCCGGAGACCAAGGAGCTGGTGGTCACCTCCCTGCACCCGAATGTGACCCGGGAAGACGTGATCGAAGCCACCGGCTGGGAAATCCGCTTCGCGGACCAGCTGGAAACCACCCCGGCGCCAACTGCCGAAGAACTGGAAGTACTGCGAGACCTGAAAGCTCGCACCAATGCTCATCACGCTTCAACTCAATCTGGCCAACAGTAAGGTGCACCATGACTGACGTATTTCTTTGCCACCCCCGCCGTTCCGCCATCGGCCGCTTTGGCGGCACCCTGGCCAGCGTGCGCCCGGACGACCTGGCGGCGCATATCTTCAAGGCCGTGCTTGAGCAGGCTCCGGAACTGGACCCCGTCGCCATCGACGAAGTGATGATGGGCAGTGCCAACCAGGCCGGTGAAGATAACCGCAACGTCGCCCGCATGTCGGCGTTGCTCGCAGGCCTGCCCACCTCCGTACCCGGCACCACCCTGAACCGGCTGTGCGGTTCCGGCATGGACGCCGTGGGCACCGCCTTCCGCGCCATCCGCGCCGGTGAAATGGAGCTGGTATTGGCCGGTGGCGTGGAGTCCATGTCCCGTGCTCCGTACGTGATGGGGAAGGCTGACAGCGCCTTTTCCCGCGGCCAGAAAATCGAAGACACCACCATCGGCTGGCGCTTCGTGAACCCGCTGATGAAAAAACAGTACGGTGTGGACTCCATGCCCGAGACGGCGGAGAACGTGGCCGAACAGTACAACATCTCCCGCGAAGATCAGGATCTGTTCGCGTTCCGCTCCCAACAGAAGACCGCCCGGGCACAGCAGGAAGGCGTCTTTGCCGAAGAGATCGTGCCGGTATCTATTCCACGCCGCAAGCAAGACCCGCTGGTATTTGACACCGACGAGCACCCCCGCGCCAGCACCCTTGAAAAACTCGCCGCCTTGCCCGCGCCGTTCCGGGAGAACGGCAGTGTGACCGCCGGCAACGCTTCTGGCGTCAACGACGGCGCCGCCGCCATGCTGGTCGCCAGCGAAGCCGCGGTTAAGCAGCATGGCCTCAAGCCCATGGCCAAAATCCTGGGCATGGCCACGGCCGGTGTGGAACCACGCATCATGGGCATTGGCCCGGTACCGGCGGTTCAGAAGCTGCTGAAGAAGCAGGGCATCAGCCTGAATGACATCGACGTGATCGAGCTCAACGAAGCTTTTGCCGCCCAGGGCCTGGCCGTGCTGCGTGAACTGGGCATTGCCGATGACGACCCCCGGGTAAACCCGAACGGCGGCGCCATCGCCCTTGGCCACCCGCTGGGCATGTCTGGCGCGCGCCTGCTACAGACTGCGGCGCACCAGCTGCAGCGCACCGGTGGTCGCTATGCCCTGTGCACCATGTGCGTGGGTGTGGGTCAGGGTATTGCTACACTGATCGGACGGGTCTGACCGGGCCCGGTTTGAGGAGATATCATGGCATTTCTGAATTACAACAACCGCACCATTTGCTATCGCCTGCTCGGTCATTGCGAAAAGCCATTGTTGGTGCTGGCGCACCCTCTGGGCATGACCCAGGGGGTGTGGGACGACATGCTGCCGGCACTGCTGGAGCGTTTTCGCGTTTTGACCTGGGACCTGCCCGGTCACGGTGCCAGCAGCGCCTGGCCGGAATCTGCCGGCGACATCACCCCGGAAGACTTGGCCCAGGAGACCCTGCTTCTGGCAAAGCAAGCCGGTAGTTCCAGCTTTCACTTTGCCGGCACCTCCATCGGCGGCGTTATTGGCCAGCAACTGATTGCCGGGCACAGCGACCATCTGATGACCGCAACCCTGACCAACACCGGCGCCATCATTGGCACACCGGAAGCCTGGGGACAGCGTGCGGCCAATGTGCGGGAGAAAGGGCTGGCGACGATGGCCGGCGAGATTGTACCGCGCTGGTTTGGCCCGAACGCCTGTGAGGAACAGCCGGCGCTGCTGGACGGCTGGAAAGTGATCATGGGGCGCGGTGACGCCAACAGCTATGCCCTGTTGTGCGAGATGCTGGGTAAAGCCGACTTCCGGGAGAGGCTACGGGGCCACAAGGTGCCGTTACTGCTGATTGGTGGTTCAGAGGATCTGGCAACACCGCCGGAGTCCCTGAAAGCACTGGCACAGTTCAGCGGCGCGCCAGAGCCGGTTATTCTGGACGGTATCGGGCACGTGCCTTCCGTTGAATGCCCTCTGATTCTCGCCTCGCAACTCCTGCAAAGCCTGGATTAACCGGGGGCGGGCGAACGCCCGTTCCCCGGGAACTCTGGTTCACTTCTGTCCCGTGCCAGGTCAGAAGTGAATCACCGACCGGATGCTCTTGCCCTCGTGCATCAGGTCAAACGCCTTGTTGATGTCTTCCAGTTTCATTTCGTGGGTGATAAACACATCCAGCGGGATCTCACCTTTCTCGGCTTTTTCCACATAGGATGGCAGCTCGGTACGGCCTTTCACGCCACCAAAGGCGGAACCGCGCCAGACCCGGCCGGTTACCAACTGGAACGGGCGGGTACTGATTTCTTCACCGGCACCGGCCACTCCGATGATGGTGCTTTCACCCCATCCCTTGTGACAGGCTTCCAGCGCCGCACGCATCAGCTTCACGTTGCCCACACACTCGAAGGTATAGTCGGCACCGCCGTCGGTCATCTCGATGATGACTTCCTGGAGCGGTTTGTCGTAGTCGTTGGGGTTAACCACATCGGTAGCACCCAACTGCTTGGCAATGTCGAACTTGCCGGGGTTGATATCGATCGCAATGATGCGCCCGGCCTTGGCCATGGTCGCGCCGATGATCGCCGCCAGGCCGATGCCGCCCAGGCCAAAGATGGCGACCGTGGCGCCTTCTTCAACCTTGGCAGTGTTAAGCACCGCGCCAATCCCGGTGGTTACCCCACAGCCCAGCAGGCACACCTTGTCGAGCGGGGCTTCCTTGGGGATTTTGGCCAGGGAGATTTCCGGCAGTACGGTGTACTCTGAAAACGTGGAACAGCCCATGTAGTGATACAGCGGCTGGCCCTTGTAGGAGAACCGGGAGGTGCCGTCTGGCATCACACCCTTGCCCTGGGTTTCGCGCACCGCGCCACACAGGTTGGTCTTGCCGGAGGTGCAGAACTTGCATTTACCGCATTCGGCGGTGTACAGCGGGATCACGTGGTCACCCACTTCCAGGCCGGTCACACCCGGCCCTACGGCTTCAACAATGCCGCCGCCCTCGTGGCCGAGAATGGTCGGAAACAGGCCTTCGGGGTCGGCGCCGGACAGAGTGTAGGCATCGGTATGGCACACGCCTGTGGCCACGATCTTCACCAGTACTTCGCCTTCTTTGGGCGGCGCCACATCCACTTCCACAATTTCCAGCGGTTTGTTGGCCTCAAACGCCACAGCTGCGCGGGACTTGATCACGTTCACTCTCCTGTCGTCCGGTTCGGTCGGCCAGCGCCGACATTGATACTGTTCACAACTCTAGCACGGCTCAGAGCCGTCCGGGCTTTAGCGTCCTATGTCATCAATAGCGGCCAGTACCGCTCTGGCGCCATCGCGGATTTCGGCGATCACCGCCTCGGCATCCTCGGATTGCCGGCGACCTTCCACCGCCACATCCAGAACCTCGGCAATCTGGGTTTCCACGCCACCAGACAGCTCCAGAATGGTGTGAATCACATCGGCAATTTCATCGGTGGCGGTGCCTGTTCTGGCCGCCAGCTTTCGCACTTCGTCGGCCACCACGGCAAAGCCGCGGCCATGCTCTCCGGCCCGGGCGGCCTCAATGGCCGCATTCAAGGCCAACAGGTTGGTCTGATCCGCGACGCCGGCAATGGTATCGACCATTTTCTCGATGCTTTGCGACCGCTCATTCAGGTCGGCAATCAGGGCCCGGGCTTTATCCACGCCCGCTTCAATGCGTTCGGCGGTGGTTTTCGACTGTCGAAGCGCCTCATCCGCCTTGCCGATGATGTTGGCGGTCTGGGTGGCAGTGGATGACGCCACCGCTGCCGCATCCTGGGTCTGCAGTGCCTTTTCCACCCGTTCGGTGATGTCACTGGCAAACTTGATCACTTTAATGACACGACCACTCTCGTCCATTATCGGGTTGTAGCTGGCTTCCAGCCACAGATCACTGTCGTCTGAGCGCAGACGGTGAAAACGACCACTGCGGAACTGGCCACTCGCTAGCTGCTTCCAGAAATCGGGATTGTCCCGGTAAAAACCGGGATCACAGAACATCCGGTGGTGCTTGCCCTCAACCTGGCTCAGACGGTAACCGGTCGCGGCAAGGAAATTGGCATTGGCGGTGATGATGGTACCGTCCGGCTCGAACTCGATGATCGCCATTGAGCGGTCGACGGACTCAAAGACCGCCTGCTGGTCCCGCAAGTGCTCCTGTTTCTCAGTGACATCCGAGGCAATTTTCATTACCCGCTGAACCCGGCCATCATCCCCGTGCACCGGAAAATAGGTTGCCTCCAGCCAGAGTTGACGGCCATCCTTGCGCCGGCGCAGGAAGGTATCCGTCTGCGCCTGGCCGGCCCGGAGCGAATCCCAGAACTTCCGGTACTCCGCCGAGTTTGCCACTTCACGATCACAGAACAGGCTGTGGTGTTTTCCCACCACCTCATCCCGGCGGTAGCCCACCACCTCAAGGAAACGGTCATTTACATCCACGATCAACCCGTCCGTGGTAAATTCAATGGTCGCCACCGCGTGGCGGATAGCGCTGTATACAGCCTGGCATTGGCTGGCAAGCGCCTGGCAATCGGCCATGTCTTGCTTTTTCTTTCGGGTCAGGAACATCGTCGTTTACTCTTGCACAGGTCAAAAAGCCACGGACATCCTGTTCTGTGGGTTAAAAGCTCGTTTTGGGCGGCACGTTCCGGAGAATCGTTCTCGCACCGACACGCATATGAATGCGTGCATTATTCAGGGAAACCAAATCCGCACGCAGACGTAAAAATCCGTACAGTCAGTCGTATTCAGAGGGGCATTTACGTTGCATACACTTTACTGGTTTACCCGCGACCTTCGTTTGCACGACAACCCGGCCTTGCTGGCCGCGGCCCGTTCAGACATGCTGTTGTGTGTCTTTGTCGTAGACCCGCGCTGGTTTACCGGTGACCGGTTTCAGTGCCGTGCACTGGGTGATCATCGTTGGCGCTTCCTGTGGCAAAGCTTGATGGCACTGGAACGTAGCCTGCGGCCTCTGGGGCAACGAATGCACATCGCCTGGGGCGAACCGGAAATCGTTCTGCCAGAGCTGGCCCGTGAGCACGGCGTGCAGCGTTTGATTCGCTCACGCCTACCCGGCACCGAAGAAGCCGCACAGTGGCAGGCCCTCAAAGCCCGCCTGCCGGAGGTGACGTTTCAGCAGTTCGAAACCCTGGGCATGTTCACGGAAGGCCAGCTTCCCATGGAACTGGCAGAGCTGCCCGATACCTTCTCGCAATTCCGCAAGCAGGTGGAGAAAGCTGAGCAACCGGACTATACCCTCAGGATCCGCACCGTCAGCGCCCTGCCACCACCCCCGGGATTCCCCGAAGATAACCGGGGCCAGTGCCCGCCGATACCGGAACCGATACATCGGTCACCATTCACCGGCGGTGAGGAAGCCGGCCTGGCACAGCTGCAAGCCTTCGTATTCGGACAACATCGCATTGCCGACTACAAGGAAACCCGCAATGCGCTGGACGACTGGGACTCATCCTCCAAGTTCTCCCCCTGGCTGGCGAACGGCTGCCTGTCAGTGCGGGAGGTGGTCGCCGCCATCGAACAATACGAACGTCAGCACACCCGTAACGATTCGACCTACTGGCTCTGGTTTGAGCTGCTCTGGCGCGAGTATTTCTACTGGTATGCCCTTAAACACGGGGGGCGGTTGTTTAGCCGCGATGGCGTGCAACGTAAACGCCGCCCGGTGACCTTCTATGGCCATCGATTCAAGGCCTGGTGCGAGGGCAATACCCAGTATCCGATAGTCAACGCGGCCATGAATCAGTTACGGGAAACCGGCTACATCAGCAATCGCGCACGCCAACTGGTGGCCAGCTGCCTGATCAATGAACTGGAACTGGACTGGCGTTACGGTGCTGCCTGGTTCGAACAGCAACTGGTGGATTACGACGTGGCCAGTAACTACGGAAACTGGCAGTATCTGGCCGGCGTCGGCGCCGATCCCCGCGGGCTTCGGCAGTTCAATCTGGACAAGCAGGCGCAACAGTACGATCCTGACGGAGCCTTCGTGCATCGTTGGCAGGGGGAGGCTCAGCAACCAGTGGGCCTGCATACCGTAGACGCAGCAGACTGGCCGATATCATGACAACACCTGTTAGCCAACCAGAGAGAGTACTGGCCCGGATTCTGGATACCAGCCAGCCAGACATCCTTCTGTATTGTGGCGACACCGCCAGCCGGGTCAGCGAGGTGTGGCACGGGCAACGGGAAGCCGTTCGCTTGCTGACGCTGGACACCGCGGACCCGAACGCCCGGCTGCCACTGGATTCCGTGCCCGACCTGGCCATTATCACCGACACCCTGGAACATCTCCCCTACGAAGAAGGGGCGCTTTTACTGGGACAGTTACGCAACTATGGCACCCATCAGATTGCGGTATTGGTGCCCCAAACCACAGACTGGGGCTTTACCGACTTCATCGCCCTGGGCTTTCAGCGTCATGCCGATATCGAAAGCGAGAACGGCGCACTCACGCTCTATACCTACAATCTGGATACTTACAATCATAAACGGGCCTGGAACAATCCCGATAACTGGGCCAATCCGGAAATGTGGGGAAAAGCGTGGTGGTAGATGCAAATTCGAAATCCTTGAAGCCCAGTACAATCCGAATCGGTACCCGTTACCGCGCGAGCCGGCTCGATGGTCCCTATGATGCGGTAGTGATCGGCTCCGGTATCGGCGGTCTGACCACTGCCGCCTGCCTGTCCAAAGCCGGCTACAAAGTACTGGTGTTGGAACAGCATTACACCGCCGGTGGCTACACCCACAGCTACGCCCGTAATGGCTACGAGTGGGATGTGGGCGTGCACTACATAGGCGACATGGGCGCGCGCCACACCCTCGGCCGCCGGCTGTTCGATTACATCACCGATGGCAAGCTCGAATGGGCTCCGATGGATGAGAACTACGACCGGTTCTTTCTGGGCGACAAAGTGGTCAACCTCAGGGCCGGCAAGGAAGGCCTGAGGCACTCGCTACTGGCGTCCTTCCCGGACGAAGAAGAGGCCATCGACCGTTACCTGGCTCTGCTCGGAAAAGTGGCCGATGGCATGCAATGGTATACCCTGTCCAAACTCTCGCCCGCGCTGGCTGCGCCATTGGTTTCCAGAGGGTTGAAAACGGTACTGCCGGACTGTTTCAACCGCACCACCTATGACGTATTGCGGGAACTCACCGCCAACGAAGAGCTGATTGGCGCCATTACCGGTCAGTGGGGCGATTGCGGGGTGACCCCGAAACAGTCGAGCTTCATGGTGCACGCGCTCATTGCCAAACATTACCTGTACGGTGGTTTCTACCCGGTGGGCGGTGCCTCGGAAATTGCCAAAACCATCATCCCGGTGATTCAGTCCGGCGGTGGTGACGTGCTCACCTACGCCGACGTGAGAGAGGTCCTGGTCGAAAAGGGCAAAGCCGTGGGTGTGCGCATGGCCGATGGCCATGATATCCGGTCACCGCTGGTGATCAGCAACGCCGGTGTGATCAATACTTTCGAACGGCTTTTACCCGAGTCTGTCGCAGACAGCATTGGCTATCCTGGCAGCCGGGAACACATCAAACCCTCAATGCCCCATATCGGCCTGTATATAGGCCTGAAAGGCACGCCCGACCAGCTCGGCTTGCCGCGCACCAACTTCTGGATTTATCCGAGCGCCGACCACGATGGCAACGTGGAGCAATTCCTGAAAGATCCCCGGAACACCTCTTTCCCGGTAGTCTACATCTCGTTCCCGGCAGCCAAAGACCCGGACTACCAGAACCGCTGGCCCGGAACCTCCACCATCGAGATTGTGGCGCCAACCACCTGGGAAATGTTCGAGCCGTGGCAGGGCTCCACCTGGGGCAAACGGGGCGAGGATTATGAGGCTCTGAAGGCTCGGATCACCGAGCAGCTTCTGGAAGTCATGTACGAAAAACTGCCCCAGCTTCGAGGTAAAGTCGACTATGTGGAAACCTCCACACCACTGTCGACCGCCTGGTTCTGCCGCTATGAGCAGGGTGAGCTGTACGGGCTGGACCACACGCCAGAACGTTTCGAGCAACGCTGGCTGAGGCCGAAAACCGACATCCCCGGACTGTACCTGACCGGGCAGGATATTCTTACCTGTGGCGTGGTCGGGGCAATGATCGGCGGGCTGGTTACAACCCTGGCCGTTCGCGGCCTGAAAGGCGCGGGGTTGGCCAAGCGCATTTTCGTGGGTTAAGCGTGGCCAGAGCACTGTGTACCCGCTGCGGCCTGCACCCGAACACCTGCGTATGCGAGGTTTGCGAGCAGGTCGACAACCGCCATCGCGTCATCATTTTGCAGCACCCGTCAGAAGTCGGTCACAGCAAGGGTACTGTGCGAGTACTTCAGCAGTGCCTGACCCGGCTGGAGGTACTGGTCGGCGAGAGCCCTGAGTCGTTTTCCGGTCAAGGCTTGGAGCGTCTGTTAACCGAAACCCGTTCCGGACTGCTGTTTCCATGTGCTGACAGTCAGCCCGTGGAGAGCAACGCGGCAGCCCAGATCGACCAGTGGCTGGTCCTGGACGGCACCTGGCGTAAAGCCGCTAAAATCCTGCACCTGAACCCGCAGTTCCGGCAGTTGCCCTGCTTTCATTTCGCTGATCCACCGGCTTCGCGTTACCGTATCCGAAAGGCACCAAAGGCCGGGCAACTCTCAACCGCAGAAGCCGTCGCCTACCTTTTTACATTGACCGAACCGGCCACAGATACCGAGCCATTACTCAGAGCTCAGGACGTACTGATTCGAAAACGGCTGGCCTTCGTTCCGGACCACCACAAAACCAAAGACCATGAAGCGCCCGATCCTGAACTCCCAGGAAGTCTCACGAATTATTGAAATGGCCTGGGAAGGTGACGAACCTGCACGATTTCGTTATGTTGAGGCAATCGCTGAGCAAAGTGGTGACAATGTATGGCATGGATCTCAGATAAAACAGCGGCAAACGAGTTGAGAGAGCAAAGTGCCAAGGTTCACAGAGGCGACCTTGAGGCTCTGCTTGAACGACAAAAAGCCGTTGAAGAGAAAGTCAAAAACAGCGGCAGGCTGAATCGTTTCTCTACCGATATCAAGCTGATGTTCTCGCTGATTCGCGATTACTGGTACGGCCACTACCGGGCCATACCCTGGAAGTCCGTCGCTGCAGTAGCGGGAGCGTTGCTGTACGTGCTGAATCCGCTGGACCTGATTCCGGATCTGATCTTCGGCTTCGGCCTGGTTGATGATGCCGGTGTGGTTGCCTTGTGCCTTAAACTGGTCGAATCCGATCTGCACCGCTACGCTGCATGGAAGGATCTTCACTCATCATAGGATGAGGGACCAATCGGGCATTGATTAATAATCAACCAGGGAGTATTCTCCCGCCCCCTTAATCGTCACCTGCACAGTTCTGGAGTTACTGTGGATTTCGCCACCCTTATCGGCCTCGTCGGCGCCATTCTTCTGATTTCTTCGGCCATTATCCTGGGCGCATCGCCAGGCATGTTCATCAATCCGCCATCCCTGCTGATTGTGATTGGCGGTACCTTGCTGGTAGTACTGGCCAAGTTCAGTCTTGCCCAGTTTTTTGACGCCTTCAAGGTGGCAGCCCGAGCGTTCAAATTCAAACTGCCCGAAACTCAGGCCAGCATCGAAGAACTGGTGGAGATTGCCAGCATCGCTCGAAAAGAGGGCGTTCTTGGTATCGAAGGGAGGGAGGTCAGTAGTCCATTCCTGGGCCAGGGTATTCAGATGCTGGTGGACGGACAGGACGGCAACACCATCAAGCAGCTCCTCAACAAGGAACGCCTGATGACACTGGAACACAACCGGTCGGGCGCGAAAGTGTTCACCGCCATGGCAGATGTGGCTCCGGCCATGGGTATGATTGGCACGCTGATTGGCCTGGTGCAGATGCTGTCCAACATGGAAGATCCCAAGTCCATCGGGCCGGCCATGGCCGTAGCCCTGCTGACCACGCTCTACGGCGCCATGATCGCCACCATGATCGCTACCCCCATTGCCGACAAGCTGTCCCTTCGCATGACGGAGGAGGCCCGCATGCAATCGCTCTATATTGATGCCCTCGTCGCCATCCAGGAAGGCACCAACCCGCGCATTATCGAGCAGATGCTGTCCAGCTATCTTTCGCCCAAAGAGCGGGCCAGAAACGGCGATGCGGAAACGGCAGGCGGTTAAACATGGATGATTTGCCAGAAGAGGAAAAGCCCGGGATTCCTGCGTGGGTTGTCACATTTGCCGACCTGATGTCGCTGCTGATGTGCTTTTTCGTATTGCTCCTGTCGTTTTCGGAAATCGACGCCCAGAAGTTCAAACAGATCGCCGGTGAACTCTCCAAGGCCTTCGGGGTGCAGCGGGAAGTGCCTGCGCTTGAGATCCCTCAGGGCACCAGCCCGATCTTCGACAAGTTTTCGCCGGCGCCGCCAGAGCCCACGGTGGTCAATGAAGTCAAACAGACCACCACCGACGTACAGCCCGAAATCCAGACTCTGAAAAGCCCCGAAGAGAAAGCCATTGAGGAATCCATCCAGGAACAGATGGACGCCAACATGGCCCGGATTCTTGAAGTGCTGGAACCGGCGATTATGGATGGCCGGATCAACGTCTCGGAAGATCAGCGCCGCATCATCATTCGCATTGAGGAGAAGGGCTCGTTTGCCTCAGGTTCAGCCCAACTGACCTGGGAATTCGAAGGCCTGCTTCTGGGTATGGCGGAGGTTCTGGCCGACATGCCCGGCGACCTCGCCATTGAAGGCCATACCGATAACGTGCCCATCCGCACCGAACGTTTCTACAGTAACTGGGACCTGTCCGCAGCCCGTGCCGCCGCGGTGGCTAATGTTCTGTTGGCCCGGGAGCAGGTGACCCCGGATCGCATCCGCGTGACCGGTCTGGCCGACACCGAACCACGGGTACCCAACACCTCGCCGGAAAACCGAGCCAAGAACCGGCGGGTTGAAATCGTTATCGATCTGTCAGAGCCCATGGAAGAGCAGGAACTGCGCCTTCGCGAGCTGATTCGTTCCGAAAGCGAGTCGCAGGAAGCCATTATTGGCATTGAGCCCGGTCGGGATACGCCCAGCGAGATTACCTGGTAGTAAAACCTTGCCTCGCGCCCTATCCAGATTGGTGCACAAGCCCTTGATGCGCACGCCTCTGGTGCACTTTGACGCAGATAAATACCTCCCTCGGCGCCCTCAGGTTCTCCAACCCCCCTGCAGTACTTGATATGCATTGTTTTGGAACAGCACTTGCTTAAGTCGCACCCCAACAATGCACAACGGCTCATCAGAAGCCGCGTAATCAAAACACTCAGGAGAAAAACCCGTGGATATCACGAGTGCCGTACACACCCTGACCGAGAGCGCCAACACGCTCTTCATTCTGATTGGCGCCATTATGGTGCTGGCCATGCACGCCGGCTTTGCGTTCCTGGAAGTGGGCACTGTTCGCCATAAAAATCAGGTCAATGCCCTGGTTAAAATCATGACCGACTTCGGCATATCCGCAGTCGCCTATTTTTTCATCGGCTACTACATCGCCTATGGCGGGCACTTTCTCAATGGCGCCGCCGAACTCACCTCCGCCAACGGCTATGAACTGGTCAAATTTTTCTTCCTGATGACCTTCGCCGCGGCCATTCCGGCGATCGTTTCCGGCGGTATCGCAGAGCGTGCCCGCTTCTACCCCATGCTGATTGCCTCGGGCCTGATCGTGGCCTTCGTCTATCCTTTCTTTGAGGGCCTGATCTGGAACGGGAACTTTGGTTTCCAGGCCTGGCTGGAGAACCAGTTTGGTGCGTCCTTCCATGATTTCGCCGGCTCCGTTGTGGTGCATGCTGTCGGTGGCTGGATTGCTCTCGCTGCGGTGCTGCTGCTCGGCGCCCGCACCGGTCGCTATCGCAACGGTCGGGTCGTGGCCTTTGCCCCTTCCAACATTCCGTTTCTCGCCCTCGGCGCCTGGATTCTGACCGTGGGCTGGTTCGGCTTTAACGTCATGTCGGCCCAGACTCTGGACGGCATCAGTGGCCTGGTTGCGGTCAACAGCCTGATGGCCATGGTGGGGGGTATTCTGGTTTCCATGCTGCTCGGCCGCAAAGACCCTGGCTTCATTCACAACGGTCCGCTGGCCGGACTGGTGGCGGTGTGCGCCGGCTCAGACCTGATGCACCCCGTCGGCGCCCTGATTACCGGGGGCGTGGCCGGCGCCATCTTTGTCTACCTGTTCGAGTGGGCACAGGCGAAAATCGAGCGGCTGGATGATGTTCTGGGTGTCTGGCCCTTGCATGGCGTATGCGGTGTCTGGGGCGCCATTGCCTGCGGTATCTTCGGCCAGGAAGCGCTCGGGGGCCTGGGTGGCGTCAGCCTGATGTCGCAGATTATTGGCTCGGTGGCCGGTGTGATCGTGGCCTTTGCCGGCGGGCTCATCGTTTACGGTGCCATCAAAACCATTAGCGGCCTGAGACTGACAGAGGAAGAAGAGTTCAACGGTGCCGACCTCAGCATTCACCGTATCGGTGCCAATGCCGTTGAGTGAGTTTCCAGGCCTTATTGTGCCTGGTAACCGGTAAGCTCCATGTAACCCACGCCGGAATGGCTGCCGGTGACGGAAACCGGGCTCTCCCAATACGGATAGAGCCCGGAATTCCGGTAATCCCCTGCCGGCGCGGAGACCTCAAGGTTCACGTCGAAAGCCGGAAGGGTTATCTGCCAACGGCGCGGATAACCGGCTGGCTGGCCCACAGAGGTCAGCCCGATCTGTTCCGGCCCCAGCGCCACCGGCTCGCCCGTGGCTGGAATCCAGGTACCCGAGCGGAACGCCTGTTGTGTTTCCCGCAACTGGAACAGCATCAGCTTGTCCCCCGAATCCAGATGCAGGGCAAACCAGTCCCAGCCCTGCTGTCCGGCTTTGAGAAACTGGCTGCTCCACTCCCGGTCGAACCACCCAGTGCCCGCCACCGTCAACGTGTCACCCTCAAGGGTAACCGTTCCCTCAATTTTCAGATCTACCAGGCTGAAGTACATGGAGCCTTCGCCACTGGCGGATTTGGCGCTGAAACCGTCGTCACCATGAGCCACAGGATCACCTTGCGGCTGCAACAACAGATCGTAGGACCAGTGTTCTGTAGCGACCGACAGCCGCCAGCCAACGTGTCCGCTCGCTGGCCTCAGGTGCCAGTGATCCAGCCAGACTGAAAATGGTTGGGCGGTGGCCCCGGCATGCCCGACGTCACCCCTGGCCAGCTTTTCGGCAAAGCGGTGCTGACCGCTGTAGCTCACCGCTGCGTGAGCCATCCAGGCAGCCTCCAGAGGCCAGAGTGCCGGCTTCGGCGGTTCGGATTCAACGGACCTCGGGGTCAAGGCCTGCCGGAACTGCGTCCATTGCAGACCCAGCGGCCCGCCGTTTTCGGTTTCCAGATTCGCGGTGAGATACCACCATTCAATGCGGTGCTGGGGATGAGGGCCGAAATCGGCGGGGAAGGACAGCCGGTCTCCGGGCCCGGGCTGCAGGAACTGAATCTCATGCTCAGATTCCGCCACACCGGCAAGGCCTGCGAATCCGCTCGGCTGTTCTGCTCGATCACAGGCGGTGAGTAGCAGCGCCAGAAGTACGATAACGAAACGATTCATCGTTCCCCTCCCTGCAGCCCGTGTGCGGACTCCGGCGCCGAGGCCGGGCGACGCAGCTGCAGGCGCATCAGCAAGGCAATGCTGAGGCCGATGATCAGAGCCAACACGGCCAGCTCGATCCAGAACCCCGGGTACACCGCCATCGGCAGTGACCAGCCAAAAGCCAGCGGATTGATGCGCTGGACCAGAATCCAGGTGAGCCACACGCCAAGTGGCAGTGCACAAACCAATACCGCAAAAATCAGAGCCAGGGAGACCCGGGTGAGCTGAGTCGCGGCCTGGCATTGGGGCATACCCCAGACGATCAGCAGGCGAAAATACCAGGCGCGAGTAGAGAGAAAGACCCACACCATCAGCAACAACGCGGCTGCGGCCAGAATCAGCGTGAGGGTAGTCATGGCCCGGGTCAGCAAGAAGGTCTGATCAAAAACATCAGTGGCCAGGGTCCGGATGGCCTGGTTATCCCTCACGGTCAGCTGAGGGGTATGCCAAAGCCGGGCCAGTTGCGCCTCAACCACTTTGATCTCTTCGATGCCCGCGCTTATCGACAGGCTTCGAAAGCGGGCTTCAAAGTCCTCGGGCAAGAGACTCGCCGGCACCAGCACCTCACCGGAGGGCCGCCCGTAATCCGGATAAACGGCCAGCACCGGAGCCTGTAACCGACGGGCGCCAAGCCTGACAATGAGACGGTCGCCTAATGCAAGCTGTTGCCTTCTGGCCAACTGCTCATTGACCATTAGCCCCTCACCCCGCGCCAACGTCTGCCAGGGCGTTTCTGTTTGCGCCAGCAGGCGCCAGTTTTGCACCAGGTGACTGACCGGCCCGAGCGCAAACACATCGACAGGCACCGGCTCCCTGCCTGATGCTGCCTGCACGCTGGCCCGCCCACGAATCACCTGATGCCACAATTCCGGGCTCACCAGCTCCGGCTTTGCCGCCAGCCAGCTTACGGCAGCGGTGATATCCGCCCCTTGCGGTACTTCAATGTAGTAATCCGCTTCCAGCCGTTGCCCCAGCCACTGGTCAAAGGTGTCCTCGAACGTGGTTACCAGGGCATGAACCGCCAGCACCAGTGCCAAGGCAAACTGCAGGGCCACCAGCGGTAACGCCAGCCGACGCACCAGGACTGCGACTTCCTGTAGACGCCAGCGAATCAGCGGATCCCCGGTGTTACGGGCCAGCCAGCGGACAACCCCGGCAATCGCCAGCGGGGCCAGCCAACCGGCAGCGAGAAAAACCAGTGCCACCGCCAGGAACAGCCAGATCAGAGTTGGTGCCCACAGAGATACTGCCAGCCCCAGGGCCAGTAACACCGCAAAAAATGCCGGTTGCACCCGAGTCAGGAGCGACCCCGACGAGTCCCGAACGCCCGCCAGGCAAGCGGCCACGATCACCGCCACCATGGTCAGGGTTGGCAGCCACCAGTCCTCCCCTCCACCGGCATAGAGCGGACGGTCGAACAGGCCTTCCAGGGCCTGCCCAAAGCCATCTGCCAAAACCAGTGACAGCGCCCGCCCCAACCAAACCCCGGGCAGTATGCACACCAACGCCAGCAGCAGGTTTTCCACCAGCAACAGTCGGCTGAGCTGGCTCCTGTTCACGCCATAGCGATACAGCAAAGCCAGGCTTTCCCGGCGTTGAGCCAGACCCAGAAGGAACACACTGCGCAACAACAACGAGGTAATCAGCAGGACCAGCACTCCGAGCGCATCCAGGTTGAGCAGAAAACTGTCACCCAGCTCTGCCGTGTCCGGCGCAACGGCGAATGCCTGATAGCGGTAGCCCGCCGGTGGTGGCGTCTGACCGTCGGCTTGCGACACCAGCAGAACCAGGGCCGATGCTTCGGCTGAGGCCTGGGCGGCGGCTTCGCTGATATCGACGAAGGGCTTGCCATCGAGTTCGCCCTGCCAGGGTGCTGGCGTGTGTTCCGGCTCGGCAAAGCAATGGGCCGCCAGCGGATCAATGCCCACCAGCCGGCCGCGCCCCGGTACCAGCACTTCCTGCCATGGCATCACGCACAGGCCCTGGCGTCGAAGGGTGACAAAATCCTGCACCGAGACCGGCTGGCCGTCCTCACGCACCACTTGCTGGCGCTCGGCGACAGCGCTCTCGCTCTGTTCAAGGCTGGCCCTGGCCTGGCTGGTGAGGTGATGTATTCCAGTCCAGAGCGCGGTGGCAAGCAGGATCATGGCGGCCAGCGCGGCCAGCTGCAGGGGGTGACGACGATAATGACTGAACAATGCGATGCGGGGAGACATAGGTCTTCAGGGCCCGCCCTGGTGCCCGAGGTCCAACTGATGAAGGCAACGGGCTGCTAGGTCCGCATCGTGGGTAGCCAGCACTAGCCCACAACCATGGCGGGCCTGGAGTTCGAACAACTCATCGGCGACAGTCTCTGCCGCCCTCCGGTCCAGGCTACCGGTCGGCTCATCCGCCAGAATCAGTGCCGGCCGGGTAACAAATACCATGGCCAGCGCAGCCCGCTGGCGTTGGCCACCGGAAACCTGATCCGGATAACGCTGGCCCAGATCACCAATGCCCAACCTCTGGAGCCAGTCGCCAGCGCTGGTGTCGTCCTGGCCAGCCAGGCGCGCTCGCAACCGGATATTATCCAGCAGGGACAGGGTCGGCATCAGGTTGGCATCCTGAAAGACCACGCCGAGTCGGCTCTGCCTCAATTCGCACCAGGCCCGCTCCAGAGCCTTGCCCATTGGCGCGCCATCCCCGGCAAAAGGCTGTCCCAACATCGCCAGCCGACCGGAACCGGGAGACTCCAGGCCACAGAGAATATTCAGCAGCGTGCTTTTCCCGGACCCGGACGGGCCGGTCAGCGCCAGCGACTCGCCTCGCCCCAGATGCACACTCAGTTCCTGCAACACGGTCACATGCTGGTCGCCGCTCTCGAACTGTTTGCTCAGGCCGGTGGCACTGATCAGGTTATCGGCCATGCTTTCTCCCGGTATTCAGTCGGCAGCCCCCAGAGGTTCTGCCGCACCGTTCCTGCGTTGGGCACGCCATTCCCGGAATTGCTCGACCCAGGACAACAGCGCTGGAATCACCAGCAGCACCAGGAAGGTGGACAGTCCCAAGCCAAAGGCAATCGACGTTGCCATAGGAATCAGGAACTGGGCCTGCAACGACGTTTCGAACAGCAGCGGTGTCAGCCCCCCAATAGTGGTCAGGGACGTCAGCAGAACCGCGCGAACCCGCTGCACGGCGGCCTCATTCAGGGCATCCGTGATGTCCAGCCCCTTCTGCCGTTGCTGGTTGTAGAAAGCCACCAGAATAATGGCGTTATTCACCACGATACCGGACAGGCCGAACAACCCGAACAGGGACAGTATGGTGAGCTGCAGCCCCATGATCCAGTGGCCCAGCAGGGCACCGACCAAGGCAAAGGGAATAATCGCCATGACGATCAGGGGCAGACTCCAGGATGCAAACACCCAGGCCAGCACCACATACATCAGGGCCAGACCGATAAGCAGCCCCGTTTGCATGTCCGCCATGGTTTCGCGTTGATCGGCCGAGCGGCCCTCAAAGCTGTAGCGCACACCGTAACGACTGGCGATCTCCGGCAAAGGCCCGGACTGCAGGCTTTCAAGAATCTGGTCGGTGGTGGCAACCCGGGTATTCAGCGCCGAAGTGACCTCCACCGCCAGTTTGCCATCGGCGTGACGCAGGGCCTGGAATCCCTGACGGTGATCCAGGTTCATCACCTGGGTCAGCGGTACAAAACGGCCATCGGGGATGCGGATGGTCATGCGCTCCAGGGTGGAATATTGCTCCCGTTGCGCCCTCGGCAACTGCACCCGGACTTCCACCTCATCGCGACCATCCTGGTAGATCTGGGCGATCCGGCCATCAAATGCCGCCCGCAACTGTCGGCCCAGATCCACAGTGGTCAGCCCCAGAGCCTCACCATAAGGGCTGACCTGATAGAGCAACTGTTCCCGGCCCCAGGGCATATCGTCTTCCACATCCAGCACGCCCGGCAGGGTATCCAGAGCCTGGGCCACTTCATCCGCTGCCCGCTTCAGGGCCTCTGCGTCATCACCGGTCAGTCGCACATTGACATCTCGCCCGGGCGGGCCGGCCTGGCGCTCGTTGATGTTCAGGGCATCGAGTCCGGCTGGCAGCGTCATTCGGCTGCGCCATTCCCGAATGAACTCGGCATTGCGCACGGAACGGCTGTCCGAAGGCACCAGCTCCACCAGCATGGAGCCGAGCTCATCATCGTTCCGGGAACTGCCCTCAGCTCCTTGAGTAGCGCCGTAGGTGGTCACGGCATGGAGTACGAGATCGCCACCCAGGGCCCCCTCCGTTTCAGTGAGTGAGCGCTGCATTTCCCGGATGAAGCGCGCCACCGTGTCCTTGTCCGTGCCCGCCACAAAGCTGGCATTGGCGTAGAACACCGATGGTTCCGGCGTCGGGAAGAAATTGAACCCAAGCCGTCCACCGGCCAGCAGGCCGACGGTGACAATAGCCAACGCCAGTGCCGAGGCTACGGTCATGCCCCGGTGCTTCAGGCTGTAGCGGGAGAACCGGCGGAAAGGGCCGTCGCGGAAGGTATCGAACCGTTGCTCAAATCCCCGGCGCAAACGGGCCACGGCGTGAGGGCGTCGCTCTGGCTGATTCTCGGAAACCTTGCGAACAAAAGCATGGCGAAGATGGGCTGGCAAGACCACAAAACACTCCAGCAGAGAGGCAATCAACACGCAGATCATCACCACCGGAATATCGCCCAGGATATTGCCTATTACACCTCCCACCACCAGCAGTGGCATGAACGCCGCCACCGTGGTCAGGGACGAAGCCAGTACTGGCCAGACCATACGCTTGGCAGCGCCTTCGGCGGCATAGATGGACTGCTCTCCCATACGGGCATGGGCGTCCGCGTCCTCCCCCACCACGATGGCATCGTCAACGATCACCCCCAGGGCCATGATCAGGGCAAACAGGGAAATCATGTTGATGGAGCCGCCGATCAGCCATAGCACCCCCAGGGCGGCGAGAAAGGCGGTGGGAATACCCACCGCCACCCAGGCGGCGACCCGCCCGGGAAGAAACAGGTAGAGCAGCCCCACCACCAGCACCAGACCACCCAGGCCGTTATTCACCAGCAAGGAAATCCGGTCTTCAATCAGCTGCCAGGTTTCGTCATACACCTTGATTTTTACGGTGGCCGGCAAGGTCGGGCGGGTATCCGTCAGCCAGGACTCAAACACCCGCGCTGCGGTCAGGGAGTTGCCATTTTCCGCCCGCTGAAGCTGCAGCTCTACGGCGGGCATGCCGTTGTTTTCCATGACCGTCTGGTTGTCCCGGGCTTCCTGGCGGATGATGGCTATGTCACCCAGTTGCATGCGGATGCGATCACCGCTGAGCACCGGAATGGTCTCGAAGGCCTGGGGGCTGCGTCGCTGTTCCACCGCCCGCAGCTCTCGGGTGGCATCCTGCTGAGCCATCATCCCCGCCGGCAGGTCACGGGACAGCGACGCCACCCGGTCGGCAATCTGTTCCAGCGACAGGCCCAGGGATTCCAGCCGCTCCACCGGCACATCAATGCTGATCTGCTGCTCCGGCAGGCCCCGGAGCGTGACCCGGTCGATGCCCCGGTCCAGCAATTCATCCTCAAACCGGTACACCAGCTGGCGCAACTCGGCCCGGTCGACATCACCGTAAACCAGCAGCCGGGCCACCGGTTCGTACCGTTCTACCCTGGCCACCTGCGGTTCTTCGGCATCCGCCGGCAAGTTGTTGAATTCGTCGACCTGCTGGCGCACGTCGTCCACTGCCTGTATCGGGTCGGTGCCTTCATGGAATTCCAGGGTAATGGACGACACCCCCTGCGCCGACGTGGAGGTCATCTTCTTGAGGCCGTCGACGCTGCGCAGACGCTGCTCCAGCGGGTCGGTAATACCGCGCTCCACATCCTCGGCCGACGCACCACTCCACACCACCCGCACGCTGACCACATCCAGGGCGAAAGTAGGGAAGAACTGGATATTCATGCGGCTCAGGGCCATTACGCCACCGAGCAACATCACCAGCATCACCAGATTGCCGGCTAACCGGTGATGGACAAAAAAGCCGATCACACCCTTTTTGCGACTCATGAGGCCGGTGCTCCCTCGCTATCCGCCAGCTTTACTTTCAGGCCGGTGATCGCATTGGGCAGATGGGTGGTGATCAGGTGCATGCCCGGTTTCAGGTGTTCACTGGCGATCAACAACCGGCGCTCACCGTTCTCGCTGAGTGCCTCGCCGACCCGTTGCACCGTCACCCGCTGCATGCGGTTATCATCAGTCATGATGTAAACACTGTCGGCCCCGTACAGTGCGCTGAAGGGTATGGCAATCAGGTTGTCCCTTGCTGGCCGCTGCAGCAGCAGTGGCTGCAAAGCCCCGGGCCGCAAGGCTCCCGATTCCCCGTTCAGCTCCAGCACCGCCTCGGTGCCGGCCGGATCAGACAGGCCAGCAAACCGGACCAGCTCAAAGCGCAGGCCGGAATCCTCGGCGGTAGCCGTTAGTGTTGCCCCCCCGGCCAGGGCATCCACCAACTCGCCGAGATACATCTGCGGCACCCGCGCCCGGACTTCCAGCCCCTGTATCGGATAGATGCTCAACAACGCCTGATTGCGGGATACCTGATCGCCAGCCGCCACTTGCAGGTTGGTGACCATACCGTCAAAAGGCGCTGTTGATACCGCCCGCTCACCGTCCAGTTCTGCCGTGCTCAGACTGGCCCGGGCCTGCGACAACCGGGCTTCCAGGCTTTGCAGCCGGGCCGGATGCTCGGCTATGGCCCGCTCCCGGGTACGAACGGTCAACTCCGCCCTGGCCAGCGCATCGGTGGCAGCCTCAAGGTTCTCGCGGGAGGCCAGGTTGCGCTCAACCAGCGACTGAATACGCTCAAACTGGCGACGGGCGTTGTCCAGAATGGCCTTTTCACTCTCCAGGGATCGCTGATCGTTGCGGTATCGCACCTGTTCGGACCGCACCTGCGCCTCCAGGTCGGCGACCTGGGCCCGGGCCTGGGCAAGTACCGGCTCGATATCGGCGGCATCCAGCGCGACCAGCAAGTCGCCTTCGCTCACCTGCTGCCCTTCCCGCACCGGTAACCGGTCGATACGCCCGGCCAGGGTCGCGGTGATGGTCTGCAGATCCGGCGCCACCACCTCACCATACAGAGGCAACACCGGGGTCGCTTGAGTGGGATTGACCTCCTGCACCTGCACCAGCCAGCTGCGCTCGGTGGCGGATACTTCCGCCGGTTCCGGCCGGGTTGCCTTCAAAAGCAGGAAGCCGGCAATACCCAGGGCGATCATCAACAGGGGAAGCAGTTTTCTGGACATGGACAGTCAATACTCTGATTAAATGAAGATGCGCGAAGGCAACGAATTTACTATACAATTTTCAACAGGTTCCGGATTACTCCGGCAGGTTTCCCGGCTTCAGGACCGACTCCGTTGGACGCCACTCACGATACTCTGATCAACGTCACCCTGCTGAACATCCTTCTGGTGTGTGCCGTTGTAGTGATACATAACGAAGTCCTGATCCGTTTGAGCGGCCTTCTCGCACGCATGCGTCAAAGCCACCATTTCCGTTTGATTGTGGCGGTGCTCGGCTGCCTGACCGCCCATGCCCTGCAAGTCTGGATCTTCGCCACGGCCTTTTATTTCATGCACCACGCCGAGGGCTGGGGCCAGCTAACAGGTAACTTCAGTGGCACCATGCTGGACTGTGCCTACTTTTCCTTCACCACCTTCACCACGCTGGGCTATGGCGATATCGAGGCCGTCGGCCAACTCCGGCACCTCACCGGCATCGAGGCCCTCACTGGCCTGATGTTGATCACCTGGAGTGCCTCGTTCCTGTTCCTGGAAATGCAGCGCTACTGGCCAACCCGATAGCCACCACGCCTCAGATCCATTTGCAACGGGCCAGGGTGTAATAAAGCAAGGGCACCACGATCACGGTGAACAGGGTCGACATTGCCAGGCCGAACACCAGCGAAATTGCCAGCCCGTTGAAAATGGGGTCGCTCAGGATAAAGTAAGCGCCCACCATGGCCGATATAGCCGTCAGCAGGATAGGCTTGATGCGCACCGCACCCGCCATGACCACCGCCTTATCAAGCGCCATGCCTTCTTCCATTAATTGCTGGATAAATACGACCAGCAGGATGGAATTACGCACAATGATGCCGGCCAGGGCGATCATGCCAATCATGCTGGTGGCGGTGAACTCCTTATCCAGCAGAGCATGGCCCGGCATGATGCCGATCAGGGTCAACGGAATCGGAGCCATGATGATCAGCGGCAGCAAATAGGAGCGGAACTGGGCCACCAGCAGCACAAAGATCATGAAGACACCCACGCTGTACGCGGCGCCCATGTCCCGGAAGGTTTCATAGGTAATCTGCCACTCACCGTCCCACTTCAGAGTACCTTTTTCCGGCAACGGCGGTTGCTGGATAAAGAACTGCTCCGGAGCCTCCGCCTGGTTTTCCAGCAAGTCCACCATGCGGAACATGCCATAGAGGGGCGAGTCGATGTCTCCGGCCATATCGGCCGTGACGTAGGTCACTGGCAGCAGATCCTTATGATAGATGGCCCCCATCCAGTCCGCCTCCCGCACGTCTGCGATGCTGGCCAACGGCACCAGTTCACCACTGCGACTGCGCACCTGTACCGAAAGCAGGGCCGAGGGCTGTGCCTTGTCACCCTCGGCCAGAATCACCCGAATCGGCACTGGGTATTTGGCCTGGTCATCATGCAGATAACTGACACCAGCCCCGCCCAGCGCGGTCTGCAAGGTACTGACCACCAGCGCCTGGGAGACCCCGAGCCGGGCTGCCCGAGCCCTATCTACCACCACTTCCCATTGCCGGGTAGGGGCCTCCAGGGTGGTATCAATATCCACCAGCCCCTCGATACCGTTCATATCGTCAGCAATCAGGGTTGCCAGTTCCGCCCGGCGGAAGGCATCCGCGGCATAGATTTCGGCCACCACCGGCGACAGCACCGGCGGCCCCGGTGGCACCTCAACAATTTTCACCTTGGCACCGTAGCGATCGGCAATGGCTGTCAGCGGGCCACGCAGGCTCTGGGCAATCTGGTGTGATGGCCGCTCTCTGTGCCCGGAGCCGGCCAGGTTTACCTGAATATCGCCCTGATAGGGTTCGCTGCGCAGATAATACTGCCGCACCAGCCCGTTGAAATTGATGGGCGATGCGGTACCGGCATAGGTCTGCCAGTCGGTGACTTCCGGCACCGTTTCCAGATAATGGCCCATATCAGTGAGCACCCGCTGGGTCTGTTCCACCGGCGTGCGCTCAGGCATATCCAGAATCACCTGCAGCTCGGATTTATTGTCGAACGGCAGCATCTTGAGAATGACCGCCAGAAAGACCGGCAAGGACGCTGCCGCCAGCGTCAGCAGCACCACGCCAAGACCCAGAAAACGGCGGCGCCAGGCATGCTCGCCCAGAAACGGTCCCAACACACCGTTGAAGATCTTCATCGCCAGCGGGCTGGCACCCTCGGCGGAACTGGCGGCCTCACCGCCGTCGTCCAGCTCCTGGCCCTTTTTGTGTTTCAGCAAACGGAAGGCCAGCCAGGGGGCGACCACAAAGGCGACGATCTGCGAAACCACCATGCCGGCCGAGGCATTGATGGGAATCGGGCTCATGTAGGGGCCCATCAGGCCAGTCACAAACGCCATGGGCAGCAGCGCGGCCATGATGGTCAGGCTCGCCATAATGGTGGGGGTACCCACCTCATCCACCGCCACCGGGATGATGTCCCTGATCGAACGGCGAGTGTTCTGGATGCGCCGGTTGATGTTCTCGGTGATCACGATGGCGTCATCCACCAGAATCCCGATGGAAAAGATCAGCGCGAACAGCGACACCCGGTTCAGGGTAAAGCCCCAGGCCCAGGAAAACACCAACGTTAGCAGCAGTGTAATCAGTACCGAAATACCGACAATCAGGGCCTGGCGCCAGCCCATGGCCGCCAGCACCAGCAGCATCACCGCCACGGTGGCGGACACCAGATCGGAGATCAGTTTCTGTGCCTTGTCGGAGGCGGTCACCCCGTAATCTCGGGTCACCAGCACTTCAATATCCGGTGGCAGGGCCCGGTTACGAAGTTCATCCAGCCGCCGCTCGATGGCGGTGGTGATATCAATGGCGTTTTCGCCGGGCTTCTTGGCAATCGCCAGCGTCACCGCCGGATACACCTGGCCGGCCACGCCTGCCTTATGCTCCGGGTGGGCCGGGCCGAAACCGACCATCACGCTCTGGTCCGGCACCGTCCCGCCACGGCGCACTTGCGCCACATCATCCATGTAGACGGCCGCCCCATTGTGCATGCCCACCACCAGGGAACGGACATCGTCTACGGATTCCAGCAGCGTTCCGGCCTGTACCGGAATGGAGACGTTGTCGCGGGTTACCCGGGCTTCCTGGCTGGCCGCGTTGCCGGCATTGAGCGCACTCGCGATGTCCTCGGTGGTGAGGCCATAGCCCGCCAACAGCGCCGGATCAAACAGGATGTCCACCCGGTCCGGTACGCTGCCGAGGGTATAGATGTCCCGGGTACCGGGCACGCGCTTGAGGGCCACTTCGAGCATGTGTGCCAGCCGGGTGAGTTCCTCCCCGGAATGGGTGTTGGTGGGATCAAACAGGGTCAGGCTCATCACCGGCACATCATCGATGCCACGGGGCTTGATCAGGGGCTGGGAGGCTCCGAGATCCGGCGGCAGCCAGTCCTGGTTGGAATACACCTGGTTGTAGAGCCGCACCAGTGCTTCCTGTCGGGTGATACCGACCTCGAATTCAACGGTCACCACCGCCTGGCCCTGTCGTGACACGGAGTAAACATGCTCTACGCCCTTGATCTCACTCATCACCTGTTCGGCCGGCGTGGCAATCACACTTTCCACTTCTCGGGCACTGGCTCCCGGCAGCGCCACCATGATGTCGGCCATGGTGACATCAATCTGGGGTTCCTCTTCTTTTGGTGTGACGATCACCGACAGGACACCGAGGATGATCGCCAGAATGGCCAGCAGCGGGGTCAGATGATTGTTCTGAAAGGCCCGGGCAATGACACCGGACGGGCCAACCGGGGGCAATTCCTGACTCATGGCCGCTTACTCCCCGCTTGCCGCTGAGGAACCGGGCATGGCCAGTGTTTCGCTGCCCACCAGAACCCCCGGATTGCTCACTACCTGTTCACCGGCACTGAGCCCCGACAACACCTCCAGCCGCTGACCATCGCGAACGCCGGGCCGAATCTGGCGCAGCCGTGGCTCGCCCTCAGGGTTGGTCACGAACACGGCCCGCAGTTCACTGCGCTGAACCAGGGCAGACGCCGGAATCCACAACGCCTCCCGGCTCGCCACCGGCACACTCACTTTCACCAGCATGCCCGGGAACAAGGCACCATTGGGTTCGTTGAGCTGAAGGCGCAGCCGGAAGGTATGGGTTTGCGGGTTGGCATAGGGATAGAACGTCATATCGCCGGTCTCCAGCACCCGGCCATCGGGCAGGGTCACGGTGGCCTGGCGCTGGCTGCGGGCCACATCGGCGTATTTCTGGGGCAGGTCCACCACCACCCGCAGCTGTTCGAGGGACAGACCACTGAGCAGAGGCTGGCCGGGGCTCACAGATTCACCAAGCTCGACATGCCGTTCGGTGAGAATGCCACCATAGGGGGCGATAATACGGGTGTAGTCCAGCTGCTTTCGGGCTTCAGCCACGGTCGCTTCCGCCCTTTCTACCCGAGCCTGGGCGGCGTTGAGGTTATTGCGGGCCTGGTCAAATTCCTGCCGGGACACCAGGCCCCGTTCATGTATGGCTTCGATTCTTTGATACTGCTGACGGGCATCCTGCAATCCGGAACGGGCTTCCTGCAATCCAGCTTCGGCCTGGTTGAGCCGGGCCTGCTGTTCGCTGTCTTCCAGGCGCACGATCAGATCACCGGCGGCAACGGAATCATCCACATCAAAGGGCAGCTCCACCACCGTACCGCTGGTCTGGGCGGATACGGTACTCTGCTGAACCGCTTCAATAACACCATCAAGATGGGCGGTTTCCTGCAGAGCCGCCCGCGTTACCGCCTGCGTTTCCAAGTCCTCAGCCGCTAAAGCCGAACTGATCAGCATCAGAACCAGCACCCGGATTGCCTGAACGCACTTGCCCATCGCCGTTATTCCTTAAGAGAATTACCTGATAACCAATTGTAGCATTACCCCTGGCCCCCTTCAGTCTAGTTGTTGTCCTTGCGAACCGGGCTTGATCAACAACAAAAAAACCCCGGATGGAGTGACCTCCACCCGGGGCATCAATGTCGCCCGCCGGCTATGAGAAGCGGGCAACCGCCATAATCGTTTTACCACCGGGCCGTAAGCGCTGCGCGCAAGGTGCGCCCCGGCTCATTGACCCGGAACACCCCGCTGTCGGCCAGGTTGTCCTTGCTGACATGGTTCGCCCAGGTATTGTCGAACAGGTTATCCACTGCCCAAGTCAGGCTCAGATTGGCCATGAGCGGATGGGTGCCGGACAGGTTGAATACGCCGTATCCCGGTGAAGTACTGGGGTCCAGTCCGGATTCCAGGTCTACCCGATCCTGGCGACGGGCCAGTTGCCATTCGGCTTCCAGGGTGTGGCCCTGGTAGTGCCAGCCCAGCGTCTGGATAAACTGGATGGGCGGAATCCGCGGCAGCGCCTTGTCGGCATCGCGGTTTTCGCCGCGCACCGAGGCCAGCTTGCTGGTGCTGCTCCAGGTACCGTTGCTCCATCCCAGCATGCCCTCTACGCCGAGCAGGCGGGCGCTGATATTTTCGTAGCGGGTATCCGTGGTGTTGTTGGGATTGCGGATGTCAAAGCGGTAAACATAGTCATCCACCTGGTCCACCCAGACAGCCGGGCGCCAGCTCCACTCTCCCTGGTTGCCGGGCAGGCTGACTTCCAGCTTGTGGTGTTTTTCGGTATCCAGATCCGGATTCCCGATCCAACTGCTTTTCATGGTCTTTCGAGCAACATAGCGCTCATTCACGCTGGGGGAGCGCACGCTGTGGCTGGCCGTAACCTCAAGGGCCTGGACCGGAGAAAAACGCCATTCTCCGGTCAGGAAACCGCTTACGTTGTCATCGTTGGCTTCGGTATCGCTTGCACCATAGGCCGAGGCGTAAAGCCCGGAAGGGGAGAACGTCATCATACCGCCGGCCATCGGAGTAAACGTCTGGTCTGCTCGAGTGGCATCCATTTCCACACGGTCATAACGGATGCCGGCACCGAGGCGGGCGTTGGCGCGGATCTGGTGGAAGGCTTCCACAAACACACCTACCCGGTCTCGCTCAACGCCCGGCCACATCAGAGAGGCCTCGTGGTCGAGATTCATGCCGTTGTACATGGTGGCGTCCCACTCATTGCTTTCCACATCGACACCAAAGGCAATATCTTTGGTGTAGTTGATGGTCTGATCCAGCACCAGTCGGGCGCCCCGGGTACGGGTTTCCGAGTTGGTCTGCATTTTCATGGGCATACCCATATTTACCGGCGGCTCACGCAGGCTGAAGTTATCCATCACGTGATCCACCTCTGCCTGCCATGCCATCAGGTTCCAGCCGCCGCTGGCAACCGGCGCGCCCAGCTCCAGCCGGTACAGGTCGGTATCCGTTGTCGGTGCATCCATACCCCGGCCGGGAAACTTTACATCCCGCTCTTCCTGGCGGCTGACCAGGCCCTTGATGTAAAAGCCATTATCAGCCGTCCAGGCGGCATCCACCCGGCCTTCAGAGTTTTTATAGGCGCTGCGGACTTCGTTACCGTCGCCGTCTTCATAGTCGTCGGCTTCGTCGTAGCCGCCGGCAAGGCGAATGAAGGTATCCTTGCTGCCGGCCGCCACACTGCCGTTAACCAGCTTGCCTTCGCCATTGTCGGCACCGCCGACCGTCAGGTGGCCAGTGGTGCGGTTATCATCAGCAAATTCCGGGGCGGCGGTAGTGGCCACAACCTGGCCGCCGGCAATCGGGCCCCAGCGCAGGGTGCGGTTGCTGGTGCGCACTTCCAGCACCGGCGCCAGCGCTGTGCTCAAACGGCTGGTGGGCGGATCCATCCGGCTCGGACAAGCCCCTTCAACCCGCATGCCGTCGAGCAGCACCTCAACCCGCTCTTCGTTCTGGCCACGGATCACCGGATCAAGACCACGGCCGCCCATGCGTGACAGGGAAACCCCCGCATCCGAGGACAGTCGCTGTACGGGTTCGGTCTGAATGGCCGCGGCAGAGAGCCGGGCGGCTTCGGCAGACTGACCTTCAGTCACCCGGATCAACATCGGGGCATCGGTTTCAGACTGGGCGTTGGCAAGAGGTGCGACAGCATAGCCGGCCATCACAAGGCTGATACAGCGAGCCAGGTGGGTCTTTCTCATCATGGGTTGGCGGTCCTTGGGGCGTTTTGATCAGGTATTTTGCTAATTAGCCGGAATTGTATGCCGCTTCATTTTCATTGGCTTGAGACACAATGCCGCACCCCCTTGGGGGTATCTCCGTCGGTTAGAGCGCGGGGCTTCGCAGCAGATTTACTTGCCAAATACCGCACCCCTGTGGTGCAATCAGTGCCCTTTTTTTGGGCGGTCGCATTTTCCTGCGACTTTCAATACGCGTATTCCGAGGGCATGACACCATGACTGCAAAACTCGACGAAAAGCTCGAACCGATCTTCCAGGACGTTCTTCATCGCAACCCGGGTGAAAAAGAATTCCACCAGGCGGTTCACGAAGTGCTGGAAACCCTGGGGCCCGTATTGGTGAAATACCCGGAGTTCGCGGACAAGAAGATTATCCAGCGCATCTGCGAACCCGAGCGCCAGATCATCTTCCGTGTGCCCTGGCAGGACGACAGTGGTGAAATTCACATCAACCGCGCCTTCCGCGTCGAGTTCAACAGTGCCCTTGGCCCCTATAAAGGTGGCATGCGTTTCCACCCATCGGTGTACCTGGGCATCATCAAGTTCCTGGGCTTCGAACAGATCTTCAAAAACGCCCTGACCGGCCTGCCCATCGGCGGCGGTAAAGGCGGTAGCGACTTCGACCCGAAAGGCAAGTCCGACGACGAAATCATGCGTTTCTGCCAGAGCCTGATGACCGAACTGTACCGTCACTTGGGCGAATACACCGACGTTCCCGCCGGTGACATCGGCGTAGGCGGCCGCGAGATCGGCTACCTGTTCGGCCAGTACAAGCGCATCACCAACCGTTACGAGTCCGGCGTCTTCACCGGCAAGGGCCTGGACTGGGGCGGAAGCCGCGCCCGTACCGAAGCCACCGGTTACGGCACCGTGTTCTTCACCCACGAAATGCTGAAAGCGCGCGGTGACTCGCTGGAAGGCAAGACTGTAGTGGTGTCGGGCTCTGGCAACGTGGCCATCTACGCTATCGAAAAGTGTCACGAACTGGGCGCTAAAGTGATTGCCTGCTCTGACTCCCAGGGCATGATCGTGCATGAGAAAGGCATTGACCTGCAGACCGTCAAGCGCATCAAGGAAGTGGAGCGCCGCCGTATCAGCGCCTACACTGAGTACCACAAGGATGCCAAGTACGTGGAAGACGGCAACATCTGGAGCATTCCGTGTGATGTGGCCCTGCCTTGCGCCACCCAGAACGAGCTCAATGGCAGCGATGCCAAGATGCTGGTGGAAAACGGCTGTATCGCGGTTGCTGAAGGCGCCAACATGCCCACCACGCCGGAAGGCATCATCATCTTCCAGGACGCCAAGATTGCGTACGGCCCGGGCAAGGCCGCTAACGCTGGCGGTGTTGCCACTTCCGCCCTGGAAATGCAGCAGAACGCCAGCCGCGACTCCTGGACTTTCGATTACACCCAGAAGCGCCTTGAGGAAATCATGATCGATATCCACAAGAACTGTTACGAAACTGCCGCCGAATTCGGCGCACAGGGTAACTACGTGCTGGGTGCCAACATCAACGGTTTCATCCGTGTGGCCAAGGCCATGACCGCCATGGGCGTGATCTGATCGCGCCATGACCAGCCAGCAGCCTCACCAGACCGCAGACCGGGTTTCCACCGGGCTGCCCGGTCTGGATGAGGTGCTGGATGGCCTGCGAATCGGCGACAACGTTGTCTGGCGGGTCTCCGATCTGGACGACTACCGCCGATTCGTTCTTCCCTTTCTGGACGCCGCCGCCGACGCCGGCCGACAGATTATCTACCTCCGCTTCGGCGAGCATCCCCCGATCATTAACCGGCACCCAGCGGTGCGCACCATCACCATTGATGCCCTCGGCGGCTTCGAAAGTTTTACCAGCCGAGTCTGGCACCTGATAGAACAGCATGGCCGCGGCGCCTTCTACGTGTGCGACAGCCTGAGTGAGCTACTGAACGCCTGGGCCACCGATGCCATGGTGGGAAATTTTTTCCGGGTGGTGTGTCCCTTCCTGTTCGAGCTGGATACTGTCGCCTGGTTCGCCCTGCACCCGGACCGACACTCCCGGATGACCCTGGACCGGATTCGCCAGACCACCCAGGTGATGATCGATGTGCACCGCCACGGCGAGGATGTGCAGATTCATCCCATCAAGGCCTGGCGCCGCCAGTCGCCGACCATGTTCCTGCCTCATCGGGAACAGGCTGGCCAGTTTCGGCCAATTACCGACAGCAGCGATGCCACCCGCTTACAGGCCTCGCTGGAATCCGAGCACCTGCATCGCCAACCCCTGCTGGATTACTGGGACAGACTGTTTCAGGAAGTCAGCCGGGCCATCTATGAACAGGACCAGGCCTGCATGTCCGATCTGCAGGAGCAGGTTCTGCAGGTTATGATCAGCCGGGACCCCCAGATTCTGGAACTGGCCCGCCGCTACCTGACCCTGGAAGATCTGCTCACCATCCGCAGCCGTCTGGTTGGCAGCGGTTACATTGGCGGCAAGGCCACGGGCATGCTGATCGCCAGAAACATCCTGCTGCAAGACGCCCCGGAACTCTGGCAGCCGAATCTGGAACCCCATGATTCCAGCTACCTGGGCACCGATGCCTACTATGCGTTTCTGGTCCACAATGGCCTGTGGCCGGCCATCATGCGACAACGCTCGCCAGAGGGTTATCTGAGTGAAGCACCCTCCCTGCGCCAGGCCATTCTGACCGGGCAGTTCCCGGCGGAAGTCCGCTCGGAACTGGAGCGCCTGCTCGACCACTACGGCCAATACCCCATCCTGGTGCGCTCATCCAGCCTGCAGGAGGATGGTTTCGGCAACGCCTTTGCCGGCAAATACGACAGCGTCTTCCTGATCAACCAGGGGGCACCGGAACAGCGACTGGCGGAACTGGAAGATGCCATCCGACAGGTCTACGCCTCGTCCATGAGCGAAGACGCTCTGGTGTACCGTAAACAACGGGGGCTGGACCAGCGCGAGGAGCCTATGGCTCTGCTGATCCAGCGGGTGAATGGCCGTTTCCATGGCCGCTACTACCTGCCGGATGCGGCCGGCGTTGGGGTATCCAGAAACACCTTTGCCTGGGACAGCAACATGGACCCGAAAGCGGGCATGGTGCGCCTGGTTATGGGGTTGGGCACCCGGGCCGTGGATCGAATTGAAGGCGACCACGCCTGCGTGATGGCGCTGGACCATCCTGGCCGGCAACCATTCCGCAATCCGGACGAACACTACCGGTTCTCCCAGCATCTGGTGGATCTGCTCGACCTGCAGGAAGGCCATCTGGAAACCCGGCCCCTGAGCCAGTTACTGGAAACCGTTAGCGACCTGCCCATGGCGCACATGGGCGAGATCGACCGGGCCGCCAGTGCTCGGGCGGAACAGATTGGCCTGCCAGGGCCAGTGTGGCGGCTCACCTTCCGGCCGCTGGTTCAGGCCAGCTCGTTTATTCAGCGGCTGTCGTCCTTGTTATCGACCCTGGAGGCCGGCTATCAGCATCCCGTGGATGTCGAGTTCACCCTGCACCTGGATGAGCACGGCGAACCGGCCTTCAACCTGGTGCAGTGCCGGCCACTGGCCACCATTGGCGAAACCGGCCCAGTCACACTGCCGGAACACCTGCCAGCAGAGCGGGAGATTTTCCGCACCCAGGGCCATTTCATGGGCGGCAACATCAATCTGGCGATCGAGCGGGTCATCCGTGTAGATGCAGCTGTTTACGCCAGTCTGAATACCAACCAGCGTTACGAAGTCGCCCGCCGTGTCGGCGAGATCGTGCGGGAATCCAGCAAAAGCACCCTGCTGATCGGCCCCGGCCGCTGGGGCACCAGCAGCCCGGAACTGGGCGTACCGGTCAGGTTTGCCGATATCGCCGGGGTCAGTGCTTTGGTGGAGGTATCCGAAAACGCCGGCGACATGGTGCCGGATCTGTCCTATGGCTCTCATTTCTTTCAGGATCTGGTGGAAACCGGTATTGCCTATGTGGCGCTGTTTCCGGAATCCGGGCAGTGCCATTACCAGCCTGACCATCTGCCCGGAGAAATCTCCCAGCCCGATAACGCCAGTGACATTGAACGCGCCATCAGGATGTATGTCATGAATCAGTCACCTATTCAGCTGGCCGGCGATGTGGTTCGCCAGGAACTGGTGTGCTACCGGCCGGTTGACCCGAAGCAATAGCCAGAGGTTTTTCGCGCCGATATCGACTACACGCTGGTAGAATGCCCCCATGGAATGGCTGACACACTCACAGACCGGTTTTCGGCAGGCCGCCCGTTACCTTCTGGGCATGCGGCTGGCCATCATTGTCACCTTGCTGGTGGCCGTTGCGGTTGCCGAAACCACCATCACCCTTGCCCATCGGGCCGAGGCCCTGCTGCTGTGCCTGCTGTACGGTGTTCTGGCCACGCTCGGGTGGTTGTGGTTCAGCCGGCGCCCGCCCGCCTCTGCGTTTTTTGTCAGCCTTACGCTCGCGGCCGATCTTGTGCTTATCGGGTTCTGGCTTTACCTCACCGGGGGTTACACCAACCCTCTGGTCTCACTCCTGCTGCTGCCGATTGCGGTCGCCATCATCCTGGTGCCCGGGCGCCAGGGTATCGTCCTGACGGTATCCGGTATTCTGGTGTACACCGCCCTGGTGCTCTGGCATACGCCCGCTATTGAACACCAGCACCACGGCAGCGACCTGGCCCAGCTGCACCTGGTGGGCATGTGGGTAACCTTTGCCCTGACCGCCGCCATTCTGCTGCTGGTGGTGGGCACCCTGGCCCGCCAGCTGAGAGCACAGCAGTCCCAGCTTGGGCAGTTCCGGGAAAACCGGCTTCGGGACGAGCAGATAATTTCCCTGGGCCTGTCGGCCGCTGCCGTCGCCCATCGGCTTGGAACACCTCTGAACACCATGACGCTGTTGCTGGATGAAATTCGTTCTGCCACCGCGGGGCAGGGCGACGAACATCTGGAAGAGGACCTGGGCATGATGCAGCAACAGCTGGCACTGTGCAGCGGGCATCTGCAACAGCTGACCCAGGCCGCCATCGAAGCCCGCAACGCAAAACTGGAAAACCTGGCGGTATCCACCTGGCTGAAACGGCTTCGGGAGTCTGCAACCTTGCTCTGGCCCGCCGGGCCGATACGCTGGGCAGACGAGTGTCCTGAGGCAACGGTCGCGGTAGATGCCACCCTCGATCAGGCGGTGCTGAACCTGCTCGCCAACGCCCTGACCGCCAGCCCCGAATGGGTCGCCGTCAGTTGCCAGAGGGCCGACAATGCACGGGTCGAGATCATCGTCGAAGACCACGGCGATGGTCTGGAAAGTGCCTTTGCCGGTGCGCCGGGCGAAGACGTGGTGGATTCCCGCAACGGCCTGGGTGTGGGGCTGTTTCTGTCCAACGCCACCATACAGCGACTGGGCGGCCACCTTCGTGCCCGGGTGAGCGATCAGGGCACCACCATGGTGATCGACCTTCCGATGTCTGGCGCACCTTCTACGGGAGTTATCTGAACATGACAGACGGCGAATGCTGGTTGCTGATTGATGACGATGAGAGCTTTCTGCAGGTACTAAGCCGCTCTCTTGCACGACAGGGCGTGGAAAGCGCGACGGCCAGTAACCGGGCGGATGCGCTCCAGGCCCTTGGCGAGAAGCGTTTTAAACGCTGCGTGCTGGATCTGAATCTGGCGGGTGAGAGCGGCCTGCAATTACTGCCAGAACTGCTACAGGTTGATGACAATCTGGAGGTCCTGGTGTTGACCGGTTACGGCAGTATCGCCACGGCGGTTGAGGCTATGCGCCGTGGCGCCATGAACTACCTGTGCAAACCGGTCACCGTAGGCCAGCTGATTCACGGTTTTGAGCCCATTGAAGGCGCCCCTGAACTGCGCCAGGAACCGCCGTCGGTGGAGGAAATGGAGTGGGAGCATATCCAGCGGGTGTTAAATGAGCATGAAGGCAACATATCAGCAACCGCCCGGGCCCTGAACATGCACCGGCGTACACTCCAGCGCAAACTGCAGAAGCATTCCCGCTGGCGGCAATAGTGCCTCGATTGTCATCGAACCGTAAAAAGTTGTTACGAATTGACGATGATCAATTCTCTGAAACCAAGGTCGAATGCCTTCCAGCCCCGGATGAGGTAGCATCCCTCGCACCTCTCATTGCAATATACGGATAACAGGTACACGAAAAATGCGGAGGTTGCGGGTCGCCATCATTGCCATACCCGCGAACAGTTCTCACATGGAGAGGAGGAAGCCGAAAGCCACCGTTAACCGGAACACCTGATCTATGCCCAACACCCCGGACACTCCCCAGCCTGCCACGGATATCGACCCGAAACGACTGGCGCTGGTGGCCACCGCCACCCGCAACATGGCACTGATTCTGGACGCCGGTGGCTGCATCGAGTGGGTCAATCAGGCGTTTGAGAAGCACACTGGCTACTCGCTGAATTCGGTGCGCGGGAAACTGCCGAATCAGGTTCTGGCTGGCCCGGATACGGATCTGGAGACCGTCAGCCGGATACACCGCCACCTGTTCCGGGGCGAGGCGTTTGAAGAAGACATCCTGCACTACACCGCCAACGGCGAACCTTACTGGGTACACACCTACTGCACACCCGTCGATGGAGAGGACGGCATTGAACCCGGCTTTGTGGTAATCCAGACCAACATCTCCGACCGGAAAAACAGCGAACGCGGCCTGCGCATCGCTGCCAGCGTCTTTGATCGCAGCCACGAGGCGATTGTCATCACCGATCACCTCAACCACATTATCGATGTAAACCCAGCGTTTTCCCGGATTACCGGCTACAGCCGTCAGGAAGTACTCGGCCTCAACCCTTCCATTCTGAGCTCTGGCCGCCATTCCCGGGAATACTACCGTTCCATGTGGCAGTCCATCGAAAAAACCGATCACTGGCGCGGAGAGGTGTGGAATCGCCGAAAAAACGGTGAGGAATATGTGGAACTGCTATCCATCAGCCGGGTGCACCTGGAAGAACCCGGCAAACATTATTATGTGGCGGCGTTCTCCGATATCACTGCCCTGAAGAATCACGCCAAAGAGCTCGACCGGGCCGCGAATTACGACGACCTCACCGGCCTGCCCAACCGCCAGCTTCTGGAAGAGCGGTTGCGATCCGCCAGGGCGCACGCGGACCGGCAGAAACGCTCACTCGCCATCTGCTATCTTGACCTGGACGGATTCAAGGGTATCAACGATGAACTCGGCCACGATTTCGGCGACGAGGCCCTCCGCATGGTGGCGGAACGGCTCACCCGAAGTCTCCGCAGCGGAGATACCGTCGCCCGAATCGGCGGCGATGAATTTGTTCTGCTGATTCAGAGCGATCATTCCGAGCCGCTGTATCAGCGTATCCTGAGCTCGGTCAGTGAGCCTTTCGACATGGCGGGTAAAGCGGTAAATCTGACCGCCAGCCTCGGCGTCACCCTGTACCCGGAGGATGATACCGACGCCGAAGGCCTGATCCGCCATGCCGACCAGGCCATGTATGCTGCCAAAGAGAAAGGCCGCAACCAGTTTTATATTTTTGATCCAGGCCAATATGCCTTCCGCAAGGAACGTCGGAACCTGCTGATGGAGATTTCCCGAGCCCTAGAGAACGAGGAATTCGAACTCTACTTCCAGCCACAACTGCGCATGGCCGACTGTCAGGTGATTGCCTTTGAGGCCCTGATTCGCTGGAACCACCCCGAAAAAGGACTGATTACCCCCGATGCCTTTCTGCCGGCGGTGGCCAACAGTCACCTGGAGATCCCCCTGGGCCAATGGGTGCTGAAAGAGGCGATTCACCAGATGAACCGATGGCGGGAAGCCGGCGAAGCTCTGGGAGTCAGCATCAATATCAGCGCGCCCCACCTGATGGACCGGAAGTTTGCGGACTACCTGGAAGGCTATCTGCAAAGCCATCCGGAAGTGAGCCCCGGGCAAATCACTCTGGAAGTGCTGGAATCCACGGCGCTGGAGGACACCAAGCGCGCCAGCAATGTGCTGGCGCGCTGCCAGTCTCTGGGCCTGCAGGTGGCACTGGATGACTTTGGCACCGGGTTTTCATCGCTAACCTACCTGCGCACCCTGCCGGTGGATGTCATCAAGATTGATCAGAGCTTTGTCCGCAACATGCTCACCGACGCCAATGACCGCGCTATCGTTGAAAGCGTGATCTTCCTGGCTCAGCGCTTTGACCATCCTGTGCTGGCGGAAGGCGTGGAGACCATGGATCATGCCGCCGCATTGCGGGACATGGGCTGCAATCTGGTTCAGGGCTACGGCATCGCCCGCCCGATGCCATCCGGAGAGGTACTGGAGTGGCTGCAAAACTGGCGCCGTCAGGTCGAATCCAGAAAGGAAATCCAGCAACTGCAGGCGGCTTCCGAACAGGGCGAGGGCATCTGAACAGCACGCTTACCGGTAGCGGCTCTGATCCAGCGTACTGAGCCGGTCCGGATGGAATACCATCAGGCCAGTGACAAAGGTGCCGTTGATGAAACCCTCCGGAATCATGAACAGCGGCAGATACCTCAGATACTCATGCACCAGTTCATCAAAACTGTAGGTACCGCTGCTCCATAGCATCAGGCACATCACCATGCCCGCCGCGGCAACCGACAGACCGGCTCCAAAAAAACCACAGAAGAAGATGTAAGCGAAGAAGTTACGGAAATTGCGCCGCCGTTCCCACAACATGATGCCATGGCTGACCAGGGCTGGCACCATCACCGTAATCAGGCCGTTAGCGGCAAACATCAGTAGCGGCTCGCGCCCGGTGATGACGGTGATCACCAGGGCCAGCAGGCCCGCCAGCACGGCCAGAGCCCAACCCAGCATCAGGGTAATCACCGTGATGCCAAAGATGTGAATCGCCAATCCTGGTGAAATACCTGCCCGTAACTGCCAGACAAAACCCAGAATCACCGCAGCACCAAAAAACGAATGCTGCAGGGCGTTATCCTTGCGCAAGGCGGACCAGTCGACAGAACGCACCGCTTTCAACAGGATCACCGCAAACAACACGGCGGTGATCAGCCATTGACTGGTGGAGAGCAGGTTGTCGGTCATTCCCATGGCGTTTTACCGGTGCGGGTGCGATTGGAAATAGGGGGCAGTGTCTACACATACCCCATACACCGTCAATGGGATCACACCGTTCAGGTCAAGCCGCCAACGCCGCCCGGTCCGTGAGCGCTTGCCAGGCTTCATAAGTGCTCAGGAAAATGCGTCCGCCCAGGTGTTCCAGCAACTCCGTGCCTTTGAGCCGGTCCATGACCGGGCCCTTGATTTCCGAGAAATGCAGACGCACCCCGGCGTCGCGCAGCCGTTCGTTAATCGCTTCCAGGCTTTCCAGGGCTGAGGCATCAATCAGGTTCACCGCCGGGCACACCAGCACCAGATCGGTCAGCTCCGGCTCCCGGGTAACCAGATCCATCACGGTTTCTTCAAGGAAACGGGCATTGGCGAAATACAGGCTTTCATCCACCCGCAGGAAGGTAACCTTGGGGCAAAGTTCCACCTCATGGCGCAACACGTTGCGGAAATGCTCGGTGCCCGGCACCCGGCCCACCACCGCACTGTGGGGGCGACTGGTGCGGTACAGGAACAGACCGATCGATAACGCCACCCCGGCAATGATACCGGCCTCGACACTGTGAGCGAGCGTGAGCAGGATGGTCGCCAGCATGGCCCCGAAATCGGTACGGGAATAGCGGAAGGTGCGGCCCAGGGCAGGCAGATCAATCAGGGTGATCACCGCCACAATAATGGTCGCCGCCAGCGTCGCCTGGGGCAGCCAGGCTATCGCCGGCGTGAGGAACAGAGTCGCCAGGGCAATGCCCACCGCCGTGTAGGCACCGGCGGCCGGTGTTTCTGCGCCGGCATCGAAGTTCACCACCGAACGGGAAAAGCCACCGGTAACCGGCATACCGCCCGACAGGCCGGACCCCAGGTTGGCGGTCCCCAGACCAATCAGCTCCTGGTCCGGGTCAATGCGCTGGCGCCGTTTGGCCGCCAGGGTCTGACCCACGGAAACCGATTCCACGAAACCCACCACACTGATCAGCAAGGCGCTGACCGCCAGTTGGGACCACAGGCCAAGATCCAGACTGGGCATGGTGAAGGCAGGCAATCCTGACGGTACCTCACCGACCAGTCGCACGCCCTGCTCATCAAGCCGCAATACCCAGGCAACCAGAGTCGTGATCAGCACCGCCAGAATGGGCGCGGTCTTGGTCAGGATATCGGCCGCCCGGGGCGCCAGGCCAAATCGATGCAGTACCGGTTTAAGGTACCGGCGAGACCACAACAGAAACAGCAGGGCCCCGACCCCGATCAACAGCGTGGGCACGTTGGTATTGCCCAGGGAAACCAGTAACGAGTGACCAATATCCAGCAAGTTGTGGCCATTGGCCTGGATACCGAACAGGTGCTTGAGCTGGCTAGCGGCAATGACAATGCCCGAGGCGGTAATAAACCCGGATATCACCGGATGGCTCAGGAAATTGGCCAGGAATCCCAGCCTCAGCACCCCCATCAGGGTCAGCATCAGGCCAGACATCACCGCCAGCAAAATAGCTCCGGCCAGATATTCAGCAGTGCCCGCCTCGGCCAGTGGCGCCAGAGCAGCCGCCGTCATCAGCGAGGCCACCGCCACCGGGCCAACAGAGAGGGTGCGACTGGTTCCGAATACCGCATAGACCACCAGTGGCAGGATACTGGCGTACAACCCGACCTGCGCCGGGAGGCCTGCCAGCAGAGCGTAGGCCAGGGACTGCGGAATCAGCATAACGGTGACAATGACGGCAGCCACCAGATCACTGGTGGCCTGGTCACGACCGTAGGATGGCGCCCATTGCAGAATGGGCAGATAGCGTTTCAGATTCATGCGCGGCTCAGAACAGGTTGACCGGTACCTTCAGGTACACCTGGCCGTTGTCTTCTGCAGACGGCATATGGCCCGCCCGCATATTCACCTGCACCGACGGCAGGATAAGCCTCGGCATATCCAGCGTTGCATCCCGCTCGGTGCGCATCTTCACGAACTGCTCTTCCGACACACCATCGTGCACGTGCACATTAGCCTGGCGCTGCTCGGCCACGGTGGTCATGTGCTGGTATTCATCACGGTCGGGAGCCTTGTAATCATGGCACAGGAAGATGCGAGTCTCCGGCGGCAACGCCAGAACTTTCTGGATGGACTGGTAGAGAACCCGGGCATCACCGCCCGGGAAATCACAGCGGGCCGTGCCGTAATCCGGCATAAACAGGGTATCGCCCACAAATGCGGCGTCGCCAATCACATAGGTGAGGCATGCCGGTGTATGGCCGGGCGTATGCAGCACACGGCCTTCGAGGTTGCCGATCGCAAAGGTGTCGCCTTCCTCAAACAGCCGGTCAAACTGACTGCCATCGCGGACAAACTCGGTACCGGCGTTAAAGGCCTTGCCGAAAATTTCCTGTACCTGAATGATTTTTGCCCCGATACCGGTTTTGCCTCCGAGCTTTTCATGCAGGTAGGGAGCTGCTGACAGGTGATCCGCATGTACGTGGGTTTCCAGAATCCATTCCACGGTCAGATCGTTCGCCTGAATGTACTGAATGATCTCGTCGGCCGAGCGCACATCGGTGCGGCCAGCGGCGTAATCGAAATCCAGCACCGAATCCAGAATCGCACAGACCTGGCTGTCGGGATCGCGCACGACATAACTGAAGGTGTTAGTGGGTTCGTCGAAAAAATGCTGAACGATGGGCTGGGTCATGGTATTCACCTCTGAAGTCGCCAGTTCTTTAATTTGATCTAAGGATATACTGAAACGATATATAAGGTGAAATGCTGTTTTCTTATATGCGCGATAATCCCGATGCATCAACCAGGCAATCCCGGCCCCCATCCTTGGCCTGGTACAGCCTATCATCTGCCCTGGCAATCAGTGCCTCCGGGGTGGCCGGCTCGTCTGTCAGCTCCGACACGCACACCGCCCCGGCACTGACCGTAACGGTTAATGCCTTGCCGTCGACCAACCATTCCTCCTCCCTTACTGCTTCCATGATTCGCATCACCAGGGTTTGCACATCCCTCTCGGTTACCCCGGTAAAAACCACCAGAAATTCCTCACCCCCGAAGCGGGACACCACATCGGTGGTTCTGGTATGGGCGAGCAGGAGGTCGGTAAATCGCATCAATACCTGATCGCCTGCCAGGTGGCCCAGGTTGTCGTTTATCCGTTTGAAGTGATCAATATCGAACATGGCGAGGCAGAAACGGTCACCATGGCGATTGCTGCCAGCGAGGATCTCGTCCAGCCGGGGCATCAGGTAACGACGGTTATGCAGTCCAGTCAGCGGATCACGAATCGACTGGTTAAGCAGGTCCTCTTCCAGCCGGTTGCGTTCCAGCGCACCGGACAACAGGCCAGAGACAATAATCAACAGATCCGCCATATCCCGCCGCCAACTCCGCCGGGATAACGAATCCACACCAAAGAAGCCCATCACCTGGCCACGGATCCGGACAGGGACGCAGAACATGGAACTGACACCCTGCTGCTCCAGCAATGCCCGCTCGTTTGCGGCCTCAGGCGGCAAATCCGCAGTGTCCTCAATGAACACCACCTGGCTCTGGCTCTCCATCAGGCGAATCTGTTGCTGCCACCAGCGGAAATCGTCAATCGGCACCGCCTGCTGATCCGCCATCAACGATGGCACACCCGGAGCACACCATTCGTGGGTATTGGTCATGGTGGCAAGGTCCGGCGAAAAGGCATAGACGTAGGCGCGATCAACGCTGAAGAAGTCTCCGATGGATCTGAGCAACTCATCAATGCAATCATCGATGGAGCCAAATCCGAGATGAATGAACTCACTGGAAAGCCGGGCAATCAGCTTCTGGAAACCCGCCTGGAACGAGAATTCCGCTTCACTATCCCGAAGATGCTGCTCCAGCTCCTTGTAGTGCTGAATGTTGTGGAACTGGCCATACCAGAGGGTGCTGCCGTCCGATTGCCGCTCCGGCACGGAATGGGCTTCGTACCATTGGTACTCGCCATTCTTCATCCTCAGCCGGGCGCGGTAACACCAGGGTTGCAGCGTTCGCACCGAGTGCAGGATGCTCTCACCTACACCGGCCGCATCGTCAGGATGAATGACCCGGAAAACCGCATCGGCATTTTCCCGGAGCTTTTGCGGCTCGACGCCGAACAGTTCTTTTACCTGGTCGCTGACGTAGGGATAGCGGTGTGACTGATGATCGGCACTGAGCCAATAGGTAAACAGCACGCCCGGCACGCCGGATGCCAGCTTCTGAAAAAACCGGGCCGACAGGCCCTCTGGCTGCTCATCGTCGGGCTGGCTCGCCATAAATGGCCGGTCTCCCTGCTATTGTCTACACTAGGTTCTTTTAGTGTAGTCCAGCCCGACAGTCGCGGCGAATGCTCTTCAAAGACTATCCAGGCGGGCCTTTGCTTCTGCCTTACGGCCGGCATCCGCCACTTCACGACCAGGTCTCGACGGGGCTGCCAACACTTTTTCAAGATAGACCCGGGCCCGTTGCGACTCGTTCTGTTGTGCCAGAAAATCACCGAAGAAATAATTGGCATCGATACCGTCCGGGTTGATTGCCAGCGATTTCTGAAGGTACTTCCGGGCCATCTCATCATCCCCGAACCCCAGCGGCCAGCCCGGCACCTGATAATACAGGCTACCCAGCGAGGTATAGGCTGAGCCATCCAGCGCCTCCGGAGCGATCTTCAGGGCCGCTTCCAGGGAGGCGCGGGCCTCTTTCACCAGTCCCAGCGCACCCAGGCCGCCTTTGGCACCGGCGTAGGTGCTGAGCACAATACCCTGCCAGATCAGCGGTTCGGCACGGCCCGGATAATCAGCGACAAAGGTCTCGGCCTCTTTGGCCAGTGCCTCAAATGCCTCTTCCTTATCATCTTCGGGCAACTGATACTGGATCTGCGCCCAGCGTTGCTGGATTTGGGCCAGTTCAGCCTGCATGTCCTGGGCCCACAGGGGCAGGGACATAACACCCGCCAACACCATTACCATCCACTTCATGACACCACTCCTGAATCCAGAAAGCGCCGGATCACCGGCAGCTGTTTTAACATGGCTTTATCCACAAGCTTCGGCAGGATGCCGTTGATCACCACAAACAGTTTTTCCGGCCAACCCAGAAAACGCCGGCGTTCATCTTTTTCCATGGCCTGAAGGATCTGCGCCGCGACGGCTTCCGGTGCGTCCATGGCATTACCCAGGGCACGGTTCAGCTCGTTCACCGGCGCCGGGTTCATGGCTGTGGCAGTGGCCCGAGGCGCCACGTACACCACCTGTACCGGGGTATCCGCCAGCTCCCTGCGCAGGGCTTCGCTGAAGCCGCGCAGGCCGAACTTGCTGGCGCAATAGGCGGTGTAGCCGGGAAACCCGATGCTGCCGAAGGTGGACCCAACCAACACCAGCGCGCCCACGCCGGCTTTGCGAAAACGAGGCGCAAAATGCCGGGCCACCAGCATGGCGGAACGCAGGTTGACCATAAGCTGGGCATCCAGGTCACTGATCGCCATGGTATCCAGCGCCGCAAACCGGTTCTGGCCGGCGCAATGAATCACGCCATCAATATCGGGATACACCTCACTCAACTGTTGAAGCTGTTGATCCAGCTCCGGGCTGGCCAGTTCCAGGTGCACCGGAGAAACGCCGGCGCGCTTTTCCAGCCGCTCCGGATGCCGGGTCGCAACGATCACCCGGGCACCGCATTCCACCAGCGGCCCGATCAGGGCCTGGCCAATGCCACCGGTACCACCCAGCAGCAGGAAGGTACGGTCATGCAGCCTCATGACGTTGCTCCTTGCCATGGGCCCGCAGCGGAATACTGTGCAGCATATCGCCGTACAGGCGATACACCATGCGCGCGGCCTCGATGATGGCCTGCTGGTCCTCCGGATCGGTGATGTCGTTCATCAGCTTGCGGAAGAACTCAAAGTGGTCCTGGTCCAGGGCGCCGTGGGAGTACAGATAACTGAACGCCTGGTCAGGCAGGCCCAGCTGTTTCTGGATGGCTTCACCCAGCGGCGTGGCCAGCTCGATGGAGGTGCCTTCCAGGACCTGAACCATACCGAAGAACGCCGCCGGGTTACCCCTCTGGATGCGATCGTACAGGTAGGCCACCATCAACTCGATGGAGGTATCGGGCTGACCATGACGAATGGCTGCCTTGTCTTCACCGCAGGCTTCAAGGTCGTTGAGAATCCACTCGTGGTGGCCGTATTCTTCCTCGATGTACTCCACCAGTGCCTTGCGCACGAATTCCAGCCGCTCCGGCAGCCGGCCGCCACAGGCCATCATCAGTGGCACCGTGTGCTTCACGTGGTGATAGGCCTGGGTCAGGAACCAGGTGTAACCCTCAAGATCAAAGCGACCCTCGCGGATAGCCTGAATCACCGGGGCGCCGGTGACATGGGCCCGGGCCTGTTCAGTTTCGGATTGCAGTCGGTCAAAAAATGCCATGTTGGAGTCTCCTGGCGTTGTCTGTCGAGTAGAAGTGCCCGCAGGCACTGAGAGGTTCATGAATAAGGGAAAGGATTCGGCCATGAGCCTGGGCAGGTCCGCCTGAATCTGGTGCCGCACCGGGCGACCGTTGGCCGTGATGTGGCCCTCGGCCTGCGTCAGCCGTTGCCAGCGCAGGTACACGGCCTGCAGGCGGGCATAATCAGGCAAACCGGCATTCAGCAACGTCAGGGCCGCACGCACATCGTCTGGGCTTCGGTTATCGGTGATCACCACCAAAGCACCGGGTTGCGGCTCACCATCGCCAAATACCACGGCCTGATCGGCCCCCAATGCCTGGACCAGTTCACTTTCCAGCCATTCTGGGCTGATGTTCCGACCAAAGCTGGTGATCAACAGGTTCTTGGCCCGGCCACTGACGGCCAGAAAGCCCTCTGTGTCCTGGTCGCCCAGATCGCCGGTATCGAGCCAGTCATCCGCTTGCGGCTCATCACCGAGATACCCCAGATGGGTATTGCCCCGAACCAGAATCCGGTGCTCGTTATCCACCTTTACCTGCACATGCCCCAGGGGAAGGCCAACCGAGCCTTCACGTTCCGCTCCGGGGACATTCAGCGCCACCACCGAGCCACATTCGGACAAGCCGTAGCCCTCGTACAGAGGCAACCCAATCGACCGGCCCCTGGCCAACAGGTCCGGCGATACCCGGCCGCCGCCCACCGCCAAAAGGCGAAATGAATCCGTTGTCAGCAATCCCTGCTCGGCAGCATTGACCAGCGCCATCGCCAGCTCCGGCACCAGAATCAAGGAATGAGGTTGATGCCGGTTCAGGCCGGCCACCAGCTGGCCGAGATCGAGGCCACTGCTGCCGGTCATACCCAGGGTTTGCAGCGGGGCAACCGTCACCGTGGCGCCCATCAGCAGCGGTAGATAGACCCCGGCAATGTTCTCCAGGAGGGTTGCCAGCGGCAGGATGCACAGGTGTTGCTCCAGCTCCACACCTTCCAGCCGCTGCTGCAGCGCACCGGCGGTCGCCGCCAGCTGCTGCGCCGACAGGCACACGCCCTTGGGGGTACCAGTACTGCCGGAGGTGAAGGTAATCTTGGCGGTGTGTTCCGGCACCCAGCAGGCAGCAGGGGACACCGGCAAATGTCTCAGCCAGACACCATGACCGATCATCTCCGCCTGTTCGGCTTCGGCACTGAATAACAGGGCATCCAACCCGGCCCGCTGTATCAGGTGCTCGGTCTGGCTTTTGGAGAAAAACACCGGCACCGGTACACACACCACGTCCGCCATCAGACAAGCCAGGTCCGCAACCACCCAGGCCGGGGTGTTGTCGCCACACAGGCCGATGCGTTTCACGCCCAGGCTCCGCAACTGCTCGGCCACCAACTGCGCCGCCCGCCATAGCTGCTGATAACTGAAACTGGCGTCTGGCCCCTGCAGTGCAATGCGCTCCGGATGTTGCCGGACCCGCTGAGACAGGAGATCAGGCAAGGCGGCCATAGGCACCTCCCAGGTCCGCCTGCAGTTTATCCTCGGCCGCAACAACCGGCTGCACCAGCTTCAGCAAGCCGGCGGCGCGCAAGGCCGCCATACCATCAGCGACCTTGATGGTCATCACCACCGGATGATGGTCGTAATAGCGACCCCAACCAGCGCCGCCATCCGGCAATTTTGAAGGGTCGGCATCCGCCAGCACCTGCGTGGCGATGCCGAGCCGATGGAAACTGTTGCGCAACTGGTCGGTACCGGTACACACCACCCAGTCATAGCCGGCAGCATCCAACCACACTGAGAGCGAGGCGAACAGATAGCGGCTGACCCCGGCTTCCACCCCGGCCAGGTGGGCAATTTCGGCAATACCGCTGCGTCTGGTTCCCGGTTCCGGCATCAGTGTTTGCACCGGCACCGACAGGTAATCCTCCAGAAAAAGCCGTTCCTGTTCCGCATTGCGCACGCCAACGGCGGCCAGCAGCGTTCCCTGAGCGGTTGTCAGGGCCAGAAGCCGTGGAATACGCAGGGAAGGCTCGGCCCCGTACGCGTGGAGGAAGCGGCGCCGAATGAAATCCGACACCGTGTGGGCCAATGGCGTATTGGACTGGATTTCGCAAAACCACCGGCCAGCACAACGGACGGCCGGAACCAACTCCCCGGAATCCGGAGGACAACAGGTCGACATTGTTAACGGATCAGTCATGGCTGCCTTCTCTCTGCTTGCTTTTCCTGGCCCAGACGGACGCAGGGTCATGGCTGACAGATTAGAAAGGCTGGCTTAAACCAGTCTTAAGACGGCACCACAGAAACCTTAAGAGCGCCTTAAGGTTTCTGTGCCTGCACGGTTAAGGCTCACTTAAGAAAGGAGGGGTAGATTGCGGCCAACCTCGGGGCTATCCCGAAAACAATCGACACAGACGCAAACACCTATGCCCAAAGCTCGCCATTTTTTTCAACGCCGACTTGCCCGTTTTCTTGCAGCCGGCGGACTGGCCACGCTGTTGCATTGGCTGATGATGGGCCTGCTGGTTCAGGCCGGGCTTGACCCCAGGCTAGCAACAGCAACCGGAGCCACGGCCGGACTGGTTTTCAACTACGTGGCCCAGCATCAGTACGCGTTTGCCTCGAACCTGCCGCACCGAGTCGCGATGCCGCGATACCTGGCGGCAGCCAGTCTGGGCTGGACCCTGAACCTTTTCAGCTTCTCCGTTCTCAGCCTGGCTGGCCTCAAAGTCCTGTCAGCACAGTTCCTGGCCACGGCACTCGTCACGGTTGCCAATTACTTCTTTGCCAAGAGGTTTGTTTTCCATGAAAAAACAACGCTCAAGCTCCCCTGAACCTATGCTGAGCATAGTTATTCCGGTCCACAACGAGGCTGAAGTGCTCCCGGCCCTGCTGGCTCGACTCTGGACAACCGGGCAAAAGCTCGACGGCAGCTTTGAGCTGCTGTTTGTCGACGACGGCAGTCGGGATGATTCGGTCGCCATTCTGATGGCCGCCAGGCAACGGCAGCCAGAAATCCGTGTCTTGCAGTTGTCCCGAAACTTCGGCAAGGAGGCGGCAGTCTCGGCCGGCCTGGAGCACGCCCGCGGCGAGGCCGTGGTGCTTATGGATGCAGACCTTCAGGATCCCCCCGAACTGATTCCCGACATGCTTGCCGAATGGCGCAAAGGGGCCGATGTCGTGCTGATGAAACGCCGATCCCGGGCCGGCGAAAGCTGGCTTAAACGCATCACGGCCAGCCTTTTCTATCGTCTGATCAATCGGATCAGCGATTCTCCGATTCCGGTCGATACCGGCGACTTCCGGCTGATGAGCCGGCGCACGGTCGAGGCCCTGAACCGGCTTCCGGAACGCAACCGTTACCTCAAGGGCATGTTTGCCTGGGTCGGTATGCCCACCGTAACCCTGGAATTCGATCGCGACCCCCGAATCGCAGGCAGCACCAAGTGGAACTACCTGAAACTCGTACACCTGGCCATGGAGGGCATCACCTCATTCTCGACCCGACCACTGCGACTGGCCCTTGTGCTGGGCTTACTGGCCGCGGGGGCAGGCGGCACCGTTGGCCTCTGGGAGGTAATCCGGGCGCTGGCCTTCGGCATTTCAACACCGGGCTATGCCTCCCTGATTGCCATGATCACCTTCCTGTCCGGCGTCCAGCTTCTGTGTGTCGGCTTGTTGGGGGAATACATCGGGCGCATCTATATGGAAACCAAGCAACGCCCGGTCTTTATCGTGGCGGAAGATAGTCAGGAGACCATGACTTACATACAACCCATGCTGCGAGTGGCCGGCCATGACCAGAATCAGTAACACCTTGCTGTGGCTGCTGGTCTCGGTGCTTGCTGCCAGGCTCGGCCTGTCTGCCTTGTTGCCGTTCGCGGACACCACCGAGCCCCGCTACGCGGAGATGGCGCGGATCATGGCGGAAACCGGCGACTGGATAACCCCCTGGTTCGATATTGGTGTGCCTTTCTGGGGCAAGCCGCCCCTGTCGTTCTGGACTCAGGCACTGTCGTTCAAGCTGTTCGGCGTCAGCGAATTCGCCGGCCGACTGCCCTCCTGGCTGGCCAATGTCGGCATCGTCTGGCTGGTCTACAACCTGCGTCGCTACCTGCACCCCGACCCGCTCGGCCACGGAGCCAAAACTCAAGGGCTCTGGGCTGCGTTAATCTACGCCACTACGGCATTGGGCTTTCTGTCTGCCGGCACGGTAATGACGGATTCATTCCTGGCCCTTGGCACCAGCCTGACACTGGTGAGCCTGATCATTCGCCTGCAGGGGGGGCCGCCGCTCTGGGGCTGGCTGTTCTTCATCGGCCTGGCTACTGGCCTGCTGGCCAAGGGACCACTGGTTCTGGTGCTTGCTGGCCTGCCGGTGTTCCTCTGGGCGCTCACCTTCAACCGTTGGCAGACCCTCTGGCACAGTTTGCCCTGGGTGCGCGGGCTGGCCCTGACCCTGTTGATGTCAGCGCCCTGGTATGTCCTGGCAGAGCTGAAGACACCGGGTTTCCTGGATTACTTCATTGTCGGTGAGCACATCAAGCGCTTTGTCGTCAGCGGCTGGCAGGGTGACCTTTACGGCAGTGCCCATGATTTCCCCCGGGGCACGATCTGGCTCTATCTTGTGCTTGCCAGCATGCCCTGGGGGCTTGTCGCGGTGGCTGGCGTGCTTCGCAACCACTGGTGCGGCGCCTTCCAGCTGCAGCAATGGCATACTGGCGAACAACATGTCAGCGCGCTGGTAGTCCTGGCCGCGGTGACACCGGCCGTGTTCTTTACCCTGGCCGGTAACATACTCTGGACCTATGTGCTGCCTGGTCTGCCATTTGTTGCCGCGCTCAGCTCCGGGCTACTGATGCCAGACATCGGCCGACGCTTGAAGCGTTCCTCAGTGGCCGCCACCCTTTTCATCCCCGTGCTTGGCTCACTTGCCAGCGGCTGGGTGAGCCTTCATCCGGAGCTGCTGAGAACGGAACGGGAGCTGGTGATGACCGCCAGTCATCTGTCTGACAAGCCCTCTGCGAGGCTTGTTTATACCGGCGAACCTCCGTTTTCTGCCCGGTTTTACAGCGCGGGTAGAGTTGATGGCATCGAGGTGGAAGCCCTCAGGCGCGAACTCGCTGATGGAAATCGAACGTTGCCCATCGCTGTAGCGGTGGATAAAGATCAGCGGGACTTGCTCGACCAACTGGAGCAGATAGCCGATCCGGTCGATCAAAACCGGCGTTACATTCTGTTTCTGCTGGAACCGGTAACCAAGAGTGCAGCGTTGAGCAATGATTCCGGCCGCACTCCGCCAGCTTTCAATTACACTGAAGAGCACAAACAACCTTTGAGTTGAACACCAAACGGATGGCTGTAACAGAATGCGCATACTTCTGACCGAAGATGACCACCCCCTGGCCAACACCATGTTGAGCATGCTCCGGGACGACCAGAATACCGTAGATTGGGTCGATGATGGCCAACAGGCTCTGAACGCCTTACTGAACGAGAGCTTTGACCTGGCCATTCTTGACTTGACGTTACCCCGTGTCGATGGCCTGGACATTGTCCGCCAGGTGAGGGAGCAGGGCGTAGAGTTGCCCATCATCATCCTGACTGCGCGGAGCGAACTGACCGAAAAACTACAGGGACTGGATGCAGGGGCAGACGATTACCTGACCAAGCCCTTTGCCATGTCAGAACTGAAAGCCCGGATAAGGGCTGTTACTCGCCGCCGCTCAGGCACACGAGTCTCAGGACTCAAGGTGGGGCGACTCGTGCTTGATCCGGACTCTGCGCAATTGCAGGTAGGCACAGAGACGTTCGTGCTACCCCGTAGCGAACTGCAGATCCTTCACTATCTGATGCGGCACCCTGATCAGGTGGCAACCAGACGACGTTTGGAGGAACAACTTTACGGCTGGGATCAGGGTGCCGAGAGCAACGCCCTGGAAGTTCACGTTCACCATCTGCGCCGGCGGCTGGGTAAGCAGGCCATTCGCACTGTGCGCGGCGTTGGCTACATGCTGGACAGCAAAGCAGCCTCGGAAGGCCAAGAAATATGAGCCTGACACGGAAGCTGATTCTGCTAATTACCAGCACTGTTTTTATGATCACTCTAATCGCGGCAGGCTGGGGGTTCTATGTCAGCAATCACCAGTTGGACGAACTGTTCGATGCGGAGCTGGCACAAAGTACCCGGATTGTGCAGGGGCTGGTGGAACATCTCTCGAGCACTCAGTCTATCGAGCAGTTAGCCTTTACGCTGTCGAAAACTCTCGAATTGCCGGACGCATTATTTCAGGGCGATGAAGAAGAGGACGAAATTCTGCCCGACGGTGCCGGGCATAAATACGAACGCAAAATCGCTTTCGAAGTCTGGTCTCCTGATCAACAACCTGTGCTGGACACGCTCCGGGCTAACGATGCCCAGGGCCTTGAGCCAGGATTTGCCTGGCAGGAGGCCGCCGGCTATCAATGGCGAACGTTTACCATGCGAGATCCATCGACCGGGTTCTGGATACGTACCGCCCAGCGAGAGGACGTTCGGGATGAACTGAGCCAGGAAATTGCGCTGGGCAACGTTCTGCCTTTTCTGTTGGCGTTGCCTCTACTGGCCATAGCCGTCCTAACATCAATTCAGGTGAGCTTCAAGCCTTTGAGAAAGCTCGAAAAACCGGTTCGGAACATGGCGCCGGAGAACATCCATCCCCTCGATGATCGTCAGGCTCCGAAAGAAGTAGCTGGATTGGTGCACGCAGTCAACGGCCTGTTGAGACGGCTGAATCAGGCTCTGGAACGTGAACGCCGCTTCTCCGCTGATGCTGCACATGAGCTGCGAACCCCATTGGCCGCGCTGCGCCTGAACCTGGAGAAAGTTTACGGTGACAACCCCGAACAATATGGAGACCTTATCCAGGCCGTAGACCGAATGGTTCATCTGGTCGAACAAATGCTGTTACTGAGTCGGGTGGACTCCGGCGCTCAGTTTCCGCCGGAGCATCACAATCTTTCCGCCATTCTGGAACAAAGCATCGCAGATGTTGCACCGCTGGCGCTAAAGAAAAACATAGAGCCGGTGCTCCAGGACGAAACAGGTCAGTCCCTGATTAGCTGCCATAGTGCCCTGATTAACACCCTCATGCGCTCCTTGCTGGCCAACGCCATCCAATACAGTCCGCCTCATACCATAATCACCACCAATCTCGTTCCCGCAGGTGACGGCTACGCCATTTCGGTTTGTGACCAGGGTCCTGGAATTCCCGCGGAGGAGCGTGAACGCGCACTCAGCCGGTTTGTGCGACTGGATCAACGTAAAGGAGGAGGCGCAGGGCTGGGGCTGGCGATTGCTCGGCGTATTGCCGAGCTCCATGGCGGCCATCTTATCCTGGCAGACAGGGCAGACGGTCAACCCGGGCTTTGTGTGCAAGTATGGCTGCCAGCACGATGCCCGGCGCTCACGAAACGCTCTTAAGATTCGGTTAAGCTTCAAGGCTGATAATTCTCCAAGGCATAAACCGCACGGCAACGTGGTTTGGTTAACATCTTGGAGAATATCTCAATGTCTCAGCACAGCACTCTGTCACTGGTCATTCCTGCAAAAAACGAGCAGGAAAACATCGCGAAGCTGCTGACCGAGGCCTTCAACGTTATGAGGGATTACCCGGGCTTTGAAGTCGTGCTCGTGGACGATGGCAGTTCCGACCAGACACTGGCAACAGCTCGTCGCACTGCCGAGGCTTTGGGGGGCAGGCTATTGGCGGTTCGACATGAACAGAGCATCGGACAGAGCGGGGCACTGGCGACCGGTATCCTTCGCGCCACAGGCCAACTGATTGTGACAATGGACGGAGATGGTCAAAACGACCCCGCCGATATTCCAGCACTGTTGCAACAAGCGAACAGACTCCACAATCCCGACTTTTGTATTGCCGGCTATCGCAGAAATCGGAAGGATACAGCATGGAAACGTTTCCAATCACGCCTGGCTAATCGTATTCGCAACGCCTTTCTACATGATGGAGTTCCCGATACAGGCTGTGGACTGAAGCTGTTTCCCCGATCGACCTTTCTCAAACTGCCGTGGTTCGATCACGCCCATCGGTTCATTCCCGCGCTGGTGAAAGGCGCGGGAGGCGAAATCGCCATTGTCGAGGTCAATCATCGCCCAAGAATGGCCGGGATTTCCAAATACAATGCCTGGAACCGTGCATGGGCCGGAATCGTCGATATGATCGGCGTTATGTGGTTACTTCACCGCACACGAGTTCCTCAAATTGCAAACCTAGAGGATCCGAACAACAGTCGACCGGCAACGGAACGGGCTTGATATGGCTTCGGGACTGCGCTGGCTATCTTTCGCCATCCTGGTATTAACAGGCTATCTGACCATGAGCGGGGACTGGTTCGGTTTTCTGACCGATCAGGAGCGCGTGGCAGATTTCCTGAACAGTAATGGGCTGGCAGGACTTTCAGCCATTACGCTGCTCGGTGCACTTTTCACTGGATTCGGAGCCCCCAGACAGGTCCTCGCTTTCGTTCTGGGATTTGCCGCAGGCAGCATTCAGGGTGCGATCCTATCGACTATCGCTACAGCCATTGGCGCGACAGGCTGCTTTTTTGTCGCACGCTGGCTTTTGCGAACATCACTCCTGAACCGTTTTTCAGATCGCATGCAACGTTTTGACCTGCTGTTCACGGAAGGCACTCTGCTCAAAATACTCATGATCAGGCTGTTGCCGGTAGGCAGCAATCTTGTCACCAATCTCCTCGCCGGGTGTTCCGGGATACGATTCGTCCCATTTTTGTTGGGCAGCGTTCTTGGCTACCTGCCCCAGATGGTGATCTTTGCAATGGCCGGCGCAGGGATTGGTCAGGCCCGTCTCGATCAGCTTGTGGTAAGCGCGGTTCTGTTCGTGCTGGCAAGTGCCATTGGCGCTTACCTGTATCACAACCAGCGCAATCAGACCCTTGCTGATTCCGTATCTGACCCCTCCTGAGTTGCGATTATGACACTCGACTTCCGTCTTCGGCGTTTACCCGACACCTTATTCAATCTGCCGTACAACCGATTGTTACTGGTGGTACTGGCCCTCGCGGCACTCATGATTCTGACCGGCATCGGGTTACGCTCTCCGTGGCCCGCCGACGAACCGCGATTCGCCGAAGTGGCCCGGGAAATGGTGACCTCCGGGCAATGGCTGCTGCCGATGCGGGGCGGCGAACTCTACCCGGACAAACCACCGGTGTTCATGTGGGCCATCGCCTTTTTCTACTGGCTGACCGGCAACCTGAAAATCGCGTTTCTGCTACCGAACGCCCTGTGCAGCCTGCTAACCCTGGGCCTGGTGTTCGATCTGGGCACACGCTTGTGGAACCAACGCACCGGCGCCATTGCCGCACTGCTGCTGATGGTGGCACCCCAGTTCCTGATTCAGGCCCAGCGAGCCCAGATTGATGCCATGGTGGCCTGCTGGATCATGGTGGCCTGTTACGGTCTGATCCGGCATTTTTTCGTGCAGCCGTCCTGGCGTTGGTATTTCGTGGCCTGGGCCTTTATGGGGCTTGGCATTATTACCAAAGGGGTTGGCTTTCTGCCCGCCTTGCTGTTCATTCCGATACTGGCCCTGAAACTGCAGGACACTTCTCGGTTTCAGGGCACACTCCGCTGGCGCTGCGCCCTCGGCCCCCTGGTCATGCTGGCCGTTGTGGCAGCCTGGCTGGTGCCGATGGTGCTGGCCGTCAGTCACCTGGGCACCGACGAGGCCCTGGCCTATCGCGACAACATTCTGTTCAAACAGACCGGCGAGCGCTATGCCGATTCCTGGGGGCACATTCAGCCCTGGTATTACTACCTCGCCAGCGTGATTCCCTCGCTGTGGTTTCCGCTGCCGCTGCTATTCCTGGCACTGCTGCGGCCCATTCGTGAGATTCTCAAACACAGGCTGGACGTGGTGGTTCTGCTGGCGTGGGTCGTGTTGGTGGTGGCGTTTTTCAGCCTGAGCCCGGGCAAACGCGGGGTGTATGTGCTCCCGGCTTTGCCGGCACTGGCCCTGAGCCTGGCCCCGGCATTGAGTGGACAAAACCCGGCACGCTGGTTCGGGGCGGTCACCAGTGTTCTGCATCTGCTGCTTGGTGCAGCCTTGATCATCCTGGGCGTCCTAGCCTGGAATGACCACCCTCGTCTGGTGGAAAAGGTCGCTGACTACACCCAGGATCCGGCTCGACTGCACGAAGCCGGCACCCTGTTGTTCACCCTTGGGTTTATCTGGGTCGCAAGTCTCATGGCGTTCTGGCGCTGTCGGGCACTCGGGCGCTGGTTCATTGCCCTGATGGTGAGTTGGCTGGTGTTCACAACCTGGGGTTATCGGATTCTCGAGCCATTGCGCACACCCAGAAATGTGCTCGCCGCAGCCGAGCAGTTCGTGCCTGCCGGCGGGCAGATTGGCATGATCAATTTCCGGGAACAGTTCATTCTGTTTTCAAAGCGGGACTTTACCCATTTCAGTTACTTCAGTGACACAGAACAGGAAAGCCGCAACGCATGGCTCTGGATGCGGGAGACACCGGATAGCTATTTAATGGTGGCTGAAGACGGAGAGCTTGGCTGTTTCAATAAGCAGGGTGCCCGACCGCTGGGCACTGCTCACCGGGATACCTACGTGCTGCTGAGCGACCAGGACATGACGGACAGCTGTGAACCCCCGGACAAGGTGACACGCTTTACCACCGACAACCCCGGGGAGTGGCTGGACTGATGCTACTCTGAGAACGCCGCAAACTTTGCTGGTCTCACGTACAATGGGCGCTTTTGAATTCTCAAGGAGGCGCCCTTGCTCCCTCGCTCGCGGATTGCACAAGAATGGCAGGCTTTCTGGCTGGCACTGGGATTCCTGACTCGTATCCCCATGCTCGTCCGGATTGATTACTCCCAGCGCCTGATGAACCAGAGCAGCGTCTATTTTCCCCTGGTGGGCCTTCTGCTCGGCCTTGGCTATTGCGCCGCCTATTTTCTGTTCTCACTGGTGGCCAGCCCGCTGGCGGCCATTATCCTGGTGGTTATTCTGCACCTGTTTATCACCGGGGCCTTCCACGAAGATGGCCTGGCCGACAGTGTGGATGCTCTCGGCGGCGGCTATACCGTGGAAAAACGTCTGGAGATCATGAAAGACAGCCGGATCGGAACCTATGGCACGGTGGCACTGGTGATGGCCTTGCTGCTGAAAGTAGCTCTGCTGGCTGAGGCTGAATTGATCTGGCTTGCGTTGCTGGTGGCACCTGCGGTTTCCCGGCTGACACCACTGATATTGATGGCCTGCCTGCCGTACGTCACTGACCCCGACAAGAGTAAATCCAAGCCGGTGGCAGACGGTTTCTCCCGCAGCCGTTTGCTGGCGGCCGCGGGGTTTGTGTTGTTGCTGGCAGCCGGATTATCACTCTGGCAGCCGTTACTGATTCCCGCAGCCATAACGGCCGTCCTGCTGGTTGCTGTGTTCTGGGGCAGCTATCTTCGTAGCCAGCTTGGCGGCTACACCGGCGACACCCTGGGCGCAGCTGTCGTGTTCAGTGAACTGGCGCTGTTGCTGTTTCTCTAACGTGGGGGCATCGTCAGTTATCCACCGTGAAGGACACTATCCGGGACAGGTGGCTGATGGGCATTTCCGTCTCTTCGTGCCAACGGTTGAACGCCTCCTGGGCCTGGCTCATGCCTTTCTTGCTGGCCGGTGAGGCATCCAGTATTCCGGCCCGGGTCAGGGCGGTAACCACATCGTGGGACAGGATAAAACCATCCCAACCCACCCGGCGCAGGAAGTACTGGGCTGAGTTCCCCCCCAGACGCTCACCGTTACGCTTCAGGTAGAGCAGCAGCCCCACCTGATCGGTCGACGGCCACTGGGCCAGAAACTGACCAAAGCTGCCATGGTCTTTCGCCACATCCATGATCATCCGGGCATTTTCCGGCACGGTCCGGATCTTCTGCATGTTGCGAACGATACGCTCGTCTGTAGCCAGCTGCTCGAGCACTTCTGGCGGCACCTGCTGCCAGTAGGCGGGCACAAACCCTTCGAAGGCCGCCTCAAAATCCGGCCACTTGTTCTCGATTACCCGCCAGACAAAACCAGCCTTGAAAATGCATCGGGTGATCTCGGACAGGTAACGGTCGTCGCCGATCTCCGCCAGACGATGTTTTTCGGTAACCGGAGGCAACAGGGATTTCAGGGCCTGCTCGCCACCCTTCCGGGCCAAGGCCTGCTGATAAAACACAGAAAACTTCATAGACCCTCCACAGAGATCCCCAAATTGGGACTTAAAGCGCCCAATATGGGATTGAAAATACCCAAATCAGGTACTAAAGTACCCATATTGAGACTCATGAGATGCGACCTGACCATGCCCGGAACCAGTATCGGTGACGCACTGTTTACCAAAACCCAACAGCGCCTGCTATCGCTTATCTACGGCCATCCAGACCAGAGCCTGTACCTGAATGAACTGGTACGGCTAGCAAATATAGGGCGCGGCACCGTTGTCCGGGAGCTGGCCAAACTGACCGATTCCGGTCTGGTCGTCATGACCCGCCAAGGCAACCAGAACCACTACCAGGCCAACCCGGACAACCCAATCTTCGATGAGCTGAAACACATCGTCCAGAAAACCTTTGGTATTTCCGATGTGCTCCGGAATGCCCTGACGCCACTGGCGGATACTCTCGAACAAGCCTTTATCTACGGTTCCGTGGCAAAAGGGGATGCCCATGCGGGCAGCGATGTCGATGTCATGCTGATCGGCCACGATCTCAGTTACAGCGAGGTTATGGAACTGCTGGCCCCCGCCGAACAACAATTACAACGAACCATCAATCCCACGTTATACTCTCCCGCCGAGTTCGAGCAGCGTATCAAAGACAATCAGAGTTTTGTCACCCGGGTGCTGGACCAACCCCGCCTCGACCTCCGCTTCAGCCACTGAGACAGGACACATTGCATGGAAGCACTCGATAATCTGGTCAGGATCCGACGACTCAAGGCAGAACCACCTGATGCCCGGGAGTTCGAAGGCATGCTCAAGGCTGCCGACACCAAGCTCCGGGACGCCTGCATTGAGGGATTGTCTGAGGACAGCCAGTTCTCTCTGGCTTATGGCGCCGCCCACGCATTATCGCTCGCCGCCCTGAGATGGCACGGGTATCGTTCCGAAAGCCGTTATATTGTCTTCCAGTGCCTGCAACACACCATTGGCTTACCCAATGCCAAATGGCGCGTGTTGGACAAGTGTCATTCGGCCCGCAATCTGGCCGAATACGAGGGTTACATGGACGTGAACCCCCAATTGCTGAAGGAGCTGATTGCGATCACTCGCGAGCTGCAATCACTGGTGAGGGATCTGCCGCCAATAGGAAACTGACGTCTACCGCGATGTCAGACCTGCTTTAACCGGGCCAGCAGGGACTCCTGATCAAGGGCGCCACCCCAGGTATTACCATGTACCAGATCTTCCAGCGGCAGCCGGGAACGCCAGCCTTTGGACTGTAATTCCGGTTGCTCCAGGAATTCACTGACATAGCCCAGGCAGAGATAGGCCAGTGGGTATACATGATCCGGCAACTGCAGGATATTCGACAGTACATCCTGATCCAGGATGCTCACCCAGCCCACGCCAATGCCCTCGGCCCGTGCCGCCAGCCAGAGATTCTGCACCGCCAGGCAGGTGCTGAACAGATCCATTTCCATAATGGAATTACGCCCCAGGACATTGGGGCCGCCGCGGGATCGATCACAGGTGATGCAGAGGTTGATGGGGCTTTCCAGAATGCCCTGCAGTTTCAGGCTCCGATAGGTTTGCTGGCGCTCGCCGGTGTAGTTTTCCGAGGCCTTTGCGTTTTCCTCGTTAAAACTGTCCAGCACCTGCTCGCGCACCGCCAGGCTGTCGATCACGATGAAATCCCAGGGCTGCATGAAGCCGACCGACGGGGCGTGGTGGGCAGCTCTCAGGATGCGCGCCAGAACCTCCTCCGGAATGGCATCCGGCAGGAACTGGGAGCGCACATCCCGGCGCTCGAAGATGGCCCGGTACAAGCCTTCGCGCTGGGCATCGCTGAAGGGATCATTCGGGTTACTCACAACTGCAAAAGTCTCCTTAACCGGTCTGTGTCCAGGCATTGATCCACCTGATCGGCCAGGCGATCAAGCTGCTGCAGACGGTGACGCTGGTAGTCCACCGACTGCTCGCCCTGTGTTTTAAGGCCTGCCCAGGCCAGAATGGCCTTGCAGGCGGCTGGCTCGTCGAAGACGCCGTGGATATAGGTACCCGCCACCTGGCCATCCGCACTGACGGCGCCATCCGGGCGGCCTTCCAGCTCTGCAAATGGGCGCACCAGCGCCGCGCCTTCCGTGACACCGTTGTGCATTTCATAGCCTTTCAGGGCGCCTGTCACCGCCGTGCTGGCAATATGGGAGGTCAGCCCGCCATTTACCATTCGAAGCTGCTTGCCCGGCACCATACGGGTAACCATCTCGAACAGGGCCAGGCCCTTCGTAGTGCCGACTTCACCTTCCAGCCCTTCCGGGTCTTCCACTTTAAGCCCCAGCATCTGGAAGCCCCCACAGATACCCATTAGCTTGCCGCCATACCGCAGGTGTTTCTGGATGGCCTCCGGCCAGCCCTGCTGTTTCAGCCACTGCAGGTCGTGACGAGTGCTTTTGCTGCCGGGCAAGATAACAAGATCGGCTGGCGGAATGGGTTCATCCGGCCCCACGAACACCAGGTCAACGCCCGGGTGGAGTCGCAACGGATCAAAATCGTTGTGGTTGCTGATCCGGGGCAATACCGGCACCACCACTTTCAGGGCGCCGGCCTCGCTGGTGCCGGCGGCACTGACGCTGTCTTCGGAGTCGATCACCAACCCGTGCAGGTATGGCAAAACGCCGAACACCGGCTTGCCCGTGTGTTCCGTCAGCCAGTCCAGCCCGGGCTCCAACAGCGCAATATCACCCCGGAACCGGTTGATGACAAAACCCGCCGTCCTGTCCCGCTCACTATCGGAAAGCAACGCCAGTGTGCCCACCAGCTGGGCGAAGACACCGCCCTTGTCGATATCCCCTACCAGCAACACCGGACAATCGGCGGCTTCGGCAAAACCCATGTTGGCAATGTCGTTGGCCCGCAGGTTGATTTCCGCCGGGCTGCCGGCGCCCTCAGCGATGATCACGTCGTAGCGGGCACTCAGTGCCTGCCAACTCGCCATCACCGAGTTGATCGCCTCAGCTTTGTAGGCGTGGTAATCCAGGGCATCCATATTGCCATGGACCTTGCCCCGCAAGATCACCTGGGCGCCGCAATCGCTCTGGGGTTTCAACAACACCGGGTTCATGTCGCTGTGGGGTTCCAGGCCACAGGCCAGCGCCTGTAACGCCGTGGAACGGCCAATCTCGCCGCCATCCACGGTGACTGCACTGTTCAGGGCCATGTTCTGGGGCTTGAATGGCGCGACTGAGACCCCCTGCCGGGCCAGCCAGCGACACAGCGCCGCCACCACCGTGGTTTTGCCAGCATCCGAGGTGGTGCCCTGCACCATCAGGGTGGGCATTTACAGCTCCACACCCTTCTGGGCCTTGATGCCCTGATCCTTGAAGGCATGTTTGACCACACCCATCTCGGTGACCGTATCAGCGAGGTCAATCAGTTCCTGCGGAGCCCCGCGACCGGTGACCACCACATGCTGCATTTCCGGACGGGCCTGCAGGTCGTCCAGCACCCGATCCAGATCGATGTAGTCGTACTTCAGGGCGATATTCAGTTCATCCAGCAGTACCAGGTCATAGCTGTCATCGCTCAGCATGCTTGCAGCAACTTCCCAGGCATCGGTTGCGCTCTTCACATCCTGTTCCCGGTTCTGGGTATCCCAGGTGTAGCCCTGTCCCATGACGTGGTAGGTGACGTTCGGCAGCTGCCGGAAGAACGCTTCCTCACCGGTGCTGAATGCGCCTTTGATAAACTGGACGATGCCCACTTTCATACCGTGGCCCAGAGCCCGGGCCACCATGCCAAAGCCGGAACTGCTTTTGCCCTTGCCGGGGCCGGTGAGCACCAGCAACACGCCCTGTTCTTTCTGGGCCCTGGCAATACGTTCCTGCATGATCTTCTGTTTTGCTGCCATGCGCCTGGCGTGGCGTTCGGGGTCTTTGGCGCGTTCACGCATGATGACTCTCCTTGGGTTAAGGCGTTCGAGTTGCTCAGGAAAACCGGACTTCCTCACCGCGAAAGATCGCGCTAATCAAAGCAGGCGCTGACGGGAAGTATCCGTGAAAATAGCTGGCCACCAGTTTCTGGTCGCGATACACGGCCTCACCTTCAGAGCCAGCCTGTTTCTTAGCCCTGGCGGCAGGTTGCCATGGGGTCTCAAGACTGGAATGGTGATAGGTGTGGCCCCGCAACCCGCCGAGCTGGGTTTCCAGACTTTGCAGACCCAATGCGGTCAGTCGGTTAGCCATGGTCGCCCGCCCGGGCACCAGGCCCAGCAGACTATGTACTTTGCCGTCTTTATCTGCCAGCTCTTCGGCACAGGCCATCAGACCACCGCACTCTGCCAGAATGGGCTTGCCGGCCTGGTGGAAGGTGCGAATCGACGACAGCATGGCGAGGTTCTCCGCCAAGATGCCGGCATGCAGTTCCGGGTAGCCGCCCGGTAGCCAGAGTGCATCGGCCATCGGTACTTCCGAATCTGTCAGGGGCGAAAAATACACCAGCTCAGCGCCCATGGCGGTGAGCAGATCCAGGTTGGCGCGATAGATAAAACTGAAGGCCGCATCCCTGGCAACCGCGATCCTGAGCCCCGCCAGCAGCAGTTCTGGCCGGCAAGGTGCCTCAAAATGAAAAGACACGGGCTTGGGCAGCACATCCATGCCCGCTGACATCATGACTTCGGCAGCCTTATCCAGCCGATCACTGAGGTCGTCCATTTCAGCCGCCTGGACCAGACCAAGGTGCCGGTCCGGAATGTTCATGGCATCGTTTCGGGGTATCGCTCCCAGCAGGCTGATGCCTTCCGGCAGGCTCTCCCGTAGCAGGTCGCCGTGGTAGGGGCTGCCAATCTTGTTGGCAATTACCTGATGAACAGGGAGTTCGGAATCAAAGCTCGCCAAGCCGAGGGCAACCGCGCCGAAGGTCTGAGCCATACCTTTGGCATCAATCACGGGCAGGGCCGGAATACCCGCCAGTTTGGCCAGGTCGCCGCTGCTGGGGCTGCCATCAAACAAGCCCATGGAACCCTCCACCAGAATCAGGTCCGCGCTCTGGGCGGCCTCGGCCAGCCGCCACCGACACTCGTCCTCGCCGGTCATCCAGGGGTGCAACTGGTAAACCGGGTTACCGGAGGCTACCTCCAGCACCATGGGATCAAGGTAGTCCGGCCCGTGTTTGAACACCCGGACGTTACGGCCGGCGTTCCGGTGCAGTCGGGCCAGGGCGGCGGTGACCATGGACTTGCCCTGGCCGGAGCCGGGGGCGGTGATCATGGCCGCTGGGACCTTATTTTCCATCATTCAAACCAACTCCATAAGTTTGGCGACCGGTGGCGGGGTGTGCCTCCCGGGACCGTCAAAAACAGGGATGTTTTTGTCGAGCGTACAGGGACGTATTTACAGCGTGTCCCGGGAGGCACACCCCGCCACCGGTTGCTGCACAAGGCTCGAGGTCAGGTTCGTCTCGGCACAAAAAAAGGCGCGCCATCCACTTCCACCGTTGCCAGTTGCTGGTTGTACAAACGTTCCAGAGCGTTCGGCACCAGCATCCTTTCTGCCGGGCCCCAGCAAGCTTCGCCATTGGGGTACATCAGCAGAATATGATCACACCAGCGGGCAGCCAGATTCAGATCGTGCAGGCACATGAAAATCGCGTTCCCTGCTGCCGCCCGGTCGGTGAGCAGTTTCATGACGGCCACCTGGTGATGCAGATCCAGGTGATTCGTCGGTTCGTCCAGCAACCAGGTATGAGGCGACTGGGTCATCAGGATGGCAATCGCCACACGCTGGCGTTCGCCGCCAGACAGGGTGCTGACCAGGCGGTCTTTCAGATGCAGGACATCCAGTGCTTCAAGTGCCCTTTCCGCCATAGCGAGATCGTCTGCCCCTTCCATCTGCCACGGAGACAGCCAGGGATGGCGACCGATCAGCGCCGTTTCCATTACCGTTGCCGGAAAGCCGTCCTGCCGGTCCTGGAACACCAGGCCCAGTTGTTGTGAGAACGCACGGCGCTTTAATCCGGATACCGGCACATCCTCGAGATACAGCTCACCGGCACGGGGCGAACGAAGGCCTGCAAGGGTATGCAGCAGAGTGGTCTTGCCGGCACCGTTGGGGCCGAGTACGCCCCAGATCTGACCGGAGCCGATCGTTAAATCCAGCGGGTAGCCATCGACGCGGCCGGGAATATCAATCACCAGGTTCCGGGTACTCAGGGTCTGCATGTGGCGGCTCTGCATGGCGTTCATCAGCGACTCCGGTACAACAGGTACAGGAAGGTGGGAACACCCAGCAACGCGGTGATCACACCCACCGGTAGCTGTTCCGGCGCGATCACCACCCGCGCCAGGGTATCCGCCAGCACCAGAAGGGTACCGCCGGCCAAGGCACAGGCTGGCAGAATCAGTCGCTGATCATTACCCAACACCAACCGGAGCATATGTGGAACCACAAGGCCGACAAAGCCTATGCTGCCCGCCATGGTGACCGCCGTGGCGGTGAGCAAGCTGGCGAGAATGTAAATCAGCCATTCCAGCGGGCGCACCGAAATACCCAATGCCGCCGCCTGCATCGGTCCCCGAGCCAACACATTCAGGCTCCGACCCAGTGGCACCACCAGAACACAAACAACAGTCAACAATCCCAGTCCGGGCCATGGTATCCGGGCGTAAGAAACATCGCCCATCAGCCAGTACAGCATGCCCGGCAACTCCCGGGCCGGGCTGATCGCCAACATCAGGGTAATCACCGCACCCCAGCCAGCGGCCACCACCACCCCGGTCAGCAACAGGCGGGAGGGCGTCCAGCTGCCAGTGCCATGGGCCAGCCCAAACACCATCAAGGTCGCGAGCAGGGCACCGGCAAAGGCAGAACCGGAAATAACCGCGCCGCCAAGCCCCGCCAGCATCGCCAACAACGCACCAACAGCGGCGCCGCCGGACAGGCCCAGAACATAGGGATCGGCAAGCGGGTTACGAAGCAATACCTGCATCAGGGCTCCGGCCACGGCCAGCAAACCTCCGGTGGCAAAGGCCGACAAGGTTCTGGGTAGCCGGAGTTCAAGGATCAGCGTGCGCTGGAGGTTCGAGCCTTCACCCAGAAACACCGACAGCACATCCGCAGGGGATATCGCCACGCTTCCAACACCGACCGAGATCACCATGGCCAGCACGCCGGCCAGAGCCAGCACCAACAGTGGCAAAGTGATCGGCCGGATCACGCCAGGGCTCCATTAAGGTCGCCGGTCACGGGCCACCTCCAGTTTTTCACAAAACAGGCGCGTACCTTCGAGCATTCTCGGTGTTGGTCGCTGTACCAGAGATGGCGGGATAAAAAACAGGTTGTCCCGCTCTGTGGCGGTCAGGCTCGGGAATGACTGCCATCGAGTCAGCCAGTGGCGGTTTTCCTCCCCCATCCCGCCCGCCAGGATAGCTTCGGGATTGGCCGCAATAACGGCCTCGGCACTGATTCTGGGCACCAACCGTTCCAGGTGGCCAAACACGTTGTCACCCCCACACAGCTCAATCATTTCACCAATCAGATGGTCACCGTTAACCGTCATCAAAGGCTCATCCCACACCTGATAGAACACCGGTACCGGGTCGGCATCGGTAAACCTGGCTCGCAGATCTGTAATGCCTTTGCGAAATCGGTCCGCCTCGGCAAAACCCGCGGCGTCGGTACCGGCCAAGATAGAGAGACGTTCAATGGTGTGAGACACAGCCTCAAAACTGCGGGGCTCGATGGAGAACACAGGCACACCCATTTCTCTGAGTGTCGCCAACTGCTCGGTCGGGTTACCGGTTACCCAGCCAATCACCAGATCCGGCTGCAGTTCCAACAGGCGCTCCATGTCCATGCGGGTGTGGCTGCCAACCGAAGTGACTTCTTTGGCGGCCGGGGGGTAGTCACTGTAGGCGACCACCGCAACCACCTGATCGCCGGCGCCTGCAGCCCAGGCCAGCTCGGTAGCCCCGGGGGAAAGCGCGGCAATCCGTTGTGCCGGTTGCTCAAGGCAAATCTCTTTACCCAGATCATCCGTGGCACAGACCGGCGATGCCAGGGCGGGGAATGCCAGCAGCATCCCGCCCAGAATCACAGCCATTGCCTTCAGATCTGCCACAGAGGCCTCCCCCGGTTTAACGGTTTTTATCGGATATCGTAACGCACGGTCAGCATGGCAGTGCGGCCGGCTGCAATATAGTCCAGGTCATTCTGCCGATCATAACGAGCGGTGCTATATTCCTTGTCCAGCACGTTAGCCAGCGTCAGCCGGGTTGACCAGTCAGGGGCAAAGCGCCAGCCCGCCCGCAAGTCCAGAGTAGCAAAACCGGGCAGTCTGTCGTCGTTGGCACGGTCATCGTAACGATAACCTTCGGCCACCACTGTGCCACCGAAGTCCCAGGTACCAACGCGCTTACTCAGGTCAAGACGCAGGGTTTTGCCACTCCGGCGCTGGAGTCGGTTTCCGGTTTCCCGGTCTTCCGGGTCCAGCAGCGTCAGAGCCGCATCACCGCGCCAACCATCCCGCTCAAAACCAGCGCTGAACTCGGCACCACGGATTCGGGCTTCATTGACGTTCATTGGCGTCCACAAGCCACTGGGGGTCGGGCTCCAGGCAATCAGGTTGTCCACATCAAGCTGGAACAGCGCTGCATCCCAGAACCAGGTTTGATAGTGGCCACTGGCACCCAACTCCACCGTTCCGGACTCTTCTGCCTCAAGGTTCGGGTTAGCTCCGGGAAAATACAGATCGTTGAAGGTGGGCGCCCGGAAAGACGTACCATAACTGATCCGTACTCGGTGGGATCGATCCAGAGCATGGCCAAGGGCAATGCCACCGGTTTCATTTTTGCCGTAGGCTTCGTTGTCGTCACCGCGAACACTCAGTTGAAGGTCGGTTGGGCCGAAGTTCAGGCGCAACTGGCTGTACAGGGCGGTGTTGGTGCGGCTGGTCTCAGCGTAATTGGTGGTACCGCTGACTTCGTCAGTCATTAACTCTGCCCCTACCACCAGCTCATGGACATTCCAGGTAAAGGTATTGTCCCAACGCGCTGCCCGTGAGCGGGTATTGAAGGTGCTATTGAATGTGGGCGTAACGTTGTCGGTTTCGTCCCGGGATTCAGAGAACTGAAGTGAATGACGCCAGTAGTCACTCACCGGGGTTTCCAGCCCGAAGCCGATGGTGCGAATCATGAAATCAATTTCGCCGCCTTCGTATTCGGTGTTGCCCTCGCTTTGCACCATCACAAGGCTGGCTTCTCCGCCGGAGTCCAGCTCATGGACGACACGTCCGATACCGGCGGTGTTGCGGAAGCCCCGGTCGTCACCATCGGTGATCACTGCTGTACCGTCGGTTTCTTTATGCAAACCACTCAGGCTGAAACGGGTATTTCCAGCGCGGGCAGCAACACCGGCACTGCCTTTCTGAGTGTTGAAACTGCCTGCACCGGCTTCTACCCAACCTGCCGGCGTGTCTTCCGGGTCCAGCGTAAAAGCCTGCACAACGCCACCGACAGCATCGGAACCGTAAAGTGAGCTCCGGGCGCCACGGACAATTTCCACCCGCTCAATCAGTTCAACGGGAAAGTACTGCCAGGAGGGACCACCGGATGTGGCCGAACGCAGGCGCACACCATCAACCAGCAGCAGCGTGGAGTCGTTGGCCGTGCCGCGGGTGTAGACACTGGTGGTTTTTCCGAAGGAACCGTTGCCGGTCACGTTGATGCCGGGTTGTCCTCGCAGCAGCTGGCTGAATTCTGAGGGGCTTTGCTCGCGGATGGTTTCTTCGTCTATAACCGTGACCGATGACAGGCTTTCACCCGCAGTCAGAGGCCCAAGGGTGGCGGTAACGACAATCGGTTCCAGCTTGCGTTCATCCGACGCTTCATCGGCGGCAACAGCAGGCAACGCCAGTGGCAACAACATCAGGACGGGAAGGGCTTTGGCAGTACTCATAGCTTCACTCACGTTTCACCGCACGCACCCGTACGGTCGATCAATTAACTGCGGAGGAAGACAGACTGCTCAGACGGGGGTGGAGGGCATGTCAGTAAATGCGAGCCAGGTTCACCCACCGCCGTCGCCCTCCGCAACGTCTGGTGTCCGGAACCCAAGGTTCCGCCTTTCAGGCCGGTCTCCGGGCTTACAGGCGGAGCCTGTGCTCCGGGGCAACCACCTTCCCATGCCATTGGCACAGTGGCGTACTGGGTTGCCTTTCACCTGATTACCGTTGCGGGGGCAGCGCCGGAATGTCACCGGCTTCCCGTTTCACTGCAGGCACTCCTCCGGACTATCGCCAGCCTGGACAAAATGCATACAGCACCTGAAATCGCGGGCAAGACTATCAACCAGGGTGGGGGTGGTCAATGAGATATGTTAATTCAGACAACGCACCCTCCAGCCGTTGCCAACCGGTTTCATCCGGCGGCAAACCGAAGCGCAGGGCTACGGGTGCGTCAAAACGCCTGACCAGAATGCCGCGGCAAGCCATCTGATCAGCAATGTCCGCTGCGCGGGGATGTTGAACCGTTCTGAAGAGCAGAGTGCCGGTGGGGGACGACAACCCATATTGTCTGAGCAGGCCGTCCATGCGCAGCCTGGCCGTTTGCAGGCTGGCACGAGCCTCCACCTGCCAGGCTCTATCCTGCAGCGCCCTGGCCATCAGGTACCGGGCCGGACCGCTGACCGTCCAGGGACCAAGTTCGTTCGACATCTCGCGCGCCAGACCAGGGTCGGCCAGGACCGCGCCGGCACGGAGACCGGCCAGCCCGAAAAACTTGCCCAGTGAGCGCAACACGATCAGCCCCGGAGCGCCCGCCCACGGGTCCAGGCCGAAGCCCGGCTCGCCCTCAATAAACGCCTGATCCAGCACCAGCCAGCCATCACGCTCGTGCAGCCGCTCGTGCCAAAACCGTAAACGGACAGGATCCATCAGCTTCCCGGTCGGATTATTCGGCTGTATCCAGACCACCACATCCACAGAATCCAGCCACGCCAGCTCCGCTTGCATAGTCGCCTGTTCAGGAATCGCCACCACGTCGAAACCCGCTCGCCGCCAGGCATGACCATGCTCACGATAACCGGGCATGGGCACGGCCACCCGACCGAAACCATGCTTACGGGCACGAATCGCTGGCAGGGCCATGATCGCCGCCTGGGAGCCTGCCACAGGCAGGCAGCAGGCACACTCCGGTGCCCCGGCCCAGATACGGATAATCTCTTCCAGCCCATCCTCCGGCTCCGGCAGCCGTTGCCATACCTCCGCCGGAATTGCCGGAACCGGCCAGGGCACAGGATTAATACCGGTGGAGAGATCCAGCCATTGTTCCGGAGGAATGCCCCAGCGCTGAGCCGCGGCCCTCAGGCGGCCGCCATGCTCCGGCAAATCAGCACCATCGAACGCTGTCACCCGATACCTCCCGGCCAGAACGCATTCAGACTTGCGGCCAAAGCCAACAACACCAACAGCCACAACATCACGCCGCGCTGAACCAGGGAAATCGCGCCCTCCACGGTTTGCGCCGTGGCGCCTTGCCCACGGCCCAGCAGCGGTCGCTGCTTCACGCCATCGGAATACGGCGCCGGGCCGCCCAGAGTGACACCGAGCGCGCCCGCTCCTGCTGCCATCACCGGGCCGGCGTTCGGACTGTCCCAGGTCCCGGACTGTTCACGCCAGCATTTCACGGCCTGCCGGGTATTGCCCAGCAACGCATAGGTCAAGGCAGTTAGCCGGGCAGGCACCCAGTTCATAGCATCATCGAGCCTGGCGGCGCAGCGTCCGAAATACAGATATCGTGGCGTCCGGTAGCCCCACATGGCATCCAGCGTGTTTACCAGCCGGTGCAAAACCAGTCCGGGCAAGCCAGCGACCAGATACCAGAACACGCTTGAAAACACCGCATCCGCACCGTTTTCCAGCATGGATTCCGAGGCCGCGGCGGCAACGCCTTCGTCACTCAACGCTGCAGCATCCCGACTGACAATTCGGCCAACCGCCAGCCGGGCCCTGGCACCATCCCCGCACGCCAACGCAGTCGACACCGCCCGGCCATGTTCCGCCAGCCCCCTTAATGAAATGGCAAGCCAGACACCGGCCACCTGAGTGAGCAGCCACAGCCAGCCCTCCAGCAGGAATTGCAGAAAAATTGCCAGTACGACGGCTGGCATGACCGCTACCAGGGTCGCCAGCACCCCCAGCAAGAGGCTGTGCGCCGGGAAAGTCTGCTGATCATTCAGGCGTTGCTCCAACAGGGATGCCCACCGACCGAAGCCCACCAGCGGGTGCCACCGACGGGGCTCACCCATCAACCAGTCCAACAAAACCGCCGCACCGCACACCAGCACTGCAACCACAAACGTATCCAAAGCCGGTCTCCCTGATTCAATTGCCGGCAAGTCTAACCGACCGGTCACGAAACTTGACAGCCTTGCCTCCCGGTTAGACCATCCTCGGTTTTCCGCCCACAAGGACCCATCGCCATGGCACTGCCCGACAGCTGGCTCACGTCTCCCCCACGGCCCTCGGTTCAGCACACAGCGCTTGCCGCCGAGCGTCAGCAGGTGCTCACAAAGCCACCCGGCTCTCTCGGGCAGCTGGAACAGCTCGCCATCAGTCTGGCGGGCCTGCACGGCACCGACAGACCCAGCGTTGATCCGGTGCGAATGGTGGTGTTTGCCGGCGATCACGGCGTTTGCGCTGAAGGCGTTTCCGCATTTCCTCAGGCTGTCACCGCCCAGATGATCGCCAATTTTGCAAGCGGCGGCGCCGCCATCAGCGTGATGGCCAAGGAACTCGGTGCCAGTCTGGAAGTGGTCAACCTGGGTACCGTTGGTGAAGTACCGGAGTTACCCGGCGTCATAGATCAGATTATCGCGCCTTCCACGGCCAACATGGCAGAATCACCGGCCATGTCCTCGCGCCAGGTTGAATCCGCGCTATCCAGTGGCGACGAAGCCGCCAGGCGTGCCGCAAACGTTGGCTGCCGCCTGTTTATTGGTGGCGACATGGGCATAAGCAACACAACCAGTGCTGCAGCACTGGCCTGTGCCCTGCTGGGGCAGCAGCCCACCACCCTCGTTGGCCCGGGCACAGGGCTGAACTCCGAGGGCGTTGCCCGCAAGGCGAGGGTGGTTGAAAACGCGTTGCAACGGCATGGTCCCGACCGTGATCCGCTGATGGTACTGGCCTCTCTGGGAGGCTTCGAAATAGCCGCACTGACCGGCGCCATCCTGGGCTGCGCCGCGCGCCGGATCCCGGTTCTGGTGGACGGTTTTATTGTCTCAGTCGCTGCACTGGTGGCCGTGCATCAACAACCGGCTGCGCGCGAGTGGCTTCTGTTTGCACATCGGTCAGCCGAACCCGGCCACAGTGCCGTGCTGGAGGCACTTGATGCCTCGCCGCTTCTGGATCTTGGCATGCGCCTGGGCGAAGGCAGTGGCGCCGCCGTTGCCGTTCCCCTGTTACGCGCCGCCTGCGCGCTGCATAACCGGATGGCCAGTTTTACCGACGCTGGCGTCAGTGGCAAAGCGGAAGAATAGCCCTATGACCACCACAGTAATCGACCTGATACGCCACGGCGAACCGGAAGGCGGCCAGATGTTCCGGGGCAGTAAAGACGACCCCTTGAGCGACACCGGGTGGCAACAGATGATAGCTGCCATCGCCGAGGGTGATCGGTGGGACGCCATCGTCAGTTCACCCATGCAACGATGCCAGCGTTTTGCCCAGCAACTGGCCGATGAACACAGAATTCCACTGCATATCGAAGAAGATCTCCGGGAGATCGGCTTTGGTGAGTGGGAAGGGTTGACCGCTGAGCAGATCCAGGAGCGCTATGGGGATCATCTTAACCACTTCTGGCAGGACCCCATCAACTTCCTCCCCCCCGGCGGTGAGGCTGTGACGGATTTCTACCAGCGCACTATTGACGGTTTTGATCGATGGCAGCAAACACTTGCCGGCAAACGGGTCTTGGTGGTCTGCCACGGAGGCGTGATCCGCATGGTGCTGGCCAATGTATTGGGCATTCCGCTGGAGAGATCATTCACCGGCTTTGCCGTGCCTTACGCCTGCCGCAGCCGGATACAGGTGGACCATTCCGAATTCGGTGTGTTTCGCAGCCTGATCAGCCACCAGCCTTGAGGGTAAGTGGCAAACCCGCCACGGCCATCACCACCTCATCACAACGCTGGGCCAGGGCCTGATTGAGCCAGCCCAGCTCATCCGCAAAGCGACGGGTCAGCGGATCCATGCCGATGGTCCCGAGCCCCACTTCGTTGGTCACAATGACCAGGGAGCCAGGATAGACCTCAACCGCCTCAAGAAAGGCCGCCCGTTCGGGCTGGAACAAGGCGCCGTCGGCAAACAGCAGATTGCTCAGCCACAGGCTCATACAGTCCACCAACAGCAACGGCGGTTCTCCCGGGCCGCTGGCATACTCTGATAATACCTGACCCAGGCGCAGCGGCTCTTCAGCAAGCTGCCAGTGGTCCGGCCGCAGTTCCTGGTGACGCTGGATACGCAGTGCCATTTCATCATCGCCTGCCGTCGCGGTCGCCACATAAACCACGTCGTCACCGGTCGCTTTGGCCCTCTGCTCAGCCAGCCCGGTCTTACCGGAGCGAATCCCGCCGGTTACCAGTAACTTGTTGACCATAAACCTTTCTCCAGCCCGCCCCATTCCGGTGCCAAGGTACACCAACCGGACAGACAACTGCTATAGTTTGGCCAGACTCCGGAAACGGCGGCACCGCAATCGCCGGCTTCAGAACAAGACCGATTAACCCTGGAGAGCCCATGCAGGCCGAGCTGCTCGACATCCGCAACCACATCGCCCAACACGCTCCCTTCGACGAAATGCCCGAAGAACTGCTCGACCGCATCGTCACTGGCATCGAAGTGGCCTATTACCGGGCCGGCACCCAGATCCTTGAGCTGGGCCAGCAGAACTACTGGTTGCACTACATCCGCAGCGGTGCGGTGGAAATCTTCCGGCGTTCGGGCGAGCTTTACAACCGCATCGGTGAGGGCGAAATCTTTGGCCAGTTTGGCCTGCTGCGCAATCAGAAAGTGCGCTTTCCGGCCAAAGCCATCGAAGACTGCCTGATCTACAAAATCCCCTACGAGACCTTCCAGCATCTGTGGGAAAACGACGAGAACTTCGCGGATTTTGTCGAGATTGAAGACCACAGCCGTCTGCGTTCGGCGGTCTCGCGCCGGCACAAATCCAACGAACTGATGTCCGCCAAGGTCACCCGGCTAATTGCCCGCGAGCCAGTCTCCGCCCCGACCACCGTGCGCCTTCAGGAAGCCGCCCGGATCATGACCGACAACGGCGTGTCGGCACTGCTGCTGATGGACGAAAGTGGGGATTCGCCCCGGCTCAAGGGCATCATCACCGACCGGGATCTGCGCACCCGGGCGGTCACCAACGCACTGCCATCAGAAACCCCCATCAGCGAGATCATGTCCGAAGGGCTGATTACCATCAGCGCCCGCAGCTACATCTTCGAAGCCATGCTTACCATGCTGCACAATAACGTGCACCATCTGCCAGTGATGGAAGACCATGAAGTGCGTGGCGTAATCGCGCTGTCCGACATCGTCAAATACGAGAGCCAGAGCAGCTTGTACCTGGTGAGCAACATCTACCACCAGAACGACGTCAAAGGCCTGAAGAAAATCAGCCGCGAAGTGCGCGACAGCTTCGTGCGCATGGTGAATGAAGACGCCAATTCCCACATGATCGGCAGCGCCATGGCTGGCATCGGCCGAAGCTTCAGTCAGCGCCTGCTGGAGCTGGGCGAGGAAAAACTCGGCCCGCCACCCATCCCGTATTGCTTTATGGCTCTCGGCTCCATGGCCCGGGATGAACAGCTGGTGGTTACCGACCAGGACAACGCCATGGTGCTGGACGACAGCTTCATTCCGGAAGAGCACGACGAATACTTCCTGGCCCTGGCCAAATTTGTCTCCGACGGCCTGGCTGAATGCGGCTACACCTACTGCACCGGTGACATCATGGCCACCAATCCGAAATGGCGACAACCGCTAAGCGTGTGGAAGGATTACTTCACCGACTGGATCGACAACCCCAAAGCCGAAGCCCTGCTCAACAGCAACATCTTCTTCGACCTGGACGGCATCTACGGCGAAACCGACTATGCTGAACAGCTGAAAACCCTGATCGTGAACAAGGCCAGCAACAGCCAGCGCTTCCTTACCTTCCTGGCCCGCAATGCCCTGAACCGCACGCCGCCCCTGGGCTTCTTCCGCACCTTCGTCCTGGAAGAAGACGGCAAGCACCAGAAAACCTTCAACCTCAAACGCCGCGGCACCGCACCGGTTTCTGACCTCATCCGGGTGCACGCCCTGGCCTGCGGTTCCCGCTCCCAGAACTCCTTCGAACGCCTGCGCGACATCGCCAAAACCAAACTCATGCTGGACGACGACGCCGGCAACCTGCGGGATGCCCTGGAATTCATCTCCATCGTCCGCATCCGCCATCAGGCCCTGGCCATCGAAGAGGGCCGCGACCCGGACAACAACGTGCGCCCGGAGGACCTGTCGCCGTTTGAACGCAGCCACCTGAAAGACGCCTTCCAGATCGTCAGTAACGCCCAGAAATTCCTGCGCTTCCGCTACAACGCCGGGGGAGCCACCCGGAATGTCTAGCGTGATCAAAAGCGGCAACAGCAAGCAGAATTGGCCAGAGAACTACCGCAAAGGCGCCGAACAGGCGAAAGACGCCAGAATCCGCGCCTTCTACGAAGCCGGCTGCCCCAGTCCGGACACGCCTGTCCGGGATGTCCCCTTAGTGGCCCTGGACTTCGAAACCACTGGCCTGGAAGCCGACCAGCATTCCATCGTCAGCATCGGCCTGGTGCCCTTTACCCTGACAGGCATCCAGCTCGGCCAATGCTGGCACCAGGTGGTTCGCCCCAGACTGCCCCTGCACAAAACCTCTGTGACCATCCACGGCATTACCCACAGCGAAATCGAAAACGCCCCGGACCTGGAAGACGTACTCGACCCGCTGTTCGAACACCTCAACGGCCGAATCCCCGTGGTGCACTACCGCAACATCGAACGCCCGTTCCTGAACACCGCCCTGCAATGGCGCCTGAACGAACAACTCCGCTTCCCGGTCATCGACACCATGGCCATCGAAGCGCACCTGCACCCAAACCGCAACCCCAGCCGCTGGCAGCAACTGATGGGCAAAAAGCCGATCTCCATCCGCCTGGCCGACAGCCGGCTCCGCTACGGCCTGCCCCACTATGCCTCCCATAACGCCCTGATCGACGCCATTGCCACTGCAGAGCTACTGCAGGCCCAGATACTTCACCACTTCAGCCCCGATACGCCCATTGGCGATCTGTGGGTGTGATTCAACAAGCGCTCTGATAACAACTCCAGGTTTGGTATGAGCAGCCGGGGTGTCCCCTCCAAAAACCGCTACGAGCACATCCATGTGCGCTTCTCTCCGGCCATCCATGGCCTCCGAAATTTTTGGAGGGGACACCCCGGCTGCTCATGCACCTCACCATGCGGGCTATAAACCAGACTCGTGGACTGCCAGCCATAGCCCCAAGCCCCAGCAACCGATAGAATGTCCCCAAACCAGCCAAAGGGACCGAAGTGACCACACCAACCGCCAAAACCACCCCCCTGGACGCCTTCCGCCGCGCCAGAAGAATGTGGCTAAAAGGGGAAAAAATCAGCCTGGCCGCCCTCGCCGACGACCTCCACATCGGCCGCGCCACCCTGTTCCGCTGGGTTGGTAACCGCGACCTGCTGATTGGTGAAATCCTGTGGTCCCTGTACGAGCCCCTGTACAAAGAAGCCCGCGCCGTTACCCCCGGCCATGGCGTCGACTACGTGGTGGGCGTGTTCCGCCACATCAACATGACCATCCTGCACTTCGCGCCGCTGCGAAAGTTCCTGCATCAGGACCCGGAATACGCCCTGAAAATGCTCACTTCCTCCCACTCCACGCTGCACGCCCGCACCGTGGAAGTGAACACCCGCCTGCTCAAAGACGAAGTGCGCGCAGGCCATCTGAGCCCACCCATGAACATCCAGAGCTTGTCCTACTTCATGGTACGAATCGCCGAATCCTGCCTGTACAGCGACATCATTGGCGGCCGCGAACCCCGCGATGAAGAGCTTGAGGATGCCTGCACTGCCGTGCGCATATTGCTGGGCGGAAAGGTCTGAGCTCCTGATACCGCTGGAAACCTGGCCAGCCTGGGATTACTCTTTGCTGACATCCACAGGAAATCATCAGCAAGGAGTGCACCATGAACCACCGTAACACCCAACCGCGCCTCAACGTGCTGCAAGCCGGCCTGCTGCTACTCAGCCTGGCCCTGGCACCGTTAGCCCACAGCGAAAACCTCACCGAAGACGATGTCACTTCCTTCATCGCCAGCATGGAAGCCATGCAGCCCCTGATCGACAAGCATCAGGACTTCATCGAGTCCATCGAAGATACAGCCGACGATGAGCGGGAAGTGGATTTCGCCCGGATGATGTCCTCGATGGTGGACGAAGTGAAAGGCCACGAAATGTATGACGACCTGGACGACCTGGTCGATGACTTCGGCTTCTCCAGCCCGGAAGCCTGGGCCCGCAAAGGCGACCGCATCGTCAGCGCCTGGTTTGCCATTGAAATGGAAGCCCAGCCCGACATGGCACCGGATATCGCGGAGATGGAGCGCGCCATTGCCGAGATGGAAAACAATCCCGACATGCCCGAAGCCGCCAAAGCCCAGATGCGCGAAATGATGGAACAGATGATGGTGACCGTCAAAAGCGCATCCAGTGCGGCGAAGCAAGTGAGCGATGCCGACAAACGTGCTGTCCGCCACCACGTAGAACGCCTCAAGGCTGTGATGGAGCAGGACGAGAGCGACTACGAATAACACGCTCCCCAAAAACAAAACCCCGGTACTGTCGCCAGCACCGGGGTTTCTTTTTGCTGCCTGAGCAGCGAGCGATCAGGCCGTCAGGTTGTAAACAAACACGATCGCCACGGCAATCGGCGTCACAAACCGGATCAGGTTGTACCACAGGCTGAACGCGCCACCCTGCAGGGCCAGGTCGCTCTTCAGCGATTCCTTGGCCACAAACCAGCCCACAAAAATGGCGGTCAGCAGGCCAGACAGTGGCAGCATGATGTTGGCGGTGAAGTAGTCCAGCAGGTCGAACACCGTCTTGCCTTCAAAGGCGGCAAACATGCCCAGCGGCGTCACATCAGACCAGACGTTCAGGGACAGAATGGAAACAATGCCCAGCGCCCAGCACAGCACGCCCACCAGAATAGCGCTGCCGGTGCGGGCCAGGCTGGTTTTCTCTTCAACCCACTCAACCACCGGCTCCAGCAGGGAAATGCCAGAGGTCCAGGCAGCAAACAGCAACAGAACGAAGAACAGGGTGCCGAACAGGCTGCCCATGGGCATGTTACCGAACGCCAGCGGCAGGGTCTGGAAGATCAGACCGGGGCCGGCACCGGCTTCCAGGCCGTTGGCAAACACCACCGGGAAAATGGCCAGGCCCGCCAGCAGTGCCACCACAGTATCCATGATCGCCACACTGACGGCGGTGCGGCCGATGGAGACATCACGGCCCAGGTAGGAACCGTAAGCCATCATGATGGCCATACCCAGGCTCAGGGTGAAGAAGGCGTGCCCCAGGGCAACCAGTACGCCTTTCACCGTCAGTGCCTCAAAATTCGGGGTGAACAGGAAACTGACTGCCTCGCCGAAATGGCCGGTCGTCGTCGCATAACCAACCACCAGCAACAGCAGCAGAAACAGCGCCGGCATCAGGATGGTGACTGCGCGCTCCAGGCCGCCTTTCAAGCCCCGGGAAACCACCAGCACCACCAGCGCCATGAACACCGTGTGCCAGGCCAGCAGCTGAATCGGGCTGCCCAGCAGGCCCCCGAACAGCTCGCCCACAGATTCTGCAGTACCACCAGTGAAATCGCCCATAGCCGCGTGGCCAATATAGGAGGCCGCCCAGCCACCAATGACCGAGTAGAAGGACAGAATGATAAACGCAGCCAGCATGCCGACAATGGCTGAGACGCGCCAGGCCGGCGACGCCAGGTTGCGCTCCGCCACCAGCCGAAAACTGGTAATGGGGTTATGACGACCATTCCGGCCGATAAACACTTCCGCCATCATGATGGGAATACCGATGATGGCAATACAGAGCAGGTACACCAGAACGAAGGCACCACCGCCGTTCTCGCCGGTGACATAGGGGAACTTCCAGATATTACCGAGACCAACCGCGGAACCGGTGGCTGCCAGAATAAACGCGAACTTGGAAGACCAGAGTCCGCGAGCCCCGTTCCCGCTGTCTGCTGCGGAGTTGGACTGAGTCATGTGTTTGCTTCCTGTGCTTTTGGCTGAGGAAAATACGAATTGTCAGATCGCCCGGCACACGGCGTGCGGGCTATTGGGGCGGGATTCTGCCAGCACTGGCGGCATGATGCCAGTGCCGAGGGGCGAGCGCCGGGACAATTCATCGTCCCCGACGCCGCCCGGGAATGCTAATCATCGGGTTTTACTGACAAATCGGGCAATCAGGTCTTTCAGACCACCGGCCATCTGGCTCAAAGTATCGCTGCTCTGTTTTGCCGCATCCGCCTGTTCATCGCTCTGGTCAGCCAGGCTGGCAATATTCACCACCTGGCGATTGATCTCATCAGAGACCTGACTCTGCTCTTCGAACGCCGCCGACATGGTGATAAAACTTTCGGAAATGCGATCCACGGAACTGACGATGGCATTAAGTGCATCGGCAGCGCCCTGCACCCGGTTGAGGCCATCACCGGCAATCTGTTCCCCTGCGCGCACCGCGTTTACAGTTTGATCCACCTGGGCACGGAAATCTTCAACCACCTCGTGGATGCGTACCGTCGACTGCCGGGTCCGCTGCGCCAGTGAGCGAACTTCATCAGCGACCACCGCAAAGCCCCGGCCCTGCTCTCCAGCCCGAGCTGCCTCAATGGCGGCGTTGAGGGCCAGAAGATTCGTCTGATCAGCGATTTCACTGATCAGATCTGCCGCCTCGCCAATGCTACGGGTGGATTCGCCCAGCCGGCCCACCGAGTCGCCAATGCCCTGAACCTGATTCACCAGTTGCTGGATGGCGCCCAATGCCTCACCACTGCGCTCGCTACCCTCATGGGCCTGGCGATTGGCCTGTTCCGCTTCCCGGGCATTGTGATTAACAGATTCGACCACCTCCTGGATGGAGACGGTCATTTGGTTGATGGCCGAAGCGGTCTGGTCCGTTTCAGCGCGCTGCCGCGCAATGGCTGCTGCGCCCTCGGTAATGTAACCATGGGAAGCGTGAACCTGCTCAAGCAATTGTTCGGCCTGATCATCTATGCGGGCCAATGCGGTTCGGATTCTCGCCTCCTCACTCACCAGCATCAGTGCCAGCCGGGACATCAGTCCGCGCTCATCGCTGTAGGTTCGGGCAACGATAGGGTCCTGGAAGGCATCCGGACGCAGTTCCAGCAAGCTCTTGAGCCGGTTGGAAAGCGAGGTAAACACCAGACCAAAACCCAGAACGTGACCAACCACTACCAGAAGCACGGCCAAAGCCGGAGACTCGAACGCGAGGGCGCCCAGACTCAAGCCCAGGGACACCATAAAGGGCCAGCCTGAACGGACCATGGTCAGAATCCGGTTGCGCCAACCGGAACTCAACCCACCCTCGGAGATCTCCTTATACAGCCGTTCAGCACGGGCAATCTGCTCCCGGGTAGCGGCGACCCGCACGGATTCATAGCCCACCATCTGGCCATTCTCCCAGATTGGCGTGGCGTAAGCGCTCACCCAGTAATGGTCACCAGACTTGGCCCGGTTCTTCACAACCCCCATCCAGGCCTTGCCGGCTTTCAGGTATTCCCACATGTCAGCAAAAACCGCCGGGGGCATATCCGGGTGCCGGATAAGGTTATGGGCCTGACCGATCAGTTCGTCCCGGCTGTAACCGCTGATGGTGACGAAGTCATCATCACAGTAAGTAATCACCCCCTTGAGAGTGGTCGTACTGATCAACCGCATTCCTTCAGGGATGTGGATCTCGCGCTGAGTGACAGGCAGGTTCTTGCGCATGGGGAACTGTTCGTCCGTTGGCCCGATAAAATTTAACGGCGACAGCTTAGTTATAGATATATATCAATGAAATAGCGAATGGGTTACGCCGTGTCCTATTCGTGTAACGACAACAGGCCACGGCGCTTTAGAAAAAATTCAGGGAACTCAGGAGGATGCAACCAGCTTTGCCCTGGGATGATAGCGAGCATTCACCCACAGAGAGAATCCGATCACCACACCACCAACGGCCAGGCGCAGCAGATCTGCATCACGATTCCAGATCAGCAGATTGACCAGCAAGCCAGCCGGTACCAGGGCATTGTTCATCACCGCCAGGGTGCCTGCATCGACCTTGCAGGCACCGCGATTCCACAGGTACAGCCCCAGACCGGACGCCGCCAGGCCCAGCCAGCCAAGAATGCCCCACTGCAACGGTGTTGACGGCAACTTGTCCGGGTTACCAAAAATCAGGAACGAGGGTAGCGCGATAACCAGTGCGCCCATGAAGAAGTAACCGAAAGTGCGATACCCAGGCAGCGCCAGAGGGTAACGTTGCATCACGTGCTTGTAGCCAACCTGGCCGGCAGCGAAGGTAAAGTTGGCCACCTGCAGCAGCAGGAACCCGGTGATGAAATCCTCACTGAGGCCATCGTACCGGATGATGCCGGCACCGAGTGTGGCAATGGCCGCAGCCAGCAACGCCACCGGTGAAAACCGGCGGGCCAGGGCATCATCCACCAGAGTCACGTACAGAGGCGTAAAAATGGTGAACAGCAGAACTTCCGGTACCGTCAGGTAACTGAACGAGCGATACAGGCACAGATAGGTGATGCCGAACTGCAGCATACCAGTCACCAGGATGCCCAGCTTCATACCGGAGGGAACACCCCGCCAGCGGGTAAACGGCAGGAACACCAGGGCTGCCAGCAAGACCCGGCTCAACACCGCGAAGTCGCTGTCTACACGGCCAGCCAGGAACTCGCCGATCAGACTGAACGAAAAGGCCCAGAGTACGGTTACCAGAACCAGTAAGACCATCGATTGCACCACCCCTGTTGTATGCCGGGCGCCTACTTTACTGCTTTACGGTGGGTTTTGCAGCGGCGGCAGACGGGGAAACCCCTATAAGCACGAGTCCGCAGGCTGAGGTACCATGGCCGGTCCTGTACCAGTGCCACGCTACAATTCCGGAAAGACCAGAGCGCCATGGACGAAACCCATCAGCCACTACCCGAAGCCCGCCAGCCGCTGATTCAGCGCACGCTCGCCGAATGGAAAACACTGGCCATTCTGGGCGGCCCGATTCTGATTGCCCAGGTGGCACAGATGGCCAATGGTGTGATCGATACCGTGATGGCTGGCCACGCCAGTGCCGAAGACCTCGCGGCCGTGGGTATCGGCAGCAGCCTGTGGATGCCGCTTTTCCTGTTTTTCATGGGCATGCTCGGCGCCTTGCAACCGATCATTTCCGGCTACAACGGCGCTCGGACAACCCATAAGATCATGCCCGCAACCTGGCAGGGCATCTACATTGCGGCGGGCGGCACCGTAGTGATGGCGCTGTTGCTGACCAATGTCCATCCCGTCCTGGCCCTGCTGAGACTCGACCCGCACACCGCCGGCATCACCCAGGGTTATCTGGACGCATTCGCCTGGGGCATTCCCGCGCTGCTGCTGATCAACGCTCTTCGGGGTCTGACCGACGGCCTGGGACATACCCGGGTGATCATGGCATTTTCCGTGCTTAGCACGCTGATCAACCTGCCCCTGAACTACATCTTCATTTACGGCAAACTCGGGCTGCCCGCCATGGGCGGTGTCGGCTGTGGCTGGGCCACATCCATCTCCAACGGTGTCGCCGCCATCGCCATGCTGATCTATCTGAACCGCAGCGAGACCTTCCGTCAGTTCCATCTGGTTGCCGATTGGGTAAAACCGGACTGGGCTGGCATTCGGTACATCCTGCGCATTGGCGTCCCCATCGGCTTCACCATCTTCGTCGAAGCAAGCATGTTTGCCGTGATCGCCTTGTTCCTGGCACCGCTTGGCCCAGTGGTGGTAGCCGGCCATCAGATCGCCCTGAACGTAACCTCGCTGCTGTTCATGCTTCCTCTCAGCCTGGGTATGGCACTGACTCTGAGGGTAAGCTTTCTGACAGGAGCCAACGCCCGGGACTCCGCAAGGCTGATTTCACGCAGCTCGCTGATTCTGGCCTCGGCCATCGCCCTGCTGTTTGCCACCCTGCTGTTCGTGTTCTCCGGCGCGATTGCCAGCCTGTATTCGGGCGATGCCGAGGTTCAGGCGGTCACCATTCGGCTGCTCACCTTCGCCGCCATGTTCCAGATTGCCGATGTTATCCAGGTAACCTGTATCAGCGCCCTGCGCGGCTACAAGGACACGCGCATTCCCATGTTCATCATGCTGTTTTCATTCTGGGGAGTGGGCCTGCCGCTGGGATATGTGCTGACATTTACCGACTGGGTATGGCCGGCGCTGGGCGCTGCGGGTTTCTGGGTAGGACTGACGGCCGGGCTGACCTCCGCCAGCCTGTTACTCGGCTGGCGCCTGTTTCATTACCAGCCTTCCACGCCCGTTGATGAAGACACTCAGCCTGCAACCGTGGGAACCGGCTCTGGCATGGGCTGACCAATATCCTCGGCATAAACAATCCGGTCACGCCCGGTTTCCTTGGCGGTGTACAGCGCGTTATCGGCCCGGGCCAGCCAGCTTTCCACACTTTCGCCATGGCCCAGCAGGGCTACGCCGAATGACGCGGTTACCGGCCCGCCGGGGTGTTTCATGTATTTTCGGAGCACCTGCTGAAGATTGTTCATCACCGCACGCAGATTTACGCCATCAACGCCTGGTAGCAGCAATACAAACTCCTCACCGCCATATCGGAACAGCTGATCGGAACGGCGGGTATTGCTCTCCAGCAAGGCCACCAGCTCGGTGAGCACTTCGTCGCCCACGCCGTGGCCATATTCGTCGTTGATCCTCTTGAAATGATCAAGGTCCAGCAACACCAGAGCGTAGGGCAAGCCGGAACGCTCGGCATTGGCAGCGGCCACATCCAGCTCTTCATCCATGGAACGGCGGTTCTTTACGCCGGTCAGCGGGTCAATGGTGGCCAGTTGCTCCAGGCGCCGGCGCTGGCTGTGGTTGCGATGAGCAAAGACATAGGCGCAGGCACTGACCACAACGGCGGTCGAAGAAAACGACCACATCTGCTCCTGGCTACTGAATGCCAGCCCCACCACCATCATCGCCAGGATAGCGGACAGGTTGATACCCACGGCGATTCTCGGACCAACCAGGAAGAAAGAAGTGACCAGGCAGGGGTACAACCAGAATAGCCCCGGATCACCCACGATGCTGCCCACTACCACAGCACCGTAGGATGAAATAATTGCCATGACCAGGCCCGTCCTGCGGGTATCTCCCGTTAACCAGGCATAAGCCATACTCGTCGCAATGCCGCCCAGGATCGTACTATCCACCACGCCAGCCAGCAGATTACCCTGCATGAACCGCAGCACCGCAAACGGCGTAATGCCCACCAGCCCGCTGATGCCCAGCAAGGTAATGATGGATAACCGAAAATCGTTTTTCAGGCGGTGAAACATGCAGCTCAGAGTCCGACAAAAGTCTGATTTAGGATTCTAGAATAGCCCAAGCTTTTCAAACGGTCGTTCCAGGGCAACGATTCTTAACAAATCTACCACCAAAGGCGACACAATGTGACCCACATCACGCTTTGCTTTTCTCTAATATTCCAATGTAATCCACTTTATAATCGACCAGGCAACGATCATTAGCTTCAAACCTATTGGCCAGTCATACTATCGCGCACCGGCTGCAGATTCAGGAACATTGTGTCTAACTCACTGATAAGAATAGCCCCCGGGGCACTCACCCTAGGCAAGCCACTGCCCTGGGATGTTTTCGACTCAGAAGGCAATATTCTTCTGCGTCAGGGCTATGTGATTCAGACCAACAGCCAGCTCGAGCAGCTGTTTGAAAGAGGGCGCTTCAAGCCCCGGAAGATCGAGCGACCGAAAGAGGAAACCTTTGAAGACCTGCGCCAGCGGAATCCGTTTGCAGAATACGGAGACTTGCTGACCACGCTGGAAGTCACACTCAACGCCATTACCTCGGAAGATCCCACCGCCCAGAAACGCCTGCTGGGTCTGTGCCGAATGCTGGATAAAACCTGCCAGGAGGCACCCGACGCCAGCCTGGCATTGGTGCACCTGTATTCGATCAGCCCCACCATCCATGAACAGATCCTGTTCTACGGCATCCTGTGCCATTTTATCGCACGCCAGTTCGGGCTGGAGGAAAAGCGGGCCACCGTGCTCACCGCCGCCGCGCTGACCGCCAACCTCGCGCTGGTGCCTGTGGCAGACCAACTCAACGCCTCCAATACGGTGTTGACCGATGATCAGCGGGCGGTCATTCGCAAGCATCCAGCCCGAAGCATTCAGGCACTGACGTCGGCCGGCATCAATAACAAGCTGCTGCTGCGTATCATTGCCCAACACCACGAACAGGCCGATGGCTCGGGGTATCCTGAAGGGCTCAGCGGTAGCGATATCCTTCCGGAAGCAGAAATCCTGGCCCTGGCCGAGCGCTATGTGGCGATGATCACCAAGCGCGCTTACCGTAACCGGATGAATATCACTGAGGCCCGCAAACTCATCGCCACCCTGGCGGACGGCAAGTTCCGGCCGGCGATTCCGCGTTCATTACTGCAGGTATTGGGGGATCATCCTCCAGGCATGCTGGTACGGCTGGTAAATAACGAGGTGGGCGTTATTACCCGTCGGGCAGTGCGGGCACGCGGTCCTTTTGTACAGGCGATATTCGGACCCCGAGGTAACCGCTACAGTGGCACCTTTGAGCGCGATACAAGCCTGCTGGAATACAACATTCGAGCGCCGGAAGAGCCCGAGATCATGCCATCCATGGATTTCAGCATGCTCTGGGGCTTCCGCTCCTGAATCAGATCAGCCCAAGTGCCCGGGCATGATGGTTCAGGTGATCGTCAATGAACGAGGCGATAAAGAAGTAGCTGTGGTCATAGCCCCGATGCATACGCAGATTCAGGTGATGATGGAATTTCTCACACACATCGGCCAGGGCATCCGGATTCAGCTGGCTGTCCAGAAACTCATCGGCCGTACCCTGGTCGACCAGTAGCGGCAGCCGTTCCTTTGCCGTCGGAATCAACACAGTGGCATCCCAGGCTTCCCACGCCGACTGATCGTCACCCAGGTATCCGCTAAACGCCTTCTGGCCCCAGGGGCAGGCCATGGGGTTGGCAATTGGAGCAAAGGCCGATACCGACTTGTAATACCCCGGGTTCTTCAAAGCCGCAATCAGAGCCCCGTGCCCGCCCATCGAATGGCCACTGACCGAACGTTCGCCGTTCAGCGGCAACTCGTTTTCCACCAGCTGCGGCAGCTCCTTGACCACATAGTCATACATCCGGTAATGCGGCGCCCAGGGCTGCTGGGTCGCGTTCACATAGAAACCGGCTCCGGAGCCAAAATCATAGCTGTCATCCTCGCCGGGCAGATTCACGCCTCGGGGGCTGGTATCCGGGCAGACAATGGCTAGGCCCAGCTTTGCAGCGAGTTTCTGGGCGCCGGCTTTCTGCATGAAATTCTGATCGGTGCAGGTGAGGCCCGACAACCAGTACAGCACCGGCACCTCTTTAGCCTGAGCACCCAGCGCCGCAGGAGGAAGAAACACCGCAAATTCCATGTCGCACTCCAGGGTAGCGGAGGTATGGCGATAGCGGCGGTGTTCTCCGTCGAAACAGACGTTGGTGGATAACAGGTCCATAGATCCCCCCGGAGTTAAAGATGTGGTTAGCGATTAGTCTTCAGCCCCGGCATAGCTGGGTTTGTCGATACTGAAACCGGACTTGGCAAATTCCGCAAGAATGGCAGTACGCGTTACGATACCAACCAGTTTGCCATGATCAACCACCGGGTACACTTTTGGCTTACCGGCCCCCAGATTCTGGGCCAGATCCACCACCGACATGTCCGGCGATACCGTCATCGGCTGCCGGAACATCACGTCATCCACAATGGGATCACCTTCGTGGTGGTAGTTGCTGACCAGCAGCGAGTGTATACAGTCCTGTTCCGAGACAAAGCCCAGCACACGGCGATGATCATCCACCACCGGCAAACCGGTAACATGATTGGCCAGCAGGGCTTTCACCACCCTGGTGACCGGCGTACCACAGCGTATCGGTTCAATGTGGTTCCACATCACTTCAGATATTTTCAATGAGCGCATCGACAACTTCCTTTCAGACAGAATAACGGTGCCCGATTGAGCACTTCCATACCCTAAACATAGGCAAAGCACACAGAAATGAAAAACCGGCGTTATGAAAACGGTTTACATCGGATAATTGTCGACTAAACTCAATGGGTTATGCCCTTTCAGGGCTCAATAATCCTGATTCATCCGTGGTAAACAGTGGGAGAACCCATGGAAGCCATTTCCAATTTTGTAAGTGAAATCAACGGACTGGTATGGGGCCCTCCCATGCTGGTGATGATTCTGGGCGTCGGCCTGTTTCTGAGTATTGGCCTGAAATTGATGCCGATCATGAAACTGGGGGCCGGTTTCCGCCTGATGTGGAGCGGCCGGGCCCGCGGTGACGAGGATGACGGCGATATTCCCCCGTTCCAGGCCCTGATGACCGCACTGTCTGCCACCGTGGGTACCGGTAACATTGCCGGTGTTGCCACCGCAGTCTTCCTCGGCGGCCCCGGTGCGCTGTTCTGGATGTGGCTCACAGCCCTGGTGGGCATGGCCACCAAATATTCAGAAGCCGTTCTGGCGGTTCGCTTCCGGGAAGTGGACGAGCGCGGCAACCACGTGGGCGGCCCCATGTATTACATCCGTAACGGCCTCGGCAGCAAGTGGGCCTGGCTAGGCATCCTGTTTGCGGTGTTTGCCTCTGTGGCCGCCTTTGGCATCGGTAACACGGTTCAGGCCAACTCCGTCGCCGATGTGCTGGAAACCAATTTTGGCCTGCCCCACTGGGTAACCGGTGTGATCCTGATGGTACTGGTGGGCATGGTACTGATTGGCGGTATCAAGCGTATCGGCCAGGTAGCCAGTGCGCTGGTGCCGTTTATGGCTGTGTCCTATGTGCTGATTGGCCTGATCGTACTGGCCATTAACGCCAACCAGATTCCGGAAGCCATCAGCATGGTATTCAGCTATGCCTTCAGCCCGGCTGCAGCCGAGGGCGGGTTTGCCGGTGCTGCGGTCTGGGCAGCCATCCGCTTTGGTGTGGCCCGGGGCATCTTCTCTAACGAAGCAGGTCTCGGCTCTGCCCCCATCGCCCACGCGGCAGCGCAAACCAAGAACCCGGTCAAGCAGGGCATGGTGGCCATGCTGGGCACCTTCATCGACACCATCATTGTCTGTTCCATCACCGGCCTGGTCATCATCACCTCCGGTGCCTGGACGTCCGGCGAAACCGGGGCGGCACTGACTTCCCTGGCCTTTGAAACCGGCCTGCCGGGCTTTGGTAACTACGTGGTGGCGATTGCCCTGGCGATCTTCGCGTTCACCACCATCATTGGCTGGTCTTTCTACGGCGAGCGCTGTATTGAATTCCTGTTCGGTGTGAAGGCCATTCTGCCTTACCGGGTACTGTGGATTGTGGCCATTCCGGTGGGCGCCACCATCAACCTGGGCTTTATCTGGCTGGTGGCCGATACCCTGAACGCCATGATGGCACTGCCCAACCTGATCGCCCTGCTGCTGTTGAGCCCGGTAGTGTTCAAACTGACCCGGGAGCACTTCGACAAGCAGAAGGCTCTGGGCGTGGAGTAATACCCTGTCTATGCAAGACGCTCACAAGGATGTGAGCGAACCGTTGGATGCGCCAGATCAAGTCCCCCTTGTAACTGGCGCATCCATCACCACAGTTACTCGTATACACTGATCAGACAACAACGGCGGGCAACGCCGGCGCAATACACGAATTTGCCAACAACCGTGTCGAAGGAGAGTAAGTATGAGTCTGCGTCTTGGAGATACTGCACCCGATTTTGAACAGGATTCCACCGAGGGCCGCATTCGCTTTCACGAGTGGCTGGGCAATGGCTGGGGCGTGCTGTTTTCCCACCCGGCCGACTTCACCCCGGTGTGCACCACCGAGCTGGGCCTGACTGCCAAGCTCAAAGACGAATTTGCCAAACGTAACGTCAAGGCCATTGCCCTGAGTGTCGACCCGGTCGATTCTCACCACGACTGGATCAAGGACATCAACGAGACTCAGGGCTGCACGGTCAACTTCCCGATCATTGCGGACCACGACCGCCAGGTGTCCGAGAAGTACGACATGATCCACCCGAACGCCAACGACAGCCTGACCGTGCGTTCGCTGTTTATCATCGACCCGAACAAGAAGGTTCGACTGATCATCACCTATCCGGCATCCACCGGTCGTAACTTCAATGAAGTGCTGCGGGTAATCGATTCCCTGCAACTGACCGACGAACACCGCGTGGCCACACCCGGCAACTGGGAGAGTGGCAGTGATGTGGTGATTGTGCCGTCACTGCAGGATGAAGATGAGATCAAAAAGCGCTTCCCGAAAGGCTACAAAGCCGTGAAGTCCTACCTGCGGATGACACCAGACCCACGTGCTAACTGGAGTGGTGACTGATCCACCGCCACAAACAAAAAGGGCAGCCAAATGGCTGCCCTTTTTTATGCTTGAGAGCACCTGAAGGCACTCCGTTCCGATCAGAACGCCGGAACAACCGCACCCTCATACTTCTCCTTGATAAAGTCTTTCACCGCATCGGATTTCAAGGCATTGGCCAGCTTCTGCATGGCTTCGCTGTCCTTGTTGTCCGGACGGGCGACCAGAATGTTCACGTAAGGAGATTCGGAGCCTTCAATCACCAGAGCATCTTCAGACGGGTTCAGGCCCGCTTCCAGCGCGTAGTTGGTGTTGATCAGCGCCAGGTCCACCTGGTTCAGGATACGCGGCAGGGTCGCCGCTTCCAGTTCCTTGAAGTCCAGGTCTTTGGGGTTGTCGGCAATATCACGCGGGGTCGCAGTGATCTTGCTTTCGTCCTTAAGGGTAATCAAGCCCGCTTTCTGCAGCAACAGCAGAGCACGGCCACCATTGGTGGGGTCGTTGGGGATGGCCACAACCGCACCTTCTTTCAGCTCGTCCAGAGACTCGATCTTGCTGGAGTAGGCGCCGAACGGCTCCACGTGAACGCCGGTCACAGTCACCAGATTGGTGCCACGGCCGTCGTTGAACTCATCCAGGTACGGCTGGTGCTGGAAGAAGTTGGCATCCATACGCTTCTGATCAACCTGGATGTTGGGTTGCACGTAGTCGGTGAACACCTTCACATCCAGCTCCACACCCTGTTCCGCCAGGGCCGGCTTCACGAATTCCAGCAGCTCGGCGTGGGGTACCGGAGTCGCGGCCACGGACAGTTGTTCTGCCGAAGCAGCGGTCGAGAAGGTTGCAACAGCGGCCAGAGCCACCAGAGTTTTCTTCAGGTTCATAACAAATCTCCTGCGTTAATTATTTACGGCTGAAATACAGAACCAGGCGATCGCCCGCCATCTGCAACACCTGCACAAAGATCACCAGCAGGGCCACAGTAATCACCATGACGTCGGTCTGGAACCGCTGGTAACCGAACCGGATTGCCAGGTCACCAAGGCCGCCGCCACCAATAACGCCAGACATGGCTGCGTAAGACACCAGAGTAATGGCCGTTACCGTAATGCCCGCGATAATGCCGGGAAGTGCCTCCGGCAGCAAGGCGCCAAAGATGATTTGCCGAACATTCGCACCCATGGCTTGGGTTGCTTCAATAATGCCCCGGTCCACCTCCCGCAAGGAGGTTTCCACCAGGCGGGCAAAGAACGGAGCACCACCGGCCACCAACGGGGGAATCGCGCCGGCCACACCCAGGGAGGTGCCGATCAGCATTACCGTGAACGGGATCATCACAATCAGCAGGATGATGAAGGGCACAGAGCGCAGCACGTTCACAATAAACGACAGGATGGCGTAGGCCACCGGCTGTTCCAGCAACTGACGCTTGCCGGTCAGGAACAACAGCACACCTATGGGCAAGCCAATCAATACGCTGAACAACAGCGACATGCCCACCATCACCAGGGTATCCCAACTGGCCCAGCCAATTTCGGCCCAGTCCACGTTCCCCATAAGGCTTTCCATCAAGGCTTCCATCAGCGCACCACCTCCACATGAACTTCAGCGGCTTCCAGCGCTTTCATGGCGACCTCCAGATCGCCGCCCACCAACGACAGGGTCAACTGGCCGTAGGGCGTGTCCTTGATGTGATCAATCCTGCCCGAGAGAATACTGAAATCCACACCGGATTCCCGGGCAACACTGCCAAGCAACGGTTTGTACGTGGATTCCCCCTTGAACGTCAGTCGCAGAATACGACCCTCGGCTTTCTGCAGATCTTCCTGCAACTCATCGCGATCGACGTTTTCGCTTTCGAACACAAAATCCCGGGTGGTCGGGTGCTGGGGGTGCAGAAAGACTTCACTGACCGGCCCCATTTCCACCACACGGCCGGCATCCATCACCGCCACCCGGTCACAGACACGGCGCACCACATCCATCTCGTGGGTAATCAGCACAATAGTCAGGCCCAGTTCCTTGTTGATGTCCGCCAGCAGCTTTAGTACCGACTGGGTGGTTTGTGGGTCCAGGGCGCTGGTGGCTTCATCGCACAGCAAAATAGTCGGTCGGCAGGCCAGAGCGCGGGCAATGCCTACCCGCTGTTTCTGCCCGCCAGACAACTGGGACGGATATTTGTTGGCATGATCGCTCAGGCTCACCCGTGCCAGCAGCTCATCCACCCGACTGCGAATTTCAGCCTTGGAATAAATGCCCGCCAGCTTCATCGGGAAGGCAATATTGTCAGCCACCGTCTTGGACGACAGCAGATTGAAATGCTGGAAAATCATGCCCACTTTGCGTCGGAAGGCCCGCAACTCTGCGGCGCTGTAGCGGGTGATGTCCTCGTCGTCGATCAGGATGCGACCGCCGGTGGAGGGTTCCAGTTTGTTGATCAGTCGGACAAGGGTCGATTTGCCCGCGCCGGAGTGGCCGACGATGCCGAACACCTCACCGGTCTCGATGGTCATACTGGTGGGATGCAGCGCGGGGATCGCCCGGCCAGCCACCTGGTACGACTTTTCTACCTGGTCAAATACAATCACGATCAGTGCCTTGCAGATGCGTCGTTAAAACAGGCGATTATAGCCTATTCAGGGGGCAAACCCGAATCCCGCCCGGTGGCCCGCAGGTGGGTACTTGCCCTTACACCAAAAGGTACCTGACAGACCCGTCCCGGCTCAGCTAAACTCGTATCCACAAAGAACATTAACAACTGTCCACCATTCCGAGGCGCGCCCCTTCCGTGACTACTCCGTCCGAAACTTCGCCCTCAAGGATGAACTCAACCCAGGCATGGGTTTCCTACCTGAGCAAGGTAGAGTTGCCGGTTTTGGCCAACACCCTCCGGCAGATCAACGAACTGACAGACAGCCGCAACAGTACCGTCAATGAGTTGGCAAACGTGATTCTCAATGATGCCCAGCTCACCTCCCAGGTGCTCCGGTTATCCAACACGGTGTTTTACAACCAGACCCGCACCCAGGTCAGCACGGTCAGCCGGGCCATCACGCTGATCGGCTTTGATGCCGTGAAGTCCATGGCGATTTCGTCTCTGATTGTCGATTCCCTGCTTAAACGCAATGATCGCCCCCACCTGCTGCGATGCCTGGCCAGGGCGATTCACGCCGCGGTACAGGCCCGCTGTCTGATGCCCAAACGCACCGAGCACGCCCTGGAAGAAGTCTTTATCGGCGCTTTGCTGATGAACATTGGGGAACTGGCTTTCTGGTCCTGCGAAACCGAGCAGGCCAGCGAACTTGAAGAGCGCCTGCGGCTGGAAGAGCCCCCGGTCGAAGCCCAGAAAGCGGTGCTGCATACCACCTTTACCGAAATAACCCGCGGGCTGGTGGATGCCTGGTCGCTGGGACCGTTCATCAAGGAAGTGGTAGCGCCGGGAAAAGCCAACTCCATGGCCAGCAGCCTGGTCCGCAACAGCGTCGAAATGGCCCGGGTGTCCGAGAGCGGCTGGAGCGGGGCCGAGATGGACAAGGTGCTCGAGAAGCTCTCTGACGACATCGGTGAAACCCCCGCCGCCATCCGTGATCAACTCAAGGTAAACGCCCAGGAAGCCAGCAAAGTGGCGGTTTCTCTGGGCATCCCGCAAGTGACCGCTCTGCTGCCGGGCAACCAGGAGTCAGCCCCCGATGCCCCGGCCATGGACTCCGATCTGCAACTGCAGATTCTGCGGGAGCTAACCCAGACCCTGGCGGAAAAACCGGACATCAATGAGGTCTGCCAGTTGGTGATTGAGGGGATTCACCGGGCCATCGGCATGCAGCGCGTAGCCCTGTTGATGACCGACCGCTCCGGCGAATTACTGGTACCGCGCAAGGTAGGTGGCCGCGGCACCGAAGAGTGGCGCGAGCACTTTGTCATAAAGAAAGACGGCACCGGGCCCCTTGGGCCGCTGTTGCCTCATGGCACCTGCGCCGTCTATGAGCCTCGAAAGCAGACCGAGGGCGTACCCTACGACCGCTGGCTGGGGAAAGTTCCGGCGCTGGCAGGCTCGCTGAAAGCCAAGGGCCGATTGGTAGGCTTGTTCTACGCTGATAATGCGGCCGCAGGCTATGTGCCATCGGAACAGCAATTGGCGGCGTTTGGCCACTTCATCCAGAACGCCCAGTTGTGCCTGACCCTGATGTCAGCACGAGGCTGATTACGGGGGTTACTGGAAAAATACAAAGCATCGACCATACTTCTTTTTCACAGGGAGCTCACCAAATCCGTTCTAGGCATGGAGCATCAGACTGTGGAAATGGAAACCGCCACAATGCGCCCCTCCCCGGCCGATGCCGTGGTGTTGCTGCGACCAGACGGGGTCGTGGAAGACTGGAACTCTGCTGCGGAGATCCTGCTGGGGTTCACGCGGGAAGAAGCGGTGCAGCAGCCGCTTGCCGATCTTATCGAGCTTACGGATTCAGAACACCGTGCGCTTACCCTGGATTTTGGTGACTGTGGACGCAGCCTGTCCACGCAGGGCCTGTGCCGGTCTAAAAAAGGCCAGTCCTTTCCCGTCGAGGTCGTTTGCAGCCCGGTCGATGTTCAGGGCGACAGCCTGGTGGTTACCCTGATCCGGGATGTTTCAGAACTCAAGCGGGCCGAGCAGAAATTCCGGGGCTTACTGGAATCGGCGCCGGATGCCATCGTCATTGTCAAACAGGGCGGCCGCATTGTGCTGGTGAACTCGCAGGCGGAATCCCTGTTTGGCTACCACCGGGACGAGATGATCGGCCAGAACGTCGAAATTCTTATGCCCGAACGTTACCGGGGCCAGCATATTGGTCATCGGGATGGCTTTTTCAAAGATCCCCGCGTTCGACCTATGGGCATGGGCCTTGAGCTGTTTGGTCTCAGAAAGGGTGGCATCGAATTCCCCATTGAAATCAGTCTCAGTCCGCTGGAAACCGAAGAGGGCATACTGGTGTCCAGTGCGATTCGGGACATTACCGAGCGTAAGCGCTTCGAGCGCGCCCTCCAGGATAAAAACCAGGAACTCGCCACCGCCAACAAAGCCAAGGACCAATTCCTGGCCAGCATGAGCCACGAACTACGAACCCCGCTCAATGCCATTATCGGCTTTACCGGCACCTTGCTGATGGGCCTCCCCGGGCCACTGAACGACGACCAGAAAAAGCAACTCGGCACCGTGCGCTCCAGTGCACAACACTTGTTATCCCTTATTAACGACTTGCTGGACGTTGCGAAAATCGACGCGGGCAAACTCGAACTGAAGCCAGAGAACATCAATCTGAACCAGTTGCTCGAAGAAATACACGGTACCTTCAGCCTGCAGGCTCGGGAAAAGGCACTCGAGCTTGGTCTGCAACTGCCCGATCAGCCCGTCAACCTGGAAACCGACCGACGCGCTCTGAGCCAGATCGTCATGAACCTGATCAGTAACGGCCTGAAGTTTACCCACCAGGGCGGCGTCTACCTCACCCTGATGCGCCCGAATCCCCAATCGGTGCATGTTTGCGTCCGGGATACCGGCCCGGGTATTGATACCTCGGCTCAGGAAAACCTGTTTCAGCCCTTTTCACGCGGGGTGCTGTCATCAAGGCGCACGGAAGGCACTGGCCTGGGCCTGTACCTGAGTCAGAAGCTGGCCAACCAGTTGGGCGGCAACATCCAGCTTCAACGCTCCGATGCCAGCGGTTCGGAATTCCTTCTGAGCCTGCCGGGTGGATGACCATGAAAGCCACCGTGCTGCTCGTGGAGGATGATATGGCCAGCCTGGAACTGGCCGCTTACCTGCTGGAGCATCAGGGCTATCGGATACATCGGGCCGAGGATGGTCGTCGGGGCCTGGACATTGCGCGACGCCTGGCCGATCAGCTGGATCTGATTCTGAGCGATATTCAGATGCCCAACATGGATGGCTATGAACTGCTCCGGGAACTGCGCGGGAACCCGGCTATGGCGGGCATTCCAGTCGTTGCCATTACAGCGTTTTCCATGCGCGGAGACGAGCAGGCCATCCTGAATGCGGGATTTGACGGCTATATTTCAAAACCTATTGATCCAGAACGTTTTGCCACTCAGGTAGGCCAGTGGTTATCGGCTGAACCACGGTCTTAACTTGCCAGCGTAAGGAGAGCGGTAACATGGCAAGGATACTTATTGTTGATGATCATGAACCCAACCGGGAGCTGGTTGCTTCCCTGGCGGGCTATCTGGGCCACGAGATTCTGGAAGCACCGGACGGCGAAAAAGCCCTGGCCGTCGTCCGGCGACACCGCCCGGACCTGGTGATCTGCGATCTGTTGATGCCAGTGATGGATGGCTATGAATTTGTGCGTCAGGTGCGACAGGATCCGCGCATTGCCGACACCGAAATCATGTTCTACACCGCCAACTATCGTGAAGATGAGGCACGCACACTGGCCAGCCAGTTGGGAGTTCACCGAATCATCTTCAAACCCTGTGTGCCCGAGGACGTGCTCGAAGCCATAGAAAGCGCACTTCGCCCGACAGATTCTCCGCCAGAGCCCACTCAGGCGGTGGATGAAAACCGCTTCGACGCCGAGCATACCCGAGTCCTGACCGACACCCTGTCCCGCAAAAGCGATGAACTGGAAAAGGCGAATCGACGGCTCGCCGCCCTCACCGAAATCAATCTTCAGCTTTCGGGAATGCGCGATGCCGGTCGTATGCTGGAGACGATCTGTCGCGATGCCCGCGCCCTGGTAGGCGCCAGCTATGGCATTCTGTGTGTCAACGAGAGCCACAACGGCGACCAGCAGATTCGGCTTTTCCTCAGTGGCTTCAGTCCCGAACTGAAACAACAACTCGCCTGCCCGGGAATCAATGACGGGGTTCCCGGTGCCGTGTTGCGGGACAGACTCTCGAAAAGACTCCATGCCGGGGGCCATCAGGCGCTGAAAATCGGTCTGCCAGAAGGCTATCCACCCGTTCAATCCTGCGTGGTTTCGCCAATCATGTCGGCGACGGAGGTTTACGGCTGGGTCTGCCTGATCAATCGCCTGGACGACGAGCCATTCAGTGAGGAAGACGAATGGCTCTGCAGCTCTCACGCAGCCATGGCTGGCCGGGTCTATGAGAACCGCAGCCTGTATCTGCAACTGGAGAGCCGGGCCCGCAAGCTGCAACTGTATGACCGGGCAATCGAAGAAAGCAGCAACGGCATTGTGATCTGTCTGGCCGATAAAACACGGGATAACCCGGTCATCTACGCCAACCGCGCCTTCAGCATCATGACCGGTTACAGCCACGACGAGATCATCGGCCTGAGCCCCCGCTTCCTGCTGGCCAACGATCTGGCCCAGCCGGGACTGGAAAGGCTGCGCAACTGCATGCGCCATGGCGGCTCTGCCCGAGCCATCCTCAGAAACTACCGAAAAGACGGCAGTCTGTTCTGGAATGAAGTAGCGCTTGCCGCAGTCCATAACGAACACGGCGAGATTGCGCATTTCATCAGCGTTTTCAATGATGTGACAGATCGGAAACGGTATGAGGCGGCGCTGGAGTATCAGGCCAATCACGATGACCTGACCGGGCTGCCAAACCGTAACCTGCTTCGGGACCGGCTGGAACATGCCATTGCCAAGGCGACACGCGAGCGCACCAAGCTCGCGGTGCTGCTGCTGGATCTGGACCAGTTCAAACGCGTGAATGACGGTCTGGGCCACAAAATCGGCGATACCCTGATTCAACGGGTTGCCTCCCGAATGAGTCAGTGTGTTCGTGACAGCGACACGGTGGCCCGCCTCGGGGGCGATGAATTCATGATTCTCAGTACCGATATCCGCGATGAGCGGGCGGCGGCCACCCTTGCGCAGAAGCTGCTTCGGCAGTTCCGACAGAAGGTAGCCATTAACGGCCATGAAATCATCGCCTCCGCCAGCATCGGCATCGCCATGTTTCCGAAGGATGGCGATAACGGCGATGAATTATTCCGGAATGCCGATACCGCCATGTACCGGGCGAAGGACGTCGGCAGAAATGGCTTTCAGTTCTATTCTGCGGAGATGAATAACCGCATGCGGGAGCGGCTCTATCTGGAACAGTCGCTCCGCAATGCCATTGGCCTGCATCAACTGTCACTCTGGTATCAGCCGAAACTGGATCTTGCCAGTGGCTCGGTCAAAAGCGCAGAAGCCCTGATTCGATGGCGCCACCCCCAATTGGGCATGATTTCTCCCGGGGACTTTATTCCCATTGCCGAAGAAACCGGTTTAATACTGCCCATCGGCGCCTGGGTGATTGAAGAAGCCTCTCGCCAGCTCGCCGAATGGCGTGATCAGGAGAACCAGGACATTCGGGTTGCAATCAACATCTCGGCCTATCAACTCAGTCATGGCAAACTCACGGATCAGGTTATCCAGGCCCTGGACAGCCTGGGACTGGATCCGCAGTCACTGACCATTGAGGTGACCGAAACCGCCATCATGACCCAGATGGACAAGGCCGTTTGCGAGCTTCAGTCACTCAGGGAAATGGGCATTCGCGTCGCTCTCGATGATTTCGGCACCGGCTACTCAAGCCTGACTTACCTGAAACGTTTTCCGATCGATATCCTGAAAATTGACCGGAGTTTCGTCTCCGACATCGCCGAAGACGAGGAAAGCGGGGCCATCGTCAAAACCATCATCAACCTGGCCCACAACCTCAACATGACCGTGGTGGCGGAAGGTGTGGAAACAGAGGCGCAACTGGAATTTCTGAGGATGAACGGATGCGACGAGGTACAGGGTTACTATTTCTGCAAACCCCTGCCGTCGGAAGAGTGCCTCGAGTTCCTGCGCTGCCGGCGTTAGCAGGGCCGGAACTCAAAGCTGGTGGTTAATGAAGCGAGCGCATCTGCCTCGGATAGAGGGCCGCACTGACTTCCGGCTCTTCCAGCAGATCTGCCAGTTCCCGATCCACGTCGGTTTCCTCGCCCTCATCCGGCAGCGGCTCGAACAGAGTGCTCAGCCAGGAAGCCACGGACGGCGCGTTGTCTCGATCGTAGTCGGTAGACAGCGCCTTGATCCGGCGGAAGCCGATAATGCGTTGGTGGCGCGGGTCGCGGATCTGCTCGAAACCCCGCCAGTAGATGCGATCACGGGTGTGAAGTTGGACGAACAGGGTATCGATGGGGCCATTATCGTCATCCCGGGCGTCGTCATCAGTCGCCGCCTGCTCAGGCTCGGGCTGGCCTTCGGCCGGTTTGCGGCGGATGGTGGTCCAGGCCGGATAGAGCACCGCGACCGCGTCGGCCTCCACATGTTCCCTGGCCGCTCTCAGAATAAGCCCCCAGCGAGCCTTGTCGGCATCAGTCTCCAGTGAGTTGATGGGAAGGTCGTAGCTCTGATCACTGGACAGGACGATCGCCATCATGGGGGCGTCCAGTTCCCCCATGGCTTCAGCCTGCGCTACGGATACCAGATCGTCGATTGCCATCGATTGGTTCATAAGATGCTCGCCTCCTCGATGCCATCAGGGTGGTCAGGAACCGGTGTCCCTGACTAACAGCATAGCCTGTTCCACATGGAAAGATAAACGTGGAGTTGGTCACCGCGGATCACAACCCCCGGAGAAGGTTTTTTCTTCGACCTCAGAAAGCATCCTCAAGTCGCTCGTAGTTGCTGAACCACGGATTGGCCTCTTCCAGTTGAGCAGCAACCTGCAGCAGGCGGTCTTCACCACCGTGGGCCGCTCCGAACTGCACCCCCACCGGCAGTCCGTCACGGGTCCAGTAAAGGGGTACCGACATCGCCGGCGTTCCCGTCAGGTTGGCCAGTTGGGTGAACGGTGTCCTGGCCAGGCTTTCCAGGGCCATCTGGTCTACCTGTCCACTTCTGTGCACCAACTTTCCGGCTTTCAGGCCCAGCATCAGCCGCGCCACCAGCTTCAGGTGAGCAGGTGTATCCATTTGTCCGATCCGGGCCGGTAACTGGCCAGTGGTGGGACACAGATAAAGATCAAAACGATCGAAATAGGCCCCGAGGGCCCGGGCGAAATCGTTCCACTGCTGGCGCAGGCGAATATAGTCTGGCAGCGGCATGGTGCGCCCGAGCATACCCAGCAGCCGGGTTTCCAGCTCAAAATCCCGATCGGTGGCGCCGAATTCGGTTTTCGCGCGTTCCACAAGCGCGGATACCTCACCGAAGTACAACGCCAGGTAGCAGCGGGCCAGGGCGAGCCCATCAAACTCCGGGCGGGCATACTCTACATCGTGGCCCAGGGATTCCAGCGTGCGTGCCGTTTCTTCAACTGCGGCGACGCATTCCGGCGCCACCTCGGTGTCATAGGGTGACGAGGTAAATGCGCCGATTTTGAGGCGGCCCGGTGACTGCTGCATCAGGTCCGCCCAGGGGGCCGATGGCTGTGGAATGGTAAACGGATCGCCACTGGCCGGACCGGACAGCACATCCAGCATCGCGGCGCTGTCCCGGACCGTCCGGGAAACCACATGATCGGTAGAAGCTCCGGTCCAGGCCTCGCCAGCGTATGGGCCAACCGAAATCCGGCCCCGAGACGGTTTCAGCCCGAACAAGCCATTGTAGGCGGCCGGAATACGAATGGAGCCGCCGCCATCGTTGGCACCCGCCATGGGCACAATGCCAGCCGCGACCGCAGCACCAGAACCGCCGCTGGAACCACCCGGCGTGCGCTCGGTATCCCAGGGGTTACGGCTGGGGCCCCACAACGCCGATTCGGTCACGGCCTTGAGGCCGAATTCCGGGGTTGCCGTGCGGCCAAGAAAAACCAGCCCGGCCTCCCGGGCACGGCGCACAAACTGGGAATCCCGCGTGGCCACGTTCTTCAGCAGAGCCCGGCTGCCGCAGGTACAGGGATGCCCGGCCTGCTCCTGCGCCAGATCCTTGAGCAACAAGGGCACCCCGGCGAAGGGACCCTGTGCAGGAAAATCCTGATCCATGGCCTCCGCAAACTGCGGGTGGCAGATGGCATTCAGGCGCGGGTTCACGGCGCTGGCACGGTCGATAGCGGCCTCGGTCACTTCCCGGGAGGTGACTTCACCCCGGCGAATCAGATCGGCCAGGGCCGTGGCATCGTAACGAAGATATTCGGACGGTTTCATTGGCAACCCTGCTTGTTGTTCTTCGGCGAAAGTCCCCTGGACATTCCCGTTATAAACCGGAAACTCAGGAGCTTACGCCAATACCAGAGTGAGTTCCATGAGCCTGATCGTGTTTCCGGAAGCCCTGAGCACAAGCGTGATGGTGTTCCTGCTGATGGCTTCAGCGGTTACCTCCATGATCACCGCCACCCTGGGCGCCGGCGGCGGTGTCCTGCTGCTGGTACTGATGGCATCCTGGCTGCCACCGGCGGCGATCATTCCGGTGCACGGCATGATCCAGCTCGGTTCCAACAGTGGCCGGGCCATACTGACCCGGCATCATATCGACTGGAAGGTGATCGCCGCCTTCGCCCCAGGCGTGCTGGCAGGGGCCGGACTGGGTGCCTGGTTGCTGGTCGATCTGCCGGCTCATCTGTGGCAACTGAGCATTGCCCTGTTCGTGCTTTACCTGTGCTGGGGCCCCGGGTTGCCCAAGGCCTCTTTTGGCCCGTTCGGCGTGTTTATCGCTTCTGCCATTACCAGTTTCGTGAGTCTGTTCGTGGGCGCTACCGGCCCCCTGGTGGCGGCGTTTATCAAGCAGATTCACACCGACCGCTTCCGCACCGTCGCCACCTTTGGCACCGCCATGACCCTGCAGCACGCCCCCAAGGCCCTGGTATTCGGCGTGGCCGGTTTTGTGTTTTCGGAGTGGCTGCTCTTTATTCTGGCCATGATCGCCTGCGGCTTTGCCGGCACCTGGCTTGGATTACACCTGCTTAAATCCATCAATAACCGGTGGTTCCACACCGCCTTCAACCTGGTACTTACCCTGCTGGCGTTCCGCTTGCTCTGGCAGGCAGCGCGCTCTGCCGGCTGGCTTGGCTAAGGCCGGTCGCCTTCGTCCGGCAGTGCAATCGATACTACGCAGTTCCGGCCCCGGGATTTGGCGATGTAGCAGCCTTCATCAGCCCGTGCCATCACCTCTTTCGGGCCGTTGTCGTGGGCTGAAACCGGCGTCAGGCCAATGCAGACGGTGACGCCAAACTGGCGACCGTCGTGTTCGATCTTCAACGCCTGCACCTTTGCCCGGATGCTTTCAGCCAGGGTTTCGGCACGCGCCATACCACAGGCTGGCAACAGAATGGCAAACTCATCACCGCCAAGTCGGGCTACCGTATCCGACTGACGCACGGCCTGTTTGAACACCTCCGCCAGCCGCTTCAGCAGATCATCGCCAACCAGGTGACCACCTTCATCGTTGACTGGCTTGAAGTGGTCCAGGTCGATCATCATCAGTACCGCAGGCACCGGTTGCCCGGGCGCATCCGCCAGCGCCTTGAGCAATGAGGCGGTGAACGCCCGCCGATTCAGCAACTGGGTCAGTGCATCGTGGGTGGCCTCCCAGGATAATCGTTCTTCTTCCCGCCTGCGTTCACTGTCGTCCCTGAGTACAAACACCAGCCGTTCCTGCCGCTCGCCCCGTCGCAGATGCAGCATGGTCAGATCGATGTCGTAGATCCGTCCAGCCAGGTTTTCGAGGGTTACGTAGCGATTGTCGATTTCCGCTCCGGACAGAAAAGTGTCGTAAACCAGTTCTTCATTATCGTGGCGGATGGTGACGGATTCGAAAAAGTTATGGCCCACACAGTCATCATCCAGCGCCAGAAAACCGCAGGCGGCGCCGTTGGCGTAGCGGATAGCGCCTTCGGTATCAACCATCAGCACCCCTTCCTGAAGCACATCGAGAATCGAATCCGCCCGCTGCTGTTCCTCGCGAATGGCCCGTTCAAAGCGCATTTCCTGAGTCACATCCCGGACGGCAGTAATGGTACCAATGGCCTGGTCCGGCAGGTCGATCACCGAGGTAATGACATCCACCCAGACATAACCGGGCAGACGATGGGTTAGCAACCGTAGCCGGCTCCTGAAAAAGCTGCGGCGTACCAGAACATTGCGCCACCCTTTCATGGCCTTGTCCCGGTCTTCGCTGGCGACGGTTTCAATCAGGTAGCGATGGCGGAGCCAGTCCTCGGGGCGACCGACAATATCCAGAAACGCCGGGTTCACGAACTCTATACGGCCCAGGATATCAGTGTGTACGATGCCGATAGGTGCATTGCTGGTGAGGGACCGGAAGAAGGCCTCGCGTTCGGCCAGTGACCGGAAAATCTCATCCCGTTCCTGCCGCACCTGGTTGTAGACTTTGGCAACGTTGCGGATCTCCGACCCGCCCACCTCGGAAACAGGCTCCTCCCGCTCACCAGTGTGCCGCTGATATATCTGGACCCCGAGATTGCGCAACGGCGCCAACAACCGGTAGAAGATCCAGAAAGCCAGAGGCGCCAGTATTGATACTACCGCCAGCAACGCCCAGCTGAAGCCACCGGTCATCCTCAGTGCCGGAGCAAAGGCCTCACGCTCGGGCCAGACAGCGGCCACAAACCATGGCACCAGCGCCATTTGCGCATAGCCGGTTATGGTCCCGGTTTTCCGGCCCGGATGATCGTGGGATGTGCCCTCGAAACCGGACATCGCCTGCAGTAAAGAGGGGGACGATTTGCTTACGGGCACCATCACCTCTCCCGACAGACCATCAGCAAGCACGATGCCGTTTTGCGTTATCAGGCGCAGATAGCCGGTCTGGCCCACCCGGACACTGGCAAATTCACTCATGAAATTGTCGCCCTGCAGCAGAATCAGCCCGCCAATCATGCCGATGAATCGCTGTTTTGCATCAAACAGGGGCGCGGCCACCATAACGCCGGGCTGCTCATCAATTACGGTAATGTAGGGAGTGCTGATAATGGGCGACATCCGGCTGACCAGATCGGTGAAGTAGGGGCGCTGCGAGGCATTGAAACCGGGTACGTAATACGACGCCGGGGAAGCTGCCAGTAACCGACCATCGGCATCGAGAATAAAGGTGGCATCGAAAAGCTGGAGCAGGGCATCCTGATTACGCAGCAGGACCCGGGCCCGGTTTTCCAGCACGATCTCGGTAGAGGGGAAGCCTTCGGCCACCAATGTCAGTACATCCAGTCTTTCCGACAGCTTCAGATCCAGTTCCCTGGCGACCATTCCGGCAATGGTTTCCACTTGACCATACGCCATGTCCTCCAGCTCGGCCCGACTGAGCAGCCACCCGATGGCCGCAATGACAACCGCGGATGTCGCCACAAACACCACTACCAAAGCGACCGCTCGGTTGACCAGGCTGCCGAACCATTTTCTGACCAAATTAATCACTCCCGCTGCTCAGGTCCTCAGGCACTGGGCGCCCCTCACGAACACCAGATAGTTGCAAACGTCACCGAAAGTCTAACAAAGGCGGGCGGATACGTCAGATCGAGACTTGAAATTCTACTGATAATCGTTATTATTTAGGTCTATTTCGTCTCGCCGGGAATATCTGTATGGATTCCATTACTGCCACTTCCGCATCGCTGTTCGACCACGGACCACTCGGCCAACTGGTCGAAATGGGCGGTCCAGTCATGATCGTTCTGATCGCCATAGCTGCCATTGGCGTGATCACGTTCTTCTACCTGATGCTGTTCGGAACCTTCTACGCCCCGCGATTTACCCGGAAGTTGCGCTACCTGGTTCAGCAATGGCAGGCATCCCCGGCCCAGACTACCCCGGAAAAGACCAGAGCCGACGCTGGCTTGCTCGGGCGTACCAATCCACTGATGCATCTGCTGGTCAACACCATGACAGCCAGCAAGTGCAATCCGAATATCAGTGCTGTAAGGGAAACCGCCGTAAGGGATGCGCAAGCGGCGCTGGAACCTTTCGAGGCACCGTTAAAAATCATCGAAGTGATTGCCGCCCTGGCCCCCTTGCTGGGCCTTCTGGGTACCGTAATGGGCATGATGGAAGCATTCAGCGCGATGGCGGCGACCGATGGTCGCGCTAACGCCAGCCAGCTGTCCGGTGGTATCTATGAGGCGTTGACCACGACGGCCGCAGGCCTGGTGGTAGCCATTCCTTTTGCGGCGCTGGCGGCCTGGATTGAGTTCCGTCTGCGCCGGATTCACAAGACCATCAACAGTGCCCTTGTCAGCGTCTTCAACGTGTTGCCTGGCGACGAAACGGCCACAGCGGCAGACGTGGCCACACCGGCAGCCGAGCCCCGCCCTGAGAGGGCAGCAGAGGCGGACCGGAGTTATTCGGTCGGCGATAATCAGCGGCTGGCACATGCAGCTGGTTGACCCCCGGCCAAACCGCCCGATCCCCATCCGGATAACACCGCTGATCGATGTGGTGTTCATCCTGTTGGTGTTCTTTATGCTTACCACCCGGTTGTTACCGGTAGATTATCTGGAACTGGCGAACAATACCGGCCAGCAGAGCAGTGCCACAGGCGCCCCCCTGCCAGAGCTCAGGGTCAATGCCAATGGCACGGTACGCTGGAAGAAGAAAGACTTCGACCTGGCGCAGCTGCTGTCGACGCTGAACGCTGAAGGGGTAAGCGAAGCCAATCTCGCCACTACGCCCGATACCAGCCTGGCCCATTTCACCCGGACCCTCAGTGCGCTGGATAACGCCGGCATTGAACCTCACTGGAAGCGTACAAACACGCCTGACTCATGACAGACCTGGTTCCACCTCCATCAACCTCCGGCAAGGGCCTTCTGGAACGCGTTGAAGATGCGTTGCTGCCCTTGATCAATCTGGTGTTTCTGCTGCTGATGTTTTTCATTGTAGCGGGACAACTTACCAACGAACCGCTGCCAGAACTGCCTGGTACCGAGCAGAGTCCGGAACAGCAGGCACCCGAGGCCGACATGATGGTTCAGGCCGATGGCCAATGGCAGGTCGAAGGCAAGCACCAGACCCGTGAGAGTCTGCTTGCCGCGCTTCCGGCTCCGGATGAGAACGTACCCTTGAAGATTGCGGCGGATCAAAGCCTGACCATGACCGAGCTGGAGGACTTGCTCAGGACTCTGGAAGAGGGCGGTTATTCGGAAGTTCTGCTGCTCACGGAGCCTGCCACATGACAACAGCAGGTCGGCTACCCAAGGCCCTGTTCCTGATCATCGCCATGATCGCAACCGCCCTTGCAGCAATCCTGGCCACGCCCGAGGAAATCCTGGAGATGCCGGTTCTGGGCGACAGTGCCGTGAACACCGCCCCCGCAATCAAGATCAATCTCGCCGGCAGGAAATCGGTAGAGCCAAAGCCGGAGGTCGCGCCGGAACCCGAACCGGCTCCAGAGCCAGAACCGCAGCCCAAGCCAGAACCCAAACCAGAGCCCAAACCAGAGCCAAAGCCGGAACCGAAACCTGAACCCGTGCCAGAACCAGAACCTGAGCCAATACCAGAACCTGCCCCCACACCGCAGGAACCAGAATCCAGCACCACCGAGGCCGTGGCAGAAAGCCCAGAACAACCTCAGGGCGAAGAAGCGGACAGTAACACCAACCAAAGCGCGGTACCTTTACAGAATGCCGGTCAGTCGTCACAGGTAGACAGCTACCTGAGCAAGCTCAGCCGGCATCTGGCGCGCTATTACGAGTATCCTCGCCGTGCCCGCCGGCTAGGCCAGGAGGGTACACCGGTGATTGTCTTCGAGTTCCGGCGCGATGGCTCGCTGGTGGAACACTCGCTGCGCGACAGTTCCGGGCACTCATTGCTGGACGATGCTGCTTTGGCCATGCTGGCGCAAGCTGCGCCTCTGCCAGCCGTGCCGGACTCCATGCGCGGCAAGTCCTTCACCTACGCTCTGCCAGTCCGCTTTAATCTGCGCTGACTCATTCCCTGCCAGGCACCAAGGAAAGGCAGGGCGCACTCTGCCGGTGCGCCGGCCAGCACGGCAGGCACGAGACCGCAACCGATACCCTCACTCAACCTGTTGATTCTTAAATCAAACCCTGAAAGCTCTCAACACTGGCACACTCTCTGCTCAGACATCCTCAGCAGATAGCCTGTTCATCTTCATTCAGGCTGCCCGCGCACATTCTGTTCAGACGACGGCGTCTACTCATTCCTGCCCCTACCGGGCAGGCAATGAGGGCGCCGTTTTTTGTTGGCTCCAGATAACCAGAAAGCGATCAGGGGAACACACTATGTCTTACATCATGCCTTCGGAGTTCGTCACCAAGATGGTGGACGCCGGTGAATCAAAAATATACATGGCCACCCGGGATGTCCTCATCCGGGCCTTTATGGCCGGGGCGATCCTGGCACTGGCGGCGGTATTCGCCATTACCGTCGGCGTACAGACCGGCAGCCCGCTGGTCGGCGCACTGCTGTTTCCGGTCGGGTTCTGCATGCTTTATCTGATGGGGTTCGACCTGCTCACCGGGGTGTTCATGCTGACCCCGCTGGCCCTTCTCGACCGACGCCCCGGGGTGGATACCCGCGGCATCCTTCGAAACTGGGGCTGGGTGTTCCTGGGTAACTTCGGCGGCGCCCTGACGGTTGCCACCATCATGGCCTTTGTCTTCACTTACGGTTTCAACACTGAAGCCGGGGTGGTGGGCGACAAGATTGCCTCTATCGGTAAGGCCCGTACCCTGGGTTATGCCGAACATGGTGTGGCTGGCTGGTTCACTATCTTCCTGCGGGGTGTATTGTGTAACTGGATGGTGTCCATGGGCGTGGTGGGCGCGATGATCTCCACCACGGTCCAGGGCAAGGTGCTGGCCATGTGGATGCCGATCATGCTGTTCTTTTACATGGGCTTCGAGCATTCCATCGTCAACATGTTCCTGTTCCCGTTTGCCCTGATGATGGGCGGCGAGTTCGGTATCATGGACTACTTCATCTGGAACGAGATCCCCACCGTTCTGGGCAACCTGGTGGGCGGCCTGTCCTTCACTGGCCTGACGCTTTACGCCACCCACGTTCGTACCGCACCCAAGCGCACTCTGGCAACAGACTACCGCGAACCCGTCAGCGCCCGCAGCGCCTGATAACCACCAAGGCCCCGCCGGTGCCGCACACACCGGCAGGCTTCAGTGGCTCATCTTCATGTCCAACTGCGAACAGCTCACGATAGAAGCCGGACAATTCAGCAGCGCCGGCCGGAAACCCGCCAACCAGGATTTCCATGGCCTGCTGATACCCGACAATCACCAGCGCCACAGCAAGGGAATTGCGGCAGGGATTGCCGATGGCATCAGCTCCAGCAATGTCAGCCAGATCGCCAGTGAAGCGGCGGTGGCCGGCTTCCTGAGCGACTACTACTCAACCCCCGAGAGCTGGTCGGTGAAACAATCGGCCGAACGGGTGCTGAGGGCAAGTAATGCCTGGCTGCACGCCCAGACCCGACAAAGCCGATATCGCTATGACCAGGACCGGGGCTACGTCTGCACCTTCAGTGCCCTGGTTCTGAAATCCGCAACGGCGCACCTGTTTCATGTGGGAGACGCCCGTATCTACCGGCTTCAGGGCAACACTCTGGAACAACTCACAACCGACCACCGGGTCTGGCTTTCGGCCGAGGAAAGCTGCCTGAACCGGGCTCTTGGACTGAGCCCGCAACTGGATATCGAGTATCGCAGTCTCGCCCTGCACCGGAACGACGTGTTTCTGATGATGACCGATGGCGTTTACGAACGGCTCTCGGCCGGTGATATCACCCTTTGCCTTGCCGACAACGGGGACGATCTGGATCACGCCGCCCGGTCGCTGGCCCAACTCGCCCTGGAAAGGGGAAGTGAGGATAACCTGACGGTCCAGGTATTGCGGGTAACCCGGTTACCCTCTCGGACACAGGACGCCAGCGCCCAGAAAGCCTATCGCGAACTGCCATTCGCGCGCGAGCCCGCTCCCGGTGAGGTGCTGGACGGCTACCGAATCATCCGGGCCCTGCATATCAGCAGCCGAAGCCACGTTTACCTGGCCAGGGATGAGAGGTCCGGGAAGCAAGTCGCAATTAAGTTCCCGGCGATGGAGTTGCGGCAATATCCGGATGAGCTGGAGCGATTCGTCACTGAACGCTGGATTGCCCAGCGCGTTCAGAGCCCCCATGTGGTTGCCATCTTTGCCCCGGAGCGTCCGCAAAGTTGCCTGTATCTGGCTACTGACTTTGTAGAAGGTTGTACCTTGCGGCAATGGATGCTTGATCACCCGCAGCCAGATCTGGAAACCGTGCGACAACTGGCCGAGCAGATTATCCGGGGGCTCAGGGCCTTCCACCGGCTGGAAATGGTGCACCAGGATCTGAAACCCGAAAATGTCCTGATCTCACCGGATGGCCGCGCCATGCTGGTCGATTTCGGAGCCACCCGGGTCGCCGGTCTGGAAGAAGCGGGCAAGCCTGCCGCTTGCTATCCGGTTGGAGCCGCCCTCTACTCGGCGCCGGAGCTCTTTCTCGGCGAACCCGGCAGCTGGCAGTCGGACCAGTACGCCCTGGGCGTGATTATCTATCAACTATTAACCGGGCGCCTGCCCTACCATACCGATGTACCCCGCATCCGCACTCGCAAACAACTACAGGCTCTGACATACCGGCCCGCCAGGGCCTGGCGTGAAGACCTGCCGCCGTGGCTGGATGCCACCCTGGCCCGGGCTACCCATCCGGAGCCCCATCGCCGCTACCCGGCGCTATCAGAACTGCTCTACGAACTCCGACACCCCGGACGGGACTGGCGTGCCCGACACCATCCACCTCTCATGGAGCGGCATCCGGTGCGTTTCTGGCAAGGCGTCTCGGCCCTGCTCCTGCTGGCGCTATTAACCTCCCTGGCCGGTGGCTCCTGGAACTGAGCCCCGGGCCATTTATTGCCCGGCCAGCAAAAGCTCGCCCGCCCGCCAAGCAACGCCTTGCCCGAAGACACTCAGACAATGCCCGAACTCCACGTAACTAGTTGTTATATCGCTACATTCAACAACTGGCACGGCGATTGTTACCTATTATGCCGTCCAGGGAACATCCTTGGGACACTCATTCACAACATTGTCATGGAGCAGACTATGCCAACTCCTTGTTATATCAGCATCGAAGGCCAAACCCAGGGTAACATCACCGCTGGCGCGTTCACTTCCGATTCCGTAGGCAACATCTACGTTGAAGGTCATGAAGACGAAGTGCTGGTCCAGGAATTCAGCCACGTTGTTACCGTTCCGACGGATCCCCAGTCCGGCCAGCCTTCCGGTCAGCGTGTTCACAAGCCGTTCAAGTTCACTGCGGCCCTGAACAAAGCCACTCCGCTGATGTACAACGCCCTGGCTTCCGGCGAAATGCTGCCGAAGGTAGAGCTGAAGTGGTACCGCACTTCCGTAGAAGGCAAACAGGAGCACTTCTTCTCCACCATCCTGGAAGATGCCACCATCATCAACATCGATTGCAACATGCCCCACTGCCAGGATCCGGCCAAGGCCGAGTTCACCCAACTGGTAGAAGTATCCCTGGCCTACCGTAAGGTTACCTGGGAACACGCTGTTGCCGGCACTTCCGGTGCTGACGACTGGCGTTCCCCGGTCGAAGCCTGATCCCTCAGGTTCGATCGCAGGAAAACGGCTGGCCCTCGGGCCGGCCGTTTTTGTTTTCACCAGCAAATTACTGGAAAATAGCTGCCTGACATTCGAGATCAAGCGCCACCGGTACATTTTGTGACCCCCACTCAATCGCAAACAGCAAGGCAGATTGGCACCCTCATGTGCCAGACCACCCGGGACATTCTCTGGACGCCGGCTGAAGGCTGGGTTCAGCAGGCAAATCCGGGCGCCGGGCTGGCATTGCGGGTCGGCTCGGGCCAGGCCACCTACCACCGTTTTGATCCTCGAAAGAAACAGCACCTGATTACCTACGGAGCCCGGATGATCGCCGCCAAGCATCAACCGGCCACCGCCCAGGGCTGGCTATCAACCCGTGAGATCCGTGGCCGGGGTTATTTCGGGGGCGAGGTAACTGTGCTGAACCTGTTGGCGCATACCTGCTGCCATGAGTTTGCCCATTTGCTGCAGCACAGCGCCGGGCAACGGCATTACGGCTCCGTTCACAACCGGCATTTCTATGAAGCCCTGGACGAGCTGCATCATAGCGGTGCAGCCGACGCTACCCGACGTTACCTGTCCGGGCTGGCCAGCGACTGCGGGATAGCGCTACCCAGTAGACCCTTTGAATTTCCGAGTCCCGCTGCGGAGCACCGGCGCTGGCAGGTGGGGGACTCGGTGGTGTTCGGCGATGGCCGGCGCGAGAAGCGGGGCCAGGTGGTACGCGTTAACCGCAAGACCTGCACGGTGACTGTCAGCCAGCATGCCCGGATCCTTCGCTATCGGGTACCATTGTCGCTGCTTAGGCGGGCGGCCGCGGCCTGATTCAGGCAGGTTCCCGAGCCCCGGTGCGCGCCAGCAGGCCCCGGATCTCCGGCAAACAGGAGCCACAGTTGGTGCCACACTTCAGCTGCTCACCCAGTGCTTCGGGGCTGGCCATGCCCTGTTCAATGGCCTGGGCAATCTGGTGCTCACCCACGCCAAAACAACTGCAGATAATCGGCCCTGACGCTTCCCCTTCCACTGTGCCTGCCGCCAGTAACGAGCGGCGTTGTTCCGGCGCCAGCTCACCTTTGCCAAAACAACTGTCCAGCCAGTCCAGATCCGGCATGGTCTGGACACAGGGCTCAACCAGCAACACGGCGTCCAGTCGATCGCCACTAAGCCAGGCGGCCCGGTAGCGCTGTCTCGCTCGGTCTTCCATAACCAGTTCCGGTTCCCGCGAAAAACACCGGTGCCCCCAGTCCCGCCAGTTCATCTCGTGGCCACCGGCGAACCACCAGCCGTGACTGTGCGGCAGGCGCTGGCAGCTCCAGTAGGCAAGAGCGGTGTGGTCCAACGAGGCAAGGCGGGGATCACGCAGCAATAGCCTCGCCTGCCAGCGGGTCACCAGAGGCCGGATGGTCGCCACACCATGCTTGCCTTCTGGCTGACCGGAAATGGGGTCCACAACCGGACGGATCAGGCTGGACGCCAAAGCAGAGGAGGCAAACCGGCCATTCCAGTGGATGGGCACAAACACTTCACCTGTGCGCTGGCCGGTGCTGCCCCGGACCCGGCCAACGTAGCCTGCATTACCCGGCCCACGCAGCACTGCCAGGGCACCTTCAATCAAACCAAAGCCGGCAATGTCCGCCGGGTGCAACTCTATGAACGGCTCGCTGCGATGGGCAAACAGCCTGGGTGCCAGGGCCGTTCGGGTCATGGTATGCCATTGGTCACGGATTCGGCCGGTATTCACCACCAGCGGGTACCGGTGTCCAGGCAGCTGCCCGGGCGGCAAACTGGACACGGGCACCAATCGTGCCCGGCCATCCGGCGTGGGAAATTGCCCGTTCCCAAATAGCCGACGGGTTTGCAACCAGGCCCCGGGGTTACCATCCGTGACCGGCCACTGCACCGGCGCCAGCTCGTCGTACTCCTGATTGCTGAGTTGAGACAAGGCGGAGATATTGAACACACGCTCGCCTCCGTTACCATAACCGGACAACACCGCATGTTCGCGAAAGATATCGGCAGGGCATGTGTAATCGAAAGCATGAGCATGGCCCAGCGAACAGGCAACGTCCCGAATAATCTGCCAGTCCGGCCGGACCTGCTCTGGCAGGGGCAGAAACCGGCGTTGGCGTGAAATGCGCCGTTCGGAATTGGTCACCGTTCCATCTTTCTCGCCCCAACCGGCAGCCGGCAAGAGAATATCGGCAAACTGCGTGGTATCGGTCTGGGCCACACAATCCGAGACAATCAGAGTCTGGCAACGGGACAATGCCTGGTGAATACGTTCACTGCCCGGCAGGCTGACTGCGGGGTTGGTGCCCATCACCCAGAGTACCCGGATCTCTCCCCGATGGACTGCCTCGAACAGGTCCACCGCTTTATGGCCGGGACCACCGGCCATCTGCTCGCTGTGCCAGAAATCCGAAACCCTGAGCAAAGCGCCCGGGGTGTCATAATCCATATGGGCTGCCAGAGTATTGGCCAGCCCGCCAACTTCACGGCCACCCATGGCATTGGGTTGTCCCGTCAGCGAAAACGGGCTCGCTCCCGGTCGGCCCACCCGGCCAGTAGCCAGATGGCAGTTAATGATGGCGTTGGCCTTATCCGTACCAGCAACCGACTGATTAATGCCTTGGGAAAACGCGGTCACTGTCCGTCCGGTGTCTGCAAACCATCGATAGAAACACTCCACCTCTTCTACTGCCAGATCGCAGCCCCTGGCTACCGCTTGCACGGAAGGCGCACAGGATCGGGCGATCGCCAGGGTTTCCTCGAAGCCGTTACAATGCTCTGCAAGGTAGTCCTCCGCCAGGGCCCCGTGATCGTGCAGCCAGACCAGCAGGCCATTGAATAACAGGGTGTCGGTTCCGGGGCGAAGCTGAAGGTGCAGATCAGCGAGGTCCGCTGTCGCTGTCTTTCTGGGATCGATGACCACCACTCTCCGTCCCTGACGGCGCGCGGCACTCATTCGCTGGTACAGTACCGGGTGGGCCCAGGCGGCGTTGCTGCCCGCGAGCACCAGCAGGTCCGCCAGCTCAAGATCCTCGTAGCAACCGGGAACACAGTCCTCGCCAAAAGCACGCTTATGTGCCGCAACGGCCGAGGACATGCACAGTCTGGAATTGGTATCCACATGCGGTGTGCCGATGAACCCCTTTGCCAGCTTGTTGGCAATGTAATAATCCTCCGTGAGTAACTGCCCGGAAAGATAGAAGGCCACGGATTCCGCGCCATGCTCCCGCACCGAGTCGGAAATGGCTCCGGCGACCCGGTCAATGGCTTCCTCCCATGTCACCTCATAGCCTGCAACCTTTGGCACCAGCAACCGGCTGGCATCCTCCAGCGTCTCGTGCAAGGCAGAACCTTTGACGCAAAGCCGCCCGCCATTGGCTGGGTGCTGATGATCGCCTTCGACATGGCCAGGGGCGGCCAGAACACCGCAGCCAACACCACAGTAAGGGCAGGTGGTGGCAATAGAGTCCGCTGGCGTGTCGTGGTGTTTCATGCTGTTCCTCGCTCTTGAACCAAAAAAGCCCACCACCCGGTTTCCGTTTCCAGAGCCGGGGGGCGGGCTTCGTTGCCTGTGTTGTCTGCCATAAAAGAAAGCAATTAGGGGGCCAGCGCACGATTTGATGTCTCCAAGGGCCTTGAATGACGCCTGGTGCGCCTGTCGAAGCCAGTTGCACCGCTAAATAGCTTCCTTGAAAAGCCTATCGATGGGCGTTCACCTTGGTGCAAAGGGCGATTTTCTGCACCAAAACCACCCCGGCAAAGCACGGGCTTCCCCTGCTGGAACGACCAGGGCTCCCGCAACTTACTGAAATACATGAATAGTCCTGGATGGCACGGCTTGTGCTGAGTGATTAGTGAACCATCACGACATCACAGCTCTCATTTACAGGCATCGGCGCCTGCTCTCCGGCAACGGAGGCAGGCGCTTTTTTTTGCGCGTCTGAAATGAGAGAACCGAGAGGCATCACGATGAAGACAGTGAACCATTATGTTCGACCTTTACTGACCGCCACCCTGATCGGCCTGAGTTCCCTGGCCCAGGCCGATATTGGCCCGGCGGAGAAACCCGATCTCAAGCTTGGCTTTATCAAACTCACGGATATGGCGCCCCTGGCGGTTGCCTGGGAACAGGGCTACTTCATGGACGAAGGGTTATTCGTAGAACTCGAAGCCCAGGCGAACTGGAAGGTGCTGCTGGACCGGGTCATCACCGGTGAACTGGATGGTGCCCACATGCTGGCCGGCCAACCCCTGGGCGCATCCATAGGCTATGGCACCCAGGCCGATATCATCACCGCCTTCAGTATGGACCTCAACGGCAACGGTATTACCGTGTCCAACGACGTCTGGGAAGCGATGAAACCAAACCTGGAAATGGAAGGTGATCATCCAGAACACCCGATTTCAGCCAGCGCACTGAAGCCGGTGGTTGAGCAGACCCGCGCCAACGGCGAGCGCTTCCGCATGGGCATGGTGTTTCCGGTGTCCACCCACAATTACGAACTGCGTTACTGGCTGGCCGCCGGTGGCCTGAATCCCGGCTTCTACGCGCCCCAGCGCGGCGATACCAGCGGCACCCTCCAGGCCGATGTGCACCTCTCCGTGACACCGCCGCCCCAGATGCCCGCCACCATGGAAGCAGGCACCATACAGGGCTACTGCGTGGGCGAGCCCTGGAATCAGCAGGCGGTTTTCAAGGGCATCGGTGTACCGGTGATTACCGATTATGAAATCTGGCCCAACAACCCGGAAAAGGTGTTCGGGGTCACCGAAGCCTGGGCCGAGCAGAACCCCAATACCCACCTTCGGTTACTGCGGGCTCTGATCCGCGCAGCTTACTGGCTGGACGAAAACCAGAATGCTAACCGGGAGGCCGCCGTGGACATCCTTGCCCGCCCCAGCTACGTGGGGGCCGACAGGGAAGTCATTGCCAACTCCATGACCGGTACCTTCGAGTATGAAAAGGGCGATGTCCGGGAAGTACCGGATTTCAACGTCTTTTTCCGCTACCACGCTACCTATCCGTATCCGTCTGATGCGATCTGGTACCTGAGTCAGATGCGGCGCTGGGGCCAGATTCCCGAAGCAAAATCCGACGACTGGTATATGAAGACCGCAGCCCGGGTGTATCGGGGCGATCTTTACGCCGAAGCGGCCCAGTCACTGATCGAGGACGGCCTGATGACCGCCAGTGATTTCCCGGACTTTGCCCAGGAGAATTTTGAACGCCCCATGCAGGGTGAGCTGATTGACGGCGTCCCTTTCACTCCGCGCGAACCCAATGCCTACATCAACCGTTTCAGTATCGGCCTGAAAGGGTCGGAGACACCGTAAGGGAGGGCCTGACATGACAACGTTCAGTGCAAGAATCGGTCAGTCCATGGCCAGTGGCAGCCGCCAGCTACTTTCCGGTCTGCAACCGGGCGAATGGCTCAGCCAGGGCAAGCAGCTGCTGTTACCACTGGTTGGTATTCTGGTCTTCCTGGGCTTTTGGCATCTGGCCGCGCCACAGGTGGAAACCTCCCTGGGGGCCTTTCCCGGCCCGGTGCAGGTGTGGGAACAGTCCGGACAACTGTGGCAGGAGCATATCGGCCAGCGGGAGCGGGCCGATAAGTTCATCGCCATGCAGGAGGAGCGTAATGCCCGCATTCTGGCCGACAACCCGGAGGCAGACGTCCGTATTCGGGCTTACCCCGGCGCACCCACCTTTCTCGACCAGGTGGTCACCAGCCTGCTGACGGTGCTGGCCGGTTTCGCCCTGGCGTCGCTGATTGCCGTACCTCTGGGCATTGTGTTTGGCCTCAACCGGTATTTCCAGGCGGCGGTGAACCCATTGATACAGATCTTCAAACCGGTCTCTCCGCTGGCCTGGCTGCCGCTGGTGACCATGGTGGTATCGGCCACCTATGTCAGTGACGATCCAATGTTCGAGAAGTCGTTCCTGACCTCGATGATTACGGTCACTCTGTGCAGTCTCTGGCCAACACTGATCAACACCAGCGTTGGAGTGGCAGCGGTAAACCCCGACCTGCTGAACGTCTCCCGGGTACTTCGGCTGTCGTTCTGGACCCACGTTCGCAAGGTGGTGTTGCCTTCGTCGGTGCCGATGATCTTTACCGGCTTGCGGGTGTCGCTGGGCATTGCCTGGATGGTGCTGATTGCCGCCGAGATGCTGGCGCAGAGTCCGGGGCTGGGCAAGTTTGTCTGGGATGAGTTCCAGAATGGCAGTAGCCAGTCTTTGAGTCGGATTATGGTGGCGGTGCTGGCCATCGGGTTTATCGGGTTTTTGCTGGATCGGGTCATGCTGTTGATTCAGCGGAAGGTGGCCTGGAATGAGTGACCGACTTTTACCTGTGGCCTCACTTAACCCTGAAATCTCTGACGGCGGAGCATGCCGCACCGGGTGGGTAGTGCCTCCCGGGACACGCGGTGAATACGTCCCTGTAAGCTCCGCAAAAACATCCATGTTTTTGAGGGTCCCGGGAGGCACTACCCACCCGGCGCTCGTCTGACCTGTTTAGGGGATCCTGCTATGGCTAAATCACATCTTGAACTAACCGGTGTTGAAATGGCGTTTGATACGCCGAAAGGACCGTTCATTGCCCTGGACAATGTGAACCTGAAGATCCAGAAAGGGGAGTTTGTTTCACTGATCGGCCATTCCGGCTGCGGAAAATCGACGGTGCTGAACATTGTTGCCGGGTTACTGCAGGCCTCCAGGGGTGGCTGTGTGCTGGATGGGCATGAGGTAAATTCGCCCGGTCCCGAGCGGGCGGTGGTGTTTCAGAATCATGCCCTGATGCCTTGGTTAACGGTGTATGAAAACGTGGAACTGGCAGTCCGGCAGGTGTTTCGCAAGTCGATGACCCGGCAGGAGCGCAAGGACTGGATTACCCATAACCTGGAACTGGTGAATATGGCCCACGCCGCCAACAAGCGGCCGGGCGAGATTTCCGGGGGGATGGCGCAACGGGTGGGCATCGCCCGGGCATTGGCCATGAAACCCAGTGTGTTGCTGATGGATGAGCCGTTCGGGGCGCTGGATGCCCTGACACGGGCCCATTTGCAGGATTCGCTGATGGAAATTCAGCAGGAGCTGAACAATACCGTGATCATGATTACCCACGATGTGGACGAGGCGGTGCTGTTGTCCGACCGCATTATCATGATGACCAACGGCCCTGCCGCCACGGTGGGGGAAGATCTGCACATTGATCTGCCAAGGCCTCGCAATCGTGTGGCCCTGGCGGATGATGCCAAATATGTGCATTACCGGCAGGAGGTGTTGTCGTTCCTGTACGAGAAACAGCGCAAGCTGGAGTCACTGAACAGTCGCCGCGGCAGCAGTGCAAAACCCGAGGCGCCGGCAGCCAGGCATTCAGCTTCGGCCTGACTTTATGCCGGGGCGGGGCGCCCCGTCCCGGCCTGGTTCAAGTATCAGCTTAAGACCCCTGCCATGGATACCAGTGCCCGGGCGACTTCGGGCAGTCGCTTGCCCTGGTCCATGGCCAGTTTTCGCAGCAGGCGGTGGGCTTCGTCATTGCTGATGTTGCGGTGTTCCATCAACAGCAGGACGGCCTTTTCCTGGGTACGACGATCTTCCAGAGCTTCTTTGGCACTCTGCAATTCTTCAGACATCTGGCGCAGGCGGCGGGTCTGTTCCTGGACCAGGTCAAAGATGGATCGGCCTGATTGCTGCCCGACACCTTCCCCGGCCCACGCATCGGCAGCTCCGGCCTCTACACCGTTATCGCAAACCACCAGCACGGGCGTTGTGGAGGCATGGCGTTGTTCCAGCGAGGCCAGCAGGGTTTCCTGATGAGCCAGGGAGTGACGCGCTTCGGTATAGCGCTCCACACAGCGATGGTGGAAAGCGCTCTCAACCGAATCCTCAATCTTCTTCAGATCGTCCATGCGCTCTGTCATCAGATTGAACCAGCGGTCGGCCATGTCTTTATCCAGAGACTTATAGGGCCCGACCGAAACGGCCATCTGTCGCATCCGCTCAATTTCCAGTTCCCGCGGGTGAGCGCGCAGGGCTTGCCAGAGCGACAGGCTCTCCTCACTGGCGAAGCCGACAAAGACCTCAAAACACCGCTCCTGCGCTTCAACCAGGTGCATCATGCGCCGTGACAGTGCGTTATCGAAGTGTCCGCTGGAGAACCCCGCGGAACCTGCGGCCCGCTCCTGACCACAATATTCCTTTCCGTTCATGACATGCACCATGGCCACAAGCAGTCCCGCAATCGAAGGCTCTGCCACGGTTTCTGCCGCTTCGAAAACAACCGTAATCAGTTGATGAATACTGTCGCAGAACCACTCCGTGGCCTCCGAAACACTGGCCTCCTGGTCATTCACCCGCTGCCGCAACCCGGGCAGTTGGTCGAGGCTGTGCAGGGCGCTGGCGATGTGCCCGAGCAGTGGGCTGCTGACCGGATGGGTGGTGAGGTCCTCCTGAATGTCTGCCAATGCCTGCCGGAAGGTAGCGGCCAACTGGTCGTTTTCCTTGACCATGGCGGTACGTTCCCGGGCAAAGCGTTGGCAACCGGACCCCAGATAAAGATTGGTGGCGCCTCGCTCCCGTTGCAGGCCATGGACCAGATTGCCCACGCTCTGCACCAACCGCCCCATCTGCAGAAAGTACTCCAGATTACGGATCTCACACTGGCGGGAGGCCATCAGAAATTCCGCAGCAGTCGCTGTCGCGGTCATACGGGGATGGCGTTTGGTGTTCATGGTGCAGCTCCTGGTGTCGGTACACAGTTGGTTCCTTTCTACCCGGACTGCAGCAATTTACAGGCCAGTCATTCCGGCCCAATCATCGTGCGTTTCGCCCCATCCCGGGGCACCCTTTTGATGCCCACGAGCCGGACTCCTTCAGCGGACTCACCTAAGCCATTGAATAATAAAGCCTGAAAAAGTTGGCACGGAGATCGCTAACACTTAGACAAGGACGACTGTCCCGGCCATGGAATCAGGCCGGACCATCAGATCATTGTTGTTGGCATTGGTGCCGGACCATCTGTTCTCTTCGGAGAGCATGATGCTCCGGCTTTTTTCGTTGCTGGAGGCACTCAGTTCCATGGAACACACACAGGATAACCCACTGGTGATCTGCGGCCATGGCATGGTCGCGCAGCGGCTGCTGGAGCAACTGGTAGCCCAGGGGCATCCGTTCAGTCGCATTGTGGTGTTTAACGGTGAGCCCTTCGCTGCCTACAACCGGATCCAGTTGTCGTCATTGCTGGCCGATCAGATTCAGGAAACCGATCTGGAACTGAAACCCTGGCAGTGGTTCCACAAGCACCGAATAGAGGTACACCAGCATGAGCCTGTCACCCATATCAGTCCGGGCCAGCGCCAGGTAACAACCGCCTGTGGTCGCACCCAGTCCTATCACACGCTGGTGCTGGCCACCGGAGCACAGCCCTCCCGCCTTGGCCTCCCCGGTGAAGACCTTGACGGCGTGATGAACTTCCGGAATCTGGCCGACACTCGCACGCTGATCCGGCAGGCAAAGTCACACCGTCGCGCCGTGGTCATCGGCGGAGGCTTTCTCGGTCTTGAGGCGGCCGAAGGGCTCAGGACCCGGGGCATGGACGTTACGGTGCTGCACCGCAGCGGTCATCTGCTCAACCGACAGCTGAACCCGATCGCCGGCGATATCCTGAAGCAGAAGTTACAGCAGCGGGGGCTGAGTATCCGAACCGGCACCTCGCCGGTCTCCCTGCTCGGTCGGAATCAGGTCCGCGCCGTGGAACTGAGTGACGGCACGGTACTGGCCACGGACCTGGTGGTTATTGCTACCGGTATTGAACCCAACAAGGGATTGGCAGCTGACGCCGGCCTCAACTGTGACCGGGGTATTCGAGTCACTCCGAACCTGATGACGTCCAACCGGCATATCTACGCACTGGGTGAGTGCTGTCAGTTTCAGGAACACACCTTTGGTCTGGTCGAACCCGGTTACGAGCAGGCCCGGATCCTGGCACAGCTTCTTTGCCAGGTGCCGGGAGCCAGAACATTTGAGCCCGGAGAAGTCGCCACCCGACTGAAAATCAGCGATCTGCCCATTTTTTCCTGTGGCCGGGTAGTCCCCGGCGAGCATACCGAAATTGTTGAATGGCAGGACCGAACCCACGCGGTCTACGGCCAACTGCTGCTGGATAGCAACCGGCTGGCCGGCGCCATCCTGCTGGGCGATACCGCCAACGGCCCCTGGTACAGCGAACTGATTCGCTCCGGCGCCGATGTCTCCCGCTACCGGGACACCATCGCTTTCGGCAAAACCTATTGCGACGCAGCAGCCTGATAGGCTGCCAAGAGAGAGGACAGCAAGATGAGTAAACAGACCCTGATCGTGATCGGCAACGGTATGGTTGGCCATCACTTCCTGGAACAGTTCAGCCAGTCCCCGGCGGCCGAGACCTACCGGGTGATCGTGTTCGGTGAAGAGAAGCAGCTGGCCTACGACCGGGTGCATCTGTCGGAATACTTCACCGGATCCACTCACGCTGACCTCGCCATGGGCACAGCAGACTGGTACGCGGAACAGGGCATCGATCTTCGCCTGAATGAGCCGGTCACCGCCATCGACCGGAACACCCGCGTGCTGACGACACCGAAAGGCGAGTACACCTACGATCAACTGGTGCTGGCCACCGGCTCCTACCCGTTCGTACCGCCCATTAAGGGCAACGATCAGGATGGCTGCTTTGTGTACCGAACCCTGGACGATCTGGATGCCATTCAGGCCAGCGCCCAGTCAGCGAAAACCGGTGTCGTGGTGGGCGGCGGTCTGCTGGGGCTGGAAGCGGCAAACGCCCTGAAAAGCCTGGGGCTGCAGGCCCATGTGGTGGAATTTGCCCCGCGCCTGATGCCTGTGCAGCTGGACGATCAGGGTGGCGCCCTTTTGCGCCAGAAGATCGAGGATCTGGGCGTGCAGGTGCACACCGAGAAGGCCACCACGGCCATTGTTCCGGGCAGCGACGCGCGGCTGAGGATGAACTTCGCCGACGACAGCCATCTGGAAACCGATCTGATTGTGTTTTCCGCCGGCATCCGTCCCCAGGATACCCTGGCCCGGGCCTGCGGCCTGGATGTGGGCGAACGCGGCGGGATTGTGGTCAACAATCAATGCACCACCTCAGACCCGAACATTCACGCTATCGGTGAATGCGCACTCTGGAACAATCGCATCTTCGGACTGGTGGCTCCGGGTTACACCATGGCGCGCACCCTGTCGGCCGCTTTGAACAAAGACACCGGTGCGGCCTTTACCGGTGCCGATATGAGCACCAAGCTCAAGCTGCTGGGGGTGGATGTGGGCTCCATCGGCGATGCCCACGGCCAGACCCCGGGTGCACGCAATATCCGTTTTCACGATGAGCAGGCCGGCCACTACCGGCGCATGGTGGTGAGCCAGGACGGTAAGACTCTGCTGGGCGCCATTCTGGTAGGCGACAACGGCCCTTACGATACCCTGCTGCAGTACGCCCTCAATGGCATTGAGCTGCCAGCCAACCCGGAGGCGCTGATTCTGCCGGAAAGCGAAGGTGGCGCGCCTGCCCTGGGGGCCGACGCCCTGCCGGACACAGCCTCCATCTGTTCCTGCCACAACGTCACCAAGGGCGATATCTGCGGTGCCATTGACGCCGGTTGCTCCGACCTGGGCGGCGTCAAGACTGAAACAAGGGCCAGTACCGGCTGCGGTGGCTGTGCGGCTTTACTGAAGAAGGTGGTGGACAGCGAGCTGGAAAAGCGCGGCGTGGAGGTGTGTACCGACCTTTGCGAACATTTCCCCTACACCCGACAGGAACTGTTTCATCTGGTGAAGGTGAACGGTATCCGCACCTTCCGGGGCCTGCTCAAACAATACGGCAAGGGCCAGGGCTGTGACATCTGCAAACCAACGGTGGGCTCCATTCTGGCCACTTGCTGGAACGAGCACATTCTGGCCACCGACCACGTACCCCTGCAGGACACCAACGACACCTTCATGGCCAACATGCAAAAGAACGGCACTTACTCGATTGTGCCGCGCATTCCCGGCGGTGAAATTACTCCGGACAAGCTGATTGTGCTGGGCGAGGTGGCCAGGGAGTACAACCTGTACACCAAGATCACCGGCGGCCAGCGTGTGGATCTGTTCGGCGCCACCCTGAGCGAGCTGCCGGAGATCTGGGAGAAGCTGATCGCCGCCGGTTTTGAGACCGGCCACGCCTACGGCAAGTCCCTGCGCACGGTGAAGTCCTGCGTGGGCAGCACCTGGTGCCGCTACGGCGTGCAGGACAGCGTGGGCATGGCGATTACCCTGGAGAACCGCTACAAGGGCCTGCGAGCGCCGCACAAGGTGAAGATGGCGGTGTCCGGCTGCACCCGTGAATGCGCGGAGGCCCAGAGCAAGGATTTCGGGGTAATTGCCACGGAGAAGGGCTGGAACCTGTATGTGTGTGGCAATGGCGGGATGCGGCCGCGGCATGCGGATCTGTTTGCCACCGATCTGTCGGATGAGGAGCTGATCCGCACCATCGACCGGGTGGTGATGTTCTATGTGCGCACGGCGGACCGGCTGCAGCGGACGTCGGTCTGGATGGAGAATCTGGAAGGTGGCCTGGAGTATCTGAAGCAGGTGGTGCTGGAGGACAGCCTCGGCATTGGCGAGGAGCTGGAGCAGCATATGGCGGATCTGGTGGATACCTATCAGTGCGAGTGGAGGACCGCCGTGGAGGATCCGGAGAAGCGTAAGCGGTTCCGGGAGTTTGTGAATGCGCCGGAACAGAAGGATCCGGTGCAGCGTTGGACTTCGGAGCGGGGGCAGCGTAGGCCGGAACTGGAGGCGGTTTCTTCGTAGCCTTCTGGTTTTGGGGCGGAGCACGGGGGCCGGGGTAATTTTCTTCTGGAAAAAATAACTCGCTTTGCTCAGACATCTTTTTTCCTGCCAGAAAATGAATCCGGCTCCCACGCTCACAAACATCTGTGGGATAGGAAACTTAACGACCTTGGAATTTGGAGACTTTGCTATGAAAGCTCGGACTTGTTGGGAAGCAGTGTGCACCGTGGACGATCTGGTAGCTGATTCCGGTATTGCGGTTTGGACCGACGACGGGCCGGTGGCGGTGTTTTATCTGCCACACCGCCTGCCGGCATTGTTTGCCATCAGCCATACCGATCCGTTCAGTGGCGCGAACGTGTTGGCCCGAGGCATTACCGGGGATATCAACGGTGAGCCGGTGGTGGCGTCACCGTTGTACAAGCAGCATTTCAGCCTGCGCAGCGGGCAATGTCTGGAAGACGAGAGCGCGCAGGTGAAGGTCTATCCGGTGTTGCTGGACGGCAACCGGATCCGGCTGGAAGTGCCGGTGGCTCAGGCGGCATCGGTTGCCGCCTGAGGTTCGCCTGTCAGCTGATAAACTCGACGTTCTCCGACAGCGGTGCCCTTGGGCTGGTGAGCTGGTTCACCGGGCTGTCGGGGTTGGCGTAGCCGATGGCCATGCCGGCGAAGACTTTGCGGTGTTCAGGCAAGTCCAGGAATTCGCTGATGGTTTTCGGGTACACCGACCAGGATTCCTGGGCGCAGCTGTCGAGGCCTTCGGCGCGTAGCAACAGCATGATGGTTTGCAGGATCATGCCCAGATCGGACCACTGGGGCGGGCCCATGTTGTCGTCGACGGTGCAGAACAGGCCGACCGGAGCGCCGAAGAATTCGAAGTTGCGTTTGAACCATTCGAAGCGGGCGGCTTTGTCTTCCCTAGGGATGTCGAGCCGGCAGTACATGAGTTCGCCGATTTCGAACCGGCGGTCGCGGTAGGGCGATTGCAGTTTTGGTGGGTAGATTTCGTATTCCGGCACTTCGTTGAAACCTTTGCTGACCCTCTCCTGCATCAAGGCTTTGAGTCGGGCCAGAGCATCGCCGGTGACGACGTGCAGATGCCAGGGTTGCAGGTTGCCTCCGGATGGCGACCGGGTCGCCGTTTCGATTACCGTTCGAAGCGTGGCTTCAGGCACCGGGGTATCCAGAAAGTCCCGCACCGAGCAGCGTGACACAACAGCCTGCTGAACATCCATAGGCAAGACTCCACATCATCCAGAACATTGGGTTGGGAACACAATCCTGCATCCAGTATGCGCACAACAGCCGCGCTTGACCACCTCCCGGGCGCCGTATAGTCTGCGGCGAACCCCATAGGGAGAGCCTCAGGTTATGGAAGATCACAGTCAGTTTCGCCTACTATCCGAGCGACGGTTCCTGCCATTCTTTGTCACCCAGTTTGCCGGTGCCTTCAACGACAACCTGTTCAAGAATGCCTTGTTGCTGCTGGTGACCTATAGCGCCGGGGGCCTGTTTGGCCTGTCGTCGGATGTGGTGGTCAATCTGGCCGCGATGCTGTTTATCCTGCCGTTTTTCCTGTTCTCCGCCATTGCCGGCCAGGTGGCGGACCGGTACGAGAAATCCACGGTTATCCGCTGGATCAAATTCGCCGAGGTGGTGATCATGGGCATTGCCGCGGTCGGGCTCTGGTTTGGCTGGCACGAGGTGTTGTTCCTTCTGCTGTTTCTCACCGGCGTGCAATCCGCGTTTTTCGGGCCGGTGAAGTACGCGATCCTGCCCCAGGCCCTGAAAGAATCCGAGCTGGTGGGTGGTAACGCGCTGGTAGAGATGGGCACCTTTGTGGCCATCCTGGTGGGTACCCTGATGGCCGGCGTGATGATGAAAGCTGCGGCTCCCGGCCCCGTGATTGCCATCGCCGTTGCGGTGCTGGCGGTGATTGGCTTGGTGGCCGCCTGGCGGATTCCCAGAGCCGAGGCAGCAGCGCCGGATCTGCGTATTCGTTTCCGGCCGCTGCAGGAAACCTGGAAACTGATGGCCATTGCCCGGGACAATCACAATGTATTCCTGAGCATCATGGCGATATCCTGGTTCTGGTTTCTGGGTGCCGCCTATCTGACCCAGTTTCCGAACTTCGCCAAGACTCACCTGATGGGGGACGAAACGGTCGTCACCTTACTGCTGGCGATTTTCACCATCGGCATCGCCGCCGGCTCCATTGCCTGCGAGCGGCTGTCCGGCCACAAGATTGAACTGGGGATCGTACCCATCGGCTCCATTGGCCTGAGTTTCTTCGGCATCGATCTGTTCTTCAATATGCCGGAGCAGCCAATTCCCTCAGACTGGTGGCTGATCATAACCGATCCCCATTATCGCCAGGTGGCCATTGACCTGTTGGCCATTGGTATCTTTGGCGGCCTGTTTATCGTGCCGCTGTATGCTTATGTCCAGCAGGAAACACCACCGGCCATCCGGGCCCGCGTGATCGCCGCCCTGAATATTTTCAACGCCCTGTTTATGGTGGTCAGCGCGCTGCTGGGCATGCTCATGCTCGGCCTGTTCGGACTCACCATTCCCGAGTTCTTCCTGGTGCTGTCGATCATGAACCTGATGGTGGCGGCCTACGTGTACCAGCAGGTACCGGACTTTGCCCTGCGCTTTGTCATCTGGGTCCTGTCCCACACGATTTATCGGGTCACGCACCACAACCTGGACCGTATACCCGAGCAGGGCCCCGTGCTGCTGGTGTGCAACCACGTCTCCTACATGGATGCCCTGGTGATCGCCGGCGCGGTGCGGCGACCCGTCCGATTCGTGATGGATCACAACATTTTCGCGACACCGGTCATGGGCGGTTTCTTCCGCCTGGCCAAGGCTATCCCCATTGGTCCGAAATCGAAGGTGCCGGAGATTTACGAAGCCGCTTTCGACCGCATTGATGAAGAACTCGCAGCCGGCCATGTGGTGTGTATTTTCCCGGAAGGCAAACTCACCAAAGACGGCGAAGTCGATACCTTCAAGCCCGGTGTCGACATGATTCTGGCCCGGCGACCGGTACCGGTGGTGCCAATGGCACTGCGCGGCCTCTGGGGCAGCTTTTTCAGCCATTGTGGCGGGCCGGCCTTCAGCCATTGGCCACGGCGGTTCTGGTCCCGGATTCACCTGCTGGCTGGTCTCCCGGTCTCGCCCCACGAGGCCAGTGCCGAGCGTCTGGAAGAAAAGGTCAAAGCGCTGCGTGGAGACGCGCAATAGCCTTTTCGCCGGGCTTTTTGGTGGTGCTGTTACCAAAGCCAATTTTTACCCGCTCGGAGTGGGGTAGTATCGGGGCATAAACCAAGAACAAGGATTGCCCCGTGACGCCCCTGAATCCCACTGACCAGCTCTTTCTCTGGCTGGAAAAACGCCAGCAGCCCATGCATGTGGGCGGCCTCCAGCTGTTTTCCTTCCCCGAAGGCGCGCCGGACGACTATGTCGCGCAGCTGGCAGACCAGCTTCGGCAGAAGACGGAGGTGACCGCCCCCTTTAACCAGCGCCTGAGCTATCGCCTGGGCCAGCCGGTATGGGTGGAGGATGAGCACCTGGACCTTGAGCATCATTTCCGCTTCGAGGCGCTGCCCACACCCGGGCGTATTCGGGAGCTGCTGTCGTTCGTATCGGCGGAGCATTCGCACCTGATGGACCGGGAGCGCCCCATGTGGGAGGTGCACCTGATCGAGGGCCTGAAAGACCGGCAGTTTGCGCTCTACACCAAGGTTCACCATTCCCTGGTGGACGGTGTCTCGGCCATGCGCATGGCCACCCGGATGCTGAGTGAAAACCCGGACGAACACGGCATGCCGCCAATCTGGGATCTGCCTTGCCTGTCACGGGATAGGGGTGAGTCGGACGGACACTCCCTCTGGCGCAGTGTCACCCATTTGCTGGGGCTTTCGGGCCGCCAGCTCGGCACCATTCCCACTGTGGCAAAGGAGCTACTGAAAACCATCAATCAGGCCCGGAAGGATCCGGCCTACGACTCCATTTTCCATGCCCCGCGCTGCATGCTGAACCAGAAAATCACCGGTTCCCGTCGATTCGCCGCTCAGTCCTGGTGCCTGAAACGGATTCGCGCCGTATGCGAGGCCTACGGCACCACGGTCAACGATGTCGTGACTGCCATGTGCGCAGCGGCTCTGCGTACCTATCTGATGAATCAGGATGCCTTGCCGGAGAAACCACTGGTGGCCTTTGTGCCGGTGTCGCTACGCCGGGACGACAGCTCCGGCGGCAACCAGGTAGGCGTCATCCTGGCGAGCCTTCACACCGATGTGCAGGACGCCGGCGAACGACTGTTAAAAATTCACCACGGCATGGAAGAGGCCAAGCAGCGCTACCGGCATATGAGCCCGGAGGAAATCGTCAACTACACGGCCCTGACCCTGGCGCCGGCCGCCTTCCACCTGCTGACCGGGCTGGCGCCCAAGTGGCAGACCTTCAATGTGGTGATTTCCAATGTCCCCGGGCCATCCAGGCCCCTGTACTGGAACGGGGCGAAACTGGAAGGCATGTATCCGGTGTCTATCGATATGGACAGGCTGGCCCTGAACATGACACTGACCAGCTATAACGACCAGGTGGAGTTCGGCCTGATTGGCTGTCGCCGGACCCTGCCCAGCCTGCAACGGATGCTGGACTACCTGGAACAGGGTCTGGCAGAGCTGGAGCGCAACGCCGGTCTGTAATCAGGCCAGCTGATCGGCCCGGTTACGCTCGGAAATCTGGCTGTTCAGGGTCCAGAAATCGTACAGCACACCGATGAAAAACAGGCCGCCGGTGAGCAGGTACAGGATGCCGGTGAGCCATTTGCCCATGTACATCCGGTGCACCCCGAAAACCCCCAGGAAGGTCAGCAGTATCCAGCCGATGTTGTAGCTGATCTGGCCATCCTGGAACCGGTAATCAGCTTCCTTGTCCATAGCCGGAATCAGGAACAAATCAATAATCCAGCCGATAAACAGCAGCCCCAGAGTAAAGAACCAGATGGTGCCGGTCACCGGCTTGCCGTAATAGAAACGGTGCGAACCCAGGAATCCGAATATCCAGAGCAGGTAGCCGATCAGCTTGCTGTGGGTGTCGGGTCTTTCGATCATTGCGGCGTTCTTCCTGTTCACAGTTGGATTTGGTGTGTCACCACAGACGCAAAACGGACGCCTGATCAGATCAATATGGGGGCGAACGCTGGAATCACAAACGGCACTCAGGGCCCCAGATCCGGTGCCGGGTCCGGCCCGTCCTCGCGAAACTCACTGGCGGATTTACCCGTCCACTTGCGGAACGCACGGCTGAAATTGGACAGATCGGCATAGCCCAGTTCATAGGCAATCTCACTGACTGACTGATTGGTGTAGCGCAGCAACTGGATGGCCCGATCTTTCAGCACGGCCTCGACAATCTCCCGATAACTGGTGTCCCGGTCCGCCAACCGCCGCTTCAGGGTGCGGGAAGACACGCAGAAGCGCTCGGCCATGGCCTCCAGGGAGGGCAAGGGGCCTGGGGTCATCCGCAGCATATTGCGAATCGCCAGCACGATGTCGCCCTGCTCCTTGAGCGCCTTCTGCAACTCGAATTCACACTGGTCCCGGGCCATCCGGGAGGCTTCAGCATCCGCCAGACGCATGCGCACGTCCAGCAGCTTGCGGGGGAAAATCAGCATTTCCTCGGGCTGGCCAAACTCGAAACGGACCGGCAACTGGGCGGCAAACCGCCGGTAATAGGCAGGCTCAGGGCCCCGCAGGTGTACCGACACGCCCGGTAATTTACCCTCTTCCAGGGCAAAACCCCGGGCCTCGGCATCGCTCCGGTCGAGTAGTTGTTCAGTGAGCAGAATCAACGTGGCGCTGACCGTCTCGGCCAGAAACTCGGAGATAGGCGGCAACGCAAACTCCGCGCACAGCTGAACCAGCACCTTGTCACCGGCTATGGACTGTTTCATGCTCAAAAAGGGCGCCCGCAGCTGAAGATAACGACGGACAGAGTCCAACGCACCCTCAAAGGTCGGGCTGGTGAGCGCGGCGAAGCCCAGGGTGCCATGGATGGTCAGCCGCAACTCTCTCGCCAGTATAAAGCTCAGGCCATCTTTGCCCGCCACCTCGAGCGCGCGCTGCGCCATCAGAGTGGCGTCAGTGACGAAAACCCGACTGTCGTTGGCTTTCAGGTCCTCATGTGTGAAATCCAGGCCCTGATAAAGCTGGCGGTCGTTGTAACCCAGTTGACGAACGGTTTCAGCCAGTACCCGCAGGTACACCCCGGGCACCAGGAACAACCCCAACATTTGCCGCTCGTTGTCTGCACCGGTACCTGCCATAGTGTGTCCCTGATTGATATTTATCGTGTTTCTGACTCTATCAGAACCGGATTGCCGCCACAGTGGGGCCCGCTGCCCCGACTCCGCTGTCGCCCGGGCCAATCCCCTGTCCCATTGTGGACGATGCCCGTCCCCTTCGCGCATTCAGTATCCGGATTGACTCCGCCACACTGGCTTCATGACATCAGCCAAAGCGTTCCGTCGCAAAGGAGTAGAACCATGCTGACCACCACACAAACGAACAAACCGGGCAAGGCCTCCCATACCCCGGACAATGTCTCCATCAAACCCCAGCGCATGGGTTTCGAGTTTGGCGAACAAGTCCCCAGATACTGGGTGGATAACAACTATCTGATCAGTCATACCATGAACGCCCTGTCTGTTTTGTTTCCCGAGGGTGAGCAGTTTTTTGTGGACTCGGTCCGGGCGTTTCGAGACCAGATCCAGGACAAGAAGCTGAAAGAGGACGTGCGCGGTTTCATCGGCCAGGAAGCCATGCACTCGCTCGAGCACATCGCCATGAACCAGCATGTCCGCGACCAGGGCATGCCGGTAGAAGAGATGGAGCGGGATCTGAAAGTGATTCTGGACGTGGCACGGAAGCTGCCCAAACGCCGCCAGCTGGCCATTACCTGCGCCCTGGAGCACATCACAGCCATGATGGCCGACATGCTGCTGGAGCGTGACGATATACGCGAAGACATGCACGAATCCATGCGCCCGCTGTGGGTGTGGCACGCCATTGAGGAAACCGAGCATAAGGCCGTTGCTTATGACGTTTTCCTCCAGGCTGGCGGTACCTACACCGAGCGGGCGTTTTACCAGGTCTTCAGTACCGTAGCCCTGGGTATTGTCGGCACCTGGTATACCGGCCGCATGGCCCTGAAGGACCGCAGCCATTTCTCCGTTAAGGACGCCGCCAAAGGTATGTGGCGCATGTGGGGCAAAAACGGCGCCTTCTCCAGTCTGATCCCGACCTGGCTGGAGTACTTCAAGCCCGGCTTCCATCCCTGGGACAAGGACAACAGTGAGCTGATCGGTCGTTTCAAGGAACAGATCCAGGACTACATCGCGCCCCAGTACAAGAACGGCAATCGGCGCACGCTGCAGTAATCGTGCACCCGCTCTATGACATCAGGCCGAGTTCCCGGGCGCGAGCAACCGCTTGCATCCGGTTCTCGGCCTGAAGCTTGCCGTAGATATTGCTCAAATGTGACTTTACCGTCGCCACTGAGATGCCGAGCTGTTTGCTGATGGCCTTGTTACTGAGTCCCTCTGCCAGCAGATCCAACACCCCCTGTTCCCGATCACTTAACGGTTCATCAGGACCAGCGACTTCCGGGGTGCGGGCGCAGGTTTCGGCTTCCGGCTCCATCCGGGCCTGCCGGAGAGCCAGTATCCGGCTGGCTTCCACTTCCGACCAGCCGCGGGTAATACAGGCGTCGAGCAGACTATCCAGCCGGGGATCCGCATCCACAAAGGGGCGCACCAGACCACGGGGCACCCAGAGCGCCAACAGTGCATCGAGCTTTTTCACCGCTCCCTCAGGATCCTGATCCCCGAAGGCCTGAACCATCAGACTGACCAGATCAAGACGACACACCAGCTGAAGCAACCCCGCCTCTTCCGCCTCAGTTCGCAGGGCTGCCAGTTCCCGGGCCACCGGCGACGCCGCCAGCAACTGACCGATCAGTTTCAACAAGGTTTCGTTCAGGGTACAAAAGCGATTACCTACAACCGGTTCCGGATCGCTCTGGGCCCATAGAATCAAAGGGAAGGCGTTACCCTCCGTCAATCGCGCCAACGCCTCCAGTACCTCCGGGCGCGGAATGTTATGGTGCCAGCGCAACTGGCCCATAACCTGGTGCAACTGCTCAATCCGGCTGAGTTCCTGCTGCCAGAGTTCGGAGTCTCGCAAAACCATGCCCAGGCGAAACCGCTCAAACGCCAGGTAAAGCTGATCCAGCGGCGTCAGATGCTGGTCGGCAATCAGACCGGCCTCGCCCAGCCGTTTTGCGGCGTATGCAAGATCATGATGCTCCAGCGCCAACAAGCCCTCCAGATAGGCCAGAAGGCAAACCTGCTCCTTACTCACGGGCCCGTTGACAAGCTTCAACCGGGTCTGTTCATAGCAGCGGCGGGCATCGCCAATGCGACCGCCCTGCACCAGAACCGGAACCAGCATGACCAGACAGCGCAGGGCACAGGGGTTATCGCCACTCTTCAGGGCCCCTGCCAGCGCATCGGTCAACAAGGTGCGCGCCGGCCCCAATCGTGCCTCCATAAAGGCTTCAGTACCGAGGGTATACAGCCCCCAGTGTTGCAGGCCGACTGGAGCGCTGGCCAACCGGGCCTGTATCTGAGTCAGGGACTGCTCGGCCTCTGCACGGTGGCCGGCAAACCGTGCCGAGGGCCAGCCCAACAACATGGAGACAAACTGCAGAGCCTCGGTGTCCGGTGACGGGTCTGTCGACTGCAGAAGCCGGTCGGCCGCGGCCAGATGCTCAAGCACTGCTCCGTACTGACCATCCATGAAGGCAAACAGCGCCTGCAGCAGAAGCAGCGCGGGAGAACACATCCGAACACTGTCCGGGAAGCGCGAAGGCAGTGACCGGTAGCCGCTCAGGTCCTCCGCCTGCAACAGCAACGGTACCAGGGCTTCCGCCTGGTCATAGCAGCCTTCGGCCAGAAAAAGCTCAAGGGCCTCCACAATCAGGCCCCGCTGGCGGAATGCCTCGGCCGCCCTGATTCGTATGGAGCTTTCCCCTTCAGGCTCCCGATCCTGCGCCTGAAGCCAGTCGATCAGCAGATCATGCAGGCGATACCAGTAGTGACCCTCTCCGTAACTCTGGAACAGCAGATTGCGTTCGCGCATGACTGCGATCCAGTCCGCTGCATCGCTACCATTCCGGGCTTCATCAGCAACCTCATGTGAGAAAAGAGGGAGCAGGCTCATATCCTGGAGAAATTGCTGTAGCCCGGGCTCCAGGCCAGCGAACACTTCCTCCAGCAGATAGTCACTCAGGGCTCTCTGACCAGGCCCGGGTACATGGCTTAACGGGTTTTCCGACAACGCCGAGAGCTGCAACGCCGCTGGCCAGCCGCCGGTGCGCTGATGCAACTGCAACATCTGTTCTTCGGAGAGATCAGCCCGGCGGGCCTGGACGAATTTTCGCGTCAACGCCAGATCAAAACGGAGCACCTCCGGCCCCAGCCGAACCATCTGTTGCCGAGCCAGTAACTGCGCGGTGCGAATAGGGGGATCCAGCCTCGAGATACAGACAATGCGCAAAAAACCCGGAGCAAAGTCGATAAAGCGCCGGATCTGCTCCAGTAGTACTTGCTGGTCAAGCAGGTGAAAATCATCCAGCACCAGAACCAGGCGGCTGGGTGCCTGCCAGGTTCGGGAATAATCCGCCAGGCGGTTGATCAGCATGGTCACCGGGTCAACAGCGGCACCCGGTTCCAGCGCGGCTAACAAGGTGCTCTCGCGAATGGCAAATCGTGGGTTCACCCGCGCCAGGGCGCTGGCCACGGCATTCCAGAACAGGGCCGGCGCGTTATCCCTATGGTCCAGCGTCAACCAGGCATGCACCGGTTTTTCCTGTTCCAGCCACTGACTGACCAATGTGGTTTTGCCGAAACCGGCCGGTGCCGACACCAGTACAAACGGCACCTGTTCAATACAATCAAGGGCCTGCAACCGTGAGGGCTCAAGCAACAAGCCTGAAGGCAGCCCGGGACGGGTTAATTTGGTTTCGGCAACCATGGAGCTCACTACCGTTGGCAAATGAGCTTCAGCATAGTCAGTGCCGGTGTTATCAACCAGCCCCGGCACTCCAAACTGGGAGGCCTGTTCAGAAATCCGGGTCATGGCAGTGCGAGCAGACCCGTGCCCTTCATCAGCGTGGCAACCAGTCGGGTACTGCCCAGTTCCCGGGCACAGACAAACCAGGGAGTTTCCCGGCCACGGTAGCGTGATTTGTGGTACGCCAGAGGTTGGAAGGCGTAAAGGCGATTCCCATAGCGATACAGGATATTCTGAAGGCGGCGCAGGCCCGGCCGGTCACCCGGGCAGTGGCGGACGCCGTGCAGGGGCGCAATGCCCAGCGACAGCTCCGGCACGCCTTCCTCACGAAACTGACTGGCCGCCTGCAGAATAATGTGGTCGAGTACGCCGAGCCGGTTCATTTCCGGCGGCGCCCGCAGAATATTGGCGCAATAGCCCGCCAGTTCATGGTGACGGTACCAAGGATCAAAGAACACGTATCCGGCCAGCTCACCCTCCACATAGGCGTAGAACTTGCGCACTCCCCATTCGTCTGCAAACACCGGTGGCCGCGTGAGCAAACCCAGTTCCCGTTCCTTGACCGCCTTGCCCAGGCGCCAGCGCTCCGAGATACCCGCCACCTTGTGCCAGTTCACCTCATCTCCACATTGCTCCCGCACCTCGATTCGACACCGCCTGTCCAGATTGCGGGCATGGCGCAGCTGCTTCATCGCCTTGCCACGAAGCGAGAACCTCGTCAGATCAACCGAGAACTCCGTACCCATCACCGTGGCATCGTAACCAAGCTCGCCCAACGGCCCCAGGAGCGACTGATCGACGCCGACATACAGTGAGGGGCCGGGCACACTCTGCTCGAACGCCTGCAGTAGCCGGCCCATACTCTGTGCTCCCGCCAGGGGTCTTGTGGGCACCACGTTTACCCGCTGCCCCAACACCTTTACCGGAACATACGGTACCAGCCCGAGACCGGGGCTGAGAAAGTGCCGGCAATCCGGCTGCAAGGCAAAATAGCTGCTGGACTGGCTCCCGTGCAGACGGATCAGGTGCTCGGCGGTGCGTTCATGGCAACGCCCGGGGTCCGGCACACTCGAGTTGATATTCCGGTCATCGGCAGCCGGGGCCACCGCCGCAGACAGATGAGAGGCAGGCATGGGTCATTCCCTTTGTTGTTCTGATACCGCTTTCCTGTGTTCAGAACAAATGCTAAAGGCCGTGCCTCGGCCGGCCATCGGTCAAAGGGTTGAGTGCCTGGCGCCCCACCGGAACTGGGTCACAATTCCGAGCCCTGCATCACCACAACGCCCCGTCGCCACAAACGCCATTCACCCGGCTTGTAAATATCCCAAGTTTCGTCGCTGGTGAGGGGTTCGGTCACGATGACGCTGACAATGTCGTTGGGTGTGGTTTCCGATTCAAAATCCACGGTAACGTCGGCATCCTTGAGGCGGGCGGGGCCGAACGGCGCCCGCCGGGTAATACTGGCCATCTTGGTGGTGCAAAAGGTAAACAGCCAGTCGCCGTTGCTTAGCAGCAGGTTGAATACCCCCTGGCGGGCGTAGTTCCGGGACAGCTGAACCAGCCGTTCCACCACCTGCTCGGTGGCAGTGTCTCGATCGCAATGACTGCGCAGGTGGTTCAGGATATCGCAGAACAGGGCTTCGCTGTCGGTGCTGCCAACGGCCTCGTAGAAGCCGGGCGCCGCGGAAAACTCCGAAAGCTGACCATTATGGGCGAAGACCCAGTAGCGGCCCCAGAGCTCGCGGATAAACGGGTGGGTGTTGGCCAGGCAGATATCACCCACATTGGCCTGACGAATGTGGCAGATGGCCACTTCACTCTTGATGGGGTGGGTTTGCACCACTTCGGCAATGCGCGAGGAGGCACTGGCGTCGGCATCGTGAAAACAGCGTACCCCTTTACCTTCGTAGAAAGCGACGCCCCAGCCATCCTTGTGTGGGCCAGTGTCACCGCCACGACGGGTCAGACCGGTAAAGCTGAAACAGAGATCGGTCGGGGTGTTGGCGCTCATGGCCAGCAGTTCACACATGGTTGGCGGTATCCTCGGCCTTGCTTCCGGGTGTATTCGCTAGGATACCCGAATCAACCGAGACCTCCAGCCATCGAACCGACGGATTTCGGAGGCTGTCCGGCACCGGCGGGCGCCACACGGTTCCGGCCTGCCCGCTTGCCGCTGTAGAGACAGCGATCTGCCACACAGAACAGCGTTTCCGCCTCCCTGCCATGCTCCGGCCACTGGGCAATACCAAAGGAGGCGGTCACGCGGATACCCGCTTCGCCGTATTTCAGCTCCCGCCGGGCAATGCGCTCCCGCAACTCGTCCATCAGTTCAAAGGCATCGCCGGGCTTTGCATCCCTCAGAATCAGGCCAAATTCCTCGCCGCCCAGCCGGCCAACAAAGTCGGTCGTGCGCAGACGCTCGGTCAGGCACTGCCCGATGCTCCTCAATACGTAGTCACCGGCATCGTGGCCGAGGGTATCGTTGACCAGTTTGAAGTGGTCGATGTCCATAATCACCAGAGCAAAATCGGTTCCGCTGCGCTCACACTCGGCAATAGTGCGGGCCAGTGTTGACTGGAAATTGGAGCGATTGGCCAGGCCGGTCAGGGCATCGGTCTGTGCCATGTCGAACAACCGTTGCTCAGCCTCTTCCCGACGCACCTCGTACATGTGCATGAACACCTGCATCAGGGCACCGCACAGAACCATGTTGAGCAGATCGATCATCCGGTGGGCAGAACCCACATCACCGAGGAAGAAGTAGTAAACCACCCCGCCCACCAGCATAAAGGGCACACTCAGGATCATGCCCTCGTGCTTGCCGAGCAGAAGGTAGGCCAGAACCGGCATCATCAGAACCCAGACAAAAGCCGCAATGGAGGCCTCTGGCAACAGCAAGATGACGATGAAAAACGAAAACAGCGACACCAGATAGGCGTAGATCCACTGTTGCAGGTGAGCCGTGGTTTTCAGACAAAAAACGCCGTAGAACAGCAGCCCACTGGCCAACAGCTCGACCAGCGCCACCCATGGATAACCGTTGAAAAATTGCAGACAGGAAAAAACGACCAGCGCAGAGCCAGTCACCAGAAACAACAGCCTGGTAAGCGAGCGACGGTGGTTATCCCGGAGTCCTGAGCGGCTTTGTTCCAATGCCGTCCCCAGATCCGGATGCTTTGACGTATTCATGCTGACTCTTCCCTGGATCAACCAGAGAGTATAGTCGGTCTCCGCTGGCTGTAAAACAACCAGCCAACGGAGATCAGGTTACCGCGAGCCCTCAGATATACAGGTTCTTGCGGGAGAACCGCTCCACCAACGGTTGATAGGCCGAGCCCAGCAACCGATTGATGGCGTCAATGCCCCAGGCATCCGGCCCCACCAGAATACGGGATTCGTTTTTGAGGATGCCTTTGACAATAATTTCAGCCGCCTTGTCCGGAGTGGTCATGGCCAGCTTGTCGAAGCCCTTGCGCTGGGCCTCGGCGTTTTCGGATTTGCCCATGCGCGCGGCATTGGCAATGTTGGTGCGGATGCCACCAGGGTGCACACAGCTGACCTGAACCGGCTGATTCTCCAGTTTCATTTCCTGGCGCAGGGACTCGGTAAACCCACGCACCGCAAACTTGGCAGCATTGTAGGCGCTTTGCTTGGGCACTCCGATCAGGCCAAACACACTGGAGATGTTCACCACATGACCATCGCCGGATTCAATCAGGTACGGCAGAAACGCCCGGGTACCGTGGGCAACGCCCCAGAAATCAATGTCCATCACCCACTTGAAATCGGCGTCGGTCATTTCCCGCACCGTGGCAGAGAGGGCCACACCGGCGTTGTTGATAATCAGGTTAACCTGACCAAATTCCTTGCGGACCTGCGCGGCGTGGGCGTAGATAGCGTCCCGGTCGGAGACATCCAGGCGGTAGGTTTTTACCTCGGCGCCGCCCAGGCTGGCTGCGGTTTCCGCCAGCCCCGCCTCGTTAACATCGGAAAGAGCCAGCCGACAGCCCCGGGCCGCGAGGGATTTGGCCAGGGATCGGCCGATACCAGAGCCAGCACCGGTGACGACAGCCACCTTGTTGTTCAGATCTTTCATGGCGGGAACCTCTTGTTGTGGTCTTTCAGTAAAGCAGCGCTTTCGTTATTCGCCACTTTAGAGAGCCACCAGAGGCAAACCTATGGCACTGGACCCCTGGCGAGCCCGGCACCAGAGCCAGTCCTCCAATCAACCCAGCAGGTTATCCAGGGGCTGGTCATACCCGGGTGCAAACACCTCCAGGAAGTACTGCACTTCCGGCAGGCCGTCCGCTTCCAGGCGTGCCCGGATCTGCTGCTCCGCGGGGCCGAACTCCGGATTGCCGGCACGCAGTTCGGCACGACATTTCAGCCAGGCCGAGAGACGGTCCGCCGCCTTGATCAGTTCCTTTTCTTCCGGCCCCAGTCGGGATTCCCGCACATAGGGCGAAAAATCCTCCCGCAGGTCTTCCGGCAACAGCGCCAGCAATTCAGCTTCGGCCTTATGTTCGATGTCACCGAACGCCTCCCGCATCACCCGGGAATGGTATTTCACCGGGGTGGGCATATCCCCGGTGATCACTTCGGTGGCATCGTGATAGAGAGCCGCTGCAGCAACACGGTCTGCGTTCACCGTTCCGGCAAAATGCCGGTTGCGAATAAGCGCCAGGGCGTGGGCAACGGTAGCCACCTCCCAGGAATGGGTGGCCACGTTTTCATCAATAGCGTTGCGCATCAGGCCCCAGCGTTTGATCCAGCGCAGGCGCGACACATAGGCAAAGAAATGGCTGGCCTTTCGGCCCGGGCTATCGGTCATGGCTGGGGAACTCCGTGTATTCCGATTCAACGAACGTCCAGGGTAAACCGGACCATCACGTTGCCCTGGTCATCTACCGGCGCATCACGGGCCGGATCCAGCAGGAACAGCTGGCTGTCCGACACCTCATGCGTCGCCGTCAGCACCTGACGAACCGTTACCCCTCGCTCCGAGGCCAGGCTTCCAAGCGCTTCCGGGGGCAGGCTGCGCTCGCCATCGCGCCAGGCCTGCTGCGCCTGCTCCCAGGCTTCGCCGGTAACGGCCTCACCGCGGGCCTGCATCTGCGCCTTCAGCAATGCCAGGGCATCGGCCTCAGGGGCAACAGCACCACGGATATTGAGCAGAAGCTCCGGGCGTTCCCTTAACGCCTGGGCCAGCGCGGACAGTTTCTCGGCCTCGTTATCCGCCAGTTGCACACTACCGGGGACAAAGCTGACCTGGCCCAGCTCTTCGCTGCTGAAGCCTGCCATTTCCGCCAGCGAGCCCAGCATACTGAACGGTGAGGCGGCTGCTTTCACCAACAGGTTCACGAACGCCCGCATGACAATCTGGCCAACGCTGAATTCGGGGTCTGACATGTCACCCTGAATGGGCAAATTCACCTCGATAACACCGTCACGATCTGTGAGCAGAGCCAGACCCAGCTTGACCGGAGCGTTAATGGCCTGTTCGCTGGCCACCGCAGAGCCCAGTTGCATCCGGTCCAGGATCACTTCGTTGGACGCCTCAAGCCGGGTACCGGTTATCTGGTAATCCAGCGCCAGTTCCAGTTTGCCGCTGTCCACCGAATACCCCAGATAGCGACCGAAATAGGGCGACAGTACCGGCAACGCCATGTCTTTCATGGTGAGTTTCAGGTTGCTGGGCTCTTCGGTGCCCAAAGCGCCCAGGGTTCCGTCAAAACGAACCGGTGCCACCCCGGCCAGCTGGCCGCTGATCGCCACCCGCCCCTGTTGCGGAGGGACATTGCTGATGCCGGTCACCGATCCCGTGAGTTCCTGGAACGCGGTACTGAAGGGCGGCTCCAGCGTGCGGTCGGTGTAGGCCATGGAACCTTGCTCCACGACCAGTTCGCCAATGCGGAAAATAAAGCCTGGCTCCGAGACTTCCGACGGCTCCGTTGGGCTGGTTTCTGCCTCGGAGGCCCCGCCATCCTGAATAATCTGCTGCAGATTGTGCAGTCCGTCGGCCGCCCGGATGACATTAACCGCCGGGCTGTTCAGGGTCACGGTGCCGATTTCCAGCCGGGCGGGATTAAGGTTGAACTCCACCGGGGCCAGGCGCAGCAACTCCCAGGACACCAGCTCCCCGCCATTGCCCGGTAGCCGCGTGGCCAACCCGGCAATTTCAGCGGTGCCACTGAAGGTGCCGGTCAGGGGTTCATCCTGGCCATCCAGGTCCAGATTGCCATCGAAACCCAGGCGCCCATCCACCAGCTCCAGGTTTGCGGCATCAGCAACATAGGGCTGGATAACGGGCAACAGGATGTCGCTGCCGGACAAGGCGCCCTCAAAGGTAAACGGCGCTGGAGTCAGCTGGCCCATGGCGGTCACCCGGCCACCGGAGCCGAGTTCTGCGGAAATATCGTAGGAAACCGGTTCATCCAGGCGGTGGGAGAGACCACCCATGGTAATGGCCAGATTATTGACGGCAATCTCGGCGTCTGTTTCCGGCACCTGATCCCGCCAGCGAACCTGACCGCCGGACAACTCGACACCCTGGACCGACCAGCGGAATGGCTCGCCCGAATCAGACGCCGGCTCCGAGGTTTCGGATTGATCGGTTCCGGCCGTTGCCAGAGACGACTGCCAATCCACCTCCCCCTTGGCATTGCGGGTGGCGGCCAGCGACGGTTGCTGGATCGACACCATGCCAACGGTTGCCTCCCGGGCCGTCAGGTCGAAGCCAATGCCCTGAATGGCAACGGCTTCCGTAGCCAGGGCTGGCTGCTCATCGGAGGGCGAAAGCGCCAGTGCCAGTTGCTTGATAGTGAGGTTGCCACCGGAGGTGATCAGTTCAAAGTGATCGCCACCGGCCAGTTCATAACGGGATTCCAGGGTCACGGTACCATCGCGCAGCTGCCACGGCAGATAGGGCGCCAGGAAGTGGGCGAGGGTATCGTGACAAAGCCCTGAAAGCCGGAGCCGGCCTGCGGAGTACAGCGGGGTAACGCTCAGATCCCCCTCCCATTCAATCACCTGCTCACCCAGAGCAGCCATCACGGAATACTGACTGTCGCTGCCATCCCGGGGCCAGGTGGCCAGATCGTTCAGGGTAAGATCCAGCGGCGCAACCCGAAACTCGGCAGGGTCGCCACCCTGGGAGAAGTCACGGAACAGCAGCTCACCACCATCGATGGTCACCTGCTGGAAATACAACCTGGGCGGATGACTCGACTCAGCGGTTTCAGGCCGGGTTGTGTCCTCTTTCTCGGGATTGGCACTGCGCCAGTCCCGGGCAAAATTGATGTCATGGTCCTGCAGCAAATCCAGGCGAACGTCCGGCTCCACCAGACGGATTTCCTCAAACCCGATGATACCGCGGAGCAAACTGAGGAAACTGAGATTCACCCGCAGGTGATCAAAAGACGTCACCGGCTCCCCAGTCGTATCCTTTGCAGAAAAGGCGTCTGCTTCCAGGCTGAAGGCAAACGGATTGAACCGCACGCTCTCCACCTCAGCCTGCCAGCCCATGCGCTGGTCCATCTGTTCCGGCAACGACCGCTCCAGCCACCAGGGCAGAACCAGGAAGCCGGCCAGGGCATACAGACCCAACAACACGCCCAATGCGATCAGCAGGTTCCTGACCAGATGGCTCTTCCGGCGACTCACTACCCGCTGGCTTGCTACCTGGCTGTTCTCTGCCTCTTTCTCTGCCACAAGACTCTCCCTTTAACTACCCACGGCGCCGCGGCCGGCCATGATGCAAGCATAGCGCCCGTGTGCGGTGTTTGTCAGCGAATTCACCCGACCAGACACGAAACCTGACAGCGACCACCGAACCCGATATGCTCCGCTGACGTATGACTCCCTGTGTTGATCAACGGAGACGAGCAGTATGGATATCGGCGATATGCGTCGGGATTTCGAAAGCGAAGGGCTGGATCGGGAACACCTGAACGAGGATCCGGTACAGCAGTTCCAGACCTGGTTCGAGGATGCCAGAACGGCGGGCATTCTGGAGCCCAATGCCATGTCACTGGCCACCACCGGTGCCGACGGCATGCCCGATCTCAGAACCGTGCTACTGAAGTATTTCGACAGCCAGGGTTTTGTGTTCTACACCAACTACGGCAGCCGCAAGGCTCAGGAGCTGCAGGAGAATCCCCGGGCGGCACTGCTGTTCCCGTGGATCGGCCTGAACCGGCAGGTGCGTATTCAGGGTGCGGTCGAAAAGGTCAGCAAGGCGGAATCCCTGCGCTACTTTTCGTCCCGGCCCCGGGGCAGCCAGATTGGCGCCTGGGTTTCGGAGCAGAGCCAGGTCATTACGTCCCGAGGCCTGCTGGAGCAAAAAGTCGCGGAGATGAAGCGCAAATTCAGTTCCGGAGAAATTCCGCTCCCCAGTTTCTGGGGTGGGTACCGGGTGGTTCCGGAGCGAATCGAATTCTGGCAGGGAAGGCCGAGCCGGCTTCACGATCGATTTGAGTACGTGAGAGAAGGCGATGGCTGGACAATCCAACGATTGCAACCCTGACCGGCCGGCGATCTGGCTGTGCCACCAGATCAACCGGAACCTGTCCCAGGCCCCGGCCTGGATGACCGCCGATGAAGGCAAAGCCCTCGCGCGTCTGGAAGGGCCCAGACGCCAGGAATATCTGACCAGTCGATGGCTGATTCGTCAGGCTCTGGCCCGCGCCAGTGGGGAGGCTCCAACATGCTGTCACCCGGTACCGGGACGCCCCGTTGCCTCGGCCAGCCCGCAAGGCTGGCACCTGTCGCTGAGCCACAGCCAGGGGCTGTCCGCGTGCGCCACGGGTCGGGCGGCGCTGGGGATTGATCTTGAACCGAGCCAGCGCCGGCCAGACTGGGCCAGAGTGACGACACGCTGGTTCACTCCCGTTGAGCAGGAATGGCTGCTGAGGGCGAACAATGCGTTCAGCTTCCTTAAGGTCTGGACCCTGAAAGAAGCCTGGCTTAAAGCGACCGGGCGGGGCATTGCCGGCAATCTGCAAACCCTGGAAGTACGGAAGAATTTCGAGCTGTACGGGGACCAGCCCGACCGACACTGGCAAGCCAGTTGCCTGTACGCCGAGGGTTTTCTGGTTACCCTGGTCTACCCTTGCGATGGCAATCCGGATAGGACCAGCACCTGGCCGGAGATTACCTTGCTGGAACCACCGCCGGATGACTACAATCTGGGGCCGGCTTCCAGCCTCGACGTTTCCTGGGAGCCTCTGTTTCACCGGCTGATCAGAGCCCGACCCTAGCGAGGCCACCATGCCCCAGACGACCGGCCGCTGCCCCTGGTGCGGCACCGACCCACTGTACGTGCACTACCACGACACCGTCTGGGGGCGCCCGGAATATGACGATCAGGCGCTGTTCGAAAAGCTCTGCCTGGACGGACAGCAAGCCGGTTTGAGCTGGATTACCATCCTTCGCAAGCAGGAAAGCTACCGGCAGGCCTACGCCGGCTTTGACCCGGAGCAGATTGTCCGCTTTGATGAGGACGATATCGCCCGCCTGCTGGCAGACCCGGGCATTATCCGGAATCGCCTGAAGGTCCATTCCATCATCCGCAATGCCCGGGGGTTCCTGGCTCTGCGGGATCAGGGCATCTCGTTCTCGGAGTTTCTCTGGCAATTCGTCAACGGCCGGCCCATCCAGAACCGGTGGCAGACACTGGCCGAGGTCCCCGTCACCACGCCGGAATCTGAAGCCATGTCCAAGGCCCTGAAGAAAGCAGGCTTTAATTTTGTGGGCCCCACCATCGTCTACGCCTTCATGCAGGCCACCGGCATGGTCAATGATCATCTGGTGTCCTGCCATGCCCACACGGAGTGCCGGCAACTGGCACAATGATCTTACCGGGCCGGTTGATCGTAAGTTCCCCTGACACATCATTTCGGGAGCTTCACGGTGCGCATTACCCTCGACGAACTCAAAAACCTGGAACAACCGGTGATCGACCTTCTGGAGATCCTCTCTCTGGAGGGCCAACAGTACATGGCTCGTCTGCATGGCCCTGGAGGCATGAAGGTACTGTCGGACCATAAAGGGCAGATCCGGCTGTTCCGCAGCGCCTGGCAGATTCAGGACACCCTCTCCAGCTACACCATTCGCGAAACCCAGGTGGTGCATCCCTCGGCGTACCATGAAATGGTCGGGATGGCGCCGGCAGACATTGAACCCATGCGGATACAGGTACAGAGGCAGAAGTCGTGATTTCAGTTGCTCGCCTCGCGGTTCTCGTCGGCATTGCCGGCCTGATTCCATTCATTCTAGGCACCGCTGGCCTGTTTCTGATGCCAGCCAACAGCGTTGCTATTCTGGCGTGGTTCTATATCTACAGTGCCGGTATTCTCGCTTTTATGGGCGGAATCTACTGGACCATTGCCATGCAGCTGGAAAACCGCTCCTACCCGCAATCGCCCCTGGTGACCATGCTGCTGAGCCAGTTGTTCTTCGTTGCCGCCGGTATCGGACTGTTGCTGCAGACGCCGCAGAAAATCCCGCTCTACATCGTCGCGTTCCTGTTGCTGTATCTGGTAGACGCCCGCTGGATGCGAAGCTACTGGCCGGCCTGGTATCTGAAGATGCGATTGGTGCTGACCACCGTGGTACTGGCTTGCCAGCTAACGGTGGCCGGCTGGTTCTTCCTGCTGCACGGTGCCTGATTCAGGCACCGTCAGGATCGGTTCCAAACAGGGTCTGCAGTTTTCTCAGAGCGCCTTTCTCGATCTGTCGCACACGCTCCCGGCTGAGACCCAGCTGTTCCGAAATCGTTTGCAGGGTCTCCGGTTCAATCAAGCCAAGCCCGTAACGCCGGGTCAGAATATCCCGCTCCCGGTCCGACAACGCCCCCATCATGCGCTCCAGACGAATCATCCGGTCCCGCGCCCGAAACGGTTGATCCGGGCGGGTATCGGCACCCGCATCAAGACTGTCGGCCAGGGTCACCGATCCATCTTCGACCAGTGGTACATCCGTTGAAACTTCCCGGGCCGCCAGGGCTCTCAGTTCGCCAATCCTGGAGGGTGTGGCCTCCATTTCCCGGGCCAGCTCGGACTGGGTGGGCTCCCGGCCGAGGGATTGATGCAAACGCATGGATACCTTCTGCAACTGGCGGATCTCCTCAACCACGTTTTCCGGCGTATGCACCACACGCACACCCCGCTGCAGGCAGCGGCGCACTTCCTCGCTGATCCACCAGTAAGCGTAGGTGGAAAACCGGAAACCCTTGCCGGGGTCGTAGCGCTCTACGGCCTTGATCAGCCCGACGTTGGCGTCCTGGATCAGGTCCGACATGGCGATGCCATGATGGCCGTAGCGGCGGGCGATATGTACCGCCAGCCTCAGATTGCTCTGAATCAGGCGGTGACGGCAGGCCAGGGCAAGGTGATAAGCCCGGCGACAGCGGGCCGAAAAGGCACAGGCATCCCCGAGGCTACCCACCACATCCCGCAAGGTTTGTGGGGTGTCCTCGGGTAATGCCAGCTCGGTGTGAATCACCCGTAGCGACCGGATCAGCTTTCTGGCCAGACGCCGTTCATCGGTTTCGCTGAGGAGGTCATGCCGGGACGCATCCCTGAAATACAACCCGACCAGGGAATCCCTTTCACCATCGTTGGGCAGCGTCGGAAGCGGTCCCGGCCGGCTCTGTATCTGCATGGCTCGGTACCCGTTTGATATTTATTGAGAATACGCAGATCAGGCAGGCATGGATTCCCCAGCAACGAGGGGAAAACCGAAATACAGGAACACAGGAATGAGGATGAGTGGGGGAGGGATCGGTCACGCCCGGCCATGAAACCTCACAGGTTGTGAGACGGCCGACCGGGCGCCCGATCTGGAGGCAAGACTCCTCCATTACCCACAGACGAAGCGACCGGTTCCGCCTGTGGGTAATTCCTAGCCGGCGGTGGTTGATGCCGCCACGATGGCATATTCGTGGTTATGGGGTTCAATCAGCGCCCCGTGCAGGGCCACAATCGCCTGGTCGTATTTGTCTTCATCAACCACGAACTGGATATCCACCTGGCGCATGCACTGGTGGATCGCCAGCACGCTGATGTCATTATCAGCCAGTGATTTTACCGAACGGGCAAGAATGCCCGGCACCTTCATATCACTGCCAATGGCAGACACCAGGGCCACTTTGCGGGTACTGATTTCGGCATTGGGGAACTCTTCCTCCAGTGCCTTGACCACCCGCTTCACGTGCTTGAGCGTGGTATCCACGTAGTGGGTAATGGTATTGGCATTGGTGTCCTTGGACATGAACCGCACTTTGAAACGGCTCAGTACATCCAGGATACGGCGGTCGGAACCCGGCTCGCCCTGCATGTCCTGGTCGAACACCTCAATGGCAAATACGCCTTTGGCACCTGCCACGATCTCCACCTGGGGTTTTTCACTGACGTAGTCACCAGTGATCAGCGTACCAGTGTGCTCCGGCTCAAAGGTGTTCATCACCCGCAGCGGAATCTCGTTCTGGCGCAGACCTTTACCAGCCCGCGGGTGAATCGCTTCCATCCCCAGGTTGGCCAACTGGTCGGCGACGTCGTAGTTGGTACGCCCTAACGGAACCACCTTGTCTTCGCCAACAATGTTCGGATCGGCAGAGCTCAGATGGTATTCCTTATGGATGATCGCTTCCCGGGCGTTGGTGATCACCGCCGTGCGGCTGAACGTCATCTCACTGTAGCCCCGGTCAAAGGTACGCATCAGACCTTCCTTGCACTGGGCATAACCGGTCACGATTGGCAGTTCCCGGCTCAGGTCGATGGCATCGAAGGCCTGCTTGAGCTTTTCATCCAGCGGCAGCAATTCACTGTCGCGCCAGCCGGTCAAATCGACAAAGCGGGCGTTAATACCTTCCTGCTGCAGCTTCAGGGCGGTATTGAAAGCACTGTGGGCCTCGCCAATCCCCGCCAGCATCTCCCGCACGGTAAGCAGATGCTCTTCAAGCTGGAACTGGCCATAGGAACACAGGCGCTGCAGGTCGATCAGGCAGCCCCGGACCCCCTCAATGCGATCAGTAATGAACTGGTCCGCCTGCTGCTTGAGCATCGGATCGGCAAACAGCTCACCGTTGATGTCCGTCAGCAGTTGAATCAGCTTGGTAAGGTCGTCGCCCCAGGCCCAGTCGGATTCGGCATCGGCAAACAGGGCATAGACCCCCGGCTCGCCGGTTTTCTTGTGCTCCAGCAGTTCATTGGTCACGCCACCGTAGGCAGAGACCACAAAAATCCGCTGGTAGAGGTCGCTCTTCTTGCGCTTACCAATAATGATATTGTCGCGCACGGCCTCATAGTTACTCATGGAAGTACCGCCGATTTTCTCGACGGTATGTTGTGCCGTTGTCATGTCGTTGCCTTTGCTATCCTGCGGAATGTAAGTGTGGGATGGCGGGCGTCTTACGACGCCTCGCTAACACCTTCCTGCATGATCTCATCGACACTCTCGGCCAGGATTTTCACACCCAGGCGCAGATCGTCTTCGCTGGTGGTCAGCGGCATCAGGCACTTGATCACCTCATCGTTCGGACCACTGGTCTCGATGATCAGGCCGTGCTCAAAGGCACGCTTGGTGATCGGGCCGGTCAGATCTGCATGCTTGGCCTCGATGCCGCGCATCAAGCCCCGGCCTTTCATCTTGAACTCACCCGGGTACTTGTCGCAGATGGCCTGCAGGGCATCACCCAGCACCTTGGTCTTGGCCTTCACTTCGTTGGCAAAGGTGTCGTCCTTCCAGTAGGTTTCAATGGCGGCACGGGCGGTGACAAACGCCATGTTGTTACCACGGAAGGTACCGTTGTGCTCACCGGATTCCCACACGTCCAGTTCCGGCTTGAACAGCACCAGTGCCATCGGCAGACCATAGCCGCTCAGGGACTTGGACACGGTCACAATGTCCGGCTTGATGCCGGCGAACTCGAAGCTGAAGAACTCGCCGGTACGGCCGTTGCCCGCCTGGATATCATCCACAATCAGCAGAATATCGTGCTTCTGGCACAGCTCGGACAGACCTTTGAGCCACTCGGCACGGGCGGCGTTCAGACCACCCTCGCCCTGTACGGCTTCAACAATGACGGCAGCCGGCAGCTCAACGCCGGAAGAGCTGTCTGACAGCACCTTGTCCATGATGGCCAGGGTATCAACGTCTTCGCCCAGGTAGCCGTCGTAGAACATGAAGTCGACATGCCCCAGGGGAATACCTACGCCACCACGGTGATGCTCGTTACCAGTGGCTGCTACCGCACCGGTAGTGACACCGTGAAAACCGTTGGTGAAGGAAATGATGTTGGTACGGCCTTTCACCTTACGGGCCAGCTTCATGGCCGCTTCCACACAGTTGGTACCGGTGGGACCGGTGAACTGCATCTTGTAGTCCAGACCACGGGGATCGAGGATATGCTTTTTGTACGATTCCATGAAGTCGTGCTTGGCCGTGGTGAACAGGTCCAGGCCCTGGCTCACGCCGTCCGCTTCAATGTACTCAAGCAGCGCTTTCTTCAGGATGTCGTTATTGTGGCCGTAGTTCAGGGAACCGGCACCGGCCAGAAAGTCCAGGTACTCCTTGCCATCTTCGGTGTACAGATGCGCGTTCTTGGCGCGGTTGAAAATCACCGGAAAAGCACGGGAATAAACGCGAACTTCAGATTCAGTAGACTTGAAAATTTCCATTGTCTTGCCTCTTAGCATGTCAGGTTCGAGGTAAATGCGCGGGAGCCTGTCGGTAAAACGTGTCGGTCGCAACAGACCCGCCGAGCGTTGCTTTAAGCCGAATGGCAGGCCCACCCCGGGCGGCCTGCCGGCTACTACAATCTCGTCAGTGGTTCACGCCTGAAGGCGTGAACACAGGCTCTCAGACAGGGTTCGTGAAAGGCCCGATGCGCAGCAGAAATTCAGAATCGTGCTTGCCGCCAAAATGGGTCTCTTTCTCGAAATGCTCGTGGTAGGTGAGCTCGGCTCCCAGATCACGGGCAAAAGAGCGGAACAGCGCCCACGAGGCCTCGTTGTCTTCGGTAATCGTGGTTTCCAGGTGCGTGACGTTGCTGCACGCGTCCCGGCCAACGATTTCCTTCAGCATCCGCTTGGCGAGGCCCTGTCCACGACCTTTCTCGTGAACCGCCACCTGCCAGACAAACACGGTCTCGGGCTGTTGGGGAGGGATGTATCCGGAGATAAAGCCGACCAGATCGCCTTCCTTCTCCGCGGCCACGCCGGTCTCGGCAAAGTGGCTGCACTGCAACAGGTTGCAGTAAATCGAGTTGGGGTCCAGCGGGGGGCATTCCGCAACCAGCTGGTGAAGCCTGTAGCCATCATCCTTTGTCGGTTTACGCAGGGTGATGGCGGTGGTATTCGATCCTTCTGATGTCATAACGTGATCAATTCGCTTCCAAAAGTTAGTGTTGAATTATATAGACCACAAAATATATTTCAAGTCGACCCCGGCCAGCCACTCAACACGGCCCGGGCCCGATCGTTTCAGAATAGACCGGATTGAAGCATTTGCCAGTGACAAATTGGTTACCGGAAAGACGGAAAAATGATGCCCTCCGGCACAAGATGGGTGCCGTCAGTCAGGCGTCTTCGATAGGACACAGCGGCAGGAGATCCTTCGGGCCACAGCCTGTCAAACTGAGCCAGCCAGGCATCGATATCGTAAGCCACCGGCATCAGGGACACATGCAGACCGGGCCGCGCAATTGCCGCCAACGGCTCCATAAAAGGGCTTGTAAAGCCAATGCGGGTAACGAGCCCCCGGGAGTCGGCACGCAGATTACCCATGCCGGCCGCGCCGTTATTGGCCACGATCCGTTGTCTTTCATCCACTTTACCGGACCAGATCACCGGCAGACAGGTATGGGTGCAAGCGATCAGGTCGGCACCGGTGGCACGAAACCAGTACGCCAGCTTTTCCTCGCCGCCCGAGGCAATAGATTCGTGAGCCAGCCCCCACCCGGCCAGAGACTCCGGATCACCATGCAAGACCAAAACCTTTAGGCCTCCAAATATCAGGCAACGGTATCGTGGCAATAATGAGAGTTTCTTTTGAATATCGGGGTGTCGGTCCGCCACCACCTGCAGCCGCCCCATCATCTGATTGGACCGCTCCACCACTCCCTGATCCACATACTCCGGGTAAGCGCAGCCACAGCCGGCGCCGGCATTGGGGACCGAGAGCTCATAATCCACGTTGCCGAGAATCGCTGTGTGGTCCAGGATCCGGCTATTGATCTCCCGGAACAAGGTGTCGTCAGCGTTAAACCAGTTGAAATCGCCATTGAAGACCAGCTTCACCCGGTGGCCATGGCGCTCCTCTGCGCGCACCATGACCTCGATTTCATCAAGGGCGAAGGCATTGCCGTAAAGACCACCGACGATGTACAGCACGTCCTCAGAAACCTGCGCCGGCTCTCTGCAAAGAGACTCTGGCGTGTAGCGGTATGTCAGCGGGCAGCTGCGCCCTTCTGTATCAGCCATGATCTGGCCCCTCCGTTCTGGTCAGGCACCTTCGGCGGCCACCGGCTTTCCAGCCAGACGCTTTAACATCAAGGGCAGGAAGAAACACACCGTACAGATCAGGAAACCGTAAGCATTCACGCCCAGCAACATCGCATAGGCACCGTCACCAATCGCCCAGCTTGATGGGATGAGGCCCACCGCCAACAGAACACCAAGACCAAGCCCGGTCCAGAAGCTGAGATGGAAGCTCCAGGGCGACCACTGGGTAAAACCATAGAACAGGAAAACCGGCGCCAGCCCCATGACCATAGTGCCCGAGATGGTCGTCGCCTTGAGGATGTCAGTACCGCCGAACATGGGCAGGTTACCCAGGAAGGCAAAAATCACCATCACCACGGCCCCCACTCTCATGCTCGGCAGCTTGTCCGACGCACGCCGCGCCAGGCGAGGCAGATCCACCGCAAGGGACTTGGCCAGTGAGGTAAAGGTGGAATCGAGAGTGGAACCGGCCGAGGTCATCATCACCACGCTCATGAAGAACAACGCCGCCAGCCCCAGGGACTGGCCCACTGCTGCGGGCGCGTTCCCCATGGCCTCAATGCCGTTAACCCGGGCGTGAACGCCCACCAGACTGAAAATAAACACCGCCACAAAGCCCAACAATCCGGCGACCACAAAGCTCTTGAGCATGGTCTTTTCCTTGTTCACAAAGCCCCGGTCAGTCAGCACCGGATCGTGGAATGGATAACTGAACAGTTGCAACAGAGCCACCAACAGCAAGTCGAAACCAGCATTGAGCCGGAACTCACCATTAGTCAACAGGGCGCTGGTGTCGTTGGCAGGGATGATCAGGAACAATACCGCCCCCACAAAGAACACAAACACGAAGGCCTGAATCACATCGGTGAAGATCGAGGACCGGAGACCGCCCTTCAGACTGTAAGCCAGGGTAAACACCGTAAACAGCATCGCCGCCGCGTAATACTCCCACTCACCGGGCAACCCGAAGTAACCGCCCACCACCGCGGTGTTACTCCAGACCTCGTTATAGAGCCGGATAAGAACCGCCGCGGCAAACGCCAGACTGGCCAGCCTCCCGAAACGCGAGGTCAGAAAATCCTGCAGACTCCGGGCCCCGGTCTGAGTCCGGATCAGGTAAATCACATAGCCTGCCACCGGGATGGACAGCCAGTAACTGGCATAAGCCAGACCGCCCACCACACCATAAGCCGCCCCAAGATTCGCCGCATTAGTCACCGACTTGGCAAAGATCCAGCTGATAAAAATACTCGCCGTCAGCGACCACTGACCCACCGGGTTGCCCTGATCATCGGCGCCCTTATAAAAAGAGTTTGCGTTCTTGCTCTTGGGCGACAGCGCATACATAACGACGCCGTAGACCAGCAGGAATCCCCAGAACAGGGATGCTTCAGTAAAATTCATTGTCTTGTTCCTGGTTTACGGTTTAACGGATCTACGCAGGCGCCGAACAACTCGCCCCAAAGCGGTAGCACGAGAAACACCGGTGATGCCGCAACATGATGCGCTCATTCATGCTCTCCGCCAGCGTGCCGCCAAGGTCATACTGCGGATCATCGTCCACCAGCGTGCAGGCATACACCCGCACCTGTTCGCCCTTCTTCACCAGCATCCGCGTATAGGTGCACATAAAGTGCGACCGGGATTCCTTCGTCGGATACTTCTCCATGCAGGTCTCGGTAATCTCCGGGCTGCCATCTTCCGAACCAGGCGTGCCCAGGTCCGGAAATGCGGTGAACGCCAGGCCCTCCGGAATGCCCCATTCCCGGAAGATTCCACGGAACGCGGCTTCGATATCAGCCGGAATTTCCTTCGGATCGGTCTGGCGGGCAATGGATACCTTGAAACCCTGTTCGATCAGCCAGCGGATGCCCTGCAAGGCCTCATCAAAGCTGCCCTCGCCGCGGTCCTTGTCATGCCGGGCGCGGTCGGGAAAATCCAGGCTCACCCGGAAGTGGATCGGATAGGGGTTATCCAATAAGGGCAGCACCTGATGCTGGCGCTTGTGCAGCGGCTCAGTGGCGTTGGTGAGCACAAAGCAGGGGCGGTACTGGCTCGCGTAGTCCAGGATATTGACGAAATCCCGGATCACGAAGGGCTCACCACCGGTGAAGGAAAACTGCTCCACGCCCATGTCAATGGCTTCGTGGATAAACGGTTTCACGTCAATGAGCTTCATGCCCGGGATGCGGCCATCACCGGGATGGGAACCCTCCAGGCAAAACGGGCAGGCCAGGTTGCAGGCGGTACCGGTGTGTATCCACAGCTCTTTTAGCCTGTCGGCATCGATGTATCCCCGGGGATCACCGTTGCGGGTGTGGGTCCAGCTATCACGGGCCCGGGGTTCCAGAACTTCCACGGCCGGAATGCGTTTAGCGCGGGCCGGTCGGGTTTTGGTCAGGGGCATAGTGGCTCCTTGGTGTATTCGTCTTTTTCCCACGGCGCCAGCCATGGAGCTTCTCCAGCAGCTTCAGAATGCCTTCAGGGGCATGAGAGCGCTTCCATTCACCGGCCGCGTACTTGGCCGACTCGTTCCAGGTCGGGTAGGGGTGAATGGTGCCCAGGATCTTGTTCAGGCCCAGACCGTGTTTCATGGCCAGGGTGAACTCGGCCAGGATTTCCCCGGCGTGCGTGCCCACCACCATAGCGCCAAGAATCTTGTCTTTGCCCGGCGGAGTCAGCACCTTGATAAAGCCATGGTCCTCGCTTTCGGCAATCGCCCGGTCCAGGTCATCCAGGCCGTAACGAGTAACCTCGTAGGCCACGCCCTTTGCCTTTGCCTCAGCCTCACTCAACCCAACTCTGGCCACTTCCGGCGAGGTGAACGTAACCCAGGGCATTACCCGGTAATCCACCTTGAAGCGCTTGAACTGCCCGAACAGACCGTTGACGGCCGCGTACCAGGCCTGGTGGGCCGCAGCGTGAGTAAACTGGTACGGGCCGGCCACATCGCCGCAGGCGAACACGTTCGGATAACTCAGACTCATGTCCTCTTCCACCGGTACCGTTCCGTTTGGCAGGGTTTCCACACCAATACGCTCCAGATTCAGGCCGGAGGTGTTGGCTGCGCGGCCGACCGCCACGAGAACATGATCGAAAGGAATGCGTACCCGCTCACCTTCATGCTTACAGTAGGCAACCTTCTCTCCTTCCTCTATACGAAACTCGGCGGCAGAATGTTTCAACCGAACGTCCACGCCGTCTGCCCGAAACTGCTTCAGCACCAGTTCAGAGACATCGGCATCCTCTTTCGCCAGCAGGCGCTCCCCCCGCTCCACCTGAGTGACCTGAGTGCCAAGGCGGGCAAACGCGTGCGCCAGCTCTGAGCCAATGGGACCACCACCCAACACCAGCAGGCGTTGCGGCTGCTCCTGCAATTCCCACAGGTTATCGGAGGTCAGTGGCTGCATGTCTTTCAGTCCGGGGATCGGCGGTACCGCCGGTTTGCCACCGGTGGCCACGATGATGCTGCGAGCTGTCAGGCGCTCGGTACTACCATCATTATGTTTGACCTCCAGTTCCCAGGGCGACACAAAACTCGCCTCACCAGAGATGCAGTCCACACCCAGCTTGCGATAGCGCTCTGGAGAGTCGTGGGGCTCCACTTTTGCGATAACGTCCTTCACCCGGTTCATTATGTTTTTGAACGAGCCTTTTACGGGCACGGACTCCAGACCGTAACGATTGGCGTGGCGCAGGGTATCGGCAGCCTTGGCGCTGCGTATCAGGGCCTTGGAGGGCACGCAGCCGGTATTCAGGCAGTCGCCACCCATCTTGTGTTTTTCAATCAGGGCCACCTTGGCTTTCACCGCCGCAGCAATATAGGCCGAGACCAGACCTGCAGATCCACCGCCGATGACCAGCAGGTTGTAGTCGAAATGCGCGGGTTTCTGCCAGCCGGCATACACTTTGCGGCGGCGGATAAAGCCCACCACAAACTTGGCAATCAAGGGAAAGAGACCCAACAATGCAAAGGAAAGCAGCAGGTCAACCGAGACAATGTCACCGGTGGACTCGATCTGACCCAATTGAGTGCCTGCGTTTACGTACACAAAAGTGCCAGGCAACATGGCAACCCAGCTCACCACGGCATAGGTGCGCAGCTTCATGGCGGTCAGGCCCATGGCCAGGTTGATCAGGAAAAAAGGGAACACCGGTACAAGCCGCAGGGTGGCCAAGTAGAAGGCACCATCTTTTTCGATGCCACGGTCCATTTTCGCCACTGTGTCTCCGTAACGTTTGCGCAACGAATCCCGCACCAGGAAACGAGCAGCCAGGAACGCCAAAGAGGCTCCAATGGTCGAGGCTAAAGACACCGCAGCGAATCCGTACAGGTTTCCGAAGAAAGCCCCTCCTGCCAGAGTCATGACCGTTGCCCCCGGCAAAGACAATGCGGTAACCAGTACATAAACCACCACAAAAGCGGAAAGCGCAATCAGTAGATTCGAATCAATCCAGTCGCCAAGACTCTGCTGATGCCTCTTCAGGTTTTCCAGTGTCAGAAGTTCATTTCCGCCAGCTGCGATAAAGCCGATCACAACAATCGCAATGGCGAAAACAAGAATCCACTTTTTCAATGTCATGAAAGAAACCCTTTAAACACTTGTCGTTTACCTTTGAGACACATCAACTCTACACCTGTTACACCTCGCCCACCTTTTAAACATGCCTATTGGGTTTTACGTCATCGTGCCCTGCCAGATGTCATCAAATACACACGATTGTTTAACAATTCAGTCACAAGTTGTTAGTGCATACAGTCAGGGAAACTTCTCGACACATCGGGCGCCTTGCCGCTATTCTTGAACAACCGCTCACGAAAGAGAATAACCATGACTCACACAGCCCCTCCACACGAGCAGGCGCTAGTATGCAGGCTGCGTGACGGAGACAACCTCGCCTTTCAGGAAGCTGTGCGCAGCTTCACGCCCGGTATGCTCGCGGTCGCCAGGTTTTACCTTGATGAGGCGGCCGCCGAAGACGTCGTGCAGGACTGCTGGGTCGCCGTCATCGATGCCATTCAGAAATTTGAGGGCCGTTCGGGGCTAAAAACCTGGTTGCACCGCATTGTCGCCAACCGTTGCAAGAATCGGCTGCGGGCAAGTAAACGGGAAGTCCCTCTCGACGACTCAGACAGCCTGGAGCCTGATCTGGCGGAACGCTTCAACGCCAGAGGCCACTGGCAATTACCCCCCAGGCTGAAGTTTCATGAATCTGCCGATACGCTGATGGAAAATGGCGCTCTTAACCAGTGCCTGGACAAACATCTCTCTGCGTTGCCGGAAACCCAACGATCCGCCCTGATTCTCTACGAGGCGCACCAACACAAATCAGACGATCTCTGTAACATTCTCGGGGTCAGCGCGTCCAATCTTCGGGTGTTGTTACATCGTGCCAGGCAGAAGATCTTTCTGATGGTAGAAACCTTCCAGGAGACCGGCGAATGCTGAAATGCAGCGAGCTGGCCAGGATCGCCAGTGACTACATCGACGGCGAACTGGATACCCGGCGGAATCTGTCGGTGAAAACACATTTGATGATGTGCAAACACTGCCGAACCTTTATCGGTAACCTGCGCGCCAGCAATGAGTTGCTGGGTGCCCACGCCTCGGCACGAACCGAGGAGGCGTTTCTCCGCAAGATTGATGAGCGGGTAGCCGAAGCCCTTAGCGTCCGCAGAAGCAAAAAAACAGATGCCGACTGACGAGGAGCCAGTATGTGCAAACGTAAACCAGTGCTTGTCTTTGACGTCATTGAAACGATTTTCTCGCTGAACGCGCTGACACGGGCCCTAAGCGCTGAGGGACTGCCGACGCACACCAAAGATCTGTTTTTTGCTCAACTGCTTCGAGATGCCTTTGCCAGCTCGGCAACGGATTGTTACGTCCCGTTCGTCGATATGGCCCGGGGCACCTTGGAGGTTTTGCTGCACACGGTCGGTGGCGTCAACGAAACGAAACACGCCGACACCATCATCGATCGCATCTTGCCGGTTTTTGGGCAGCTGGACGCTCATCCGGACGTTGAGGACGCGTTGGGACTGGCAAAAGAACGCGGCGTGGATGTGCTGTTTTTTACCAACGGCTCAGAACAGAATACCCGATCACTGATTGCCAGAAATGGCCTGATTAACCTGGTGGATCACGTGGTTTCAATCGACACCTTCAGACGATGGAAACCTGCAAGATCTGCCTATGAAAGTGCAATAAGCCAAGTGGACGGCGCCCCGGAACAATCCGCCATGATTGCAGCCCATGCCTGGGATACGTCCGGGGCCCGGAATGCGGGGCTGCTGACTGGCTGGATTCAGCGCCAGGACGCCTTGTTCCATCCCGCCATGCCAGCCCCCTGCATTCAATCCAACAGCCTTGTCACGCTCGTGGATCAGCTATCAGGTCACCTGCTGGCCGCCAAGTAACATCCACGCCGGTCAGGCTTTTTTGCTCCAGGCATACTTTCTGAAGGGCTCATCAACCGGGGTTTCCGCGATGTGATTGACATAGTTGCTGATGACTTTTTGAGACAGAACCATGATGACTTCAAGGACATGGCGCTGTTCGTAACCTGCAGCGAAGAACGCACTCAGGTCATCCTCGGTCACGTACCCACGCTCGCGCATGACGGCCAGGGTAAAGGTCCGCAGCGCCTCCAGCCTGTGGTTTGGCAACGGTGTTTCATCCCGCAAGGCGTCAATAATTTCATCGGAAACCTTCATCGCCTTAGCAATACCCGTATGGGCGGGTACGCAGTAGTGACAGGCATTCTCCACATTGATGGTCTGCCACACCACGGTTTTTTCCTCATTATCAAAACTGCTGGCCAACACCAACTCGTGCAGCTTCTGGTATGCCTCAAGCACACCTGGTGCTTCCGCCATAACCGCATGCAGGCCTGGAATACGGCCAAAGCTTTTGCGGGAAACTTCCAGCAGAGGTTTTGCGGACTCCGGAGCAGTATCAGGGGTGTGTATGGTGAAATCGGTCATTTCCACGTCTCCAACTATAAATGAATGATCGCTCAAAAATAGAACCGTAACTATTTCTGAGCAATTGCTCAAGTTATAATTCAGAAACTATTCAACGATCGATCCAGTGGTGAAAACAATGCCCAGACCTCCAAGCTATGATCGGGAAACCGCGCTCACTCAAGCTGTCGGGCTGTTTTGGCATAAGGGCTATCATGGCAGCTCCATGAAGCAGATTGAGCAAGCGCTCGATATGCGTCCTGGCAGCATCTACGCCACGTTCGGCAGCAAGGACGGGCTGTTCTCAGAAGTTCTGGCACGGTATGCAGAGCAGAGTGGCGAAGACTTGGCCGGGCATATGGCAGGCTACGACAACGTGCTGGATGGCCTGCAGGCTTTTCTGGTCAAGATTGCCAGAAACTGCTCTGATCCAGGCTGCGCGCCCGCGAGGGCCTGTCTGATTGTGAAAACATTGCTTGAATCCAGCAACACCAACACCGCGCTCCATCAGGAGGCAAAAACCGTGCTGGCTGCCATTGAAGATGCATTCACGGAGCTACTGAAAACCGCGAGGAAGCAGGGCGAGCTGGCACCTGCAACCAACTGCCGCCGACTGGCGCGACTGATTCAAGGGCAGATCATGGGGCTGCGTTCCATGGCCGAGCGAGACCTGTCAGCCATAGAATTGGAACACTTGGGCCAAGATATGGCTGCCATTCTGGACGCGTATCGGGTCAGAAATTAGACACTAGCGCTCAATAACCTGCTCGATCATGCCCGCCAGGGCATCCAGCAGGTTATTCACTACCACACAATCGGGCACACCGTGTCTCTCCGCCAAGTATTGCGGATCGTTGTAACCCAGCCACACCTTGCCATCTTCATCTTCCCAGACCAATGCCTTCAGCGGCAGATCGATCCCGGCGGTCTGGGCGCACTGCATCAGGGGAGTACCGCCTTTGGGATTACCGAAAATCAGGAGTTCGGTTGGCCTAAGGGACTCGCCAACACCCTCTGCCCCTTGCGCGTGATCAATGCGTGCAAACACCTTCAGACCCTTCTCCTTAACAATGGCTTCAAGCTTGTCCATGGTCTGCTTTGGGGAATGGGGACTTTCCAGCCAGATCAAACCATCGGCAGCCTTGGCCAATACACTGGTGGCAATCAGGCAAAGAAAAGCAATTATTCGGAAGAACATATCGTGCTCCTGCTCTGGCTAAGATACTACCAGCAGGTTAGTTCACCGGGCTCGTGTTCTCCAACTGTGGCCGACAGGCTACTGGGCGGGACCGTTGATTTGCTCCAGAAACGCCGCCGGTAACGCATCAATCACGGGCCGGGCGTCACCGGCCAGCTCCGGGTTCGGCGTCTCCGGTTCCTGACTCAGGGTCACAGGCGATTCGGACCAGTGCAGCAGTTCCAGCCGACCGTTTTCACGCTCCACCAGCGCGGTGCAGTGTTCCACCCAGTCGCCATCATTGCAATAGAGCCCCTCTTCGCTGCGCAGGAAGCCCGCCGAGTGGATATGGCCGCAGATAAAACCGTGATAGTGGCCTTTTTCCGCCGCGGTCAGCGCCGCCAACTCGAAACGGCGGATAAAAGTTCTCGCCTTGCCAATCCGGCTTTTAATCCAGGCCGCCAGCGACCAGTAGGGCTTGCCCTGTAATCGCCGCAAGGCGTTGAACCAGCGGTTCAGACGCAGCAACAACCCATGGGCGCGGTCTCCGACCAGCAGCATCAAAGGGCTGCAGCGAACCACCTGGTCAAACTGGTCGCCATGGCAGACCAGAAACTGACGGTCGTCGGCGGTGGTATGCACGGCCTTGTACTGCAATTCGATGCCGGAAAACGTCTGGCCACAGAAACGCCGGAAAAATTCATCGTGATTGCCCGGGATGTACACCACCCGGGTTCCCGTTGCGGCCAGCTCCAGCAGCTTGTGGATAACCTGCCGGTGGCTGTCGGGAAAATAAGCCCGTCGCTGCATGGCAATCAGGTCGACGATGTCGCCCACCAGGTAAAGGGTCTGGCACTGAATGTTATTCAGGAAATCCAGCAGATAGTCCGCCTGGCAATCGGCGGTACCCAGATGGACGTCGGATATGAATACGCTTCGATACTGTCGCATGGTGCCTCCGGTGAGAACAGGCCTGCTTTCAGGATCCTGACATCACCTTGGCAACACCCGGTGACACCGGGGTGACAGCACCAAGACAATTTGATGAAAGCGGAGCCGACGTAGCCGGCTCCGCTGGCTGCAACTACTGGCGAAGGGCGGGATTAAGCGTGTAGGTGCCGGTTACCCGAGCACTGGCCAAGACATGACCGGCCATGGCCTGACGCACGTCGTTGCCGTCAAATTCACCCTCCAGGCCCAGGGTGTCTACATCCAGAGCATGCACTTCAAAGTGGTAGTGATGGATGATTTCATCGTTCCAGGGCGGGCAGGGGCCGTCATAACCGGCATAGGTACCGGCCATGTCCGGATTGCCGGCCAGAAACTGGGTGTAATTGTTCACACCACGGACACCAATCGGGCCAGGTCCATAATCCTTGCCCTTGGGGCTGACACCATCGCTGTCTTCACCTTCCGGGATCCGCTTTGTGCCAGCGGGAATATCCACCAACAACCAATGGAAGAAATCGACGCGTGGCAGGTCGGCCGGTACGTTCTTGCCTTCCTGGTTGACGTCGTCGGCGACGCTGGGCACATCCGGGTCAAACATCATTACCACAAAGCTTTTGGTGCCCTCCGGTGCACCGTCCCAGACCAGCTCTGGATTCCGGTTGGGACCAAAACTCATGTGGTCCTGCTCACTGAACACACCGAAGGCAAACTTTTCCGGTACCGGCTGGCCTTCCTCAACACCTCGAACCTGCAGTTTCACGTCGCTTTCTCCTGTCTGTTCTTCAAGTGGATGAGAAGTTTGTAGCAGCGCCAACGGCTCTGTGTCCAGCCCGACAATACTAACGATGGAGCCAATAGGTACTTGGGCTCAATTGTCTCGCTCCAACATCGGCGGTAGTATACGCCCCTGTATTAGCTCCCTAATCATAGACATTCAGGCCAGTGACGACAGCCAAGCGCTTTCATCCGAGAGCGTTTGGCTCTCATCACTTAAAGGTCTGAAACGTTATGGAAAACCTTCATCACATAGTCGTGGTCGGCGGCGGAGCCGGCGGTCTGGAACTGGTCACCAGTCTGGGCAACAAGCTTGGCAAAAAAGGCAAAGCCCGTATTTCCCTGGTCGACGCCGGTCTTACCCATGTTTGGAAACCCCTGCTGCATGAAGTGGCCTCCGGCTCGCTGGACGCCAGCGCCAACGAAATCAATTACCGCGCCCACGCCCGCAAGCACCATTACGAGTTTCAGCTCGGCCGCATGAGCGGTCTGGACCGGACCAATAAAGCGATCGTGATTGCCCCGTTCCGGGATGAAGAAGGCCAAGAAGTAGTGCCGGAACGGCGCCTTCATTACGACACCCTGGTGATTGCTGTTGGCAGCACCGCGAACGACTTCGGCACCCCCGGCGCACAGGACCACTGCCTGTTCCTGGACAGTCTGAAGCAGGCTCGCCGCTTTCATAACCTGATGCTCAATGCCTTCCTGCGCAAAAACCACGAAGCCCTTCAGGGCCAGCCCCATGCCCTGAACATCAGCATCATTGGTGCCGGAGCCACGGGCGTGGAACTGGCCGCCGAACTGAGACTGGCATCCCGCGAATTGCCCATCTACGGCATGAACCACCTCAAATCTTCCGATGTTTCCATCAGCGTGATCGAGGCGGCCGACCGCATATTGCCTGCGCTGCCCGGGCGCCTTTCCGCCGCAGCCACCCGGGAACTGGAACGCCAGAAGGTCAAGGTATTGACCGGACAACCTGTAAGCGAGGTGCGCGAGAACAGTCTGATCATGAAGGACGGCACTGAACTGCCCTCGGAAATGACCATCTGGGCCGCTGGCATCAAGGCACCGCCGTTTCTGGCGGAACTGGACGGCCTGGAGACCAACCGCGGCAATCAGCTGCTGGTGGAACAGACCCTGAAAACCACCAAAGATGCCGATATCTTCGCGTTTGGTGACTGCGCCGCCTGCCCGCAGCCGGAATCCGACCGGCCGGTGCCACCACGTGCCCAGGCCGCACACCAGCAAGCCGATGCCCTGTTCAAAACCCTCTGCAACCGGCTGGAAGGCAAAGAAGCCGTTCCCTTCGTGTACAACGACCATGGCTCACTGATCAACTTCAGCAAATACACCACCGTCGGCAACCTGATGGGTAACCTGTCCGGCCGCAGTATGTATATCGAAGGGAAAGTAGCCAGGCTGTTCTACGTGTCGCTATACCGGATGCACCAGGTGGCCTTGCACGGTTTCCTGCGAACCGGCGTGATCTGGCTGATGGACAAGATCAGTCGGGCCATGCAGCCACGGTTGAAGCTGCACTGATTCAGCCCCAGTAAAACATCCCCGACTGTTTCCCGAGGATGGTTGCGGCAATGTGCCGGTCGCTGGCTTTGTTGGCGAGGCCATAGCACACGTGCAAGGGCAGGAGGTGCTCTTCCCGGGGGTGACAGAACCGGGCATGGGGCGCTTGCTCCCAATCTGCCAGGCGCTTCGCCCGCTCCGGCTCCGACAGGGAGCTGTCGCCGCAGGTCTGTTCCAGCCAGTCCTCAAAGGCCAGGTTACGGGCCTGGATTTCCGGTGTCTGTGCAGCAAAGAAGGCCCGCATGTTGTGGAACGAGAAGCCTGAGCCAAGCACCAGCAGGTGATCGTAATCCAGTGCCTGCAATGCCCGGCCAATCGTAAGGTGCGTACTGGCGTCCAGAGTGTTGACCAGTGAGAGCTGAATGCAGGGAATCTTTGCCTCCGGATACATCAGTTTAAGCGGCACGAACGCGCCGTGATCCAGGCCTCGCTGGTCATCCAGGCGGGCCTGGATACCAGCCTGATCCAACGCCTGGGCGACCTGCTGCGCCAGCACTGGCTCACCCGGGCAGGGGTATTCGATCTTGTAGGCTTCCGAAGGAAAACCGTAATAATCGTAAATCAGCGACGGCGTAGTACCTGAGGTAATGGTCGGGATCGCCTCCTCCCAGTGGGCGCTGATCACCAGTATCGCAGAGGGTTTGCGCAGGTCAGCCGCTAGCTCTGTTAACCGGTCCACCATGTCCTGGTGCCCGGGATCTCCCAGCAGCGGCATGGGGCCGCCACCGTGGGAAACAAACAGTACATCGGTCGCTTTGCTCATGGCGTTCTCCCCGGTTCAGCTTTCTTTCTGCAACAGGTTATCGACAGCGAACCGGCCTGCGCCCTGAATCGCCAGAGCGACGGTGGCGGCAAACAGCGTGAGTGCATACTCGTAACCATTATTGGCCATAAATAAGCCATTACCGATATGCACCGCGAAAATGGCCACCAACATGGTGAAAGCCGCAACCACCGCCGCCGGACGTGTCAGTAGCCCGAGCACCAGTGCCAGACCGCCAAAGAATTCGGCACCACCTGCCAGCAAGGCCATCAGGTAGCCAGGCTCCAGGCCAATACTGGCCAGCCATTGTCCGGTACCTTCCAGCCCATATCCGCCAAACCAGCCGAACAGTTTCTGGGCACCATGAGCGGCCAGGATCATCCCCACCGGAACCCTCAGTACCAGTGCGGCAAAGCCACCATTGGATTGGAGTAATGCCTTGGTGAATTGAGCGTTCATATTCGTCACCTTAAGTCTTTCTCTGATTGGTTTATCCCGAAGCCCTGGCTTCAGGCTATGGGCTCACTTTACTATCACCAATCTCAAAGACTAAGATGACTCTTGTTGCTATATTATCGCCATTTTATTGATAATCATCAGCACAACTCAGATCAGGACACCGCCATGGATCGTATTGAAGCCATGCGCACCTTCGTGACAGTGGTCAACGAAGGCAGCTTCACCCGAGCCGCTGACCGCCTGGACACCTCGCCACAACTGGTCAGCAAATACGTGTCTCAGTTGGAGACGCACCTGGGCGTTCGGTTGCTGAACCGCACCACGCGCAGGCTCCACCTGACCGAAGCAGGCAGGCAATATTACCCGCGGGCCCAGCAGGTGCTCAGTGATATTGATGATCTGGAAAACCAGCTCGGCGACCTGCAAACCGAGGCCCAGGGCCTGCTGCGCATCAGTGCCCCGGTTTCTTTCGCCATTCGCCACATGCCGGCCCTGCTGACCGAGTTCCAGCGAATGCACCCCGCCGTGGGTATTGATCTGCAACTCAATGACCGGAAGGTCGACATAGTCGAGGAAGGCTTCGACATCGCGCTGCGCATCGGCCGCCTGCAAAGCTCTTCCCTGATCGCCAAGCGGGTGGCGCCGGTGCGGCTGGTGCTGTGTGCCTCTCCAGCTTATCTGGCACGATACGGCACCCCCGGCAAACCGGAAGACCTCCGGGACCATCAGTACCTGCGCTACAGCTACATGGACCCGGATTCCAACCATCCCCCGCAGAAGTGGCTCCAGGACAACCGCAGTGACAACCTGCAGGGAATGGTCAGCAACAACGGCGACGTGCTTGTCGAGGCAGCCATTGCCGGGGCCGGGATTGCCCTGCAACCGACCTTTATCGCGGGCCCCGCCATTCAGGAAGGCAAGTTAATGATCGTCCTGCCGGAACATGAACCGGAGCCGCTGGGGCTATACGCCGTCTACGCTCACCGCCAGTTACTGGCAAGCAAGGTCCGCAGCTTCATCGACTTTATCGACGGTTATTTTGGTGATCCGCCCTACTGGGACAGGTTTGATTAGTCGTGCTCAGGCATACGGTCAACATCAATCCTTCAAAGCTCTCTGCTTCCATAGATAAAAGAGCACAGGAATCACCAGCAACGCCAGAATAACGGCAGATATCATTCCGCCAACCATCGGTGCCGCAATGCGCCCCATTACTTCCGAGCCGGTGCCGGTACCCACCATGATGGGCACCAGCCCCCCGATAATGGCTGCCGCGGTCATCATGATCGGCCTTACTCGCAAACCGGCACCGTGGAGCACCGAATGGCGAAGGGTTTCGCGCCTCGGAGTCAGGCCCTTCTCCTCGCAGGTTTCCAGCATGGCGGCATAGGACTGGTTCAGGTACACCAGCATGATCACGCCGATTTCCACGGCGACACCCGCCAGTGCAATGAACCCGACCCCTACAGCCACAGAGAAGTTGTAACCCAGCAGATACATCAGCCAGATGGCACCGATCATGGCAAAGGGCAGCGTACCCATGATGATCCCGACCTCCGCGAAACGCCGGAAGTTCAGGAACAGCAATATCACAATGATCGCCAGGGTTAGGGGCACCACATAGGTGAGCTTTTCCTTGGCTCGCAGCATGTACTCGTACTGCCCGGACCAGGTCACCGAATAGCCCGCGGGCAGGTCAAGCGATTCGTTCACGGTGGCCATGGCCTGTTCGACATAGCTACCGACATCAACCCCCTCAATATCGACAAAGGTCCAGCCGTTCAGCCGGGCGTTCTCACTCTTGATCGCCGGCGGACCGTCCTCCACACGGATATCAGCCACATCCGCCAGCGCAATCCGCTGGCCAGAGGCGGTCACAATCGGTAATTGCTCCAGCTTTTCCGGGGAATCCCGGTAATCCTCGGGGTAACGAAGATTCACGGGGTAGCGCTCCAACCCTTCGATAGTCCGGGAAACATTGATACCGCCAATTGCCGATGCCACCACCTGCTGTACGTCGGCAATGTTCAGTCCGTAGCGCGCGGCGCGCTCGCGATCGATATCGACCTTGATGTAGCGGCCCCCGGCGACCCGCTCGGAGTAAACCGACGCTGTGCCGGGTATGTCCACCATGATTTCCTCAAGGCGTTTGCCAATACCCTGAATGGTAGCCAGGTCCGGCCCCGCCACCTTGATGCCGACCGGCGTCTTGATTCCCGTTGCCAGCATGTCGATGCGGGTGATGATCGGCATCACCCAGGCATTGGTCAGGCCGGGGAACCGAATCAGGTTGTTAAGTTCCTGCTTAAGTTTTTCCGTGGTCATGCCTTCCCGCCATTCATCCCTTGGCTTGAGCTGGATAAAGGTCTCGATCATCGTCAACGGCGCCGGATCGGTTGCGGTATCGGCCCGGCCCACTTTACCGAAGACAGTTTCAACCTCGGGTACCGTGGCGATCAGCTTGTCGGTCTGCTGCAGCAGCTCCCGCGCCTTACCGATCGAGATGCCCGGATAGGTGGTGGGCATGTACATCAGATCGCCTTCATCCAGCGGCGGAATGAATTCACTGCCGATTCTGGTGGCAGGCCAGACACCAACAACCAGAGCCAGAACTGCCGCCAGCACAGTTGTTTTCGGGAAGCGAAGTACCAGCTTCAGAACCGGCATATAGGCACTGACCAGCAAACGGTTCACCGGATTCTTGTGCTCCGGCAGCACTTTGCCCCGGATGAAATACCCCATGAGCACCGGCACCAGGGTCACCGCCAGAGCCGCGCTGGCTGCCATGGCATAGGTCTTGGTAAAGGCCAGGGGCGCAAACATCCGGCCTTCCTGTGCTTCCAGTGCGAAAACTGGCACAAAACTGACGGTAATGATCAGCAGGGAGAAAAACAGGGCAGGCCCGACCTCGGAAGCGGATCGGGTTACCACTTCCCACCGGTTTTCTGGCGTTAACGGCGTCCGCTCCATGTGTTTGTGCATGTTCTCGATCATAACAATGGCACCATCGATCATCGCCCCGATCGCAATGGCAATACCGCCCAGTGACATGATGTTGGCGTTGATGCCCTGCCAGTGCATGACAATAAAGGCCGCCAGGATGCCCACCGGCAGGCTGAGAATCGCGACCAGCGAAGACCGCACGTGGAACAGGAAGACAATGCACACCAGACCCACCACCAGGAACTCTTCCAGCAGCTTGAAACCCAGGTTATTGACGGCCCGTTCGATCAGACCGGAGCGATCATAGACCGTTACCACCTCAACCCCCTCGGGCAGGCTGGATTTGAGATCCTTTAGTTTGTCCTTGACGCCATTGATGGTCGCCTGGGCGTTCTCACCGAAGCGCATGACCACCACTCCGCCAACGGTCTCGCCCTCACCGTTCAGCTCAGCAACGCCGCGGCGCATCTGGGGGCCAACCTCAACGGTCGCCACGTCTTTAAGCAAAAGGGGCGTGCCATTGTCGTCCAGCCCCAGAGGGATCGAGAGCAGATCATCACGGGACTGGATGTAGCCTGAGGTGCGCACCATGTATTCCGCTTCAGCCATCTCGATCACGGACGCACCCACTTCCTGATTACCCCGTTTTATGGCGTTCTGGATATGGGCCAGCGGGATCCCCAGGGCGCGGAGTTTTTCCGGGCTGACCTTGACCTGATACTGTTTCACCATGCCGCCCAGGGCGGCCACCTCAGACACACCGGGCACCGTTTGCAGCTCGTATTTGAGGAACCAGTCCTGCAGACTGCGCAGTTCGCTCAGGTCGTGATTTCCGGTGCGATCCACCAGGGCATAGAGATACACCCAGCCCACGCCAGTGGCATCGGGCCCAAGCTGGGGACGAGCCGAGTCCGGCAGGCTGGGCGCCACCTGGGAGAGATACTCCAGCACCCGCGAGCGCGCCCAGTACATGTCGGTGTCTTCATCGAAGATCACGTAGACGTAGGAATCCCCGAAGAACGAGTATCCCCTGACCGTTTTCGCACCTGGTACCGAGAGCATGGCAGTGGTCATCGGGTAGGTCACCTGATCTTCCACCACCTGCGGGGCCTGCCCCGGAAAGCCGGTTTTGATAATAACCTGGACATCCGACAGATCCGGTAAGGCATCCACCGGCGTTTGTTTCAGGGAATACAGGCCGAGCCCCGTAATCAGCAACGTGGCCAGCAACACCAGGAAGCGGTTACCAACCGACCAGCGAATAATGGCTGCAATCATCACTCGCCTCCGCCATGATTCATGGTGCTGTGATCCATGGTGTCTTGCTCCACGCCATCCTGATTCATCGAGCTGTGGTTCATCGCGCCATGGTTCATAGCGCCGTGATCCATGCCTTCATGATTCATACCGTCGTTATCTCGGGTCTGAGGTGCCGACATCCGTTGGAAATCCGAGCTCTTGCTGGATTCTGAGTCGATCAGAAACTGGGCCGATGTGACGACAGTATCACCAGGCATCAGGCCATCGAGTATTTCCGCATACTTTTCCCCCACGCGCCCAACGCTGACGTTTATCGACTTGAAAGCTCCCTCCTCCAGGGCCAGAACGAGGCGATCACTCTGGCCAGTGCGGATAACCGACTCCCGGGGCACCAGAAACTGCCGTTTTCCCCGCTCACCCTGAACCTCCAGCCGGGCAAACATGCCCGGCATCAGGGCACCATCCTCGTTATCAAACCGCATCCGGACCCGGGCTGTCCGGGTTTTGGGGTTTACTTCCGGATAGACATAATCCACTCGGCCACGCCACTCACGACCGGGCATGTAATCCAGGGTCATCTGCACCCGGTTGCCTGCCTCTACAGCCGAAAGCTGGCTTTCAAACACTTCACCGATCAGCCAGACTTCATCGAGCGCAGCGATCGACAGAACCCGGTCTCCCGGTTTGATGAACATACCCTCGCGCACATTCAGGTTCTCAATCACACCCGAGCGGGGCGCGTAAACCGTCATCGTCCTCTGAATGTCCCGGCTCTGGCGTAACCGGCTGATCAGACTGGCCGGCACATTCAGCGCCGCCAGCCGCTCTGTAGCAGCCTCCACCAGTTTCTGGTTGCCACGGTTCATCGCCAACAGCAGCTCCTCCTGGGCATTCACCAGGGTGGGCGAATATAAGGTGTACAGCGGCTTGCCCTGTTCAACAGGCTCTCCCTCGGCTTTGACAAACAGCGTTTCAATCCAGCCATCAACCCGGGGATGAACGTGAACCATCTGGTCTTCATCGTAGGCCACATAGCCCACAGTGGTGATGTTATTGGGCAGCCGCCCCTGAATCACCGGCTCCGTGCGAACCCCCAGATTATTGACAACCGTCGGTGAGATACGGACCGTGCCCGCCGTATCGTCTGCCGATCCGCCGTCGTCATACACCGGAATCAGATCCATACCCATGGGTGATTTTCCCGGTTTGTCACTTTTGAAATTGGGGTCCATGGGAGCGACCCAGTACAGCGGTTTTTTTGAATCGGAGCTGGTCTGTTCTGCAGAAGATAGCGCGTGGGTGTCCGTTGCAAACCAGTAGGTGGCCACCGCACCGGCGAGACCGCCGAGCAACACAAAGCCCAGAGGGCGAACCAAGTTAGCCATGATGATCAGTCCTGATAACGGGTCATTGAAAAGGTAGGGATCTCGGAAGATTCAGCCGTCAGGTAGCGGAAGTTCGCCATATTCCCGGCCCGCTCGGCTTTCATCTGAATCAGTTCAACCTGGGCATTGAGCTCGGCAATTCGCGCGCGCACTGCCTCGGCGAAGTCGCCGTCGTCGTTGTTGTAGGCCGTCAGTGCCGCACTTGCCTGCGCTTCCATTTGTGGCAGAAGGGTCTTTTCATACAGCGCTATGCGCTCATCCAGGCGCTGAATTCTGACAACGGCAGCCCTGGCTTTGGCGCGAAGCCCACGGAGCTGCAGGATACGCTCGGTTTTCGCCGCCTCCAGTCGAGCCACAGACGCGTTGAGTTTTCGGTCCTGACGGTTGCCGGTGAAAAGGGGCAGATCAAAGCCAATCCCCACGGAAAACAGATCGGCCCGGTCCTCGCCGTTCGGAGCCCGGTCCCGATATCCGTATTGGGCCGATATCGACCATTCCGGTTTGTAGGACTGGCGGGCCAGATCAACGTCAACACTCTGGGCTTCAATCAACTGATCGGTGGCGCGCACGGCAGGATGTCGGGGCAGTGAATCAGTCGCGGTTTCAGCCCAGGCAGAAGGGAGTTCTGCCAGCAGTTCGCGGGGGACATGGTCGGTGACGGCCAGCTGTGCCTGATTCAGGCCAATCCACTCGGCCAACGCTTCCCGATTCGATGCCTGTTGCACCTGCAGTGCTGTCAGCCGGTCCTCAAGCCTCGTCAGCTCCAGCGAAGCCCGGATAACATCCTGCTGCCTGGACCCCATGGAGGCAGAGGTGTAGCCCGCCTCAGCAACATCTTCCAATTGCTCAAACAAGCCTCTGTTGCTTTCAATCAACCGGATACTCTGCTCGGAGCGCCAGACCTCCAGCCAGAGCTGCGTTACCGTCTGTTCAACCTGTGCCCGACGATTCGCGCGCCGGAACGGCTGAACTGCGGCCATTTCCGCCTTCTTCGCGCTTGCCAGCTGACGGCTGTTGCCACGTGGAATTCGCTGGGTAAGACCGACGGTAGCCTGAGTCATGGCCTCCTGGCCCGTATCAAAAGTATCTGTGGGCAGATTCGCGGCGCCGAGGGTCATTCTCGGATCCGGCAGGGCGCCATCGGCAATCGACTCCTCCAGAAGGGCATCCTGAATCTGGACACTCTGGCGAAGCCAGGGATCCTCCTCAGTAGCAACATCAATGGCGTCAGATAACTCAAGCCTGGGCTCGGCGAAACCGGGCAGACCGGTAAGAATCAAAGCACCTAGAACAACGGGCTTTACGAGGTGGGAAAGAAAGGACAACGGGACATCTCCATTAATTGTTTTCCTCCCGCGATCTTATTTTATTTATCTGAAACCAAACTGAATAACTGAAAAAAAACTCAGTACTTGACTTTAATCAATAACGGGCAAATCAATTAAAAAATGTTTATTTAAACAGAATTATTATTTCAGGATGAATTCAGGATTCAATGTTTTCATAAACTCACCAACTAACGGGGAGGTGTATTTATGAAACGCATGATCGCTTTAATCGCAGCATTCACTATTTCCACATACGTCTTTGCAGGCAACATGTCAAACGAAAAAGACATGAAGAGTGTGCATGGTAAAACCATAAATAGTTCATCGCTTGAAGACATACTTAAGAATCAAGACATGCAACGTCTGCACAGAGAAATGACACGCTACTCCATGTCAGAGTCGGGTTTTGAAGCTCGCAAAAAAATGATGAACAAACAAGGGCGTGCCTACCACGAGGCTCTGAAAGAAAAGCGAAAAAATACCGCAGGGTGACCCTGCGGCAAAACTTACTAGTGGAGACGCAAACTCTCTCTGGCTCGATTTCCTGAGCCAGCCAACACCGAGCTCAAGAGCAAGTACATCATAGAAAACTGAAACGTAACTGAATCATCAGATAACTTTAAACTACAGGATATTATTATGAATAAATCAGTCTTGGCAGTTTCAATCACCTTATTCTTTTCCACTATAGCGACGGCTAATACTGGCTTGGCAGACAGGATAAATGAAACTCGCAGTTACCCTGATATAACTGGAAGCAGACTTACCCATGACGCATCATCTGGTGGCAATAATCCGGATATGATAGGAGAAAAGATGAAAGGCATGATCAGTCCGGATATGAAAAAGATGATGACGATGATGTCGTCTATGTCCGAGCGTGAGTTGAATATGATGCATGAGGCTCACATACAGATGATCAGGGAACGGGCTAACGCGCGCCACTCCGATCACCACAGCCGGGATCAGTAAGCGGTATTATCAACGGCCTCAGAGATAGCACTCTGAGGCCGATCACCTATTTACTGTTGAGGCCCGAGCTTGATCACCCGCAGCCGCAGCGCATTCACAATCACGCTGACCGAGGACAGGGACATGGCCGCCGCTGCAAAGATCGGCGACAGCAGTATGCCGAAAAACGGATACAAGACCCCGGCCGCTATCGGAACGCCAGCGGAGTTGTAGACGAAGGCGAAGAACAGGTTCTGCCGGATATTGCGCATGGTCGCCATGGACAAATGGCGAGCTTCCACAATACCCATCAAGTCACCGCGAAGCAGGGTAATGCCAGCACTTTCAATAGCCACATCGGTGCCGGTGCCCATGGCGACACCCACATCCGCCGTGGCCAGCGCAGGCGCGTCGTTCACGCCGTCGCCCGCCATCACGACAACCCGACCTTCGTCCTTCAGGCGCTGAACAATCTTACCCTTGTCTTCCGGCAGCACTTCCGCTTCCACTTCGTCGATATGCAGCTTGCGGGCAACAGCCTCGGCTGACGTGCGGTTATCGCCGGTCAGCATGACTACCCGTATGCCGTCCTTCTGCAGGGCGGTGATGGCGGCTTCGGTGGTTTCCTTGACCGGATCGGCTATCGCGAGCAAGCCTGCGACGTTGCCGTCGACGGCCGCAAAAATCACCGTAGCGCCGTCTTTCCGGAGCTGGTCGGCCTCGCCGTCATATTTTCCGGTGTCGACATTCTCGGACTCCATCAGGAGTCGATTGCCGAGGAGTACCCGCTTGCCATCGATTCGACCGGTGACCCCTTTTCCGTTAGGCGAATCAAAGTCCTCTGCATCCGGGAGCTCCAGATCCATACCCTTGGCTTTATCGAGGATGGCGTGGGCCAATGGATGCTCGCTGCCCTTTTCCAGACCTCCGGCATAGCGCATCAGATCGTTGTCACTGAATCCGTTTGCCGCGACAAGTCGGGTAACCTGCGGCTTGCCCTCTGTCAGCGTACCGGTTTTATCCACCACCACGGTGTCTACCTTTTCCATGCGCTCCAGCGCTTCGGCATCCCGGATCAGCACACCACTCTGGGCACCGCGTCCAACCCCAACCATGATAGACATGGGTGTTGCCAGCCCGAGTGCGCATGGGCAGGCAATGATCAGAACGCTAACGGCAGCAATCAGGCCGAAGGCCATGGGCGGCGTGGGACCAAAAACAGACCATGCGATGAAGGCGATGATCGCAATCAAGATGACTGCCGGCACGAAGTAAGCGGCAACCTTGTCTGCAAGCCCCTGAATCGGCGCCCGGCTGCGTTGCGCACTGGCCACCATCTGAACGATCTGGGACAGCATGGTATCGCGGCCAACCTTGTCGGCGCGCATGATGAAACTGCCCTGCTGGTTAATACTGCCGCCGATCACCTGGTCGCCGGATTTCTTGCTGACGGCCAGAGGCTCCCCGGTCACCATGGACTCATCCACGTTGGAACTGCCTTCGAGCACTTCGCCGTCCAACGGCACCTTGTCGCCGGGGCGCACCCGCAGACGGTCACCAACCTTGACCTGATCCAGCAACACATCGGATTCGCTGCCATCGTCATCCAACTTCCTGGCTGTGGCAGGCGCCAGATCCAACAAAGCCTTGATGGCGCCGGAGGTTTTCTCCCGGGCCCGCAGTTCCAGCACCTGACCAAGCAATACCAGCACAACGATGACGGCCGCCGCCTCAAAATACACCGCCACCGAGCCGTCTTCCTGCCGAAAGGCACCCGGGAATATCTGTGGCGCTAACGTGGCCACCAGGCTGTAGATCAGCGCCACGCCGGTGCCAATGGCGATAAGAGTAAACATGTTCAGGTTATGGCTAACGACGGATTTCCAGCCCCGGACGAAGAAGGGCCAACCGCACCAGAGCACCACTGGCGTCGCCAGTACTAACTGAATCCAGTTGGACATCTGAGGTGCAACAATATGATCAAGCCCGGTCAGGTGCCCGCCCATTTCCAGGAGAAAGACCGGTAACGTCAGTACCAGGCCAATCCAGAAGCGGCGAGTCATGTCCCTGAGTTCTTCCGAAGGCCCGTCATCCAGGCTCACCTGCTCGGGCTCCAGGGCCATTCCACAGATGGGACAGTCCCCCGGCCCTTGCTGGCGAATCTCCGGATGCATGGGGCAGGTGTACATGGTGCCCGGCGCTACCGGATCTTGCTGCTTCTTTTCGTCACCGAGATACTGCTCCGGATTCTCCTCAAACCTGGTCTTGCAACGTGACGAGCAGAAATACCAGGTGTTGCCCCCGAGCCGGCTACGATGCTCTGCAGTATGCGGATCCACTGCCATACCGCAGACCGGGTCCTTGGCGGTATGCTCGCCAGCTTCTTTAGCAGTGTGATGATCGTGGTGATGGGCGTGATGATGCTCAGCCATTCCGATCTCCTCCTTTATCGGCGGGCCAGTCTGCAAATGCAATGAAATACAGCAGAACCAGATTGACGATAGGGATCAGTATCAGCACACCCATCCAGCCCGGATACCCCGTGCGCTGACAAATACGCCAAGCCGGAATGACGACCACAATGGCGATCACCAGCATCCAGAGCCAGTGGCCCGCCCACATCGTGTTCCCAAACATGTTTTCTTCCATCATGGTAATGGCCTCTCTTCCTGATTCTGGTTAATGGTGGTGATGCGCGTGAGTCTGTTCCTGTTTCGCTTGCGCAGATTCCGGTGATTTTTTCAGGAAGACCTGTTCGGACACTGCAATCACAAGCATTGTGACCACTGCCACACCAATGACGAACGGGTCCGTACTCAGCTTCACCCAGACAAAACCGCCCAGAGCCAAAAGATCCAACAAAATGGCGGTGGCCGGCACCCAGCGGTTGGCCTTGATGTCCTGCCGCAGATAGCGCAACACGCCCCAGTGAATGGCAATGTCCATGATCAGGTAAAACACGATACCCAACGCAGCTATTCGTGACAGATCAAAGAATGCAGTGAGGACCAGACCCAGAACCACGGTATATACCAAGGTGTGTTTCTGGATGCTGCCGGGCATACCAAAATGCCGATGAGGGACCAGTTTCATTTCTGTCAGCATGGCCAACATGCGGGACACCGCAAAGACGCTGGCCAGAATCCCGCCCGCCGTGGCCATCATGGCAATGGCGACGGTAAACCAGACACCGTACTCGCCCAGGGCCGGGCGTGCGGCTGCAGCGAGCGAGTAATCCTGTGTTTCGATAATCTCGGCAAGAGACAGATTACTGGCTACGGCAAACCCGACCAGCGTATAGATCATCACGCAGGCAGCAATGGAAATAACGATGGCACGCCCCACATTCCTCTTCGGATCGATCACTTCCGAGCCGCTGTTGGTAATTGTAGTGAACCCCTTGAATGCCAGGATCCCCAATGCAGTTGCGCCGAGAAAGTTACCCGGGGTTCCGGCTTCACCGGGCTCTGAAAAATCCACCGAGATTGAGTCGGCAATCCAGACCCCGACCAGACCGAAGATCAGGATGCCACCGATTTTCAGTACGCCGATAAAGGACGCGACACCCTGAATCATCCGATTGCCCATCAGGTTGATCAGAAAAGCCACCAGAATGAGGCCAACGCCAAGAATGGACACCATGCGGCCACTGTCATCGCCACCAAACAATTGCATGGTGTAGGAGCCAAAGGTGCGAGCCAGGAAGCTCTGGGCAATCACCATCGAGAAATACATCAGGAGGGCGTTGAAGGCTGTCGGCAGCCGATTTCCGTAGGCCTTGTGCAAGTACATGCCAATACCGCCGGCGGAGGGGTAGGCATTGGAAATCTTGATGTAGGAATAGGCGCTGAAGCTCACAATCACTGCCGCAGCAAGAAAGGCCAGCGGGAAAAGCACGCCGGTCATCTGCGCCATCTGCCCGGTCAGTGCAAAAATACCGGCACCAATCATGACGCCGGTACCCAGCATGACCGTCCCGGGTAACGTGAGACTGCCTTCCTGATAGCGAGTGGTCCGGTCTTCCTCCCTGCTCATTGAACCTCCTGTTATTTTTTCATGGGTGGAATCTTGGAACAGCAGAACGGCTCATGCTTGGCATTTGCCCGCACGTTATCGTCGGTAAACCGGTACCAGGCCAGCTTGCGCCGGGCCCACCATCCGGATTTCAATCGGCCACCGTAGTCCTGGATGACTTCCAGTAGTTCATCGACGGTCCAGTGGCTTCCGTCGTAGGCCACCTGTAACAGGCCATTTTTCTTACGTTCCGCGAAATCAACACAAGGGTGGTGGTTAAGATCGTGAATGAGCTCCTCCCACCGGGTTTCTTCAAGCCCCTCGATAGCCACTTTCCGGCGCAACAAAAACTGCTCCTGATTGGTTGCTTTGTGTGCTTTGGTCATCAGTGACATCTCCCCTTCAGGTCGTTTCACCTCCCAGCAGAACACGTAAAACTGAACTCTTACTGAAAAAACAGCGGGCTTTAGCAAGATTTAAGTTGCATCAAATACCGCACTAAAAAGGCCGTGAGTTGTCCCATGGCCCATCAACATCAGAAAGCGATCCGGGCGCCGATCACGGCAAACCAGTCTTCCGTGCTTCCAGCAGCGGTCTCAGCCAGATCAGCGGTATCACCGTACTTCCGTTCATGCACCACACCGAAATAGGGTGAGACGGCGCGGTCAATAAGGTCATAGCTCAGCCGCAGGCCTGTTTCCGTAGAAACCAGTCCTTTGCCGATACCGATCTCCTCGTCCTCGCTGAATGCCACGGTTGCGTCCAGTGTTGCTGTCAGAATCCAGTGGTTGGTGAACAGCAGTTCGTACTCTGCATCCAGCGCGGCCGAGGTATCAACCTCTTTGCTTACATACAGGCTGGCATCGATCTCGAACCACTGCGGCGCCAGTCCAGTCACACCGAAAACAGCGTAGGTGCGGTCCGGGCCCTCCGGCGTATCGAAACGAACACCCGCTTTGGCATCAAAGAACCTGGAAACGGGGATCTGGCCTACCAGCTGATGTTCCAGCGTTTCATAGGCCTGCTCCTCAATCTCGTATTCGCCCGCCGAGAGCAGCCGCACTTTGAAATCATCTGTACCGTAGAAGGCATCGGCGTTCCAGACGCCCAGTTCCTCATCGTCATCACTGTATCGGTATTCAAGTTCTTCAAACTGAATACCCCAGGTTGTCAGCGGTTGCTTGCGGCCAGAGGTATCCGCAATCATTGCCTGTGCCGCAGCCATCGCCGGCAATACAAGGAAGACCAACAAACTGACGGCCCCAGAGAATCGCACCAGACTCATGCCTCACCTCCATCTTCAGCCATCACCTCTGTTTTCGCCTGCTGCGAATCTGGGCCCCCCTCGACGATGACTTTTCGGAACATACCGGCAGCTGCGTGATAGGACAGATGGCAGTGAAATGCCCACTGGCCCGGTTCATCGACCTCCGTTTCCATATACACCGTGGTACCCGGGTTCACGTTAATGGTGTGTTTGATCGGGTTCCACTGACCGGCGCCAACGTCAAGAATCGACCACATGCCGTGCAGATGCATGGGGTGCGTCATCATGGTTTCATTGACGAACTTGAACCGGACGCGCTCCCCGTATTTGAGACGAATCGGATCAGCCTCTTCATACTTAACGCCATTAATGCTCCAGCTGTAACGTTCCATATTGCCGGTCAGGCGAAGCTCGATTTCCCGGGTCGGTTCACGCTCCTCGTATAACGGATTCTGCGCCCTCAGATCGGCATAGGAGAGGAACTTACCGCCATTGGCCGCGGTCGGCACAAGGCCACTGCCTCTGGCGTAAAACGGATCATTTTGAGCCTGGTTATCCATCATCATGGAGCCATGATCCATACCAGACATGCCGGAGTGATCCATCCCCGACATCGACGAGTGGTCCATGCCGGCCATATCGTCCGAGCTGCCCATATCCATGTTTCCATGATCCATACCATGCATATTCCCCATATCCGCCATGGTCAGGCGAGAAGGTTCTCGCAGTGGCGGCACGGCCGCTTCCATTCCCTCTTCAGGAGCCAGTGTTGCCCGGGCGTATCCGGAACGCCCCATGGATTCGGCGAAGATGGTGTAGGCCTGTTCATCTCTCGGGCGCACGATCACGTCATAGGTTTCCGCGACGCCGATGCGGAATTCGTCCACCGTCACCGGTTGCACGTTATTGCCATCCGCCTGCACCACCGTCATATCCAGGCCCGGAATCCGGACATCGAAATAGGTCATGGCGGAGGAATTGATGAACCGCAGCCGAATGCGTTCACCCGGCTCAAACAACCCCGTCCAGTTCTGCTCCGGGCCTTTGCCGTTAATCAGGCCCGTAAACCCCTGGAGATCCTCTACATCCGCTTTCATCATGCGCATATCACCCCAGGCCAGGCGATCCCGGACGGTGTTCCAGAACCCCTGTTCGGAGCTATCGGAGAAAAACTCACCAACGGTCTGCTGTTTACGGTTGTAGTAGTCCGGCATCATTTTCAGGTTGCGCATGATTCGATCGCCGGAATGCGGATGCTTGTCCGTTAGTTGGACCACGTATTCCCGGTCGTACCGGAAGGGTTCCCGGCCTTCAGGTTCGATCACGATCGCACCGTAGGCGCCATCCGGCTCCTGAAAGCCGGAGTGGCTGTGAAACCAGTAGGTCCCAGCCTGCTGAATGGGAAACTCGTAGGTAAAGGTCTCACCCGGTTTGATACCCGGGAAACTGATACCTGGCACGCCATCCTGTTGATAGGGCAGGATAAGCCCGTGCCAGTGGATGGAGGTCATTTCATCAAGGTTATTCGTCACATTGATCCGGACAGTCTCACCTTCCTTGAATCTCAGTACCGGCCCGGGAGACTTGCCGTTGTAGCCGATGCCCTGCTTTACAAAATCACCGGTATCTATCTCTACGCGATCAACCGTCAGGTCGTACTCGCCAGCCAACGCCAGTGCGGGCATCAGCAGGCACAGCACTACTGCACCCAAGCGAATGTTCATGTGTTTTACTCCAAACGCACTTTATCGGGGCTGACAGGAGGGTGTAGCGTCAGCCCATAACGTCATGGTTAAAGCCATCTACCGGCTTATTCGAAATTCACGTCACCGTACATGCCAGACTGGTAGTGCCCTGGTACGTTACATGCGAATTCGATATTGCCCTGATTGGCAAACGTCCAGACCACTTCCCGGCTCTGGCCCGGCTCCAGCAGGACGCTGTTGGGATCGTCATGTTTCATCGAGTGGCCGTTGCCCATGTCCATGTTCATCATGTCATGATTCAACTTGTTACCCTGGATCACGCCATGCTCGACCATCATTCTCATTTCTTTCTGGTGGGCCTCATGCATACCCGGAGTCCCGATGTTGAACTCGTGCACAAGGTTGCCCTTGTTCTGCACCACAAACCGAACGGTTTCGCCCGGCTTCACACGGATTTCTTCGGGTTCGTAGTAGTTGTCGTGCATTTCAACCGTTATGGTCCGGCTGGCTTCTGAGACTTTTCCCGGTTCGCCAATGGAAGCACCATGGCCGTGACCACCGCCATGGGTGCCAGCCGCAAACGCCGATACCGACATCGAAAAAGCCAGGCCGGCCACAATCAGGTTTGATGCATTCATCCGTTTGTCTCCTGTGGAATAATGGTATTGAGAACACGGCTGATTCGTACCGAATCTTGAGCAATGTCCAGAATCAGTCGACACTTTCTCTCACCAACCTGAATTCTTTCTGAAAAACGGGCACTTTCTTGCGTTCAGGCACAATTCAGGTTGATCGACGACACTGGCGGCTGGAACAAGCACCGTTAAGGACGGATACATGCGTTTATTGCTCGTTGAAGACGACCGTTTGCTGGCCGAGGGGCTGGTCCGCCAGCTGGAAAAAGCGGGGTTTAGCATCGACCACACGTCCAGTGCCCGTGAGGCCCAGATTCTGGGGGAGCAGGAGGATTATCGTGCCGCTGTTCTCGATCTCGGCCTGCCGGATGGCAACGGGCTGGAGGTTTTGAAACGATGGAGATCGAAGCTCGTCGAGTGCCCGGTATTGGTCCTCACCGCCAGAGGCGACTGGCAGGACAAGGTCAATGGACTGAAAGCAGGGGCGGATGACTATCTGGCGAAACCGTTCCAGACAGAAGAACTGATCGCCCGCATCAATGCACTCATACGCCGCAGCGAAGGGCGAGTGCACTCCCAGGTTAAAGCCGGTGGCTTCGAACTGGACGAAAATCGCCAGAGCCTGCGGACAGAAGAAGGAGCAGAACACGCCCTGACGGGTACTGAGTTCCGACTGCTACGATGCCTGATGAGCCGTCCGGGCCACATCTTTTCCAAGGAACAGCTCATGGAGCAGCTATACAACCTGGATGAGAGCCCCAGCGAAAACGTGATTGAGGCGTATATTCGGCGCTTGAGAAAGCTGGTCGGCAACGAAACGATAACCACACGCCGTGGCCAGGGATACATGTTCAATGCCCAACGTTAAAAGGCCAGCATCCGTCAAAGGCATGCTGCTGGTGTTATTGCTGCCCGCCGGCATTGCTCTGATGGGCGTAGCCTGGTTTGTCCACGGCCTGCTGCTGGATCGAATGTCCCGGGAATTCCTTGAAAGCCGCCTTAAAGACGAAGCTGCCTTTCTGGAGCACCAGATTCGCGAGGTCAGAGGTCAAGTCGAAACCCTGCAGACCGGTGATTACTTCCAGGATGTCTTCCATCATGCCTTCGCCATACGCACGCCCGATCGAATCATCATATCGCCAAAGGCCTGGGAACCCTTGCTGGCACCACTGATCAACCATGAGCAGAATGGCACGCTTCGTCTTGAAGGCCGTCAGGCGCCGGATAGTCCGTCCGATATCCTGGCATACCGTCACTCTTTTCAGGTGAACGGGTCACCGATCGTCGTGGTTGTATCCGAGGATCTGGAGGCCCTGAAACGCAGTCAGGCCGAGCTGCACGCCTGGACAGCCGTGGTGTCGGTGCTGTTGATCGCACTTCTGGTTGCCGTCATCTGGTTTGGCATCACGCTATCGCTGCGGCCGGTGGTGACACTGAAAGCGGCGTTAAAACGATTGCAGGATGGAGAAATTTCCCGAATCAATGCACCATCACCCGAAGAATTTCAACCGCTCGTGATGCAGCTAAACCAGTTGCTTGACTCCCTCGACAAGCGACTGGTGCGTTCCCGGGATGCGCTCGCAAATCTGTCACACAGTGTCAAAACGCCCATCGCAGCCGTCCGGCAGATACTGGAGGATATGGATCGACCATTGCCAAGTGATCTAAGAATCCAAATGGCCGCCCGTCTCAGTGACATCGACAGACAATTGGAAGCGGAAATGCGCCGCAGTCGCTTTGCCGGGCCCCAGGTCGGGAAAAGCGCTTATCCCGTCAAACAGGCGCGGGATCTTTTGTGGATGCTGGGGCGGCTGTATCCGGAAAAATCCTTCGAACTATCAAGCTCACTGCCGGAAGACACCCGCTGGCCGATAGAGGAGCATGACTTGAATGAAGTGCTAGGCAACCTGCTCGATAATGCCGGCAAATGGTCGTCGCGGTGCGTAGAACTCTCGCTGAAACAAGACAACAACAGCAGACAGATCGTTGTTTCTGATGATGGTCCTGGAGTCAATGGCGACGACTTGTCCAGTCTGGGTCAACGAGGGCTGCGACTTGACGAGCAGACCCCTGGCCACGGTCTGGGCCTCGCGATTGTCCGGGAGATCGTCGCTCGCTATGAGGGCAACATAAGCTTTTCGACGGGGCCCGGCAGCGGCTTGCGCGTAACCACCGAGCTTTAAGGGACACTCGCCTGTGTGCGGGTATTGGTCTGGAGCGGGCGATGGGAATCGAACCCACGTCGTAGGCTTGGGAAGCCTCTGCTCTACCATTGAGCTACGCCCGCCTGCATAATGATTGCCACAGCAATATAAGCCCGGGCCCTGCGTTCGGGCAAGCCCCTTTGGTCTGGAGTCTGATGGATCCCACACTTACCCTGATTGGCGCCTTGATGCTGGTGATCAGCATCGTTCTCAGCCCGCTTTCCAGCCGCGTTGGCATGCCCGTGCTGCTGATCTTCCTGGTCGTGGGCATGATGATGGGGGAAGACGGCCCGGGTGGTATCGAATTCGACAACTTCGAGCTGGCCTTCCTGATCGCCAATCTGGCGCTGGGTGTGATTCTGCTGGATGGCGGCATGCGTACCCGGGTGGAAACGTTCCGGGTGGGGCTGCGGCCGGCACTGGTACTGGCCACCCTTGGCGTTGGCCTGACCGCCGGTGGCGCCGCACTGGTTGCCTGGTGGGTGTTCGACCTGCACTGGCTGATGGCGTTGCTGGTCGGCGCCATTATTTCCTCCACCGATGCCGCCGCCGTCTTCTCACTGCTCCAGGGCCGGGGCCTGCATCTGAACGAGCGGGTCAGCGCCACGCTGGAAATCGAATCCGGCAGTAACGACCCCATGGCCATTTTCCTGACTCTGCTACTGGTTACCCTGATTGGCAGTTACGAAGAGGGGGCATTGGCCAAAGGCCTGATGATGCTGGTCCAGCAGTTCGGCATCGGCACGGTGGCCGGCCTCCTTGGTGGCTTTGCCGTGGTTCAGCTGGTCAACCGGATACGACTGACCCCGTCGCTTTACCCGTTGCTGGTAGCCGCTGCTGGCATCGCCGTGTTCTCCGCAACCAACGCCATCGGCGGCAGCGGCTTTCTGGCGATTTACCTCACCGGGGTGGTGATTGGTAACCGGCATGTTCGGATGATGCCGATGATTCTTCAGGTGCATGATGGTCTGGCCTGGCTGGCGCAGCTTTGCCTGTTCCTGATGCTGGGCCTGCTGGTTAATCCATCGGATCTGGTGCCGCTGGCCGGTGGCGGTCTGATTCTGGCACTGGCGCTGATTTTCGTGATCCGGCCGGCCACCGTGCTACTCACGCTTTGGCCTTTCGCGTTCAATCGGCGGGAGCTGGGATTCATCAGCTGGGTGGGCCTGCGTGGCGCAGTGCCGATCGTGCTCGCCCTGTTTCCGATTATTGCAGACCTTCCGGATGCCCAACTGGTGTTCCATGCCGCCTTCTTTATTGTGCTGGTGTCGCTGCTGGTACAGGGCACCACCATGGCACCATTGGCGCGCAAACTGAAACTGGAGGTGCCTGCAGGGGAAGATCCGTACCGCAGGCTACCTCTGGATGTGCCTGCCGCAGGTGATCACGAACTGATGCTGTTTCCGCTGCGCGGCAGGAATTGGGAAAGCCCCCGGGCCCTCGGCCAGCTCAGGCTACCCGACAATACCGCCGTTGCCGGTATCTTCCGGGATCGCAAATGCCTGCAGCCGACCCGGGAACTGGAAGTTGCCTCAGGCGATGTGGTGGCCATGTTTGCCACGCCGGCCTTGCTGCCGGATCTTGGCAAGGCCCTCAGCGGCCGGCAGGCGCCGAAGCATCTGGCAGAACGGGCATTCTTCGGGGACTTTGTGCTCAATGGCGATGCCCTGCTGGGGGATGTTGAACAGGTGTACGGCATCGAATTTGACGAGCTGCCGCCCGAACTCTCCCTGGCTGAGTGTTTTGCCAGGCGCACCAAGGGCCACCCGGTGGTTGGTGACAAGGTTGTGCTGGGGCCCGTTACCCTGGTCGCCAGGGCCACCGACGCTGACCGGGTGACCAAAGTAGGCATGAAAATGGATTCCTGAATGGGATCCCGGTCAAGAAAAGCCAAACTCTGTAACAGAACCCCTTATCACCCCGTTACCAGGCTATGGTATAAACAGCATGAACAAAGTTTAACCATTTACCGATTTGTGCGAGTTTCATGATTGTTCGAGTTCTACTGACCATCGCCCTGATTGCCTCTCCTCTGCTGGCGTCAGCCTCTGAGCTTCTGGCCCGGGCCAACACCCGCATGATGCCGAGCCCACCGGAACCGGCGTTAATGGAAGGCCTGCTGGAGATTACCCAGGTACTGGTCAACAAAGGAGAACGTCGCCTTTACCTGCTCAGCGGTGATGAAACCGTACGCCAGTACCGGATCTCCCTCGGCGACAATCCCGTCGGCCACAAGCTGTACGAGGGGGATGAACGCACACCCGAGGGTGACTATGTACTGGACTGGCGCAATGCCAGCAGCGACTTCTATAAATCCATCCACATTTCCTACCCCAGCCCCCGCGACCGGGAACTGGCTGAAGCCTGGGGTCTTGATCCCGGCGGCAGCATCATGATCCATGGCCTGCCCAACAATGCCGGCGACATGGCCTTTGCCTACACCGGGCTGGACTGGACCAATGGCTGCATTGCAGTGAGCAACGAAGCCATGGATGAAATCTGGCAACTGGTCCAGAATGGAACCCCCATCCGCATCGTTCCGTGATTCTTTCTGCTTGGTGACAACGCCATGAAAGCCGGATTAAGTTGTTGTCATAAGCTAAGAAAATTTACGTATCCTTAGTTAACATTTTGTCTCTGAGTGTTTTACACTGTTTAACGACTCCGGTAGTCACTGCCTATCGGGCCTAGCAGAAGGGAGCTGTCTGACCGGCTTCCGGATCACAGGAAATAAAACGACCAATAAGGGGATTTACAATGCGTAAACTGACGATCGCCGGGTTTGCACTGGCTACTGCTCTGACTGCAGGTTGTGCCACTACTGAACAAGCTGCTATCGACGAAGCAAATGCAACTGCCAGCTCCGCTGAGCAGACTGCCAACAACGCCCTGAACACTGCTAACAGCGCCGCCAGCAGTGCACGTACTGCCCAGCAGACTGCTGAAGAAGCTCTGGCTGCAGCCCGTGCTGCCCAGAAAGCTGCTGACGAAGCAAACGAGCGCGCCAAGCGTATGCTCGAGCGTGCCAGCCAGAAGTAAGGCTGTCAGCTAGCAAAAAAGGCCGGTTGATCCGGCCTTTTTTTATGTCTGCAGAACCCTTTGGTATTAGGGTTTCGGCTCTTCCTGCCCAGCCTTGTCCGGCCCCTGGTTCTGAATGAAGGTCTTGACCAGATCCATCGGCAACGGGAACACAATGGTCGAGGAGTTGTTGTTGCTCATGTCCGCCAGCGTTTGCAGATAACGCAATTGCATGGCACCGGAGTTCACAGACATCACCTCAGCCGCTTCCACCAGTTTCTTCGACGCCTGAAGCTCGCCTTCAGCGTGGATAACCTTGGCCCGGCGCTCCCGCTCGGCTTCCGCCTGACGGGCGATGGCGCGGATCATGGATTCGTTCAGATCCACATGCTTGATTTCCACATTCGCCACCTTGATACCCCACTCTTCGGTCTGGGCATCGATGATCTCCTGAATGTCGGCGTTCAACTTGTCCCGCTCCGACAGCATCTCGTCCAGATCGTGCTTGCCCAATACAGACCGCAGTGTCGTCTGGGCCAACTGGCTGGTAGCGGCACCATAATCTTCAACCCGGATAATGGCTTTTTCCGGATCCACCACCCGGAAGTACAGCACCGCATTTACCCGCACGGTAACGTTGTCTTTGGAGATCACGTCCTGGCTGGGGACATCCAGGGTGATCACCCGAAGGTCAACTCGCACTATCTGCTGGATACCAGGAATGACGATGATCAGGCCCGGGCCTTTCACGCCCTGGAACCGACCCAGAAAGAAGACCACGCCACGCTCGTATTCCGGCAGGATCTTGATTGCTGACCCCAGGATCAGCAGCAGCACCACCGTCGGTGCAATATAGGGAATAATGTCACCGAGATTCATACGGCCTCCTTGATTTGCCGTTGATGTTTAATCTGTGCGCTCTGCCGGTTCGTCGTTGCCGGGCTCCACCAGCAGAGTCAGGCCGTCCATACCATTTACCCGCACTTGCGATCGGGCGGCAATGGCCACCTGACTCCGGGCGTTCCAGCGTTCGCCGCTGACCCGTACATGGCCCGCGAAGGCATCATACGTGGGGACAAAATCATCCAGTGCCATACCGTGCTCGTGGACCAGCTGCTCACTACCCGAGACCGGGTGGCGCCGCCGAAGACCGATGAACCGGGTAACGGTCCAGAGAATAAAGCCCCCAGCCACCACCGCCGTACCACCAATCGTGGGCAGCGAAATGTCCTGATGGCTGCCGTCCATCAGGATCACTGAGCCAGTGACAAACGCCACGATGCCACCGATGCCGAGGATGCCGAAACTGGGCACAAACGCCTCGCCGACAATGAAGGCCAGCCCCAACAGGATCAGCGCCAGGCCCGCGTAATTCACCGACAATACCTGGAAGGCGAACAGGGCCAGAATCAGACTGATGGCGCCAATCACCCCAGGCACTACGGCGCCGGGATTGGCCAGTTCGAAAAGAATGCCGTAAAAACCGATGATCATCAGGAAATAGGCCACATTCGGGTCAGTAATCACCGACAGCAGTTTGGTTCGCCAGTCCGGCTCGGCCCGCACCAATTCCAGTTGCGCGGTTTCCAGCACCCGATCACCGGCGGCCAAGCGCACAGTGCGACCATCAATCTCGCTTAACAACGCCCGGAGGTTTGGCACCACCACGTCCACCACGTTACGCTCCAGGGCTTCGGTAGCCCCGAGATTGACCGCCTCCCGAACCGCCTCTTCCGCCCAGTCGGCATTACGACCGTGGCGCTCGGCCAGGCCGCGGATGTAGCTCACGGCATCTTCCAGTACCTTGCGCTCCATAGCAGTGTCGCCACGACGTTTGTCGGCCGATTCGCTCTGGTCGGTGTCCTCCGAAGATTCTTCAGGGGCAGATTCCGAAGGGGACTCAGGTTCTGTGGAGCCGGGCAGGCCACCCATTTGCACGGGTGTGGCTGAGCCAAGGTTGGTGGCCGGAGCCATGGCGGCAATGTGGCTGCCGTAGAGGATATAGGTACCGGCACTGGCCGCCCGGGCACCCTGGGGTGAAACGTAGGTCGCCACCGGCACATCGGAAGCGAGAATGGTCTTGATGATTTCCCGCATGGAATCCATCAAACCGCCCGGGGTGTCCATTTCAATCACCACCAGGCCGGCGCTTTCCCGCTCCGCCCGGCGAATACCGCGGGTCACATAATCCATGGTGGCCGGGCCAATCGCTCCTTCAACCGAAAGCACCAGGGCCTGACGGGGCGATTCCTGTTGCGCAAAGACTTTCAGGGAAAGACTGAACAGGGCCAGCAAGGCTCCGGCTACAAACACCAGCGCCCAGAGTTTTGCTCTGGGGGTGAGTGTCGATGTCCTGAAGTGGCTTGCACGCATCTCAACCTCCCACGGGAGTGATCAGAACAGCTTTGCCAGAACCGACTCCGGTAACCGCCTTAGCACAAAACCGATCGGGGCCCAGGGCCAGGCGGGCACAAAATGCTCGGCTTTTCCGGCTTCTATGGCTTTCACCATAGCACGACAGCCAGTTTGTGCGTCGACGATGAACGGTGTGTTTTTCACCTTCTCATTGATTTCAGTGCGAATATAGCCCGGATACAGGGTAGTCACACGGATCGGGGACCGGCGTTTTTTCAACTCGATGCGAAGTCCTTCACAGAGTGCTGCCAACCCGGCCTTGGTGGCGGCATAGGTGGTAACGTTGCCCGGCATACCGCGCACTGCCGTTACCGATGATACGGCCACCAGGTGGCCCCGGTTCTGTTCCCTGAAAATTTCCATCGCCGCTTCAATCTGGGCGAGGGCGGCGACAAAGTTGGTTTCTGCGGTCTGCCGGTTAGCATCAAAGCGCCCGGTTCCGAGTGGCTGGCCCTTACCGATACCGGCATTCACAATAATCCGGTCCAGTGCTCCAAAGTGCGCCTGAAAAGCCCGGAACACCTCCTGCACCTGAACATGATCATTCACGTCGAGTGCCATCACCTGAATCCGGATACCCGGATACTGCTGTTCAAGCTCCGCTTTCAGCACCTCGAGCCGCTCAGTTCTTCGGGCGCAGAGCGCCAGGTTATCTCCGCGGGCGGCAAACTCTCGGGCCATGCCCTCGCCAAGGCCAGAACTGGCGCCGGTGATCAGAATGCTCCTGCTCATTGCGGTGTTCCTTTACCAGGGGGACTAGAAATACAGGGTCTGTTCCGGCTTGCCCTGTTTCTCGGATTCTGCCGGTTCAACCGAATCCTCGGATGCCATCCGGGTCAGCTTCTCGCCGATCATTGTGGGCAGACCATCGGCCTGATCCACCGCCAGCTCAATGGAACGGCGGCGAAGATCCACATCCGGATGCTGCTGGCGGAAGCTCTCTACTTTTTCAAATACCTGAGCCCACAGGCGCTCCCGGTCGCGGGCCGAATAGTCCTCATGGGGCCGATGCACTTCCAGCCACACCTCACCACTGGCCATACCGATCTTGACCGGCTCACGAATCACCTGAACCGGCGTGCCTTTCTCCACCTGATAGACAAACCGTGAAATATCTTCGTTGTACATGCGGAAACAGCCGTGACTGACCGGCATACCGACACCGAACTGTTTGTTGGTGCCGTGAATGAGGTAGCCTTTCTCACTCAGCATGAGGGCATGGGTACCCAGGGGATTGCCCGGGCCTGGTGGGATCATTTTCGGCAGATAGTCTCCCGACGCCTCATATTCGGCACGAATGCTCGCTGGCGGGTACCAGGCCGGGGACTCCAGTGGCATGGTTACTTTGGCATTGGTCAGCGGCGACGGGTTTTCCTCAGTGCCCACACCAACCGGGTACACCTGCACCCCGCCATCCGGTGTGAAGTAATACAGCCGGTATTCAGCCAGATTAATCACGATGCCCTCGCGCTCAACATCGGGCAACACATACATGCGGGGCAGAGTGATCATGGTGCCTTCGCCCGGCAGCCAGGGATCAATACCGGGATTGGCCTTCACCAACTCCAGGTACCCCAGGGCCAACTTGTTACCAATGCCGGCAAAGGTGTCCTCATAGACGGTATTGAACACCTGCAGCTCTCCCGCCAGGTCACCGTCGGGCTGAAAGGTAGGAACCCGCGGGGAGCGGTCCGGCACCCGTTCTGATGCCTCCGGCCCGTTTGTGTCCCGGGCGGCCTGCACTGAGGAAAACGGCCACAGCAGACTGACACCAATGACAACAAGCAACCAGCTTTTCCACCGCATAAGATTGGGTTCCCGTAACAACATTTCTCACACTCAATGACCGGCGTCCGGCTCAGGAGTTCATTACCGTGGCCCAGACCGTCACCACGGCCAGGGCCACAAACAGAATACTCGCACTGATTCGCGCCATGGCCAGCGGCAGGCGTTCCATCAGCCAGCGACCCGCCATGATAACCGGCACATTGGCCAACAGCATACCCACCGTTGTACCCATGATAACCCAGAACGTGTCGGTATACCGTGCGGCCAGGACCACCGTGGCAATCTGGGTTTTATCACCAATTTCCGCCAGGAAGAACATGATGGTCGTGGCCATGAAGGCACCCATACCCAGGAATTTCGAGTCCTCCGAATCATCCTTGTCTGGAATCAACAGCCACAGGGCAATGGCAACAAAGCTGACGGCCAGGATCCAGGGCAGCCAGGCCTCCGGAATCCATTGCGCAACCCAGGCGCCCAGCCAGGCGGACAGGGCATGGTTAAGCACGGTAGCAATCAGAATCCCGAGGATGATAGGGGTACGTTTGGCGTATCTGGCAACCAGAAAGAGAGACAACAGCTGGGTTTTATCGCCAATTTCAGCGATGGCAACGGCAAGCGTCGAAGCGAGAAAAGCATCCATTCAGCAGAACCTCAGGGCGGAGACAATTCAGACATGAGACAGCCCACCTTCCGCCCATTGGAGGTGATCTGCCTCAGGTCTTGCCAGTTCCTGTTCAGGAACACGATGGCCATGCAGATTGAGCTGCAAGTATGTTGACCACCGTCTGCCCCGGATCACCGGTGCAGAGGCTACTCCCCCGAAGGTGCGGCCATAGTAATGAATAGCGGCAAACAAGGCAACTCCCGGCCTCAGGCCCGCATTTTCCAGATCGGCACCGCCGCCAGCGCCACGCATACCGCAACCAGCCACCAGGCCGAGGCAAAGGCTGAAACGGTTGGCAGCCCGCCTTCGTGTTCGCCGAACTCGATGGTGAGGGCAACGATATTCACCCCGAGCGCACCACCCAGCTGACGGGCGAAATTGATCGTACTGGAACCTGCACCCAGCTGTTCCGGCGCGAGCGGGTTCAGAGCGCCCGTCGACAGCGCTGGCAACATAAAGCCTATACCGATTCGGCCCACAACTGCCCACAGCGCCAGCCAGACAAAACCGACCAACGCCCCGGTGGCGGCGAACAACACGGCCGAGCAGGCAAACATGGCAATACCAAACAGCACCAGCCCCCGGGCACTGCGTTTGTCGGCAAGCCTGCCAGCCACGGGGAACACCATCCCCAGCACAATACCTGCCGGTAACATCAGCACGCCCGCCTCCGTGGCCGAAAAACCCAGGGAAGTCTGTACGAATAGCGGGATCAGGTAAGTGGAACCGAACAGCGCCAGGCCCAGCGCCATAGCGCCCAGGGTTGCATACAGAAAAACCGGCTCCCGCAGCAACGCCAGCCGGATAAGCGGATGGGCTGTGCGGCGTTCATGTACGATAAATCCAGTAATCAGACTCGCAGCCAACGCACCCTGCCAGGCAATACGCACAGAGTCGCCGGGCCAGTCCTGCAGACGGTTAAGCGTTTCCAGGGTTACAGCAACCGCGGCCCCCAGCAGAACCATACCGGACAGATCGAACATGTAGGGAGCCGGACGGGACCGTGGTGACGGCAGAAAGCGCAAGGCCATCCACACACCCAGCAGGGTGACCGGAGCCGGGGCAAACATGACCCAGCGCCAGTGGAACTGATCCACCAGAAAACCACCGAGGACCGGACCCAGAGCCGGCGCAAGAATCACCCCCATACCATAGATGCCCATGGCGCGGCCGCGCTGGTCAGCCGGAAAAATCCGGAACACCAGATACATGCCCATGGGCTGCATCAACCCGGCCATGGCCCCTTGCCCAATCCGGGCGGCAATCAACAATTCCGGCGTGGGCGCGAAGCCACCGGCAAGGGAAATCAGCGTGAACATGGCCATGGCGGCACTGAGGGTCTTGCGGACACCGAAGCGGTCCAGCAGCCACGCCGAAGCCAGCATGGTGGTGGTCATGGCGGCAATGAAACCGGTCGCCAGCCAGTGAACCTGGCCCTGGCGGATACCGAACTCCACCATGATATCGTGCAGGGCAACGTTGACCACCGTGGCACTGAGCACCGTGGCCATGGTGCCGAGCACCACGGTAAGCACCGCCAGCCAGCGCCAGCGGTCACCATATCGGGCCCGCAGGCCCTCTACGGATTGATCAGCCAAGGCTCACTTCTGCTTCTCGGCGTTTTCCATGATCTTGTGGAAAACCTTGAGCGATGCCTCAATGTCTTTGTCGGAAATGCCGTCAAGCATCTCCTCGCGGAGCGTGGCCGCTCGCTCTGACAACTCATCCATGAACTCGACACCGGCCTTGGTCAGGTGAAGGCGACGGGCGCGACGATCGTTGGGGCATGGGCGGCGCTCAATCAGCCCCTGTTGCTCGAGGCTGTCCAGCAAACGTACCAGGGTCGGGTTTTCAATGGCCATCAGGCTGGCCAGTTCACGCTGGGTCAGGCCTTCACCACCTTGCTGCAGATACACCATGGTGCTCCAACGTGCCTGGGTAACACCCAGATCTTTCAGGCGTTCATCGAGCATTTTGCGCCAGCGGCGGGTTACCCGGGCAACGGCAAACGGAAACTGATCTCTCATGGTTCATTACTCCTGATGGTGATCCGGCATGGGACAAGCAAACGCCACCCCGAAAACCGACAAAAGACTTACCTTATTGGAAATTCACCAATAGTAAGCTAACCATTGAAATAAAAACAGATGTGAAGACAAAAATATAATTGGGGAAAACCGAAAGCTGCGTCAACCGGCCTGACGCAGCTCCTCCTGCATTTCTTCCACTTCCGGTGACTCGTGAAACTCGGTGTTCCGGGGATCCATCTCGGTCAGCACCGGTGAGGTTTCCGGCATGGTCGGAACGAAATGCTCCTGCTCTTCCACCGGAACATCTTCGGTGTGGCTGATGCGGTAGCTGGTAATCACCGCCAACACCAGAAGGAACCCCGCATTGCCATAGAACAGGCCAGCCGGACCCAACAGGCTGATCAGCTCTGCCATGGCAATGGGGCCGATGACACTGCCAATACCGTAACTCAGCAGCAAGGTCGCACTGGCCGAGACTATCCGGTTGCTGTCCATACGGTCGTTGGTGATCGCCACGGCAATCGGATAGATAGTGGCCGACAGGCCGGTGAACAGCCCTACCAAAAGCGTGAGTAAGGCCAGGTTACCGGCGCCAAGCACCGCCACACCGCCCGCGGAAGCCGACGCGGCCACCGCCACCCAGAACATGACCCTGCGCCGGTCAAAACGGTCGCACAGCCGTCCCAGCGGCCAGGCCAGAAGCATGGCCGCCACAATCGCGCTGGCCATAAAGGTAGAGGTGCGCGCCACATCCAGGCCAACCAGCGTGGCGTAAACCGGCCCAAGGGCATAGAAGCCACCGATCATCACCCCACAGATCAGCGCCCCGGCAACGCCCGAAAACGATTCGCGCGCCAGCTTGAACACCGACATGCGGCTGGCCTGTTCAATAACCGGCGCCTCCATCCGGGTCAAAGACAACGGAATCAATGCCAGCGTCAGCAACATGGCCGCCAGCGAGAACGGCAGGAAGTTGGCCGGGTCACCGACATTGACAATCAACTGGCCGCCGGCGGCAGAAAGATAGAAGACAATCTGATAGACCGCGAAGAGTGCGCCGCGATTCGCGTTGGTGGCCCGACTGGAAAACCAGCTCTCAATGACCACCAGCACCCCGGCAATACTGAACCCGGACAGCACCCGCAGCACGGCCCAGAACACCATGGAAATAGCCATCGGATACATCAGTGCGGTGACCGCCGCCATGGCTGCGAACACCGCAAAGGCACGGATGTGACCCACCCGGCCAATAATCTTGTGCACATACAAGGTGCCAAGCACAAACCCGATGGAGTAGCACACCAGCACCCAGCCGATCACATCTGGCGAAACCTCTTCAATACTCAGGCGAATGCCCAACAGAGTCATCAGAAAGGCGTTGCCACTGACCAGAAGGACAATACTGAGTATCAGCGCTGATAAAGACGCAACCATTCGGGTCATCGGAATTCTGCCTGTCGCGATTACAGTGGGTAACAAAAAGAAAAGATAGCAACATTATAGATTGTCTGCTGGCGAGCATTTAACCAACCTCTTTATAGCCGCGCCACTAGGGAGTTGCCGAGACCCCGAGCCCGCACTGGCAGGCCATTTGACAATGTTTTACATTAATGGGTCGTAACAGACCCGATTGGCGGGAGCAGGTAACATATTTGCCATGCAATCTACTGGACCGTGAGCGCCTGGTTATGAAGAAAACGGACTGGCCCATTCGTTGGGATTTACTGCTTCGCTATCGCCTGATCGAGATTATCGCCCTGTGGGAGGGTCGGCTGACCACCAACCATATCTGTCACAGCTTTGGTATCGGTCGACAGCAGGCTTCCAAGGACATCAATACTTATCTTCGTGAACTGGCTCCCGGCAATCTGGTCTACGACCGGCACCTGAAAGGCTATGTCCCCTCTGACAATTTCAAGCCGGTGGTCACCCGGGGCGCCGTATCCGAGTATCAGGATCTTCTGGCCCGCCAGCAGAATCTGAGTGATACTTTCTCCGATCTTGAACTGGGCCTGCCCGGCAACGCCGTCATCCCGGAGGCGGCCCGCCATATAGAACCGGAAGTTATGCGGGCCGTGGTGACCGCTACCCGTTATCATCGCCAGCTGAAGGCGAGCTACGTATCACTGAGTCGCCCGGAAGCCGCCGAAAGTGTGCTGGAACCCCACGCTCTGGTCTGTTCCGGCAACAGCTGGCACGTTCGGGCATGGTGCAGCGCCAACCGGGAATTCCGGGATTTTGCCCTGAGTCGCTTCCACGGCCGTATTGAAGCCCTGCGTCAGAAAGCCCGGCACAACGCCCAGCAGGATGACGACTGGCAGCGGCAGGTGACACTGGAGATCACCCCGGACCAGCGCCTGACCGAAGCCCAGCAGAAGATCATCGCCCGCGACTACGGCATGACCAATGGCCTGCTGCACATCGAAACCCGAGCAGCCCTGGCACCCTATGTGCTGTCCCGACTAGGCATCACCTACGAAAACAGCCACCCAGACCCATTGGTTCAGCAGCTAGAACTGGCCAACCCGGACCAGCTCGGTTTTGGCAGCAAACGCGAACGGGCACTCAAGGCGGTGGCCGGTCTCTGCTAGACTGGCCCCGTGACCAGACCGCTCCAGACCTTTACTGCCCTTTTTTACCTGGGGCTCGTGTTATCGGCGACGCCACTCCAGGCGCATGCCGATAACCGCTGTGGAGCTTCCGCCACGCCCATCCATCAGGTACAGGGCACCGGCAACCAATCCCCACTGATCGGCCAAACCGTGACCGTAGAAGGCATTCTTGTACTGGATGCCCGAAAACCTGGCGGCTTTTCCGGATTCTACCTGCAGCAGGCCGATCACCAGACCGATGACAATCCAGCCACCTCAGAAGCACTGTTTGTCTATACCCGCAAAGCCGCTGGCACCGTGGGTCAGCGGGTGCGGGTTACCGGCACCGTCAAGGAGTTTCACGGCCTGACCGAACTGGCACCGGTGCACAGCCTTTCAGTCTGCGGCCAGGCACCCCTGCCAGCGCCGATCAACGTATCGCTACCCTGGTCGCAACCGCCCGAAAGCCTGGAAAACATGCGGGTGCGTTTCGACGAGCCCCTGACGGTCATCGATAATTACAACCTGGCCAGGTACGGCGAGCTGGCATTGGCGGCCAGCGATCAGGTGATTGCCACAGAACAGTTAGCGCCAGGTCCGGCTGCCCGCACACTGGAACAGCAAAACCTGGCGCAACGGATAACCCTGGACGACGGCCTGGGCAAGCAAAACCCGACGCCGGTGCCCTGGCTATTAGAACGCGATACCGTTCGGGCCGGCGATATCGTGTCAGAACTGGAGGGCGTACTGGATTACCGCTTTGGCCAGTGGCGGGTTCAACCGGGCGCTGTACCACGTTTCCAGGCCCGTAACCCCAGACCACAAGCGCCGACCAAATCAACGGACAGTATCCGGATCATGACCCTGAACCTGCAGAACTACTTCAATGGCGACGGGCAGGGCAAGGGCTTTCCCACGCCACGGGGCGCATCATCGCTCGAGCAGTTTCAGACCCAGAACCGTAAACTCGCCCGAACCATCCAGGACGCGCACCCCGACATCCTTGCCGTGACCGAACTGGAAAATGACGGCTACGGCCCAGACAGTGCGGCGGCTGGCCTGGCCCGGACGCTCGGCGCTGATTGGGCAGTCGTACAGACGCCGGGCCGGGACGGCAACGATGCCATCCGCACTGCCTTGCTGTATCGGGAATCCCGGGTCCGCCCCACTGGCCCGGCTTACAGGCCCGGACCAGGCGAACTTCCAGGCGCGTCCCGCCCGCCACTCGCCCAGGCATTCCGTGCCCGGGGAAGTGAGCTGACGTTCTGGGTGGTAGTACCACATCTGAAATCAAAATCCTGCCGGCATGCAGCGGCCCGAGAACAGGATCAGGGCGACGGGCAGGGCTGCTACAACCGGCAGCGGACCCTCAGCGCCAACGCTATCGTGATCTGGCTCCAGGCACTGGCCGGAGATCCCGAAACCACACCCGTACTGATCACTGGCGATCTCAACAGCTATGCCCGCGAGGCGCCGGTCAAACGGTTCCAGGAAGCCGGTTTCACCAGCCTGGTACACCAGTATTACCCTTGCCTGCCAATGCAGTGCGAGCACTATACCTACCGGTACCAGGGCCAGAAAGGTACCCTTGATTACGCGCTTGCCAGCCCGGCACTGATGCCTTGGATTGAGCAGGCGCAAACCTGGAACATCAACGCTGATGAGCCCCGGGCGCTGAGCTACCGTCAGACCCCGGATCAGTCGGGCCCGTGGCGATCGTCTGACCACAATCCCGTGCTGACCGATCTGAACCTCACTCCCACCCGCTGACTTGCTGCACCGCCTCCGGAGTCCGGCAGCCGGGCAATAGCGCACGGCCCGCGCCGCGTTAAACTGACAAGGCATTCACAGTAATGAGGTATGCCCGTGGCATCGATCCCTGTACCCGATCTCTGGCCCATGGCCCGAACCGGACAACGCTGGCTGCTCAGAGCCAAACGCCGGGAAGCCGGTGTGGACGGTCATCGCATGATTTTTCTGGAACGCGGCCGGCCCGGCCCGGGGCGTCCGACCCTGGTGCTTATCCATGGCTTTGCCTCCATGAAGGAGAACTGGGCGCTCTGGATGCAGAAGCTGCCTTCGCACTGGCATCTGCTGATTCCGGACCTGCCGGGGCTGGGCGAAAGCCAGTATCAGCCCGCGGCCAGCTATCGCTACGAACGCCAGGCAGAGCGGCTGAGGGACTGGCTGTCTGAATACCCGGGCGACAACCTGCATCTGGCGGGCAGTTCCATGGGCGGTGCCATTGCCGCGATCCTCGCCCATAAGCTGAACCAGCCACCCCGCTCGGTCACACTGCTCAATAGCGCCGGCATTCCGGAACACCCGGATGTGGATATCAACGCGCCCTTCAAGTCTGATCGCGATGCCATTCTTATTCCTGGCGACTGGGCCGGCGTTTACCGCATGTTCAACAGCGTCGGGAATGGCAAGCCCACGGTACCCGGGCTGGCCATGACCGGCCTGCTGGGTCCCGACCTGCTCAAACGGCAAGCGTCGCTACGGCATATTTTCAACGATATGCTGGCCGATGCCCTGGCCCCCGCGCGATTTCTTGGCCCGGACACTCCACCACTGCAAGTGCAATGGGGTGATCGCGACGTGATCACACCAACCCGTTGCGTAGACTGGTTTCGTACCGCTACACCCAATGCGGAAGTTCACGTGTTCCCGGGTGTCGGCCACCTGCCCATGCTGGAGCGCCCGGGCCAATCCGCCAGGGTGTTGCAGGAATTTGTTCAACGACAGGCGAGATAAAGCAATTGGCCTCTCTGGCCCATTGACCCGTCAGCGAAGTCATGGGGCTCAACCGTGCAAAGCGCCATAATCGGTTCCAACGAGCTCCCTTACATAACAACAACACACGCTGACGAGGAACATCATGCGCGCCTCTGTTTCCAATTCTCAGGATCTGGGCATGCCGGCCATCTACCTGCATACCCTGGCCGAGCTGCTTCATACCATTGGTGTTGATGACCGGGACCTGATTCTGAGAGTCGGGCTGGATCCCACCCGGCTCAATTCCACCGAACTTCGGGTCAGCCAGGCCCAGGCCAGCGAGTTTGTGACCCGGGCCATCATTGAAAGTGGTGAACCTGGACTTGGTATCCTGCTGGCAAGGGAGCTCAAGCTGCCCCTGCATGGTGCACTGGGTACCGCTGTCATGAGCAGCCGCACGCTGGCCGAGGCTCTGGAGCTGATGACCCGTTATCTCACCTTGCGGGCACCGCATCTGAAGGTAGAGAAGCGAGTCGCAGGCAGCAATGTCTGGTACGCGGTCAAATGCGATATCGAGCTAGGCCCATTGCAGGGATTCGTTCTGGATGCCGTGCTGTTCGGCTGCGTTTCCATGGGGGCACAACTCACTGGCAGCCCGGTGCCCGGGACACAGGTTTTGCGCCGGGGCCCGGAACCCAACCACTTTCACCGGTTCCGACGCTCCATCGGGGTGCCGGTGGACTACGGCGCCAGTGAAGATGCCCTGGTGATTCCTGCCAGCCAGCTCAATCTGCCTGTGCAGTTCAGTAACGATCAGTTGGCGGTCAGTTCGCGGGAACAATGCGAAACGGCACTGAAACAACTAAAAGAAGATGCCGGGTTTGCCTGCCGTGTTCGACGGGTGATCGAAACCAGCCACCCGTTTCCGCCAAAACTGGCCCGGGTGGCCTCCACCCTGTATGTTTCAGAGCGCACCCTCAAACGCCGGCTGCAGGAAGAAGAAGCCAGCTTCCAGGCCCTTGTGGACCAGGTCCGCCTGGAGCGCGCACGGGATCTGCTGGCCAGCACCACCATGAATCTGAGCCAGATTGCCGACAGCCTGGGCTATGCCGACGCCGCCAATTTTACCCGGGCGTTCAAACGCTGGACGGGGCTGAGCCCCAGCCACTTTCGCAACCGGGAACTGCAGACCGCAGAAACCGCCTGACTCAGTCGATGCCCAGAATCTTGTGCATCTGCAAGGTTAACCGCCATTGCGGATGCGACAGGCAGTAGTCGGTGGCTTTGCGGGTATTGCTTTGCTTGATGGCATCCGGCCCACCCTCCGGCACAGACGGTGAGGCCATAGGTGACAGGAAGTAATGCCTCGCCCGGATGTGCAGAAATCGCTCCGGTGGCGCCAGCGGCTGCGGGTAGACCAGCTTCAGCTCATCACACTCGGCAATGACCACCTCGGCATCGGCTTTCGGGCTGACACACAGCCAGTCGATACCTTCGGGCGCGGGCAGTGTGCCGTTGGTTTCCACCCCAACCTCAAATCCGGCCCGGTGAAAGGCCGTGATCAAAGGCTCATCCAGCTGCAGCAAAGGCTCACCACCGGTACAGACCACATAGGGCCGGCCAGGAGCATCCGGCCACAGTGACCGGATATGGGCGGCCAGGGCATCCGGGGTGTCGAAGCGGCCGCCATTCTGACCATCGGTACCGACAAAATCTGTGTCGCAGAAATTGCACACCGCATTCGCCCGGTCTTTCTCACGCCCCGTCCAGAGATTGCATTTGCTGAACCGGCAGAACACCGCCGCGCGTCCAGCCTGGGCGCCCTCACCCTGGAGCGTGTAAAAGGCTTCCTTGACGCGGTACATCAGGCAAGACGCTCGTAGGCGAGTGGATCGGTGACGCCATTGGCGGCAAAGGCCTCCAGCCGCTCGACGCAGGAACCACAACGCCCGCACGCCTTGTCGCGGCCGTTGTAGCAGGTCCAGGTCTGGCTGTAATCGAGGCCCAGCTTGAGCCCTTCTGCCAGGATCTGGCCCTTGTCCATGGCCATAAAGGGTGCCTCAATGCCCACGGGCTCGTAGTTAGCCACCCGGCACACGGCATCCATTTTTTCAACAAACTCCGGCCGGCAATCGGGGTAAATGGCATGGTCCCCGCCATGGGCCCCATACCAGACCGCGCCCGCTCCGGTGGTCACCGCATACCCGGTAGCCAGCGATAACAGGATCATGTTGCGGTTGGGCACCACCGTGGCTTTCATGGTGTCTTCTTCATAATGGCCTTCAGGCACCTCGATGTCAGACGTCAGAGACGAGCCGGACATCACCTCACTCATGGCACGGATATCAATCACTTTGTGGGGAATACCTTCAGCCTGGCAAACCGCCGCTGCCACATCCAGTTCCCGCACGTGGCGCTGGCCATAGTTGAAGGACAGGGCATGTACCTTGAGCCCCCTGGCGCGGGCCAGGTGCAACAGTGTGAAAGAATCCATACCACCGGAATAGATAACGACAACGGAGTCAGTCATGAGGGGTCAGCACCAGTTTTTCAGAAGGGTGTGTCATCGGGCTTTTACAAAGCGTGGCCATATTGTAACAGTGACAAACCGAGTTGGGTTCGCGTCCTGGCAAGATCAGGGGTAAACTCGAAAGAAAACGACAAAGCACCAGCACCGATTCAATGAGCTCAGACTTCAGCCCGGCCTTTATTGACTTTGAGGCGTCCAGCCTCGACCTGATCGCCAGCTACCCGATTGAGGTAGGCATCTGCATGCCCGACGGGGCACTGCACAGCTGGCTGATTCAGCCCCATGTGCTCTGGCAGGACTGGTCTGAAAGCGCGGAAACCATTCACGGAATTTCACGGCAACGGCTGGTGCAGGAAGGCATGCCGGTTAGCGAGGTGGCTCAGCAATTAAACGAGTTGTTGCCGGAGCAGGTATTCTGTGACGCCTGGACCTTCGACAGCTTCTGGCTACACAGGCTGTTCCGGGCTGCCGGTGAGGTTCCGGCATTTCAACTGGAATCCATTTCCATGCTGCTCGACCCAGGCCAGGTACGCCACTGGTCAGGCATCCGCCAGCAGGTGATTGCCGAACTCGGGCTGCCCGTGCACCGGGCAGCCAACGATGCTCTCATCCTGCACAAAACCTGGGAACGGGTTATTTGCCGGGGCGAAGCCGCAGTGCAATAACTTCCAGGCCATCTCGGATGGTATGAAGTGTCCAGTAGGTGGCCAGTGCCATCAGCGCGGCGCCAGTAACCGTAAAGGACAGGTTCTCTCCCACCACTTGCCCCTGCGCCATCACCAGATAAACGGCAACCGCGACAATCAGGGCAATCTCGACAATAAAATCAGAACGGAACTTGTTACGGGCAGGTCCGGGTTCTTCGGGCATTTTCTTCGGTTTCAACCTCTGGATATCAATTGGATAACTGAATGTATTGAGTGATTGAATTATCGCCAAAGCCGCCATAGATGGCTGTACGAAGTAGTGGCTACGAACTTTCCGAGATGGCAAAAAAAAACGCAGCCCAACGGGCTGCGTAGAAAGGAGAGATCCATCCGATACCTGCCAGGCAGGTACCGCGGATTGCACAACGTAAAAACACGTGACAAGGCGAAGTATGAGGATTTCCCGCCGGTGCGTCTGTACGGGTTTGCCGAATGAACAGGGCTATTGCAAACCGTCCAATTGCCGATACACTGATGACTGAACCGAATCCACAGAGCCGATATGACCAGGATGATTTCAAAGCACACCGTATACTCAGCCGCCGGTTGCCAGATTGGGCAGGCCGTGCGTGCCATGGTGAAAGACAGCTAACGGCTTTCGGTCAGTCCCGGGAGCCGTTGCGGTAACCGGGGCAGCTTCTCCGCCAGACCCCGGTTGCCTGTGAGGCTCCGGGGTTTTCTGTTTTTGCAGCCGCAAAACGACAAGGAGAACATCATGAGAAGACATCCGACATCACGTGCAGCGAACCAGCCCATGACCAATCGTCAGGCTCCGATCAAGCGCCCGGAGAAGCTGCCGCTGCTGGATGCAATCTGCAAGAAACTCAATCAGCGAGTCAATCTGGATGACGAGCAGCGGGTGCTGGGTCTGTATGAGCGGGGCTGGATTTTCAAAGGCGTACTCAGCAATCTGGACGGCGCCGAAGCCCGATATGTCCGGGCTCTTGCGACCCGCTACAATTCCTGGATTGCCCGCCAGGTAGCCTGATCAGACGTGCCGCCAAAGCCGCAGGCTGAACCGGTCAATGATGCCGGTTCAGCCCATCCATCATCGACAGATCACCGCCATGGACCATGGCGTAGTTGTTCACCACATCGTAAATCTTTTCCTGGGAGTAGGGCTTCACCACATAGCCATTCGCGCCGGCACTGATGGCACGTTGAATACTCTCAATGGAATCGTCTGCGGTGACCAGCACAATATGCTGGTTCTCCCGAACCTGTTTGAAACGGGTCATCAGTTCGTGACCGTTACCATCCGGCAGTCCCAGATCCAGCAGAATGATCTGGAACTCACTGGCCTCGAACGCCGCCCTGGCAGAGGCAGCATCCGCACATTCAGACACGCTGGTAGCACCGGCTTTGTAAAGCATGTCGACCAGACGCTCCCGCATCACCGGCTCATCTTCGACCACCAGTACTCTGAGATCACTCATTACACTCTCCTGTTCTGTGCCCTGGCTCAGTAGGTATCGTTGCCGGTTCGGCGCGGCAAGTCCAGAGGTGCGGGCCCGGGGCGGACATCAACCGGTTCATCACCGGCGGGCCCGCCATGGTCACCGACGGACGGTGGCGCGGTCACCCGGGTGAGAATATTGGCAATGCTGACTGCCGTTGTATAGAGGGAAATGGAGACAATCAGCAGTACCGGCTGCACAAAGGCCACAAAGCCCGGAATCTCCGAGTTCCCGGTCATACTCAGGATCAGGATGATGGCCGGCCCAAGGACCACGAACAGCGTCAGGGCAATAAAAAACACAATCCGCTCTTTGTAGCGCCCCAGATCGCGATTGGTCACCAACCCCAGCACAAACTTGCCGATAGCCAGGCCGGCCAGAATCGCCGCAGCAATACTCAGGTCGGGCCGCATCAGGGACTGGTACAGGTTGCCATCCCAGAGCCGCTGCATGGCAATGACAAGAAACGGAAACAGTACGAACAGTATGTCGGCGTATGTGCCATACATCATGCTCAGGGAATAATGTTCCTGTTTTTGGTTATCGCTCATTGGCCTGTTCCTTTGTGGTTTTCGACGACCTCTGGTGACCCTCAAGGGCCCGGTCAATCATGGCGTTCAGGATGGTCAGTTCCTGTCGAATCATCCCCCTCTCTCCGGGGCTTGAGCGTACACATCGCTCAAGTATCCCTGCCTGTTCTGTCATCAACGGATAGCCCATGGCACCGGCTGTGCCCTTGATCTGATGGCTCTCGGACTGCAATTGCTGCAACTGTCCCTGGGCCAGTGCGGCTTCCATGCGACGCTTTCGCTCAGCCAGGCCATCCAGGAAACGGTTCACCAGCGGACTAATGTCATCGTCAACCGCCTCGCCGACCCATTGTTCCACCGGCAGATAGCGATCCAGCAGAGCCTGCAGGTGGGCATGGTCAATGGGCTTGTTCAGCACCCCGTCGCAACCGGCCTCCAGCAAGGCTTCATTCTCTGCCTGATCACCAGCGGTAAAGGCAATGATCGGCCGCCGGAAGCCCGCCTGGCGCAAAAGCCGGGTGGCCGCAACGCCGTCCATGCCGGGCATGTGGCGATCCATAAGCACCAGTTTCACGGTTTCCGACAGGGCCCGGCGAACCGCCTCTTCCCCATTGGTCACCAGCAAGGGCTCTGCGCCGGTGCGGCGGAGCATCCGCTCCACCAGCCCACGGTTATCATCGTTGTCTTCGGCCACCAGCACCTTGCCGCTGTACCGGTGACCCGAACCCACCGCCGTTTCCGCCGACAACGCCAGGTAACGGGCCAATACCTCGTAAAAGCGCTGCTTGTCGATGGGTTTGGCCAGGTGATCATTGCATCCCGCCAGACGATATTCAGCGATATCCTCGGCCATGACATTGGCCGTAAGCGCAACCACCGGGGTGTTAACACCTGCTTCCCGCAACGCCAGGGTGGCATCCCGGCCATTCATCACCGGCATCTGGATGTCCATCAGAATCAGATCGAAGTGCTCGCGGGTGGCGCGCTCCAGGGCTTCCGCGCCATTACTGACATGCACCAGCTCGGCACCGGTGCGCCCCACCAGCAACGACACCAGCCGGCGGTTTACATCGTTATCCTCGGCACAGAGGATGCGGCCCGACAACCGGGGCGCCATGACCATGGCAATGGCCCGGCGCCGCTGGCTGAATTCCGAGGCATCCCGCAGGAAATGAACCTGCGCGAGTTCACCGGTGCTGATGCACACTTCAAATTCACTGCCTTCACCATAGGTGCTGGACACCCGGATATCGCCGCCCAGCAGTTCCGCCAGCCTCCGGGATATACTGAGGCCGAGCCCCGTGCCGCCATACTGGCGGGAAATTGCGGTGCTGCCCTGGGCAAAGGGGTCAAACAGACGGTCCAGCTGTTCAGGCTTCATGCCAATCCCGGTATCCACCACCCGGGCGTAAAGCTTCTCGGCGCCCCGGTCACAGCGAATAATCAGGGAGATAGACCCATTTTCCGTGAACTTCAGGGCATTTCCGCACAAATTAATGATAATTTGTCGGTAACGGGTTGGATCGGTCCGGATCTTCTCGGGCAGGGGATAATCGCAGATGATACTGAAATCCAGGCCCTTTTCCCGGGCCCGGGGGGCGAAGAAGGCGCGGATTTCATCCAGTAACTCCGGCAGATTGACCGGCACCACATCAACATCCAGCTTGTTGGCGTCGATCTTTGAGTGGTCGAGGATATCGTTCACCAGCTCCAGCAGGTGACGCCCGCTGCGAACCACCGTTTCAGCACTGCTGCGTTTCTCGGTTTCGTTCAGATCCGGGTCCAGCAGGGTTTCGCCATAGCCGATGATTGCCGCCAGCGGGGTCCGGATTTCATGACTCATATTGGCCAGGAACTGGCTCTTGGCCTGAGCGGAATTCCGGGCCAGCTCTTTTTCAAGCCGCTCCTGCTCCCGCTCCCGCTCGATCTGCAGGCGCTGATGGCTCTCGGTGGCGTCAATACAGGTGCCTTCGAGATGCATGGGCAGGCCCTCAGCATCATACACCGTGTGCAGGGAGATAGTGGCCCAGCGCTCCTCGCCCTGACGGGTCAGGTAACGGGCCTCAATCCCCTTGACCGTGCCCCGGGCTTCCAGTTGCTCGACCACCAGGCGCCGCAACCGCTCGTCGGCAATGCAGGTTTCCAGCACATCCGGGTTTCGCACCAGCAGCTCACGGCTGCTGCTGTAGCCCAGCAACTCGGCCATGGCCGGGTTGGCGGTTACAAACCGCCGTTCCGGAGACATCTGGAACACGCCCTCAATGGCGTTATCAAACAGTGACTGGTAACGCCTCAGGTTCGCCAGAGCGCGCTGGTTCCAGGCCAGGGCCTCGCCCTGAACCTGCTTGATTCGGTCAGCCAGGGCAAAGGAAAACAGGATGATCTGGGCCGTCAGGCCGAACTGTGGCGAATAGCTGGTAAAGGTATTCAGCGGCAGGTAACCCATCACCGTCAGCGCATAGATACCAAACCCGATCAGGGCCAGGGTCCAGGCAAAGAAATAAGAGCGTGCTGCCGGGTTGTAATAGCGCCAGGACAGATAACTGACCACAATCAGAATGATACTGAGCAGAATCGAGCCGACCACAATCCATTCCATGGCCACCGAATAGGGCATGAAAAACGACAAACCAAAGGTGGTGATGACAGAGGTCAGACATAACCGGAGTACATGATCCAGATCGGGCGAGCGTTGCCGGGTTTCCAGCAGCGAACGGGCCATTAACAGGCCAAAGAACCAGGTCAGAATAATCTGGAAATGGAGGTATTCCTTGTTGAGCAAGGCTGGCCGGCTATCCAGCAACTGAACCCCGTGCACCTGTTCGGTACCGATGAATACCGCCGCACATACCAGGTAGAGCACGTAGTAGATGTTGCTGCGCTCCCGCACCGACACCGCTACAAACAGGTTGTAAGCCAGGATAGCCAGGATGGCACCCAGCAGCAGCCCGCGTACGGCTTCGTCGATGGAGACCTTTTCTATGTAATTGTCCGGGTGCCAGAGGGTAATCGGCAGGCGGAAGGTGTTGGTGTTGGTAATGCGCAGGAAAACCGTGGTGACGGTGTCTGGCGACAATCTGAGCCGAAAGGTCGGGTTTGGCACGGCCAGATCCCGTTCGTCCCAGCTGTCCAGATACCCGGTCTGGCGTTGTTCCACCAGTTGCCCATCCCGAACCAGATACAGCCGAACGTCGTCCACCAGTGGCAGCGCCAGCTCCAGTATCCAGTCCGACCGCGAGGTTAAACGGCGGGTGCTCAGGTCGAAGCGGGTCCAGTAGGCCGAGCCGGTATAACCGAAGTTAAGCACTCCACCCTGGTGACGGGTCAGCGTGTCCTCGCCTACGGCGCGAACCTCATCAATCGTCAGTGACTGCTCAGGATCTTCCAGGTACCACAGGCACTCGCCCAGATTCGGAATGCTACCGGTGTTGTGATCCAGCATGATCTGCCCATCCCGGCAGGCATTCTGGGCCTTCGCCACAGATGGCAAAACCAGAGCGGCCAGAAACAGGAGCAGAACCACCGTCCGCACCGGGATATGGGCAAACCGTTGCTGCAAAATGTGATCTCCGCGCGGGTAGCTGCGTGCTTTATCGTTTATTGTCAGCACTCGTCACTTTAGCCGTTCACACGCTTTTTCGCACCCCGGGGTCACCTGAAATGAGACATTCCTGCCTTTTTGCCGCTGTTTCACTCACGTTACTGACACTCAGCGGTTGTCGGGTAGACAGTGGCGGCGATTCCTCATCGACGTTGAATCCGGCCAGTAATGTTGATCTCACCTTCAGAACCTTTGACCTCGCGGATACAGACCGTGCCCCGAACACCCTGAGCAAAACCCGGTTTGCTGATTTCTATCCCGGTATCGAGCCGAACGGTGCGGACCAGACAGAGGACTACCAGGCAACGGCTGCCGAAATCCGTCGCCATATCGACCGGTTTATCGGTGGCGAGCCCACCAGCGACGAAAAAAGCTACCGCAAGGTTCGTAACCCTCTCGATCTGATGAACCAGGTGATCAGCGTAGGGCGCGTCGATAATTTTGATGAAGGGCGGGACTATATCCGCAGGCGCATTGAAGCCGGTGAGTCAGGCACCTATAACTCCCGCTCCAATCAGGCCTCCATCCGATTTACCGATCAGGCTGCGACCCTTGAAAACCGACCTCTGAATGCCCGGGAATGGCGTTATCAGACTCTGGACTGGCGCTATCAGGCTGGCAGCGAAACCGGGCATGTTTATCGCACTGTCCAGTATGTTGCCCGCAGCGTCGACGCTGAAAACCGGGATCAACAACCACAATTGCTGAGCGTTCTCGCAGGCTCAAGGTTCAGTGCAGCGTCATTCAGCGCCATTGGCTACAACCAGCCGGAATACGCGACGGCAGACTACGTGTCACGGGACTACGGCGGCATCGAACTGCGCCAGGAGTTCATCGGAACGACCCAGAAAGATACCTTGTATATTAAAAGTCCGGATCAGGCGGTCATTGATTTCAGCCGACACGGCTTCAATATGGAGGACGACAGCCCGGACTGTCTCCGCATTGAACTGGATTACGGCATGAGCAAGGTCCATCTGTTCGTCTCCAACGACGAACCGGCAAGAATTCCGGATCCAGAGGAAGATCCAGCCGATTACGAGAACGCCGATGACATTCCAACCGTCAGCAATCCGGCAAACTGTGCCAATCAGCCGGAAACGGAATTCCTGATGTCCTGGAATGCAGAATCAACACCTGACCGACAGTAGCAATCGTCTCTGCAGAACTGGGCCTGTTACAGGTCCCAGTTCTGCAGAAAGCCCTTTTTTCGGCAGATCATCCGTTCGTAGGTGGAAATCATGATGGCTGCGTGGGGGGCTTTGGTCAGGCGCAGGGTTTCAATACGACGCTCCAGGCGCTGTACCTCATCGCAGATCTGCTGTTGCACGTGGGAACGCACACTGTCGTGCTGATCAAGCTTGACGCTACGCTGCTCAGGCGGGGGAAATTGCGGCTTTTCCATAGTTAACCTCGTCCAATGAGTGTGGAAAACATCCTTATTGATTGATACCAAGTGTGCCGAACTGTCAGACAAAGTGCAATTACAATGAACAAGCTTTCACTTTTTTTGACAGATTCTGGCGTCAGGCCTTGAGCGCCAAGGCCTGACGCCTTAATGAAACGCTCAGGCGGCCACCAGTCTCCGCTGGTTTTCCGGCAACACCGGGAACTGTTTGCAGACAGTGTAGACGAAACGAGCCAGGGCTGGTAAGTGATGACCCACAATCGGAAAACCGGTGTTCAACAGGCTGACGGAAATGTCCCGGGCCGGGTCCGCCCAGCACAGTTTATTGATCAGCCCGACATGGCCAAACGCATAGCGGCTTTGCTGGCCCCAAAGGCCAACAGGATTGCTGCCCAGCATCATGCCGGCACTGAATCGCATGGGCACCAGCATGGTCCTGTCCATCTGCAGTGAGCCAAATTGCTGGATGGCACGGCGAACCGTGAGTTCACTGCAGATGCGCTTGCCATCCCAACTGCCACCATTGAGCATCATCTGAAAGAAGCGCCCCATTTCTTCGGCCGTGCCGCACAGATTTCCGGCGGGGATCACCGCCTCCTGGAAGCGGGGGTCGTTGGTGACTTTCTCCACCGTCCGGATATCACCGCCCAAGGCGCGGTTCACCACCCAGGACACCGGAAACCGGGGTGTCGGCCCGGTCGCATAATTGCTGGCCAGCTCGTGCAGGTGTTCGGGAGCTATGCCATAGGTAAACCATTTCATACCCATGGGGCGGCGCAGGTAACGATCCAGGTAGCTTTCGATAGTGTCGCCGGTTACCTTTTCCAGAACCCGCTGCAACACAAAGCCACCGGTAATGGCATGGTAGGCCACCTTGGCGCCGTCCACTTCGACTGGCTTGGCGGCGCAGAGCAGCCGCCAGATTTCGTCGCGGTCCCAAAGCACGTCGATCGGGGTTTCCCGGGGTATCGCGGGGATACCGCCCCGGTGGGAGAGAATCTGGTGCACGGTAATCGTGCGCTTGCCGTTACGCGCAAATTCCGGGCAATAGTAGGACACCGGGTCCATCAGGTTGACCAGCCCCTGCTCGGACAACATATGCATCAGTAACGCGGTGACTGCTTTGGAGGCGGAAAAGAAACAGATCGGGGTGTCGGTGGTCATGGGAATGCGCGGCAACGAGGCCGGATCGTGGGGACCATTACCCCGGGCGTGCCCGATCGACCGGTGCAATACCTGCTCACCCCGATAACGCAGTGACAACTGAATACCGGGATGCACGCCCGTTCTGTAAAGGGCCTCAACACTGCGCCAGACGGCTTCGGCGGCATTGCTGTCGAGCCCGACCCGATCCGGATGTTCACCGGCGGTGTCGCGAAATGTCACCGGGTTCAGGTCCCGAGGCACATTACAGGTATGCAGGGCACGGCGGGCGAGTGAATGCATGATAAACGCCTTATCAGTCTTGTTATTGGTTGGTGCGCCAGAGGTTTTTCGACCGGGGCCGGAAAACGTGACTATCTGAAACCATTATGGACTGACTGAACCGCCTGTGCCATGGCGATACAGTTCCGACCCTGCTTTTTGGCCCGATACATCGCCTTGTCGGCAGCAGCGCAAAGTGCATCCAGGGTATCGCCATGGTCGGGAAAAACCGCCACGCCAATACTGATGGTCAATCGAATGTTGTGACCGGATTCCAGGGCAACCGGGTGATTACAGACACGCTGGCGCAACCGCTCAGCCGTTTCCTCCGCTTCGGCAACGTCCATTTCTGGCAGAATAAGGACAAACTCCTCGCCCCCGAAACGGCCCAGGGTATCAACGCTGCGAACGCTGTCCTCGAGCAGACTGCTGATGGAACAGAGCACGGAATCCCCTGCAGCGTGGCCCCAGGTATCGTTGATTTCCTTGAAGTGGTCGAAGTCGATCCACAACAACGCGAGGGGACGGTTGTACCGACGCGCCCGCTCCAGCTCTTCGATCAGCACCCGTGAGCACTCCCGGCGGTTGAGCACGCCGGTCAGTGAGTCCCGCGTCGCCAGTGCTTCGAGCTCGTTTTCCAGCTGCTTGCGGTCGGAAATATCCAGAATAATGCCCTCAAGCACCATGGTGCCGTCATCATCCAGCACGCCGCAGCCCCGCTCCCAGACCCATATCTTCCGTCCGTCCTTGCGGGTAATGGCGTACTCGACGGAAAAGGACTCATCTTTGCGGACCGCCGCTTCCACGTCCTGCGCGACCTGTCCGGCGTCTTCCTCATCCATCAGGGCCGCGTAGCTGGTGATTCGATTACGAATCAGCTCCTCAGGTTGATACCCCGTGAGATCGGCACACCCGGCCGATACGAACAACATGGTCCAGTCTTCGTCGGGCAGGCAGCGGTAGGCCATACCGGGCAGGTTATCCATCAGCACCGTCAGCTGTCGTTCACGGCGACGGAGCGCCCGGCGCTGGTCGGCTTGCAGGGACAGCAGCAGGCGATCCTTGTTGAGCTGGCGCAGAATCACCGTGAACAGCACCAGGCCGGTCACCACCACAAACAGGACCCCTTTCCAGGTCTGTACCAACGACAACATGCGGGGATCTGGAAACCAGAGCTCGACGATACGATCCGAGAAAGTAATCCAGATAAACCCGGCCACCAGATACACCAGTGTTGTCCACAGCGCCCGTCTTCGCGGACTGTGGCTTTCCTTCAGTCGGGTCAGCCCCGGATAATCCGGCCGTTCTGGCTGCATGCCAATTTCCTTGTCGCCTCAAGCTTCCTATACAAAAAATAGACAGTTACGGCTCATGAGTCGAGAAGGATTTGCAGTTTCAGTCGGGATCGATGACACTAAACGTGACACATGATCGCGTTATGGATAACAAGAATGAGATTGCACCAGCATCTGCCTCGGGCCATTGTGGCCACCATTACCATCGGCCTGGCTGCCTGTAATGGCGGTCACAGCCCATCCGCTGCCGTTCAGGCCCATGCCGCCAACAGCAGCCCGGCGAGCCCGGAACTGGCCGCGGTTTACCAGCGGTCCTGCCAGGCCTGCCACGCCCGAGGCACCTCGGATGCCCCCTTGACCGGCCACGGCGAGGCCTGGCAGCCAAGGCTGGCCAAAGGCATGGAAACCCTCGTGGATAACGTGGTCTCTGGTATCGGTGGCATGCCACCCTACGGGCTCTGTATGGACTGCAACGCCGAGCAGTTCCGCCAGCTGATTCGCTTTATGGCCACACCCGCCGAAGCGGAGGACCACTGACGATGCAACGGCGCCATTTCCTGCAGTTACTGGTCAGCACTGCCATCGCCAGCCATCTGACCGGTGCCACCGCCAGTGAGAGCGCATTGCCGGCTGCGGGCGAGCCATCACAAAGCCCTTTGCCCTGGCGAAACTGGTCCGGCTCCCAGACCTGCCTGCCCGAAAACCGGATTGCTCCGGCCAACATTGACGAGCTCCGGCATCTGCTGCAGAACCCTGACCATGTGGGGACTACCATACGGCCCGTGGGGTCCGGGCACTCATTCTCGGCCCTGGTACCCACCGACGGCATTCTGGTCTCATTGGCGCGCATGACCGGTGTTCTGAGCCACGATGATCAGCAGTGCCAGGCCCGCATCGCTGCCGGAACCCTGCTGGGGCAGGTGGGCCGGCCGCTGGAGGCCATCAACCAGGCATTGTTCAACATGCCGGACATTGATCAACAGGCCCTGGGCGGACTGTTGGCCACTGCAACCCACGGCACCGGCGCCGGGTTGATGAGCCTGTCCGGCTATGTCGAGGCTCTCACGCTGATGACCGCCGGGGGCGAGCTACTGGAATGCAGCCGGCACCAGCACCCGGAGATTTTCCACGCCGCCCGGGTTGGCCTCGGCTGCCTGGGCATTGTGACCGACGTGACCCTGCAGAACACCCGACCTTACCGGTTGCGCAAGACCACCGAGTGGCTGCCACTGGACGACATTCTGGATGCTGCCGATGCCCGCGCCGACCAGCATCGCAACTACGAATTCTATTACATTCCGTTCTCCGGCATGGGTTTTACCAGTCAACATGATCTGACCGACGAACCGATATCGGCCACCGCCCAGCTGGACCAGAACGACGGCGCCCGGGATCTTCAGCGGGCGCGGGACTACCTGGCCTGGTCGCCCCGGTTACGCCGGTTGATCCTGGGCGGCTATATCCGCTCCCTGGACAAAGAAGTGAAAGTGGCCGCGTCCTGGCAGAATTACACCAGCGACCGCAATGTCCGTTTCAATGAAATGGAATACCATTTGCCGCGGGAAAACTGGCAGGCGGCCTTCCGGGAGATTGTTTCTTTAGTGGAAGCAGAGTTTCCCGAGGTGTTCTTTCCCTTCGAGGTTCGCTTTGTGAAGGCCGACGATGCCTGGCTGAGCCCGTTTTACCAGCGTGATTCCGTTTCCATTGCGGTACACCGGTTCTTCGAGGAAGACTATCAACCCATGTTCACAGCGCTGGAGCCGATTTTGCTGCGGCACGGCGGCCGGCCCCACTGGGGCAAGCTCAACACCCTCAAGTCCGGTGATTTTCGGGCCCTGTATCCCAGGTGGCAGGATTTTCTGGAGGTGCGGCGCAGCCTGGACCCGGGCGGGCGGTTTCTCAATCCTTACCTGGCCGGCCTGTTCGAGACGGCGGGGGAGAGCGCGTAACCATGGCCCACAGTGATGCCTTCGTTCGACAACGTCGCCGGCTTCTACTCGGCGCCACCGCCCTGGGTGCCGCCGGCGCACTGGCCTGGCTGCGACCAGAAGCCCGCCGGGACGGTCATCACCCCTATTTCCAGGCCCTGGACGCCGCCCTTTCCAAGGCTGGCCTGGCAACCCCGACGCTGGTGCTGGATCAGGCCAGGCTGGATCACAACCTGTCGGCCCTGAACAGTCACCTGAACGGCGAGTACCACTACCGCATTGTGGTCAAATCACTGCCTTCTCTGCCGTTTCTGCAACGGATCATGACGGCTACCGGCAGTAACCGGCTGATGGTTTTCCATCAACCCTTTCTCAACGCCGTGGCCGATGCCCTGCCTCAGGCGGATGTGCTGATGGGCAAGCCGCTCCCGGTGGCCGCCGTTGACCGTTTCTATCGGCAGCTCACAGCCAGTACCACCGGCTTCCGGCCAGAACAGCAACTGCAATGGCTGGTGGATTCCCGGCAGCGGCTTGAGGCCTATGAAGGCTTCGCCCGGGCACAACAACGCCGGCTGCGGATTAACCTGGAGATCGATGTTGGCCTACATCGTGGCGGGTTTACCGACACCGGTGACCTGGCTCGGGTCCTCACCATGATTGAACGCTCGCCCTGGCTCAGTTTCAGCGGGTTCATGGGCTACGAACCTCATATCATGAAAGCACCGGGGCCAGCGGCCTGGCTGCGGGACCGGGCCATGGCGCGGTATCAGGATTACGTGTCCACCGCCGAGCAACACCTGGGACGCTCACTGACAGACCTGACACTTAACACCGGGGGATCCACCACCTATCAGCTCTATCGCGGGCTGTCCGGCGAGCTGCCCGTGAATGAGCTCTCCGCCGGTTCCGGCCTGGTAATGCCCACGGATTTCGACCTGCCAACACTGTCTGACCACCGGCCCGCGGCGTTCATTGCCACGCCGGTCCTGAAGCTGCTGGAAAGCACCCGAATTCCCGGCGCACCCGGGCTGGGCAGGCTGCAGGCACTGTGGAACCCGAACCGGGCCCGCACGGCTTTCATCTACGGCGGCAACTGGCCGGCAACGCCGGTGTCACCGGCAGGATTAACCCCCAATCCGGTCTACGGCCGATCCAGTAATCAGGAAATGCTGAATTTCGCCGATGGGCTCGACCTGGCAGAGGGCGACCGGGTGTTCCTGCGGCCGCACCAGAGCGAATCGGTCTTCCTGCAGTTTGGCGATCTGGCCGTCTTTGATCCGGTCAGGGGCGCCATTTCCGACCGCTGGCCGGTGTTCCGGGAAGGATGAACTCGTTGGCGGCACATGCTTTAATCGGTGCTACGTTCGATCCAACCGACAGGAACCGTCATGACCCCCGCAATCAACGCCGCCAAACAGGCCCAGGTGAATTTCATCATTCACGAGTATGAGCACGATCCGGCTGCGGAAAGCTATGGCGAGGAAGCGGCGGAAAAAACCGGTGCGAACCCGGCCCAGGTGTTCAAGACCCTGGTAGTCAGCCTCGATGGTAAGAATCTCGCGGTGGGCATCGTACCGGTCACCGCCATGCTCGGTTTGAAACAGATTGCCAAGGCTGCCGGCGCCAAGAAAGCCGTCATGGCCGACAAACAGCTGGTGCAGCGCACCACCGGCTATGTCCTGGGTGGGGTCAGTCCCCTGGGCCAGAAAAAACCTCTGAAAACCTTCATCGACCAGTCTGCCGAGGGCTTCGAAACGGTCTTTGTCAGTGCTGGCAAACGGGGCTTGGAAATCGAACTGGCACCCGCCGATCTGGCCCGACTGACCCAGGCCCGGTTCGCTCCGCTGCAACAGGAGTAAGGGGGTGAATCACGCCAGCGACCTGATCCTTATCGGTAGCACCCTGCTGCTGGCACTCGCGGCCCACGCCGTGGGCCAGAAGGTACACGTGCCCCGGGTGACCCTGCTGCTGTTGCTGGGCGCCCTGGCTGGACCGGATCTTCTTGACCTGCTGCCGGATAACGCAGACCAGAGCTTCAGCCTGATTACCCAGTTAACCCTGGCGATGGTGGGGTTTCTGCTGGGTGAACGAATGTCGGCACGGGATCTCAGGCAGGGAAAGGAAGCGCTGATTGTCAGCCTGGCCGTCACGTTGCTGACCGCCATGGCCGTCATCCTGGCGGTCTGGGCCGTAACCGGCAACCTGCCGGCAGCTCTGCTGCTGGGCGGCATCGCCACCGCCACGGCACCGGCAGCGACCCTGGATGTCCTGCGCGAAGCGGGCGCCAACGGTCCGCTCACCCGGCTGGTGTTTCAGGTGGTCGCCATCGACGATGCCTGGGGCGCCATACTGTTCAGTGTTCTGTTGGTGGCGGCCGGTCTGTTGCTGGGCAACGGCGACCTGAGCGGGCCCACGGCCATGTTGCACGGGCTCTGGGAAGTGGCAGGCTCGGTGCTGCTGGGTATGGTACTGGGGTTTCCCATGGCCTGGCTGACCGGGCGGCTACGGCCGGGTGAACCCATGCTGCTGGAATCCGCCGGGTTTGTCTTTGTCGCGGCGGGGCTGGCCAGCTGGTTTGGCCTGTCGTACCTGCTGACCTGCATGACTCTGGGCATTGTGGTGGCGAACCGAGCCCGACATCACGTTCGGCCGTTCCGTTCCATCGAAGGCATTTCCGAGCCCTTCCTGGCACTGTTTTTCTTCATGGCCGGCTACCAGCTCGACTGGCTGGCGCTACCCACCCTCGGTGCGCTTGGCCTGGCCTATGTACTGGCCCGCATTGGCGGCCGGCTGGCCGGTGGTTACCTGGGCGGCCTGCTCGCCGGCTCCGCTCCGGAAACCCGGCAACGTATCGGTGCCTGCCTGATGCCCCAGGCCGGCGTTGCCCTGGGCCTCGCCCTGGTGGCCACCGAACGGCTGCCGGAGCTTGGCTACATTCTGCCGTTGGTGATTGGCGCTACGGTGGTATTCGAGTTGATCGGCCCGCCAATGACGCTGCTTCAGCTACGCAAGGCCGGTGAAACCGGACAGAGCTACCAGGGAGAGCCAGATCAATAAAAAACCCGGTGAGCTTCAAGCGCACCGGGTTTCGGGGATTCATGCCGGGCCCGTGGCCCGGCTGAAACACTGGCCTTAATTCACGGAATCCCGTGCCTCGGCCAGGATCTTGTTGAAAGTGGCGCTCGGCTGCATAACCTCGCACACCTTCTCCATGGGCGGGTGGTAGTAACCACCGATATCGGCCGGATGGCCCTGCACCACGGTCATTTCTTCCAGGATCTTGTCCTTGTTCTCCTCCAGCTGGGCAGACAGCTTGGTGAAGAATTCTTTCAGTTCCTTGTCTTCATCCTGTTTGGAGAGCTCTTCCGCCCAGTAGCGGGCCAGGTGGAAGTGTGAACCACGGTTATCCAGCTCGCCGGTTACCCGCGACGGAGACTGGTTGTTTTCCAGCAGTCGCTCGGTGGCCTTGTCCATAGTCTGGCCCAGCAGGCGGGCACGCTCGTTGTTCTGCTTCTCGCCCAGCTCGTCCAGGGACACCGCGGTGGCCAGGAACTCACCCAGGGAATCCCAGCGCAGGTGGTTTTCCTGAATCAGCTGCTGTACGTGCTTGGGTGCGGAACCGCCGGCACCGGTCTCATACAGACCACCGCCGTTCAGCAGCGGCACGATGGACAGCATCTTGGCGCTGGTGCCCAGCTCCAGGATCGGGAACAGGTCGGTCAGGTAGTCACGCAGCACGTTGCCGGTGACAGAGATCGTGTCCAGGCCGCGAATCAGACGCTCCATGGTCCAGCGAATGGCGCGAACCGGAGACATGATGCGAATGTCCAGACCTTCGGTGTCCAGGTCAGCCAGGTAGGTTTTGACCTTCTTGATCAGTTGGGCATCGTGGGCACGCTCATCGTCCAGCCAGAATACGGCCGGCATGCCGCTGGAGCGGGAGCGGTTAACCGCCAGCTTGACCCAGTCGCGGATCGGCAGATCCTTGGTCTGGCAGGCACGCCAGATATCGCCTTCCTCAACCTTGTGCTCGGTCAGGACAGTGCCGTCTTCGGCCACAACGCGCACGACACCGTCTTCCTTCATTTCGAAGGTCTTGTCGTGAGAGCCGTACTCTTCGGCTTTCTGTGCCATCAGGCCCACGTTCGGAACGGTACCCATGGTGGTGGGGTCAAACGCGCCGTGGGTCTTACAGAAGTTGATCACTTCCTGGTAGATGGTGGCGTAGGTGGACTCCGGCATCACCGCCTTGGTGTCCTTCAGCTTGCCATCACGGGCCCACATCTTGCCGGAGTTACGGATCATCGCCGGCATGGAGGCGTCGACAATGACGTCGCTCGGCACGTGCAGGTTGGTGATCCCTTTAACAGAATCGACCATGGCGATTTCCGGACGGTGCTCGTAGCACGCGTGCAGGTCTTCCTGAATCTGCTCCTGCTTGGATTCCGGCAGTTGCTTGATCTTCTCGATCACGGACGACAGGCCGTTGTTCGGGTTAACGCCGATTTCCTGGAACAGCTCACCGTACTTGTCGAACAGCTCCTTGTAGAAAACCTTCACCGCGTGACCGAATACGATCGGGTGGGAGATTTTCATCATGGTGGCTTTCACGTGCAGGGAGAACATCACGCCGGTGTTCTCACAGTCGGCGATGGCGTCCTCAAAGAACTTCACCAGCGCCTTCTTGCTCATGAACATGCCGTCGAGCACCTCGCCTTCCTGCAGCGGCAGGTCGGATTTCAGAACGGTCTGTTCGCCCTTTTTGTTCTCGAACACGATGCGGGCGTTGGTGGCCTTGTCCAGGGTCACGGACTGCTCGCTGGAGTAAAAGTCGCCACCGCGCATGTGCGCCACGTGGGTACGCGAGGCCGGGCTCCATTCGCCCATGGTGTGCGGGTACTTACGCGCGAAAGCCTTGACCGCGGCCGGCGCGCGACGATCGGAGTTACCTTCACGCAGTACCGGGTTAACGGCACTGCCCAGCACCTTGCTGTAGCGGGCGTGAATTTCTTTCTCTTCGTCGGTCTCCGGGTGCTCCTTGTACTCGGGCACCTTGTAGCCTTGCTCATTCAGTTCTTTGATCGCGGCACGCAGCTGCGGAATGGAGGCGGAGATGTTCGGCAGTTTGATGATGTTGGCGTCCGGATCCTTGGTGTACTCACCCAATTCAGCCAGGGCATCCGGAACCCGCTGGTCTTCCTCAAGGTAGTCCGGGAAGCCTGCCAGAATACGCGCCGCGAGAGAGATGTCGCTGGTTTCGAAGTCGATGCCAGCCGGCTTGGCGAAGGTTTCCAGGATGGGAAGCAGTGACCGGGTGGCGAGGGCGGGAGCCTCGTCGGTCAACGTGTAGACAATCTTGGCTTTGGATGATGTCATTTTCGTCCTCAGGCTATTGGGTGGGTTCAGGACGGTCATGGCGCGGTCGGGCGTCTTGTGAACGTCCGGTCGGGCCAGTGACTGATTCGGAACTTTTGATAGACCTACTAAGATAGCATTTTTTACAAAATTTTGGTTACGATCTTAGTATAAGAACGGACTTAAAATGCCTGATCTTCCGTGACAGGACGATGAAATGGCGGGAATTTACGAAACTTTCTAACATTTATCAGGTATGGGGTAAGCGTGACAGGGGGAGAGCTTTCCAAAACACGCTGTGAATACCTCCCTGTACGCTCTGCTCCGCCATCCATGGCTCCGCAAGGTTTTGGAAAGCTCTCCCCCTGCCACGCCCAAACGATGTACGGGTAGTCCAATTTCATCGTCGCAGAGTTCGCAAATATGGGCTGTTTTGTCGACAAAACAGCCCATATCGGCACACTTCACATTCCCCTTTATCCAGAATCAGTCGGGCAACAACCCTGCTTGCGCCAAACGTTCCCGAATCCGGTCCAGCGCTTCCGGGTTGCCCAGTGCATCCCGGTTGTCGGCTTTCCTGGAGCCGTTGATCAGCCGGGCCACCGCGAGTTCCACTTTTTTGCCGCTACGGGTGTAGGGAATGTCCGGCACCTCGACAATGTGTTTGGGCACATGTCGGGGGCTGGCACCTTCGCGGATTCGGGTTTTCAGGGTTTTGACCAGGTCGTCGGTGACGTTCTGGCCTTCGGCCGGAACCACGAACAGCACCACTTCCACGTCGCCGTCGATCTGGCGTCCGACCACGAGGCTGTCTTTAACCGCGTCAACGGTTTCCACCTGACGGTAGATTTCGGCGGTGCCGATGCGCACGCCGCCAGGGTTGAGAGTGGCGTCGGAGCGGCCGTAGATGATGGCGCCGCCGTGTTCGGTGAACTCGATGAAGTCGCCGTGTGCCCAGACGCCGGGGAAGGTATTGAAATAGGCATCTCGGTAGCGTTCACCGTCCGGGTCCTGCCAGAAGCTGACGGGCATCGAGGGCAACGGTTGGCGGCAGACCAGTTCGCCCCGGCCTTCGCTGACCGGCTGGCCGTCGTCGCCGTAGGCGACCGCGTCCACGCCCAGGAAGCGGCACTGGATTTCACCTCTTCGCACCGGTAACAGTGGTGTTGATCCCACAAAGCAGCCGCAGATGTCGGTGCCGCCGGCGATGGAGCCCAGCAATACGTTGGGAGCACCGTCGGTATAGATCCAGTCGTAGTCTTCCGGCAACAGCGGGGAGCCGGTGGAGAACACCACGCGCAGGTGGCTCTGGTCCAGGGTTTTCGCCGGTTGCAGTTCAGCTTTGCGGCAGCCGGCGATGAAACGGGCGCTGGTGCCGTAGTGGGTGACCCGTTCTTTCGCTACGGTTTCCCACAGGAAATTCAGACTCGGGTAACCCGGGGAGCCGTCGACGGTGATCACGGCGGCGCCGGTCATCAGGGCAGAGGCCTGCCAGTTCCACATCATCCAGCCGCAGGTGGTGAAGTACAGGAAGCGGTCTTCCGGGCCAACATCACCATGGAGCATCAGTTCCTTGGCGTGGTTAACCAGCAAGCCGGCAGTACCGTGCACGATGCACTTGGGTTTGCCGGTGGTGCCCGAGGAATAGAGGATGTACACAGGGTGATCCGGATCAACCGGGGTGAACGAGGGCGCCTCGCCTTCACCGACCTTCAGGGCATCATCCCAGGTGGTAACCAGTTCGCCGGGGATCGGTGCTTCATCGGGCAGTTGGGCAATGCTGACCACCACCTTCAGGGAGGGCAGGCCAGCGATCAGCTCGGCAAAGTCGTCCTGGCGCGCGAACACTTTGCCGCCATAACCGTAGCCGTTGACCACAACCAGGGCTGAGGGCTCGATCTGGCCGAAGCGGTCGTTGATGGCGCCGATGCCGAAGTCCGGTGATGCGGAGCTCCAGATCGCGCCCAGGCTGGTAGCCGCCAGCATGCCCACCAGGGCTTCATAGCCATTGGTGACCACACCCGCCACCCGGTCGCCCTTGGTAATGCCCTTGCTGCGCAGGAAGGCTTCCAGAGCACCGGCGTCGGCTTTCAGCTCGGCGTAGGTCTTGCGCAGTGCCGGGCGGGTTTCGCAGTAGGCCACCACCGCTTCTCTATCAGCATGGTCGCCGTCCGCCAGCCGCAGCAGGTTGGCGGCAAAATTCAGTTTCATGCCGGGGAACCATTCCGCACCGGGCATTTCCCGGTTGCCAAGCACCTGTTTGGCCGGTGTCTCGCAGACCAGGCCGCAGTAGTCCCAGACTTTCTGCCAGAAGGTGTCCAGTTCGGTAATCGACCACTGGTGCAGGGCGTGGTAATCATCAAAGGGGCCAAAGCCCTGTTGCTCCAGCCAGGCCTTGAACTGGCCCATGCGGGAACGGGTGAGGGTGTCCTGGTCCGGGGTCCAGACAACCGGTGATTGTTCTGTGTTGCTCATCCGTCTCTCCAGAAAATTACTGCATATGCCAGCCGTGGCTGACCACGATCGACTGGCCGGTCAGGGCAGCGGACGGGAAGGCGGCCAGATGCACCGCCAGTTCTGATACGTCTTCCAGGGTGGTGAACTTCCCGTCCACGGTGTTCTTGAGCATGACCTTGCTGATCACTTCTTCTTCGGAAATGCCCAGCTCTTTGGCCTGCTCCGGTATCTGCTTGTCCACCAGCGGTGTGCGCACAAAGCCGGGGCAGATAATGTTGCTGCGTACCCCGTGCTCCGCACCTTCTTTTGCTACTGCCCTGCACAGGCCCAGCATGCCGTGCTTTGCTGCGACATAGGGCGCTTTCAGGGGCGAAGCTTCCACTGAGTGTACCGAGCCCATATAGAGCATAGTACCCCCACCTTGGGCGTACATCTGGCGCAGGGCCGCCCGGGTCACCAGGAAGGCGCCGTCCAGGTGCACGTTCATCACCTTGCTCCAGTCGGCATAGGCCAGCTTGTGCACCGGGTCGATATGCTGGATACCGGCATTGGCCAGGGCGACATCGAGCCTGCCCCAGTGTTCAACGATGGAAGCCACGCCCTGGTCAACCGCCTGTTCGTCGGTGACATCCATGGCCAGGGCCAGGGCCGTGCCGCCGGCCTGTTCAATGGCTGCCACGGTGTCGGCGGCGCTTTCGAGGGTCAGGTCTGCCACCGCCACCCGGGCCCCTTCGCGGGCGTAATGCTCAGCAATGGCGCGGCCAATGCCCCGGCCGGCGCCGGTAATCAGGGCAACTTGATTGTGAAGACGCATGGTCACAGTCTCCTTTCAGGATTGGAATTGTTATTGGAATCCGCAGGGAGGGCCGGTCAGCCCCCTCCGTATACCTCGTTGGGCAGCCAGGTGGCCAGCGGCTCGAACCAGAACACCAGGGCCAGCGCCAGCAACTGCAGGGCAATAAACGGCAGTACGCCCAGATAGATATGCCGTGTGGTGATGCCCGGCGGGCACACGCCCTTGATATAGAACAGTGAGAAACCCACCGGTGGCGTCAGGAACGAGGTCTGCAGACAGATGGCGAACATGATGGCAAACCACACCGGCTCCACGCCCATCTTGAACAGCACCGGCGCGACCAGCGGCAGGATGATCAGGGTGATTTCCACCCAGTCCAGAAAGAAACCGAGCAGGAAGGTGATGAACAGCACCGTCAGCAGGACCCCGGTGGTACCGAAAGGCAGCCCGGTAATGGCGCTTTCAATCACCTCGTCACCACCCAGGCCACGCAGCACCGAGGCAAACACCGTGGCACCGATAAAGATGCCGAAGATGAAGGCCGAGGTGCGGCTGGTCTGGTACAGGGATTCTTTCAGGGTGGCCATGTCCAGCCGCTTGCTGACAAAGGCCATCAACATGGCGCCACCGGCACCCACCGCCGAGGCTTCTGTGGTAGTGGCAATGCCGAAGAAAATCGAACCCAGTACCGCAATGATCAGGGCCATCGGTGGCAGCACCGCTCTCAGCACATCCAGCCAGGCCCGGGCGTCCAGCGGCTGCCGGTTCTTCGGCGCGGGCGCCAGGTCTTTTTTCAGGAACGACGCTATGAGAATGTACAGGATGTACATGGCCCCGAGCATGATGCCCGGAATCAGCGCCCCCATGAACAATTTGCCAACCGAGGCATCTGAGGTACCCAGGCGATCCGCCATCAGCACCAGCATGATACTGGGTGGCACCAGGATACCCAGGGTACCCACGGAACAGGCCGTGCCCACGGCCAGGGATTTGTTGTAGTTGGCCTGCATCATCGGCCCCAGGGACAACATGCCCAGCAAGACCACGGAGGCCCCGACAATACCGGTGGAGGCGGCCAGCAGCACGCCGACAATCACCACGGTGATGGCATAACCGCCACGCAGCGGGCCAAGCACCCGCACCAGGCTGTGCATCAGTTTCTCGGCAATGCCGGAGCGGTCCAGCATGATGCCCATGAAAATGAACATCGGCAGCGCCACCATCAATTCATTGGCGACAATGCCGTAGATTCTGGCATCCAGCACCCCCATGGTGCCTTGCCAGGTAAACCAGAGCGGGGAGTCGAAATACTCCACCATCACGTGTCCGACAATGGCGAACACAAGACCAATACCCGCCAGTGACCAGGCTACCGGGAACCCCAGCAGCAGGAGCACCATGAAGCTGGCGAACATGGCGATAACAAGAATCGCTTCTACACCCATGACGTCTGCCTCGTGATTCAGGGATTGGGATGGCCGGTAGACCGGCGATCGTCTTCAGGGGGCGTTACGGCCCGGGGGAACCCGAACAGGAACGTGGCGCAACGCAGGAACCGGGAGAACAGCGCGATCATCACGAAGATCAGTCCCAGCGGCAGCATGCTTTTGAAAATGAACCGGTACGGCAGACCACTCGGGGCCTGGGAACGCTCGCTGTAGGTCCAGGCTTTCCAGGCGTAGGGCACCAGCACTTCCACCATCAGGTAGATCACCGGCAGCGCAAGCAGGGCAATGCCCAGCAATTCAATGACGGCCTGGGCCCGGGGCGGGAACTTTTCTTTCAGCACGTCGACCCGCACGTGGTCGTCACGCACCACGGCGTAGCCCAGGGTCAGCATGGTGGCAGTGCCGAACAGGTGCCAGGACAGCTCTTCCAGTGCAATGGAACCCTGAGACAGCACGTATCGTGAAAACACGTTGATAAGCACCACCACCAGTACACCGATCCACAGCCAGGAAGCAAAACGGCCGACCGCCACCACCAGGCGATCCAGGCGCCAGGCCAGGGCGTTGGTGGGCAGAAAATCCTCGCCCGGTGCCGGGGACTGCTCACCCCCGGAGACATTGGTATCAGTCACAACAACCTCGAATAGTCCGGATGCAGAGTGGGAATGCAGGCGGCATCAACGCCGCCTGCCATGATCATCATCCGCTGATCAGTCGTACTGGTAGAAATCCCGGGGCAGGTAGCCCTTGGAGTGCCAGATGGAGTGATGTTCCATGAACTCACGCTGGCTGGTGAGAACGCGCTTGAACATTTCGTCCTTGGCGGCGATTTCATCCAGCACCTCGTTGGTGACCTTCTGCAGCTCCCGCAGGACAGGCTCCGGCAGGGTCTGGGCGGTTACGCCTTCTTTCTCATAGTCACGCAGGGCGGTTGGCTGGGCCCACTCGCTCTCGGCGAAACCCTTGAGCGTGGCCGACTCACAGCCCATTTCGATGAGGGCACGGGTTTGTGGCTCCAGCTTGTCCCAGGTGTCCTTGTTGACCAGCAGGTGCGAGGTGGTCAGGGTCTGGTGCCAGCCAGGCATGATGTAGTTCTTGATGATCTGATCCAGGCCCAGCATCTTGTCGATGGCCGGCTGGGAGAACTCGGTGGCATCAATGGTCTTGCGCTCCAGGGCCTGGTAGATCTCGCCACCCGGCACCATGGTTACCGATGCGCCCAGCTTCTCCAGGACCTTGCCGCCAATGCCGGCAAAGCGGATCTTCAGGCCGTCAAAGTCGTCCATGCCCTCGATGGGCTGCGCGAACCAGCCAGCGCCTTCCGGGCCAATGATGGAACACAGCATCGGGTGAATGTTGCGCTCCGCGTAGATTTCTTCCAGCAGCTCGCGGCCATCGCCCTCGTAGTACCAGGCCAGATACGCAGGTGGCTCCATGTTGAAGGGTGCGCCGGAATACAGCGGCAACGAAGCAATGGTGCCCTGGTCATAGCCGACCCAGGTGTAACCGGCGGGGTATTTGCCACTGCCAACGGCGTCCATGATTTCGAACGGCGGCACCAGTTCGCCCGGCTCGTAATAACGCAGCTGGATATCGCCACCGGAGATATTCTTGAGATTCTCGGTAAGGTGCTTGACCGGTGTGGTCAGACCCACCAGATGGGATGGAAACGCCAGAGGAACCTGCCAGCGAACCTTCTCTGCGGCCACGGCGTCCGCACTGGCCAGACCACCGGTGATAACCGCGGCGGCGGTAATGCCATAGGTCAGTTTTGAAAGCTTATGCTTGATCGACATGAAATGGATCCTTTTTGTTGTTGTCGTACAGCCACCGGTTCTTGCCGGCGGGCTACGTCTGAAACTGATCAGACAACGCAGGAAACCATAGCTGACTTTGGGTCGGGTCCAACGAGTTTGCGCCAGCTTTGTTTTCTTACGTTGTTCTGACGTCCTGCAAACAGGCTATAGCAGACACCGTGCCACAGCCGATAATGCCTTTTATTTCATGCGGATAGATATTTGCGGCAGTTCTGGAGCCAAGGCAGCTGTCCGGCAATCCGGACACTCATCGACAATAGTCTTAGGTGATTGTACGGATAACGGGACAGCCGTCCGGAAATCAGGACAATCTGGCCAACTTCTCGTAGAGCACGGAACGGGAAATCCCCAGCAGCCGGGCGGCCTTGGTCCGGTTGCCACGGCAGGTCACCAGGGCCTCTTCAATGGCCTGGGCTTCAGCCTCAGCCACAATGCGGGCCAGCGGGCGCACAGAGCGGGCGGGCACCGGCGAGACCAGGCGCTGGCCAGCACGGGGCAGCACTTTAAAGATCGCGTCCGCATCCAGTAAATCGCCATCCTCACTCATGGTCAGGGCCCGCTCCAGCACGTTGCGCAATTCCCGGATGTTGCCCGGCCAGTCGTAACTGCCCAGCGCCGCGACGCCGGCATCGGTAATCTCGCCACGCATGTCCTGGCCCTCGCAGATTTCACCCAGCAGGGCTTCGCACAGCACACCCAGATCGGCCAATCGGTCCCGCAGGGGTGGGATATTGATCTCCAGCACATTCAGCCGGTAATAGAGGTCTGAACGAAAGCTGCCCTCGGCAATCATGGCCTCCAGGTTGCGACTGGTGGCCGCAATCACCCGCACATCCACTGTCGTTACCTTGTTCGAGCCCAGAGCCTCAATTTCCCCCTCCTGCAACGCCCGCAACAGCTTGGCCTGCAACGGCAGCGGCATATCCCCCACCTCATCCAGAAACAGCGTGCCCCCGTTGGCCAGTTGGAACTTGCCCTCCCGGGTACGACGGTCTGCACCGGTGTACGCGCCCGGGGCGACACCGAAGAATTCCGCCTCCAGCAGGTTTTCCGGCACCGCAGCCACGTTCACACCAACAAAGGGCTTATCTGCCCGGGGCGACACCGCATGGATAGCCTGGGCTAACACCTCTTTGCCGGTGCCGGTTTCCCCCAGCAGCAGTACCGGCATGTCCCGGCCTGCCGCCAGTCGCGCCCGGCGCTTTACTTCGAGGGCCGCCGGACTGCCACCGACAAAATCGCCCAGACTGTAGCGGGTGCCACGGCTTTTCTTCGCCAGGGCCTTGCGGGCAGCAGCCAGATCCCGGTGCAGGCGCCGGTATTTGGACACCAGCGGTGTCAGCGGTTGCAGGTCATCGTAGAGCACGAAGGCAACAGCACCGACAATGCCGCCCTGATCGTCGTAATACGGCAGTCGGGTGACCACCAGTTGCTGCTTGTTGTGTTCCATGATGTCCAACAGCAGGGGCTTCCCGGTTTCCACCACCTCAGGCATCCGGGTCTGCGGAATCACCTTGCGCACCGGTTTGCCAATGGCGTGGGAAGGGTCCACCAGGCCCAGCAACTGGGAATAACTGCCGTTGATCCAGGTAATGTTGGTTTCCCGATCCACTGCAATGGCACCGGCACTGGCCTCCTCAAACATCGGGAACAGGGCTTCGATCAGGTCACGGGTCAGGCCGCTCTTGTTCTTGTTGGTAAACAACTCGCTCATAGTCCGCGTGCTCACGGGTGGGGATGGTTTCATGGGCAATCCTTGGGCGTCCGGATTTCCGGACGCCGTCACGGGAGTATAGGAAGCCCCCGGTGCGGGGGCAAACCTCCAAAGGTGGCATTTCAACCGTCGGTAATCAGTCCGGGATCTGCAACTGGTTACCGGTGAAGACAATCCGGTCCGCTTCCGCCGGTTCGGATTGAATGGGAGGCAGGTTCGCCAGGGTCAGGGGCGTGGTCAGGCTGCCCCGGGGCACCGTGCGCACCACCTGACTGGGCGGCAGCGGCTGTTTGTCGGTGAGATGGGCCCACACCAGATCCAGCGCCTGGAAGTAGTAGTGGTGCAACGGCACATAGCGGTCACCGATGCCCGGAAAGCCGTTGAGCACGTCCAGGTGATGGGCGTTGAGGATTTCGTAATAACGCAGATTGCTGTGCCGGCCTTCCACTGCCTGGTTCAGGCCGACATAGGGTCGGGAGGTGTGGTTAATGGGCAGGATGGCATCGGCCCGTCCGGTGACAAACACCGTCGGCTTGCGCTGCAGGTCTCCGCTGGCCCGCACCGCTGAAATGCCACGGCTAATGGCTTCATGCAGCTCGGCCCGATCGCCCTCGAGGGGCTCGCCGGTCACCACATCCCTGCCTTCGGCAAGACTTCTCAGGCACAACAGGGCATCCAGCCCGTAATCCACCTGGCTGGAACTGGGCGAAGCGCTAACGGCAAGGTTCGTGGGCTGGCCCTCAGCGTCGTCGTAGACCAGGTTGACACCAGCCGAGGGCGGAATGCCGTTACTCGCTGCAAACAGCGCCGCCTCGGCCGCAGGCATCAGTGGCACCACTGCCCCGGCACTGCCGGTCGCCGCCAGGCTCAGGCCACACACTCTGTCTTCAACACCCGCGCGGCCGTATGCATTGGCGTAGGTCATGGCAATGCTCTGGGCGACCGCCAGGCCAAAATGCACTGGCGCCAGCAGGTTCTGCTCCGGCTGCACGCCGAAGTCCTCGTTCAGGATCCGTTGCGCATCGAGCGCCCAGTCATCCTGGGTAGCACCCGACACCAGCCCCTTGTTGAACAGGGAATGGCAGATGTTCTGGCCAGTCACCGGCGGATTGAACACGCCGTTCAGGGGGGCAAGGTCTCGGATGCCGGGGGCCTGGTTGGCACAACCCTGGTACACCGCCAGCGCGGTGGTGTAATCCAGCAGGCTGCGGCTGTGTTCCGTCAGTGCAGGGCCATTGCCCTGACGAATGCTGAAACTCCGGTCCACAGCCGGATTCACATTGGGCTCAGACACCGCCACACCATCAATCAGGCCTTTCTCGTCCTGTTCCGCCGCCCGCACCGAGGCTCCACCGCCGTTGGAAACACTGGAGGCAATCACCAGGGTGTTCCTCGGGTTGATGGTCCGGAGAATTTCACCATTACCCAGTTCCCGGCCATGGAGTGTGTTCAGCACATAGAAGCCGAACTCAATGGATTGCAACACATGCCGGCCCCAGTCTGCCTCCGGGTTCTGTTTGGAATGGGCGTGTTTCCAGGCGAAGCGATCCGGCCACTGGCTATTGAAATCATCCCGGCTCTGGGCGTCCAGATCCGCCCGGAACAAGGCTTCTTCAGGTTCTAGGGTGAGTGTTCCGTTCACGGACTGGGCGGTGTTTGTGGCGAGGTTATGGGCACCGGTACCGGTGCCCTTATCGGTATAAACCACTGCGCAGCCCTTTTTCAGGCCCCACTCCCCGGCGGTGCCAATGGCGCCGTAGATCCCGCGGGAACCCGAGGAGGGCGCGGTTACCATGCACGGAAAATCCGGATCAAAGCTGTCGGGCACCTGGGCCATTACCGTCACCGGCACAGTGGCGCCCGGCACCTGCATCAGCGCAATGAATTCCTGGCCCGGAATTCGGCCACTGGCGTTATCCACGGCCGGACCAAACAGGCTGCCATAGCCTCCGCCGGGTGCGGTATCCACCAGTGCCCGGTAATTGTTGTAGATGGCCAGCCGGCGCAACTCCGCCGGTGTCGGATTCAGGGCATCGACAAACGCCGGTGGTGTGGCACTGGCCAGACCCTCCGGCCCCAGGCCGGCGGTAAGAAGATCATCGGTATTGCCATCGTAATCGAACTGCTGGACATCACTCACCAGGAAATCAGGCAAGGAGTTGAACACCTCGCCCTTCTTGCAGGCAGTAAACGTTACCGTGGCAGCACCTATCAGGGTGCAGAGCATCATTCGTTTCATGGTCGGTCCTTGTTTGTTGTTGTTGAATCGGCCCCATGGGCGCCACGGCCCATGCGGATCCTGTGCCAACCGGACAAGACCATGAATATATTTAGAAAAATGAAAAATTACTGGCACTTGAGAGGGGGCTATTCCGGAATTCCGGACAGCGATTGCGCATGCAATAGCATGGCAGGCGCGCAGGACCGCCGCTGGCCGCAGATTGTCCGGCAGACCGAACACTGTCTGAAAAACCAGACAACGGGCAGTGAAACTAGCCTATTCGAACAAAGGGCAGCAAGCTGATTGCCGCAATTGCAGCGATGGCCAGGCAGGCCGCCAGAGTCCGCAGCGGATAGCGTCGAAACATGGAGCCGATACCACCGATTTCGCCGCGGGCCAGGCCTTGCTCATAGGCCTGGCGCTGCCTCTCGAAACGCTGACGCTGATACTCATCCAGCAACGCCTTGGCTCGCTCCGCCTCCTCCGCATCGTGAACCCAGAAGCCGCCCATGCTGATGCCCCAGCGGCTGGGCGGGGGCTCGTAGTAGCGCACCCCATGGTCCTCAAACAGAGCCCGGATCTCCTCGGCCTCGTCATCAGGTACATGGCGCAGATTCATGAGGTGATGGGGCATGGCGGGTCCATTGGCTGGTATCAGGATCGTAATTGCCTATATGCTAACAGCAAAGCACCCACGACCGAACTTGCATCAGGACACTGCATGAGCCCGAACCCCCTTCGTCTGCTGCTGGATTTTGACGACCGCATCCAGCGGGACAGGGATCAGCCCCCCGCCTTTCTCCACCGCCGGGACCGGCGCTTTGCTCTGGACTGCGAGCAGCAGGGAATAAAGCCCAGCCCTTCGCGCTGGCTGGCGCACATGGATCGACTGTCCGGCCCCGGCGGCGCCGTGACGGCTGGCCGTCGGGAACTGAAACTCTGGCGCCGGGCAACCAGCGGCTTCACAGGTGCCGGCTGCCTGATGGGCATCGTGACCATGCTGGGCCTGCTGTTCTATGACGGCGGCCAGCGCATCAACATCACTGTGATTCTGGCCTTTGTGCTGTTCCAGTTGCTGCTGGCACTGGCCACCACGGTACAGGCCATAGTCGGCTGGCAACCCTGGCGCTGGTTGCTGAAACGGCTGCACCTGGACCACGCCAGCCCGACCCGGGCCCGGATCCAGCCACTACTGATGGCGCAGGCGGCCCACGCCGGCGGCGTTGCTTTTGGTCTTGCCGGCCTGGCCACTCTGCTGATCATGGTGGTGGTTCAGGACCTGGCCTTTGGCTGGAGCACCACTCTGGATACCGCCGCTTCAGGCTACCACCATCTGGTCAGCGCCCTGGCGGCGCCCTGGTCCTGGCTGTGGCCTTCCGCGGTGCCGTCTCTGGAGCTGGTGGAGGCAACCCGATTCTTTCGCGCCGCTCCCGTCACAACCGGAGTCGAGCCTTCACGCTGGGGCCTGTGGTGGCCCTTCGTGGTCATGTTATGGCTGACCTGGACGGTGATACCGCGTGTGCTGCTGCTGATTCTCAGCCAAAGCCTGCTGCGCCGCCGTGCCACTCGGCTGATGGCGGGCCATCCCGGCATGAAGGCCCTGTTATACCGGATGGAAACCGCCACCCTGGATACCGGCAGCAGCCACAACGATGCCGCCGACCTGCCAGACACCCGCACCCGGGCCCAGCCAGACCAACTGCCAGACACCCCGCTGATGATCTGCTGGGCCGGTGCCGGCGAACCGGAGTTGCCCCAACGCCTGCAGGCTCCGGATTGCCGAATTTTCCGGGCCGGGGGCCGGGCCAGTCTGGCCCAGGATGAAGACGTACTGGCACAAGTAGGCATCCACCTGGCCGGCCAGGAACATCCGGCAGTCATTGTCGTCACCCGCAGTTGGGAGCCGCCCACCGGCGAGCTGCACGATTTTCTGGAGACCGCCCGGGAGCGCTGGCCCTCGAATAGCCGGGTAACCCTGCTGCCGCTGGCGAGCGATCCGAACCAGCCGCCGCAGACCCACCTGGTTCAGCCCTGGCTTCGGTTTACCGAACGCCTGGCTCCGGGCTTTGCCTCGGTGGCCTTGCCGCCTACCGAAGAGCCCAACCCCTATCTGGCCGGGAGTGCACAACCATGACCAATGCTCCGGTATTCGCCGTGGTCGGCCACCCGAACAAGGGCAAATCCAGTGTCGTCGCCACCCTGTCCCAGAATGACGCTATCGCCATTGCCCTGGAACCCGGTACCACCCGGGCCCGGCAGGACTATCCGCTGACCGTCGACGGCCGGAAACTCTACACCCTGGTGGACACCCCGGGTTTCCAGCGCCCACGGCGAGTGTTGCAGTGGCTGGAGGCGCACAGCATTTCCGCCTCGGATCACCCGGAAACTGCGCGGGCTTTTGTGCTCCAGCACCGGGGCGATGACCGGTTTGTCGATGAATGTGAATTACTGGCACCGATCGTGGAAGGTGCCGGGATCATCTATGTGGTGGATGGCTCGGTGCCCTACAGTGCCGAGCACGAGGCGGAAATGACCATTCTGCGCTGGACCGGGCGTCCGAGCCTGGCGCTGATCAACAGTATCGGTGAGGACGATTACAGCGACACCTGGCAGGCCGCACTGGGCCAGTTCTTCCAGGTTGTCCGCAAGTTCGACGCTGTTCGCGCCCCGTTTGAGCAACATCTAAGCCTGTTACGAGCGTTCGGCCAGCTGGAACCGGACTGGGAGGCGCCGCTGGAACGGGCCACCCGGTTCCTGTCCGAACAGCGCCGCCAGCGCCGGCGCCAGGCGGCAGGCCTGGTTGCCCGAGCCCTCGAAGACCTGATGTCATATCAGGAACGACGCACACTGACGCTCAACCAGATCGCCGAAACCAGCGATGCCAGCCTCGCCGAGACCCTGCGGGATCGCTGGTACCGGCACCAACGCCAACGGGAACAGGCCCTCAGAATCGACATTGAGCACCTGTACCAACATCAGCGCATACGCCGCCAGGAAGCCGAACTGCAGTGGCACAGCCAGCACGATCTGTTTTCCGAGGACACCCGCAAGCACTGGGCGGTCAGCAAGCGCTACCTGGCCACCGCGGGCTTTGGTGCCGGAGCGGTGAGCGGTGCCGGCATTGATGCCGTAACGTTTGGCTCGTCGCTGGGCACCGGCGCCCTGCTCGGAGGGTTGATTGGCGCTGCCGGCAGTTACTTCTACGGGGATCGCCTGGTTTTGCCGGCACTGAGCATCGGGCCCATGAAGGACGGCCTGAAAACCGCCAGCTTCGGGCCTGTACAGGACAGCCAGTTCGGCTATGTTGTGTTAGGGCGGGCGGTGGATCACTGGTGGCATATCAGCCAGCGGAACCACGCCGGGCGGGATTTGCTGGAACTGGAACCGGCCGACCATCACTGGCTGGAACAGCTCGACAAAGCCAGCCGGCGGGAAATCCAGAAAGCCTTCGAACGGTGCCGGAAACAACGAGCTCTGACCCATCAGCAGAGGGAACAATTTGCTGCCGCCATCGAGCAGGCCCTGGCGGCATACGACGACTGGCGGTTGAATCGAGCCTGAGGCGCATGTTTATACTGTATGGCTATTCCATCACAAAATGAGGAATGCGAATGAAAATCGTACGAGTGCAAGACATTATCGGTACCGAGCGTGAAGTCAGCGACAAGCAGTGGACCAGCCGCCGCCTGTTGCTGAAGAAGGATGGCATGGGCTTCTCCTTCCACGAAACCATTATCAAGGCCGGCTCCGAGCACACCTTCTGGTACAAGCACCACCTGGAAGCGGTTTACTGCGTGGCGGGTAACGGCCGCATCAAGGACCTCGCCACCGGCGAAGTGCACGAAATCACCGATGGCACTCTGTACGCCCTCGACAAGCACGACCGTCACACCCTGTACGGCGGCACTGAAGACATGCGCCTGATCTGCGCCTTCAACCCGCCCGTAACCGGCCGGGAAGTGCACGACGAAGACGGTGCTTACCTGCCGGATACCAGCGAAGACTGATTCGCTCCGCCGTGGCATTTCAAACCGCCGCGACCACACCGCCACCGCCAGCCCGATTGCTGCCGGTGGCGGTGTTGCTTTGGCTCGCCGGTGTTTATCTGCGCATCCCCGTGCTGGTAGCGCCGCCCCTGGCGCCCTTCATTGGCGATGAACTGGCCCTGACCCAGGCACTGACCGGCGCCCTGACCACTCTGCCCATCCTGATGCTGGCCATTGGCGCCATGCCCGGTTCGCTGGCCATCTCCCGCATCGGCCCACGAAACACACTGGCACTGGCCATGGTGATCATGGTCATAGGCTCCGCCGGCCGTGGTCTGGTGCCCGATACCGTCACCCTGATGATAGCCAGCGCCGTCATGGGTCTGGGTGTGGCGATGATGCAGCCAGCGCTGCCAGCCTTGCTGCCGCGTTGGCTGGAACCCCATCACATTGCTCTGGGCTCAGCCATCTACATGAACGGCATGCTCATGGGTGAGTTCATCGGCGCCGGCATTACCCTGCCGGTTCTTATGCCGTTGCTGGACAACAGCTGGCGCGCCACCATACTGGCCTGGTCGCTGCCGGCCCTGCTGGTGGTCGCCGCCCTGTTTCTGCCCAAACGGGACCTGGACCGCCCCGTCCGCAAAAGCGCCTGGCTGCCAGACTGGAAAAACCCGCTTACCTTGCGTCTGGGCCTGCTGCTGGGGCTTTCCGGCTCCATGTTCTTCGGCCTCAACGCCTACATGGGTAACCTGCTGGAACAACAGGGGCGTATCGGCCTGCTGTCCGAGGCCCTGTTCTGGTACAACATCGCCCAGGTCTTTGCCTCGCTGGTGATGCTGAAAATGGCACGGGCCTGGGTCGGCCGCCGTACCTTCATTGTCGTCATGGCGGTTCTCAGCATTGCCGGCACCGCCGGCACTCTGGTGCTCGAAGGCTGGTGGTTCATTGCCAGCGCCACGCTGATGAGCTTCGTGGCCGGCATTCTGCTGATCCTGTTGGTGGCGCTGCCGCCTTTGCTGGTGAACTCCGCCGAAACCGGACGGCTGTCTGCCGGCACCTTCCTGGTGGGCTATACCATGGCCTTCTCGGTACCCATGCTCGGCGGCCTGCTCGCCGACTGGACTGGCGACACCCGTCATGCCGTGATGGCCATGGTGGCCTACAGCCTGCTGGTATTACCCCTGGCTTTCACTCTGGACCTGAAACGAAAAAAGGATCAGCCCGCAAGCTGATCCTTTCTGAGATACCTCACTGACCTTCGGTCAGATGTAGTAATCCTTCAACGGAGGAAAGCCGTTGAATTCAATGGCACTGTAGGTGGTGGTATAGGCCCCGGTCGACAGCCAGTACATCCGGTCTCCGATCGCCAGATTCAGCGGCAGCGGGTACTTGTGATGCTCGTACATGATATCGGCACTGTCACAGGTCGGTCCGGCGATCACACAATCCTCACCTTCACCGCTTTTCTCGGTCCAGATCGGAAACTTGATGGACTCATCCAGGGTCTCGATCAGGCCGGAAAACTTGCCGACATCGGTGAACACCCAGCGGTGCAGGGCAGTGCGGGATTTCCGTGAAATCAACACCACCTCACTCACCAACACACCGGCATTGGAAATCAGCGATCGCCCCGGCTCGATGATGATCTCGGGCAGGTCGTCACCAAAATTCTCGTGCAGGAAACGGGCAATCTCCTCCGCGTACACCCCCAGTTCATTGGTTCGGGTAATGTAGTTGGCCGGGAAACCACCGCCCATGTTGATCATCTTCAGCTCAATGCCGTCTTCTTCCTTAAGGCGCTCGAAAATCACCTTCACCTTGTTCAGGGCAGCGTCCCAGGCACCGATTTCGCGCTGCTGGGAACCTACGTGAAACGACACACCATAAGGTACCAGGCCCAGATCACGAGCCAGTATCAGCAAATCCATGGCCATATCGGTCTGGCAGCCAAACTTGCGGGACAAAGGCCAGTCGGCGGTCAGGGTGCCTTCAGTCAGAATACGCACATACACTTTTGAGCCCGGGGCAGCCTTGGCAATGTTGCGCAGGTCTGCCTCGGAATCCGTGGCATACAGGCGCACACCCTTTTCGTAAAAGGTGCGAATGTCTTTCGCCTTCTTGATGGTGTTGCCGTAACTGATGCGGTCGCCGGTCACACCGAGGGCCATCACCTTGTCCAGTTCATACACCGAAGCGATATCAAAATTCGCACCTTTGTCCCGCAGCATGGTCAGAATCTGCGGGGCTGGGTTGGCCTTCACCGCATAATAGACCTTGGCGTAAGGAAACCCTTCCACCAGCTCTTCGTACTGACGGTCAATGGTCTGGGTGTCGATCACCACAAACGGGGTTTCCTTGCCGTCGGCAAAGTCCTTGATCCGCTTGAAAGTCTCGGCACTGTAGTAGTCGGCGATATCGGCGTTAGGCGTCTGGATCATGGGTGGTGTGTCCCTCCACAGGGTAAACGGGCATAAAAAAAGGGTAGCACAGACTGGCTGTATTACCCGTGAATGGCGCGATCATCGGGCCTTTTTCCAATCACCGCAAATGCGCAGTTATACCCATAAATCCGGTGACCGAAACCGGACCTATGGCACAGTATTCTGTGTCACACCGCTACTGGCCACAGCGGCGTTGGTTCGGTGGGACCATCCGGGTCCTGGGGCCGACTCTGGCGCTGCAGATAATCCAAGATGGCGTCTTTCAGATCACTGCCCTGACCCAGGCCCTGATTGCCGAACAGGCGGTTGAATTCCAGCACATAGGGATAGCCTTCCACCAGGGCGATATCAAAGCCGGCATGGTCTACTTCCAGTTCCCGGGCCAGGCGCAGGGCCAGATCGGTAGCCGCCGTCGGCACATCACCAGCCACAATCTGGCCACCCCTGGCCACGTTGTTGTAGAACCCCTGCTCCGACTGGGTACGCCAGTAGGCGGTCACCACTTGATCACCCACCACGACTACCCGCACATCCCGATCGATCGGCAGGTACTCCTGCACGTAGAGCACGTCTGTGCGATCACAATACTTCAGCCAGTCGGCTCGGGACTCGATCAACCACACACCTTCGCCCATGCTGGCCTTGGGTAGTTTGGCCACGAAAGGCAGGGCCATGGTGTCCCACAGCATGTCACGTTCCTGTGGACCATTGGCTTCAATCAAGGTCCAGGGTGTGTGTTCCGGCGCCACGGTCTGAAAGGCGCGGGTCATTTCCACTTTGTCGTGACCAATGCGATAACTGGCGATACTGGGGAACACCCGGCACTTCAAGCCATGCACCAGGGCGTTGATCTGCCAGTATTCCGGGAACAGTACCCAGTCCGCCTCCTGCAACAGCGGCTTGTGGCGAAGGAAATGCTCGGGCTTCAGTACAGTGGTGTCGGGAAAGCCAAGGGTACGGAACACGTTGAATGAGACAAGGTGCATGGTGACAGCCGCACAGAGTGAAAATTGGCTGCATTTTATCCAGCTTTGGAACCCTGGCAAGGGTTATTTTATGCGTAAATTGACCGATCTCATGGTCACAGTTAATGATACTGACAATAATTCGCATTAGTTATCACTAATGAGGAACTGACCATGACAAAACACCTGATGCTGGCCGCTGCCACCCTGCTGTTCACCCTTCCGGCCTTCGCCGATGATGAGTACGATCACTACAAAGGCGAACCCTCGAAAACCCTGGAACAGGCGGTGGCCAATTTCTCCGAGTACAACAACCGGCTTGAGCAGGTGTTGGCCGGTGATCTGACACCAGAGGCCATGAGCGAAGTCCATCAGCTCACCTACACTCTGGAAAATGCCCTGGGCAAACTGGACCATGAGCTGGAGGACATTGCCGAGCGGCTGGAGAAAGTGCACAAGGCTTCCGAGCACGCGGCCCCGGATACCGTGAAAGAGCAAGGCGCGGTGTATCTGGAAAAGAGCCGGTCCATCATCCGGTAACGGCCACGGGCTGCTAAGCTCCGGTTATTACTCGCTGACTAACCGGAGCCAGCCATGGGCACCCCCGAACCCGATTTCCCGGCCCGCAAGATTGTCGAAACCGTACGTACCGATAACCAATCCGGTGCCGCCCAGCTGGCAACCAGAGCACTGACGCTGTTGCGCCAATGGCTGGCCGCGGGTGAAGTATCCCCGGATACTCTCAAAAAACTGCTTAACGATCTTGCCGGAGCCCGTCCCAGCATGGTGCCGCTGGCCAATGCCATGGAACGGGTGCGTCAGAGCCTAATAGGCAGCCAGGACGGTGCTTCTGCGGCTGAACAGGCGCTGCCCGTGGTGGACTCGGTTCTGGAGCAGATTGCCTCCGCCAACCATCGTGTGGCGGAAATCGCCACGACACGGATTCCGGAGCGGGCCAGAATTTTCACTCACAGCCGTAGCTCCCAGGTACTGGCAGTGTTCCGTTTACTGGTAAAGCAGGGCCGCAACTTCTCGGTAATCTGTACACAGGGTAGTCCCGGTAACGAGGGCTTTACCCTGGCCCGTGAACTGGATGAACTGGGCGTGCCAGTGACGGTGATCACCGATGCCCAGATGGGGCTGTTCGTTCCGAAGGCGGACGTGGTGCTGTGCGGCTGTGACACCTGGCTGGCCGATGGCCACTTTCTCAACAAGGCGGGCAGTTATCCGCTTGCCTTGCTGGCCAGGGCCGAAGCAAAACCATTCTGGGTATTGGCAGACAGTTTCAAGGACAGCACGGCTTCACATAATGAAGTCACACTGGAAGAAATGGCGACAAACCAGCTCGGTGCACCGGCCGGCCAACACATTACCGTTCGCAACCTTTTTTTTGAGCCTGTTCCGGTGCAGCTGATCAGTGGACGAATCAGCGAGCAGGGCGTTTTTTCGTTCCCTGCTGAGCCTGGGCCGTGAGTGGATCTTCCGGCCAGGGGTGTTTCGGGTAGCGGCCCCGGAGTTCTTTTCGTACCTGTGGATAGGCGTTCTGCCAGAAGCTGGCGAGATCTGCCGTGACCGCCAGCGGGCGCTGAGCCGGGGACAGGAGGTGGGTTACCACGGGCACCCGGCCGCCCGCCACCGTCGGTGTTTCAGTCCAGCCAAACAGGGCCTGCAGCTTGGCAGCCAGCACCGGGCCATTGTCGGCAGTGTAATCCAGCGTCACCTTCTGGCCGGTGGGGATGGCCAGAGCTTTCGGAGCCAGTTCATCCAGTTCTTGTTGCTGTGGATAAGCGAGCAGGCTGTTCAGAGCGGATGTCAGATCAATCCGGGCCAGATCCGACCACCGCTGCATGCCGGCCATAAACGGCGCCAACCAGCTTTCCACACCGGCGAGCAGGGCAGCATCCGTCACATCCGGCCAGTGACCGGGGAACTGTGTGGCCAGTAACTGCACCCGGGCCTGCCACTGGCGGGCGGCCTCGTTCCAGGGCAGCCGATCCAGTCCTTTGCGACGGACGGCATCCAGCAAACCCTGCTGGATCAGTTCGGGGTCCACCGCTTGCAACGGCCTTTCCGCCAGTATCAGGGCGCCAAGCATGCGTATGTGACGCGCCACCACCGTGCCCCGTTTGTCGTCCCAGAGGGCTTCTTCCCGTTCTTGTATGTGCGCAGCCAGGTCCTGCTCCAGATCCCCCAGATCCACTGGCGCCGCCAGATAAATCGTCGCCTCACGGGCCTTACCGTCCAGGTCCGCAGCCACCAGCCAGTCCTCCCGGGCCAGCGGATCATCGTCCCTCAGGCTCGCCCCCTTGCCATTACTGAGCTGGTAGCGCGGCGCCTCGCCCGAACGGCGGCGAGCAATGCGGTCCGGATAAGCCTGGGCTAACACCCGGCCCACCTCGGTAGCAACGGGTTCGCTCCGTGACCCCGGCTCCCGGCACAACCGTTTCGCCGCCTGCCGTACCGCCTGTAACCGGGCCGTATCCAGACCACGGGGTGGCCGTTGTCCCCGTACCACCCGGATCCGTTCGTGCAAATCCGCACCGGAGCCTGGCCCCAGCAAATCACGCTCTTCCAGCAATGCCGCCAGTTCCGCCGCCAGCTGGCCAAATCCCAGGGCCCTGCCCCGGAGAACCATATGGGCCAGACGAGGGTGCATCCCCAGATCCCGGGCGGCCTTGCCGTGATCGGTAATAGCACCGTCAGCATCCAGCAAATCCAGCCACTGCAATAAATCCACCGCCTGCTGCCAGTGGGCTTGTGGCGGCGCATCAATCCAGGCCACCTGATCCGGTGAACGAGCCCCCCACTGGGCCAGCTCCAGTACCAGCGGCGCCAGGTCCGCCTCCTGAATCTCCGCTGGCGTGAACTCAGCCAGCCCAAACTGCTCCGACTCGCTCCATAACCGGTAGCACACCCCCGGTTCGACCCGTCCGGCCCGGCCTTTACGCTGCTCGGCAGAGGCTTTGGACACCCGGCCGGTGATCAGGCGGGTCATGCCACTGTTGGGATCAAACACGGCCCGGCGCTGCTGGCCGGCATCAACCACTACCCGAACACCTTCAATGGTGAGGCTGGTCTCAGCAATGGCGGTCGCCAGCACCACCTTGCGAGAACCGTCCGGGGGTGGCGCAATGGCCCGATCCTGTTCTTCAGACTTGAGGTTGCCATACAAGGGTGCCAACACCACGTTTTCCGGTAGTTGTCCCGCCAGCTGTTGCGCCACCCGGCGAATTTCACCGGCCCCGGGCAGGAACACCAGCACCGAGCCAGCCTGGTCTCCCAGGACCTCCAGCACCACCGCCGTTACGTGATCCACCATCCGGGCACTGCGGGACAGGGGCCGATAAAGGACATCCACCGGAAACGCCCGGCCTTCACTGGAAATCACCGGCACGTCCCCCAGCATCTTGGCAATGGGCGCGGTATCCAGTGTCGCGGACATCACCAGAAGGCGCAGGTCTTCTCGCAGGGCCTGCTGGCTCTCACGCACCAGTGCCAGCCCCAGATCGGCCTGCAGGGAACGTTCATGGAATTCGTCAAACAGAACAGCGGCATAGTCTTCCAGCATGGGGTCGGTCTGGATCAGGCGGGTGAGTATACCCTCGGTCACTACTTCGATCCGGGTGGTGCCGGAGACCCTGGTATCCAGTCGGGTGCGATAGCCCACCGTCTGCCCGGGCGCCTCTCCCAGTTGCCGGGCCATATACCGCGCTGCCGACCGGGCCGCCAGTCGGCGGGGTTCGAGCATCAGGATTTTGCGGCCATCGCGCCAGGGCGCATCCAGCAGCGCCAACGGTACCCGGGTGGTTTTACCCGCGCCGGGCGGCGCCTGGAGCAAAGCGGTGGTGGTCTTTGCCAGTGTGCGGGTCAGTTCTGGGAGGATGCCATCAATCGGGAGCATGGTACTGGGTGCTTGCCGGAATGTGGCCGCAGTTTACCATGCCTCAGGAGCGGGCATGCCAGGCTTCAGGCCGGGGCACGAAGAACGCGAATACCAGGCCAAACGCCAGCGCTGCCACCCCGATGCCGAAAGCCGACACCAGGGTACCGCCGGCATCCAGCCACTGTTTGGTCAGCCAGGGGCCGACCATCTGGGTAAAGCCATACAGTGCCACCATCGCTGCCGACAGGCGCGGGCCCTGATGCGGATGCAGCGCGCGCCCGATGCGCTGGGTCAGCAATACCGTGCCCAGAAAGGTGCTGCCGACCAGGGCGGCACATAACACCAAGCCCCAGGCGCCAGGCCAGACCACGGTGGCCAGCACACCGGCCAGTTGAATCAGAAAATTCAGGCGAAGGGCGGGCAAGTCTCCCATCAGGGCCCCCAGTTTGTTCCACAGCCAGGGCGCCGGGATGGTGAACAGGGCGACGATCACCCAGGTGCCGTCCAGCAAGGCGTGGCCCTCAGGCAGTTCCAGTTTTGCCAACAGGGGCAGGAAGGTCATGGGCAGGATGTAACCCAGGCCCGCCCCGGCATAGGACAGAAACAGCGGGATGCTGGCGCGATCCAGCAACGGGGTATTGACCACCGCCTTACCGGCGTCATCATGCTGGCGCACCGGTACCTCCAGTTGCCGTAACTGCATGGCACCCCACCAGGCTAGGGGAATCGACAACAGGGCAGCTGGCCACCAGCGCTCCGCGCCCTCCAGCAGGCTGGCGGTTCCGGTAACCAGGCCGCTGGACACCAGCAGCCCTACACCAACACCGATATAGACCAGACCGCTGAGAGAGGCCCGGTTGCGCATTACCAGCCATTCCAGAATCAGGGCTGGCGCCTGGACGAATACCACGCCGTTAGCCACACCGTTCAGCCAGCGGGTGACAGAAATCACCGTCAGCTGGTCGGTCTGGGTCACGATCAGCGTGGTCACCACATGAACCGCCAGGAAAAGAGGCAACATCAGCCGAATCTGGTCGATTCTGTGCCAACGGATGGCCAGCATTGCCCCCATCAGATAGCCGAGGTAGTTCCAGGTGGCCACCGCAGCTCCGTCCGGCGCGTTGAACTGGTTATCGGCCACCAGGTAGGGCAACAACGGGGTGTAGATGAATCGGCCAAGGCCGTGGACAACCAGCAAAACCAGGCTACCGGCGAGCAGAACCGTAAACAGTTGCCTGGGGGTGGGGGTGTTTGCAGAAGTCATGGCAGAGGCCCGGTCGTCAGGTTATCAACGGAAACCGGGTAGTGTAGGTGACTAACCAATGCTTGTCAGTGAGACCTTCGCCTCAGCCTGGCTGGCGATTGGCGTTGGCCCACTGGTAGATACGCTCAAAGGCTTCGGCCAGCTGTTCCGGCTTGTGGGGTGGCTGGATCAGCGCCTGAACGTCGCCGTCCGGATTAAGCAAGGCAAAATGCCCGCTGTGGTCCACCAGCAACTCGCCATTCACCTGCCTGTGCACAAACACCGCGCTCACGCTCTTGGCGACCTGGCGCAGGGTGTCCAGATCGCCGGTCAGGCCGTGGAAATGCTCACCAAAGAAATCAGTGTAGGCCTTCAGCTTCGCCGGGGTATCATGCTCCGGGTCTGCCGAGACCAGCAGATAGTCCGGTTGGGGTAATTCCGGGGACAGCAACTGGTCGGTGCGGCGCAGATTGGCCATGGCAGCGGGGCAGATGTCCGGGCAATTGGTGTAGCCCACGAACACGAAGGTCCACCGGCCCCGGAGATCTTCCCGGGTGACCGTCTCACCTTCCTCGTTGGTCAGAGAGAACTCCACCAGGGGCCGTGGCTGGTCGTAGACATAGGCGTTGTACTGGCTGAGATCCGGCGCCGGTGCCGGTTCGCCCCCCACCAGAAAGACCTGCCGTCCCACTGTCAGGCCGAACACCAGCACCACCAGCAACAACAGAACAAACAACGTGATCCGAATCGACCGCCCCATAGGGTCTCCCAACCAGGCTTAACCCCGGCCAGTCAGGCCGGGACAAAGACAAAATGATCTACCAGCAACACCACAAACAACGCCATCAGATAGGTGATGGAATATTTGAAGGTGTTCAGCGCTACCCGCCGGTCGTCACCGCGCAGCAGGCGAACAGCATATTGCAGGAACCTCAAGCCTAGCGCCAGGGCGCCCACCAGGTAAATACCACCGGACATGCCTGTGACAAACGGTAGCAGGCTGACGGCCAGCAGCATCAGGGTATAGAGCAGAATATGCAGTTCGGTGTAGCGATTGCCGTGGGTCACCGGCAGCATGGGAATACCGGCCTTGGCGTATTCCTCCTTGCGGTGGATGGCCAGAGCCCAGAAATGCGGTGGCGTCCAGGCGAAGATAATCAGCACCAGCAACAGCGCGTGCCCTTCCACCTGGCCAGTGACCGCGGTCCAGCCCAGCAGTGGCGGCATGGCGCCGGCCAGCCCGCCGATGACAATGTTCTGTGGCGTCGCCCGTTTCAGGAACAGGGTGTAAACACCGGCGTAACCCACGAGGGAGGCCAGCGTCAGCCAGGCGGTCAGCTCGTTCACCTGCCACACCAGCACGACCATGCCCAGGGCCGCCAGCACGGTAGCAAACAGCAGGGCGTCCAGCGGCGCAATCCGGCCAGTCGCCACCGGGCGTTTGCGAGTGCGGGCCATCACGGTATCAATCTTCTGATCCACCACGTGGTTCACCACCGCAGCCGCCCCGGCCAGCAAGGCAATACCCAGGTTGCCGAACAGCAGCACGCTCCAGCCGGGCACGCCCGGTGCTGCCAGCAGCATGCCGATCACCGAGGTAAGAATCATCAATGCCACTACCCGGGGCTTGGTCAGTTCCAGGTAATCGCGCCAGGAAATAGGGCTCGCATGCGTTGAATTCTGGATCGGCAGCGCCTTCACTTGCTCGCTCATGCCGTAACCTCCCGGTTTATGGTTGTTGTATGAGGTGCGGGGGATAGTGCTGGCAGGGCCAGCTGATGATGCCGCCAGATCAGGTGCACCATCGACAGTAACAGGCCGGCGCCCATGGCGTTATGGGCAACGGCGACGATCAGGGGGATGTGCAGCCAGACGTTGGTCAGCCCCAGACAGAACTGGAGCACCAGGGCACCGCCCACCAGAGCGATGGCCCTGTCGAGACCGCTCTGGGCTCGCTGGCGCCACAGCAGCCCCAGCAATATGGCCAGATAACCCAACACAAGAACCGCGCCCAGGCGATGGCTGACATGAATAGCAACCCGGCCATCGCTGGTCAGCTGGCCGCCCAGATAGTTGGGACCAACATGTTGGGTGATATCAAATCCATGCTGAAAATCCATGCCCTCGGGCCACCACTGACCCTGACAGGTAGGCAGATCGGTACAGGCAACGGCGGCGTAGTTGGCTGCCGTCCAGGCCCCCAGGGCAATCTGGGCAATGACCAGCAGCAAACCGCCGTACAGCCAGGGTCGGAGTCTTGCCAGGGATGCCGCCATCGCCGGTCGCGGCGCCTCACTTTCCCGTGCCCGCCGCCGGAGCCGCAGGGTCAGCAACAACAACAGGCTCAGGGTGGTAAATCCGCCCAGCAGATGCAGGGCCACCACCTGGGGCCAGAGCTTGAGGGTAACCGTCCACATGCCGAACGCGGCCTGCAACACGATAAAGCCGGCAATGAACAGCGGCAGTTTGACCGGAAGCCCCGCTCTGCGGTTGCGCACCGAGGCAATGGCCAGCCCGAATACCAGTAGTCCCAAGGTACCGGCGGCGTAGCGATGAATCATTTCTGGCCAGCCCTTGGAGACATCCACCGGGGTCTCCGGGAAACGGGCATTGGCAATGGCGATGCGGGTTTCATCCTGGGGCACGGTCAGAAAACCATAACAGCCAGGCCAGTCCGGGCATCCCAGGCCGGCATGAACCAGCCGTGTCCAGGCACCAAGCATGATCACCACCACTGCCAGCAAACAGGCCAGGGTAGCCCAGAACGCCAGTTTCTTTGCTATTGCCCGGGATTGCTCCGGAGACATCGCCGTCATACCGCAGGCCTCCCGTTAGCCAATCTGTGACAGTTTCAGCAGGTGCTTCAGATCTTTCAGCAGCTGTTTGCCGGTATGTTCCCTGCCATAGTGCATCATCACATTGCCAAACGGGTCGACCAGAAGGATTCTCGGTTGCTGCTCCGGGTTGATCCCGGCGGGCCATGCCGGTGTCTTGCCAGCGGCCGGTTGCAGGCGCTCCATCAACTGGTACTCATCGGACCAGCGCCGCTCCAGATCCGCCGGTACCGTGCCCAGATAGGCGGCACGACCAACACGCGGCGCGTTCTTGCCAAGCGCAACGTTAACCTGGCGAGCCAGATACAGCAGCTGCTCGCAGTCTTCCGCACAACGCTCCGAGGCCACCAGCATCAGCCATTTCGGGTCGGCGACATCAACACCAAAGCGGGCCTGCAGGGGGTTCCCCGCAGCGGTTTGCAGATTCAGCTCTGCCACCGGCACCGGCGGTTGCACCAACTGCCCCTGATTGCTCTGACCGGTCGGGTTAAGCCAGCCGGTGTAAAACATGACCGTCGCCACCAGCATGGGGCCGAACCCCACCGCAAAGAGCAACATGGCGGTGCGCCGGCCCCGCCTGACCTGAGCCGGGCTCGGGCCATCAGAATGAGAGAGAGAGTCAGCCGTTGTCGTTGTCATTGTCGGCTCCTGCCTTGGGTCTTTCGCTGTCTTTTTTATAACTCGCCACCAGAGTCAATATAGTCAGTGCTACCGCCAGTGCAAACCATTGGGCGGCGTATCCGTAGTGCGTCTGCGGGCCCATCACATCCGGCGCCCGGTCCGCCCGGTATGCACCCGGCTGCTGGCTGTCGGCAAGGTGAACAATCATCGGGGCCGGCGTCTTACCCAACGCCCGGACACGGCTCTCAGGCAACGCCTGAATCCGTCTCGGCCAGCCGGGTGTATCGGGCTCCTGCGCCCCCAGCACCGGCGGTTCCGGATAGGCCGCCAGCCGGCCCTGAAGGGTGAACAGAGGCTCAGGCGTCAGCACTTCCGGTAGTTGCTCACGACTGGCCGGTGCCGGCACCCAGCCCCGGTTGACCACCACCAAAGGGCCTGAGAGCGGCTCAAAAAGCGTCAGGACTTCGTAACCGGCGCGGCCGTCCCGGGTCCGATTGTCCAGCAACCAGGTCTGCTCCCGGTACCAACCGGTCAGGGTGACCGGTTGGCCCTCCTGCCATCCATCTGCAGCCGCCACATCCTGCCAGTCCCACCCGGCGCTTTCTGAATTCCAGGTCCGCAGCAGACTGGTTTTTTCCGCGGCGCGGTTCAGCTGCCAGACGCCCAGACTGATCAGCAGAGGCAGAAAGACACCGCTGAAGACCAGCAGGCGCCAGTCGAACTGCCAGCGGCGGGAGCTGAAACCCACTTAGCGCCGCTCTGCTATAGTGAAGTAACAAACCGGGGCGTTGTTCCCGGCACCAGAATGCTCAACAGGCTGCGGACCTGAAACAACCGGATTCCTCATGTTAAAACTTGCCATTGTCGTACTGCTGTTCGCCGTCATTATCAGCCTGTTCAGCGGGCTGTTTTTCCTGATTCGGGACGGCGGTAAAACCAACCGTGTGGTGAACTCACTGGCGGTGCGGGTCTCGCTCAGCGTGCTATTACTGGCCGTGGTGCTGATCGCGCTCTGGACCGGCGATCTCACCCTGAACCCGACGCCCTGACTTCACCTGCCTCAGAGCACATACACGAACACAAACAGACCCAGCCAGACCACGTCCACAAAATGCCAGTACCAGGCTGCCGCTTCAAAGCCGAAATGATTGTCGGCGGTGAAATGGCCTTTGATGATCCGGATCAGCATGATGGCGAGCATCAACGTACCCAGCATCACGTGGGCCCCATGGAAACCCGTTAACATAAAGAACGTGCTGCCATAGATGCCGGACTGCAGGGTCAGGTCCAGGTCCTGATAGGCGTGCATGTACTCGTACCCCTGTACGAACATGAACACCACCGCCAACGCAATGGTGGCTCCCAGCCACAGCTTCACCTTGGCCCGGTGACCCGCTTTCAGGGCATGGTGGGCAATAGTCACGGTGAACGACGAGGTTACCAGCAGGATGGTGTTGATCAGCGGCAGGCCCCAGGGCCCGATCACTTCCTTCGGGCCCGGGTAGGCCTCAGGGTTAGGGTTGCTGACCAGAGGCCAACTGGCCTGAAAGCCTTCCCACAGCATGTTGCTACTGCCTTTATCACCCTCGCCCCCCAGCCAGGGCACCACGAACATCCGAACGTAGAAGAGCGCACCGAAGAAAGCCGCAAAAAACATGACTTCCGAGAAAATGAACCAGCTCATCCCCCAGCGGAAAGATCGGTCCATCTGGTCGCTGTATAGTCCGGCGCGGCTCTCGCGGATAACGCTGCCGAACCAGCCGAACAGCATGTACGCCATGATCAGGGCACCAATCCAGAACATGATCCAGGAACCGGTGGTGCTTTCACCCTGGTTGCCGTTCACCATGATGGCTGCCGCGCCATACAGGGTGACCCCCAGGCCAACGGTAGCGACAATGGGCCACTTGCTCTGTTCGGGAACGTAGTAGGTCTGGTGATCCGCCATAGCTGTCTCCGATGGCTTAGCCGTTATTGTTGGTTGTTTTTGCTGCCCCGGCGGCACCCGATACTTCGGCCTTCTGGCTCTGGTCGTAAAGGGTGTAGGACAGTGTCAGCTTGGTGATGTGTTCCGGCAGTTCCGGATCCACGATAAACACCAGAGGCATTTCTGTGCTTTCGCCGGCTTCCAGGGGCTGCTGGTTGAAACAGAAACACTCGGTCTTGTGGAAGTACAGGGTGCCCTCAGCCGGGGACAGGCTCGGAACTGCCTGTCCGACCATGGCCTGGTCGCTGCCATTTTCGGCGTAGTAATTGACGGTCACCGGCTCACCGGGATGCACCTTGATGCTGCGGGTCACCGGCCGGAATTCCCAGGACATACCCGGACCATTACTGGCCAGGAACTGGACCGTCACGGTGCGGTTGGCATCCACCTGGTTGGTGACCTGCGCTTCGTACCGGCCGCCGGTCTTGCCGTTGATACCGGTGATTTCGCAGAACACGTCGTACAGGGGCACCAGGGCAAAGCCGAAGGCAAACATACCGACCACGCCGGCCATGCACCAGGCAATCACCCGACCGTTGCTGCGTTTGCCGTGTTGCGGTTGTGGCTCTGCCATGGCGACCTCCCGGTTATTTCACTTCCGGCGGTGTCGAGAAAGTGTGATACGGCGCTGGTGAGGGAACCGTCCATTCCAGCCCTTCGGCACCATCCCAGGGTTTGGCGGTGGCCTTCTCGCCCCCTCGCACACACTTCACCACGATGAACAGGAACAGCAACTGACTGACGCCGAACATAAAGGCCCCGATGCTCGACACCATGTTGAAGTCAGCAAACTGCAGCGCGTAGTCCGGAATCCGCCGGGGCATGCCCGCCAGCCCCAGGAAGTGCATGGGGAAGAAAGCCAGGTTCATGCCGATGAACGACAGCCAGAAGTGGGTCTTGGCCAGGGTTTCGTCGTACATGTGGCCGGTCCACTTGGGCAGCCAGAAGTAGGCGGAAGCGAAGATGCCGAAGATGGCACCGGGCACCAGCACATAATGGAAATGCGCGACCACAAAGTAGGTATCGTGGTACTGGAAGTCCGCAGGCGCGATGGCCAGCATCAGACCGGAGAAACCACCGATAGTGAACAGAATGATAAAGGCCACGGCGAACAGCATGGGCGCCTCGAAACTCAGGGAGCCCCGGAACATGGTGGTGACCCAGTTGAACACCTTCACCCCGGTGGGCACGGCAATCAGCATGGTGGCGTACATGAAGAACAACTGCCCGGCCAGTGGAATACCCACGGTAAACATATGGTGCGCCCAGACCACGAACGACAACAGGGCAATGGCACCCACCGCATACACCATGGAGGCATAGCCAAACAGCGGCTTGCGGGAGAAGGCCGCAACAATGTGGGAAATGGCCCCGAACGCCGGCAGGATCATGATGTAAACCTCCGGATGCCCGAAGAACCAGAACACATGCTGGAACAGCACCGGATCGCCACCACCGGAGGCATCAAAGAAACTGGTCCCGAAGTTGATGTCCATCAGCATCATGGTCACCACGCCGGCCAGCACCGGCATGACCGCAATCAACAGGAACGCGGTGATCAGCCAGGTCCAGACAAACAGGGGCATTTTCATCAGGGTCATGCCCGGCGCCCGCATGTTCAGAATGGTGGCGATGACATTGATGGCGCCCATGATCGAGGACACCCCCATGATATGCACCGCGAAGATGAAGAACGTGGTGCTGGGTGGCCCATAGGTGGTGGAAAGCGGCGCATAGAAGGTCCAGCCGAAGTTGGGGGCGCCGCCCTGCATGAACAGGGTGGAGACCAGAATCAGGAAGGCGCAGGGCAGCAGCCAGAAACTCCAGTTATTCATGCGCGGCAGTGCCATGTCGGGAGCGCCGATCATCAAGGGCAGCATCCAGTTGGCTAATCCGACAAAGGCCGGCATGACCGCCCCGAACACCATGATCAGACCGTGCATGGTGGTCATCTGGTTAAAGAACTCCGGCTGCACAATCTGCAGGCCGGGCTGGAACAGTTCGGCCCGGATGACCATGGCCATGCTGCCGCCGAGCAGGAACATGGCAAAACTGAACATCAGGTACATGGACCCGATGTCTTTATGGTTTGTGGTCAGCAGCCAGCGGCTGATGCCTTTGGCCGGGCCGTGGTGATGTTCCTGGCTGTGGGTATCTGCAACCGCACTCATGAAAACCCCCGTTACCGCCTTCTGATGTGGCTGGTGATTGTTGTTATCTGGCGTTGATTACTGCTGGTTCTTGTAATCAAAAATTTCCTTGGGCGTGACCATATCGCCGGTGTTGTTACCCCAGGCATTACGCTCATAGGTAATCACCGCGGCCAGGTCCACTTCGCTCAGTTGGTTGCCGAACGCCTGCATCGCCGTCCCGGACTTGCCGTTCACCACAATGTCGATGTGAGCCGTCATATCCCCGGTCGCAATCGGGCTACCCTTGAGCGCGGGGAACGCCGGGGGGGCCCCGCTGCCATCCGCCTGGTGGCAGGCCGCACAGGCTGTGGCGTAGGCCTTCTCACCACGCTCCATCAGTTCTTCCAGAGTCCAGTCTTTCTGGGTCAGCTGGCGCTCTTTCTCGGCTGCCTCGCGCTGCTCCGCCACCCAGGCGTTGTATTCCTCTTCCGGCACCGCCTCAACCACCACCGGCATGAAGCCGTGGTCCTTGCCACACAGCTCGGTGCACTGGCCACGGTAAATGCCCGGCTCATCCACCCGAGTCCAGGTTTCATTGATAAATCCGGGGATGGCATCTTTCTTCACACCAAACTCCGGCACCCACCAGGAGTGGATTACATCATTGGCGGTCAACAGAAAACGCACTTTCTTGCCGACTGGAATCACCAGCGGGTTGTCCACTTCCAGGAGGTAGTTTTCACCCTTGGCCTGGCGGTTCTCGATCTGGTCCCGGGGTGTGGACAGGCTGGAGAAATAACCGAAATCTTCATTGATGTACTCATACTGCCAGCGCCACTGATAGCCGGTAATCTTGATATCCACTTCGGATTCGGTGGTGTCGTACATCTCCACCAGCGTTGCCGTGGCGGGAATGGCCATGGCCACGAGAATGGCAAAGGGAATAATGGTCCAGAGAATTTCGACCACCGTGTTCTCATGGAAATTGGCAGGTTTGGCGCCCTGGGATTTGCGATGGGCGAAAATGGACCAGAACATGACCCCGAACACCACCACACCGATGGCGACGCAGATCCAGAGAATGGTCATGTGAAGGCTGAAAATCTGATTACTGGTGCCGGTTACACCGGGCGTCATGTTCATGGTCCAGTCGGCCACGACCACAGCCGGTGACAACAGACCAGCGGCTAGGGCTACTGCCCGCTTGGCATGCACGCGCATACTGTGTCTCCACAGAGTGTTATTCTTGTCGGATTTTGCGTCATCCCTCCGAAATTTACCGATGGCACTCGCAACCGTCGGAAATCCCCGAGTGAAAGCCTGCTTATGGATACATCAAAATTGAGTATAGACACAGATCAAAAAAAGACTAAAAAATCCTTAAATCCAAATAAGATAAGTGCAGAGTTTTGAGAAGCATAAAGAATAAGCAGCGTGCGCCCGGCATCATTGACCGACGCCTGTGGGCACTGGCCTGGCCACTGATGCTGACCAATCTCACCGTGCCCCTGCTGGGCCTGGTGGACACCGCCGTGCTCGGCCATCTGCACAGTCCGGAATACCTGGGCGCGGTTGCCGTGGGCGCCAACCTGTTCAGCATCCTGTACTGGACTTTCGGTTTCATGCGCATGGGCACCACCGGACTGGCGGCGCAGGCCTGGGGCAAACGGGATGCCTTTGCTCAGGTCGCGCTGCTATTACGCTCAATCCTGCTGGCCATCGGCATCGGGCTGTTACTGATCCTGTTTCACCAACCGTTGATCCGAATCGGTCTGAAGCTGATGAATCCCAGCCCTGAGGTGGCCGCTCTGGCCGCAGAATACGCGGCTATCCGGATCTGGAGTGCGCCAGCGGTGCTGTGCCAGTACACCCTGGTGGGCTGGCTGATCGGTACCCAGTTCCCCCGCGGCCCCATGGTGATGCTGATCATCGCCAACGGCATCAACATTGTGCTGGACGTGTTCTTCGTTACGGTACTGGGCTGGAACAGCCGGGGCGTGGCCATGGCCACCGTGATGGCGGAATACGGTGCTGCCCTGATCGGGTTTGCCATCGTGCTTCGGAGGATGCCCGAAGGCCAGCGACTGACCCGCGCGCTGTTCGGACAGTTGGCAGACTACCTGACCATTCTGCAGGTGAACCGTTACATCATGGTTCGCACCATTGCCCTGCTGCTGGTACTGGCGTTTTTCACCGCTCAGGGTGCCCGGCAGGGGGATATCATCCTGGCCGCCAACGCCGTGCTGATCACCTTTTTGCTGGTGATTTCCAATGCCCTGGACGGATTCGCCAATGCTGCCGAAGCTTTGGTGGGTGAGGCCATTGGCCAGAACAGCCGGCGCCGGTTCCGCATGGTCTTCCTGAGCGCCCTGCGCTGGTCGATCTGGGGTGCGTTGCTGCTGACCGTTGCGTTCGTGCTCGGCGGCCGCTGGCTAATCAGCCTGCTGACCGGTCTGGAGGAGGTGCGAACTACCGCCTGGCAATACCTGCCCTGGCTCTGGCTGCTGCCATTTGCCTCGGTCTGGGGTTTTCTGCTTGACGGTGTGTTCATCGGCGCCACCCGCACCCGGGAAATGCAGAACACCATGCTGTTTTCAGCGCTGGCTGTGTTTCTGCCGGTCTGGTGGCTGACCACCGGGTGGGGCAACCACGGACTCTGGTTTGCGCTCATTACGCTGATGCTGGCGCGAGCCGGAAGCATGGGCTGGTTGTGCTGGCGCTATACCCGCGAGGACCGGTGGTTTGATGCCCGCTGAAGCCTGCTATACACACCGTAACCGTTAAATTTGCCAGTACAGGCAGCAAGGCAACAAATCTTGGCTACACTAGTCAGAAACGGCAGGCATGTTGCGGTAGCCAGCCCCTGCTTTCCTGCCTCCGGTTACTCCTTGATAGAACGGGAGGCGCCTTGCGACCTCAAATTGTTCAGACTTCGGCATCTCCTGAAATGACACCACAGGCCGTCCTTGAAATCATCGATCAGGCAAGGCGCCAGGAAGCACGATCCGGCGCCTTCTTACGCCAGATGAAAGAGAAAGCTGCCCGGCTGCCGGGTTCGGTGGTGGTGGATGGCTATCAACCGGCAACGTCCCTGTTCCAGTTCGCGGTGGAATACATTGAAATGGCGCCCAGGCTGGTGGAATGTGTTGACGCCTGTGCCCGGGAAGCCGGCATAACCGAACTGTTCCAACCCTTCATTGATGCCGCTACCCGCTACTTCACCCAGCCCTCGGTACTGCTGGTGCGCTACGATGGCCTGGACGGGCTGCTCATACGCGCCTACCTGTGCCACCGGTTGATGGAAGAAATGCACGATAACAACCGCTCTACCCGCGCCAGCGAACTGATTGACCTGGAAGCCACCCGGGCCAACCTGTTGGTGCACGAGCTCATTGGTGAACCCTTCGCCAATGAGCTGGACGATGCCATTACCGTTACCGTACTCCAGATTGCCGGCACCCCGGATTATTACGACCTGGACCTGGAACCCTTCATCGACCAGGTCAATAACCAGGCCTGGGACTGGATGCGACAGTACTGGGAAAACCTGCTGGAGCGGAACCACATCCGCTTCGCCCTCGGGCCGTCGTGCTGAGTTTAATAACAACACGTCACTGAATTGCCTCCGGAAAAACAGTATTCTTGCCCTCCCGAACAACACTGAGGAGGCCAAACGTGCTGGATAATGCCGATCTGGGAAAACTGATTGTACGGCTGACACTGGGCGGGTTACTGCTGTTCCACGGCATCGCCAAACTGCTCAATGGCATTGGCTTTATCGAAGGCCAGCTGGCCAGCCATGGCCTGCCCACGATCCTGGCCTACGGCGTCTATATCGGGGAAGTGATTGCACCGCTGATGGTGATTCTCGGATACCAGACCCGGATTGGCGCCCTGATCATTGTCTTCAACATGATCGTCGCCATCGCCCTGGTGCATGGCCATCAGCTGTTGACCCTGAGCAGCAATGGCGGCTGGGCGCTGGAACTTCAGGGCTTCTTCCTGTTCACCGCACTGGCGCTGATTTTCCTGGGGCCGGGTCGGTACAAGCTCAAGAACTGAGGTCATCCGGTGGTGGGAGCAACCGCTTTCGGGTACCAGACCACCACCCGATTGCGCCCATCAGACTTGGCGGCATAGAGCGCCTCATCGGCGCGGCGAATCAGTTCCTGACAATCGGATTGCCGGTTGGGGGTCAATGTCGCCACACCGAGACTGATAGTCAGGCTGACCGGCGACATGTGCTCGCCGCTGTTGACCGGCGTTCGGGCGACCGACAGCCGCATCCGTTCCGCCACTTGCTGCGCGCCGGCCACATCTGTGGTAGGCAGCAGAATGGCGAACTCCTCACCGCCGTAACGAGCCACCAGGTCCCCAGAGCGCTGGACTTCATCGGACAGAATCGAGGCCAGCGCCACCAGGCAATCGTCCCCCACCAGATGACCGAAGCGGTCGTTCACCTGCTTGAAGTGGTCAATATCCAGCAGAATCAGGCTCAGTTCATGCTCGTGACGCAACGCCCGGTTCCACTCGGTTTCCAGTTTCTCATCAAACCGGCGCCGGTTGGCGACGTGAGTCAGGCCGTCGGTCAGGCTGATGGCCCGTAACTGCTCGTTTGCCTGCTCCAGTTCCTCGGTACGTTCCCGAACCCGGGATTCCAGGGTCAGGTTGGCCTGGCGCTGAACGTCCAGGGCATGCTCCTGGGCCTGTTGCCGGCGCCGGCGCTCCATGTTGATCCGGTAGGCCAGGGCAAACGACAGCAGAATCACCTCAACCGCCACCCCGGCCTGGGGCGCCAGCTCGGTAAACGGACTGCGCGGAATCCAGCCCAGCTTGCTGACCGCCAGCACCAGATGCCCCAGCAGCAAGGGCGTCCAGGCAAGTACATAAAAGCCGCCCAGGATCTGGCCCCTGCGCCAGACATTGATACCAATCAGCCAGGCCACCGGGGTCGCGAACGCAGCCAGGCTGCTTATCCAGATAATACCCACCTGGTAAGAGCCAACGAAACCGTAGATCAGACCCAACAGATTGACCGCCAGTAGTGTCTGGAGGACCCGATAACCCCAGCGCGAGTAACTCTTGACCAACAGGAATTTCATGGTAAAAACGATGGCCGCAATCAGCGCGGCACTGACCACCGGCACAGTGAAGTAACGGTTGATCCACGGCACGTCTGGCCAGAACCACTGGAACAGCAGGCCATTGAAGTTGAGCTGCACAGCACCGGAACAGACAACCGTCAGCACATACCAGAGGTAGGTCTGGTGGCGGACAATCAGGAACAGAAACAGGTTATACAGGGCCAGGGCGACCACGATCCCCAGGAACATGGTCTGCCAGCCATAGGAAATCTGTTCGTTAGCAAGAAATTCGGCGGACGGTGTGACCGCGACGGGAACCTGAACGGAGCCCTGGGTCTGCACACGAATCCAGGCGGTGACCGGCTCGGTATTGGACGGCACCAGAAAGACGAAATTGCGGTGCACAATTGGCCGGCTGTCGAACGGCCGGGTATCCCCGGTGTGATGGGATTCGATAATCCGGCCATCCAGTTCCCAATACACCGACACTTCATCGAGCAGGGGATAACCCACTTCCAGAACCCGGTTGGCGGGTTGCGCCGGTACCCGTACCTGCAACCAGAATTCGTCGTCACTGAATCCCCGGTTCAGGGTCTGGCCGGCGGGAACCGTCTGCCACTGGTCAGGGCCGATGGCGCGGACCGCCTCGACATCCCTGGCCCCCTGAGGTACCGACAACCATTGGAAGGATACCGGCTCGGCATGGGCAGCAGTGAAGGCCAAGCACAGCAGCAAGGTAAGGAATATGCCTGTTCTGCGGGAAATGCGCCCGTTCATTCTTGTCTGTAATTTCCGGCCCGAGGTGCTTGAACTACACTGTTGTGTTCTGATGGGAAACACCATAACCAACCGTGCTTCACAAACAGTGTAGACGGATATCCCGCTCAAGTCCGACGAAATTAAGGGGTAAAGCCCCGCTACCACCAGAGAGGAAGACATGCCCGAACGCAGACACACGGTTCAGCCCGGCCGCTACCGGCACTACAAAGGCAAGGACTACGACGTGATCGGCGTGGCCCGCCACAGCGAAACCGAAGAGCCGCTGGTGGTCTATCGCTGCCTGTACGGCGACCATAGTCTATGGGTTCGCCCGCTCCCCATGTTTCTGGAAACCGTCGATGTGGCCGGCGAACAGGTTCCCCGTTTCATGCGGGTTGAGGACGAGTAACGGTTACACAACCGTTTTGACTGCGGCGGCCATTTCCTGCACATTAGCGCACTTTTCGTGCGGCCGGCGCCCAAAAGGTGCCGGTATTCCCTAGATTCCTATCCGGAGTTTGCCATGAATGCCGTAGTTGCCGCGGTACTGATCATGCTCGTACTGAGCCTGTGCCGCATTCACGTTGTTGTTGCCCTGATCATCGGCGCCATATCCGGTGGCCTGGTGGCAGGCATGTCCCTTGAAGATACCATCAATGCCTTCAATACCGGCCTGGGCGGTGGTGCCACCGTGGCCTTGTCCTATGCCACCCTGGGTGCATTTGCCGTCGCCATCGGAAAATCGGGGCTGGCCCACGCCCTGGCCGACAAGGCCCTGGCCATGGTGGGCCGGCAGGATGAAGGTGGCGCTGCCACCGGCATCCGGTTCATGATCATCGGCCTGCTGCTGGCCATTGCCGTGTCATCCCAGAATATCCTGCCGATTCACATCGCTTTCATCCCGCTGGTGGTGCCACCACTGCTGTATGTGATGGCGAAACTGCACATGGATCGCCGGCTGGTGGCCTGCGTGCTGACCTTCGGCCTGATCACGCCCTACATGTTCCTGCCGGTAGGCTTCGGCGGCATCTATCTGAACGAAATCCTGCTGGCCAACGTGGCCGACAACGGCGTTGATGCCAGCAACCTGAACGTCATGTCTGCCATGGCGCTGCCGGCCCTGGGCATGCTCCTTGGCCTGCTGGTTGCGGTCTTCTTCAGCTACCGGGGCGGTCGCGGCTATGACCTCAAGCGTATCGAACAGACCGAGCGTGTGGATGTGAAATACAGCCCCAGAACGCTGGTGATGGCGCTGGTCGCCATTGCCGTAGCGTTCGTGGTGCAACTCTGGCTGGGCTCCATGATCCTGGGCGCCCTGGCCGGCTTCGTGCTGTTCAATGTCTCTGGCGTGGTGAAATGGAAAGAAGCCGACGACCTGTTCACCGAAGGCATGAAAATGCTGGCCATGATCGGCTTCATCATGATTGCCGCCAACGGCTTTGCGGAAGTGATGCGGGAAACCGGCGAAATCGCCACTCTGGTAGAAGGTTCGGTCGCCGCCATAGGCGAGAACAAGGCGCTGGCAGCATTGCTGATGCTGGTGGTGGGCCTGTTGATCACCATGGGCATCGGGTCATCATTCTCCACCATCCCCATTATCGCAGCGCTGTATGTGCCACTGGCCCTGCAACTAGGCTTCAGCCCCCTGGCCATCGTAGCCCTGGTGGGCACGGCGGGTGCTCTGGGCGATGCCGGCTCTCCGGCATCAGACTCCACCCTCGGCCCCACCGCTGGACTGAATGTGGATGGCCAGCACAACCACATCTGGGACACTGTGGTGCCCACGTTCCTGCACTACAACCTGCCACTGCTGGCCTTCGGCTGGCTGGCCGCCATGGTGCTCTGAGGCACCGGCGACGCCCTCGGTTTGCCACCGGCCGAAGACGGCCAGGCAAGCCGGGGGATCAGTCTTCTGAACCGGACTTGAAGAACACTACCTGTTTTACCGTGTGATCGTCCTTGTTGTCGCGCTTGTTCACCCGGGTCTCGATCTCCGGTGCCGCCGGCTGCTCCTGATCGGACATGGCATCGGTAAACCCACATGCCACACATTCGCGCACCTGCTCACCGTGGTCATCGGTAAACATCATGATCTTGTCCATCTCCGCACAACGGGGACAGACAGCACCGGCGATAAAGCGTTTCGGACTCGCCATAATTCAACTCCAGATAAGTCACCCGATGGCCAGTACGACCACCGAGCGTGTTTGTATCAGGCCGCTTCGTCCGCAATGCCGGTCTGCTTCAGTAAAGCATCCACCTCGGGCTCCCGGCCCCGGAAGGCCTTGAACAGCTCCATGGGCTCCTGCGAGCCGCCTTTCTCCAGAATGTTGTGCAGGAAGGCCTTGCCGGTTTCCGGATCAAAAATACCATTCTCCTCAAACAGCGAGAACGCATCGGCCGCCAGCACTTCCGCCCACTTGTAGCTGTAATAGCCCGCCGCGTAGCCCCCGGCGAAAATGTGGGAGAAAGCATTCGGAAAACGATTGAACTCCGGCGCCTGAACCACGGCAATCTCTTCCCGCACTGTCCGGTGCATGTCGAGCGGATTGGTCGGCGCCTGCTCGCTGAATTCCGCATGCAAACGGAAATCGAACAGCGAGAACTCCAGCTGCCGCACCATGGCCATACCGGACTGGAAGTTCTTGGCCGCCAGCAGTTTCTGCAGCAGATCTTCCGGCAGCGGTTCTCCGGTTTCATGGTGACTGGCAATCAGCGCCAGCGACTCCGGATTCCAGCACCAGTTCTCCAGGAACTGGCTGGGCAATTCCACCGCATCCCAGGCCACACCGTTAATACCCGACACATCCATCACCTCCACCTGGGTCAGCATGTGATGCAGGCCATGGCCGAATTCGTGGAACAGGGTGGTGACTTCGTCGTGAGTCAGCAGCGACGGCTTGCCGTCCACCGGCGGCGTGAAGTTGCAGGTCAGGAACGCTACTGGCAACTGCAACCGGCCGCGCAGATCGCGCCAGCGCACCCGGCAGTCCGCCATCCAGGCACCACCACGTTTGCCCTGGCGGGCATAGAGGTCCAGGTAGAACCAGGCAATCGGCTCGCCGTGGCGACTGATGCAGTAGGCCTGGGCATCTGCGTGCCAGGTTTCCACCTCCGGATGGGCTTCGATCTGAACATCAAACAGCTTCTCTGCCACCCGGAACAGGCCCGGTACCACCTTGTCCACCGGGAACCAGGGGCGCAGGGTTTCCGGGGAAATGTCGTAACGCTTCTGGCGCAGCTTCTCGCTGTAATAGCCGACGTCCCAGGCCTGAAGATCCTCGACGCCGTATTCGTCTTTCACGAACGCCTTCAGCTCGGCGAACTCTTTCTCCGCCTGGGGCTTGGATTTGGCCGCCAACTGATTCAGGAACTCCATCACCTCATCGACACTGCGGGCCATCTTGGTGGCCAGCGAACGCTCGGCGTAGTTGTCGAATCCGAGCAACTGGGCGAGGGCATGGCGACGCTTGAGAATCTCAGCCATCACCGGGGTATTGTCCCACTTAGCCGCATCCGGGCCCTGATCCGAGGCCCGGGTCACAAACGCCTCGTACACTTCCCGGCGCAGGCTGCGGTTGTCGCCGTAGGTCATCACCGGATAGAAACTGGGGAAATCCAGGGTAATCACATAACCATCCAGCTCCTTCTGCCGGGCCGCCTGCCTGGCGCCTTCAATGGCCGTTTCCGGCAGACCGGACAGCTCGTCCACATCGGTGATGTGTTTGTACCAGTGCTGAGTGGCGTCCAGCACGTTATCGCTGAACTTGTTGGACAGTTCCGCCAGCTCCCGGGACAGTTCCGCGTAACGCTTTTTCTTGTCCTCGGGCAGATCCACACCACCGAGCCGGAAATCCCGCAGGATGTTGTCGATGGACTTGCGCTGGGATTCGCTCAGATTGTGGAAATCATCGCGGGCGGCCAGTTTTTTATAGGCCTCACACAAGGCACTGTTCTGGCTGACTTCCGTGCTGTATTCGGTCAGTTTTTCCAGGCAGTTCTTGTACACTTTGCGCAGGTCATCGTTGTTCATGACACCGTTCAGGTGGGAGATCACCGACCAGGCATTGCTTAGCTTGTTTTCCAGCTCCTGCATGGGCTGAGCCAGAGTTTCCCAACTGGGATCCTCCTGCTGGGCCAGCGTCTGGATCTTCATCCGGTTCTCGCTGAGAATCTGGTCTATGGCCGTTTCCATGTGCTCGGTACGGATATGGCCGAACTTCGGCAACAGATCGTCAGTCAGTAGCGGGTTATTCATAGGTCCCCTTCTCAGCTGTTCGTTTATGAGATAGCTTGCACCAACTTACGGGGTGCCGGTGGGGGATGGCTTTCAGAAACTGTGTGGAGCCAGGGATGGCGGAACTCAAGCGTCACAGGGATGTGCCGAAGGAGCGTGTTTCTGAAAGCCATCCCCCACCGGCACCTTGCACCGCACTTGGACAGCATTGAGGTATATGTAATGGCGAATGTACGAACTCACAAGGGTATCACACCACAATTTGGCGAACGCACCTGGGTAGACGACAGCGCCGTGGTCATCGGAGATGTACAAATGGGGGAGGATTGCTCGGTCTGGCCCATGACCGTAATCCGAGGCGACATGCACAAGATCCGCATCGGCGACCGTTGCAGCATCCAGGACGGCTCGGTGCTGCACATCACCCACGCCAGCGACTACAACCCCGGCGGCTGGCCGCTGATCCTGGGCGACGACGTGACCGTTGGCCACAAAGCCCTGCTGCATGGCTGCACCATTGGCAGCCGGGTTCTGGTCGGCATGGGCTGTACCGTAATGGACGGCGCCGTGGTGGAAGACGAAGTCATTATCGGCGCCGGCACCCTGGTACCGCCAGGCAAACGCCTGGAATCCGGCTACCTGTACGTGGGCTCCCCGTGCAAGCAGGCCCGGGCCCTGAGCGACAAGGAAAAAACGTTCTTCAAATACACTGCCGCCAACTACGTCAAACTGAAAGACGAATACCTGAATCCCTCAGAATAAAAAGCAGCGGCAAGGCAGCCTTGCCGGGAATCAGTTCCCGGCCGCTGCTTTTTTTTGTGCGCCGGCGTTTTCCAGGACGCGGGCATACTCTGCACTACGCCGGTGGCGGGCGACCCGATCCAGAATGGTTGCTCCGTGTTCGTCTTCAGCATTCAGGTCACGACCGGCTTCAACAAAAAAGCTGATAAAGCGCTCGAAGTCTTCGGCCCGCATAGATTCATAAGCCCGACTCAGCACGAAATAATCGGCATTGATGCTTCGGTCCCAGGGGGTCAGGTCGAGATAGCTCTTTACCCGCTCGTCACTCCATTCCTCACCAATGACTTTCGGTTTGTCCGGTCCGCTCATGCTGGCATCTCCTGCTGTGTGCAATTCAGGGCGCACAGTATAAGGCTTTGAATGGGCAGAGGTTATATGAATCCACTATGAGTATCTGCGCTGCGAGCATAAGGAGAGCGGAGATACCGGCGGCTCAGGGCAGGATTTCCACCGGCAGGTCTGCGGTGGGCACTTCATCACTGCATTCGGGGTTACGGATGGCGATTTCCACCCGGCGATTGATAGCGCGGTTTTCCGGGCTGGTGTTGGGGGCCAGTGGCCGGGTCTCGGCACGGCCCGCGGCAACGACCCGCTCGGCGGGGATATCCCGGTTGAGTACCAGTTCATGCACCACCGAGACCGCCCGGGCAGCAGACAGGTCCCAGTTTGAGCGGTACTGACTGCTGGAAATCGGTCGATCGTCGGAATGCCCGGAAACCACCACATCCCCGCTACAGGCGGACAGGACGCTCACCACACGCTCGATGATCGGGATCATTTCCGGCTTGATGGTGGCGTCGCCAGAGCGGAAGGTCGCTTCCTCCGAGAACCGGATAACCACCTGATCCTCGTCGTAGTTCACATGCAGGGTTTCGGAAGCCACTTCCTCTTCCAGTTCCCGAACCAGACGCCCGGCCAGGTCCAGCACACCGCCGGGTATCTGCCGGGTTTCCGAGCGCTCGGTACGCTCATCAATAAACTCAGGTTGTTGTTGCAACGACTCCGACGGTTCGGGCAGCGAGACGGTATCCGATTCAACCAGGGTAATAGGGGAGCCACCCACGTCCTCCGCCACCACGTTGCTGGAGCCAAAGGCCAGCGACATGGAGTTGGCCATGGCCCGGTACTTTTCCACATCCATTTCGGCGAAGGACAGCAGCAGAATAAAAAACGTCAGCAGCAATGTGGCCAGATCGGCAAACGTCACGATCCAGTCCGGGGTGCCTTTCTTGCCCCGGTTCTTTTTCAGTGGCCGTGCCGGTTGCAAACCTCAGGCCTCCCGCTCGGGTTCGAGGTTGGTGCGGTGTTCCGGAGACACGTAGGAAGACAGCAGTTCGGTCATAACCCTGGGGTTTTCACCGCGCATGATGCTCTTGATGGAAGTAATGATCAGCATCTGGTTACGGGCATCGTCTTCCGCCTTCAGCTGCAACTTGTCGGCCAGGGGTAACGCCATCAGCTGGGCAATGAATGCGCCGTACAGGGTGGTGAGCAGAGCAATGGCCATGGCCGGACCAATAGAGGAAGGATCATCAAGGGTATTGAGCATTTGCACCAGCCCCACCAGGGTACCGAGCATGCCGATGGCCGGTGCCGATTCGCCAATGCCGCGGAACACCCGTTCCGCCACTTCGTAGCGTTCGGCGGTCTGCTGGCTATCCTGCAACAGGGCCTCTTCCACCAGTTCCGGCGGGTGGCCATCGACACAGAGGTTGATGGCTTTCTGCAGGAACTCGTCCTTGGTGTCATGGTTCTCCAGACCCAGAATGCCCTCCTTGCGAACCACCCGGGCCAGCACGCCCACTTCCCGAATCAGTTCCGCCGGGCGCGCCAACCGGTCCGTAAAGGCTGCGCGGAAAGCCAGTCGGAAAGCACTCAGCACGGAGGGCATCCGGAATTTGATCAGGGTTACGGCAAACGTACCCCCGAGTACGATGGCCAGGCCAGGCAGGTTCAGAAAGGTAAGTACGGTTGCATTCGCCAACATGGCGAGCAACACAATCAGGGTTCCGGCTAGCAACCCGACAAGCGTAAGAATATCCATAACTGACCCTTATCGACGGCTCGGCTGCATCGCCTGCCTCAGTCTGTTCTCAGTTCCTCGATGACGGCCGAGGTTTCCGGGCGTACGCCCCGCCACACGAAAAAAGCTTCGGCAGCCTGTTCCACCAACATGCCCAGACCATCAAACACGCTTACGGCGCCATGATCCAGGGCCCACTGGTTAAACGTGGTGGTCTGCAGAGAATACATCATGTCGTAGACCACGGTATCTGCGCCGATCACATCTGCCGTAATGGCTGGCAAATCACCCTTCAGGCTGGCGCTGGTGCCGTTGATCACCAGATCAAACGGTCCTTCGACCTGCTCAAAACCACAGGCCGAGAGTTCAATGCCACTGTGTTCCCGGCCGAACAGCCGGGCCAGCGCTTCGGCCCTGGCGACAGTGCGATTGGCCACAACCACACTGGCGGGCTGCTCGTCCAGCAGAGGCCCGAGCACACCTCGCACCGCACCACCAGCGCCCAGCACCAGCACACGCGCGCCCTTCAGAGGCACGCCATGGTTGTCCCGGAGGTCGCGAACAATACCCACACCATCTGTGTTATCGGCCACCAGCTGGTCTTCTTGATCCAGATAGAGAGTATTGGCGGCACCTGCCAGCTCGGCCCGGTGAGTCCGGTGCTCGGCCAGGGTCCAGGCCTGTTCCTTGAACGGCACCGTAATGTTCAGACCCTTGCCGCCGTGGTCAAAGAAGTGATGAACGGTGCCGGCGAAATCCTCCAGCGGCGCCTGAATCGCGGTGTATTCCACGGCCTCACCGGTCTGTTGGGCAAACAGGCTGTGGATACGGGGTGATTTGCTGTGGCTGATGGGGTTGCCCACCACGGCATACAGATCGTTAGTCATTACGTTCCTCCAACCAGTCACGGCCGGTCAGAAAATACTCGGTCAGCCGGGCTTCCTCAGTGCCTGGCTCCGGACGGCGGTCGTAATCCCAGCGCACCAACGGGGGCAGGGACATCAGGATAGACTCGGTCCGGCCGCCCGACTGCAGTCCAAACAGCGTGCCCCGGTCGTACACCAGGTTAAACTCGACATAGCGGCCCCGGCGGTAGAGCTGGAATTCCCGCTCCCGTTCCCCCCAGGGCTGATCCATACGCCGGCGCACAATCGGCTCGTAGGCCTCAATGTAACTGTCGCCCACGGCCTGCATAAAGGCAAAGTCACGGTCGAAATCGCCGGTGTTGTAGTCATCAAAGAACAGCCCGCCGACGCCCCGTGGCTCCTGCCGGTGTTTGAGGTAGAAATAGTCGTCGCACCAGCGCTTGTAGTCCGCGTAGACGGAGTCACCGAATGGCTGGCAGGCTGCCTTTGCGGTGCGGTGCCAGTGCACGCAGTCTTCCTCAAATCCGTAATAGGGCGTGAGATCATAGCCACCACCGAACCAGTACACCGGAGCGCTGTCCTCCGGCGTAGCGATGAAAAAGCGCACGTTGGCATGAGAGGTGGGCACGTATGGATTGTTCGGATGAATCACCAGCGACACCCCCATGGCCTGCCAGGGTGCGCCCGCCAGGTGAGGGCGGTGAGCCGTGGCAGACGCTGGCATGGTCTCGCCCATCACGTGGGAAAAGTTAACGCCGCCCTTCTCGATAACACCACCGTCGGCCAGTACGCGGCTGATACCGCCACCGCCTTCCGGCCGCTGCCAACTGTCACGGATAAACGATGCCTGGCCATCGACCGTTTCCAGCCGCTGACAAATCCGCTCCTGAAGACCGATGAGGTAGTCCTTGACGGCCTGGATATCCGGCTGCTGTGACATGAATTCTCCTAGCGAAACTGTTGACCGGTAACAATATCAATAATGCGACTGGGCTTGCGATTGCCGCCCAGCGCACCGGGGACAATACGATCTATGCGGTCGCCGAAATAGCGCCGCACCTGCCAGATCGCACGGGCTGGCTGACGCCCCGCCGGATTGCATGAGGTACTGACCAGCGGCATACCCGTCGCCTCACACAAGGCCCGCACCACCGGATGATCACTGACCCGAACGGCGATGGAACTGTGTTTGCCGCGGACCCACTCCGGCACCTGCTGGTTTACGTCCGGCAACAGACAGGTGACCGGCCCTGGCCAGTGGCGCAGAGCCTCGCTCTGAACGGCGTCGGGCAACGGATCCAGCAGGAAACGCACCTGTTCAACCGAGGCTGCCACCAGTATCACACCCTTCTCCATGGGTCGCCGCTTGAGCTCAAGGATGTATTCGACCGCCTCCCGGTTCCAGGGATCGCACCCCAGTCCCCACACCGCTTCCGTGGGATAGGCGATTACCCCGCCTGCCAGTACCGTCTGGCGGGCAAGAGCCAGTTGAAGAAAACTCGGAGAAGATGTATTCGCCATCAGATATCGGCGCCCTCATGCAGAACAATGAACAAGGTCCCGACCGGTGCGCTGATAACCACCCGGGCAGGCATGGGCGAGGCCCTCAAGCTCCAGGATCAGTAGTGACTGCAGCAACTGATCCGCGGGCAAACCCGTGGCAAGGCTCAGTGCATCGGTAGACTGCGGATCATACCCCAAAGCCTCGAATACCGCGATTTCCCGGCTGTCCAGAAACGACAGGTCTGACGAATTCTCCGTTGCTTCCGGTTCTGCGGGCTGCGCCTGCATGGACCACCAGGTACCCAGTTCTTCCATCACGTCGTTGGCGGTCTCCACCAGCCGGGCGCCCTGGCGAATCAGTTGGTGACAGCCCCGGGCCACCGGGCTGTGCACCGAACCGGGAATGGCAAACACCTCCCGCCCCTGCTCGAGGGCGGTTCGAGCGGTAATCAGTGAACCGCTCCGGAGGCTGGCCTCCACCACCAGCACGCCCCGGGCGAGGCCACTGATAATGCGGTTACGCTGGGGGAAATAGGCGGCCCGAGCCTGGGTGCCCGGCGGGTACTCAGAAACAATCAAGCCGTTCTCAATGATGCGGTGAGCCAGGTTACGATGTTGGGCCGGATACAACCGGTCGAGACCACAACCCACCACCGCCAGTGTCGGATAGCCAGCATCCAGGGCGCCGGCGTGGGCTGCACCATCTATTCCCAGGGCCAGACCACTGGTGATCAGCAGCCCTCGCCGGCTGAGTTCGGCAGAAAACTGGCGGGCATGATCCAGCCCCGCCCGGGTGGCGTTGCGACTGCCGACCACGCCCAGTTGGTCCCGTTGCAATAACTCAACATTACCCAGCGTATAGAGCACCAGAGGGGTATTGTGGATATGGCGCAGGCATTCCGGGTAGGGCGCCTGGCCCTGTCCGAGCACGCCAATACCCCGTTCCCGACATTGGCGATAGATATCCAGTGCCCGGGCAATGACGCCCTGGCTGAGATCACCCGCCTGCCAGGCGACAATCGCCTCCACGGCATCGCCGCCAAGCCCCATGGCGCGAAGTGTGGCAGCATTCAGGGGCAGGATATCGGTGAGCGTATCAACAGAACCCAGAATCCGCTCCCTGAGGGGGATTCCGAACCGGGGCAGCAGTGACAGCAGCAGCCACTGGCCTGCCGGTGTTTGCAGAAATTCCTGATCTGACATTTTCTCTTCCTTGAAAACAACAATGGCCGGGCATTCCGGCCCGGCCATGTCTTATTCCTTCAACTCATCAAACGCGCGGCCTCAGGGATTGGTGACCTTGTCACCCACCGAGAGGGGCCGCGTTGCCTGCAGCACCAGACCGTAGCTCATTTTCTCATAGGCCTGGAACACCATCAGCAGGCCAGCCCGCTCAGACGGCAATTCAATGGTTTCGCCGGTGACCGGATCACGAACCATGTTGCCCGCCTTCAGCACCGCCAGCACATTACCGGCCGCCAGGCCTTCGCGCTCACCACGGTTAATAGCGACCACATCGTACTGACCGATCTGGCTGACACCGCCATCGACAGAAATCATCTTGCCTTCGATCTCACTATCCGGCGAGCTGGGCACGAAGCTGGTGGTCAGCCGGCGATCTTCATTCACCAGTAGCCGGTCGCCAATACGCACTTCCTCACTGGATTTGGTAATGCCTACGGTCAGCACATCACCGTTTTCGGCATTAACGTTGCCGCGGGCAATGCTCCGGGCTTCCAGGCCAAGGAACTCGCCAGTGTCCGGATCCACAAATTCCTTACTGCGACGGAAAATACCCACGCGATCGGCCGGCTTCTCGCCGCGAGCGTAAATACGGTCACCGGCGCCGGTGATGATGCGGCCGTCCTCACCCTCAAGCACATAGGGCGCACCGTTGATTTCCTCCGGGCTGACAATACGGGTTTCGGTCAGGAAACTGGCGATGGCATCCAGGGGGATGGCCGGTATTGGTGTGTCGATGGCCTCGGAACGAACCTGGGGCGAGAGCTTCACCACATCGCTGGTCGCGACCTTGGTAATCCGGGGCTTGCCATCGATGTACACCAGTGCCAGGCGGTCACCGGGATAGATCAGGTGGGGGTTGGCAACCTGCGGGTTCACGTGCCAGATTTCCGGCCAGTACCACGGGTTGTTCAGGAATCGCGCTGAAATGTCCCAGAGGGTATCCCCTTTGACGACAGTGTAACGCTCAGGATGATCAGACCTCAGCTCCGGCTGTGCCTGGGCCCAGGAGGTAAACAGCAGCGCAGAGGCTGCCAGAGCGTACAACAGTTTCCTCATTGTTTATGTCCTTGATCGCGTGCCTTGAATCTTTGCGTTCGGTAATGTCGCCGCAGAATCCCCGCAGCATATTACGTTGTTATTCCCGTTACTATAGAAGAAGTCCCGGAATTTGTGATGTTATCTTTTGTTCTTCGAGTGATTTCTGCAGCCATCGAAGCGCATTCGTGAAAGATTTTAACTATTAACTGATCAGTTTGTACTCAATCGGCGAATTATTGGATAATAGGCACCGTCAGGCGGATGTTATTACCTTGAACCTGGGAACTCTGCCAGCATTAACGGTTCATACTGTCGGAATCTCTGGATTCATCATAGGCAGACCAAGAAAATTTGCGCAGTACGCTGTCGCATTTCGGCAATCGGTTTCACAGCGTTACAAATGGTAAAATTCTGCGCTCGGCAGCCCGTCAAACAGGCTGACATTAGAGATTGCCCGATACACACAGGCCAGAAGCAAGAGCATTATGATTCGAGAAATTCTTGAGTATCCGGACCCACGACTTCGCACCATCGCCAAGCCGGTGGAGGAAGTGACCGATGACATCCGTACGTTGATCGACGACATGTTCGAGACCATGTACGATGCCCGCGGCATTGGCCTGGCCGCGACCCAGGTGGATGTGCACAAGCAGATCATCGTAATGGATCTGTCCGAAGATAAAACCGAGCCGCGGGTGTTCATCAACCCGAAAGTGGAAGTGCTGGATGGCGAGCTCGAAGCCATGCAGGAAGGCTGCCTGTCGGTACCGGGGTTCTATGAAGATGTGAAGCGCATCGAGCACTGCCGGATTACCGCCAGGGATCGTGACGGCAAGGAGTTTGTCCTGGAGGCTGAAGGCCTGCTGGCAGTTTGCATCCAGCATGAAATGGACCACCTGAATGGCAAGCTGTTTGTCGATTACCTGAGCCAGCTCAAACGTAATCGCATTCGCAAGAAGCTGGAAAAGCTGCACAAGCAGAGCGCCTGAGGCGCTGCCAGCATAGACCGAATTCAGGACCGGGTTACGACCCGGTTTTTTCGTATCAACGACACAGAGAAGCAACCAACGTGCGCATTGTGTTTGCCGGCACCCCGGATTTCGCCGCCACCGCCCTGAAAACCCTGCTGAATGCCGGTTACGACATCGTCGGCGTTTACACCCAGCCTGATCGCCCCGCCGGCCGCGGCCGAAAACTGATGCCCAGCCCGGTCAAACAGGTGGCACTGGATACTGGTATTCCCGTGTATCAACCGGTCAGTCTGAAGCCAGAAGAGGCCCAACAGGAATTGGCGTCGCTGCAACCGGATGTGATGATCGTGGCTGCCTATGGCCTGATTCTGCCCAAGGCAGTGCTGAACATACCAACCCACGGCTGCCTGAACATCCACGCTTCCCTGCTGCCGCGCTGGCGAGGTGCCGCCCCGATCCAGCGGGCCATTGCCGCCGGCGACGCCGAAACCGGCATCACCATCATGCAGATGGACGAAGGCCTGGATACCGGCGGCATGTTGCTGAAACTGGACACCCCCATCAGTGCCGACGATACCGGCGGCAGCCTGCATGACCGGCTGGCCGAGATGGGAGGCAAGGCCATTGTGCAGGCCTTGGAGAGGCTGGCCAACAACGATCTGACCGGCGAAGTCCAGAATGAGGCAGAGGCCAACTACGCCCATAAGCTGTCGAAGGAAGAGGGCCACATCGACTGGCGCCAAAACGCGCAGGAGATCGAACGACTGATTCGCGCCTTCAACCCCTGGCCCGGTACCTTTACCGATCTTGGCGAGCAACGTATCCGTATTCATCAGGCCGGCGCCCTGAAGCAGGACAGCGACAAGGGTCCCGGCACCGTGATTGCCCGGGAGCGGGACGGTGTAGACGTTGCCTGCGGCACCGGCACCCTCAGAATCACTTCCGTGCAGTTACCAGGCAGCAAGGCCCAGAGCATCAACGACCTGATCAATGGTGGCAAGCAGGTGCTGCTGCCCGGCCAGGAGCTGAACTGACCATGGCTTACCAGCCCCTGCCATTCCGCGCCATTGCCGCCAACGTATTGCTGGCGGTGGAACAGGGCCAGTCGTTATCCCAATGCCTGCCACCCGCCCTGAATCAGTTACCCCCGGAACAACGGCCACAACTGCAAGCTATCTGTTACGGTACCTGCCGCTGGTTTCACCGGCTTGAGAGCGAGCTGAACCAGCGCCTGAAAAAGCCCCTGCGCAAGCCGGACCGGATCATTCACCACCTGATGCTGGTGGCCCTGTTTCAGTTACGTTACAGCGAACAGGCCACCTACGCGGTACTGAACGAAACCGTGGAGGCTTGCCGGGCACTGGACAAGCCCCACCTGACCGGTCTGGTCAACGGAGTGCTGCGGGCCGCCGAACGGGAAGGGGCGCCAGCGCCGAAAGACGATAGTGGCCGCTTCAGTCATCCGGTGTGGATGGTGGAGAAGCTTCGCCACAACTGGCCGGACGATTGGCAGGCCATCCTTGAAGCCAACAACCAGCAGGCACCCATGACCCTGCGGGTCAATGCCCTGCGCTTCAAACGCGACGAGTACCTGAACCTGTTGTCGGAAGCCGGCATTGAGGCCCGCGCCACGCGCTTTGCCCCCAGCGGCATCCAGCTCCAACGGCCGGTGCCGGTGGACCGACTGCCCTGGTTCGAGGACGGCGCGGTCAGTGTTCAGGACGAAGCCGCCCAATTGTGTACGACTTTGATGGATCTGCAGCCAGGCCAGAGGGTACTGGATGCCTGCGCCGCGCCGGGCGGCAAGACCTGCGCCATCCTTGAAGCCTGTGGCGCACTGGACGAAGTGGTGGCCATCGACGAATCCGCCGAGCGCCTGCCCCGGGTCCAGGAAAACCTGGACCGGCTCGACCTGCAGGCCACCCTGACCCAGGCCGATGCCGCCGATATCGACAGCTGGTGGGACGGCACGCCCTTCGACCGCATCCTGCTGGACGTTCCCTGCAGCGCTACCGGCGTGATTCGCCGGCACCCGGACATCAAACTGCTGCGCCGGGAATCCGATATTGTGCCGCTGGCCAGTATCCAGCTTGGCCTGCTGGAGGCCATGTGGTCTATCCTGAAGCCCGGTGGGCGACTGGTGTATGCCACCTGCTCGGTGTTTCCACAGGAGAACCACCGTATAATCCAGCGGTTCCTGAAGCAGCAGAATCAGGCAACGCTGAAGACCATCGATGCAGACTGGGGCCGGGATATGACCACCGGGCGTCAGCTGTTCCCAGACCCGGACAGCCATGACGGCTTTTTCTACGCCGTGCTGGAGAAACCTGAACCATGAAAATCCTGATTCTCGGCGCCGGCCAGGTCGGCGGCACCCTGGCGGAAAACCTGGCAAACGAAGCCAACGACATCACCGTGGTGGACAACGACAGCGCACGCCTTCGCGAACTGCAGGACCGGCTCGATATCCGCACCATGCATGGCCGCGCCTCCTATCCCACGGTATTGCGACAGGCCGGAGCCGAAGATGCCGACATGATCATCGCGGTAACAAACAGCGATGAAACCAACATGGTGGCGTGCCAGGTCTCCAAGCTGCTGTACAAGACCCCCACTACCATCTGCCGGGTGCGGGCCGGCGCCTACCTGGCCAAGCCGGAACTGTTCTACAACCGGGATACGGTCAAGGACCTGGACAGCCTGAGAGGCTTCCCCCTGGACGTTCTGATCAGTCCGGAACATCTGGTGACCCAGCACATTACCCGGCTGATTGAATACCCCGGTGCCCTGCAGGTACTGGAGTTCTCCAAGGGCCTGACCCGACTGGTCGCCATTCGCGCCACCGAGGGCGGCCCACTGGTGGGGCACGAACTGTCCTACCTGCGCACCCACATGCCCAAGATTGATACCCGGGTGGCGGCGATTTTCCGCAAGGACCGGGCCATCATGCCCCAGGGCGATACCGTGATCGAAGACGGCGACGAGGTGTTCTTTATCGCCGCCGCCGACCATATCCGCTCGGTGATGAGTGAACTGCAACCGTTGGAGAAGCCCTACAAACGCATCTTTATCTGCGGCGGTGGCAACATCGGCTACCGGCTGGCCAACACCCTGGAAGACCGCTACCAGGTGAAACTCCTGGAACGGGACCATGAACGCTGCGTGATGCTGTCCGAGCGCCTGCGCAAGACCGTGGTACTGGAAGGTAACGCAGCCAACAAGGACATCCTGCTGGAAGAGAACATCGAAAATACCGATGTGTTCTGCGCCGTCACCAACGACGACGAAGCCAACATCATGGCCTCGTTGCTGGCCAAGCGACTGGGTGCCCGCAAGGTCCTGACCCTGATCAACAACCCCGATTACGTGGACCTGATCCAGGGCGGCGATATCGACGTGGCCATCTCACCCCAGCAGACCACCATCGGCAGTCTGCTTACCCACGTGCGCCGGGGTGATGTGGTGAACGTGCACGCCCTGCGCCGGGGCGCGGCCGAAGCCATTGAGGCCATCGCCCACGGCGACCACCGTTCCTCCAAGGTGGTTGGCAAGCGCCTGGACGAAATCAATCTGCCATCCGGAACGACCATTGGTGCCATTGTCCGGCACAACGAAGTGCTCATCGCCCATGACCACCTGCGGGTGCAACCGGACGACCACGTGATCCTGTTCCTGGTAGACAAGTCGCGCATACGGGACGTCGAGAAACTGTTCCAGGTGGGCCTCACGTTCTTCTGATTGATCTCAGGCAAAACAACACCCTGGCTGGCACTTAGAAATGCGGCGCCGGCCAGCGTATAATGCGCGTTTTCAAATTTTCGGAGTGCCCCGGAACCGGGGCCCACACACAGACTGACCAGCAGGCAAACGTCGTGACAGACAAGGCAACCAACAACTCCGCGCCGGACATCAAGACCTTCCAGGGTCTGATCCTGGCATTGCAGAATTTCTGGGCGCAGCACGGCTGCGTGGTTCTCCAGCCCCTGGACATGGAAGTGGGCGCCGGTACCTTCCACCCGGCCACCTTCCTGCGATCCATTGGTCCGGAAACCTGGAACTCCGCCTACGTCCAGCCCAGCCGCCGCCCCACCGACGGCCGTTACGGCGAGAACCCCAACCGCCTGCAGCACTACTACCAGTTCCAGGTGGTTCTGAAGCCGTCTCCGGACAACATTCAGGAGCTGTACCTGGATTCTCTGCGCGCGCTGGGCCTGGACCCGTTGGTGCACGACATCCGCTTTGTCGAAGACAACTGGGAATCGCCGACCCTGGGCGCCTGGGGCCTGGGCTGGGAAATCTGGCTGAACGGTATGGAAGTGACCCAGTTCACTTACTTCCAGCAGGTAGGCGGCCTGGAATGCTATCCGGTCACCGGCGAGCTGACCTACGGCCTTGAGCGTATCGCCATGTACCTGCAGGGTGTGGACAGCGTGTATGACCTGGTCTGGACCAATGGCCCGGATGGCGTGGTTACCTACGGCGATGTGTTCCATCAGCAAGAGGTGGAGATGTCCACCTACAACTTCGAACATGCCGACACCGAGTTCCTGTTCCACAGCTTCGATGTCTATGAGCGGGAAAGCGCCCGCCTGATCGACGCCGGCCTGCCACTGCCGGCCTATGAGCAGGTGCTCAAGGCCTCCCACACATTCAACCTGCTGGACGCCCGTCACGCCATCTCCGTGACAGAGCGCCAGCGTTTCATCCTGCGTGTACGTACCCTGGCTCGCTCCGTGGCCCAGGCCTACTTCGAGAGCCGTCGCAAGCTGGGCTTCCCGCTGGCCCCGGAAAACCTCCGCAAGGAAGTGCTGGCCGCCGCTGAAGCCGCCGACGCCAAGGCCAGTAAAAAGGGCAAGAAAGCCAACAAGGCACCGCAGGAACAGGGGAACGCATAATCATGGCAACTCAGGATTTTCTGGTCGAACTGGGCACCGAGGAGCTGCCTCCAAAAGCTCTCAAGCCGCTGTCTGACGCCTTCACCCAGGGCATTGTCAAAGGCCTGGAAGAAGCCGGCGTGGCCTTTGGCGAAGTGGAAAGCTTCGCAGCACCCCGTCGTCTGGCGGTACGGATCCGGGACCTGGCCGATGCCCAGCCGGACAAATCGGTCGAAAAGCGCGGCCCGGCCGTGAAAGCAGCGTTTGATGATTCCGGTAACCCGACCCGGGCGTTGACCGGCTTCGCCACCTCCCTCGGGATTACCCCGGATCAGCTCGACACCATGGAGACCGACAAGGGTGCCTGGCTGGTGTACCGTACCGTTGAGAAGGGCAAGCCCACCGTAGAACTGATGCCGGATCTGGTCGAGAAATCCCTGGCCGCCCTGCCCATTCCCAAGCGTATGCGCTGGGGTGCCTGGAAGACGGAATTCGTGCGCCCGGTACACTGGCTCATTCTGTTGTACGGCAACAAGGTGATTGAAGCACCGGTGATGAACCTCAAGCCCGGCAACAAGACCCGTGGCCACCGGTTTCACTGCCCGAAAGAGCTGATTGTGCCCACCCCGGCCGACTACGAAGTGGTGCTCAAGCAGGAAGGCTACGTACTGGCAGACTTCGCCGAGCGTCGTGAGCAGATCCGCGCCGGCGTGGCCGCGCTGGCAGAGAAAGAAGCCGGCGGCAAGGCCGTAATCGACGAAGACCTGCTGGACGAAGTGACTGCCTTGAACGAATGGCCGGTACCCTTGATGGGGCGCTTCGAGGAGCGCTTCCTGGATGTACCCGCCGAAGCCCTGATCTCCTCCATGAAGGAACATCAGAAGTACTTCCACGTGGTGGATACCGGCGGGAAGATGCTGCCGCTGTTTATCACCGTGGCCAACCTGGAGAGTAAAGACCCGGCCCAGGTGATTTCCGGTAACGAGAAAGTGATTCGCCCGCGCCTGTCCGACGCCGCCTTCTTCTACGACACCGACCGCAAGACCAGACTGGAAGACCGCGTCGAGGTACTCAAGCCCATCGTGTTCCAGGACAAGCTGGGCAGCATCTACGACAAATCTGTACGGGTAGCAGCCCTGGCCAAAAAGATTGCCGAAGCCATCAACAGCGACCCGGCCCTGGCCGAGCGTGCTGCCATGCTCGCCAAGACCGATCTGGTCACCGAAATGGTGCTGGAGTTCACCGACCTGCAGGGCATTATGGGTCAGTACTACGCGGCCAATGACGGCGAACATGCCGATGTCGCCAAGGCCCTGAACGAGCAGTACATGCCGCGCTTTGCCGGCGACGACCTGCCCACCACCCTGACCGGTTGTGCGGTGGCCATTGCTGACCGCATCGATTCCCTGGTCGGCCTGTTCGGCATCAACCAGCCGCCGTCCGGTACCCGGGACCCGTTTGCCCTGCGCCGTGCTTCTCTCGGTGTGCTGCGCATCATCATCGAACGTGAACTGCCGCTGGACCTGCAGACGGTGTGCGAGTGGGCGGAACAGAACTTTACCGTGCTGACCGAGAAGAACACCGCCAGCACAGTGGTGGACTACATGCTGGAGCGTTTCCGTGCCCACTATGATGAGCAGGGCATCGGCGCCGAAGTGTACCTGGCTGTGCACGCCCGCCGCCCAACCCGCCCGCTGGACTTCGATCGCCGGGTAAAAGCCGTGGAAGCCTTCCGCCAGCTGCCGGAAGCCCAGGCTCTGGCAGGCGCCAACAAGCGGGTTTCCAACATCCTCACCAAACAGGGTGGTGACAGCATCGGCGAGACCGTAGACAACACACTGTTGCAGGACGCTGCCGAGAAGACCCTGGCCGCGAAGGTGGAAGAGCAGGCACAGAAAGTACTGCCGATGTTCGAGCAGGGTGACTACGCCAGTGCGCTGACGTCGCTGGCCAGCCTGCGTGAGCCGGTAGACACCTTCTTTGATGAAGTGATGGTGATGGCCGACGACGAAGCCGTGCGCAACAATCGTCTGGCACTGTTGAACCGCCTGCGCAACCTGTTCCTGCGGGTTGCCGACATCTCCCTGCTGCCCACAGCAGGCTGAGGCACACAGGCCGCTGGTTCACGATAAACCAGCGGCCTGCCTGTCCTGCTTTTCCACTCAGCTGCGCCAGAAGTCCGGCGACAACATCACAATCACACTCAACAGTTCCAACCGGCCCAGAATCATGGCGCCCATCAGGACCCATTTGGCCGCATCCGGCAACGTCTGGAAATTGCCTGCAGGACCGATGGTATCGCCCAGTCCTGGCCCGACATTCGTCAAAGCCGTAGCCGCTCCGGAAAGGCTGGTCACCAGATCCAGTCCCAATGCACCCAGAATCGCCGTCACCAGCGCCAGCGTCGCCAGAAAGATGAAAGAGAAGGCGACACTGGAGGCCACGATATCGTCACCAATCACCCGCCCGTTGTAGTTGCGGGCAAACACCGCGTGAGGGTGCAGCAAACGACGTACCTGCTCCCTGAGCAACAGCATGGACAGCTGAAACCGGAAGATTTTCATGCCACCGGACGTGGACCCGGAACAGCCGCCAACAAAGGTGATGAACAGAAACACCACCACCGCAAACGGGCCCCACAAGGAATAGTCGGTAGAAGCATAGCCCGTGGTGGTCACCACCGACGTAACATTGAACAGCGCTGAAACAAAGGTCTCAAACGGATCTACCGGTTCCCTCAGAACCCGGTAAATGGTCAGCAACGCAGCGACAATCACCAGGAACCGGAGGAAGAAACGCACCTGCTGATCCCGAATCAGGGGCTGGCGCTGCCCGTGAATAAACCGGACAAACAGAAAGAACGGCATGGCGCCCATCGCCATGAATACCGTCGACGCCAGGAGAATGGACGGCGAATCAAACTGCCCCATGGAGCTGTCTGAAGTGGAATAGCCGCCGGTCGATACCGTGGTCAACGCGTGATTCAGTGCCTGAAAGAAACTCATCCCCAGCAGCCAGTAGGTGAGCACGCAACCGAGCGTCAAGCCCAGATAGATGAGTACCAGACTGCGGGCCAGATGGTTGGTGCGGGGCACCGCTTTCTCGTTCCATTCGGACGATTCGGTGGCAAACAGCCGCATACCGCCAATCCGGAGAAACGGCAGGATGGCAACGGCCATACCGATGATCCCGATACCGCCCATCCATTGCATAATCGAACGCCAGAGCAAAATGTCGTCCGGAAGATGATCCAGGCCGGTGAGCACGGTGGAACCGGTGGTGGTCACGCCGGAAATGCTTTCAAAGAAGGCATCGGTCATGCTCAGCTTCATGTCGCTCAGCAGCAGCGGCAAACTGGAGAACAGCGGAATCACAACCCACGCCAACACCGTCAGCATGAACATTTGTTGTTGCCTCAAGGCGTGTTTCTGCCGCCCCGCCAAAGCCAGAGCCGCGGCACCAATGCCGAAACAGACCACCGAGGATTTCACGAACGCCAGCCAATCCGGCGTATCACCGAATACCAGCAGGTTAACCGGAAGGGTCATTAGGAAACTGAGCAGGATGAGCAGAAAACCGAGGATCTGAACAATGGGGATAATGTTCACAGGGCAGGGGGCTCCGATGTCCGGACACAGGCCAGTCACAACGCCTTACAAGGCAAGGCGACATCCACGCCGCTGTTATACGCCCATTCAACCGGGTTTACCACTGCCAGGGCGAGGCTTCTGCTAGCCACCGATCCGGACAATCCACAACAGAATTTTTGAATTCCAGCCCGGGGAAGGGGTAGCAAAACCGCCGCCAATGCGTATAATACCGGCCGTTGATCGGCGTGTGGCGCAGCTTGGTAGCGCACTTCGTTCGGGACGAAGGGGTCGCAGGTTCGAATCCTGCCACGCCGACCACTTTCCCGCTTTTGTCTAGTCTTCCCCGTGTTCGACAAGTATTAATTCTTCCAGCTCAAAACCCTTAGCTTCAGCCCGTGCTCTGAACGCCTCCAGCACCTCATCGCTCACCTCCGGCGTGCGCGACATCAGCCACAGGTAATCCCGGTCATACCCGGTGATATACGCGGTGGTGTATTGGTCATCCAGCTCGAACACCACGTAGGACGCATAGAAAGGTCCAAAGAACGATACTTTCAGGTGGCCGATATTACTGTCGCCCACAAATACCGCACGGCCTTCGGCTTCTTTCCATTCACCGGCTTCGGCGTTGTAGCCCCGGTTGACCACTTTGATACTGTCGTCATTGTTTAGACTGTATTCGGCGGTAACCTGGCTCAGGCCCTCTTCGAACGAGTGATCCAACCGGGCGATCTCGTACCAGGTGCCCAGGTAGCGCTGCTGGTCAAAACCGGTCACTGGTTCAATGCCCTTGGGCACACCGGTGCAGCCCGTCATCAGAAACAGTAACGCGATTACAGCCAATCCAGTCTTCATGACAAACTCCCAAAGAACAGTCGTGAACCAACCATAGCAAAGCCACAGGCAAAGATCGTCAAACAGGTGTTAAGCTCTAAAACACCCTGGCGCTCGTATACCCAGCGCTAACCAACCAAGGAGTCGAATATGATCGGATACGTCACACTCGGAGTCAGCGATATGGGCCGGGCCAAGCAGTTCTACACGGAGTTGCTGGCAGATCTGGGCGCCAAGGTGCTGATGGACATGGAGCGAATTGCGTTTATTGGCAAAAGCATGGGAGCCCCCATGCTGGCCGTCTGCACCCCGTTCAACGGTGAACCCAACCATCCCGGCAACGGCAACATGGTGGCCATTCCGGCGGGCTCCAAAGAAGCCGTGGATAAGTTTTACCACAAGGCCATTGAACTGGGCGCCACCTGCGATGGCGAACCGGGGCAGCGCATTCCGGACATGTTCTACGGCGCCTATGTGCGCGACCCGGATGGCAACAAGCTGGCGTTCTTCGAATTCGGCTAAGCGTCGACCGCCACCACCCCGGTTGGGTGGTGGCTTACTGACTTACACCGAGAGATGGCGACGGAAGAGCAACAACGCCGCCGTGAAGAACACCCCGCCAATGGCCATCAGAGCCAGCATCTGTGGCCACACCACCTCCAGCCCCGCACCCCGGTACAGAGTCGCCTGGGCCATGCTGACAAAGTGGGTGGTGGGCGCCGCCAGCATCAGATCCTGCACCAGCTGGGGCATGCTTTCCCGGGGCGTGATACCGCCCGACAGCAGCTGCAAAGGCAGGATGGTGAGAATCAGCAGCAGGCCAAACTGGGGCATGGTTCGGGCCACGGTGCCGATCAGAATGCCGATCGCGGTGGTGGAAAACAGGTGAATCAGGGCGCCGAGCAGAAACAGCAACACCGACCCTGCCACCGGTACCTGTAGCCAGCCCTGGATCACCAGCGTTACCGACAGCGCCGCGGCCAGTAACACTACCAGACCATTGGCCCACACCTTGGACGCCATGATTTCGAAAGGCCGCAATGGCATCACCATCAGATGCTCCACGGTGCCGTGCTCCCGCTCCCGGATCAGTGCTGCCCCGGTAAGAATGATGCTGATCAGGGTCACCTGGGTGATGAGCTCCATGACACCGCCAAACCAGGTTCCGTCCAGGTTGGGGTTGTAACTCACCCGGGTGACCAGCTCGATCGGTAGCCCGGTGCTGGCAGAGCTACCCGGTTGCAGGAACTCCGTCACTTCCGCCATCGCAAAGCGCTGAATGTAATTGGTGCCAATAAAGGCCTGGCTCATGCGGGTGGCGTCGATGTTCAGCTGCAACGCCACCGGGTTGCCCTGCCGGACATCCCGCTCAAAGCCTTCGGGGATCACCAGGGCAAAGGTATGGCTGCCCTTGTCCAGCAGGTCGTCGATGTCGCCGTAGGCCACCAGATCCGGCGTCAGGAACCATGGCTGCTGGAGCGAATTGATGATGCGGCCAGACAACACCGTCTGGTCTTCGTCCACCACGGCGATCGGTGCGTTGTGAAGCTCCATGGAGCCGGCGGAACCTGCGGTGTAGATCATCACCGTAAATGCCACCAGCACAAACACCATCAATGCCTTGTCCTGCCACAGACTGCGCAGTTCCTTGATGCCGAGGTGCCAGATGTTGCGTAAGGAATTCATGTCAGCGCCCCTGTTTTCTGAGCAACGCCACCGCCATTACGGTCAGCACCGGAACGAACGCCGCCAGGGCCAGGAACGCGCCCTGCATATCCGCCAGCGACAGGCCTTTGGTAAAGACGCCACGGCTGATCTGCAGGAACCAGGTCGCCGGCCAGACCGGACCGATCAATGCGCCGGCGCCGCTCAGGGACGACACCGGTTCGGTCAGGCCGGAAAACTGTACAGTGGGGAGTATGGTGAGAATCGCAGTGGCCGCCAGGGCGGCAATCTGGGTCGAGGCAAAGGTCGACATCACCTGACCCAAGGCCGTGGTGGCGGTCACAAAGAGCAGGGCGCCGAAGGTGAGCGTCAGCAGGCTGCCTTTGATCTCGACATCAAACACGTACACCGCCAGCAAGACCAGGCTCACGTAGCTGATCATGCTGAACGCGATGTAGGGCAGCTGTTTGCCCAGCAAGAACTCCACCCGGGTGACCGGAGTGACGTACAGATTGGTGATGGAGCCCAATTCCTTTTCCCGAACGATGCCCAGGGCCATCAGAATGGCGGGGATGAAGATCAGCAGAATGGGGATAACCGCTGGCACCATCGCATCCAGGCTCCGGAAGTCCTGGTTGTAGCGATACCGGTCCTCCAGCGTGACCAGTGTCAGCGTGGGTACCACGCCCAGAGTGCGCTGGGCCAGCTCCGTCAGGTAACTGATGTGCATGCCTTCAACGTAACCCAGGATGGTCTCGCCCCGGAAAGGCATGGCACCATCCACCCAAACCGCCATTTCGGTCGGTCGCCCCCGTTTCAGGTCTTTGCCGAAGCCCGGCGGAATCTCAATCGCCAGACTCAGCTCGCCGGAGCGCATGCGTTGCTCCAGCTCCTGGATATTCTGCAATTCCGGTTGTTGCAGGAAATACCGGGAGCCGGACACCGCCGCAATGTAATCCCGGCTCTGGGGTGTCTGGTCCCGATCCAGCACGGCGAACGACAGGTCTTCGACATCCAGGGTAATGCCGTAACCCAGGATCAGCATCAACAACGCGGAACCGATAAAGGCGAAGGCCATTCGAATGGGGTCCCGCAACAGTTCCCTCGCTTCCCGAGTGGCGTACGCCAGCAAGCGCCGGGGACTGAACACGGTCGGCCGGTCACCATGACTGGCGGGCTCCAGAGCCAGTTGGTCGGCGCCGGTCTCCGGCTCTTTATCCACCGCTTCCAGGGTTTTCATGAACGCGCCTTCCAGGCTGTCGGTGCCGGAGGCTTCAACCAGTCGATCGGGCGTATCGCAAGCCAATACTTCGCCCGCGTGCATGAGCGAAATCCGGTCGCAGCGCTCACCCTCGTTCATGAAATGGGTGGAGATAAAAATGGTCACGCCATCTTCCCGCGACAGGCGCATCAACAATTGCCAGAACCGGTTGCGGGCCCCCGGGTCGACGCCTGAGGTAGGTTCATCCAGGATCAGCAATTCGGGCTCGTGCACCACGGCCACGGCCAGTGACAGCCGCTGGCGAACCCCAAGTGGCAGGGCGCCTGCTCGCTGGTCCAGTACATCTTCAAGACCGAACTCCCGAACCAGCACCGAAATACGCTCCGGGATTCTGGTGTCCGGCAGGTGAAACAGCCGGGCATGCAGATCCAGATTCTGGCGCACGGTGAGCTCGCCATAGAGCGAGAAGGCCTGGGACATGTAGCCCACCTTCTGCCGGGTGGCCAGGTCTTTGGCATCCAGTGGTTCACCGAACAGCCGGACTTCGCCTTCTGTTGGGGTCAGCAATCCGGTGAGCATTTTCATGGTGGTGGTCTTGCCACAACCGTTGGATCCCAGAAAACCGAAGATCTCGCCTTTCGGGATGGAAAAGCTGACGTTACGAACCGCCGTAAAGCTGCCAAACCGCAGGGTCAGATGCTCAGCCTCAATGGCCGGCGTTTGATTTTCCCCGGTTGGCCCTCGCTGCGCAGCATTAGCCGTATCGCCGCTTTCCTGCACCTGCCGGTTTTCGGGTAACAGCGCGATGAAGGCATCGTCCAGCGTCTCGGTATTGGTCTGCTCACGGAGTTCTGCCGGTGAGCCTGTGGCCAGTACCTTGCCCTCGTCCATGGCCACCAGCCAGTCGTAACGTTCGGCTTCTTCCATGTAGGCCGTGGCCACCAACACGCTCATACCGCTGCGTTGCCGGCGAATGGTATCGATCAGATCCCAGAAACGCTTGCGGGAGAGCGGGTCCACGCCGGTGGTGGGTTCATCCAGAATCAGCAGATCGGGGCTGTGGATAAGGGCACAGCACAGCCCCAGCTTCTGTTTCATACCGCCGGACAGCTTGCCGGCGGGACGGTCCCGGAAGGACAACAACCCAGTAGCTTCCAGCAAGCGGTCAATCTGATCCTTCCTTGAGGGGCCTCGCAAACCAAACAGATCGGCGAAGAAGGCGATGTTCTCGTCCACCGTCAGCGTATGGTAGAGATTACCGCCCAGTCCCTGGGGCATATAGGCAATGCGGGGGGCGACCCGGTTACGAAACCGCTGGCTGCGCATATCGCCGCCAAGCACCTGCAACTCGCCGGTCTGCAACTCACGGGCACCGGCAAGCAGGCCCAACAGTGTGGATTTGCCCACCCCGTCCGGGCCGATCAGCCCAACCATGCAGCCAGATGGAAACGTCAGGGATAGTTCAGACAGCGCATCGGTTTCCCCGTAGCGATGGCTGACTCCTTCCAGCCGGGCCACGGTCTCAGTCATTGGGCAAAGCCACTTTCAGGCTCTCGGGCCAGGACTGGCCCTCATCCAGTCTTACGTAGGCTTCGCCGGGTACGCCGGTTTTCACCCGGTCCCGATAGGCTTTGAGCAACTCCGGATCAATCCGGATACGAACCCGGAACATCAGCTTCTCCCGCTCGCTGCGGGTTTCCACTGACTTCGGCGTGAACTGGGCTTCGGCGGCGACGAAGCTGACTTCCGCTGGCACCACATAGTCCGGCAGGGCATCAAGAACGATCCGGGCTTCAGAGCCAACCCGGACTTTGCCCGCCTGGGCTGTGGGCAGGAAGATGGTCATGTACACATCGGTGACATCCAGTACCGTGGCTACCTTGCCACCGGCGGCCAGCACCTCGCCCGGCTCCGCCAGCCGATACAGAACCCGGCCACCCACCGGCGTGGTCAACTGACTGTCATCGATATTGGTCTGGATACGGCGGGCACTGGCTTTGGCAGCTTCGATACTGGCATCGGCAGACGCCACTTGTACTCTGGCGGCCTGCAATGCCGCCTCGGCGGTTTCCGCCGCGGTACGGGCGCGGTCCAACTGCTCCTGAGAGGCATGGCCCCGATCGGCCAGCGATTCAATACGGGCCAGTTCGGCTTGGGCATACCGACGCTCGCTTTCCCGTTGGGCCACCACGGCCTCGGCCAGTCGCCGGCTCTGCTCAGCCTGGTGCAAACTGGCTTGCGCCGCTGCCAGGCTGGCCTCAAGTTCGTCGGTATCCATCACAGCCAGCAACATGCCGGCTTCAACCATGTCTCCCTCGCGAACTTCGAAGGATTCCAGGCGCCCGGGTATTCGGGTGGCAATATCGACTTCGGTGGCTTCAATACGACCGTTACCAGAGCCAATATGCTCCGGCACCTGATCGCCTTTCGGCATCAGGTACCAGGCTGCAACGGCAATCAGGGCCACGATCAGCACAACGAGAAAAAGTTTGGGAGCGGTGTTGGTGCTTTTGTGGGCCATGTGTCGTCCTTGAGGGGAAGAAGATGTATGACAGGGGAAGTATAGAGCAGAAGTGTGACGTTCAGGCTGACGGGAATCAAGATAGCTTCCAATCTATCCCGCCCGTCAGCTTGCCATGAACTCAGTAGGCGCCGCGGATCAGGTCGATACCGGGCTTGAGCACGCTACGCCACGCCTCTCGGAGTTCGGGCGTGTATTCCGGATCGTGAGCGCGGACCGTTTTCAGCAATGCCTCCTGCCAGAGGTCGTACCACTCAGGCTGAATATTGTAATTGTGGCGATTATGGCTTTCTCCCAGATCCCGCAATTTGCGGTCGGACATACCCCGGGCAACCAGAATGATCTGCATCACACCGTTACGCAGCAGATGGCGCTGAGCAGACATATCCGTGTTCAGAAACCGGTTGCGGATGGCATCGGAGCTGGACATAAAGAAGTCGTAGAAATCCACAAAGAATTCATCCTTGCGGCAGCAGCGACCATAGCTCTGGAAAACAAGATCGGTCGGGTTCATTTGCAATCAGTGTCCTTGATCATCGGGGGGATTGTCATTAAGGGCCACGGATTCTAAGCAAGCGAACAGGTTTTTCCATAGTGACATGTAACAACTGACGTCGATCGCGACAATTTGACGCTCTCTGAATCAGGTGTTGGTGAACCACCAGGTCGGCAACAGGCCACGCACCGGTCGTTTCAGAAAGCGGTCATCAATCAGCCAGATTACCCCCCGGTCTTCCGGAGTGCGGATCACCCGGCCAGCCGCCTGGGCCACTTTCTGCAGGCCGGGGATCAGGTAAGTGTAGTTATAGCCTTCGCCAAATCGTTGTTGCAGACGGTCTTTGAGGATTTCATGCCAGGCATCAAACGGTGGCAGGCCCAGGGTGGCCACAAAGGCGCCAATCAGCTGGTCACCAGGCAGATCGATGCCTTCGCTGAACACGCCGCCGAGTACCGCGAAAGCGATGCTGCCTTCAGGCTTCCGAAAGTCAGCCAGGAACTGCCGACGCTGCTCCGCACTCATCCCCGGTTGCTGTGAACGCTGGGGAATATCAGGTGCCTGTTTTGCCAACGCATCGCTCACCTCTTTAGCGTATTTAAAGCTGCTGAAGAACGCCAGGTAGTGGCCCGGCCGTGTCCGGTACTGTTTGGCGATCAGTTCGGCGACGGGCTGCAGGCTGGCTTCACGATGCACCTGCCGGGTGCTGATGCCGGGTGTGAACTCAACCTTCAGTTGTCCGGCGCTGAAAGGGCTGGGCAGGGACGTAAAGCGGGCGTCTTCCGGCAAACCAAGCAAATCCCGGTAATACACGCCGGGGCTGAGGGTTGCGGAGAACAGCAGCACCGAGTGAGCGGCTTTGAAGCGCTCAATGAGGAAATCCGCCGGAATCAGATTCTGGATGGTCAGGCTGGCCCGGCCGCGGCCGCTGCGCTGGAATTCGCACAGGGAATGATCACCAAAGCTGTCTGCCAGTTTCATGAAGGCCACACTTTCGAACATCACTTCCTGCAGGGCCAGGTCCGGCGGGTTGTCGGCCAGGTAGTCGGTGATCACCGAGACCATGGCCTGCAGGGCACCCAGCAATTGCGACGGCAGAATCGGCAGGAACACCGGCTGGGCCTGTTCGCCGTGATCCCGGATCAGCGCCTGCCAGGCCCGAGCGGTGCGGTCCAGGGCGGCTTTCACCGGTTTCGGGGCGGTTTTTTTTAGCTTCAACAAGCGCTGCTGTTCCAGCTGCACCGAGTACATGCCCCGGGCCCGGTCTACCAGGTTGTGGGCTTCGTCCACCAGCACGCTGGCCTGCCAGTGGTTCTGGCGGATCAGGCCGTGCAGCAGGGCAGACTGATCGAACAGCCGGTTCACATCGCCAATCACCAGGTCACTCCAGCGGGCCATTTCCTGGGCCAGGAAGTAGGGGCAAATATCGTGACCGGCGGCGATGTTCGCCAATGTCTCCTGGGTTAACGGCTCCTTGCTCTGTACCGCTTCGGCCCGGGCGTCGTGCAGGCGGTCAAAAAAGCCCTTGGCCAGCGGGCAGGAATCGCCGTGGCAGGCTTTGTCCGGGTGTTCACAGGCGTCGTCCTTCGATACCAGTTCCAGAACTCGCAAAGGCCAGGGCTGCAATTCATCCCGGGCATGTTGCAACCTGCCCACTGCTTCCAGCGCCAGCTGACGGGCGGTGTTGCGGCAGGTGAGGTAGAACAGCCGGTCCTGCCTGGCGGCAGGCATTGCCATCAGGGCCGGGAACAGGGTACCCAGGGTCTTGCCCAGGCCGGTAGGCGCTTCCAGCAGCAGGGTGCCGGCTCTGACCGAATTCTTGTACACGGTTTCCGCCAGCTGCCGTTGCCGGGGACGAAAATCCGGGAAGGGGAAGCGCAGGTTGGCCAGCAGGGCGTCCCGGTGTTCCCGATGGTGTTCTTCCTGCTCGGCCCAGGCTTTGTACAGACCACACAGGGTTTCCAGTTCCTGCCAGAGCTCGTCGGCTTTGGCGGTTTCGGTGAGCACCATTTCCTTGTCCCGGCCGATGTCGTAGTAAACCAGCGCCAGTTCCACGCTCTTGCGGTTTTCCTGCCGGCACAGCAAAGCGCCATAGGCCCGTAACTGGGCCCGGTGCAAAGCCCGCTGGTGAGGGCGGATGCGGGACACATCGCCCCGGTGAGTCTTGATTTCTTCCAGCCGGTTCTTGTGCGGATGGTAACCATCAGCCCGGCCGGACAGCTCCATTCCGAGAACGAGACCGGTCACTGAAAACTCGCTTTTGTAGCCGTAGCCACGCTTTGACTGGATGGCCTGATGGCCGGCTATGCCCTCCTCTGCGGTGGGTGCAGGGGTGTAGCGGAAATCCAGGTCGCCGTGGCGGGCGGCAAATTCACACAGGGTCCGGACAGCAACTTTCACACAATGGCCTCATCATCCTGCCAGCGCACATAGCACACGCTGGCCGGGATGCCTTGCCGGGCGAAGAACTGCAACCAGCGCACCTGATGGTCCTGCAGGCGGTCGCCAGGGCCTTTCACCTCAATCATTTCATAGCGTTGTTCCGGGTGGTCTGCTTCTGGCACCAGACGGATCAGGTCCGGGAAGCCACTGCGGTGTTCCTTGATGTTGTTGAGCAGGCGTCGGAACAGGGCCTCCAGGTGGCCAGAGGGAATGCAGTGCAGGGCCAGCTCCAAAAGAGCTTTATCCAAAACCGGCCAGAACACGAAAGGATTGGCGATGCCCTGCTTGTTCTTGAAGGTGTCGAGTATTTCCCGGCGATAGGCGCCGGTGCCCAGCAAACGGAACCTTCGCTCGAACGCCTGCTGGCGACGGGCAACGAAGTCTTCCCGGGTCAGGTCTGCCGGACCAATATGGAACGGATGGAAGAAGGCGCCGGGCAGGGGCTGGAAGATCACCGGCCAGCACAGCAGACCGAACAGGGCGTTGATCAGGGTGTTTTCCACATAGAACACCGGGGCGTCATCCGTGGCCAGATGCTGCAGCGCTGCCAGCTCCACCGTACCCGTGTCCGGCTTCGGCAATGTGAGGGTGAATTCCTGCAGTGGGGGGTTATCCACAGGCTCGGGCTGGTCGGCCCCTACCTTCGGCGCCAGCCGCTTCAGCAACCGGGCGAGGCCCTGGGCTTCGGCGTCGCTCAGTGCACTGGTTCGCCACTGACAGGCTATGGCCCAGGCTTCCTCAAAACGCTTCATCCGTTCCAGTAAGCGAAGCTGTTTCAGCCGCGCTTCCCGGTGACCGCTGTTTTCCAGGACCTCAAGTGCCAGTTCCCGTTCGCCCTGGCGCTCCGCCTGCCGGCCCAGTTCCAGCAATAAACGGTCCCGTCGGCTGGCAAGCCAGGGATTATCCACAGGGCCCGGGACATCGGGCCAGACGTCCACCGCCGGTTCGCCATTGTCGAGCCGTTCCCGGCATTGGTGCATCTGCAGGTAGCAATCCACCTCGGCCCGCTGCTGGAAGGCCCGGGATGCCGGGGTAAATGGCACAGACTCGAACTGCTGAACGCCCAGTTCCACCAGCACAAAGTCGGTCCAGCTCTGGCGCAGATTGCCGAAGAACATCAGGCGGATGCGATCGAACAAGGCCATGTCCTGCAACCGGACCACAGTCGAAGCCTCACCGCCACCAGGCAGCCAAGCCCCCAGGGCTCTTGGTGCATTGAACGGTTCCGCCAGCAGCTCCCGCATCCGGGCCTTACCCAGCGTTTTCGGGTGACCCTGCTGTTGCAACCAATCGGCGAACTCCGGCCGTAATTCAGCCAGGGTAAACAGCCGGAACAGGTCGTCCACGCTTAGCTCCGGCGCGGGATCCAGCCAGCCCGCCTGCACCAGTGTCCTGAGTGCTTCCGATTCCGGCACCGGCAGTTCGGGATAACGCAGCTTGTCGGCCCGGAACAGCTCTCCGGTACGCATTACCATGCGGGTCAGCAGCGCCCGGGGCCCGGTGGCCAGGCCGCTGAAGGCCGCCAGCCGGTTTCGCTCCTGTTCCGTTAACAGGTCCGCGTGGTGGTTCGCTACCCAGGCCACCAGAATATCCATGTTCTCCAGATAATAGAGCGGATCATCCAGGCTGGCGGGAACCGGTCGGTGCTTGATCATAGGAATGCAGACGTTGGATTGGCAGAGAGGCACAAACTTTACGCCGGAAGGCGGGCAGGCTCAAACCTGTTCCATGCACAAAAATTAATCATCACGAGCCTTGCCAATTTATTTAATGATAACTATTATCATTTGCATCAAGACAAGGAGGACGCCATGAAATTTCTCTGCCCACGCCATCGCCAGATCTTCTCCCGCCTTTCTCTCAATGAACAGAACGAGTTATGGCTGTTCTGGATGGAATACGCCTTCACCTTCTGCGAGAACCAGGATGCCGAAAAGATGATTGCCGCCACCGGCAGCGCCTTTGACCTGGCCTGCCTGGCGCGGGCGGAGCACCCGGACTGCATGCATGTGGAACTGACGCTGGCCGCCATTCTGGTGTGCCGTGCCCTACGGGACCGGGGCGAGCACAATGCGGCGGATTATGTGCTGTTCACGGCAGTCGAAAACCTGCAGCTGGCCGAGCCCTGTGTTAACAGCGCCAGCGGCTGCTGCAGCACCGATGATTGCATTGCCGTGCTTCTGGACACCACTCGCCAGGCTGATTTCTTCAGCGAATACCTGAACTGGCCGGTATTCCCGGTGGCTCAATACCCGGCCACCCTCGCCGAAAACGCAATCAACTGAGGACGGGAGGCTCTATGGGAATGGCTCTCTTACACCCCGATCTATCCCGGCAGCATCACTACAATCCGGTGAACTGGCCCGGTGCGACGGATTCCGCTCAGGTCGCCATCTCGATTTCCGCCGACTCCCTGTGCCGGCTTTTGCAAAGCCACCAGCTGCACGTGGAAGACCTGACCTGCCTCGATGCGGAATCGAGGGCCCGGGTGCGGCAAATGCTCCTCGACCTGGTGCGCTGACCGAACGCGACCTTCTTTGTCGCAAGTCACAGGTATCCTTTGTTCTGCAACCTGGCGCACCCTCTGCGAATCCGGGAGCGCTTAAGGTAAGCTGTTTGCCATCCATTCCAGCGAATTCCGCAGCTAAGGACACCCATGGCCGCCATTGAACCCGGCTTTCACGCCATCCACGCCAACCACCTGGAAGACCTGCGCCGTGCCGTGGTCTATATCTGCCGGCAGAACCCCATGCCGCCGCTGCAGAGCGAGACCTTTCTGGTGCAGAGTAACGGCATTGCCCAGTGGCTGAAGCTGGCGCTGGCGGAGAAGCGCACCGAGGATGGCGTGGAAGGCGGCCTGGGCATTGCCGCCGGCATGGATTTCCTGTTTCCTGCCCGGTTCATCTGGCAGGCCTATCGGGCGGTGTTGCCCGACGGCGAAGTACCGGAGCAGTCCCCCTTCGACAAGCGCCGCCTGGTCTGGCGGCTGTACCGATTGCTGCCGGAGCTGGTGGGGCAGGATGAGGCGTTTACGCCACTGGCCCGATTCCTGGACGGCCGCGATACCGACCTGCGCAACTTTCAGCTGGCCGAGAAAGTGGCCGACCTGTTCGACCAGTACCAGGTGTTCCGGGCCGACTGGCTGGCGGCCTGGGAGCAGGGCAAGGATGTGGTAATCACCGCTCGGGGCGAGGAGAAAGCCCTGGATGCGGAAGCCTGCTGGCAGCCGCTGCTCTGGCGCAAGCTGGTAGCAGATACAGGCAGCGAGGCCCACACCAGCCGCTCGCAGATTCACACCCGCTTTATGGAACAGGGCCAGCGCATCAGCGAACCGGCTAACCCAGCCCGCCTGCCCAGACGCATCGTGGTGTTCGGGGTCTCGTCTTTACCCCGGCAGGCGCTGGAAGCCCTGTATGTCCTGAGCCGGTTCAGCCAGGTGGTACTGTGTGTTCACAACCCCTGCCAGTTCTACTGGGCCGACATCATCAGCGACCGGGAACTGTTAAAAGCCGAACGCAAGCGGGGCGCAGCACACCCGGTGTTGTCGCAAATTGACGACCCGGACCAGTTGCACCAGCACGCCAACCCGTTGCTGGCGGCCTGGGGAAAACAGGGCCGGGACTACATTCGCCTGCTGGATGAGTTCGACAACCCGGACGACTACCGCGCCAGTTTCCAGACGCCGGGCCAGAAGATCGACATCTTCACCGACCATGGCGATGTGGATACCCCCTGCCTGCTGCACCAGTTGCAGAACGATATCCACAACCTGACGCCGCTGCAGGAAATCCGCCAGCAGCAGCGCACGGTGGATCTGACCCGCGACCATTCCGTGGTGTTCCACGACGCCCACGGCCCCCAGCGGGAAGTGGAGATTCTGCACGACCAGCTGCTGGCTGCGTTCAATGCCGATCCGACGCTGCGGCCCCGGGATGTAATTGTGATGGTGCCTGACATCAACGTGTACGCGCCTCATATTCAGGCGGTGTTCGGTCGCTACTCGCCGGGCCGCAAGCGCCACATTCCGTTCACCATTTCCGACCAGGGACAGCGCCACCACGAACCCGTGCTGATTGCCCTGGAAACCCTGATGTCATTGCCCCGAAGCCGCTTCGGTGTGAGCGAAATCATCAGCTTGCTGGAAGTAGCCGGCATCCGCGACCGCTTTGACATCAGCGAAGACGACATCCCTCTGGCCCGGCGCTGGGTGGAAGGCGCCAATATTCGCTGGGGCCTGCATGGCAAGCACCGGGAAAGCCTGGACCTGCCGGCAGAGCTGGAACGCAACACCTGGCAAGCCGGGCTGCGCGCCATGTTGCTGGGTTATGGCATGGGCGATGACCAGCCCTGGGGCGGGGTAGAGCCCTATGGTGAAATCGGCGGCCTGCAAGCCAGCCTGGCCGGTCGCCTGGGCGAATTCGTGCACCAGCTGGAAGCCCTGTGGCAGGCACTGCAGGCCACCCGCACGCCGGGGGAATGGGAAGCCCTGTTCTCCGCCATGCTGGAGCAGTTTTTCCACAAGGTGGAAGGCCAGGACCTGCTGTTGCTGAACCGCTTCCGCCGTCAGTTGGAGCAGTGGCTGGACGATGCCCTGGCCGCCGGACTGGAACAGCAACCGCTGCCCTTGAATATCGTCAAGGATGTGCTGCTGCAGGGCCTGGATGAGGGCGGCCTGAACCAGCGTTTCCTCGCCGGCAAGGTCAACTTCGCCACCCTGATGCCGATGCGGGCCATTCCGTTCCGCAAGGTATGCCTGCTGGGCATGAACGACGGCGACTACCCTCGCTCCCGGCCGCCGGTGGATTTCGACCTGATGGCCCAGGATTACCGGCCGGGGGACCGCTCCCGCCGGGAAGACGACCGCTACCTGTTTCTGGAAGCCTTGTTGTCCGCCCGGGAACAGCTGTACATCAGTTGGGTGGGGCGCAGTATCAGGGACGACTCTGAACGGCCACCCTCGGTGCTCATCGGCCAGTTACAGGACCACCTGAACAGTCTGTGGACAGTAGCGGGGCAACCGGATGGTTCTGTTACCAAGGCTCTGACCACCCAGCATCCGCTGCAGCCTTTCAGCCGGGACTATTTCCCCAGAACCAACGGCGTGGGCGACGGTGAAGAGACCCAACCCAAACCCCTGGCCGATGTGCTGCAGGCCCGGGGACTGTTCACCTATGAACGGGAATGGCGCAGCGCTCATGCCGTGGATAACCCGGAGCAGAGCCGGGAAGCGCTGCCGTACCAGACGCCCGAAGAGCCCATCAGCCTGACGGAGCTGGCGAATTTCCTGAAAAAGCCCATCGACACCTTCTACCAGCGCCGGCTACAGGTGCGCTTTGAAGCGGTGGAAGAAGACGACACCGATAACGAAAACTTCGACCTGAACGGCCTGGACCGCTGGCGCCTGGACAACGAGCTGATCCAGGAGGGTGTCGTCAAAGCCGCCAGTGAAGAGGAGTTGCACGAACGCCTGGAAGCCACTCTGGACCGTATGGCCCGGCGGGGCGACTTGGGTATGGGGGTGACCGAACATCGCCTGCGCACCGAGCTGGCCGGCCGCCTGCCAGACCTGTTTCAACGCTATCGCGGCGCGCTGACCGAGTGGCCGGAAGCAGTGGCCGAGCCCTTACCGTTCGAGTGTCGGTACTCGGATAGCACAGGCGCCGTGGAGGTGGTCGATTTAATCGACAATCTGCGCTGCAACCCTTCAGGACAACTGTGCCGACTGGTGATCGCCAACGCCGGTCTGCTGACCGGCTCCGGTTACTCGAAAAAAGTCCGCTACGCCAACCTCCTGCGGGACTGGTTGATTCACCTGGCCGGGCAACTCAGTGGCCAGCCCTTTGAAACCGTGATCCTGGGCAAGGAAGAAGGCCGTAAATTCCACTTCCCGGTCATGGCCCCGGAGCAGGCACAAAAGCACTTCGAAGCCATTCTGGGCCGCTGGATGGAAGCCACCACCCGGACCCTGCCCATTCACTGCGAAGCCGGCTTTGCCTGGATCACCAGTTTCTATGGCGGCAAGAAATTTATCGGCGACCACGAACGGGCCATCAGTGAAGCAGAACAGGCCTATTCCACCGCCCTGGACCGGGACACCGGCTACCTGCTGGGTGCCTTCGAAAGTCCCGAGGCACTGATGGCGAGCGGCGAGTTTGAAGCCCTGCTGCATCAGCTTTATGTGCCTCTGTGGGAAGCCGAACAGGGCAAGTCGGCGGCGGAGCAAATCGGGAGCATGGAATGACGGAACAGAGAACCAACCGAAACCCGAGTCTGGACCCACTGGCCCTGCCCCTGAACGGCAGCGCGCTGATCGAGGCCAGCGCAGGCACCGGCAAAACCTTCACCATCGCCATCCTGTATGTGCGCCTGGTGCTGGGCCATGGCCAGGCAGAAGACAGCCCGCTGCAGAACCTGTTGCCGCCTAACCTGCTGGTGGTCACCTTTACCGACGCCGCCACCAAGGAGCTGCGGGACCGCATCCGCACCCGGCTGACCCAGGCCGCCGAGGTGTTTTCCGACGCCGCTGACCACCTCGAACCCATCCCGGAAACCGCACTTATCCACAAGCTGCGGGATGACAGTTACCCGGACCCGGCCAGGTGGCCCGACTGCCGCAAGAAACTGCTGCTGGCCGCCGAATGGATGGACGAAGCGGCGGTATCCACCATTCACGGTTTCTGCAACCGCATGCTCAGCGAACACGCCTTCGACAGCGGCAGCCTGTTCAAGCTCACCCTGGAAACGGACCAGAGCGAACTGCTGGACGAGGTGGCAAGGGATTACTGGCGCACCTTCGTTTACCCCTTACCACCGGCCCTTATGGACGAAGCCCTGAGCCACTGGAAAACCCCCACCGACCTGCGCAAGGCGGTACGTAACCTGATCGACGACCCGGATGCTCTGGGTACACCGCCCCAGAGCGTACACGAAGCCATTGACCAGGTGGTCAGCGAACGGCTCGCGCGGGCCGGTGAACTGAAAGCCCACCCCTGGGCCCAGTGGCAACAGGAAGTCACTGACCTGCTGAACGATCTGAACAAAGGCAAGCGCCTGCACGGCGGCAGCAAGAACGCCATGCTCAAGGTGTGGGAATTTCTGGTCGCCTGGGCCGAATCCGACGAGCTGTTGCCGGAGAAGCTGGACAGCGCTGCCGGTTACAAGAACCAGACCCCCGAGGGTCTGGACAACATCCTGAAAGGCGACGACCAGGCACCCCATCACCCGGCGTTTGACGCCATCGACGCCTTGCTGGCATTCGGCCAGAACCCACCCAGTGCCAAGTCCGACATCCTGCGCCACGCCAGCCACTGGATTGCCGGGCGGCTGGAAGCGGAAAAGCAGCAGCGCTCGGAAATGGGCTTTGATGACCTGCTCACCCGCCTGGATGACGCGCTGCATGGCCCCCGCGGGGACCAACTGGCCGCCACCATCCGCCGCCAGTTTCCGGTGGCGCTGATTGACGAGTTTCAGGACACCGACCCGGTGCAGTACCGCATCTTTAACCGGATCTATAACGTCGAAGCCAACCAACCGGACACCTGCCTGCTGATGATCGGCGATCCGAAACAGGCCATCTACGGTTTCCGGGGCGCCGATATCCACACCTACCTGCAGGCCCGCCTGGGCGTGCAGGCACGCACTTACACCCTGGGCAAGAACTTCCGGTCCGCCGAAACCATGGTGAGCGCCGTCAACCGGGTGTTTGAGCACAGCGACCAGTTCAGCGCCAGGGGCGCCTTCCTGTTCGGTAAGGGCGACAGCACGCCGCTGCCGTTCCAGGGCGTCGATGCCAATGGCACCAGGCGGCTGTGGTCGGTGCAGGGTGAAGTCCAGCCCAGCCTGGTGTTCTGGGCCCACGAATCCGGTGAAACCGACAAAGAGGGCAACCCAAAAGGCCTCGCCAAGGGCGCCGCCACGGCTAAAATGGCCGAAACCTGTGCCAGTGAAATCGCCCGATTGTTGACCCTGGGGCAGGGAAGGCAGGCCGGCTTTGCCTTGCCAGACAGCCCGAATGACCTCGAACCCGTTGAACCCAGAGACATTGCCGTACTGGTGAATAACCGCAACGAGGCCGCTGCGGTGCGGGACGCCCTCGGCCGGCGGCGCATCAAGAGTGTCTACCTGTCGGACCGGGATTCAGTATTGACCTCACGGGAGGCGAACGAGGTACTGTGCTGGCTGCGCGCCTTTGCCGAACCCCGGCAGTTGGCCTTCATCCGGGCTGCGCTGGCCACACCGACCCTGGGCCAGAGCTGGCAGGCACTGGATCGGCTGCTCACCGACGAGCTGATACTGGAACGGGAAATCGAGCGCTTCCAGCGCTACCAGCAACAGTGGCAGAGCCAGGGCGTATTGCCCATGCTGCGGAGCTTTCTGATGGACTTCGAGGTTCCTGGCCGCCTGCTTCAGCGTTCTGACGGTGAGCGAAGACTAACTGACATCCTGCACATCGCCGAACTGCTGCAGCAGGACAGCCTGCAACTGGACGGCGAACATGCCCTGGTGCACCACTTCACCCAGATCCTGCGGGCGGCAGACGAAGAAGACGAACACCGCACCCTGCGCCTGGAAAGCGACGCCGGTCTGGTAAAGGTAATCACCGTGCACAAATCCAAGGGCCTGGAATACCCGCTGGTATTCCTGCCCTTCGGCACCGCCTTCCGGGCAGAGAACCCGAAGCAGGCGTATGTTCGCTACCACGACGACACCGGCAAGCTGGTGACCGTGTTCGATCCGACTCCGGAAGACATTGAAAGGGCCGACCAGGAACGCCTGGGCGAAGACATCCGTAAACTCTATGTGGCCCTGACGCGGGCCCGGTTTGCCACCTGGGTGGGCGCGGCGGCTGTGGATAACTGGTATCAGAGCGGCCTGGGCTATGCGATTGCCGGAACACCGGAGCAGTCCATTAGCCAGGCTCTGGCCTCACTGGCCCAGGGCCGCCCGGAAATCCGGATTTCCCCGCTGCCGGAAGCCGGAAACACAATATTCACCGAAATGGCCCCGGACGCCCTGGGCCCGGCGCTGATCTCCACGCGGGAAGCGAAGGAAGACTGGTGGATCGCCAGCTACTCCACCATCGAATACACCGGCATGACCGGCACCGGTATTACCTTCACCGGCGAGGTGGAAGACGCCCAGACCCAGAACCTGCTGGAAGAAAGCGCCCAGGAGCATGTGGAAGAGGCACCCGCCGTGCCCGCCATACGCAACCACCACCATTTCCCCAAGGGCGCCGGCCCCGGCACCTTCCTGCACGAATTGCTGGAGTGGTGCACGGCCCAGGGCTTCCAGCGGGTTGTGGATAATCCTGAGCTGTTACACGAACAGCTGGCCCGCCGCTGCGGCACCCGGGGCTGGGGCGACTGGGTGGAACCCCTGCAACACTGGCTGCTGGCGCTGATCCGCAAACCGCTGCGGCTGGATCGCGACGGCCGGGAAACCGCCAGCCTGGCACAGTTGGCCAATCTGCGCCCGGAGCTGGAGTTCTGGTTTGAAAGCCGTAACGTCAGCATCCATAAACTGGACAAACTGGTCACCCGTTACACCCTGAACGGCGCGGACCGGCCCCGGGCCGAGGCCAACCGCTTCAATGGCATGCTCAAGGGCTTTATCGACCTGGTGTTTGAACACAAGGGGCAGTATTACGTGCTGGACTACAAATCCAATGCTCTGGGCGAGGACGACGACGCCTACACCGACCAGGCCATGGGCCAGGCGATTCTGGACAAACGCTACGACCTGCAATACATCCTCTACCTGCTGGCCCTGCACCGGTTGCTGAAGGCCCGTTTACCGGGATACGACTACGACCAGCACATTGGCGGCGCGGTGTACCTATTCCTGCGAGGGGTGAACTCCGCCAGCGGCGGCGCCTTTACCGACAAGCCCCCCAGGGTGCTGATCGAACAACTGGACGCCCTGTTCGATGGCGAGCCGGTGTCCGGGGAGGTGGCTGCATGAGCCGTACCCGCCATACCGAAAACCAGTTTGCCCTGGACCTGGGTGACGACACGCCAGTGAACCGGGCGGCCACAGAATCACCGGAGGCTGTGGATAACTCCCAGCTGCTGGCCCATTCTGACGACACCGAGGCGCTGTTAGGGCAATGGCAACAGGCCGGCTGGATTCGCCCGCTGGATACCGGCTTTGCCCGGCTGATCAGGGAACTCAGCGAAGAGCAGGGCGAACGCCCGCAACCACTGGTGCTGCTTTTGGCGGCACTGACCTCGCACCAGGTGGGCCGGGGGCACGTATGCATCGATCTGGCCACGCTACTCGACGATGCCGGCCAGACCCTGGCGCTGCCGCCGGAAGAACCGGCCAATACCGGCCTGTCTGAGAGCGAGGTGGCCAACCTGCAAGGGCGCTATCCACAGGAACTGCTGTCACGGGTACAGCTAACCGATTGCCTCGCAGCCCTGCAGGGTTCTCTGGCCGTGAGCGATGGCTCCGTGCCGGCACCGCTGGTACTGAACGGCACCCGACTGTACCTGCGCCGGTTCTGGCGTTACGAACAACGCATTGCCGAAGGCATTCAGCAACGACTGGCCTTGCTATCGCCGCTGGCCGACCCGCAATCGGCGGCCTCGCAAACCTTATCCACAGCGCTCAGCAAACTGTTCCGGTCCACAGAGCCGGTGGATTATCAGAAACTGGCCTGCGCCCTGGCCGCCCGTAACCGCTTTGCCGTGATCACCGGTGGCCCGGGTACCGGCAAGACCACCACCGTGGTGAATCTTCTGGCAGCCCTGCAGGCCGTGGCCGGGGAAAGCCCGGAGCGGGCAGGGCGCAAGTACCGTATCCGCCTGGCCGCACCCACCGGCAAGGCCGCCGCCCGGCTGAACGAATCCATTGGCGGTGCGGTCAGCAAGCTGCCACTGGCCGACCTGCCCGGCTCCGTGCAACTGGAGGACATTCCCACCAAGGTCACCACCCTGCACCGGCTACTCGGTAGCCGGCCAGACACCCGCCAGTTCCGACATCACCGAGACAATCCGTTGCTGGTGGATATCCTGGTCATCGATGAGGCCTCCATGGTGGATGTCGACCTGATGGCCTCGGTATTCGATGCCCTGCCCGCCAGCGCTCAGCTGATCCTGCTGGGCGACAAGGACCAGCTGGCCTCAGTGGACGCCGGTGCGGTGCTGGGGGAACTTTGCCAACGGGCCCTGGACGCCCACTACACGCCGGATACTGCCCGTTGGCTGGCTGCCATCACCGGCGCGCAGGTGCCGGATAGCCTTGTGGATAACTCCGGCCAGCCACTCGACCAGGCGGTGGCGATGTTGCGCAAGAGCTACCGCTTCGGACAGGACAGTGGTATCCGTCAACTGGCAGAAGCCGTAAACACCAGCGAGCTCACCAGCCAGGTACTGGGTCAGATCCGGGACGCCGGGTTTGATGATGTAATCTGGCTGAACGGCCAAACACCAAAACCCGATCCGGATCAAACACTTGAGCTGATCTGCTACCACGCCATCACCGGCTCACCGGAGGCTTTCCGCAACGCCGGCCAGGGCCGGGTGGTGAATGGCGAGGCGCTGCCAACACCGGTGGGCTATCGCCATTATCTGGAAGTTATCCACAGCTGTGATTTGACCGCCGACAGTCCCCGGGAAGCCTGGGATGCCCACGCCGCTGAGGTGCTGGAAGCCTTCAACGATTTCCAGGTGCTGTGTGCGTTACGCAAAGGCCCTTGGGGCGTGGAGGGCTTGAACCAGCGTATCGCCCAGAAGCTGCTGGCTGAAAAACTGATCGACAAAACCGACGGCTGGTACGCCGGCCGGCCGGTGCTGGTCACCGGCAACGACTACAACCTCGGCCTGATGAACGGGGATATCGGCCTCACCTTCAGTGTACCCTGGGATAAGACCGAAACCGGCGAGCCAAAAGCGACCCTTCGGGTAGCCTTCCCGAGCGGTGACAGCACCAGCGGCATTCGCTGGATTTCCCCCAGCCGTTTGCAACAGCTGGAAACGGTATACGCCATGACGGTGCATAAGTCCCAGGGCTCGGAGTTCAACCACACCTGCCTGGTGCTACCCGATAGACTCAGCCCGGTACTCACCAAGGAACTGGTCTATACCGGCATCACCCGGGCCAAGAACTGGTTCAGCCTGATTACCGGCGATGCGCAGGTGTTCAAAGACAGCGTAAGCCAACAGGTGGTGCGGGCTTCAGGACTGGCGCTTCGGCTCGGGGAGCAATAGCCCCGGGCATCAGTTATCCTCACTCCGATGTTGCTGTTCCCAAAGACGGGCGTAATGACCATCGCGGGCCAGCAACTCGTGATGGCTGCCACTTTCGACAATCCGGCCCCCGTCCATCACCAGAATGCTATTGGCATCGCGAACTGTGGATAACCTGTGGGCAATCACCAGGGTAGTACGCTGGTGGCTGACCTCTTTCAGGGCACCGAGGATGGCCTGTTCGGACAAGGAGTCCAGGGAGGAGGTTGCCTCGTCCAGAATCAGTATTGGCGGGTTTTTCAGGATAACCCGGGCAATGGCCACCCGCTGTTTTTCGCCGCCAGACAACTTGAGGCCGCGCTCGCCGACTTTCGTTTCGTAGCCTTCTGGAAGGCTGTGGATAAAATCTTCCAGGTGGGCCATGCGCGCGGCCCGGTAGACTTCTTCCTCGGTCGCTTCGGGGCGGCCATACGCCAGGTTACGGTAAAGGGTATCGTTGAACAGTACGGTGTCCTGCGGTACCACCCCGATGGCAGAACGCAGACTGTCTTGGGTGACCGATCGAATATCCTGGCCATCAATCCGGATAGCGCCGTTATCGACCTCGTAGAAGCGGAACAGCAGCCGGGCTAGGGTAGACTTGCCGGCACCGCTGGCGCCCACCACCGCCACGGTATGGCCGGCAGGAATAGTGAAGCTAACGTCTTGCAGGATCAACCGGTCCGGGCGGTAGGCAAAGTGGATATGTTCGAAGCGTACCTCTCCGTTATCCACAACCAGGGGCCTGGCATCCGGCGCGTCCTGGATTGCCGGTTGGTCACCCAGCAGTTTGAACAGACGCTCCACATTCACCAGGGCCTGGCGAATTTCCCGGTAGACAAAGCCCAGGGCATTCAGAGGAATGAACAGCTGGATCAGGTAGGCGTTGATCATGGTGAAATCACCCAGGGTGATTTCGCCGCTGGCCACTTCGCCCACCGCCATGGCCATAATGACGATCAGCGCCACGCCGATGATCAATGCCTGGCCAGCGTTCAGGGTGGCCAGCGACAGGCGGTTCTTCAACCGAGCCTTTTCCCACTCATCCAGGTCCTGATCGTAAAGCTCGGCTTCATAACGTTCGTTGTTGAAGTATTTGACGGTTTCGTAGTTGAGCAGGCTGTCGATGGCCCGCGAGTTGGACTGGTTGTCCCGGGCATTGGCTTCCCGCACGAACCTGGTTCGCCACTCGGTGATCCTGATAGAGAACACCACATACACAACCACCGCCACCAGAATGGCGACGACATACCCGACGTTGAACACCACCAGCAGGATGCCCGCCACCAGCAGGATTTCCAGGATGGTAGGCACAATGTTGAACAGGGTGAAGCGCAGCAGAAAGCTGATGCCGTTGGTGCCGCGTTCAATATCCCGGGCCAGGCCACCGGTTTTACGGTCCAGATGAAATCCCAGTTCCCTCTGGTGCAGGTGTTCAAACACCCGCAGAGAGACCCGCCGCATAGCCCGCTCCGCGACCCGCGCAAACACGGCATCCCGCAATTCGCTGAACAGGGTGGCACCAAAACGCAGGCTGCCGTAGGCCACTACCAGGACAACCGGAATCCACAGCAGCATGTCGGCTCCTCGGTTCTGGTCCAGGTAGTCGACAATGTATTTCAGTGCCACCGGGGTGGCGACGGTGGCCAGCTTTGCCAAAACCAGCATCTCCATAGCCAACGCGACCCGCCCCCTGAATTCCAGAAGATACGGCCACAGCCCGGAAATAATCGACCAGTCGGGCTTATGATCGGCGGGGTAGTCGTTGTCGGCGTAAGCTCTCAAAAAGCTATCTCCATGGTTAGGGAGCGCCTGGGTCCGGTAGGGCTTTCCGGGACCGTCAAAAGCCAAGGATGGCTTTTGTCGAGCGTACAGGGACGTATTTACAGCGTGTCCCGGAAAGCCCTACCGGACCCAGGTGCTCAGACTCCAAAGTTAAAGGCTATGATACGTCTTCAATGGAGAACAAATCGTAAACCAAACGGCTTAATTAAACTTTGATCGATCAGGAGAGTGACCATCAGCCCCAACCATCGTAAAGCTCTAAGACTTGTCATCGAGTTTATCAGTCCCTATCGACGCGCGGTTGTAGGGGCACTGGTGGCACTGGTTATTACTGCCGGCATCACTCTTGGTCTGGGCCAGGGCCTGCGCATTCTGGTCGATCAGGGCCTGGCCACGCAGTCTCCGGAAAACCTCGCCAAAGCCATAGGCCTGTTTTTCGTGCTGGTACTCGGCCTGGCCTTTGGTTCGTTTGCCCGATTCTACCTGGTGTCCTGGATTGGCGAGCGGGTGGTGGCGGATATTCGCAAACGGGTATTCAATCACCTGATCGATCTCACGCCCAGCTTCTTTGAACAGAACCGGGCCCTGGAGATTCAGTCCCGGTTTACGGCTGACACCACCGTACTGCAATCGGTGATTGGCTCCACCGTCTCCATCGCCCTGCGCAACACGCTGATGCTTATCGGCGGGCTGATTCTTCTGTTTGTCACCAACGCCAAGCTGGCCAGCATCATCCTGCTGGGGTTTCCGCTGGTGATTGCGCCGATCCTGTTTTACGGCCGCCGGGTGCGGGCGCTGTCCCGACTGAGTCAGGACCGGGTGGCGGATGTTGGCAGTTATGTCGGGGAGAATCTCAGCCAGATCAAAACCGTACAGGCCTTCAATCATCAGCCTCACGATCGCCGCTACTTCGCCGAGGTCTCTGAAAAGGCCTTCGATATTGCCCGGCAACGGATTCGCCAGCGCGCCTGGCTGACCACACTGGCGATTTCCCTGGTAATGGGCGCCGTCGGTATTGTCATCTGGATTGGCGGGCTGGACGTGATTCATGGCCGGATCTCACCGGGGGAGCTGGCAGCCTTTGTGTTCTATAGCCTTCTGGTTGGCGTGGCGGCTGGAGCCATCAGTGAGGTGATTGGCGAATTGCAGCGCGCCGCCGGTTCCGCAGCTCGCCTGTTTGAGCTGCTGCAAACCGAGCCGGAGCGGCGTCCCGAGACAGGAACGGACCGGCTTCCGGGCACAGTGACCGGTGCAATTACTCTGGATAACCTGAGCTTCAGCTACAGCGGGCGCACGGAACGGCCAGCGCTTGCCAGGGTCTCTCTGGAAATCCAGCCGGGTGAAACCCTTGCCCTGGTCGGACCGTCCGGTGCCGGTAAATCCACGTTGTTTGATCTGCTACTGGGTTTCTATCCGCTACAGGACGGTTCTATCCGGTTGGAGGGCATAGACACCGCCAAGGTTCCACTGGCTGACCTGCGACGGTGTTTCGCCCTGGTGACGCAGAATCCGGCCCTGTTTCATGGCACTGTCGCCGATAATCTGCGCTACGCCCGGCCCGAGGCCAATCAGGCTGAGATCGAGCAGGCCGCCCGTATTGCCCACGCCCACGAATTCATCCAGGCCCTGCCACAGGGTTACGACACGCCCCTGGGCGATGCCGGCCAGGGCCTTTCCGGTGGCCAGAAACAAAGACTGGCGATTGCCCGTGCGCTGTTGGCCGACGCTCCGATTCTGCTGCTTGATGAAGCCACCAGCGCCCTGGATGCGGAAAGCGAGCATCTGATTCAGCAGGCCATGCCGGCGCTCACGGAGGGCCGGACTACCCTGGTGATTGCTCACCGGCTGGCAACGGTGCGGGATGCCGACAGGATCGCGGTATTTGACGAGGGCCGACTGCTGGCAGTGGGCAGTCACGACCAGTTGATCCGCGATAACGCGCTGTACCGGCGCCTGGCCAGCCTGCAATTCCGAGACACCGGGAGCCAGACAGAACACTGAGTGCCCCGTTGGTCGGTTTGTGTGTTGGGTGCGTACTCCCTACACTGGTACTAGAAATTCCTAATCCTGACACAGGGAGACACGCAAAGTGAGCAACAAAGAATTGCAGGCACTCAAAGAGCGATACGTCGCCGCGGGCGCAGCAAGCCCCAATGATCAATTTGCAGATCACGCCCTGAACGCAGAGGTCTGGGACGCAGATGGCAAACGCATGATCGATTTCGCCGGCGGTATCGGCGTATTGAACATCGGCCATCGACATCCCAGGGTGGTTGAGGCCGTCAAGGCGCAGCTCGACAAACTGATGCACACCTGCCAGACCGTAATGCCCTACGAGGGCTACGTGAAGCTGGCCCAGAAGCTGAGCGAAGTAGTGCCGGTAAAAGGCCACGGCAAGGTCATGCTGGCCAACTCCGGCGCCGAGGCATTGGAAAACGCGGTCAAGATTGCCCGCGCGGCCACCGGCAAAAACAACGTTATCTGTTTTGACGGCGGTTACCACGGCCGGACTTTCTTCACCATGGCCATGAACGGCAAGGCCGCCCCTTACCAGACCTCCTTCGGGCCCATGCCCGGCCTGGTCTACCGCGCGCCTTACCCGGTGCCTTACCATGGCATTTCCGAAGAAGAGTCCCTGCGTGGCCTGGCGATGACCATGAAAGCCGACTCCCCGGCCCATGAGACCGCCGCCATCGTACTGGAGCCGGTTCTGGGTGAGGGCGGTTTCTACCCGGCCCCGACAAGTTTCCTGAAAGCCATCCGCAAGATCTGCGATGACAACGACATCATGATGATCGTGGACGAAGTGCAAAGTGGCTTTGGCCGCACCGGCAAGCTGTTCGCCATCGAACACAGTGGTGTTGAGCCGGACATCATGACCATGGCCAAATCCATGGCCGATGGCATGCCCATCTCTGCCATTGTCGGCACCGACAAGGTGATGGACTCCTCCGGCCCGAATTCCCTGGGCGGCACCTACACCGGCAGTCCCACCGCCTGCGCCGCCGCCCTGGCGGTGTTCGATGTAATCAAGGAAGAAGACATCCTTGGCAAGAGCCAGCGCCTGGGCGAGAAACTGAGAGCCCGATTCGACCAGTGGCAGGAGCAGTTCACCCATGTGGACAACGCCCGCAATCTAGGCCCCATGGCGGCCTTTGAACTGGTGGAAAGCAAGGATACTCACAAGCCCATGCCGGAACTGGCCGGTGCTATCACCAAGAAGGCAAAAGAGAAAGGGCTGATCCTGCTAAGTTGCGGTATGCACGGCAACACACTGCGGTTCCTGATGCCGGTGACCATCGAAGACGAGGTGCTGGAAGAGGGGCTGAATATTGTTGAGGAATGCCTGAAGGAGGTGGGTGCCTGAACCAGGCGGTTACGTCTGACTTCCTATTCGTCGTATACTGCCGGAAGCTCTTTCCGGCAGTTCCCCCCTCGGGTTCTGCCGTTGATTCACCGATCAGGCGGTAACCATGACGTCCCAGAGTAATTCTCCCACTCCCGACCACCAACCCAGACCCTGGATCGACCTGCTGGTCAGTATCATCATTCCCTCGGTGATTCTGATGAAGTTCAGTGGTGACGAACACCTCGGCAGCGTCAATGCGCTGATCATCGGCCTGGCGTTTCCCCTGGGCTGGGGCCTGTTCGAGCTGGTGCGCTACCACAAGAAAAACTTCATCGCCTTGCTGGGCCTGATCAGTGTCGGCCTCACCGGCGGCATTGGTTTGCTGGAACTGGATGCGGGCTGGCTCGCCATCAAGGAAGCGGCCGTGCCCGCCGTCATTGGTCTGGCGGTACTGGTGTCTACGCGCACCAGGTACCCCCTGGTTCGTACTCTGCTTTATAACCCGAATGTGCTGGACGTGGACAAGATTCAGGCCTCACTGGAAGAAAAGAACTGCGTGGAGGAGTTTGAAGGGCGCCTACTTAAGGCCAGCTATTTCTTTGCCGGCACCTTCCTGTTCTCGTCCATCATGAATTATGTGCTGGCGAAATGGATTGTGGTGAGCCCTTCGGGCACCCAGGCTTTCAATGAGGAACTGGGCCGCATGACCCTGGTGAGCTATCCGATGATTGCCATCCCCTCCATGGTGATGATGATGCTGATTTTCTATTATCTCTGGCGCACCATCCGGCGCCTGACGGGGTATACCCTGGAAGAGGTGATGGCGCCACACCTGATTGAAAAGGAAAAAGAAAAGGAGCGGAAGAGGGCAGAGTCCGGCTCCTCCAAATAGGTTATTACAACACCGGTTTCCGGGTTCCCCGGACACCCATAAAAAAACGGTGGCATCCACAAGGAGCCACCGTTTTTTATTGCCAACAAGGTTTGTCTGATCAGATATCCAGGTTGGTTACTTCCAGCGCGTTGCTCTGGATGAAGTCCCGCCGTGGCTCCACATCATCCCCCATCAGTGTGGTGAAGATCTGGTCGGCAGCAATCGCATCCTCAATGGTAACCTTCATCATCCGGCGGGTTTCCGGATCCATGGTGGTTTCCCAGAGCTGATCCGGGTTCATTTCACCCAGACCCTTGTATCGCTGGATGTTCAGGCCACGCTGGGCTTCCTTCATCAGCCACTCCAGGGCGCCCTCAAAGGACAGCACAGACTGCTTGCGCTCGCCACGCTGGATGTAGGCGCCATCCTCGATCAGCCCCTCCAGGGTCTCGCCCAGGCGCGCAATGGCACCGTACGAAGAAGACTCAAAGAAGTCATGACTGAACACATGCTCATGGGGAATGCCATGCACAAAGATGGTGACCTTAGGCAGGTACAGGCCCCGTTCCTCATCGCGAGTCACAGAGAAGGTGTACTTGGTACCGGTTCGGGTATCCAGATCAAGACCTTCACCCAGGCGCGCCACCCAGCGGGCCACTTCGGTCTCGTCCCTCAGGTGTTCCGGCTTGAGCGTGCTGTTGTAGACCATCTGTTGCAGTACCTTGGCCGGATAGGCCCGGGACAGGCGATCGATCATCGCCATCACTGCCTGATAGTCCTTCACCATGGTTTCCAGGGCGGAATCCTTGATGGCCGGTGCTTCCGGGTTTACATACAGCTGGGCGCCTTCCAGAGCCGTCTGGGTCAGATAGGCTTCTTTCGCCTTCTCGTCCTTCAGGTATTGCTCCTGTTTGCCACGTTTGACCTTGTACAGCGGCGGCATGGCGATGAATACATGGCCGCGCTCGATGATTTCCCGCATCTGGCGGAACAGGAAGGTCAGCAGCAGAGTACGGATGTGAGAACCGTCCACATCGGCATCGGTCATGATGATGATGGAGTGATAACGGAGTTTGTCCGGGTTGAATTCTTCGCGGCCGATGCCACAACCCAGCGCGGTGATCAGGGTGCCGACCTCGGCAGAGGACAGCATCTTGTCAAAGCGGGCTTTCTCGACGTTCAGGATCTTACCTTTCAGGGGCAGGATGGCCTGGGTCTTACGATCACGGCCCTGCTTGGCACTACCACCCGCAGAATCACCCTCCACAATGAACAGTTCGGAGAGGGCAGGGTCTTTTTCCTGGCAGTCTGCCAGCTTGCCGGGTAGGCCAGCGATATCCAGGGCACCCTTGCGGCGGGTCATATCCCGTGCCTTACGGGCTGCTTCCCTGGCACGGGCCGCTTCGATCATCTTGTTAACGATCTGCTTGGCTTCGTTGGGTTGCTCCTGCAGGTACTCCGCAAAGCTCTGATACAGTTCCTGCTCCACCGCCGTCTTCACTTCCGAGGACACCAGCTTGTCCTTGGTCTGGGAGGAGAACTTGGGATCGGGCACTTTCACACTGATGATAGCGGTCAGACCTTCCCGGGCATCATCACCGGAGGTCGCAACCTTGGCTTTCTTGCCCAGGCCTTCATGATCAATGTAGTTGTTCAGAGAGCGGGTCAGTGCTGCCCGGAAACCGGCCAGATGAGTACCACCATCACGCTGGGGAATATTGTTGGTGAAGCAGTAGATGTTTTCCTGGAAGGCATCGTTCCACTGCATGGCCACCTCCACCGCAATGCCGTCTTCCCGTTCACGGTTGAAATGGAAGACACGGTTGATGGCCGTCTTGTTGGTATTCAGGTGCTCTACAAAGGCCCGAAGACCACCTTCATACTCAAAGATCTCTTCCTTGCCTGAACGCTCATCCGTCAGGCGGATACGCACACCACTGTTCAGGAAAGCGAGTTCCCGCAGGCGCTTGGCCAGGATGTCGTAATGGAACTGGATATGAGTGAAGGTTTCCGGAGAGGGAATAAAGTGAACCTTGGTACCGGAGGCATCGGTTTCACCGACTTCGCCCAGGGGCGCATTAGGTACACCGTGGGTGTAGCTCTGCTCATAGACCTTGCCATCCCGGCGGATGGTGAGGGTCAGCGAGGAAGACAGGGCGTTGACCACAGACACACCCACACCGTGCAGACCGCCGGAGACCTTGTAGGAGTTGTCGTCGAACTTACCGCCGGCATGCAACACAGTCATGATGACTTCGGCGGCCGAAACACCTTCCTCTTCATGTAGATCGACCGGGATACCGCGACCATTGTCTTTTACTGTAATGGATTCGTCCGGGTGGATGATGATGCCGATTTCAGAACAGTAACCAGCCAGAGCCTCATCGATGGAGTTATCCACCAACTCAAAGACCATGTGATGCAGGCCGGTGCCATCGTCGGTATCACCGATGTACATACCGGGCCGTTTACGCACCGCGTCGAGTCCTTTGAGGACTTTGATACTGGAGGAATTGTAGTTCGATTCACTCATTAAAAGAGACTCCTGGAGGTGAGCCCAGCCCTGGCGACAGACACGATCATTCGCGAACCCGCCCGGCTCAGCTATTCTTCCGTCAATTGTCCATGTTCCACGTGGAACATTCTGTATTCAGGTGTATCCCCATCGTGCCACAACGTGTCCGGTTCCGGATGCTCAATGGAGGTGATAAACACCTGACAACGCAGTTCCTGTAAGTTGCGAGCCAGCATAACGCGATGACGAACATCCAACTCGGCGTTGATATCGTCCAACAGAAACGTCACCTGTTTGCCAAGATCACTCAACACCTTGCCCTGAGCAATCTTCATCAGGATCACCAGTGTCTTTTGCTGCCCCCGCGAGAACGTTTCCGCCACCGGACGACCACCAAACTTCAGACGGATATCCGCCCGGTTCGGGCCGTACAAGGTGTGGCCCATCCGACGTTCCTGTTCGCGATGGTTGACCAATACTTCGGTCAACGCTGTGCTTCGATCCCAGCCCGGATAAAAGTCCATCTTCAGACCTTCCACCCAGGGCGCATCCAGCTCCGCCAACACCGATTCAAAAGCGATCTTGAAGCGTTGGAAAACAGTTTGCCGGATGTCACTCAACGACTCCGCCAAGGCGCCGTACTGGGAATCCCAGACCCGCATCAACGATTCGTCCAGTCTACCATTTCTCAGCATTTGATTCCGCTGTGACGTGACTCTCTGAACCTGTTGCCACAGGGAAGAAAAGGAAGGTTCCACGTGGAACACTAACCAATCCAGAAACTGCCGACGCTTACCCGGGCCACCAGCAACAATGTCGAATACCCCGGGATCAATGACCGAGACCGGCAGATGCATCGCCAGAAACGAAAGACTGCGAACCGCCTCACCATCTACCCGCAACTGGGTTTCCTTGAGGCTGACATCCCGGGAAATACCAATTCTGTGCTCAACCTTCTCTGAAGACTCTTGCGCCAACAGACCTGAATCCAGTGCCCCGAAGACAGTCAGTTTCGATTGCCCATGAGCCACGACTGCCTGATGCCGGCTGACCCGAAACGACCGGCCAAGGCCAAGATAGCCAATTGCCTCCAGCACACTGGTTTTACCACTGCCATTGGCGCCATAAAGAAGATTGAAGGACGGTGAAAATTCTACAGGCGCAGATAACAGGTTTCGGAAATGCTGTGTCTGGAGTTTGACTAGCGCCATGGGTAACTGAGTGCTCAGGCTGAGAATTCGGACGACCAAAACGAGAAAGGGCGATACCGTTTCCGATATCGCCCTAGTGTACTAGAAACCCCGGTAGACCGGTTAATGAAGCATGGTTAGCCGTTCGTCCATGAACACATCCATTTCTGGCGCCAGGATGTGAACATAGCGGTCGAAATACAAGAACTGCTTGAGCAGCAAGGCGAATTCACGGGGGAAATGCAAACCGTGACTTTCGCCAACCTTTACCATGTCCATAAGGATATTATTCACGTCGTCCTCGGCCTGTTCCACTTCATAGGGCACATCATCCGGCACCATGCGATCCATCTGACGATACAGACGCTGAAGATCAGCAGACAGATCGTCCACCCGCACGGTATGCCGGGTGACGCCAATCCGGATCATGGCGTCGGCCATACCGTCAAAATTGCCCACCATAATCGCGGAAATGAAATCACTCACGGCCTGCCAGGTATCCGGCCTGATACGACCGACAATGCCGAAATCGATAAAACCAACCCGGCCATCCTCAAGCACCATCAGGTTACCGGCATGAACGTCTGCGTGAAAAAACTCGCATTGGGTCAGGCTGGCAAACCAGGTGTTCATGGCGGTTATCAATGTCCGCTCCGGATCCCGGGAAAAGCCTCGAATACTCTCCAGATCCGTCAATGGGACCCCATGGAACCGCTCCATGGTCAGAATCCGGCGAGTACTGCAATGCTCGTACACCCGCGGCACCGTCGCGTCTTCATTGTGGGTGTTCTGCAGAAATTCCCGGAACACTTTCAGGTTGTTGGCCTCTTTGATGAAATCGCATTCTTCCATCATGGTTTTCTGGATTTCATCAACAATACCAGACATGGAGGTCCAGGACAGTTTCGGGGCCAGCGTCTCGAGCATTCGGGCAGACAGGTAAAGGAAGTTGAGGTCCGTCAGCAGAATGTTTTCCACACCCGGCTTCTGAACCTTGATCACCACTTCTTCACCCGTTACCAGGCGAGCAGCATGAACCTGGGCAATGGATGCCGAAGCCAGTGCAACCGGATCAATTTCCGAATACACCTGATCAATAGGGCGACCAAGCTCGTCCCGGATGATCTTCTTGATTACGCTGAAGGGAAGGCTCGGGGTCTTGTCGAGGCAGAACTGGAACTCCTCCACATACTCCTTGGGGAAAAAGGTCGGCGAGCTGGCAATAAATTGTCCCAGCTTGATGTAGGTTGCGCCCAGGCTTTCGAAGGTCTGCCTCAACAGTTTCGGGGCAGGGGGCCGATCGCCCCGAACCCAGTTTACCCCGGTGCGGCCAAGCACAGACAGGGTTTGACCGATCCTGAACGCGCCTTTGATTCCATTCGTTACAGCACCCATAGAGCCCTCCAAACCTGATTACAGTCGCATCGGCATGACAACATACAGGCAACGGTTGTCGTTCTGAGCCTCAATCAGCGCACTGCTGTTGGGATTCGACAACGTAATCTTCACCTGGTCATCATCCAGTGCATTCATGACATCTACCAGATAGCCTACATTAAACCCGATCTGCAGTGATTCGCCCTGATACTCCACCGGCAAGGCATCTTCGGCCTGTTCTTGGTCAGGGTTATTGGCGAACACCTGCAACTGGTTGGGAGAAAGGTTCAGACGCACACCACGGATGTTCTCGTGAGACAGAATGCCCGCCCGCTGCAGGGTACTTTTCAGCGTTGAACGATCAGCCAGTACGGTCTTGTCGCCGCCCCGCGGGATCACCCGGTTGTAATCCGGGAACTTGCCTTCAATCAACTTGGAGGTAAAGGTATAGCTGCCCACCGTCGCCCGCAGATGATTGTCACCGATGACTAGCGTAACCGGCGATTCTTCATCATCCAGAAGCCGGGCCAGCTCCAGCACACCTTTACGAGGCACAATAACCTGCCGCAACTCTGGACACCCGGTATCCAGATCGAACTGGGCCATGGCCAGACGATGACCATCGGTAGCCACAACCCGGGCATGATTCACATCCACTTCCAGCAACAACCCGTTCAGGTAATAACGCACATCCTGCTGGGCCATGGCGAACGCAGTGGCATCCAGCATGCGACCGAGCTCTTTCTGTGGCAATGCCAGACGGAAGCTTTCCGGCTCATCTTCGACATTGGGAAAGTGCTCCGCCGGCAGCGTCGACAGGGTGAAGTGGGAATTTCCGGCGCGCAGATGCAGACGATCGCCTTCCAGTGCCAGATCGATAGGCGCCTCATCCCCCAGGGCCCGACAGATATCCGCCAACTTCCGCGCCGGAACCGTGATACGACCAGGCTGATCCACATGGACTGGTGCTACCCGAGCCACCAGCTCCACTTCCATATTGGTACCGGTCAGTGTCAGCGTATTGTCTTCCGCTTCCAGCAGGACGTTGGACAACACCGGCATGGTCTGTTTCTTTTCCACAACGCCCGCGATGCTTTGCAGCGGGGTGATCAGTGATTCACGGCTGATGGTCAGTTTCATGGCACTCGGCTTCAGTTATCGGAAGTGAATGTATGTGTTGTTCGTACGGGCCACCTTCAATCAGGTGGTCAGCAATCTCATAAAATTCTGATAATCCTCACGGATACCTGGATCGGTTTCCTGCAATTCAACAATCTTTTTACAGGCATGCAGAACGGTGGTGTGGTCACGCCCACCGAACGCGTCGCCAATCTCCGGCAGGCTATGGTTGGTCAGTTCCTTGGCCAGGGACATAGCCACCTGGCGCGGCCGGGTGACTGTGCGAGTGCGGCGTTTGGACAGCAGATCCGCCACCTTGATCTTGTAGTACTCAGCCACCGTTCGCTGGATATTATCGATGCTCACCTGCTTTTCATGCAGGGCCAGGAGATCCTTGAGGCTCTCACGGATAAACGGCGGGGTAATCTCTGAGCCAGTGAAGTGAGCATTCGCTATCACCAGACGCAGCGCCCCTTCAAGCTCACGAACGTTTGACCGGATTTTCTGTGCAATAAAGAACGCGGCCTCGCTGCTGAGTTTCACATTGGCCTGTTCCGCCTTCTTCATCAGGATCGCCACCCGTGTTTCCAGTTCCGGAGGCTCGACCATCACCGTCAGGCCCCAGCCAAAGCGGGATTTCAGCCGCTCCTCCATATCAGAGATTTCTTTCGGGAAACGGTCACAGGTCACGATCACCTGCTGGCCACCTTCAAGCAGCGCATTAAAGGTGTGGAAAAACTCCTCCTGAGAGCGTTCCTTGCGGGCAAAAAACTGGATATCGTCAATCAGCAGCGCATCCACCGACCGGTAATAGCGTTTGAACTCATTGATGGCATTCAGCTGCAGTGCCTTGACCATGTCGGCCACAAACCGTTCCGAACGCAGATAGGCTACCTTCGCGCGCGGGTTGCGACGCACAATCTCATTGCCAATGGCATGCATCAGGTGAGTTTTACCCAGGCCCACGCCGCCATAAAGAAACAGCGGGTTGTAGGCACCACCGGGGTTTTCCGCCACCTGCATGGAGGCAGCCCGGGCCAGCTGGTTCGATTTACCCTCGACAAAGGTATCGAAGGTAAAGGTTTCGTTAAGAAAACTCTGGTGTTTGATATCACCTTCTACCTGCACCGGACGGCGCTCGGCCTGGGCCTTGGGTGCCGGCGCAGACATCGCTCTTGGTGCTGAATCCGCAACAGTAGCCGCAACACTTCTTTCTTCTTCCGTAACGGTCTGCTCGGTTTCTTCCGAGACCCGGACCGGCGGCGCCACTTCGGAGCGAACCACCGGATCTGTGGGCTTGGGCGCAGAGCCCACTTTCATCATGACTCGTGGCGCCTGACCACCATTCAGATCCTTCAATACTTCTTCTATACGGCGAAGGTATTTTTCGTTGACCCAGTCCATCACAAACCGGTTCGGGGCAAACAGCATGAGCTGCCCTTCCCGGTGATCAGACTGAAGGGGCCTCAACCAGGTATTGAACTGCTGTGCGGGAAACTCATCCCGGAGTACTTCAAGACATTGATGCCACATACTGTTCGGCACGACCGCCTGCTCCCGAAAACCTGACTGATAAGGCACCGTTAAACCAACGCCAACCGGTGCCTGAAGTGACCGGAGATTCTAACCTGCACGAGCCTTCAGTAAAAGGCCGGAAACCTTTGTCATAAACACCCTGTGGAAACTTTTCTTCATAGTTTTCATATTGTTTCAGACATATCTACAGCCTTGTGTACAGAAAATGCCTGAAAAAAAGTTATTCACAGAAGCTTGTGCAAACCCGGGGTTCAGTCCTGTGGGAAA